>NZ_CP172955.1:3395000-3489990 GCF_050547255.1 Enterococcus sp. AZ079 | reverse complement strand
GTTAAATCAATCGTTCCTCCGTAGTTGACTTCTTCTTTTTCTACTTCTGGTTCATAAAATTCAGCATCACTAGAAAGTTTCTTATAATATAAATTAATGACATTTCCATCTTTTTGTGTAATTATTAAACTTTCAGGATCGGCAGTCACAAACTCATAATTACTAATTTCGTATGTTTCCCCCATATCCATTCCATTAATTTCTTGACCAAACGTAGAAACTAAATAGGTTGATTCACGTAACTTCAATAATTGTTCTGTATCCTTGGTTGAATAATCATAGAAATTAATAGTAGTAGGGAATAAATTAATGTAACTTGAAGCAAGTGAGTTTCTTACTACTCTCTCTTGATCATTTTTTTTATCCGTAAACCATGTTTTAATTTCTGCTGATACCAATTGATCTTCATCTTCAATTAGAGGTTTAGGCATAACAGGAATATCAATAAAGTTTGCACCAACAAATGGTGAGGAACTCAAAGTATTCATAAAGCTCTCAACAGCATTAACGTAGTAAACTCCGTTTTCATACTGACCAGCTTTATCCTTGTTGACTTCAATTTTTATTTTATTATCTACAAACATATTCTTTTTCAACATGACAGGTGCATTTGATCCACCGTCATGATGGTTGATACTATTTTCTCTGTATACTTGCCAAATCGTAATATAATCATCATCTGAAACTAAATTTAATATTTGTGGATCAATCTCAATATTAAATGAAACAGGTCGACCTAAATCAAGTGCCGTTCCATATAAAAGGTTATTCATGATTGTATTCTGAACTCTAATCAGACTTTTATCAGTTCCTTCGAGAATATTACTGAACTGACCATCGCTCCCCATTTGCTTTCCTTCATAAGTAGTAGTAATTGTATGGATAGATGGTGAATTTAACCAATTTGAACTATTTTCTTCTGGCTCTTCTTGTGAAAGATCAATAATAGTATTCTTATTTAAACTTTCTTTAGCAATAGTTGCAACACCAGAACTTGATTGACCTTGTAAACGAAGTTGAACACCAAACTTATCCCTTCCAAGTTCTTGCTGTAACTCTGCGACATCTTTTGATAATTTTATATAGATATTTGCTTCATATCTCTCAGCCTCGAGAGGAACTGATGGAAATACACCCCAGTTTCCAGATAACGCACCTCGGTCCTTAGGTTTTACACCTGGAATACGTGTAAAAAATTTATCTAATAATACACGATAGATTCCGCCAGTTGTTTGATCTACTTGTGCATAAGCATCACTTACACCGGTCGGGGTTCCGAAAGTATTTACATCACTCAATGTATTAGCATCTACTTTTTCAAAATATCGTTGGTAACCAACTTGCGCACCGATGTTTACAGTATTTTTTATGTTGATTTCTTTAATATATTTCATAAGCTCTGGATCCACACGAAGATAAATCCAATCAATTGCAGCTGGTGTTGCTGCAGCTCTATAGGCCATTTTTAAATGCAATTGGGTAGGATCATCCTTTTTTACACCCACATACGTAATTCCAGTCTGGGTAATCAAAGTTCCAGAAATGTTAGAATTGTCTGGTAGTGCCCAATCTTCTAAAAAAGTTTCTCCAGTTTGAACATCCAAACTCCTAATTCTTCTGCGTAAAGTACTTGATGCTGGTGACGAAAGATTTTCCTCTGATAAAGACGTACTGTCTTTTTTGTCTATTTTTTGTGGAGTAGCATTTTCTATATCTGTACTAGTGTCCTCTAAATTGACGAAATCTCTTGGTGTATCAGATAAAACTGTCGTATCTTTATCTACTTCTTGAGTATTACTTTTTATACTTTCTTCTGTAGCTCCTGTCATCTGATTCTCAACTGAAATATCATCACCGTTATCTTCATGGGGATTCATTTCTAATTCTTGAACAGCATCATTATCAGTCGAGTCTTCATTTTGAATAATAAACTCTGACTGAACTTCAATACTATCTTCAGATAAATTTGTAGTTTCTAGATTGTTAGTAGATTCATCAAATGAATTTTCTGATCCAGAAACGTTTGCTTTCGAATCTAGTTCTAGTTCGTTATTTATAGAGCTATCTTCCGACATATCAATATTTTGTTTTTCTTCTGAATTACTTTCTTTTAGACCAGAATTAGTCAAACTAGATTGGATTTCACTTGATTGATTTATCTCTGTTGTTTCACTAGCAAAAGAAACTGTAGGATAAGAAATTAATCCTATTCCTAAAAAAATTGCACCGATAATGAAAGAAGCCGCTCCACCTCCTCCTTTTTTCTTTTTAATTGCGTACTTAAACTGCTTCTCCGTTTTTTGATAAAACATACTATTTATCCTCCTTACATAAAAATTAGCTGAAAATAAAACTGAAAACGAACGTTCATTTTATTAAAAAATAGTAAAACACGTCCGATTTATCATATAATATATTAAAATATATTTTCAATAATTTCAATATGAACGATCATTTTTTACCCTTCTATTAAATATATTTATATTGTGTCCATTTAGCCTTTTTCCTCGTTGTTAATAATGAAAGGAGAAAACGCTGAAACTAGAAGAAGAAAAAAATGCAATTTATAAACAAATGAGAATAATACTCGAAGAAAGGAGGAATCTTAGTAGAGATTAATATGAGTTAAAAGCGAGACTTTTTTCAATATACAATATCAATTCACTTAATAAGCCGAATAAGGACGAATATAAAAATAATGATTATCACTAAAAAATTAGAAACTATTTCTAGATAGGATGAGTTACTAACAATATATTGGGGAAAGGACAAATAAACAAGTGCTTTCATACTCAACTATCAGTTTGACCGGTGTGCCAATTCTAAAAAGTACAGGCCATCCACTATCAAATAAAGAAATCTTCAAAAATTCAACCAATCATCTTGGTTTAAGCATTTCCTACGATAACTTAACTCATAATATTTTTCTCAAAATAAACATTGATAGTAAAGTAACATCAATGTATAAAGAGATTATATTATAGAGTTTATTGATAAGTATAGATTGCATTAGCTTCTTTTCACGCTTTCTGTTCATTCTCCTTTTAAATTTGATTGGAAGAAGTGAGTAGAATGTCAGAAAATGATGAACGCGTGAATGCCCAACTTATTCGTTTTTTTGAAAAGGTCATCGAGAATACCGCAAACTCCTATTTTAAAAAGCAGAAAAAGATAAGAGACCATGAACAACTCGATCAATTTCCTCAACATTTCTTTACTGAAAATAAAATCAAAGTCAAGCAACCTGTTCCTATTTTAAATATAACTTTTAAAGTTGAAGATGCCAAATTAGCTAAGATTATTCCTTTGTTAAAAGAAAAAGAACAGATATTTCTTGTTGAAAAATTTATTTTCGACAAGACAGATAAAGAGATTGGAGAATCTTTAGGTATTACGAGACAAGGAGCCACTAATCTAAAGCATCGCCTTTATCAAAAAATCCAAGAATTGCTTATTTAAAAATTATTCACTCGATTTTAATTTCAATTCTGATACGACCACCTCCTGTAAAAAACATTTAAATTTATGGAAAGGAAAAGGGTCTATGAATACATTGAAAGAAGATTTCATTTTAGCGAAATCTGGGAATGAAGAAGCCATTGAAGCCATTCTTAAAAGATTTAGCTCTTTGATACACAAAAAATCGTGGAGAAACGGAAAATACGACCAAGATTGCTATCAGGAGTGTATGATCGCAGTATATCTTGCAATATCAAAATTTGAAATCAAAACATAAAAACATGGGAGATGCCTTTTGCTTCTCCCTTTCTTCATGTCTACTTCAAATTTTCCATCAAATTTCTTAGCTCATTTTAAGTGAATTTCTTACAGTTTTTACTACCATCTTTACTATCAGGATATCTTTCTATTTTTGAAGTAGATCCGTTATTGACTTATAATTAAAAATAATGTAGTGCTTGTGTTTATATTAGTTATTATACTTGACACACTTTATCAGTTTTTTTTATTTAACTTTTCTTCTGAAAGAGAAACTACAAATATATTATTTTACCTATCAACAAAAATAATAAAAAAGGATTATTTTATTATTGATAATAGTATATTTTACCCATTTAAACCAAAGCTCTTCTATCTAAAAATCTCTTTTTTGAATGAATCAAAGGATTACATCAAAATTTTTAAGATAGTTAATCTACTAGTCGCTCATCATTCATACCAAAATATTGATGCAATGGCTTTTGTTTTCCTGACAATAATTGATTGATTGTCAGGAATTCGTATCCTTTATTTTTTAACATAGTGATCAATCCTGGTACAGCTTTGACTGATTCAGGATGGATATCATGGATCAGGATAATTGCCCCATTAAAGATGTTCTGTTTGACAACATTATTGATTGCTTCAGGATTTCTTGATTTCCAATCCAGCGAATCAATATTCCATTGAATAATTGGCATACCAATTGCCTCAGCACTCTTTTTATCGATAGCACCATAAGGGGGACGGATATTGCGAGGTAAGACACCCGTAGCTTTGAAAATTGCTTTATTAGCTTTATTCATTTCACTTTGTAATTTTTCTGTCGAAAGTGTATTCAATTGTGGATGAGAATACGAATGACATGCTACCTCATGACCCTCGTCATGGACTTGTTTTGCAACATCTGGATTTTGATCCACCATCTGTCCTAACATGAAAAAAGTAGCTTTCACGTTATCTGTTTTTAGTATATTCAACAAATCAAGTGTTGAGCTATTATTTGGACCATCATCAAAAGTAAGAGCGACGTACTTTTTATTTTCATCTAATGCAGGTAATGTATCTTTTATACTTTCTTGCGAAACCAGATCTGTATCAATGAATGGCGCAATATCTTTGTATTTTAGAGTGACTTTAGAAGTTCCAGTTGAATTTTTTGGTAAGACGATAGTCAATTCATCAGGTGTATAAGTCATTTTACTATCATAAGAAATTCTATCCATTGTTAATACAGCATCAATGATTTTTTCAGGTTCTTTGGCTTGATCAAGTATGGATTGCTGAATCACCTGTTGAATACCTAAGAGACTTCCTTCATCTGGAATCAAATCCTTATTTGTGATTTCTTTGCCAGTTTTTTCGGAAACATAAATGGCTTTCTCAGAAATACTGTCTGGCTTTTTAAAATTTTCCTTACTGCGATCCCAGATAAAACTATCTGCTTCAATTCTATACTGACCAATTTTAGAAGATATTGCTGTTGCTTTTATTCTGGCAACTGTAAGCACTTCTTTTTCACGATGCTTTTTTTGTTGCTTTTGAGCAAGCTCGTCTAAGAGCTGGTTTGCATTTTTGAAAGGAACAGTATTTTCATCAACTGGACGGTAAACAAGGCACTTATTTTCTCCGTCATTTATAATATCTATTTTCGTTGAAATTCCAATTTGGTCTTGCTCTTCTTGGATTGAAGCCATGAGATTTTTTGCAGCAGTTTCATATTTGGCTTGATCTTCTGCTTCTTGCTGTTTTAATGTATAAACAATATAGCCGCTAGTAGCGACAATTACTAGAATAAGTGCGGTAAATAATGCGAATATATACTTGCTATAATTAGATTTTTTCTTCGGTATTTTTAGTTGTTTGTTTTCATTCCCGTTTTTTGAGGTTATAGTTTCATTCAATTGACCTGAATTTTTATAGGTATCAGGTTCTTGTCTATGACGTTGACTACGACATTCATAAGTATTTTTGTCAGACATATGAATTTATCCCTCCATTTATCATAGTAAAGTAAAATAAAACAGCGCAATTGTAATAATAATTTTTGCAGGAAAGTTTTCTCTATTATTCTTTTACTTTCAGCGCAGTAATTATGGCTGGTCCCTCACCACTTTAGATATTGTGTCTACTTAATGTTCAACTCAGTTTTCAACATCATTAGAATCGCTAGTTTTGATTTTAGTTTTTGGGAGTATGCCCTTCGATAGTTTAATGAGTATGGTTGAAGTATTTAAATCACTAATAATTGTCTAGGATTAAATATAAATTATTTTCCAAACTTATTCTATTTAATTAAACAAAATATTTTAATAACTTGACCATTAGTATTTAATCAAACAGAGTCACTTGTTTTGATAGTGTTGCCAGTTTTATTGCTATTTAAATTATTCACTATTAAGCAAAAAGTTATTTTTTCATAATTTCTACTGGAAGAAATTTTCTTTTTCTTTTTGTGCTTTTGATTAATCATCTTATCACCTTATAAAGTCTCTTTTATAACATCAAAGCAAACTATTTATTAGTTTCCTAAAGAATTCACCGTAGTAATAGCACTTAGTATGAGAGTCTAAAATACTTTAATAAGCATATTTGTACGTACACCAATTTAAATTATTTTATTATATATATATTTCTTCCTACTCGCTTGTAGGGAGCGTCAATAATTTTGTGTAAATGATTCTTCCCTACTGCAGATTGTTTCTAATTCTCAATCAGTTGGCTTAGCATTTGTTCAAGTTCGCCTTCGGCCTGTTGAAAGCCTTTATGACTGCGACCTAGGAATTTTTGGTTGTAAGTATCAAAAGACGAGACTAAGAAACGTTCCATCGACTCTTCGTTTTGGAACTGTTCCTTGCGGTGGCTGTATTTCTTGATTTGCTTATTAAAGGATTCAATCAAGTTCGTAGAATAAATACTCTTGCGTATGGCCAAGGGGAAATCATAGAAAGTGAGCAAGTGATCGTTCGAAAGAATCGATTCAACCACTTTTGGATAGCTGGTTTTCCATTTTTCCGCAAAAGCACCACGTGCTTCCAACGCCACCTCTTTAGATGAGGCTTGATACACCATTTTAAAATCATCACAGACTTCCTTACGATCATCGACACGCACTTTGTGACTGATATTACGGGAAACGTGTACACAACAATGTTGAAAACGAGCTTTGGGATAGAACCGACTAATCGCTCCTACCATCCCCTTTAAGCCATCCGTGATGAACAGGAGGACATTTTTCAAACCGCGCTCTTGAAGGTCCAATAAAATTTCCTCCCAAATCGTGATGGATTCAGTCGGTGCAATCGCATAGCTCAATACTTCCTTTGATCCGTCCGGGCGAATGCCAACTGCGATATGAATAGCTTCCTTGGCGACGGTTTTCCGCTTTAACGGAATATACGTTGCGTCCATATAAATAGCAGCATAACGGTCATGAAGCTCCCGCCCTTTAAACGCCGTTACCTCTTCTGTAAATGATTTTGTTATATTGGACATGGTTTGGGGCGTGTAGTGATGCCCATACATTTTCTCAATCAAGTCTACGATTTACGACATGGTAATACCTTTTCGGAAGAGGTGAATGACGGTCTCCTCTAACGTGTCATTCGTCCGTCTATAAGCAGGAACAGTCTGTTGCTTGAACTCACCATTGCGGTCGCGCGGAATCTGGAGATGAAGTTCCCCATACTCGGTCTTGACCGTACGGTCATAGGAGCCGTTACGAGAATTACCCGTGTTAAAACCAATGCGATCATACTTTTCGTAATCTAGGAAAGCCGTTAACTCCGTTTTGAGAAGCGTATTGACTGCTTTCTCCAAATGGACACGGAATAATTCATTCAAATCGCCTTTGTTCGCTAGAGTCTTTAGAATTTCTGTAGTAAAATCGTTCATAGGGAAGTCCTCTCTTCTGTGAATGTGTTGTGGTAACTCTATTCTACAGAAGGGACTTCCTTTTTTCTATTTACACAAAATATTTTACACTCTCTATTTATTTGCAACGAATTATATAAAAATAACCCCTTCAATAAAAAATTAACGATCGCTGATTACTTATAAATCTTTACGCTCTAGTTTCACAACAGTTCCATTCTTTCTAAAAAACATACTCATTTTTTTTCTTTTCTAGAATTCATTTTTTGATTCTTTTCTTTTAGTTCTTGACCTTTTCCACCTTCAAAATATTTAAACAAACCTCTTTCAAAAGCATTTTTAGGTTTTGGACAATAAGGAATCCCTTTTTTCTTCATATAAACACCTCATTAAACTATTTAATCTATTTTACACCATTACATTATCAAAATAACAAATGTATTAAAAGATAAATTTTTATTAAAACCATCTTGACCTTTTAGGAGATTTCATTGTGATTTCTTTTTATTCTCCTGTATTTTCCTACTTTTTTTGTTGAACAATTTCATATACCCAATCTAAGTGACCATCGGTGAGGGTGCTTTTACAACGAAAGGCCAAACAATACAATAGGCGGAAAAACTTTTCCCTACAGTATCCCCTTGTTTTGTCCTAGCATACGTTATGATCCAAAATCACGTCGATGAACGCTTAGCTATACGAAAATGACTAACCAAAATAAAAATGAGATAAATAGAAACAACAAAATGAAATCTCTCAAAAGATCGCCCGCCTTAGAGACACTTGCTTCCTTTCTTCTTTTACTCTCCTATAGCTTAGCAATTAAGGGGGCCACTCGTGTCATCTTGCTAGCTAGTTATGAATGCCGTAATAAGCCTCCTAATATATAGGCAGACTGCCAATTATATCTGATTCAATCCACATTATGATAAAATCCCTCTTTTCGTTTCATATACGTTGAAATATCACATATGTCAAAAGTGCACGAGTCTTTGCATTCAGTTCTTTGTAAATACTCAAAATTATTCCTTTTCACTTTGAAAAAAGATAATTAGTACAAGATCAGAACAGAGGAAAGTATTCGAATGGACTAGAAAGAAGTTGTTGAATTTGTTGCAATAGAATGGTCATATATCATCAAAAACTAGGTGAAGTTTTATTCATCACTGTACCTACTGTTTCCCAGAGAATAAAATGTTTAGAAGATACTAGTCAGTTACTGTATTCTCAAGTGGCAATTGACCACGAACATGCTTAATTACTAGCCAAAGCGTTTATCTACCTGTTGATTAAATCAAAATCAAAAATCAGGTTTTACACTTTCATAAAAACAATCCCCAGTCTACTCGAACGTGACTGTATCATAGAGCCTTATTCGATGTTAATCAAAATAGTTCTTACTTCTACCGAATCATTGGACAGTTTTATCAATAATTTATTAAAGTTTAGACGAACCAACGCTAAAATCGTTTTCTCGACTCTTGTTTCCTTAAGGGGTTATCCGTTCTGGCATGCTTACCATGCGCTTTTATTAAAATAGAAAAAAATATTTTTTCATACGACAAAGCAGTGATCATTTACTGACACATGTAATCTTTGTCGATCTATTTTTTTAAAATACAATATAGTTTTGTTGGTATCTCATAAAATGTAAATTTATGGTGAATGAGTCTTGAGCAACCATATCACTAGAATAGCCCCTAGTATGACATAGTCTCCTGTAATTAAGTCAAACTCAATCACGTAAGATCTTTCTGAAATAAGAGCGTAGAAAACTTCTTTATCTTTTATTTACTCACATAAAAATTATCAAAATGAACTAGATACAAATGACTTTGATTGGCTCATTCTTTATTTAGTTTTGACCCAGAAATCTTTAAATACGTAGTCATAATTTATCTTAACAACCAAATAATTTTGCTTAGTATCATATTATCTATATTGAATTCTCTGAATCAAGATAAAGTTTTTTTCTATTTTTGTTTCTTTTTTTTTCTTCATCTTGTTATTAATAGTGATTAGGATGATATTCCTATATTGATCTTTGATAATTAGATATAATTTTTGAATAACGTTCCCTGCTATTCGAGCTAGAAATACAAGTACGCCATGACCTAGTTAGCGAAAACTACTTAGAGATTTCTTTTGTTCTGGGACGACAAAATGCCATGACAATAGCAGTAAATAATGATACTTCCGTAAGGCTCGCCGTAAACTGGGGAGAGGTGAAATTCCTATGTACTTACCCAAAGTAATTCAAAAATTCATATACTATTTGGGAGATGATTTTTATTAAGTCGAGAATGTACTTGAATAAAAAACAAACCTGTGAATTTCTTGGAATTGATAACAATACTTTAGATAAGTGGATTCGTGTATATAATTTTCCGATAATAAAAATTGACGGTGTAGTTCGCTTTGCTGTAGAGGATATCAAAGATTTCATGAATGCATTCAAAAAAATTTGAAATTTATTGATAGCTGCATATACTAATAATAGCGAAATATGCTGCCTTACTTTTTAAAGGAGTGAGGAAATTTGCCTACAAAACTTTCAAATGGGAAGTACAAAACCAATCTGAGGTATCCAAAAAAATTCAGAGAAATCACTGGAATAGCATCAGAAAAGTATCAAAAAGTATTCCCAACTAGGCAATCGGCTATTAAAGCCGAAAATGAAATGAAAAAGAAGATTGAAAGAGTCTTAAGAGAGGAGAATGCAAATTCATTTGAATTAAAAGGACAAATGAAGTTTAAGAATTTCTATGAATTAAAATGGCTTCCTAGATATGAACTAGGTCAAACCACTAGATCAAATAGGGCACCGAGTAATGTAACAATTAGTAATACTAAAGATATATTCCGTTTGCACATCCTTCCAATGTTTGGTGAATATCCAATGAATTATCTAAATGCAAATACTGAGATAATATCAGATGAATTAACGAAGAAATCAAAAGAATACGCAAATATAAAAATAATCAAAGGTTATGTTCGTTCTGTGTTCGATGTCGCAGAAATACTAAATTATATCGAGTTTAATCGAACTACTAAAATTATTCAATGTATTACCGCACCTAAAAAAGTTGCTTTAGAAGAAAAAAGGATACGGGACGGTAATCAAGCGTTATCATCAAAAGAGCTGACTGATTGGATGAAAGCAGTAAACACAGACTTGAGTAATAACTTACTTTCCCTTCACGACTATACACTTTTCATGCTTACTTTATATCTCGGTGATAGGAAAAGTGAAACTTATGCTCTGCAATGGAAGTATATTGATTTTAATAAACATACGGTTCGTCTCAAACATGCTTTAGATAAATACCAAAGAAAGACATATACAAAAGGCCGGAAAGATACCGTTATTCAAGTACCAGAAATTGTAATGACATTATTAAGTGAATGGAAATCGGCTCAGGCTGAACAATTGTTGGAACTAAAAATTATACAAACACCTGACCAGTATCTCTTTACTTACTCCAAACCTTCTGGAGAAGTAAATTGTCCTGTACACCCTGACTACCTAAACTATCGAATTAATTCAATAAAAAAAAGGCATCCTGAATTGGCTCACTTATCTCCACACAAACTTCGTCATACCTATGCAACTATAGCTAGGCAAGGCGGAGCAAATATGAATCAAATTTCTAATGCTTTAACGCACTCGGATATTTCTACTACAAAAATATACGTGAACACACCTGACGTAGTTGATAAATCCGTTTTTGAAGCATTCCAAAAAGGATTAAATAATTGTGATTAATGTGTGTTCTCAAATGTGTTCTTATTATAAAAAAGACACTTTCCAAATAATTGAAAAGTGTCCTGAAACATTGATATAAATAGAATACTAACGTTTTGAGAACTGTGAAGCTTTACGAGCTTTCTTAAGACCTGGTTTTTTACGTTCAACCATACGTGCGTCACGAGTAAGTAAGCCAGCACGTTTAAGAGCTAAACGGAAATCAGGATCAACTTGTAACAATGCGCGTGCGATACCGTGACGGATTGCACCTGATTGTCCAGCGTATCCACCACCATTTACGTTTACAAAAACATCGTATGAACCTTTAGTTTCTGTAACGCCGAATGGTTGGTTGATTACTTCACGCAAGTCTGCGTGTGGGATGTATTCTTCAACATCTTTTTTGTTAACAGTAATTTTACCAGTACCTGGTACTAAACGTACGCGGGCTACTGCATTTTTACGACGGCCAGTGCCGATATATTGAGCTTGTGCCAATGAAATTCCCTCCTATTAGATTAAGTTTGTGATGTCCAATACTTCTGGTTGTTGTGCAGCATGTGGGTGTTCAGCGCCAGCATAAACATGAAGTTTCATTCCTTGTTTACGGCCTAAAGTGTTTTTAGGAAGCATGCCTTTTACAGAAGTTTCGATCAAACGACGAGAATTTTTAGCACGTAATTCTCCAGCAGAGACTGATTTCAATCCTCCTGGGAAGTTTGAGTGACGGTAATAAATTTTATCGCTTGCTTTGTTACCTGTTAATTTGATTTTTTCTGCATTAATGACGATTACGAAATCGCCTGTATCCACATGAGGTGTGAATGTTGGTTTATTTTTACCACGTAAGACAGATGCTACTACTGCTGAAAGACGACCCATAGGAACATCTGTTGCATCTACTACGTACCATTTACGTTCTACTTCGCCTGGTTTGGCCATATATGTTGTACGCACAATTTTTTCCTCCAATTCAATTTCACGAATGTTTGACATACACTTGAGTTTCCGGGGCTCTTGTGGGGCAAACAATACCATATAACATAATACCTTCTATAAAGCCTAATGTCAACGTAATTCCGCCTCTTTTTGAAAATTTTCTCCATTCGTTTTCTGCCATTTTCTCTGAAAAACGAAACTTGTTGTTGCAGGTTTCTAAAACTGAATACCATAATGAATATTATGTATAAACTTTCATTAACAAAGTGAGCATCCACTTCTTTTCCTTAACCATCGATAATAGTATAAAAACCTGATAATCACCACTTTTATGTATAAATATTTAATTTTACCCTTGATTTATTATTTTTATTCTGATAAGATAGCTTCAATCATTTGAAAACACGCGGAAAAGGAGTTAATAAGTATGAAAGAAAAAGTAATATTGGCCTATTCTGGAGGATTAGATACCTCCGTTTCAATTAAATGGTTAACGGACCAAGGATATGATGTGGTGGCTTGCTGCCTAGACATCGGTGAAGGTCGCGACACCCAATCCATTAAAGACAAAGCTTTGGCAGTTGGCGCGATTGAATCTTATGCCATCGATGCCCGCGAAGAATTCGCCCAAGATTTTGCTTTGATCGCTTTACAAGGCAATACTTTTTATGAAAATTCTTATCCTCTTGTTTCCGCTTTGTCTCGTCCATTGATTGCCAAGAAATTGGTGGAGTTGGCATTAGCGACTGGCGCAACGACCGTCGCCCACGGCTGTACTGGTAAAGGCAACGACCAAGTTCGGTTTGAAGTGGCGATCGCTGCTTTAGCGCCTCACTTGAAAGTCATCGCACCGGTTCGGGAATGGAAATGGTCCCGAGAAGAAGAAATTGCCTATGCAGCGGAAAAAGGAGTGCCGATTCCCGCTGACTTGGACAATCCATATTCCATCGACCAAAACTTGTGGGGACGTGCCTGTGAGTGCGGCGTCTTAGAAGATCCTTGGGCAACACCGCCAAAAGGAGCCTACGCCATCACGCAAGAATTAGAAGATACTCCTGACGTACCAACGATCGTTGAGATCACTTTTGATCAAGGGGTACCGACCGCCATTGATGGCGAAACGATGAATCTAGCAGAATTGATCATGAAACTAAACCGAATGGCTGGCGAGCATGGCGTTGGTCGGATCGACCATATCGAAAATCGTCTGGTGGGAATCAAATCACGGGAAGTTTATGAATGTCCAGGAGCGATCGCTTTGATGACGGCTCATAAAGAATTGGAAGATTTGGTCTTTGTACGGGAATTGGCGCATTTCAAACCAATCATCGAGCAGCAATTAGCCCAAGTCATCTATGATGGTCTTTGGTTCAATCCATTGACGGAAGCCTTGATTACCTTCCTGAAAAGCACGCAAGTCTACGTCAACGGGATCGTGCGTTTGAAATTGTTCAAAGGCAATGTCATTTGTGAAGGACGGAAATCTGAAAACAGCTTGTACGATGAAAACTTAGCAACGTATACTTCTGCAGATACCTTTGATCAGCATGCGGCCATCGGCTTCATCAAATTATGGGGACTGCCAAGCAAAGTGCACGCTGAGATCCAAGCACAACAGCAACTAACAGAAACATTGATTTAAGTATGCACGGCTGAAGCTGCCGCTTCAGCCGTAATCTTTTTTTGAGGTGAGAATATGGCAAAATTATGGGGCGGACGTTTCGATGGGAAAAATGAAGCATGGATCGATGCTTTTGGGGCTTCCATCACGTTTGATCAAAAGTTAGCAAAGCAAGACATTCTTGGCAGTTTGGCCCATGTCAAAATGCTGGTCCATACGGGCATCATCAGTCAAACCGATGGCGAAGCGATCATTGGCGGCTTGACCACGATTCAACAGCAATTAGCCGCTGGCGAATTGACCTTCACGATTGAAAATGAAGACATCCATTTAAACATCGAGACATTCTTGCATGAATTGATTGGACCAGTGGCAGGCAAATTGCATACTGCCCGTAGTCGTAATGACCAAGTGGCGACCGATATGCATTTGTATTTGAAAGAAGTCGTGCAAGAGGTGATCACTTTGATCGCTGAGTTGCGAGAAGCGCTGGTTTTACAAGCCGAAGCCAACATCTACACCATCATGCCCGGTTATACCCATCTGCAGCATGCACAGCCGATTTCTTTTGCCCATCACCTCTTAGCCTATTACAGTATGCTGACGCGTGACCAAGAGCGTTTCAGTGAGAGTTTGAGCCGCATCGATGTGATGCCTTTAGGCAGTGCTGCTTTGGCAGGAACTACCTTCCCTATCGATCGCGCCTTCACTGCTCAAGAGTTAGGGTTCAGCAATATTTACAGCAACAGCCTAGATGCGGTCAGCGATCGTGATTTTATCTTGGAATTTTTAAGCAACGCCTCTTTATTGATGATGCATCTGTCTCGTTTTTGTGAAGAGCTGATTCTTTGGTGCAGCCACGAGTACCAATTCGTGGAACTGACCGATACCTTCTCCACTGGCAGTTCCATCATGCCTCAAAAGAAAAACCCTGACATGGCGGAGCTGATCCGTGGAAAAACAGGACGTGTCTATGGGAACCTCTTTGGTCTTTTGACGGTCATGAAGGGCTTGCCGCTGGCGTACAACAAAGATTTCCAAGAAGACAAAGAAGGTATGTTTGACAGTGCCGAAACCATCACGAAAAGCTTGCAGATCATGACGGGCATGATCGCAACGATGAAGGTCAATCAAGCACGGATGCAAGAATCCACTGAAAAGGATTTTTCCAACGCAACAGAATTAGCGGATTACTTAGCTGGCAAAGGCGTGCCTTTCAGACAAGCACATGAGATTGTCGGCAAACTCGTCAGCGAGTGCTTGACCAAAGGCATCTATCTGCAAGATGTTTCCTTGGAAGACTACCAAGCGATCCATCCTGCCATCGACAGCGATATTTTTGAAAAACTTGACTCCTACACCGCCGTCAAAAATCGTCATTCCTATGGCGGCACCGGTTTTGATCAAGTGGCACAGCAAATTGAGGCCGCCAAAACGTTATTAACAAGCAAGTAAAAAAACCAGCGAAGAAAATTCTTCGCTGGTTTTTTTGTTGATTAATGACGTACGCGAGATTTCGCTGGATCGATCAATGGCGCTTCGCCTAAGTGCGCTTGGATCATCCAAATACGTTTTTCGATGGCTGTTTTGAAGCCGATGAAGATATCTTGGGTTGGATCGTCGCCTTCTTCACCAGACACTTCGATCCCTTTTTGGTATAAGTCCGCTAAGTAACGGTAGCCTTCCACCAATGTAGCTAAGCGTTCTGGAATCGTGCGGTCCCAGTTGCCGACTTCATCAGGGATTTGAGTGTGTTCTGCCATTTCACGCAAAGTTGAATATGGTGAACCGTCTAATGTAATCAAGCGTTCAGAAACTTCATCCAATTGCTCATTTAGATCATCCATGAATTCGTCCATCATTGGATGCAATGTCAAAAAGCCAGGTCCACGCATGTACCAGTGTGTTTGGTGAACGACCATAGCCATTTGGCTTAAATCAGCAACAAGTTGGTTTAATACTTCTTTTGTTTGTTCAAATTTCATAACGATTCCTCCTCTAAATTATCTATTTTAAGGATAATACGAAACAAATAAAAAGTACAACAAAATCATCTATTTGAGAAAATTTCTCACTCTCTTACGTATTTCTTTATGAGGGGGTACGAAAAATGACGATTTTCGTGTTTTTTTTAGGCGCTTTACTCGGCTTCTTTTGGCTTTTGCTCTTACAAACCCTGTTTTGGAATCTACCAAAAAGTGATTCTCGTTCTCACTACCAGAAAGTGAACAAAGTTTCGGATAACCATTGGTTTCTTCTCCTTCCTACAAGATGGCTTTCATCCCCGCTTTATTGGGTCTTCGCTTGCATATGCTATGGCGGACTTTTCGGGGTTGCCTTTCATGCTTCAGAAAGCTTCCTGGCTTTTGTCTGGCTGACCAGTGCCTTTTTACTCAGCTTGACCGACTTGATAGACTATAGCGTCTACCCGCAACTGCTGTACCCCGCCCACCTACTGCTAGCGCTGGCACAGCTTAGAAGCGGCGCTTCTTTTCAATGGCTGTCTTTAGGCTTGCTGGTTCCACTGGTCTTTTTTGTCTGGCAGGAAAAAATGGGCGGCGGCGATCTCTTAGTGCTGGCAGGCTGGGGCACTTGGCTAGCGCCAAAGACACTTTTGGCCCTCTTACTAGTAGCCAGCAGTCTCGGTCTCCTCGCTTTTTTTAGCTATCAAGGCATCTGGAAGAAACGATTGGCGCAGTTGCCCTTCGTCCCCTTCTTGAGTCTGGGTTTGCTGACTGTTCGCTTCCTAGCGTTTCATACTTTTGACGGTTTTTTTCTTTGAAGTGAAGAAAAACGGGACAGGAAAAAGCGGGACAAGTTGGCCTCATCCCGCTTTCTCTTTCTGCTCTGTTGCTTCCCCTGCCTATGATAACGGCGTCCGTTTTTTGCGATCAAGGTAGATGCCTACTGCGATTACTACTAACAACAGTCCCAAGACGACCCAACCAGCGGTCGTGGTGTCATTGGTTTTCGGTAAGTTGTCAGTTCCCGGCTTCGGTGTTTTGCCTTCTTTGACACGATTGTTGAATACCATCTCTGCCGTTTGCTCCGCTTCAGCCACCAATTTTCCTGCTTGATCTTTGACGGTGACCGTTACTTGATAGGTGGTTTCATCATAGATGATCGTGGCGTCGTTGCCAGCTTTTTCACGAATCGTGTAACGATGTTCCCCAGCATCGTCATACGTCAATGCATCAAAGGTAATCGTTCCATTTGCGTCATTGTGTTTGGTTTGCAGAACCTTTCCAGCTTCATCCACTAATTCAAATGCGAATTCGTTGGCTTGCAAGTCTCTACCCGTCAAGACTTTCTTCGCACTTAGTACGACACTGCCTGCTTGTGGTTGGTAGCTGTTTTCGAAGACTTGATCGCCTTCGTATTCGGCAACTGCCGTGAGCTGTCCAGCTTCATCCGTCACGGTCACAACTACCGCCAGCTCTTTTGTATCGTAGGTGATGGTGCCATCGCTGTCTATTTTCTCACGGATGGTGTAGTGGTATTCGCCTGCTTCATCATATGCGAGAGCATCGAAGTAGATCTTGCCGGTTGCGTCATTGGCTTTTGTTTGAAGTACGTTGCCTTCTTCATTGACTAGTTCAAAGGCGAATTCATTTGCTTGTAGTGTACGACCAGTTAAGACTTTCTCGGCACTTAGTACGACACTGCCAGCTTGTGGTTGATAGCTGTTTTCAAAGACTTGATTGCCTTCGTATTCCGCAACTGCCGTGAGCTGTCCGTCTTCATCCGTTACAGTGACAACTACCGCCAGTTCTTTCCTATCGTACGTAATCGTGCCATCGATTCCTGCTTTCTCACGGATGGTATAGTGGTACTCACCTGTTTCCTCGTAAGGGAGCGCGTCAAAGTAGATCTTGCCCGTGGCATCGTTGGCTTTTGTTTGAAGAACAGTTCCGTCTTCATCCACCAGTTCAAAATCGAATTCATTTGCTTGCAAGGTACGGCCCATCAATACTTTCTCAGCACTTAGTACGACGCTGCCTGCTTGTGGTTGATAGCTGTTTTCAAAGACTTGGTTGCCTTCGTATTCGGCAACTGCCGTGAGCTGTCCATCTTCATCCGTTACGGTCACAACTACCGCAAGTTCTTTTGCATCATACGTGATCGTACTATTGTTGCCAGCTTGTTCACGGATAGTATAGCGGTATTCGCCCGCTTCGACATATGCAAGAGCATCGAAGTAGATCTTGCCAGTGGCGTCGTTGGCTTTTGTTTGAAGAACGTTCCCTTCTTCATCCACTAGTTCAAATGCGAACTCATCTGCTTGTAAGGTACGACCTATCAAGACTTTCTCGGCACTTAGTACGACACTGCCTGCTTGTGGCGTATAGTCGTTTTCAAAGACTTGATTGCCCTCATACGTTGCTGTTGCCACCAGTTGCCCGTCTTCATCGGTGACTCTCACAACAACACCAATTTCTTTCGTATCATAGGTAACGGTACTATCTGCACCAGCTTTTTCCCGAATCGTATAGCGGTATTCGCCGATTTCGTCATATGTCAATTCATCGAAATAGATTTGACCAATTGCGTCATTGCTTTTCGTCTGTACTACATCACCTGCTTCATCGACTAGTTCAAAGGCAAACTCGTTGGCTTCTAACGCGCGTCCCGTCAACACTTTCTCTACATTCAAGACCACACCGCCAGCTTTTGGCGTATAGTCATTTTCAAAGACTTGATTGCCTTCGTATTCGGTAACTGCCGTGAGCTGTCCGTCTTCATCAGTGACGGTCACAAATACCGCAAGTTCTTTTGCATCGTAAGTGATGGTGCCGTCAGTTCCTGCTTTCTCACGAATGGTGTAGTGATACTCACCTGTTTCCTCGTAAGGGAGCGCGTCAAAGTAGATCTTGCCCGTGGCATCATTGGATTTTGTCTGAAGTACATTGCCTGCTTCATCGACTAGTTCAAAATCGAATTCATTTGCTTGTAAGGTACGACCAGTTAAGACTTTCTCGGCACTTAGTACGACACTACCAGCTTTTGGTTGATAGCTGTTTTCGAAGACTTGATTGCCTTCATATTCCGCTACTGCAGTCAACTGCCCGTCTTCATCCGTGACGGTCACAACTACCGCAAGTTCTTTTGCATCGTAGGTGATGGTGTCGTCAGTTCCGGCTTTCTCACGGATGGTGTAGCGGTATTCACCTGCTTTATCGTAAGGAATAGCGTCAAAGTAGATCTTGCCCGTGGCATCATTGGCTTTTGTCTGAAGCACAGTTCCTGCTTCATCAACTAGTTCAAAGTCAAATTCTTCTGCCTGCAAGCTTCGACCCGTCAAAATTTTCTCAGCATTCAAAACGACACTGCCAGCTTTTGGTGTATAGTCATTTTCAAAGACTTGATTGCCTTCATAGACTGCTGTCGCAATCAACTGACTGTCTTCTTCTGTCACCGTCACAGTTACCTTTAGTTCTTTGTCAGTATAGGTGATGGTTGGATCATCGCCGGCTTTTTCCCGAATCGTGTAATGGTAATCGCCAGGCTCATTGTAAGTGATGTCGTCAAAGGTGACTTGTCCGTTACCGTCATTGGTTTGGGTTAGAATCACAGAGCCAGCTTCATCCACCAGGTAGAAAGTAAATTCGCCGTCTTTCAGCTCGCGTCCATGAAGCAGCTTCTGGACATTCAAAGTATGGGTCGTTTCTTTGATTTCTCGCTTGTTGGCTAGCTCAAAGACATAATTGACTTCTTTATCAGAGATAGTGAAGGTGTACTGAGTCGCATCTCGTTCGTATCCTTCTGGTGCGGTGATTTCTTGGATCATATAATCGCCGTAACGCAGATTGTCGATCCGATCAATGGCGTTGCCGTTTTCCATGATTTGATTGTTTTTGACCACCAGATTCGACAAGATGACTTCATAGGTATTTTGCGCATTTTTGCGGCTTAATTGGAAAACCGCTTCTTCATCGATCCCTCGTTCTTTGGTGCCATCGGCATCGTATTTCACGATCGTCAAGGAGCCATTCGTCCCAGAAGAGGTTCCGCTGCCGTCTGTCGATTTGATGGTGATTTCTTTGGTCACTGTGTGAATCTCGATCTCACTACCCGTTAAATTGACACTATTGGCCACCCGTTCATTGTTCAAAATCCCAGGATCAAGCTGTGTTTGATAAACGATAAAGTACGGTTTATCAATCATTTCTTCAAAAGCGATCACTAACGATTGCGTCCCTGCTACCACATCCGAGGTGATTTTCGGATTGTCCTCGTTGGTGAAGGTGACTTTTTCTCCTTTTTCCCAAGTGCCATTGTTTAAGACCGCTTCATACACCTCTACGATCACGGCATCGTTGGCATCGCGTAAAAAGGTGTGCTGATTGTAGTTGATGGTATCGGTAACTACCGCATTGTGGATTTTGCGACTGTCAGCGTTGATCATGATTTCCCAATCGATCAACCGATTGTTGTCGGCATTCTGGCTGCCGTTTTTCATCAACCAGTCCGTTTTTGCGGACTTGTCGACTTGGCCATCGGCAGTCAAGGTTGTGTCATTGTCCGTCAATGTGATGGTATTTTTGTAGGTAAATACCTCTTCAGCTGCTTCGGTTGCCAAGAAGACCGCCAGTGTTTCAGACGTTTCTTTCAGCAAGGTGATCGTAACTTTCTTCGTATCAGGATCATAGGTGTAGATGTAATCCTCGTTCTCCACCAATTGTTCTTTCAGCGCTCTGACTTGCGTCGTATACCCAGTTACTGTGACCGTGTAAAGCGCCAAGTCTTTCAAGGTTTGGCCTTCTTGCAGCTGGTCAGTGATGACTGCATCTTTGTTGATTTTTTCTTTGTACGTATTGAATAGCCCCATCCAATAGACTTGATCGCTCGAAGCGGTCTGCTCATCAAAAATAGTTCCTAGATTCCGACCTAATACGGCGGTAATCGCTTTAGCGACATCTTCCCCTTCACCAATAAATAGGCCGTATTTCAAGGCATTTTTTAACCAACTGGTGTCCATCCATGTATTGGTTTCAGAAGCTTCCGTGAACGTATTGCCAGCTTCGTCTTTATAATGGACAAACGCTGCATTACTAAAACGTCCGGTAGAGCTGCCCGGTAACGTACCCTGTTGCACGATATCAAAGCTAGTTTTGAAATTAACAGTGATCATTGCCGAAGTCGTTTGGTACGCCCCTTGCAACTTGATGCGAAAACCCGTCTCAAGTTCCTTCGTTGTGCCATCCGTCAGTGTTTTCGTTTCTTTGATCAGCTCCAGCGTATAGTCGGTATCAAGAACCAAAGGCTCGGTCACGCCGCTCGCCGTCACTACCAGCGTATCCGCCAACAAGGCCAGTGCGCTGCTGTTTGCGCCAGAAATCAATTGATAGCGGTCTTCGATGATCAGGTCGCTAACTGTTTGCTGATTCGTATTGGCATCAATCTTCCATGCGACAGTCTTTGTCTCATAATCTTTGGTGCCAGCTGTTTTCACGACACCGATCGTTTTGGTTGGCGTCACGATCCCACTGCCCGTCAACGAGGTATTTTGATTGTCGCGGACCGAAGCGTAGTTGTAAATACGGGTATCGGCTAAAACCGATTCATACAGCTGGGTATCGTATTGAATCTTGTAGTAACCAGCTTTGGCAAACGTAATACCAAAGCGTACGATTTCCCCCTCTTTGTCCAGCTGGTACGTCCCATCAAAGGACCAATCTTCTGCTGGAATCGAGTTACCATCTTTGTCCGTGATCACCAAAGTCTCTGGCACAAAAAAGTGCAGGGCTTTTTCAGGATCCGTTCCTGAATAGGTCTGATCCAAAACTTTGGCTTGGTCTTTGTCCAATGTGACGGAAATTTCCCATGACGCACGTTTCGTTTCTTGATCATACCCTTTGAACCGTTTGTATTCTGATTGTTCATCATAGGTCACCGTTGCTTCTGCGGTTTTTTCGGTAAAATCGCTACCGTTGATTGTTGCCGTGTTTTTGAAAGAAGAAGCCGTTGGATCGGTGACTGCACTGTTGATGACGATGCGGACCGGTTGATTGACGGTTTGATTGAAGGTAAACGTGTTGTTGACGCTGTTAAAGGTATATAAGCCATCGGTTCGAACCCACTCTTCGGTAGCTTCATCGTACAAGTAGCCCGTCGAGGTACTATAAGATAAGCCTTGGGGCATCTTATCGGTGATCACCACATCGTGCAATTCACGACTGGTTTGGTTAAAAATAATTTCCCAGACCACTGAACCGCTGGAAGTCACATTACCAGTCTTAATGATATCGAATTCATAAATCGGCAATGTAATGATGATCTCAAGACCATCTTCATCGTAGATCCCAGTATGAATCGTCACTTCTTCAGTAACAGTACTCACACTTAATTCCGTGATCAGATCAATGGTCCCCGAACGATTGGATAATGTCTGTGCGGCCTCATTAAACGTGACAGTCAATGTACCATCATGATCCAAGGTAAAGGTTCCGATCGATTGTCCGCCAGAACGAGTCAATTCGCCGCTAACGGTATTATGAATGGCAAAATAGTCTGGCAATTGATACGTATAATAATCGCCTGCGCGAATTTCTTCCGTGTCTGCTAACGACCAGTCAAAATTGATTTTGATGTTGCCGTTATACATCGGCGGATTTTCGGCAGTGAAGGGTTGATCGTTTAAGTCAGTGATCCGAACATTATCAAATAGCTGCACGCCCCGTTCATTTAGGTTGGCACTAAGATTCTCCGCGGTAGCCGAAGCTTCCGTGTCATTCTCAGCATCTGGTGCTCGCGGTTGAATACTGTTTTGATTCAATGTCGAAGATGCTTGGGTTTCTTGACTCTCGCTAGGGACGGTAGTTGGTGCTTCTGTAGATTGAGTAGTCGTAGGTTGTGTTTCCTCTGTCCCAGATGAGTCCGTCGGTGCTTTTTCCGAATCGATCGTTTCGCTCTCTGCTTCGCTACTTGCTAGCGTTTCTGTCGTCCGTTGCGTGCTATCGGTTGCGTTAAGTGCTTCCGCCAATATGATTGTTGGTTCACAAACAATTGAACCAAGCAACACCAGCAAACATATATAGATAGAAAATGGCTTTTTCATGATTATTCATTCCTTTTGTATAAAGTTTTTTTATTCAATTGATTTCGGAAGTGCTCCACGAATAAAATTGTTCAACAGTGAGCAAGATATCCCAACAAACAACTGCTTTTTTCCCCCTCCCCATGATTCTACGATTTAGGTCTTTGCTACTTGCATCAAACGTGTTACTACTATCCCACACTTCTATTTTCCCAAATGATCACGTGACGATGTATTCAAAAAAATTCAACAGGTAATTTTTTTGAATACATGTAAAAACATGATACTATTTAGTCAAAAGGAGGCTTGGAGGAAAATATGTTACGGAAATTGTTATCATCCACTTCACAAAAGAAACTACTGCTGATTGAGTATTTATTGGACGATCAAGGGACCAGTCTTCACGATTTAGCACTGAAATTTTCTATCTCCATGTCCTCAGCAAAAACCTATATCGCAGAAATTGACAATGAATTTTCGTTTCTGGACTTACAATTTGATGATTTTTCAGCAGTTCGCTTGCACTTACATCCCTTTGCTACTCGTTTGGATATTTACAGCCACTTTTTGAACCGTTCTTCTGCGTTTCAATTACTGGAATTATTGTTTTCTTCCAGTTTTACCAGTTATGATATGCTGGCGCTGGAATTAAATTTAAGCAAATCATCGATTATTCGTTTAATTAAGAGGATCAACTTGATTCTGGCTCCTTTTGATTTCTTTATCGCAACCAAACCTATCCAGTTAAAAGGCAATGAAAAGAATATTCGCCAATTTTTTCTGATTTTCTTCTTGGAGAAATACCAATATGAATTTATCGACGCCAACATCAATCAAGAACAGGAATTTTTGAAAATCGCCCATATTATGGCAGCAGCGACGCCTTTAAATCTCTATTTTTCCGATATCAAAAAGATCGCTTTTGTCATCTATATCAATACGAAGCGTGACCGTTTTGCTGCCTCTGAAACCAATGCGGATCATATCGAGTATTTTTTAGAAAAAATCGACTTGAGTGAATTTACTGGCTACACCCGTGCCTATGTAGAAAAAATGGTTGGCTATGTCACGACGCACATTGGGCAAGACCCCGCTGTCTTTCGCAAAACCAAACAAGAATTTTATCATTTGACGAAGCAATTGTTTCGAAAATACAACTACCGTGAAAGTAATTTTGAAGAAAAGCTGGATGCCGTCGTCTTTTCCTATTTTCTTGGGATCAATCTGCAGGTTCCTTACTGCATTTTGGATGATCGCTTCGCCCGCTTTGTTGCTAATTGTGATTTTGTTCAGCAAGCAGTCAACCAAGACATCGTTCAGCTTTTGACCCATTCGAGTTTACCGATCATTCGACCAAGTACGATCAATTATCTGATTTATATTTTTCATACTTCTTTTCCCAATTTTGCCAAAGAAATCATCGACGCCAATGCTGGCTTTCGCTTAGCCTTGTTTTATGATACGAATAGTTATCATACTGAATTTATCCAAACAAAGATCCAGCAGTTTATTCCCTATCAGCTAACGATCACGATCTTAAATCCCCTCGATTCGTTTTCTCTGACTATGCTGGATGAGACCTATGATCTGATCATCGGCAATCTGACACCTTCCAGTAGAAAAAATCTGTTTCATTATGCGGATATCAATCTGACTTCAAATGACTTGGCTTTTATTGCGCAGCAGATTCAGGAAAAAGGGATTCGTAAGCTACAAGAAAAGAATGCGCAATAACAAAAAACACCCTCGAAAAGCCGCAATTTAGCGATTTTTCGAGGGTGTTTTTTGTTGTTTATTTACTGTTTAATTTTGTTCACTACGCCATGGCTGGACGTTTTGCTGGCGATACAGAGCTGCTTTCCCAATTGCATTGAAGAGGGTCATTTTTTGCGTAACCACTGCTTTGGCTGCCTCAATACATTCTGGGTAAATGGCATTTGGATCCCACAATTCCGTTTCTGCTAAGATTTGGCGGCATTTTTTATAAAAGGCGTATTTATAGTCAGAGGAGATATTTACTTTTTGGATACCGATTGCCACTGCCTGAGCGATTTCTTCATCGGGATTGGCCGATCCGCCATGCAACACCAATGGGATATCGACACGATCTTTGATTTCTTGCAAGACATCCATTTTTAATTCCGGTTTGATATCTTTTGGATAAATACCATGGGCAGTTCCAATCGCAACTGCTAGTGTATCAATGCCTGTCTTCTCAATGAATTCTTGTGCATCTTCTGGACGAGTATAAATCACTTCGGAGACGCCCCCTTCAACGGAGGTTCCGGTATTACCGATCGTTCCCAGCTCGCCTTCGACAGATACCCCAATCGGATGGCAAATCTCGGTAATCTGTTTTGTCAGAGCAATATTTTCTTCAAAAGGCAGCAACGACCCATCGATCATCACTGAGCTGAACCCACAATGGATCGCCCGCATAATACTCGCCAGACTGTCGCCATGATCCATATGGATCACGATTGGCACAGAACTGTTTTTCGCTCTGGAAACTGCATAGTGGAAAAATTCATCCTTTGTAAAGGCCAATTCTGTGGGGTGGACCGCAATGATGGCTGGTGCATCGTTTTCTTCCGCTGCTTCGATAACGACGCGTAAGAAGTTGCTGTCTGCGACGTTAAAGGCACCAACAGCAAATTGATTTTCTTTGGCAACGGTCAGTAATTGTTTCATATTGATCAACATATAAGTGTGCTCCATTCTTTTTTAAAGTGATTTGTTTTTTGATCCAGATAATTCGATATACTCTTTGACGACTGCTTTTCCTGCTTCGATGGTTTGGTGGATCAGGGTCGGATAATCGCTCTCGGGATAAGCATCCAGCTGTTGGTGCAGGGCATTTCTTTGGGCTTTCATAAAATCAGCCCCTACATTGATTTTATTGATTCCTAGTGCCACGGAACGCAAGATATTTTCTCTGCCGGCTCCCGAGCCACCATGCAAAACCAGCGGCAGGTCAGTGGCTTCTTTGATGGTTTGAACGATATCAAAGCGAAATGCCGGGCGGTACCCTGCTGGATAATCCCCATGACTGGAGCCGTAAGAAAGAGCGAGACAGTCGACCCCGGTTGCTCGAATAAAATGGATGGCTTCCTCTGGATCGGTATACATCCCATCGCTGGTATACTGATCCCCAGCCACTGCTCCCATGTCCCCAACTTCTGCTTCGACACTGGCATTATAGGCTTGCGCAAATTGCACGATCTCTTTGGTGATGGCGATGTTTTTTTCTAAAGGATGCATAGAGGCATCCATCATAACGCTTGAGAACCCTTCGTGGAGACATTGTTTGACGAAGGCGATATCCTGTCCATGATCCAGATTGATGGCAACCTCCACATTGACATTTTCCGCCATTCGAACGATCGGCTGGGTTAAGTAGCGATAATCCAGATGGGCCTTTAAATGGTCTTGGAGCAAGTCGACTATAATGGGTGCATGTGATTCTGCCGCGGCATCGATTACAGCTTTAGCGGTTTCCAAGTTAAAACAATTGATCGCCATAACCGCATAGTTTTCTCGATTGGCTTTTTGCAGCATCTCTTTCATTGATACATACATTTTCTTCGCTCCTTCTCTTAAGAAATTTCAATCGACGAAAAGTCAACGTCTTCTTCCTCTTCCACGATCGGCGTTTCAACGGGTGCCTTTTTCAAGGCAAACAGCAAAACACCGGTAATGGCAGAACCAATCAGTAGCGCAATGGTAAATTTCAGTGGATCCGTCATGGCAGGAATGATGAAGACCCCACCGGATGGTACTGGTGAACCGACACCCCAAATCATACTTAGACCACCGCCGACGGCTGCTCCGACCGTACAAGAAAAAATGACGCGAAACGGATCAACGGCAGCGATCGGGATCACCCCTTCTGTGATCATACAAAGACCCATTGGAAAAGCGATCTTGATGTTGTCTTCTTCTTCCGTAGAATATTTGGGTCGGCGTAAGAGACGAGAGAGGACCCAAGAGATCGTAACACCGAATGGCGGCACCATTGAGGCTAAAATTTTCACGGCTTCGGGTTCTTGAATGCCTTCCAATAATAGCCCATCAGCAAATAGCGAGGCGACTTTGTTGACGGGGCCGCCAAAATCAAAGGCAGCCATACCACCGACAATCGCGCCAAATAAGAAATTTCCCGAGCCTTGCAGATTCGTTAAGAAGGTAGTCAACGCCTCAGTAGCCCACACGATCGGTACACCGATGACGAAGAACATCAAAGCACCAACGATCAGTGTCGACAAGACCGGTACGATCATCATTGGCATCAGACCTTGTGCCCAACGTGGTACTTTAAGGTTTTTTACTAAGAATAAGACCAGATAACCTGCGAGATAGCCTCCTAACATTCCCCCTAAAAAGCCTGCACCAATCGCATTGGCAATCAGTCCCATAAAAAGACCAGGAGCGATTCCTGGACGATCGGCAATGGAATAGGCGATCGCGGCAGCGATCACTGGCGCCAGCAGTCCCATCCCTAAAACCCCCAGCGAGACCAGTGCATCCGGGATCGTATAGGCAGCATCGTAATTTTCAATGACCGTGCCGTTGGCAAGATTTCCGATAGCGATTAAAAGCCCAGCTGTTACAACGACCGGCAACATATACGAGATGGCGGTTAAGGCATGTTTTTTCAACTGCAGCTGTTTCATCATTTGTTTCATCCCCCTTTGAATTTAAGTCGTTAAAACATTCGTTGATTCATCCCTGATTTAATTTTTCTTCAATCGTTTCAAGCAAACGCTTAGGCGCTTTGATCACCATACTAGTTGGAATTTCTACTATTCGCTTGCCTTCAAAACGGTCTCTGCCGCCGATTTTGATATCTGCCGCAATAATGACAACATCGGCTGCTTGAATATCTGCTTCCGTCAATTCACTTTCTGTCCCGATGGTTCCTTGGGTTTCGATATGGACTTCATGACCAAGTTCTTTCGCAGCTGTTTCGATTTTTTGCTTAGCGATATACGTATGAGCGATGCCTGAAGTACAAGCAGCTACACCAACGATTTTCATCTCTTCTCCCCCTTTCTTAGTTTTCTGCCATTGGATCTTTAGCAAGCAAGGCCATCATTTGATCCTTTGTCCCTGACGCAACGAGACGATCAATAAACGATTCATCCGCTAGTAGCATCGCTACTTTTTGCAGCAGCTTGATATGCATCGTATTGGCATCGGTATTTTTGACTGCAAACAAGATGATTACTTGAACGGGCGCTTCATCGATGGACTCCCACTCAAGCGGACGCTTGGTTTTTCCGATCACTAAGGAAGTCTTTTTCACACTGTCTGACTTTCCATGTGGGATTGCTAAGCCATGTCCGATACCGGTCATTCCTTCCGTTTCTCGGGCAAAGACATCTTGGGTGAACCCTGCTAAATCGGTAATTATTTGGTTTTCATATAAAAGTTCAGACAGTTCAGTGATCGCTTCTTCTTTTGAATTCGCTCCCATTTCCATCTTGATAAGATTGGGATTGATTACATCTGCGATGCTGAACGTTTGGATCGTTTGGCTTTCGTTTTTCATCTTTACATCTCTCCTAATAGTTGTTTGACTCGCTTTTCATCCTGTTTGGTAAATACCGAATTGACTAAAATCGTCGGCACCTGCGTTTCTACTGGCAAATTAATGGTGGTTAAGATCAAATCGATATTCTGGTAGTCTTGCGCATGCTTTCGGTACATACGAGCGGAAAGCACATCCACGATATCCAGTTCAGGAAATGCTCGTTGGACTTTGACTTTTAGCAGCTCAGAAGTCCCTACGCCGCTGCTGCACATGATTAAGACTCGCTGTCTGCGCCGACGAATGACTTTAAATTTCACAAAATACAGCACCAAGAAACCAATCTCGTCTTCCGATATGGGATTCGTTCCATAGGTTTTCTCTACTTCCTTGCTGACTTGTGCCACTTGCTCAAAAATCCTTGGGTACTCTAGTTGAATGTCATTTAGCAGACCGTTTTTCACGATAATTTTATTCTTTAGCCGATAGAGCATCGGCTGAATATGGCAAAGTAGATCGGTCTTGTCTGTTTGCTGGTTCAATTGAATACCCAGTGCTTTTTCCATCTGCTTAGTAAAAAACTCCGTGATTTCGCTGGCTTCTTTTGTCAGATTGGTCATTGCCAAGGGTTTGTTTTCCACTCTGGAAGACACTAGATACTGGTAGAGATAAAATACCTCACTTTCTGGCAGCTCCGTCACGAGATAGGCATTGATTCTTTCAATCACTTGTTGGGCAATTTGATAAAACTCTTGGTGCTGTTCAATCAAATGTTGTTCTTCCTCATCTAAACCCTCAATTATCTCTTCGCGGTCAATTTCTCCTTCCCTCATTCGTAAAATCAGAATATACAGATGCGAGAAAATATTCATGTTGTAAGGATACGCAATACTGTTCGCGAGTTTTCGCTCAATGAATTCAAGAATTGAGGTAATAAAGTTGATATCAAAGGCATTGATGGGATATTTTTGCGTGACCATTTCTTCATTCCACACATGGGTTTTCGTAAAGAGATCATTGACACAGCGACGGATATTTTTTTCGGTACCAATCACTGCAATTCTCTTATCGGATCGGATCAACTGGAGTTCAAAGTACTGAAAATATTCCGAAAGACGATTGATATCACTACTTATCACTGCTTCACTCAAATAGTAATGAGCGAACAACTCTTTGATCATTAAACGCTTTGGTGATTTAAACAATAAATGCAGGGCAATCGCATGACGTCGCTCAAGCGGCTCATCATGTTGATCCGTTTCTTGATTTTCAATCGTGCCTCTGAGATATGCTTCATAATCCAAACAAAATCCTTTGCCGATTTCAGACCGAATGATTTCTGAACCAGCAGCCTCATTGATCCGCTTGATCGTCCGGTAAATGGTTTTCGTTGAAACCTTAGCAGCTGTGGCTAGTTCATTAGCGGTCAAATTCATCCCCTGTATCATAAACTGCTCAATCAAACGTGTTTCTCTCTTGCTCAGCTTCATACTGTCTCCCTCCGTATCTTTACTATAGCCTTCTTTGGCTCAAGTATTTCTTAATCGATGTCCACTGATTTGGACATTTCAAAAATAACGCTTTCATTAATCGTTCCAAATGCCCTTTTTCTAGGATAAAAGAAGGACGCATTCTTTTTCGTAACATTTTCTTTTGCTAAACAAAAAAAGCTTGCCATTCCGAAGAATGACAAGCTTTTCCGTCACACTGAGTCAATCAGGTGCTGGGCATTGATTAGTTTTGGCTATTCAATGCGTCTTCAGCAGCCATTTGTGCTTCGATGTCTGAGATGCTGTAGACATTTTCGCTGGCAACTGTTACTTCTTTTGGTTCCATTTCACGGTAACGAGGCATACCAGTACCAGCTGGGATGATCTTACCGATGATAACATTTTCTTTCAATCCAAGAAGTGGATCTTTCTTGCCGCGGATCGCTGCATCGGTCAACACACGAGTGGTTTCTTGGAAGGACGCAGCAGACAAGAAGCTGTTGGTTTCCAAGGATGCTTTCGTGATCCCTAGTAGGACTGGACGGCTAGTTGCAGGAACGCCGCCGGCTACCAATGTGTCGTAGTTGCGGTCTTTAAAGTCGGCGATATCCAACAATGTTCCTGGCAAGATGCCTGAATCACCTGGATCCATGACGCGGACTTTACGCAGCATTTGACGAACCATTACTTCGATATGTTTGTCGCCGATTTCTACCCCTTGCATCCGGTAAACGCGTTGAACTTCCCGTAATAGGTAGTTTTCAACAGACAAGACATCGCGAACTTGTAACAGTTGTTTTGGATCGATCGAACCTTCTGTCAATGGTGCACCACGATGGATAAAGTCGCCTTCTGCTACTTTCATCCGGGCAGTATAAGGAACGGTATACGTACGCGTATCGGTTTCCCCTTTGATGGTCACTTCTTTGGTCCGAGTTGAAGGGTCTTCTGAGATATCGATGACTTCTCCGGTAACTTCGGTAATGACCGCTTGTCCTTTCGGATTACGGGCTTCAAAGATTTCTTGGACACGAGGGAGACCTTGCGTGATATCGTCTCCGGCAACCCCTCCGGTATGGAAGGTACGCATGGTCAACTGAGTACCAGGTTCACCGATTGATTGGGCAGCGATGGTACCGACTGCTTCCCCAACTTCAACTTCAGAACCAGTGGCTAAGTTGCGGCCATAACAATGTTTACATACACCATGTTTGGTGTTACATGTAAAGACAGAGCGAATGGATACTGTTTCGATACCAGCGTCCACGATGGCTTTAGCTAAATCTTCAGTGATCAATTCATTGACCCCTAGAAGGACTTCGCCAGTTTCAGGATGGATCACTGATTTACGTGTGTAACGTCCAATCAAACGTTCTTCTAAGGATTCGATGATCTCGTTTCCTTCGCGAATTGCTTGAATGTCTAAACCACGGTCAGTACCACAATCGTCTTCACGGATGATGACATCTTGGGCAACGTCAACGAGACGACGTGTCAAGTAACCGGAATCGGCTGTTTTCAAGGCGGTATCGGTCATCCCTTTACGGGCACCATGGGTCGAGATAAACATTTCTAAGACAGACAGACCTTCACGGAAGTTTGAGATGATCGGCAACTCCATGATTCGTCCGTTAGGCGCGGCCATCAATCCACGCATCCCAGCAAGCTGAGTAAAGTTGGAGATGTTACCACGGGCACCGGAATCAGACATCATGAAGATTGGGTTTTTCGCTTCCAATGATTCCATCAGTTTTAACTGAATTTCATCTTTGGCTGCATTCCAAACACCAATAACTCGTTCATAACGCTCGTCATCGGTAATCAACCCACGACGGAATTGTTTCGTGATCGTTTCTACTTGTTTGTGGGCATTGTCGATGATTTCATGTTTTTCGTGCAAGTTCATGATATCAGCGATACCAACGGTGATACCCGCCATTGTTGAGTGGCTGTATCCTAAGTCTTTCATGCGGTCAAGCATGCGTGACGTTTCAGTGATGCGGAAACGTTTGAAGACTTCTGAAATGATGTTTCCTAAGTTTTTCTTCTTGAATGGGCCAACAAGCTCTTGTTCTTTGATGAAGGCAGGCACATCTGTACCAGCTTCAATAAAGTACTTGTCTGGTGTTTGAACCGTCAAGTTGTAGTCTGTCGGTTCGTTCAGGAATGGGAATTCTGGTGGCATGATCGAGTTAAAGATCACTTTACCCACCGTTGTTACCATCAAGCGTTGTTTTTGTTCAGACGTGAATGGTTTGTCCCCTAAAGTGTTTGGATTGATGGCGATCCGTGTGTGTAAATGCACGTAGCCATTGCGCCATGCCGTAACTGCTTCGTCCATGTCACGGAAGATCATGCCTTCCCCTTCACGGCCTTCTTCTTCCATCGTCAAGTAGTAGTTCCCTAGGACCATATCCTGAGATGGTGTTACAACTGGTTTTCCGTCTTTTGGATTCAAAATGTTTTGGGCTGCTAACATCAGCATACGTGCTTCTGCTTGCGCTTCTTCGTTCAATGGTACGTGAACGGCCATTTGGTCTCCATCGAAATCGGCATTGTAGGCTTCACAAACAAGTGGGTGCAAACGAATGGCACGGCCTTCAACTAAGACTGGTTCAAATGCTTGGATACCTAATCTGTGAAGCGTAGGTGCCCGGTTCAATAGCACTGGATGTTCTCTGATAACATCTTCTAAGACATCCCAAACTTCGTCTTCTTGACGTTCGATTTTGCGTTTGGCATTTTTGATGTTTGACGCGATTTCACGAGAAACAAGTTCCCGCATCACGAATGGTTTGAACAATTCGATCGCCATTTCTTTTGGCAGACCACATTGGTACATTTTCAGGAATGGACCAACGACGATAACTGAACGACCTGAGTAGTCGACCCGTTTTCCTAGCAAGTTTTGACGGAAACGACCTTGTTTCCCTTTCAACATGTGAGAAAGAGATTTCAATGGGCGGTTCCCTGGCCCTGCAACTGGACGGCCGCGACGACCGTTATCGATCAAGGCATCGACTGCTTCTTGCAGCATCCGTTTTTCATTTTGAACGATGATGTTTGGTGCATTCAAGTCTAACAAGCGTTTCAAACGGTTGTTACGGTTGATTACACGACGATACAAGTCGTTCAAGTCACTTGTGGCAAAACGTCCACCTTCTAATTGCACCATTGGACGCAAATCAGGCGGGATAACTGGGATAACGTCCATGACCATCCAGCTTGGTTTGTTTCCTGAAGCACGGAATGCTTCTAAGATGTCCAAACGGCGGATCGCACGGGTCCGTTTTTGACCAGTCGCGTTTTTCAATTCTTCTTTTAATTCAGCAACTTCGCCTTCAAGATCAACGCCATCTAATAATTGTTTGATGGCTTCGGCACCCATCGCTGCTGAAAATTCTTGACCGTATTGGTCACGTTTTTCACGGTATTCCCGTTCAGTCAATAGTTGTTTTTTCTCAAGGCTGGTGTTTCCTGGTTCAATCACTACGTATGAAGCAAAGTAGATGATTTCTTCCAATGCACGTGGGCTCATGTCTAAGACAAGACCCATCCGTGAAGGAATGCCTTTGAAGTACCAAATGTGTGATACTGGTGCTGCTAGTTCAATGTGTCCCATGCGTTCACGACGCACTTTTGAACGTGTTACTTCCACGCCGCAACGGTCACAAACGATGCCTTTATAGCGGATCCGTTTGTATTTGCCGCAAGCACATTCCCAGTCTTTGGTTGGACCGAAAATACGCTCGTCAAACAACCCTTCGCGTTCAGGTTTTAACGTACGGTAGTTAATGGTTTCTGGTTTTTTTACTTCACCATAAGACCAGCTTCTGATTTTTTCAGGAGAAGCCAAACCGATTTGCATACTTTCGAATTTATTTACATCGATCAAAAAAGGTTCCCTCCATTTCATTTCATGGACATATCCGATAGAACGGGGGCTATTTCCGCTAGTGGCGGAAATAGCGAGGGCCGTCTATTATTGCAAGCGATCTTCTGCTGTCTCGATTTGTTGGTTCAACGCGTCGGCGGCATTTTTAGCTTCTGTTTGTGCTTTTTGTTCTAATTCACGGGCTGTTTGTTGCTCCGCAAATTTTGTTAAGGCATCAACGGTGATCAAATCATCATCGTCATCATCCATATCACGCAGTTCGATCTCTGCATCATCGATATCTAGGACACGCATGTCTAGACCCAGTGATTGCAATTCTTTTACTAATACGCGGAATGATTCTGGTACACCTGGTTTTGGAATTGGTTCCCCTTTGACGATCGCTTCGTATGTTTTCACACGACCAACCACGTCATCTGATTTGTAGGTCAAGATTTCTTGCAAGGTGTAAGCAGCACCGTATGCTTCCAGTGCCCAAACTTCCATCTCTCCGAAACGTTGTCCACCAAATTGGGCTTTTCCTCCCAATGGTTGTTGAGTAACCAATGAGTAAGGTCCAATGGAACGGGCATGCAATTTATCATCGACCATGTGGGCCAATTTGATCATGTACATGACACCAACGGAGATGCGGCCATCAAATGGTTCGCCGGTACGTCCGTCGTAAAGCACTGTTTTGGCATCGCTGGCCATTCCTGCTTCAGCAACCGTTGCCCAAACATCTTCATCGCTGGCACCATCAAAAACTGGTGTCGCCACGTGAATGCCTAGTTGACGCGCAGCCATTCCTAAGTGTAACTCTAATACTTGTCCAATGTTCATCCGAGAAGGTACCCCTAATGGGTTCAGCATGATATCGACTGGTGTGCCATCTGGTAAGAAAGGCATGTCTTCTTCTGGCATAATGCGAGAAACGACCCCTTTGTTTCCGTGACGTCCGGCCATTTTATCCCCTTCATGGATTTTCCGTTTTTGAACGATATAAACGCGAACCAGCATGTTCACACCTGGTGACAATTCATCGCCAGCTTCGCGGGTAAAGATTTTGACATCGTGGACGATTCCTCCGCCGCCGTGAGGCACACGTAGAGAAGTGTCACGCACTTCGCGGGCTTTTTCACCAAAGATTGCGTGCAACAAACGCTCTTCTGCTGAAAGTTCCGTTACCCCTTTTGGCGTGACTTTCCCAACAAGCAGATCGCCATCTTTGACTTCCGCACCAATGCGGATAATCCCCATTTCGTCTAGGTCTTTCAATGCGTCTTCCCCAACGTTCGGGATTTCGCGAGTGATTTCTTCAGGTCCTAATTTTGTGTCGCGGGCTTCTGATTCATATTCTTCAATATGGACAGAAGTGTAAACATCATCTTTCACCAAACGACGGCTCATGATGATGGCATCTTCATAGTTGTACCCTTCCCAAGTCATGAATGCGACTAAGACGTTTTGTCCTAGTGCCATTTCGCCTTGTTCCATAGATGGGCCATCTGCTAAGATGTCGCCTTTTTCCACTTTTTCACCAAGTGCTACTAATGGACGTTGGTTGTAGCTGGTTCCTGAGTTTGAACGACGGAATTTGGTAACAGAATAAACGTCCAATGCGCCATTGTCACGACGAACGCGCACTTCGGCTGCATCCACGTATTCTACGATTCCATCATGTTTACATAACAAAGCAGCTCCTGAGTCATGTGCTGATTTGTATTCCATACCAGTACCAACCCAAGGTGCTTTCGGATTGATCAATGGTACAGCTTGCCGCTGCATGTTGGCACCCATCAAGGCACGGTTGGAGTCATCGTTTTCCAAGAAAGGAATACATGCGGTTGCGACTGCGACTACTTGTTTTGGTGATACGTCCATGTAGTCGACTTTATCGATCGAAACTTCCAAGTTTTCAGAAGTAGCACGCGCCATAACAACGTCGTTTACGAAAGAGCCGTCTTCATTTAACAAGCTGTTTGCTTGGGCCACAACGTAGTGGTCTTCGGTATCGGCAGTCAAGTAATCGATCTTGTCAGTAACACGGCCTGTTTCGCGGTCAACTCGACGGTATGGTGTTTCAATGAAGCCATACTTGTTGACTTTGGCATAAGAGGCCAAGCTGTTGATCAACCCGATGTTTGGTCCCTCAGGCGTTTCGATCGGACACATACGGCCATAGTGGGAATAGTGAACGTCTCGGACTTCATAGCCGGCACGGTCACGGGTCAAACCACCAGGTCCTAAGGCAGATAGACGACGTTTATGGGTCAACTCACCCAGTGGGTTTGTTTGGTCCATGAACTGTGACAACTGAGAAGAACCAAAGAATTCTTTGATACTTGCGACAACCGGACGAATATTGATCAATTGTTGCGGTGTCAAGGTTTCGGTGTCTTGGATCGACATCCGTTCACGCACGACACGTTCCATCCGAGCAAGCCCGATCCGGAATTGGTTTTGCAATAATTCACCAACAGAACGAATCCGACGGTTTCCTAAGTGGTCGATGTCATCGACATTGCCAATGCCTTCCATCAAGTTGAAGAAGTAGCTCATTGAAGCAATGATGTCTGCTGGACGAACCGTACGTGTAGCAGTATCTGGATAGCCATTACCGATCACGTTGACTTCTTGTTCTGGATCTTTTGGTGAAAAGACTTTGATGACTTGGACGGTCATTGGTTCGGTAACGACCCCATCTTCTGATGGATAGTACGTTACACTGTTTAGGCCATTATCGATAAATGCGCCTAGTGTTTCCATGACTTGGTGAGTCAAAACAGTGCCTTTTTCAACAATGATCTCGCCTGTTTCAGGGTCAACCAAGGTTTCTGCTAAGGTCAAGTTCAATAGACGTGTTTTCAAGTCTAATTTTTTGTTTACTTTGTAACGACCAACATTTGCTAAGTCGTAACGTTTTGGATCGAAGAAACGTGCGTTCAGCAAGCTGCGTGAGCTGTCTGCTGTTTTTGGCTCGCCTGGACGAAGACGTTCGTAAACATCTTTCAATCCTTCTTCGGTACGAGAATCGCTTGCGTTTTTATGCAAGTCTTTTTCGATCGTGTTGCGCAATGATTCACTGTCGCCGAAAATTTCAAAGATCGTATCATCAGAACCAAACCCTAGGGCACGGACTAAGACCGTCAAAGGAATTTTACGGGTACGGTCAATCCGTACGTAAGAGATATCTTTGGCATCAGTTTCCATTTCTAACCACGCACCGCGGTTAGGGATAACAGTTGAACCAAAGCCTTCTTTGCCGTTTTTATCGACTTTGCCATGGAAATATACACCTGGAGAGCGGACCAACTGAGAAACGATAACCCGTTCTGCCCCGTTGATGATAAAAGTTCCTTGTTCAGTCATTAATGGGAAATCACCAAAGAATACTTCTTGGGATTTGATTTCCCCAGTTTCACGGTTCGTCAAACGCAAAGTAACATGTAATGGTGCAGAATAGTTTGCATCATGGGCACGGGCTTCTTCTACTGTATACTTTGGTTCTTTCAATTCATAATCCACAAATTCTAGGGACAAGTTACCGTTGAATCCTTCGATTGGCAAAATATCTTCAAACATTTCTCTTAGGCCCTCATCTAGGAACCATTGGTAAGAGTCGGTTTGAATTTCAATCAAATTCGGTAATTCTAATACTTCACTGATCCGTGCGAAACTTCTACGTTCGCGATGCTTTCCGTATTTTACTACGTGTCCAGCCAAGCTCTTCACCTCTTCATAAAGTCTTTCAAAAAGGCTATCCGATTATTTACAAAACTGTAACAAATATTAAATATAGGTTACAGAAAGCATTTTTTGCGGCTTTTAGGCAAAAAAAAACCAAAAATAGAACGGATGCATTGGGCATTTTCTACTTTTGTTTCCTTATTCCTAAGCCGAAACGGACAATATTTCGTTTCTGCTTTTTTCGTTCAGATAGTTTTTGCAACTCCTTATTATACAGATGAAGTACTTTTCTGTCAAGCTCTCATTGGAAGTTACAATGCTTTTCTGACGCACCCATTTCCTAAGATTTTCTAAAGAAAAAAACAAGGCTGGTGAGGACTGTTTTTCGTAAGAAACTACTTTGCTTTTTGCCGATTTCTTGCTATGCTAACGAAAACGTTACACGTGAAACATTAGGAAGGATATCCTTATGACGACAAAAGAAAAAATACTGACCTTATTACAAAAAGAAGATACTGTACTGTCCGGAGAAAAACTAGCTCAAGCCTTGTCGATCTCTCGTACAGCAGTCTGGAAAGCCATTAAAGAACTTGAGAAAGAAGGCTATCATTTCGAACACTTGGCCAACGGCTATCGCTTTGTCTCCGCTGACCGCTACGATCAAGCAGCACTTGCAGCCGCCTTGCCGATGATCCCCACGATTCAAATCAAGGATGCTGTTGAGTCCACCATGAAAGAAGCCAAGATCGCCGCTTTGGACAGTGGACTGGCAACCCCCGCCCTTTTTTTGACCGAAACGCAAACAGGCGGTCATGGCCGCTTCGAACGACCATTTTTCTCACCGAAAAAACAAGGGATCTACATGAGCTTGCTCTTAAAACCAAACCAAGCGTTTCAAGAATTGCCGCAATATACCGTTTTGGCAGCGGTGGCAGTCGCAGAAGCCATCGATGCCCTTCTAATGAAGGAAACGGCCATTAAGTGGGTCAACGATCTGTACTTAGATGGAAAAAAAATCTGCGGTATTTTGTCTGAAGCAACCAGTGACTTTGAAACAGGCCGCATTACCTCGGTTGTAATCGGTATCGGCATCAGTTTTTCGATTCCGCAACAGCAGTTTCCAGCAGAGATTCGGGAAAAAGCGACCTCACTCTTTCCTGGTGAAGAGTATCCAACCTTTTCTCGAGCCGCGTTGATTCAAGAAATTTGGCGTCGGTTCTTCCAATTATTGGCGCAACTGCCTGACATGGATTATATGGCCCGCTATCGGCAGAAGTCCTTCGTTTTGGGCCGCCCCGTTCAGTTTACACAACAAGGTGTGACCTATGAAGGAATCGCCAAAGACATTACTAACACAGGTGAATTAGTGGTGGAAACAGCAACGGAGCGCAAGGTGCTTTCTTCTGGAGAAATCAGTTTGGACCGGTATTGATGCTGCAAAAAGTCGCAAATCCGCTTGCTGATTCGCTGCTTTCGTAAGGAATCAGTCAAGCATAAATGCTCCATAAGCAGACCTGCTTATTCCGAAGGTTTATACAAAAGAACAACCTAGGCAGCTCCCCTTTCTATCGGGATTAGCTACTGTCACTAAAACTTTACTGTTGCAATCAGGATCGCAAAGAAAGCGAGCCTCATCTTTTCATACTAAGTAGGATGCTCGTTCTTTTATCATGCCTTTTCTACAGTTTTTACACGCTATTTCATTCCCCACATAAAAAAGATCGACCTGCTCTTTCAAGAGCGGGTCGATCTTTTCTTTTACAGCAATTGCCACAGCAGGCACAAAAGTAAGCCCAAGGCATAGCTGCTGTTGAATAAAATCATGTTTTTAATCGAATAGCCGAAGCTATGTGGGTGGGGCAGGCTGGCTTGATGTTCTTTCAAGTTTTGGCGGATTTTTGGCAGTGTTAGAAACACGAGCAAAATCGGCCATTGAAAGAGTCCAAACAAGAGGCCCAATAAAATAGCGGCATAAGACGCCAACATCATGCCTTGAAACAGACGGATACCTGCTTCGCGACCGATGTAGTACACCAGCGTGTAGCGATGGTTTTCGATGTCGGCTTCCAGATCCCGTAAGTTATTGGCTAACATGATGTCAGCAATCGTGAAAATCAATGGCAAGGATGCCAACACGATGGCACACACAGCCCAGAGATTCCCCACTAAGCCAAAGGTTCCGTTCGCAAAATCCAGTGCCAGATAAAAAACTTTTTGATCAATGGTATTGATATAGATCGTGATGGCAAAAATCCCTAATCCCATCGTTACACCGCTGAATACCTCGCCTAAAGGCATCCGCGATAACGGAATGGGGCCAAAGGTATAAAAGACCCCGATAAAACAAACCACCAGCCCCATCACTAGCAGCAGCCAGCCGGTAACAAAGGTCAAGTAAAGACCGATCAGTAAGGTTCCTGCCAGCATCGCAAAAATCAGATTGCGAACAGTAGCTTCTGAGATGTTTTCGCGCCCGATCACATTGTGCTGGTATTTGTAGGTCTCTGATTTGGCTTTTTTGAAATCCATATAATTGTTGATGGACGTCGTCGTCAAATCAAACAGCAGCATCCCCAGAAAAAAAATTACAGTATTCAACGGATGAAATTCATGAAAATACACCAACGAGAACAACACACCCATAATGAAGGGGAAGACACTCGCCACCTTGGTGCGGATCTCCACCACTTCTAAAAACACTGAAAGAGACATCTTTCACTCCTCCTATTCTAAATCAGCACGATCACCCATCGTGTAGCCTGATTCCTCTGAAAGCTCAAAGGTATCTTTGATGCCGTCTGTTACGTACACTTTATCTTCTTTTGTGATAAAGATCGCATCGGTTCCCTTTTCGGTATGCTGTTCGATATAAGCCAAGCCTTCTTTGACTCCTTTATCAAACGCCACCGTAGTCAACCCGTCACCATCGATGGATTTGTCAGTGATCACAGTCACACTTGCTACATCGCTATCGTAAGGATAGCCAGTCTCAGAATCAAAAATATGGTGATACGTTTTGCCGTCTACTTCTAAGTAGCGTTCGTAGATCCCTGAAGTAACTACTGTTTTATTGGTTTCTTTGATACTGCCGATAATCGAGCCGCGAGATTTGTTTGGATCTTGGATTCCGACATTCCATGGCTCATCTGCACCGCGGTTGCTATGACCTAACACATAGACATTCCCGCCCAAATCGACGATCGCGGAAGTCACGCCATTGTCCTTCAGCACTTTGACGACTTCATCCGTGATGTAGCCTTTGGCGATCGCCCCAAGGTCAAGGATCATGTCCTTGTCTTTTAAATACACCGTGTGGTCTTCGTCGTTAAACTCGACTTGTTCATAATTGATATGTTTCAACGCTTCATCGATCTCAGATTGCTCTGGCTTGCGGGCATCATCAAAGCCGATTCGCCATAATTGGGTGATGGCACCGATGGCCATATTAAAGCCGCCTTCTGATTTCACACTATAATCATAGGCTTCTTTCAACAAATAATAGATATCATCTGAGACCTTCACTGGCTTGATGCCAGCTTGCGCATTGATTTCATCGATCTCTGACCCAGCTTGGTTGATGGTGATTTTATCGCCTAACTCTCTGATGCGGTCAAAAGCAGGCTTCATAGCGTCCTCTTTGCCTTCATCATAAATGCGAATCCGAGTATACGTACCTAATAAAAATTCTTCTTGAAAATATGGTTCTTCTCGCAGCGTCGTTGCTTCCTGATCACTGCCGCAGGCTGCCAACATTGTGCCTAAAAAAACAAACATCAGAAAAAACGTTACTTTCTTTTTCATGATTTTCCTCTTTTCTATTGTCTTCAACCTTCATATAATAGCCTTTTTTTGGCAGAATGAAAAGGGGCATTCCGTGATTCCTCAACGTATTTTAGGAATCCTTAATCGAACCTTTTCTTCTTTGTAAAAAACCATTCTTTTTTAAAAAACCTTCCCACCAGATTGCTTCCTTTTGCACGAACTTGCTTTTGTGACCTTGTTGCCCACGAAAAAAAGACAGCACTCAAAGCGAATGCTGTCCTCTTCATGGAAAGAAGTTGTGATTATTCAGTAACGAAGTTATCGACTTCAATGGTTGTTTGGTCACCTTTTTCAGCTGCATTCAACAATTGTTGTGCATAGATAACAAAGCTGTGGAAGCTGTGGGTTGCACCAGAAACGACGTCCATGTCTGCCACAGAACCATCTTCAGCATTGACTGCAGAAACAAAAGCTTCATTGAAGTTTGGAATGAATTCTTCTGGACCAGTACCAGATTTTGCTTCCATGTTTTCATTGTATTCTGCATCATCTTTTTTCGACTCGCCGGCTTCGTTTAGGTAGTCGTAGTTTGATTCAGCGATTTTGCCGTCAGCCACAGTCATTGAGAAGACCACGCGGTAACCGTTTGAGTAGTTCTTTTCTTCTAATGTATAGGTTCCGTCTTGCAAGTCTGCACCATTGTCGATTTCAATGGTTTCCGTGTTGCCTGCTTGCGCCGCTTGGATCAATTGTTGTGCATAGTTTTGGAAGGAATCAAAGGAATGAGTCGCGCCAGAAACTACTTCGATTGAAGAAGGGCTTTGTGCGGCAACTAATTCTTCATTGAATTTAGGAATAAATTCTTCTGGGCTGATGCCTGCTTTTTCTTTCATCGTTTCATTGTATTCAGTGTTTTCTGTTTTTGATTCGCCATCAGCATTCACGTTGTCATATTTTGATTCAACGATTTTGCCGTCTTTGACTGTGATCTCAAATGTGACACGGTAGTCGTTTTTGTAGTTCTTTTCTTCTAAACGATACGTCCCATCTTGCATTGGCTCGCCCGCAACAACGGTTGCTTCCGTGCTTTCTGTTGATGCTGAATCGCTTGCAGAAGTTTGTGATGTACTTTCACTAGTTGACGAAGAATCTGTGTTATTGTCATCTGCTCCGCAACCCCCTAACAACATTGCTGAGAATAAAAATACCGCCATACCTACAATCAATTTCTTTGCTTTCATAATTATCCACCTTTTACTTGTTTATTTTCCCCACAAAAAGTTTGTGATACATCTAACATTGTAAAGTAAATTTACGATATGTCAACCGCTTCCTTTCCGCTTTTTCAATAAAAAATGACTTATTTTTTGATTTTCGCAAGTTTTCACGAATTTCAGGAAATATGCGTTTTTTTCATCAGAATCGTTAGACAAATGAACCATTTGTCTATATAATAGGAACGATTGTGTAATTATTATCATAGATTATTTTTATTAAGGAGAGATTTGCAATGGCAAAGAAAAACATTGTCGTTGTCGGTGCCGGTTATGCAGGCGTTTCTGCTACGAAGTACATGGCAAAGAAATTGAAAAAAGACAATGATGTTGAGATAACATTGATCGACCGTCACTCTTATCATACGATGATGACTGAACTGCATGAAGTCGCTGGAGGACGTGTAGAACCTACCGCAATTCAATATGACTTGCAGCGCTTGTTCTCACGCAAGAAAAATGTTCGTTTAGTAACCGATACAGTAACTGGGATCGATAAAGAAAATAAAACCGTCCAAACAAAATTAGGCAGCTATTCATTTGACTACTTGATCTTAGGGATGGGTGGCGAACCGAATGACTTCGGTACACCTGGTGTCAAAGAAAATGGCTTTACTCTATGGTCATTTGACGATGCTGTCCGCATTCGCGAACACATTGAAAAAACTGTCGCAAAAGCAGCGATCGAACCAGATGCAGCATTACGTAAAGCAATGTTGACGTTTGTCGTTTGTGGTTCTGGATTTACTGGGATCGAAATGATCGGTGAACTGATCGATTGGAAAGATCGTTTAGCTTCCGATTATAAATTGGACCCAAGTGAAATCAGCTTGAAAGTCGTTGAAGCAATGCCAACGATCTTAAACATGCTTGATCGTAACGATGCAGCCAAAGCAGAACGTTACTTGAAGAAAAACAATGTTGATCTTGTCTTGAATGCACCAATCGTTGAAGTGGCACCTGACCACATCAAACTAAAAGATGGTTCAACGATCCCAACCCACACATTAATCTGGACTGCCGGCGTCAAAGGAACTAGCGATGCTGCTGATTTCGGTTTAGAAACCGCTCGTGGTTTCCGTCTAGTTGCCAATGAGTACATGGAAGCAAAAGGCTACGAAGACAAAAACATCTATATTATTGGTGACTTGGTTTACTTCGAAGAATTCCCGAACACACCAACACCACAAATCGTGCAAGCAGCTGAACAAACTGGGCACACTGCAGCAACGAATATCGTTTCAGCCATCAAAGGCGGCGAAAAACATAAATTCAAAGGAAACTACCAAGGATTTATGGTTTCCATCGGTGCCAAATGGGGCGTGGCGAACTTATTCAATAAGATTCACCTGAGCGGTTTCTTAGCGATCATTATGAAACATATCGTTAACTTGAAATACTTCTTTGATATTCGTTCTGGTTACTACATGTTCCAATACTTGATGCATGAAATCTTCCACATCAAAGATGACCGGACAGTCGCTCGTGGTCATACGTCTCGTTACGGAAACGTCTTGTGGAGTGTTCCGCTTCGTATTTTCTATGGTCTTGTCTGGTTCGTTGAAGCCTTCAAGAAAATTTTGGGTACGAATGGGGAAGTCTTCAAACCTGGTACTTGGTTCGGTGAAGGTTCTTGGTTCCAAGGCAACAGCGTTTTCCCTTGGACCTGGGAATACCAAACAGTCGCTGATGCAGCAAGTGGTGCTAGTGAAGCAGCCGATGCAGCAAGTGCCGCTAGTGGTGCCGGTGAAGCAGCCGATGCAGCGACACAAGCCGCACACTTCGGTTTGAGCTATGCCTACGGTGAGCAACCAATGATCGTGATTGAAAAATCACCTGACTGGTTCACAAAAGTTATGCAATTTATCATGCCAAACAACGACGTTGCAATGTTCTTCCAAAAATTCATGGTCTTCTTTGAAATTGCTTTAGCTCTTGCATTGATGGCTGGTCTCTTCACTTGGTTAGTAAACGCAACGACTATCGTTTTAGTGTTGACTTTCTGTATGTCTGGTATGTTCTACTGGGTAAACATCTGGTTCATTCCAGTTGCATTTGCCTTGATGAACGGTTCAGGACGCGCAGTCGGTTTAGACCGTTGGGTAATCCCATGGTTGCAACGTACCCTTGGAAAATGGTGGTACGGTACCCCTCGCTCCTTATACGGCAATAAATAAGCCAGCAAAATAGAATACCTGTACGACTTCATGAGACTAAGACATTCTGATTTTCAATCAGTGTCTTGGTCTCTTTCCAAGTACAGAACTTTTTCTTGATCGTCCTTGCACAGAAATCGGTGGATTATTGAGGATTCAGCTAGTAGAATCTTGTCTTCTTATGCTAGAATGAGACACATCACATGAAAGAACAGGAGTCTTTTTTGATGAAATTAAAAGAATTTATCCGCGATGCCCATTTAAAACCATGGGATGGCGTCATCATACTAGTTTTGATCCTCAGCTCTTTTTTACCGATTTTTATTTTTGGCCAGACGCAAACAGCGGACAAAGAAGCCGTCTTGCGGGTCGATGGGACAGAAATCAAGCGTTTTGACTTAGTTGAAGGTCAAAAAACGTACACCTATCTTTATGAAGATGAAGATGGCGATACCAATTTACTGGAGATCGAAGGGGATCGGATCCGAATCAAGGAAGCCGATTGCGGCGACCAGATTTGTGTCCGCCGTGGCTGGGCCAGTAAAAATGGGGAAACCATTGTCTGTCTGCCTCATAAATTGGTGATCGAAATCCAAGCCGCAGATGGGAGTGAGACCGACGATCTAATCTATTGATCGTTTGCTTATGAGTCGATTACAACGAATAATTTTCATCTCACTGCTGGTCGCCCAAGGGGTCGTGATTGGTTTAGTTGAAAATATGATCCCTTATCCATTTGCCTTTGCGCCTGGTGCGAAACTAGGTTTGGCAAATTTAATTACCATTATTGCTTTGTTCACCATGCCAAAAAAAGACAGCTTTCTCTTGATTTGGCTAAGACTGATCTTAACGACGTTACTAGGAGGAACGGTTTCGACCTTCTTATATAGTATGAGCGGTTCCTTATTGAGCTACTTTGGGATGTCTTTGGTGAAACAGTTGGGGCCTAAGCGTGTCAGTATCATCGGCATTAGTGCGGCCGGCGGGTTCTTACACAACGTCGGACAGTTGATCACTGCCTCATGGATCGCTCAATCCTGGAGCGTCATGCTCTACTTGCCGGTCCTGTCTTTCTTTGGGATCTTGTCCGGGATCGCTATCGGGATCGCCGCCAACTACTTGCTGCGCCGTGTCGAAACACTGCGCCGTTTTCAAATTGATTATGAACGCCAGACCAAAGTCAAATGGCGCTCGGATTCAGAATAAAGGAGTTAATTATGAAACTTCATTCCATGTGGCAAGAGTATCCAGCACTGCAAGCTGACTTATCTGCCTCCTTGCAATTGATGGAAAAATCATTAAAACTAAAAAACAAAGAGGTCGAACAAGCGATCCTGTCCATGATCCATTCAGGTGGGAAACTGCTGCGTCCTGCTTATCAGCTGCTCTTTTCTGCTTATGGCAGCGACAAAGATCGCGAAAAAGCCGTCGCATTGGCGGCCTCGATCGAAATGCTCCACACTGCCTCGTTGATCCACGACGATATCGTCGATCATGCGGACACCCGCCGCAAGCTGCCAACCATTCGTTCCGAATTTGGCAATGATGTCGCTGTCTATGCTGGTGATTACCTCTTCGTCTGTTGCTTTAAATTGATGGCGGATTATGCCAGCTCCATGAAAAGCTTGCAGATGAATTCCCGTAGTATGGAAAAAATCCTGGCCGGCGAATTAGGACAAATGAGCAAACGATACGATTTGTCCGTCACTGTCGAAGATTACTTAGAAAACATTCGCGGCAAAACCGCTGAATTGTTTGCTTTAAGCTGCTTCATCGGAGCTTACGAAAGCGGCACCTCCTTGCGCTTTGCCAATCAAGCCCGTGAGATCGGTGAAGCCATTGGACTTGCCTTTCAAATCATGGATGACGTCTTGGATTACAGCCAAGATGCGGCTGCTTTAGGAAAACCAGTATTGGAAGATGTTCGGCAAGGCGTCTATTCCCTGCCGCTGTTAATGGCACTGAAAAGTGACCGCCAACAGCTGCTCCCATTGCTGGAAAAACAAGACGCCATGACGGACACCGACACCCACGAAGTCTATCGGATCGTCCAAGAAAGTGCTGGGATCGAGGAAGCCAAGAAACTCGCAGCCGACTATACGAAAAAAGCTTTGCAGGCGATCCAGAAATTGCCTGAGACCAAAGATGAAACCAAAACATATCTTTATCAGATCACTGCTCAGATCCTTGGGCGTCAGAACTGATCAAGGATCTAGCAAAAGCCTAGCAGCTGGAATCATACTGAAATAAGTCCCCAAGATTAGATTTTTGATCTACCTTTGGGGGCTTTTTAGTTGATAGATAGAATTTTATACGCAAAAAAAGCCTCAACTGACAAATCATCTGTCAGTTGAGGTTTTTTTCTTTTAACGCATCGTCACAAATTCTTCTGACCCCGTCGGATGAATGGCAACGGTTTGATCAAAGTCTGCTTTTGTAGCACCCATTTTGATGGCTACAGCGAAGCCTTGCAGCATTTCATCGACACCGATCCCGATGCCGTGCAGACCGATGATTTTTTCTTCTTCTCCTAAGCACACCAGTTTCATCTCACATTTTTGGCGATACTCATTTAAAGCAAAGTACATCGGTGTAAAGCGCGAACGATACACCTTTATCTGCTCTTGGCCGTATTTTGCCAAGGCTGCTTCTTCGGATAAACCAATCGTGGCAATCGGTGGATGCGTAAAGATGACCGTCGGTACTAAGTGATAATCCAAGTACGCATCGCTTTGACCGTTGAACAAGCGTTCAGACAAGCGACGACCGGCGGCGATCGCAACCGGGGTTAAATCCAATTTTCCAATGACATCGCCCACCGCAAAAATCGAGTCAGCTGTGGTATTTTGATATTTGTCCACAATGATAAACCCTTTTTCATCCAATTGGACATCGGTGCTTTCCAGACCTAACTTATCCGTATTCGGCACGCGACCACCAGCAAAAAGGACGCAATCGCCGGTCAAGGTTTCGCCATTTTCAAAGTGAACGAGATACTCGTCACCTTCTTTAATGATACGAGAGGCCACGTAGCCTGCATAAGTTTCGATTCCTGATTCTTGGTACATCTCCACGAGGTTATCCGCAAGCATCTTGTCAAAGGTTCGTAATGGCCGCTCTTTGCGGTACGCCCAAGCCACTTGGCTGCCCAGCTGTTGGCTGACACCGCTGATTTCGGCTGCGATGTAGCCTGCCCCTAAGACGACCATACGCTTTGGTGCTTCTCGCAACGCAAAAAAACCATTCGAGTCAATAGCGTACTCACCGCCGGGAATATTCATCGCGCTAGGTTTTCCACCGGTGGCAATCAAAATGTTTGCTGCATGGTAGTTTTCCCCATTGACGGTAACCGTGTGGTTATCCACAAACTGTGCATAACCGTGGATAACTTCTACATTGTTACTATCTAAGCCTTTTTGATAGGCTGTGTGTAAAAAATCAATGTATTTTTCACGGTTATCCACAAGCTCGGTAAAATCAAATTTATCCACATGTGGATAAATGCCGTAGCTAGTTGCGTCCCGTTTGATCATTTCTAACATCTCACTAGCTTGCCACATGACTTTTTTCGGTACACAACCGACATTGACACAGGTGCCACCTAATTCATTGCCTTCGATCAATAATACTTTGGCGCCGTGCATCCCTGCCCGATTGGCTGAGGCAATTCCGCCGCTGCCGCCACCAATTACTATGTAGTCGTATGTTTCCATATTTGTTGTTTCCTCCTTAAGATTGTCTATGTTCTCATCGATCCTTTTTGGCTGGATTGATTCAACAAAAAAGCCGAGAGAAACTCTCGACCTTATTTTTTCTTCCGAATCATGTCTCCGACTTCCACCGGTTCTTTGACCGGCATCGTCAACAGCATCATAGGATTTGGTGCACGATCGATGGATTCACCGTCTTCATTATACATGACTTCGACGGTTTGGTGAAAGTGATGGAATCCGGGACCGTAAAATTCGATTTCATCACCGACGGAAAAGTGGTTCCGTTGCCGAATCGTAGCTGTTTTCGTTGCCGGATCATACGCCATGACTTCCCCAATAAATTTGTATTGCGGAATTTTCCGACGCGGACCAAACAACTGCTCATTTTCACTTGGGGTATCGTAGTAAAAGCCTGAGGCAAGCTCTCGCTGCGCAACTTTCCACAGTTCATCGATCCATTCTTGTTTGCAGACATAGTTCTCTGGATCGGCCATGTAACTGTCCACGGCTGCTTTATAAACGTTCGCCACGGTTGAAACATAGTGGATCGATTTCATGCGGCCTTCGATTTTGAAACTATCCACGCCGTTTTCAATCAAATCAGGGATATGTTCGATCATCGACATATCCACAGCACTCATGGAAAACTCTTCTTCCACTGTCCCGTTTTTAGTCAAACTGTTTCGTTCCGTTGCAAAGGGCATGTCAAACAGATCATATTTCCAGCGGCAAGATTGCGAACAGCCGCCGCGATTGGCGTCTCGCATCGACATATGATTGGACAAAGTACAACGGCCAGAATAAGAAATACACATGGCGCCATGAATAAAGGCTTCGATCTCCACGCTAGTATTTTTGCGGATCTCAGCGACTTCCTCCATGGACACTTCTCGGGCGAGAACGACCCGTTCTAGACCTTCTTCCCTCCAAAATTCCAATGTTTCATAGTTCGTGGCACTGGCTTGGGTGGACAAATGGATCGGTAGACCTGGCGCTTCTGTTGCGCAGATCTGGATCAAAGCGGGATCAGAAACGATCACTGCCGAAATACCGACATCTCGCAATTCCCGAAAGAATTCCCCTGCACCTTCTTGATTGCCCTCATGGGTCACCATGTTGGCTGCTACATAGACTTTTGCGTTGTGGGCTTTGGCAAAAGCCACCCCTTCCGCCATTTCTTCATAGGTAAAGTTTCCCGCGCGACTCCGTAGACCATAGGCATTGCCGCCGATATAGACAGCGTCAGCGCCATAGTGGATCGCTGTTTTTAATTTTTCTAACGTACCAGCTGGTGCTAACACTTCTGGTCGTTTCAATGCTTGTTTAACGGTCATTTGTTCTTGCTCCTTACTTGATATCGTCAGGATCGATGGCATAAAATCCAGTATCTAACCCACGTTCTGCTGGATGAAGTTGGGCAACTTGTTCACTGAGCACAGCTGCTTGCTCTGCTTGCCACTTCCCACTTTCCACAAGGCTCTTGGCTTGGGCAAACAGCTTAGCAATTGCCACAAAAGCTGCCCCTCGTGTATAGATTCCGTCCAGCTTCCAGGTTTGAAAGCCTGTTGCGGCTAATTCCGCCAGCTGCAGCATCAGATTGATGTCGTTATTGGCAAAAATGTGCGTGCCGTGGCTATCTTCATAAATGGAATAGTGAGTTTCTTCTTTTTTCGGTTCAGATAAAAACAACCCACGGTCGTGGTTCTTTTCTTCCGATTGTTGGGTATAGTTATAATAATTTTGTAAAAGCGGACGCTTCGATTGGTGAATGCAGGTCGCACCATAAACCAATACTTCCACAGGAATATTTAGTTGCGGTGCCATGATTTTCATTTCCTCGAAAGGAACTTCTCGCGCTAAAACGGCTGCCTTTGCTCCTTTTTTTCCCCAAAAATTGATTTGACGAGCGCTCGTTACTAAGGTTTCCCCTGCATAGATAAATGGCAAGGCACATTCTGGATTTTGCTTCATGCGGTAAATGATCCCAGGATCTCCGAGAGCGATTTGATCGGCTTGATTGGTCTTCAGAAATGCTAGGTATTCTGGAATCCGCTTCATTTTTTCTGGATGCATGATGCCATTGACCGCGATCGTCACTTTCTTTCCAGCTTCGTGGGCCATGTCGATCAGTCTGATTTGCTCTTCACGAGAAAAAGAGGCCGGTAGGCGCAGCCCGAATGTCTCTTCTCCAAAAAACAATGTATCAACATAAGGGATGAGCTGCTGTGCTTGCTCGATCGATTCCACCGTGGCGATAATCTCAACCATAATACTCCTCCTTTTTTCAACTCATTCATAGTATCACACAGCAGGATTCTTTCCAAGAGGTCTCGTTACTCTTTTTTTCACGAATAGCGCATTTTCCGTTAATCAACCGTTGTCATAAAGCCATTTATAAGGATATTTTTTTGTGAATCATCAATCATAATCAATAGAAATCACTTGATCACTACTAGACATAGCAAGACAAAAAAGCGACGTTTCTATGGATACCGATTACTCGACCATAGAAACGCCGCTGCCGTTATTGGCTCGACTTAAACTTGTTGCAAGACCCGTGCTTGTCCCTCTTTGACATTGAGAGTGATCGATCCTTTGGAAGCACCAATCGTCACTTTGTCACCTAAATGAATTTGTCCTGATAGGAGTGCTTCACTTAAACGGTCTTCGACTTCTTTTTGCAATGCTCGACGAATCGGCCGTGCCCCATATTCTGGATCAAAACCAGCTTTACCGATCACATCGATGGCAGATGGCGTGATCTTCAATTGGATGTCTTGGTTGCTTAACCGTTTGATGATCGCTTTGCTCATAATCTTCACGATCTCGTGGATCTCCCCTTCACCTAAGGATTGGAAGACCACTGTTTCATCCACACGGTTCAAGAACTCTGGACGGAAGGCTTTTTTCAGCTCTTCTAAGATCCGTTTTTGCATCGCTTGGTGATCTTTCGTTAAATCAGTGACATTGAATCCAACGCTTTTTTCTTCGCGGATTTGTTGGGCACCGATATTAGAAGTCATGATCAAAATCGTGTTGCGGAAATCGACCTTCCGACCTTTGGCATCCGTCAAATGTCCATCATCTAGCACTTGCAAGAGGATATTGAAGACATCGGGATGGGCTTTTTCTACCTCGTCCAATAAGATGACGGAGTAAGGTTTTGAACGGATTTTTTCCGTCAATTGCCCACCTTCGTCATAGCCGACATAGCCTGGCGGTGAACCGATCAAACGGCTCGTGCTGTATTTTTCCATAAATTCGGACATATCGACACGAACCAAGGCATCTTCACTACCAAACATCGCTTCCGCTAAGGCTTTAGCAAGCTCGGTTTTCCCGACACCAGTCGGGCCTAAGAACATGAAGGAACCAATTGGGCGGTTGGGGTCTTTCAACCCACTGCGGGCGCGGCGGATCGAACGAGCGACTGCTTTGACCGCTTCTTCTTGGCCAACTACCCGTTGATGCAAGATCTTTTCAAGATCCAACAAGCGTTCGCTTTCTTTTTTCTCCATCTGTTGCAAAGGTACACCAGTCCATTGGGAAACGACCGTAGCAACATCTTCTGCAGTAACACTATCGGCATAGCCTGACGCTTCTTTGACTTCCATAAACGCCACTTCCGTCAGTTGTTGGGTCAATTTCTTTTCCTTGATCCGCAGACGAGCTGCTGCTTCAAAATCTTGCTGGCGAATGGCTGCTTCTTTTTCTTCGATCAAGTTAGCGATCTCGTTTTGTAGATCTGCCAATTCCGAACTTTCATCGGTTTTGTCTAGACGCACTTTGGCTGCTGATTCATCCATCAAATCGATGGCTTTATCTGGTAATTGGCGCGAATTGATGTAACGTACGGACAATTGCACAGCGGCGTGTAACGCATCATCAGAAATTTCCACCCCATGATGTTCTTCATAACGAGGACGCAAGCCCCGCAAAATTTCTTCCGCTTCTTCTGGTGTTGGTTCGTCGACTTGCACTCGGGCAAAACGGCGTTCTAACGCAGAATCTTTTTCAATGTATTTTTGGTACTCATCTAATGTCGTGGCACCGATAGTTTGCAATTCTCCACGGGCTAAGGCTGGTTTCAGGATATTCGAGGCATCAATCGCCCCTTCGGCTCCGCCGGCCCCAATCAGTGTATGCAATTCATCAATGAATAAGATGATTTGACCATCTTGATAGATCTCATCGATGATTTTTTTCATTCGGTCCTCAAATTCTCCACGGTATTTCGTTCCAGCAACTAAAGCCCCCATGTCCAGCATCATCAAACGTTTGTTTTGCATGTCTTCTGGGACTTCCCCATTGATGATTTTTTGGGCTAAGCCTTCGGCGATCGCGGTTTTCCCAACACCAGGTTCCCCAACGAGAACAGGGTTGTTTTTAGTCCGACGGCTAAGGATCTGGATCAGCCGTTTGACTTCTTTGGCACGACCGACAACAGGATCTAGTCGTTTTTCACGGGCTAATTTGGTCAAATCACGGGCTAAGGAATCCAAGGTCGGTGTTCCTTGCTGCGCTTTGGCTTGGGCTGGACGACGACGACCAGCACTTCCGTTGGTTTTGCTTTCATTGAAACCCATTTTTTTCTTCAAAAGCTGACGCATTTTCGCGAGACTCAAGCCGAGATTCAGCATGATTCGTGAAGCCAAAATGTCTTCGTCTCTTAATAAGCCTAATAATAGATGTTCGGTACCGATTTGTGGAGCCCCTAAACGCTTGGCTTCATCCCCTGCATAAGCAAATGTATGTTTTGCTCGTGGTGAATACGCGAGATAGGCGTTTTCTGGGTATTGACGAACGGTGCCGTACCCTGTTAAATGTTCGATTTCTTCACGAATATCGTTTTCTGTGATATTCATTTCCCGTAACGTTTTGCCAGCGATCCCGTTTTGTTCAATGACCAGTGCCAATAGAATATGTTCAGAACCTACCGCTTGGTGCTTAAAGTATTTTGCTTCTTCTTGGGCGATAGCCAAAACGGCTTTCGCGCGTTGGGTGAATAATTCATCCATCTCTTTCACTTCCTGTCTTCGTAACTTAATCGTTCTAGAATTGCATGGAGCAAATCTGCTCGTGTTCTATTTTCATAAGGAGAACGTCCTAGAACTGCTTTCGCGATGACGGTCAACAATAAATTGCCTTCTCGCTTGGACAGGATTCCTTCCTCATAAAGTTTCTGGATTATTGCATACGCATCTTTTTCCGAGATGGTTTCATCGAATAATTGATTCATTTCTTTTAAGTAGTGGTGGCTGTCAGTAATTTTGACTTTCTCGATCCGAATATAGCCGCCCCCGCCGCGTTTACTTTCAACCGCATAGCCTCTTTGAACGGTAAAGCGGGTATTGATCACGTAATTTATTTGTGAGGGCACGCAGTTGAACAAATTTGCCATTTCTGCGCGACGAATCTCAATGGTTTCACTGTCTTCAAGAATTTTCTTCAAATATGCTTCAATCAAATCGGAAGTGTTGTGATGACTCAATTCATTCCCTCCCTTGACTAATTCTGACCTTCATTATACCCAATTTTTGAATCCTTGGAAAGATGTACGCTTGCACAAAAGGAAGGTCTAAAGGAAATTTTAAAGACACTTATCCCTCGCTTCAGCTTTTTAGCTACAAAAAGAAACAAGCAGCTCGTCGGGGAACAAAAAGAGAATTCTTTGGTCCCCGAAGGCTGCTTGTTCTTCTAACATAAACGTTCGTCTTATTGCGTACTTTCTGAACTACTTTCACTCGTTGACGAGCTGCTGCTTGAGGAGGATGAGCTGCTTGACGAAGAAGAATCCTGTGGTCGAGGACCTCTTGAAACCGTCACGGTAACAGAACTTCCTACTGCTACAGAGGTACCTGCTCCGGGCGTAACGCGCACTACTTCTCCAGCAGGCACAGAGTCGTTATAATCAGATTCTTGTTCTATCGTATACTGCAATCCTGCTTCATTCAAATCTGCTTCTGCATCGGCTTGGCTTTTGCCAACGATTCTTGGTACATTGACCATTTCTTGCCCGCTGCTGACAGTTAATGTAATGATGGTTCTGGAAGTCACAACGGACTCGCCACTCGCTGGTGCTTGACCAATGATCGTACCTTCCGGTTGGCTACTGGATTCGTAAGTGACATTGATTTGTGAAAGGCTTACCCCGCGAGAAGTTAATGCTGCTCGTGCATCTGCCTCTGTCATGCCATAATAGTTGTCCATTGCGAAGCTATCTGGTCCGGAGCTGACCTTAAAGGTGATCTCGTCTTCTGCTGGGGAAACTTCCCGCCCTGCTGCTGGTGATTGACTGATAATATCCCCTTCATCGACATCATCTGACGACTCTAGCTCTTCTTTGATCCTGTCTTCATCAAAGCCTAAATCGATCAACTCTTTTTTGACATCATCAAAGGAGCGACCTTCATAATCATCAAGAGTGATTTTCTTGGCTCCGCTGCTGATATAAAGAGTCACGACGGAATTCTTTTTGACTTCATTGCCTGCTGGCGGATCGGTCTTGACGACATTGCCTGCTTCGACTTCATCGTCTTCGATTTCTTCTACCTCGTCTGCCACTTGCAAACCAGCAGCTTCCAGCTCGGCACGGGCAGCTGCTTCTGTCTGACCACTGACTTCAGGAATTGCCACATCTCCTCGACCACCGCCGAATAGGAAGTAACTGCCTATCCCAAGCAGTGCGATCACCATAATGATGGGCAGCAGCAGCCACCGTTTGCGTTTTTTCTTTTTCGGCTGCGCTGGTTCTTCAGCTTGATCCGCAACCTTATCTTCTACAGGTTCTTCTACTGGCGGCGTTTCGACTTGGGCTGCTTCCACAGGAGTCAGCACTCTCGTTTCATCCATCAGGGCATGAGGTTCCCATCTCGGTTCATTGAGTCGGTCAGGAGACAACACGGTATCAAGGTCCGCTCGCATTTCATCGGCAGTTTTGTACCGATCCGCCGGTTCTTTGGCGGTCGCCTTCAATACGACGTTTTCCAGCGATTGCGGAACATTTTTGTCATAGATCCGAATCGAAGGGATCTCATCTTGGAAATGTTTCAAGGCGATCGTTACGGCTGATTCGCCATCAAAGGGTACTTTGCCTGTTAATATTTCATAGAGGATAATCCCAATCGCATAAATATCTGATTGATTGGTCGCCATACTGCCTCGTGCTTGTTCTGGTGAAAGATAATGCACCGAGCCTAGCATCGAGTTGGTTTGGGTGATCGATGTTTCTGATAGGGCGATCGCGATCCCAAAATCGGTGATTTTCACCACGCCGTCTTCATTGATCAGCACATTCTGGGGCTTTAGGTCCCGGTGAATGATGCGGTGCTGATGGGCCAATGCCACCGCTGATAAAATTTGTTGGATGATATCAACGATCTGCAAATAAGGTACGGGATAGTGCGTTTGGATATAGCGCTTGAGATCCATCCCTTTGACATATTCCATCACCAAAAACTGCATGCCGTCTTCTTCGCCGACATCATAAACGGTTACGATGTTTGGATGAACCAGCTCAGTCGCCGCCAAGGCTTCTCGTTGAAAGCGCCGAATCGCACTTTGGTCGTTTTGGAAGTCAAAACGAAGCACTTTGATTGCCACTTCACGGTCTAAGATCAAGTCATGCGCCAAAAACACATTTGCCATTCCGCCGCTGCCGATATTGCCGATGATTTTGTATCGGCCGTTTATCTTCTTCCCAATTTCGATCATGGGCGCTCTCCTCCAACTTTAATCAATAATACCGTGATATTGTCGACACCGCCGCGTTCGTTGGCTTGATCGATCAATGATTGCACTGCTTCTTCCAGCATAGGAGTTTCTTGGATCGTTGCTGTGATCTCTTCATCTGAGACCATGTTGGTCAATCCGTCTGAACACAGCAGCAAATAATCCCCGTCTGCAATAAAGTGGATCGCCACATCGACTTCGACTTCGCTTGGCATACCGATCGAGCGGGTCAAAACGTTTTTGCGAGGATGATTCAAGGCCATTTCTGCTGTGATTTGTCCTGACTTCACCAATTCATTGACCAGTGAATGGTCCTCTGTGATTTGGGTCAGCACTTGATTGCGTAAAAGATAGGCACGGCTGTCCCCGACATTGGCGATCGTAAACTGGTCGCCTAATAAGGCCACAGCAATGATCGTGGTGCCCATGCCGCTAAGTTCTTCTTGTTCTTGTCCTTTTTGGAAAATCACTTGGCTTTCCGCTTGGATTTTTTGGATCAGCCATTGGGCAGTTTTTTCACTGTCTGTCAGCTCTGTCTGTTCCCAAGCGGTGCCGATCTCACTGACTGCTTGACGGCTAGCGACATCTCCGGCCCGGTGGCCCCCCATGCCATCGGCAAGCAAGGCCAATGTCACATTGGCTTTATTTACATAGGTTGCTGCAAAATCTTGGTTTGTGTTGCGACGTTTGCCGACATCTGTTTGAAAACGAATCTCCAATTTCTTTCACCTCGTTACTTTTTGCGTAGACAACTGATAAAAAAGCCATCTGTCATAAAATCTTGCGGATAGATCGTCAACATATCCTCTTGAACCGCTTCGGCTGCCAGCGGTCCTACCGCAAGAGGCATTTGCTCAAATTCAGGATGGTCAGCGAGAAACGTTGCCACGACTTGTTGATTTTCTTCCGCTAGAATCGTGCATGTGCTGTAGACCATTATACCCGATTTTTTCAGGGTTGGGGCGGCACTTTCCAAAATCTCTCGCTGAATCTGCGGCAAGCGTTGGAAATCGGCTTCCGTCTTGCTGTATTTGATGTCCGGTTTACGGCGCATCAACCCTAATCCAGAACAAGGGGCATCCACTAAGATGCGATCAAATTGTTCGGGTGCAAAGGTTTGAGCCGTCTCCCGCGCATCCATCACGCGGGTCTCCACAACTGCTTCGACGCCTAAACGTTGGGCATTTTGCTGAATCAGCTTAACCTTATGGGCATGGATATCCAATGCTGTCACTTTGCCGCCCTCTGCGGCAGACAAGAAGGCAGCGATATGGGTCGTTTTGCCTCCTGGTGCTGCGCAGGCATCCAGTACTTGATGGTCTCGGGCTACTTGTAAAACGGGGGCAACCAGCATCGAGCTTTCATCTTGGATCGTCAGTAAACCTTCTTTGTAGAGGGACGAGCCCGCCATAAAGCCTTTGTCAGCCACAACCCCATAGGGGGAAAGCTCACTTGGTCGTGCGTCGATGCCTTCTTCTTGTAGCCGTTCGATCGCTGCTGCTTGCGAGATGCGCTGCAGATCGATACGACCACTGGCATGATTGGGTTCAAATAGGGCATAGCCCAGCTCACTGGTTTCTTCGATCCCAATTTGTTTGACTAGTTTCTTCGTTAGCCACAGGGGCAAACTGATTTCCGTTGCTAAACGTTCCATTGGGTCTTTGATCAATGCCAAGTCTGGCACTCCTTGTCGTTGGATCGTGCGCAGGACGCCATTGACGAATTTTCCAGTTCCCGGATTGCCTTTGGCTTTCGCAATATCCACGGCTTCATGAATGATGGCATGGGCGGGTACTTTATCGAGATACAGCATCTGATACAAGGAAAGCCGCAGCAGCGTTTTGACCCACGGGTCGACTTTGCGGGCATTTTTAATAAACCGATCCAAATAATAATCCAATAAAAGCTGACGACTGATGGTGCCGTACACCAATTCAGTCAGCAAGCGACCGTCTTTGTCATTTAAACGCCCTTGATTCATCAATTCCCGCAGCAGTAGATTGGAATAAGCGCCGCCTTTTTCGATTCGCAACAACGCTTCTAGTGCCACAAAGCGCACTGTATATTGTATGTCTCCAAGATTACGCTTCATAGGTACCTACCTGATCCCCTTTTTGAATCTGTTGTCCACTGCCGTTTAAGAATGCAGCAATGTCTTGTCGGCCTTTTCCAGCTGGCTGCAATTCATCGATAGCCAATACCGTGCCTTCCCCACAAGCGATCAGCAACGTTTTTTTCGTCCGTTCAATGATCGTTCCTGGCTGGGCTGTCGTCGTTTGCTCCAGCGGTGTTACTTGCCAAAGTTTCCAGCGGTTGCCATTTTGTGTCGTAAAGGCGATCGGCCATGGTCGCATGCCTCGGACTTGGGCATCGATTTGCACCGCCGTTTTCTGCCAGTCGATGGCTTCTTGTTCACGGCTGATATTTGGTGAAAAGGTGACTTTTGCTTCTTCTTGCGGGACAGGCTGCAGCTCTCCCGACAAGATTTTCGGCACAGTTTCCAGCAGCAAGTCTTTGCCTAATAGGCTCAACTTATCAAACATCGTCCCCACATCATCTTGGGCCGTGATCGGCAAACGAGCTTGAGCAAAAATACCGCCAGCATCCATTTTTTTGATCATTTCCATGATGGTTACACCCGTTTCTTGCTCACCTTCCATGATGGCATAATGCACAGGTGCTCCGCCACGGTATTTCGGCAGTAGGGACGCATGAACGTTGATAGCGCCATGCTTTGGTACTTCTAGTAAAGCACTAGGTAAAAATTGGCCGAAAGCTGCCGTGATCAGCAGATCAGGTGCCAAAGCTTGGATCTGCTCCATTTCTGGTGACCCACTGATTTTTTCTGGTTGTAAAACCAACAAGCCATGCTTCATCGCCGCTTCTTTGACGGGGGTCGGAGTGATGGTTTTTTTGCGACCGACGGGACGATCCGGCTGGGTCACGACTGCTGCCACTTCATAGCCGGCTTCAAGCAAGCCTTCTAAAATTGGGACGGAAAACGCCGGGGTACCCATAAAGACGATTTTAGTCATTTTCATGTTCCTCCATATACTTTTCTAAGTCTTCTTCAGGAATGCGTTCGACGAGCTTGTCGACAAACAGCACGCCATTTAAATGATCGATCTCATGCTGCATCGCACGCGCCAAGTAGCCGAATGCTTCCACTTCCATTTCCTCTCCTTCTCGGTCGAAATAGCGGACAGTGATCTCGTCTGCTCGTTTGACGGTCCCAAAGGTGTGGGGAATACTCAAGCAGCCTTCCACATCGAGGGATTCACCAGAAGAAGCGATGATCTCAGGGTTGATCATTTCAAAGCGGTCGTCTTCTTCGACTTCAACGATCGCCACTTGCAGGTTTTTGCCGACTTGCGGTGCGGCAATACCGATCCCGTCGTGGGCGACCATCGTTTCATAAAGGTCGTCTAGTAGCTGAACGAGCTCATCGGTAATAACTTTGACGGGTTTTGCTTGCCGACGAAGACGTTCATCGGGGGTGATAATAATAGGATAACGCATATTTTCTCCTCTAAATAAAATTCAACGGCTCTTGGTCAATCGACACGTACAATCCTTTGCGCTGATCGATTTGACTTTGATCCAACAGACGGGTCAACAAAGCAGGTAGCTGCGGTTCATTTTTGTATTTAATGATCAATTGGTAGTAATAACGGTTTTTCACCCGCAAAATCGCACTGGGTGCCGGACCCAACAAAATACTTTGCGGTGACAGCTCCTGCTGCAGATCCCGCGCGATCGCAAACATCTTCTGAGCTGCGACTTGCTCTTCGGGATGACTGCAGGTGATTTTGACGGTGAAATAATACGGTGGATAGCCGCTTTGGTGCCGCATCCACATTTCTTTTTGATAGAAATCTTCGTAATCTTGCGACTGCGCCAATTGGATGGCGTAGTGCTCAGGGTTGAATGTTTGGATCACCACTTCGCCGGTTTTTTCTGCCCGACCTGCCCGACCACTGACCTGAGTCAACAGCTGGAACGTCCGTTCACTCGAACGAAAATCTGGCAAATTCAAGGCGGTATCGGCATTCAAGACCCCTACCAGTGTGATATCAGGGAAATCCAAGCCTTTGGCGATCATTTGAGTCCCTAACAAAATATCCGCTTTTTTCTCCCCAAACAAGGTCAAGATTTTTTCATGGGCGCCTTTTTTGCGGGTGGTATCGACATCCATCCGTAAGACCCGCGCTTCGGGAAACAGTTCCTTCAACTCTTCTTCCACTTTTTGCGTACCCGTTCCGTAATACCGAATCTTGTCTGCATTGCAGTTGGGGCAACGATGGGGGATGTGTTCTTCATGTCCGCAATAATGACAACGCATCGTTTTGGTATCCATATGCAGCGTCAAGGAGATGTCGCAATTTGGGCAAGGCAAAACATACCCGCAATCGCGGCACATCACGAAGGAAGAGTAGCCGCGCCGATTCAGCAGCAAGACGATCTGTTCTTTGCGGGCCAAGCGGTCTGTGATTTTTTCCTGTAACGGACGAGAAAAGGTTTGATACTTTTTGTTGGCAAATTCGGTACGCATATCCACGACTTCGATCTGCGGTAATTGCGCACTGGTTTTTGCCCGCTGATTCAATTTCAATAAGCGGTAGACTTCTTTTTGCGCCCGAGCACGAGATTCCAATGACGGCGTCGCACTGCCTAACACCACTGGACAGTGATGGTACTGGCTGCGCCAAATCGCTAAATCTCTCGCATGGTAACGAGGGGCTTCATCTTGCTTGTAGGAGGCTTCGTGCTCCTCATCGACGATGATGACCCCGATGTTTTTCAACGGAGCAAAAATCGCCGAGCGGGCGCCAACCACCACCTGCGCCTCCCCACGTTCGATCTTACGCCATTCATCGTATTTTTCACCTTGGGACAAGCCGCTGTGTAAAACAGCCACTGCGTCGCCGAGACGACTTTTAAAGCGTTCGACCATTTGCGGAGTCAACGCGATCTCTGGCACGAGCATGATCGCGGTTTTGCCTTGTTTCAGCAATTGGGCGATCGCTTGCAGGTAGACTTCTGTTTTTCCACTGCCGGTGATCCCTTCCAGTAAAAAAGTCTGTGCCTCTTGGTTATCCGCACAAGCAGTGATTTGCGCTACTGCAGCTGCCTGTTCTTCATTTAATTCAAGCGGGACCGTTTTTTGAAATTGACGGTCTTTGTAAGGATCGCGGTAGGCTTCAACTTCCGTAAAGGTCAGCCAACCAGCTTCTTGCGCTTGGTTCAAAGCCGCGGTGGAAATCCCTTGTTCGGTAAAAAAGGAAACCGGCAAGCGGGCTTCCTCTGTCAAAATCTGTAAGATTTCCAGCTTGCGTTTGGCCCCTTTGCGCAGCTGTTGCTGGACGGCGGGGATTTCTGCTGGATCGATCTTGCGTTCAATGTAACGGGTCATTTTCGCTTTGTTTTTATTTTTCACGAGATACTGCAGTTCAACTACTGCGGCTTCTCGCAAAGGCTTCAACTGCGGCAGCAGCCCAGCACTTTCGGCGTCTTGCCAGCTGAGGATGCCGTTTTCGGGAAAATATTCTTTGATGGGATGATTTCCTTCCAGCAAAACGATCTGCTTTTGGTACTCGGCTTTCATCACACTAGGCAGCATCGTCTGCAAGCAAGTGATCTTAAAGGCAAAGGTCGTTTCCTTCATGTAGTCGGCTAATTGGAGAAGTTCTTCATTGACGACAGGCGACAAATCCAACAAACGAACGATTGGTTTTAAGGTCTGCTGCGGTTCGGCAATTTCTGAAAGGCCGACGACGAACCCTTGAATATGGCGGTCGCCCTTGCCAAATGGCACTTCGACCCGCATCCCTGTCTCAATGGCGGCTTGTAATTCTGATGGGATCAGATAGGTAAAAGGCTGATCGGTCTGCATCGTGGGAACATCCACGATCACTTCTGCTATGTACGCCATTTCTTCTCCTCCTTTTAGGTTCTATTTTACTAAATGGGTGGGGGTTTGTCTGTACCCCTTACAAAAATTTAACCATCATCATTCAAAAGAAAAAGCCAGAACACAGGCGTGCTCTAGCTTGCTTTTGTCTATAGCTTTTGTTCGTCGCGGATACGCGCTTCTAATTCTTTTTGTTCTTGGTCTTTTTGCGCTTTGCGCTCTTCTTGTTCCATTTTCAAGCGGGCGCGCTTGATTTCTGGATGCGGATCATTAACGACTAATTCCGCTTCGATTTCTTCAAGTGCTTGACCCACGCTTTTCACTGAATCAAAGTTTTCTAGTGTTGCTTGCGCACCGGCGTCAAGTTCATGCGCCCGTTTGCTTGCTAAGATCACTAATGAATATTTTGAATTGACACGATCCAACAAAGAATCGATTGAAGGTTTTAACATCATATTTCTTACAGCTCCTCTAACATTTTGATATAGGTTCCGATCACTCGGTCAACGCGAAAATGTTCACTCGAAATAATTTCGCGAATTCGTTGGACTGCCTTAGGTACTTCATCATTGACAACGGCATAATCATACAAAGCCATCATTTCGATTTCTTCACGGGCGACACGCATCCGTTCATCGATCACTTCGGCAGAGTCGGTTCCTCTTCCTGTAATACGAGAGCGTAATTCTGCCAGATCAGGTGGCGTCAGAAAAATAAACACACCATCGGGAACTTTGTCTTTTACTTGTTTTGCCCCTTGCACTTCGATCTCTAAAAACACATCTTTTCCTTGATCCAGTGTCTGTTGGACATAAGATAATGGGGTTCCATAATAATTGCCGACATATTCGGCGTATTCCAGCATTTCACCGGCTTCGATCAAGGCTTCAAATTCTTCACGCGTGCGGAAATAGTAATCGACCCCTTCCACTTCCCCCTCGCGTTTTTGACGAGTGGTCATTGAAACGGAATATTGAAAATCGTTGTCGTCACTCTCAAAAATTGCTTTGCGCACGGTCCCTTTCCCTACTCCGGAAGGTCCTGATAAAACTATAAGTAATCCTCGCTCTGACATAATGACGTCCTTTCACTGACATTTGCTTAACGTCTATTTTGCACTTTTTTTCAGCAACTTTCAAGAACTACTTTATTATAATGGGAATTTCATGAAATTGCTAGTCTACACTTCGGCCGCTTTCTTAAAAGCCCATGTTGCTTAAGGTATTGATGACCCCTGCCAATTCGTCTTTAGCGGTGATCGCTTTTTCAGTAGGATCCGTCACTTCTTGGCAATCGATACGTACGATGTACCGACGATTTAAAGAAACAGCTACGCCATCAACTAATAGATGGAGAAAATCTGGCTCGATGGCTACGCAAGCATCTTCCCACGCAGAGAAATTCTCTTTGTCAGAAGGAATACTGCGCTTAATGACATTTTTTCCGCTTAGTTCGTGAAAGGTGATATCGTAATATTTCATTGGTTCATTCCTCCTACTCGATGTTTTGAACTTGTTCTCTGATTTTTTCAATGATCGTCTTCATTTGGACGACACTGTTTTTGATTTGGATCGGACTTGATTTTGAGCCAATCGTATTGACTTCTCGGTTCATCTCTTGGATCAAGAAATCCAGCTCTCGACCTATCGGTGTCTCAGCTGCCAGCAGCTCCGTCATCGTCGTTAAATGGATACTTAAACGATCCAGTTCTTCGTGGATATCGCCGCGTTCTAATAAAATCGCCAACTCTGTCAGTAAACGATCGCGATCGACTTCTTCCCCTAAATAAGCAGTCAGTTTCTTTTCAAAGCGTTCTTGGTAGTCCGCCTCATAGAGGGCCACGAATTGTTTGAGTTCTGTCAGCTTTTCCTGCAGCTGTCGCTGGTTTTCTTGCAAGATCTGCAGAATACCTTGCCCTTCCACCCAGCGGCTTTGATCGATCGCTGCCAGCGCTTGATCTAATGCTTCCATCACGCCATCGGCCAAGGTGCTTTCTTCTGGCTCTTGATCAGAGATCGTTAGAAAGGCCTCATGGAGCAGGAATTGTTCCAGCAATGCTGCTTTTGGCAGCTCTGCTAGGTCAAAACGGTCTTTGGCTTCGGTATCGATCTCCTGCATGAAACGTTCCAGCAAGTCCCATTGGATCTCGATCTGTTTCGTATTTGTGGTTTTTTCTTTTAACGTCACATACAATTCGATTCGTCCTCGCTGGAGGGTCTGCTTGATCGACTGCCGTAAAGCACCTTCTAGAGGATTCAATTGTTTGGGCATTCGCAGCTGCAGGTCCAAAAAGCGCTGATTGACACTTTTGATCTCAATTTCGATCTGCACATCTGGCGTTTCTGCACTGCCTTTGCCAAAACCAGTCATACTTTTCATTTGATCACTCCTCACCGTTTTGCTTTCTTACATGGAAAGCAGGGCTTTTTTAAGTTCTGCAAATTCTTCATTGGATAAGGTCACGCCTTTGCCCATCTTCTCGTGCTCTGGGCCCCAATCTCTCAGATCAAATTTTGGCGGGCGCCCATTCCAGCTCACCAAATTCAATTCTTTGCGCCAGCCTCTTTGATTTTCCGAAAGCACGGCGATCTCTTCAACGATTTCATACGAAAATTTATCCATTTTCTGCTCCTTTCAAAAGATAGTGACTATACGCTGCCATTAAAGCAGTCAGTGGGTAACGCCGACGAATCTGCTGAAGGGCGGGCAGATTCAATTGCTGCGTCCGATAAAAAAAGAAAAAGCGGTTTTGCTCGGACAAGACAAAAAAACGGTCGCGATAATAGCTCAGCCACTCGGTGATCGACCAGGCATCGGCTTCTTCCACTGCCTTTAGCGCAATTTTTTCAGCTAAAGCCGTTAGAATCGTTTCCTGCTCATAAATCACTGTAGGCGCTAGATACAATACTTTCGCGGTACACTCTATCAGTATACGCCCCCACTGCTCAAATGGCACATCCTGTTGATAGAATTTACGCATTTTTTTCCAAAATTCTTTTTTCTTTAGTTCCTGATAAAGCAGCGGGTCTGTCTGGCGCAGCTCTTTCAAAAAGCCCCGCCATAACGGCTGAAAATCAACCGTCCTTTCAAAGGTATACCAATGGCCTTGGTATTTGCCGAACACTTTCAAGGTTTCCAAATAGCCTAAAGTCATATTATCCAGCGAACGCTGGGCATCAAAAACCAAAAAGCTGCCTAAGGACCAAGGAGACCCCAACGAAAGCTGCGCAGTTTCTTCCGTCACAACCGTCCTTTTATTGATGCCAGGTCCTTGGACATCCACGGTGATACATTCCGTTGCCCCTTGCTGGACAGCGACATCGATGGGCAGGTTGTTGCGATAGCCGCCATCGATGTAATAAGCGTCGTTAATTTTTTGCGCCTGCATCGCTGGATAAAATGAAGCGGATGCCAACAACCAATGCAGATTTTCCTCTACTGCGGATGGATCAAAGGCATAAACCGTCTCCTTGAAATCGGGCAGACGAGTCGTACAGATCAGCAAACGACAAGCGGTTTGGCTGAATTTTTCTTGATCAAAGGTCTTTTGCAAAAGCTTTGCCAAGGGTTCGGTACTGGCACCGTTGCTTTTGACCGCTTCGCGGACCAGCGAATTGGCTTGATTCATCAAATCCCGCAGTGTTTGGGCACGTACCGAAGCAAGCGGATAGTGCAATACTTGCTCGTTAGAGATATTTGCCCATAAATCGACGGCCGCTTCCACATCGTTCATTAAAATCAAGGCGCCATTCAAGGCACCGACGGAAGTTCCCGTGATCCATTCAAAGGTGGTGCCCCGTTCTTGCAGCGCTTGCCAAACACCAATTTGATACGCCCCGTGAGCACCGCCACCGCCTAAAACCAGCGCCGTCTGATAAGCTAGCGCTCTTTGATACCCTTGAGGGACCACCTGATACCCTTGCTGGATAAACCACTCAGCCAAGGGGGTTCGATGAGGAAGTTGCCACGAGACAGCTGCTACAAAACGACTGCGAGCAAAGCTTTCTGTCACGGCTAGCAGTTGTTTCCAAGTAAAATCGGCGGCCGCTTCCACCAGCAGATTGGTGATAGTCAGTGTCTTTTGGTCAAAATCAAACTGCCCAGCAAGGTAAAAACGTCCGTAACGGCTGTCGATCTGCCAGCCCTGCTGCGCTATATCGGCTAGAAAGGCTCGTCGCGCTTTTGAATGCGACTCAAAAAAGGAAAAGACGAGTCGGCTTTCTTGAAACGCTGCCCTTTGTGCAAGAAAATCGATCGAAGTCAGTTTTTTCACTTTCATCAAGACGCCTCCTCAAGCAAAAAAGAATAGACGAATGACACGCCAGCTGCCGTACCACTCGAGCTATTCTTTTGATTAAAATGTTCGTTGTGCCATGTTGAATGCCGCCAGCATCTCATCCGTTGCTTCGTCGACAGGCGTTACAGATTCCAGATCACCTTGGATCACACGACGGGTGACACCGCCCATTTCGCCACAAGTGATCAGCGTGATCATCTTGCGGCCTTCTACTTCGTCAAGCAAATAGACATCGGTCGGATCGACCCGCACAGAAGAAGTCGCGGTATACGTGTAAATATTTTCCAGATCGGTCACATAGATAGCCGCCCCGATGGCGACATCATCCAATGGTGTAAACAAAAGCTCTGGCGATTGAGCGCGATGGCTGGCTAGTGCGTAATTGCCTTCCCCCATTTTTTGGGTGGGACTTAACGTACCAGCACCATACAGCAAGGCCTCGTTGGCCAAGCCTTTAAAAATCGGCAGATTGATCCCCACGCTAGGAACCGCCACGCCGCCGATCACTGGCAAGGCTTTGTTGCTCAGTTGCGCCCGTAAGACTGCTTCTGAACTTGCCGGCTCCACGGCATCAAAATCAAAGGTCGCTTCCGCTTCCATATTTTTTTCCACATCACTGCGATCAATGGTGCCGACTGCGTATGCTTCACCTGTTTGTTTAATAAAATAATTTTTGATTTGATTATTAAAAATCAATGCTAAACCAATCAATAACAGCAAAAGCAAAAAGAGATTGCTCAGCCAATTCGAAAGTCTGCGTTTCTTTTTTCTCATAGGTTTTCGTCTCCATTAGTTTCTTCTTTTATCATACCAAAATCCTCATAAAGACGCCAATTTTGGCCAGTTTTTTTACGAAAAGACAAGATTTGCCTTTTTTTGTCGAAAAAGGGAACTTAAAAATTGTTTTTTCTGTTATTTTGTAATATAACTTTAAACGAAAAGATACAAGCAATTTTCAGCGCTTTGTTGTAGAATGAACTTAGTATATAGGAGGGATCGATCGGCATGTCTAACACGATTTACGTACATATTGATACAACCAGCAATGCCGTCTTGACCCGCGGGCTTGCCCCCCAAGATTTTAACAAGAGCATCGTCCATCAGCCCAAGAATTTGCTCTTGCTTGATCCTTCCAGTGATTTCGGCGAATTCGACGGTCATACGGGCTTAAAAGTGATACGCGGAATGGAAGACGTCCAACTGTTTTTTCAGCAGGTCAACAAAGGTCGTGTTGCCGAAGAAATGAAGTGGATCGATTTTAATGATTACGAGATGGTCAAAGAATTGACGCCTTTAGAGATCTCCGAGTTGTTATATTTTGGCCACATGAAGACACACCTCCACTCCCCTTTCTTTTACAAACTGCAAAATAACTTTGTTTTCTTTGACTTAAAAGATGCACGTTCCCGCGTTTATTATCGCTATTTAGATGAATATTATCGGATCTTGGCGGATCGGATCACCCGCATCGTCTTAGAAAAAATCAATGATCGCCTCTCCTTTTTTAAAAAAGCAACACCGGTGGAAAAGCTCGATTTTAATTTGCTGAAAGAATTGCGGGGAATCATGCAAGAAGGCATCGTCTTTTGTCTGACACAAGAACAATTGATCGACAGAACCTATACGATCCCGATCTATCTGTCAGAAGATGCTGGCTTAAAAAACACGCTGGTCAATCAAAAAGAGCTGGATCAAATCGCTGTTTTACGCTATTCAGCCAGCAAAAAAAGCTGGTCGTTGGAAATCGACCAAGAAGATCTAGCGTTTGGCTTTATCGACAAAAAAATGTCTTGATGCTTCTCTTTCTCAAAGAGCATCAAGACATTTTTTGATGGTTCCATTTCTAAAACTAAACTTTCGGGACAAATAATTTCGGGGCTGCCTTGACTAAGAGACCTAGGACGACCCCTACATAAACGATATTGATAATGACCGATGATCCATTAAAGATCAAGGAATACAGATACGGACTTTGTCCTGGCGGTGCGTACATTCCCCAGACAAAGACCCCAGCCCAATAATGCCAAAACCAACGGCTGATCACCGCCACGATGCCCCCTAAGACGACATACCACGTAACGGTTTTGCTGTTTTGACGGATCGCTTGCTGGATTTTATTAGCAAACAAGCCGCCCATCCCGCCAAAAGCAAAGGCAAAGGGGTATTCAAAGATGATCTGTGGAACGGTGATAAAGTTACGCATCGCACTACCAATCAAAATATTCAGCAAGCCCCACATAAATCCAGCCGTCATTCCCGGCAGCACTCCGCGACGATACGAATACAAGACCAAGGGCCCGAGACCTAGAGACAAGTCGATACTGGAATTGGCTGTCTGGATCGGGATATACGACAAGACGACCCCAATCGCAGCGATCATCGTTCCTTCCGTCCACACCTGCAGCGACATTTTTCGTTTCAAAAAAAAACTCCTCCTTTAGAATCATCACAATTCACAAAGGAGAAGTGTTGGACACTTCAACTCGTCACAATTCCTACGTTCGCATGATCGAAACAGGTACGAAGGGTTTAGAGTACTCTCATTCTCAGCCTTTGCAGACTCCCCTTTGTGATTAGATTCTATTTTATTTTTTGCTTGCATTTCGCAAGTCACTTTCAAGAATACCATAAATTGGTGAAAAGAAACATGACTGCGATCGTTTTTTCTAAAAACATCCTGAAACTCCTCAGAAAAAAACAGCCAATGAGGGGCTAAAGACCGACCATTGGCTGTTGTTCTCATGCTTATGAGACACGATTAAATTGATAATTTTGATTCAAACAGTGGACTGACTGGTTTGTTCTCATGGATTCGTTTGATCGCTTCGCCCATCAAGGCACCGACACTGATCTCATCGATTTTTTTCGACTTGCGGTCTTCTGGCAAGTGAATCGAATCTGTCACAACTAGATGCTCAATGGCAGAATCTTCGATCCGTTCCAAGGCAGGTCCTGACAAGACAGGGTGGGTACATGAGGCGTAGACACTTTTAGCACCTGCTTGTTTCAACGCATTCGCAGCCAATGTGATGGTACCCGCAGTATCGATCATATCGTCGATCAAGACACAAGTTTTGCCTTCAACATGACCAATGATATTCATGACTTCTGCTACGTTGGCTTTCGGACGACGTTTGTCGATGATCGCGATTGGTGATTTAAGAAACTCAGCTAATTTACGGGCACGAGTCACGCCCCCGTGGTCTGGTGAAACGACGACGACGTCATCGCCTTGAATGCCTCTTTCCAAGAAGTAGTTGGCGATCAATGGTGCACCCATCAAGTGGTCAACTGGGATATCAAAGAACCCTTGAATCTGTGAGGCATGCAAATCCAGTGTAACCATGCGGTTCGCACCGGCTTTTTCGATCATGTTTGCTACAAGTTTTGCGGTGATTGGTTCTCTTGATCGCGCTTTGCGGTCTTGTCTTGCATAACCATAATAAGGCATTACTACATTGATCGTCTTCGCACTGGCGCGCTTCAAAGCATCGATCATGATCAGCAATTCCATTAAGTTATCGTTTACAGGGCTGCTGGTTGATTGAATCACGTAGACGTGGGCACCACGAATACTTTCTTCAATATTCACTTGGATTTCACCATCGCTAAATTGTTTGACTGAACACTTACCTAATTCAACACCTACTGCAGCTGCGATTTTTTCCGCCAAAGGACGATTTGAGTTCAGAGAAAAAATCTTCAATCTTGGATCAAAATAATGATTTGACATGAGAACCTCCACTTTCTTTGCGTTCATCTAGAAAAAAATGACTCCTTTTACTAGAATCTTCTTCCTAATAAATAGTAGTCATTTTTCCTTAAGAAATCAAGTCATTTCGCTATTTCTAATTTAGATAAGGCAACTTTTTCGCGTAATCCGCTTTATTTTCCTGACGGGCGCGGGCAATCGCCATACTGTGTTTAGGAATATCTTTGGTGATCGTTGAGCCAGCAGCGATCATCGTTTCCTCTTCGATGGTCAATGGCGCAACTAGATTGGAGCCAGAGCCGATAAAGCAATTGTCGCCGACAGTCGTTTTGAATTTACTCTTGCCGTCATAATTAACAAAGACTACGCCGCAACCGACATTGATGTTTTTGCCTAAGGTCGCATCGCCAACATAAGACAAGTGTCCGACTTTGGTGCCTTCACCAATCGTCGCATTTTTGACCTCCACAAAGTTCCCGATATGGGCATGGGCCAAAATTTCCGCATTAGGACGAAGATGGGCATTGGGACCGACATCGGCGCCATCATGAATGATGCTCTCCTCGATCGTCGATGCCTTGATCGTCACTTGGTTGCCGATCTTGCTGTCTTCAATTTCAGAAGCTGCCGTAATGACACAATCTTCTCCGATCGTCGTCTTCCCTTTGATGGTGACACAGGCTTCGATCAAGGTATCTGAGCCGATCACAACACCTTCGTCGATATAAGTCGTTGCAGGATCGATCAAGGTCACGCCATTTTGCATGTGCTGACGATTGATCCGCTGACGCATCAAGCGATTGGCTTCGGCTAAGGCGATGCGGTCATTGACTCCTAATGATTCATGAAAATCTTCGGTTTGATAAGCAGCGATGATTTTGCCGTCTTCCTTTAAGATCTCGATGATATCAGTCAAGTAGTACTCCCCTTGGGCATTGTCCGTATCTAATTTTGCCAAGGCGTCAAATAACAATTCATTGTCGAAGCAATACGTCCCTGTATTGATTTCTTGAATCAACGCTTCTTCGATCGACGCATCTTTTTGCTCAACGATTTTCTCCACGATACCGACACGATCCCGCACGATTCGGCCATAGCCTGTTGGGTCTGCCGCTTGCGCCGTTAAGATCGTCGCCGACGCATTTTTCCCTTGGTGGTAATCGAACAAGTTATTCAAGGTTTCCGTCGTCAATAACGGTGTATCCCCACTGATCACTAAGGTCGTCCCTTTTTTGCCTTTTAAAAATGATTCGGCTTGAACGACAGCATGGCCAGTACCCAATTGTTCGGCTTGTAAGGCATAGTTGGTGCGATCCCCCAGCTGCTCTTTGACCATTTCTGCCCCGTGACCGACGATCGTCACGATCTCTTCAGGATTTGTTTCCACCACTCGATTCATGATGTGCTCCACCATTGGTTTGCCACAAACGGGATGTAACACTTTATATAACTTCGATTTCATGCGCGTGCCTTTTCCAGCCGCTAAAATTATTGCAAAACGTGCGTCCACGTATTCCACTCCTATCAATCTGAACGATTTTTGTTCATTGAATTTCCTATAAACAGTTTAGCCCAAGTACTTGTAAATTTCAACGATTTAAGGAATCCCCACCTAGACCAATCAAAAAAAAGACTGGCGGCCGCCGTTTAAAAAACAGCTGCTTGCGCCAGTCTAAGAGCCACAAAAAATCAGGCTTTTTTCTCAAAGTAATTTCCCGGTACTACCGAGATCGTTTTGGTCTGGGTATCGACATCTTCAACATACAGCAGAGAACTGTAATCGCTGATGGCCCGCTTGCCTTTGAATTTCGTTTCGGCAAAAACCGTAATACCGACTAATTCGGCTTCAAATTCTTCAATCAAGCTCTTCATCCCATTGACCGTGCCGCCGCCTTTCATAAAGTCATCGACCACCAATACTCTAGAGCCGCGCTTTAAGCTGCGTTTGGATAATTCCATTTTTTCGATGCGCTCTGAAGAACCAGAGACATAATTGACACTCACGGTCGAGCCTTCAGTGATCTTGGAATCACGACGCACGATCACGAAGGGAACATTCAAGTAGTAAGAGACTGCTTGAGCGATCGGCACTCCTTTAGTAGCAACGGTCATCACCGCATCGATTTGTTCGCCTAAATATTTGGAAGCGATGATGCGGCCGACTTGGCGCAGCAATTCCGGTTCGCCTAATAAGTCAGATAGATAGACGTAGCCGCCAGGCAACAAACGGTCTTGCTCAGACAAGCGTTCTGCCAGCCCTTCGACGTACGCATACGCTTCTTCTTCAGAAATTTCAGGCACAAAAAAAACACCGCCAGCAGCGCCTGGCACGGTATCAAGAATGCCTGTTCCTCGTTCTTTAAAGGTCTTTTTGATAATAGATAAATCTTCGCTAATCGATGATTTTGCAGAGGCATATCGTTTAGAAAAGAAGGACAATGAAATCAATTCATGGGGATGATTCAACAAGTAATGTGTCATATCGATCAGTCGTTCACTTCGACGTATTTTCACACCGGACAACTCCTTTAGTTTATTCGCCTTATTATAAGGCTTTTTCGGGATAAATGCGAGCATTATCTAAAATATTGCTTATATTGTTCGGTTTTGATTAGAGTTTAAAAAAAAGAAACGAAAATTCTTCGTTTCTTTTTCATAAAGCCCTTTATTTTAGGCGTTGTTTTCGTTGGACGAGGATCACGATGCGTTTGATCAAATTGATCACTAAGAAAAGAGCGATAAAAACCAGCGTGATCGTCGCTCCCGGTGGTGTGTCCAAATAAAAGGAACTGGTCAAACCAGACATCATCCCAATCATGCCGATCACGACACTGATCAAAATCACGGCATTGAAGCTCTTGCCTAAACGCATACTGATGGCAGCTGGTAAAACCATGATCGCAGAGATCAACAATGCACCCGCAATCGGGATCATCATGGCGATTGCCACCCCCGTCAAGACATTAAAGAGCATGGACATCACTCGCACAGGCAAGCCATCGACATGAGCGGTATCTTCATCAAAGGTCAAAATGTACATGGGCCGTTTGAATAAGAAGAATAAAGCAAAAACGACTAAAAACAAAAAGCCTAAGATCCAGACTTGTTCTTGTGTGATCGTAACGATCGACCCAAACAAATACGATTGGATACTCGTTGCGGAGTTCCCCCCGCTAAGGTTCATCAAGACGAGGGCTAACGCTAAGCCGCCAGACATCAAAATGGCGATCGAGATCTCTGAATAACTGCGGTACAGTGTTCGCAAGTATTCCAAAATGATTGCGGCAATGACTACGATCAATAGCGTCGTCAAACTCGGATTTAGATTTAGAAAGAAGCCCAGTGCCACCCCTGCTAAAGAGACATGGGACAGCGTATCAGCCATCAATGACTGTCGCCGAATCACTAGAAAGACCCCCAGCATCGGTGCGATACCAGCAATAAAAATCGCCGCAAGAAAAGCTCTTCTCATGAATTCATATGAAAGCAACGCCATGGTGAATCCTCCTTCCGCACTAAACGGATCTGACGGTCCGCATATTCTTTGATATCTTCGTGATCATGGGTGATCATCAAAATCGACTTGCCGTGGTCATGAGCATTGTGCCGTAGCAGTTCATAAAACAGATTGCGGGATTGTTCATCCATCCCCGTAGTCGGTTCATCTAAAATAAATAAATCAGGGTCCGTGGCAAAGACCCGTGCCAAGCTGATCCGCTGTTTTTGGCCACCGGACAACTCGCCGATCCGTTTATGACGCACGTCCCACATACCGACGGCATCTAATGCACGGCGGACATGTTCATGGTCTCGTTTCGTCAAGCGCTTGAACCAGCGATCTCTTGGGTAGCGGCCCGATTGGACCAATTCCAAAACGGTGCTGGGGAACCCGACGTTAAAGGAAGCAATCTGCTGAGGAATGTAGCCGATGCTTAATTTTTCACCAGCAGCATTTTTGGTCGCCAAGGTGACTGCTCCTTTAGAAGGTTTCAACAAACCAAGGGTTGCTTTGATCAAAGTAGATTTTGCCGCCCCATTTTCGCCAGTCAAAATCACGAATTCGCCGTCTTCGACAAAGTAGGAAATGTCTTCCAAGACGGGCTCATCATCATAATAAAAGGTCAAATCTTTTACATCGATATAACGCACGCAGGCGCCTCCTTAGTGAATACTTTTTTGTAATGCTGCCAAATTGTCTTCCATTACAGACAGGTATGTTTCGCCGTTATCCATCTGCTCTTGCGTCAAGCTTTCTAATGGATTCAAGACCGCCAGCTCCACTCCTGTTTCAGACGCTAAGGTCTCAGCCACCTTCGATGACGCGTTTTCTTCAAAATAGATAACTTTGACTTGTTTTTCTTCTACATATTCTTTCAGCTCAGCCAACCGACTTGGCGTTGGTTCTTGATCGGGTGAAATGCCCGAAATCGATTCTTCGACTAAATCATACTGCCGTGCCAAATAGCCAAAGGCTGCGTGCTGCGTAACGAAGGTTCGTTGGGTCGCATCCTTTAACGCCGCTTGGTAGGCTTCATCTAAAGCAGAAAGCTTTTCGATATAGGCAGCTGCATTTTCCGTGAAAGTTGCCTTTTGCTCAGGAAACTTCGCAATCAAGTCATCGCGGATCGTTTCTACTTCTTGGATCGCTAAGACTGGGTCGGTCCAAACATGAGGATCGTACGTATGATCATGGCCTTCATGGCTGTCTTCGCTTTCGTGATCATGCGCGTCATGATCTTCCTCCTCTGTGCCTTCCACCAACTGAATGTTTTTGGCCGCTTCGATCACGGCTGTTTGCTCAGGATCGACGGAATCCGTCAAACTAGCGACCCAAGTTTCTAGCTCAGGACTATTGTAGACAAAGGCATCTGCATCCATGATTTTGGTCATATCTTTGGCACTTGGCTCATAGTCATGGGGTTCGGTTCCTGCAGGGATCAACAAGGAGACCTCTGCTGCATCACCTACGACTTCTTTCGTAAATTCGTACATTGGATAAAACGTCGTGACGATCGACAGCTTCTCTGTGTCACTCGATTGACTTGTCGCTTCTTGCTGCCCACAAGCGCCAAGAAGCACGCCCCCTAAAAGGAGTGCTGTAGTAAGTAAGATTTTTTTCATCGGGATTTCCCCTTCCATTTGCTGGCTCTTCTTTTTATTTTAAAACGGAACAACTCCGTTTTGTTAGCAAAAGTTACTCTATCAAATGATTTCCGGTTCGTCAAGACAAATCGTACATTTTACGATTTAAAACTTTTATTTCGAGATAAATCGGAAAACATAGGAGAAAACGTTCATTTGAAGCGGATTCTTCTCTCGGGAACATCGTCTTATTTTACACCGTTGGCCATGCGATTCCTTTGTGATAACTTGAAAAATTAGAGAGTAAGTAGGATAATCATCTAAAAGCACTTGGAGGAAACGAAGATGAACGAATTTGTAACTGTGCCGCCAACTGTAAACAACAGCGAACTGCTGAATCGAATCGATTTACCGGAAGATCCTGCATCGCAGCAAACCGAAGAAATCCGCAAAACGATCGACAAACCATTGTACGAAGAAGACAAAAAGAAAAAATCCGCAAAGAAGCAGCACCAAAAAGAATAGCCTTTGCTTTACGTAAAGAATCAGACCCTGACGCCTTTTTTTCGTCGGGGTCTTTTCTGTAAGGCAGCTTCTAGATGCTTCCTCCCTACCTCAGCTGCCTTATTCTTTACTATTGAACTGGATTTTATAGAAGGAATGCAAAAAAACACAGGCGAATCCAGCCTGTGTCCTTGACTCATTCATTTCAATGTACGTACAAGATAAACCTCATCGCAGAATCCTTTTAAGGCATTATAGACCCGCTGTGCCCGCGAATATTTTTGACAAAGAGCAAAGACAGTCGGTCCGCTGCCGGTCATCAAGGCAACATCTGCGCCGTATTTCATCATGCGATCTTTGATCTGTTGGACGATCGGATACTTCGGGATCGTGATGGCTTCTAGGCTATTGCCCATGGCAGCGATCATTGCTGGGTAATCTTCGGCTAAGACGGCGGCAGACAATGCTGCGATATCTGGATGGTGCAGTTGATCCAGCTCAACTTCTTGAAAGATTTTCCCCGTTGAAACACTCAGACGAGGTTTGACTAAGATGACCCAACATTGCGGCATCGGCCGCAGCGGCGTCACCAGCTCCCCTTTTCCTGCAATATGGGAAGTGGTCCCATACAGACAATAGGGAACATCAGTGCCAACTTCCATACCAATATCGATCAGCTCTGCCATGGAAAGATCCAAGTCCCAAAGGCGAACCATCCCCCGCAGCGCTGCCGCACAATCCGTACTGCCACCACCTAACCCAGCTGCCACCGGGATATTCTTGGTGATGCGGATACGGATGCCTTTTTTTATGCCGTAGCGTTTTTTTAAGATACTGGCGGCTTGATAGACATTATTGCGTTTGTCGATCGGCAAAAAGGCTTTGTTGGTTTCTATAATGATCTTATCTTCTGCTATCTCTTCCATTATCAGACGGTCGGCTAGATCAACACTAGACATCACCATTTCCAACTCATGGTAGCCGTCTGTTCTTTTCTCTAACACATCGAGACCGAGGTTGATCTTAGCTGGCGCTTTTTCAATAATCTCCATCTTCATTCATCCAATCATCTGATAGTTATTTAGTTCTATCATAGCAGATTCTTATAAGATAGTTGAGTGATTTCTCTTGTTTTTATGATTGTTGCCATTTTGGTTGCCCTTTGGCTTGGTTCCTCGTAAAATAGAAGTACCAACTCAATAGATAAAAGAAAGCGGGGGAACCACATGGCAAATTTGATTCCAAGAGATTTCGCAGGCGGCGAAGAACTATTAGGCAAATTAATGAACAGTTTTTGGCAAGAACGGCAAATGAATACGGACATTAAAGAGTACGAAGACAAGTATCTCGTTCAAGCAGATTTACCCGGCATCAAGAAAGAAAACATCCGCGTCAGTTACGTCAACAACACCCTGACGATTTCAGCGGCTCAAACAGAGACCACGGAAACCGAGGATGATTTCGGACATTATTTGCGCAAAGAACGCTCTAGCAGTGCCTATCAACGGACCTTCACCATCACAGACATTGATGACGAGTCCATTAAAGCAGTGTTTGAAGACGGCGTTTTGACCCTGACGTTACCAAAAGCCAGCTACAAAGATGCACCCGCAAAAAACATCCCGATCGAATAACCGAGATACCAAAAAGGCAGTCCCTTCAGAGAACGCTCTGAGAGGACTGCTTTTCTTATTTGCGTGCTTGTCGTCGATACGCCTGTCTTGAGGTCTGTGGTTCTTCTTCAGAAATCTCTTTTTTGACGTACAATTTCAAACTGTATGGTTCATGGTATTTCACATCATTTTTGATAAAATCACCGCCAGTGATAAATAAACCCACTGGCTCTAAAGGTTGTTTGCCTGTCCATTGGATCGTGCCGACTTTCGTCATCTCCGTGTAGCTAGTACCGATCTGCAATGCGTACTCATTTTCCCCTTGCTGTTTAACAAAATAGTAAGGATACAAGGTGTTTTTCGGGATCGTAAAGCCGTTGGATGACGGTTTGATCGCCAATTCTTCTTGAGCGATCAAGGTCTGCAAATGATTCGCCAATACCAGCTGATAGTCTTCTTCAAAATGGATCACCGCTTTTTCAGTCGTCAAACGATCAATGTCGGTGGTGCTGATGGTTTCTCCTTCAATATTGAAGACTTCGTCTGGTAAAACTTTGACAAAGGCCTGTGTGACATCGAACTTCATATTTTTGTTTAAGAAATAATAGAAGATATTCAGTACCCAGAAGTAGACTAAGACCAAAAAGCCGACCGTATAAAGGATCGCTTGAAAATAGTTTTGGTTCGCAAACATCCCGTAGACGATCCGCAAAATATACGCCGTTGGAATGATACTGAGGATGGTATAGGCACGGTTCAAATATTTAGGACTGATATCGAGATAGCCCAAAAATTTATGGATGCCGTTGATTAAATCTAAAATAAGCGTCATTTTCTCACCTACTCATTTCCTTGATTCTCATCCATGATCCCTTGTGGATCTGGCGTGGTCTCTTCACTTGAAGAAGGTATTTCCTGATTGTTTGCCGGCGTTGACGGAACTGTCGCTCCACTTGAAGGTGTTGTGCTGGCCGGTGTCGAAGAAGACGGTGTCGTTCCCGACGATGCTGGTTCACTGCTGGATGACGGTGTTGTCTGCTGGTCATCGTTCGTCGGTTGTGAGTCCGTGCTAGCAGGTGTCTGATTTTGACTGTCTTCTGTCATCGAAGAGGGTGTGCTTTCACTTGGTGCTTGTTCGGTCGTCTCTGTCGTTTCCGTCGCACGACTTGGTTGGCGGTAGCTGCCTGAATTCACCACGCCGGTGGCAGTGGCAATAATCGTTGATATCGTTAAAAGTGCAATTGGTTTTAAAATAGGCGGGACTTTTCGCATGATTCTCATCCTTTTCTTACCCGATGTTGCCCATTGGCAGCCTCGGTTCCTTCAGCCTCTTCTTACCTTTATAATCGTTTCTGACAAAAGGGTCAAGATTCCAGAGGCTTCTGTCGCAGGATTTAAAAAAAACTAAACATGTAACTGTTTTCACAAAAAAACAACGACGGCAGTTGCCGCCGCTACACAAGGTATTCATAAAACTTTTCAAAGGTCAATCGCAACGTGCCATGGTAATCCCGTAAAAGGGCGGGCAAGGCGATCACTTCTTCATGTGGGATCGGGGCATCGATTTGGATCACCGCTTCCTCCTCATCCAGATAATAAGAACTAAACAGTTCATCATCAGCGACTTCTTCTAGCTGATTGGTCAGCTCCTCATAAAACTTTTCTACGATCGGTTCTGCCAACTCATCAAAGACTGGCTGCAAGGCTGCTTCTACAGCTGGAAACGGCTGCGCGAGTAATTGCTGTCCGCTGAGGGAATGGCGGGTATTCTCATAGGTCAAATAAAGCAGGTCGAAATAATCCTCTTCTTCCCCGATCGCTTCTAGCGTCAAAAGGGCTTTTTCTACCAATGAAACCAAGGCCGAGGATACCTCCTGATGCATCACCGCATCAACTTTTTCAAATAATTGCTGTTTCTCGATGACAAATGTTTCTTCCATAAAAGTGAATTCCGCTTTTTCAAAGCAAAGGGGGTATCAGAGATAAATAGTTGGATCGTTGCCATGGCGTTGCCTTCTTTCTTTTTCAAGCTGCGGACAAACAGATGATTTGTCAACAGCGAAAATCTTCGTTAGCATAAATAATAGCAGGTGAACAAATTGTTCATCAAGTAATAAGGAGGAGATCGAATGAGTAAAGTTGCTGTTATTGTCACTGATCTAGTTGAAGATGTTGAGTTGACGTCACCAAAAGAAGCACTGGAAGCGGCTGGACACGAAGTAGTCGTTATTAGTAATGAAGGCGCCGAGACCGTCGAAGGCAAACAAGGTGGAACATTTACCGTCGATGCGACCATCGATACGATCGATCCTGCAAGTTTTGATGCTTTGTTGATCCCAGGCGGTTTCTCCCCTGACCAATTACGGACCGATGAGCGCTATGTGTCATTGACGAAAGACTTTTTGACATCTGATCGTCCCGTCTTTGCCATTTGCCACGGCCCACAACTGTTTATCCAAACAGGACTGACAAAAGATTTGACCTTGACGGCTTATGATTCTGTGCGACCAGATTTAGCCTACGCAGGTGCCACCGTCAAAGATGAGCCCGTCGTGATCGACGAAACCTATCGGTTGATCACCAGCCGAAACCCAGATGATCTAGATGCCTTCAATCAAGCCATTACCGAGGCATTGAATTAACCACGAATAAGACTTGGTTTCTTAGAGAAAAAAAGCCGCCAGTTGCAGCGTTCGATCCTTCGTATCGATCGAGCTGCAGCTGAGCGGTTTTTTCTTGCGTAGCTTTTCAGTTTTCAGTGAATGGCTCTTTCCCCGTTACTCGTCAGAGGGCAGCTCAAAACCATCGAAAGTCTCGCCATCATAGTAGCGCAATAATTCTTCCGTCGATAATAAGGAAGACGTCATTTCTTCCTGTGTCTCATTGGCCTCTCGAAGTTGGGCAAGGTAAGCCGCATAGGCTTCTGCCAACTGCCGATAAACAGCTTGCCGCGAAGTTCCTTCCCCTTGGATCGTCGGCAATTCACGGATAAAGGCCCGATAGACGGGGCGGTTTTCCTGCCATTCGATCGGCAACTCAATTACTTGAAGCTGGGCTTCTTCAAACCATCGTTCCATCGCTCTCCCTCATTTCTTTTCTTATTATCGTCAAGTTAGCAGCAAAGGTCAATCCGTGAGCAAAAAAACACAAAACAAGCGTTGAAAGAAATTAACACATCCGCAAAAGCTCGCTTGTTGGGCTAGCTTTTACGGATGCGGCAATTTATCTGCTTGTTCTGTGTGTTACTCGTTTTTATGCGGCAACATACGCATATTTTTCAATGTTTTGTCGGATCGTTTCAATCATGTCTTCATCTTGTAAGCCAGTGATTTCTGCAATGACTTCCGGTAGTGATTTTTCATCCAAAAGTGCTTGTAACTGTTGGCTTTGCTCATCTTCCGGATCTTTGTAGTTGAAGATCATGCCGATCGTTTCATAGAGATGGTCTGGCTGCATGTTGCGTTTTTCTAACTCAAGGACTGGTCGGATAAAGCGTTCTTCGGTCCCTAATTTGCGGACAGGTGTCCGTGCCACCCGAGTGATAGCATCGGAAATGTGTTTGTTTTTAAAGCGTTGGATGATTTTTTCGATATACCGTTCATGTTCTTCGGGATCAAAGGCCCACTTCTCAATTAAAAGCCGCCCAGTTTCTTCGAGAACGGATTTTAATTGGATCACCACTAAATGGTCCTGCATCGCTTCATCGATCGTCTGATAGCCTTGGAGGGCGCCTGTGTACGCTACCGTAGCATGACCCGTATTGACACTGAATAATTTCCGTTCAATATACGGTTCCAGGTCCGCCACATAATGGACCCCTTGCAGATGGATCGAGGATTTCATCCCTGACTCTTGGATCACCCATTCGCAAAAAGGTTCTACTTGAACGAATAAAGGATCTTCATGGTGCTGCAGCGGTACGATGCGGTCCACCGCTGCATCTGGAAAACCAACCGTCGCTTCTAACGCGGACCAATCCGCAACGTATTTTTGCACTTCGCTTTTTAAAAAGGTCGATCCGCCGATCATGTTCTCACAGGCGATCACATCAATGGCTGGCTTGTCTGGGTGTTGCTGACGTGCTTCTAAGCCTTTGGCGATCAGCTCAGCGATATGCGGCAAAATGTTGGGACCAATGGCGGTCGTAAGGATGTCTGCCTCGGCGATCGCTTGGATCACCGCTTCTGGTTCTTTGGCATTGTTCAATCCCGTCACATGCTCGATGTGGATCTGTTCTTGGGTCTCATCGGCTAATTCGATCGTATACCCTTGTCTTGCTTTTAAGGCGTCAATGATCGTTTCATTGACATCAATAAATGTGATTTCAAAGTTGTTGGCAGCCAATATCTCGCCGATAAAGCCGCGACCAATATTACCTGCACCAAAGTGAACTGCCTTCATGTCTTGTCTCCTCCTTAAATCCTTATGCTACGGTCAAACTTTGGGCGATTTCTTCTTTATCTAAGGCATCCGCCAATTCGACAACGTTATCGATATCGCTGCAAAAGAGGGCGATTTGTTGGACCAATTGCAGGTGATCTTCCCCTTTGCCCGCGATGCCGAAAAGGACGGTGACAATTTTTTCTTCGTCCGCGGTACCGAAATTCACGCCATCAGGTACTTGCACGATACAGATACCAGATTTTTTGACGTATTTTTTGGCTTCATCCGTGCCGTGAGGAATCGCAATAAAGTTCCCCATATAGACTGAGAGCATCTCGTCACGCTCAAGCATGGCTTCGACGTATTCTTTTTCCACACAGCCTGCCGCCAGCAATTTTTCGCCGCAGTAACGAATGGCTTCTTCTTTGGTCGCAAATTGTTTGTTCAATTCAATCATGTCTTTTTCTAATACTTGCATTCGGCTCATCCTTTCTTAATTTGCTGCTTTGATCGATGCTACGATCCGTTGATAGTTCGTCGTTCCCATCAAATTATTGACAGATAGGTGGATCGCTTCTGGCGCTGACGTTTGCGCTTGCGGCGTTAGGGCTTCTTTTGTGATCACCAGTGAAGAGGCGTTGGCATGGAGATCATTGATATGGCTTTTTCTGATCGGCATCGTCAGAGCTTCTTTGGCTAAAAGATCTTGGAAGACTTTCTGAGCCATCGTTGCCGAACCTTTGCGATCATCGTGGGCCAAAATGATTTCGCTGACTTGCTTAAGGTCATTGGCGGAAGGAACATCTACCTGGTTGCCTGCTTCAGACTTTTTTGCTGACTCCCCCGTTGTCTTAGTCCCTGACAATGTGGCTACGATTTCATCGTACCGTGGAGAGTTCAGGAAATTTTCAACCGCGACGAAGGTCGCATTTGGCGCTTTTTGTTTGGCACGTTCTTGCAATTCTTCTTGAGTGACGATCAGCGTATTGGCATCGTCCGTTAAATTGTTGATGGCGGAATTAGAAACATTTTGTGGAAGACCCGCTTCTTTGACTTTTTTCCGTAAGATCGATGCCCCCATAGCACTGGAGCCCATGCCTGCATCACATGCGAAGATAATACGATTGATGCCAGTCATTGGTTGAGCCGCCAAGCCTTTTGAGCTGAGTTTTGCTGCTTGCGTTTGTTGTACTTTTTCTTCAAAATTATCCACCGTATCCTTCGCATCTGCTTTCAAGATCGCGGCAGCGACGATAAAGGATACGCCTGCTCCTACGGCAATTCCCGCTAAGACAGAAACGACACTCATCACTGAGTTGAATGGCGTCATTGCTAAGATCGCAATGATCGAACCTGGTGAAGCAGGTGCCCGTAAGCCTGCACCTAGCAATTGGAAGGTAAAGCTTCCTGATACACCGCCGGCAATCACGGCTAAGAACATCAATGGTTTCATCATGACGTATGGGAAGTAGATCTCATGGATCCCACCGATAAAGTGAATGATGATCGCTCCAGGTGCCGAAGATTTCGCTGCTCCTTTTCCGAAGAAAGTGAAGGCTAGCAAGACTCCTAAACCAGGTCCAGGATTGGCTTCTAACAAGTAAAGAATCGATTTCCCAAATTCGCTGACTTGCTCAGTGCCTAGTGGTGTCAAAATTCCATGGTTGATAGCATTATTTAAGAATAAGATTTTTGCTGGTTCAATAAAGATATTGGCTAATGGAATCAAGTGGGCATTGACGATTACTTCGACCCCTGCTGCCATTGCTTCTGTCAAGGTGTTAACAACTGGCCCGATTGCTACAAAGCCCAGTAATGCTAAAGCAAAACCGATCAAACCTGATGAAAAGTTGTTGACCAACATTTCAAAGCCAGCGCGAACTTTGTCTTGGAAGATCTCGTCAAATTTCTTGATGACCCAACCGCCTAAAGGACCCATGATCATTGCACCCAATAGCATTGGGATATCCGTTCCGACGATGACCCCCATCGTTGCGATCGCCCCAACCACGGCTCCGCGGTCACCAGCAATCACTTTCCCGCCAGTATACCCGATCAAGATTGGGATCAAATACGTTAGCATTGGACCGACCATCGTTGCAAAGGCTTCATTTGGTAAATACCCATCTGGAATAAATAATGCCGTTAATACACCCCATGCAATCAATGCGCCGATATTCGGCATCACCATACTCGACAACGTACTGCCTAATTTTTGAACTTTTGCTTTGACTGATGATTTGGCTGCTTTTTGTGTCTGTTCCATTTTTTTCTCTCCTCTCGTCTGCTTACACCCTTATTGTAGGCGCTTCCCAAAAAGCTCGAAAGTCGTACTTTGGCACAAAAAACTGTGCCAAAACTTGTAGCCAAACGGATAGAACAAAAAAAGGCGAGCAGCCCCTGCACTCGCTTATTTTTGTTATGTTTCACGTGGAGCATTTTTTTGGATTTTGCCAAAACGCAAAAAAAAAAGTGTACCCGCTCCTTCTACACAAGGTAGAAAGAGCAAGTACACGGAGGCAGCTCATTCATTTATTTCGTTCGCTGCTCTTGTTGCAAGCCAGCCTGCTGCTGATCGCTTATTCTTCTGCCAGCAAAATCTGTTGGATCTCTTCAACCGATTCGGTATCACTAAGCACCCGAACATTCTGCATATCAGAACAAAAAAAGGCGATTTCTTGCAAAACAGCTAATTGCTGCTCTTTTAGGACGACTACGAAAAGGATCGTAGCGATTTTAGGCTGCTCCTTCGTGCCGAAGTCGACGCCATCAGGCACTTGGATCAAAAAGAGTCCTTCTTCCTTGATCCATTGCTGGGCTTCTTCTTCCGCATGGGGCAATGCCACAAAGTTACCGATGTAAACACCTGTTTTTTGATGGCGACGCAAAAGGCTTTTGACATAGGGCAAGGAAACGATCTCCTGGTTGACTAAGTACTCGCCAATTTTTGTCAGAGCCTCTGTGGCATCGGTAAAGTGTTGATCCAACAAAATCCGCTCCTGTGGAATATACATCGCTGATCCCTCCTATTGTTTTACTTCTTCAATCAAGAGCGAAGAGAGCAACTGATAAATAATCGAATCATTGCCCGAATTAAAAATCTCCGTATTTAGATCATTCATAATGATCGAACCACTGATTTTTCCTAACATCTGAGAGCTTGTTTCATTGATAGGATACGGCGCAAGCATGACTAATAAACGGGTAACAGCGATTTCTTTTTTATCCATCGCTAAAAGGGGCAAAGGTTGTTTCAAGTCGAAAATACGAAAAACTGGTTGCAAGATCGCCGAGCTCGCTGCGTGAAACAAGGCAAAGTGAGTGTCAGGAATGCCCACTGGCGCTTGGAAGTAGCGCCGTAAGAGACGATCAACGACTTTCTCACGATCCAAAACAACATGTTCATCAAAAGACGTCAGTACCAGCTGCAACGTTTCTTCCAAGTCCGCTGGGTTATCAATGGCCTGCACTTGAAACAGCGCCAATAGCTGGTTAATGGCTTCGATAAAAGCCAAGACCGCTTCATAGGATTCCTCTTTGACCAAAGCAGAGGGCGCTTTTTTTGCGGAACGTTTTTTCTGACTAATGGCTTGGAAGGCCTTCTTCAACTCTTGAATGTCTTCTTCGAGCAGGATCGGTGAAACGAGTTTGTACTCTCCTTGATACCCTGGTAGCAAGGAAGTCGAGATCACCAAGTCATAGGTCTCCTCGATATTTTCCCGTTTGACATCCCCCACTCGAAAGAAGGTGATTTGATTGATAAAGGGAAAATGCTTCCGCAGCTGCATCTCTAATAAACTGATGGAGGCTAATCCGCTAGGAGAGATCCCTGCAATATTGACTTCTAACACTTTCGGATTTTTTTCCAACGAATTGGCAAAATGCAGGACCATATAGGCGATTTCTTCTTCCGAGAACTGCTGCTGCGGAAAGATCTGCGGCAGATGATTGCGAATCCCGCTGGCGATCTCGACATACTGGTTCATGATTTTTTCTAGGATAGGGTTGTTCAAATGATCTTCTTCTAAAATAGCCCGCGTCATCACTCCTGAGATATGGGTCAGCAGCATTTTATACAAGTTCGTATCTTCATAAAACGCCACTTCCGTTTGCTCACTGACCAATTCGATCAAGCGTTTCACACGATAAGCCAAGTCAGTATCAAAATTGTCATCAAAAAAATCACGATCAAAGGAATTAGCAAAATCACCTAGTAACACGGCAAAAAAGACGATTTCGTTGATGGAATAAAGCAGTTTCGTCTTTTCGGCGATCTGAGCAAAAATCTTTTTCGCCACCTTCAGCAAGTCTTTGTTGATCTGACTCGGGTACGTCTCTTCTTCCACCGTGTAGCCCAAAGCTACACGATCCATGGCTAGCGCCAGCATCAAGACGATAAACGCCAATTTGCGGTCACTAAGTTCCTTGAACTGCGGTTCGATGGTTTCCCGAATCAGCCGCTGGGCTAGCAATAGATGGTCGCGGGACAGAAATTGAAAAATAAACGGGGCTTCATCATCGGTTTCTAGTAAATGGAAAAATTGGTATTCATTGATCTCCATCACTAGTGTATTGGCTGTGATCAACCGCCGATATTTTTCGGAGCCTTCGATCTCATACCCTTGATTGCGCACGATCCTTAACGGCAGCCGTGCGAGACTTTCTTCTAGCTGTTTGATATCTGAAAAAAACGTCGTATTGCTGATTTGGTAGCGATCCAAGAAGAAATGACTAGATACAGGCTTCGTGGCGGTAGTCAGTTGCAGCAAAATACGATGTTGTCGCTCACTAGCCGCGAATTCTTGATCGGTATCTGCCATAATGGCTTCTTGCAATTGGCGAATGCTCGTTTCTGATGCAAAAATTTGGAAATGACCACGACCGACCTTCTCTAAGGTAGCATCTACTGTTTCTAAGGATTTTTCTAGATTAGCCAGTTCACGGTACACCGTTCGTTTACTGACTTTTAAGACTTGCATCATGCGATCTAAAGAAACCGGACCGGTACTATTCATCAATTCCGTTAATAAAAGTGTTTCACGATTGGTCAAAAACATAGTCGACTCCTTCTGTCAGTAACTGACGATACGCATCTGTCGTCAATAAATCATCCACCACCAGTAAAGGAACATCTGGGATCGAGCACTTTTCTGCAAGTTCTTTCGGGAGGATATAGATTGCCGTAGGATCAAGAGCTTGTCCTTCATATGCCATTTTTTTGATGGTCAAAGGAAGCGCTTGTTGGTGGGCCATTTTTCTTAGTATCTCCACTGCCATCGTTTGTGAACCGCGTTTTTTTCCAGTATACAAAAAGATGATCGTTGAAAACCCTAGCGGATTTGCTGCTTCGATTTGTAACGATTTTTGCGGATCCTGTTCTCTTCTTTGTAATTCTTGGATCAGCGGAGCATACTCATCTGCCGCCAAAAAATTATCTAGCACATAATGCTGTGCGTGTGGTGTCTGCTTTTGGGCAATAGCTGCTAATTCCCGTTGGGTGATCACTAACAGCTTGGGATCATCCGTCACACGATAAATCGACTGATAGCGGACAGGAAACGTTAGCTGGGCTTCTTGTAACTGTTTTTTTAGTATGCTGGCACCAATCGCACTGGACCCCATCCCTGCGTCACAGGCCACGACGATCTCAGTGACTTTCTTCATTTTCGGCATCTTACGCTCCTCATTTTCTATATTGGACTTCCGTTTTAACAGCACACTAGCGATCGCAAACGATACGACCGTACTGACGATAATCCCAGCTAAGACACCTAGGATCATAGACGGCGGTGTATTGAGTAAAATCGCTAAGATCGAGCCCGGAGACGCAGGCGCTCTTAAGCCTACCCCTAAAAATTGGAAGATCAGCGTGCCACTGAAACCACCAACGATCGGACCGAGCAACACCCAAGGATCGAGCAGAACAAACGGGAAATACACTTCATGAATCCCACCAATAGCCTGCACAAAAACGGAAGCTGCGGCATTCGTTCGGTTTCGCTTTGAACCAAAAAAAAGATACGCCGCTAAGACCCCTAATCCTGGACCGGGGTTGGCCTCGATCAAAAATAAAACCGACTGACCATTGAGTGCCGCTGCTTCGATCCCTAGCGGTGTAAATAGACCATGGTTGACAATATTATTAAAAAACAAAACCTTCAATGGTTCTACAATGATATGAATAAAGGGCAAAACGTTTTGCTGAACAAAATAATCAACCAGCTGATAGCTGCCGAGACTGAACCAATTAAAAAGCGGCGCCAATAGGAAGTAACTGCCTAAAAAAAGGAGTCCGCCAAACGCACCTGCAATAAAATTGCGCACCAGCATCTCATAGCCACTTTTGACTTTGCTCACGATCGAATCACTGCGGTACAATAGCCAGCCCGCTAGCGGCCCCAGCAGCATCGCCCCAAAGACCTGGGGAATATCGGTTGCGAGAATAGCCCCTAAGACCGCCACTGCTCCTACGACCCCACCTCGTTCAGGCGCCAACATTTGCCCACCTGTATAGGCGATCATGAGGGGCAGCAGCACAGTCAAGACCCCTTGTTCCATTTGCTGGATCACTTGTTGATCGACTGAAAAAAAAGGTAGCAGGAATGAAATCAGCATCCACGCAATAAAAATACTTAAATTCGGCATCATCATGCGAGAAAGATAATTCGTATAAAACTTAACCGTTATCATTTTTTCTCTGGAAGACGAGGTCTTGTTCATTTTATCCGCTTCCTTTCTCTTCTCTATTATAAGATGTTCTGGCAAGACTGAAAACAAAAAAAGCATACGTTTTTTAAAACAGAAATCAAAAAAAGCTGACGTAAAACGCCAGCTTTTGAAATAGCTTCAATTGATTTAGTTTACGCGTACCGCGAAATCTGGTGAGTAATAAGAGTAACTGCTAACAGAAACATTTTGACCTGGTGTTGGTGCATGAACGTATTGTCCGTTACCCATAGCGATCGCCACGTGGTGTGTGCTTCCGCGGCTACCCCAGAATAACAAGTCACCAGCTTTTGCTTCATTGATCGAAATCACCGTACCAGAAAATTCTTGTGCGTAAGTTACCCGTGGTAATGAGATCCCAACTTTAGCAAATACATATTGTGTAAAGCCAGAACAGTCAAAGCCGTCTGGTGTCGTACCACCCCATACATAAGGAGTACCAATGTATTTCATTGCTTCTGCTACGATTGCTGAACCGTTGACCGTTTGTGCGGGTGCAGGAGTATTGCTTGCACCATTGCCGCTATTGTTCGATCCTTGGTTGTTATTGCTATTATTATTGTTGGCAGGAGTCGATGGTGTCGTATTTGTTGAACCGCCACCTTGTGATGAACTGCCTTGCGTAGTATCAGTCGTCGTACTAGAATTTGTTGTTGAGTTTGATGTCGTTGAATTCGACGTTGAAGACTCGCTTGATGCTGCTTCCTGAGTAGCTGCTTCAGCTGCTGCCGCTTCTTGAGCCGCTGCTTCTTGTGCTGCTTGTTCACGAGCTGCTGCTGCTGCCGCTTCTTCTGCAGCGATGCGAGCTTGTTCTGCTTCGTATTCTTCTTTTTGTTTTTCTAAATCAGCTTTTTCATCTTCTTTAGATGCTTGTTGAACAGCCAATTCCGCTTGCAAAACATTCAAATCAGCTTGTTTGGCTTGTAAATCCCCTAATTGTGTTTCTAATTCAAATTGGTTCGCTGCGATCTCTGCCAATTTATCGTCGTTTTCCGCTTTTTTCGCTTCAACTGCTTCTTGGTCTGCCTTTTGTTGATCCACAAGATCTTTATTAGCATTGACGATCGTCGTCATTGCTTGCACACGGCCAATAGCATCTGTTAAAGAGTCAGCTTCTAATACTGCATCAATAAAGTTCGTGCTTTGTCCATTGACTTGAACGTCACGGGCTTGTTTTTGGATCGCTTCTTCACGCTTTTCGATTCTGACTTTCAAATCAGCAATTTCTTGCTTCAACTTTTCAGAATCCGCACGCAAATCACCTTGTTGTTGCAACAAAGTTTGGGCTTTTTCATTGATTGCAGCCACGTCGCTTTCAAGTGCTGCTACTTGTGACTGGATGCTCGCTTGCTGGCTTTGCAAGTCAGAGATCTCCTTATTTTTTTCTTCAATTTTATTGTCAAAATCTGATGCAAAGACAAGTGTCGGTGCTGCTGCAGAAGTAAGAACAATTGAACTTACTAACAATAAAGATAAAATTCGCTTTTTCACTCTTCATTCCTCCGGCTGTTGCTTCCCCTAATATGGTTTTTTTATGTATAAATGCTTAAGAATACCTAAAGTCCTTCACGATAGTGTGATTGTAACACAGCCGTATGTCAGAGAGATAAAAGGAATATTACAAAAACATTTCAATCGCTGTTATTTTTATACAGTCAAACGCAAAAAAAATGAAGCTATTCGTCTTTGAATAGCTTCATGAATGGAACGACTAAAAGGATAAACAAAATGATGTTCAATAAAAGCGTTGGTGCTAAAAAGCGGGAAACAAAGAATGACGTGCTAACTGATGCGATCTTAAATAGCAACTGGACGCCCAACGTCACAACTTCTAAGCTTGTAACAAAGATGATCATTCCGAAAAACATGGTAAATACATTTTGATAAAGCGTATTTTGCAAAATATACATGATCCACACGATCAAGGGAAACGCCACCGTGTAGATGCCGATCACACCGACATAATACACGTCATAGAGGCAGCCGATCACAAGCGCCGTGGTGATCAAAAAGTTTTTCGGCAAATACTTCGCGCCACATAAAAGGGCGATCAATAAAAGATGCGCACTGGCGATATAATTGTCTTGGGTCCATTTTTCTAAAAAACGCGTCAGTTGTCCATCTGCCAACATCATCAAAAAGAAGACGCCCGCTGCCAGGTATTTGATGTAGTCATGCTTTTTCATGGCTATTCCTCACCTGCCAAGCGTTTGATAATCGTTACTGCTTGAATATCATACATTTGGGCATACGGTTTTACAAACACTTGGGTATCAAGACCAAACTCATCTTTGGTGGTACGGATCACTGTTCCGATCGCTAAGTCGGCAGGTGAGTTTCCTCCTAATCCAGAGGTCTGCACGACATCGCCTTCCTTCAGCTCATTGTCCCCTGTCAACTGGGTAATGACCAAGGAACGTTCTTTTTGATCGTAACTACTTAGAATCCCAAAGTTTGACCCATCTTCGCCGCTGATCCGAACCGGATAGTGGTTAGAATTCTGGTTTTCAGAAGTCAAAAGTTCAATTTTAGAAGAAGCTGCATTGACTTCTATCACACGACCAATCAAGCCTTTTTGCGACATGACCGCCATGTTGACCTCAACGCCGTCTCTTGAGCCTCGATCCACGATCAGCATATCTTGCCAAGTATCAGGTGACCGATTGATGACATTGGCGGAGATCCGTTCATAATTCGTCAAGGTCGCATTCAGCTCTAGCTCTTCTTTCAAGGCATCGATTTCTCTTTGCGCATTGTCCTTCGCTTGTTCCAATTCATCAAAACTGTCCAATTTCTCTTTTAAACGTTCATTTTCTTCATACGTCACAAACAAGTTTTTGACTGAATTCGCACCATTTTCGATCCAACGAAAAGGCGCCGTAATCACTTTATCGATAAAGCCAACGGAGTCATTGACCGTTGATTGCACAACATTGGTGGAGTTTCCCGCAGCTCTGCGGGCGATCGTCACGCTTAATACGGTGACAACTAAAATCACAATAATCAATGTGATGATAATATTTTTATTAGGATTAAACTTTTTCACAAAGACACCTCAAATAATTCCAAACTGTAGTTCCAATTTTACCATTAATACCCTGCAAACAAAAGCTAAGTTGACCGTCTTAATGTTTTTTTTGTAATTAAGTTTCTGAAATTTTCAACAAAAAAAAGAGACGTTGCGTCTCTTAATCACAACTTTGAATGACTGCTATCATCCCGCTGCTAAAGGAAAAACCTGCTGTTTGTGTCAGAAATTCATTGCTGGCATAAGAAGTTGGGTACGGCACTTGGACGTTTTCTAATAAATACTTGCTACCTATCAACGTCAAATCTGTTACCGGCGTCAAACAGCAATACGCCAAATACTGCATCTCGGGTTCTTTTTCTAATTGATAGGTGCCTGGTAAAAAGAACTGAACGACATTTTGACGATCTAAAAAACGCAGATTTGGGGCAAATGGACGAAACCGATCTTCTAAAACTAACCACAGATTGGCTAAAAGATGGTCAAGGCGTCCCCCCGTTGCACCAGTCACGTCGATTTGCGCTTCTGGATAAAGACGCAACGTCTCAACCAATGCCAATTGAGTATCTGTATCATCTTTTTCAGCAGGGGCTTGGATCACTGTCTTAACTTGTTGTTTGACCGCTTGCAGTTCTGCTGCGGTCAGGGAGTCGAAATCACCGATTGCCAGATCGACTGGCCGTTGGTGCTGAAGCAAAAACAGGGCCCCACGATCAATTCCAATGTATTTATCATACGCCATCAACTGTGGCCAATTTTCAGGACTTCCACCTGCCGCTAACAAAATTTTCATTTACTGTAAAGCTTCTTTCAAGGCTCTGATTTGCGCCGCAGGTTCATCGGCATCGTAAATATAGCTTCCTGCTACAAAGACATTTGCGCCTGCTTCCAGGCAGCGTTTGGCTGTCTCAGGAACGATCCCGCCATCTACTTCGATATCATATTGGTAGCCTTTTTCTTCTTTTAAAGCAGCCAGTACCGCAATTTTTTCTAGTGATTCTTCAATAAAGGATTGCCCACCAAATCCAGGATTGACCGTCATGACTAACACTTGATCACACATAGATAAAACATGTTCAATGGCTGATACTGGTGTGCCTGGGTTGATGACGATTTCTGCTTTGACATTTTCTGCCACGATCATTTGGATCGCACGATGGATATGAGGTGTTGCTTCCGCGTGGATCCCAATGATATCTGCCCCAGCTTCTGCGAAGGCATGGATATACTTTTCTGGTTCGGTGATCATTAGGTGAACATCCAACGGCAGTTTGGTAACTGGGCGAATCGCTTTAACGATGTTTGGGCCTAAGGTAATATTAGGGACGAAATGACCGTCCATCACGTCTACGTGAATATAATCTGCGCCATGGCGCTCTACCAGCTCAATGTCTCTTTGAAGATTTGCAAAATCGGCACTTAAAATAGATGGTGCTAGTTTTATCATGCTTTTCCCTCACTTTTTCTTCTTTTTATAAACCGGACGTCGGTTTTCAATCTCTTCTAAAAATTGCACGTAATTCTTATAACGAGTCTCGGCAATCTCATTTGCTGCAACCCCCTGCTTAACTGCACAATCAGGTTCATTAAGGTGCCTACATTCCCTAAAACGACAGTTGGCAGCTACCGCTAAAAAGTCAGGAAATAGTTTGGGTAACTCCACCGCTTCGATTTCCAAAAAGTCGATCGAACTAAATCCTGGTGTATCGGCAACCAATCCATCACAAATCGGCAAGAGCTCCACATGACGGGTCGTATGTTTCCCCCGCCCGAGAGATTCTGAGATCACTCCCGTTTCCAATGCCAATTCTGGGACGATCCGATTCAGCAATGTCGACTTTCCAGCACCGGATTGTCCCATAAATACGGTGATCCGCTCAGGAAAGTACCGTTGAAGTTCCAATAGATCTTCGCCTTCTGCTTTTGACGTGATCACGTGGTAGCCAATTGCTTGATAGGTCTCCTCAATTGCTTTCATTGCGGCAAGATCTTTCACAAGATCCGCTTTTGTCAAAAAGACGATCGGTTCGATCCCCTCATACTCTAACGTCACTAAAAAGCGATCCAATAGGTTATAGGAGAAGTTCGGCTCAACTAGACTTGTCACGACCACCCCTTGATCCACATTTGCGACTGGCGGTCGAACCAGCTCATTTTTTCGCGGCAAGATCTCTAAAAGATAACCGTCTGTTTGATTGCTGCTTTCAAAGATCACTTCATCCCCCACCAAAGGAGTGATTTTTCGATTCCGAAAATTTCCTCGAGCGCGGGTTTGAAAGATTTCATCTTCTGATGCCACATAATAAAATCCGCTTAGCGCTTTGATGATTTTTCCCTTCAAACAATTTCCTCCTCGTTTTTTACTATTGTATCATATTTTCAGGTCTTCTCACTGGCTGAAAACACAAAAAAAGCCTGAAGCGAATGCTTCAGGCATCAAAAAATCGGGAAGACAGGATTCGAACCTGCGACCCCTTGGTCCCAAACCAAGTGCTCTACCAAGCTGAGCTACTTCCCGATAATAAAAATGAAACAAATAAAAAGACTACGCGCCCAAGAGGAGTCGAACCCCTAACCTTTTGATCCGTAGTCAAACACTCTATCCAATTGAGCTATGGGCGCATATTATGAAATGCCGAGGACCGGAATCGAACCGGTACGGTGATCACTCACCGCAGGATTTTAAGTCCTGTGCGTCTGCCAGTTCCGCCACCCCGGCTGAAAATTGCTAAGGCAAAGCGGAAAACGGGGTTCGAACCCGCGACCCCCACCTTGGCAAGGTGGTGCTCTACCACTGAGCTATTTCCGCATATTCCTGATGCCGGCTAAAGGACTTGAACCCTCGACCCTCTGATTACAAATCAGATGCTCTACCAACTGAGCTAAGCCGGCAATGAAGTGCGGGTGAAGGGACTTGAACCCCCACGCCCGAAGGCGCTAGATCCTAAATCTAGTGCGTCTGCCAATTCCGCCACACCCGCATAGGTTATTACTATGAGTCGTACAGGGCTCGAACCTGTGACCCTCTGATTAAAAGTCAGATGCTCTACCAACTGAGCTAACGACTCATATGGGGGTTAACGGGATCGAACCGCTGACCCTCTGCTTGTAAGGCAGATGCTCTCCCAGCTGAGCTAAACCCCCATAAGGTAAAAAAAACGCGTGGCGACGTCCTACTCTCACAAAGGGAAACCCTTCACTACAATCGGCGCTAAGAAGCTTAACTTCTGTGTTCGGCATGGTTACAGGTGTATCCTTCTTGCTATCGCCACCACACTATTCAATTGAGTAAGTGTTGCTCACTCAAAACTGGATCGAAGAAATCAAAACTCTTCCGAGTTTACGTGCTTTTTTCTTTTTGGTTAAGTCCTCGATCGATTAGTATCAGTCCGCTCCAACCATCACTGGCCTTCCACTTCTGACCTATCTACCTGATCATCTCTCAGGGATCTTACTTTCTTAAAGAAATGGGAAATCTCATCTTGAGGTGGGCTTCACACTTAGATGCTTTCAGCGTTTATCCCTTCCCTACATAGCTACCCAGCGATGCCTCTGGCGAGACAACTGGTACACCAGCGG
>NZ_CP172955.1:1492500-3392500 GCF_050547255.1 Enterococcus sp. AZ079 | reverse complement strand
GTTCTCTGCGTCTACCTCGACTGCGCTATGTATTCACGCAGACGTAACATCCTATAAAAGATGCTGGGTTCCCCCATTCGGAAATCTCTGGATCATAGCTTACTTACAGCTCCCCAAAGCATATCGGTGTTAGTCCCGTCCTTCATCGGCTCCTAGTGCCAAGGCATCCACCGTGCGCCCTTATTCACTTAACCTTTGACCTTACGGTCGGTTTTGAGTACTTCTTCTAGCGATAGAAGGTTGCTCAAGAAAATAAGCGTTGAACTTATTAAAAAACTCTTTTAACATTTCAACTCGGTGTGTGTTACTTGTTTTGATTATTTCTTCGATATCCAGTTTTCAATGAACAAATTTTGTTTGAGAGTAAACCTCTCAAAACTGAACAAAGGCAAACGATGTGTAGTCTTCCGAAATATTCCTTAGAAAGGAGGTGATCCAGCCGCACCTTCCGATACGGCTACCTTGTTACGACTTCACCCCAATCATCTATCCCACCTTAGGCGGCTGGCTCCAAAAAGGTTACCTCACCGACTTCGGGTGTTACAAACTCTCGTGGTGTGACGGGCGGTGTGTACAAGGCCCGGGAACGTATTCACCGCGGCGTGCTGATCCGCGATTACTAGCGATTCCGGCTTCATGTAGGCGAGTTGCAGCCTACAATCCGAACTGAGAGAAGCTTTAAGAGATTAGCTTAGCCTCGCGACTTCGCAACTCGTTGTACTTCCCATTGTAGCACGTGTGTAGCCCAGGTCATAAGGGGCATGATGATTTGACGTCATCCCCACCTTCCTCCGGTTTGTCACCGGCAGTCTCGCTAGAGTGCCCAACTAAATGATGGCAACTAACAATAAGGGTTGCGCTCGTTGCGGGACTTAACCCAACATCTCACGACACGAGCTGACGACAACCATGCACCACCTGTCACTTTGCCCCCGAAGGGGAAGCTCTATCTCTAGAGTGGTCAAAGGATGTCAAGACCTGGTAAGGTTCTTCGCGTTGCTTCGAATTAAACCACATGCTCCACCGCTTGTGCGGGCCCCCGTCAATTCCTTTGAGTTTCAACCTTGCGGTCGTACTCCCCAGGCGGAGTGCTTAATGCGTTTGCTGCAGCACTGAAGGGCGGAAACCCTCCAACACTTAGCACTCATCGTTTACGGCGTGGACTACCAGGGTATCTAATCCTGTTCGCTCCCCACGCTTTCGAGCCTCAGCGTCAGTTACAGACCAGAGAGCCGCCTTCGCCACTGGTGTTCCTCCATATATCTACGCATTTCACCGCTACACATGGAATTCCACTCTCCTCTTCTGCACTCAAGTCTCCCAGTTTCCAATGACCCTCCCCGGTTGAGCCGGGGGCTTTCACATCAGACTTAAGAAACCGCCTGCGCTCGCTTTACGCCCAATAAATCCGGACAACGCTTGCCACCTACGTATTACCGCGGCTGCTGGCACGTAGTTAGCCGTGGCTTTCTGGTTAGATACCGTCAAGGGATGAACGTTTTACTCTCATCCTTGTTCTTCTCTAACAACAGAGTTTTACGATCCGAAAACCTTCTTCACTCACGCGGCGTTGCTCGGTCAGACTTTCGTCCATTGCCGAAGATTCCCTACTGCTGCCTCCCGTAGGAGTCTGGGCCGTGTCTCAGTCCCAGTGTGGCCGATCACCCTCTCAGGTCGGCTATGCATCGTTGCCTTGGTGAGCCGTTACCTCACCAACTAGCTAATGCACCGCGGGTCCATCCATCAGTGACGCAAAAGCGCCTTTCAACTTTCTTCCATGCGGAAAATAGTGTTATACGGTATTAGCACCTGTTTCCAAGTGTTATCCCCTTCTGATGGGCAGGTTACCCACGTGTTACTCACCCGTTCGCCACTCTTTTTCTTTCGGTGGAGCAAGCTCCGGTGAAAGAAAAAGCGTTCGACTTGCATGTATTAGGCACGCCGCCAGCGTTCGTCCTGAGCCAGGATCAAACTCTCATAATGATTTGTTTGAATGACCATACGGTCATTAAGCTCATAAAAATTAACTTTGCTAGCTATTGCTTGCATGTATTTGTTCCAATAAATTGAAACGTCCTACACATTGGTTCGTTTGCTTGCTTTGTTCAGTTTTCAAAGGTCTACCTTGCTGTGTTAGCAACTTTTATATCATATCAGAGCGACATTTAATTGTCAACTCTTTTTTAAAAGTTTTTTTCGCTCGTTGTTTTTCAACTTCGTAGCGGCTGTCTCAGCGACTTAATTAGAATAACAAATGATTTGTTATTTGTCAACAACTTTTTTCAATTAATTTTGTTGATGTATCAACATCAATTAACTGTTTTAAAATTGCGACTTCGTTATAATATCATCTGTCGAGCTGTGCGTCAACTACTTTTTTCAATTCTTTTTAGGAATTCATTTAGTCATTTGGCACATGTAATAATATACCAAGACTTGTGCTATTCGTCAACCATAAAATGATTGATAGACCAACGTTTCTAGTTACTCCGTTTCCAAAGATGATTCGTGATTTTTAGTCCGTTATTTCCGCCTTTTTTAAGGACTTTTTCCGTTATTATTAGCCTATCGTTCGTCTTTTTCCTTTTTGTGTTTTCTTAATTCCTATCATTCTTATAAATTTAAGTATGATTTTATCTATTTTGTGGAATATTTGCTAAAATGGAGAAAAGAATATTGTTCCTAGGAGGACCCAGTATGAAAATACTTGTAGCAGATGATGACAAAGAGATCGTAGAACTATTAAGCATTTACTTACACAATGAAGGCTATGAATCGGTCAAAGCATACGATGGAAAAGAAGCACTGACCAAGATTCGCACCACTTCTGATATCGAGCTATTGATCTTAGATATCATGATGCCTGAAATGGACGGCATGCAAGTCGTCAAAGAATTGAGAAAAGAATCCCAAATCCCCATTATTATGTTGACCGCTAAAACAACCGATATGGATAAGATTCGTGGATTGGTCGCCGGTGCTGATGATTATGTCACCAAACCTTTCAATCCATTAGAAGTCATGGCACGGGTAAAATCGTTATTGAGAAGAACCAAGATGCAGGCTGCTTCAAATCAACCAGAGATTCTGGAAGTAAGCTCACTTATCATCAACCGCGATTCCCATGAAGTAAAAACGGTGGATGGCAATGAGATCCAATTGACCGCATTAGAATTTGGCATCCTCTACTTATTGGCATCGCATCCCAACCGTGTCTTTAGCGCCGATGAGATTTTTGAACGAGTTTGGAAACAAGAAAGTGTCGTTTCTGCCAAAACAGTGATGGTCCATGTCAGTCACTTGCGAGATAAGATCGAAGAAGCCACGGATGGTGAAAAAGTCATCCAAACAGTATGGGGGGTCGGCTACAAAATAGATGCGAAGTAAACCAACTGAAAAAAAGCGCAACACACCAATCGAAAAAAAGAAACGGATCACGTTGACCTCAAAGGAAATCAGTGAGTTATTTGCGGAAGGAATTGTAACGATTGTTCTTTTACTTCTATTAAATGTCGCTATTTTGGTCATCTTGACCTCAATAAGGGAAAACTCACCGGTTTTAGTCGAAGCGATCTATGAATCGAAGAATGCGTTCACGGCTGCCTTCAACACAGATATCTTCCGCAGTGGTCGCAACTTCATTCTACCGATGTTCTTCCTATTAGATGTGATCGTCTTATATTGGCGTTTGATTCGTCGTTACCATCAAATGCAGCTACGTCACATTATCAGCGAGCTGCACTTTATCGCAGAAGGCAACTACGATCATCGCATCCCCTTCGAGTTACGGGGCGATTTAAGTCGGATCGTTTCTAATATCAATGGCTTAGTCGACAGTACGGTGGCGGCGATCGAAGATGAACGGCGGATCGAGCAATCCAAAGATGAGCTGATCACCAATGTCAGTCATGACATTCGGACACCATTGACTTCGATCATCGGCTACTTAGGTCTAATTGAAGATCGACAATACCATTCGGAAGAAGAATTGCTGAAATATACTCATACGGCGTATGTCAAAGCCAAACAAATGAAATCCCTCGTCGATGATTTGTTTGAATACACGAAAGTGCGTCAGCCTAGCGTGCCCATTAATGTGATGGAATTCGATATGGCCCAGCTAGTGGAACAATTGGCGGCAGACTTTGAATTAGAAGCTAGCCGAAAAGGCATCAAGATCGAAACCTACACCCGTCCAGAGCATATCGAAATGGATGGCGATACCGAAAAACTGGTGCGAGTTTTCAACAACCTGCTGTCAAATGCCTTGAAATACGGCAAAGGCGCCGATAAGATCCGCATGGAGGTCGAGAAAGTCGGAACCGAAGCGATCTTAACCGTCAAAAACAATGGGCAGATGATTCCTAAGCAAGCCCTTGATTCTCTATTCGACCGTTTCTATCGAGTGGAAGAATCCCGCTCTCAAGAAACAGGAGGAACTGGCTTAGGTCTAGCGATCGCTCAAAGCATCGTCGCCTTACATGGCGGCTATATCTATGCCAAATCAACGCCAGAATGGACGTCCTTTATTATTCATCTCCCGTTGAAGCGCAACAATTTGTCCAACACACAAACCTATGGTTGACGCCCCAACATTTTTTGGGTATGCTAAAGAAAATAATCAAGGCACAGAACCTAGTATATTTTTTTCATCTAGTAAAGAGAGCTGATGGTTGGTGAAAATCAGTGTTGGAAAAAATAGAATCCAGTTCTTTAACGTGTATTTTTCGAAAGAAAAATCGTTGGCTCACGATACGAGCAGCAAGGGCAGCGCAAGCTGAACTTGGGTGGCACCGCGAATGGTCATTTCGTCCCAAGCAACACGGGATCGGAATGGCCTTTTTTCTATGGAAAAATCAAAGGAGGATGTATCACTATGTTAGATGTAAAAATGATTCGCCAAAATTTTGCTGAAGTACAAAGCAAACTCGCAACACGAGGCGTGCAAAAAGAAGTATTGGACCGCTTTTTAACGCTTGACGAACGTCGCAGAGAACTCTTAGTCCAAACGGAAGAACGCAAGAAATTGCGCAACGATGTTTCTGGTGAGATCGCTGCCTTGAAACGGGCAAAAGAAGACGCGGCTGATAAAATTGCCCAAATGAAAGAAGTCGGCAGCCAAATCAAGCAATTGGATGAAGAGATCGCTCAAATTGATGAAGACATCAAAGAGATCGCCACGACGTTACCGAACTTGCCGAATGATTCTGTTCCGGTGGGCAAAGATGAAGACGACAATGTAGAAGTCCGCCGCTGGGCAGAACCAAAAGCCTTTGCCTTTGAACCAAAACCGCATTGGGAGATCGCTGAAGAGTTGGGGATCCTCGACTTTGAGCGGGGCGCCAAAGTTTCTGGCAGCCGCTTTGTTTACTACAAAGGCTTAGGTGCTCGTTTGGAACGTGCCTTATACAACTTCATGTTGGATCAGCATGTCTATGAGCATGGCTATACCGAGATGATCACCCCTTATATCGTCAATAGCCAAGCAATGTTTGGCACGGGACAATTTCCAAAGTTCAAAGAAGATGTTTTCCAATTGGCAGACACGGATTTGACTTTGATTCCGACTGCTGAAGTACCTTTGACCAATTACTATCAAGGGGAGATCTTAGAACAAGAACAGCTCCCTGCCTACTTCACTGCCTTGAGCCCATCATTTCGTTCAGAAGCTGGCAGCGCTGGTCGTGATACCCGCGGCTTGATTCGTCTGCACCAATTCAATAAAGTTGAAATGGTGAAATTCAGTGATGCTGACCATTCTTATGAAGAATTAGAAAAGATGACGGCTAATGCCGAAGATATTTTGCAAAAACTCAACTTGCCTTACCGAGTGCTTAGCTTGTGTACAGGAGATATGGGCTTTTCTGCAGCAAAGACCTATGATTTAGAAGTATGGATCCCTGCTCAGGAAATGTACCGTGAGATCAGCTCTTGCTCAAACTGTGAAGACTTCCAAGCACGCCGTGCCATGATCCGTTACCGCGATCAAGAGGGCAAGATTCACTACATGCATACACTAAATGGCTCTGGTCTGGCTGTCGGTCGGACGGTAGCCGCAGTGCTTGAAAATTATCAAAACGAAGACGGCAGTGTAACGGTACCAGAAGTTCTGGTTCCTTACATGGGCGGACTGACAAAAATCGAAAAAGCCTAAGCCTTAGCACCCTTAATTGCACCCCCTTCGTAACAGTCACTCCACGTGATCTGTTACGAAGGGGTTTTCTAGTTCACCTAATAGATAGTGGTTGCAAAAGACCCCCTAACGCCTTTGATCGCTTCTTGCAAGAGAAACAACGCAACAAGGCTGTAATTTTTAAATGAATAATTAGAAAAATCCCTTCATCTTTTTAAGTCTCTATCAGAAACCGGGCATGATCGTTGAAAGTACCTGTGACTTATGGTAACGTGGGCATAATTTAGGATGGAATGAAGGGAGCTTCACCAATGCCCGAAGGAAAGACCTATGCCCGTCGGAGTGACTTGCACAAGAAACCAAACAATAATCAAAAACGAACAGCATCCGCTGAAGAAAGACCGAAAGGACCACCCTCGAGAAAGAAGCCGTATCGAAAAGCAATTTTTTCCTTATTTGCCTTATTATTGATCGTTCTGATCGCAACGGCTGGCTCAGTCCTTTACACGTTACACCAACAAGAAGTCGCCGCCCAAGAAAAATATGAGGCGGCTGCGGAGAAATTACTGGCATCAATCCAAGCAGAACAAAGCCAAAATGGGTTAAAAACAACGCCTGAAGTGCTCTCCAAAGGCGCAACCAAAGAATTGATCTACCGCCCGCAAGACCTTGATACGTTTCCCATCAAAGATATCAAAGAACGGTTGACACAAGCCGCTGATCACTTGCGTAAAAAACAAACGAAAAAAGAAGTCGTCACCGTTGCCCGCATCCAAGCACAAGCAGCGGCTTCAAAGGTGTCTACTTATTCATTGAAAGCCGACAGCTATGTGTGGAATCGAGAAACCGGACGTTTTGAAGATGCGGACAGCCTAACGGATGCACCGATCTTCATATCAGAGAAGACGCAAACCGAATTGTCTTTGAAAGAACTGGTTCCTGATGAAGGCAGCTTATTAGGTATTCAACAAGTCATTCAGCAAAAACTGCTGGATCAAGCCAAAGACCCCGCCAAAATCATCGACGCCGTCTTGGCCATGGAGCGGATCACCTTCGATTCGAAATTTACTTATGATCCAGAGAAGCTGACCATCGAATTGCCAAAAAATCAGACGGGAGCGACGGAAATCACCCTGTCTTACAGCGAGATCGCCCCATTCATTGATCCTGATCTCGTGGCTGCTGACCAACTCAACAATGCCTTGCCAAGTTTAGACCCCAATAAAAAATACGTGGCATTGACCTTTGATGATGGACCCAACAGTACATCCACCATGGATCTGTTGAACATCTTACAAGAAAATGACGTCAAAGCGACCTTCTTTATGCTGGGACAAATGGTAGAGCAATATCCGCAAGCTGCTAAAAAAGTCCAAGAAGCTGGACACGAGATCGCCAGTCATTCTTACTCTCATCCGCAGCTGAATACTCTTTCAGCGGAAGATTTGCAGGCAGAAGTCACAAAAACCAACAAAGCCATTTATAATGCGACGGGTTTACTACCTAGAAATTTACGGCCCCCTTATGGCGCTATCGACAAACAAAGCGCACAAACCATTGGCATGCCGATCATTCAATGGGACATCGATTCTCAAGACTGGAAATTGAAGGATCCGAAGAAGATCAATGCCTTGGTGCAACAAAATGTCTTTAATGGTGCCATGATCTTGATCCATGATATTCACCCGAAATCTGTGAAAGCCGTACCGGGAGTCATTAAAATGCTCAAAAACGAAGGCTACGAATTCGTGACTGTCGATCAATTATTAGAAGCACGGCAAAAACCATTGCATCAATACTTTGGGATGAACGACGAGCGCCTCGTTGACTAAATAAAAAAAGGAATGCAGCAAATTGTCTCTTGCTGCGTTCCTTTTTGGTTGTTGGATCGTTCCCTCTTTTTTTAGCCCTTCTTATCCTCATATACATTAGTCACAAAAATTTGGATCAACAGTTCAGCGACAGCTTTTGGCGACATCGTTGAGAAATCTTTGAGCCAGCGTTCGATCAACCCGATAGACCCGCAGACAAAAAAGCTAAGACACAGTTCCAATTCTTCCTCGGAAGCATCTTGAAAGTATTGGGCAAACCGTTTCAAGGTCTCCGGTTTGATCTCTGACAATAAAAGATTCAGCAAATGGCTGTTGTTCAACAAAATCAAATGGGTCGTACTAGGATTCTCATACAAAATCGTCAACAGCTTTTCCAACCAAAGATCCAATGACAAATTTTCCTGCTGCAAGTTCGATGCGATCTGCTCAACAAGCTCCCCTTCGATTTCCTCCAACAAAGCGGCCGTATCCTTATAATATTTATAAAATGTTCCTCGGTTGATATCGGCTCGTTCCGCAATCTCTTTGATCGTGATTTTGCGGTACTCTTTTTCCAACAATAACTCCTGAAAGGCGCGTCGGATCACTTTTTTCGAGTAGATCGTTCGACGATTCCCCACAGTCCCCACCATATCATTTCCCCTTTTCTCTGTACATTTGATCAATATTTGTCTATTTAATGACAAATACGTAAGCATTGAGGATTGCTCTTACTTTTCTTTCTTAGTATACTAACACCATGTGATTAAATCAACACGTGTTTAAAAAATGGAGGCTTTATTAATGAGTTATGTTGAAGTAAAGAATGAATATAAACGCTATCAGATGGGCGAAACCACCATCACTGCCAACAACGATCTTTCCTTTGCCATTGAAGAAGGCGAATTAGTGGTGATCCTTGGACCCAGTGGTGCAGGAAAATCGACCGTTTTGAATATTTTAGGCGGGATGGATTCGCCAGATGAAGGACAAATCATTATCGACAATGTCGATATCGCGAAGTTTAACGACAAACAGCTGACGGAATACCGCCGCAAAGACGTCGGGTTCGTCTTCCAGTTTTATAATTTGGTGCCGAACCTGACAGCGAAAGAAAACATTGAATTGGCAACAGAAGTCTCACCGAATGCACTCGATCCTGATGAAGTCTTAGCACAAGTCGGGTTAGAAAACCGTAAAAACAACTTTCCTTCGCAGCTCTCTGGTGGGGAACAGCAGCGGGTATCGATCGCTCGGGCGTTAGCCAAAAACCCGAAATTACTATTATGCGATGAACCGACTGGTGCCTTGGATTTTGAAACAGGCAAACAAGTGTTGAAGCTTTTGCAAAACGCCAGTCGGAAAAACGGCAATACGGTGCTGATCATTACCCATAACAGCGCCATTGCCCCGATCGCCGATCGGGTGATCCATATCAACGATGCCACTGTCCGTTCCATTGAAGAGAATCCTCATCCAATCTCGATCGATGAAATCGTTTGGTAGGAGGATCTGATGAAAAATAAGACCTATCTTAAAGCAAGTTTGCGAGAGATTCGCCAATCAAAAGGCCGCTTTATCGCAATCACCTTGATCATTTTTTTAGGAACGTTTCTCTTTGTCGGTATCAAAGCGACCGGCCCGATCCTGAACCATTCCGCGAGTGAATATGTCAACGGTCAGCATTTAGCAGATCTGCAAGTCACTTCCACGCTGGGATTGACGGAGGACGACATTGATGCGGCGGAAAAAAGCGGTGCTCACACAGAAGCCGCCTATCAATTTTATTACGCTGCCAATTCAGATGAAGTCGTGCAAGTGACCTCTTATGATCCCTCACAGGAACTCAACCAGCTACTGGTGAAGGACGGCCGACTGCCAGAAAAAGCCGATGAAATCGTGCTGGACACCGAAGCAAAAAATTATGGCTGGCAAATAGGGGATACTTTTACGATCGATGATGCCGATAATCTGTCGGACAAAGACTATACGGTCGTTGGGTTCGCCACCTCTCCCATTTATATCAGTGCTGCCGAACGTGGCTATGCGAATGTCGGCAGCGGTGTCGTGACGTATTTTGCTTATGTGCCGGAAGAACAGTTCAAGATGGAGGTCAAAACGATCCTTTATCTCGCCTTTGATGATGTCGCTGGCCTTGAAACATACTCCGATGCTTACACCGACAAGATGGCAGCCCATCAAGAAACGATTGAGGAACTGTTTGCGGATCGCCCTAAAGAACGCTTAGCAGAAATTCAGCAAGATGCTTTTGATGAATTAGCGCCTGCAGAAAAAGAAGTCCGCGATGGACAAAAACAGTTAGCTGATGGACAAGCCCAACTGGATCAGGCCAAAGCGGAACTAGAACAACAGCAAGCCGCCTTGGCACAGCTGCCGCCCGTACAACAAGCAGCCCTCGAAGGCCAATTGACCACTGGGGAAGAAGAGTTGACTCGGCAGCAAACCCAATTAGATGAACAGCAACAAGAACTAACCGATGCCCAACAAACACTGGCAGAAAAACGTGCAGAGATCGAAGACTTGGCAGAACCCACGTATCTTTACAACCAACGCAAAGATAACCCCGGTTTCCAAGAATATGGTGGGCTGTCTGATCGTATCGCAGCGATCGCCAATGTGTTCCCTGTCTTCTTCTTCTTTATCGCTGCGTTGATCACCTTTACGACACTGACGCGGATGGTAGAAGAAAACCGCAAAGAGATCGGGACCTTAAAAGCGATGGGCTATGGCAAAGTCGAGATCTCCCTTAAATATTTGATTTATGCCCTCCTGTCTTCGGCCATTGGCATTATCAGTGGTGCCGTATTAGGGACGGAACTGTTGCCGCGTTTGATTTATTTTCTATCCAGCGAACGGTATCTTTTAGACGGGATTCGCGTCTATTATGTCTGGTCGCCAATTATTTTGGCCGCGATCGCCTTTTTACTGGCGACGCTCGGTGCTTGCCTCTTTGTTTTGATCAAAGAATTGCGGGAAAAACCTGCCCAGCTACTGCAAGTTCGGGCGCCAAAACCTGGGAAACGGATTTTATTAGAGGCCATTACGCCCTTATGGTCACGTTTAAGCTTCAATCAAAAAGTCAGCTTCCGTAACATCTTCCGCTACAAATCGCGAATGATCATGGCAATCATTGGCATCGCCGGCTGTACGGGACTGATGGTGGCAGGCGTTGGGTTGAAAGATTCCTTAAGTGCTGTGACTGCGAAACAATTTGGGCCCATTACGGATTATCAAGCCGTCGTGACCTTAAATGATGCGAAGGAAGAAACCGTTGCTGCCGCTGAAACGGTTTTAACAGACGATCCTCTTGTGACCCATTCGATGCTAGTCTACAATGAAACGATCGAGATTCGACCAGCTGACCAAGGAAAACAAAGTTTGACCTTGATGGTTCCGGCAGATCAAGAAGCGTTTACCGACTATGTCCATTTGAAAACAACGGCAGGTCAGAAGCTGCCATTAACAGAAGGTGCCGTGCTGACTATGAAATACGCAGAATTGTATGATCTGCAGGTTGGGGATACATTGACCTTCTATACTAGCGATCAAGAAGCTTTTGAAGTACCTATCAGCGGCATCGCAGAAAACTATTTAGGCAATTCCCTTTATCTGTCACCGACTCTTTACGAAGAAATCACCGACAGTACTTTTGAACCGAATGCGTTCTTAGTCAAAAGCAAGACGATGACGAAAAAACAAGAGGAAGCTTTATCAACAGCCTTGTTAGATACCGACAAAGTCAAAAACACGACGTTCCTTTCTACTCAGATCAAAATGCAGGATGATTCGATGGGCAACTTGAACTCCATTGTCTTGATCTTAGTTGTACTATCAGGGGCATTAGCCTTTGTCGTCTTGTATAACTTGACCAACATCAATGTTTCCGAGCGGATTCGCGAGCTTTCTACTATTAAAGTATTAGGGTTTTACAATAAAGAAGTCACCATGTACATCGTACGGGAAAATATCGTTTTTACGTTATTTGGGATTCTCGCAGGTTACGTGGTAGGTTACTTCTTGACTGACTTTATTTTGATCCAAGCTTCGATGGAAAACATGGTCTTTCCATTAGTGATCAATTGGCCGGCTTATGCTTTAGCCGGCGGCATGACGATTCTCTTTACGATCATCGTGATGTACGTCACCCATGTAAAACTGACTCATGTCAACATGATCGATGCGTTGAAATCAAACGAATAAGCTGCTGCTAAAGCGATTTGCTGATCATCAAGCAGCGATTTTAAAGAAAAGAACGCCACTCTTGCCTAGATAGCTGAGAGTGACGTTCTTTTTTGAACAAATAATCCCCTCTGTCCACTTTTGAACAGAGGGGGCGTTGGTTTTCACGTGAAACATTTTATGATTTTACAGAGTAGTTTGGTGCTTCTTTCGTGATTTGAACATCGTGGGGATGTGATTCTTTTAGTCCGTTGCCGCTCATTTGGATGAATTGTGCTTCATCACGTAATTGCTGTAGATTGCCAGCACCGACATAACCCATCCCTGATTTCAAGCCTCCGATCATTTGGAAGATGATATCAGAAACGCTGCCTTTATAAGCGACACGCCCTTCGATGCCTTCTGGAACCAATTTGTTGGCTTCGTTTACGCCACCTTGGAAGTAACGGTCGCTGGAGCCTTTTTCCATTGCCCCCAATGAACCCATTCCCCGGTAGGTTTTGAAGCGTCGGCCTTGATAGATTTCAAATTCACCTGGTGATTCATCGGTTCCTGCCAACATGCTACCTAGCATTACGGCATGTCCGCCAGCTGCTAAAGCTTTGACGATATCCCCAGAGTATTTGATCCCACCATCGGCAATGATTGCTTTGCCGTATTGACGTGCCACAGAGGCTGCATCATAGATCGCGGTCAATTGAGGAACTCCGACACCGGCTACCACCCGAGTAGTACAGATCGAACCTGGACCGATCCCGACTTTTACGACATCGACACCAGCATCATACAATGCTTTCGTGCCTTCTGCAGTGGCAACATTTCCCGCAATCAATGTCGCTTCTGGGAAATGCGCACGAATTTCAGAGATTTTGCGTAAAACACCCGCACTGTGTCCGTGGGCAGTATCAATAACAATCGCGTCCACGCCTGCATCCAATAATGCTTGTGCGCGCTCAAAGGTATCGCTGGTAACGCCGACTGCCGCTGCCACTAATAGGCGTCCATGCGTGTCTTTGGCTGCATTCGGGAATTCGATCACTTTTTCAATATCTTTGATAGTGATCAAACCGCTTAAGATCCCTGCTTCATCAACGATCGGTAATTTTTCGATCTTGTGTTGTTGTAAGATTTTTTCAGCGTCTTTCAACGACGTACCGACAGGTGCTGTGATCAATTGGTCTTTGGTCATCACATCATTGATCGGCATCGTATAATCCGTGACAAAACGCATGTCGCGGTTCGTGATGATACCGACTAATTTGCGGTTTTCCATCGTTTCTACGATCGGTACCCCGCTGATGCGGTACTTGCTCATCAAATGTTCTGCATCAGCAACTAAGTGGCTTGGTGTTAAGAAAAACGGATCGATGATCACGCCGCTTTCAGAACGTTTTACTTTGCGCACTTCATCTGCTTGCGCTGCGATACTCATGTTTTTGTGAATTACGCCAAGTCCTCCTTGACGCGCCATTGAGATCGCCATTTTACTATCAGTTACGGTATCCATACTGGCACTTATGATTGGAATATTTAGTGTAATATTCGGGGCAAGCTGCACTTTCATATCCACGTCATTTGGCAAGACGTGACTTTCTGCCGGAATCAATAAGACATCATCAAACGTTAACCCTTTTTTTACAAATTTGGTTTCCCAGTTGGACATTTTTGTAACCACTCCTTAAAGTTTTTAGGTATTTTAAAAAAAATAGCAAAGATTTTTTCATAAGTCAACCATTCGGAAAGCTTTCTTAATAATCCTCTTCAAACCTTTGGTTAAATCTCATAATTCGCCATTTTTTCTAAAAAAACGGTTCTACAATATTTAGTGTTGGTGGAAAATCTACGGATTTTCTATTGACACTTTTTTTGTAAAAAAAGATAGAAAAAGAGATAGCCTAACTGGTAGAATTTAGTCGTCTAAAACAAAACCAAACCAAGAAAGGATATCTCCATGGATCATTGTACTAGAAAATTGTTAGGTTTAACAGATGAAAATTTATTCTTCGAAGAAGAATGGTTAGAGACAGTAGAAGAAGAGGGGTTTCGCATCAATCTTATCCATGCCAAACTTAGCTATATACCAAGCCATTGCCGTAAATGTGGCATCAAAAATGAAGGACAAATCATCAAGAATGGCTCACACAAAACAAAAGTTCAACTTTTGCCTTATCGAGACACCAAAACAGAATTACGCTTGGTACGTACGCGCTTTTACTGTAAAGAATGTCAGTCGACATTCAATGCTCAGACAAACTTGGTGGATGAAAACTGCTATCTTTCAAAAGAATTAAAGGTTCAAATCGCCTTGGAGCTGGCCAAGAATACAACAAGAAAAGAAATTGCCGATCGCTATTTTGTCTCTGACGTAACCGTTCTGCGTGTCCTACACACCTGTTTAAAAACGTATCATCCTCGTTTTGATACGTTACCTTCGGTCCTTTGTTTTGATGAGTTCAAATCAATGAAGTCCTGCAGCGGAAAAATGAGTTTTGTCTTTATGAATGGGCAGACCCAACAATTGATCGGCGTATTGGAGAATCGTCGCCTTGCATTCTTAAAACCATATTTCCTTAAATTCACCCGAAAAGCACGAGCGAACGTGAAATACGTCGTGATGGATATGAATGCCCCTTATTTTGAACTTGTAAAGGCGGTCTTCCCAAACGCAAAAATCGTGACCGATCGCTTTCACATTGTCCAACAAATCACTCGTGCGTTAAACCAGTTGCGAATTAAAACAATGAACAGCTTTCAAAAAACGGAACCGACAAAGTATCGACGATTGAAGCGATTCTGGAAATTGCTCCTTAAGCATGCTTATGATCTGGATAGTTCCAATTATCAATATGATCGATCCTTTCGTAGACCAATGACGCAAAAAGCGATCGTCGATGAACTTTTGAGTTATGACGAACAATTAACAAGGGCTTACGAGACTTGTCAGCTCCTCCTCTATCACTTTAAACACAAGGACAGCCAAAGCTTTTTCGATACGATCAACAGCTTAGATCAACGCCTCCCACAATGGTTTTGTAAGAAGCTGACGTTTTTAAATAAATACAAATTAGGGATTCAATATGCTTTAAAAACCAGGTATAGTAATGGGGCATTAGAAGGAAGAAACAACAAGATAAAAGTGATAAAACGAGTAGCCTACGGCTATCGAAATTTCCACAACTTTCGAGCAAGAATTTATCTCATTCAAGGCTTAATCTTCCAAGTAAAACAAAAACCAGTTAAGCAATCTGCCTAACTGGTTATGACTAAATTTTCAGTTGTATCTTTCTCTACCAACACTAAATGTCGAAGAGCCAAAAAAACACGCTGATCGTGCGGTCTTTTTTAACAAAAGAAGGCGCACGATCAACGTGTAGTCATCAGCCTCTAGGAACAGACATACTGCTGATGATATTGTATTTGCGTTTCAAGTAGTACTTCGCGGCTAATGCCACTGCCCCGATCAAGGCTTCGATCACAGGATCCACTTGTGGATTCAATGGTGGTTGGATCATCGCAGAAAGCGAGATCACAACGATCCATAGCATGAAGGCTGCGACTAAAATCAAAATGATCTTCCACATCTTCGGCCGTTTGCTCTTATCGGCACCTGGGCGTTCATATTGATACATGTATTTGTACATCAAGTAGAAGACCCAACCAGCAAGCATCGCCATCAAGAAGAGGGTCAATAAGCCATAAGGTTGTGCTTGTCCTCTAGTAAAGATTCCCATAACCCCTAACATCAAGCCAAAAATCCCTAAAATCAGCAAGGTGCTATCCAACCACATCAAGAAGGGTCCGGATTCTTTTTGCTCAACGGGTTTGTTGATGATGGCTTCGGTGCGTTCAGACACTGTACCAAATAATTGGCGGGCTGTTTTGCCGCCTTTTTGTTCTTTGACTAAGACCGGCAGCATCTCATGCAAGGCAATCGTTTTTTCTTCTTCAGAAAGGTTGGCTGCCTCTAGCGATTTTTTTAAATCAAATATATATTGTTGGTTTCGTTTTGTTAATTGTTGTTCTAATTCACGATTTTCGGAAACATAATTTCGCAGAGTTTCTGGTTCCATGAATTGATTCTCCCTTCTGCGTTTTCTTCACAATGGACATTTTACCACAAATTCACTGGGAAGAAAGCCCTTTATACGTTAAAACGGAACAACATCACGTCGCCATCTTGCACGACATAATCTTTTCCTTCCAAACGTACCCGACCGGCTTCTTTGGCCGCTTGCATCGTGCCGTATTGGTTCAGATCTTCAAAGGAAACAGTTTCCGCACGAATAAAGCCGCGCTCAAAGTCCGTATGGATGATCCCCGCTGCTTGCGGTGCTTTGATGCCTTTACGGAACGTCCACGCACGCACTTCTTGTTCACCAGCGGTAAAGTACGTTGCTAGACCAAGTAAATCATAGGCAGCACGAATCAATTGATCCAACCCTGATTCTTCAATTCCTAATGCTTCTAAAAACTCTGCTTTGTCTTCTTCTTCCAGCTCAGCGATCTCTTCTTCGGCACGAGCACTGATGACGATCACTTCCGCATTTTCGCTCGCTGCAAATTCCTTCACTTTGTTGACATAGTCATTGGTTTCATAGTCTGCCACGTCTTCTTCTGCTACGTTGGCAACGTATAAAACTGGTTTGGTCGTTAGTAAAAACAAACTTTTGACGATGCGCTGTTCTTCATCTGTAAATTCGATCGAACGAGCTGAGATCCCTTCTTCTAGGACCGGTTTGATTTTATCAAGAACGGCCAATTCCGCCACCGCATCTTTGTCTTTGGTTTTAGCAATTTTTGCGACCCGAGTATAGCGCTTGTTGACGGATTCTAAATCTGCTAAAACCAACTCCAAGTTGATGGTATCGATATCAGCTAATGGGTCCACGCGGCCTTCCACGTGGGTGATGTTGTCGTCGTCGAAACAACGAACGACATGACAGATCGCATCCACTTGGCGGATATGGCTCAAAAATTGGTTGCCTAATCCTTCCCCTTTGCTGGCACCGCGGACGATTCCAGCAATATCCGTAAATTCAAAGGTGGTTGGGACTGTCTTTTTCGGACGGACTAATTCTGTTAAACGCTGTAAGCGCCAATCTGGCACTTCCACCATTCCTACATTCGGATCGATCGTCGCAAACGGATAGTTTGCGGCTTCTGCTCCTGCTTTGGTTATTGCATTAAATAAAGTAGATTTGCCCACATTTGGCAATCCAACGATTCCGGCAGTTAACGCCATGCTTCACTTCACTCTTTCTCTTTTTTTTCTAGGATTTTCTTCATCTTTTTATCAAATTCTCGGCGCGTCATCATGACGATGTGGCCGCAATTCGTACACTTTATTTTGATGTCTGCCCCCATGCGGATGATTTCCCAACGATTGGCTTTGCAGGCATGCGGTTTTTTCATTTCGACAATATCCCCAAGATCATACATCTTTATCACCTCAAGCTTCATCAAATTGAATGTTCAATAAATCTAAAATACGGGTTAAATCTTTTTGTGACAGGTATTCGATCTCGATTTTTCCTTTGCCTTCTTTTTCGCGGATCTCGACATTTGTGCCGAATTTATCCATCAACCGTTCTTCGCTTTCTCGTAAATAGTACGGTTTTTCCCGAATCAGACGCGGAACTTTTTTCTTTTCGTTTTTCGTGTCGTTCATCTCAGCGACCATTTGTTCTAATTGGCGGACTGTCAGATTTTCTTTGACACAACGATTGGCTAATTTTAAGATCTGTTCTTTGTTTTTCAACCCTAATAATGTCCGGGCTTGTCCCATAGACAAACGGTCATCTTGAACCATTTCTTTGACGAGTTTCGGCAAGGACAGTAACCGCAAATAATTGGCGATATACGGGCGGCTTTTCCCTAAGCGTTCAGCGACTTGTGCTTGGGTCAATTTCAAATTTTTCATCAGCATGTCATAAGCTTCTGCTTCTTCTAAAGGATTCAAATCTTCCCGCTGCAAGTTTTCTAAAACGGCGACTTGCATCATCGCTTCTTCATCAAAATTGCGGATGATGGCTGGGATCGTTTCCTTGCCAGCTAGTTTGGACGCTCGAAACCGGCGTTCACCAGCAATGATCTCATAGCCTTTGACGGATGATTGCCGCACGATGATCGGTTGAAAGACCCCCGAATGCTGGATCGAATTGGCTAGTTCTTGTAATGAAAGCTCATCAAAGGTTTTTCGCGGTTGATAAGGGTTGGGTCTTAATTCGTTTAAAGGCAGTTCAACGACTTTTTCTGTCTTGATATCGACTTCTTCTAACCCTTGCAGGTCTTGAAACAACGCATCGATCCCACGCCCTAATCCTTTCCCTTTATTCTTCACGGGCTAACACTTCCTTTGCTAACGTCTGATAGACTTCGGCTCCTTTTGAGCGTGGATCATAATCAATGATCGACAATCCATGACTAGGTGCTTCAGACAACCGGATATTCCGCGGAATAATGGTTTCATATACTTTTTCTTGGAAATAGCGGCGGACTTCTTCCACGACTTCCGCGCCTAAGTTCGTGCGGGCATCATACATCGTCAGTAAGACCCCTTCGATCTCTAACTCAGGGTTAAAATGTTTTTGTACTAAACGCACGGTATTCAATAGTTGGCTCAGCCCTTCTAATGCATAGTACTCACATTGGACTGGGATCAAAATCGAATCACTGGCGGTAAAGGCATTGATCGTCAAATGACCTAAAGATGGTGGGCAATCGATAAAGATATAATCGTATTGTTCTTTGATTTCATTCAAAGCCGATTTCAATCGAGATTCCCGCGCCATCATGGAGGTCAATTCAATTTCCGCACCAGCTAATTGGATCGTCGCTGGAACGATATCCAAGTTTTCCCGACTGCTAGGTAAAATCGCTTCAACGATCGGTGTTTCATTGACTAATACATCATAGATGTCTTGTTCCACATCTGGTTTGCGAATGCCGACACCGCTTGTGGCGTTGCCTTGGGCATCAATATCTACGAGTAACACTTTTTTGCCGACAAATGCTAAGGACGCACCTAGGTTCACCGTTGTGGTGGTTTTGCCTACGCCGCCTTTTTGGTTTGCAACAGAAATAATACGGGCCATTGATTTTCCTCCTATTTGATTGGTTGTTTCGCTGGCATTCCCGGTTTGCGGGGGTATTTCTTTGGCGTTTCTTTTTTCTTTTGAATGATCAAAAGATGGCGTTCATCGCCGCTGACCGGTAAGGTAAAGCTTTTTTCTTCAATAAATTTGCCGCCTAAGAGTGAGATGGCTGGTTTGGCTTCAACCAGTTCTTCCTCGCTTTTGGCAGCTTTGAGCGCATAAAAATAGCCTGCTTTTTTCACCAATGGCACACAGAGTTCCGTTAACACATTCAAACGGGCAACCGCACGAGCAGTCACATAATCGAATTGCCCACGAAATTGCGGGTTTTGACCAAATGTTTCTGCGCGGTCATGGTACAAGTGGACATTTTCCAATTGTAGATCCGTCACAAGGGTTTGTAAAAAGGTGATGCGCTTATTTAAAGAGTCGACGATCGTCACTTCTAATTCAGGAAACACGATTTTTAGTGGAATACTTGGAAAGCCAGCACCTGAACCGACATCACACAAATGACTTTGCGGGTCAAAGGCGGTTTCAAAAGCTAAGGAAACAGAATCGTAGAAATGCTTCAAATACACTTCTGATTTTTCCGTGATTGCAGTTAGATTCATCTTCTGATTCCATTCAACTAAACGCTCGAAATAGACAGCGAATTTTTCCATTTGTTCTTCGGTTAAAACGATCCCGTTTTTGCGTAATTCTTCATGAAATTCTTCAGGTAGCATAACGAATCCTTTCTATTTTGTGAAACAGAAAAATGTTTCACAGACTAGTTCCTACTTTAACGCAAAAAGCAATGTGATGCAATAGCCAGACATTGCTTTCTAGGAGAATTTACCATTTTTTAACTGGGGCTTTAAGGTTGGTTTAAGGCATGGGAATTATACTCATTTCAATCCAAAAAACTTTTTTCATTTTTCCTTGACCAGCGAGGCTGCCAACCCTCCTGGTCAGCTTTTTTCTCAAAGAAACAAGCATTGATCACAGGATCAATGCTTGTTTTTGTTTCATATGAAACTTTTTTATTTCACCCGAGGCTCGTTGTATTCTTCGATACGATCAGACGCGCGGGAAGCCGCATGTTTGGCTTTGTTGGTTTGACGTGAAGCAAAGTCGCCGGTTTTAGATGCAGCTGACGATACTTTGTCTTGAACCGTTTCTTGTTCCTCTTCGTATTCAGCGATCGTTTTTACATCTACAACATTGATGTTGACTTCGATAACTTCTAATTGGGTCATTGTCGTTACTTCTTTTTGGATGACTTCTTTGACTTGGTCAGCGATTTCTGGGATGTTGCGGTCGTATTCAACCACGATATCTAAATCAACGGCTACTTGTTTTTTCCCTACTTCGGTATTGATACCCGCAGTCACATTGTCTGTATTGACTAATTTTTCCGCAATGTTAGAGAAGAAACCACCATCGACCGTCAACAGACCATCCACGTGTTCTAATGCGATCCCGATGATTTTTTGGATCACTTTGTCATCATAGGTCAATGAACCATGAACGGGTGCATCGCCAGTTGGTCCTTCAAAATCGTTGTGGCCAGGTTTTGGCGGTGCTGGATGATGTCCTGCTGGATTTGGATTTCCTGGTGCTGGATGATCCCCTGGTTTTGGTCCGTTTTGTTGTCCTGCTACTGCTTTTTCAGCATTTGGTACCACTGGATCTGGTGCTTCAGTCATCGGAATCGCATTTTCATTTGCTTGATGATTGGTGTTAGGAACCACTGGATCTGGATGTGCGCTGACTTTTTTATCATTGTTTAATTCGTTTTTATCGTTATTCATTAAAAATTCCTCCTATTAAAATGCGTTATTGTTGGTTAAAAAATTCGTCGATGATACCGGTACGTTGGAGATACAATCCTAACGCAAAACCCAAACCTGTTAGGAGTAGAATCAGCAATGTTTTGAAAAAACCGATCGTTACAAACAACACAGCCAGAACAAGGCCGATTGCTCCAAAAATCAATGGGATTTTGTATTGTTGTAGTTCGTTCATCATAGCCCTCCTATTCTACTCGCGGGTTTTCCGGAGTCTCATTTTGTTCAAAATTCGCGTAGTTGACTTCGACTTTGACTTTCTCACTTGAACCAAGCACTCGTTGGACATCTTGTTGGATTTCCGCCATTAAGTTTTCGGTTTTGCCGACTAAGGCAGACGTCCGTTTCAAGCGTCCTTTGATTTTAATCAAAATTCGATTTTTGGTCGCCTTGACATGAACTTTTGGTCCTTCAACAAATTCTTTTTCATTTACTTTCGTACGTACAAGTCCTTCGATTGCTTTCTTATCGATCGTCAATGCGCCCTTATCCTCTTTCAAAACAAAGGTCGTTTTGGTTTTTGGATAAAGAAGCACGACTAAGATCACGATCAAGAATAAGGCGATCAAGACAACAGCTACCCAAAACATATATTGACGCATAAACAAGTTGTCAAAGAAATACGTGACGACATTGCCTCTGCTGTCCAAACCAAATGGCAGCTGCATATAAGGATTACTCATTAATACGATTGGTAATAAGACAGTGATAAAGATCAACGAAACGATAATTGATACGATTTTCCACCCTTTACTCATAGGACACCTCCTCCTTTTTCTCCAATTTTTGATAAGCTTACAAGTTGATGGCTTCTCCGCCGGTAACACCATAAATCTGTGCTGTCACATAGCTAGCTTTATTGGAAGCTAAAAAGACATAGACAGGTGCCAGCTCAGCTGGTTGTCCTGCCCGCTCAAGTAACGCTTGCTGACCAAATTCAGGCAGCTGGTCTTGCGGTTGGCCATGATCTAACTGTAATGGTGTCCAGATCGGTCCTGGGGCTACCCCATTGACGCGAATTCCTTTTTCAGCAAATTGTTTCGCCAAGCTGACTGTAAAACTAGCGATAGCCGATTTGGTTGCCGCATAATCCATTAAATGGGCACTTGGACTAAAGGCTTGGACAGAAGTCGTTGTCACGATCGCTCCCCCAGCCGGTAAGTGCGGCTCAGCAGCTTTGACTAATGCAAACATTGAGATAATGTTTACCATAAAGGTGTCTTTCACTTGTTCAATCGGTAATTCTGCAATCGATGGCCGCGTGATTTGCTGTGCCGCGTTCAATACTAATGTATCTAACCCACCTAATGCTGCCACCGCTTTGTCAACGATCTCTTGTGGTGCCGCTTCGTCTCGCAGGTCATAGGGTAGCAAGATCACTTTGCGCCCAGCTTCTTTGATGTACCCTGCAACTTCTTCGGCATCTTCTTCTTCTCCTGGGAAAAAGTGTAGGGCAATGTCTGCTCCTTCACGGGCGAAGGCAATCGCTGCTGCTCGTCCGATCCCAGAATCCCCACCGGTGATCAGTACCCGCCGGTTTTCTAACTGCTGACTTCCCTCATAAGATTCTTCACCACAATCAGGTTTTGGTCGCATTTCTTCTTGTAAAGCAGGCGTATCTTGTTCCTGTTTGCTGTATTTACCCGTGTGATAAAGTTCCCGTGGATCAGTCAAAATAGGTTCACTCATTCTTACGTCCTCCTTTTCTCTATAATAAAATTCTAAACCATTCATTTTTTTTTGGGAAATATAACGCTTTGTTAACAAAAATAAATCCTCGTTTATTAGAAAATGAAAAAAGAAAGTGCCCCCATTTTTGACCAGAAATCAAATGATTTCCCTTTTTTATAGAAGGGGGTAAACTAATAAGTAGTAACTGGTAGTACCTGTAAAAGGGAACCCCTAAGAAAATGACCTTGGATCAAGAAAAAGGAGGAAACAAACAATGCCTTGGAATGTCCGTGATTATCCTGCGTCAATGAAGAATCTAGACCCCTTAGTTCGTAAAAAAGCGATCGATATCGCCAATGCCCTGCTAGCCGATGATCGGGCGATCCCGATCGCCACGAGTCAAGCAGAAAAATGGTATGACAATGCAGATGAAGAGGAGAAGAAAGCTTTTCAGAAAGAAAAAAATCCGCAAAAAGACGATACCCATCAAACCAATAAGAATGCGGAAAAATTAATGGATGCGGATGTAGAAGTTGTGTATGAAGACGACAAATGGCAAGTCCGTTCCAAAGGAGCAAAACGTGCCAGTGATCATTTCGATAAGAAAGCAGAGGCCATCGCCCGTGCCAAAGAAATTGCCGAAAACAAAGAATCCGTGGTGAACGTTTATAAAAAAGATGGTGACCATCAAAAGGATATTGATTTAGGAGAATAAAATTGGCCGCAAAAAAGCGGAAGGAGGTCTTACGTTTGTCGTTTTAACGGCGCGAAACGTTACCTTCTCTTTCGCTTTTTTGTTTCCTTTTACAGCTAGGTTTGGTTAAAACTAAAGCAACCGCTTCTTTAACGTTTCTTTTAAAAAGCAACGTTTCATTGTCAGAAACCTAAAAAACGAAGACCTTTTGAATGAACCATTACGTTTAAAATTTCTCGACATCCTAAAAAATAAGTCTATGAAATGCTGATCTAGCAACAGTTGTGAACCAGCCGTTACCCCTGTAAACTAGCTTGTACTTTCTTTAACTAAATAAACCTTGTATACTTGAATTATTAAAAGTACAAGGAGTGGTGTTTGTGAAAAAATTATTTTTTGTGCCGTTTATTTTTCTTTGTTTCCTCTTTGCTCTCCCAGCTGCCGCCCAGACAGTGGAAGAACCTGAACTCGTTTATGACTTAGCATCAGATAGTCCCTATGAGCAGCTGGTTACGGTAGATGAAGAAGGCAACGAGGTGATTTTGACCATTGAAAAACTGCCGTCATTCCGAGCAAATCTGGCAGCGGGAACGTATCGTGTGTCAAAAACATCCACAGGTAATTGGACTGCTAGTTATAATGTAACGGTCAATAGCCGCAATCAATTTACAGGCACTTCGAATTTAAGTTTAGTTGCTCACAGAGGAAGTATCACTTCTAGTTCATTAACTCACACGTCCACCAAAGCCACCTGTACGTTTAAGCAAAAAGCAGGTATAATCACTACCAATGGGAGTGTCGTAACCACGATCTCAAATGGGAAGCTAGTTGTTAAATAGCAGATAGGAGCATACATTGGCTTTAGCAGAACAATTAAAAAGCTGTCGCGAGTCTTCCGGATTGTCGCAAACAGCTGTCGCAGAAAAATTACAGATTTCACGCCAGTCGATTTCAAAATGGGAAAATGGGCGCGGCTATCCAGATATTGAGAATTTGATTTTGTTGAGCGATCTCTACCAAGTCTCGATCGATGAGCTTTTACGTGAGAACGAAGCCTTAAAAGAGCGGATCGAAACCAACAATCAAGAAATCAACGACAAAAAAGAAAAATTGTCGTTACTCCAAAGAACGATGGCAACGGAAAAAGATGAAAGTCTGCTCTTGCTACTGTTAGCTGGAATCGGCTCATTTCTCTTTCCATTAGGTTTGATTTTAGATGGCTTTGTCTTATGGCGTAACAAAAAGGCCAATAATTTTTATGTATTGATCTATATCGTCTGTGCCTTCTCGATATTCTTGAATTTGTACGATGGTTATGTCCATCTCAGCAACATCATGAATTGGGGAACCACTACGATTGAAAAAGTGGAATAAGTCAATTATTAAGACAAAAAGCCCGCTGCGAAAACAATTCGCAGCGGGCTTTTGACACTCTATTTATCATTTATGAATTGGTTATTCAAAGAATATTAACCGTCTTTAGTTAACCTTTGCAATCTTCCCTTGTTCGATATACACCATCAGAATACTGATATCAGCTGGGTTTACTCCGCTGATACGGCTCGCTTGGGCGATGGTTTCGGGTTGGATTTTTTGCAGTTTTTGTTTGGCTTCTGTTGCCAAGCCATTGATAGCGGCATAGTCGATGTTTTCAGGAATGCGTTTGGCTTCCATCCGTTTGAGTTTCTCCACTTTTTCGAGAGCTTTTTTGATATAGCCTTCGTATTTGATTTGGATCTCGACTTGTTCGATCTCTTTTGGCTTCAATGCTTCATTGGCTTCGATAAATTGCAGCATTTCGGCATACGTCACTTCAGGCCGACGCAAGAATTCATTTGCTAAAACACCATCTTTCAAGGTTGCCGTCCCTTTAGCAGTCAAATACGCTTGTACTTCTGGCGTTGGTTTGATGCGGATCTTATATAAACGTTTAATTTCTGCTTCAACAGCTTCTTTTTTCGCTACATACGCTTCGTATTGTGCTTCTGGGACGAGCCCGATTTGATGTCCCACTTCGGTCAAACGCAGATCCGCATTATCATGACGCAGCAATAAGCGGTATTCGGCACGAGAGGTCAATAAGCGGTAAGGTTCATTGGTTCCTTTGGTCACCAAATCATCGATCATCACACCGATATAACCGTCGCTGCGTTTCATAATGAAGGGTTCTTTGCCTTGAATTTTCAAAGCAGCATTGATGCCTGCGATCAAGCCTTGACCGGCCGCTTCTTCATAGCCGCTGGTTCCGTTGGTTTGTCCTGCCGTAAAGAGGTTTTCGATGACTTTGGTTTCTAATGTTGGACGCAATTGATGAGGCACCACGACATCATATTCAATGGCGTAGCCCGTCCGCATCATTTCCGCTTTTTCTAAACCTGCGATGGAATGCAGCATTTGGACTTGGACATCTTCTGGCATAGAAGTAGAAAGCCCTTGAACATACACTTCTTCGGTGTTCAACCCTTCTGGTTCCAAGAACAGTTGGTGACGAGATTTGTCTGCAAAACGCACGATTTTGTCTTCGATAGATGGGCAATAACGGGCACCTACTCCTTCAACGATCCCTGTAAACATCGGCGCCCGGTGTAAATTCTGGTTGATGATTTGGTGCGTCCCTTCGTTCGTATAGGTCAACCAGCAAGGTTCTTGGTTTTGATTGTAGGCTTCATCGGGTGTGCTGTAACTAAAGTGATTCGGTTGTTCATCGCCAGGCTGGATCTCCGTTACCTCATAGTTGATGGTGCTGGATTTCACCCGCGGTGGTGTACCCGTTTTAAAACGAGCGATCTCTAGGCCAAGCTCTTTCAAATGATCGGCTAGTCCAATCGATGGCTGGGAGTTGTTTGGTCCAGAAGAATACTTCAACTCTCCAATGATGATCTCTCCTCGCAACGCTGTTCCCGCAGTGATCACTACAGCTTGGGCTTGGTAACGAGCGCCTGTAGAGGTCACGACGCCACGGCATTCGCCTTCTTCAACGATCAGCTTTTCAACGATTCCTTGGCGCAGTGTCAGATTGGCTTCTTTTTCGATCGTTCGTTTCATTTCAGCCGCATAGGCATGTTTATCGGCTTGCGCCCGCAAGGCCCGCACAGCGGGACCTTTTCCTGTATTGAGCATCCGCATTTGGATGTAGGTTTTGTCGATATTTTTGCCCATTTCTCCGCCTAAAGCATCGATTTCGCGCACCACGACGCCTTTTGCTGGTCCGCCGACGGAGGGATTACAAGGCATGAATGCGACCATGTCTAAGTTGATGGTCAGCAAGAGGGTTTTTGCCCCCATTCGGCTGGCTGCCAAGGCAGCTTCTGATCCGGCATGGCCGGCACCAACAACGATCACGTCATAACTTTCTGCTTGATATTCTTGCATGGTGTTCTCCTTTTTACGCCAGTGGCGCATTCTTTATTTTCCTAAACAAAACTGACTGAACAATTGGGTGATCAACTCATCTTGGACACTGTCGCCGACAACTTCTCCTAGATAGTCCCAGCAGCGTGTCATATCGATTTGAACCAAGTCGACAGGCATTCCTGCTTCGATCCCTTGGATGACCTCAGACAACGACTGAACGGCATTTTCTAATAAGGCAATGTGGCGAGTATTAGAAAGATAGGAAGCATCCTTATCGGTGGTCTTGCCCCCAAAGAATAGATCGGCAATGGCTTGTTCCAGTTGGTCTAAGCCTTCGTTGGTCAACACAGAGACAGAAAAAATCGGTTCATCTGCTGCGTACTGCGCTAGCTCAGCAGGTGCTAATTTTGGCTCAAGGTCGGTCTTATTCAATAAGATGATCCGACGGCTGCCAGCAGTCAGCTCCAGCAATTGTTTGTCTTCCTGGGTCAATCCTTCGCTTTGGTTGAGAACCAGCAAAATCAACTCCGCTTCTGCCAATGCTTTGCGGCTGCGTTCGACTCCGATTTTCTCAACGACATCTTCTGTTTCGCGGATACCAGCCGTATCGATCAGTTTCAATGGTACCCCGCGAACATTGACATACTCTTCAATGACATCTCGAGTCGTACCAGCAATGTCTGTCACGATGGCTTTTTCTTCCCTTAATAAATGGTTCAATAAGCTGGATTTACCGACATTCGGCCGACCGATGATCGCAGTACTCAAACCTTCTCGCAAAATTTTTCCTTGTTGGGCAGTCGCTAATAAGGCTTGGATCTGCCCTTTGACCATCGTGGCTTTTTCTAGCAATAAGCGGGTCGTCAATTCTTCCACATCATCGTATTCAGGGTAATCGATATTCACTTCAACTTGCGCCAGCGTCTCTAAGATCTCTTGGCGTAAGGTCCGAATCAAGTGGGAAAGATTGCCATCCAGCTGATTGACTGCGAGATTCATCGCCTTATCGGTCTTGGCACGAATCAAGTCCATCACCGCCTCGGCTTGAGAAAGGTCAACCCGTCCGTTTAGAAAGGCCCGCTTCGTGAATTCTCCCGGCTCAGCCAACCGTGCGCCTTGTCGTAAAACCAGCTGCAAGAGTTGATTGACGACAACGATCCCGCCGTGGCAATTGATCTCAACGACATCTTCTCGGGTAAAGGTCCGCGGCTTTTTCATCACTGATAGCATCACTTCATCCATCAAACGGTTTTCTTCTGGATCCACGATATGACCATAATGGATCGTATGACTAGGCACTTGGGCGAGGGTTTTAGTGCCTGCTTGAAAAATCTGATCCGCAATTGCGATCGCTTCTTCCCCGCTTAATCGCACAATACTGATGGCCCCTTCGCCTGGCGGGGTGGAAATCGCGGCAATCGTATCAAATTCTTGCGTAATATTCGCCATGTTGCTTGCTCCTCCTATTTTTTCACATAAAAAAAGTGCCCACTCCACCCGTCAAATTGATTGAAAATCAATAAAAACGAGTAGACTTAGCACTTTGACTGCTTGTCAATTAAATTCTGGAAATAGATTAGCACATTTTTGCGCGAGTCGCAAGCTTCCTTCAAAAACTTTTAAATTTTGCATCTGTCCGCAAAAACCTTTAAAATAAAAGCAAAGAATAAGAAAAGAGGGATCTATTATGGAAACCATCAAATCATCAAACAGCGCTGCTCGCATTAAAGAAATCATTTTATCGACAGGAAACGTGAATCGGCCTTACGTCGTGCGGGATATCGTCTTTGCGGCAGACAAAATCGAAGTAGATCTATTTGATACATCTGTGAATTTGAACGACCTGTTGGCAGATGTGACCTATCGCTTAAAAGAAACCGCCCACAGCTACGGAGCGAATGCAGTGATCAACTGTCATTTCGAACATGACCGCATCGTCGAAGGCGACAAAACCTACCTTGAGATCTTTGCCTATGGTACAGTGGTTCAATTTACTCAATCAACCATCGGCGGCTAATTGCCTCTATCATCAAAGAAAAATACAAAAAAGAGTCCGCGGCATACGGACTCTTTTTTGATACCAAAGGCTGACCTACGTAACGTATGTTGACTTTGATAAGAATGATTTCTAGTCAAGGATACTTGGTTTTAAATTTGTTGTCAATCGCTTTTTCCCATCAAAAAAGGGAAAGGCTTGTCAGACCGCCTTTCCCTTTTTTCATTAAATTCGTTTGTCCGCAGGTTCCACTACTAAGTAGCGATACGGTTCATCCCCTTCAGAATGAGTTTGAACATACGCATCTTTACTCAATACGGAATGGATCTGCTTTCTTTCAAACGCCGGCATCGGCTCTAAAAAGACCGGGCGGCCTGTTCGTTTGACTTTTTCAGCAGTACGGCTAGCCAAACGTTCTAAGATCGCTTGACGTTTTTCACGGTAATCTCCGACATTCACTACAATCGACAATTTGTTTTTCGCGATGCGGTGAATATACACTTGCGCCAAATATTGCAGTGCATTCAAGGTTTTGCCGTGCTTCCCAATCAAAATGCCTTGTTTTTGCGTTTCTAAATGAAAGACGATCACGCCGTCTTGACGAGCGGTTTTTACTAAGGCGGGTGCATTCAATGCTTTTGAAATATTTGTCAGATAGAGTCCCAGCTGAGCCAGCGCTTCCTCATCTGAAAGATCCGTCAGCAAAACAGGTTCGCTCGCGGCCGCTTCCATCACACTGCTTGCATCCTCTGTCGTCACAGGATCTGGTTCTACCAGCGGTTTTGCTGGTACTTCTTCAACGGGTGCCGGTTCTTCAACGATTCGTTTTTCAATGGAGACCCGTGCTTGTTTTTTTCCTAGACCCAAGAAGCCTTTTTTTCCTTCATCCAGGACTTCGATTACTGCTTGATCTTTGGTGATACCAAGGACTTGCAATCCCTCTTGAATTGCTTCATCTACTGTCAGATTTTCATAAATCGGCATTGCAGTGCAACCTCCTCTTATTTTTTCCGTTTCTTTTTAGGACTCATTGCTTTTTTCAGCGCACGTTCACGCTCGCGTTCTTTGCGGGCAGCTTCTTCTCTTTCTTGGCGGATCTTGAATGGGTTATTTAAGATCATTGTTTGCACAACTTGGAATGCATTGGAAACGACCCAGTACAAGGAAAGACCGCTGGCAATGTTGATCCCCATCAGTAAGATCATCATTGGCATAGCGAAATTCATGATTTTCAGACTCGCATTTGATTCCACTTGGCTCATACTTGATAAGTAGGTACTTGCAAAAGTAAAGAGCGCCGCTAAAATCGGCAAGATGAAGTATGGGTCACGATCACCCAGCTGCAGCCATAAGAATTTTCCTTCTTGCAGAGCAGGAACCCGTGAGATCGATTGCCACAAGGCCATCAAAATCGGCATTTGTACCAATAATGGTAGACAGCCGGCATAGGGATTGACATTGTTTTCCGCATACAAACGTTGTGTTTCTTCTTTTAACTTGCTTTGTGTTTCTGTATCTTTTGACGCATATTGCTGCTGCAGCGCTTTTAGCTTCGGTTGTAATTCTTGCGTTTTGCGCATGCTTTTGGTTTGAAAGTGCATCAACGGCATCAAAATGACCCGGATGATCAATGTAAAGAGGATGATCCCGATCCCGGCATTGCCGAAGGAGAGGGCTTTGATCGCCTCTGCAAAATAATAAACGATGTAACGATCCCATAGACCGGTACTTTGTGCATTTACTTCACCTGTTGCACCGCAGGCAGATAAGACAACTACTAATGAGAGAACTCCCAAAAATAGTAAGACGCGTTTCCCTTTTTTCACGTAACTAATTCCTTTCCATTAATGAATAATTTTGGCAAGCTTTAAGACATGCTCTAAATTCGAGTAGATTTCCTTTGAGGAACAAGTGGCGATACTTGGACGGGCGATCACAATAAAATCGATCGCTGGTTCGATTCGCGGTTTCATTTCCGTTAAGCTCGCACGAATCTTGCGTTTGACCTCATTTCGCTTCACTGCATTACCGACTTTTTTCCCTACAGATAAACCAACTCGAAAATGTGATTGCTCTTTAGGTAAGACATACACCACGAACTTCCGATTTGCAAAAGAATTTCCTGCCTGAAAAACTTTTTGAAAATCTTGCTCTGTTTTTACTCGATAGGATTTTCTCATCTTCGGTTCCTTCACTTCTTTCAATTAAGCTTCGCGAAACGGATTGAATCCGTAACCACTCACCTGTCAATAATACCATATTTGCCAAAAGTCAGACACTATATTCCGCAAAAACGGCATAAAAAAAACCACTGGCATTCAGTGGCTTACGCAGAAATAACCTTTCTGCCTTTATGACGACGGCTAGCTAAAACACGACGTCCATTTTTTGTACTCATACGTTTACGGAATCCGTGAACTTTTTGACGTTTACGTTTATTTGGTTGATACGTTCTTTTCATTTATTTCCACCTCCATCAGGATAATGCTTATGCGCACAGACATACTTTGATAGTATAACGAGTCAAGTACTAGTTTGTCAATAAGAAGTTTGCTCAAAATCAGGCATTCTTTATCCACAATCCCTTTGATTTGTGTGGGTTTGCTGTTTATAGCTAATTTTTGTGGATAACTTTTTCCCCAGAGTTATTTTGGCTTTTTCCACAAACGAACAGCCTGTAGAAAAGTTTTCCACAATCACTTTTTTGACTGTTGATAACTACCCTAAAACTTAGTGTTATCAAGGCGTGATCTTCACATCGATCTGTGGATAAAGGAAATTTTTTTATAGTTATGCACATTCTTTTTCTACCTGTGGATAGTCGAATTTCGAACATGTGCATTTCCATTTTTCTTTTATCCCGTTTTGTGGAAAAGTATTTTTTTCTAACCTTTTTTATCGTAATCTGTGGAAAACTTTTTCAATCCGTGCTATTTTAGTTATATCTATTCTTAGTTATAGGAGGACAATTTATGCCATCTGCTGATTCTATTTGGCAAGATCTTCAACGTTCCTTTAAAGAAGAGCTGAATCCGGCCAGTTATAGTGCTTGGATCGAGACTGCCAATGTCTTGTCGTTTGAAAAAAATCAGCTGCTGATCGAAGTACCCAGCGATCTTCATAAATCTTATTGGGAAAAAAATCTAGCTGCCAAAATTGTTGAAATGGGATTTATGAAAACTGGTGAAGAATTGATTCCTAGTTTTGTGACTGTCGAAGAAGCAGAAGCTTTAAAAACAGCCCCTTCTACTATTCAAACAGCTGCAGAAGAAAACGAGCGGCCGCCGAAATCGATCTTAAATGAAAAATACACATTTGATACCTTTGTCATCGGGAAAGGCAATCAGATGGCCCACGCTGCTGCTTTAGTTGTTGCAGAAGATCCTGGGTCTATTTATAATCCGCTGTTCTTCTATGGTGGCGTTGGTTTAGGGAAAACCCACTTGATGCACGCGATCGGTCATCAAATGTTGCTGAAACGTCCCAATGCCAAAATCAAGTACGTTAGTAGTGAAAATTTCACCAATGATTTCATTACTTCTATTCAAAAGAACAAAATGGAAGATTTTCGAAACGAATACCGCAATGTTGATCTTTTGCTGGTGGATGATATTCAATTCTTAGTCAATAAAGAAGGAACCCAAGAAGAATTCTTTAATACCTTCGAAGAACTGTATCGCAATAATAAACAGATCGTCCTGACAAGTGATCGTTTGCCAAATGAGATCCCGACTTTGCCGGAACGTTTGGTTTCCCGTTTTGCTTGGGGCTTATCCGTTGATATCACCCCGCCGGATCTAGAGACGCGGACTGCGATTTTGCGGAAAAAAGCCGAAGCCGAACGCTTGGAGATCCCCGACGATACGTTAAGTTATATCGCTGGGCAGATCGATTCGAATATCCGAGAACTTGAAGGAGCACTCGTGCGGGTGCAAGCTTTTGCTACGATGCAAAACTCAGACATTACAACGAGCTTGGCAGCTGAAGCCATCAAAGCCTTGAAATCAAGCCATGGCTCGACCCAAGTTTCGATTTTGCAGATCCAAGAAGAAGTCGCAAAATACTATCACATTCATGTCAATGATCTAAAAGGGAAAAAACGGGTCAAAGGCATCGTTGTCCCACGCCAGATCGCGATGTATCTCTCTCGAGAACTGACCGATAGTTCTTTACCAAAAATCGGCGGCGAATTTGGCGGCAAAGACCATACAACGGTCATTCATGCCCATGAAAAAATTCAGCATTTAGTCGAAACAGATCCCACGATCAAAAATGAGATCGTTGAAATCAAACAAATCCTCTTCAGCTGATCTGTGGATAAGAAAAGAAGAACCAAAAAAGTTGTCCACAAGTTATTCACAGGCATTTTCGTTAGTCTACTCACTCTTTTCTCGAGTTATCCACATTACTAACAAGCCTATTACTACTATTACTTTTATTTAATAACTATAAATTAAAGGAGTATCGCTATGAAGCTAACTTTAAACCGAACAGAGTTCATGCAAGAATTACAAACTGTCCAACGGGCGATTTCAACCAAAACCACCATCCCGATCTTAACTGGAGTAAAATTATCCCTTTCAGAAAAAGGATTGACCATGACTGGGAGCAACGCCGATATTTCCATTGAAACTTTTTTAAGTGTGGAAAACGAAAAAGCGCAAATGCAAATCGAAAAAACAGGAGCGATCGTTTTACAAGCACGTTTCTTCAGCGAAATTGTTCGTCGTTTGCCTGAAAGTACCTTAACGTTAGAAGTTTTAGACAATAATCAAGTAGCGATCACTTCTGGAAAAGCCAACTTTACCGTCAACGGATTGGATGCCGATAGTTATCCACATTTACCAGTTGTCGAAAGTCAAGATTCGATCGAGATTCCAGCCCACGTATTGAATAAGGTCGTTAGTGAAACAGTCTTTGCGGTTTCGCAACACGAAAGCCGTCCGATCTTGACTGGGGTCCACTTTGTCTTAGAAAATCAAAAATTATTAGCTGTTGCGACGGACTCACACCGTTTGAGCCAACGGGTGATTCCATTGGAAAGCGGAGAAACAGCCTTCAACATCGTGATTCCTGGCAAAAGCTTAACGGAACTTTCTCGTTCCTTAACAGATGAAGAAGAAGCGATCCAAATCAGCATTATGGATAACCAAGTGTTGTTCCAAACGAAAACCATGAAATTCTATTCTCGTTTATTGGAAGGAACTTACCCAGATACCAATCGTCTGATTCCTTCAAGCTTCAATACTGAGATTGAATTTTCTGTGCCAGAATTGTTACAAGCCATCGAACGGGCGTCATTGCTTTCTCATGAAGGCCGTAACAACATCGTTCGTTTGGCGATCTCCGAAGAAGCCGTTGTCTTATATGGAAACTCACCAGAAATCGGAAAAGTGGAAGAAGATCTTTCTTTTGAAAAAGTGACCGGCGACCCATTAGAGATCTCTTTCAACCCTGACTATATGAAAGCAGCACTACGAGCATTTGGTGACACCAGCATCGTGATCCGCTTTATCTCAGCGATCCGTCCATTTACGTTGGAGCCGACAGAGAGCAAAGGCAGCTTTATCCAGCTGATCACACCGGTGCGAACCAACTAATTTTTCATGTCTTTTGAAAAAAGTTGAAACAATCATCTGAAAATGAATAAATGAGTTAAAAGGGCTTAAAATCGTTTTTAAGCCCTTTTTTCTATTTTGGCTTCTTTTTTGTCTAAAAGCAGTAAGTCTTCTGAGAATGAAAAATATGCCGATGAATTTGTTTTCTTGGCAAAAAAAGAGTATAATAGAGCTAAACGCTCTTTGATAGAATTGAGGGGAATTATGAAAATGCAAATACCGTTAGAAACGGAATATATGACACTTGGACAAATGCTCAAAGAAGTCAGTGTGATCAGCAGCGGCGGCCAAGCGAAATGGTACCTTGCAGAGCACACCGTTTTTGTCGACGGCGAGCCGGAAAATCGACGAGGGCGCAAATTGTATGCGGGAATGCGTGTTGAGCTACCTGATGAAGGTACTTTTTTTATGGTGAAGAAGGAAGACGCCGATGCGGCTGAATGAGTTGCATTTAAGCAATTATCGGAACTATGATTCGCTGACACTGCCTTTTGAGAAAGGTCTGGTCATTTTTTTAGGCGAAAACGCGCAAGGAAAAACCAATATTTTAGAAAGCATCTATGTATTGGCGATGACCAAAAGCCACCGCACCTCCAGTGAGCAAGAGCTTATCCGCTGGGACACAGAAGGGGCGCGGATCTCTGGCAGTGTCAGTCGGGGACGCTCAACGATCCCGTTAGAACTGTTTTTGTCAAAAAAAGGACGAAAAACGAAAGTAAACCACATTGAGCAAAAAAAGCTCAGTAGTTACATAGGGCAGTTGAATGTCATTTTATTTGCTCCAGAAGACCTCTCCCTTGTAAAAGGAAGTCCCCAAGTCCGCCGCAAATTTCTCGATATGGAAATTGGGCAGATCGATCCAATCTATCTCTATGATCTCGTTCAATACCAATCCGTTTTGAAACAGCGCAATCAATACTTAAAACAGCTGAATGAAAAAAAACAGACCGATGAGATCTATTTAGATGTTTTGACGGAACAGCTGGTGGCTTTCGGCAGTAAAATCATTTTAGCCAGACAACGGTTTGTTCAGCGCTTGGCGTATTGGGCAAATCAGCTGCACCAAAAGATCAGCCAAGGAAAAGAAACCTTGCAGATCGATTACTTATCGAATGTGCCTGGTGAGGCGAGTACGCTGGAGGAGATCCAACAGCAATTTGTCAAAGCCTTGGCACTAGTCAAAGACCGTGAACGATTTCGGCAAGTCACGTTGGCAGGTCCCCATCGAGACGATCTGGATTTTTTGATCAATGAGAAAAATGTTCAGACCTTTGGTTCGCAAGGCCAGCAGCGAACGACCGCCTTAAGTGTTAAATTGGCAGAAATCGATTTGATGAAAGAAGAAACGGGGGAATATCCCGTCCTTTTATTAGATGACGTCATGAGTGAGCTGGATGATTCCCGACAACTGCATTTATTGGAGACCATTGAAGGAAAAGTTCAGACCTTTCTGACAACGACGACATTAGAACATGTGAAAGACAAAATGTCTGTGGAAGCAGAGATTTTTTATGTAGAGCAAGGACATATTAAAGGAGAATAGACTGAATGACAGAAGAAGAAAAAAGCTTAGTTGAACGTGCGAAAGCCTATGATGCCAGTCAGATCCAAGTGCTGGAAGGACTAGAAGCCGTCCGCAAACGACCTGGGATGTACATTGGTTCTACCAGTTCAGAAGGTTTGCACCACTTAGTATGGGAAATCGTCGATAACTCGATCGATGAAGCACTAGCAGGCTTTGCCTCAAGTATTCAAGTGATCATTGAACCAGATAATAGCATTACGGTCGTCGATGACGGTCGGGGGATCCCCGTTGATATCCAAGCCAAGACAGGCCGTCCAGCGGTAGAAACCGTCTTTACGATCCTGCATGCCGGCGGGAAATTCGGCGGTGGCGGCTACAAAGTATCTGGTGGACTGCACGGGGTAGGTTCCTCCGTCGTTAATGCGTTATCCACGACTTTAGACGTAAAAGTCTATAAAGAAGGCAAAGTGTATTATCAAGAATACCATCGTGGGGCAGTCGTTGATGACTTGAAAGTGATCGATGAAACCGACCGCCACGGAACGACCGTCCACTTTGTTCCAGATCCAGAGATCTTTACGGAAACAACCGTATTCAATTTTGATAAATTAGCGACACGGGTTCGGGAATTAGCCTTCTTGAACCGTGGCTTAAAAATCTCGATCGAAGACAAACGGGAAGAAAAACCCGTCTTGAAAGAATATCATTACGATGGCGGGATCAAGAGCTATGTGGAGCATTTGAATGCGAGTAAAACAGTGATTTTCCCAGATCCGATCTACTTAGAAGGAGAACAACAAGGAATCACGGTTGAAGTTTCCATGCAATATACCGATAGCTACCACAGCAACCTGTTGAGTTTTGCCAACAACATCCATACCTATGAAGGCGGAACCCATGAATTCGGGTTTAAGACTGCTTTGACACGGGTGATCAATGATTACGCCCGCAAGTCAAAATTGATGAAAGAAAACGACGAAAACCTGACCGGAGAAGATGTTCGGGAAGGATTGACGGCAGTTATCTCTATCAAGCATCCAGATCCTCAGTTTGAGGGACAAACGAAAACCAAATTAGGAAATTCGGAAGTGCGGACAGTCACTGATCGTCTCTTTTCGGAACATTTCACGAAATTCTTGATGGAAAACCCGAATGTGGGTCGTCAAGTCGTGGAAAAAGGACTTTTGGCATCAAAAGCCCGTCAAGCAGCCAAACGTGCCCGGGAAATGACTCGCCGAAAAGGTGCGTTAGAAATCAGTAACTTACCTGGGAAATTGGCCGACTGTTCCAGTAATGATCCAGAAAAATGCGAATTGTTTATCGTCGAAGGAGATTCTGCCGGCGGTTCAGCAAAACAAGGCCGCAGTCGCGAATTCCAAGCGATCTTACCGATCCGTGGGAAGATTTTAAATGTCGAAAAAGCCAGCATGGACAAAATCTTAGCAAACGAAGAGATCCGTTCGCTGTTTACGGCAATGGGAACTGGGTTTGGTGCTGATTTTGATGTAGCAAAAGCCCGTTACCACAAGCTAGTTATCATGACCGATGCCGATGTCGATGGTGCCCATATCCGGACCCTGCTTTTGACGCTGTTCTATCGTTATATGCGTCCAATCGTTGAAGCTGGTTATGTCTATATCGCACAACCGCCATTGTACGGTGTCAAACAAGGGAAAAATATCCACTATATCCAACCCGGCAAGAATGCCGAACAAGATTTGAAAAATACGATTGAATCACTGCCTGCGACACCAAAACCAACGGTTCAACGCTACAAAGGTCTAGGGGAAATGGATGACCACCAGTTATGGGAAACCACGATGGACCCTGAAAACCGGATGATGCTGCGGGTCAGCGTAGATGATGCCATAGAAGCCGATCAAATTTTTGAAATGCTGATGGGGGATCGCGTCGAACCAAGACGGGCCTTTATCGAAGAAAACGCGCACTACGTGAAAAATCTTGACATCTAGCCAATCGTAGAGGAGGAAACAGCTTGAGTGAAGAAGCAAAACAAAATATTCATGACGTCAATCTGACCAGTGAAATGCGTGAGTCCTTTATCGATTATGCAATGAGTGTAATTGTTGCTAGGGCTTTACCAGATGTGCGGGATGGCTTAAAGCCGGTTCACCGCCGAATTTTATATGGAATGAATGAATTAGGGGTCACACCAGACAAGCCCCATAAAAAATCAGCCCGGATCGTCGGCGATGTCATGGGGAAATACCATCCCCATGGGGACAGTGCGATCTATGAATCAATGGTGCGGATGGCACAGCCCTTTAGCTATCGCTACATGCTAGTCGATGGCCACGGAAACTTTGGTTCAGTCGATGGTGACGGTGCCGCTGCGATGCGGTATACCGAAGCCCGCATGAGTAAACTGGCGATGGAGATGCTGCGGGACATCAACAAAGATACCGTTGATTTCCAAAGCAACTATGATGATACAGAACGAGAACCAGCGGTATTACCTGCCCGCTTCCCGAACCTTTTGGTCAACGGGACGACTGGGATCGCTGTTGGGATGGCGACCAATATCCCGCCTCATAACTTGAATGAAGTCATTGCAGCCATCGATCTATTGATGGAAAATCCAGAAGTCACAACGAGTGAATTGATGGAAGTCCTACCAGGACCAGACTTCCCAACTGGCGGGATCGTGATGGGAAAATCCGGTATTCGCCGTGCCTATGAAACAGGGAAAGGGTCGATCACTGTTCGCGGAAAAGTCGAAGTGACTGAAATGCCCAACGGCAAAGAACGGATCTTAGTGACTGAATTGCCATATATGGTCAATAAAGCGAAGTTGATCGAACGGATCTCTGAGCTGCACCGTGACAAACGGATCGAAGGAATCACCGATCTGCGGGATGAATCGTCTCGTGAAGGCATGCGGATCGTGATCGACGTTCGTCGCGACGTCAGTGCGTCGGTGATCTTAAACAATCTCTACAAAATGACTGCACTGCAATCTTCTTTTGGCTTTAATATGTTAGCCATTGAAAAAGGCGTGCCGAAGATTTTGAGCTTGAAACGAATTTTAGAAAACTACATCGAGCACCAACAAGAAGTGGTAACTCGTCGGACACAGTTTGATAAAAACAAAGCAGAAGCTCGTGCCCACATCTTGGAAGGATTACGGATCGCATTGGATCATATCGATGAGATCATTGCTTTGATCCGGGCATCAAATTCTGATGATGAAGCAAAAAATAGCATGATGGAGCGCTTCAAATTGTCCGATCGCCAAGCACAAGCAATTTTAGATATGCGTTTGCGTCGCTTGACTGGCTTGGAACGCGACAAGATCGAAAACGAGTACCAAGGCTTGTTAGAATTTATCGCTGATTTGACAGACATTTTAGCAAATCCACAACGGGTCCTAGAAATCATCCAAACGGAGTTGCAAGAATTAGGCCAACGCTTTGGTGATGATCGCCGGACTGAATTATTGGTTGGGGAAGTCTTAAGTCTTGAAGATGAAGATTTGATCGAAGAAGAAGAAATCGTCATTACCTTGACGAACAATGGGTACATCAAACGAGTAGCTAAGTCTGAATTCCGTGCACAACGCCGCGGCGGACGTGGCGTTCAAGGAATGGGGATCCACGATGAAGACTTCGTGAAGACGTTGGTTTCTTGTTCGACTCATGACACATTACTGTTCTTCACCAATAAAGGGAAAGTTTACAAAGCCAAAGGCTATGAAATTCCTGAGTATGGTCGGGCAGCCAAAGGGATCCCTGTGATCAATCTCCTAGGGATCGATTCTAGTGAACGGATCGAAGCGATCATTTCGGCTTCTGGTGGGCCTCAAGAAGGACGCTACTTGTTCTTCACGACGCGTCTAGGTGTGGTCAAACGGACCTCAGTGACGGCCTTTTCAAATATCCGTGCCAATGGTCTGATTGCGATCGGTCTTCGGGAAAATGATGAGTTGGTCAACGTAATTGAAACCCACGGCGAAGATGTCGTGATCATCGGAACCCACGATGGCTACTCTGTGACCTTCAAAGAAGCCCTTGTGCGGGATATGGGTAGGACAGCTGCTGGTGTGCGAGGCATTCGTCTAAGAGACGGAGACTACGTGGTAGGCGCTGCAGTGATCACAGAAGACAGTGAAGTCTTGGTCATCACTGAGAACGGCTATGGCAAGCGTACCAAAGGCTCTGAATACCCAATCAAAGGTCGTGGCGGAAAAGGGATCAAAACAGCCAACATTACGGCGAAAAATGGTCCATTAGCCGGCTTGACGACGGTCAGCGGTGAGGAAGACATCATGGTGATCACCGATAAAGGCGTCTTGATTCGTTTCAATGTAGCGACTGTTTCCCAAACTGGTCGGGCAACCTTAGGGGTTCGTTTGATGAAGATGGAAAACAATGCCAAAGTAGTGACGATGGCAACGGTTGAACCAGAAGTCGAAGAAGAACTAGCGACTGCTGAAGAAACAGCGGTACAAGACGTACCAGTTATGGAAGAAGCAACGGAAGACACCACGGATACACAAGAATAAGCAATACGTTTTCTAGGAAGACAGCAAGCTGCGAACCTGCAGCTTGCTGTCTTCTTACTCTTTTTCAAAAAATCGGCAGCAGCTGACGTATTTATCAGTGTAAACGATTGTTTGCGGTGATGGATAGATGCAGGGACGCAAAAAAACAGCTTGCAGTAGGGACGAAAAAAGTGTATAATAATTATTTGTGAGTAGTCTAATTAGACCACTCTCTCTGCTCCTAGAAAACTAGGGGCCAAAGTCCACAGGGAGGTGAAAAATCAATGGAAAACACGAAATATGAGATTTTATATATCATTCGTCCAAACATTGATGAAGAAGCAAAAGCCGCATTGATCGCTCGTTTTGACTCAATCTTAACTGATAACGGCGCTGAAGTTATCGAATCAAAAGATTGGCAAAAACGCCGTCTAGCGTATGAAATGGATGGATTCCGTGAGGGTATCTATCACATCGTAAAAGTTTCTTCTTCAACAACTGCAAGTGCAATCAACGAGTTTGACCGTCTTGCGAAAATCAATGATGACATTATCCGTCACATGATTGTCAAAGAAGAAGCATAATATTGTTTCACATGAAACAAAAGCGATGAGGAGATGATGAACTTTGATTAATAATGTTGTACTAGTAGGAAGACTAACCAAAGATCCTGATTTACGTTACACTTCTAATGGCACTGGTGTCGCAACCTTTACCTTGGCGGTAAACCGCAATTTTACCAACCAAAGTGGAGAGCGCGAAGCTGATTTCATCAACTGTGTTATTTGGAGAAAACCAGCGGAAACATTAGCAAACTATGCACGCAAAGGAACTTTATTAGGGGTTACTGGACGTATTCAAACCCGTTCATACGACAACCAACAAGGCCAACGTGTTTATGTAACAGAAGTCGTTGCTGACAACTTCCAATTATTAGAGTCGCGGAATGCTTCCGAGCAAAGACGCACAACTGATAGCGGATCTGGCAGTAACAATACGTATAACTCAAACAGTTCTTCTGGATTTGGTAACAATAACTCAAATCAAACTCAATCCTCTCAACCATCAGGAATGCCTAATTTTGATCGAGACAACTCCGATCCATTCGGAAACTCATCAATCGACATTTCAGACGATGATTTACCATTCTAAGAAATTGATAGGAGGGAAATAGGATGGCACAACAAAGAAGAGGCGGACGCAAACGTCGTAAAGTAGACTACATTGCTGCAAACCATATTGAACATATCGATTATAAAGATATTGAATTACTAAAACGTTTCATTTCAGAACGCGGTAAAATCTTACCACGTCGTGTAACTGGTACTGGTGCGAAAAACCAACGCAAACTTACCATTGCAATCAAACGTGCGCGTATCATGGGATTACTTCCATTCGTAGGCGAAGAATAAATCGAATGATTTTCATTGACAAGTTTCTTTTGAAGCTTGTCAATTTTTTTATCCATCGAAGAGTAACTTGTTATTTTATATATAGATAGAATAACGAATGATAGAAATTTTTTCCTGGTTGGTTCACCAAAAAAGTTTCACGTGGAACTTTTTTGCATCAATCGCCTATTTGATTGTTTTGTGGTAAAATAAGGAACAAAGCTTCAAAAAAATGGGATGAAACATTGAGGGGTAAAAAAGATGGCAGTAATTGGGTTGATTTCAATTGATAATTACGATGATTTGATTGAGAAAAAAGACGACAAACAAGTTTCTTATTTGAACTCGCTGATCACGACATTGATTTCTGATTGGGCAAGTGAGAATCATGTTTTTTACAAACGAATCAATTCCGAGCGGTTTCTTTTCGTCGCGAAGTATTCAGATATTGAGCGGATGAAGGAAGAAAAATTCCAATTTTTGACTAGAGTACGGCAAGTTGCGGAAAAAAATGATCTGCCATTAACGATCAGTATGGGGATCTCCTATGGGGAAGAGTCTTTTGAAGAGATCGGGGAAGTGGCACAAAACAATCTCGACATTGCGTTAGTTCGCGGCGGTGATCAAGTCGTTTTAAAAGAAGCCAAAGAAGAAGCAAAACCGCAATTCTTTGGTGGCAATACAGACGGCACACCCAAGAGAACGCGTGTTCGTTCTCGTGCCATGAGTACGGCGTTGAGAAAGATTTTTGCTGAAAACCAACGGATCTTTATCATGGGTCATCGTTACCCAGACATGGATGCCTTAGGTTCGGCTTTTGGGGTGGCTTACATGGCGATGATGAGCGATAAAGAATGCTACATCATTTTAAATCCAAAAGAGATCACCGCAGACATTCAACGGGCATTGGAAGAATTGAAAAAATACCCCGAGCTGGAACGATTTGTGATCACTGGGGAAGAAGCAGTTAATTTATCAAATGAAGAAAGTGTGCTAGTGATGGTAGATTACCATAAGCCGTCGATGTCGATCTCGCAAGCGGTCTATGATGAATTTGACAAAATCGCAGTGATCGATCACCATCGTCGCGGGGATGAGTTTCCCGATAAGCCACTCTTGACGTATATTGAATCTTCCGCGTCTTCGGCATCGGAACTGGTAGCAGAATTAATCCAGTATCGTGCTTCTCGCAGATCGCAAGTCCCGAAATTTATTACGACTTCTTTATTAGCGGGCATCTACGTGGATACGAAGAACTTCACGGTGCGAACCACTGGTCGGACCTTTGATATTGCTGGTTATTTGAAAAACCAAGGCGCAGATACGTCATTGGTTCAATACATGTTGAGTACGGATCTCGATTCCTATTTGATGATCAGTGAACTGGTTTCTCGCAGCCAGCATTTCCGAGAAGATATCGTGATTGCTGCAGCGGATGAAGATCGGGTGTACGATAGTGTCACCGTTGCGAAAGCGGCCGATACTCTGCTATCGATCAACGGGATCCATGCCGCATTTGTCATTACGAAACAACCAGGAGATTTGATCGGTATCAGTGCTAGAAGCACTGGTAAAGTCAATGTACAAACCTTGATGGAGGCATTAGGCGGCGGCGGACATTTTACCAACGCAGCCACGCAAATAAAGAACAGCAGCATTGGTGATGTAGAAAAACAGCTGCGAGCGGAATTAACGAAAAATGAACAATAACAAGGAGTGACCAAGATGAAAGTTATTTTCTTACAAGATGTCAAAGGCAAAGGCAAAAAAGGCGATATCAAGGAAGTCCCTAATGGCTACGCACAAAACTTTCTGATCAAAAACAACTTAGCCAAACCTGCCAACAATGAAAGCATGGCAGAATTAAAAGGCAAACAAAAAGCCAAAGAAAAACAAGACGCAGAAGTCTTAGCAGAAGCGAAAGAGTTAAAAGCACTTCTTGAAAAAGAAGAAACCGTTGTGAAGATCAATGCCAAAGCAGGGGAAGATGGCCGCTTGTTCGGTTCGATCCCATCAAAACAAATCGCAGATGCCTTGAACAAGCAATACAAAATCAAAATCGACAAACGCAAAATCGAATTGGATCAGCCGATCCGTGCATTAGGCTTTACGCAAGTACCTGTAAAATTGCACCCACAAGTAACAGCAACGATCAATGTTCATACCATCCAAGAATAAGCATTACTCCCAACAGTCACATGTTGGGGTTTTTTTCGGCAAACGTCCAAGCAATCTTGTACTTTGGATGGGAATCTTGTAGAATGAATGGACGAAGGAGCGAATGGCATGAATGAAGTTTGGCAAAATCAAGTTCCCCCACAAGATATTGAAGCGGAACAAGCGGTCCTAGGGGCAGTCTTTTTAGATGCCGATGCGATCATCGATGCAATGGAAGTAATCGCCCCAGAAGATTTTTATCGCCGCAGCCATCAAATAATTTTTCAAGCAATGATCCAGTTGAACGACCGTAGTGAATCGATCGACTTGATTACGTTGAAAGCAGAAATTGAAAAAAGCAACAGTCTTGAAGATGTTGGCGGCCTGACGTATCTGACTGAACTGAGTCAAGCTTCACCATCAGCAGCAAGTATTGCTTATTATGCGAAGATCGTTGACGACAAAGCCACGTTACGCAATCTGATCCAAACAGCGAGCCGCATCGTAACCAAAGGCTTTGAACAAGATGAAGATGTGCAGTCGATCATTGATCAAGCAGAAAAAAGTATTTTAGAAGTATCCGAAAAGCGCAATAGCAATGGCTTCCAATCGATAGCGGAAGTCTTGAATCGGACGATCGAAACGATCGATCAGTTGGCGCAAAACAATGAAGAAATCACCGGATTACCTACGGGTTATGCGGCTTTAGACAAAATGACGGCGGGGCTGCAAAAAGAAGAGCTGATTATTCTCGCTGCCCGCCCCGCGGTAGGGAAAACCGCGTTTGCCTTGAATATCGCGCAAAATGTCGGAACGAAAACCGATCGTTCCGTAGCGATCTTTAGTCTGGAAATGGGGGCTGAATCATTGGTCAATCGGATGCTGTGTGCGGAAGGCTCGATTGAGGCCAGTCACTTGCGGACGGGGCAGCTCTCAGAAGAAGAGTGGCGGAATTTGATCGTTGCCATGGGCAGTCTTTCTAACGCAAATATCTATATCGATGATACCCCTGGGATCAAGATCTCTGAGATTCGGGCACGTTGTCGGAAACTGGCGCAAGAAAAAGGTAATCTCGGCTTGATTTTGATCGACTACTTGCAGCTGATTGAAGGAACGGGTCGCGAAAACCGCCAACAAGAAGTCTCTGAGATCTCTCGCCAATTAAAGAAACTGGCGAAGGAATTAAAAGTGCCAGTGATCGCACTGTCTCAGCTTTCTCGGGGTGTGGAACAACGACAAGACAAGCGTCCTGTTTTAAGTGATATTCGGGAATCAGGATCGATTGAGCAGGATGCCGATATCGTTGCTTTCTTGTACCGAGATGACTACTACCGAAGCGAAGGCGACGATGACGATGAACCAGAAGAACAACAAAACAACAATGTGATCGAAGTCATTATCGAGAAAAACCGGAGTGGTGCCCGGGGGACCGTCGAACTTCTATTTATCAAAGAATACAATAAGTTCTCCTCGGTCTCGCCGCGAGAAGAGTTCGGGTAAGACACCAACGATGTGAGAAACCAAGGCTCCTGCTGCCGTCTGCATTGCGCTGATGGCAGCAGGGCTTTTTTTATGTGCTGACTTTATTCGTTTTTACGTGTATAAATAATTATTGAGAAGAAAATAGTTCGTTTTTTACCCCTGAAAAATGAGAATTTAAAACGATTATTCGATTTTAGATTGAAAGAGCTTGCGAATCTTGTTACAATACTTAAGGAATGCACTAATTAAAGAAAGAGGTCATTATATGTCATCTGTAGTAGTAGTAGGTACACAATGGGGCGATGAAGGTAAAGGAAAGATTACGGACTTTTTGAGTGAAAACGCGGAAGTCATTGCACGTTATCAAGGTGGAGACAATGCCGGCCATACGATTAAATTTGACGGTGTGACCTATAAACTGCATTTGATTCCTTCTGGGATCTTTTATGCAGATAAAATCAGTGTCATTGGAAACGGGGTCGTTGTGAACCCGAAATCATTAGTTAAAGAATTAGCATACTTGAAAGAAAACAATATAATAACAGAAAACTTAAAGATCTCTGATCGTGCTCATGTTATTTTACCTTACCATATCCATTTGGATCAGCTGCAAGAAGATGCCAAAGGTGACAACAAGATCGGTACCACGATCAAAGGGATTGGACCAGCCTATATGGATAAAGCTGCCAGAGTCGGCATTCGGATCGCTGATCTTTTAGACAAAGAAATTTTTGAAGAACGTCTGCGTATCAACTTAGAAGAAAAAAATCGTCAATTCGTGAAAATGTTTGACGCAGAGCCAATCGCCTTTGAAGACATTTTTGAAGAGTATTACGAATATGGCCAACAAATCAAAAAATATGTGACGGATACTTCGGTGATCCTTAACGATGCCTTAGATGAAGGCAAACGGGTTTTATTTGAAGGGGCACAAGGCGTGATGCTGGATATCGACCAAGGAACCTATCCTTTCGTGACATCATCCAACCCCGTTGCTGGGGGAGTCACTATTGGTAGTGGTGTGGGTCCTTCAAAAATCAACAAAGTCGTTGGTGTCTGCAAAGCTTACACCTCTCGGGTAGGAGATGGTCCTTTCCCAACGGAACTGTTTGATGAAACAGGTGAACAAATCCGTAAGATCGGTCGTGAATACGGAACAACGACAGGACGTCCTCGCCGTGTGGGCTGGTTTGATACCGTCGTGATGCGCCATTCAAAACGTGTTTCAGGGATTACAAACCTATCCCTTAACTCGATCGATGTCTTGAGCGGCTTAGAAACCGTGAAGATCTGTACGGCTTATGAACTAGACGGCGAATTGATCTATCATTACCCAGCAAGCTTGAAAGAGTTGAACCGCTGCAAACCAGTCTACGAAGAACTTCCTGGCTGGTCTGAAGACATTACTGGCTGCAAAACATTAGCAGATCTGCCAGAAAATGCACGCAATTACGTTCACCGCATCTCTGAATTAGTCGGTGTCCGCATTTCGACCTTCTCGGTAGGACCAGACCGCAGCCAAACCAACATCTTAGAAAGTGTTTGGGCGCAAATCTAAACTGACGCAAAAGCTTCAGAACAAGACGAAGAACTCCTGTGTCAAAAGCAGTCAACGATAAGTTTGGCTGCTTTTGATGAGAATTTCTTCTGTCTTGTTCTTTTTTTGCTATAATAGGGGGTAACGAGAGGGGTGAAACCATGTTTCAAATCATGACAGATTCCTGCTGTGATTTACCAGCAGCAAGATTAGCGGAGCTAGATGTTGTGTATATTCCGATGCTGATCGAATTAGACGGCAAAGAATATATCGATGATATGAGCAAAGAATTTGATACGGAATGGTTTTTAGGAAAACTAAAAGAGCATGCGCAGCCGACAACTTCTCAAATCAATGTCGGACGTTATATGGAGTATTTTCGGCCATATGTCGAAGCGGGCACACCGGTCCTTTATTTAGGTTTTTCTTCAGGAATGAGCGGCTCATTCCAAAGTGCCGTCCAAGCCGTAGCCTTACTAAAAGAAGAATACAAAGAAGTTGCGATCACCTTGATCGATACGCGCTCTGCGAGTTTAGGCGAAGGCTTCTTAGTGGCTGAAGCAGCCCAACAAAAAGCCCAAGGACGTTCGTTGCTAGAAGTCAGCCAATGGGTAGAAGAAAACAAACTGCGTTTAGATTCATGGGTCACCGTCGACGATTTAAAACAATTGGAACGCGGCGGCAGAATCTCTAAAACGGCGGCAGCGATCGGCGGATTGCTGAACGTGAAACCAATTATTACCGTCGATACTGCGGGAAAATTACGCAGCGTTGATCGAGTGCGGGGACGCAACAAAGCGATCCAAAAAATCGTGGATCAAACCATCGCCAATCTTCACGAATCAAAAACCAATACGGTTTATTTTGCCAATGCTGGCGCTGCCGAAGCAGCGGAGAAAGTCATCAAACGTTTGACCGAAAAAGTTCCTGACATTATTATTCATCATTATCCATTAGGTCCAACGATCTCCAGTCATACCGGCTACGGCTGCTTGGCGCTGTTTTCATTCGGCAAAGCCCGTTTAGAACAAGCGTAACCTGCCAAAAAGCGCCCGAAGCACCTAGATAAAATAAAAGAAACGCTCCAGTTGCAGCCTTGGTGGCGGGCAACTGGAGCGTTCTTTTTTTCAAAAGCAGCTTATTGATTCATTTCTGCTACGCGTTTTTGGACATCTTTGTTTTCTAAGAATTCATCGTAGGTCGTTTCGGCACGATCCACCACGCCTTTGCTAGAGACCGCAATGATACGGTTCGCAAGGGTTTGAATAAATTGGTGGTCATGAGAAGCAAACAACAATGAGCCGGTGAAGGCCATCAAGCCATCGTTTAATGCGGTGATCGATTCTAAGTCCAAGTGATTGGTTGGATCATCCAATACCAATACGTTGGCTTTTGAAAGCATCATTTTCGACAACATGCAGCGAACTTTTTCGCCCCCGGAAAGAACGTTGACGGGTTTTAATACTTCGTCACCAGAGAACAACATGCGACCTAGGAAGCTGCGCAAGAAGGTATTGTCGTCTTCTTCTTTGCTTGCGTATTGACGCAACCAATCAACGATCGGGGTATCCGTATCAAATTCGCTGGTCGTATCTTTTGGCAAGTACGCATGCTGCGTGGTCACGCCCCAACGAACACTACCTGTATCAGGAGTGATTTCCCCCATGATGACTTTGAATAGCGTTGTGGTGGTGATATCGCTATTGGCAACAAAAGCGACTTTGTCGTCTTTGTTCAAGGTGAAAGAGATATTGTCTAAAATCTTTTTGCCGTCGATCGTCACACTGACATTGTCGACTTGCAGCAAGTCATTCCCGATTTCACGTTCTGGTTTAAAACCGACAAACGGGTAGCGGCGAGACGAAGGTTGAATATCATCAAGGGTGATTTTATCCAACATTTTTTTCCGAGATGTTGCTTGTTTGGATTTTGACGCATTGGCACTAAAGCGTGCGATAAAGTCTTGCAGTTCTTTGATCTGCTCTTCTTTTTTGGCATTTGATTGGGATTGTAATTTCGCAGCTAATTGGCTTGATTCCAACCAGAAATCATAGTTGCCGACAAACAATTTGATTTTGCCGAAGTCTAGATCGGCCATATGGGTACAAACTTTATTTAAGAAGTGGCGGTCATGGGAAACAACAATGACGGTGTTGTCAAAGTTGATCAGAAACTCTTCTAACCAGTTGATAGATTGGATATCCAATCCGTTGGTAGGCTCATCTAGGAGCAAGACGTCTGGCTTACCGAAAAGGGCTTGTGCCAGTAAGACTTTCACCCGTTGACCAGCAGTTAGATCTTTCATCAAGACATGATGCAATTCATCGGGAATGTTCAAGCCTTGCAAAAGAACAGCTGCTTCGGGCTCTGCTTCCCAGCCATCAAGTTCCGCAAATTCGCCTTCTAGTTCGGCGGCACGAATCCCATCTTCATCAGAAAAGTCTTCCTTCATGTAGATCGCGTCTTTTTCTTTCATCACTTCGTAGAGACGTTTATGGCCCATGATGACCGTTTCGATCACTGGAAACTCTTCGTAATCATAGTGGTTCTGCTTCAAGACAGCCATCCGTTCATCAGGACCTAAAGACACATTTCCAGTCGAAGGTTGGATCTCACCAGATAAAATTTTTAAAAAAGTTGATTTACCAGCACCATTTGCACCAATCAAACCATAACAATTACCAGGCGTAAACTTAATATTAACATCATCAAACAGTTTGCGGTCTGAAAAATGCAAACTTACATCACTTACTGTAATCAATTCTTTTCCTCACTTTATATAAATTGACATGGAGTCTCCTAGCATTATAGCGATGAATGTTGAAACTTTCAAGTAAAGCCGAGGATTTCATCAGGAAAGGCTTAGGGCTGGTGAAAGAAAAATTTTGGCTGCTGCTGCCTTCCTAGTAGAACCTGACGGCTTCCTATGCTAGAGTATTGGTAGAATAGTTAGACAAAGGAGCAGACGAATGGTGGATTGGTTGGTTGGATTGTCGCCATGGCAGCAAGCGTTGGCGGGGACGATCTTTACGTATGGTATGACGGCGCTTGGGGCAGCGCTAGTCTTTTTCTTCAAAGAAATCAATAAAAATGTCCTGAATACGATGCTGGGGTTTGCCTCTGGCGTGATGATCGCTGCTAGTTTCTGGTCGTTATTAGATCCTGCGATCGCACGAGCCGAAGAAAATGGCGACATTCCGTGGCTTGTGGTCAGCATCGGGTTTGGTTTGGGTGGTTTGTTCCTATATGCAGCAGATAAGACGCTCCCGCATATGCATTTTGGTCCGAATCATGAAACAGAAGGTTTGCCCAGTCATTTGAAGCGAACGATCTTGCTGGTCTTTTCCATCACGCTGCATAATATCCCAGAAGGCTTGGCGGTAGGGGTAGCGTTTGGGGCGGCGGCAAGTGCCGATGATCCGCGAGCAGCGATCTTAGCGGCGCTTTCGGTAGCGATCGGGATCGGGATCCAAAATTTTCCAGAAGGCGCAGCCGTTTCGATCCCCTTGCGCCAAGAAGGGTTAAGCCGAACCAAAGCCTTTATATACGGGCAAGCGTCAGGGATCGTAGAACCGATCGCCGGTGTGATCGGAGCTTTGCTGGTAACGAGTATGTCCGCTGTCTTGCCGTATGCGTTGGCTTTTGCAGCGGGTGCTATGATCTATGTAGTGGTGGAAGAATTGATTCCAGAAGCGCAGCAAACCTTGTCTAGTCGCCGCCATTTTGCGGTCTTTGGCGTCATGCTAGGCTTTATCTTAATGATGATTTTAGATGTAGCATTAGGCTGATCGATAAAAAAACACCTGACTTTCCAAAAGTCAGGTGTTTTTGATTTACTTGTAATTAACGATAATATTTTCTTGGCTTTTGGCGAATCGATGTTAACCAGCGAACGATCAAAACGGCTAGCAGCAAAGGAATCCCGAAACGGAAGACCAATCCGATCAACCCACCAATAATGCCTAATACAACGGATAAAACAAGAGATGCTGCGATTAAAACTGCCACGACAGTAACGATTCTTCCTAATAAACTTTCTGTATTCATTGTGACTCCTCCTAGACTTTTTTTCTTATCCCTAGCATAGCAAGAAAGAAAAAGAAACACATCCAACTTAAGACGGAATAATTGCTCCGCCGTGCGCCATAGGTTTGTGATAAACTAAACATGGATGAATCATGAAAGGAGTCAAAAAGAATGAATGCAGAAATTCTCACGAGCCAAGTCATCACAGAAGGAGGGTGCAATGCCTGTTTGCCTTATGAACTCAATACCTTCACGCTGCAGCTGCCGGATGGTCGTAGTTTTTCGTTAGAAAACTTGGATGCTGCTGCATTGGTGATGCCAATTGCCCAGATCAATCAGTGGCAGACTCGCTTATTATTAGAAGAAGACGAAGGATTGATCTATCAAAAAGGAACGCAAGAAGTAATTTTCGTAGAGGGCAGCCGTCAGGATACGTTTTCCAGCAAAGGACAGACGATTTCTTGTCCGAAAAAGAGTTGCGAAGCTGACGTCTTTGCCACAACCAATCGAGTGCTGACAGAATTGTTTGGCATCGAACCGATTTCTTTCGTTCTGCGGGCTGCACAAGCATAAGAGGACGAAAAAAAGCCGCTTGCGCATGTACCGACCTTTTAAAGTTAGCTTTTTAGTCTAACTATTGGAAGTCATGACAGCAAGTGGCTGTTTTTTCGTATCGTTACTTACGGATCTGGCCTTCGCCATAAATAATATATTTGGTAGAAGTCAGTGCTTCTAACCCCATTGGCCCACGGGCATGGAGTTTTTGCGTCGAGATGCCGATCTCGGCACCAAAGCCAAACATAAAGCCATCGGTGAAACGGGTCGAGGCATTGACGTAAACCGCCGCCGCATCAACTTCTTTCAAGAAGCGTTGGGAAGCGAAATAATCATCGGTGATGATCGCTTCGGAGTGCTTCGTATTGTAGCGATTGATGTGAGCAATGGCTTCTTCTAGCGAAGCCACCACTTTGATCGCTAAGATATAGTCTAAAAACTCGGTTGCCCAGTCGTCTTCAGTGGCAAGCTGTGCATTGTTTAAAAACGCCAACGCTTTTTGATCTCCTCGCAATTCGACTTGATCGGCAAATTGCTGTTCTACCATTGGCAAAAAGTCCGCTGCCACTGCTTCATGGACGAGGATCGTTTCGATGGCATTGCAGACAGAAGGGCGTTGCGTTTTTGCATTCGTGACGATCGCCAGTGCCATCGGCAGCTGGGCTGCTTGATCGATGTAGATATGATTGTTGCCGGTGCCGGTTTCGATCACTGGCACCGTGGCGGTCTCTTTGACACGACGAATCAAGCCGGCGCCTCCCCGAGGGATCAAAACATCCAAGTAATCTGTCAGCCGCATCAGCTCAGCCGCTGTTTCGTGGCTCGTATCTTCGATAAACTGGATCGCATGGCGGGAGTGTCCATTGGCAGCTAAAGCCTCTTGTAAAATAGTCACGAGGACTTGATTGGAGTGGAAGGCTTCCTTTCCACCACGCAAAATCACGGCATTTCCTGATTTGAAACACAGACTAGCTGCGTCAGTGGTGACATTAGGGCGGGCTTCGTAGATGATGCCGATGACCCCTAAAGGCACTCGTTGTTGACCAATCAAAAGATCGTCAGCATTGCGCCACATTTTATCCACGGCACCGATTGGGTCGGGCAATTGGGCGACTTCTCGGATGCCGTTAGCCATCTCGGTGATCCGTTGTTCTGTCAGCAACAGTCGATCCAGCATCGTCTGGCTGGTTCCTTTGGCTTTTGCGGCGGCTAGATCTTGTTGATTAGCAGCTAAAATCGTCTCGGCAGCTTTTTCTAAAGCATCGGCCATCGCTGCCAGTAGGTGGTTTTTTTCACTGGCACTCAGTAAGCTTAATGTCTGGGCGCTTGCTTGAGCTTGTTGACCGATCGTTTGCAAGTTGCTCATTGCTCATCCTCCGTTCGTTGATAAAAGTGGGTGCCGACAGGTTCCCCTGCGAGCAAGTCAAAAATAATTTTCGGCTGCTTGCCGTTAGCCAGCAGCATGTGACTGTTCAAGTCTAAGATACGTTGGGCGGCTTTTAGTTTACTGGTCATACCGCCGGTTCCATAAGGACTGCCTTTTCCCGTAGCTTGTTCTAAAAGTTCTGGGGTGATTTCATTGATCTCGGAATACAAGACGGCCTCAGGATCATTCAGCGGATTGGCGGAATAAAAGCCGTCGATATCAGAAAGCATGATCAAAAGCTCGGCTTTCGTCAACTGAGCGACGATCGCTGACAGCTGGTCATTGTCGCCGAATTTGGTGAGATGATCCAATTCATCCACTGCTACCGTGTCGTTTTCATTAATGATCGGGATGATCCCCATCGTAAGTAATTGCTCTAAGGTGTTGCTAACGTTTTGACGGCTTTGGGGAAATTCGATGATGTCTCTGGTCAGCAGGATTTGTGCAGTCTGCTGGCTATAGCTTTGAAAACGCTGGTTGTAGATCGTCATCAGTTCCGATTGGCCAACGGCGGCCACGGCTTGCTGCTGCGGGATCTCCACGGGTCGTTCTTTCAAATTCAACTTGTTCATGCCAACACCGATCGCACCAGAAGAAACTAAGATGATTTCTTTGCCTTGGTTTTGCAAAGCTGCTAAGACAAAGGCTAATTCATCGATGCCAGCTAGATTGATGGCACCATTGGGATAAATCAACGAGCTGGTGCCGATTTTTACAACGATTCGGTTTTTGTTTGAAAGATCTGCGCGCATATGCCACCGCCTATTTTTTGATATTTTTTCTATTGTACTCGCAAACGGGCGTTTCGTCATGTCCTTTTTTCTTTTTGGGCTATTTTTAAACGAAGAAATTGTAAAGACTTTTCGATAATTGTGTTTTCCATGAAGAAAATAGTTCTTCCTATGCTAAAATAGCTATATGTTTTATTATTGGAGGAACCCATGAAATTACGAGGATTTGAAATTATTACAGCATATAAAGAAAAAAGCATCACCTTGCCTCAACGTGCCACCCATCATGCGGCTGGTTACGACTTTGAAGCAGCGGAAGAAATCGTGGTGCCAAGCATTTGGAAAGCGGGCGTGATCGACGGGGTCAAAGCGCTTTTTGCGAAAGAGACCGCAAAACAGTTGAAGCCAACCTTGATTCCCACGGGGATCAAAGCCTATATGGGGGAAGACGAGTATTTGCAGCTGACAAATCGTTCCAGCAATCCTTTGAAACGTTTCTTAGTCTTGACGAATGGTGTCGGCGTCATCGACAGCGATTACTATGACAATCCAGATAATGAAGGGCATATCATGTTTCAGTTTACCAATTTCGGCCCCACAGATGTCGTCATTAAAAAAGGCGAACGGATCGGCCAAGGAATTTTCTTGCCGTTCTTAAAAGCTGATCAAGATACAACCACTGCCAGCCGAACCGGCGGCTTTGGCTCCTCGAATCAGTAAATCCTGCCTGGGGGTCTGTTTGATAGAAGTAGTGGAGGAGATCAATGGCAAAAAAAGCAAAAAGTCAATTTGTCTGTCAAAATTGTGGGTACAGTTCCCCTAAATATTTAGGGAAATGCCCCAATTGCGGCAGCTGGAATTCAATGGTGGAAGAAGTGATCCAAGAAACCGCCGATCGTCGAGTACGTACGACATTGACGGGGCAAAAGATGCAGCCGACGAAAATCGCCGATGTCGTACCGAAAAAAGAACCGCGAGTCCAAACGAAACTTGCTGAGTTGAATCGCGTCTTAGGCGGCGGCGTGGTCCCAGGCTCCTTGATTTTGATCGGTGGGGATCCAGGGATCGGAAAATCGACGCTGCTCTTGCAAGTTTCCCAGCAATTAGCAGCGATCGGCGGGACGGTCTTGTATGTGTCAGGAGAAGAAAGTGCCGAACAAATCAAAATGCGGGCGCAGCGCTTAGGCGCCATCGACACAGAATTTTATCTCTATGGGGAAACGGACATGTCAGAGATCAGTAAAGCGATCGAAAACATCCGCCCAGATTATGTGATCATCGATTCGATCCAAACCATGACCCAACCGGATATCACCAGCGTGGCAGGCAGTGTCAGCCAAGTGCGAGAAACGACCGCAGAATTGCTGAAAATCGCCAAAACCAATGGCATCGCCATCTTTATCGTTGGCCACGTGACGAAGGAAGGCTCGATCGCAGGACCGCGGATGCTGGAGCATATGGTGGATACCGTCTTGTATTTCGAAGGCGAAAAGCACCACAGTTTTCGAATTTTGCGGGCCGTAAAAAACCGCTTTGGGTCCACCAATGAGATCGGGATTTTTGAAATGGAAGAAGGCGGGTTGAAAGAAGTCGCCAATCCGTCACAAGTCTTTTTGGAAGAACGCTTAGAAGGCGCAACTGGATCGGCGATCGTAGTGGCAATGGAAGGCAGTCGGCCAATCTTGGTGGAAATCCAAGCACTGGTCACGCCAACGATGTTCGGCAATGCCAAACGCACGACGACGGGGCTAGACTTCAACCGCGTCTCGCTGATCATGGCGGTTTTAGAAAAACGGGCAGGCTTGCTGCTGCAAAATCAAGATGCCTATTTAAAAGCAGCCGGCGGGGTCAAATTAAATGAACCTGCGATCGATCTAGCGATCGCTGTTAGTATCGCGTCTAGCTACAAAGAAAAAGGCACCAGCCCGACGGAGTGTTTTATCGGTGAAATTGGCTTGACGGGTGAGATTCGCCGAGTCAACGCGATCGAGCAACGGGTCAAAGAGGTGCAAAAACTAGGTTTTACGAAAGTTTATTTGCCGAAAAATAATCTGACTGGCTGGCAGCCGCCCAAAGGCATCGAAGTCGAAGGCGTGTCTACCTTAGCCGAAACCTTGCGGAAAGTCTTCCGTTAAAGTGGAGTCAATGCAAGAGCAAGGGGCAATCGCCTCTCCTCTTGCCCTGACGCTGCTGATTCATTCGTTTGAACCAACCGACCGACAGCCGCTGACTGGCGGAAGGAGCCTGTCTGGCAGCACGGATTTTTGAACAAAAGAAACCTACTGGAGTATGGAGGAACATGTATGCAGAAACGAGTCATTACCGCACTAATGGTACTTGCCGGAGCAAGTCTGGGGATCTCACTGATGCCTATCGCATGGCAAGCCATTGGGCAAACCCAAAATGAATGGCTGAATAATAACATCACTAATAGTTTGCTTGGAGCCCTTATTTTCTTTTTATTATCTTTACTATTAGCGAAATATATTGCAGCTGGTATTCGAAAAATTGAAGAAAAACTAAGTGAATTGAGCTTAACGTATCTCTTGTTTGGCGCAATTGGTTCGATCATCGGTCTGATGATCGGTGTGATCGTGTCGATTCCTTTTTACAATTGGGATATTCCTTTTATCAACGGGATCGCCCCAATCTTAGTGATGGTCCTGTTAGGGTATCTCGGTTTTCAGATCGGGACGACACGGATTGATGAATGGAAAAAAGTCTTTGCCCCGAAAAACAAAAAGGCAGAGCCCCAAGAGCAAGATGAACAGCAGATGCTGGAAAGAAAGATCGCGGACCATTTCCACAAATACAAAATTTTGGATACCAGCGTGATCATTGATGGTCGGATCTATGACATTGCTAAAACGGGCTTTTTAGAAGGCGTCTTGCTGATCCCGAATTTTGTCTTGTATGAATTGCAATACATCGCAGATTCTGGCGATAGTTTGAAACGGGTTCGGGGCCGCCGCGGCTTGGATATTTTGAATGCTTTGCAAAAAGAAGAAGGCATCGCAGTTGAGATGTATGAAGGCGATTTTGAAGACATCTCCGAAGTCGATAGCAAGCTGATCAAGTTAGCGAAGATGCTGGATGGTGTCGTCGTGACCAATGATTACAATCTAAACAAAGTTTCTGAATTTCAAAATGTGCCTGTCTTGAATATCAATGCGTTAGCCAATGCGGTCAAACCAGTGGTGATTCCAGGAGAAAGCATGCACGTCTTAGTGGTGAAAGCTGGCACGGAGCGCCAGCAAGGGGTCGCTTATCTAGATGACGGGACGATGGTCGTGGTGGAAGATGGCCAGCATTACATGAATGAACACATCGAAGTGATCGTCACCAGCGCCTTGCAAACGGCAGCTGGTCGGATGATTTTTGCCAAACCAGCCCATTCTGGTCGCGGCATCGACAACAAAGAAGGATCGAAATCAGAGAAATAATCCTAGGCAGCTGGCGTAAAATATGCCAGCTGCCTTTACTAATTGGGTTATTGATTGTACAATTCAACTTGAGGGTTCTGTTTTTTACGCGGGTCTTTCCCACTAAACTGAACAATAAGCCCCAAGCAGCTTGGCTGGCTTGGAAATCAGATGAAGGAAGAGGAAAACAATGACAAAAGTACGTGTACGTTACGCGCCAAGTCCAACAGGACATTTACACATCGGGAATGCTCGGACGGCTTTATTCAATTATTTGTTTGCTCGTCATAATGACGGTGAATTTATTATCCGAATCGAAGACACCGATCAAAAAAGAAACATTGAAGATGGTGAAAAAAGCCAGCTTGAAAACTTGCAATGGTTAGGAATGGATTGGGACGAATCACCTGAAAATCCAGGAGAATACGGTCCGTATCGTCAATCAGAACGCGGCGATATCTACCAACCACTGATCGATCAATTGCTTGCAAGCAATCGTGCGTATAAGTGTTATTGTACGGAAGAAGAATTGGAAGCCGAACGTGAAGGCCAAAGAGCTCGTGGCGAAATGCCCCATTATGCAGGGAAATGTGCCAACTTAACACCAGAAGAGCAAGCCGACAAAGAAGCACAAGGCTTGAAACCAGTGATTCGTTTCCGTGTCTCTCGCAATACTGAATACAAATTCCACGACATGGTCAAAGGCGAGATCGTTTTTGAATCAGATAATGTCGGTGGCGATTTTGTCATTCAAAAACGTGACGGTATGCCGACTTACAACTTTGCAGTAGCAGTCGATGACCATCATATGAAAATCACCCATGTGCTGCGTGGAGATGACCACATCGCCAACACACCAAAACAGTTGATGATCTATGAAGCATTTGGCTGGCAAGCACCAGAATTCGGGCATATGACGTTGATCATCAATAGCGAAACCGGGAAAAAATTAAGCAAACGGGACGAATCGATTCTCCAATTCATCGAGCAATACCGTGAGTTGGGTTATCTACCAGACGCTATGTTCAACTTCATTGCACTTTTAGGCTGGTCACCAGTAGGGGAAGAAGAAATCTTCTCTCAAGAAGAATTGATCAAAATCTTTGATCCTGAACGGTTGAGCAAATCACCAGCTGCCTTCGATGCCAAGAAGTTGGAATGGGTCAATAACCAGTACATGAAACAAATGGATCTGGATGAATTGACGGCAATGTGCGTCCCTTACTTGGCAAAAGCCGGTCGCATCGAAGAAACATTGACCGAAGAAAAAGCTGCTTGGTTGAAAAAAATCGTTTCCTTGTATCAACCGCAAATGAGTTTTGCGGCACAAATCGTCGACCTTTCGGAATTGTTCTTCGAAGAACACCCTGAATTAGATGATGCAGCCAAAGAAGTCTTAGCAGGAGAAACTGTACCGACGGTTTTGACAGCCTTTAAAGAAAAATTACAGGCGATGCCAGTCGTTGAGGCTGCGGCAGTCAAAGCAGCCATCAAAGAGATCCAAAAAGAAACAGGCATCAAAGGCAAGAATTTATTCATGCCGATCCGCGTGGCGGTCTCAGGCCAAACCCACGGACCAGAACTACCAGATACCGTTGAATTATTAGGGAAAGAAAAAGCCCTTGATCATTTGAATAACGTGTTATAAACACAGCGAATAGACGAAGTACTAGCCGATTTTTTTCAGAGAGACCACGGAAGGTGAGAGTGGTCAAAAAAGGCTAGGAAATGCACCTAGGAGTGGCTTTGGCGCAAGTCAAAGACGAAGCAGCGGACGTTACCCGCTTGAAGGCAGTGCCGAACTGCGAACAAAAGTGGGACCACGCAAAAAAGCGTCTTTTGAATAAGGAAACTTATTTGAAAGACGCTTTTTTCGTATCAAGAAGTTTGGATAAAGTAGGTGAGAAGATGACTTGGTTCAAAAAAGCAATTGCGGCAACAAAAAAACATGATCCATCGGTACGATCAACGTTGGAGATCATCATCACATACCCAGGATTTCATGCCTTGTTTTGGCATCGTTGGTCGCATTTTTTGTTTCAGCATCGCTGGTATTTTTTGGCAAAACTGACGGCCCAGTTTTGGCGTTTCTTGACTGGGATCGAGATTCATCCTGGTGCGCAGATCGGCCAAGGGGTCTTTATCGATCATGGGATGGGCGTCGTGATCGGGGAAACGGCGATCATTGAAGATGATGTCGTCTTGTTTCACGGTGTCACCTTAGGGGGAACCGGTAAAGAGCGGGGCAAGCGTCATCCCACGGTTAAAACCGGTGCGTTTCTCTCAGCCCATGCGCAGATCTTAGGCCCTGTCACGATCGGTGAGCGTGCAAAGATCGGCGCCAATGCAGTGGTTTTGAAGGATATCCCTGCAGAAGCAACTGCTGTCGGAATCCCAGCAAAGATCGTTCGAATCAAAGGAAAGAAGGTTATCCACGATGATTAAAATCTATAATACGCTGACACGGGAAAAAGAAGTGTTTCAGCCATTAGAAGAAAAGAAAGTAAAAATGTATGTTTGCGGACCCACCGTCTATAACTACATCCATATCGGGAATGGCCGCAGTACTGTGTCGTTTGATACCGTGCGCCGTTATTTTGAATACCGCGGCTATACAGTGGACTATTTGATGAATTTTACCGATGTCGATGATAAAATCATTCGTGCGGCAAAAGAATTAGGCACGACGGCCCCAGAAGTGGCAGAGCGTTTTATCAACGCCTTCAATGAAGATACCGCAGCGCTGAACGTCAAACCTGCTACGATGAATCCTCGTGTGATGGATCATATCGAAGACATCATTGCCTTTATTGCTGCTCTTGTAGAAAAAGGCTATGCCTATCCAGTCAATGGCGATGTTTATTACCGTACCCGCAAATTTGCTCACTATGGGCAATTAAGCGACCAATCCATCGATGAGCTGGAAGTCGGCGCAAGTCAGCGGACCGGTGAAGAACAAAAAATCAAGGAAGATCCGTTGGATTTTGCTTTGTGGAAAGCGGCAAAAGGCGATGAGATCGCTTGGGAATCTCCTTGGGGAGTCGGTCGTCCTGGCTGGCATATCGAATGCTCGGTGATGGCGACCAAACACCTAGGCGAGACCATCGATATTCATGGAGGCGGACAAGACTTGACCTTCCCGCATCATGAAAATGAGATCGCCCAAAGCGAGGCGAAAACTGGCAAGACCTTTGCCAACTATTGGATGCATAACGGCTATGTGACGATCGGTGAAGACGAAGAAAAAATGAGTAAGTCACTGGGCAACTTCGTCACGGTGCATGAGATGGTCAAAAAAGTTGATCCGCAGGTGCTGCGTTTCTTTTTGGCAACGACCCAGTACCGCCGACCAATCAAATACAGTGAGACTACCTTGCATGAAGCACAAACCAACCTGCAAAAATTGCGGACGACCTATGAAAATGCCAAATTCCGCTTGAATAGCAGTCATTATCAAGCCAGCGATGAGGAAGTCAATGCAGCGGTTCTGGAAGAATTTGAAGAACGTTTCGTCAAAGAAATGGACGACGATTTCAATGCGGCTAACGGGATCACTGTGGTCTATGAATTGGCGAAGTGGCTGAACTTAGCTAGCGAAGACCCAGAAACAGATTTGGCTTTATTAGCCGCTGGATTAGCCAAATTCAGCGAATGGCTGACGATTTTCGGGATTTATTTTGTATCCGAAGAATTGCTGGATGAAGAAATCGAACAGCTGATCAATGAACGGATCGCCGCACGCAAAGCCAAAGATTTTGCCCGCAGCGACCAAATCCGTGATGAGTTGAAAGAACAAGGGATCATCTTAGAAGATACCCCGCAAGGAACCCGATGGAGACGAGAAGCATGAGAGATTATAAACAATTGAATGGTTTGGCATTGGCCTATGTGGGGGATGCGGTCTATGAAGTCTATATTCGCGATTATTTAGTCGCCCAAGGCCAAACCCGCCCGAACCAACTGCACCATATGGCGACCCACTATGTGTCGGCCAAAGCCCAAGCGGCATTGATCCAAAAGATGTTGGATGAAGAGATCCTGACCGAAGAAGAATATGATTTTTACCGCCGCGGCCGTAATAGTAAAAGCCATACGGGTGCCAAAAATGCCGATGTCACGACGTATCGTATCGCTACTGGCTTTGAATCGCTGATCGGGTATTTGCACCTCACGCAGCAAAAAGAACGCTTAGACGAGCTAATAGACTGGTGTATAAAGAAAGTAGGAGAAGAAGATGCGAGAAAAACCGCAAAGAAAGCGTCCAAATAAAAAAACAGCTGGCCGATCAGAAGCCAGACAAGAAAATAGACCGGATCGCCGCAAAGAAGCCGCTGGAGAAGCCATCGAAGATAATTTTGTCTTCGGCTATCATGCGGTTGCTGAAGCCTTGAAAGAAGGGCGAGGCAACAAGCTGTTTCTTTCCGAAGAAGCACGGGGAGAAAAAATCGATCGTTTGAAAGAAATGGCGCGGGAACAGGCAGTTCCAGTCAAATGGGTGCCAAAACAAAAGCTGGATACGATGAGTGACCAAGGGGTCCATCAAGGCATGATCTTGGCGATCACCCCTTATCAGTATTTGACCTTGGATGAATTGTTGGCCCAAACGAAAGAACAGCCGCTGTATCTGATTTTAGATAATCTAGAAGATCCCCATAATTTCGGCTCCATCATGCGAACCGCTGATGCCAGCGGCGTAGACGGGATCATCATTCCAAAACACCGTGCGGTGGGGATCACGCCAATCGTGGTGAAAACGTCGACCGGCGCAGTGGAACATATCCCTGTGGCCCGCGTGACCAACTTGACCCAAGCAGTCCAGCAGCTGAAAAAAGCTGGTTTTTGGATCTTCGGTACGGATATGAGTGGCAGTGATTACCGCACATGGAATGCCCAAGGGGCGGTCGGTTTGATCATCGGCAACGAAGGACGCGGCATGGGGGAAGGTTTGAAAAAAGAAGTGGATCAAATGCTGACGATCCCAATGACTGGGCACGTGCAGAGCTTAAATGCCAGTGTGGCGGCAGGCTTGTTGATGTATCAGGCCTTTACTAGCCGAAATGGGGCGTCCCAATGAAAACCCCTTTGCTGATCGTGGATGGCTACAATATGATTGGCGCTTGGCCGGAGCTGGTTCTTTTGAAAAATCAGGACCGTTTAGAAGATGCCCGAGAAGCCTTACTGAATCGGCTGTCGAATTATGCAAAATATGAAGGGTTGAAAATCATCGTTGTTTTTGATGCCCAACTGGTGCCTGGTGTGACCCAAAGTTACACCAAATATCAGCTGGAAGTTATTTTTACCGAAGAAGGAGAGACCGCCGACAGCTACATCGAACGAATCGCTGGTGAATTAAACAATCGATTGACGCAAGTCACCGTCGCTACCAGCGATTTAGCCGAACAGTGGGTGATCTTCTCTCAAGGTGCTTTGCGAACTTCGGCACGGGAATTGTACAAAAGCGTGGAAAAAACGGAAAAAGACATCCACGAGCATCAAACCGACTTGCGATTTGAAAATTTTCGACGCAATTCCCCTTGGTCACCTGAACAATTAGCCGAACTTGAAAAGAAATTGCAAGACCTTAGTTAGGGACAAAGTTGGTCTGGTAAATTAGAAGATGTCCCAGCCATTTATGATACGCTCCTTTTGTAGCAAATGAAACAAAAACAAAAGGAGTGATCTCGATGCGCACAAAGGAAAGACAAGTATCGCACCGTTCAGATAGATTTGAAGAGTTGTTCAGAAAATATCGACCGATCGTTGAGATTTTGCATAAAAAATATTATCTGCGGGATTATGACTTAGACGATTGGCTGCAAGAAGGCAGGATCGTTTTTAATAAGTGTCTAAAGACTTACGATAAGGACAAAGGAACGACCATCGGTATCTTGTTTAAGCGTTCCTTTGAGAACCGTATCTGCAGCCTGTTGCGGGCGCAACATGCCCAAAAACGCAAAGCCCAAGTCGATGCCTGCTCGCTGGAAGAAAAGCTTTTACAAGAAGGCAATCGGTTTTTGACCGATCATAATCGCTGTGCGGAAACGGCAGAGACCTACTTGTTCGTTAATGAATCGTTGGCAGAGTATCCGAAAAGTTTATCGTCTTTAGAACGAATGGTTATAATGAATTATTTAAAAGGATTAGAACTTGATCAGATTGCCGCTCAAGAAAAGCTGCCTTATGAAAAAATAAAAAGCGCTTTCATTCGCGGTCGGACAAAGTTGATAGCGCTTATCAAGGGTGTTTAACAAAAATCTTATTGAAAGTAGAATTATTTTATGGTAAACTTGAAATTTTCTGCTTTTCGTGGTATGATGATGCTCGAGGTGAATGCGATGCCAACAACTTTAGCTACGATCAAGAAAGATTTAGAAGGCCGTATCGGTAGTGAGATTATGCTAGTTGCTCAGACTGGACGTAAGCGTCAAACTGAACGTCGCGGCGTTTTGACAGAAACTTATCCTTCAGTTTTTGTTGTAGATTTGGATCCAAATGAGAATTCATTCGAGCGGGTTTCTTATAGTTATTCAGATATTTTAACTAGAACTGTTGAGATTGAATTTTTATCAGAAGCTGTTTGAAACAAGAAGAGTTGACACTTTGTTGACTCTTTTTTGGTTCAATAAGATAAGGAGTGATGGGATGGCGTTTTTTCTAAAAGAGTTAGGGGAAATGACTGGGGTGGAGTTTTATCAGCTTGCCCGTTTGCGTACAGCGGTTTTTGTGGTGGAACAAGCGTGTGCGTATCAAGAGATCGATGCGATCGATGCACAAGCCAAACATTTATGGGCCCTTGATGAGGAAGGGCAGATCGTTTCGTACGCCCGTATTTTCCAGCAGGAACAAACGGTGCATTTTGGTCGGGTCATTGTGGCACCAGCATACCGGGGGCAAAAAGAAGGCCATCGTCTGATCAAAGAAGTTTTGCATCGCATTGAGCAGTGTTATCCAGCTTTGCCTATTGAGATCGAAGCACAAGCCCACTTAGAAAAATTCTACGGCCAGTATGGCTTTAAAACCATTACACCGCCTTTTTATGAAGACGGGATCCTGCATGTCGGGATGAAAAAAGAAGCAAGCACAGCGACTCTCTAGCGAGGTTCGCGTGCTTGCTTCTTTTAGCGCTATGATTGATGGATCGGATGAATCCGAATCGCTTCTTTCGACCTTATTGACTAAGAGCCGTTTTTTTATCGGATCGTATCATCCAATGATGTTGGACGTGGATCCACAGTGTTGGCAGGAGGCGTTTGCGCTTTTAGAAGGTCACGAATCTCTTCTAAATAATCCTCTGCAGTGACTTCTGGTACTTCTTCTTCCTCAGGTTGTTGTTTCAGATTGCGTAGTTTGTTGACTGCTTTGACAATCAAGAACAAGACAAATGCGGTAATCAAGAACGTAATAATGGCAGTAATTACGCGGCCGAAATCAAAGACCACATTTTTGGCTGGTTCAAAGACCAAGCCAGAAAAGGCATCTGCGTTACCAAAGAGTGATAAGATCCATGAAACCAATGGTGTCAGCAATCCTTCAACTAAACTAGTGACGATTGCGGTGAAGGCACTCCCGATCACGACCCCGATCGCCAAGTCAATGACGTTTCCTCGTAAAATAAATTCTTTAAATTCTTTAATCATCCTGTATCCTCCCTTCTAAATCTTACTGACAGTATAGCGAAAAACGCGGGATTTATAAAAAAAAACGCTCGCTGCAACAGGTTTGATCAGTGAGCCGAGGAGAAAGTTTGTCAGCTATGCTATAATTGAAGAGATAATTTTGCTTCTAGAAGGGGTGTCACATGTCTATTGAATTAAAAAAAGGTGTTCGGTTAACGGTGCTACCGACCAAAAAGTATAAAACGATCCGTTTTTTCGTTCGGTTTACTGCACCATTGCAGGCTGAAATGACCGCCAAACGGACCTTATTGACCAGTTTATTAGAAACGACTAGTTTGGCTTATCCGACACAGACCGCATTTAGCAGTCAGCTGGCAGAGCTTTACGGTGCCAGCTTTGGTATGAATGTTAACAAACGGGGCAATCTGCATCAAATCAATGCAGCGATGTCCTTTGTCAACGGGAAGTACGTGTCAGATGAAGCAGTATTGCCGCAAGCAGCCGCTTTTTTAGCAGAAGTTTTGTTCCATCCGAATGCCCACGAGGAACAGTTTGAAGAAAAGAACTTCACCATCGAAAAGCACAACTTGATCGCCTATATGAACAGCGTGGCAGAAGATAAGCAAGCATTGGCTTCTTTAGGGCTGCAAGAGTTGTATTTCGAAAACGATCAGAATCAGAAGTATCCGAGCTTTGGCCGTCCCCAAGACTTAGAAGCTGTGACCGCAAAAGAGCTTTACCAAACCTATCGCTCAATGATGGACAATGATCAAATCGATATTTTCGTGATCGGCGATGTGGTTGAAGCAGAAGTTGCGGCGCTCTTCCAAAACATGGCCTTTACCGATCGGCCAGACCAAGCAATGCCGGTCTTTTATCAGCAAGCGGCGGAAAACATCATTCGCGAGAAAATCTTGCGAGAACCAATCATCCAAGCCAAATTGAACTTAGGCTATCATACTGGCGTGTATTATGACCAAACCGAGCGGATCGCCTTTATGGTCTTCAACGGGTTGTTTGGCGGATTCCCTCATTCAAAACTGTTTATGAATGTCCGAGAGAAAGAAAGTTTGGCGTATTATGCTTCTAGCAGTATCGATACGTTTCGTGGGTATTTGTCGGTCCAAACGGGGATCGATGGCAAAAACCGCGATAAGGTCTTCAAATTGATCGAACAGCAGCTGCAAAGCTTGCAGCGTGGCGAAGTCACCGCGGAAGAACTGGCGCAAACAAAAGCGATGTTGAAAAACCAGTACTTGCTTTCATTGGATAACCCACAAGCACTGATCGAAACAGCCTATCTGAATCAGTGGGTACCGAATACGAAAATGACGGAAGATGAATTTATGCAGAAATTGGCACAAGTGACCGTGGCAGATGTCCAAGCATTGGCTCAAAACGTGTCCTTGCAAGCTGTATTCTTCCTGGATAAGGAGACGACCCATGAATAAAAAAGTCTATCAGCAAATCAATGAGACCCTTTATGAAGAAGTATTGCCAAACGGCTTGAAAGTTTATTTGCTGCCAAAAGCCGATTTCCATAAAACTTACGGACTTTTCAGTACGAACTATGGCTCTGTCGACAATCATTTCGGGTTTTCACCCGAAGCATTGCATCGAGTCCCTGATGGCATTGCCCATTTTCTAGAGCACAAACTGTTTGAAAAAGAAGACGGCGATGTCTTTCATACCTTTGGTCAGCAGGGGGCTTCTGCCAATGCCTTTACCAGTTTCACGAAAACCAGCTACCTTTTTTCGGCAACCGATCAAATCAAGCTGAACCTTGAAACGTTGATCGATTTCGTTCAAGCCCCGTATTTCACAGAAGAAACCGTCGAAAAAGAAAAAGGGATCATTGGTCAAGAAATCCAAATGTATGATGACGATCCAAACTGGCAGCAGTTTTTCGGCATCATCAAAAATCTGTATCCGAAGCACCCCTTGCATATCGATATCGCTGGTACGGTGGAAAGCATTGCGCAGATCACCGCAGAAGACTTGTATCTTTGCTACAATACCTTCTATCACCCAAGCAACATGACGCTTTTTGTGGTAGGCAATATCGATCCTGAAGAAACGATGGCGTGGATTCGGACCAATCAAGCGGCCAAGACCTTTCCAGAAACGCAGGCGATCATTCGCCAGTTTCCTGAAGAAACCTTTGCCGATATTCAAGCAGAATCAAGTCTTACCATGCCAGTGACACGTGCCAAAGGTGTATTAGGGATCAAAGGAGACTTGAACAAACTGCCGAAATCAGGAAGAGAGCTCTTGCGCTTCAAAAATGCGTTGAATCTTTTCTGCCAATTGGTGTTAGGCAATACTTCCGCCAATTATTTGCGTTTGTATGATCAAGGCATCATCGACGACACATTTGGGTTTGAAGTGAACTTGGATCGCGGCTTTTACTTTGCCGACTTCTCGGGGGATTCTGAAGAGCCAGAAAAAATGTTGGCAGAGATCGAAGCGATCGTAATGAATTTCCCGCAAGATCCAGAGATCAATGAAGAAAACTTGACGTTATTGAAGAAGAAAATGCTAGGGAAATATTTCCAATCACTGAACTCACTGGAGTTTATCGCAAACCAGTTTACCCAAAGTTTATTTGGTGAAACGACGCTCTTTGATCTGCCAGAAGTGATCCAATCGATCACTTTGGAAGATGTCCAGCAAGCGGCTCGTTCCTTTATCGACCCCAAAGCGTTTAGTCGTTTTTACATGTATCCAACAGAAAAAGCCTAAGCGAAGGCTGGTTTTGTCAAACAGCTGTCATCTAAGCGACACTGACTGATTCAAGGAGGAACGCCCAACAGAACAAGGGCTGGCCAACTCCTGAGTCATTCAGTGTTTTCTTTTTGCGTCAAAAGGTGGTTTTTTCTTGCAATTTGATGCCAATTTGGCGAAAAGTATTAAAATTTGTTTGCGAGTTGTGGTTAGGCTATCCTCAGACTTTTTCTTTTATGGTATTCTTTAATTATTGAAGCAAAATCTTTTTTTGTTTTTTTACAAAAAATCACGGAAAAAATGTTATATTTAGTAGACGGCGCGCCCAGATGGCAATCTGCGTGACGGAGTTTTTTTTATTGACGTATACAGGGAACCCCTGTTTTAAAATGATAGAGCAGCTTTGCTGACCTTACGACAAGCAGCGAAGCGATTTTAGGGCTTTTTTTAAAGATGAATAAAAGACTGGAGTAGATGATCGAGTGGCCAACGAAACAACGATTGGAGCAAAATTACGGCAAGCCCGTTTAGATAAAAACATTTCATTGATTGAATTACAACAAATGACAAAGATCCAAAAACGCTATTTAGAAGCAATTGAAGCAGAGCGTTTTGATCAATTGCCAGGCACTTTTTATGTCCGTGCGTTTATTCGCCAATATGCAGCAGCGGTTGGAGAAGACGGCGACAAATTGGTAGCCGTTTTTGATGGCAAAGATACGTTAGACGCCCCCTTACCAAAAAGACCGCAGCCTGAAACCGTCAGCGGCTCACGAAAAGCACAGCACGTAGAAGAAAAAAGCGGCTCATTTGTCGTCCGCTATTTGCCGATGATTCTATTAGGCTTGGTGGCCATTACGATCGTGAGTATCGTGGGCTACATGGCTTGGCAAGACCGGAATACAACGCCGATGATCCAAGGAAGCTCTTCTCTTGTGGTAGAAAATTCAGCGTCTACCGCTTCCACCACGTCAAGTACGGAAGAAACCAGTACTTCGAGTGAAGTGACGGAGTCTTCAAGTACGACGGAATCCAGCGAAGCGAAAATGACGATGACTGCCAGTGATTCGACGCAATCGTCGATCACGATCACGATGAAAGATGCGGAAAATCCTATTGAATTAGCATTTACTGGGCTAGATGCTTCTTGTTGGGTCGGTGTACAAGTCGACAACGCTTATGTGTACCAATACACTGTTCAAGCGGGAGAAACGCAATCGATGACGCTGCCAGAAGGCGCCACGAATGCGACCTTGACCCTGGGCGCAAGTCAAAATATCTCCATCACTGCCAATGGTCAGGAAGTGGACTTTTCTGACCCGCAATTTGAATTGTTACAAAAGACAGTCCGCCTCGTGATTGAATACCAAGACGATGCGGCATAAATCTGACAAATGCGCCTTATTGAGGTATCATTAGCTAAAAAGTTATCTGTTGCATCCGACCATTGAAAAGCAGAAGTAGTGGCATGATTTGCCGTTATTTCGTACAATAGTCGGCAGAGAGGAGTCTATTTCGTGAATTTACCCAATCAATTAACTGTATTACGGATCATTATGATCCCCATCTTTATTTTGGTCTTGGTTTTGCCAATCGATCTTGGCACGCTGACCGTTGGTACGACACAATTAGAAAACACGCACCTTATTGCAGCGATCCTTTTTGCGGCAGCCAGCATTACAGACTGGCTAGATGGCAAGATCGCTCGTTCCAGAGGCCTTGTTACCAACTTCGGGAAGTTTGCTGACCCGTTAGCAGATAAAATGCTCGTCATGACGGCTTTTATCATGCTGGTTGAATTAGACAAAGCCCCAGGCTGGGTAGTTTCGATCATCGTTTGCCGCGAGTTGGCAGTGACGGGTTTACGCTTGTTGTTAGTGGAACAAAGCGGGGAAGTCATGGCTGCTGCGTGGCCAGGGAAAATCAAAACCGCGACACAAATGGTTGCGATCATTTTCTTGTTCTTGAACAACATTCCCTTTTCAATGATCGGTTTGCCTATCGATCAAATCATGTTGTATCTATGTTTGATCTTCACGATCTATTCCGGGGTCGATTATTTCATAAAAAATACGAATGTTTTTAAAGATTCTATGTAAAATTTCTAGATCTAGATAAAGAAGCGATAAAAACAAGGATACAAGTCACGAAAGTTCAGAAGTTTTCTGGACTTTTTTTGTCAATATGAAAGACTTTTACGTATCTGATAAATGAAGGAGTAAACGAATGAAAGCAGAAATTATTGCAGTCGGGACCGAATTACTTTTAGGACAGGTGGTGAATACGAACGCGACCTTCTTGTCAGAAGAACTGGCAAGTCTTGGGATCGATGTTTTTTATCATAGTGTTGTCGGGGACAACCCCAATCGCTTAGAGGAATTGCTGACGATCGCCGACAAACGCAGCGACTTGATCGTATTATGTGGCGGTTTAGGGCCCACCGACGATGACTTGACGAAACAAGTCACTGCCCGTCATGTGGGACAAGAGTTAGTCAGAGATGAACCAGGTTATCACCAATTGAAAGCCTTCTTTGAAAACAGTCAACGGAGAATGACGGAAAACAATTTGCGGCAGACCCTCGTTTTTAAAGACTGTGTGTCTTTGCCAAATCCCAATGGACTAGCGATCGGGATCTTTTATCAGACAACCGCTACCAGTTATTTGCTGCTGCCGGGACCACCAAGTGAACTGCAGGCGATGTTTCTTACCCACGCAAAACCACTTCTATTAGAGCAGTTTCCCCAAGAAGAAGTCTTGCTTTCTCGCGTTTTGCGCTATTACGGGATCGGGGAATCGGCGTTGGTCACAGAATTGGCCGATTTGATCGAGAATCAAGTCAATCCCACCATCGCTCCTTATGCCAAACCCAATGAGGTCACGCTGCGTCTGACGGTCAAAACCGCAGACGAGGCGCAAGGGATCAAACAATTGGATGCGTTAGAAGAAACCGTCCAAGCACGGGTCGGTGCGTATTTCTATGGGTATGGGGAACAAAATTCGCTGGCAGAAACAGTCGTCGAGCGACTGATCGAGAAAAAGAAAACCGTCACCGCAGCGGAAAGTTTGACCGCTGGTTTGTTCCAAGCGACCCTAGGAGGGATTCCTGGCGTCTCTGAGGTGTTTCCCGGTGGGTTCGTGACATATTCTGCTGCAACAAAAAGCAAGCTCTTAGGCATCGATCCAGGGCTTTTGGAAAGCTATGGGACTGTTAGTCAGGAGTGTGCGGAAGCAATGGCCGTCTATGCCCGCAAACAAGCCGAGACCGATTATGCGGTGGCGTTTACGGGTGTTGCTGGTCCAGACGAGTTAGAAGGTCAGCCTAAAGGTACCGTTTGGATCGCCTTAGCTTCTGACAAAGGCGTCTCGAGCCAGCTGTATCACTTCAACCGCGACCGCGCCTATATTCGGCATAGTGCTGTCATGGCGGGCTTAAATCAAATACGTAAGGAATTATTAAATTAATGCGAATGTTTGTTCGTTTTTTCTTGCAATTTCCCGTCAGAAGGACTATTATTATCTTATGAACGACACACGAAAGTGATGAATATAAGGAGGATTATCCGTTTGGCAGATGATCGTAAAGCAGCCTTAGATGCTGCACTAAAGAAGATTGAAAAGAACTATGGTAAAGGTGCCATCATGAAGCTTGGCGAAAAAGTTGATCAACAAATTTCAACGATCCCAAGTGGTTCATTGGCCTTGGATGTTGCATTAGGTGTAGGTGGTTACCCACGAGGACGGATCGTAGAAGTTTACGGCCCAGAAAGTTCTGGTAAAACGACAGTTGCTTTACATGCCATTGCGGAAGTCCAAAAAAATGGCGGAACAGCAGCATTTATCGATGCCGAACATGCGTTAGATCCTCAATATGCGCAAAAATTAGGTGTAAATATCGATGATCTTTTGTTATCACAACCAGATACAGGGGAACAAGGATTAGAGATCGCTGACGCCTTAGTTTCAAGTGGTGCGGTTGATATCGTGGTCATTGACTCGGTAGCAGCTTTAGTCCCACGGGCGGAGATCGACGGTGAAATGGGTGATACCCACGTTGGTTTGCAAGCACGTTTGATGTCACAAGCATTACGGAAACTTTCTGGTTCCATCAACAAAACGAAAACGATCGCGATCTTTATCAACCAAATTCGGGAAAAAGTTGGGATCATGTTCGGGAATCCAGAAACGACGCCTGGTGGCCGTGCGTTGAAATTCTATTCAACCATCCGTTTGGAAGTACGTCGTGCTGAGCAATTGAAATCCGGTACAGATATCATCGGGAACCGCACGAAGATCAAAGTAGTCAAAAACAAAGTAGCGCCACCATTTAAAGTAGCAGAAGTCGACATGATGTATGGTCAAGGGATTTCCCAAGAAGGCGAATTGCTGGATATGGCTGTGGAACAAGACATCGTCGATAAAAGCGGTGCGTGGTATGCCTATAAAGGGGATCGTATCGGTCAAGGTCGTGAAAACGCCAAAAACTACATGCGTGAACACCAAGAAATGATGTTAGAAGTTTCTGCTCGCGTCCGCGATGCTTACGGGATTGGAACAGGAGAGACCGTAACCCTTGAGGAAGCGCAAGAAGAATTACCATTAGACGACTAAGTCTTGAAAAAGCCAAACAACCTCGTTGTTTGGCTTTTTTGTGGCTTTTTGCTAGATTCGTCCATTGTTGAAAAAACATCCGTAAAAAGGAAGGGTTGCGAAAGTTTACTTTATTATTTAAAGTTGACACTCTTGGGTTCAAACATTAGAATAAACGTATGTGGATTTCCACATAAGAAGTAGCGAATTGATAATTTTGTTATCCTTTGTTAATCAAAATTACAAAATATTTAAAAAGATAGTATGGAGGTGGATTCATTGGAACTACTTTACATTCTCCTCGCTATCATCGGTTTAATTGTCGGTCTTGGATTAGGAGTTTATGTGACGAAATCTCGTCATGAGAAAGAAATCAACGGCGCCCAAAATTCTGCAGCTGGAATTATCGAAAGCGCTAAGAAAGAAGCAGAAACTCTTAAAAAAGAAGCATTGTTAGAAGCTAAGGAAGAAAATCAGAAGTATCGGTCAGAGATTGAAAGTGAGTTGAAAGAAAGCAAACTTGATTTAAAATCACAAGAAAATCGTTTACTCCAAAGAGAACAAGTTCTTGATCGTAAGGACGATTCTTTGGAAAAACGAGAACGCTCACTTGAAGATAAAGAAGGCAGACTTAGTGAGAAACAACAATTAATTGACGAGCGAGAAAAAGAAGTAGAAAACTTAATCGATGGACAACAGAAAGAATTAGAGCGCATCGCTGCGCTGTCTAGAGATGAAGCAAAAGAGTTGATCATGAAATCAACGGAAGAGGAATTGAACCATGAATTAACGATCATGGTCAAAGAATCTGAACAGCGTGCGAAGGAAGAAGCAGATCGAAAAGCAAAAAATCTCTTGTCCTTAGCAATCCAACGTTGTGCCGCAGACCAAGTGTCTGAAACCACGGTATCGGTCGTATCATTACCAAACGATGAGATGAAAGGTCGAATCATCGGAAGAGAAGGTCGGAACATTCGCACCCTTGAAACATTGACAGGGATCGATTTGATCATTGATGACACGCCAGAAGCAGTCGTCTTATCAGGATTTGATCCGATTCGCCGTGAAATTGCTCGTATGACCCTTGAAAAACTGATTCAAGACGGCCGGATCCATCCAGCTCGAATTGAAGAAATGGTCGAAAAATCTCGGAAAGAAATGGATGAGCATATTCGTGAATATGGGGAACAAGCAGCCTTTGAAGTCGGCGCCCACACCCTTCATCCAGACTTGATCAAGATTTTAGGTCGTTTGCGTTTCCGTACCAGCTACGGACAAAACGTCTTGAACCACTCGATCGAAGTCGCAAAACTAACCGGTGTTCTTGCCGCAGAATTAGGCGAAGATATCCAGTTAGCCAAACGTGCCGGACTCTTGCATGATATCGGGAAAGCCCTTGACCATGAAATTGAAGGCTCTCACGTTGAGATCGGGGCTGAGTTAGCTGCCAAATACAAAGAAAATGGTGTGGTGATCAATGCGATTGCTTCTCACCATGGAGATGTTGAAGCAACATCGGTTATCTCTGTTTTAGTTGCAGCCGCAGATGCCTTGTCAGCAGCCCGTCCAGGTGCCCGCAGCGAATCATTGGAAAATTATATTCGCCGCTTGCAAAACCTAGAAAATATCGCCAACGGCTTCAAAGGGGTCGATTCCAGTTTTGCAGTCCAAGCCGGACGTGAAGTCCGTGTAATGGTCAAACCAGAAGAGATTTCTGATTTGGATGCTGTACGATTGGTTCGCGACATCCGCAAGAAGATCGAAGACGATTTGGATTACCCAGGTCATATCAAAGTAACCGTTATTCGCGAGACCCGCGCAACGGATTACGCCAAATAGCAAGCAAAAGCAGTATCCTCTGAGAGGATACTGCTTTTTTGTGTAGCTGATTGTCAATAAGGACGGCTGAGTTGTGCAAAATCGACTCTATTTCATCAGTCCCATAAATGATCGTGCCTTTTTTATTCGTCGGCAACAGAACAACGAACAAGCAAAAGGATGGCTCGATAGCGACAGAGGCGAAAAATGGGAGGATCGATCCAGTATTATCGAGTCGGGGGCTATTGAAAAACAAAACAGACCCAGACTTCTCGGGGAAGTCCAGGTCTGTTTCATGTGTTTCACGTCTATACGTCCATCAAATCTTGCGTCGGCGGGCAAAGTCCACAAAGCGGAATTTATCCAGTCGGTGGATCGATTCGGTGTATTCAAAACAGCGCGTGTCTTCTAGATACACGAGGCTGCGAACCGTAACGACATGCTGATCTTCAGGACGCAGATCCATTAGATCCCGCAATTCTTTGTTGACGGGGTCAACAGTGATTTCTTTTTGTGCATAAGCGATCTCAAGGCCAAGATCATTTTCAAAGTAATCAAAAATCGATACTTTCGCTCGGTTTTCTGGCAACTCTTCGATGATAGAAGCATCAAGGTAATCTTTATCCAAAATCACCACTTCTCCATCAATTCTCCGCTGACGGATCAGTTTCCATGCCTCAGAAGCAACAGGCCAACCAGTGGTCTCGTGCAGCTTTGGCGAAACGGCGATCTTGCGGATCTCGACAACCTTTGTTTCACTAGGAATGCGTTGGGTATCTTGCAGCTCTCGAAAACTCGTCAAGCCAGAAATCGGGAAATCAAAGCGATTCAAGTCTAAAACGATCGAACCTTTCCCTTGTTTCTTTTGGATATAACCAGCATCCCGCAATAAATTCAATGCCTTACGGACAGTCTCGCGGGAGACACCATAAGTTTTGATCAATTGGTTTTCGCTAGGCAGCAAAGAATGCGGAGGGTATTCGTTTGCTAGAATTTTTTGTTCTAAATCTAAAAATATTTCTTTGAACTTGTTCATCGGATTGCCCCCTCTTTGGCTATTATAGCGAGGCCAATTTGGAAATGCAATCGACTATTTCGCCAAAAGTTCGTCAATGTTTAGGTCCGTTAATTTTTCAACGATCACATCTGCACCGTGTAATTCTTCTCCTGAATAAACGCCTACCGCATACATACCAGCAGCTTTGATGCCGTCGATCCCAGCTTGAGCATCTTCAAAGCCAACTGCTTCTGCCGGTTCAATGCCTAGTGCCAGCGCTGCTTGGATAAAGATCTCTGGATCTGGTTTGCCTTTTTTCAAGGTTGCTGGGTCAACGATCGTATCAAAGTCTTGCATGACCCCAAGTTTGTCCAAAATAAACGGCGCATTTTTGGATGCCGAAGCGATCGCACAAGGAATGTTTTTTGCTTTGGCTTCATCAAGGAATGTCTTCACCCCTGGCAATAGATCATCAGGAGTCAAGCTTTGTAACAATTGTACATAGTGGGTATTTTTCTTCGTCGCTAACGCTTCTTTTTCGACTTCTGTGTAGGCATCATTTTTGTTGCCTAGGGTTAAGATTCGCTCTAAAGAGTCCATGCGGCTGATGCCTTTTAACTGCTCGTTGAACTTCAAATCGATCTCGATCCCGATCTCCGCAGCTAATTCTTTCCATGCAATGTAGTGGTATTTGGCCGTATCCGTGATAACGCCGTCTAAATCAAAAATAAATCCTTTTTTCATGTGTAACACTCCTTTTAGTAAGTAATCGTTGCTTCTTTCTTTGCTTCTAGAGAAACTTGTTGCCCATTCACTAAGATCATGACTGGCTGATCAGCGGTAATCGTCAATGTTTCATGTGTAACATTCATCGCAAAGCGGGTGCCGCGAACTTCTAGCTGAAAGGCTAAGCTGTCCCAAGCTTTCGGCAAGTTTGGCGTGATCTGCAGCTGCTCCTCTCGAATATCGATCCCAGCAAAAGTGGTTAATGGAATAAACAACGTAGCAGCCATGACACCGGCGTGAATGCCTTCTGCTGTAGTCCCGCCTTGGATATCACGGTAATCAGAAGAGAGGGCTTCTTGGTATAATGACCAAGCCAACTCCTGATCATCTACCATTGCCGCCAACTGGGCATGAACGATGCGTGACAACGTCGAGCCGTGGGAGGTACGAGCCAAGTAATAATGGAGATTTTTTTCAATATAGTCTGTTGGCAGCTGGTAAGAAAGATCTGCCAAAATCTGATTGACTTGCTCTTTTGAGAAATTGTAGAAAATCATCAAACTATCCGCTTGTTTCGCGACTTTGTAGCTGTCAGCACTCTTGCCTTCAGCGTTCAAGATGCGGTCCATCCGATAGATGTTGCCATATTTCTCTTTGTAGTGAGCCCAATCCAGATCTTCCAGCTGGAAGTACCCTTCAAATTGTGCAATGATGCCTTCTGGATCGATCTCTAAGCCCAGCTTGGTACGAATATCTGCCATAGCAGCAATATCTGCAGGGGTTAAAGCCGTTTTCTCTAATACCGCTTGGAAGCTCTCTGCTGAAAGTTGTTGTTGAAGGTTCTCGATCTCTTCAAACAACCATACTACCATCATATTGGTATAGGCGTTGTTTTTCAAGCCGCCTTGTTCACTATTTGGGTAGCTTTCATGAAATTCATCTGGTCCCATGACTTTATCGATAAAGTAACGTTGAGCAGCATCATCCCAGGTGGCAGCACTTTGCCAGAAATGAGCGACTTCTAACATCAATTCTAACCCATATTGTTCCATGAAGACTCGATCTTGCGTGTTGTGCCAGTATTGCCAAATGTTATAAGCGATCGCTAAGGAGACATGGCGTTGCAAGCGACTGTGATCTTCTTTCCATTCGCCGCTGATAGGGTTCAAATGCAGTTCTTGGGATTGCTCACTGCCATCCAATCCTGATTGCCATGGGAACATGGCGCCTTGGTAGCCAGCTTTTTGGGCATCTTTTTTGGCAGCAGCTAAGCGGCGGTAGCGATACAGCAGAATTTCTTTGGCGGTGTCAGGAAAATGTAGAATGTAAAACGGTAAGATAAACAGTTCATCCCAGAAAATATGACCGCGATAGGCTTCACCATGTAGGCCACGGGCAGTGATACTGGCATCTAAGGACTCCTGATAAGCATTCGGTGCTGCGGAGACCAGCAGATGATACGTATGCAGATTCAGCATTTTTTGCGACATCAAGTCACCAGTGACTTCGATGGCCGCTTTTGCCCATAATTCAGCCCAGGCTTGTTTTGAGGCGGTATACATCGTCGCAAAATCAGGTAATGCTAAGGAAGAAAACGTAAATGCCGGTTGCGGCTCTTCTTGGCGATAAGCGGCAACAGTGACTGATTTTTCGACCCGATAAGTTTGTCCTTCCGTCACCTCAAGGGTTACTTGCTGACGGATGAGCTGGTCATTTGTTTCAGCTTGCAGCTCAGCCAATGGCAGGTCCTGTGAAAACAGTTCAGAGGATTGGACAACGGTAATCTGTGATTGGTTAGTGGTGACCACTAAATGCGCTTTGCTTTGTTCAGCTGCTGCCTCTTTCACGGTCAAATGCTGGTTGGTTAAACTACGGTAACGAGCGACGTTATAGTTATAGACCGATCCGTCGGCTTCACTGACGAAGGTAACGGTGCCAGAAAAGTTCAGCGGGGTAAACTGATAGACCAAGCTGTATTGGTGAACGTCTTGCATATTGGCGATCTTCTTCGTTTCGATTCGCAGACGCTTTTGTTTTTTGGTTTCAATTTCTGCCACTGATTGGAACAAGCCGGTCTTCAGATCCAATGTCCGTTTAAAGGAAAGGAGCTGATTGTTGGCGATATCGATCACTTCATCATCGATCTTTACGTACATTTTTTGCAGATTCGGTGCATTGACGAAGTCTTCATTGCTGATGGTATGACCAGAAACATCCGATTCCACCGTATTGTAAAGACTTGCTAAATACAGTCCTGGATAGTTCGCTTCACAAATGGTCATCTCAGGCGTTGTGCCTCGCAGCCCTAAATAGCCGTTACCGACGGTTAAAAGTGACTCCACCGAGTATTCATCTTTACCAGGGGTGTAGCCATAGTATTCGAGGCGCCAAGGAATTTCAGCAGTTTTTTCTTCATACTGTTCTTTCGTAGTGCAAACAAAGGGACGATTCAATTTTTCTGTCAACCATTGGTCCAGTGAAAAAGTCCCTTCTTCATTTGTAAACACCAGCGATTCAGAGACGATCCCGCCACCTTCCATTTGCTGCAGCTGCGCGGTCAGTGCGGCAACGCGTTCACTGTCAGTCCCAGAAAACGGATAGGTCGTACCAGTTTGATCCGTTAACAGCCATTGTTCCTTAGATAATATAATCGTATTCACAGTAGTTGTCCTCCTTTAAACTTGTCTATACATGCAAAATGATTATAACGTAAATTGTAAGCTATTTCAATTTATCTAGCCTGTTTTTTTATTCTTTTTTGTCAAATAAACAGTAAATAAAGTTGTTGGCAATATTATTTTATATTAATGAAACATTTTAAAAAACGTTTATTTATCAAGGTTTTTATATGGTACCTTTGCTGTTTGCTTGTATTGTTTATAGAAAAAGTAAAAAAAATTGGTTTGAAACGCTTGCAATATCAAAATTATCAAGTTATGATTAGTGCGTAATCAAAACATATATATACAAGTGGAGATGAAAGGGGTTTATTAATTATGGGAAAGTATCGTGATGATGCTGAGAAGCTGCTGGAATATGTTGGCGGCAAAGAAAATATCGCCGCAGTAACACATTGCGCGACACGGATGCGTTTTGTTTTGAACGATCAGTCAAAAGCAAACGAAAAGGCAATTGAAGAAATTCCAAGTGTCAAAGGAATGTTTACCAATGCGGGACAATTCCAAGTCATTATCGGCAATGATGTCTCAACGTTTTACAATGATTTTACCGATGTATCAGGAATAGAAGGTGTTTCTAAAGAACAAAGTAAAGCGATTGCAAAAAACAATCAAAATATCGTGCAACGAGCGATCGCTACGTTAGCTGAGATCTTTACCCCGTTATTACCAGCGATTATTGTCGGTGGTTTGATGCTAGGGCTGAGAAATTTCTTAGAAGGTGTACCGCTAGAAGCTCTAGGTGGACAAACCATTACACAAGCTTCTACTTTTTGGAACGGTGTCAACGGCTTTTTATGGCTGCCCTGTGAAGCCATCTTTCACTTTCTACCAGTAGGGATTACTTGGAGTATTACACGTAAGATGGGAACCACGCAAATATTAGGGATTGTTTTAGGGATTACATTGGTTTCACCGCAATTATTAAATGCTTATTCAGTAAGTTCAACTTCTGCTGCAGAAATTGCTCAAAATTATACGTGGGACTTCGGGTTCTTCACTATTGATAAAATTGGGTATCAAGCACAAGTGATCCCAGCAATGCTGGCAGGTTTCTTATTGGTTTATCTTGAAAGATTCTTCCGGAAATGGATTCCAGAAGCGGTTTCAATGATCTTCGTTCCATTGTTCTCATTGCTGCCAACTATTTTAGCAGCCCACATGGTGTTAGGTCCAATCGGTTGGCAAATCGGATCAGGCATTTCTTGGGTCGTAAATGCTGGCTTGACCTCACCATTAAACTGGTTATTTGGTTTCATTTTCGGTGGCTTGTATGCGCCTTTGGTTATTACCGGATTGCATCATACAACGCTAGCGATCGACTCTCAATTAGTAGCGGATTTTGGGACAACCAACCTTTGGCCAATGATCATGCTGTCAAATATTGCGCAAGGTACGGCAGTATTGGCGATTTGGTTCCTTCACCGTGGCAATAAAAAAGAAGAACAAGTCTCTGTTCCAGCAACGATTTCTGCTTACATGGGGGTTACTGAACCAGCGATGTTCGGGATCAATTTGAAATATGTTTACCCATTTGTCGCAGCAATGGTAGGTTCTGCCTTTGGTGGAATGCTGATCACTGCAACGAATACCCGTGCATTAGGTATTGGTGTAGGGGGACTGCCTGGCTTCTTATCATTTAAAATTGAAAACTATCCAATGGTCTTCATCTCAATGGCGGTGACGATTGCCATCACGTTTGTTTGCACCATCATCTTTAGAAAAGTTACCTTCTTAAATAAATTAGAACCGCAATTGGCTGCTGATACAGCTGCAGCAGCGGTTGTTGCACCAACGACGGCTGCACCGACAACTGCAGCCCCAGAAGCAGCACAAGTTTCAGAAGAAACCCTTTATGCTCCAGCTGATGGGAAAGTAGTTGCCATCACTGAAGTTTCTGATCCTGTCTTTTCTCAAAAAATGATGGGTGACGGCTTTGCTGTTCAGCCAACGAATGGAACGATTTATGCTCCTGTTGCAGGTACGATCTCTAGCATTTTTGAAACAAAGCATGCAATTGGGATTTTAACGCCTGGTGGCGCGGAAGTTCTTGTTCATATGGGCTTAGATACTGTGGAATTAAAAGGTGCGCCATTTGAGGTCCTTGTTTCTGAAGGTGACACGGTCACACCAGAAACGAAGATTGCAGTGATGGATCTAGATGCAGTGACCGCAGCTGGCAAACAGACAGATGTTTTAACAGTCATCACGAATGCCGAAAAAGTGCGTCAGCTTTCATTGACGACCACAGGCACAGTGACAGCCAAAACAGCGGTTGGTTCCGCTGAATTAAACTAAAAAAATAATCCGTTTCCGAGAGCGCCCTTTGACTAAGAAGGGGGATCGGAAGCGGATTTTTTTATGGCCGCCCTCAAGGGAGAGCGGCTTTTTTCTTGGTTTTCAATGGGTAAAGCCGCAGTTAGCTGACGGCTTTTTTGTCGGTGCTTTTGCGGAAGTAGTTGATCGTTAATAGGAAAGTCAGTAAGACTAAGGCCCACAAAAAGAATAAGGCGATTTGAGAGCCGATGACCGTCCCTTGGGTGTAATCGGTCGCCGCATTTTGTGCCAAATTGATAATGGTCGCCACCACAGCCGTCGCCACTGCACCAGAAAATTGCTGCAGCGTATTAAAGATCGCATTACCGTCCGCGTACAACGCAGGAGTCAGCTTGTTTAAGCCGGTGGTCATCATATTGCTGTAGGCTAAGCCGATCCCGATCATGTAAAAGACATGTCCAGCAACTAGGCTCCAAATGAAAGGCGAACGCAAAACGAGGGCTAAGGCGAGCCAACCGATGGCAATCAACGTCAAACCAGACAGGATCGGTTTTTTCGGTCCAACTTTATCCAGCAACCGACCAGAGATCGGCGCAAGGATCGCCCCGATCGCCGCCCCAGGAAGCATAACTAATCCTGCAGTAAAGGCATCTTTTCCCAAGACGAGTTGGACAAAGTTCGGCAAGACAAAGGAAATGCCCAGTAAAAGGAACTGACAAACAAGAAAGCCAAACAGAAACAAACTGAAGCTACGGTTTTTCAAAACAGCCAAACGAATCAAAGGGTTCGGGCCTTTTGAGCGTTGATAAAACAAGCCAGCACCAATGAAACCGAAAAGCAGCGGCAGTAGACTCGCTAAGGTGCCTACTTGATTCAAGAACAATAAGAAGCCGCTGAACATCAAGACGATTCCTAATACACTCAGTAAATCCAGGGAAGTGTCTTTTGCCCCAGCCGTTTTAGGGATCGAGTAAAGGCCGAGTACTAGGGAGATCAGCAAGACTGGGATCAAGAAAAGAAAGATCGCATTCCAAGACCAATGGGCGGTCAATAAGCCCCCATATGTCGGTCCGATCGCTGGAGCGATGGAAGTGGTCAAATTCCCTAAGCCGATTGCCGCTCCCCGTTTTTCAAAGGGGGAGTAAGTCAAAATGATGTGGAACATCAAAGGCAGTGCGATCCCTGTGCTGGCACCTTGGAAAAAGCGGCCAATCAGCAAAATGGCAAACGTCGGCGATAAAAAGTCGATCACCAAGCCAACAAGGAAAAAGGCGTTGGCAGCTAGAAACAAGGTTCTCAATGAGAAGCGTTTCAAAAGGTAGGTCGATATTGGGACAATGATGGAGATGACCAGTAAGTAGATGGTCGTCACCCATTGAACATCGGATGTTGAAAGCGTAAATTGATCGATCAATGTCGGAAACGTTACATTCATGGCTGTTTCAATCAGCACACCTGCAAATGACATCAATCCGGTTGCGAGGATCGCCCCCACGAGTTTTTTGTTGTTTTCCATATTCTCACCTCTAAAAATTCGCAAAAAAAGAGACCGTTTCTATTCTCATAGAAACCGCCTCTCTCTCGACAAGCGAACCCGCTTGTTATCTGTACGATTTAATCTATCGCTATTCTACTGATTTCATAAGAAAGTGTCAAGAGAAGTGGATAAAAAAATAGCAAAAAACTTTTTTGAAAGTTTTCAAACTTTTACTTACACGAAAAATTTTCTTCTGCTAGAATAGTCGAGTACGAAAAAGAGAAAGGAAGTTGTTACATGCCCATCAATAAAAAAGAAAGTTTGATCTATACGACACTTATGTGTATTTTCATGGTGTATTTTATGAGTGTTTATAACCTCATGTTTCAAGTCGGTGTTTCGGCATTGGCATTCCAATTGGCGTGGAATGAATTGCCATTAGCCCTTTGTGTCGCCTTTATTTTGGATTGGTTCATTGTTTCTGGTCCGGCAAAAGGTTTGGCGTTTCGATTTTTGGACCATCAATCAGCTACTTGGAAAAAAATCGGTTTGATTTCTTCATTGATGATCGCCGGCATGGTGATCTGTATGTCACTCTTTGGTGCGTTGATGCACCCAAACCCTGATCACTCGGTGTTCGTCAATTGGCTAAGCAACATTGGGAAAAATGTGATCGTCGCATTGCCGTTGCAATTGTTCATTGCAGGTCCAATCGTTCGCCGGGTGTTTCGCGCCTTGTTTCCTATTGGCACTGTGCAAGAACAGCCAGTACTAGGGGAATAATCGATCATTAGAAAAAACGTACTGCAGACAGGTTCTGCCAAGGTTAGCTAAAACAGCTGGCTTGGCGATACCTGGACTTGCGGCACGTTTTTTTGCTTTTATAGACAGCAAAAAAACCCATAGGATGGTATGGGTTTTTCTGGTTACCCTATGAAATAGGATACAGGATGTACCTATATAGTAATATGGTTCCGTCAAAAAGAGAAGTTCAATTTTTTCACCGATACATGAAATTAATGAAAATTGCTAGTTTTTCTGACGAAAAAATCAACTTATAATTATTTTCCGTCTGTTATTCCGTATAGAAACCAACGAGTTGATACCAGCGACGATGCTCAATATGGTAGGCATCAGGTGAGTAGCCTGACATTGAAAAACCGATAAAGGTGATGACCAGTCCGAGAATAATAAACAACAGACTGAGAAAAACGAAAAAGCGCTTATTGATTTTGATCATAGGACTGCCTTCTTTCGATAGTTTTGAACAAATGATTTCGGCCAAACGACAAGGGAGTGGGTAAGACGGGAAAAAGGTCGGCTCATACTATAAGTGGCGATCAGGCAAAGCAGCCCTAAACCAAATAAGAAAATCCCCATGCCTAATTGACTTAAAAAGAGATAGAAACCATCCGCCATCAGCATGGGACTTAAGACAACGCTGGCGATCCCACCGATAAACGTAGTGACACCAATCATGCCAGTGGTGAAAGGCACACACCAGATGATTATTAAAAAGCTTAGGATCAGCAAAGCGGCACTTAACAAGAGGCTGCCCCACAATGGGAAGCCCAGTACTAAAATCAAGAGCAAAAAGGGATGAAAGCGGCGGGGAATCTCTACTACGACCTCTTCCGTTTCGGTAACTGCTTGGATCAGTTCTTTTGGGGAGCCAAGGCGTGCCACGGCTTCTTCTTCGGTGTATCCTTCTTCCATCAAATCTTCGATCATCTCGTCATAATAGTTGATCAGCTGATGAATCTCGCTAGGTCTGACTTTTTCAGATAATTCCGCAGCCAATGCCTTGATAAAATCAACTCTGTTCATCTAATGTTCCTCCTTTAATAAATCGCTGGATCAATGTCAATTGGGGCCAGTCGTTGGTTAAAAAATCGTCGATCCGCTGTTTTCCGATTTTGGTCAAGCGGTAATATTTTCGGGTCCGTCCTTGATGGCTTTTATTATAAGTCTCAACCGCTCGGCTGGCTTCTAAGCGCTTCAAGATAGGATAGAGCGTTGATTCTGAGATTGGCAGTAAAGGAGATATGTTTTTGACTAATTCATAGCCATAAGAGTCACCATGCTGCAAATAAGCCAAAACACAAATTTCCAATAATCCTTTTTTTAATTGGGCATCCAAAGGCTCTCCTCCTGTTCATACTCATACTATACATTACATAGTATCATTCCACAAGCAGCACCAGTCAAAATCAGCCTTAAGTCTGAGCACCATAAGACAACAAGAGTTTCTTTAATAAAATGGTCAAAAATAAAAAATAAAATTAAGAAAATCGGCGGAAAGTATAGGTTAACGTGCTCTTTTTTGTTAAAGTAGAAGTATAAAGATTACTTTCAGTAAGAAAATGGGCGTTGGTTGTGCTTCTAAAAGCTGCAAGTAGTCAAAGTGAATGAGACGAACATCAGCAAGAATTGGTGACGTCCAGAAAGGAAGGGGTATTATGAGAAAAGCAACGATTACGAAAAAATATTTGATCAATTGCTTAAAAAAATATCTGGTGGAATATCTTTATCGACCAATCACTGTCCGCGACATTGCTAAATATGCACGAACATCGACCCAACCGATCTATTTAAATTTTTCAAACATGCAAAATTATAAACAGGCGATGGTTGATGATGTATTTCGCGACATTCACGAAACAAAAAAAGAGTCAGAAGAGACACTCGATTCCTTATACAGCTTTTGGCAGGACTATTACGTATTTGCCAGCCGCAATCGTAACCTCTTTTTCGCACTTTTTTTAAATGATATTGGCTGTGGTCCTTACATAAAAGAGCGTTCTTTTGCTTATTTTCAAGAAGCAATTGCTGAATCAGCTGTTTTTCAATGTGCGCATAAAAGCGATCTGAGAAAATATCATGAAAAAGCCTTGATCTTTTTTAGTGGGTTGGTATTGCTGTTTATTCGTGAAGGAAATACGCAAGATAATGCTAATTTTTTGAAAGAGACACAAAATTATTGGCAGCGAGTCCTTCATGAACCAGTCGATTTTTATCAAGGTGATTTACCTAAAACCTTACTCGAATCAGGTCTAGCTGTAAGTGATCAATAGATAGCGAGAAAGAGAGGAAGAGATTTCAGAATATTGTGACAGCTATCATTGCCATTATTGATTTCTTCTTTTTCAACAATCCCCATCGGAGCAGTGATCTTAAAGATTAGAAGCAATAGCTATTCTTTAAGAGCCGTTCAACGAGTGGGGGTTTTTCTTTTGATAAAAAGAGGTGCGGAGTCGTTTAGCAAAATAAGAAAAGGGCTTGTCTGTAGTGTTAAGGCTTATTTTTAGGTCAAAGAAAAGGCGGCTTATTGTTGGCAATTTTCAAGAAATATGAGAAGGTAGAAATAGCAGAAAAGTAACTGGGTTTTATAGTTAGCAACGTTGAATGGAGGAATTTTGATGGGACAAAACACGCAGTATGGAGAAAAAAAGATTGCGATCGATCGCAGGATCGGTTTTTTAGAAGAACATACGTATCACGGGAATGATCTTGGTGTGACTTTTCAAGGACAGCAAACCACGTTCAAATGCTGGTCACCAGAGGCAGAGGCTGTTTCAGTATTGATTTATCAAAGCGGTGTCGCTGGGACTGACGATCGCCTGCTGACACTGCCAATGGTCCAAGAAGACAACTGTTGGCAAGTCACGACGGAAGAAACCGTCAAAGAGCTGTTTTATACGTTTGAATTTCAACGAGACGGTCAAAAAGTCGAAGCGGTGGATCTTTATGCCAAGGCAGTAGGGATCAACGGGAACCGTGGGGCCATCATTGATTTAAAGGAAACAGATCCTGAAGGCTGGCAGGAGACTCACGGCGTCGGTCAGCAATCGATCACAGATGCCTATATTTGGGAATTGCATGTCGAAGATTTCAGTGGCGCCGAAAACAGCGGGATTTCACCAGAAAATCGCGGGAAATATTTAGCCTTTACTGAAAAAAAGACCCATCTGGTGGGGGATGAAAGTCAACCAACTGGCATGGCTTATTTAAAAGAGCTGGGGATCAATTATGTTCATCTGCTGCCGATCTTCGATTTTGACAATGATGAAACTTCGTCTGCCTACAACTGGGGCTATGATCCGAAAAATTACAATGTCCCTGAAGGACGATACGCTTCTGATCCTAGTGATCCCAAGGCGCGGATTCGTGAATGCAAGCAAATGATCCAATCGCTGCATGAAGAAGCCATCGGCGTTGTAATGGATGTGGTCTTCAATCACACTGCGATCACAGAAGAATCATGGTTTAATTTGACGGTGCCTGATTATTACTACCGCCAAGATGATGCGGGGAATTTTGCGGACGGTTCTGCTTGCGGCAATGAAGTGGCTTCTGAACGGAAAATGATGCGCAAATTTATCATTGATTCAGTTTTATATTGGGCGCAAGAATACAAAATCGACGGCTTTCGTTTTGATTTGATGGGCTTGATCGATGTGGAAACCATGAACCAGTTGCGGCAACGCCTAGATGATGCCGGCTTCAGCCATGTGATTTTATACGGCGAGCCATGGGATGCCGGCAGCAATCAAATTATTCAGCCGAATATCCCAGCGAACAAAAGCAATGTTTGGGCACTGTCAGAAGGCGTTGCGGTTTTTAGCAATGATTTAAGAGACAGTATCAAAGGCGATGTCTTTGAAGAAACAGACGGCGCGTTTATTCAAGGAATGAATGGTCAACCGCAAGTCAAGCAAACCTTTTATGCAGCAAATTTGGCAACGGCGATTCAAGGAAATACGAAAGTTGCTGGGCAAGAAGGCGCCGAGCGTTGGGCAAAATCGCCCCGCCAAGTGATCGCCTATGCGTCAGTCCATGATAATTTGACCTTATGGGACAAACTGGTGGCAACCATGCAAGCTTCAGCGAAGGAAAGAAATTATGATTTTGATCGTGAGCTTTTAGCCCGTAACAAACTAGCAGCAGCCATTTTGTTTACTAGCCAAGGAGCCGTGCTGACCCAAGCTGGGGAAGAATTTGGCCGTACCAAAGAAGGCGATGAAAACTCCTTCCGTTCGCCACTGGTAGTCAATCAGCTGGATTGGGCACGTGCCAAAACCTTCAAAGAATTGCGCGAGCTGTATCGGGGCTTGTGGGCATTGCGGCAGTCCTATGCACCATTGAGAGATGCCACGACCCAAACGACTGAAAGCATGGTCTTTTATGAGACAAAGGATGAAAATCGCTTGGCGTATCAAGTACCCAATCGTGACAAACAGCATCCATGGCGTTCCTTGTTCGTTTTACTCAACAGCACGGAAGAAAGCTGGTCCTTTGACTTACCGACGACAACAGAAAATACTTCTTGGCACCTCGTTGCTGACCCCAAAGGAGCTGGGATCGCTTCTCGCGGCGTAGCAGCGCCAAGGATAACCATCGACCCATTGTCCTTCTGCATTTTGGCGGAACAAAGTAACTAATCAAAGTAGAAGCTAAAACAAACTAAAAATTTTAGTTTGTTTTAGCTTTTTTGGTAGTAAAAAAACAATTCTTTTGCTATACTTTTAACAGAATGAGAAGCAGAAAGCGGTGAGCAAATGAAAGTTGTGATCTCTGATATTGCCCGAAAAGCTGGCGTTTCCAGCGGAACAGTCTCTAATGCGATCAACAATCGTAAGGGGATCAGTGAACAAAAACGGCAAGCGATCTTGAAGATCGCTCGTGATATGGGGTATTTTGATCAGCGAGAAATTAAAAAAACGGAAAGCCAAAAAATCAAATTTGTCGTAATGAACAAACAAGGAAATGTCGTAGGGGATACGCCTTTCTTTTCTGAATTGATCCGAGGAATCGAAATGGAGTGCAGTGCGTTAGGCTATGAACTGGTCATTTCCCATATCACACTGGCACCAGAAGAAGACCCGATTGAAAAGATCCGTCCAGAATTAGCAGATGGTTTGCTATTGTTAGGAACGGAATTGGAAAAACAAGATTTAGCAGTCTTTCGCCATTTGGAAGTACCGTTAGTGATTTTAGATACGGTGTTTAATTCGCAGGACTTTGATTTTGTCGCCATCAATAATCGTGACAGTGCCTATGAGATCGTTGAAAAGATGATCGAAAAAGGCCACCGTGACATCGGCATCATCAATTCAACCTTTCAAATCAACAACTTTCGGGAACGCAAGCAAGGGTTCATCCAAGCGATCCAAGAGCATGATCTGATCCATTATGAAGAGACGGAAGCCTTAGTAGAACCCACCTTGGAAGGCTCCTATCAAGACATGAAGGTCTATTTGGAATCCTTGCGTGCCGATCAGCGACCGTTGCCAAGCGCTTTTTTTGCGGTCAATGACAATATCGCCATCGGTGCCATGAAAGCCATTCGCGAAGTGTTTCCCGATCATCCGTTGACCATTGTTGGGTTCGATGATATTCCTTTGGCGGAATTTTGCAACCCACCACTGACCACCGTCAAAGTAGATAAAGTGTACCTTGGTCGCCAAGCCGTGCGACGCTTGATCGAGAAAATCACGAGTGAAGATGAAAACCATCTGAAAATGCTGGTCGCCACGACGATCGTCGAACGCGAAAGCATCAATTAAGAATAAAAAATAATATGAAAAATAAGAAGAAGGACAAAACGTTTAGCAAGCGTTTTGTCCTTTTTTAGTTATTAAACAAAAATATTTATCTAAAACTATTGCAAAATATTTAGCTTGTGTTATATTTAAGGTGTAAAAAGTAAGGGATTACATTTTGAGGAAGTGAATAGATGACACAGATCGGTCTCTTTTGTGCCACTGGGCTCTCCAGTGCACTGCTCGTCAAAGCGCTCAAAGAGCAACTAGCGGATGAACAGCATTACCAAGTCAATTCCGCGCCTTTTTCAGAAATATTTATGGTGGGGAATGACTATGATTTTTTGATTTTAGCTCCTCAAACCCGCTTCAATCAAGCGAAAGTCGCCGCAGCCTTTCCTGATAAAAAAATCGTTTTACTGACGGATGAGGAATTTCTGAGCAAAAATGTAGCACGAATCGTCGAAGAAATAAAAATTTAGCTAAATATACTAAAACGCAAAGGGTGGTTTTATGGATAAAGTAACCATCGGGTTCGCCCCGACTAGAAGAAATTTGTTTAGTGCAGAAGCAGCCATTGAGTACGCCAATCTGACACGACAAAAAATGGACGAACTTGCCATTGATTATGTAGATATTTTAGATATCAACGAAGACGGCTTACTATACGATGATGAAGGGGTTGAAAAAATCGCCGAAAAATTCAAAGCAGCGAAGATCGACGGTCTTTTTCTAGCCAATGAAAACTTTGGTACGGAATATGCCTGTGCTCGTCTAGCCAAAAAACTAGATGTCCCCGTCTTACTGTGGGGACCTAAAGATGAGACGCCAGCCGCCGACGGTTCACGTTTGCGGGATACGCAATGCGGTCTTTTCGCTATTGGGAAAGTCTTGCGCCGTTTCAAGGTACCTTTCACCTATGTCAAAAATTCTGATATTGATTCACCAGAATTTGCCCGCGGCTTGCAAGACTTTATCAAAGTCTGCAATGTCGTCAAGACCTTCAAACAAACACGAATCTTGCAAGTTGGCCCACGCCCCTTTGATTTTTGGACTGTGATCTGCAACGAAGGCGAACTATTGGAGCGTTTCAATATTTCGCTATCACCAGTACCGATCCAAGAAGTGGTGCAAGAAATCAAGAAAGTCAAAGAACAGCAGCCAGATAAAGTGCAAGCAGTCATTGATTATTTCGAAACCAATACGGAAGTCCAAATTTCGGCGAAAGATTTGGAGATGGTGGCAGCCCTTAAAGTGGCTTTGCAAAACTTATGTGAAAGCTACGGCTGCAATGCAGGAGTCATCCAGTGTTGGACGGCCTTACAAGACGAAATCGGTATTTTACCGTATGCCTCCTTGTCGCTGTTACAAGAAGAAGGTTTGCCTTTTGTCTGTGAGACGGATGTCCATGGGGCGATCTCGGAACTGTTGGTCGAAGCCGCTTCGTTGGGGGAACACCGAGCAATCTTTGCGGATGTCAACTGCCGCCATCCAGAAAATGAGAATGGCGAATTGCTGCAGCACTTAGGAGTTTTTGCTTATTCCACCGCAGAGACCAAACCGATCTTGCCGCAACGACATTTTGTTTTTGACTATCCAGGATCAGTCGCTTTTCGGGCAATCAAAGACGAGTATACGCTGTGTCGCTTTGATGGGGACAACGGCGAGTACTCACTGCTGATGGGTACTGGTAAAGGGATCGATGGCCCATACAATCAAGGGACCTATCTCTATCTGGAATTTGCAAATTTGAATCGCTTGGAATTCAAACTCGTTGAAGGCCCTTATATTCATCATGTTGCGGCGGTCAGAAAAAATGTGGTGCCGATCTTGTATGAAGCGTGCAAATACATCGGCGTGCAGCCAGATTTTTATGATCCAATCGAAGAAGACGTCAAAGCATACTTGAGAGGGGATCAATCATGGAAATAAACGAGCTGGAGATGAAGGCTTTAACGATTCGAAAATCCGTGTTAGAGCTGATCTATCAAGCAAAAACGGGTCATACTGGTTCGGATCTTTCTTGTACCGATATTTTAGTGGCCTTGTATTATCGGATAATGAATGTCGATGCGAAAGAGCCCCAAAAGCAAGATCGTGACCAGTATATCCAAAGTAAAGGACATGCGGCAGAAGTACTATGGGCCGTTTTAGCGGACAAAGGTTTTTTGCCGAAAGAAGAATTAGCCACCTTTTCGCAATTTGGTTCACGACTGATCGGTCATCCAAACAATAAAGTAGCTGGTGTTGAGATGAATACTGGTTCGCTAGGCCACGGCTTACCTGTCGCAGTAGGGATCGCCTTGGCAGGCAAACTGGATCACCGCACGTATCAAACCTATACGTTGTTGGGAGATGGCGAATTAGCAGAAGGATCGGTATGGGAAGGAGCCATGGCGGCTGCCAACTACCAGCTGGACAATTTGACCGCCATCATTGATCGCAACGGCTTGCAGATCACGGGCGCCTCGGAAGATGTGATGGCAGTGGAGCCGCTAGATGAAAAATGGCGTGCCTTTGGTTGGGATGTGCATATCGTTGATGGCAATGATATGGCTGCCTTGGTGGCTGCATTAGAAAAACCGCATCAGCCCAATCAACCGAAGCTGATCATTGCTAAAACCATCAAAGGCAAAGGCTATTCTGCAGCCGAAAATCAAGCGCAATGGCATCATAAAGTGCCCACGGCAGAAGAGCTTGCACAAGCCATTGCCGAACTTGATCAGCAAATGGAGGTTTTGACTCATGGGAAAAAATAATATTGCCAATCGCCAAGCGATGTGCGACGTATTGATTGAAGAAGGAAAAAAGAATCCTGCGATCACGGTGTTGACCAGTGATTCTCGTGGTTCCGCTTCGTTAGCACCTTTTGCCAAGGAATTACCGACACAATTGGTGGAAGTAGGGATCGCAGAGCAAAACATCGTCAGTATTGCGGCTGGCTTAGCCCATATGGGCAAACGCCCTTTCGTTGCCTCTCCAGCTTGTTTTCTCAGCATGCGCAGTATCGAGCAGATCAAAGTCGATGTCGCGTATTCGAATAAGAATGTCAAACTCGTAGGTATCAGCGGCGGTGTCAGTTATGGGGCATTAGGCATGAGTCATCATTCCTTGCAAGACATCGCAGTGGCACGAGCGATCCCTAATTTGCAAGTGCTGTTGCCAGCAGATCGCTTTGAAACGATCCAAATGTTTAAAGCCTTAGCGGCATCAAATGAACCAGCCTATATCCGTCTCGGTCGCAATCCTGTTGAAGATTGTTATGATTCTGCAGATTATCCTTTTGAGATCGGCAAAGCCATTAAGCTGAGAAGCGGCCAAGATGTCGCATTGATCGCCACCGGCGAAACCGTGCGCCAAGCGTTGGATGCTGCTGAGCTATTGGAAAAACAAGGTATCACTGCTACCGTTTTAAATGTTCATTCCTTGAAGCCCTTTGATTCAGAAACGGTCAAACGAGTGGCGAAAGAAACAGGCACCGTGATCACTGTGGAAGAACACAGCCAATACAACGGCTTAGGAGCTGCCGTGGCGGAAACACTGACAGAAGAAACGGACATTCGACAAAAAATCATTGCTTTTCCGGATGAAGCCTTGATTACTGGTTCTTCGTCAGAACTGTTTGCCCATTATGGCTTAGACGGTGCCTCCATAGCGAAAACAGCGGTTGCGTTTCTAGGAGCTTAAGATGGACAAGACCTATCAGCTGGTTTTAGATCAGAGTACATCCGGTACCAAGCTCTTACTGTTTCAAGAAGGGAAAATCCTGCAGCGTTACGATAAAAAACACCGCCAAATTTATCCAAAAGTCGGGTGGGTCGAACATGATCCCCTTGAGATTTGGCAAAATGTCCAAGAATTGCTGGCACAAGTGTTTCAAGAACAAGCGATCACTGCAGATCAAATCGTTTCCTTGTCATTGACCAATCAGCGAGAAACGATCGTTGCTTGGGACCGATTGACTGGTAATCCCCTGTACAATGCGATCGTGTGGCAATGCAACCGCAGCGCCGCGATTTGTGAAGAATTGACGGCACAAGGCTGGGAAAGGACGATCAATCAAAAGACCGGTTTACGCTTAGACCCGTATTTTTCTGGCACCAAAGTGAAATGGCTGGCACAAGAATTATCGGCTATCAAGGAAAAGTCGGGAACTGGCGAGTTGGCGATCGGTACGATGGACAGCTGGCTGTTGTGGAATTTAACGCAAGGGAAGGTATTTGCGACAGAGGCCAGCAACGCTTGCCGAACATTGTTTTACAATATTGAAGAGGGCCGTTGGGATGCAGAACTCGTCAAACTTTTTGGCATCCATCTAGCAGACTTGCCAGCGATCAAACCTGCTGATACGGTTTTCGGTAACTATCACGGAATCCCTATCAAAGGAATCTTAGCCGATTCACAAGCGGCATTATTCGGGGAAGGTTGTCAAAGCCTTGGGGATGTAAAAATCACGATGGGTACCGGTTGTTCGATCATGATGCAAGTGCAGCAGGAGCAGACGTTGCGAGATCGCCACATTTTGACGACGGTCGGCTGGCAAACTAGCCAGGAAACAGCGTTTGCGCTAGAAGGCATCATCCGTTCCTGTGGTGACGCCATCAACTGGTTCAGTGAGCAAGTGGCTCCGCTGCCAGATGTAGCTGAGATCTGTCAAGAAGTGCTGACCAATGACAGTCAAGAAGACATCTATTTTATCCCAGCATTGCAAGGAATGGGTGCCCCTTTTTGGGATAATACGATGACTGCCAGCTTTGTCGGCATGAAACGCACGACGACGACTCATGAGCTGTTGAAAGCCGTTTTAGAAAGCATCATTTTTCAAATCAAAGCAGTGATCGATTTGATGGAAGAAGTCGCTGAACGACTGATCAATCAGGTAATGATCGATGGCGGTGTTTCGAAAAACCGCGCCTTGATGAGCTTATTAGCGACTTTGATCAATAAACCCGTCATCGTCAGCGAAGTCGAAGAATTTTCAGCCATCGGCACGATGCTTGTTGCCAATCCAATCATGAATGAACCAGCTATTCAGCAAACCACGATCGTTCCGCAAGCCGAACAGGCCGTGATCCGTTTGAAATATGAAAAATGGAAACGGTTCATTGAGAAATCAGCTGCTTTTAGTGAAGGATAAAGGAGGAACTATATGGAGACCCAACGAATCCAATTGAATCAAACGGCTTACGTGGATACCTATTTATTGCACCAATCCAAAGAGTACAATGTCGGCAAGAAACGACCGCTAGTGATCGTCTGTCCAGGCGGCGGCTACGCATTTACCAGTGATCGAGAGGCGGAAGTCATTGCCTTGAAATTCAATAGTATCGGGCTAAATAGTGTTGTTTTATGGTACACCACCGGTGACCAAGTGAAAAACGTTCCCCACAATGCCTTGATGGAAGCCGCCCAAACCGTCAAAACCATTCGTGCGCATGCTCAAGAATGGTTGGTGGATGAGGAGCAAATCATCGTTTGCGGTTTTTCAGCAGGCGGACATCTAGCGTTGCAGTTAGCGACGCGCTGGCACGATGCTGAGCTGGCAGAAGCGTTGGGCGTTAGCAGTGACTTACTGAAAGTGAATTTGGCGATCGCCGGCTACCCATTGGTTTATCAAGAGCATGCCTTCCCAATCGATGAGCTAGGCTTTGCTGCTAGTCTGATCGAAAAACCTTTAACTGCCAACGAACGCTTTTTTGGGAGTAAACAACCGACGGAAGAAGCCATTCAATCCATGAACATTTTGCATCATGTCGATCAGTGGACACCTCCGATGTTTCTCTGGCATACGACGGAAGACGTCTTAGTCGATGTGGCGCACTCGTTGAAGCTGGCGGTCAAATTAAGAGAAGCCGAGATTCCATTCGAACTGCATATTTTTGAAAAAGGCGAACACGGACTGGCATTAGCGGATCGAACAACGGCACGCAAGCCAAGTCACCACAATGCCCATGTCGCTAAATGGTTTGAGCTGTGCGAAGGCTGGCTCAGTAGTTATATTGATTAAAAAACCGTCGGTGCACAACTTGTGCCGATGAAAGACTAACTATATAGAGTCAAGTGAAAATTAGCTAAATCAAAAAAATATTTTATAACAGTTAAGTCCAAAAAATGAGTACAACAAATAGACCTTTCACTATTAGATTTTTTTGATTGTTCAATAGCTAATCGGAAACAATCTTATAAGGTTCATTTTTAGTTAAAATAGCATGAATCACATAACAAAGCTTACGAGAAACAGCACCTAAGGCCGTCAGATGATGCTTTCCCTCAGAAATTTTTTTCTGATAAAACGCGCGAAAAACAGGATCACATTGAGAAGCAACTAGAGCAGCTGAAAACAAGGCTTTTCGTAAGTATGGAGATCCACGCTTGCTCATAACATTATGTGTTGCTTCGTATTGCCCAGATTGGGACACAGACGCGTCTATGCCAGCATAAGCAACCAGTTTTTTCGGATTAGAAAATTTGCGAATGTCTCCAATTTCACCAAGAATTGTCGCGCCATTTATAGGGCCGATTCCAGGGATTGTGAGAATAACAGAGTCTAAATTACTCATTATGCGCTTAATTTCTTTTTCAGTTTCTTTTACTTGGCTTTCGATGAATTTCAATTGTTCAATCATGGAGCGTAATTGAAATGTAAAAGCTTCTTGAGCAAATTTCACTCCAAAGGAGTTAGAAGCTGCTTGCTTCAATTGATCTGCTTTCTCTGGCTTTATTCGGTTCCTGCTTAACTCAGCTAAGTATTGAGCCAACGTTTCTGCCGAAATTTCTTCTAGCTCTATAGGAGAACTAAACTCAAGCAATAACTCTTTAGACGCTTTTCCGAAAATACCTTGTTTAGAAAAAATTGATGCATATTCAGGAAACACTTGATCTAGTACAGCTATGATTTTTCGTTTGAAGTCGCTTGCGGTACCTACTAAATAGGTTCGGTAACGTGAAAGTTGTTTTAACGAAAAAACATTTTCATCAGACAATACTGTTTCTACAAAGGAACCATAACGCATCAAGTCAGCAATCAAAACAGAATCAATAATATCATTTTTTCGTTTTCTGATTTCTGTTCCTTTGCGCCAGCCATCGGTTTGAAGAGGATTCACAACGTGAATCAAAAAGTCTGATTCGTGGAGGTATGAAAAGATGGAGAGCCAATAATGACCCGTAGCTTCCATTCCGACAATAAAGTCAGCGGGAGTCTCTGAATATTTTGAAAGCCGCTCAATCAGGGAATCAGCTCCTTCAGTAGTGTTAGGGAAAGAAAAACCTTTTAGGATCACTTTACCTTCTTCACTCATTAAAGAAGCCACGTGAGTTCGCTTGCCGATATCAATTCCTAAGAAGTACATACATTTGACCTTTCTAAAAAAATATTTTGGATTGAAACCCGCTCAACTGAAAAGCGTCACTACCTTGTACGAGATACGGAGTAAAGCAAAAACTTTCAACATCTAACTCATACGTAATCCACTTATCAGAGAGAGGTGCCAGTCTTTCGATTACGAGCTTCAAAACTCAAGGAGGCAACGGCATAGCCTCTCAATCCAATAAATATATTATCTCAAAATGAATGAGTTAATACCAAATTAAAATAACGATGGTTCATAGGGTTATCCAATCAAAACCGGAAGGTTAAAACCCTAACTCTAATATACAAGGAGAGCACCACTGTGAAAATCACCGTAAGCCAAAACAAACGCACCTTATTGCGAGACGGACAGCATTTCTTTTATTTAGCTGACACTTGTTGGAGTGCCTTTACTAGTATTCAAGAAAATGACTGGATCACTTACTTAGACAAACGCAAAGAGCAGGGCTTCAATACCCTTCAAATCAATGTGTTACCGCAATGGGATCGCAGCCGTGGTCAATTTGACTGCTTGCCGTTTCCTCTTGATGCGGGCGTCTTTGATTTTACTGTTTGGGAGGATGCCTATTTCGAACGGGCTCAGCGTCTTTGTAAAATTGCCGACGAGAAAGGCTTTACTTTAGCGTTGGTCGTCTTGTGGTCAAACTATGTCGCAGGAACGTGGGCTAGCCAGTTGGACAAAGAACGCAACGTGTTGCCGGAGGATTGCCGCCAGGCCTACTATCAAAAAGTGATTGCGACTTTTGATGCCTTCCATCCGATCTACTTTATTGGTGGCGATACGGATTTCCCAACACAGCCAACCATCGATACGTATCTAGAAGCCTTTGCTTTCTTTGAAAAGCATTCGCCCAATACTCTGAAAACGATTCATATAAAGGGACGTTTTGAAGAGATTCCCGCAACGATCGTCGAACATTTGGACTTATTTTTATACCAATCAGGTCATAACAGCGCCTTTTTGAATATGCCTTATTATTTGGCAGAGCGTTTTTATCAAAGACAACCGCAGCTGCCGATCATCAACTCAGAACCTTGCTATGAACAAATGGGCTATGCCCGTCACGTATACGGCCGATTTGGTCAAAAGGATGTCCGCAAAGCGGCATGGCAATCACTGTTAGCCGGCGGCGCGGCTGGGATCACGTACGGTGCCCACGGCATCTGGAGTTGGCAAACCCCGACGGCGACTTTTGCGGAAGAAATCGGGGAAGCGTTTGATCGTCCGATGATTTGGCCAGAAGCTTTATCTTTTCCTGGGGCAGATGACTATGGCTTTATCAAGCAATTATTCGAATTATTAAATATTCAGGAGCTTGTGCCTTGCCAAGAGCGCTTGATCGATGCAGATGAACAGATTCGTATGGCAGCCATCGCAGGATCGAAGGATGCGTTGCTTTACTTGCCAAGCAATACAACAGTTCGTCTGCAAGGAGATCTTTCTACAGCGACCGTCACATTGATCGATTTGAATACCAATCGTTTCTTGAAACCAAAACTGACAGTTACCGATGGTATCACTGTTTTCCATCCCCACAATTGTCATGAAGATGTATTGTTTGTCATCCAAATAAAGGAGTGAAAAGAAAATGGATAAGTATATGGATAAGGTGTTAGTATTTGCAGATAAAATCTCCAACAATCGGTATTTAAAGGCAATTTCAAACGGGTTGATGGCGACGCTGCCGATCAACATTATTGGTTCGATCGCCTTATTGTTAGCAGTTTTGCCGATTCAAGGATGGACAGACTTTATCAATTCGATCAATATTGGCGGCTATTTTTCCGTCGGTTACAGTATGACCGTCGGGGTTATCTCAGTGTACGCTTCCTTTCTGGTCGGTCACCGTTTAGCGACAGAATTTAAGCAATCGGCGGTTCCTGCCGGCATCGTTTCACTGTTTGCCTTTTTGATGATGACGCCAATGGTTACCTTAGAGGAAACAACGACCCTCGACATGAGCAAACTCGGTGCTCAAGGCTTGTTTACCGCTATGATCTGTGGCTTAGTCTTTGCTCGTTTGTACTGCTTTATTTTAGAAAAAAATATCGCCATCAAAATGCCAGCAGGCGTGCCGCAATTTGTGACGGATACCTTCGCCGGTTTGATTCCAGCAATTATTTCTGGGTTTACCGCGATCGTCATTAGCTGGGCATTCAGTTTTACTTCTTATGGCTCATTCTCAGATTTCATCTATCAAATCTTGGCAATGCCGCTGCAAAGCTTGTCTTCTAGTGTAGGTTCGTTGTTATTTATTGTACTGATCCAAATGGTGCTATGGTTCTTCGGTATCCATGGTTCGTTGGTGGTGGGTAGCTTTGTCACCGCTTTGTACTTACCAATGGATGTGGAAAATATGGATGCTTTGGCTAGCGGCGTTGCTCGTTCCGAGTTGCCGAATATTTTGAGTAAGTCGTTTTATGATTTGTTTGCTGGTATTGGTGGGGCTGGGGGAACATTGTCATTGATTATCGTTATTTTGCTGTTGGCGAAATCAAAACAATCACGGACAGTCGCTAACCTGAGTGCCGTTCCTGGATTGTTCACCATTAATGAGCCGGTGATTTTTGGCTTACCGCTGATTTTGAATCCAATCATGGCGATTCCGTTCATATTAACACCATTGGTTCAAGTGCTTGTGGCGTACCTAGCGATCTGGAGTGGGATCGTCCCACGACTTAGTGGCGTACAAGTTCCCTTTGACACACCGATTTTTCTAAATGGGTTTCTAGCTGGAGGCTGGCAGGTCGCAGTTCTACAAGTCGTTTGCGTTTTGGCAGGCTGCTTGCTGTACATTCCTTTTGTCAAAATATTAGATAAAGGAAAATTAAAAACAGAAGCAGAAGCAGCGCAAGCAGAGGTTCAAACTGAAAGTATCGATCCAGCTGGAGAAACCGTCTGACTTCAGGGGAACAATGCGTAAAAGGCAGGACCTTGTTCTTCTTCAACAAGGGACAAGGTGAATTTTTGCACACTTGATTTCTTAAGACGGTGAATCCAGTCAATGATCGGCCATTCCCGAAAGCAGATAGGCTCTGATTGATCTACTTAGTAATCGAATGGTTCGGGGAAACGCCGATGATCCTAATGCAAATGTGACACAAATAGATTTTCTGATTTTTGATTTTACTCAGTGTGGGTCTTTTTAAAAAAGATACCAGCTGCTCCCCCACAATTGCTATCAAGACGTTTTGTTTCTCGGACACAGATCAAAAAGGAGTGTATTATATGACTTTCGCAGAGAAGTTCACCGAAAAAGGCCAGTACTACGCAAGTAAGATTCAGCAAAATAAGTATATGCAAGCAATCTCAATTGGATTGATGACCCTACTGCCAATCATGATCATCGGCGCATTCAGTACACTGTTGTCTTCTATGCAAATCGGGGTTTATCAATCAATGATTGCCCCGTTTCGCGATATTATCGCCTTACCGGCTCAATTTACGACAAATGCATTGGCTATTTATGCCGCTTTTTCCATCGCTTATAAATTGGCAGGCTTGTATGGAAAAGAAGGCTTGATCCCTGGTTTTGTTTCCTTGTTCTCCTTTTTAGTCTTAACACCAATCAGTGTTTTTGAAGATGGAGAGCTTGTAATCAATGCCTTGACCTTTGACTGGCTGGGGGCTAGAGGGTTGTTTGCGGCGATGATCGTGGGTGTCTTAACTGCCCGTTTGTATGTGTTTTTTGTCGATAAAAACTTGGTTATCACGATGCCGGAGGGTGTACCACCAACGATTGCCAAAACATTTTCGGGACTGGTTCCAGCAGTGTTAGTAGCAGTCTTATTTACGATAACAGCCGGTTTGTGGAAGATGACGGAATTCGGTAGTTTCCATCAATTTGTATACACGATTCTACAAATTCCACTGCAAAGTCTCGGAGGTTCGATCTGGTCTCTTTGTATTGCATTATTGCTGATGCAACTACTTTGGGTGTTTGGCATTCATGGCGCAGCAGTCGTTTTTGGTATTATTCAGCCAATAATGACGGTACTTAGTCTAGAAAATTTAGCTGCTTATGAAGCGGGAGAGCCTATGCCCAATATAGTAACTGGTGCATTTTGGAGCATCTATGCCAACTTTTCAGCGATGCTTGGTTTAATTGTTGTCCTGTTGTTTTTATCAAAAAGCAAACAATTTAAAACGATTGGTAAATTGGGAGCGCCAGGGGCAGTTTTTGGGATTCATGAGCCACTAATTTTCGGATTGCCTATCGTGATGAACCCGATTCTGGCGATCCCCTACATTTTAAGCCCAGTTGTGTGTGTTATTTTAGGCTATATCTTAACCATCACGAATATTTTACCAATTCCTATCGGGATGCAAGTGCCTTTTGGAGCTCCAGTTGTTCTTTCGGGAGTTTTACAAGGAAGTTGGAAACTTGCGGCGGCTCAATTACTGATGATTCCTTTGTGTGCCTTGATCTATTACCCATTTGTCCGCATTTTGGATAAGAAAAATGCCGAACAAGAATTGGCGCAAGAAACGCAAGAAAAAGCAGCAGAACAAAGCATGGATCGAGTGATTTCTTGATGGTTGAAGATCAAAGGGAGTTGCTTAAACGTATAGAAAGGGTCAACAGTAATTGTTAGGAAATTGTTTAATGGCTACTCATAAAAAACTCTTTAAAAGAAGCTAATTTGACAGGGTTTACTGGTTAAATTTCCCCTTTTTTCAAAAGATCGCTGGTTAAAAGAAACCGATTTTATGATGACAAGCCAACGAGTTAGTGCTATAGTTAAAGAAAGAAAACCCACGTGGATTGTTACTGACTCGATCAGGCAAGACCTAAATAAGAAAGCGCTCTTCTCGTTTTAGCAGCGGCTCTTATTTAGGTTTTTTGTTTTTTATCGGGGATTTTTCAGTAATCAGCTAGGTAGGTTTATCAAAAGAAAACAAAAGGAGAACGAGCAAATGGCAAAATTTCCAGAAAATTTCTTATGGGGCGGCGCGACCGCAGCGAATCAATTAGAAGGGGCGTTCGATCGCGATGGCAAAGGCTTGTCAGTGGCGGATGCAATGCCTGGCGGCAAACAGCGTTTAGCGATTTTAGGCAGTGATACGTTTGATTGGACGATCGATGAGGACAAATACACCTACCCAAATCATCGCGGGATCGACCATTATGACCGTTTCAAAGAAGACATTGCGTTGTTTGCAGAAATGGGCTTCAAGAGCTATCGTTTTTCCATCGCATGGACACGTATTTTTCCAAAAGGCGATGAAACGACACCAAACGAAGCTGGGCTAGCATTTTACGATGCGCTGATCGATGAATGTTTGAAATACGGGATCGAGCCAGTGGTTACGATCTCTCACTATGAAATGCCTTTGCATTTAGCCAAAGAATACGGTGGCTGGAAAAACCGAGCATTGATCGATTTCTATGAACGTTTTGCAAAAGTTGTCTTGGAACGGTTCCACAGCAAAGTCAAATACTGGATGACCTTCAATGAGATCAACTCTGCTTTCCATTTCTCCGCATTGAGTCAAGGAATGGTCAACAGCACGGGTGCCAGCGACTTTACAAACGTGATCCAAGCGTGGCACAACCAATTTGTTGCCAGCAGTAAAGCAGTCAAAATCGGCCATGAATTAAACCCAGAGTTACAGATCGGTTGTATGATCATTTATGCAACGACTTACAGCATTGATGCGAACCCAGTCAACCAAGTGGCGACGATGATCCATAATCAAGCCTTCAACTACTACTGTGCCGACGTGCAGGTACGTGGAAAATACCCATCCTTTACGGATCGTTTGTACAAAGAACACGGCGTCAATAAAGAGGATCTTGAGATTACCGAAGAAGACTTAGCCTTGATTGCTGAACATACTGTTGACTATGTTGGCTTCAGCTACTACATGTCTTCTGCCGTGGATATCACCACAGAAGAAGCCGATGAAGTGCAAGGAAACTTGTTAGGCGGCGTCCGCAATCCATTCTTAGAAGCAAGTGAATGGGGCTGGCAAATCGATCCAGAAGGGCTGCGCATCGCGTTGAATGAATTGTATGATCGTTATCAAAAACCATTGTTTATCGTGGAAAACGGCTTAGGAGCCATTGATACCTTTAACGAAGAAGGTAAGATCGAAGATGACTATCGTATCGATTACTTGCGCCGCCACATTGAAGCAATGGGGGAAGCGATCGCTGATGGCGTAGACTTGATCGGTTACACGCCATGGGGCTGTATCGACCTTGTCAGTGCTTCAACAGGCGAAATGAGCAAACGCTATGGCTTTATTTATGTTGACTTTGATGACGAAGGCAACGGCACGATGGATCGTTCCAAGAAAAAATCCTTCGATTGGTACAAACAAGTCATTGCAACAAACGGAGAAGAGTTGGCCTAAGTGTTTCGTTAGACTCACGGATGACACAGGATCCGTTATAAAAGAAAACCGATCAACGGTGCTCCTATACAGGCGCATCGTTGATCGGTTTTTTTTTGATATTTGGTTTTAACGGGTACGTTCATAGCTGTCTCGTAACAAAGATTGGAGTTGTTTTTCTGATACAGAGCCATCTAATAATGCGGTGAGCCAATGGTTTTTATTCATGTGATAAGCGGGTAAATAGCCGCGGCTTTGATTGATGATCGAAACCATTTCGGGCGCTGCTTTGACATCTAAAATTTCGATCATTTCCGTTCCTTCCAAGCCTAATTTTTGCTTTTCTACAGTCATCAGCAAGCCAAACCATTTGCCGCTTTTACGATGCCGCAAGACTTGGTACTCGGGAAACTTTGCAAATGGATGGTCGATCTGAACATCATTGAAGGTCTGAGCGAAGGCGATCAGCCGGTTTTTAAGATCCATGGGTATCCCTGCCTTTTTATAATAGAAAACTACTTATATTATACCACTGATTCCTTTTACCTAGCGTAACCGTTTCTGATAAAGCATTCGTGCCAAGAACCAGCTCACCACTACGATACCGCCGCACCAGCTAAAGGCACTGATCAAGGTGGTATCTTTTAAGTTTAACAAAAGCCCGCGCAAAGAATGGATGATCGGCGACATTGGTTGGTATTCAGCAAAAACGGCTAACGGACGCGGCATGGTTTCCGTAGGGACGAAACCAGAGCTTAAGTAGGGCAAAAGGGTGATCAAGACAGTAAACAAGGTCGCTGTCTCGGGGCTTTTGGCGATGAGACCAACCAGAACGGAGACCCAAGTAAAAGCGAAGGTGAAGCAAAAGATCAATAGGAAGGCGAGTCCCCAGCCAGCAACTGTGGCTTGAGGGCGAAAACCGATGACCATGGCGACGATCAACACGACCAAGGTGCTGATCAAGCTCCGAAGGGTCGCGGCAAAGACATGCCCGTTTAAAAAGGCTGAGTTAGAGATGTTCAAGGTCATCAGCCGTTCCACCATGCCGGATTTCAAATCTTCCGTCACCGTTACCCCAACGGAGGAGGCGCTTTGGGCGATACATTGGACGAGAACACCAGGAACGACAAAATCGACATAAGAGGTATCGCCGACGTTCATGGCTCCCCCAAAAACATAGACGAAGAGGATCATTAAAATCGCTGGGGTCAAAATCCCACTTAGCAAAGTCTCCATACTGCGAATCGATAGCAAGAGGTTGCGTTTGAATAAGGTGTTGGTTTCTATAATTGCTTTCATTGGTTTCCTCCTTGGACAAGTGTTAGAAAAATATCTTCTAACGAAGCATTCTTTTGATTAAAACTGGTGATAGTGATCGGTAGTTGATTGAGTTCCTGCAACAGCGTGAAGGAATGCTGGAAGTCTTGACTGACGGGAAATGCCAGAGAGAGACTGGACTCATTGACTTGCAGCGGAAAGTCAGACAGATGCTGTCGCACGGTCTGCAAGTGTTCTTTCGTCAATACGCTGATTTCCATCGTTTGTGAAGGATGCAGTGCTTTGACTTCCGTTGGTGTTCCTTGCAAGATGATTTTCCCTTCATGCAAGATGGCGACTTGATCTGCTAAAAATTCAGCTTATTCGAGGTATTGGGTCGTCAGGAAAATCGTTCGTCCTTGAGCGGCGATCTCTTTGATCATGTGCCATGTGGCTAAGCGGTTTTGCGGGTCTAACCCGGTCGTTGGTTCATCCAAAAAGAGCAGGTCAGGTTCGCCGATAAAACTCATGGCGATGTCTAAGCGTCGTCGCATGCCACCAGAATAATTTTTGACTAGTCGGTTGCTGGCATCCACCAAATCAAAACGCTCTAACAAATGTTGGACGATAAACTGTTTGTTTTTGACATGGCGCAAGGCAGCAATCATCAGCAAGTTTTCTCGTCCGGTCAGTTCTTGATCGACGGCGGAAAATTGCCCTGTCAGACTGATTTTTTCGCGAATCGCTGCTGGATCTTTGGTCAAGTCGATCCCATCGATCCGCGCGGTTCCTTGGTCAAAAGGTAGGATAGTGGACAAAATTTTGACTAAAGTGGTTTTTCCAGCGCCGTTTGATCCTAGTAAGACAAATACTTCGCCAGGAGTGACGTCAAAAGTGACCTCTTTCAAAACGGTTTTGTCTTTGAAGCTTTTTTGTAAATGTTTCACGTGAAGCATTTTCTTTTTTATATGGGTATCCATAGCTTTTCCCTCGTTTCTATAAGATAATTCAACTATAAAGGCTCTTCGGGAAAAACAACTGCTTATTTCAATATATTGAAAAAGAAGGTGAAAAAATGAACAATTATGGTGCGACAGTGAAAGAGCTTCGCAAAAGTAAAGGCTTGCTGTTGAAGGAATTAGTGGATGAACAATTGTCGATGTCTTTGTTATCGCAATTTGAAAATGGCAAAACGACGATTTCCTGCGAACGATTTTATCGCTTGCTAGATAAATTGGAAGTGAGTTTTGCCGAATTTCAGCTGCTGCATACGGGGGAGCATCATTCGGAGGCTCAAAAGCTAATGGTCGACTATGTCCGTTCGATGGGGATCGAATCCATTGATGAAGTACCTAAATTAAAAAAGAAATATCAAAAGCTGACCACGTACTTTCAACAGCATTACTCCTTGGAGCTGGACCACTTCTTACAACTGATCCGTTTTGACTACTTGATGAAAGAGGAGCTTTTTAAAGGGGTGCCCATCGAGGAGGCTTACCTGAAACACAATTACTGTTTGGACTCTGCCAAGCATTACTTGCTGAATACCGATACATGGGGTGTTTATGAGCTGCGGCTGTTTGCCCGCGTAGCAATTTCGATGGAGCCGGCTTTGCTTTGGCGCTGCTTGACGATCGCCATCAAAAAGAGTCAGCGCTTTGCAAAAATTCCTGGCAATGAAGATATTTTGTACAACACGTTTGAGACGGTATTTTCTGTCTTTGCTGTTTTCGACGAGGCGAATTATGCGGAAAAGACCTTTCATTTATGGCGAGATCATGTTTATGAAAAAGAGCACATTGAACAAGCGATCTTTATGCCGTTTTTTGAAGGCTGGACGCATCTATTAAAACAAAATAAGGCACAAGCAGCGGACTTGATGCAGCAAACGTTAGATCAGCTGGAAAGATTAGGGATGAAGAACACGTTTGCTATGTATCAATTATTAAGCACATCTGTATTGAAAGAAGAGTTTCCAGGGATTTTATTGAGTGATCCATTGCTTTCTGAAGGAACCCGTTTTGGCTGGGACTAGCTAGAATAAGCTGTATTCCGCCGATGAAAGCGCCTTATGTTTAAGAATCGGAGAGGAAGTGATTAAAAATCAGTAAATGCAAGCAATTTGCTTCTTTTTTACTGATTAGAGGAGTATATTCGAAGTTGGAATTTTTCTTTATTTAGAATTATTTTAATGTACTTTTTATGAAATAGGAGGATGTAGGATGGATATTGTGACACTAGCGCGAATCCAGTTTGCGATGACGACGATTTTTCACTTTTTCTTTGTACCGTTTTCGATCGGAACTGGTGTCGTCGTTGCAATTATGGAGACACTTTATGTGATCAAAAAAGATGAAAAATATCGCCGGATGACGAAGTTTTGGGGAAATATTTTTCTATTGAGTTTTGCTGTCGGGGTCGTGACAGGGATCATTCAAGAATTTCAATTTGGGATGAACTGGTCAGACTATTCTCGTTTTGTCGGGGATATTTTTGGTGCGCCCTTGGCTTTAGAAGCTTTGTTGGCGTTCTTCTTAGAATCGACGTTCTTAGGACTGTGGATCTTTACATGGGATCGGGTCAGTCCCAAGCTGCACGCCACCTTTTTCTGGTTGGTGACGCTGGGTTCGATGCTATCGGCGTTTTGGATCTTAGCTGCCAATAGTTTTATGCAGCATCCAGTGGGGTATACCTTGAACAATGGCCGGGCAGAAATGACTGACTTCGGTGCATTATTGGCAAATCCACAGGTGTGGTATGAGTTTTTACACGTGATCACCGCTGCCATCACGATGGGTGGGATCATTGTTGCTGGTTTATCTGCCTTTCGTCTATTGAAGAAAGACAAAGACATTGAACGTGATTTCTTCAAAAAATCAATGCGGATCGGTTTTGCGGTGGCATTGTTCGGTTCATTCACCGTCTTGCTAGCTGGGGATGAACAAATGAAATACTTGGTTGAAGAACAACCAATGAAATTTGCCGCAATGGAAGGAACTTATGAAGATACCGGGAGTCCTGCGGCTTGGACTGTCGTTGCTTGGGCGAATGAAGCGGAACATCACCAAGTCTTCGGTATTTCGATTCCATATATGTTGAGTATCTTAGCCTTCAATGAACCCTTCGGCTCCATCGATGGGATGGATACGGTCAATCAGCAATTGATTGAAACCTACGGCGACCGTAATTACTACCCGCCGGTCAACACACTCTTTTGGAGCTTCCGGATCATGGCTGGTTTTGGTGCGTTGATGTTGTTGGTTTCTGGTCTGGGGTTGTATTTTACGCGTAAGAAGAAACCGTGGCTCTTTGAAAAACGCTGGCTGCTTTGGGTAGTGGCGATCACTTTGTTCACCCCATTTATTGCCAATACAGCTGGTTGGCTGATCACGGAGTTAGGACGTTACCCATGGACGGTTTACGGCTTGTTTACGATCGAAGATAGTGTGTCACCAAACGTTTCCGTGACCTCACTCTTGATCTCAAACATCGTTTACTTCCTCTTGTTCTCTGGCTTAGGCGGAACGATGGTCTATCTGGTGAAACGGGAAATGGATCATGGACCTGAAAAAGAAGCCTTCGGCGAAATCAGCCAAGGAGACAACCAAGAAGGGTACGAAGACCCATTTGATAAGGAGGCGTTTGAAGGATGACCGGTCTGCAATTACTATGGTTCACGTTGATTGGGCTTTTATTTTCTGGCTTCTTCTTCTTAGAAGGGTTTGACTTTGGTGTGGGGATGTCTGTGCAGACATTGGCCCACAATGAAGAGGAAAAAGACCAGATCGTTAAAACGATCGGGCCTGTCTGGGATGGCAATGAAGTGTGGCTATTGACCGCTGGCGGAGCAATGTTCGCCTCGTTTCCATACTGGTATGCTTCTTTGTTCAGCGGTTTTTATTTGATTTTGTTATTGATCTTAGTCGGGTTGATCATTCGCGGTGTTTCCTTTGAGTTTCGAGCAAACTTCCCGAAAGAACACAAAAACATTTGGAACTGGACGTTGACGATCGGCAGTACGATCGTACCGTTTTTCTTCGGTCTGATGTTTGTCAGCATGATCCAAGGAATGCCTTTGGGTGAAGATGGCAACATGACGGCAACCTTTACGGATTACGTCAATCCCTTTTCAATCGTTGGCGGGATCGCGTTGACCTTGTTGTGCTACTTGCACGGATTAAACTATATCGCTTTGAAAACGGAAGGTCCGATTCGGGCACGGGCACGCAACTATGCAAGTATTTTTTATGGCATCTTATATGCAGGCTTAGTCGTCTTTGCTGTGATGCTTTACTTCCAAACGGATTTCTTCGAGAATCATTTTGCGACAACGCTTGGTTTGTTGCTCGTGATCGTTGTACTGACACTGATTGCAAATATCGGCGTCTTTAAAGGCAAGGAAATGATGGCTTTCATTGCGAGCGGCTTGACGTTGATCGCTTTGGTGGCATTGATCTTCACAGGGTTATTCCCAAGAGTCTTGATTAGTTCGATCGATTCAAGCTATGACCTGTTGATCGCTGATGCGTCTTCAAGCCGCTACACATTGAAGATCATGAGTTATCTTTCACTGACGATCTTGCCTTTCGTCTTGGCCTATACGGCTTGGAGTTACTATATCTTCCGTAAACGGATCAGTCATACGGAGGCGTTGGAGGGGTATAAATGATTGATAAACAAATCATGAAGCTCCCAGGAATGAAACAACTTTTAGGGCTGCTTGCGGGACTTTCGTTCCTGCAGGCGCTCTTCATTATTGGGCAGGCGTATGGATTGGCACGTGCCATCACTGGCTTATGGGAAGGACGACCATTAGAGGAACAGTGGGGCTGGATTCTGCTGTTCTTTTGTTCGTTTATCGCCCGACAAGCCGTTATCTATTTCCGTTCCAAAAGACTTGATGATTACAGTTACCAGCAAGCCGCCGATCTGCGGGATCAGTTGTTGGAGAAATTGTTTCGGGTCGGTCCTCAGATCGCACAACAGCAAGGGACGGGGAATGTAACAACGATGGTCTTGGAAGGGATCAACCAAGTCGAAAACTACTTGAAATTGATTCTTGCCAAAATCATGAATATGTCGATCATTCCTTGGGTCATTTTGGCACTCGTTTTTTATCTGGATTGGGAGTCGGGCTTGGTCTTGCTGTTGGTGTTCCCCTTGATCATCATTTTTATGATCATCTTGGGCTATGCCGCGCAAAGCAAAGCGGAAAAACAATACCGAACGTTTCAATTACTGTCCAATCATTTCATCGACTCCCTTCGAGGGATCGACACGCTGAAATTGTTTGGGGTCAGTAAAAAATATGGCAAGAGTATCTTTGCTTCCAGCGAACGGTTTCGGAAAGCGACGATGGCTTCATTAAAAGTCGGTATTTTATCGACCTTCGCCTTAGACTTTTTCACGACCTTATCGATTGCCGTCGTGGCAGTCTTGCTAGGCTTGCGGCTGATCAATGAAGGAATCTTGCTGTTTCCAGCGTTAACCATCTTGATTTTAGCACCAGAATACTTCTTGCCGATCCGCGACTTTTCCAGTGATTACCATGCAACCTTAGACGGAAAAAATGCGATGACTGCGGTGACGGAGATCTTGCATCAGCCCGAAGCCCAAGTACCGGCAGTAACGGTGCCTCGTTGGCAGGAAGACGCCCAGTTAACGATCGATCAGCTGGCGTTTTCCTACGAGGAAAAAGCGGCTTTGACGGATATCAACTTGAACGTGACTGGCTTCAAAAAGATCGGGATCATCGGTTTGAGCGGTTCTGGCAAGTCTACCTTGATCAATACTTTGAGTGGCTTTCTCGTGCCAGACAGTGGCGAGATCAGTCTCGGAGGGGCCAAGACCACGGCCTTTCGCCAAGCAAGCTGGCAAGAACAGCTGATCTATATTCCGCAAAATCCTTATATCTATCGGTTGACCTTGCAGGAAAATGTCGCGTTTTATCAGCCGACAGCTACCAAAGAAGCCGTACTGAAAGCCATTGAAGTGGCAGGCTTGACTGAGCTTTTAGCAGAGCTGCCGCAAGGGTTGGACACGATGTTAGGAGAAGGGGAACGGCATCTAAGTGGCGGACAAGCCCAACGGATCGCTCTAGCCCGTGCCTTTTTAGACCAGCAACGAAAGATTCTTTTGTTTGATGAACCAACGGCTCATTTGGATATTGAAACCGAAGTTGCTTTAAAGGAACGGATGCTACCGCTGATGGAAAACCGTTTAGTCTTTTTTGCAACCCATCGCTTGCACTGGATGGAAGAAATGGATGAAATCATCGTGATGGATCAAGGAAGAATCGTGGAACAAGGAACCTTGGCACAACTGCAGCAAAAGCAAGGTGCTTTTACAGAACTAGTCAATGGAATGAGGAGGGAACAGCTTGAATAAAATCGGCTTATTGCGCTCATTGAAAACTGATACGTGGGTCAAGCCTTTCTTGTCAAAATACAAAAACGTTTTGGCGCTGGCCTTATTCCTAGGCTTCTTGACCTTTTTCTGTGGTGGGGCACTGATGTTTAATTCTGGGTACCTGATCAGCCGCTCGGCATCGATCCCAGAAAACATTCTATTGGTTTACATCCCCATCGTACTGACCCGAGCGTTTGGGATCGGCCGTCCAGTCTTTCGCTATTTGGAACGGTTGACCAGTCATAGCTGGGTCTTGCGCATGACCTCTAATTTGCGATTGAAATTGTACAACGTAGTAGAAAAAGATGCGATCTTCTTTAAGCAAGCGCATCGCACGGGGGATATCTTGGGCTTATTGGCAGAAGATATCAACCATATTCAAAACCTGTATTTGCGGACGATCTTTCCTACCGTGATCGCTTGGATCTTGTATGCGTTCTTGATCATTGGACTCGGCTATTTTTCTTGGTGGTTTGCTTTGGTGATGCTGCTGCTATTAGGAATCATTGTCTTTGTCTTGCCGCTTTGGTCGGTGATCATCAACGGCGCGCGGCAAGAAAAGCAAAAACACATGAAAAACAACTTGTATACGACACTGACGGATAATGTATTAGGGGTTTCTGATTGGGTCTTCTCTCAAAGAGGCAGCGAGTACGTGGCTGCCCATAAGGAACTGGAAACACAGTTGCGGGCGGTGGATGAACAGATGCTGTCCTTTGATCGCCGGCGTGATTTTCTTTTACAAAGCATCTTTGGAGTGATCGCTGTCGCATTGCTGCTTTGGACCAGCATTCGCTTTCCAGGTAACCACGGAGGAGCAGCCAACTGGATCGCTGCCTTTGTCCTGTGTGTCTTTCCTTTAGTTGATGCATTTGCGCCATTACCGTCTGCTGCTCAAGAAACCAATCGCTACAAAGACTCCATCGATCGCTTCAATGCATTGCCAGAAGAAAATCGCCAAGTCTCCATGGAGCAACCGTCAGTACCTGAAGTGACGGGCCTCGTGTCGATCACAGTCAAGGACTTGCATTTTCAGTATCCTGAAGGCAAAGAAGTGCTTCATGGGTTGGATCTAACGATTCCTGCGCATCAAAAACTAGCGATCCTTGGTCGCAGCGGTTCTGGGAAAAGTACATTTGCCTCCTTGTTGCGAGGCGATCTGCAACCGACGCAAGGGTCGATCACCTTAAACGACGTGCCTGTGACGGCATTGAGTGAGTCGATCAGTGACTTGATCGGTGTCATCAATCAAAGTCCCTATCTTTTCCATACGACCGTCTTGAATAATATTCGGCTAGGCAATGAGTCGGCTTTGGAAGAAGAAGTCTGGCGCGTACTGGAGCAAGTCGGGTTGAAAGAAATGGTGGCAGCTTTGCCTAACGGCTTGGCGACGATGGTGGATGAAGCCGGCTTGCGTTTTTCTGGTGGAGAACGCCATCGTTTGGCCTTGGCGCGGATCTTGCTAAAAGATACTCCGATCATCTTATTGGATGAGCCAACCGTCGGCTTAGACCCGATCACGGAGCAAGGCGTGCTCGAAACCTTTTTCCAAGTGCTGGAGAACAAAACGATCATTTGGATCACCCACCACTTGCAAGGAATTTCGATGATGGACCGTGTGCTCTTTATTGAAGATGGTCAGTTGACCATGAGCGGAACACCTGCCGAATTGGCAGCAGAAAACAAACATTTTCAACACTTATTGGCCATTGACCAAGGACGACGATAAAAAAAGAGCGTCCATCAATCAGTGATGGACGCTTTTCTTCTCATTGCTCTATGGCTCAGTAATTGCGCTGCAAGAGCAGTTCAGTTAATGAACGAATTTTGGCTTTGCTAGGTGCTTCGGGCAGCAGATCGATGTCGTCTAAGGCTTTTTGCGTGTAGGTGACCGCGAAAGCGCGCGCTTTTTCAACACCGCCGTAACGGACGACAAGATCCGCAACTTCTTGGGCTTCTGCCAAGGAGAGTGCTGCTTTTTTATTCAAATAAGGAGCGAATGCTGCAGGTGCCTGTTCTTTGGCAAATAGCAGCGGTAAGGTATAGACTCCTTGTGCCAAATCTTCTAGAATCGGTTTTTTCAAAGTGCCGCTATCAGAGGTGTAGTCGAGAATATCGTCGAATACTTGAAAGGCGATCCCGATGTTGCGACCGATCTCACCCGCCCGCTCTTGGTTTTCTGTGTCGAGGCCGCCAAAATGAGCGCCTTCGAGACAAGCGAGCCAAAACAGTTCAGCGGTTTTGCCGTTGATGCTTTGCAGATAGTCGTCAATCGATTCATGGATGTTGTAGCGAGTGTGCATTTGATCAAGTTCACCTAAAAGGAGTCGTTTCATGGCTTGTGCGTTGGTTTTTAAAAACGGGGAGCCATTCATACTTTCGATCAAAAGCTCAAAAAATTGGGTGAACAAAAGATCACCCGTGTAGACCGCGATATCCTTGCCGTATTTGGCTTGAACAGTGACTTGACTGCGCCGCAGCGGCGAATCGTCAATGATGTCGTCGTGGATCAAAGTGGCCATGTGTAAAATTTCTAGAGAAGCAGCAATTTTTGTTAATTGGTCGGTTTTTTTATAATGGGGATCGCCTAAGTCAGCAAACAAAAAAAAGAGCGCTGGCCGCAGCATTTTTCCACCTGAATAAGTAAAGTCGATCAAAACATCTTGTATCTCTTTGTTACGAACAGTAACGTGTTCTTCAATGATGGAACATACGGTTTTCAATCGTTGTTCGATCGTCGGATAATCGATCCAAAAGTCAAACATAGTATAACCCTTTCTAACAGTCATTCAGCCCTTATTCTAGCGTAAAGGGGCGTGATTGACTAGTTTAATGCACTCACTAAAGGAGGTGAAGTTGTGACGCTACCTGTATTTTTAGAACTTGTCGAATTTAAAGCAAAAACCGCCAGTATTTTGCCATTTTTCATTGGTGTCTGCTACAGCTGGTACAATTATCAAACGATTCATCTTGGCTATGTCCTATTGTATTTCATTGCCATGCTGATCTTCAATATGGCGGTGGATATTTTAGATAACTACAACGATTACCATCATGCCACAGAAGGGCATGATTACAAAGAAAAGACCAATATCATTGGTCGGGAACAGTTGTCTGTCAAATTGGTTTTTTGGTTGATGGTCTCCATGATCATCGTTTCCGCCGCCATGGGAATCGCCTTGGCAATGGTGGTTGGTTGGCCGCTCTTTTGGATGGGACTGTATTGTTACCTAGTCGGGATCTTTTATTCCTCTGGTCCACGGCCGCTTTCTAGTTTGCCTTTAGGCGAGTTCTTTTCTGGCTTTACGATGGGCTTTATGATCTCATTGATCTGTGTCTACCTTAATGCCTATCAAACCTTTGAATGGAACATTGCCACGATTGGCAGTATTTTCTTGATCTCATTACCCAACACATTATGGATCGCCAACTTGATGCTGGCAAACAACATTTGTGATCTGGAAGAGGATGAAAAAAATGAGCGCTATACGCTGGTGCATTACCTTGGTAAAGCCCGTGCGTTGAAATTATTTATCACGATGAACGTCTTGGCGTTTGTTGCGATCATTGCCTCAGTTGCCCTCAACATTGCGCCTTGGTCACTGGTTCTGACCTTTTTCGCGGCGCCCTTTGTCTGGCAACAGACAAAACGATTTATGCAAAAACAAATCAAAAGAGAGACCTTCATTTGTGCCGTTCGGATCCTTGCGGTCGGAGCATGCGTACAAGTGCTGAGTTTTGCGATTGGTTTGATTTTATAATTTTTACAGCAAAGAAAGGAAGTAAGGAAACATGAAGGAAGTTGTCATTTTAGGAGCAGGGTATGCTGGATTGCGAGCATTGCACGTATTGCAAGGAGCAAAAGAAGCGTTTCACATCACATTGATCGACAAAAACGATTATCATTATGAGGCAACCGATCTTCATGAAGTTGCGGCCGGTACGCAACCAAGAGACCGCATTTGCTATCCCATCAATGATGTCGTTCGTCCCCAAAAGACGAGCTTTGTTCAAAAGGAAGTGGCGTCGATCGATCGTAACCAGCAAGTGATCGTTTTTAAAGATCAATCCACGTGCACGTATGATTATTTGATCGTGGCATTAGGCTTTGAATCAGAATCATTTGGGATCCCTGGTGTCGAGGAGCATGCGTTGGAAATGGCGGATGTCGACTCCGCAGAAAACATCTATCATCATTTGTTGAAACAAATGAAGGCATACAAAGAAACACAAAATCCTGACTACCTAAAAATCGTTGTCTGCGGTGCTGGTTTCACGGGAATCGAATTGCTAGGTTCATTGGTGGAAAACCGTAAAACCTTTGCGAAAGCAGCAGGCGTCAAACCAGAAGAGATCAAACTGTACTGTGTCGAAGCAGTGACTCGTTTATTACCGATGTTTGATGAAAAACTATCGGATTACGGGATCAAAAATCTCGTTAAATGGGGCGTAAACTTCCTGACTGGTAAACCCATCAAAGCAATCAAACCAGGTGTCGTTGTCTATCAAAATGATGCCGATACAGGAGCAACAGCAGAATTATCAGCCAAAACCATCGTTTGGACCACAGGCGTCAGCGGCAGCCATGTGATGGCTGAATCAGACTTTTCTGCTCGTCGTGGTCGCGTGATGGTCAATCAAGACCTAACAGACCCTGATCATAGTAACGTCTATGTTGTCGGTGATGTTTCAGCAGTCATGGACCCAGCGACCAATCGCCCGTATCCAACAACGGCTCAAATCGCTTTGAAGATGGGGCAGCATGCGGGTAAAAACATCTTACGTCAAATGAACGGGGAAAAACCAGCAGATTTCCACTTTGAATCATTAGGTTCAGTGGCATCGATCGGCAATACCCATGCCTTTGGCTTAGTAGGGAAAATGGGCATCAAAGGCTATCCCGCTTCCGTGGTGAAAAAAGCCATTATGGACCGTTCCTTGTACCAAACCGGTGGGGTCAAAGAAGTATTGGCGAAAGGCCGCTTCGACTTTTATCATTGAGCAATAGAAACAGCAGACTGCGAGGGTGACCTCGCAGTTTTTTTTCAAAAAAAGCAGCAAGGGTATCCCGCAGACTACTTTTTTCTCCCAGAAACTGCTATGATAGCCAAAAGAACAGAACAAAGGAGCAAGGACAATGCCAGAAGGCCAACGAGTGTTACAGGGAATGGGAACGGTGATCACGATTTGGGTGCAGCATGAAACCCCAGAAGTGATCTTAGAGGAAGCAGCCAAAAGAGCTGCGGCCTTTGAACAGCGTTTTAGTGCCAATGACCCGACGTCTGAGTTGATGCAGATCAATCAGCAGGCAGGACAAGGAGCGATCGCTGCCACACAGGAATTGTTTGAATTGATCGCACTAGGGAAAGCCCATAGCGTACCCAAAGATAGCTACTTAAATATTGCCATCGGTCCTTTGGTGCAGGAATGGCGGATCGGGTTCCAAGATGCTCATCTACCAACGCCTGAGAAAATCGCGGAGCTGCTGCCAAAGACTGATCCTGCCAAGATCATTTTGGATGAAACGCTGCAGACCGTCGGGTTAGCTGCTGGCATGAAGCTTGATCTAGGGGCTGTGGCAAAAGGATATTTTGCTGATTTGTTGATGACCTATTTCAAACAGGTTGGTGTCACAGCCGCTTTGATCGATCTTGGAGGCAATGTGGTGACTTACGGCGATGCCCCAAGCCATCAAGATGGCTATTGGCGGATCGGGATCCAAAACCCTTTCTTACCAAGAGGGAATTTTGTCGCAGCGTTGAAGGTTCGTAATCAATCAGTCGTTACATCAGGGATCTATGAACGAACCTATCAGGTAGCGGGCAAGACCTATCATCATATTTTTGATCGAGATACGGGCTATCCGTTAGAGTCAGCCATTGCCAGTGTCACGATTCTCTCCGACCAATCGGTTGATGGAGAGATTTGGACGACCCGCTTGTTCGGCAAAGAGCCACAAGCCATCTTGCAGGAGCTGGCGCCGTTAGAAGGAATCACTGGGTTAGTCATTACCAAACATGGAGAGTTGATCTATCCACAAGAATTAGCCCGTTTGATCGAAACGCCAACAGCAGAATGAAAACAAGCAGCGATCACCTAGGAATATAGGTGGTGGCTGCTTGTTTTTTTGTAAAAAGAAAGCTAGACGTGTTGCAAAAAGGTCTCGATCAAGTCGGCTTCGCTGTTTGACAATGCCCGTTCGGCTTGATGGGCAATAAAATAGGTGAGGGACAAGAGTTCCTCTGGCATCGGATAAAGATTAAAAGGGGTCGCAGTCGCTGCTTGCAGCACGCTTTCGGGTACGATCGCAATCCCGAGGTTGTTTTCTGCCAATGCTGCTGCTGTATAAATATTGCTGCTTTCTATGAGAACGGTCGCCTCTACTTTGTATTTTTGCAGCAATTGATCGATTTGACGCCGAATCGCCGAGCCGCTAGCGGTCAAAATCAACGGACTTTGCAGCAAGTCTTTGACGGCCAATGAATCAGGTGCTAAATACCGCTTCTCTGGTTGATACAGGGGAGAACAAGGCGGAATGATCGCTAGATACCGTTCTTGATTGGTACTGTGGACTGTTAGATTCGGTGCGATCGTCTCAGGATTTTGTCCGATAAAAAAGTCCAGCTGCCCATTCAACAGTCGTTTTTCATTGTGCTTCGGCAGGTCTTCCCGTAAGAAAAAGTGCACGTTGGGATAGTGTTCATAATATGCAGGCAAAAAGAGTGGCAGCAGATAGGAACCAAGGCTGGGCAAGATGCCTAAGCGCAAAGAACGCTTCTCGGTCGCGGTATACCAAGACAGTCGACTTTTCAATTTGGCAGACTCTGTTTCCAAGGTTTCCAGATATTGATAATAGATTTTACCAGCTTCCGTCAGTTGAAAATGACCCGGCTGCCGATTGATGATGGGGGTCCCTAGCTCTTGTTCGGCACGTTTCACGGTTTGTGTCAAGTAAGGCTGTGAGATGTAGAGGTCTTTGGCGGCTTTGGTATAGTTGCTATGCTTTAACAAGGTATCGAGGTATTGCAGCATCAGATGGGAATCTTTAAGTGCCATTGCGTGGTCCTCCTAGTCATTTTTTTCATTATAACAAATTTGTTATCGATAGATAGTTAAATAAATATTTCACAAATAAAGAATTCAGTCGTACACTAAATGGGTACTTGGGGAAGATTTTTTTGTTTAGGAAGAAGCCTTTCATCTCAGTAGGTCTTAAAAACCAACTTGAGAAACGATTGAAAAAAGAAATCAAAGCCAATGGTCAAAAACTTTTTATTTATTGTTAAATGTTAAATTATTCACAATTAGGAGAGATGATAATGAAATTGATTGGAATCGTAGGAACCAACTCGACGCGTTCGACCAACCGTCGCTTACTGCAATTTATTCAAAGCCATTTTAGTGACCAAGCGGAGATCGAACTTTGCGAAATCAGTGATCTGCCAGCATTTAATGAACCAGAAGATCGGACGGCACCAGCGGCAGTTCAAGCCTTGTCAGAGAAGATCGAAGCAGCCGATGGGGTGATCATCAGTACACCAGAATACGATCACTCGATCCCAGCGGTGCTAAAAAGCATGATTGAATGGCTTTCTTATACGACGCGGCCTTTGATCGATAAACCAGTGATGATCACGGGTGCTTCTCTTGGTGCATTAGGTTCATCGAGAGCCCAAGCCCACTTGCGTCAGATCTTAGATGCACCAGAAGTAAAAGCTCGAATCATGCCGAGTGCGGAATTTTTATTAGGGCACTCCATGCAAGCCTTCGATGAACAAGGAAACTTGATCGATAGCGAAAAAGTTGCCGAACTAGAAGATTGTTTCAATGAATTTGTCTTGTTTGTCGAAATCACGAACCGTCTGGTCAGTGAATATTCAACGGCTAAAGAACGAGCAAAGAAATTTTCGTGGGAACAAGCATAAGAAAGAGAGGAACCAGTCATGAAATTTGTTGGCCTAATCGGAACGAACGCCAAAAAATCCACCAATCGCCAATTAGTGGCGTTTATGCAGCGAGAATTTGCTGCCCTAGCAGAAATTGAACTACTGGAAATCAAGGATGTCCCAATGTTCAATGAAACACAAGATCAAACCAATAGTGAAGTGATCCAACGGTTAAATAGCAAGATTTTAGCAGCCGATGGGGTGATCATTGCGACACCAGAGCATAACCATTCGATTCCTTCCGCATTGAAAAGCGTCTTGGAATGGCTCTCCTTCAATCTCCATCCCTTTGATGGCAAACCAGTGATGATCGTCGGTGCATCCTACGATGTACAAGGCTCTTCGCGAGCACAGCTTCATTTGCGCCAAATCCTTGATGCACCGGGTGTCAATGCGACAGTCATGCCAGGAAATGAGTTCTTGTTGGGACGTGCACATCAAGCTTTTGATGAACAAGGCAATTTAAAAGATCAACGAACGGTCGATTTTTTGGATAGCTGTTTCCGCAAGTTCGTTCGGTTTACGGAAGTCGCTAATTTGTTGAACGTACCAGAAGAAGTCGTTTATGAGCCTGGCGAATACACCGTCACAGCACCAGGACATAACGGGGATCTACCAATGGTCGTCAAATTGAGCGAAGAACGGATCGAAGCCATCGATATCGATACTTCTGGTGAATCCGAAGGGATCGCTGATGTCGTTTTCGTACGGATTCCTCAAGAGATCATTGAAGGGCAAACCTTAAATGTCGATGCGATCTCTGGTGCTTCGGTTACTAGTAACGGTGTCGTTGATGGCGTAGCAAAAGCCGTGAAAATGGCTGGTGCGAACCCAGATGTCTTGCGCAAACGTCCAAAAGCCGCCAGTGCTTTGCAAACAGAAGATGAAACGTATACCACCGATGTCGTTGTCGTAGGTGGCGGCGGCGCGGGTCTGAGTGCGGCTGCCAGTGTGCTGCAAGCCAATAAAGATGTGATCTTAGTAGAAAAATTCCCAGCGATCGGCGGCAATACCGTACGTACTGGCGGACCGATGAATGCCGCGGATCCAAAATGGCAAAACGGCTTTTCCGCATTGCCTGGCGAACGCAGTGCTTTAGAAGAAGTGCTGACGATCGATGAGCAAGAGATCGATGCAGAATACTTGCCAGACTTCAAAGCTTTGAAGGCACAAATCACTGCATATCTTTCAGAAACGACGCCAGAAAAAGAATACTTGTTTGATTCTGCTTTGTGGCATCGAATTCAAACCTATTTAGGCGGAAAACGCAAAGATTTGAATGGTCAACCGATCTATGGGAAATACGAGCTAGTGAAGATCTTGACGGATCAAGCATTGGACTCAGTGAAATGGCTAGAAGAAATCGGCGTTGAATTTGATATGAACAATGTCGATATGCCAGTAGGAGCGAAATGGCGCCGAGGACATAAACCAGTCAAAAACGAAGGGTATGCCTTTGTCTCTGCTTTGCATCAATTCGTGAAAGAACATGGGGGAACGATCTTAACCGATACGCCTGTCAAAGAATTATTGATCGAAGATGGCAAGGTTACTGGAATCATCGGGGAAGGCCGTAACGGTCAAAAAGTCACGATCCATGCCAAAGCAGTGATTTTAGCTTCTGGTGGGTTCGGAGCGAATACGAAAATGCTGAAACAATACAATACCTATTGGACAGAGATCGAAGACGATATCAAAACGTCAAATTCACCAGCGATCACTGGTGACGGGATCAAACTAGGGGAAAGTGCTGGCGCGGACCTTGTTGGCATGGGCTTTTCGCAAATGATGCCCGTATCTGATCCAAACACAGGGGCTTTGTTCAGTGGCCTGCAAGTGCCACCTGCTAACTTTGTGATGGTCAATCAAAAGGGTGAACGCTTTGTCAATGAATACGAAAGTCGCGATGTATTGACCCAAGCGGCGATCGATAATGGCGGATTGTTCTATTTGATCGCGGATGAAGAGATCAAGAAAACCGCTTATAACACGAGCCAAGAAAAAATCGATAAGCAAGTAGCTGCTGGTACGCTGTTCCGCAGTGAGACCTTGGCTGGCCTGGCAGAGCAGATCAATGTTGATCCAGCCGTCTTAGAGGCGACCGTTGCGAAATACAACAGCTATGTGGATGCTGGGAAGGACCCAGAGTTTGGCAAAGATGTCTTCGACTTGAAAGTGGAAAAAGCGCCTTTCTATGCCACACCAAGAAAACCAGCGGTTCACCACACGATGGGGGGATTGAAGATCGATCCGCAAACCCATGTGTTGACGAAGGAAGATCAAATCATTGAAGGGCTGTATGCAGCAGGGGAAGTTGCTGGGGGGATCCATGCTGGCAATCGCTTAGGCGGCAACTCGTTGACAGACATCTTTACTTTTGGCCGAATTGCTGGAAAAACAGCAGTCGCAGAACATCTCGAATAAAAAGCCTTGCGCGTTGTGTCTCGACACGCGCGCTAGCTTTTGAAAAAACATGTGAATAAAGTAACATGCTTAAAGCAAAGGAGAGAAAAAATGGAAACAAAAATCAATCGCTGGCTGATTCTGATCGCTTCGACCGCGGTATTGCTGTGTACGGGCGCCGTTTACGCCTTTAGTGTTTTTGCAGGACCTCTTAGTCAATTAAAAGGCTGGTCCATGGAAGAGATCATGTTAGCCTTTACCATCAATGCCGCAGTTGGCCCGATTACCATGATTTTGGGTGGTTTGCTGACAGACCGAGGAGCCGCTAGATGGGTCATCGCTGGTGGAGGCGTGTTGTTCGGAGCGGGCTTCTTCCTGACGGGATTGGTCAACTCACCCGCCATGCTTTACCTGACTTATGGAGTCTTTGCTGGTTTAGGGCAAGGCTTTGCCTATTCGGCTTGTTTAAGCAATACGATTCGGCTATTCCCAGATAAACGGGGACTGGCTTCTGGCTTGATCACAGCAGGTATGGGTGGGGCAGCGATTATTGCCGCACCGATTGCAAATCGTTTGATCGAATCACAAGATGTACTAGCAGCGTTTCGGATTTTAGGGATCGCCTATATCGTGATCGTCTTAGTGGCTAGTCTGTTTATTCGCAAGGCACCAGAAGATTATCGCCCAGCAGGTTGGCAACCAGCGGCGCAAGGGAAAAATGGCCCACAAATCAATCTGAATTGGTTGGACATGCTAAAGACACCAACCTTCTACTTGATTATCGTTATGTTAGGGGCAGGGGCTTTCTCAGGTTTGATGATTGCTTCTAACGCATCAGTGATCGGGCAAAGTATGTTCGGTTTGACGGCAGCCGCCGCTGCTTTTTATGTCAGCTTGTACTCATTGAGCAACTGTTTTGGTCGTGTCCTTTGGGGCACCGTTTCTGATAAAATTGGTCGGACGAATACGTTGATGATCATCTATGGCGTGGTGGCATTGTCCTTATTCTTATTAACGCTTGGTCAAACAACCGTGATCTTCACTGTCGGGATCATCGGTTTAGGACTGTGCTTCGGGGGAGTGATGGGGGTTTTCCCATCGATCGTTATGGAAAATTACGGACCGATCAATCAAGGAGTCAACTATGGAATCGTCTTTATTGGTTATTCTACGGCGGCATTCTTTGGGCCTAGAGTGGCAGCAGCAATCGCTGAAAGTAACCAAGGAAATTATACAAAAGCCTTTTATACGGCAATTTTCTTGGCGGTTTTTGGGCTCGTTCTCAATATTGGCTATGCGATGCTGAAAAAAGCCAAGAAGCCCGCACCTGTTATTAAATAACAATTCAACCAAAGCAGTCTTTTTGATAAAGGCTGCTTTTTTGGTGCCAAAACCACTCTTTTTTCTTTTTTTAAAACAGAGGATTGGCGGATGAAGCAAAAGAGAAAACTGTTTCATAGCAAGAAATTATCTCGTTGATTTCACTGTTTTTTCATCTTAACCCCCCATTTTTTAATAAATCGTGTTACAATAAAAAAAGGCTAATACGACGGAGGGATTAAATGACAATTCGTAAAGAACGACGCCGCTTAGAAAAGCGCTTGAAGCGCACACAATATACCCAAAAAAGTATTACGATGGCTACTACTTTAGTAGCGGGATCAACGTTTATCCCGACCTTAGGGCATGCGGCTGAAACGGCAACGACAGAAACTAGCAATGACCTCAAGGTCGTTGAACAAACAACAAACACTACACCAGAAACCGACAGCACACCGGTTGAGGAAACGACAGCATCGACGACAGTACCTGTTATGACCGAAGAAACTTCGGAAACGACGGAGGAGTCAGGGACTAAAGCAGTCACTGAGGGATCAGAAACAGCCACGACAGAAAGCACAACAGTCGCTAGTGATGAAGTCTTAGAAGCAGATGAAGTACCATCAGCCCTTTCGGATTTGACCAGTCGGGCATTATTTTCACGGGCAACGATCGATCCGGCTGCCTTTATCAGTCAGATTTGCGGCTATGCAACGGAAGTAGCGGCAGCAAACGATCTGTATGCCTCTGTTATGATGGCACAAGCGATTTTGGAATCTGGCTGGGGCGCATCAACTTTGACGACCACGGCAAACAATATGTTTGGGATCAAAGGTAGCTATAATGGCCAATACGTGACAATGGATACGTATGAAGATGATGGTTCAGGCAATTATTATTTGATCAGCGCCAAGTTTCGGAAATACCCATCATTAAAAGAGTCTTTTGAAGACAATGCGTATGTGTTGCGCAACACGAGTTTTTCTAGCGGCAACTACTATTACAGCGGTGCGTGGAAAAGCAATACGACCTCTTACACGCAAGCGACCGCTTGGCTGCAAGGGCGGTATGCAACCGATACTTCTTATGCCAGCAAATTAAACAATTTGATCAGTACGTATAATTTAACGCAATATGACACTGGCAGCTCAAATGCAGGCGGCGGCAATAGCAATGAAACGATCGTCAGTGATGAAACAGCGATCAATCAGCAAATGAAAACCACGTCGTCCATGAATATTCGTTCGGATGCCTCCACCAGTGCCTCTATTACTGGTTCGTTAGCAGCCAATACGACGTTTACGGCAACGGCGACCAAAACGGGCACCAGCGTCAACGGCAACACCACGTGGTATAAAATTTCTGGCAAAGGCTGGGTCAGCGGTGCATATTTGACGAAGGTTTCGACCGATTCTTCAAATAACAATAGCGGATCAGGCAACACCGGTTCTGACAATAGCAATTCTGGCACGACGATCAACAAAAAAATGAAGACGACGGAAGCGATGAATATTCGTTCCAGCGCTTCTACTAGCGGATCAGTGGTAGGATCACTTAGCAAAGGCACGACCTTTACAGCCACTTCTATGAAAACCGGCACATCAGTCAACGGCAACAAAAATTGGTACTATGTCTCTGGCAAAGGTTGGGTCAGCGGTGCCTACCTTACTGAAGTGACCAACAATAATGCTTCTGAAGCAGAAAAAGAAGACAACAGTTCAAGCATCAATCAAAAAATGAAGACGACGGCCGCATTGAATGTCCGCTCGGATGCTTCTACCAGCAGCCGTGTCGTGACGACGCTTGGTCAAGGGGTGACCGTTACCGTGACAGCGAAAAAGAACGGCACTTCAGTGGAAGGCAATAAAACGTGGTACTACGTTTCTGGCAAAGGTTGGGTCAGTGGTGCCTACTTGACAACAACCAGCAGCTCTTCCAATAACAGCGGTTCAACGACGACAAATCAGAAAATGAAAACCACCGAGATTTTAAATGTTCGTTCCGATGCTTCTACCAGCAGCAGTATTACTGGTTCTTTAAGTAAAGGGGCAACCGTCACGGTTACCGCAACAAAAACCGGGACGACCGTCAATGGCACGAACAAATGGTATTATGTTTCTGGCAAAGGCTGGGTCAGCGGTGCCTACTTGACAGCTGCTAGCAGTGGGTCTTCTAATACGAATACCAGCAGTAGTTCAACGAAGACGCACACGGTGAAATCAGGTGACAGCCTATGGTCACTGGCACAAAAATACAACACCAGCATCAGCCAAATCGCATCATGGAACAAGATCAACAGCAGCTATACGATCTATGTCGGGCAAAAGTTGATCGTTTCTAAATAATAAGCAAAAGCAACCGCGTGTATGCCATTGGCTCACGCGGTTTTTTATGCTGGATCAAGCGTTCACTAAGCTGCTAGCGGTTTATCAAGAAACTACTTGTTTTTCGTAAGCGCAATCAAACTATTTGGTCAATCAGGGAACCCTGCGTTAGAATGAAAGAAGCAATAGAAATTGCTAGTTTTAAAAGAATTGCTTCAGAACCAGAACAATCGAAGCGTACACAAAATAAGGAGGATTTCACATGCACAACACAGAAACCTAACGATTATTGGCAGTTACGACACTCGAACAGAAGTATTACCGGTTATTGAGCAATTGACAAACGAAGGCTATGGCAAAGACGATATCGTGCTGTATGCGAATCAAACAGTCATCGATCAATTTGGGTTAGAATCCATCGATGATGTGGAAGTGGAGCATGCTGCTAGTGAAGACGAAGATCGTTCGCTTTGGGAAAAAATCAAAGATGCGTTTTCTTTTGGCGATTCAGATCACAGAGACGATGAACATGATCCATTATACGGCTACCGAGATGACATCGAACGAGACAAACTCGTTGTCGGCGTCTACGATTATCAGCCGATGGACAAAATAACGGATCGTGCTGCAGATACTGAGCCAATCATCGATCAACCGTTACCAGGTGAAACAGCGATGCCCGATGAGTCCGTTCATCCAACACCGCGCATGGGAGACAGTGATATTGAAGCACCGATCCATGACCCGAATCATCTGCGAAACTTATAAGTAAAAGAATTTCTTAAGTAAAGGAACTATTAAAGCCAGAGGAACGAGCATCCGTCGCACCTGCCAACCCTTAGTGAAGGGATGGGCCCGCAGGTGATCGACCGTCGCCCTCGGGCTTTTTTTGTTGCGCAACGGGCATTCATGTCTTTGTCATCTTTGAAAATAAAACTTAATTTGTTGACGATTGCTTTTTTTTGTATAATATAAGAGTGAGATAGATCATTGACGGAAGGTCCAACCATATTTTTGGGAAAGGATGGGGAGTGCGATGAAATTCAAGTTCAATATGCAGTCGGCATTAGTCAGTTGTTTTGTTGCGGTTTTTTTGAGTGTGGCGATCAATCAAGATGCCAATGCCTTTGTTGCCGCGCCCTTTGTTCGAGATTCTTCCAGTAGTTCCTCCGAGCCACCTTACCAGACCGCAAGCAGCAGTATCGAAGAAACCTCTGATTCCAGTCAGATTTTTTATGAAGCCAGTGTTAGTTCGTATACACCGTCTTCAACGACTAGTCGCTCGATCGAAGCGTCGACAAATGAAGGCACGTCTGTTTCTGTAAGCGAAGTAGAGACAGAGCCTAGCGTCAGTACTTCTGCAAGTAGCGAAAGCAGTTCGAGTACCGCGCCGAGTGGCGGCTCAACGACCACCAACGATACCTCCAGCAGTAGCGCTAGCAGCAGTTCTTCAAGCTCTTCGTCTACGAGTTCGACCAGTACTACAACAAGCAGCTCCAGCAGTGAAACGACTGAACCGTCTTCGGAAACCTCCAATAGCGATGACGAAGCTGCGGAAGATACGAGTGAAAACGTTGATCTAACAGTCGAAGGGGTCAACTGATCCCAGTTTATAAGGAAAACCAGTCCAATCCAAAGGCACCATTTCAGCTAGGCTTTATGCCTAGCTTTTTTATTTGCTTGTGTGAAGGAGTCACGCCCGGCCATTGCCATAAACAGGCTTTTTCGTGGCTGCGTCCCCATAAAGCAGCTATCCCTTTTGACTAGTGAAAAAAGCGACTACCCTCAGTCCTGCGTGTTTATTTCCTTCCTTCCTAAAAAAAGCTGCACTTGCAAGCATATCGTAAAGTGATTTTGAACAGTTTCGCTATAATAAGTGCGAGGAGGGGTGTTATGGGAAAGTATTTTAAGCACTTCGAAAAAATGATTAGTGTGATTGTTGATATTATGTTAGGACTGTTGGTTCTGTTGGTTTTGGTGGTGATGGCGGAAGCGATCTACAAAATCGTTGTCCATGTGATCCCGCTGCATGAAGTCAGTGATCTTTCCTTATTGATCGAAGAGATCGCGACATTGTTTATTTTACTGGAAATTATTTTGATGTTATTGCGTTACGTAAAAGAAGGTCACCATATTCCGGTGCGTTACTTGATTTTGATCAGTATTACAGCAATTTTAAGAGAGCTGCTTTTGGCACAAGGAAAAGGGTTAGAAACGCTCTTTTTGGCCTTAGCGATCTTGGTCTTGATCATTGTGCTGCAGGCGTTGGAAAAACTCAAAGCCTTTCATAGTTCTAAAGGACTGTAAAAAAAATCATCCGATTGGTTGACGAATGACTCGTCAAGGGATCTGATGATTTTTTAATTCTTCAAAAAGCACTCGGCTTTCTTGCTGCAGCCGCTTGCCGATATCTGTTTGCCCTACCGTTGTTCTTTCCGTTTGCCGCACGACGATTTTTTTCTGAGTGACGATGTCACGTCGCTGCTGGATGGCTTGCTGGCGATCTGTAAAGGGTTGATGGGCTGCTAAGGTCATGCCGAAGGAATTTGACAACAGCGTGTAACCAGCAATGCCTGTGACGGATTGATAGGAGCGAGAGAGTCCCCCATCGATTACCAATAAACGACCATTTGCCTTGATGGGCGTCTCACCTTTACGCACTTTGACAGGGGTGTGGCCATTGATGATGTGGCCTGTCGGCGGCAGACCGAAGGCAGCTAGGACACGGCAGCAGAAGTCTTCGTTTTCCCTTAAAGAATAATAGGCATTTTTTTGTTCCGTATGGGTGTTGCGATCTGCTATAAAGTAGCGCTCAAAGGTTTTCATGGCTTTTTTGCCGAAGAGGGAAGAGCCTTCGCCGCACCAAAGATACCAGATCATATCGGTGGCAAGGTCTGTTTGCTTTTCTGGTTGGGCAAAGCTTTCCTGCAAACATTGCTGAAAAAAGTCCATCAACGCTTTGCCTGCTAAGGGCTGCTGCTGGAAAGTAAAGGCCAGGAAATCGCCGTTTTCCTGACAAGGCAGGCAGCCGTGATACAGCAGGTTGTCGTTGAAGCGCTGGTACAATGTGCCATGCTCAACTAAAAAGCGCATATGCGCAGCTAAGCGGGGCGAGCGTTGAAATTGGCTCAGCAAATCTTGCAGTACCTCATGTTCTTCTGCTGTCAAACGGTAAGGATCATCGGGATCTACTAGTTGAAAACAGCCGTTGATCAAAGGATAGGTCTGGTCTAGCTGGATTTGTTGCCGATCTTGAGACAAGCGATGCAACAAGCAGCGCTCTGCCATCGCAAATGCTGGTCGCCGCTGGATCACGGCTGCTTCGACTTTGAATTGGATGATGGCAAACGCCTGTTGCAAAAGCATGGCTGCTTTTTTTTGCTGGCTTGATAAAGGGTCCACTGTTTTTTGCGGATAAAAGCCTTCATTTTCTGTGTAATATTTTTGGCTAAAAGCCAGTGCTTTTGATAGATCGATCCCATAACCATCTTGTAATAATGCCAGATTGCCGTAGCGAGCAGCGATGCGGATCGTATTGGCCAAACAGGGCAGCGAGCCGCAAAAGCTGCCGATCCACAAAATATCATGGTTGCCTAGCTGAATATCCAGTGAGGGCAAAGTCATCAAACGATCGACGATTTTGTCTGGCGCTGGTCCGCGATCATAAATATCGCCTAAGACGTGGAGATGATCCACTACGAAGCGCTGAATCAAGTACGCCAGTTCTTGGCAAAAAAGCGGGGCTGCCTCTAATTCAATGATCTTATCAAAAATCGCCCGATAGTAAGCTTCTTTATTGAAGTCAGCATCATATTGGTACAACAGTTCTTCTAAGATATAAGCAAAAGAAGACGGCAGTGCTTTGCGTACCTTGGAGCGTGTGTATTTACTGGAAGTAAAGCGGGCAACTTTCACTAGCTGTGCCATCTTTAAGCGCCAATCGGCAGGGGTCCATGCCTGTTCTTGTAATAGCTCCTCTGGATAATAAATGACAAAACAAAGTTCGGTCTGTTCTTCTTTCGTCAAGACGCCAGTAAACAAAATCTCGACTTTTTCTCGGATACTGCCAGAACCATTCCGCAAAATATGGTCAAAGGCATCGTATTCGCCATGCAGATCGCTGACAAAATGCTCGGTGGCTTTCGGCAGCTGCTGGATGGCTTCCAAGTTGATGATCTCGGTCAGGTTTGCCAAGGTGTCTTTATTGAACATGGGCCTGTTCTTTGGCTTGTTCTTCAATCAGCATCGCGCTTTCTTCAATGGAACGTTTGCTGACATCGATCACCGGAATGTTCAGCTTTTTGAACCATTCATTCGCGTAAGCTAATTCTGCTTCGATTCGTTCACAATTGGTGTAATGGGTCTCTTCTTTTAAGCCCAATGAATGCATTCGGGATCGCCGAATCTCGGTCAGAGATTCTGGATTCGTGGTCAAACCGACCATTTTTCGCGGGTCGACTTGGTGCACTTCGGCTGGCAAAGCAACTTCAGGAATCAAAGGCAGATTTGCCACTTTGTAGCCGCGGTTTGCCATGTATAAACTCAATGGTGTTTTCGAGGTTCGCGAAACCCCTAAGAGGACAAAGTCAGCATCGAGAAATCCCCGTGGGTCTTTGCCGTCGTCGTATTTCACCGCAAATTCCATCGCTGCCACCCGGCTGAAATATGCTTGGTTCAAGCGATGCAAGGCACCAGGCTCTTGGACGGCTTCTACACCGAATGTTTTTTCCAGCATCGTGGTCAAGGGCGACATAAAGTCGACATACTGCAAACCAGTCCGCTTGGCAAAGGCATCAACAAAGGCGACTAACTCTTTATTGACTAAGGTGGTAACGACGATCGATTTGTCTAGCAAGGCATCTTTGAGGATCTCGCCTAAGCTCTCTTCATCATTAGTAAAGGGAAAGAGCTGGATGTCTGAAAGGTCGATCGTGGGAAACTGCGCGGAAACGGCTGCGATCAGCTTTTGTGCCGTTTCGCCTACGGAATCTGAAATCAAATATATTCGAACGTTCTTCATTGTTTTTGCCCCCTAAAAGTGTGTGTTGTCACTGTCATTGCCTGCTTGAATAAAGTAATTCATCAGCCGTGTCTTCGTGATTTTGCCGATGACTTTTTTTGGTTCCTGCGGATCGACCACAGGCAAGGTATCGACTTCATGTCGCCCTAACAACGTACCAGCCGTCAAAATCGTTTCTTCGGGTGTGATGGTCACGATGTTTGGCATGCGAGTCATGATCATCGCTACAGGTGTTTTTTCTGGTGCGGCATTGCTGATCGCAAAGCGCAGTAGGTCTTTGCGGGAGAGGACCCCAATCAGCTCGTCTTGGTCATTTTTGACATAGAGGGAACCGACATCGTACATAAACAAAGTCGTGACCGCTTCATAAACGGAGACCGTTTGTGAGATCAGCAACGGCGGGATCATGACTTCTGCAACTTTGGTATGATAGAGTTTTTCGAAAAGCAAAGGCTCAACGGTTTGTCCTGTATAGAAATAGCCGACTTTCGGTCGGGCGTCTAATAAACCGGTCATGGTCAAAATCGATAAGTCATTCCGCAAGGTTGCGCGGCTCAAGCCCAACTGCTTCGCAATGGTCTCCCCACTGATCGGCTGATGCTCTTTGACGATCTCAATGATTTTCATTTGTCTTTGGCTTAATTCCAATGTGTCACCTTCTTTCTTTTATGTGCTATGCTATTGATTATATGATTTTCCGAATAAAAAGGCAATCCTTCTCTTTTAAAAAGGATAAATCCCTTAAAAGTTTTCTTTTTTCAGCTTGACGATTAAATGTGTCATACTATATACTGCTAATTAATCGAAATAGTATATAACATTTAAAAGGAGGAACATGATGGAAAAAGCAGTCGTATGGTTTTCAGAAGGCACAAAAGAGCAAAAAGCACTATTAGGCGGGAAAGGGGCAAATCTTGCGGAGATGACCAATTTGGGTTTGCCTGTTCCCCAGGGATTTATCGTCCCTGCGACTATTTGCCTGACCTATTTAGAAGAACAGGTTCTTCCTGAGGCGATCATCAAGCAAGTCAAAGCTGCCATCGAAGAATTGGCAGTCCGCAGGAACAAAACATTTGGCGGACTGCAGTCGCCGTTGTTGGTTTCTGTCCGCAGTGGGGCTAAGTTTTCCATGCCAGGGATGATGGATACGATCTTAAACCTTGGGTTGAATGATGAAACCGTCCAAGGCTTGGCTCAGCAGACGGGGGACCCCGTTTTTGCTTATGATTGTTACCGCCGCTTGATCCAGATGTATGGGGATGTGGTGAAAGGTGTAGCAAAAGAGCACTTTGAAGCCTACTTGACAGATTATAAGAAACAGCAGAATTATGCGTCAGACCAAATGATGACCGGCAATGATTGGCAAATGATCTGCCGCGTGTTTCAAAGTATTTATATGGAACATACTCAAGAAGCGTTTCCGCAAGACCCGTTTCAGCAATTGTTGGCAGCCATCACGGCGGTTTTTCGCTCATGGAACAACCCACGGGCAAAGACCTACCGATCTCTCCATCGCATCCCTGACGATCTAGGGACTGCCGTAACGATTCAAGAAATGGTTTTTGGTAACAGCGGGATAAATAGCGGGACGGGTGTCGCCTTCACCCGCAATCCAGCAACTGGGGAACCGGGACTTTTCGGCGAATTTTTAGTGTGTGCCCAAGGGGAAGATGTGGTTGCAGGGATTCGTACACCGCAACCGATCCAAGCGTTGGCACAGCAGCATCCCATGATCTATCAGGAATTAAAGCAACTGGCTGAGCGTTTGGAGGATCACTATCAAGACATGCAAGACATTGAGTTTACCATCGATGACGGCCAGCTGTTTGTCTTGCAAACAAGAAACGGCAAACGAACCGCCGCTGCCGCAGCGCAAATCGCAACGGATATGGTCGCAGAAGGTCGGATCACTATCAGGCAAGCACTAGATCGCATCACACCAGAAATGATCGATCAATTGCTGCACCCGTTATTTGCCCCCGAAGCCTTACAGCAAGCCAAAGCCTTTGCGCAGGGCTTGCCGGCTAGTCCAGGAGCAGCTTCAGGACATGTCTATTTCACTGCAGAGGCGGCGGAAAAAGCCAGCCGCGCAGGAGAAAAAGTCCTGCTGCTGCGGCAGGAAACCTCACCTGAAGATATTGAAGGCATGGTGGTGAGTGAAGCGATCATTACCGCTCGTGGGGGGATGACTTCGCATGCGGCGGTGGTCGCCCGTGGTCTGGGGGTCTGCTGTGTGGTAGGGTGCGAGGCATTAAGTGTCGATGTATTTTTGAAGCAGGCTCGCTGCGGCGAGCTGCTGATTGAAGAAGGTGACGTGCTTTCGGTAGACGGCAGCACTGGCAAACTGTATCAAGGGCAGCTGCCTATGACCAGTGTCCAGGAGCGTGTCTTGCTGGATCAGCTTTTGACGTGGGCACAAGCCCAGGCAGATCTAAAGGTTTACGCAAATGCGGAAACGAAAAATGACATTGAGGCTGCGCTGGCCTTTGGGGCAGCGGGCATCGGTCTGGCACGGACGGAGCATATGTTTTTTGGGGAAGAGCGTTTGTGGAAAATGCGGGAAGTCATTTTGGCGGAAACGAAGGCGGAACGATTGAAGGCGTTGGCTGAGATCAAGGCTTATCAAAAAGCCGATTTCCAAGAAATGCTGCAGGCCGCGCAAGGAAAGAAGTGCACGATTCGTTTATTAGATCCACCACTTCATGAATTTTTGCCCCATGAGCATGAACGCCTTGAAATGGCTCGCCGTAGTCAAAAATCATTGGCAGTGATCGAGCGGCGAATTGACGAGCTGCAAGAGGTCAATCCCATGATGGGGCATCGCGGCAGCCGTTTAGGACTGAGCTATCCAGAAATTTATGAAATGCAAACAGCGGCGATTTGTGAAGCGGCTGTGGAATTGCGGCAGCAAGGAGTCGAGGTAGAGGCGGCGATCTTATTGCCCCTGATCAGTTTGCCCGCAGAGCTGCAGGTGTTGAAAGAGACGTTGACACAGGTGATCGCTCAAGCAGAAGCAACCCTGCAGCAACCATTGCACATCGAGATCGGCATGATGATCGAGACACCTAGAGCGTGCTTGATCGCTGGGGAGTGTGCTGAAGATGCTGCGTTCTTTAGTTTTGGTACCAATGACTTGACCCAAATGACGTTTGGCTTTTCGCGGGATGATGCAGGCAGCTTTATTCAAGCCTATTTGCAGTCGGGGATCTTACAAGAAGATCCTTACCAGCACTTAGATCAGGCGGGTGTTGGCACGTTGATGCGCCAAGCGATCACTGGCGTAAGAGATCGTCAGCCAGAGCACTCGATCGGTGTTTGTGGCGAAGTCGGCAGCGATCCCTATTCCATTGCATTTTTGCGAGAGATCGGCATCGACTATGTTTCTTGCTCCCCATACCGAATCCCTGCTGCCTGGTTAGCGATCGCCCAATCAGCCCCCATCATCGAAGAGGCGTCAGTGGGCTCCCGCTAAAATAGGAGAAAAAAATACACCGCAGTCCACTAGCAAGGCTCGCCTGCTTGGTGGATTACGGTGTGTTCGTGCAGCTTCACCTTACAGGGGCTGATCCGTTTTTTGAATCGCGGGTTTGCGTCCTTTTAAATACCAAGTGATCCCAATAACATGGGCGAGGTAGATGGCAGCGAGGACGAAACGTACCAGCAGATTAGGGATCAATAGTGCAGGAATTGCAAAGACTACCAGCATCATGGCAAACATCCGAACCATTCCCTTGGTACTCAGCTGTTTTTGTACGAGTGGTTTTTCAATGTATTTTTGATAATTTTCTGATTGAACCAAGCGTTGATAATAGGTATCGGAACTCCGCAGCCAGAAATAAGCCGTCAGCAAGTAAAAGACCGTTGTGGGTAAGAAAGGCAAGAAGATTCCTAAAGTACCTAGACCGAATGTCAGTGATCCACAAAGAAAAAATAGTGTTTTTTTCAAAAGTAACCCTCCTTATTTGGGTGTTTCGTGTCTTACCCTCAGTATAACGGAGGAGGGGCAGCTTGAACATGCGTTTTGTGTTTTTCCCCGTTTTTTAGCGGCAATAAGAGTTTTTCTTCCCCATACTCCTGCTTTTTTGATAGACTAGAAACAACACAAAGGGGGAAGCAGCATGGAAACGATTGAATTGAATACCGGCATTCAGATTCCAGTGATCGGCAGTGGGACGAATACATTCGGGAAAGAAAACCGAGAATACCAAGGTGCGATCAATGATGATACGACAGAGCTGTTGACTGCCATCAAGCTTGGGTATCGGCATTTTGATACGGCGATTTCTTACCGCAACGAAGCCGTAGTAGGCAAAGCCATCAAAGAAAGCGGGATCGACCGCAGCGAATTTTTCCTGACTTCTAAGATTCCTGGCAAACCAGAGCATACGCAAGATGCAGCTGCCGTGAAAGCGTCTGTCGAAGCGAGTTTAGCAGCCTTGCAGACGGAATCGATCGATCTTTATTTGATCCATCATCCGTGGGACAACTTGGCAGAGATCGCCGCTGTCTGGGCGGTTCTTGAGGCTTATGTCGATAAAGGAGTCTTAAAAGCGATCGGGGTGTCCAATTTCCAAGAAGAAGAACTTAGCTATTTATTGGCAAACAGTCGGATCAAACCAGCGGTCAATCAAATCGAATCGCATCCAGGCAAGTGGAACGATGCGATCATCGCCTATTCCTTAGCCAATCAGGTAGTTCCAGAAGCCTGGGGGCCACTTTCACGGATTTCAGAAGCGGCTCGGGAAACCTTGACCCAAATCGGTGAAGCGTATCAAAAAACCTGGAGCCAAGTGGTCTTGCGCTACCAAATCGAGCGTGGGGTGATCGTGATTCCGAAATCCCATTCAGAAAAACATCAAGCCGAAAATTTAGCGCTCTTTGATTTCGCTTTGACTGCGGAAGAAAAAGCCGTCATCAAAGAATTATAGGCAATAAAAAGCAGTCCCATTAAAGGGGCCCCTACAGCCAGTGCGGAAACTTCCGTGCTGGCTATTTTTATGCAGTCGCAACGCTCCTTCATGACTGAGGAGCTTTTCTATTCGTTAGATCAGCAACCGTAAGCCTTAGCAAAAAAGAAAATGCGCTTGCAGCCGTTTCTGCCAATGAACCCTCTTAATCATTCAAAGAAATAACCGATTATCCTTACTAAGGGTCGTCTACGGACGAGTCTTCATTGGATCGTGTGAAATTGGAAATGAAGGAGTGGCACAGTTGTGAAAAAAAGAAAAAAGACGATAGGAATTTATGTGATGATCACCTTGATGCTGGTTGCGGGGATCCCGATCATTGTCATGCTGACAAGTTCCTATTTAACCACCAAGAACTTATTGATTGAACGAAATGATTTGAACAAAGAAAGTGCCGTCAATTTGATCTTGGCGGAAGAAAAGAGTTTGCGCCGATCGACGGAAAGCAAATTGAAATCAATGGCTGAACTGCCAGCGATGAAAACAGAATTCAGCATGGGACGCATCCGTTCAGATCTTTCTTTAGCGATTGCTGGAAGCAACAGCTTCTTAGCGGTGACTTTTGGAACAGAAGATGATGAATATGTAACCTTCAATCCCTTACCAGATGATTATAAGCCTACGATTCGGCCATGGTACAAAGGGGCCGTAAAAGCCGAAGGAGAAGTGTATTGGACAGCACCTTATTTAGATACAGTGTCGAATCAATTTGTGACGTCGGCTTCGATCAGGGTCAAAAATTCCCATAATCAAGTGGGGGTTTTAAGCGTCGATGTTTCCTATGAAAGCATTCAAAACATCTTGTCTTCTTTTACCGTAGGGCGGACTGGGAATGTCACCTTAGTTTCAGAATCTGGGGTCATCGTGACCTCAAAAAACACCAAACAAATCGGTAAGAATATCAAAGAAGAAGAAGTATTCCAAAAAATCAAAGAAGCTAAAAACCCGACAGGCATGGTTGGTTTAGGCGACTCGAATAAAGTCAACGATGTGTTGTATGACAAGTCTGCTGATTCCAATGTTTGGGCGTACTCCGAAGTCAAAGCTAGTGATCTAGACAAAGAGTTAGGGGCGTTAGTCCGTACCACCATTATCGTTACGATCTTGATGCTGCTCTTTGTAGGACTGGTTTCTTATGCCGCGATCAAAGTAGTCGCAGCAATCATCGATTGCTTCAATCGTTACTTTAGAAAAGTCGGTGAAGGCAAACTAGAGAAGATGAGCAAAACCAAAAGAGCCAAAGGCGAAAAATGGACATGGGATCAATTGGCACGCCGAGTTGTATATCCAGACAAAGCAGGCAATGAGATCCAGCAAATGGCGGACAATTACAATGTGATGATCGAAGGCACGGGTGCATTGATCCAAAAAGTACAAAAAGAAAGCAACAGTGTCGCAGGAATGTCGGATTCTTTATTAGAATTGTCAAAACAAACCAATATTGCGACAGAAGAAGTCTCTCAAACCATTACAGGGATAGCTGAAGTGACCGGTGCGCAAGCCCAAGAAACAGAATACAGCGTGTCCCAAATGCAAAATCTGTCGCAGGTCGTGAAAGAATTACGAGAAAATGTTGGCGGCATGAGCAGCAAGTCGCAAGAATCTACGAAGATAAATCAAGAAAACTTAACGATCATGGATCAAGTCGATGACAGCTGGCGACAAGAGTTGGCACAGATGGAGCGCTTGATGTCGAACATGACGGGAATGAATGATAGTATCCAAAACATCAACTCGATCATTGGGGTCATCAATGATATTTCTTACCAAACCAACTTGCTAGCCTTGAATGCATCGATCGAGGCCGCAAGTGCAGGTGAGTCGGGCAAAGGCTTTGCCGTCGTGGCTGCTGAGATCCGTAAATTGGCGGAACAAAGCAAAGCCTCTACCAAAGAGATCGAAGCGATCATTGAAGAAATTCGTGAGCAGTCTAGTCAAATGGTCAAACAAACGTCGGCGTCTGTCAAAGGCGGCGTTCGCCAGACCAACTTGATAAAAGAAGCGATCTCATCTTCAAAAGAAGTCTTCCAACGCAGTAGCTATATGATTGAAGGCATCCATCATATTGAAGCAGCCAGTGCCCGTATCGAAAACATTCAAAACAGTGTACTGGAAAACTTAGAAAACATTTCCGCATCAACGGAAGAAAATGCCGCTGGTACACAAGAAGTTTCCGCAAATGCAGAAGAAGTCTTGGCAACCATGGATGAATTTACCAACCATGTGGCCGATCTCAGAGACATTGCAGAAGAGTTGAAGCGATTGACCAATCGGTTTGAAGTGGAAAAATAAACCAAGCAAAAAAATCACTCATCAGCTATTCGCAAGAATGGCTCGTGGGTGATTTTTGTTTAGTGAATAGGAGACTGCAATAAAGCCAAGACGGATATTGGTCGTCTTGGCTTTTCATAATGATATTTATAAAACCGTATTATGGGCTATTGTGCCGTTTCAGTCCGCTGAATGATCATCTCCACGCGGCGGTTTTCCGAGCGGCCTTGGGGGGTGTTGTTATCGGCCTTCGGTTCGGTATCGGCAAAGGCTTGGATGGCAGCATTTTTTTCTAAAACGGCGCCTTTGCTGATGAAGTACTCCATAACGGTAATGGCCCGAGCGGAACTAAGATCCCAGTTAGATTGGTAGCGGCCATTGCCTTTTTCAGGTACGTTATCGGTATGCCCAGCGATCACGATTTTGTTGGTTTTTAATTTTTTCAGTGAGTCCGATAGCAGATCCAGTGACTGACGAGTGGTGTCCGTGATCTCGGCGCTGCCAGAGGCAAACAAGATGCTGCTGGCAAGCGTGATATGCAAGCCATCGGATTCCAAGCGGACTTCTGTCTGCTCTTTTAAGCCAGAAGCTGCCAGCTCTTGTGCCAGCTGGTCGCTGATTTTTTCTAGTTGCTGATTTTCCAGTTGGGTCCGAACCGCTGCTTCTTGCGCTTGTGCTTCGGCAGAAGTGGCGGCTTTTTTTCGCGGCGTGGTCTCGCCCATATCGATCACCGACCCAATCACAGATGAATTGCTGTGGTGGCTGGAAAGGATGGTGCCAAATTCGCTTTTGATTTCTTGGAACTTCTCATCATCAACTTTCGCCATGGCAAACATGACGATGAACAAAGCCAGCAGCAAGGTCAACATATCCGAGTAAGGCAAAAGCCACGCTTCGTCTACATGTTCTTCATGTTTCTTTTTTCGCTTCATGTCGCTTCACCCTTTATAATTGTTCTTGCCGTTTTTTCGGATCGATCAAGCTGTATAATTTTTTCTCAATGCTTTTCGGCGATTGTCCGGCTTGGATCGCTAAGACCCCTTCCACGATGATCGACATCATTTGGACCTCTTGCTCCGATTTCAAGGTCAGGCGTGAGCTAAAGGGAATGAACAGGACATAGCCGAAGAAAATACCATAAAGGGTCGCCACGAAGGCCGCCGAGATCATGTGCCCCAGTGCCTCTACATCCTCTAAATTACCTAGCGCCCCAATCAGCCCGATCACGGCTCCTAACACCCCTAAGGTCGGGGAACTCGTGCCGGCGGTTTTAAAAATAGCCGAGCCGATGCGATGCCGTTCTTCGATCCCATAGATCTCATTCTCCATGATTTCTTGGATCTGTTCGGCAGCGATGCCATCAACCACCATTTCCAAGCCCTTTTTTAAAAAAGGATCTTCTAAGTTTTGGATGGCACCTTCAAGAGATAACAAACCATCGCGCCGGGCTTGGTTGGCTAATTCAACGATGGTATTGATGGTTGTTTTTAAGTCGTATTCTTTATTTTTCAGCAGAACGCCGAAGATCTTCGGGATTTTTTTGATATCACTGCTGGGAAATGAATTGATAACGGCTGCGATCACACCAACGAAAATGATGATCGCGGCTGCCGGATTGATCAAAACGGCCACATTGGCACCTTTTACAATCATCCCAACCACCACAGATATCAATCCTAAAATAATACCGATCAGCAAGAAAAAATCCATTTGTTGCGTCCTCCTAAATTCTATTTCCAGGTTTTAAACCCTCATTTATTTTATCGGTGAATTAAAATCATTCTTAATAGCAAAAAAAAATAATCCTAAAAATAACTAAAATAAATTTTCAGCTTCTTCTTTTTTTGTTGTTTTTTGGGCAAGTGGCGGCAAATTTTTGAAATGGTACAGCTTGCAATTTTTGTGAATATTTATAGATGGTACCGTTTTTTTTCGTGAAGCGTTTCTCAGGGTTTGTCATGTCATTCAGCACAAATGAAAATGTTTTAATCAATTTTTCGAATAATGCTTGTTTTTTTATCAAAAATCATCTTTTGATCAAAAAGCATAGATATGCTTGTAAAACGCTTTATATCGATCGTTTACTTTTTATAACTGGGGACGAAATTGCGATGAAACAGTGTTTAACAAATAACATAACATGGTTGTAACTTAAATGTCATATCCGTAAAGTTGTAAAAATCAAATTGTAAAATAAAAATAATTCTACTATAATGACATCACGTCTTCTTGTTTTTTTAATCTATAACAAAAAAATAAATAAATATATTTGTTTCTGTTCCATCGCTGAAAAAAACGTTTGGTACAGAAGGTGGAAGGAGCAATTATTGTTGGATACCTATGATTTATTAAAAACAGCCATGAATGTTTCTGCCCAACGCGCAGAATTGATTTCGTCTAATATCGCCAATGTCAACACGGATGGGTACAAAGCAAAACGCATCGTGTTTGAAAGCGAATTAAAGCAGGCACTCGCTTCATCAGGGACCGACGCTGCAACCGAAGCGTCAGTTTCTCAAGTAAAACCGAAAATCACTGAAAATGCAACTACCAGCATCAAAGACAACGGCAATAACGTGGATCTTGAAGTGGAGATGTTGGATCAAGCAGCCAATGGGTTATATTACAGTGCATTGACCGCACAAGTCAACGGTCGCTTGCAAATGATGAACCTTGTATTGAGTAATTGATAGAAAGCGCAGGAAAAACAAATGGGTATGTTTAATGGACTAACGATCAACGCGAGCGGTCTAGCATTGGAACGGTTAAAACTCGATACGATCTCCAGCAATATCGCAAATGTAAATACGAATCAAACACAAACAACCGCGGCTTATCAAAAAAAGAGTATTCTTTTTTCAGAAAATTTAAAAAATAGTCGCGAAGGAATACCGGCTACATACGGTGTCAAAGTGACGGGGATCGCTGCCGATGAAACGGAAAAACTGACCTATGATCCTACCAATCCCGCTGCCAACGATGAGGGATATGTCGGTCAATCAAATGTGGATATTGCCGATGAAATGGTGGCAATGTTGCAAGCGGTTCGAACGTACGAAGCCAATGTTTCTGCTTCAGAAATGAATAAAACGATCTTGAAAAAAGCATTAGAAATATCAAAGGGGTAACGAGAAAATGGATGGACTTTTAACGACAGGATTAACGGACTACCAAAACGTTTTGCGGACACTAGGCACGGGGGCTGCTTCAAACGAGACCAGTGCTGCAGGCGCCAAGGAAAATCAGTTTTCTTCTTACTTGACCAATGCGGTCGATCAGTTGAATCAAAAAACGGCGGTCATGGATCAAGATACTGTAAATTTGATCACCGGCGATGAAAGCGATCTAGGGAATGTGATGATTCGCATGACGGAGGCGCAATTGGCGCTACAAACAGCCGTTCAAGTACGAAACAAGTGTTTAGAAGCTTACAATGACGTGAAAAATATGCAGTTTTAGCAGTGGGTGAGGGAATAAGGATAAATGATGGATAAAGTGAAAGAATGGACAGAACAACTCAAAGACCGTTGGCAAATGCAAAGCTCTTTAAAGAAAATGATCGTTGTTCTTTCCGTTATCAGCGTTCTCGGAATCACAGCAGCTGTGTATTATTTAAATACGCGAATTGAATACGGTATCTTGTTTACGGATCTAAGCGATGCCGATGCGGGAACGATCAGCAAGGATTTGGAGGAACAGCAGATCACCTACAAATTAGCCGACAATGGGACGACGATTTTGATCGATAAAGACCAAGTCGATGAATACCGCATCAATCTTGCCGTGGACAATAAATTACCAAATACCAGTACAGGCTTTGAATTATTTGATGATGCCAACATGATGACAACCGACGAAGACCGCAAGATCATGTATCAGCGGGCAGTAACGGGCGAACTGCAACGGGCGATCGAGTCGATCGATGCGGTCAAATCCGCCAAAGTTTTACTCGTGATGCCAGAAGAAAGTGTCTTTTCTTCTGAGGAAAGTGCGCCAACTGCTTCTATCGTGTTGACCTTGAAAAATCAGCAGATCTCAGACGAGTCCGTGCAAGGGATCGTTACCTTGACTTCAGGGGCAGTGGAAAAGCTGAAGCCAGAAAATGTAAAAGTCGTTGATAGTGCGGGCAATACCTTGACGAGAACCGAAGATGAAGCCAGTCAATTAAGTGGCCTGAACAATAAATACATTGCCATCAAAGATTCCTACGAAAAAACGCTAGAAGAAAAAGTAGCGAAGCTGCTGACACCGATCTATGGTGCAGACAAATTCCAAGTGTCGATCAATTTAGACTTGAATTTTGACTCGATCGAGCGGAAGAAAGTCACTTATGATGACCCAGAGATCAAGAGTGAGACAGTGCAGGCTGCTGGTTCGCAAGGCACCGTCCAAGAAGCCCAAACAGGGACGGTGGATGACAATGTCTCCAATGTGACGGGTACGGATGGAGAGGGAAACAATTCCTATAGCCGTTCGGTGGAAAACGAATTGGATACCGAGACCACTACGACCATTACGGCCCCTGGCATGATCGAACGAATGACCAGCTCGATCGTGATCAATGCGAACCTTTCGCAAGCGGATCAAGCAGAATTGCAGCAGTTGATTGCTAGTGCCGTCGGCTATGACAATGACCGTGGTGATCAAATCGCGATCCAAGGATTTGACTTTGCCCAAGCAGAGGTTGATCCAGCCGTTGATCCGCAAGGGAATGAACCGATTGCAGCTGCCAAAGGTTATCTCAAGTATGCCATCATCGGCGGCATCGTGTTGACCTTGTTCTTAGTGATTTTAATGATCGTTGGCGTGATCCGACGTCGTCGTAAAGAAGACGAGCTGGAAGTCGATGTGACGGAGGAAATGGTCACTTTTGCACAACCGTCAGCAGTTAGCACTGGTACAAGTCCGTCAGTTGCACAAGAAGTCGTTTTTGGCGGTGTCGGCAATCGGTCTGCTGAAACGAAACCAGCGGTGCCAGAAGCATCCACACAAGAAGCCGCAGCAGAACATTCAGGAGAACCAACATTGGATCAAACGGCTAGAAATTATGCCGAAAGCAATCCTGAAGTAGCGGCGGAATTGATCAAAGCTTGGATGAAAGAAAAATAAGGGGGCAGCCATGGATACAATAGACGGGGTAAAAAAAGCAGCGATTCTTCTGATCTCTCTAGGATCAGATACCTCTGCAAAGATCATGAAGCTGCTGCCAGAATCATTTATACAAAAGGTGAGCTATGAGATCGCCAACATCGACTTTGTCAGTCCCGAAGAGCGGGATCAAGTGTTGGAGGAATTTTCTCATACCGCAACGGCTCGCAAATATGTCTTAGACGGCGGGATCGATTATGCCAAAAATTTGCTGAACCAAGCATTAGGCCCTCAAAAAGCCAAAGAAGTCATTGACGTATTGACTCAGATCCAGCTGCGGGAACGGCCCTTTAATATCGCTCGCAAAGCCGATGTTCAACAGTTGACCAATCTGTTGATCGGCGAACATCCACAAACGGTAGCGTTGATTTTGTGCTACATGCAGCCGGACAAAGCGGCCAGCGTCTTGTCACAGTTTCCCGATCATTTGCAAGTGGAGATCGCTGAACGGATCGGGACGATCTCCAGTACGTCGCCTTTGGTGATCGAACGGATCGAAAAAGTGATCGAGAACAAATTCTCGAATTACATTGAGAACGATACGGAAAATGTCGGTGGTGTGCATACACTGGTAGAAATCTTGAACTCAGTCAGCCGCAGCACCGAAAAGAACATTTTGAACGACTTAGAAAAGCGGCAACCGGAACTATCCAACGAAGTGAAATCCAGCTTGTTTACTTTCGAGGATATCGTGACCCTCGATCGCTTGGATGTTCAAAAAGTCTTGCGAGATGTTCAAAACGATGTCTTAGTCTTAGCGCTTAAAGGCACGACCGATGACATCAAGAACTTTATTTTCTCCAACCTCTCATCACGGGCGGTGGAAAATCTGCAAGAAGAAATTCAATTTATGGGTCCTACCCGCTTGTCTGCTGTAGAAGAAGCCCAACAAAGTGTGGTGGCTGTGATTCGACGGCTAGATGAAACCGGTGAGATCTACATCGGAAGGGGCGACCAAGATGCAGTGGTCAAATAGCAGTTTATTGAAGCAGCAGGCGGTCAAAACGACCGAAGCTGCGCGCAGTATTTTGACGGATACGACCATCAAAGCGCCGATTGAGAAACCAAGCTTAGACCCAGAACTGCAAGCGGCTAGACGTGCACGCCAGTTGGAGCAGGAACGGCATCTGCAGCAAATGGAAGCCTTGAAGCAGCAGATTTTGACCGATGCACAAGAACAAGCGGCGCAAATTCTAGCAGAAGCGAGAACGGAAGGCTTTCAAGCAGGACAAGCAGACGGCTTTCAACAAGGCTATCAAGAAGGACTCAATGCCAGCAAAGAAGCCGCGCAAGCATTGATGGCCCAAGCCCAAGCCAATGTCGCTGAAGCCGTTTCTGAGATCAACACCTTTCGCTCAGAGAAAAAGCAAGAAATGATCGCTTACGGCACGGCAATCGCTGAAGCCTTGATTAATCAACGTTTTACAGATGAGCAAGCAGGCTTCCTGCCTTTTGTGGAGTCTGTGCTATGGCAATTTGAACAACCCGATCAATTTGTGACTGTTCGCAGCCAAGAGCAGCATCTTGCAGGGGTGCGAGAATTGTTGGAAACCAAAAAGCAGACGATCAGCGGGTTTCGCTATTTACTCATGGCAGATGACACCTTGGCGGAACACGATTTTTGTATCGAATCTGAAAATACCTTGGTGGTTTTTGAACTGAGGAAAGAAATCGCTCGCTTTTTGAGCCAATTTCTAGAAAGCAGTGTGAAGGAATGACGTTTGAATTACCAATCACAGCGCTGCGCAAAACGGCGCAAGCACAGCCGTTTTTTACCACCTACGGCAAAGTCAGCGAAGTCGTAGGTCTGCTGATCAAAGTCGAAGGGCTGGCGGTTTTCATAGGGGAAATCTGTGAAGTCGCATTGCAAAACAAGACACATACAGCCTTAGCTGAAGTCGTAGGCTTTGTAAAAAAAACCGTGCTCCTGATGCCCCTTGATCAGCTAGAAGGCATCGGACCGGGCTGTTTGGTGCGGCCAACTGGCAAATCGTTGACGGTAAAAATCGATGATACACTGCTAGGGCACACCTTAGATGGACTAGGGCGACCGTTAGATATGGCGCTGGAGCTGGAAAGTGCGCCAGAATATCCAGTTAGTCAAGATTCTCCTGACCCCTTTCGCCGTCAAAAAATCGCTGAGATCATGCCGACAGGTGTCCGGGCGATCGATGGTCTTTTGACCGTCGGCCTTGGCCAACGGATCGGCATTTTTGCCGGCAGCGGGGTCGGTAAGAGTACTTTATTGGGGATGTTGGCTCGTTATTGCGAAGCCGATGTCATCGTGATCGGCTTGATCGGCGAGCGGGGACGAGAAGTCAAAGAATTTATTGAAAATGATCTAGGCCCAGAAGGTTACCGCAAGTCGGTCGTTGTCTGTGCCACCTCCGATATGCCGCCTCTCGTACGATTAAAAGGGGCTCATGTGGCAACAGCGATCGCTGAGTATTACCGCGATCAAGGGAAGAAAGTCGTATTGATGATGGATTCGGTGACCCGTTTTGCGATGGCACAGCGGGAGATCGGTCTATCGACAGGCGAGCCGCCGACGACCAAAGGCTATACCCCTTCTGTGTTTACAGCTTTACCGAAGTTGTTAGAACGCAGTGGGATGTCGGACAAAGGCTCGATCACGGCCTTTTATACTGTCTTGGTAGAAGGGGATGACATGAATGAACCGATCGCTGATGCGGTGCGGGGAATTCTTGATGGACATATTCTGTTGTCCCGAAAAATCGCCGCTCAAAATCATTATCCTGCCATCGATATTCAAAACAGCCTCAGCCGCTTGATGAAGACCCTTGTTTCTGAGGAACAGCATAAACATGCGGGGGAACTAAAAGAAAACATGGCCGTTTATGCAGAGGCCAAGGATTTGATCGATATCGGTGCTTACAAAAGCGGCAGTAATGCGTTGACCGACCAAGCGATCGCGCTGCATCACCCCATCCTGCGGTTTTTACAGCAAAAAGTGGATGAGCGGATCCCATTTGAACAAACGATTTTTGAACTGGCGCATTTGTTCAGTGAAGAAGCGCTGATCGAGCGCCAGCGTTCGACCATGTAAAACAGATCATAAAGGAGCAGCTATGCAAGCATTTCACTTTTCCTTAGAAAAAGTATTGGATCACCGAAAAACCATTGAGCAAGAAGCCAAACGCGCTTACGCCCAAAAACAACAATTGTTGATTCAGCAAGAACAGCACCTGAATACGCTGACACAGGAAAAAGCCCAGCTTTTTGATGTCAATGAGATGACCATTGGGCGGATGCAAGTGCAGCAACGCTATTTGATTGCGTTGAATGCCACCATCGATGAGGTTCAGAACAAAATGTTTCACGTGAAGCAAGAATTGGCAGAGTCTTTATCGGTGGTGGTAGAAGCGCAGCAGGAACGCAAGGTCGTGGAAAAGCTGCGAGAAAAACAATTTGCTGAATACACCTATGAACAGCAATTGGAAGAGCAAAAACAATTGGATGAGTTCGGCAATCGCGCCTTATTTTCTTAAAGCACTAATGGTTTTAGTGATGAGACGACCTTGGTTTCAAAGCATCAGCTGAGAGGAGGTGAACAATGAAAGAGATCACAACAAGTGCCGCAACCGCTGTACCTATCGGTAGCAAATCAAAAAAGACGGAGGCGTCACCAGAAGTCTTCAGTTTGCTGATGCAACAGCTGACAGAACAGACAGCAAGCAATCTGGCAGCATCCTTCGAACCATCAGGTATGACGGAGCAAACCGCCACCGCACCAGAAATGGGGATTGCCAGCAGTATGGAACATCTGCCGCAGGAGCCAGAAATCACTCCAGCAGTCGAACAACCTGCAACGACACAAGCGCCAGGAATGAGCCAGATCAGCCAGGCACCTTTTGCAGGCTTGGTTCAAGAAGCGCCACAGGCATCAATGGCAACGACGGAGCAGAACCAAACGAGCACCACAGCAGCTTCTCTCGACAGTGTTTCAGCAGCTTTTCCAGCACCAATAGACGTAGCCACCACAGTCATCAACCCCTCCGAGCCTGCGCTTGAAGGTCTAGCTTTGATGACAAATGACAGAAGTGAAGCCGCAGCAACAACGCTTGAAACACCTTTGCCAGAAGACTTAGTAGGCGAGGAGCAGACCACGGCAAAAGGAATCGCTCCTTTCAAGGAAATCAAGGAAGTCGATTCAGTAACACAAGCCGCGATTGCGCAAACGACAGAAGCACAGCTGAAACAGTCCACCGAAGGGACCGCGCAATTGGGCCAAACGGGACCATTAAATCAAGTGTCGCCAGTGACCAACCAAGCGACGGATACGACTAGCACCTTGCAACGCACGAATGAAACAGTCGCCAAAAAAGCGGAAGCTGTTTCTGCACAAGCCATTGCTTCTTCAGCAGTAACTGACAATGAAATGGCGGCACCAGCACTGCAGCTGCTTGATGTTTCTCCCCTTTTGATCAAGCAAGGACCAACGCCAACAAAAGCGAATATGGAACAAGCGGTCCTGCCCTTAGCAAAAGCGACTGCCCAACTTGTCCAAACGAGCAGCACGGCAAGCGAGAAAAAAATCACGCTGCAATTCGTTCCCGAAAAATTAGGCACGATCCAGCTTTCCCTAGAAACGAATGCCCAAGGCAGCCGCTTAGAACTGACCGTTCAGCAGCCACAAGCCAAAGAATTATTGCTGTCCATCAAGCATGAGCTAGAGCAAGTTTTGCAAAAGCAAGAGCAGCCGATCCTAGCGATCAAAGAACCTACGTTAGCTTCTGTCCAGCAGGCTAGTCCGCTGGCAAATCAATCCTTTGCCGGCAGTATGATGGCAAGTGACAGTCAGTTAAGCCAACAGCGGTTTTTACAGGCTCAAAAAGGACAAAACAAAAAGCCATTTCATCAAAGCAATACGGCTGAGGAAGAGCCGCAATTAGCACCGATCGATCATGCGATCAGTATTTTAGTGTAAAGGAGGAGACCTATGGCAGATGAAATTACAGCAGCTGCGGCCGGTATTGCCAATACATCGGCATTAACGCAAACAAAAAAATCTTCAGATATCTCCATGGATGATTTTTTGAAGATCTTAGCCGCATCTATGAGCAACCCATCGATGGGAGGCAGCGATTCTTCTGGTGGTGGTAGCACCGACTATATCTCGCAACTGGTTCAATTTACGACCTTAGAGAGCTTGAATGAATTGAGCGAAACGTTGACGACCTCGGTGATTTTACAGCAACAGCAGCAAGCCTTTAGCTTGATCAATAAACAAGTCACTCTGATGGACGGCACAGAAACATTGTCAGGAACCATCGAAAAGGTCCGCTTTGCCAATGGCTACGCCACGATCGTCGTAAATGGCAAAGAATACAGTATGAGTGCGATCCAAGAGATTGGTGGCGAAGCAAAATGAGTTTGACGATTCAACAGGGGCTGCAAAAAGTTGCCGGGGAGCCTTATCAACATCCCTGCAAAGGCGTGGACAAACAAGCCTTTTCTGCAATGCTTGAACAAAAACAAAGCGACATCAAAGTCTCCCATCATGCGCAAAAGCGTTTGACCGCAAGAGAATTGACCTTACAAGACGATGATTATCAATCCCTTTCAACGGCGCTTAGTGAGCTCGCGGAAAAAGGCAGCAAAGAATCACTGCTCGTGTACAAAGATATGGGCTTGATCGCCGATGTCCATTCACGAACCATCATTACGGCGATGGGGATGAATGAGCTTCACACCGTCACCAATATTGACAGCGCCACATTTATCAAATAGCAGCTGGACTGAAAAGGGGCTGCAAGTATTTTCTGAATGACAGAGGAAAATACGCCAACCATAAGGAGGAAAACAAGCATGTTACGATCATTATATTCAGGTGTCAGTGGAATGAAAAATCTTCAAACGAAAATGGACGTGGTTTCCAATAATATCGCCAACGTCAATACGGTTGGATTCAAATCAAGTCGAGTACTTTTCCAAGACATGATGAGCCAAACGATGTCTAATGCAACTGCGCCAGGCAACGGCTTAGGCGGGATCAACGCAACGCAGATCGGTTTAGGGGTTCAGACGGGCTCCATCGATACTATCAATACAGTCGGTGCCCCGCAATCGACAGGTCGCAGCATGGATTTTTATATCAGCGGACAGGGCTACTTTATGGTACAAGGACCAGGAGCAAATGGCGAAACCTATTACACACGAGATGGCGCATTCGTGCGCGACAGCAACGGAACCTTGACCAATAGTGATGGGATGCAAGTCCTAGGTCGTTCAGTCAATGGCGGTCAACCAGTTGTCTATGATGACAACTTTGATGAAAACACGGCATTGAGCGGACAAGATGCGGTATCTCCCTTGTCGATCCCAAGCACACTGACCGTCAATGGGGAAACCTTGACCTATAACTCCATGGCGATCGATGCCAATGGCTTAGTGTTGGCAAAATACGGCAATCAAACCTTTGTGATGGGAAAAGTCGGTGTCGCAACCTTCAATAACCCAGAAGGCTTAGAAAAAGTCGGCGGCAACAACTATATCCAAACCAGCAACTCAGGGAATCCGATCGTTGCAGGACCTGGCAACAATGGCGCAGGAACGCTGCAAGCAGGTGCCTTGGAAATGTCCAATGTCGATCTTTCGACAGAATTTACCGAAATGATCATTGCGAGCCGTGCCTATCAAGCAAATTCAAGAAGTATTACGACTTCTGATGAAATGCTGCAAGAATTATTGAATCTAAAACGTTAAGAACGTGACGCTTCATCATTGAGAGGAGTTTGACCATGATTCTAGTGACAGCATTGAATGGCAAGCCATTCTATTTAAATCCAACATTGATTTATCGGATCGAAGAAATGCCGGATACATTGATCACACTGACAGACGGCAAAACATTAGTGGTGACGGAAGCTGCGCAAGAAGTTGCGCAGCGGGTGATCGAGTATCATACGGTGATCCATTCGAACCAAGTGAAAACGTAAGGGTGGGAAAGATGGCAAAAGAAGAAAAAGCACCAAAAGCAGAAAAAGAGAAAAAAGGCTTGAGTATGGTTGTTTTACTGCCGATCCTCTTGATCGTGGTAGTCGGCGGCAGTATCGGCGGGACCTTAGTGACGAATCACTTTTTGACGGGGGAAAAAACAGCAGCTGCTGAAACAGCAAAAGACAGCAGCAAAATCTCCTCAGACGAAGCGATCGTGGCTTTGGATGAATTTTTAGTCAATTTGGCCAAAGAAGACAACCAAGAGCAGCAATACATGAAGGTCAATTTATCGATTTTAGTGGCAGATGAGGAAAAAAGCGCGGAAGCCACGAAAAATGTGGCCGTCATTCGTGACAGCGTCGTAAATTTATTGCGCCAACAAAAGGCCAGCGGTATTTTGAGCTCCGCCGAAAGTGTACCGAATTTAAAAAAAGCATTGAAAGAAACAATTAATCAGGAATACGGATCAGAAATCGCCAAGGATGTTTATGTGACGGATTTAGTGATCCAATAGAAAGAGGCATGTTGATGGAAACATTTTTATCGCTGGTCAAAATGATTGGGTTTTTGCTGCTTATTCTTTATTTGATCAACATCAGTTTGAAATACTTGAATCGTTACACGAACCAGCACAATCACCAGCTGCGTATTTTGCAAAAAATCGCCGTCAGCAAGTCGTCTTCGATCGGGATCGTCCAAATCATGGACAAATGTTATGTCATGAGCTTTTCTGAACAGCAAAACCAAATCATCAAAGAGTTGACGCCAGAAGAAACGGCCGCTTTTTTACAGCAAAGCCTAGAAAGCACCCAAGTGCAAGCTGGCAAAGACTTTTCTGAATGGCTCAACAAAGCCAAGGCGGAAATTGCTGGAAAACGAGGCAAGCAAAAATGAAGATCAAAGGCAGAGATATCAAGATCATGGCTGCGGTCCTTTTCAGCAGTCTGATGCTTCCGCAGACGGCATTTGCGCTAGACACGGAAGACGTCAGTTCCACCATCAACAATTTATTGTCGAATGGGAATGGCTCAAGTGATACGATCAATACCTTCTTGTTGCTGACGCTGCTTTCCCTTTTACCAGTCTTGCTGATCATGATGACTTCTTTTACTCGTATCATCATGGTCTTGTCCTTTGTGCGCAGTTCGTTAGGTACACAGCAAAACCCGCCCAATCAAGTGTTGATCGGGTTGGCCTTATTCTTGACATTTTTTATTATGAAACCTGTGTATACCGACGTCTATCAGCAAGCGATCGAACCGTTTGATCGACAAGAGATCAGCCAAGCCGAAGCCTTTGACCGCTCAGAAAAACGGATCAAGGCCTTTATGATGGTACAGACACGGGAAAAAGACATTGCCTTGTTTGCGGAAGCTGATGGGGAGACCGAAAAGTATCATTCTTCTGACGATGTTCCTCTGACCGTTATGGTACCGGCGTTTATTATCAGTGAGTTACGAACGGCTTTCAGTATCGGCTTTTTGATTTTTATCCCCTTTTTGATCATTGATCTGGTCGTCTCCAGTATCTTGATGTCGATGGGGATGATGATGCTGTCGCCGATCATGATCTCACTGCCCTTCAAGATCTTACTATTTGTTTTAGTGGATGGCTGGTATCTGATCGTGGAGTCGCTGATCAAGAGCTTTCAATAGCCGCTAAGAAAGGAGCCAAGAGGAAATGACAGTAGAAATGGTACTTGATGTGCTAAGGGAAGCCTTTCTTCGAATTTTAGCGATATCTGGCCCTGCCTTATTGGTTGGCATGCTCGTTGGATTGGTGATCAGTATTTTTCAAGCCACTACCCAAATCCAAGAACAAACGTTGAGCTTTGTGCCGAAACTATTAGCGATTTTTTTGACCTTGATCTTGGCGGGGAATTTTATGCTGAATCTCTTGTTGAATTTTACCAAAATGATTTTCAAGATGATTGCGGCAATGTAAGGAGGAAACCTGATGGCGCCGATTCAAGCGACGGTGTTGATTTTTTGTCGAATATTGGCGTTTGTCGTCCTTTGTCCGATCTTCTCACAGCAAAATTTTCCGTCACTGGCAAAAATCGTGATCGGCATGGCGTTGACGGTCCTATGTCTGCCGACGGCACCTGCGATTCCCGAGCTTTCCCTCTTTATGCTGACGGTTTTCGTCATCAAGGAAGTACTGTTTGGGATGGCGATGGGCTATTTGAGTCAGCTCGTCTTTACTGGTGTGGAAATTGCGGGTCAACTGATCGACTTTCAAGTAGGCTTTTCGATGGCGCAAGCCTATGATCCGACGTTGCAAATCGCCTCTTCCCAGTATGGCAAAACGTACTATTGGCTGACGATCGCTGTGTTTTTTGGACTTGATCTGCATCATCGACTGATCACAGCACTGCTGTTGTCTTTTCGGATCGTGCCCTTAGGCTCTGTGGTGATCCAAGGCACGACGGTTGAAGGCATCGTCAAACTTTTCAGCCAAATGATGGTGATGGCAGTCAATCTTGCGGCACCAATGATCATTGCGCTGCTGTTGGTGGACCTGGTGCTAGGTGTGATTTCTCGGTCGATTCCCCAGATCAATATTTTGATGATGAGTCTTTCGATGAAAACCGCCATCAGTTTTGTGGTGTTTCTCTTGCTACTACCCAATGTCCTTTCGTACTTAGGCAAACACTTGCCAGATACGGTCCGCTATTTGCAGGAGTTTATCGAGTCCTTTCAATAAAGTAACAGGTAGCCAGCAGGAGGTGAGAAGATGGCAGAAAAAGATGGCAAAACCGAACTACCTAGTGCCAAGCGGCTGCGGGATGCCCGCAAACGCGGGGAGGTCCCTAAGACCCAGGAATTAGCAGCAGCTGTTTCGCTATTGGTCTTCTCGTTTTTGATCCTGTCTTTATGGCAGTTTTTCGCAGCTTCTTTTTTGCCTTATTTTTCCCGAAGTTTGGCGCAGCTGGCTGATTATCAAACCAGTTTGGCGGATCTGCCGAAACTGGGGGTGCAGAGTATCTTGCTGCTGCTTTTGTTGTGTGCGCCCGTCTTTTTGGTCGCGCTCGGAGTCGGGCTTATCACGAATTATGCCCAAGTTGGTCTGTTGTTTTCTGGCAAGGCCGTCAAACCAGACTTTAAAAAGCTGAACCCCATCAGCGGGATCAAGCAGCAATTCAGTTTGCGCTCGTTGATGAATTTAGGCAAAACATTGGCGAAATTCGGCGTGATCGTCTACTTGTGCTACCAACAATTTTTAGCCGCCGTCCCTGTTTTACTGGGTTTGAGTGAAGTGGGGTTGGAAAAAACGATCCTGTTCATGCTGCTGCGGGCCAAAGAATTGTTTTTACAGATCTCGATTTTCTTGATCATTTTGGCCGTAGTCGACTACGGCTACCAACGCTATAACCATCGTAAGAACTTGATGATGAGCAAGCAGGAAGTCAAAGAAGAGTTCAAGCAAATGGAAGGTGATCCGCAAGTCAAAGCACAGCGCAAAGCGAAGTACCGTGCGATGACCCAAAATGCCATCGCCAACGTCAAAGAAGCGATGGTGTTGATCACCAATCCGACCCATTTCGCCATTGCGATTCGTTACGATGCCAGTAGTGAAGGGGTGCCGCGGGTCCTGGCCAAAGGGGCAGATCAGCTGGCGCAGCGGATGAAAGCAGAAGCACTGAAAGAAAATATTCCACAGATCGAAAACCGTGAAGTGGCACGAGCCCTTTATCGCCAAGTAGAACCCGGGGATCTGATCCCGGTTGAGATGTATGAAGCCATTGCCGAAATCATCGCTTTGGTCTATCAGTTAGAAGAAAGCCAACGCGGCAAGATTTAAGGAAACAGGAGGAACAAAAATGAATGAGGCTGCCTCAAAACCGAAAAAAGGCATTGGTCTGGCGGATATCTTAATCTCGGTGATCGTCCTAGCTATTATTGGTTTGATTATTATTCCATTACCGAGTGCACTATTAGATATTCTGATCATTATCAATTTGACGATCGCGATCAACATTTTACTGATCACCCTGTTTACCAAATCAGTGTTGGAATTCACTACGTTTCCAACCTTGCTGCTGATCACAACGATGTTTCGTTTAGGTTTGAACCTATCTTCCACGCGGTTGATCTTGACCCAAGGAAATGGCGGACACGTGATCGATGCCTTCGCCAATGTCGTTGCCGGCAGCAATTACATCGTGGGGATCATTTTGTTCGTGATCATCATGGTGGTTCAGCTAGTCGTCGTGACCAATGGTGCAGGGCGTGTCTCAGAAGTGACTGCTCGCTTCACATTGGATGCGATGCCCGGCAAGCAAATGGCGATCGATTCCGACCTAAATGCCGGTTTGATCACGGAAGCGGATGCCCGCAAACGACGAAAAGATCTGCAGCGAGAAGCTGATTTCTTTGGTTCGATGGATGGTGCCAGCAAGTTTGTCAAAGGGGATGCGATCGCAGGGATCTTGATCACTGTCATCAATTTAGTCGGCGGGGCGATCATTTTCTCCATGGGGGGACAAATGACCGTCATGGAAGCCTTCGCCCAATTCGGGAAACTGGCGATCGGGGATGGCTTGGTCAGCTCGATTCCCTCTTTATTGATTTCGATTGCTTCTGGGGTGATCGTGACTCGTTCCGATAACGATAGTTCCTTTGGTTTGGATATTGCGGCAGATGTGATGCGTAATCCCCAACTGTTTCGGATCGTGGGGGCGATTCTCTTCGTCTTAGCCTTAGTTCCTGGGTTTCCTTTTGTCCCTTTTGTGTTGATTGGTTTAGGCCTTTTCGCAGCCAGCTTTCTGGTGACGCAAAAAGAAGAAAAGCAGCGAGTGGAACAAAAACAATGGGAACAAAAATTGGCACTGGAACGCAAAAAAGAAGCACAGGAAGAAGACGATTCCGTGGCTTCCTTCCAAGTGGAACCAATCTCAGTGGAAATCGGTTATGGTCTGATCCCTATCGTGGATAGTTCGATCGACAACAGCTTGATGAACCGCATCGTGGCGATCCGTAAACAGAGTGCCAGAGAATTAGGGATCTTAGTCAGTCCCGTTCGTATTCGCGACAATCTCTATTTGGATGCCAATGATTACGTGATCAAGATCCGCGGCAATGAAGTCGGCCGCGGCGATATTTACCCGAATAAAGTCATGGTGATCAGTCCGAATGAAGAGCCGTTTCCTTTTCAAGGAATCGCAACAAAAGAACCAGCCTTTCATCTGGATGCTATGTGGATTGATGAATCCGATAAGGAGATGGCGGATCTGCAAGGGTTTACGATTATCGAGCCGTTGACCGTGATCGCAACACACTTAAAAGAAATCATCTATGCCCATGCACCAGAGCTGTTAGGTCGCCAAGAAGTCAAGAAATTATTGGAGGGCATCAAAGAGCAGTACAATGTCGTGATCGATGAATTGATCCCCGATATTTTACGGCTCGGCGAGGTCCAAAAAGTTTTACAAAATTTATTGGATGAGCAAATTCCCATCAATGACTTAGCAACGATCTTAGAAACTTTAGCCGATTACGGCGTTGTCACGAAAGACGTAGAAGTTTTGACAGAATATGTCCGCCAAGCATTGAAACGGACGATCGCTGCCAAGTATGCCAATGAGAACCACGAGCTGCAAGTGGCGGTGATCCAGCCGAAACTAGAAGAAATCATCGCTCAAAGTATCCAAAAAACCGCAACTGGCTCGTACCCGGTCTTAAAACCAGATACCGTGACCAAGCTGTTGGATTCCATCAGTGGGATCCAACATGCGGCGATCGCTCAAAATATCAATTTCGTGATTCTGGCATCGCCTAAGATCCGGTTAGCATTCAAAAAAATGATCGTTTTTAATTTTCCAGATATCGCCGTTCTTTCTCTAAATGAGATTCCCAATGAAATTGCGATCGAAACGGTGGGCAGTATTGACATTTAAGCAGAATTTTCTTAGGAAGGGGCATCGCCGATGTATGAAGTCGATCGAGAAGCGGAGATCATCAAGTATCTGCCGCTAGTGGAACGGGTGGTTCAGCGCCTGTCTATCAAAACCGCCGATTATGAATCAGGCGATCTCTATAATATTGGGGTGATTGGGCTGATGGATGCCTTGCGGAAATTCGATCCCTCAAAAAAAGTTCCTTTTGAAAGCTATGCAGCGATTCGCATCAAAGGGGCAATTATTGATGATGTACGCAAGCACGCCAAAATCTCCCGATACAAAATGGCGGCAGTCAATCAGTTTTATCAAGCACGGCAAGAGTTGGAGCAAAGCCTCAAAAGAGAAGCGACCGACACCGAGATCTGCAAACAGCTGGGAATCAACCAAAGTCAACTAGCGGATATTTATGAGAGTCTGCACTACTTAGCCAGCGTCTCTTTGGAAGATACCTTGTTTGCTTACCAAGAAGAAGGCATGACCTTAAAAGATATGGTTCGGGATCCAGCCGAAAATGTCGAAGATACCTTGGTCGCTGAAGAAAAACGCACCGCCTTGGTGGCGTGCATCAAAAAATTAGGGGAACGGGAACAATTGATTTTAAGTTTGTACTATACCGAAGAACTGACGTTAAAAGAAATCGCTGAAATCTTAGAAGTCTCGATTCCGCGAGTTTCACAAATTCATGGCAAAACGATTGCCAAATTGCGCACATTGATTGAGGAGGAACTGGCATGATTCGAGGATTGGATGTCTTATCACGGAACATTTCATTATTACAAAAGCGACAAGAGACGACGAGCGGCAATATTGCCAATGCCAATACAACAGGGTATCAAGCAAAAACTTTGTTCCAGTCGGCGCTAGATGAAGTCGCATTGCATAATTACCAAAGCGGGCCCAATGCGGATACCCGCCGTGATATCGGTGGATTGTCTTTAGGGACCCAATTGGCAGGCAGTACCATCAGTCAAGACCAAGGCGCCGTCAAACAGACGGGACAAGCCAGCGATTTTGCACTGCTTTCCGAAGGCTACTTTGTCGTTCAAAATAATGCGGGGCAGCGGTTGTATACGAGAAATGGCGACTTTACCGTCAATCAGCAGAATCAATACGTGACACAAGAAGGCTATCTTGTCTTGGGTGCCAATGGACAAGCAGTCAGCGCCTTGGGACCAGCGAACTTTCAGATCCAAACATTCCCCCCAGAAGCATTGACTACAGCTGGTCAAAACTATGTGACTAGCAACGCAGCAGGAACCACGGTGAATGCACCCGTGATCCAGCAAGGTGCCTTAGAACAAGCCAATGTAGCGGTTGCCGATGAAATGGTGGCGATGATCCAGACTTCTCGCGAATTTGAAGCCAATCAGAAAGCCTTGAGTTCAACGAATCAGACATTGCAAAAAGCGGTCAACGAATTAGGAAAGATTTGAGGATGAGTCAATGAATATCAGTGGATTATTAGGAATCAGCCGTTCTGGGTTGAATCATTTGCAGACAAACTTAGACACGACAGCCAACAACATCGCCAACGTCAATACCAATGGCTACCAAGCACAAACGACCCACTTTCAATCATTGATGGAAAATGCCATCGGTGCAGAAGAAACGCTATTTAATGGCAACGCCGCCCAATATGGTGCGTCAATGGGGGCAAAAGCGACTACGACTACCAGTTTTGCCCAAGGCAATCTGGCGGGCACCGCTCAGCCATTAGATCTCGCGATCCAAGGCAACGGCTTTTTCGGGGTCCGGGACCAAACTGGTCAATTGCTGCTGAGTCGAGCAGGCAATTTTCATTTAAGTGAGAACAAGCAATTAGTCAATAGTGAAGGGTACCCTGTGGCAATGACCACAAACGTACCGACCCCTCAGTGGCCAGATGCGCAGCAAATCGCAATAGATGCCAGCGGTCAGCTGACGACGGAAGAAAATGGTCAGACTCGCGTGTTGGGGCAGCTGACCCTTTATCAGCCGACGAATACAGAAAACATCACGCCAGTGGGCAACCAACTGTACCGTGCTGGTGATCAAGCGTTGCTTACTTCGCAAACCAATCCAGCAGCCTTTGGCAGCGTCTTGCAAGGACAGTTAGAACAGTCGACGGTGGATCTAGCGACTTCCATGACAGACTTGTTAACGACCCAGCGTGCGTATGGATTGAATACGAAAGCCATGCAGACAGCCGATGAGATGTGGTCCGTGATCAATCGTTTTACAGATTAGAGGAGAAAGAACATGATTCGCTTAACCAAGGTCAGTAAAAAATTCAGCAATGGCACGTTGGCATTGGCCGATATTTCTGTTGCGATCCCTCAAGGAGAATTTATCTATGTGGTGGGTCCCAGCGGTGCGGGCAAATCGACCTTATTCAAATTACTCTTGAAAGAAGAAGAGCTTTCGGCTGGTTCTATCCAAGTCGGCAATGTCTTATTGGAACAACTCAAAGACCGTCATCTCTATATGGTTCGACGACAAGTCGGTATCGTCGGACAAGAAGACCTTTTGCTTCCTTATCTGACGGTTGCCAAAAACGTCGATTATGCGCTGCAAGTACTAGGCACTCCCCGCAAGCTGCGTCAGGAAAAAACCGCCAAAGCACTGCAACTGGTGGGCATGTTTCCTCAAAAGGATCACTATCCTGAAGAGCTTTCCGTGGGACAGCGCAAAAAAGTAGCGATTGCGCGGGCGATCGTCACAGAGCCAGCAGTCTTGATCGCCGATGAGCCCACCGCCAATCTGGATGCGAAATCAGCCGTTGAAGTCATGAAACTGCTCTTGCGGATCAATCAAGTCGGTGCCACGATCCTCTTGGCGACTCACGACAGCACGATGGTCAATACGGTCCGTAATCGGGTGGTCGAGCTGCAAAACGGTCGCTTGGTTCGTGATGAATATCAAGGCGGCTATACGCGCTTTGCTGATCCAAAAGATACATATGTCTGGTGAAGATGCTTAACTTTTCTAGCAAAAGATCCGATTAAAGAACTAGAAGATTGTTTTCATAATCGGATAAAGAAGGAGTGACCCAACGATTATCAAGTGAAGAGCGAATCTTGATAAACAGCACGACTGATCATTTTGCATAGGAAAGGATACTGTTATGAAGAAGAAGGTACAAGCTATCATCAAAAAAATCCGCTTGGCGGCGTTGATTCCGCTAGGATTTACCCTGATCGTATTATTAGGATGCTATTTCTTCGTGATCCGCACCCACGGAGACGGACAAGCAGCAAAAAGTTTTTTTATTTTTTCAGTAATCGTACTGCTGCTAGAAATCGCAGTGTTAGTAGGAATGACCTATTTGGTAAAAAAAGAGACCCACTCGGGCATGGATACGTTATTGACAGAACTAGAAGCAGTCGGTTCTGGCGATCTGTCGCATATCGATGAGATCGGCAGCAGCGACCAGACTTCTCTTTTTGGGCAAGTTCAAAATCGTTTTCAAGGGGTTTTAAACACCTTCAAAGCGGTGATCGTTGGCATGCACGAAGAAAGCAGCCGAATGGAAAAAATGGTAGGCGGCCTAACGACAACCTCAAAAAATGCCAAAAATTCAATTGAAAATGTGCGTCAGACGATGAATGCCATCGCAGATGCCACTAGTTCACAAGCCTCCGAAGCGGAACAAACCTCCTTTGATATGGACGAGCTAGCCTTAAGTATCGAAGAGATCCACAAAGAGATCGAATTGATGAACGGCTATGTCGGTCAATCCCAAAGCAGCAATGTCCACAATTCGGAAATGATGTTCCATGTATTTGAAAGCTGGGAGATCGAACGGCAAAACCAAGCAGAATTAGTAGAAAGCATGAACGACATGAACGAAGATGTCCAAAGCATCGGTAAGATCGTTCAGCTGATCAATGACATTTCTGATCAGACCAACTTACTGGCATTGAATGCATCCATCGAAGCAGCTCGAGCTGGAGAAGCGGGCCGAGGGTTTGCCATCGTTGCGGAAGAAGTCCGCAGCTTGGCGGAACAAAGCAGTCAATCAACGAAAAGCATTCGTTCGATCATTGAAACGATCCGCAAAAAATCGGAAAAAGTGGTCTCTGCAGTGACGGATTCCTTTGAAAGCGGCGAAAAACAAACCAACAATATCAACAAAGCGATCGAATCAGCCAATGAGATCTCTGATATTGTCGAAAAATTGGTTTCAAGTATTCAAGCCGTGGAAGCCCATATTACCGGGATCGTTGAGAAAAAAGACATGGTTCAAGTTTCCGTCAGCAACATTTCGGCTGCTGTTTCGGAAACATCCGCCGGCACCCAAGAAGTAACGGCAAACTTAGAAGACTTCTACTTAGTCATCGAAGACTTTGAACGGAATGTGCAAGAGATCGAAACGATCGCCACTATCCTTAAATTCCAAGTGGATAGTTTCAAATTCTAAAAAGGAGCAGTGACGCCAATGGAACAATACGTTGTATTTAAAAGTCATCAACAACTCTTTGCCTTGCGTATCGACTATGTGGTACGGGTCATTGAGGCTGCTTCTTTTACACAGCTGCCAGAAGTGGCGGATTTCGTGCTGGGGATCCAGCCTTTTGAAGAGGCGATGGTGCCGATCATTGACATCCGCAAAAAGCTGTTTGATGAATTTACACCGGAAACTGGGCAAAATGTGGTCTTGTTGTGTCACTGGCAAGAGCAGGCGATCGGCCTATACGTGGAAGAGATCGTCGGCATTTTACCGCTAGTTGAAAGTCCTAGCAATGCGGAACTAAATACATCAGGACTCAAGCAAAACTATATCGAAGCCTTTCTGAAAAAAGACGATGAACTTGTGCTGGCATTGGAGCTGCCGTTTCTCTTCAGCTATGAACAAGCCGCTGAGATGACGGCGGAGTTAGACGCCTATCAGACAGAGGAATTGGCAGCCGCCAATGACCATGACAATGATGACCGTGAATGAGGAACTGCATGTGGGGATCTCGGAGTATAAGATCGCCCAAGCGCCGACGCGTTTGATCACGGTGGGTTTAGGTTCTTGCATCGGCACGATCATTTACGATGAAGCCAGTCATATCGGCGGCTTGAGTCATATTATGCTGCCAGATAGTCAGCCTTTTTTGCACAAGCGGGAAATCAAGCCCGAGAAGTTTGCGGATTTGGCATTGCCAGCGATGGTGGCTGAGCTGGAACAAAAGATCCGTCGGCCTCGCTTTCAAGCGAAAATCGTTGGCGGCGCCAATATGTTTCAGTTCCAGACGCTTAACGCTGCCAGCAATATTGGCCAGCGCAATATTGAAGCCGTCGAGGAAGTCTTGGCTCGGCTAAACATTCCGATCGTAGCCAAACATGTTGGCGGCAGCGCTGGTCGAACGATGATCGTAGATCTTCAGGATTTCAAGACCATGGTTCGGCAAGTCAAACAAGAAATCGTTTATTTGTAAAAGGAGTACAGGGACATGAAAAAAGTAATGATCGTCGATGATTCGGCATTCATGCGGAAAGTAGTGACAGATTTATTGAATCAGCTGCCTGATATCGAGGTGACCGTCGCTGCCCGCAATGGCAAACAAGCATTGGACTATCTGACCAAAGAAGCGATCGATTTGGTAGTAATGGATGTGGAGATGCCAGTGATGAACGGATTAGAGACCTTGCGGAGGATGAAACAGCAATCAGCCATTCCCGTCATCATGCTTAGTTCATTAACCAATCAAGAAACCACGATTGAGGCTTTGGCGCTTGGCGCCCGAGATTTTGTGGAAAAACCCGTCAGTCTATCGATGATCGAAAAAGAATGGATCGCTGAATTTCATCAAAAGATTTTGGCGATGGATCATGAAGTCGGTACGGTTCACCCGCCAGTACCAACGATTGCCAAGCCCACTAAGCTGACACAAAACAGCTTGCCGGTATCACTTGATGCGCTAGTCATTGGTGCTTCAACAGGCGGCCCCCGTGCTTTGCTGGGAATTATTCGCCGTCTGCCTGCGCGTTTGCGTTGCCCGATTTTGATCGTTCAGCATATGCCAGCGGGCTTCACGGCTTCCTTTGCAAAACGCTTAGACACAGAGACAACCGTTCGAGTACAAGAAGCAGTCGACGGCATGCGGATCGAAAATCAAGTGTATCTTTGTCCAGGGGATTACCACATGACCGTCCAACAAGGGCACCTGCAGCTGGACCAGCGAGAAAAACGGCATGGGACGCGGCCAACCGTCGATTATCTTTTTTCCTCAGCAGCTGACTACTATGGCCCGCAACTAGCGGCAGTGGTTTTGACGGGGATGGGAAAAGACGGCACCGCTGGCTTACGACAGATCCAAGCGGCTGGGGGCTATACGATCGTTCAAGACAAAGAAACGTGTACAGTCTTTGGGATGCCGCGGTATGCCATTGAACAAGGAGTCGTGGATGAAGTCCTGCCATTGCAGGGCATTGAAGCAAAAATTGCACAGATGGTCAGGTGAAGAAGATGGAAGAAGAATTTGCCTTATTTAATGCGTGGGTGGATCGCCGATTAGGGATTCCCTTAGCCGCATACAAAGAAAATCAAATGCAGCGCCGCATCCTTACGATCATGGAAAACAGCGGGGCAAAAACGTTGAGGGAATACCAGCAATTGATCGAAGGCGATGACGGGGTGCGGGCGGCTTTTTTAGCCCATATCACCATTAACGTAACGGAATTTTATCGCAACAAAGAACTGTTTGACGCCTTTGAACGCGTCTTGAAAACCATTGTTCTCCCGAAAACCACGCTGCCCAAAATTTGGAGTGCCGCATGTTCGATTGGGGCAGAACCCTATACGATCGCGATGCTGCTAGAAAAAAACCAAATTGCCACAGCCAATGTTTTGGCTACCGATATCGATACGCAAATTTTGGCAAAAGCCAAGCAAGGACTCTATCGAGACCACGAATTGCGGAATGTCTCAGCGGCAGAACGTACCCGTTTTTTTGATGCAAAAGAAAAGAACCAGTTTCAGATCAAACCAGAAATCAAACGGCGGGTTCATTTTAAGCAACACGATCTTTTGAAAGACCCGTACAATGGGCCTTTTGATGTGATCGTTTGCCGCAATGTGACGATTTATTTCAAAAGTGATGCTCGGGATGCCGTCTATCAAAAATTCAGCGATGCATTGGTCCCAGGGGGCATTTTGTTTACGGGAGCGACAGAAACGATCAATTTTGCGGAACAATTCGGCCTCAAGAAAATCGATTCGTTTATCTATCAAAAAGTATAATTTTGTAAAGGAGGGACCCATTTGGATGACAATAGTGTCTATCGTACCCTTTTCTTTGAAGAAACAGACGATCATTTAGCACAGTTGAATGATCATGTCTTGCAATTGGAAAATGATCCAAAAGATAGCGCCTTGCTGAATGATATTTTCCGTTCTGCCCATACCCTTAAAGGGATGGCGGCAACGATGGGCTATGACGTCATGACGCAGCTGACCCATAAAATGGAAAATATTTTTGAGTTATTTAAAACTGGGACCTTGCAAGTGACCCAGCAATCGATCTCATTGATTTTCAAATGTCTGGATCGCCTGTCAGAACTTGTGGAGGACTTGCGGGAAGAACGAGACCTGCAGCCAGCTCAAATTGCCGATTTATTGGCCGAACTTGACCAAACGGAACATTCTGGCGGTATATCAACCGAGACAGAAGCAAGCCAAAACCCCACCGCAGTGGGCGCGTTAACCCCACAGCTTCAACAGATCGATCCTTCTGATCTGTATGTGATCGAGCAAGCGGCTGGAGATGGCTATCAAGCGGTCCAAATTGCTGTTCGCTTAGATGCCCAATCCATGTTAAAAGGTGCTCGTGCCTTCTTGATCATGGAAAAGCTTGGCCAAGCAGGGGATGTTCTTTATACAGAACCAGATGCCCAAACACTCGAAGAAGGCACCTTTGAATCAGATTTTTCACTGCTGTATTTGACGCAGCAAACACTGGCTGATGTCGAGCAAAACATCGCCAGCAATAGTGAGATCGAAGCCTTCGTGGTGGCACCGTTTGATCCTTCAGCTGCTGTGTTGGAGGAGGCAGAAGAGCTGCTTCAACCAGTGCCGACCCCAGAGTCAGAGACTTCTGCTCTTCAGCAAGCGACAACAGAAACGAAAGAAAAATCGCCGGCGCCCGCGCATCATGCGTCCGCCCAAAATCAATCGATCCGAGTCGACTTGAATCGCTTAGATTCATTCTTGGATCTCGTGTCCGAATTGGTGGTCTATCGCAATCAATTGGAAGATGTCAGTGAGCGGGAAAACATCGAAGCAGTCAAAGACCCCTTAGAGCAAGTTTCGCGATTGACCTCTGAGCTGCAAGATTTGGTCTTGCGGATCCGCATGCAGCAAGTCAATGTCGTCTTTAGTCGCTTTCCACGAATGGTTCGGGACTTATCCAATGAACTGCAAAAGGAAATGGAACTTGTCATTTTTGGGGAAGAAACGGAATTGGATAAAACAGTGGTTTCTGAGTTGAGCGAACCTCTGGTCCATCTGTTACGTAATTCTGTCGATCACGGCATCGAAGCACCCGATGTTCGGGAAAAACTGGGCAAACCGCGCAAGGGCACGATTCGCTTGGCGGCCTATCAAGAAGGCAATCGCGTGATCATTACTTTAGAGGATGATGGCAAAGGCCTTGATCCGCAAGTAATCAAAGCAAGTGCTGAAAAGAAAGGCTTAGCAACGGAAGGTCTTTCCGATGAAGCGTTGCAGCAGCTGATTTTCCATCCTGGTTTTTCAACGGCGCAAGAAGTGACTAACATTTCTGGGCGCGGTGTCGGGATGGATGCCGTGCAATCCAAGATCACCCAACTAGGGGGCACGATCGAAATGAAGAGCCAGCCGAATAAAGGCACGCAGTTTGTGATCAAATTGCCATTGACTCTATCGATCATTCAAGCGTTGATGGTTCGCGTCGGAGCAGAAACCTTTGCGATCCCATTAAATCTCGTCGAACGCGTGGTGATGGTCAAAGAAGAAGAGATCATCCAGACGGTCTCAGATGAGGTCTATCGTTTTCAAGAGGAGTTGATTCCCTTGGTTCGGACCGATCAACTCTTAGCGATCGAAGGCGATCCATCTGAGAAAAAATTCGCCATCATCGTCAACAATGACCAGCAATTTCACGGCATTTTGGCAGATGAGCTGATCGGCCAGCAAGAAATCGTCATCAAGAAAATCGATCCGCTGCTGCAAAAGCTGAATCGCTATCAAGGAGCAACGATTATGGGCAACGGCTCGATCGCACTGATCCTAGACATTCATGCCATCTGTCAGGAAAAAAAGGATGACCGCTTATGAGCTATACAGCGCTGCAGATCGATGGCCTAAAAGAACTGATCAATATCGGCGGTGGTCACGCTGCGACTAGTTTATCAAAGCTCGTCCAACAACCGATCGATATGCGGGTACCGGAAGTCGAGATTCTAGCTTATGAGGACCTGTATCAGCAGATCATGGCGGAAGACAAAGAAGTTCATGTGGTGATGAGCCAGATCGAAGGGGCATTTCGAGGGATCTTCTTGTTTGTCTTAACGGATGAATCCGCCGCAAAATTGCGTCAGTTGATGATCCAAGAAAGCGATCCGTCTGAAGAATTGAAGCAATCGGTCATCAACGAGTTGACCAACATCCTTACCAATTCTTTTTTGATCGCGATCGGGCAACTGTTGGAAACCCAGCTGAGTGCATCTTTACCAAGCGCCAGCTATGATTTCTTTGGCGCAGCGATCAGCTCCATCTATTTGGCGATGGCCCAGTATGATGAGCAGGTGATGGTGATCCGTAATGAGTTCGTCTACGCCAAAGAAACATTAGAGGCATCGTTATTTTTGATTCCAGAAATCGGTGTACTAGAAAACATATTTGATTCATTAGGAATTTGAAAGGGGCAAATACAATGTCAAAAAAAGTATTGATCGTGGATGATGCGGTATTTATGCGCATGAAATTAAAGGATATTTTAGAAAAAAACGGCTATGAAGTCGTGGGGGAAGCCCAAAATGGCCAAGAGGCTTTTGAAAAATACCAAGCAACGACACCAGACTTAGTGACCATGGATATCACGATGCCAGAAGTGGATGGCTTAGAGGCATTAAAAATGATCCGCACGTTTGATGCGCAGGCCAAAGTCGTAATGTGCAGTGCCATGGGACAACAAGGAATGGTGATGGATGCGATTCGCGCCGGTGCGGTGGACTTTATCGTGAAGCCCTTTGACACGGACCGCGTAATCACTGCCATCGACAAAGCCTTTGCCTAATGCCTAGGAGGATAGCGACATGCAGATGATTCTTTTCAAAATGGCTCAGCAGTACTATTTGATCTCGGCGGACTCGGTGGACGAGGTCATTGATGCCCCTTCTTTTACGAAGGTGCCCTTAGCACCAGAGTGGGTGGAAGGGTTGATCAATCTGCGGGGGTCTGTCGTAACGGTGATTCGTTTGGCAAAATTGATTCCCATCATGGAACCAGCCTACGAAAAAAACATATTGATCATGAAGAAGCAAGAGGAGACTAAAGGGGTCCTCGTAGAAGAAGTAATTGAAGTTCTTGATATCACCGAAGACGATATCCAACTGGGCAATCAAGAGACAGAACATGCCGTTGGGGTCGTGACGATCGGTGAAAAAGTAGCCAGTGTGATTCAAATCGATCACATGATTTTTTAAAAAAATGGGGGATTAGTGTGGATCAGGTATTGACGCAGCAAGAGATTGATTTATTGTTGAATGCGATGAGCAGCGGAGAGATCGATCAAGAAATTATTGAGATAGAAGACAAACAAGCCAAAGTGAAAGCCTACGATTTTCGCCGACCAACAAAGCTGTCGAAAGAATACGTCAATACCCTGCACATGATCTTCGAGGATTTCTCGAAGATGAGCAGTAGCATGCTTTCTACCCAACTGCGGACCAATGTTTCTTTGCAGTTGGCAGCTATCGAACAAGTCAGTTATGACGAATTTATCCATTCGATACCAAAATTTACTTTGTTGGGGCTCTTTCATTCGCAGCCTTTGAGCGGGATTCAAATGATCGAGATGAACCCACAACTGTGTATGATGTTGGTGGAGTTGTTGTGCGGCGGCTTGGATGTCTATCAAAACAAGCCGATCGAAATGGATTTTAGCGAGAAAAAAAGTTTTACTGATATTGAAACAGCAATCTTGGAAGAAGTGGTGGCACAATTTGTCCGGGTCTACCAAAATGTTTGGAAGGACATCGTTGCCTTGGATTCGGTTTTGGATGGAATCGATACGAATCCGCAATTGATGCAAAACATGTCGCCCAACGAACCCGTCGTGTTAGTGACCTTTACTATCAAAATTTTTGAAGTGAAACATTTTATCAATCTATGTATCCCCTATGTCTTCTTTGAAGGGATCATTGATAAATTAAGTTTCCGCAATTGGTTTGATAGCAATCAGCCAGTCAACCAAGACGATAGCCGCGAGTTGCAAAAAAGTTTGAATGGTGTCGGTTTGAATTTAGAAGTTCTGCTGGGCCATGCTCAAATGAGTCTTTCTGAGTTTCTCCACTTAGAAGAAGGCGATGTCATCAAACTAGACAAAAAAATTACTGAACCATTGGAGACTTTCATCGATGGAAAACCTTACTTCCGAGCAAAACCTGGGAAGCAAGAGGACCGTTTAGCCATTGAATTATTAGACAAGTTAGAAGAGGAGCAAGAACTATGAGTGAACGTTTATCCCAAGCAGAAATCGATGCATTGTTGAATCAAAGTGCCCCAGCCCAGCCGCAAGGATTAGAAGAGCAAGTCAAAGTCGACATTATCGGCGAAGTTGGCAATATCTCCATGTCGCAAGCGGCGACGACGTTGTCTTCCATTCTTGATCGTCGGGTCAGCATCACGACTCCCCGGGTGTCTAAAATCAAATTTGGTGAGATCTTAAACGACCTCGTTGCACCAAAAGTAGCGACGACAGTTGAATTTAAAGAAGGCCTTTTAGGCAGTAATTTGATGCTATTAGAAGTCAAAGATGCCATCGTGATCGCCGATTTGATGATGGGTGGAACTGGTGAAACCAGCAACACTCAATTTACGGAATTAGAGCTAAGTGCTGTGGCAGAAGCTATGAACCAAATGATTGGGACTGCCTCGACTTCGATGGCGACGATGATCAGCCGCAAAGTGGATATCTTGCCGCCGATCGTCAAACTATGGGAGACACCAGAAAACATTGAGTATAGCGGGATCGAGGCAGAGGAAGAGATTTACTGTATCTCATTTTCTTTGCGCGTCGAAGGTCTGATCGAAAGCAAAATCATGCAAATCTTTACGGATCCTGTGGTCAACGATATCGCCAGTGCGATGCTCTCAGACGAAGCGACTGTCGTTACTCGGGAAACACCAACACCGCAGCCAACGGCACCCGTTGCTGCACCTACGCCAGAACCAGCGGCTGCATCAAAGCCCGTGGAAGTCAGCAAACCTGCGTTTCAAACATTGGCCTCCAGCGGAGTGAGCGATGGGGATAATTTGGACTTGATTCTTGATGTGCCATTGGATCTAAGTGTCGTGTTAGGCCGCAGCAAAAAAACCATTAAAGACATTTTATCTTTCAATACGGGGTCCGTCATCGAGCTGGAAAAACTGACGGATGAACCGCTAGAGATTTTGTTGAACGGCAAACTGATCGCCACTGGGGAAGTCGTGGTCATCAATGAAAACTTTGGTGTGCGGATCACCAACATTCTTTCGCAAAAACAACGCATCCACAATTTGCATTAATTTGAAGAAATCGCAAAAAGTTAAACATATGGGTTTAACTTTTTTGTGATTTGACCGATAGTAGAGGGTAGAAGAATGAGAACGGAGGAGAACCTATGAAAATCGAAAGAGGTTACGCAGAATACAGCGACAAGGCCATCAAACGTGAAGCGGTCAAACAAGAAAAGCCAACTGCTGCTCAGACAGAAAAAACCGTCGATGTTCAATTATCCGAAACAGCTCAAGCCATTCAAAAGAGTGCCAATCAAACAGCCAGTCGTAGTGAGCGAGTGGCAGAATTGAAACGAGCGATCAAAGAAGGCACCTACCAAGTATCTGCCGAAACGATCGCAGATAAAATGCTGCAACAAGATGAAAAGCAGGTCGACTAGATGACAGAACGGGAATTTGAGCGTCAGCTTCAGCAGTTCTTGCGGTTGCTGCAAAAAGAAAAGACCTGCTTGATCAAAAATCAAGCAGAAAAATTACCAGAACTCGTCGAGAAAAAAACCGCCTTCGTACCCGTTTTTTCCACGTATGAAGGAACTCTTTCAGTGACGATCAAAGAACTCATCCGCCAGATCCAAGTGCAGCAAGCCGAAAATCTCCTGCTGACGGAGCAAGCCATTAGTTTCCAAACTGTTTTGATGGATGCAGTCAAAGAAAATATCAAGACACCGGCAAATACGTATTCGAAATACCAAGAAAAACAAGCTGTCTCAACAGCGATCATCGATCAAAAAATGTAAGGAGTACTTCTATGACAGGACTATTTGGTTCATTAGGCACCGCAACCCGGGGCATGACCGCCAATCAAGCAGCGTTGCAAACCAGCAGCCACAACATTGCAAATACCAATACAGATGGCTACTCAAGACAACGAGTCAACTTGCAAGCCGAAGCGTCTTACCATCTAGCGGGTGTTGGCAGCATCGGTATGGGTGTGAAAGTCGGCAGTGTCGAACGGATCGTCGATGATTTTGTCATTGGACAAGTACGCAATGCCAATTCTACCTATACATATTATGAACAAAAAGCAGACATATTAGGACAGCTGGAAAGTTTAATGAATGAGCCTTCTGACAATGGACTGTCCAAACAGCTGGCAACGATGTTTGATTCTTGGACCGCATTAGCCAACAATCCTGAACTGGATACGTCTAAGACCCTTGTGCTGGAAAACAGCAGTACGTTTGCCGATACCATCAACCAAATGGGCAAACAAATGACGCAGCTGCAAAGCGACACGCTGGATACCATCGAAAAATCCGCGCTGGACTTCAATGAGAAGGTCAAACAGCTGCAATCCTTGAATGAACAGATCTATGGGTTGACGACGAGTGGTGAGACACCGAATGATCTTTTGGATCGTCGAGACAGTCTGTTGAAAGATCTCTCGGGTCTAGCAGGGATCGAAACCAAGACCGATCAGTATGGCCGTGGGTTTGTATCCATGAGCGGACAGACGATCTTAAGTGCGGAGGAACGCAATACCCTTAGTGTGGTGGTGGGACAAAGCGACACAGGCGCCTTGGTTTCCAAAGACGGCAACGCCTTGAATCCTGCCGAAACCATTACAGGGTCTTATCCAGCTGGAACCGTCTTGTTGACGAAAACCACCGACAATGGCGAAACCGCCTATACAGAATTGCCAATCAAAGAAGGCGCGATCGGTGGCCTGCAAGCATCATCTGGGGAGATCGGCAGCCGCTTGACGGAATTGAACAACTTTACGTCGACGATCGCGCAAGCCATGAACATGGTCTTTACTGGCGGCGCTTCTCCTACTAGCGGACTATTTGAGATCGGCCAAGATGATACTGGTACAGCGACGACGATTCGGGTCAGCCAAGCACTGTTAGATAACCCAAGTCTGGTGACCGGCGGAACGAGCAATGCAGCAGGAGATGGTTCAAGAGCTGCTGCAATGGCGAAACTCAGCAGTGCCAAATTGGACTTCCCGTTGTCAGAAAAGACGATCGCTTCTTTTGATTCTGAGACATTGACGTTTGCCAATGCAGCATCTGGCATGAGTGTCAGCAGCTACTTTAACAGCATCGTCACCAAAAACGGGATCTCAAAACAGCAAGCCGACAATACAGTCAGTGCCCAATTGTCGCTGCTGAATCAACTAGAATACAAAAATCAATCGGTGTCTGGGGTTTCATTAAATGAAGAAATGTCAGATGTGATTCGTTTCCAACAAGGATTTCAGGCCAATGCCCGCATATTATCGGTCGTTTCTGAAATGTTAGACACATTGATCAATCGAACAGGAGTGTAGACCATGCGTATTTCCAATTCAATCACCTACAATGATTTTTTACGAAATCTAGGAACCAACGCCTCCAAAGTCCAATCCACGTTGAATCAGCTATCGAGCTTAAAAGAAGTCAGCAAGTCCTCGGATAATCCGCTGCTGGTTTCAAAAATCATGGATCTCAATGTGTCGTTAAATCAAAACAAAACTTACAACAATACGATCAAAGACAGTATTTCTTGGACAAAAGCCCAAGATTCTGCTTTAGAAAGCGTCAGTACTTCGATGCTGCGGATTCGCTCGTTGGTTCAATCTTCTGCCAATGCGACAGCTGGCAGTGAGGAATTAGGGGCAAATCGTTCAGAGATCGAGCAAGAGATCGAAGGCATCGTTGAATCATTAAACACCAACTTTGATGGCCGCTATCTATTTAGCGGAACGAATACGACGACGGCGCCTTTTGAGATCGTCAAAGAAAATGACGCCATCGTCGGTATCAAATACAATGGCACCAGCGAAGACTTGCCGCGAGAAATCGCAAATGGGGTCTCGGTGGATCTGTTAGCCAGCGGTGATCGTCTGACGAACGAGACGGGCACAGCTGAGGATCCCCAAAATTTAAGCACCTATTTCAATGATTTGTTGTCTGCGTTGCGCAGTGATGATAAAGATGCTTTAGGGGGCGAGCTTTTAACCGCTCATGACCAGCATGCCACTAATGTGGTGAATGTACGGGCGCAGATCGGCACCCTCTACAATCGCTTGGAAGCGGCAGCTGATCGAAATGAGACGGAAAAGCTGAACTTGACCGAAACACTGTCCAACAAACAAGACGTCGATATTGCGGAAAAGTATATGGAATATCAAAATCAAATGACTGCCTACCGTTCAACACTAGCGATGGGAACAAAGATCATGCAGATGTCCATTCTAGATTATTTAAATTAACCCAAAAACTTTTGTTCTTTGCTGAGAGCAAAAGTTTTTTATTTTTTTTAGAAAAAAGGCTTAACCCTGAACGGTTTCTTCCGATAAATAGTAGCAGAGGGAAACCTTAGCGAATAAAAATTAGGAGGAACTACACATGAGAATCAATACAAACGTTTCAGCATTGAATACTTACTCACGCCTAACGGCAGCAAATGCTTCTAAAAGCAATTCTTTGTCTAAATTATCTTCAGGCTTACGCATCAACAAAGCTGGGGACGACGCAGCTGGCTTAGCAATTTCTGAAAAAATGAAAGGCCAAATCGGCGGTTTGTCACAAGCAAAAAGCAACGCACAAGATGGTATTTCATTGATCCAAACAGCAGAAGGTGCATTAAATGAAACCCACAGCATCTTAGGCCGTATGCGTGATCTTGCGGTACAAAGTTCAAATGGTACGTTAAGTGATGACGACCGCAGTGCGATCAACAAAGAATACACTGCATTGTCTGATGAAATCGACCGTATCAGCAATACCACTGAATTCAATACAAAAAGCTTGTTAACTGGTGAAGGCGATGATGCGAAATCATTCACTTTCCAAATCGGTGCCAATGCAAACCAAACAATGAGCGTTTCAATCAACAACATGAGCTCATCTGCATTGAAAGTAAAAGGCTTAGATTTAACACAAGCCATTGATACAAGCGATGCCAAAGCTGTTGCTGCAGCAAAAGATAAAGCAGTAGCGACTGCCTTCAAAGCAGATGCTACAACAAAATATGCAGCGGACGGCACAGTTGATGCGGCAGCTGGTAAAACAGTTGCTGAATTACAAACAGCCATCGATACAGCAGCGGATGATACAGCAAAAGCAACAGCTCAAAAAACATACAATGATGCTTTAGCAACATTTACCGCTTCTGATGAAGGCAAAGCAGCAGCGGCAACTGTCAGCGTTGAAAACAACCCAATCACGAAAATCGATGAAGCGATCAAAGCAGTTTCTGCACAACGTGCGGATCTTGGTGCGGCGCAAAACCGTCTAGAACACACAATCAACAACTTAGGTACAACGCAAGAAAACCTATCTGAAGCAAACTCACGTATCCGTGACGTTGATATGGCCCAAGAAATGATGAGCTTTACGAAGAGCAACATCCTTTCTCAAGCAGCAACTTCAATGTTGGCACAAGCAAACTCAATGCCTAACAGCGTATTGAGCTTGTTACAAGGATAATTTTTGATCAAGTGAACCACTGACACAAGGACTGCCTAGGGGAAGCGCAGTTCTTGTGTTTTACATAGCAGCACAAAAACGCTTAGAAATGAGGAAGCTCTGATGGATATTCAGCCAATGTCAGGAATACACCCGATCGAAGCCGTTGCGTCGGTCGCTAAAGCACGTCCGATCGAATCCCTAGATCAAGAGACCGCCAACCTTCAGCCGCAACACCAAGAGGGGAAACTGGCGGAGAAAAAGGAACAGACAGCGGCAACTGAACCGCCGATCCACTATTTTTCAGTAGCCGATCAGCACAAGATCGCAGCCTCCGTGGAGGAAGTGAATCAGCGACTACTTGGCAAAGATATGAAATTGGCTTATGAAGTACATGAGCGCACAGGGCGTACCATGGTGCGTTTAGTGGATATGCAGACCAACGAAGTGATCAAAGAGATCCCGCCCGCCAACATGCTAGACGTGATTGGGAAAATATGGGATGACATGGGCATCGCGGTCGATCGAAAGGGATGAAAACATGGCAAGTGTAACCAGCAGTTCAGGAATCAGTACAACGCTAGGGAGTTACTCTGGCGTGACTTCAGAGGATATTGAAAAATTATTGGCGGCAGATGCGATCAACAAGACCCGCGCTGAGAATAAAATCACGTCGCTAAAAGCACAAAAAACGGCGTGGAGTGATATCAGCACTCGCTTGACTAACTTTTTGTCAAAAGTCGATGCATTACAAAAAGATGATGCTTATCAAACGAAAAAAGCGACGACCACCAATAGCAGCATCGCTTCAATTGCAGGAACAACGGAAGCTCCAGAAGGCACCTATGATCTAAAAGTCAACCAACTAGCAACAGCCACGAAGGTGACCGGGAGTCAAGTAGCTCAAAGCAGCAAAGCGGCCCTAAATGTCAGTGGTCAGCTGTCATTGACCAGTTCGGAAGTCGATGAAGATGGCAAACCGATCACCGCTTCGATCGAGATCACGGCCGAAGACAGCTTAAAAGATGTGGCAGCCAAGATCAATAGCCAAAGCAAGACGACCTTCGTCGCGGCGAGCATCGTGGATAACCGTTTGATTTTAACGAACACCAAAATGGGCGACAAAAATTTCTTGATCGACGGCAATGCTGCCGAAGGGTTAGGGATTGGTTCAACTGCGACAACGACGCAAGGCCAACCGGCTATTTTTGAGCTAGACGGCATGAAGATCACTCGCGACAGCAACAGTGTGACGGATGTTATCGATGGTGTCACGCTGACGTTAGCGAAAAAAAGCGAGGAGCATGTGACGCTTTCTTTAGCCAATGATACCTCGAAAGTCGTTGATGCAGTGCAAGGATTAGTGGATCAATACAATAGCTTGATGAGTTTTATCGGCGACAATTTGACCGTGGGAGATCCTAGTAGTGAAAACAACAAGACGGGGACCTTGGTGGGAGACAGTGCGTTGACCCGTCTACAGACCCAATTGCGAAATTTGATCACCATTCCAGCCGTCAGCGGCTCAAAGCTGACCGCCAATAAGCTAGGCATCTCCACCGTTGATAATGATGGTACATTGGGACTGGATACGACAAAGTTAAAAGAAGCCTTAGCGGAAGATCCCGCTGCTGTGAAGTCTTTCTTTTATGCAAGTACGAAAACCAAAGAAGCCGATGGCACTGCGAGCACGAAAGAGACTGGCTATACACTAGCCCTAAAAGAATTAGCCAACAGCTATGTCGTCAATACTTCAGCCAATAAAGGGATCATTGCCACCAAATCTGCGACCTATGACAGTACCATCAAGGATTTAAACAAGCAGATCACACGGTTTGATGATATTTTGGCAATGAAAAAAGAGCGTTACATCACAATGTTTACCAAGTTAGACTCCGTGATGATGGAGGCTGAAAATCAGCTGAGCTACCTAAGCAATCAGTTTGCCAATACGTCAAACTAGGCTAGATAGCCGATTAAAGCAGTCATTTTTTCATTCGCATAAGAAACCCTCGTCAACATGAAAGGAAACAACCTATGGAGCCACACGTATCATTAGATGAACGTTTGAATCAGATTTTAACTGGTTTTGCCCAATGGCGCGGCGACAGCGAAGAAGCCAGTCGTTTGATGGCAGCCAATGCAGCGGTCATAGCAGCCATGCAAGCAGAAGCACAGAGCCATAGTCCACAAACCAGTGCATTGGCGCAACAAGTGATCCAAGCGTATCAAGCGTTCTTAGACCAGGTCAAAGCCCAGCAGCAAGAGATCAAACAAGAATTGGGGCGTTTGAACCGCAAAAACAATCTTGTCAAAACGTATTTGCAGCAAGAAGACAGTGCCGCCTTCGTCGAATTTGATTTATAGTGAGGAAAAAAAGATGAATTATCAAAAAATGCAAAACAACTATTTGCAGAACCAAGTAATGAGTGCCTCCCCCAACAAACTGATTGAAATGCTGTTGCAAGCAGCGATCAAAAATATCAAATTAGCAGTGATCGCATTGGAAAAAGAAGATTTGAGCCAAGCTCATCAGCAATTTGTCAAGGCGCAGAATATTTTATTGGAATTACGGGTCTCTTTAGACCGTGAGCAAGGCGGCGCTATCGCTGAAGTTCTCGATCAGCTGTATGGCTATATGTACGATCAGCTAGTCAGTGCCAATGTCCAAAAAGAGGCAGCCCCTGCAGAAACGGTCGTCCCGCTTTTAAGCGAACTACTGGAAAGCTGGCAAACGATCACCCAATAAATTTGAGAAAAAGCAAAGAAACGACCACCTAAAACCTAGAAAAGTTTAGTAATTGGTTAAATTTTTACCATGTATCCCTTTTCACTAAGCTTTCTTTTACCCCTCCTCGTCCCTATCTGGTACTCTTTTTATGAGCGTACCGAAAAGGTGCAAGGAGGTTTTTTTTTGAAACAAAAAATAGTACAAAAGCCGCTTTTCTGGCAAGTGGTGATTCTGATTGCAATGAGTGGTGTTTTTTTATTACCGCAGATCCTAGGCCAAGGCATGATTTTGGGCTCTGATGTGGTCTTTCACTTCAATCGTTTTTATGAGACCAGCCAGCAGATCAAAGAGGGCAATTTTCAATATTTTCTTTCTATCTACGGGTTTCAGCAATCTGCTCGTATCGTCAATGCATTATACGGGCCCTTTTTTGCCTATTTCCAAGGATTGCTGGTCTTGCTGAGTCCTTCGTGGTTTTCTTACCAACTGCTCGCCAATGGGCTGCTCTATCTGCTAGCAGGGTTTTCGATGTTTGGCTTATTAAAGAAACTACGAGTCAATGGCTGGCTGTCAGTGGGGATGAGCATCCTGTTTATGGCGACCTATTCTGTCCAGTATTGGATTGAGCGGCAGGGCTTTTCTGCTTGGGGAGCGGCCGTGTTACCGCTGTGTCTGATTCCACTGATCGCACTAGGGGAACATAAACGGTTGCGGCCTTTTGCGGTAGGGGTTTCCGTGGCGGTCTTATTTCAAATCCATGTGTTTTCAAGCATCTTGTTAGTGCTCTTATATGTGCCCTTTTTCTTACGCGCCTTTTTTGTTGGAACTTCCGGCGAAGAAAAACGACAATTGGTGCTGCGCTTAGCAGGAGCGATCGGGATCTTCTTACTGTTAACCGCCAATATTTGGTTAGGGATGTTGGATCTCTATACGAGTAACACGTTGATCGCGCCTTTTGTGAATCGCAACATGCAGAACAATACCATTACTGGAACCAGCAGCTATTGGTGGACGACTCCGTACCTGCTGCCCATCTTATGTGCTTTGTTCTTTTGCGGTGCGATCCGTGTATGGCCGCGTCTATCTGGCGGCTTCAAATTAATGACGGCAGCTGCAGCAGTCTTTTTCGTTTTATCATCGAACGCTGTTCCTTGGCAATGGCTAGGCAGTCTGGACAATGGTGTGATCAATTTACTGCAATTTCCTTTTCGGTTCTTTGTTCCTGCCACGATTTTGATCTTAGTCGGTTTGTGCCTGCTAGTTCCTTATTATCGGGGCAAGCCATTGGCAAATCCGCGTTGGTTCGTCCTCGTTTTAGTCTTGAGTGTTGGTCAAATCCTGATACAAAACACGGTCAAAATGCAGGATTGGCACTCTGATGAAGCGGCGGTTTCACTGCGAAACCACACCTATCTGTCGGCGGAATCTGAAGCGCAATTGAAGGAAGCCTATTTTAGTAACGACAAGTCCTTAGCCTTAGCGCTGTATCAACGTTCTACGCCAGATTATCTGCCCCTCTATCAAGAGACCAAGAAGAACAAATACAATTTGTACGGGGAAGAAATCATTGAAAAGAATGATACCGTGGCAAAAACCGTAGAAAACGGGAAGCTTACTTTACGTTGGCAAGGTGATAAAGAGACGTGGAAGGCGTTACCGATCATCAATTACCGATATACTGAATTGACCCTCAATCAGCAGCCGCTAACTGAAAAAGATGTCTCTTTGAGTGCCATTGGTGCCGTTTCTGTCCAACAGCAAGCAGGGGAGAATGTCTTAGTCGTTGATTACGACGCGCCTTGGTTTTTCGACGGAGCTTTATGGCTGACGATCATTTCTTGGCTCGCTTTACTCATCGGCTTTATCAGCTGGAAAACCAGACAGCTGTACCGTCGTCGTAAGGTCGTACAAGCTTTATTGAAAGAATCTGAATAAAATGAATCAGAAAAGAACTTCAGCGAGAGGGCTGAAGTTCTTTTTTTGCTGATCAACAACAGTGTACCTGTTGCTTTTCGTCAGAAACAATAATCGTTGCGCACGCAACGATTATTCCTTATAATAGATTAGACACTTTGAAGAACTAAGAAAGGCAGGAGTGCTCATGGAAGCCATTATCCGCTCAATCAATCATATTGCCCGTCTCGCCACCCTTTATCGGGAAAAAGAACTGAAAAAATTTGGTTTAGGCGGGATGCATCATACCTATATCTTAAACATTTGCCGCCAACCGGGGATCAGTCAAGAAGCCTTAGCCAAGAAGATTTTTGTGAATAAAAGCAATGTTGCCCGTCAACTAGCAATCCTAGAAGAACGAGGATTTGTCACTAGAACCAGCAGTCCCACCGACAAACGACAATTACTGGTTTATCCAACCGAAAAAGCACTCGCCGTCCAACCAGCAATCCAACAGCTGCTTCAAAGCTGGAATGAACAAGTCGTAGCAGGTTTTTCTGCTGCCCAACAGCAGCAGTTGATCGCCGATCTGGAAATCGTCAAAGAAAATTCCCAGCGGCTTTTAGCGAAAGATGAGGCGATGGAATGAATCTTTTGACTCAATATTTAAAACCCTATATCGGCCGCATCTCCCTTGGCGTCAGTATCAAATTCTTCGGCTCCCTGATGGACTTGCTATTGCCTTGGATTTTGGCGTATATCATCGATTCTGTGATTCCCACGAAGCAGGTATCTGCGATTTTTGCTTGGGGTGGGGCGATGGTGGTCTGCTCCATCATCGCAGTCGTCACCAATATCATCGCCAATCGGATGGCCTCCAGTGTTGCTCGCGATACCACCGGCAGTATACGCCATGATTTATTTGAAAAAGTTTCCTATCTGTCGATTCCGCAAGTCGAAGAAGTCGGGATCCCTTCCTTGGTGTCTCGCTTGACGACAGACACTTACAACATCCATCAAACGGTAGGCATGATCCAACGGATGGGGATTCGTGCCCCGATTCTGTTATTAGGGGGGATCATGATCACTGCCACATTAGATCCCGTGTTGACGCTGGTCTTAGTAGGCGTCTTGCCCTTCACTTTAGTGGCGGCAGTCACGATCTCGAAACGGGGGATCCCCTTGTTTGCTTCATTACAAAAGCAAGTGGATGTGTTGGTGCGAACTGTCCGTGAAAATGTGACTGGGGCTCGGGTGATCAAGGCCTTGTCCAAAGCAGATTACGAGAAAAAGCGCTTTGACCACGTCAACCAAGACGTAGTAGCTGCGGAAACTACCGCTAATCGAACGATGGCTGCGACACCACCCCTGATGGACCTATTTTTGAATATCGGACTGACGCTAGTGATCGTCGTCAGTGCCTTTCGCGTCAATCAAGGATTGACCCAACCAGGCGTCATCATCGCCTTTTTGACTTATTTTACGATCATTTTGAATGCCATGCTCAGTATCACGCGCATCTTTGTGATCGTGTCGAAGGGGCTGGCTTCTGCCGATCGAATCCAATCCGTCTTGCGCCTGCCGCAAAATATGCAAGTCATTGAGGCGCCTGTCAAAGAAGAGTCTGCGCATATCGTTTTTGAAAAAGTTTCCTTCACCTATCCTAACGGTACCCAGGTGCTGAAAGACATCGATTTTTCCTTGCAGCCGGGAGAAACCTTAGGGATCATCGGTGCGACTGGTAGTGGAAAATCAACGATCGTCAAACTACTGCTGCGTCTCTATGACCCAACGAAGGGCATGATTCGCATCGCTGGTCGCGACATTCGCTCCATCGATCCGACGGAGCTGCATCAGTTATTCGGTGTCGTCTTACAAAAAGACGTGCTTTTTGCGGAAACGATCGAAGAAAATATCGCTTTTGGTCGGCGGTTTTCCAAAGAACAGATCGAAGAAGCGGCGGCTCGCGCCCAAGCCAAGGAGTTTATCAATCAACTACCCAAGCGCTTAGCTCATCCATTGCATGCCAAAGGCAGCAATTTAAGCGGGGGTCAAAAGCAGCGGGTCTTGTTATCGCGGGCCTTGGCGGGGGATCCAGAGATTTTGATTTTGGATGATTCTGCCAGTGCGCTGGATTATCGGACCGACGCTCAGTTGCGCAAGGTCCTGAGACAGCAGTTTCAACAGACGACGACGGTCTTGATCGCGCAGCGGATCAGCTCGATCCAGCATGCCGACAAAATTTTGGTGCTGGAAAACGGGCAAATGAACGGCTTTGGCAGTCACCAAGAATTACTAGCAGAAAATGCGATCTACCAAGCCATTTATCAAGGTCAGACAGGAGGTGCCGACGATGCCGAAGAAAAAAACGGAAAAACCGCAGGATAGTAAGAAAACACTACGGCGTTTGTGGGGCTATCTCTACGAGTACAAAGGTCTCCTGCTGGCAGCCGCTGTATTGATGATGGCCAGCAACATCTTCGCCTTGGTGGGCCCGTTGCTTTCAGGATACGCCATTGATGCCATTCAACCGGGTCCCGGCAAGGTCATTTTTGACCGAGTCTTCTTTTATTGTGGGCTGATGCTGCTGTTTTATCTTGCGTCTTCCCTTCTTAGTTATCTGATTTCGCTCATGATGATCCGCTTGAGTCAGCGGGTGGTAGCAGCGATGCGCAAGGCGATTTTTGATAAAATCACCGAACTGCCAGTGGGGTATTTTGACCGAGTCGCCACTGGGGATATCATCAGTCGCATCAGTTATGATGTCGATACCATCAATACGTCATTGGCCAGCGATGCCATTCAAGTCCTCAGCAGTCTTGTGACGATCATTGGTTCGTTTGTGATGATGGTTTTGATTTCGCCGCTGCTGGTGCTGATTTTTGTCGTAACGGTTCCCGCTTCGATCTTTTTGACCCGCTTTTTGATGAGCAAATTTCAACCATTGTTTCGCCGTCGTTCCCGCAAATTAGGCGAATTGAACGGCTTTGTGGAAGAGATTATTTCTGGTCAGCAAACGATCAAGCTGTATAACCAAGAAGAAGCGATCATCAGCCGTTTTGACGAAAAAAACCAAGAAGCGGTGGATGCCTATTACAATGCCGAGTACTACGGCAGTATGACTGGTCCTTCCATCAACTTTATCAACAATCTGTCGTTGTCCTTGATCAGTATGTTTGGCGCCTTGCTGTTTTTGTTCGGTCATCTGACATTAGGGAATGTTTCTTCCTTTGTTCTTTACTCCAGAAAATTTTCAGGACCAATCAATGAGTTAGCCAACATCTTCAGTGATTTGCAATCGGCATTGGCGGCGGCAGAACGGATCTTCCGTTTGCTGGATGAAGAACCTGAAGTTTCTGATGTTCCTGGAGCCTACGAATACCACGAGGTGTCTGGTGATGTCGCCTTTGACCATGTGACCTTCGGCTATCAAGCACAGCAGCCCATCATCAAAGACCTTTCGCTACAAGTACCAGCTGGCAGCTTGGTCGCGATCGTCGGACCGACCGGAGCGGGGAAAACCACCATCGTGAACCTCTTGATGCGGTTTTATGACCCTGACCAAGGAGCGATTCGGTTAGACGGTAAAAATATCCGCCAAGCGACACGCCGCAGCTTACGGCAAAGCTATGCGATGGTGCTGCAAGATACCTGGTTGTTCACGGGAACGGTTTTCGACAATTTGGCCTACGGCAAGGCGAATGCGACGTTGGCAGAAGTCCAAGCTGCTGCACAAGCCGCCCATATCCATGACTTTATTATGAGCCTGCCAAAAGGCTATGATACTTTGATCTCTGAAGACGGAACCGGTATCTCACAAGGGCAAAAACAGCTGTTGACGATTGCACGAGCAATGCTGTTGGATGCCGATCTGTTGATTCTTGATGAAGCCACATCGAATGTCGACACGCAAACAGAGCTGCTGATCCAAGCAGCGATGACCAAATTGATGAAAGGCAAAACTTCCTTTGTGATCGCTCATCGCTTGTCCACGATTCGACATGCCGATACGATCCTCGTGGTGGAACAGGGGAATATCGTAGAGCAAGGGACCCACGAAGAGTTATTAGCCAAAGAGAGGCGTTACGCCGCACTCTATCAGGCACAATTTGATGCATGATCCATAGCTAGTCCACATCCTTGCAAGGAGAACGCCACTGCTTGCAAGGATATTTTTTGCGTGCCATCGGCTTTCTTGGCATAGGTACAAAATCTTCTTATGACAAATCAGGCAATTATCGGTATACTTAAGAAAGGGGTATCATCAAACAGAAAGAAGGGAAACAATTGGATCATAAACAACTAAAAGAATTCCCCAACGATTTCTTATGGGGTTCAGCATCAGCAGCCTATCAAGTAGAAGGCGCATGGCAAGAAGACGGCAAAGGCGCTTCGGTTTGGGACGATTTTGTCCGCATTCCAGGAAAAACCTTTAAAGCAACTAACGGAGATGTCGCAGTCGACCATTACCACCGCTTCAAAGAAGATGTTGCCTTGATGAAAGAACAAGGATTGAAAACCTACCGTTTTTCCATTGCTTGGACACGGATTTTTCCAGAAGGACGAGGAGAAGTCAATCAAGCAGGGTTAGACTTTTATTTAGCATTGATCGATGAACTGATAAAAGCAGGGATCGAACCGATGGTGACCTTGTACCATTGGGATCTGCCACGAGCCTTGCAAGAAGAATACGGTGGCTGGGAATCTCGCAAAATCATTGAAGATTTCACCAACTATGCGGCCGTATTGTTTGAAGCCTTTCGCGGCAAAGTCCACTATTGGGTCAGCTTGAATGAACAAAATATCTTTACTTCTTTAGGTTATCTTTTAGCTGCCCATCCACCAGGAGTGACCGATCCTAAACGGATGTATGAAGTCAATCATATCGCTAACTTGGCGAATGCTTCGGTGATCAACAAGTTCCATGAGATGAAAATCCCAGGGAAAATCGGACCAAGTTTCGCCTACTCACCAAACTACCCAATCAACAGCGACCCGAAAAATATTTTGGCAGCTGAAAACGCGGAAGACTTGATGGCGCATTATTGGTTAGACGTCTATCTATGGGGCGAATACCCGATTGCTGCAATGAATTACTTGAAAGAGCAAGGGATCGCACCAACGATCGAACCAGGAGATATGGACTTGCTGCGTTCAGCAAAACCAGATTTCTTAGGGATCAACTATTACCAAACAGCAACAAATGCCTACAATCCATTAGATGGTGTCGGAGCGGGGAAAATGAACACCACTGGGAAAAAAGGCAGCTCCGAAGAAACCGGGACACCAGGAATGTTCAAAAAAGCCGAAAATCCATTTGTGGAACGGACGAATTGGGATTGGGAGATCGATCCTCAAGGGCTGCGGATCGCTTTACGACGAATCACTAGCCGTTATCGGGTGCCTGTGATCATTACCGAAAACGGACTTGGTGAATACGACAAACTAACCGACGATCATCAAATCCATGACCAATACCGCATCGATTATTTAGCAGGGCATGTCCATGCCATCAAAGAAGCGATCAGCGACGGCGCGGAAGTTCTTGGCTATTGCACCTGGTCCTTCACGGATTTGCTAAGCTGGTTGAACGGCTACCAAAAACGCTATGGTTTTGTCTATGTTGACCAAGATGAAACGCAAGAAGGATCTTTGGCACGCTACAAGAAAGACAGCTTCTACTGGTACCAAGAGCTGATCAAAACCAACGGGCAAGAGTGCCAGCCTCCTAAAACCAATACCTGAATAAGCGAAACGACCCCTGCAACGGCAGTAATCGTTTCTTAGAAAAAGTACGTTCCACCTGTAGCGACTGCCCAAAGGTAGACCAAAAGTCTCGCGTTTTGGGCCGCTTCAAAGGAGAACGTCCTTTTTTTGAGTATTATCGTTGACAAGTGTAAACGATAATTGTAAAGTAGAAGAAGATTACAACTGTAAACATAAAAGGTTAATGGGTTTGCATAGCAAGCAAGGAGGAAGGAAACAATGATCGAAAAGAATTATGGGGTAAAAGGGATGACCTGTGCGTCTTGTTCCCAGACCGTCGAAAAAACAGTCAGCAAGCTGACGGGGGTCGACCAAGCAGCTGTCAATTTGGCTTCTGAAAAATTACATATTCGTTATGATGAGCAGCAGCTCACCGAAGAAACACTCGCTGCGGCCATCAAAGCAGCGGGCTATCAACTGATAGGCTCCCAAAGACAAGAGACCTTTGCCATCTCGGGCATGACCTGTGCGTCTTGTGCCCAAACAGTAGAAAAAGCCGTTCAAAAATTAGCGGGTGTGGAGCAAGCCTCCGTCAATCTGGCAACAGAAAAACTGACGGTCAGCTATCAACAAGATCAAGTGACCGCCGCGAAGATCGCAGCTGCCGTGAAAGAGGCGGGCTATGATGCACAGCTGCCGACCGCTTCTGCCGACAAGGCGGATTCAAAACAGGCAGAGATTCGTGCTTTATGGCAACGGTTTTGGCTTTCAGCGCTCTTTACGATCCCCTTGTTCTATTTGACGATGGGGGAAATGATCGGTTTGCCGATCCCTGGCTTTTTAGATCCGATGGCCTATCCAGTCAATTTCGTTACCACTCAATTGCTTTTGGTCTTACCGGTGATGGTCCTCGGTCGCGCCTTTTACATTGCTGGTTTCAAAGCGCTTTGGAAAGGCCATCCCAACATGGATTCCCTCGTCGCATTGGGAACCAGTGCTGCCTTCTTTTATAGTATTTATGGGACCGTGATGGTCTACCTGGGCACGACCCACTATGCGATGCACTTGTACTATGAAACGGCCGCCGTTATTTTGGCATTAGTTACCTTAGGAAAATACCTTGAGTCGGTCTCGAAGGGCAAAACCTCCGAAGCAATCAAGAAGTTGTTGGATCTCGCACCGAAAAAAGCCCGCGTGCTTCGCGGCAGCGGGCATCAAGCCGAAGAAGTCGAAGTGGGTATTGAAGAAGTCGCAGCCGGCGATATCTTAGTCGTACGACCTGGTGAAAAGATTCCTGTGGATGGGATCGTTACCCAAGGACGCTCTGCCATCGATGAATCAATGATCACCGGAGAAAGCTTACCTATCGAAAAACAAGTCGGTGATCGGGTGATCGGCGCTAGTATCAACAAAAATGGCTCGTTTCAATACGAAGCCACCAATGTGGGAGAAGATTCAACGTTAGCGCAAATCATTCAGTTAGTAGAAAATGCCCAAGGCTCCAAAGCGCCGATTGCCCGCATGGCAGATAAAGTTTCGGGTGTGTTTGTCCCGATCGTCATGGTCTTGGCGGTTTTTGCAGGACTTGCCTGGTTTTTCTTAGGACAAGAAACCTGGATCTTCTCATTGACCATTACGATCTCTGTATTAGTGATTGCCTGTCCGTGTGCTTTAGGATTAGCGACACCGACCGCCATCATGGTGGGTGCGGGCAAAGGGGCAGAAAATGGCGTCTTGATCAAAAGCGGCGATGCGTTAGAAACAGCTAGAAACGTGACGACGATCGTCTTTGATAAAACCGGCACGATCACAGAAGGCAAACCAGTCGTAACAGATCTCCTGCCTACTGGCAATCACACGCCGACGGAATTGTTGCAGCTGGCGGCTTCTGTTGAAAAAGGCTCAGAACATCCATTAGGCGAAGCCATTGTGATCGAAGCCCGCACGCAAGCCCTCGCCCTACAAGAAGTTGACGGGTTTGAAGCGATCCCAGGGCATGGGATTCAAGGAATGATCGCTGGCAGTCCAGTCCTATTAGGCAACCAGAAATGGTTGGAAAAACAAAACGTTGCCATCGATGGCCTGATCGAGCAAGCCCAACAATTGGCTCAAGAAGGGAAAACACCGATGTATGTTGCCAAAGACGGCGAAGCGATCGGGATCATCGCTGTGGCAGATACTATCAAAGAAAGCAGTCGAAAAGCCATTGACCGATTGCATCAAATGGGCTTGTACGTAGCAATGATCACGGGCGACAATGCCCGAACGGCCCAAGCCATCGCCAAACAAGTCGGTATCGATGAAGTGATCAGTGACGTCTTGCCAGAAGATAAAGCCGCCAAAGTAGCTGGCCTGCAAGCCAAAGGCCAAAAGGTTGCGATGGTAGGTGACGGGATCAATGATGCGCCCGCGTTAGCCCAAGCCGATGTAGGGATCGCGATCGGCTCCGGTACCGATGTCGCCATCGAATCGGCAGACATCGTACTGATGCGCAGCGATCTGATGGACGTCCCATCAGCGATCGAGTTAAGTCGGGCAACCATCAAAAACATCAAAGAAAATCTTTTCTGGGCCTTTGCTTATAACGTCTTAGGCATCCCTGTCGCAATGGGTGTGCTGCATCTTTTCGGTGGTCCCTTGCTCAATCCAATGATCGCTGGGGCGGCTATGAGCTTCAGCTCGGTATCCGTTTTATTAAATGCCTTGCGGCTGAAACGATTCCAACCCTCAGCGAAAAAGTAAACGAAGCAACGAATGCACCAACAAAAAGACCTGCCCACGGTTTCTGATGGAAGAAAATCGTGGGTAGGTCTTTTTAGTGCTGGACATCTAAATAAGAGTAGGCCCGCACGTCATAACGGTTGCGACTACGGGAAAATTCGATGGGTGAGCCATTTTTCTGATAGACGATCTGTTCGATCTCTAAGACCGGATCATCGGCTTTACAGTCCAAATACTGTTGATCGTACGCGGTACTTTTATCAGCGGCGATGGTGCGGTAGGCGCCAGCAAACTGGACCCCTAGTTCCTCTTTGACATAACGGTAGATAGAACTTTCTAAATGGCCACGAGTTAAATTGGGCACCAAATGGACGGGCATATAGGTATATTCTAAAATAAACGGCTGGTCTTCAAGAATCCGCAAGCGGACAATACTATAGATCGGCTGTTCTTCCGTTAACATCAACTTTTCTTGGATCGTTTGGTCAGGAAATTCGACTTGAAAATCGATGACTTGACTGACTAGCTTGCGGCCAGCTTTGCCCATTTCCGTTGACAAGCCTTCATAGACCGTTAAAGCAGTGGTGTCTTTTTTTAAGAATGGGTGGTTCAATATTTTTGTTCCAGCGCCCCGCTGAGAATAAACCAGTCCTTCCATGGCTAAAATACCGATGGCTTTTTTGACGGTCATCCGGCTGACTCCGAATTCCTCGACTAAATCAGTTTGGTTCGGCAGTAAGCTGTCAGGCGGATACGTTTTGTTTTTGATACGTGTGCGTAAAATATTGGCAATTTCTTGGTATTTTGGCATCTGATCACCTCGCAAGAAGTATAGCTGAAAAAAGCGGTTTCGACAATCAAACCTTGGTTTTTTTATAAAAAGAACGGCTGACTGAAAAAATTCAGCCAGCCGTTGCGCTTAATCGATCGATGGTTCTGCTTGACGATCTAAAACACGTAAGAATGGATACCAGATCAAGCCGACGATCACCACGTCAATGACTTGCAGCAAACCACCTAACCAAGAGTTGGTTGCTAAGACACCACTGAAGACCACTGGAACGGTCCAAGGAACAGAAACACCAGTTGGTGCAGGAACAAGTCCAGCCGCCATCACTAAGTAGTTGAAGGTCGTTACCACAAGAGGTGCCACGACCCAAGGAATCAGGATCGTCGCATTCAAGACGATCGGCATACCGAAGATGGCTGGTTCGTTAACGTTAAAGATCCCTGGTGCTAAAGCCAAACGACCCACATCGCGGTATTGTTTTTTCTTCAATACGAAAGCCATCAAGATAACAACGGCTAACGTCATACCAGAACCGCCTAATCCAACAGTAAAGGTTTCCATAAATGGTTTTGTGACGATATGCGGCAGTGCATCCCCATTTTGATACGCTTCTAAGTTGTCTAACATCAATGTATTCCAAATCGGGTCCATCACAGAGTTGACGATGATTTGACCATGTAGACCGAAGAACCAAAGGAATTGAACAAAGAACAAAGCCAATAGAGTTGCTGGCAAGCTGCTGCCTAGTCCAGTCAATGGTTTTTGGATCAATTCATAAACCAGGTCATGCAAGTTGGCATTGAAGACACCCGTCATGATGGCATTGATCACTAAGAATACCGTTAAGGTGATAATTGCTGGAATCAAAGCGGCAAAAGATTTAGAAACTGCTGGTGGTACCCCATCAGGCATTTTGATCTGCCAGCCGCGTTTTGTGATGCGGCAATAGATTTCAGCTGCCAAAAATGCTGCGATCATCCCGATAAACATCCCTTTTGCGCCAAGACGATCAAGAGACAGCACACCGGAGATCGTTTCGCCAGATTCAGTGGTCATAAAGAAAGGAGTCAAGATCAAAAAGCTGGCAAACGAAACGGCACCACCAAAAATCCCTTCCACATCATATGATTTTGATAAATAATAGCCAATACCGAAAGTAACGAAAACAGTCATGATACTCATTGTTGCATTTTGCCCATTGCCAAACAGTGTTCCTAATGTTCCTTTAGTGGCATCACTGAAGAAGGGCAGGTTGTTTAAAACGACCACGATCGATCCAAACATAGTGATTGGGAACGAAAGCATAAACGCGTCCCGCAAGACGGTCAGGTAGCGATTTTGTCCTAAGGCATTCGCCAAGGGCAAAATCTTTTCAGATAACTTGTCCATAAAACCATTCATTATTAGTTCACTCCTTAAATTTCTTTTTGCAATCGATTACATTGATAATGTATCATGTTTTATTTTAAATGTCTATACATTTATTTTAAAAAAGATTGATTTTTGTAACTGCTTCCTTTATGATTAGGGCAGCAAAGAAAAAATGAGGAGTGAATGAAGATGGATTATCAATTTCCAGCAGGCTTTTGGTGGGGGTCAGCCGCTAGTGGCCCACAAACAGAAGGTGTATTTGAAGGCGATGGCAAAGGGGCAAGCATCTGGGATTACTGGTATCAGCAAGAACCAGAGAAATTTTTCAATGGGGTAGGTCCTGAAAAAACCTCGCAAGTCTATACACGCTATCAAGAAGATATTCAACTAATGAAAGAAACCGGCCATACGACGTTTCGGACGTCGATCCAATGGAGTCGTCTCTTCCCGCAAGGCAAAGGAGAAGTCAATCAAAAAGCCGTTGATTTTTACAATGCCTACATTGATGAGTTGATCGCCAACGGGATCGAACCTTTCATGAATTTATACCACTTCGATATGCCGATGGCGCTGCAAGAAAAAGGCGGCTGGTTGAACCGAGAGACCGTGGATGCCTATGTCGCGTTTGCGCAAACCTGCTTTACATTATTTGGTGATCGTGTCAAGAAATGGTTCACTCATAATGAACCGATCGTCCCTGTTGAAGGCGGCTATCTTTACCAATTCCATTATCCGAATGAGATCAACATGAAACATGCAGTCCAAGTTGGGTTCCACGAAACGTTGGCGAGTGCTAAAGCCATCAAAGTCTATCATGAGATGAACCTTGATGGGGAGATCGGCATCATCTTGAACTTGACGCCAAGCTATCCAAGAGATGAGAACGATCCAGAGGATGTCAAAGCAGCGCAAATCGCAGATGCCTTCTTTAATCGCTCTTTCTTAGACCCTGCGGTCAAAGGCACGTTCCCAGAAGAATTAGTGACCATCGTCAGGGAATTGGATATGGTACCAGCGATGGAAGCTGATGATTTACAAACAATTCGCGAAAATACGATCGACTTGTTGGGGATCAATTATTACCAACCTCGTCGTATCATGAAGAAAGAATCACCAATCGATGAAGCGAAAAGTCCAATGCCTGATGATTACTTTGATAACTATGATATGCCGAACAAGAAAATGAACCCGTATCGTGGATGGGAAATCTATGAAAAAGGGATCTATGATATTTTGACGAACACGCGAGAAAATTATGGCAATATCAAGTGCTACATTTCTGAAAATGGCATGGGTGTCGAAGGAGAAGAACGTTTCGTCAATGCTGATGGCGTGATCGAAGATGATTACCGCATCGAATTTGTCTCTGACCACTTGAAGTACGTCCACCAAGCGATCCAAGAAGGAACCAATTGTGTCGGCTACCATATGTGGACTTGCATGGACAACTGGTCATGGACCAATGCTTACAAGAACCGTTACGGATTTATCTCCGTTGACTTAGCAAATGATGCTAAACGAACGGTGAAAAAATCAGGTCGTTGGTTTAAAGAAGTTTCAGATAATAACGGCTTTTAATAACAATGAAAAAAGCAATGCTGTAGGAATCAGCATTGCTTTTTTTGTGTAAAATCGCGGATTTTTTTTGGCTAATTTCAAAGGGGGGATTCTATTAAAAAACCACCTGTTTTTGCAAATGATAAGCTGGGTTAAATAAAAGCACAGTTCTGATAAAGAAAAGACTAGACATGGAAACGTTCTCGTGGTATTCTTTAGTAGAAATCGGTTTCATTATTTTGTTTAGGGTTTGAAAGGAGAAAAAACAATGGATAAATTTATTGGATTTATGGAGAAGCACTTTATTCCGATCGCTTCTAAAATAGGCTCTCAAAGACATCTAGTGGCCATTCGTGACGGATTTATCGTAACGATGCCGTTGATGATCTTAGGCTCTTTTGGGGTATTGATCAACAACTTACCAATCCCTGCCTATATTGATTTTATGAATGGCATTTTTGGTGAAGGCACATGGCAAGCCTTTGGGAACAACTTGTCAGCAGGTACTTTTTCAATACTTGGTCTGTTAATCGCTTTCACAGTAGCGTATAATTTAGCTAAAAGCTACAATCAAGACGCATTAGGTGCTGGGGCGATCTCAGTTGCAAGTTTCTTCGCATTAGGTGCAATGGCGACAGGCCCAGATGGTTTGTTAACAGCTGCCGGACTTGGTTCTCAAGGATTATTTTTAGCATTAATCGTATCGATCATTTCTACTGAGATCTTCCGTCGTCTAGCTGGCAACCCACGCTTAGTCATCAACATGCCTGATGGAGTACCACCAGCAGTTTCACGTTCATTTGCTGCATTATTCCCAGCAATGATCACCGTATCGATCTTTGCTTTGTTTACAGCAATTTTCCAAGCATTTGGTGTGACAAGTATCGTATTGTCCTTCTATGAATTGGTGCAACAACCATTCATGGGCTTGGCAAACTCTTACCCAGCTGCTTTGCTATTAGGTTTTATCTCTGCATTCTTATGGTTCTTTGGTTTACATGGTGCCAACATCATCGACCCGTTCATGCAAACGATCAATGTGCCAGCGATCGAAGCAAACGCACGAGCATTAGAAGCAGGAACAGATTTGCCTTATATCGTGAACAAACCATTCTTTGATTCTTTCGTGAACATCGGCGGAACAGGTGCGACACTAGGTCTTTTGATTGCGATCTTTTTAGTTGCTCGTCATCATAAAGCGTATATGACTGTCGCAAAACTATCTGTTGCACCAGGTGTGTTTATGATCAATGAACCAGTGATGTTTGGGTTACCAGTTGTCTTGAACCCAATCTTGTTCATCCCATATGTGTTGACCCCACTTGTTTTAGTAACGACTGCTTATTTTGCAACCGCAACTGGCTTAGTTCCTGCAAGTACCGTCATCGCACCATGGACGACGCCACCAATCATCGGCGGTATTTTGTCGACACAAAGTATTGCTGGCGGAATCTTGGCAGCTGTTAACTTGATCTTGTCAATCGTTATCTACTTGCCGTTCGTGAAAATGGCGCAAATTCAAGAAACACGCCGTTTAAAAAATGCGTAATGTCTGATCGAGTCGATTAGAAACAAGCGCCAAACGTAATAGACCTTATCCGGCCGCGATCAGAGTGCAATACCCCTTATCACACTGCTTCATTGGAAGGTGCAGTGGTGTGATGACACTCTTTTCGTTTGGCCGGTTCTTTTATCGTTTTTCAATCAATACAATACAACACACGTTTTGGAGGTGGCAAAATGCCCAAATATATGGAGATCGCAGATGTTCTGCGTAAAAGAATCAAGGACGGAACTTATCCGAAAGACAGTCTTTTACCTTATCAAACAGAGTTAGTGGAAGAGTTTGGCGTCAGCCGAATGACGATTAAAAATGCGGTGAATATCCTGATTATGGAAGGCTTGCTGCTGACAAAGCGCGGCTTAGGGACCAAAGTTTTGAATCATTCCTTTTGGGGCAAAGATACCTCATCGGTGACAGAATACAAAGGCCTGAGCTATCAGATGAAACAAGAAAAACGGACATTGACTAGCCAAGTCATCACCTTTGAAGTCTGTTTTCCTACAACAAGAATTCAAGAGATGCTTCAGATCACTGCCGAACAACCAATCTATCATGTGATCCGTTTGCGGATCTTAGAAGGCAATCCATACATACTCGAGCATTCCTATATGCCGTTGGATCTGGTCAGCGGTTTGACGAAAGAGATCTTGGAAGAATCCGTCTATGACTATCTACTGCAAGATTTAGGCTACAAATTTGCTGGCGCTTATCGGACCTTTCAGGCTGCCAAAAGCGATGAATACGATCAAACCTATTTAGCGTGCCAAGTAGATGACCCAGTATTGGAATTAGAACAGATCATCTATTTAGAATCGGGACGTCCAGTGGACTATTCCTGCAGCCGCAATCGGTATGATGTTCGGGGATATTCCATGTTAGACATGAAGCCTGATCTGTTACAGCACCGCAAAAAGTAACGGCTTACAAAATGCTTCTTCAACGAAAAAACGCTTCATAGCTACTGTTGGCTATGGAGCGTTTTTGTTTTGACTTAAGAAGTGGGTTGGTTTTGATCACCTAGTTTGGCTAAGATAGTTTCCGCAACGGCTTTGGGGATGCCAGCTTGCTGGATCTCTTCCACGGAAGCTGCTTGGATGTTTTTTAACGACTTGAAGGTTTTCATCAGCTGTTGCTTGCGTTTTGGTCCTAAGCCAGGAATTTCATCCAGTTTGGAAGAAAAGCTGTTTTTACTGCGCAGTTGGCGATGGAAGGTGATCGCAAAACGATGGACCTCATCTTGGATCCGTTGCAGCAAAAAGAATTCCACAGAATTGCGTTCCAGCTGGATCGGATCTAAAAATTCCCCGAAAATCAACTCGCTGGTTTTGTGTTTGTTGTTCTTCACTAAACCCGCAACGGGAATATCTAAACCTAGCTGGTTATACAGCACTTCTTGGGCGGCACCGACTTGGGCTTTCCCACCATCGATGATGATCAGATCAGGAAAAGGCAGGTTTTCTTTTAGGACACGAGAGTATCGGCGGTAGATGACTTCTTGCATAGAGCCATAATCGTCGCCGCCTTGTGCGGTACGAATCTTATATTTCCGATAATCATCTTTAAACGGCTTCCCGTCGACAAAAACCACCATTGCAGACACTGGGTCGGTCCCCATGATGTGGGAGTTATCGAAGGCTTCGATCCGATAAGGTGTTGCGATCCCCATGGCTTCGCCTAGACGATCCACTGCACCGATCGTCCGTTCTTCAGTACGCTCGATCAACGCAAATTTTTGTGCCAAGGCAATGCGGGCATTTTTATTGGCCAAATCGACCAATTTCTTTTTGTCGCCTCGTTGGGGCTGCAGGACTTTGGTTTCCAGCAGCGCTTCTAATGGGGCAGCATCGACATTTTGCGGAACAAAGACTTCTTTGGGAATGAAGTGCTCATTCTTTTGGTAAAACTGGCCGACGAAGGTCAAGAAATCCTCATCCGCTTCATTGTAGAAAGGAAACAAAGAGACTTCTCGTTCGATCAGCTTTCCTTGACGGATAAAGAAGACTTGGGCACACATCCAGCCTTTGTCGACACTGTAGCCAAAGACATCACGGTCCATCAGATCTGTCAGAGTCATTTTTTGTCGCGTCATGACGGTATCGATTGCTTGGATCTGATCCCGCAGCTCAGCCGCTCGTTCAAACTCTAACGTTTCAATGGCTTCGCCCATCTTCTCTTTCAGGTCTTTTAAAATATCGACGTGACCGCCGTGGAAAAAGTGTTTGACTTGATCAACGATCTTCTGATAATCCTTGGGATCTACATTGTTGACATAAGGACAGACGCATTGACCCAAATGATAATAAAGACAAGGCCGCTTTTGAGAAGGACCGCATTTTCGCAATGGAAAGAGGCGATCCAGCACCCGTTTGGTTTCGTTGGCTGCTCGTGCATCAGGATAAGGGCCAAAATATAAAGCCCCGTCTTTTAAAACTTTACGAGTGATGATCAGACGCGGATAGCGCTCTTTGGTCACTTTAATAAAAGGATACGACTTGTCGTCCTTTAGCATGATATTGTATTTCGGTTTGTTTTTTTGAATCAAATTGATTTCCAGCAATAAGGCTTCCGTATTTGATTCGGTAACGACGTACTCAAAATCATTGATTTCTTGAACGAGCCGTTCGGTTTTCGTATCGTGACTGCCGGTAAAGTACGAACGGACACGATTTTTTAAAATTTTGGCTTTCCCAACATAGATGATTTTGTTATTTTTATCTTTCATTAAATAACAACCGGGTTGGTCAGGAAGCAGCGCTAATTTGTTCTTGATTTGTTCGTTCATTTCAAGATCCTTTCTTACTGGTTTGCTCACGAACTGCAAAAGTAGTCAAAGGGCGGTCTAAGATCCACCGAAAAGGGGAACATTAGAGCCCATAGCCAGTACTCTTCATTTTAGCACAAATTTCTTAAGAAACAATCAAACGGGCCAGATCGGCAGCGAGGAAGCGTAATCGTAAGAAAAGGTTAAGAAATCCCACGAGGCGGTGGTTTCCTCCCTTAAAAACAAGTGAATTTATTTGCTTTCTGCTTGCAAGGAATCCTCTTGCGACCACTCCTGAATGAAGGTCCGCAAACCCTCGATGGCTGGTTCTGTGACGGCTTTGCGCTGGATGAGGTAAAATTGCCGCTCAAAATTTTTATCCAGCAGTTGATAGCCAATGCCGTAGGCGGCTCGCTTGGAAAGGATCGAACAGCCGAAGCCTTGTTTCAGTAAAGCGACGATCAATTCATTGCTGGCGATCTCAATGATCGGTCCTTGAATATTTTGTTCCTCTAGATAGCGCTTAGTGTAATAGTAGACACCAGAACTCGCTTCTCGAACGAGCCAAGGACCGACTTGGGGATCACCAGCTAAGACGAGCTGATCTTTCAAAATCGGGAAACGCAAAATACTTGGTGCAGATAAGGGTTTTTCAATGATCCCTAAATCTAATTGATGTTGTTCAAGGGCTGTTAAGACTTCAGCGGAGTTCATCATCGATACCCGAAAACGCACCGTGGGAAAGGCGTTGTATAAAGCAATCATCAAGTCAGGCATCAAGGCCATCGCATAGGTATGAGAGATGCCTAGGGCACAGTGGCTTTGATGCTGCGTGTTGGTATGGATCTCGCTGGTGATCGTCGACCACTCATCCAATAAATTCAGTGCCTTTTCGTAAAGGTACTCTGCTTGGGGCGTGGCGATCACGTTTTTGCGACCATTGCGTAAAAAAAGCGGTGTATCCAGGTCTTGTTCCAACTGCTTGATCTGAGCAGAAACCGTGGGCTGCGAAATAAACAGCAATTCGGCAGCTTTCGAAAAATTTTTCGTTTCATAGACCATCTTGAAGGTCTCCAGTAATTTTAACATTGCAATCCCTTCCATTAGAAAATTCAATCATAACTATTATACCAATAAATCCTACTGATCGGTCAATCTGTGTATAATGGATGTTATATGAAAGGATGAAAGCAATGAAGCAACGACAAACAGCTTTGATACTTCCCGGTTTGTTCCTATCCTTTTCGGTAGCCGTCACCGCCCGAATCATGGCTTTGGCTGTACCAAAATTAGGGGGAGCAACCCTTGCTATTTTATTAGGAATCATTTTAGGAAATACACTGTTCAAGCAAGAACGCTATCAAGTCGGAACGAAGGTTGCGGAAAGTCGGCTCTTGGAATATTCGGTGGTTTTGCTGGGCTTTACCGTCACTTTCCAGACCATCAGTGAAATGGGCCTTCGGGGCTTTCTCTTTATATTGCTGATGATGAGTTTGGTCATTACCGCTGCTTATTTGATAGGGAAAAAAATGGCCTTTAATCAAAAGATGAGCCTGATGATGGCAGGCGGCAATGCTGTCTGCGGATCCTCTGCGATTGCGGCGATCGCACCAGCCATTGATGCCGATGATGAAGAAAAAGGGCAGATCATCACCTTGGTCAATCTTTTAGGAACAGTGATGATGCTGACGCTGCCGTTTTTAGCATTGGGCTTATACGGCGATGATCTGTTGCAAAAAAGCGCCTTACTTGGTGGCACGCTGCAATCCGTCGGACAAGTCGTGGCGGGGGCTAGTTTGATTGATGCCGACACCGTCAAATACGCGATGCTCTTTAAAATCGCGCGCATCATCATGTTGGCAGTCGTCGTCATTGTTTTTGAACGAATGACGACAAAGACCCCCACCAAAACCAAAGCCAAAGGCAAGCTGCGGCTGCCGATCCCTTGGTATGTGTTGGGCTTCTTGACCATCTGTATCTTGAACAGCTTCTTACCGCTGCCTAGCTGGTTGAATGAGGGCGCTCATTTTATCAGTACGTGGTTTGAAACGACGGCGTTGGCAGCCATCGGTTTGCGCTTGGATTTCCGCAAGTTTTTAAAAGAAGGCCCGCGCTTTTTATTCTATGGTCTTTCCGTTGGCGCCGTCCAAACCGTGGGTGCTGTTGCATTGATTTGGTTGCTGCGGCTCTAATTCACAAGAGGCACGACCCATAAAGCACGTTTGAAGCGCACGATTGTTTAACGAAAAAAGCCACGATGGTTGATCGAAGGGCACGCTTTGCTGTTTCTGTTGGAAGAGGCAGCAAGGCGTGGCTTTTCAGATCAACTGTCGGGCTTTTTTTAGCGGTAAAGAAGGTTAGACGGGTACTTGGATGACTTGAACACCTTGTTGCTCAATCAAATCGATGACTTTGGGATCAGAGTAATGATCGGTGATCAGCAGATCGATATCCGCAATTGCGCCAATCGTAAAATTGGATTGCTTACCGATTTTGCGATAATCCGCGATAACGATCAACTTGCCAGAATTTTCGATGATTTTCGCATTGACTTTGGCTTCGTGGATTACTGAAGTGGAAATGCCGGTCTGTAAATCTAACCCACTACAGCCAATGATCGTAACATCAGAACGAACGTGAGAAAATGACTCCACGGCGATGTCTCCTGACAATGCCGCTTTAGGGTAACGTATTTCGCCACCACTTAAAACAATCGTTGATTTTGGATGGTGTTCCATTTGGATCACACTCGTGTTGTTCGTCAGCAAACTGATTCGTTTGTCTGTGAGATGGCGCAACGTTTGAGCTGCACTGGTACTCGTATTGACGAAAAGGGTATCGCCATCTTTTACTTGGCGAGCCGCTTCTTTGGCCAGTCGATCTTTGATGTACTCGATCGAGTCGGTGGGATGTGCTTCATCTTCATAAGCTTCACAGTATTCGATTTTTCCGTGGGTTTGTTTGATCTGACCCATCTCACTGAGGACAGTACAGTCTCTGCGGATCGTCATCTCTGATACTCCCAACTGATGACTGAGGGTCCTCACATCAGAAAGACCAGATGCTTTTATCAAATCGATCAATTGTTTTCTTCTTTGCCTCACTTCTTCATTGGAACGTTTCACGATACTTCCTCCTCACATGCACTTTTTTCTATTATTGTCTTCTATCATTTGTCCAGCTTGCAATTATCCTGTGCAGCAAAATCACGTGTCTCTTTCTCACGAATTCGCGGGATAATCGCACAGCCGTCGTTTAGAAACTGCCATTTTTTTATCGTTTCTTCTTTCGAACTCATTTTAACATATCACAGAAACATTACCATATATATTAAATAATCACATTTATTTCTCTGTAAATTAACATAAAATAAGATAAATTAACATAAAATTTGATTGAAAGCGTTTTTCTATATGTTAGAATCAAGGTGTAAATAAGCAAGGGAGGAACAAAGATGGTACACGTAAATGATGTTTCGAAAGAGAGTTGGCTGTTAAATACGTTTCCAGAATGGGGAACCTATTTAAACGAGGAGATCGAAAGTGAACTTGTGAAAGAAGGCACAGTTTCCATGTGGTGGCTAGGCTGTACGGGTATTTGGTTAAAGAGTGCGGAAGGAACCAACATTTTATGCGACCTTTGGTGCGGCACTGGCAAACGCAGTCATGGGAATGGGCAAATGAAAAAAGGCCATCAAATGATGCGGATGAGTGGTGTACAGGAAATGCAGCCTAACTTACGGACGCAGCCCTTTGTGATCGATCCATTTGAAATCAAAGGAGTGGATGCGTTAGTGGTGACCCATATTCATTCCGATCATTTAGACATCAATACCGCAGCTGCAGTCCATCAAAATTGTCCAGAAGCAAAATTCGTCGGTCCCCATGAAGTCGTTGCAACTTGGTTGAAATGGGGAATACCAGAAGAAAAAACCATCGTGGTCAAACCAGGGGATGAAGTGACCATTGGGCAGGTGAAAATCGTCGCTTTAGAAGCATTCGATCGAACCGCTCTAATTACTTGTGAAGATCCGGATACCAGCTTGAAAGGAAAAATGCCACAGGACATGGATCGTATCGCAGTCAATTACTTGTTTGAGACTTCCGGTGGGGCGATTTATCACGCTGGAGATTCTCATTATTCGAATGTATTTGCTAAACATGGGAATCAGTACAAGATCGATGTTTGCTTAGGTGCATATGGCGAAAACCCGCGGGGCATCACCGACAAGGTTACTTCAGTCGATATGTTGCGGATGGCAGAATCCCTCAATGCCAAAGTAGTGATACCTGTACACTATGATATCTGGTCCAATTTTATGGCTGATCCAAAGGAGATCACTGAGATTTGGAAGTTTAAAAAAGATCGTTTGCACTATGAGTTTAAACCGTATATTTGGCAAGTTGGCGGCAAATTTACCTACCCAACGAATAAAGACGATCTTGAATTTAATTTCTATCGCGGCTTCAAAGATGTGTTTTCGGTCGATAATGATACGCCATTCCCTTCTTTTTTATAAAAGAAGGGGGGATGCTGCAAAAGCCAAATTTGAAAGGAGCAAAGGTAATGCTGCGTTATTTTTATGAAAATGAGTTGGTTGCGATTAATCATGAACAGCCCGAAGATTGGGAAGCCGCTATCTGGGCGAGTGGCGAAGGATTAAAGCAAAAGGCGTTGATCACGGATCAGTATATTGAAGATGTCATTCGGGATGTTCATCAATACGGTCCTTATATTGTGATCATTCCCAAAGTAGCCATGCCCCATTCTTCAGCAGAAAGCAAAGGTGTCTTAGGAACGGGGATCGGATTGACGATTTTTCCAGCCCCCGTTTCATTTCAAGATGATGACCCCGACAAAGAGGCGCAGTTGTTCTTTATGCTCGCTGCCAAAAACGCTGAAGCACATATGAACAATATCGCTAGTTTATCCGAAATGCTGATGGAAGAAGGGCTGGTGGAAGATTTACTAGGTGTAAAAACAATGGCAGATTTTGAAGCGGTGATGGAGAAATATGACCAAAAAGAAAGCAGGGATTAGATGGAAATGGTAGGAGATTTCTTATTGAGATGCTGGGATTACTTTGCTCAGAATATTTTGATGCAGCCAGCTTTTTTGATCGGTTTTATTGTACTGATTGGTTACTTACTATTGAAACGGCCGTTTGTTGAATGTGTTGCAGGTTTCTTCAAGGCCACCGTTGGTTACTTGATTTTGACGATTGGCTCTGGTGGATTGGTCAATAATTTCCGTCCGATCCTGGTGGGGCTTAAGGAGCGTTTTGAATTAGATGCGATGGTCACTGACCCGTATTTTGGTCAAAATGCGATCACCGCCGGCATTGAAGAACGATTTGGACGCACCTTTGGTGACACGATGCTCTTATTATTGATTGCCTTTGTTTTTAATATCTTACTCGTTCGCTTCAAAAAATATACGAAGCTGCGGGCCGTCTTCACTACTGGAAATGTGCAAGTACAGCAAGCCGCAACGGCCTTTTGGCTGCTGCTATTCTGTTTCCCAGACCTGGGTCGAATCGAAGTCTTACTTGTCATGGGCTTGATCTTAGGCTGCTATTGGGCGGTGGGGTCCAATTTGACCGTTGGCATCTGTCAAGATTTGACGGAAGGTGCTGGTTTTGCGATTGCCCATCAACAGATGTTTGGTGTTTACTTCTTTGCACGACTTGCGGAACGCTTCAAAAAGAACAAATCCAACCGCAAATTAGAAGATGTCGAACTACCCGGTTTTTTATCAGTCTTCAATGAAAATATGGTATCGACTTCGATTTTGATGCTCTTTTTCTTCGGTATCATTTTGGTAACGCTTGGACAAGATTATTTAATAACAGCAGGATTTATGGCAGAAGGACAAAGTTTCTTATTTTATATTTTACAAACATCACTAATGTTTGCCGTCTATTTAGCAATTCTTCAATTAGGTGTCCGCACCTTCGTTTCTGAATTGACCGAGTCATTCCAAGGAATCTCGAATACGATTTTACCAGGTGCTGTTCCAGGGATCGATATCGCCGCAACCTTTGCCTTTGGGTCGCCAAATGCCGTGACGGTGGGCTTTTTATTCGGTGCATTAGGACAATTCTTAATGATTGCTTTACTGATTTTGTTCCGTTCACCAACGATCGTCATTGCTGGGTTTATCCCACTGTTCTTTGATAACGCAGCGATCGCCGTTTTTGCCAACAACCGCGGAGGCATCAAAGCGGCTTGTCTCTTCCCATTCTTATCCGGCATTATTCAGATCGGTGGTTCGGCATTGATCGCTACTTGGGTAGGATTGTCTCAATATGGCGGCTATATTGGAATGTTCGACTGGGCGACCGTCTGGCCATTCTTTACAGTATTGATGAAATTCTTAGGCATCATTGGTGTGGTTCTTGTAGTGGTGATCTTATTAGTGATTCCACAGTTGCAGTACCGCAGAGATCCAGAAGGGTATTTCTTGATCGTAGATGATTATGATGCGTATGTAGAAAAACAAAAATAATGAATTCTTAGGAGGAAAAGAAGATGAGAGTATTGGTATCTTGTGCAAATGAATCAGGAACAAGTTTGATGATGATGCGGAGTGTCGAAAAAGCTTTGAAGTCAGAAGGGATCACGATCACCTCTATTCATCATTGCGCGATTTCTGAAGGCAAAAGCACCGCCAAGAATTACGATGTGGTCTTTACGCCAATGAACTTTGTCAATATGTTCGATAAAGCCAAAGAAAAGGGCGTAACAGTGATCGGGGTAAGAAATGTGATGTCCCCTAAAGAAATTATTGAGCGGGTCAGAGAAGCGGGTCTTTCGAAGGAGTAGTGCATCAGGACGTGACAAGAACAAAAAGATGATCGAACAAAAGAGAGGGGAATTTCATGAGTATACCAAAACTGCAGATCGCTTGCGATCACTCCGATTTAGCTGGTGCACTGGCTGATATCAAAAAAGTTGGCGATGTGGTGGATATCATTGAAGCAGGAACTATTTTACTGTTGCAAGAAGGAGCACAGGTCCTACGCTGCTTCCGAGCGATGTATCCGGAAAAGTTGATCGTAGCAGACACAAAATGTGCCGATGCCGGTGGGACGGTCGCCAAAAACTGCCAGCAAGCTGGCGCGGATTATATGACCGTGATTTGTGCAGCAACGATCCCAACAATGAAGGCAGCGGCAAAAGAAATTGCTGAGATCCAAGTAGAATTATATGGTGACTGGACCTACCAGCAAGCACAGCAGTGGCTAGATGCCGGCATCTCACAAGCTATCTATCATCAAAGTCGTGACGCACTGTTAGCTGGTGAAACATGGGGAGAAAAAGATTTAACGAAAGTCCGTAAATTGATCGATATGGGGTTTCGAGTGTCAGTCACGGGAGGATTGAGCGTCGAGACGTTGGCTCTGTTTGCTGGCATTGATGTGTATACCTTTATCACAGGACGAGGCATCACTGCAGCTGACGATCCGCAACAAGCAGCAGTTGATTTCAAGCAAGAGATTTTACGGATTTGGGGGTAGTTTTCCATGAGTTTGATCGGTCTATATGAAAAAGCAACACCCAAAACCCTCTCTTGGTCGGAACGATTGCAGTTTGTCAAAGACCGAGGCTTCGATTTCATTGAAATGTCCATTGATGAAACCGATGAACGCTTGGCACGCTTAGAGTGGGACCAAGAGCAACGCAAAGAGATCGTCGAGGCAATCTATGCCTCGGGGATCAAAATCTTGTCTTTATGTCTCAGTGGACATCGGCGGTTTCCCTTTGGTTCGATCGATGAAAAAAAGCGCAAGCACGCGATGCATCTGATGGAAAAAGCCATTGACCTGGCTTCAGATTTGGGTATTCGCTGCATCCAATTAGCCGGATACGATGTGTACTATGAGGAAAAAAGTCTTTGTAGCCGAGAATGGTTCATTGCCAATCTAAAAGAAGCGGTCGCTAGGGCGTCTGAAAAGGGTGTCGTTTTGTCACTAGAGATCATGGATGATCCGTTTCTAAATTCTATCTCAAAGTATTTACGGATCAAGGAGCAGATCCCTTCGCCCTATCTACAAGTCTATCCAGATGTCGGGAACCTATCGGCCTGGCCAGAAAATGATGTCGGTTATGAATTAGAAAAAGGCATTTGCGAGATAACCCAGATTCATTTGAAAGATACATTGGCGGTTTCAGATAAGTTTCGAGGAAAGTTTAAAGAAGTACCGTTTGGCACTGGGTGTGTTGATTTTGATGGCTGCTTACGCACGCTGAAGCGGTTGAATTATAACGGTTCTTTTGTCATCGAGATGTGGAGTGAGACGAGCGCTGACCCGATTGCGGAAATCGAACAAGCCAAAGCATTTTTATTACCAAAACTAAAGGAGGTCGGTTACCTTGATCAATCAGCTTCAATTGATGAAAGAGCGAGTCTATCAAGCCAATAAGAGACTGCCTGAGGAAGGACTAGTAAAGCTAACTTGGGGAAATGTCAGTGAGATCGATCGAGATTTAGGGATCATCGTCATTAAACCCAGCGGTGTTGATTATCAGACGATGACGGTTGATTCAATGGTAGTTTGCGACTTAGCGGGAACGCCGAAAGAGGCGAAGGCGTTGAAGCCTTCCTCGGATATCAAAACCCATGCGCTATTGTATAAGCACTTCGAAGGCGTCAAGGCGATCGTCCATACGCATTCGACAAATGCGGTAAAATGGGCGCAAGCACAGCGAGACATTCCTGCATATGGAACGACGCATGCGGATACTTTTTATGGTAGTGTCCCTTGCACACGACCTTTACGGGCCTCTGAGGTAACGGCAGACTATGAAAAAGAAACTGGCAAAGTCATTGTCGAGACGTTTGAAAAGCGGGGATTAGATCCACTTGCATGCCCAGCTGTCCTCACAGCGGGACACGGTCCCTTTACTTGGGGGCAATCTGCGGAACAAGCGGTCAGCAATAGTATTGTTTTAGAAGAGGTCGCAGAAATGGCATTAGGTACCGAAGCTTTGACCTTGGATCGAACACCGATCGCTGATTATTTGCTGGATAAACATTATTTCCGCAAGCATGGCGAACATGCTTATTATGGACAAGGATAACGGAAAAGCAGCCATTCCTAGCGATCAAGGAACGGCTGCTTTTCTATTCGTTTTCTTCAGCGAGTGTTTTCACATAAAAGCGATCCATCGTGGTATGCTGTGCTGCCAATAGTGGCTGACACAATGCGCGATAGCCGGCTTTTTGATAGACATGCAAGGCTGCTTCTAGAGAATGATGGGATTCTAAATAGAGTTGCCGATAACCTAGTTCAACAGCTTTGGCCTCGATCTTCGCCAGCAAGGGATAGCTGAGGCGCTGCCCTTTGGCAGCATCACTGAGATAAAATTTTTGCAGCTCGGCGATTTTCCCTTCTGAATCATAAGCGGCAAGACCACCGCCGCCTAAAAGGGTACCCGATTCATTAGTGACGACAAAATAATGGCGGCTAGCAGGATCTGCTGCATAAAATTCACTTAAGTGGTCTAACTCGGGATCAAAATAGGCAGTCCCTGGAACCGCCAACTGGTGGTCGGTCAAGCTTTTGCGAATGATAGCGGCTAAGGGCGCATCATCTTGAGATTGGATCGAACGAAATATCGGCTTCATGCAGCTCCTCCTTAAAGTGAAAGTAAATGAATAGCTATAGTGTACCACAGCATTGAGGTAGTGTTTAGTGATGATAAGAAAAGCCATCCTCGCAATGGCGCCCCTCTTTAATAAAAAAACCGCCCCTCGTTGCCGGGCTCCTAATGTGAAAAGGAGTATGGCGCAACGAGGGGCGGTTTTTGTACGTTAGTTATGGAAGCAGTAATTAGAGCGTTTCACCATTAGAGGCGATCACTTGCTGGTACCACGCAAAGGAATCTTTTTTCAAACGATTCAAGGTTCCTTTGCCAGTATTGTCTTTGTCGACATAGATCATGCCATAGCGTTTCTCCATTTCGCCGCTGCCGAAGCTGACGATATCAATGATCCCCCAAGGCGTATAACCTAATAGCGGTACACCATCTTCAACCACCGCTTTTTCCATCTGTTCGATATGCTCTTTCAGGTAAGTGATGCGGTAGTCATCATGGACTTGCTGCTCATCGGTTAATTGATCATAAGCACCAAAGCCATTTTCTACGATAAATAGCGGCAAGTCATAGCGTTGATAGATCGTATTTAACACATAGCGCAACCCGACTGGATCGATAGGCCAGCCCCAATCAGAAGCACTGATATAAGGATTACTCACGATTTTTGCTCCTGGGATATCCTCAGTTGGTGTGCCAGCCACTTCATTAAGGGTTGAGATCGTTCCTGACATGTAATAGCTGAACCCAATATAATCAACGGTTCCCGCTTTTAATAGCGCTTGTTCCTCGGGCGTGATCTCAATCGTGATGCCTTTTTTCGCCCAATATTTTTGCACATAGGTTGGGATCTTGCCTCGTACGTGGACGTCGCTGTAAAAATAGCGCCGTTCATTGGCTTTGACGGATGCCATCAAATCAGCGGGTGCGCAAGAGTAGGGGTAGACTGGGACATAGGCCATCATACAGCCAATTTGAAAATCTGGATTGATTTTTTTGCCTTCGATCACCGCTGCCGCACTGGCAATCAACTCATTGACGCCCGCTTGAAAGACGAGTGCTTCTTTTTGACTGTCATCCTCGATGATCATGGCAGAATTGGTCCAAACGTGCAGCGGCTCTTGCCCATCTGCTTGATTATTGATCTCATTGAAGGTCATCCAATACGTTACTTTGTCACGATACCGTTGAAAAACAGTCTTGGCGAATTTGACAAAGAGGGGAATCACTTCTTTGTTAGCAAACCCACCAAATTCTTCATAGAGGGCATAAGGCATTTCAAAGTGGGACAAAGTGATCACGGGTTCGATGCCGTTTGCCTGCAATTCGTCGAAAAGATCATCGTAGTATTGGAGACCGGCTTCATTTGGTTCTTCTTCTGTTCCAGTTGGATAGATCCGACTCCAAGAAATCGATGTCCGTAGACATTTCAAGCCCAGCTCTTTGAATAACTGGATATCTTCTTTGTAACGGTGATAAAAGTCAATGGCTTCATGGTTCGGGTAATACTCTCCTTCAATGACGCCTTTGGTGATTTTACGGGGAATACCGTTGCCGCCGGCCGTCATAACATCAGCGGTACTCATTCCACGGCCAGCAACATTCCAAGCGCCTTCTGCTTGATGGGCAGCGATCGCGCCGCCCCATAAAAAATCTTTTGGCATTTTTGCGGACATAAATTTCATTCCTCCTCGACTCATTCGTTTGCTTATAATTCTACTTTTTGGGAACGGTTAGAGGCGATCACGAATGGCAAATAGATCAAGACCGAAATCGCAAGACAAACGACACCGACAACCGCAGCGATCGCATTTCCTCCAGTTCCTAAAAAGAGATTAATGATTCCGGGGGTCGTCCATGGTACCCCAATCGCTGGGGTCGGCATGATCGGCCAGACAACAGTGACAAAATAACCCACTAAAATATTGACCATTGGCGTCAAAATAAACGGAATGATCAAGATTGGATTCAAGACGATCGGTAGACCGAAGATCATCGGCTCATTGATTTGGAAAATTCCTGGAACTAAGGACATCTTAGCAATCTCACGTTGTTCTGGACGTTTTGAAGCGATGAAGATCGCAATGATCAAGCCCAATGTCATACCAGTACCGCCCATATTTGCGAACATATCATTTAAAACGCCCCAAGTTTCTTTGTAAGGAACGTCCCACAAGGAGCCGCCTTGGTTGATAAAGTCTAGGTTAGCTAGGTCCTGTTCGGTAAAAATCGCTGAACGAACCGCATTCAAAGTATTTGGTCCATGGATCCCGATCGCAAACAACGTAGTTTGCAAGAACGCCAAGATCAAGACACCGACGACATTGCCCCCCAGATCCCGCAATGGACTTTGGATCCCGTTGTAAATCAGTTCATTGATGCCTTCTGGTGCGATCATCAAAACTAAGAAATTGATCAAAGCAGTGACTGCCACGATGATCACGATCGGAATCATGCCAGAAAAGGAACGGGAAACAGCTGGTGGTACCATTTCAGGCATTTTGATCTGCAATCGTTTGACCTTGAAAAGCTTCGGTAAGAATTCACCGACCAAACAAGCCACGATCATAGCTACGAACAACCCTTGGGCGCCTAAATATTGTGTAGAGATCACATTGACATCATCTACTGCAAACGAGGTCGGGTACAAGATCATAAAGGCAGCGACACTTGTCAAACCAACTAGCGTAGCATCTGCTTGGAAATGCTTGGCTAAAAGTTGGGCAACAAGAAACGCAATAAATAAACTCATAATGTTGATGGTCCCGTTCGCCACGGAAGCTAGGACTTGCTGGGCACTTTCCAGATTTGGGAAAAGTCGATTCAGTTGAAATAATTGCACGATGAAACTCTCATTGGAAAATAAAATATTGTTGACCAAAATAACGAGAGAAGAAGCGATGGTCAGTGGGAAAATCAGCATGAACGCATCTCGAATCGCTGCTACGTGGCGTTGATTGTTCAACTTTGTTGCGATTGGTACCAACGAGCGGTCTAACAGGTCATTGAATTTTTGCATAATAATAACACCTTTCATTAATTGATGCCATCATTATAGCGAATGTAAACGACTAAAAGTAAGCGGATACGGATTCCGTACATATCTCTCAAGAAATGAAAAAAATTCCGCAGCTGGAACACAGTGTTACAAAAAAAGATGGTTCAGTAAACTGAACCATCAAGAATGGGTACGATAATCTTGCAAATAGCCGATCAGTGTTTCTAAAATCGCTACTGAAGGCAGTTGACTAGTCAAATCAAGAAAGATGTCTTTGCGTTCCTCTTTGATCGCATACTCGATCGAATAATCGCACAAGCGTGCCAACGTACTTTCCCGATTGGGGGTAATGCAGTACTTCTGCACGATCGCCTGATTGTCTAAACCGGTAATGACTTCGATCAGTTCTTTGGTTTCACCAGAGACACTCAAAAAAACCAAAACATTCTTTTGATCTTTTCGCAAAAAGCTTTTGATCGGGTAGGTCAGCTCATCAATGCTGATGCTAAAGTAACCGAGGCTGGCTAGTTTGCGGGCAACGTATTGCGCGATCGCACCAGATGCCCCCATCCCCATAAATAAGATCAAATCGGCATCCCGCATCGCTTCGGCGAGTTTTCGTATTTGGTATTCCGCATCAGGGTGGAAGATCTGCATATTCAAGCCTTTGATGCGCGCTTCTAAACCTAAGTGTTCAGGGTGCGCATCAAAATGGGCTTTTTCTAAATGATTTTTGATATAGAAGCGAAATTCTGGAAACGACTGAAAGCCGACTTTTTGAATAAAACGAAAGACCGAAGTCGAAGAGACATGAGCATCATCGGCAATGTCGCGCACACGCATATACGGGATCTTTTCTAAGTGATTGACGATAAAACGGTAGATTTCTTGTTCTACCGCAGAGAGCTTGTTCAAGTTTAATTGTTCAAAAAGCGCCATGCTGGTTCCTCGCTGTCCTAGATAATCAATTTACACCAGTATAGCATATCCGAACTTTTAACGGTGCAGCTGTTGGTGGATCTGATAGACTGCGCCGATCAAGCCGGCGTCGTTTTTCAGCTTCGCTGGACGAACAGGTGCGATGGTTTGTCCGCGCAAATAATTGATCGCTTCATGCCGTGTTTCCGTGATCGTCAAGCGAGCCTGCAGGCGTTCCCAGAAATAAGGATTGGCACTGATGCCGCCGCCGATCAATACCAATTCTGGGTCAAAGCAGCTGATCAAATTGATCAGCCCTACAGACAGATCCGTCAGAAATTGGTCCGTCAGCTTCAGCGCCAACGCTTCGCCTTGCTGCGCGCGGTCAAAAATCTCTTTGGCGTCTTGGGTGGGTTCAAAGCCAGGATCTGCTGCCCCCGCTAAATTGTAGAGGCGAATCAAGCCGCCCACGACGGCAGTTTTTTTATTGATGGAACTTTCCTCGATATTGCCTTCTTCTGGCAGCTGATCGATCACCATCCAGCCAAATTCACCAGCCATGCCATGAGCACCTCGGTAGACTTGATTATTGATCACGATCCCACCGCCTACACCTGTGCCTAGGACAAGACACAAATAGTTGGCAGCCTCTTGCGCATTGCCGATCCATTTTTCAGCGATCGCTGCTGCATTGGCATCATTTTCCACCGCCACAGGCAAACCTGTACGCGCTTCCAAGACTGCTTTGAAATTTTCGCCATATAACGATTTGATGGCGCCCGCAGTTAACATAAAGCCGTCTTTTTGAACGATCCCCGGGGCGCTGATCCCAATGCCATCAATCGTGTGGCGGCTCTGGGCATCTTCGATGATCGTGAGTAGATCCTGATAAAACTGGGCTGGCTCATAGCTAGTAGGGATCGCTGATTTTTCAAGGATCACTCCGCTTTCATCTAAAACACCATATTTAATACTTGTTCCGCCAACATCAAATCCTACGTACATTCTTCTTCCTCACCTTCTAAAACATTGTTGCCTTAAGTGTACCATCTGGCAGGAGGAATTTTTTTCTTTTTTCAGCTATTTTTTGCCTGCCGTTTCCGCTGCATCCAAATAAAACAAAATGTCACTTTTGCCTTCCTGATTGGTTCCTTTGTACACTTCCGTATCCAGACCTCCGATACGAAAGCCTGCTCGCAAGTAGAACAGACAGGCAGAAGGATTGTTGTCCTGCGCTTGTGTGTAGATGCCGCGATAGCCTTTGGCAAGGGCCGCTTTCAGTGCCTGGTGGATCAGTAGTTGACCGATTCCTTGCTTACGGTAGTCTGTGTTGACCTTTAAGTCATAGAGGTGCAGATACTTGAAAAAAGCGTCTTGAACAATCGCTAAGCCGATGCATTTTCCATCATCATAAGCACCGATAAACAGACTGTTTCGGCTCATTTCGTCATAGCAATAATTTTCATCGGGGAAACGCATCGTCTGAATGTCTTCGGATGCAAATTTACAGATCGTGTACTGCCAGCTGCCCTCATTATAAGACGGCAGCATTTTCCCCCATAAGGAGAAGGGTTCGTTTTTTAAGCGGATGTCAGCTTGATGTTTTTGATCGATCAGTTTGATTTCTAGCATGGGGCACCTCGATTTTCTATAGATTTCAATCATGAGTATTTAAAAGTAAGTTGTTGCAGTTTAGTTTACTACAAAGAATGAAAAATCACGATACTTATTAAACAGTCTGGTCTTCCTGTGAGAAGGGACGTTTTTGTAGGAGAACTTAGTTGTTTGTCTATACATTGAGGTTGGAAAAAGCAGAAATATTTCATTGATACCTTAGTCACAATGACCGACGGAAAAATACGACTTAAGTTTGATTATATTTATCGCTTGTTTTTTTATACTGAAGGTAGATAGAAAAAACGGAGGACAATCACTTGAAGAAAGCAATTAGTATGATCCTGCTCGTGTTAACGATCGGGACCGTCACATTGGTTACATGGTCTTATTTTACGAAAGATGATTCCAGCGAACTGGTTCAGCTGGTGGATCGTTTCAATCCGTTCGTACCGGAGAAAAAAGTCTATGTCAAAACATCCGACGAGTATGGCGTGTTGCAAGAACACGATTCCTACGAATATACACAAGAAGGAGTCAATGAAGATGGGCAAAAGATAAAAATCACGTTTTGGGCACCACAAAAGCTAAAAGAAAATGCCTACCTAGAGCTTGATGCAAAGGGCAAACATGTGGAGTCGTATCAAGAGGTGACCGAGCAAGATCTCCCTGACGCCGTCAAAGCCGAGTTGGTTACGACTCATTGATCATCAAGCCTGCTTGAAAAAAAGGACAGGAAGTCATTTCCCGCAAGTTGGGAGATGGCTTTTTTCGTGCGTTCACTTAGATTAAAGCTCGCCAAGATTTGATTTAGGTGAAAAAGATTAGAGGATGATAGAATTTTCAGAAAAAATAGATATTTTTTTCAATTCTTCGTTGCAATAGCAGAAGCGTCTGGTATTCTCTATGAGGTAGTTAAAAAAAATCATTCATATAATTAAAAATAGCAACAGTGAGAGAATCACCTTGTATGGAGGATCAACGGTTTTCAAGGAGGAACCTATGACAGAAAAAAATCAATTAAAAAAGCAGATGAAAACCAGACATATCACTATGTTGGCACTAGGTGGCGCCATCGGTGCTGGCCTATTCAAAGGCAGCGGTGAAGCGATCCAGTTAGCGGGGCCTGCGGTCTTGCTGGCGTTTATTTTTTGCGGGCTGATCTTATTTGTCGTCATGACAGGACTGGGACAGTTGGTCTTATCTGACCAAAAACAACATGGCCTTTCGGGCTTAGTCCAGCCATATCTCGGAGTGCATACAGCCGATTTCATCGACTGGATCTACTGGTCAATGTGGATGATCAACATCATCGCCGAAGCAGTCGCTGCCGCAAGCTTTTTGCAGTTGTGGTTTCCCAATATTCCAGCTTGGATCTTTGTGTTGATTTTGGCACTACTCACGACCATCATCAATTTGTTTTCGGTTCGCTTGTTTGCGGAAACAGAATATTGGCTTTCCTGGGCCAAAATCAGTGTGGTGATCGCGTTGATCTTGGTGGGTCTCTATCTGGTTGCCACGCAAGTCTTTGATTTGGGCTTTTTCCCGACGATGAGACAAATGACAGACTATGGTGGTTTTGCCCCCCATGGCATCAAAGGGTTTATCAATTCTTTACTGGTCGTAATCTATTCGTACGGCGGTTCTGAGTTAGTAGCCATTACGATCAGTGAAGCGGAAAATCCCAAAAAAGCGATCCCGCAAGCAATCAAAGGAGTGATGACTCGGATTGCCGCTTTTTACATCATTCCCTTGTTTCTTTTACTGATCATTTATCCGTGGAATCAATTAGCCGATCCAAATGTCAGTCCTTTTGTGATGGTGTTTCAAAAAATCCATGTCCCGTTTGCCTCCGACATCGTCAATTTAGTGATTATTTTGGCTTTGTTTTCGTCAATCAATTCTGGAGTCTATGCTTCTTCAAGAACGTTGTTTTTCCGATTAAGCAACAATGGCCAGAAAAAAAGCCGCTTTACGATGCTGAATAAAAACAGCGTGCCCCAACGAGCGATCATGTTTTGCAGCGGTACTTTATATCTTGGGGTCGTTCTTTCTTACTTTTTAGGCGACAAACTCTTCAATTATCTAGCAGGCTCCCTGTCTTATACTGTATTGCTGATTTGGTTGTTGATCAGTGCGGCTGCGTTTGTTTTGGTACGCAAGCAGAAGAAAATGGGCTATACGATTTTCTTGAGTGGGGCGATCCTTGCACTGATTTTGCTGTTTGTCGGTATTTTGATCACTAACCCATTGGCGGTCACTGGCTTCACCGCACTATTGTATACGATCATTTTTCTTAGTTTTTATTGGAACCATCGAAAAATTGAGGAAACCAGTGAAAAAAGTTGAAGAAACGTCCCTTAAGACATAAACTGATGGGGAAGGAACCCCGCGTTCGGTTGTTTCTTCGTTTCTCAGGAATGTGACGATAAAATAAAGTGTAGGAGAAAACGAAAATGGTTAATTTTTGGACATTGATTTTCGGCACCCTCAGCTGGGTCGTGGTGGAAAGTCTGCTTTACAACCCGATGCATAAGTGGGGCAAGTTTTGGGCGAAAGAATCAGGAATGACAGAGAAGATGGCTGATCAGCAGATGACGACCGGTGACATGCTCTTTACCTTTGGCGGCACGATCGTTGGTGGGATCCTCTTATCAGAAGCGACCTATCAAGTCGTCTATTGGTTTGCAAAATTCGATCATGATGGTTGGCTGATGACCTCCTTGCAAGTCGCTTGCTTATTGTGGTTAGGGGTTTATGGGGTCGCCACCTTCGTGATGGCTGTTTACTCGGGACAGTCCCGCAAATTAGTCGGGTTGCACCTTGTGAATGGGTTTCTAGGAGTGATCGTTTTAGGACTTGTTGTCGGCTTGATTGGACAGTAGGCAACGATCATACCCCAGCGAGAGCGTTCAAAGGTCTCAACGAATCAATCCTAAAGAAAGCCGATCTTGTTTCAACAAGGTTGGTTTTTTTGTGCGTAAAATTAATCTTACTATAAAAAATAGCTATAAAAGCAAATAATTTATGCTATACTAAAAGCACTTTAATCTGTAGGAAACCTAAATCCGCGGATTGCGGAAAAATCATCAAAGAAACAAAATTAGGGGCAAAGAGGAGGAAAAAATGAAAACGAAAAGCATGTTAGGTAGAGGAATATTTGCTGTCGTTTGTTTAGGGACACTATTTTTCTTGACAAGCTGCAGCAGCTCAGGGGTTGACTCTGCAGCTGCGAATCAAGTATTGACCAATAGCAACAGTCATCAACAATATGCTTTGTATCTATTTGAAGATGGAAGAACCACTGTCAATAAAACGCTGACTTTTTTTACCAATCCGAATCAGGAACCTGCGGACTTGGTAGAAGAACAAGAGACGCAATTAGCGCAAATCAACGAAACACTACAAGCAGAGTTTCCCAAAAGCAAAGCACTGACTGCGGCAGACATCGGTCCTATGCACACCTTTGAAGTGACCAATGCCCAAGTGATCATTGATCAAGAGAAAAAGGAAGTGCGCATGACTGGCGATGATTTTGAGAAAGTATTCAAAATGGCGGACAACAATGACAAGCGTCTGATCGATGATGAACAAAACGAGTACGAGTTTTCGTATGAGGAAAACTAGCAAGTGACAAAAAAACGGCTGCCTCCGACGAGACAACCGCTTCAGACAGTAGACAAACCTTAGACAAAAATGAGGTTTGTCTTTTTTTCGTTGCAAAACTTAGTGGCTATTACGGAAAACATTTTGCGCAAGGAGTAAGTCCGCGACTTTGCGCTTCTGCTAAAGTTGCAGGCGTGTAGGTACCGTTGCCGCATTTTCTCGTATGGTATTTCGAACCTGTTGGTGTCACGAGGACCGACGTTTGGGCTTGGTTGCTAGCAGCGGCTGGCTGGCTTTGTTCTGGCACAGTTGCCGCTGCTTGTCGTTCTTCCTCCGCCTTGGCTTGGGCGGCTGCTTGTTCGTTGGCAATGATCGTTTGCGCCACTGTTTTCGTTCGAGCAGCTAATTCCTCATCGGGGGTCTTGAGACGAGCGACGGCATCCTCTGCCTGAGCGAGTCGGTCTTTTGTCGGTTCCGCCTCTGCTGCTTCCACCGCTTGGACAGCTTCTGTAACGAGGGCTTCTGCTTCTTTCTCAGAAATCTTGGTTTCTACAGTGGATAACCGACTTTCAAACGTTTCCTTATTCAAAACCGCTTGTGCGACCAATTCTTTTGCCTGATCGAAATCACTGCGTTCAAGAGAAGCTTCAGCAGTATCAAGGGCTTTGCCGATGGCAAGATGGTCTTCAACTACCGCGAGCCGAGTAGCGAGATCTTCGTAGGTTTTACTTAAAGCATGAATCAGCGTCACGGCTTCGTTGTAATTCTTTTGGTTTGGCTGGGTTTCGGCAAGAGCCAGTGCCGTCTCGGCTTTTACCAGTGCTTCTTGTTCTTGTTTTTCAGCTTGCAAACTCGCTAGAAATGCGTGAGAAGGTTTGACGGTGACGACCTCTTCTTTAGTGATTCCACCCATGGAGGTTTGGACAGTAAATTCCTGTTCCTCTTCATCTTCCAGTTGGACAGCATAAGAAAATGTTTCGTCCGCCAGCGAAACCTCCACCCCGTTGATCGTCAGTTGCGCTTCTGGGTTGGTTCGCCCAGTGATCGCCGCTTCGCCTTGCTCATTCGTAACCAGTTCTGCTTCATCTACGTGAAGCTCCGGTGTTGCTGCAGGAGTCAATAGTGCCCCGCCAATCAATAAGAGAAAACCACCCATAAAAATAACGATTTTGTTGCGAAGCGGCTTTTTCTTGATCAATCCAAGAATAAAAAAGATTCCGCTTACAACCATTGTCAAAAAACCTATAACAAAAATAAACATCCCCATAACTCTTTCCAATTCCTTTCTTGTGAATATTTTAATTATAACATTTTTACTAACGTATCCGCCATCAATAACCGACTAGTAAGGGTTGCTGAGCGTACGGAAGAAGCTCAACTAGCAAATCAGCAATTATTTTTTATCAATATTAAATAGATTTAAGGTATTTTTTATTATAAAATCATATGTAAAGAGTTGTTTTTCGTTTGCGGTTGTTTTTTTGGATAAACAGCTCTTGGTACAAATACACTTGTTTGCTTCATCACTGGAAAAAATGTTTCGAACAAACGGATGAGAGCGAGCAACTACCTGCAAACAAGCAGCTTTCCTTCGCTGCTTCCCCCAACTAACACCATAAAAAAGATATTCCCCCTCACTTGCAACCAAGCCACTTCATTGATAAGAAAATCAGTATGTGCAAAAGGAGAAGCAATGAAAATCACACAAATCCAATGTCCCAGCTGCTTGGGTCAGTTAACCGTTGACTGGGAGACAGGAAAAGCAGTCTGCCAGTATTGCTTAACGAAGTCAGTCCTACATTCGCCGCCAAAACAAACGCAAGAAGCTTCGAATGAACAAGCTCCCGTAGTTTTTCAAGAAGTCAAAGAAGGGTTTTATTCGTTTACCTTTAATGAAGACGAGGTAGCAAATGCCTTGAAAAAATGGCTGATCCAACAGGAATCAGTTCCTGAGGACATTGTCGTTCATCTTGAAGTCAGCGAGGTAAAACGATATTTTATTCCGATTTATGAATTTCAGGTGACCTATACGATGCAATGGGAGGGGGCCTTTGGCTACGATACCCATTCCATTGCTTGGGACGGCTCGCATACGACCACGTGGGAAAAGAAGCGCGGCGACCATCCAGATGAGACGGTCATACTCTATCAATGCGGCAGTTCGGAGGTGATCGAGCAAGAAATTCCTCAGAGCTTCGAGGTCAATGATGAAATGAAAAGAAAACCGTACTTTAGTACCGATCAAAAGGAATTTCAACAGCTAGTCTCAGCACATGCTATTCATGTTTTTCCCTTTGATATTGAGCAAGAGCAGGCGCTCTTTGGTTCTGAAAAACAAGCGGAACTGAGAGCCCAGGCGAATGCGGTGATCCAGAAGAAAGAATCTGCCGATCATCTAAAAGAGCTGCACCTAGATCTTTCCCTGATCAGCTGTGCAACAGAAAAGCTCTACTTTCCGCTGTATATGGGCACCTTCAAGTACCAAGAGCGATCCTTTGAATTTGCGATCGACGGCAAAGATCCTGACCGAATGAAGCTGCCGATTATCCCACAATGCCAAGAAACCTTACAAACGGTTGCGAATTTTTCAAAAGCTCGCAAGGTTTTTGGCTGGTCCTCCGTACTCTTTTTTACGTTAGGTGTGCTCCTGCTGTTCTTTGCACTATTCATTTCTGAATGGCTCCCTCTAGGAAGAGTGTTCAGAGTTGTCATAGGGGGGATTGTCATGAGTTCCCTGCCAACTGCCGTCTATTGGGTAGTATCGGGGATAGTGTTGCACTTTCTAAAAGAACAGTATCTCAAAACAGTCCAAAAATTTAGAGATGAGCTTAAAATAGAATTATTAGGTAAGAAAACGGCTGGGGCAGCTTTGTTAGCAAACTATGAGAAGCGTGGGAAGCACCTTGCAAGAATCAGGAAATTTTCTGAATGGCTTGATACACTCGCTTATGTGGTCGTGGTTGCTACCCTTATTTGGAATATTATTTGGAACATTCGTCGGTTTTTTTGATAAGCCATCTTGTTGAAAAAAATGATTCATAAAAAAGGAGAAAAAATGAAAATCACACAAATCCAATGCCCCAGTTGCTTAGGGCGTCTAGAAGTTGATTGGGACTCAGGAAAAGCAGTCTGTCAGTATTGCTTGAATGAGCTGTTGATCAAACCGGAACAAAAAAAACAGGAACAAACAAACCAAGCCGTCTCGCTGAAAGAGTTGCCACGCATTCAAGGGACCGTCAAAGAAGGATTTTATCCGTTTGCCTATGATGAAAAGGCATGTGAAGAGGCGTTGAAAAATAAACTAGCCTGGCAAGAGACCATCTCGGAAAGTATCTTTTTTGAGCTAGAGATGGTTCATCTAAAACGTGTATTCATCCCGATGTATTATTTTCAAATTGCTTATGATGCGCAAGTGAGAGGAAGCTATGTCCACGAGGAACAGCAGAGGGAGAGTGGGCGCATTACTGCCGACATTTCTTTACATAACAGCGGAAACACAACGGTTTTCAATGAATATTTCCCTACGGATACCCAAAAAGAAGCGGATTACAGTATCAATGGCAAGCTGCCGCTGCATCTTCAAAAAGGTGCCGCCTATTGCACGGATATGCAGCAGTTTTCGGCACTTAGCCAAGACGTTCAGGTGTTGCCCTTTGATATTTCCAGAGAAGCAGCACTTGCTGATACCCATCTATTGGAAGTCTTTGAAGCAAAAGCCAAAGACCATTTGGTGGGAGCAGAGGTTGCCAATGAGGTTCAACTGACTCTTTTTCCGAAACAATGTGATACGGAAAAACTGTATTTTCCTTATTACATTGGCGAATTCAAGTACGGAAACCAAACCTATTCTTTCGTGGCTGATGGCACCGATGCTGAACGTCTTTTTCCAACCCAGCTTCCTGAATGTGAACAGCTCGTGCAAGTGAAAAAAAGTTTTTCCAAAACCAGCAGTGTCCTATGGCAGTTCTGCTATACCTTTTTTTCATTCGGAATAATTTCAGGGACCCTTTTAAATGTTCTTTTTGGTGGCTTTTTAATGCCTGCTGTTGCCTTTAGTCTGCTCGCTTCAGCGGTCATCTTGCTGATTGCTTGTCTTGCGACGTGGTATTTCTTGCTCGTACCAGAGGTTAAGTTTTTCTCAGAGTACGGCAGATTCAAAGCAGAACTTTCTCAGGCGTTGAGTCAGTCGGATGGATCAACGGCTGCTGTGAAGAAAGCTTTTGAAGCCCGTAGGAAGAAACTCGTCCGAAAGACAGTATTTTACAGCGGTCTGGAAAACATGGCGTATGAATTTGCCTTGATCCTTTTTTTAGCAATCCTGACTTGGTATTTCGGTTTTTATGGCTTATCGCTTCTAGTGCTGCTGGCGTTTGTCAGCTGGAATACGATCCGTATCTTTACCACGGATAGCTCCGATACCTGTATCGAAACGAAAGGATGATTCAATGGATATTATTCCGATTCAATGCCCACACTGCTTAGGAGAACTAGAAGTCAATTGGGACGCTGGCACGGCGATTTGTCTGTATTGTCGTGGGAAAATGGTGATCAAACAATCTTTCGATCCTACCAAAAGCCCACATGCCAATTCTATGGCAGCAAAACAGCTTTCGTTGACGCACCTTGCTGTGTTGCTGAAGAAAATCAGTCAGTCAGCTGCTGCCAACCAAACGATGGATCCTCTTCCCATGGGAAACTCCTCAGCGGCAGGGGGTTCAAGTGATCACAAGCAGTCAAAGCAATCGGCAATGAATCAGACGTCTTTGATTCAGCGGGCGCCACGCGATCCAGTCAAGGAGCGACAAACTCGTTTGAATACTTTTTTGCAAGAGCAAGATTTTTTGTTCTATTTTTCTGGAGAAAGACAAGTGCTGCCACGGCAATGGCAAAGACAAGTCCTTACCAGTTTTCAAGTGCCTGAAACGGAGACGCCTCTGGCACTGCTAACGGCACAGATGACTGGCAAGAAAGCGAATGCGGGGCTGCTTTTTGGTATCGAGCGAGTGTATTTGTGCACCTACGAAAAGAAAGAAAAACGAATAGCCAGTTTTTCGTGGAGTATTTGGAAAAACCTCGCCTTTGAGGTCCAACATAAAATCTTTGGCAGTTTTTTGGTGGTTCAACAGGAATATCGTGTTCCTCTTCAAGCATTGGGCTTTACGACCCAATCATTTTTGCAAGAATTACAGCAGTTGTTGCAAGGGTGGGAGGCTGGCTAGTGCTGAGTATCAATAAAATCAAATAGGGAATCAATTTATTAGTTAGAAAACCAAAGAGAGCGTCGCAAACAGCGGCGCTCTTTTTTTATTCATTTGATTTCTAGGTTTCCAACTCAGCGTCGTTGGTTTCTGATAAATACTCGGCTTCATCGTTTAATAGACTGGCCGTCGTTCGCAGCGTGTCGTAAGAATGCAAAACGGCAGCGAGGCTTTTTTGCGAATCACTGATTTTCATGGTCGTCGAATCGGCACTATCTAACACGACTAAGGCTTGTTGGTTGATGGCTTGCATGGTTGCGGCAATGGTTTGGGTCAACTGCTTGGTCTGTTCAGCTAATTTTTGCATTTCATCCGCAACCACCCGAAAGCCAGCTGCCTGTTCGCCGATCCGTGCCGTTTCGATGGAAGCATTGAAGGACAGCAGTTTGGTTTGTTGCGCAATGCGGTCGATGTCATGCAGCACCGCTGTCACCTGTTGGCTATCCATTTCTAAGGCATGGGTCGTTGCTTGATTTTGATCAGACAGCTGTTTGACTTGCGCCAAGTTCTCTGACAAATGATCGACTTGCTGGTGTCCGTTGGCAGAAAGTCGTGTCAGGGAAGCAGCACTTTCTTGCACTTTTTTGATAGTGACCGCTAAGGCTTGTTCTCTTTGGGTAATGTCAAAAGCGATTTTGACGACGTTAACGACTTCTTGCTGCTCATCGAGGACGGGGAAGTAGATCCCTTCTAAAATCAGTTTTTCTCCTTGTTTGTTTTTCCGAATGATTTTGTCTTGAAACCGTTGCTTTGAGTAAAGCAGTTGATTCCAGAAAGTTTGGTAATCCGTACTGGCAGCATAATGGTCAAAACAAAAGGTCCGATGCGGCAAGCCAATGATTTCTTCTTGGCTATAACCTAGGATATCCGTCATGTTGGCATTGGCGAAAACAACTTCTTTTTGCGGATCAAAGACTATGACAGCGAGTTCTTGAAAAATAGCAGCGAGCAGACGGTTATTTTGTGTTTCATCTAATGTGAATTTCATACGTACTTACCTACGCCTTTCAGTTTTTTGGGAAGTTTACACAGCGAGTGTCTTACAGTTATCGGTGATGAAGGCAAGGCAGTTAAGAGTGCAAAAACCACCTTTTTTGTCGAGCGAAATGCCTGGAAGCAGAAGGAAGCAAGATTCTTTGCATCAGAATGACTTGGTGGTACCCTTAAGGTCAACACGAACGATTTCAAACAAAAGGAGAGAATCGTATGACAGATAGAATTTCGTTGGAAAAAGCAGCCGTTGAATTTAGTGAGGCAAATGCACCGCACCCACGGATCTATGAATTACCGCCAGAAGAAGGGCGCGCACTATTGGAACAAGTCCAAGAGTCACCCGTCAATAAATTGGCGGTTGAGATAGAAGATCAGACCGTAGATACAGGCGAATGGGGGACCATCAATGTTCGTTTTGTTCGTCCTGAAGGAAATCATGCGATTCTCCCTGTCATTCATTATCTCCATGGTGCGGGCTGGGTCTTCGGCAGTGCCGCGACTCATGATAAATTGATCCGTGAATTGGCGGTACGAACCAACTCGATCGTCATTTTTCCTGAATATAGTCGTTCACCAGAAGCAAAATACCCAACGGCGATCGAACAAAATTATGCGGTCTTGCAGCAATTACCGGGATTTGTCGATGTCAAAGGCTTAGACCTTAGCCGTTTGACCGTGGCTGGCGATTCCGTAGGTGGGAACATGGCGACGGTTATGACCTTGTTGACGAAAGCCCGTGGCGGCATTCCGATCGCACAGCAATTATTGTTTTATCCTGTGACAGATGCCCGCTTTGATACGCCTTCGTATGAAGCATTCGGCGAAAATTATTTTCTAACCAAAGAAGGGATGCAATGGTTCTGGGATCAATACACGACGGATGAAACACAGCGGGATCAAATGACCGCTTCTCCACTACGCGCGACCAAAGAGGAGTTAGCCGATCTTCCGCCAGCGTTGATCATTACAGGCGAAGCAGATGTCTTGCGGGATGAAGGGGAAGCCTATGCGCAGCATTTACGAGCAGCTGGCGTGGAAGTCACCCAAGCACGGATGCAAGGGATCATCCATGATTTTGTGATGGTCAATGCGATGGATCAGACCCAAGCCGCACGAGCGGCCATGACACTGGCTGTCGGTTGGCTGACGGAAAAAAATGTCCCTGCAGAATAAGAAACCGACGAAAGAAGCTTCTTTTTATGCGGTGTTCTGATACAGAAAAGGATGTATGGAGTGGAGCGATCCACTCCTTTTTTTGTCGGAAAAATTGAAAGACGTACACCTGCAGTCTGAAGCAGATGCAAACGCTCTCTAAAAAAACTCGCTTTTGTAATACAGATTTTAATGAGTGTTTTTCGTTGATAAATAAATAAAAAGTGCTATTATATGTATTGTGATTAATACAGTTTTTGAAAAGAGGTAATACAGTGAGTGCAAAAGGATCAGAAATCATTGTTGAAAGTTTAGAAAATCATCGGGTGCCTTATATCTTTGGGATTCCCGGTGCAAAAATCGATGGCGTGTTTGACGTGTTGAGTGATCGAGGACCAGAGTTGATCTTGGCACGACATGAACAAAACGCGGCCTTTATGGCACAAGCAATCGGTCGCCTGACAGGAGAGCCAGGAGTCGTCATTGCAACAAGTGGACCAGGAGCCAGTAATTTAGCGACTGGGTTGGTCACGGCAACTGCCGAAGGTGATCCCGTCTTGGCACTAGCAGGCCAAGTGAAGCGTTCTGACCTTTCAAAATTGACCCACCAAAGCATGAATAATGCGGCGTTGTTTGCGCCGATCACGAAATTCAGCAGTGAAGTCCAAGATCCTGAAACCCTTTCTGAAAGTATTGCCAACGCCTTTCGCATCGCAAAAACAGCGAAAAAAGGGGCGAGCTTTTTATCCATTCCTCAAGATGTGACAGACGGAACCGTTCAAGGGGCGGCGATCAAACCTCTATCTTCGCCTAAATTAGGCAGTGCCGATGCAGAAGATATCCAGGCACTCGTCGATCGGATCAAAGAAGCCAAACTGCCTGTCTTACTCTTAGGGATGCGGGCTTCAGGCGTGAAAGAAACACAAGCGATTCGTCAGTTAGTTGCAAAAACTGGGTTGCCTGTCGTAGAGACCTTCCAAGGTGCTGGGATCATTTCTCGTGAATTAGAAGAGCATTTCTTTGGCCGCGTCGGCTTATTCCGCAATCAGCCTGGTGATATGCTGTTGAAACGCAGCGACTTAGTGATCGCTGTGGGGTACGACCCGATCGAATACGAAGCCCGCAACTGGAATGCGGAAAAAGATGCCCGCGTGATCGTTATCGATGAAGTACCGATGGAGATCGATCCATTTATGCAGCCAGAAGTTGAACTGATGGGCAGTATCGCGAAAATTATTGAACAACTATCAAAAGCCATCGATCAGTATCACTTGAGCGAAGACGCCCAAAACTATTTAACGACGCTGCAAACCAAACTCAATGAAAAACCAGCGGATGTCGAAGGCAGCAACAATACCTTGCATCCTTTGGAAATCATCGATGCTTTGCAACAAGAAGTGACCGACGACATGACGGTAACAGTGGATGTCGGCAGCCATTACATTTGGATGGCCCGTCATTTCCGTAGTTATGAGCCACGGCATCTGCTCTTTAGTAATGGCATGCAGACCTTAGGAGTCGCTTTGCCATGGGCGATCGCTGCAGCGCTCGTGCGACCAAATACTCAAGTGATCTCTGTATCTGGCGATGGCGGCTTCTTGTTTTCTGCCCAAGAGTTAGAAACAGCTGTCCGTTTGAAACAAAACATCATTCACTTGATTTGGAATGACGGTACCTACAATATGGTGAAATTCCAAGAAGAAATGAAATATGATCGTGCTTCTGGGGTTGATTTTGGACCCGTTGATTTCGTAAAATATGCCGAAGCGTTTGGTGCCAAAGGCTTACGGGCAACCACTAAACAAGAATTGATGGCAGCCATCGAAGAAGGCTTTGCAACGGATGGTCCAGTGATCATTGATATCCCTGTGGATTATTCAGATAATGCCGATCTTGGCAAAACGATCCTACCTGATCAATTTTATTAAGACCAAAGGAGCAGCAAGATGAAAGTGAAAAACAAAAGTTATTTATATCAGCATGGCACCCTAGGTGGGTTGATGCAGGATTTAATGGATGGCACGGAGCAAATCGGCAAAATGCTTGAATATGGCGATTTTGGGATCGGTACATTGGCTGGTTCCAATGGTGAAGTGATTATTTTAGATGGTGAAATCTACCATGTAGACGAGTCGGGCAAGGTGCGAGTGCTCCAAGGCAATGAAGGAACCCCCTATGCGGCAGTCGTTGATTTTTCTGCGGCGAAGCACCTGCAGGTTAGCCAAGAAATGACCGATGAAGAAGTGAAAAACCACGTCCTGACCGAAGTCAGCCCGAATTTGTTTTCCGCTGTCAAAATCCATGGGGTATTTACCAAGATGCACGTCCGCGTTGCCCCAAAGCAAGAAAAACCATATCCAAAATTCATTGAGATCATCCAGCATCAGCCCGAATTTCAGACAGAAAATATCAGCGGAACGATCGTCGGATTCTTTACCCCGCTGTTGTTCCACGGCGCTGCGGCTGCTGGTTTCCACCTGCATTTTATTAGTGATGATCGGACATTTGCTGGCCATGTCTTAGACTTTGAAGTGGCAGCTGGTGAAGTCGAATTGATGGAACTAGCCGAATTTCGTCAGCATTTTCCTATCGACAACCAAGACTACTTGCAGCGGGAGATCGATGTCGCAAAAATCGCCAAAGATATTGAAGCTGCCGAATAAAAGAGATTTAAAATTGAATGGCAATTTATGACGTAAGAATAAATTACTTTCCCAATAAAAAGCCAACGCTGGTCCTCTTAGGAAGATAGGAAGCGTTGGCTTTATTTAATAGTTTTAGTTGCTCTATTCACGTAACAATACAGGAATAAAATGGAATAGTCTATTGATTGTCAAGCACTACTAAATGTAAAATCCGTGGATTGATATGATTGAGTAGCCGATTCCAATCAGAGGCATCTGGAATCGATTTTAGCAATACACTTTCGACATCAAGTAAATATTCCGTTGTATATTCTGAATAATTGGTAATCAAAAGATCGATTTTTTTTTCTTTCAAGTATTCATGTGATAGTTCATTTGAATCAGGATAGTACATTGTATGATAGGCATCTAGGTAACGACGAACGATACTTTCAGCATATTCGCATACGTAGTCATTACCTTCAAATATCACTGCAATCGTTCGATGAGATCCCCAATTTTCTTCCTTTATAGCTTCCATATGCAACGTCAAGCTAGCACAGATATCAGCTAAATTTTGTAACGAATAAACCTTCTCTACTAGTGGGTGATTGTGGAGAAAATAGTAATTTTTTTGGTACTCTTGAGCAAATTTTTCTTGGACGAAGTAATTGAGGTCATCGATATTAATGGTCATTGAGGGAGATAATAATTCCTGCAGTTTTATTACTGTAAAAAAAGCTTCTAACCAAAGTAAGTCTTTTTGTTCATCGAAGCTGTTGCCTTTATTTTTTGCATAAAAATCATGGGCTAATTGTTTCAGCTCTGGCCAGTGGTTGTAGTTGCGGCAAAAGTTTTCACTGGAAGTATCATTTAACTTGCGGCGACAAATCACACAAGTAAATAGATAAATTGCTTCAGATTTTGGTAATTCACACTCGAAATGGCGCTGCATAATCTGATTTAAAGATTCATAATGAGGAAGTAAATCATTTTGTTGAATCATTGACACTAACTCTGGGTTAGGCTCTACTAAAAAACCACGTTTACTTCGTTCCACGCACAAGTAAAGGACATAGGCAAAATAAGAGAACGATGAAGACTGCAATTGCTTCGCTTTTAATAGATCAGTGATCTCAATAACCGCTTCTTGGACATTAATTGAAGGAAAAATAGTGTTAACATTAATGTCAGATTCATAATAAAATAGGCAGAAAAATTTTCGAATATCAATTTCTGAACCGACAAAATTCACTGGATTTGTTTCGATATGAAGATTAAAAGGCTGTAAAAATACTTCGATCTTTTTAAAGTAACTAATTAATGCCTGCTCGGAAATGTTAAGGGCTAAGCTCCAATCCATCAAAGACTGTAATTCGTTGAAAAAGATACTTTCCAATATTAAAAAAATAGGTTCATCTTTCACTAAATTTTGTTTTTTTCTTCTATAAGCTTCCCCATCAATCTCTTCAAAAAAATAGCCGACCTTAGAAGAGCTTATCTCTATCGTACCATGAAAATAATTTCGGATGTTTGCTATATCAGAAATCAATGTTCGAGAGCTACTGTTAGTAACTTTTGACAACTCACCTAACGTGCAGGTAGTTTTTTTTTCAAACTTGTCCAAAAGCTTTAACCAACGAACAAGTGAGTTGTTTTTCATAAATTTTAATTGAAATGTTTTCATTTCAGCCTCTTAGGAAATACTTGTGTGAATTTATTCTATTATAAAAAATACAACCCTTTTAGGAAATATAATTTGATCATCAAAATGAAATAGAATAGTGAAAGTGTGCAATGTAAAAAGCCCAATAAGAAAGAAAATCGAGATTTCTATTAAAATTAGTAGTTACAAAATACAAATGCATACTATACTAAAAATCGGCTACATCAGTATAGCAAAAATCTAAATTAAGTTCTGCCAAGGATTCTACAAAGACGCTGGTTGTAGGGCATAGATGATGACCCGCTAATAAAGGCTCAGTTAAAGGAAATTGTCAAGATAATACCATTAAAAATATCCAATATTGATATAATAACAGATAATATTTTTTAAACAATGAAAAAAGAAATGAATGTAGTTTAGATAGAGGAGACAGCATTAAAAAAAGCACGAAGAGTATTTTCTTTAATCATTCAATATTATCTTACTATAAAAAGGAAATAGATTATAGATGTTTAAATTAAGAAAATATATCGTTGGAAAATCACTAAATTTTTCAATAAACCATATAAAATGCTAAATTCTTGCGCATTTTCCGTTAAAAGATAAAATGAATATTATAGGAAAGTTACTTTATAGAAAATCCTTATTTCACCACTTTATGAAAATGTCAATTTTCTTCTTTCTGTCTAAATCTATATAATTACATCATTTGGGTATTTCATATAATCACTCGTCCAAAATTAACTTTTTTCAAGCAAGGAGCTTTTATTTGAAAAATTTCCAATTAAGTTTTGTGACAAATAAATCAGTAGCAAGATGGTTACAGATTCTAAATGAATTTGAAAAAAATGAAATTTGTAGTGCAAGTCACCTTTCTGAACTAACAAATAGTACGACTAGAACTATTGGAAAAGATATTGGCTATCTAAATGAATATTTTGGAGAGTTAGTTCGTATATCTTCAACAAATCTAGGATACTGTTTTGAATTATTTGACTATGCATGTTACGAGCAACAAAAAGCCTCATTTTTAGCAAACGAACCTTTATTTATTCTGTTGGAGAATATTTTTATAGGAGAATTAAAGTCCATTGACGAGTGGGCTGATCACTTTTATTTATCTAAAGCAACGCTTTTAAAATATTTACAGCGTGTCCGCAAACAACTTATTCATTTTGATTTAGAACTCGCTAATGATCCAGTGAATATTATTGGAAACGAAGCGGATATACGTAATTTTTTTTGTACGTTTTTTTATGAAACAGACATCACTCCTCATACTGTTTTTCCTTCTATTGCTGTGCAACAAGCGGTGAAGGAGATTAGTGGCCTATTTGATAAAAGCAGCTACCACACCGCTTCTTTTTCGCAATATTCTTATATACTTTATATCTCTATCGAGCGATTTCTACGAGGTGAGACGGTTTTAATTAAAGATGAACTACACCATGCGTTAAGACACAGTATCCAACTTATGCATTATCAAAGAATCAATGAAGTTATACGTAGATATTTTCACTTTTATTTTACGAGTGATGAAATTATATTTTTATTTGTTAGTATCATCACAAAAAGGAAATTACAAGAAGTGATCGTTGAACAAAAATTTTGTCTTTCCTATAATCATTGGCCGGAGATAGGTGAATTGACAAATAGTTTTTATCAATTGCTGGAAATGAAATCTACTGGAAAAAGAAAAAAAATGATTTGATTTTAATAGAATCTTTTTTTACGATGGCTAAACTCAAAGAGTGTCTTTCGACATCTGCTAACAGAAATATAAATGACGTTAATGAATTTATTCAAGATACGTTTTCGAAGGAATTTTATACCTATAAATGCTTTTTAGAAAACAATAAATTTTATCAATTGATGTTTTCGGAAGAATATTTAGTGGATTTTTGTGCAAACCTAGTCATCTATATTGAAGCTGTGCGTGAACGTTATTGGTTTCCCCAAAAAAATATTGCTTTTATTTTTGAAGGAAATAATAATATTGTCCAGTATATTGAAGGATGGTCTAAGAGGTATTTTGGGCATGCACATCAGCTGTATTATCCAGATTCTGGCGAAGTAAATGCAGAGTACATAATGCAAAAAAATATTGATTTGCTCGTGACAAATTACGCTGAACATGCGGCAGATTTTCGTGATATCGTAGAATGTATTTTTTTCAAGACGATTCCAACTTCGGCTGATTGGAATCGCTTGATAGATCGAATTAATCCAAATGTAACTAGACAATTTGCTTTAAAGGATCTTTTATAGATTTAGTTGATAAAAATTTTTGGATAAATAAAATAGAACATATCTCCTAGCTTACGATTTTTGTACTAGAAGGTATGTTCTATTTTTTTCAAGGCATAATTTTATCCATCATTGCTTTGGGGATAGGGGAAGTAGGGAAGTTATAGATGGATAGTAGCCTTTGGGAGAGAGCAATCATTTCGAAATGAGAGCAGGTCGTTGTCATTGTAGCTCACTTAAATAGATTAGACTCCAAGGAGCTTTTTGACTTAGATTCAGACCAGTTAACTCTCGATAAAAACATTTTTTATCATTTATTGTCAATTTGATAATCTCTTCTTCCGTGTATTCATTTAAAGAAGAGTTTTTTAAAACATAAAGTTCTCTTAAAATTTGTAATTGCGCATCAATATCTAGTAATGATGACATTTTTTCAAAAAAATTGTCATCAGATTGTTCATATATATCTAAGAATCTTTCTCGTAAAGATAGATAAAATTCATGAATCTTAGGATATTCATAAGAACAAAATGAATGAATAAATTCATCATCAAAGAAATTCAAGTATTGTTCAGCTGATCGGATTGTTTTTAATTTCATATGGATTCTCCTTAGTGATATGTAAACTTTTTTGGAAATTTTCGATCAATATATATAAATGATTGACCGTTGAATTGTAAAATTAGAATGGTTTGCCTCCTGTCAAATAGTAATCGGAGATCATCATTTGTTTGTATCTCCAATTTACATGATTCAATCAACTGTCTCAAATTTTTTTTTTCGTATCCATAAGAAGAACTTTTTTATATATAAATATAAAAAAAGAATAATACTGCTTTTTCTAGTTCAGCTAAAATAAATAGTTTTTGTTGCTCAGCAAAATTATTTTTTTCTATACCTTATAAATCATAACCACTAATATCATTGATTCTAATCTCACTGGAGGACTCGATACAACTGCTTGGCACCTTGCTTGTATGTTTAGGGGTACGATCGACATATTAGGCGAATAACTGATTCGAAATGCTGGAAAAAAATCATTGATATAGTTGGATTTTTCTCTTTTCGCAATCAGATCTTCATTCAGTACATCACTGTCAGCCTCCAGTATGTCGGGATACATGTAAGGGAGACTTTCCTGTCATCCCATGACCGGTAGGCTCATCCCCGTCATTTTTTCAAAGGTGTGATACTATAGAATTATCTAGAAAAACGATCCTTTGATTCAAGTTGCCAATGCCAAAACAGTGCCAAGAAACGCAGTTGCAGTGAGAAGCAACCGTCTGTTTTGACGAGAAGGTTTGGCTAAATAGGGACGTTCATTAAAGCAAACGAGGAGCAATTCAATGAAAGAGAAAAAAACAGTTGTAGTGATCGGCGGCGGACTTGGTGGTCTATCAGCGGCGGTCTCATTAGCCCAAAATGGCTTTGATGTATCATTATATGAAAAAAATCAACACTTAGGCGGCAAGTTGAACCGACTGGAAACAAACGGTTTCGGCTTTGACTTAGGTCCTTCGATTTTGACGATGCCGCAGATTTTCGAAAAATTATTTACTGGCAGCAATCGCAATATGGCAGATTATGTTGCGATTCGCCGATTGCCATTGGAATGGCGCTCCTTTTTTCCTGATGGAACCAAGATCGATCTCTATGGCGATCTTGCACGTATGGCAAAGGAAAACCCGCACTTGTCGGAAAAAGACATGGCCGAGTACCAAGACTTTTTGGACTATGCGCAAAAGATTTATGCAATCACAGAAAAAGGCTATTTTGAGAAAGGCTTAGATACCACGAAAGAAATCTTGAAGTATCATGGCGTGATCAAAGCGCTGAAAGGCTTTGATTATTTCTCTTCGATGCATGATGCTATTCAAAAACGTGTCAGCAATCCGCAGCTGCAAGACATGCTGAGCTATTTTATCAAGTATGTCGGCTCATCTCCTTATGACGCCCCAGCCGTCTTGAACATGATGATCTATATGCAGCATGCCCAAGGTGTCTGGTACGTGCCAGGCGGGATGCATCGTTTAGCCGAAGGCATCGTTCGCTTAGCAAAAGAGATCGGTGTGACCTTCCACACGGGACACAAAGTGGAAAAATTGATCGTTGAACAGGAACAGATCCGTGCCGCTCGTTTGGATGATGGCACGTTGATCGAAGCCGACTATTTTGTTTCCAACATGGAAGTGATCCCGGCCTATGAAGAGCTGTTAGAAGAAGCGCCGACCTTTACTCAAAAACTGGAAGAAAAATTTGAACCAGCAAGTTCTGGTTTTGTCTTGCACTTAGGGGTCAAAACCTCCTATCCGCAATTGGCCCATCACAACTTTTTCTTTTCAAATGCCTCAAAAGAAAACTTTGATCAAAATTTCCATCAGCATCAGCTGCCAGAAGACCCAACGATCTATTTGGTCAATGCCAACAAAACCGATCCTTCGCAAACAGTGGCAGGGCATGAGAACATCAAAATCTTGCCTCATATCCCTTATTTGCAGGATAAACCCTTTACGGAAGCGGAATACGATGCCTTTCGTGAACGGATCTTGATCAAGCTGGAAAACATGGGTTTAACAGATCTACGTAAGCACATCGTGTATGAAGACCGCTGGACACCCGAAGACATCCAAAAGAATTATTTGTCACATCGTGGCGCCATCTACGGCACGGTCTCTAACCGCAAGAAAAATCATGGCTTTAAACACCCGAAACACAGCGAACGCTACGACAATCTATACTTCGTTGGCGGTACGGTCAATCCAGGTGCCGGCATGCCGATGGTGACCCTCAGTGGCCAGCAAGTCAGTGAGATGATCACCAAAAGAGAACACTAAGACAAGAAAGGATGATGACTGTGTACCTGCTGCTCGCTGGTATTTGCGCTGCTTGGCTAGCAGGCTGGCTGATTTTTTTCCGCCTGCCGACGATACCCACCCGCAAGGAGACAGCCGCATCCAAAGACTTGACGGAGAGGGGAGAACTGTCGATCATCATCCCCGCCCGCAATGAAGCAGAAAATTTGCCGCAATTGTTGGCGTCCTTGCAGCAGCAAACCCTTCATCCTGTGGAGATTTTGGTGGTTGATGACGGATCGGAAGACGAGACGATCGCCTGTGCTAAGGGCTTCGGTGCGACGGTCTTGCAAACCACTGCTGATTCTGCTGGAAAAGCGGCGGCTTGTTGGTTAGGCGCCTCACAAGCGGTGGGCAAGTATCTATTATTTTTGGATGCCGATACCTTCTTTCTAGCAGAAGATGGCTTAGAGCGTCTTTTCGCTGCGTATGAGGAGCGATCGGGACAAGGACTGCTCTCGGTGCAGCCCTATCATCAAACGAAGCGCCTGTATGAACAACTGTCTGCCGTCTTTAATGTCGTCTTACCTGTCGGGTTGAACCGCTTTTCTATCGTAGGCGAAAAACTCTCAGCTGGCGGCGCCTTTGGTCCGTGTATTTTGTGCAGCAAAACTGCGTACCTTCAAGCCAATGGACATCAGGACATGCCACAAGGAATCTTAGATGATCTAGCATTAGCGAGACGCTTTAAGAAAAAACGCTTGCCGATCGCCTTGTATGGTGGAAAAGACTTGGTGGCCTTTCGGATGTATCCAGCTGGTGTTCGTCAACTTGTTCAAGGCTGGACGAAGGACTTTGCCACTGCTTCGCAATCCACTCACCCTTTGATTATGGCGGGCGTCATCTTGTGGATCAGCGGCGGCATTGGGGTACTGGCGGCACCATTTCTGATGGAACCGCTTTGGCTAGGACTGCTTTTTTATGCTGCTTATTTTGGACAAACTCTGTGCTTTGCCCGCCGTGTCGGCAACTTCAACCGAATCCTGCTGCTTTTTTTCCCATGTTACTTTCTTTTTTTCCTAGGCTTATTTGGTTGGTCGTGGATCCAAACCCATTTGTTGAAATCCGTGACCTGGAAAGGACGCAAAATCAATTTATAGGAGGCGATGCACATGCCGCTGATCATCTTATCCCCACTGCTCTTGCTCATTACAGACAGCTTGGCTTGGCTGCTGTTTCATCTAGGCATCTCCTTTGGCTTGCGCAAAGTCAGTGATGCCTTTTTTGAACGTCATGCCAACTGGTTCCGTTCTTTTGCCTTTGAAAAAGGCGGTAGGATCTGGGCGGACGTGTTTCGTATTCGTCAGTGGAAAGACAAATTGCCCGACGGCACTGTGATTGCCAAAAAAGGCTTTGACAAATCCCGCTTGGCTCAACAGCAAAAGGACTATCTGGAAAAATTCGTCATCGAGACACGCCGAGCAGAGCTGACCCATTGGCTGCTGATGGTTCCAGCACCGTTCTTTTTCCTCTGGAATCCTGCGTGGGCGGGCTGGGTGATGATCGTCTATGCGTTATTGGCTAACTGCCCATTTATCATGATCCAACGCTACAATCGCCCCCGTTTAGAGCGAGTCTTGCGGAAAAAAAGTGCCCTGCAAGTCAAGCAGAAGGCGCCGGTCTAGGTTCCTGTAGGTGCCGCTTTAAGATTCGCTGAAAAATAGGCAAACTGGAAATCAAAAGGATCGGAGGGCAACTGCCTTCGATCTTTTTTAAAAAATTGGTGTTAATTTTTATGGGATGTGCCAAGACCGTTTTTTGTACACTAAGGTCATTCAGAGGAAAGGGTGATCGTATGTCATCAGAAGGATGTGGGCAAATTTTCGAACTGCCATTGCAGACTGCTACATTGGTTGATCGTGTGTTTGGACAGGCACGAAGTATTTTTGTAAGTGTAGAAAAGAGGGAGGGATGCGCAAGATGATTGAAGATAGCCGACAACGGGACCACTATTACGACATGTTGATTGAAAAAAATTCCCAATATGAAGGGATTTTTTACGTTGGGGTAAAAACCACCGGCGTCTTTTGCCGTCCCACCTGCCCAGCGAAAAAACCGCTCAAAAAAAATTGCGAGTTTTTTCAGACGGCACAAGAAGCGCTGCTGGCGGCGTATCGTCCCTGCAAACGATGTCGCCCGCTCAGCTCGCCTAGCCACTTATCCCCTGACGTGAAAAGCCTGGTGGAAGCCGTGGAGAGTAACCCAGAGAAAAAGTGGACCGACAAAGATTTTGAAGCACTAGCGATCCATCCCAATACCGCACGCCGACAATTCAAAAAATATTTTGGCATGACCTTTATCGAATACTCCCGTGCACGCCGCTTAGGATTAGCGTTTAAGCAGATTCGTGAAGGAGAACCGCTGATCCAAGCGCAATTAGAAGCCGGTTTCGATTCTGGCAACGGCTTTCGAGATGCGTTTTCTCGGATTATGGGGGAGTTGCCTTCCAACAGCCGCGAAAAAACGATTCTTTCTTCTGCTTGGCTTGAGACCAAGCTGGGATCGATGTTGGCGATCAGCGACCAGCAGCAGCTTTACTTGTTAGAATTCGTGGATCGCAGAGGGCTAGAAACGGAGATTGCTGTTTTGAGAAGCCGCTTGAATGCAGTGATCATTCCGCAGCAAACAGCAATCATTCAGCAACTCAAGCAAGAACTGACGGAATATTTTGCAGGAAATCGAACTGTTTTCACGATTCCAATTGCATTGATCGGCTCCGATTTTCAGAAAGCCGTCTGGCAGCAGCTGTTGGCGATGAAGATCGGAGAAACATACTCCTACAAACAATTGGCACAGCGAATCGGCAATGAAAAAGCTACCCGAGCTGTTGCCAATGCCAACGGAAAAAACCAATTGGCGTTGATCGTTCCATGCCACCGCGTCATCAATAGCGATGGCAGCATCGGCGGCTATGGCGGCGGTGTCGAACGCAAAAAGTGGCTGCTGGCTTTGGAAAAACAGGTGCAGCCGACCACAATGATCTAAAAAAGACAAGTATGCGTCGGAATCAGCGCTTCATTGATCGGTACATGGAATGGATCGAATCCTTTTCATTGAAATATATATTTAGCGGAACTTATGGAACCTTTCATAAGTTCCGCTTTTTTTCTTAGATTTGGCGGGTTCATAGAGAAAAGGCGAGGACCGTCGTTAGTGTCTAAGCGTTCTTTATCTCTACAAAAATAAGCATTGAATGATTTTCTTAAACAACCAAAGCATATCTTTTTACAACTTACAAAAAGTAAGTTATGATTATCTCGAATTCGAAATAAAGAGGTGAGGAAAATGGCGCATCAAGAAGAAGCGCTCAAAGCGTACATCGGTTTGCTGCGTACGGCGAGTCGTTTGGAACAAGTGGCAAAAAAAGATGTTCGTTGTTATGGCTTAAATATTACAGAGTTTTCCGTACTGGAATTGCTTTACCATAAAGGCACCCATACGACGCAAGCCATCAAGGAAAAAATCTTGATCGCCAGCAGCTCCACAACCTACGTGGTCGATCAATTAGTCAAAAAAGGCTGCGTGCAACGGGAACCTAGCCAAGAAGATCAACGGGTAACATACGTCAGTATTACGGAAGCAGGCAGGGCGTTGATGGAGAAAATTTTTCCCAGTCATGCACAAAAGATTGCGGCGAGTTTTTCCGAACTTAGCAGTGAAGAATTGCAACAATTAAAAACAATTTTACGAAAAATAACTTACGATCAGAAATGAGGAAAAGAAAATGAGAAAACAAGACCAATTATTAGGGGTACACCATGTGACGGCTATGACAAGTGATGTGGAACGGAATTACCATTTCTTTACAGATGTGTTAGGGATGCGTTTAGTGAAAAAAACAGTCAATCAAGATGACATCTATACGTACCATACTTACTTTGCGGATGATTTAGGGACACCGGGAACAACCATGACGTTCTTTGATTTTCCCAATACCGCTCGTGGTAGCAAAGGAACCAATTCGATCACCCGCACCAGTTTTCGAGTACCCAGTGATGCAGCCCTTGATTATTATGCCGCACGCTTTGATGAATTTGAGGTAAAACACGAGGCAATCACCACCGAATTTGGGAAAAAAGTGTTGCACTTTTGGGATTTTGATACGCAAGCCTATCAACTGATCTCTGATGAACACAATACTGGCGTGAAAGCTGGTATCCCTTGGAAAAAAGGACCCGTTCCTACTGAGTTTGCGATTTATGGCTTAGGTCCTGTCGAAATGTCTGTATCTTACTTGGCAGATTTCAAAGGGCTGCTGGAATCCGTTTTTGATTTCAAAACCATTGATCAAGTAGACAATCGCTATTTGCTAGAAGTCGGTGAAGGCGGCAATGGCGCCCAAATCGTTTTAGTGGAAGACACCACGAGCCCACAAGCACAACAAGGGGACGGCGAAGTGCATCATGTGGCTTTTCGCTTAGCCCATCACGATTCGTTAGCAGTCTGGCAAGAAGTCTTTGATAACTTGGGATTGGCCAACTCTGGCTATGTCGATCGTTACTATTTTGAATCGTTGTATGTGCGCATCGGCCATATTCTTTTTGAACTAGCGACAGATGAACCAGGGTTTATGGGGGATGAGCCATATGAAACATTGGGTGAATCCTTATCATTGGCACCATTTTTAGAAAATCGCCGTGAATACATCGAAGGAGTCATCAAACCCTTCAATACAAAACGCGCCTAAGGAGGCACATAGTATGCAACCCATTCAACAGATCCACCATATTTCAGCCATCGTAGGCGATCCTCAAACGAACGTTGCCTTTTACCGTGACGTGTTGGGGTTGCGCCTCGTCAAACAAACCGTCAATTTTGATGATCCCTACACGTATCATCTTTATTACAGCAATCAAGCGTTAGAAAATGGGACCATCATCACTTTCTTCCCTTGGGCAAATGCCCATCCTGGACGAGTAGGAAGCGGACAAGTCGGCACGATCGCCTTTAGTATTCCTAAAGGCAGCAGTGCCTATTGGCAAGAACATTTGGCGAAACATCAAGTAACTGTTCAAGAAAGTACATTGTTTGATCGACCAACTTTAGAACTTCATGATCAGCATGACCTGTCTTTGGCGCTAGTCGAAGCCGAAGAATCGGCGGAAACACCAGCGATTGTAGGCTTTCATGGGGCCGTCTTGCTTTCGGCACAACCAGAAGCGACCATTCAAACGCTGGCAGATGATCTAGGACTGAACATTTTTAACAAAACAGAGAAAAGCACCCATCTTCATACCGCAGGCACCCTCGCTCATGAGATCGTCGTGCCCCATGAAGCACTGCCAGCAGGGCGCTGGGGTGTCGGCACCGTCCATCACATCGCGTGGTCTGTGCCAACGGAAGCAGTGCAAAAAGAGTGGCAAGAGTACTTGTACGATCAAAGATACGGAGTCACTGAAATCAAAGACCGCAATTATTTCAAAGCCGTCTATTTCCAAGAGCGGGGCAACATCGTCTTTGAGATCGCAACAGAAACCCCAGGCTTTTTAGTTGATGAACCATTAGAAACGTTAGGACAGCAGTTGATGCTGCCAGCCCAATTTGAAAGCCGCTGTGTAGAGATCGAGGATCGCTTGCCAGACTTATCGGTTTAGAAAAAAGGAGACGCTGTATGCACTATTTAGATCCCAAGGATTTGACCCAACGAGAAAATTATAAGCTACTGATTGGCTCCATCATTCCACGGCCAGTGGCAGTGGTCAGTACGCAATCAGCCGATGGTATCGTCAACATCGCCCCATTCAGTTTTTTTAACATCGTCAGCTCAGAACCCGTGATCCTCTCGTTGGCTATCCAGCGCAAAGAGGGGGAACTGAAAGACACCGCCCGCAATCTGTTGGCGACGAAAGAAGCCGTCGTGCATATTTTGGATCAAACAAATGTCCAAGAGGCCAATAAAACCGCGGCATTATTGCCCGCAGACCAAAGCGAGTTGACGGTTTCTGGGTTTACCACAACGACATCGAAAACGATTGCCGTTCCTGGCTTGAACGAAGCCAGTGTACGCCTAGAAACGATTCTGCATCAGCACGTACCCATCAAAAAAGACCAGCAGACCACTGCCGATCTCTTATTGTTGGAAGTCGTCGGCTACCAGATTGCAGAGGATGTCTATCAAGATGGCAAGATCGATCCCCGTGCCTTACAAGCAGTCAGCCGGCTAGCGGGAAATTCTTACGCAACGATTGGGGAGATTTTCGATATCAAACGACCAAGTTAAAGGAGGAACTTCGATGAAAGCAATCTATCAACAAGGAGCAGCTGACGCACCAGTTTTGGTGCTGCTCCACGGCACCGGTGGCGACGAACAGTCGTTGCTGGAAGTAGGCAAAGCCCTTGATCCCCAAGCATCACTATTAGGTATTCGCGGGAACGTTTTAGAAAACGGCATGCCTCGTTACTTCAAACGTCTAGCTGAAGGGGTGTATGATGAAACCGACTTAGCACTTCGCGGCGACGAATTAGCCGATTTCATTCGGCAAGCCGCCAAAGAATACAACTTTTCATTAGCCCAAGTGGTACTGGTGGGTTATTCCAATGGCGCCAACATTGCCATTCGCTTATTACTAAATGATAGTGACCACTTCAAAAAAGCGATCCTCTACCACGCCATGTATCCAGTCGAGAATTTACCAACGAATTCCTTGCCTGACACTCATGTGTTTCTGAGTTTTGGCAGAAACGACCCGATCGTTTCCCTAGCTGACAGTGCTTACGTCCAAGAGATCTTCACCTCCCGGGGCGCAGCCCTTTCAACCGTTTGGACCCCAAGTCATCAGTTAACGTATGAAGAAGTCGAACACTCGCGCACGTGGTTGACCGAACAATAAAGCAGTGCCTCTTTCCTAATCAAACAGCGATCCTGCTGGTTGGTTAGGTTTTTTTGTTTCACGTGAAAACAGTGTATCTAGAGTAAATCGGCTCCACCAAGATACGCTTTACATGAGATCTGTTAGTATGGGTGGTTTTTATATTCTTAAAGTTTCAGGATTATAAGGCAGCATGTTATCTCTAACCTGTTTAAGTTAATAACATGAATTATTCTTAAAAAAAATGGCAATAAAATTTAATAAAACGCATAATGGAAAATGAGTTTGGCGATGATCAAAACCAGTTAGGGATTATACCTAACTGGTTTTTTTATTAAGACAGAAAATTTTCTGATAGTTCCTTTATTTAACAACGTTGATTGTTGTATCGATGAATGGTGAGTGACTTGTGGTTCTTTAGATACCAGAAATCGAAAACGAATTTGTTTATTTGTTTAAAATAACGTTATGAACATTCTGTTGATGGATTTCAATACTTTTTTCAGTTAGTTTTTTGTTTGATAATCAGTGTTTTGGCGCCATTTTGCGTATTTAAAGATAACAAAGACATTTTTATATAAAAACAAAAATTTTGTTGACAGACAAAATGAAAGCGTTTATATTGGATATGTGGTTACTACCAGTTGAGAGTAAAGGGAGGACATAAGATGCTTGGTTTGGTTTTAACAGGTCATGGAGGATTTGCGCAAGGGATGGAAAATGCGCTTGCGATGATTGCAGGGCCGCAAGAACAGTTTCTAGCAGTGCCGTTTTTAGAGGAAAATCCGTTAGTTGGCTTTGAAAAAGAGTTGCAAGGAGCTATCGATCAATTAAAGGAAACCTGTGATGGGGTCGTGATTTGTGCAGACCTTGTGGGCGGAACCCCTTTTAATGTTGCGATGACCGCTGCCAATGAGGACCCGCAAGTCGAGGTCATCGGCGGCAGCAATCTACTGATGCTAGTGGAAGGTTCGTTGACTAGATATACGGCAACTGATCCAGAGGGTTTTTGCCAAAGAAGCTGGCTCCACCTTCAATGGCGTCTTGTGCGGCCGGGCAACGTGGAAAGATGGTGTTGAACCCTTTGTAAAACAAGGAACAGAAGCAGCCAAAGAATGGCTAGCAAGTACTGGAAAACAGCACATCGAAGACTTGAATGAAGTGATCCAAAAGACCGCCACTTCTTGGTGGGACAAAGTCACGGTCGAAGAATAGTTTTTTCGCTGTTTGACAAGAGAAATGGCCAGTAATCAGACATCTTAAGGGCTTTTGAGAAGAAGTGGTAGGCTTCTGACTTAAGGCTTTAGGGTGTCTTTTTCTAGTGAAAAAAGGTTGATAGTATAACGGACGCTGCCCTCATCTAGACAAAAAAGGGTTAGCAAAAAATTATGAAAAAAAGTCAGAGCACTATGGATGATTTATCATAATTTTTTCATATAGACTAAGTTAACTTTGCTAGTTAAAAGAAAAAGAAGGGAAGAAAATCAATCCTAAAAGATTTGTTAACAGGTTAAGTCAAAAATCCCTCGAAATCTTTTCTCATTTTTCAGCAGTATTGCCAGTAGAAGATCGCTTGATAAAAAAGCCGTGGCTTGCTATTCTGTTCTGTAAATTGACAGAAGGAGATGGCGTATGAAGCAAATGGCAATCAAAGAGAATCCGTTTTTGACGCGTCTGGATTATCAGCGGGCATTGGAAGACATGATCGCTCCTTTGCAAGCAGCGATCTTGGCAGATGACTATTCAGGATTGAATCTAGGTAGCAGTGGGGCCGTGTATGACCGAACACGGGCTGAGATGGAAGCGCTTGTGCGTCCTTTGTGGGGGCTGGCGCCTTATTGGGGGGGTTGCCCAGATGATCCGTTACGAGCAGCTTATGTGGAAAAAGTGATAGCGGGGACAGATCCTGAACACGCATTTTACTGGGGAAGGATCACGGATTATGATCAATACATCGTGGAAACAGCCGCATTGTCATTGACCCTATTGTTGCAAAAGGACGCTTTTTGGACAGCGTTGCCGCAGAAGAACCAGCGAAAGCTAGTGGCTTGGCTTTCCCAAGCACTTGAGTGCAAGATTCCTAAGAACAACTGGACATTCTTCAAAGTGTTGATACGCGTTGCCTTGTTTCACTGTGGGGAACCGTTGGCAAAAGAAGAATTGTCCCAAGAGTTGGCATTGATCGATTCCATGTACGTTGGCGATGGTTGGTACGTAGACGGGAAAACGACGCAGCGAGATTACTACATTCCTTTTGCGTTTCATTATTACGGCTTGATTTACGCTACATTTATGCAAGACGAAGATCCAGAATGGGCGCAGCGTTTTAAAGAGCGAGCCACGCTATTTGCGCAAGACTTCGTCTATTATTTTGATGAAGACGGCGAAGCCTTGCCCTATGGCCGCAGCTTGACTTATCGGTTTGCACAAGGGGCGTTTTTCTCGGCACTGGTTTTTGCAGATGTCGAAGCGATCCCATGGGGACAGGTGCGAGGACTACTAGCGAAGCACTTGCGCAATTGGATGGCACAGGAGATTTTCACTTTCGATGGTCGCTTGTCCATCGGGTACCACTATGAAAATCATGTGATGGCAGAAGGGTATAATGCACCAGGCTCGCCTTATTGGGGGCTGAAGACCTTTTTGCTTTTAGCGGTCGCAGAAACGCATCCTTTTTGGCGGGCTGAACCTGAGCCAATCAAAAGAGAGCCGCAAAAACGGATTGAAAAAGGCAATATGTTGCTGGTGCACAATGAAAAAAGCCATCATCTGTTGGGGTATCCTGCAGGCTTGATGCTTGAACAGCAAGCCCATGCTCAAGCAAAATACAGCAAATTTGTCTATTCGAGCAAACTTGGTTTCAGTGTGCCGAAAGCCGGCGTCACGTATGCCGAAGGCGCCTTCGATAGCACATTAGCTATTGCTCGAGATGGCAGCTATTTTCGCACGAAGGGCGCAGTCAGGGATTATCGAGTGACGGAAAAAGGCGTCTTTTACCAATGGGCGCTCTTTGAGGAGGTAGTGATTGAAACTGAGATTTATCCATTTGGTCAGTGGCATGTGCGCGTGCACGAGTTGACGACGACGATTTCGTTGGACCTTCGTGAGGGCGGGTTTAGTGTACCGCTGACTGGACGGTTGCCTCAGGCCCAAATAGGACCGACCTGGAGTCGAGTCAGTGAAGGAGGCTTTTGTTCTCAAATCATCAACATCGAAGGCTATCAACAAGCCAGTATTGTTCAGCCAGAAGCCAATACCTCCGTCTTTTTTCCAAGAACTAGTTTTCCATACTTAGCACAACATATTCCACCAGGGAAGCACCGTTTGATTTGTTTAGTCGGTGGTATCGTAGAAAAAGAAAGGAGCGATCCAAATGATTACGCTAGCAATAAAAAATAAGCAGGATCAGGTGATCGTCGGTCGCATCGACCATGAAAAAGAACCCGCGCCGTTTCAAGTTTCTGGTGATGATTTGGCCGTATTAGCCATTAAAAACTATCCCTATGAGGAAGGGGATAAGATCGTCGTTGAGGTGACGGGGGAAAATCCGTATTATGTCCTTCAGCTTGATGAAACCTTAGCACCATCACTGATCTATCTTTCCCAATCCACTTGGGAATATCAGATCCCTTGGACGGAATCTCATCGAAAGTCCTCGGTGGAAACGGCCTTTGCCTCGCAGCGCCATCACCTGATGGTGCGCAAAGCCCAGGCGTTTGAGATCACGAATTATCAAAATTTATCTTTCAATGCCCATGATCAAAAGTCAGCGACAGGGGCGTATCCTCATGCTTCAGCGAATGTGGAGACGCGAGATGATTCCGTCTTTTTTGCCAAGAATGCGATCGATGGAAAATATGGCAACCGATCCCACGGTTCGTATCCGTTTGCTTCTTGGGGCATCAATCAGCAAGCCGATGCTGCATTGACCATTGATTTTGGTCGTCCTGTCTTGATCGATCGGGTTCGCTTCCTATTACGGGCAGATTATCCTCATGATAGCTATTGGACCAAAGGGACCTTGGTCTTTGCTGATGGAGAAGAGCTGGTGGTGGAAACTACAAATACGGCGTCATTTCAAGAAGTTCGTTTTCCGAAAAAAGAAACGACTAAGCTAACCTATAAAGAGCTGCAAAAAGCAGAGGATGATTCCCCATTTCCAGCTCTTACACAAATCGAAGTATTTGGTTGGAACTGTTAAAAAAAAGAGGACAAGAGCATGACAGGTCTGCATTTGTGGGCAGTTGTCATGCTCTTTTTTTAGGAATCAATGAAGGAAGGTCGCTTTTTTTGTTCGTTTACGTTATAATGATTTCAGTTAATATGTTAACAAGTTAAGAGGAGGGTAAACATGCGTCTGCAAGAGAACAAACAACGCTTGATCCTGTTAGGAGAAAAAGTGACCGATGTGTGGTTAGCGGATAAAATCACCGCGTGCGTCCAACAGATCGAAAAAAATAGTCAGCGCTTTGGCACACAGTTTCCTTCAGCCTGTGCCACCAATGGCAAATATCGGCTGAAAGGCAACGATGATTGGACCAATGGCTTTTGGACGGGGATGTTGTGGCTCGCCTATGAGTGGACCAAAGAGAAGAACTTTTTGACTCGAGCAATGGAGAATATCGACAGTTTTCAAACGCGCTTAGACGACCATTTTGTATTAGATCATCATGATATTGGATTTTTATATAGCTTATCTGCCGGTGCGGGCTACAAGATCACTGGCGATGAACACTGCAAGCAAGAAGTCATTCAAGCAGCAGATGTTTTGTTGGCACGTTTTCAAGAAAAGGGGGAATTTATTCAAGCTTGGGGCACTTATGGCGACCCACAAGAATACCGCTTGATTATTGATTCGCTACTGAACTTGCCGCTTTTATTTGCAGCAACCCAATTATCGGGAGAGACTCGTTACGCAGAGGCCGCGAGTAAGCATTATCAGACAGTGCGAAAGACTGTCATCAAAAATGACGCCACCACCTTTCATACGTATTATTTCGATCCTGAAACGGGGCAGCCAAGTCACGGTGCGACGCATCAAGGAAACAGCGACCAATCGATTTGGGCACGAGGGCAAAGCTGGGCGATTTTAGGGCTTCCTTTGAATGAAAGCTACTTGCATAGCCAGCCTTTTCCAGAAAATTATCCGCAGATCGTGGAGGTGTTTTTGGCTCATTTCCCCGCAGATCTCGTGCCGTATTGGGACTTTGATTTTAACGACCAACATCCTGCTGAAAAAGACAGCTCAGCTTTAGCGATCGCGGCTTGTGGCTTGTTGGAAGCAGAGAAAATGGAGGCATATCCTGATGCCCAAAAAATCGCTAAAGGGATGCTTTACCAATTAGGCGAGCAGTATGCAGCGAGCCAAGTGCCAGAAAATGAGGGCTTATTGCTGCATGGTGTGTATGCTCATGCGGAAGGCAAAGGCATCGATGAACCCAATCTTTGGGGTGATTATTTCTATTTAGAAGCATTGATCCGATTGGCATTGCCTAATTGGCGAAGATACTGGTAAAGGGGAAGACGACATGCGAACGTTTGAGATAAAAGAAGATTTTTTGTTAGATGGAAAACCAATCAAATTGATCAGCGGAGCGATCCATTATTTCCGCATGACACCGGCGCAATGGACAGATAGCCTCTACAATCTAAAAGCACTGGGAGCCAACACAGTTGAGACCTACATTCCTTGGAATCTCCACGAACCTCGTGAAGGAGTCTACGACTTTGAAGGAATGAAAGACATCTGTGCTTTTGTAAAGCAAGCCCAAGCGCTAGGCTTGATGGTCATTTTGCGGCCTTCCGTCTACATTTGTGCTGAATGGGAATTTGGCGGGCTGCCAGCTTGGCTGTTAAACGAACCGATGCGGTTGCGCTCAACCGACCCACGCTTCATGGCAAAGGTACGTAACTATTTCCAGGTCTTGCTGCCAAAGCTTGTGCCGTTGCAGATCACCCATGGGGGACCAGTGATCATGATGCAGGTGGAAAATGAGTACGGCTCTTATGGAATGGAAAAAGCGTATTTGCGTCAGACCAAGGAGTTGATGGAAGAATGCGGCATCGATGTACCCTTGTTTACTTCAGATGGGGCATGGGAAGAAGTCTTGGACGCTGGGACATTGATTGAAGACGACGTCTTTGTCACAGGCAATTTCGGCAGTCGTTCCAAAGAAAATGCGGCTGTGATGAAAGAGTTTATGGCAAAACATGGCAAAAATTGGCCCATCATGTGCATGGAATATTGGGATGGCTGGTTCAACCGCTGGGGCGAGCCGATCATCAAGCGAGACGGTCAAGACTTAGCCAATGAAGTCAAAGAGATGTTAGCAGTCGGTTCCTTGAATCTTTACATGTTCCATGGAGGCACGAACTTTGGCTTTTCCAATGGCTGTTCCGCTCGGGGGGCGCTGGATCTACCACAAGTGTCCAGCTATGATTACGATGCTTTACTGACAGAAGCAGGAGAACCTACCGACAAATACTATCAGGTACAAAAAGCCATAAAAGAAGCCTGTCCCGAAGTGTGGCAAGCCAAACCACGGACCAAGCAATTAGCGGCATTAGGAACCTTTCCCATCGAAAACAGTGTCTCGTTACTGGCCATCAAAGATCAGCTGATGGCACCGCAAGAAAACATGTATCCACTAACAATGGAAGCTGCCAGCACAGGCTACGGCTATTTGCTCTATTCGGTTCAGTTAAAAAACTATCATCGAGAAAACAAACTAAAAGTGGTAGAAGCTAGCGATCGGTTGCATATTTTTACCGACGGCCAATTACAGGCGATCCAATACCAAGAGACGCTAGGCGAGGAGCTGTTGATCCAAGGGGCACCAGATAAAGAAACCATTGAGCTAGATGTCTTAGTGGAAAACTTAGGGCGCGTGAATTACGGGTTTAAATTGAATGGGCCTACGCAAGCCAAAGGCATCCGTGGGGGCATCATGCAAGATATTCATTTCCACCAAGGCTATCGTCATTACCCATTGACGCTTTCCGCAGAGCAGCTACAAGCCATCGATTATCAAGCAGGAAAAAATCCGACACACCCCTCCTTTTATCAAACGACCTTCACGCTGATAGAGGTAGGAGATACGTTCATCGATTGCCGTGGGTATGGCAAAGGCGTCGTTATCGTCAACGGCATCAATCTTGGTCGCTATTGGCAACGTGGCCCCGTGCATTCCTTATACTGTCCGAAAGAATTTTTGAAAAAAGGCAGCAACGAAGTCGTGGTATTTGAAACCGATGGCGTGGAGATCAAGGAACTCGTTTTCTGTGATCAACCTGTCGTGGAATAAAAAAATAGAAGTAGAGACCCAAATTTACGCGGGCTCTACTTCTATTTTTGTTTTGAAATATTTCCAATGCTTGTAGCTGACGATGTATTCAGCGACACTTCCATCTGCTAAATAGGAGTGCTTGACTTGTTTAACCGCAGGCTCTCGGAAGCTCAGTTGCAATAAGTTCAACAATTCAGCATCATCAGGAAAGACGATTTCATTGGTTTCAACAGAAGCCAATGAGAAAAGGTCGATCGCAAAGTCTTTCCGGACCCGCTCATAAACACTGGCATACCGGTTGAGGTTTTTGGCGATCGGTTCTTTCATCAGTTTCTTCGGCAGATGAGTGATGTGAACCAAGAAAGGAACATCGCCAAAATAGCGGACTCGTTTGATTCGGTAGTAGGAAGCACTGGCAGCCAACCCTAATTCTTTCAAAATCTCGGGGTCATTTCCTTCTTCCACCGCAAGGACCTTGACCTTTTCTTGGTCCAGTGAATGCAGCTCGATGTCGGAAAACTTCACACTTTGAGATACTTTTGCTTTTGAAACAAAGGTCCCTTTGCCTTGGATGCGATACAGATAGCCAGCACTCGTCAATTCATTCAATGCTTTGACTGCCGTGATCGAACTAACAGAATACCTTCGCTTGATATCCGCCTCTGAATAAAACTTATCGCCGGGAATGAATTTATGGTCTTTGATTTCTTGTAAAAGATCTTGCTTGATCTGCTCATACTTTGGCAACACAGTGGTTTCCCTCCATTCCATATGAATACATCAAGCATAACATGTTAAATCCTTTCCTGCCACTTAATTATTGTAGAAAATATGTTGTTTTCCAGTCTGTACAGGCCTAAAAAATAAAATTCAATATGTTAAGATATTAGGTTTACGGATGGCTTGCCATGTGGTATAGTATGCTTACAAGGAACATAACATGTTAAGTAGGGCGACCTACGGAGTAGGAGGGAAATTAGTGGAAAACATTGTATTGATCAGTCATGGAGGCATGGCAGAAGGGGTCAAAAGCAGTCTGGAGATGATCGTAGGCCAGCAAGCAAACGTTCACACCGTTTCATTACGACCAGATAGTGACAATCTGCAGTTTGAAAAAGAATTGAACGAGAAAATGAAAGCCCTTAACGGTTCAACATTGATTATTGCGGATCTATTAGGAGGGACCCCGTGCAACGTTGCAGTCAAGAATTATTTAGAGGATGACGAAGTGGCGATTTTCGCTGGAATGACATTGTCCGTAGTGATCGAGGCAGTCGTCAATCAACGAGCGACGATCAACGAGCTGCTTTGCTTAGCCAAAGAAAACATCGTTGATGTCAAAGCAGGGATGAACCAGGCAGAACAAGAAATTTTAGAAGAAAAGCAAGAGGAATTAGGGGATTACAGTGCGTATGCTGGGCAAGAAAATATCGTCAATAGTCGGATCGATGAGCGCTTGATCCACGGACAAGTCGCCGGTATCTGGTCCACCAGTTTAAACACGCAACGGATCATCGTGGCCAATGATGAAGCCGCCGCAGACCCATTACAAAAATCTTCTTTACGAATGGCAGCGCCAACTTCGATGCGACTTTCCGTCCTTCCAGTGGCAACTGCAGCCAAGAATATTCGCGCTGGTCGTTACGGCAAGCAACGGTTGTTTTTACTTTTCAAAAATCCCCAAGATGTTTTGCGTTATATTGAAGCAGATGGACCGATCAAAGCGATCAACGTCGGCAACATGAGCTACAAAGAAGGCGCACGGGAAGTGACCAAAAGCATTCAAGTGCTGCCAGAAGAAGAGCCGATCTTTGAAGCGATCGCCGCAAAAGGAATCACCGTCACGGCACAGCTTGTACCCAATGAACCATCGATCGACTTTATGAAGAAATTACGAGGATAAATCAGGCAGCGCTTCGATCGAGGAGAATATGTAGCGGAAGATTTGTCAAAAAACGAGTGTTTTTCACGATTTATCTGAGGCGACACAACGATCGATAACCAGTCAGTTAAGACTCGTTCATACAATTAGGAGGAAAATTCATGCATTTAGCAGCGTATCAAATCATTCTTATTACTGTTTATGCTTTTATTGCTATTAATGATTCACTTATTTCCAATACGTTGACCCAACCAGCGATCGCCGGAATGATTTCTGGAATGATCATGGGGGACTTGAAGACCGGTTTGATGGTCGGCGGTACCTTGCAGTTGATGCGTTTAGGGATCGCCGCATTTGGTGGTGCATCCGTCCCAGATTATTTTACCGGCGCAGTACTGGGAACGGCGTTTGCCGTGATCTCAGGAAACGGCGCGGAATACGGCATCGGCTTAGCAGTTCCAGTGTCCTTACTGATGCTGCAACTGGACGTCGTGGCTCGTTTTTGTAACGTATTTCTACTACACCGAATCGATAGAGCCATCGACAACATGCAAGTCAAACGAATCCCACGGTTAGTTTTATCGGGTTCTTTCTTATGGGGATTGTCACGGGCGATTCCGATTTTATTGATGCTTTTAGCTGGAGATGCAGTCGTTACGACGATTACTGATAACACGCCAGAATGGCTGATGACTGGACTAAAAACCGCTGGTGGCGTCTTGCCAGTCGTCGGGGTAGCGATCTTATTGCGCTACTTGCCAACAAAGCACTATATTCCTTATTTGTTATTAGGCTTCTTTTTAGCTGCGTATCTGCAAGTCCCAATGCTCGGCGTTTCCATCATTGGGCTCGTAGCAGCAATGTTAGTCTTTAAACGAGATAGCGAAAAAGGCACCGTTGCAACGGCAGCTGCTGGAGATTTTGAAGGAGGATATGATGGCGATGAGTGATCAAAAACTGACAAAAAAAGAGTTGAATACCATTAGCTGGCGCTATATTTTGGCAAGCCAATTAAACTGGAACTATGAGCGAATGATGAGTTCAGGCTACCTTTACGGCATCCTGCCCGTCTTGAAAAAATTCTATGGCCACGATGAAGCTCAGCTGCAAGATATGCTGCGGACCCACAATCAATTTTTCAATACCAATGCGATCTTTGGGAACTTGATCATGGGGATTGATGTCGCGATTGAAGAACAAGATGGACACAAAGCCAAAGAAACGATCATCGCCTTGAAAACGGCCTTGATGGGTTCCTTGGCCGGTGTCGGTGACTCCTTGTTCCACGTGATTTGGGGAACGATCTTTGGCTCTGTTGCTGGCACATTGGCGCAAAATGGTTCCGTCGTTGGCTGTGTCATCTGGATCATCGCCAACATCGCGTTACTTTTCGGTCGGGCAGCGTTGCTACCTCTAGGTTACAAACAAGGGGTCAAATTAGTGACGACCTTGAAAGACAAATTATCTGCCTTCACCAATGCCGCAACCGTTTTAGGGGTCACAGTGATTGGTGCCTTGATTCCCTCTGTGGTCAAAGCAACTGTTCCTTTTGTCTATAAAAAAGACGGCGTCGAATTAGTGATCCAAGACACGTTGGATGCCATCTTGCCATCCCTTGTACCTATCTTGCTCGTCTTGCTGACCTACTGGATGCTAGGCCAAAAGAAACTAAATTCCACTCGAGTAATTTGGATCATCTTGATCTTGTCGATCGTTTTGAGTGCGTTTGGTATTTTGGGTTAAGATTATCAGTAACAACTGATAGATAAGAATATGTAAATAGAAAAAGAGTGTGGAATATTTTTCCGCACTCTTTTTTATAAAATAATTTGCCCGTTTTTACTCGTAAAGAATTTAGTTCAATTGGAAACATAGAAAAAAATAAAATTGGTCATTCCCTTTTTGCTCGTCTACTAATATTTTGATGTGTATTGAATATCTGTTGGAAAGAATCAAAATAAAAAAAGACAGAAACCCTTGATACAGAGGGTTTCTGTCTTTTTGAAGATTATTCCCACTCAATATGTGTAGCTTCATAGAAATGTTTATATAGCAACATTCTTTTATTGTAATCTACATTTGAGTAGGAAAATGGTAGGGTTAGATCTTTACTGCTTGATTTCCATTAAAGTTTGCAACACTTGATTCTGTGGCGTAGGTGAAATTAATATTACCAGTCATCTGTTTAGCAATATTTTCATCATTACGACTCCAAAGATGAGCGTAGTGTCTCAATGTAATTTCAGGGCTAGAGTGTCCTAATCGTTGTGATACAACAAGAATATCAGCATTAAACTCATTGATTAAGTAACTAACATGAGAATGGCGCAAACCCTTTCCTTGAATCAATGGCACATTCGCTAACTTGGCATATCGCTGTATAATTCTTTGAACAGTTGAACGATAGAGGGGAAGATCAGTGTAACTAAGAATAAATTGTTTTACTCCATGATTTTTTTGAACTTTTTCCCACTCTTGAAGAACTTGAATTGTATCATCATCCAAAGAAATGATTCTTAGACCACTTTCGGTTTTTGTATAGGGTTTTCTAATAAAATCCTTTTGATTGATCATTTCTAAGGTATGATGAACCTTGAGTTTTTTTCTCTTGAAGTCTATATCATTCCAATTTAATGCCAGTCCTTCACTTACTCGAATTCCAGTCATATAGTACAACCAAATTAGAACAAAACACATATGTTCATAGAAATCTTTTTTATAGATTTTTGATAAGACCCTTTCAAAATCTTCTTTCGTCCAGTATGGAACAATTGCTTTTCCTTTGGGAATTGCTTTTGTCCGCTTGGAGATGTTTTCATTAAGGAATTGAAGGGTAACAGCATAATCAAGTGATTTGCGAAACATACCGTATAAAAGGGAACTGTATGCTTGGGAATACCCACTTTCGTTTAACAGCCAGATTCGATAATTCTCACAATCGAGTACCCTGATATCGCGTAGTTTTTTATCACCAAAGTATTTAATAATTTGAGTGAGTCCACATTCACGAGAACTCCAAGTGCTTTTTTGAACACAAGCTCTGTAGTGAGGGACATAAGACTGCTCCATAAATTCTTTGTAGGTTAAATCATAATTTGCAAATCCATTTGCTATCATATACTCATTTTTAATGCGCATAACTTCTTTATGGGCTTCACGAACAGATGAAAATCGTTTTCCTAAAGAATCTTTTGTTCCTTTTTTTTGGATTCTTTTTCCAGTTATTTGGTCTGTACCTAATTCTACAAGATAATATATACGACCGTTTTTGTCTTGGTAGACACATGGATATTTTGTTTTCATAACTATTCCTCCTGCACAAGAGGAATGCCTATAATTTCTTCAATTACTTGTCGGGGTACAACCCCGACTCTTTTATTATTATAATATGGGTATCCCTGGTTTACCATTCTTATTTTTGCCTGACGAATTATGGTAGCTGCTTGATGTGTTTTAAATCCAAGTTGTTCTAAATCTTTTCGACAAATCATATTTTTCATTTTTTTCAACTCACTTTCATAGAAAACACACAATTGATTGCAGTGTTATTTCTTTATTTTGGTATAGTGAACAATGCTTTCTTGAAAATCCATCATTTGTTCAGGATTTCCACCTTCATTTATATCCCTGTAAAATATCGGGCGTCTTACGAGATACTCATGGGTATAAAGCACATCTTGATTGGTGGGATCATAGGGTTGATCCACGAGTTTTTTTGTAACAGTAGGTACTTTGAGATTGCGCGATCTGAAGAACGCTTTTTTCTTATGTTCTTTCATATTCAAGTCCTTATCGAAATATTTGCTGATATAGCGTCCGCGATTTTCGATACGATCCACATCGATCCTATTTATTTTGACAAATCCATGTCCCCAGATCGTGGTAAGACGATCGACAGAAAGAAAAGGGAAGTCAAATAAGATGATGTGATAATGGATCGCACCTCGTTTTTGTTTTTCCCACGTGGCGAGATATTTTAGGTTTGCTTTTTTTGTATGATAGAGTTCGTAGTTTAGTCGCTTGATAAATTTTTTGAATTCATTATTTGCATAGGCAATGTTTTGTATGTTTTCTCTAAAAGTGAGGGTTAAAAATTTTGTCTGATCATCAAAGTTCATATCCACGAGTCGGGCGATTTCAAAACGCATATTTTTGTAGTATTTTTGTTTTCGTTTTAAGCTATCGTATTGTTCTTGAGCAGAGAGTTCGTCATAAGTTCTTCTTGTTTCCGTGGGAATATCCTCTGTATAAAGCCAAGCTAATTCTTTTTTTCGGTTTGGATTTGGTTCTGTTTCTTCATTTCTTTTTTTAGGAGTAATGATGGTTTCATAATCATAAATTTCAAGGTACGTGGGAGTTTCAATGATCTTCTGATTATATGCTTTCAATAATCCCCACTCCTTGGTACGTATTCAATTGTCAAAGAACCAGTCATTTTCTCCTGATGTTGTTCTATAAATCAAGTAAAGGAGCAGAACTGCTACGCAGCTCTGCTAGCCTGCTTATTTATTGTGCGGTTTTTTCGTTGCGGTCGGCTTTGGGCTTGATGCCCATCCGGCCTCAACGAAACCACCCAACAAATAAGCAGGAATATTAGTTTCGTGAATCTTTTGAATGATTGCTAAGAGTATCTGTTTATTGCTTTGTCAGTAAAACTGCTGAGTCTGCAGTTGCGGATAACCCATAGCTGACAAACTGACCATTTGCACGTCCCCAAGGTTTGATCACAAGATTATTAAAAGTAACTGTCGCGATCCCGTTTTTATCAAGTTCATCCTCTGTTACAACTGGTTCAGCGCTTCCAATTTTTACGCTCATCTTTTCAAAGCGAAGTTTGGGTAAGACGCACTCGTAGCTCCATCCTAAAATTTCTCCATCCTTTTGCCACCGTGAGACATTAACGACTTGGTATTCCTTTTCTAGTTTTTCTTTTGGTAAAGTTAAATCACTGATTTTGATTGGCATAATGTTCTCTCCTTTTCTGATATACGTTTTGATATACGTTTGGTATAAAAATGTAAGGTACCTCTACATTTTTATCATATACGATTTTAAATACGTTGTCAATAGTTTTTGTAAAATGTATATACGGAATAATATACGTGTGGTATGCTGTATATGAAATCATATAGGAGGGATCACAAATGTTTGGATTATTGCAACCGAATAAAGAAAAAGTTGGAAGAAGATTAAAACAAATCAAAGACGAAATGAATATCTCTTTTACAGAGTTTGGTAGCCGCCTTGGATTAAAGAAGCCGACGATAAGTTCGTATGTTCAAGGATATAACTTGGCACCGATTGATGTGATTGAAAAAGTGGCTAAGATCAGCGGAAGGTCTGTTGGTTGGTTTTACTTTGGGGAGATAGAGGAATATATCGCGGATTATCTAACTCTCACGGGACAAGGCGAGTTAGTTAAGGAATATCCGAACGTGGTAAAGCAGATCAAAGAAGAATTCTTTAGTGGTGATTTTAAAAATCCTAGTTGGGAAAATGAAGTCGGTTATCCAATGGAAGAATTCATCGATGATTGTTTCGCGGATTTTTCTCCAAGTATTTTAGATAGGTATATTGGCAAAATCGTTACGCAGCAGATCGATAAATCGGAGAAATTGAAAAACTTTTCAGATAAGGAAAAGGGTGAAGCACTGGCATTTGTCTATCATGAAGTGATGGACTTTGTTGAAATGAGTGGTGAGGTTAAGTACGGTGAAGAGGAGAAGGTTATCGGATTAGTCGAAGATTCGATCAGTAATCTGGTGAAAAGAGGAAAAATAGAATTCTCAGAAGAATATTTGGTAGGAAGGTTAGTGAATATTCTTGATGATGATGTCGAGACAGCAAAAATCATTTCGACTTTATCATTGAATCTGACAGGAAAAGCTTTTTCACCGCTTTTTGGTGGAAAAGAGTTGATTGAGATTTTTCAGGCAATGCGTCCGGCTTTGATGAAGTTGTATTCGGAAAAGAGCAGAGATGAGCTGTATGATTGGTTTGAGAAATAAAGACAAGTTACTAAAGATACTTTGAAGTTTTTTTAGACGGCAAAGGAGGGAAAACATATTATGTCTAAGTTAAATAGGATTCAAAATGAAATCAAACAATTAGAAGGAGGACGCTTCCAAAATTTATGTGATGTTTACCTTTATCGTAAAAGAAATTGGGAGAATATTGTATCTCTCGGTTCTATGGATGGAACAGATAAGACTACTAAAGGAATACCTGACACTTATTATTTTGATAACCATTCTAATACATACATTTTGGTTATGTATGGTACTAGAAAGGATGCAACTGCAAAATTAGAGACAGATGTTCGAGAAGCTATCGAGAAATCCAAAGTTGATAAAAAAGATATTGAAGAAATAATCTGCTGTCACACTTCTTCAAATTTAACTGTTGAGAAAGATAAGGAACTAAGAAGTTTATCAGGCTCAATAAAGCTGACTCTCATAGGAATAGATACATTATCTAATGACCTCCTTAAGTTTGAGTATCAAGATATTGTAAAAGACTTTTTAGGTATATTAGAATCAACTGAACAGGTTTGGAGTTTAGAGAAATTTATATCTATACATGATAAAAGTAGAACCAATGCGCCCTTGGATACAAAATATATAGATGAAAAACATATAGTTGATAGGATGAAGGATGAAGTAAATAGTCATCAGATTATTCTGCTATCTGGAGTACCTGGAACTGGAAAAACTAGGTTAGCCATCGAGATATGTAAGAAATTACCTATGGATAGCAACATAATTTGTGTTAAGAGCAATAGCATGCCTGTTTATCAAGATATTAAAGATGCATTAGATATAAGAAGAATAAATTATTTGTTTTTAGATGATGCTAATACGGTCACAAATTTTGATGCAGTTGTCAGCCTCCTGAGTTTAGAGGACTTTGAACAAAAACTGAAAATTATTATGACTGTTCGAGACTATGCACTTTCAGGAGTCATTAATCAAATAACACCGTTTAAAGTCAAAGTGCAAAAACTCTCTTTAATGAGCGATGATCAGATTGAAACGCTGATTAACAGTATAGAAGATATTTCTCCTTTTTATCTTAGGAAGATTATGAAATTATCTCATAATAATCCGAGAATAGCTGTAATTGCAGCAATTATGGTTAAAGAGAAAAACTTTGATTTTATTGAAAATGGAAAGGAGATATTGGATAGTTATTATAGTCAAATCATTGAAGAGAATTCCCTCTTCAAATGAAAAAATTAGTATGTTCATTTTAAGCTTCAAACACAAGCTGAATTTATCAAATAAAGAATCATTAGAGGACATCTTAAAATATTTTAAAATTGATTCTGATAGCTTTTTATCTGCATTAAATGAATTACATGATAAAGAACTTTGTGATATATTTCAGGATGAAGCTGTTAAAGTCAGAGATCAAAGTTTATCAGATTTTGTAATAGTAGATTTTGTTGCAAATAAGAAAATTTTCAAGATAAAAGATTTTTTTGTTAATCTTTATCCTATTCATGAAAAAGAGATTGTTGAAATGTTTGTACTTGTTAATAATTTTAATTCTTCCAAGGACTGGATAGAGTATCTAACCAATGAAATAAAGTTTGTTTACAATAATATTATTGCAGATATTGATAAAGAACTTTTTTAACACAATACGGGGTAATAATTCCCGTCGAATCTCTTGCGTATGTTCATGAGAAGGTACAAGATGCTGATAACACTGAATTTCAAACATCTCAAAAAGAATTTGAAGAAAAAAAGAGAAATCAAGGAGTTAATGATCCGATTATAAGTATTCTTTGTTCATTATCAAATAGTGAAAGATTTAAGGATGCAGGTATACTTCTTATGTATTATTTCAGAAAAAGGCAGGATAAAATCTTTGAAATTTTCTCTGCAATTAAAAATAATTTTGATATTGAAGCTAGATGGAATCTTTATTTAGAAAAAAGATTCAGTATTATTGAAACTTTTTCAGTTCAAGAAAATATTAATGAAACAACAGCTCTGCTTATTGCCAATATTGCTGATGAGTTTTTAAAGTTTTCAGGAGAAAAATATACTTTTAACGGCAAGAATGGGGTTATTAATCGTTATACACTAGTTGATGGAGACTATCTAATTAATCTCCATAAAAAAATTTTTGATATACTCTCTAAAGTCTATAGTTATGGTAACGTAGAAGTGAATAATTATATAGATAAACTATTAATCAATTATCCAGTCTATGAAGTTGAAAATGGATTCTTAGAAACTGTTAGTTCAGATTTAACTTGTATAGAAAATCTTTTTTAAAGATTTAGATAGTTTAAATTTTAGACAAGAAGCTATAGTATTTGAATTGTTTTCAAAATCAAAAAAGCTAAAAAATAAAATCACAGCCTTTTTTTGAATATGAACCGTCAAGCAGTCAAAAAATTTATAAAGATTTTTCAACTAGTATATGGGCTTATCACATGGGAAAATTTGATTATGAAAAGATTCAAAAGTTAAGAAAGGTAAGTCTTCGTGAGATTTTTGAGAAGCATTCTAATGACTTAGTTTGGCTGTTCAATATCCTCGGAATATTTCAATCAGATGTATTGTTAAATAAGTATGAAATAGAAGATTCTTTACTTCTATTGTATTCTGACCTAGATTTAGAGGATCAAATAAAGTTTTTACCAGCATTGCTAAAAAGTAATTTTGTTGTTTCTCCTAATAATTTTGTAAATTATATAGACAAGTTGTCTTTTGAAGAAGGCAAAAATATTCTAAACTCAGTTGAAAAGGAAATAGATGAAGGATGGTATCTTTCAAACTTTTTGATATGTAGAAACATTCGTGATAGCGAGACAGAAGGACTTATATCCTTTTTAGAGAATCTTAAAAACTTTGAAGTGATGAATTATTTTAATGTCTTGTCATTCGAAAAATATATCAAGTATGACGGAAATATTTTAGGTATCTTAAAAAATATGTATTCAGAAAATAAGGTATTAAGTAGTTTTTTTGTACCAAACTATGTGCCAGAGGATGGTGCTGAAAAAATTTTAAATATAATTGGATATAAAGAATTAAAAGAAATCTATTTAAGTCTTCTTGGTAGCAGAGATGTTGATGGATCAGGAGAAATTTTTAAGTGTCTATTAAAAGAAAATGATATCAATTTTATATACTTATTCCTTGTTAAGCTAAACACTCAAAGATTAAATTTTAATTATAGTGAATATGATGTTCAACTAAAATGTATATGGAAATCAGCATTCGCAGAGGAAGGGATTAGAAAATATCTAAATTTTTTAATTCAAGAGAATCGTGTGATTTATGTAGGAGTAGACCCATTTTTGGAAAAAATTTTCAAAGCCAACATTGAGCGTTCTATTGAATTTATAAAAGCAGAAGTAATAAATACTGAGGACGAGGATAGGTTAGTTAATTTATACAACTTGTCTCTTGAAATATTCGATGATGATATATTGCTACATATCTTCGAATTACTCAAAGATAAAGAAATTACTACAAATTTTTTTGAAAAGCTATATCTAACTATGCGCACTAATAGATGGTCTGGAAGTTTAGTACCTCTTTTAGATAAAGAAATTAGTTTTTTAAATAAGTTACTTGATATTTTCGAAGGAATAAAATTTATTTCCCATTCATTAATTATCACTACATGTATAGACTCACTTAAAAAGCAAAAAGATAAAGAGTTGCTATCAGATTATTTGGAATAAAATTTCTGGACGAGATTTTTCAATATCATAAATATTAAAAAAACAAACCCTGCTAAGAAATTTCTTGGCAGGGTTTGTTTTTTAGTGTTTTTAATCCGTTCTACATGCTAAGAAACGCTGGAAAGTAGGCTTTCTCACTTCAATTTATAGGGACTCTTTATTCCAACTTTATAATTGAAAGGAAAAATACCGTAAACAAGAATAGCTGAGTTTTTAATACTTTGTAAACTATTCAGGGAATAATAAAGGGGGCAGAAACTTAATAATTTTTGACATTTGTTAATATGAGATATCCTTATACATTTCCTTAACTTGATGGATATGTCCACTTGCTCTTCTACAGACGTACTTTGCACGTCCGTTTTTTTAACCTCCTAAGTGTTGGATGCGATTCAAGTAGAACGGAAAAATCTAATAGTTCAACCAGGATGAATATTAATGTGGCTAACGAAAGCTGAGTGATCATATATGAAAAAATTTTTAAATGAATGATTTTACATCGGATTTTTTTGATTCGATAATTACTTTATTGGTAATATCGATATAATTTCACTTTTATTAATTGACATGAGGAATATGAATGATATCATTATATTAAGGTAGCAATAAAAAGGAGGATAAATCATGTCAAAAATTGAGTTAAAGAAAGTCACGCTAGATTCAGTAAAAGATTTAAACAGAGCTGGGTTATCAAAAGCACAGTGTGCTATTACTTGGGCCTCTTGTTTACATGATGCCGCTTTAGGCGGGTTAGGTACTTCTGATCCAGGTGGTAATGCCTGCACAATCTATCAAAAGTATTGCATGAAATAGCAAATGAAATGCAAAAGTATTTTTAATAGCATTTATGATACCGCTTACTATGAAGGTTATACAGTAAGGTTTGATCAAGTTCGTGATGTTCGAGATTACCCTGACCTACTTTCAATAGGAACGTGGACCGTAAAGAAAGGAGAACATTGGACAGTAGTATTGAAGAAAGAATCGAATCTCAATACTATAAAAAATTTTGTGCAGTTACTTTCTTTTAAGCTACCGAAAGATTGTTATTTTGCAGTAGAAAAAATCACTGCTCCGATGGGACCTTTAAGTTCAAATATAATGCTATAAAATATTTGTTGGAACAAACGAATAGTACGTATTCTATTCGTTTGTTTCTTTTGTTGAAAAACTCGGATATATGCCTTCAAATCATCCATATCCTTACAGAAAGTGAATACTATCTTTTTTACCTAAAAACAAATATTAAGTTATTTCATTAATAAGCAATTCTATGAGTATTAAAACAAATAAATCAAAATCAATTTCTATACTATTTAGTTTTGATAAAATAGCATTCGGAGAAAATGCACGAGGAACTGTATTTGAAATTATTAACTGTTGAAGTGATTTATCTTCTATATATTTTAGGAATTGCCAGTTTACTCTATCTGCTGTACCTATTGTCAAGATTAAACTGTCACTTTCGTTCGAAAGATCCTCTAACTTTTCCTCACTAAGAAATACAACAGGAATGTTATTTTCAAACATAAATCTCTGAATTTTTTTTCCAATGGTAATATTATCAGACTTGATATATATTAGTATTCTTTTTGCGGCAAGAATTTGATCTTGGAATATTTTAATTTCTTGTAAATTAATCTTATCTATTATTAATTGTAAAGTTGTTATCACGCTTGAATTTAACTCTTTATGCATATCCGTAAAAACTTTTTCTGTGTTGCTTTCTAAAATACGTAGTTTAAACTCAGAAAAGGAGTTAATTCCCATTCTCTTTACAAGTCTGGATACAGTGGGAGAAGACACTCCAGCTTTACATGCTAGTTCGTGTATTGTTTGCCTAGGAATAAGTTGATAATTATTTAATATATATTGAGCAACTTTTTTCTTGGGAAGGTAAATCATTAACTAACAAATTTGTTCTTGATAAAATATCCATTTATACATACCTCATTTCAGTTTGGAGTTGAAAATATTGTTTAAAAGCGAAAATTTGGATCTTCTTTTTAATAAAAACTATCTTTGTAAAATATTGGATAAAACTGATTGTACTAATAGAGATATTATTTATAACCGTATTGAATTATTGGAGAAGTATAACATAGATGACTCTGAAAATAAGAGTTTTGACGTTTGTAATGATGCTATTTTAAATATAAGAAAATTGTTGGATGTTCCAAAAACTATAAAAAAATTAACCACCTGCATCATGATTAAAGATAATGAAGAGACAATTTTAAAAACAGTTAAGTCTGCCTTGTCAATAAGTGAGGTAGTTTTAATTGTAGATACTGGATCAAAAGATTCCTCAAAAAAGATAATAAAAAATATAAATTCAGAAAAAATAGTTCTTATAGATAAGGATTGGGATAATGATTTTAGTTCTATAAGAAATTTTCTTATACAAAATTGTACTACAAATTGGATAATGATGTTAGACTCTGATGAAGTTTTATTAGAAGGACAAGAGCAGACAATTAGGGATTATATAGATTTATATACGGTTAATTTTAAAGGCTATACTGCAGCTTTTTATCCCACAATTATTAGTAGTGACGAAGAAACCAATTTGATGCCAAGAATATTTAATAAGTCGAATGTTTATTACTTTGGTAATTGCCATGAAGAATTAAGAACTAGAAATTTTCTGAGATTTAATATATCTTTGCCAATAAAAATTATACACACAGGATATGATGAGCCAGAAGTACTTATAGAAAAAAATGAGAAACACATTTCTTTTAAAAAAATGTCTGGAAATTGAGCCTGAAAATTTTAGGTGGCTGTATTTCTATACACGAGATGCTTTGTTAGTTGAGGATTCTGAAAAGTTGAAAAAATTAATCGAACTTAAATTGTTAGATACAAATAATTCTATAAAATCTGGAAAAAATTTGTATACTGAAGGGATAATTTTAAACTATATAAAAATATTATTTTCAATTCAAGAATTTGATAAAATAAAGGTATTTTTAAATAGCTTATCCTTTGAATGGAAAAAGAACTCAGATCTATTCTATTATTATTCACTATCTACAATATTAAAGGCAAAAAGTGAGTTCATAGATCTGTTATATGAGTTAAATATTGAAAAAAATTATAATTTTCTTAATTCAATGGATAAGGAGGGGCGACATTTAGAGCTAATTAAAGGTATTTTGTCTTATGAAACAATGGATTATGAAGAAGCAAATAGGCTCTGGAAAGAATTAATGAACCAAAAATACGATAGCCAATTGTTTTTAAGTTATATCAATTTTTTAAATGGCTATGTGTGGAAATTAGGTGATGAGAATAATGAAAATTAAACCTTTTCACTTAATGCAGGAAGATAGAAATGATTGTGGACCAACAGTTATTTACTCATTATTACGTTCATTAGGATATTATCAAAAAAAAAAGAGCATTGAATCGGAACTAGATATGAACGATCGAGGAGTAACGATAGAAAGCTTTATAGGTTATTTAGAAACTTTAGGAATATCCACACAATTATTTCAGACCAAATTTAAAGAAGATTTAGAAGAGAATAGTGGTTTTGAAAATATCAACTGTCCATGTATTGCTCTTTTAGAAGAGACTTCAGAAGTAAATCACTTTATTATTATTTATAAAATAAGTCGATATTCAATTTTAATATCTGATCCAGCTCAGCAAACCTTATCGGAGGAAAGTATTGATGTATTCAAAAAAGTGAGATTGATTTTGAGTTTAGATTTTAAAAAAAATATAAATGCAGAGAAGTTTAGTAGTAAGAGATTCTATCTAGACAGTCCCTTTTTTAAGAATATTTGGATGTTCAAATCTAGCTTAATCAGTCTATTAATGTTAACCTTTGTGATTTCGAGCTTTTCAATCTTTAATGCCGGAATGATTGGTATGCTAACCAATGAAATTGCAGCTAATTTGTCAGATCTTGAGAATCTCAAGTATTTAATTCCTAAATACCTGTTCATATTTGTATTTATAGATTTTGGGTACTTAATTACAAATTATATATCACAGAAAAAATCGTTTGTTTTATCACAAAAAATAAAAAAGAAATTAATTCAGACTACGTTATCAGTATCTTAAATGCTCGAAATCTGAAATTTCAATCTGGTGATGTATCGTCGAGACTTACTGATATTTTAAATTCTATTGATGGCTTTGTTTCACTAGTATTATCACTCTTGGCAAGTATAATCACATTAATCGGAGTTACTATGATTATGATTTCTTTTAATGCATCCATTTTTCCAGTTCTTATTATTTCCTCGGTTTTGATATATGGATTAACTATAATGAATAAAGACAAACTTTTATTCCAATCATTTAATGTTTTAAAATCTTATAGCGAGTTTAATACCTATTTAATTGATACTCAAGAAAGTAAAGAAAATATTGTTAATTTTTCAGATAGTAATAATGTAGGAGAAAGAATGAACTCGATGTTCAAGAATTATTTGAATCTCTCTAAATATAATTTTCAATTTTTCTTATCGCTAAGTAGTACACAGCAGTTAGTCTCAGTTTTATCTACAGGAGTTTTATATTATATATGCTTGAATATGGTTTTTAACAGTGAACTTGAAATAGGGTTCTTTACAATGGGGCTCACACTTTGTAGTTTATTTGTCAGTACAATTTTGAGCATCAGCAGTAATCAAATACAATTATTTAAATTCAAATCTATTTTTGATCGAGTAATTGAGTTACAAATACAAGAACCTTTAGAAACCTTACAATTAAACAAAGATTTATTTGAAGAAGCGCATCACATTGAGCAGATCACTTTTAAAAAATTCACTCAAAATTTTGATAACAAAGCTGTCTTTAATAATTTGGATCTAGTAATTGATTTTAAAGAATCAAACATAGTTTTTCTTAATGGTGATAGCGGTATTGGAAAAACAACCTTAGTTCGAAACTTATTTATACCAAGTAAAAAATACAAAGGGGAAATTAAAATAAATTCCCATAATATAATAGATTATAGTGAAGTATTTTTGCGGGAAGAAATCTTATACTTATCTAACAAGGACAAATTTCCCCAGTCTACGGTTTATGATTATTTAGTAGGTGGAAGAAATTATGAAAAACTAAAAATAAGAAAGATACTGGAAATAGTTGAATTAGATAATGTATTATTGTGCAATCCTTATATTTTTAATGAGAATATTTCCAATAACGAAGTTATATTTTCCCATGGCGAACTGCAGAGACTAACTTTAGCAAAAGCTTTATTAAAAGAGCCCAAATTAATCATTATAGATGAAGCCTTATCGAATGTTCAAAAAAAATTATTTAGTTCAATTATGCAAAACTTAAATGGCTTAACAACAAAATTCATAGTTATTAACCACGGAATTAATTCAACAAATTATCCTGGGGTAGATCTAAATTTCATTAGAGAAGTTAATGAGGAGAAGTTAAATTAATGAAAAAAAACAAAAAATATTTGGACAATATACGGTAATGATAGCAGCACCATGTTTATTTTTCATAATATATTATAATTTCATTTTTTTATTTGACTATTCTATTTATTTTAACTTGGAAATATCTTTACTTGTAAACTGGTTGATTATAACAATAGGAACTATTATGTTACTATGCTTTTTTTTCTTCAAACTAAAAAACAAAACTTTATATAATGTTAGAGAAAAAATTTATTTAGAAATACTTTTTTTTCTCCGATAATTTTTATAGTAATGAATCAAAGTTTCTATCTATTTACGCTTATATCACTTGAATTTATTGCAAGTACTTATTTATTTTTGAGAATTCAATTTGAAAAATCAGATTATCAGAAATATGTGATTCCTAGAATACGCAATGAAAAAAAAGATATATTACTAAAGATTTCAAAGTTTAATGATTATAGAGAAATATCTTTTTTCGATAATCATATAATGAAAAAAGTAGATAAAATAGTTTCTAAGAATTTTTATTTAGTAGTTCTTCTTTTTCTCACTACTATTACTACAGTACTCTTTTACGTGCTTTTGAGTTCTTATTTGATAATAAATGATGAACTGACCCTAAGTACATCATTAAGCATGTTTGTTTTTACACTAATTACACCTTACATTTTTTTCCCAACTATAAATTTTGATGAAAGCCAAGATGTAGAGAGAACGTCGGAAAGAAAAAAAATAAATAGTTTTTTCTACGCTTTGAGTATTGTTAGTAATGAAGGTCAAAATATATTATACGCAAAAAATCCGTCATATCATATTATTAATCAAAACCAAGAATTAAAAAAAAGCTTAAGATATCTAGTGAACGAAAATTATTTTGATTCATTTCTATTTTTAGATAAATGGAATGAGCCAATAGCTAAAGAAATCGACTGGATTGTTATTGAGGATGGGCCCAACTTGATATCAGGGGTGTCCATCAAGATTAATGTGACATTAGGAAAAGATATTGATAGTAATTATTTTGAACGCATAAGTTCTAAAATAAGACTTGAGGAGACATTGAGTAAATATTCTTACAATTATGACACGCTTATAGGTGAGGAAGATAAAGATAAGTTTGATTTAAGAGATAAGATTTTATTATTAAGATATATTTTATTTGAGAAAGATTTAATGATTATAAAACATGAGTTATCAATTGATGAATCAATAATTAGTGATGTTTTTTTGGACAGCTACGGTGTAAAGTTATTATTTAAATAGGAGACTATTATATGAAAAAAAAAATTGATATTACTTTTTTTACTGTTGTGATCGCTCTGATGATTATTACTATAGCCTTTGCCTCAAAAAATAGTCAAAACTATTTAACTGAATCCGATAAATTTATAGAAGAAAAAATAATGGATAAACAAAGTATTTATGTTTATTTTTATTACCCGGAATGTCCTGCTTGTAAAAAAATGGCTCCCGCACTGAATCAAGTGATTGATGATAATGATTTGAACGTCTATGCTATAAATATTAAGGACGCTTCAAATAATTACGATAAAATAATAGAATCTTATGGTATCCAGGTAACTCCAACAATATTAGAATTTAACAGAGGAAAAATTGTAGCGAGAATAGAGGGACAGAAAAGCTCAAGTGAATTAAAGGATTTTTTCACTAATAAAAATTAAATATATTTACACAAAAACTAATTTATTTTGATAAAAGGAGGAAAGTGAAGATTGAAATGGAATATTCAATAATCTTCACTAAATGTATAATGAAAAAAATAATAATTGTAATTGTTTTTTGTTTAACATTCCTAGTTGGTTGTAAAAATTCACAAGAATCAAGCATTACAGAACAATCAGGAGATATTGATCTAACAAATATACAAAAACTATCTCCACAGGAATTTAAACAAAAATCTAGTGAAAAAAAACAAAACTTCATAGCTTATATAAGAAGACCAGATTGCTCAGATTGTAATGCTTTTGAGCCAGATCTACTTAAATATATGGATGAAAATAAAGATTTTAAAAACAAAGTATACTTTGTAGATATAACTTCTATTTTTGATGATAAAAATGAATGGGAAAATTTTAAATTAGAAAATAAGATTAATGGAACGCCTTCCTTTGTTTATATTAAAGATGGAACGATTTCATCTAGTAGTAGTTGGACTGTTGAAAAGGGTTATTCAGTAACGATTTTAGATAATTGGGTAAGAAGTTTAGAAAACTAAGAAATAGCTAAATATTTATAATGCAAACTATTCAAGATATGCACCAGAAAAATTGTAAAATCTAATAACCATAAAGATACGTATTTTATAATAAAATCAGCGTAATTTAAATTGGAATCAATAGGGACAGAAACTAAAAATTTTTGCCCCTTTTATAAAATACTTTAATTAATAGGCATTAAAAACTTATGTCCGGAAAGAGAGGGGGAATTTGATAGAATGTTTGCTATCTATCTTTATCAGTAAATAATAGATACGAAAATAGATTTGAATATTTAGTTCCGAGGAAGTGATTAGTTATAATGTTGAAAAACATGAAAGTATACAATCTACTCATATCCTGTCCAAGCGATGTTCAGAATTACGAAAGTGTAATTCAAGGTTGTGTTTGGATATTCAACCGAAATTATGGAGAAATTAATAACACTCTAATTTTGATTAAACACTGGAAGAATAATAGTTTCCCTGAATCAGGAGATAAACCACAACTTATTAAAACATTTAAATATGTGGTCTAGAATCAACCAAAAAGTTTTTGATTTTTATCTTGAATTAAAAAAATGGGTTTAAGGATAAGTATAGGGTAATTAACCTCCAAAGCTTATCTGATTCCATATTTAAAGCAACCCAAAGGATGGCAAAAATTTTTCTTTGTTATCTAAGTGTACTAACTCAAAAAATCTTGCAAAGTAATCACTAGATATATTTGGGCTGAATATTTAGAGACCTACAAAGAGATACGCCATCAAAGTTGGCTTAAAGAACTTTATAAAAAGAAAAGGGAAACCATTGAACGAATTTTTGGGACAGCAAAAGAATTTTATGGATTACGCTATACTAATTAAATAGAAATTGAAAAAATGCACATGAAAATTGGGTTTAATTTTGCGTGTCTTAATAAGAAAATGTTAACAAAAATAAAAAAGATCAGAACAGAAAAAAAGTGTTTTCCTGAAGGCAAAGAGCCTAACCTATCGTTTGTTTAAAGAATATTACATAGAAAAAAGACAAACCTCACTTTTATATAAGGTTTATCTACAGTTTGTAGGTTTTTAATACGTGAGATTCTTTTATAAGAAAAATGCAACTAATTTTATTTTTCATTCATGGGATAAAGAAAATAGTTCACCTTTTTATTATCAATTTCCGTCTAAATCTTTTTAAATTATTACAACTGAAAAATTTATTTTGTATTTTAAAATAATGACATCCAAAAACTTTATTCTTATTTCAAAATCTCCCACTCTTCGGCGTGGGTAGTTTTTTTATATAGAAATAGCCCGCTTCTGCGGGCTTATACATAATATATACGAGTATTCTCTTTACTTGCTTATAAAAAGCTTCTAATATAAAATTTTTATGGCGATATTATATCGTCAATGAAGAGTATCAGGCGGGGGGAAGCTTGGGGAAGTGTACCTGATACTCTTCCTATTTATTGTATCATCATTTTTATTCACTAGATATTATTGATTAGAAAATCGTCATAATCGGTTGGGTTTGGTTAATAAAAAGTGCAGTGTAGGTTCATACCCGATCAATATTTTTTGTTTCATACTTATTTTTTTGTTTTATCCTATTAAAAGTAGGGTGGCTTTTTGTTGAATTAATAAAAGATATTTTGTAGAATATAAGTATAGCCTTGACCGGGGCTAGTTCATTTTATATCTTTTTTTCAGGCTCACCCTCCTTGAGGGTGGTTTATTTTTGAGCAAATGATTTGAACGATTTCAAATAGTTAATACAATTAAACTACCTTATAAAAACTTTTTCATTTAACTATGCCACTCCTCTCCGGGAGTGGTTGTTTTATTTGTTTGAAATAAATTCTTCAAGATTGCTTGTGCTGTCATATTTTATAGCTGCTTTCTTGTCTTTTTCTAAGATTACTGCTGCTAAATCTATGTTACTAACACTTGCAATAGCGATAGTGTAGTGAACAACATCAGCAAGTTCTTTCTCGAGAGATGTATTATTTCCATTTTTTCTTCCATTTAACTGATTTAGTGCTTCAGCTACTTCTCCAATCTCTTCGACTAATTTCATGAATAAACTCTCGGGTGACACTTTATCTTTATATTTATTGAATAGATAATCTTGAATATCTTCTATTGCCAAATTCACCATAAAAGTCTCCTCTTTAAATTTTTAGTTCAAATTAATACGTATTTTATCAGGTATCGTTACAACTTCTGCAGCCAAGTCAATTGGTTTATATGATGAATCTTATACATTCATCCCAATACTCTAAATGTTTTTTATCAATCCAATTTTCTGAATTCTCAACACGATTTCCGCCATTTCCTTGAACTGAATACCAGTAAAGATATTCTATGCCATCAAATTGCTCTCTAAAGATAGTTTCAATAAACATTTTTTCATTCTCTAAGGTTAACAGAGTTTCTTTAATATGATCATTTAAAAAAGTCATCTATTCATCAACTGTAGCAGTTTTTCCTGTTTTTACTTTGAATCTTGTAAGTTTGGTTTGGATCATTATATCACTTTTCTTTCATCATTTTAGGATATAGTTAAATTCCTAAAATTTCTTTTTTCTTTGATTCAAATTCTTCTTGTGTAATAATCCTTAAATCAAGTAATTCTTTCAGTTCTTTTAATTGTTGTGTAGAAGAATGTTCATTTGATTTTCCGACATTAGTATCTTTTCTGTAATCTACATTTACAATAAAGCGTTCTAGATTGCTTGCTTGTGAAGAATAAAGAAAAACTTTTACTTCTTTTATAGAGTTATCTTCTAAATTTTGTAAAAATATTGTTCCCTCGCTGCCGATTTCTTTTATCTTTGTGATTGATTTAGTTTTAACTTTACTTTTCCGTTTTCCAGAACTGCTAATAATTCCTCCTGTAGACCCTAATATTGCCGTACCGGCAATAGTTTGTCCTGTTTGACCTTTTTTATTTATATTCCCTGTATTTGTTGTTTCTTGGGCAATTGTACTACCACTCCATTCGAATCGTTCGAATTTGTATTTGATGGTATTTGGATCATATTTTTTGGAAACATAAAAATAATCATTGACATCTCGTTTTAAGGTGATTGATTCTAATTGTTTTGTAAAAGGTTTCTTCATAGGCAGGATTATCTTTTGTTTTTAGGTTGTCAAATTGTTCAGATACAACCTGTGTAGCTTTGTCTTTTACGTCTTCAATTACTTTTCTGTTTTTTCTTTTACATAAGAAGCAACTTCTTTAACTTTACCAATGGCTTGATTTAAAAGTCCTTCTACTTTTGTTTCTTTGTCATTGGTTACATCACCAGCAACTTCTTTCGCTTTGCCTTTCATTTTATCTGTTGTTCATTTATCTTTCATTCAAATCACCTCTTAAAAATAAGTGATATTAATCCAAATGAGCCGCCTATAGTGTATGTCAATATTAGAAAATGCAATGTTATGTTTTGCGTTAAGATGGTCAGTATATGGCTATTCTGCTAATTTAGAAAGTAACTATGAACTATAGAAGTGATGATTATTGAGAGATGATACACTGGCGAGTATTTTTTTGACCATACTTTTGACCTTCTCGAACAAGTTTTATTAACAATTATCAGCTTTTTAACAAACTCAAAAATACTGATGTAAAGCGTTTTGTGTTAAATCAGATACCATCAAATTTCCAAGAACTACTCAATGTTGGCTTATAGAAATTCTCCATCCATAATATGTTAGCTCTTTATTCCCAGCCAATGCTTTATGTGTATGCATTCAACAGTGTCGGTTTGGCTTGCAAGTAATTGACAATATTGCTTTCAAACAAATTGAAAGTCATTAAAGTTTTTCATGTTTAAAACTCTTTAAATTGTTACTAGTAAAGCATTTTGAACTGATTGAAAAAATAGTTGGGCTAACCAGGTCTCAAAAAGGCTCGTAAAGGTTCTTTGTTCAACCGTTAATATTTCTTATATATCAATGTTTCGGACGTTTCACAACACTGTTTGTGAAGCGTCTTTTTTTGTTGATACCATTTTGGTCTGCATCTTATTATATGTATGGTGGTATATTTGAAAAAAATGTAAAATGATCCACATTATGAAGAATTTTGAAAACGGATTGATTAGTAAATATGGAATTAGCAGATGTACTTACTGGAAGATGAATTAGAAAAAAGGTACGTTGAAAGGTATGGAAAAGTATTCGAATAAATTTGTGGAGTACAGAATCCCTTTAAGAAAAGTAGTGAAAAAAGAAAAATCTCTTGTCAAACGTTAGTCTGACAAGGGATTTTTGGTAGGGGAAATGGCAGGAAATCATATCATTTTTAATGAAAATCAAGCTCTTCAACAACTGAATAATGTTGATTTATAGACATTCCCCATACATATTATGGTGGCTCTTTATTCCTATTTAAGAATAGTCATATACTAGAAATAGCCGATATCAATGACGTCATCTTCAACAAGATCAATGTTAGCAATTTCTTTTAAAATATAGTTAACGAAACGCAACATTAGTTCTGTGTCATAGGGATGATCGTATAAATATTTTTCATAAAAATCTCTGTTGTACATCCTTCCCTCATACGTTGCAAATGAACTTCGTTTATTTGATGGGAGTCTTTTAGCTTTTCTGAAAATGATAATTTCATCAATATAGGTTGTTGATGAACTTATGGGTGTCATATCCAAAAAATCACAAAGTAGAAAGTATCGTGCGCCAGTAACTGCCATTTTAACATCTCTAGCTGTTGCAGATGCTTCTTGGAACATTGTTTTATCCAAATTTGTTTTTATTTCAGCTAAAATATATCCCAAGTTTGTTGATAAAATATCACTTTCAGAATCTGGAAAATTATTACTATAAGAAGCTTTTAAATAAAGTTTCCGACTCATGGAAAAATCTTGATCTTTAGATTTTATTTCCATTCCACCGGCTAACTTGGGAGTATTTAAAGAAGAAGAAAAATGAACGGACGAATATACTTTGGCTTGAGAAGAGATTTGAATCTCATTATTTATGCCATCTCTACTTTCTAAACATTTCGAAACCAATATGGGTAAGAATTCTTCAATTACAGTATTATCAATCTTTAATTGACCTTTCTGTCTATAAAGAAAATTTTCGGGAGAATCGTAAATTATATTTAAATCTAAGAAGTTCTTGTATTTATTTAGCAAATCTACCATCAATTCAACAATTTCACCAATGTCGCCTGAAGAAATCAGGTTCATAGATTCAATCCAAGAATCATAATTTTTGATAGCTAACAATATCCTGTCTTTGTCTACCTCGGGTAATTTTTTACTATTCAGAACTGCAATCAATTTCTCCCCATGTACTCCTCTAACCATGGTTATTCAACTCCGATTCATTTATATTATTAGATTTTTCTATAGCATCCATTATCAAATCTCTTTTAGGATCATTATCAGAAAGTGCTTTTTTTAATTCTTGTACTCCAATTTTTCTAGCCATTGTTACTATTTCTTCTTTGCTCAAAGTAACATCTACTTTTTTTGCAAAGTGTAAAATATCTTCTTTTATTATTATGCCATATCTATTCTTAAAAACTCTTTGTTGTCTCAATAATAGTGGACAATTGAATATGCTGTTAAATATATCGAAAATAATTTGACTATTACAAAATTTGTGACCTAGCACCGTTGACTCGATTCCAACTATAAAAATGAGTCTTGCATCCATCTTACTAATTCTTAGAGATTCTAAAATTGACAATGCCATGTCTATAGAGTACTGAATAACAGTATAGAATCTATTTCCTCTATGTTTTCTGTTTGAACCAAATTCTGATTTTGCAATATTGAGTACATCATATCCCAAAAATTCGATAGATTTTCTATAGTTTTGGTGATAATTGAACACATTAATATAAGGAGGGGAAGTTAGGACTATAGTGGCATAGTTACTTTTGAATTTTGTTCTTCTTGAATCCCCTAAAAGTACATCTATTTTCTTTTTTGAGTAGGGTAAACGTTTAATTAATTCCTTCAATTTACCCCATTTGTTAGACAATATAGTTATATTCAATTCGTTTTTATTAAGATCACTTAGGATTAACAGCAATTTAGCAATGTTATTGTAAGTTGTTTCAAGATTAGGATGTTTGCAAAAGTCAATAAATTCTGTAAAGTCTTTCTCTGTCATTATATTATTTAGTCTTTTATCATAATAATTTATTAACTCATTTCTATAACGAGTTGAACAGTTACCTAGTTCGTAAAATTTTGCCATATGGTAAGCTGCTGGATTTAATTCAATTCCACAGACCTCTAGGTCTCTGTTTAAACTTTCAGATACTACAGTTCCAGATCCTAAAAACGGATCGTATAGTACACTGTTGTTGTCAGTATATTTTTCTAGTATAGCTTCAATGAATTCTGGAGAAAACTGCCCTTTCCATGAAAAATTGCTTGTTCTAGATTTATCTGATATATCTAGCAGACTTTGATTAATATCGGTTTTATCAATTGGTACATTAGATAGGTTCATTTTTTTCACCTCAAAAATCTATGTGAATTTTTAAATAATCAATCTTTATATGATAGGTAAATAGACTTGGTTTATAAGAATAAATCCCTACCAATTTTTGGTAGGGAAAATGGTAGGGAATCATATCATTTTTAATGAAAATCAAGCTCTTTTAAAACTGAAGAATGTTGATTTATAGGCATTCCCCATCCTTATTATATTGGCTCTTTATTCCCACTCCACAGTAGCAGGTGGTTTGCTCGTAATATCGTACACGATCCGATTGACGTGTGCGACTTCGTTGACGATGCGGACGCTGATTTTTTGTAGGACTTCCCATGGGATGCGGGCAAAGTCAGCGGTCATGCCATCGATTGAAGTGACTGCACGGATGCCGACGGTATAATCGTAGGTCCGGCCATCACCCATGACACCGACGGAGCGGATGCCTGGTAAGACGGTGAAGTACTGCCAAATGTCGCGGTCTAAGCCGGCATTTGCGATTTCTTCCCGCAAGATTGCGTCCGAGTCGCGGACGATCGTTAGTTTTTCTTCTGTCAATTCGCCAAGGACACGAATGCCTAGACCTGGTCCAGGGAATGGTTGGCGCCATACGATGCTGTCTGGCATGCCAAGTTGAGTCCCTAATTCACGGACTTCGTCTTTGAACAAGGTGTTCAATGGTTCGATCAATTTGAATTGCATGTCTTCAGGTAAACCACCCACATTGTGGTGAGATTTGATGGTTTGCGCAGTTTCGGTTCCTGATTCGATGACGTCGGTATAAAGGGTTCCTTGGGCAAGGAAAGAAACGCCTTCTTCGCCAGCTAGTTTGGTTGCTTCATCATCGAAGACGTACACGAATTCATTTCCGATGATCTTGCGTTTTTCTTCAGGATCAGAAACCCCAGCAAGTTTTGATAGGAAACGTTCTTTGGCATTAACTTTGATGATGTTCAAGCCGAATTTGCCGCCTAAGCTTTCCATTACTTGCTCGGCTTCGCCTTTACGCAAGAGGCCGTGGTCAACAAAAATACAAGTCAGTTGATCGCCGATCGCTTTTTGTAAAAGAACACCAACGACAGAAGAATCGACCCCGCCTGAAAGACCAAGCAAGACTTTTTTGTCGCCCACTTGTTCGCGGATTTTTGCGATTTCCATATCGATGAAGTTGTCCATTGTCCAATCACCCGTACATTGACAAACGTCAATGGCAAAGTGACGCAATAAGTCGTTGCCGTATTCTGAATGGCGAACTTCTGCGTGGAATTGGATACCGTACATTTTGCGCTCGGCATCTTGGATAGAAGCGATCGGGCAATCTTTGCTCGTTGCCACGACATCAAATCCTGCAGGTGCTTGAGTGACCAAGTCTCCGTGGCTCATCCACACGGTTTGGGTTGCGGGCGTGTTTTGGAAAAGGGCCGCTGCATCAGAAGTGACTTCCAATTCTGCTTTGCCGTATTCACGGTTTTTGGCAGGTTCAACTTTTCCGCCTAATTTATAAGTAATCAACTGCATGCCGTAACAGATCCCTAAAACTGGGATGCCTAACTCAAAAATTTTCTCGTCGATGCCGAAAGAGTTCTCGTCGTAGACGCTGTTTGGTCCGCCAGATAAGATGATCCCTTTTGGGTTCATCGCTTTTACTTCTTCAGCGGTAATGCGGTGGCTCAATAATTCTGAGAAAACACCGAACTCACGAATACGGCGTGTAATCAGCTGGTTGTACTGACTACCGTAATCAAGTACGATAATTTTTTCGACGTTTGGCAAAGTGTCAACGTTTGTCACAATAAATTACCTCAATTCTTTTAGTTTTTATTGAAAAAAGGCTGGGCCTTTTCAACAGCATAATCATAAAAATGAAGCGGTCAATACTTGCGCAAGAACACTTCATCGATCAAATGGTGCTTTGTTTTATGAAGAATTATATCGGCTCTGCTGCGTGTAGGCAAGATATACTCGTGTAAATTCTTTAAATTCACATTTTTCCATACTTCTTTTGCCATTTTAATCGCTTCCTTGCGATCCCCGATCGCATATTGGTAATAATAATTGCTGGGATCTTGAAAGGCAGTGTCTAGTAATGATTCAAATCGTTCCAAATACCATTTTTCGATCAGTGCTGGTTGGGCATCCACGAAAATTGAAAAATCAAAAAAGTCGCTGATATAGATTTGTTGGTTGGCAGGCAGTTGTAGGGTATTGATGCCTTCCACGATCAAGATATCTGGTTGACTGATCGTTTCATACGTATCAGGAATAATATTGTAGACTTCATGGGAGTAGACGGGGATCTGAATGTCTGGTTCTCCTGATTTGACCGCATTCAAAAAGTTGATCAAGGCTTCCATGTCATAACTTTCTGGAAATCCTTTGCGATTCAAGCTGCCGCGTTCTTCCAAGACTTCGTTCGGGTACAAAAAGCCGTCAGTGGTGATCAGTTGGACGGTTCTACGGGGAAACAAACGGGCCAACAAATTTTGGACGAGCCGTGCGGTGGTGCTTTTGCCGACGGCGACACTTCCAGCGATGCCGATGATAAAAGGCGGCATTTTGACGTAGCGGTGTAAAAAGAGTCCCTTGCTGAGGGTCAATGATTCAAATTCTTTCATATAAAGATGGATCAGATGGCACAAAGGCACGTAAACATCTTCCACATCTTGAACCGAGATCCGGTCGTTCAAACTTTTGATATTATCCAATTCTTCTTGAGTGAAAGGCATCATGCCGTTCGTATAAAAACCTTGCCATTGCTCACGAGGAATTTGATAAAAATTCATGGTTTCTTGCATAGTAGGCTCCTTTTTTTGCGGCATCATCGGTTTCTATTAGAAGCGATAGGCCACTGTTCGAAAGTATTTTACCATAGAAACTTGCGGAACTTGGAAAAAAGACATGATTTCCTTTGCAGAAACAACAAAAAACTGTTTTTTCGTTGTTTTTTTTGCTGGGCGTTTACTTCTGGCTGTTTTTCGGTATGATTAGAAAGAAGCAGCAGACAAATCTTGCAGGGCTTTTTTACTGGTGATTTCACTATGTTCACTTGTTCGAATAGAAGAAACAAGGAAAAACTAGTAGAAACCAGTAGAAAAAACAAGCGAAGAGGAAATAGAAGAAAGGAGCATAACCATGAGTAATCATTACTATACAGAAAATCCTGATACGGCCCATGATTTTGAGCAGTGGTCGTTTGAATTAAGAGGAAAGAACTTTCATTTTGTGACAGATAGCGGGGTGTTTTCCCGTGACACGGTGGACTATGGCTCGCGGGTGCTGATCGATGCGTTTGAGTGGGGGGAGCTGCCAGAAGGAAGTCTGCTGGACGTTGGGTGCGGCTATGGACCTGTTGGCTTAGCGTTGGCTTATGCGAGTCAACGACCTGTCGAGATGATCGATATCAATCAGCGGGCAGTGGATTTGGCAAAAGGCAATGCCCAGCGTAACGGCATTGAACAGGTAGATATCCATCAATCCAATATCTATGCCCAATTAAATCAACCTGCTTATGCGGCGATCCTCAGCAATCCGCCGATTCGGGCAGGAAAAGAAGTCGTTCATGAGATTTTGACGGGGGCGTTTCCTTTGCTTAAAGTAGGCGGGACTTTAACGATCGTGATCCAAAAGAAACAAGGGGCGCCGAGTGCTCAAAAGAAAATGCAAGAGACCTTTGGCAATGCCGAAATCATCAAAAAAGACAAAGGCTATTACATCATTCAAAGCGTAAAAGAAGCGTAGCTGCTCTTTGATTCTCAACAGATCAAAGGCATCGCCAAGACAAGCGCTGGTTAGCGGCAACTGGACCAGTTGGTTTCTCAAAAAGCCTGTTGTCATCAGTCTTTGGAGCAATCGCAGCTCCGCTAAAAGAGCTGTCTGTATCATCGGGCCATTTTTGATCAACGAAAAAGAAAGTCGCACACTTGTTGAAAGTGTGCTATTTTTTTTGAGAAAAATTTGCTACACTTTAGGCAAGAGAGGAGAGAAGCAGATGAAATTGACGATTAAACAGATTGCTGAAATGGCTGGCGTCTCTGTCACGACCGTGTCGCAGATCCTAAACAATAAAGGCAGCCGTTTTAGTGAAGAAACCCGAAAGCGGGTCTTAGATATCGTAAATAAATATCACTATAAGCCGGATTTTTTTGCTTCGAATCTTATCAACCGCCATTCAAAAACGATCGGAATGATCGTGCCTGATGTGACGGATTTCTTTTTCTCTAAAGTCATTGAAGGGGCGGAAAGTTATTTCAATCCACTAGGTTACATGCTAGTGTTATGCAATTCGCGCCACAGCCAAGAAAAAGAGGTTCAATATTTGAATGAACTGTCTCATCGTTCGGTAGATGGCATCTTATTAGCGACGCCGCATTTGCTGCCAGAGGATTATTCCTTGAAGAGCGGGTTCTTTGATGACCGACCAATTATTTTAGTTGATCGTGGGATCAATCAGCGGGACAATGGTCGTTTGATCGTGAAAGAATACGAAGGCGCCTACCAAGCTGTTAGCTATTTGATCAAAAATGGTCACCGCAACATTGCGATGCTCAAAGAAATCACCGGCTACTATCAATTAGAGGAACGGTTCAATGGCTATCGCCATGCCTTAAAGGATCATCAGATCCCTTTTAAAGGCCGATATGTAGAAAATGCTGAATTAACGGTTACCGGCGGGTACGAAGCAACGAAGGAATTATTGAAGTATAAAGAGATCACAGCGTTCTTCTGTGGCAACGATGCCATGGCGATCGGCTGTTATCAAGCGATTTATGAGGCGGGCAAAAAAGTACCAGAAGACTACTCGGTGATCGGCTTTGATGCCTTGAAATTATCGGAATACATCACACCACCGCTTACCACGGTCATGCAGCCGACTTTTGAGATCGGGTTTACCGCAGCGAAGTTTTTAGTGGACGCCATTGAGTTTCCGACACGGCGAATTCCAAATAAGATTTTTGATACAAAATTAATTATTCGTGAGAGCGTGAAGACATTGACAAGCGAGAAATAATGCGGTATATTTCTTCTTGTAAGTGTTTTCATAGTTTTGCGATATTTAGTAAACTGTTTTACTAAAGTGGTTTACCCTACGAAAAATTATTGTATAATGTTAAAGGAAGCGAGGGTCATTTCGATGCGAATGGTGGATTTAATTGAAAAGAAACGTGACGGCAAGTCATTGACGAAGGAAGAAATTGACTACATTGTAACTGCGTATACTGAAGGAAGTATTCCAGATTATCAAATGAGTGCCTTGTTGATGGCTATTTTTTATGTAGATATGACAGATGAAGAGATCACGAACTTAACGCTAGCAATGGCAAATTCTGGTGAAGTGATCGACCTATCCTCAATTGAAGGAATCAAAGTCGATAAGCATTCGACTGGCGGTGTTGGTGATACGACCACATTGATCTTAGCGCCATTAGTGGCTAGTGTTGGCGTACCGGTTGCGAAAATGTCTGGCCGCGGCTTAGGCTATACTGGTGGGACCTTAGACAAGCTTGAAGCGATCCCTGGATTTAAAATCGAGCTTTCTGAAGCCGACTTTATCCGATTAGTCAACGAAAGCAAAGTGGCCGTGATCGGTCAATCAGGAGATTTAGCTCCTGCAGACAAAAAACTGTATGCCTTACGAGATGTGACGGCAACGGTTAGTTCGATCCCATTGATCGCCAGCTCGATCATGAGTAAAAAAATCGCGGCAGGTGCCGATGCGATCGTGTTAGATGTAACCACAGGCGATGGCGCCTTTATGAAAAACTTGGAGGATGCTAAACGCTTAGCCCAAACGATGGTCCGCATCGGAAAATTGGCAAATCGCCAAACGATGGCAGTCATTTCTGATATGTCACAGCCTTTAGGGGAAGCGATCGGCAACAGTTTGGAAGTGGTGGAAGCCATTGAGACACTGCAAGGAAAAGGACCGAAAGACTTGGAAGAAATGTGCTATGCACTGGGCAGCCAAATGGTCGTTTTAGCGAAAAAAGCTGATTCATTGGAAGAAGCACGCCAACTGTTGGAAGAAGCCCTGCATTCAGGCAAAGCGTTAGAAAAATTCAGACAGATGATTACAGACCAAGGCGGAGACGCTACAGTGATCGATGACCCGAGCAAGATTTTGACAGCGAAATATGAAGTGGAAGTCCCAGCGAAAACGAGCGGCGTGGTGACGAAATTAGTTGCCAATGAGCTAGGGATCGCGGCGATGATGTTAGGGGCAGGTCGTAAGACCAAAGACGAAGACATCGACCATGCCGTGGGCATCAAATTGCATAAGAAAGTGGGCGAATCCGTAAGCAAAGGGGAATCGCTATTGACGATCTATAGCAATACCGAAGCAATCGAGGATGTCAAAGCATTGATCGACCAAAATATTGAAATTGGGGAAGATGGCGCAGAACCGCCATTGATCCATGACATTATTACAGAATAAGGAGCGAATAAAAATGGAATTGAATCGCATGATCGACCACACGATTTTGAAAGCAGACGCAACGGAGGAAGATGTTTTACGAATCATCGAAGAGGCAAAAACCTATCACTTCTATTCTGTCTGCATCAATCCAACGTGGGTTTCATTAGCAGCAGAAAAATTACAAGGCGAACCAACGGCTGTTTGTACCGTGATCGGTTTTCCTTTAGGGGCAAACACATCTGAGGTCAAAGCTTATGAAACAACAGATGCGATCAAAAACGGCGCAGATGAAGTCGATATGGTGATCAACGTAGGTGCCTTGAAATCAAAACAATACAAAAAAGTTCAAGCAGACATCGAAGCAGTCGTTGAAGCAGCCAAAGACAAAGCGCTTGTCAAAGTAATCATTGAAACAGCGTTATTAGACAACGAAGAAATCGTCAAAGCCTGTGAATTAGCCAAAGCAGCTGGTGCAGATTTCGTGAAAACCTCAACTGGCTTTTCAACTGGTGGGGCAGTCGTTGAAGATGTTCGCTTGATGCGTGAAACAGTAGGACCAGAAATGGGTGTCAAAGCTTCTGGTGGTATCCACAATGAAGCAGAAGCTGCAGCTATGGTCGAAGCGGGCGCAAACCGCTTAGGAACAAGCGCAAGTGTTGCTATCGTGACTGGCTCAACAGGTGCTGGCTACTAAGCTTAGCATTATTAAGTAAAGTAGCAAAAAATAAAAATAAGAGCGGGGAAGACAATGACAATAGCGAAAAAAGAGTGGATCGACACCGCCGTTTCCGCCTTAGATAAAGCGTATGTGCCGTACTCTAAGTTTCCGGTCGGTGCTTGTCTCGTTGCCAAAAATGGTACGATATATCAAGGGATCAACATTGAAAATGCCTCATATGGCTTAACAAATTGCGCAGAACGAACCGCTTTTTTCAAAGCCGTTTCTGAAGGCGAAAAAGAGTTTCAACATTTGGTTGTGGCGGGTCATACGCCAGAACCGATCTCTCCTTGCGGTGCTTGCCGCCAGGTCATGGTGGAATTTTGTGCGCCAGATATGCCGGTGACCTTAGTCGGCGATGATGGTGTCATCAAAGAAACCACGGTAGAAGGCCTATTGCCTTATTACTTCACGAACAAAGATTTATAAACCATGTTCATTCAGTCGATGCGGCTGTTGAAAAAAACTATATTTTTAGGGGGCTTTACAGCAATGAAAAAAGCAAAATTATTTAGTTTAGGTATTGTTGCAGTAGCTGGGTTGACTTTACTTGGTGCTTGTGGCGGAGGAAATTCAGGTTCAACTGATTCAACTGGCGGCGGTTCTGCAGACGGTACGACTGATGCAGCGCATAGTGTCGCAATCGTTACCGATATCGGTGGGGTGGATGACCGTTCATTCAACCAATCAGCGTGGGAAGGCTTAGAAGCATGGGGTGAGGAACACGGGATCGCTCGCGGTGCTGGTGGTTATGACTACGTGCAATCAAATGAAGCTTCAGAATACACAACCAACGTAAATGGTGCCGTTCAAAATGGTTTCAAAACGATTTTCGGTGTGGGTTACTTATTGAAAGATTCAATCGCAGCAGCAGCTGACCAAAACCCTGATACACAATTCGGGATCATTGATGATGTGATCGAAGGCAAAGACAACGTTGTTTCAGCAACATTTAAAGATAACGAAGCAGCTTACTTAGCTGGTTATGCTGCAGCGTATACAACCAAAACAAACAAAGTCGGCTTCATCGGTGGTGAAGAAGGCGTCGTTATCGACCGTTTCGAAGCTGGTTTCACGAAGGGTGTTCAAGACGCAGCTGAAAAATTAGGCAAAGAAATTACAATTGATTCTCAATATGCAGCATCATTTGGAGATCCTGCCAAAGGGAAAGCATTGGCAGCTTCAATGTATCAAGGCGGCGCTGACGTAATCTTCCACGCATCTGGTGGTACTGGTGCAGGTGTCTTCCAAGAAGCAAAAGCAATCAATGAACAATTGAACGAAGCAGACCTAGAAGACAAAAAAGTTTGGGTCATCGGTGTAGATAGCGATCAACAAGACGAAGGAAAATACACAACTGCTGATGGCAAAGAAGATAACTTCACATTGGCTTCAACATTGAAAGGTGTTGGCGCAGCGGTTCAAGATATCTCAACTCGTGCGTTAGAAGACAACTTCCCTGGCGGCGAACACATTGTTTACGGCTTGAAAGATGGCGGTGTAGACATTACTGAAGGGTTCCTTTCAGATGATGCCAAAGCAGCGATCGAAACAGCGAAACAAGACGTGATCGACGGCAAAGTAGAAGTACCAGAAACACCTGAAAAATAAAGTTGTTCTTTTCGGTTATCTTGCCCTAGTTTAGGGCAAGATGATCGTCATTGGATTACTATGTTGATGAAAGCTACGGGTTTTCATGAGGATAGTAATCATCCTAAGCAATAGCAATTATTTTTTTGACATGACGAATGGTTTGTATAAGCGAATTAGAAAGTAAGGATGTGAGTAATTTGGCTGAGGAAAAATATGTTGTAGAAATGCGTCATATCACCAAAGAGTTTGGAACGTTCAAAGCCAATGACGATGTCAACTTGCAAGTAAGGCCAGGAGAAATCCACGCATTGCTTGGTGAAAATGGAGCGGGCAAGTCGACCTTGATGAATATGCTGTCAGGATTATTGGAACCAACATCTGGTGAAATCTGGATGAATGGTGAAAAAGTGAATATCACGAGTCCGACCGCAGCAAACAAATTGGGGATCGGGATGGTGCATCAGCATTTCATGCTGGTAGACGCCTTTACTGTAACAGAAAATATCATTTTGGGGAGCGAACCCCATCATCTCGGTGTGTTAGATCGCAAGAAAGCCCGCAAAGAAATCAAAAAAGTTTCTGAACAATATGGTTTATCGGTTGATCCAGATGCTTATGTGCGTGACATCTCTGTTGGGATGGAGCAACGGGTAGAGATCTTGAAGACTCTTTACCGCGGCGCAGATGTACTGATTTTTGATGAACCAACGGCAGTTTTGACACCGCAAGAAATCGAAGAGCTGATCGAGATCATGCGCGGATTGGTGCGTGAAGGCAAATCGATCATCTTGATCACCCACAAACTGGATGAGATCAAAGCGGTGGCAGACCGTTGTACAGTTATCCGTCGAGGACAAGGGATCGGCACTGTCAATGTCAAAGACGTCAGCTCACAACAGTTGGCCGATATGATGGTTGGTCGTTCTGTGTCCTTCAAGACACCGAAGAAAGAAGCGTCACCAAAAGAAGTCGTGCTTTCTGTTGAAAACTTAGTTGTAAAAGAAAACCGTGGCTTAGAAGCAGTCAAAAACTTAAGCTTAGAAGTACGTGCAGGTGAAGTATTGGGGATTGCTGGGATCGATGGCAATGGGCAATCAGAGCTGTTACAAGCCATCACTGGTTTACGGAAAGTCGAAAGCGGCAAGGTCTTGCTGAATGGTGATGACATCACCAACTTCAAGCCTCGGAAAGTCACCGAAGCCGGCGTTGGTCATGTGCCAGAAGACCGCCACAAATACGGACTTGTCTTGGATATGATGTTATCAGAAAACATCGCCTTGCAAACCTACTACAAAAAACCTTTGAGTAATGCAGGTGTCTTGGATTACGGAGAGATCAACGAGTTTGCTCGTGATTTGATTCAAGAATTTGACGTACGAACAGTCAACGAGATCGTACCAGCACGGGCATTGTCCGGCGGGAATCAACAAAAAGCGATCATCGCACGAGAAATCAGCCGCGATCCTGATCTATTGATCGTTGCCAATCCGACCCGTGGGTTGGATGTTGGAGCGATCGAATTTATCCACAAACGCTTGATTGAACAGCGGGATAAGTTCAAAGCGGTGTTGTTAGTCAGCTTTGAATTAGATGAAATTTTGAATGTATCAGACCGCATTGCTGTTATTCATGCTGGTGAGATCGTTGGGGTCGTTGATCCGAAAGAAACATCAGAGAAAGAGCTTGGCTTGTTGATGGCAGGGTACTCCTTGGAGGAAGCAAGACGAGAGCTGCAAATGGAGGAAGTAGGTGGTTCGGTTGAATAACCGCAAAGAAAAGATCCGCAATATATTAGTGCCGATCATCGCTGTCTTGTTAGGATTCGTCCTTGGCGGGATCATCATGGCGGCCTTCGGCTACAGCCCGATCACAGGGTATACACAAATGTTTCGGACCGTTTTTATCAACGGACAAACAGGTGGGTTAAATGCCCGCAACATTGGTGAGATTTTTGTTACAGCAGGACCATTGATCTTTACCGCTCTGGGGTTTGCCGTTGCAAATTCAGCCGGATTCTTCAATATCGGTCTTTCTGGTCAAGCGCTAGCAGGTTGGGTTGCTAGTATCTGGGTCGCACTAGCGATGCCAGATGCGCCTCGGTTGGTGGTCTTGCCATTAGCCGTGATCGTAGGGGCTTTATGCGGGGCGATCGCAGCTGCGATTCCTGGTTTCCTACGGGCATTCTTTGGAACAAGTGAAGTCATCGTGACGATCATGATGAACTATATCTTGCTTTATACGGGGAACCATTTAGTCAATAATGTGATGAGCGAATCCATGATCACGACAAAAGGGGTCACAAAAATGGTGGGGGAAAATGCCTCCATGCAGACGCCGTTTCTAGCAAGCATCACGAGCAACTCTCGCTTGAACTTAGGGATCTTCTTAGCCTTGATCTTCTTAGTTTTGGTTTGGTTCTTGATGAAAAAAACCACTCTTGGTTATGAAATCCGCGCGGTGGGCTTGAACCCAAGCGCTTCTGAATATGCGGGGATGAGCAGCAAACGGACGATCATTATCTCCATGATCATCTCTGGAACGCTTGCTGGATTAGGTGGAGTCGTTCAAGGACTAGGAACGTTTGAAAACTTCTTCGTTCAAGGGTCATCATTGAGCATCGGGTTTGACGGTATGGCTGTATCCTTGTTAGGAAGCGGCTCATCGATCGGAATCTTGCTTTCAGCCCTCTTGTTCAGTATTTTGAAATTAGGTGGACAAGGCATGCAGTTTGCAGGTATTCCATCTGAATTAGTCGATGTCAATATCGCAATTATTATTTTCTTCGTAGCGATCAGCTTTGTGATTCGTTTCTTGTTGGCAAAAATCTTTGACGGCAAAAAAGAAGCGCTGGTCGTACAGGAGATTGAAGCCCAACCAAACGATCAAGATCAGGAAGGAGGAACCATCTAATGGATATTAGTTTAATTTCTTCGATCGTCACTCAAACATTGATTTATGCGTCTCCTCTGATTTTGACGGCGCTAGGTGGCGTGTTCTCAGAGCGCAGCGGGATCGTTAACGTGGGTCTTGAAGGAATCATGGTTATGGGTGCTTTTAGCTCGATTGTTTTCAATATTGAATTTGCGTCACAATTTGGTGCGTGGACACCATGGTTAGGGATGCTCGTCGGCGGACTTGTCGGTGTGGTTTTCTCCTTGCTGCATGCGGTGGCAACCATCAACTTCCGTGCCGACCACATCATCAGTGGTACGGTGATGAACTTGATGGCACCAGCTTTGGCTGTGTTCTTAGTCAAAGCGATCTACAACAAAGGGCAAACGGATAACATCCAACGGACATTGGGGTATTTCAATTTCCCGATTCTTAAAGATATTCCTATCATTGGCCCGATTTTCTTTAATCAAACATTCTTACCGGCGTACTTCGCTATTTTGATCTCAGTGATCGCGTGGTTCGTGATTTTCAAAACACGCTTTGGGTTGCGTCTTCGTTCTGTCGGTGAGCATCCACAAGCAGCGGATACCTTAGGGATCAATGTTTACGTGATGCGCTACTCAGGTGTCTTGATCTCTGGTTTCCTTGGCGGGATGGGCGGTGCCTTGTTTGCTCAATCGATCGCGGGTCGCTTTGCCGTGACAACGATCGCCGGTCAAGGATTTATCTCGATGGCTGCGATGATCTTTGGTAAATGGAATCCACTTGGTGCAATGGGAGCTGCGATTTTCTTCGGTTTTGCGCAAAACATCAGTATCGTAGGTGGCCAACTGCCAATCATCTCTTCCATTCCAGCGGTTTACTTACAAGCTGCGCCTTATGCCTTGACGATCATCGTGCTCGTTCTTTTCCTTGGAAAAGCCGCTGGTCCGAAAGCTAACGGGAAGAACTACATTAAATCTAAATAATTTTTTCAGTATGAAAGGGTGGGGCTATGGGACATGAATGTGTTGCTGTGTCCTGCCCTTTTTCTATCCTCTGGGTGAAAGGAACGCATCAGGAAATTTCCAAAGCAACCCAGCGCAATTTTTGCTTAAGTTTAGTATGATAGAGGTAGTAGATCCGCTTGTAAAAGCATAAAATAAAGAAAGTAGGGAATAGAATGTTTAAACGTGTACACTTGATCGTGATGGATTCAGTCGGAATTGGTGAAGCACCTGATGCGGCAGCTTTTGGTGATGTCGGTTCAGATACGTTAGGCCATATTGCAAAAGAAGCAGGCTTGACGATCCCTCACTTGGAACAATTAGGCCTAGGGACGATCCGTCCTTTAGAAGGCGTGAAGGCGGTAGCTGACCATGATGGGTATGCAACCAAATTGGAAGAAGTTTCCGTTGGGAAAGATACGATGACGGGGCACTGGGAGATCATGGGCTTGAATATCCAAAAGCCTTTCCGCGTATTTCCCGATGGGTTTCCCGATGAATTATTGCAACAGATCGAAGCGTTCTCTGGACGCAAAATCGTCTGCAATGCACCGTATTCTGGGACAGCAGTCATTGATGACTTTGGCGAACATCAAATGAAGACAGGCGATCTGATCGTTTACACCTCGGCTGACCCAGTGTTGCAGATCGCCGCGCATGAGGAAATCATTCCATTAGAAGAATTGTATCGTATTTGTCAGTACGTTCGGGACATCACGAAAGATGAGCCATATATGATCGGCCGCATCATCGCGCGTCCGTATGTCGGTGAGCCTGGAAACTTTACTCGTACGAGCAATCGTCATGACTACGCACTCGATCCATTTGGCCATACAGTATTAGATTCCTTGAAAGAAGCTGGAAAAGACGTGATCGCCGTTGGGAAGATCAATGATATCTTCAACGGACAAGGAATCACCGATTCTGTACGGACGAAGAGCAATATGGACGGTGTGGATCAGTTACTGAAGGTGATGAAACAAGACTTTACGGGTCTAAGCTTTACGAACTTGGTCGACTTCGATGCGCTTTATGGTCACCGTCGCGATGTCGTAGGGTATGCCCATGCCATTGAAGATTTTGATTTGCGTATTCCAGAACTTTTAGAAGCAATGGGAGACGAGGATCTGTTGTTGATCACAGCTGACCACGGCAATGACCCAACCTTTAGGGGAACGGATCACACGAGAGAATATGTGCCATTATTAGCGTACAGCAAGAAATTCCAAGGCCAAGGCAAATTGCCACAAGGCTACTATGCGGATATTTCCGCAACGATCGCTGAAAACTTTGGTGTTTCAGCTACAGAAAACGGAACAAGCTTTTTACAACATTTAAACTAGAGGTGATGAGATGACAACGTTACATGAGAAATTACAAGAAACAACGGCATTTATCCAAGAAAGCGGCGTCGGTGAAGTGGAATTTGGGTTGATCTTAGGATCTGGCTTAGGTGAATTAGCCGATGAGATCGAAAACCCAATCGTGTTGCCTTACAACGATATCCCGCATTTTCCTGTTTCGACAGTGGTCGGTCATGCAGGACAATTGGTCTATGGAACATTAGCTGGGAAAAAAGTCTTAGCGATGCAAGGACGATTCCATTATTATGAAGGCCATTCGATGCAGACGGTCACTTACCCCGTCCGTGTGATGGCGGCATTGAAAGTTCACTCTTTAGTCGTGACCAATGCCTGTGGCGGCGTAAACGAAAGCTTCCAGCCGGGAGACTTGATGTTGATCACCGATCAAATCAACTTTATGGGGGACAACCCACTGATTGGTGAAAACGAAGAAGAAATGGGGCCACGTTTCCCAGATATGAGCCAAGCCTACCATTTGCCTTATCGGGAAGCGGCACAAAAAGTTGGTGCATCAAAAGGATTGCACTTAAAAGAAGGTGTTTATATGGGCTTCTCAGGTCCTACGTATGAAACGCCAGCAGAGATCCGCTTTGCTCGGACGATCGGTGCCGATGCTGTCGGTATGTCGACTGTCCCAGAAGTGATCGTTGCTGTTCACAGTGGCTTGAAAGTCTTAGGTGTTTCTTGTATCACAAACTTGGCTGCTGGTATGCAAGCGAGCTTGAATCATGAAGAAGTCGTGGAAACGACGGAACGGGTCAAGGCAGAATTTAAAGCGTTGATCAAAGAAACGTTAGCAGTCCTATAAAAAGCAGATCAAAGGAGAAAAACGAATGAGCGTTCATATCGAAGCAAAAGCAGGCGAGATCGCAGACAAAATCTTGTTACCAGGTGATCCACTGCGGGCAAAATATATTGCTGAAACATTTTTAGAAGACCCGATCTGTTACAACAACGTTCGGGGGATGTTGGGCTATACAGGCGTTTATAAGGGCGAGCGGGTCTCTGTCCAAGGAACTGGCATGGGCATGCCTTCAGCGAGCATCTATGCCCATGAATTGATCAACTCTTACGGCGTAAAGAAATTGATTCGGGTCGGTACGTGTGGTGCCATCTCAAAAGATGTCCACGTGCGTGATCTTGTGATTGCCCAAGCGGCAGCAACAAGTTCATCGATGGTAGCAAAAAACTTCCAAAGTTTCCATTTCCCACCAATCGCTGACTTTGCACTGTTGCGTAAAGCCTATGATACAGCGATTGAATCAGGATTTACGACTCACGTCGGCAACATCTTATCTGAAGATACCTTCTACAAAGATGACATGACGGAAACGTTACAGTTGGCAGACCTTGGGGTGATGGGTGTTGAGATGGAAGCCGCAGCCTTATACTATTTAGGGGCGAAATTCCACGTTCAAACTTTAGCGATCTGTACTGTCAGCGACCACATCATCACTGGAGAAGAAACAACGCCAGAAGAAAGACAAACGACATTTAACGACATGATCAAAGTTGGCTTAGAAACAGCGATCGCGTAAAAAAGATACCGCAGGATCGGTGCATGAACGATGCGAAGGCTGCTTGCTTTTGATAGAGCAAGCAGCCAAATCGTATTGGTTTGCATGCAACCGAGAATGTGTTATCTTTTTTTGTTGGCAAAAAGCCACGAAGAAGCGTTGCACTTTTGCCAGAAAATGGTTTAATGAAAAGAAAAGGTGTAAAAAGGAGACGAGACAATGAATAATTTTACGTTTCATGTAACGACGGACATTCGTTTTGGGAAAGACCGTCTGAACGAGCTGCCAGAAGTACTGAATACATTTGGAAAAAACGTCTTGCTAGTCTATGGTGGCGGCAGTATCAAGAAAAACGGCTTGTACGATGCAGTCATGGCGCAATTGACTGCCAACGGCAATCAAGTCACTGAATTGACTGGTGTCGATCCAAATCCACGAATCGAAACCGTTCGTCAAGGAGCCGCTCTTTGTCGTTCAGAAAAGATCGACGTCATTTTAGCTGTTGGCGGCGGTTCTGTAATTGATTGCAGCAAAGTGATCGCTGGGGCGGCTTGCAGTGAGCAAGAGCCTTGGGACTTAGTTCTTTCCAGAAGCTATCAAGGACCAGCGATTCCATTATTAACGATCTTGACCCTTGCGGCTACTGGCAGTGAAATGAATCGCGGCGCGGTGATCTCTAATCTAGAAACGAAACAAAAACTTGGTGTTCACGGACCCGAAATTTTACCGAAAGTATCTTTTTTAGATCCAACAACGACCTTTAGTGTCAGTCGCTATCAAACGGCTGCCGGTTCAGCGGATATCATGAGCCATCTGATTGAAAATTATTTCAGTAAAACAGAAGGAACAGATGTCCAAGACGGTGTAGCAGAAGGATTGCTAAAAGCAGTCATTAAAAATCTGCCCATCGCATTAAATGACCCCACAGACTATGATGCACGGGCGAATTTGATGTGGGCGAGCACCTTAGCCTTAAATGGTTTGACTGGAAGCGGCAAGGGTGGTGCTTGGTCTTGTCATGCGATGGAGCATGAGTTGAGTGCGTTTTATGACATTACCCATGGCATCGGCTTAGCGATCCTGACCCCACGCTGGATGCTTCATGTATTGAATGAAGAAACGGCGCCGAAATTTGCGCGGTTTGCTAGAGAAGTCTTTGGTGTCCAAGAAGCAGTGCCAGAATTAGCTGCCCGAATGGGGATTCAAAAACTGTATGACTTTTTTGCTTCTTGCGATATTCCAATGACTTTGCCAGAAGTAGGGATCGCCGATGACACCCATTTTGCTGAAATGGCGGCTCAAGCAGTTCAATTCAGCTCTATTGCAACAAATGCGTATGTACCGCTGCAAGAAGAAGACGTGATTGCAATCTACCAAGATTCCTTGACTCCTTCAACCTATCTTTAATCATAAAAAAGACCGTTCCTGCGACTTGGTTGTCGCGGAGCGGTCTGTTTATTTACCCTTCAGAAGAAAAAGCCAAACGGGCCATTAGCTGATTCGCAATCAAGGCGTGTCCTGCAGGAGTGGGGTGCACCCCGTCATCACCTGTCAGTGCCTGCGGGGAGCTAGCAACGGCTGCTTCGGCAAACAAGCCATCCAGCGGCAGCAACTGACAATGAAAGGCGGCAGCTAAGCGACGAACGATTTGGATTTTCGGATCAAGATCGATCCGCCAGGTTTGACGATCTTCAGGATATGGCAAAACAAAAGGTTCCAGTAAGAAAATGCGCGTGATCCCCTGTTGGGTCACTTGTTCCAGAATTTGACGGTAGGTTTCCTCAAAGGACGTTGCCGCAGCTTCTGAACCAAAATCGGGACCACCGGCATTGTGCCACGTGTCGTTGATCCCAATCATAAAGACCAAGACGTCAGGTGCTAATTGAAGGCAATCTTCTTGGAGACGGGCTAAGACATCGGCAGCTTTGTTGCCGCCGATCCCCCGATTATAAAAGATAAATCCTGCAGTGGGGAATGTTTCTGCCAGCTGATCGGCAACGAGACGGGCAAACCCATGTCCTAAATCGTGGGGATCTTGGCGATCACGATCGCAATCTGTGATGCTGTCACCTAAAAATAAAACGGTATCATTTTTGACTAGTTTCATAGTAAGCTCCTTTCGAGTACGCCCTCAATTATAAAAGAGGGGGGAGGAAATGCCAATAAAAAAACTGCCCTTTTTTAAAAAAGGGCAGCGATAAGCGAGGCTTATAAGTAGTATTTTTTCGCAACAGTCAAATCATCGTTCAATTCATAAACAAGTGGTTGACCAGTTGGGATCTCAAGATCCATGATATCTTCGTCAGAAATACCTTCGATATGTTTTGCTAATGCACGTAGAGAGTTTCCGTGAGCCGCAACTAAGACAGTTTTGTCGTCTTTTAATGCTGGGGCGATTTCATCTTGCCAGAAAGGCAATGCACGTTCTAAAGTAACTTTTAAGTTTTCTCCACCAGGTACGTCGCGAGGGTCAAGCATTGCATAACGACGGTCGTTTGCAGCAGAACCTTCATCTGAAGCTTCCATCAATGGAGGTAAAACATCGTAAGAACGACGCCAGATGTGTACTTGTTCGTCACCGTATTTTTCAGCAGTTTCTTTTTTATTTAAACCTTGTAATTTACCGTAATGACGTTCGTTTAAGCGCCATGATTTGATCGTTGGTACCCAAAGTTGATCAGAATATTCTAAAATGTAATTACAAGTTTTGATGGCACGAGTTAAAACAGATGTGTAAGCAACGTCAAATTCGATGCCTGCTTCTTTGATTTTACGTCCGCCTTCGATTGCTTCTTCGACACCTTCTGGCGCTAGATCAACATCAGCCCAACCGGTAAACTGGTTTAATTTGTTCCATTCGCTTAGTCCATGACGAGAAAATACTAATTTTGGCATGTAAAACTCTCCTTTAGATATTCGATATTTTTCTGAAATTTTCAATTCCGTATTTATTGTACACTCTTTCTCAAAGAATTTCCATGGTTTTGGAGGAAAAGCTGGGGGAAAACGCCATTCTTAAGGAAAAACAAAAGGGGATCATTAAAAAGAGGACCGCTTTTGTTTCATGCTGTTCTAGGGGGAGTCGACAACTATGAACGTAACTTGTTCCATTCTTCTTCGGATAATTTTATGTATTTATAGCATGTACCTACAGAAACACCGCATTTTTCAGAAATATATTGAATCGTTTCTTTTTTCTCGTAGTACAATTGACGGATTTTTTTGATCGTTTTCGGATCGATTTTTGGACGACCGCCAATTTTGCCTTTTTTGCGGGCTTTATTTAAGCCGACCAGCGTGCGCTCTTTGATGAGTGAGCGTTCCATGATCGCAAGTCCTTCCATTAAATTGAAGTAAACCTGTCCCATCGGACCGCGGGTATCGATTTGTTCTGCCAGTGAAACCAGATGAAGCTCTCGCTGTTTTAATAGATCAGTGAGATCGGTCAGCTGTCTGGTGGTTTTCCCTAAACGATGCAGTTCCGTAACGACTAAGGTGTCGCCGGGCTGCATTTGTGCCACCACTGACTCCAATGAATGATTTTCTTCACTTTCTTCCACGCTAAATGTCTCATGGAAAAATTCATGACACCCAAATTCTTCGAGCTTGTTTAATTGTTCACTTGTTGAGTTGTCGGTGATCGTTGAACGAGCATAGCCTATGATTTTCATAAACCCTCCTACCTTTCCCTTTTTATTGAATGTATCATAATTATTTCTTAAATGATAGGGTAATTTGCACAAAAAATAATAAAAATTAAGTCGATTGAAGAAAAATAACGAAAAAAAAGAGAAGCGATATCGCTCCTCTTTTTTGTTTCCTTTATCTAACGTGCTTGGTACTCGGGCCTTCAGGCAATCCGACAATGATCGTGTGGACCATATCCAAAAATAGACCGTGTTCAACCACGCCCACTGTAGCATCTAATTCCTGTGCCAACTCAGTAGGGGCGGTGATCGTTTCTAGATGAAGATCGATGATGTAATTGCTGCAATCGGTTTTTAACGGTTCGCCTTCTTCATTCAGACGCAGTTTTGGATGGTAGTTTTTCTTCTCGAACAGACGCAACAGCTGTTGGCTGCCATAAGGGATCACTTCCACTGGCAACGGGAAGGCACCAAGTGTTTCGACCATTTTCGATTCATCAACGATCCACAAGACTTTTTTGGAGTTAGACGCCACAATTTTTTCGAATAAAAGGGCTGCACCGCCGCCTTTGATGCCATGATAATCCTGGCTGATCTCATCTGCACCGTCGATCGTAAGATCCACAGCGTCCACTTCATCGATGGTGCGAATCGGGATACCTAATCCTTCTGCTTGTTTTTTCGATGCCCAAGAAGTTGGGACACCCGTGATCGATAGACCTTCTTCTTTTACCCGTCGACCCAGTTCTTCAATCATGTAGTAGGCTGTTGAGCCAGTGCCCAAGCCAACGACCATGCCATCTTTTACATAACTAGCCGCTTCAATGCCGACCATTTCTTTTAGGTTCATTTTCTTCCCGCCTTTTTTAAATAAATGCTTTGTCTCTATTATATAGGAAGAAGCGCAAAATTTGCGGATTTTTTCGTAACAGATTTCTTTTGAAAAAAGCCTAGGAGGATACTTGACAGGTAAGAATAAGCATGATATTCTATCAAAGGTGCTTTATCTACAGGTCTCTCGTTGGAGACGTGCTGACTGTCTATCAAAGCATAGTTGATATGAATGCAGAGAATGCATTATTTTTTATCGCAAAAAAAGAACCACCTGGATGTGTGGGACTATAAAGCGAATCAAGGAAGGAGGACAACTAGGGATGCCTACAATTAATCAATTAGTACGTAAACCTCGTAAATCCAAGGTTGAAAAATCAAATTCACCAGCATTGAACAAAGGATATAACAGTTTCAAGAAAGCTCAAACGAATGTTAACTCACCTCAAAAGCGTGGGGTAGCTACTCGTGTGGGAACTATGACACCGAAAAAACCGAACTCAGCTCTACGTAAATATGCGCGTGTTCGTTTGTCAAACTTGATTGAAGTGACAGCTTATATTCCAGGTATCGGACACAACTTACAAGAACACAGCGTGGTCTTGTTACGTGGTGGACGTGTAAAAGACTTACCAGGGGTACGTTACCATATCGTTCGTGGTGCATTGGATACTGCCGGTGTTAACGATCGTAAACAATCTCGTTCTAAATATGGTACAAAACGTCCTAAAGCTTAATCTTTAAGACAAACAGATCAAATGAATCTTATTTAAATCAGAACTGATATCTCGGAAGGAGGAGTTACGGATGCCTCGTAAAGGTCCTGTTGCAAAACGTGATGTTTTACCAGATCCTATTTATAACTCAAAATTAGTAACTCGTTTGATCAACCGTGTAATGGTTGATGGTAAACGCGGTGTTGCTGCAAATATTATCTACAATGCTTTTGGCATTATCAAAGAATCTACAGGAAATGATCCATTGGAAGTTTTCGAACAAGCAATGAAAAACATTATGCCTGTATTGGAAGTTAAAGCTCGCCGTGTCGGTGGTTCTAACTACCAAGTACCAGTAGAAGTACGTCCTGAACGTCGTACAACTCTAGGTCTTCGTTGGGTGGTAAACTACGCTCGTTTGCGTGGCGAACACACAATGGAAGAACGTCTTGCAAAAGAAATCATGGATGCAGCGAACAACACTGGTGCTTCTGTGAAAAAACGCGAAGACACACACAAAATGGCGGAAGCCAACCGCGCATTTGCTCACTATCGTTGGTAAGATCCTCACTGCTTTTTATTGGAAGGTACTGAGACAACCTTAGCTTAAGTTAAGTAAGAATGAGAGGGGAACAACCTAGAATGGCAAGAGAATTTTCGCTAGAAAAAACTCGTAATATCGGGATCATGGCCCACGTTGACGCTGGTAAAACAACGACAACTGAACGTATCCTTTATTACACAGGTAAAATCCATAAAATTGGTGAAACACATGAAGGTGCTTCTCAAATGGACTGGATGGAACAAGAACAAGAACGTGGGATCACAATCACTTCTGCTGCGACAACTGCGCAATGGAAAGAAAACCGCGTAAATATCATCGACACACCAGGACACGTGGACTTCACAATCGAAGTTCAACGTTCATTGCGTGTACTTGATGGTGCTGTAACTGTGTTGGACTCACAATCAGGTGTAGAACCTCAAACAGAAACAGTTTGGCGTCAAGCGACAGATTACCGCGTACCGCGTGTTGTATTCTGTAACAAAATGGACAAAATTGGTGCAGACTTCTTATACTCTGTATCAACTTTACATGATCGTTTACAAGCAAATGCTCACCCAATCCAATTACCAATTGGTGCGGAAGATGACTTTACTGGTATTATCGACTTAGTAAAAATGAAAGCTGAAATCTACACAAATGACTTAGGAACTGAAATCCAAGAGACTGAAATTCCTGAAGAATACGTAGAATTAGCTGAAGAATGGCGCGAAAAATTAATCGAAGCTGTTGCTGATACTGATGAAGAACTAATGATGAAATTCTTGGAAGGTGAAGAAATCACTGAAGAAGAATTGAAAGCTGGTATTCGTCAAGCAACATTGACTGTTGACTTTTTCCCTGTTCTTTGCGGATCTGCCTTTAAAAACAAAGGGGTTCAATTGATGTTGGATGCAGTCATCGACTACTTGCCTTCACCACTTGATGTTCCTGCGATTAAAGGGATCAATCCTAAAACAGACGAAGAAACTGATCGTCCGGCTGACGATGAAGCACCATTTGCTTCATTAGCATTTAAAGTAATGACTGACCCATTCGTAGGTCGTTTGACATTCTTCCGTGTGTATTCAGGTATCTTGAACTCTGGATCATACGTATTGAATGCTTCAAAAGGCAAACGCGAACGTATCGGTCGTATCCTACAAATGCACGCCAACACTCGTGCTGAAATCCAAACAGTATACTCAGGCGATATCGCCGCTGCTGTTGGTTTGAAAGACACAACAACTGGGGATACACTATGTGATGAAAAATCACCAGTAATCCTTGAATCAATCGAATTCCCAGAACCAGTTATCGAAGTCGCTGTTGAGCCTAAATCAAAAGCTGACCAAGATAAAATGGGGGTTGCTTTACAAAAACTTGCTGAAGAAGATCCATCATTCCGTGTGGAAACAAACGCTGAAACAGGCGAAACTGTTATCGCTGGTATGGGAGAACTTCACTTGGACGTCTTAGTTGACCGTATGCGTCGCGAATTTAAAGTTGAAGCAAACGTAGGTGCGCCTCAAGTTTCTTATCGTGAAACATTCCGTGCAGCAACACAAGCGGAAGGTAAATTTGTACGTCAGTCTGGTGGTAAAGGTCAATACGGTCACGTATGGGTCGAATTTACACCAAACGAAGAAGGTAAAGGCTTCGAATTCGAAAACGCGATTGTCGGTGGTGTGGTTCCTCGTGAATACATCCCAGCAGTTGAAAAAGGACTTGAAGACTCAATGGCGAACGGTGTCTTAGCCGGTTACCCATTAGTAGACATCAAAGCAAAACTTTATGATGGTTCATACCATGATGTCGATTCAAGTGAAACTGCCTTCCGTGTTGCAGCTTCTATGGCTTTACGTGCTGCAGCGAAGAAAGCAAATCCAGTAATTCTTGAACCAATGATGAAAGTAGTTATCACTGTACCAGAAGATTACTTAGGTGATGTTATGGGTCACGTAACTGCTCGTCGTGGACGCGTAGAAGGAATGGAAGCACACGGTAACTCACAAATCGTGAACGCAATCGTGCCATTAGCTGAAATGTTCGGTTACGCAACGACACTTCGTTCATCAACACAAGGTCGCGGTACGTTCATGATGACATTTGATCACTATGAAGATGTACCAAAATCTGTTCAAGAAGAAATCATCAAGAAAAACGGCGGCAAAGCTGAATAATTGATGGAAGTATAGGAAATTAAGTAAAAAGCTATATTTTTTTCTGAGTTTCGTGTACAATATTATCGATGATAAGGGATGGGGAGCTGCGGCTCCCTACCTATCAAATATAAAAAATAAACTGCATTTTTAGGAGGAACATTTTAAAATGGCAAAAGAAAAATTTGACCGTTCTAAACCCCACGTAAACATTGGTACGATCGGACACGTTGACCATGGTAAAACTACACTTACAGCTGCTATCACAACTGTATTATCTAAAAAAGGTTTGGCTCAAGCTTCAGCTTACGACCAAATCGATGGCGCTCCAGAAGAACGCGAACGCGGAATCACTATCTCAACTGCTCACGTTGAGTACGAAACTGAAGCACGTCACTATGCTCACGTTGACTGCCCAGGACACGCGGACTACGTTAAAAACATGATCACTGGTGCTGCTCAAATGGACGGCGCGATCTTAGTAGTATCTGCTGCTGATGGTCCTATGCCTCAAACACGTGAACACATCTTGTTATCACGTAACGTTGGTGTACCATACATCGTTGTTTTCTTAAACAAAATGGATATGGTTGATGACGAAGAATTACTAGAATTAGTTGAAATGGAAGTTCGTGACTTATTGTCAGAATATGACTTCCCAGGCGACGATGTTCCTGTAATCGCTGGTTCTGCTTTGAAAGCTCTTGAAGGCGATGCTTCATACGAAGAAAAAATCATGGAATTAATGGCTGCAGTTGACGAATACGTTCCAACTCCAGAACGTGACACTGACAAACCATTCATGATGCCAGTCGAAGACGTATTCTCAATCACTGGACGTGGTACTGTTGCTACAGGCCGTGTTGAACGTGGACAAGTTCGCGTTGGTGACGAAGTTGAAATCGTTGGTATTGCTGAAGAAACTGCTAAAACAACTGTAACTGGTGTTGAAATGTTCCGTAAATTGTTAGACTATGCTGAAGCAGGGGATAACATTGGTGCATTGCTACGTGGGGTTGCTCGTGAAGACATCCAACGTGGACAAGTATTAGCTAAAGCTGGTACAATCACACCTCATACAAAATTTAAAGCTGAAGTTTACGTTTTAACAAAAGAAGAAGGTGGACGTCACACTCCATTCTTCACTAACTACCGTCCTCAGTTCTACTTCCGTACAACTGACGTAACTGGTGTTGTTGAATTACCAGAAGGAACTGAAATGGTTATGCCTGGTGATAACGTAACAATCGACGTTGAATTGATCCACCCAATCGCTATCGAAGACGGAACTCGTTTCTCAATTCGTGAAGGCGGACGTACTGTTGGTTCAGGCGTTGTAACTTCAATCCAAGCTTAATTTGATTGATCGAAGAGCAAAAGCGTACGCGCTTTTGCTCTTTTTTTTAACTCGTAGAACCAAAAAAGAGCCGCCATCTCTAGCGTTGACGAATCCACTGTGGTTCATCGAAGCTAAAGAGAGCGGTGCTTTTTATTTTATTAGTTTTTGCTTCTTCAAGAAGGCGTCAAATCCTTGGTCAGGACGATTGCTGTAAAAGCCAGCGAATTTTTCTGACCATGGTTTGGTCTCGCGGGCTTCTCCAAAAGCAGTCATCGTTTGATCGTACGCTTCGATCGCCTCATAAGAATAGTCCTGATAATGGTTGTAATGAATGACCGCTTCTTCTGGCAAGCGAGGTTTGACCTTCATTTCTACGATTGGTTTACCGATGCTCAAGCCAGCCACAGGATAGACATATTCTGGTAAGTGCAACAATTCAGCGATTTTGGCGCTGTCTTTGCGGACACTGCCAGAAATGACGGTGCCTAAGCCCAGTGATTCAGCAGCGATCGCACCAGATTGCAAAGCGATGCTGGCATCAGTGGTGGCGATCAATAGTGGCTGATAGCCCTCATCGATTGGATAGGGAGTCTGTTTTTCGTCAGCAACTTTTTTGGTTCGATTTAAATCAGCTAAAAATAGCAGAAAGAGTGAACTTGCTGCGATATGAGGATTGCCAGGATTCCATTCGACCATTTGTTGGCGAATCTGCGGGTCGTCGATCACTAAGATCGAATAGGCTTGCCCGTTCATCCAGCTAGGTGCTTGACGAGCCGCAGTCAAAATCGCGGTTACTTGCTCTTGGCTCAAGCGGTAGTCAGGGTCAAATTGTCGGTAAGTGCGGTGATTGTGCAAAAGCTCAATGGTTTCGTTCATAGGTTTGCTCCTTTAACTGTTGGGTGATTTTTGTGAATCGTTCTTGAAATAGCGGTAAATCATCTTTGGCTAAGCGGGTATAGTTCAAACGCAAGCCATTCGTATCGTTACTGAAAAGAAACGCAGGTGCTACTAAGCAATCGTTCGCCAAAAAGAGTGACCAATCTTTGCGAGTCAATGTGCGGTGACGCCAAGTCAACCACAGGTAAAGACCACCTTTCGTCGGCTGCCATTGCCAATCCTCCTGGAATGCCTGCAAGAGTTGGAGTAAGTCTTGCTGGCGCTGGGCCATTTCTGCAAGCAGTGTCCGCTGTTGCTGGTGGTAATCAAAGGAGCGTAAGGCGATATTGGCAAGGACTTGCGGGAAGATCGTGGTATCGATCGCCATCCGTTTTTTCGCTTGGGCAAATTGGTCGGCTAACGCTTCTGGCACCAAAAGCCAGCCGATTTTTATGGATGATCCTAGTAATTTTGAAAGCGAGCCTAAATAAATGACGGTTTCGGGAGCCATGGATTTTAGCTTGGGCGGTACTTTATCAAAAGCCAACTCGCTAAAAACATCGTCTTCTATGATCGGTACTTGGTAGGTCTGGCAAAGGCGGATGATCGCTTGGCGCCGATGGTCACTCATAGTATGACCCGTTGGATTTTGGAAGGTGGGATTCAGATAAACAAATTTGATCTTCTTTTCCTTCAACACTTTTTCCAATGCCGCAGGCCGCATCCCTTCACTATCCTGCTTGATCCCAATCAGCTGGACATTCATCGTGGAAAACAAGGGGAGAGAGAACAAGAAAGAAGGGTCCTCTGTCGCAATACAATCCCCCGCATGCAATAAGACTTGCATCAGCAAGGTGATTCCTTGCGTCGAACCGGCAGTAATTACTAGTTTTTGACCGCTGGTGGGCAAATTGAAGGAATCAGCAAGGTGCTGCAATAAGATTTCTTGCAAAGGTTCATAACCCGTCGGTAATACTTTGGTGCTTTCTTTGCGAATCTCTTCCCAGGTAAAGGCAGGAAACGTGAAATCGGGGATCAGATCGGCAGGTAGATCACCTGTGTACAGATCCAGCACATCCTTCTCAGTGCGCAAATGCTGAATCTGTTGAACGTAAGGGTCTTGCTGCAGATAAGGGCTGCTTAAAGACGAGCGCAAATAAGAAAGTGGCGTTTGGCGGTTCCCCCAACGCCCTTCCAATACACGAGAGCCGCTGCCTTGTTTTCGTTCGATCCATCCTAAGCTTTTCAATTCATCTAACGCTTTGACGACGGTGGAACGATTGACGCCAAAAGTCTGGGCGAGGCTGCGCTCTGGCGGCAAACGATCCCCAGGTCCATAGGTTCCCGCTTGGATCTCTTCGATAAAATGAGTCACGATCTGCTGGTAAATCGGTTGTTTCTTCTGTTTGTCGATACTTGATGAAGCCATCCTGCACCACCTTTTTCAATTGGATGGTTTAAAAATAAGCCAAATGGCTCTTTTCGTCAAGGGGAAGATTGACTATACTTAGCAAAAAGCACAAGGAGATGAGGAAGATGGAAAAAGTCCTATCAATTGCTGGGTCGGATTCAACCGGAGGTGCCGGTATCGAAGCAGATTTAAAAACATTTCAGGAATATGGTGTCTTTGGTTTTGCCACGATCGCTTCGATCGTCACGATGGACCCACAAGCAGGTTGGAGCCATGAAGTAACGGCGATGGAAACAGCGCTTGTCGAAAAACAAATGATCTCTGCTTTTGCAGGTGATCCGATGGATGCTCTAAAAACGGGCATGTTAGGCAATGAAGACAATATTGTCCAAGCTGCGCAGATGATCCAACAGCAGCAAGTCAAAAATGTGGTGATCGATCCTGTCATTGCTTGCAAAGGGACTGCAGAAATCTTACAGCCAAAAAGCGTCGATGCCATCATCACGCATTTGTTGCCGTTAGCAGATGTTGTCACCCCCAATTTAGTAGAAGCGGGGATTCTTTCAGGTTTGGGTGATTTGACGAGTGTGGAGGCCATGAAGCAAGCTGCTGAAAAAATCCATGAATTAGGTGCTAAATACGTCGTGATCAAAGGGGGGCATCGCTTGCCAGGAGCAAAAGCCATTGACCTCGTTTATGATGGGCAATCCTTCCTCTTGTTAGAAAGTGAAAAAATCGCTACCGATTTCAATCACGGGGCAGGCTGCACCTTTTCAGCTGCGATCGCTGCGGGTCTTGCAAAAGGCAAACCCGTCGTGGAAAGCGTTCGGTTAGCGAAAGCCTTTGTCACAGCGGCAATCAAAGAAGGAGTGGTGATCAATCCTTATGTGGGTCATGTGTGGCATGGTGCCTATACCCACGCCCAAGACCGTATGCAGGAGGAAGCGCCGCAATAGCAGGTTTTCTTCTATAATAAATGGGAAATGAAGAAGTGCTTAAAAGAAGCGGTCAACGCTTCTTTTTTGTGTTACGAAACTAAAAGAAAATTTTCTGAAAGAAATGCAAAAGAATCCCGGTTTTTCCATAAAAAAAGCTTGCAATCAATGTTTATCCGTAATATAATCATAAAGGTGCTGTTTACGTAAATACGTAAGTCACACTGGCAGCAAAGAGATTTTCTGCCGGCTACGAAACGAGAGGTTGCGACACGCCCGGACGCTTTGCCATGGACGAGCGTGACGGAAAATTTTCGTGGAGCTATGTCTACTTTTCAAAATAGGCGAAGGAGGGAAAACAATGGCAAAACAAAAAATTCGTATCCGTTTAAAAGCGTATGAACATCGTATTTTAGATCAATCAGCGGATAAAATCGTAGAAACTGCAAAGAGAACTGGAGCTGGCGTATCTGGTCCAATTCCATTACCAACTGAACGCAGCTTGTACACGATCATCCGTGCGACGCACAAATACAAAGATTCACGCGAACAATTCGAAATGCGTACACACAAACGTCTAATCGACATTGTGAATCCAACACCAAAAACTGTTGATGCTTTAATGAAGCTAGACTTGCCAAGCGGTGTTAATATCGAAATCAAACTATAATAATTAAGATGGAGGTGTAATCATGACCAAAGGAATCTTAGGGAAAAAAGTGGGAATGACTCAAATCTTCACTGAATCTGGCGAATTGATTCCAGTAACTGTAGTAGAAGCTACACCAAACGTAGTGCTACAAGTGAAAACAATCGAAAATGACGGCTACGAAGCAATTCAAGTCGGCTACCAAGATATGCGTGAAGTTTTGTCTAACAAACCTGCGAAAGGTCATGTTGCAAAAGCAAACACGGCTCCTAAGCGCTTCATTCGCGAATTCAAGAATGTAGAGCTAGAGGGCTTAGAAGTAGGATCAGAAATCAAAGTTGATATTTTTGAAGCAGGAGACATCATCGATGTAACCGGCACTTCGAAAGGTAAAGGATTCCAAGGCGTTATCAAACGTCACGGACAAAGCCGCGGACCAATGGCTCACGGTTCTCGTTACCACCGTCGTCCTGGATCAATGGGTCCAGTTGCACCTAACCGTGTATTCAAAAACAAACGTCTTGCTGGACGTATGGGCGGAAATCGCATCACGATCCAAAACTTGGAAATCGTGCGCGTAGACGCAGAACGCAACGTTATCTTGATCAAAGGTAATGTACCTGGCGCGAAAAAATCATTGATTACAATCAAATCAGCTGTGAAAGCTAAATAAGTAGATAGGAAGAAAGGAGGAACTAAGGAATGCCGAATGTAGCATTATTCAAACAAGATGGAAGCCAAAATGGCGAAATTACATTGAACGAAGAAATCTTCGGAATCGAACCAAATGAATCAGTTGTCTATGATGCAATCATCATGCAACGCGCTTCATTAAGACAAGGAACACACGCTGTGAAAAACCGCAGTGCCGTTCGTGGCGGTGGCCGTAAACCATGGCGCCAAAAAGGAACTGGACGTGCCCGTCAAGGTTCAATCCGTTCACCACAATGGCGTGGAGGTGGCGTAGTCTTCGGACCAACACCACGTTCATATAGCTACAAACTTCCTAAAAAAGTTCGTCGCTTAGCAATGAAATCTGTATTGTCAGAAAAAGTTGCTTCAAATAACTTGGTAGCAGTAGAAGGGTTAAGCTTTGATGCTCCAAAAACAAAAGAATTCAAACAAGTTTTAGCTAACTTGACAATTGACTCTAAAGTATTGGTAGTTTTAGAATCTGAAAACGACTTTGCCGCTTTATCTGCGCGCAACTTGCCAAAAGTTTCTGTAGTTACTGCTGATAACATTAGTGTTTTAGACATCGTTTCTAACGACAAAATGTTAGTGACACAAACTGCTCTTACTCAGATCGAGGAGGTGCTTGCATAATGAACTTACTAGACGTTATTAAACGCCCAGTGATCACTGAAAAATCAATGCTTGCCATGGATGACAAGAAATACACTTTTGAAGTGGACACAAAAGCTAACAAAACTTTAGTAAAACAAGCTGTAGAAGCTGCCTTTGACGGAGTGAAAGTGGCAAACGTGAACATCATCAACGTTCGTCCGAAATTCAAACGCATGGGTAAATATGCAGGATATACAAAAAAACGTCGCAAAGCTGTTGTGACTTTAACTGAAGATTCTAAAGAAATCCAAATTTTCGAAGCTGCTGAATAAGCAACTCACGCATAAACTTTACATGGGAGGGAAAAAGACGTGGCGATTAAAAAGTACAAACCTACCACGAACGGCCGTCGTAATATGACAAGTTCTGATTTCGCTGAAATCACAACTTCAACACCAGAAAAAACATTGTTAGCTCCTTTGAAAAACAATGCTGGTCGTAACAACAACGGACGTATCACGGTTCGTCATCAAGGTGGCGGTCACAAACGTCAATACCGTTTGATCGATTTCAAACGTAACAAAGACAACGTCGTTGCTACGGTTAAAACGATTGAATATGATCCAAACCGTTCTGCTAACATTGCGTTAGTACATTACGAGGATGGAGTAAAAGCATACATCTTAGCACCTAAAGGATTAGAAGTTGGCATGACTGTCGTTTCTGGTCCAGATGCAGATATTAAAGTAGGGAATGCATTACCACTAGAAAACATTCCAGTCGGTACTGTTATCCACAACATCGAAATGAAACCTGGTAAAGGTGGACAATTGATTCGTTCAGCTGGAACAAGTGCTCAAGTACTTGGTAAAGAAGGCAAATACGTATTGATCCGCTTGAACTCTGGTGAAGTACGGATGATCTTAGCATCATGTCGTGCAACAATCGGTTCTGTTGGTAATGAACAACACGAATTGATCAACATCGGTAAAGCCGGTCGTTCTCGTTGGATGCGCAAACGCCCAACTGTACGTGGTAGCGTAATGAACCCTAATGATCACCCACACGGTGGTGGTGAAGGTAAAGCACCAATCGGACGTAAAGCACCAGTTTCTCCTTGGGGACAACCTGCACTTGGTTACAAAACACGTAACAAAAAAGCAAAATCAGACAAACTTATCGTTCGTCGTCGTAAAACTAAGTAATATACTTGACCGTGTGTCGCACATTTTGAGAGGAGGTACACCATGGGTCGTAGTTTGAAAAAAGGACCTTTTGTCGATGACCATTTGATGAAAAAGGTCGAAGCACAAGAAGGCGCTGAAAAGAAAAAAGTGATCAAAACTTGGTCACGTCGTTCTACAATTTTCCCTAATTTTATCGGATTTACAATTGCTGTGTATGATGGACGGAAACATGTACCAGTTTACATCCAAGAAGACATGGTAGGACACAAATTAGGTGAATTTGCACCAACAAGAACTTATCGCGGACATGCTGCCGATGATAAGAAAACAAGACGCTAATTTTGAGGGGAGGATATCCAAAAATGGCAGAACAAATCACATCAGCGAAAGCAACTGCTAAAACAGTCCGCGTTTCTCCTCGTAAATCTCGTCTAGTTATTGACTTAATCAGAGGGAAAAGCGTTGCTGAAGCAATCGCGATCTTAAAGTTCACACCAAATAAAGCAGCTGGAATCATCGAGAAAGTCTTGATGTCAGCTATTGCCAATGCAGAAAATAATTTTGACTTAGATGTTGAAAACTTGATTGTTTCTGAAGCATTCGTAAACGAAGGACCAACGATGAAACGTTTCCGTCCACGTGCGAAAGGTTCAGCTTCACCGATCAACAAACGTACAAGTCATATTACTGTAGTCGTATCAGAAAAATAAGGAGGGACAATCAGTGGGTCAAAAAGTACATCCAATTGGAATGCGTGTAGGCATCATCCGTGACTGGGATGCTAAATGGTATGCTGAAAAAGAGTATGCTGAATTTCTACATGAAGATTTGAAAATCCGTAAATTTATCGCATCTAAACTTGCTGATGCCGCTGTGTCTACAGTTGAGATCGAGCGTGCAGCAAACCGCGTGAATATTTCAATCCACACAGCTAAACCAGGTATGGTTATCGGTAAAGGCGGATCTGAAGTCGAAAACCTAAGAAAAGAATTAAATAGCCTAACTGGCAAACGAGTTCACATCAACATCGTTGAAATCAAAAAACCAGATTTAGATGCTAAATTAGTAGGCGAAGGAATCGCACGTCAATTAGAAAACCGTGTTGCTTTCCGTCGTGCTCAAAAACAAGCGATCCAACGCACAATGCGTTCTGGCGCTAAAGGAATCAAAACACAAGTTTCTGGCCGTCTAAATGGTGCGGATATCGCTCGTTCAGAAGGTTACTCAGAAGGAACCGTTCCACTTCATACATTACGTGCGGACATTGATTACGCATGGGAAGAAGCAGATACAACATACGGAAAACTAGGAGTTAAAGTGTGGATTTATCGTGGAGAAGTTCTTCCAACTAAAAAGAACACTGAGAAAGGAGGGAAATAAACATGTTAGTACCTAAACGTGTAAAACACCGTCGTGAGTTCCGCGGAAAAATGCGTGGCGAAGCGAAAGGCGGAAAAGAAGTAGCATTCGGTGAATACGGCTTACAAGCTGTTGAATCACACTGGATCACAAACCGTCAAATCGAAGCTGCCCGTATCGCAATGACTCGTTATATGAAACGTGGCGGGAAAGTATGGATCAAAATTTTCCCTCACAAATCTTATACTGCCAAAGCTATCGGGGTACGTATGGGTTCTGGTAAAGGGGCTCCTGAAGGATGGGTATCACCAGTTAAACGTGGTAAAATCATGTTTGAAATTGCCGGTGTACCTGAAGAAGTTGCGCGCGAAGCGCTACGTCTTGCTTCTCACAAATTACCAGTGAAAACGAAGATCGTAAAACGTGAGGAAATGGGTGGTGAATCGAATGAAGGTTAAAGAAATCAGAGAATTAACCACTGCCGAAATGCTAGATCAAGAAAAACAATTGAAAGAAGAATTGTTCAATCTTAGATTCCAATTAGCAACAGGTCAATTAGAAAACACTGCACGTATCAAAGAAGTACGTAAATCGATTGCACGCATTAAAACAGTATTGCGTGAACAAGCTAAGTAATAGTGGAAGGAGGCCATTTAGCGTATGACTGAAGAAAGAAATCAACGCAAAGTTTACCAAGGTCGCGTGGTATCAGACAAAATGGATAAAACTATCACTGTTGTCGTTGAAACAAAGAAAAACCACCCTATCTACGGCAAACGTCTGAACTATTCTAAGAAATACAAAGCACACGATGAAAACAACGAAGCAAAAGTTGGCGATATCGTGAAAATTATGGAAACTCGTCCATTATCAGCTACGAAACGTTTCCGTCTAGTAGAGATTGTTGAAAAGGCAGTGATTATCTAATCACACGAGATTTTCCTATATAGATTGTGAATTGCAAAATCTGAAAGGAGGATACACATCGTGATCCAAGCAGAAAGCCGATTAAGAGTGGCGGACAACTCAGGTGCCCGTGAAATTCTAACGATCAAAGTCCTTGGCGGATCTGGTCGTAAAACTGCCAATATTGGTGACGTGATTGTTGCTACGGTTAAACAAGCAACGCCAGGTGGGGTTGTCAAAAAAGGTGACGTCGTTAAAGCCGTTATCGTTCGTACTAAATCAGGAGCTCGTCGTACAGACGGTTCATACATCAAATTCGATGAAAATGCTGCGGTTATTATCCGTGACGATAAGAGCCCTCGTGGAACTCGTATCTTTGGCCCAGTTGCCCGCGAATTGCGTGAAGGCAACTTTATGAAGATCGTTTCCCTAGCACCAGAAGTATTGTAATAGTGATTCTTATCTAAAGGAGGTGCGAAACAAACATGTTTGTTAAAAAAGGCGATAAAGTTAAAGTTATCACTGGTAAAGACAAAAACAAAGAAGGCGTTGTGCTAGCAGCGTTTCCTAAAAAAGACAAAGTCGTTGTTGAAGGTGTCAATGTTGTCAAAAAACACCAAAAACCTTCTCAAACTGCTCCTCAAGGCGGAATCGTTGAAATGGAAGCACCAATTCATGTTTCTAACGTGATGGTGGTTGATCCATCGAACGGTGAAGCTACGCGTGTCGGTTACAAAGAAGTTGACGGCAAAAAAGTCCGCGTTTCTAAGAAAACCGGAGAAGTTCTTGATAAATAATCTGATGAAGGAAGGAGGGGCTAACAGATGAACCGCCTTAAAGAAAAATATTCAAAAGAAGTTGTCCCATCATTAATGGACAAATTTAACTACAGCTCAATCATGGAAGCACCAAAAGTTGATAAAATCGTTATCAACATGGGTGTCGGTGACGCTGTTTCTAATGCTAAAAACTTAGACAAAGCTGTTGAAGAATTACAATTGATCTCAGGTCAAAAACCATTGATCACAAAAGCGAAAAAATCTATCGCAGGATTCCGTTTACGTGAAGGAATGCCAATCGGTGCGAAAGTAACACTACGCGGCGAAAGAATGTATGAATTCTTAGATAAACTAGTAAGTGTGTCATTGCCACGTGTCCGTGACTTCCACGGTGTGAGCAAAAAAGCGTTCGACGGACGCGGAAACTACACTTTAGGTATCAAAGAACAATTGATTTTCCCTGAAGTAGATTATGATTTGATCGACAAAGTACGTGGTATGGATATCGTGATTGTAACAACAGCAAACACAGATGAAGAATCTCGTGAATTGTTGACACAATTAGGCATGCCATTCCAAAAATAAAAAAAGGAGGCGAACTACGTGGCTAAAAAATCAATGATTGCTAAAAACAAACGCCCTGCTAAATTCTCAACGCAAGAATACACTCGTTGTGAACGTTGCGGACGTCCACATTCAGTTTATCGTAAATTTCATCTTTGCCGTATTTGCTTCCGCGAACTTGCCTATAAAGGACAAATTCCCGGCGTGAAGAAAGCTAGCTGGTAAACTATACTCGCATAAAGGAGGTAAATTATCCCATGGTCATGACAGATCCAATTGCAGATTTTCTAACGCGCGTGCGTAACGCAAACATGGTTAAACACGAAAGCCTAGAAGTACCTGCTTCAAAAATCAAACGTGATATCGCTGAAATCTTGAAACGTGAAGGTTTCGTCCGCGATGTTGAATACATTGAAGATGACAAACAAGGCGTGATCCGCGTATTTCTTAAATACGGTAAAAACGGTGAACGTGTTATCACAAACTTAAAACGTATCTCTAAACCAGGCTTGCGTGCTTATGTCAAAGCTGACGAAGTACCAAAAGTATTGAATGGTCTAGGAATCGCGATTATCTCAACTTCTGACGGTGTAATCACTGACAAAGAAGCTAGAGCAAAAAATGTTGGCGGCGAAGTAGTCGCTTATGTATGGTAATTTAAAATATTCCACAAGGAGGTGCCTCTAAGTGAGTCGTATCGGTAATAAGATCGTCGTTCTTCCTGCTGGTGTTGAAATCAAGCAAAACGGAAACGACATTACAGTTAAAGGACCTAAAGGTGAATTAACACGTACTTTCTCTTCTGATATCACAATGAATATCGAAGGAAACGAAGTAACATTCACTCGTCCAAATGATAGTAAAGAAATGAAAACTATCCACGGAACTACCCGTGCAAACTTCAACAACATGGTTGTTGGTGTTTCTGAAGGTTTCCAAAAAGCGTTAGAATTAATCGGGGTTGGGTACCGTGCTCAATTACAAGGGAAAAAACTTGTATTGAACGTTGGTTACTCTCATCCAGTTGAAATCGAAGCGCCAGCTGGAATCGAAATCGAAGTTCCTTCAAATACTTCTGTGATCGTTAAAGGATCAGATAAAGAAGTCGTAGGCGAATTGGCTGCCAATATCCGTGGCGTTCGTCCTCCAGAACCTTACAAAGGCAAAGGAATTCGTTATGTTGGCGAATTTGTACGCCGTAAAGAAGGTAAAACTGGTAAATAGTCGTAATTCTTTACGACTAGCAGCTTAGGCTAGCAAAATTAAAAGAGGTGACAAATTGTGATTACAAAACCAGATAAAAACAAGACACGTCAGAAAAGACATCGTCGTGTACGTAACAAAATCTCTGGTACTGCTGAGTGCCCACGCTTAAACGTGTTCCGTTCGAACAAAAACATCTACGCACAAGTAATTGATGACGTAGCGGGTGTGACGCTAGCAAGTGCCTCTGCCTTAGACAAAGAAGTTTCAGGTGCAACAAAAACTGAACAAGCACAAGCTGTCGGTAAATTAGTCGCAGAACGTGCAGCAGCAAAAGGTATTAAAGTAGTAGTCTTTGACCGTGGTGGATACCTTTACCATGGCCGTGTAGCAGCTTTAGCTGAAGCAGCTCGCGAAAATGGACTGGAATTTTAAGAGAAGGAGGAACACCATTCATGGTTTATATTGATCCAAAACATTTGGAATTAGAAGACCGCGTTGTTGCGATCAACCGTGTAACTAAAGTTGTTAAAGGTGGACGTCGTCTACGTTTTGCTGCATTAGTTGTTGTCGGTGACAAAAACGGACACGTAGGTTTCGGTACTGGTAAAGCACAAGAAGTACCAGAAGCAATCCGTAAAGCAATCGAAGACGCGAAGAAAAACTTGGTGGAAGTACCAATGGTTGGTTCTACAATCCCTCACGAAGTTATCGGTGTATTCGGCGGCGGACGCATCCTTATGAAACCTGCTGTAGAAGGTTCTGGGGTAGCTGCTGGTGGACCAGTTCGTGCCGTATTGGAATTAGCTGGGGTAGCTGATATCACATCTAAATCTTTAGGTTCTAACACACCAATCAACGTTGTTCGCGCAACAGTTGAAGGTTTAAAACAATTAAAACGCGCTGAAGAAGTGGCAGCACTTCGCGGCAAATCAGTAGAAGAATTAATCGGTTAAGGAGGACACTATAATGGCTGAATTGAAAATTACTTTAAAACGCAGTATTATCGGACGTCCCCAAAACCAACGTGATACTGTAAAAGCGTTAGGTCTTACAAAGTTGAATTCAACAGTTGTAAAACCTGCTAATGATGCAATCAAAGGCATGGTTAACACTGTTTCTCACTTAGTGGACGTTGAAGAGGTCTAAGGATCAGCAGATCTAGTTTGATTAAGGAGGTGCCAAACCTATGAAACTTCATGAATTAAAACCATCAGAAGGCTCACGCCAAGTACGTAACCGTGTCGGTCGAGGAACTTCATCTGGTAACGGTAAAACAGCTGGACGTGGACAAAAAGGTCAAAAAGCTCGTTCAGGCGGCGGAGTACGTCTAGGATTCGAAGGTGGACAAACACCATTGTTCCGTCGTTTACCAAAACGTGGCTTTACAAATGTGAACCGCAAAGAATATGCAGTCATCAATCTTGATGTCTTGAACCGCTTTGAAGACGGTGCTGAAGTAACACCTGTTGCTTTACACGAAGCTGGAATCGTCAAAGACGAAAAAGCAGGAATCAAAGTATTAGCTAACGGAGAATTAACGAAGAAATTGACTGTGAAAGCAGCTAAATTCTCAAAAGCAGCTGAAGAAGCAATCGTTGCTGCTGGTGGATCAATCGAGGTGATCTAATGATCAGACTATTGAAGGATGCCTTTAAGGTTAAGGATATTAGATCCAGAATATTGTTCACCGTCTTAATCTTGTTTGTCTTTCGTCTGGGAACACATATTACTGTGCCAGGCGTAGACGCAAGTCGCCTAAACACCATCGCAGATCTACCATTTTTAAACATGTTAAACTTGGTAAGTGGTGGCGCCATGCAACAATTTTCGATTTTCTCGATGGGGGTTTCGCCTTACATCACTGCCTCAATTGTTATTCAGTTGTTGCAGATGGATATCGTCCCTAAATTTGTTGAATGGTCGAAGCAAGGTGAAGTGGGTCGTAAGAAACTAAATCAGGCAACACGTTACTTGACGTTGGTATTGGGCTTTGTCCAATCCATGACATTAACGGCTGGATTTAACTATTACACTCAACTCGGGTTTGTAAACAATCCTAATATGGCAACCTATATCGTGATCGGTCTGATTTTAACAGCCGGAACGATGTTAGTCACTTGGTTAGGAGAGCAGATCACCGAGCGTGGTATCGGAAACGGTGTGTCAATGATCATCTTTGCAGGGATCATTTCACGCTTACCAGCAAGCATCAAAGAATTGATTGAAGATTACTTCATTAACGTGGATCAATCGGATATCTGGCTAAATGCTATCTTTATGGCGCTGCTTGTGATCGCTGTGTTGATCGTCATTACTTTAGTAACGTATGTTCAACAAGCAGAACGCAAGATTCCGATCCAATATACAAAACGGGTAGCAGGAGCGCCTACCAGCAGTTACCTTCCTTTGAAAGTAAATGCTGCCGGGGTTATCCCAGTTATCTTTGCCAGTTCTTTTATTACAACACCAAATGCGATCATTCAAGCATTAGGTAGTTCATATAGAGGAGAAACTTGGTACGAAGTGGTGCAAACGATCTTTAGTTACAACACTGTACCGGGTGCGATCATCTATACTGTCTTGATCGTTGCGTTTACTTTCTTCTACGCATTTGTTCAAGTGAACCCTGAGAAATTAGCGGAAAACTTGCAAAAACAAGGAAGTTACATTCCGAGTGTGCGTCCTGGTAAAGGAACCGAAGAATATGTATCACGTTTGTTGATGCGATTAAGCACGGTTGGATCGATCTTTTTAGGATTGGTTGCTTTACTTCCAATCATCGCTCAGATGGCTTGGAATCTACCGCAATCGATCGGTCTAGGTGGAACGAGTCTATTGATCATTATCGGTGTGGCACTTGATACTGCCAAGCAGTTAGAAGGGCTTATGCTGAAACGGAAATATACTGGTTTCATCAATTAAAGTTATTGAAGTGTTGAGGATTTCCTCAACACTATTCAAAAACTTACAGGAGGAATTAGAATGAACTTCATTTTAATGGGATTACCTGGTGCTGGAAAAGGTACTCAGGCAGAACGTATCGTTGCTGAATACGGTCTTCCTCATATTTCAACAGGCGATATGTTTCGGGCTGCGATGGCGAACGAAACAGAACTAGGCCTTAAAGCAAAATCATACATGGATCAAGGCGCATTAGTTCCTGATGAGGTTACAAATGGGATCGTTAAAGAACGTTTAGCTGAACCTGATACCGAGAAAGGTTTCTTATTAGATGGTTTTCCTCGTACATTGGATCAAGCAAAAGCGTTAGATGAGATGCTAGCTGACCTTAACAAAAAACTTGATGCCGTTATTGATATTCATGTTCCTGAAGAAGTTCTTGTAGAACGTTTAGCCGGCCGCTTCATGTGCCGCAATTGTGGGGCAACTTATCATAAATTGTTCAATCCTCCAAAAGAGGAAGGAACATGTGATCGTTGTGGAAGTCATGACTTCTACCAACGTGAAGATGATAAGCCTGAGACGGTCAAAAATCGTCTAGCTGTCAATATCAAAAGCAGTGAACCAATTTTGACTTATTACAAAGACAAAGGGTTATTGCAATCGATTGATGGGGATCGCGACATCGACGCTGTATTCGAAGATGTTCAAAAGATCATTGACTAATCATAGATTGCCCGAGTCCAACTTGCAGCTTAAAACTTTCTCTTGAAATCTTTGACAGGATATGATAGAATATGTCAGTCCGACTTCTACTTTTTATTAAGTAGGAGCATAGTTTGAGAATATCAGGTGGGAACCGAGTTTCCGCCATTTTATCGTGTGAAAATCACAAGTACAAGGAGGTACTGTGCGTGGCAAAAGAAGATATGATTGAAGTCGAAGGTACAGTCGTCGAAACTTTGCCGAATGCAATGTTTAAAGTAGAATTGGAAAACGGACACCAAGTTCTAGCGACCGTTTCTGGTAAGATCCGGATGCACTACATTCGTATTTTACCTGGAGACAAAGTGACGGTGGAATTATCCCCGTATGATCTGAACCGTGGCCGCATTACTTATCGCTTTAAATAATTGTACTCCGTAAAACCACAGGAGGTATTATCATGAAAGTAAGACCATCAGTAAAACCAATGTGCGAACATTGTAAAGTAATTCGTCGTAAAGGACGCGTTATGGTGATTTGCCCAGCAAATCCAAAACATAAACAACGTCAAGGATAATCGGAGGTGTAACAAATATGGCTCGTATTGCAGGAGTAGATATTCCTCGTGATAAACGTGTGGTCGTTTCACTTACTTATATCTATGGTATTGGTAACACGACTGCAAAACAAATTTTAGCTGACGCTGGCGTGTCTGAAGAAGTTCGCGTTCGTGATTTAACGAATGAACAAACAGATGCTATCCGTGCGGAAGTTGATAAATTAAAAGTTGAAGGTGACCTTCGTCGTGAAGTGAACTTAAACATCAAACGATTGATGGAAATCGGTTCTTACCGTGGAATCCGTCATCGCCGTGGATTGCCAGTTCGTGGACAAAACACGAAAAACAATGCACGTACTCGTAAAGGCCCGTCTAAAACAGTCGCAGGCAAGAAAAAATAATTCCTAAGTGAAGGAGGTTAAAACTTCATGGCAGCAAAAAAAGTGAGTCGTAAACGCCGTGTGAAAAAGAATATTGAAGCGGGTATTGCACATATTCACTCAACATTCAATAATACAATCGTAATGATCACTGATACTCATGGTAATGCATTAGCATGGTCATCAGCTGGTTCATTAGGTTTCAAAGGAAGCAAAAAATCTACTCCTTTTGCCGCTCAAATGGCAGCAGAAACAGCTACCAAAGCAGCAATGGAACACGGATTAAGAACTGTTGAAGTAACAGTTAAAGGACCTGGTTCTGGACGTGAAGCAGCAATTCGTTCATTACAAGCAGCAGGTTTGGAAGTGAGTGCGATCCGTGACGTGACTCCAGTCCCTCATAATGGATGCCGCCCTCCAAAACGCCGTCGTGTTTAATGAGTGCTGCTCATTTTGAGTGTAACAAATACGTCATTGAACAAGACACTTTTCGTTTTGAAAGGGGTAATAGATAAGAATGATTGAATTCGAAAAACCAAGAATCGCAAAGATTGATGAAGACAAAGATTATGGCAAGTTCATCGTGGAACCTCTTGAAAGAGGCTACGGAACTACACTAGGAAATTCCCTACGTCGTATTTTATTATCTTCTTTACCTGGTGCGGCAATCACCAATATTCAAATCGATGGAGTTTTACACGAATTCTCAACTGTTAAGGGTGTTCGGGAAGACGTTGCTCAAATCATCTTGAATATTAAAGGTCTTGCATTGAAAATGTACGGGGATGAAGAAAAGACCCTTGAAATTGATATTTCAGGACCTGCTACAGTAACTGCTGGCGATATCATCGTTGATAGTGATGTAGAAATCCTTAACAAAGATATGTATATCTGTACCGTTTCTGAAGGTGCTACGTTCCATGCTCGCTTAACAGTGAAACCTGGCCGCGGCTACGTTCAAGCGGACGAAAACAAAAAAGAAGACATGCCGATCGGCGTTCTTCCAGTCGATTCAATCTATACACCAGTACGTCGTGTCAACTACCAAGTAGAAAACACACGTGTCGGTCGTCGGGATGATTTCGACAAATTAACGATGGAAATATGGACTGATGGCTCAATCGAACCATTGGAAGCAATGAGTTTGTCTGCGAAGATCATGACTGAACATTTAGACATCTTTGTTAACCTAACGGATGAAGCGAAAAACGCTGAAATCATGGTTGAGAAAGAAGAAACACAAAAAGAAAAAATGTTGGAAATGACGATCGAAGAATTAGACTTATCTGTTCGTTCATACAACTGTCTAAAACGTGCAGGAATCAATACTGTACAAGAATTGACAAACAAATCTGAACCAGAAATGATCAAAGTAAGAAACTTAGGCCGTAAATCTCTTGAAGAGGTCAAAGTGAAATTACATGATTTAGGTTTAGGACTACGTAAAGACGATTAAACCGTTTTCGATTACGTTAGTTCGGTTCGTCTGACCGATACAACATTCGAAAGTGAAGGAGGGAAACCACGTGAGTTATCGTAAACTAGGACGCACATCTAGCCAACGTAAAGCGATGTTGCGTGATTTGACAACTGATTTATTCATTAACGAACGTATCGTTACGACTGAAGCTCGTGCGAAAGAAGTTCGTTCAACTGCAGAAAAAATGATCACTTTAGGTAAACGTGGTGATTTGCATGCACGTCGTCAAGCAGCAGCATTCGTTCGTAATGAAGTTGCAAGTGTACGTGAAGAAAACGAAGAAGTAGTTATTGAATCAGCATTACAAAAATTATTCAATGATATCGCTCCTCGTTACACAGATCGCCAAGGTGGATATACTCGTATCTTGAAAACAGAACCAAGACGCGGAGATGCTGCACCAATGGTTATCCTAGAACTTGTTTAAAATCACACTTATCATCACTTTATAGATGTTTACTAAGAGTGTTATGATGTTGGAAGAAACTTTCCGAGTCTAGCTCAGCGCCTACACCTCGATGTATTTCGAGGTGTACGCACTCATCATAAAGTGCTTTTTTTTTACTTTCGATTACCTGTCAAGACAGGTAATGGCAAGTGAAAAAAAGATCTGGAGACAAATCGTGCGTGAATCATTGAAAAACGTGCGCTTTTTTGGTAGTGTTAGAAAGAATTAATCGCAAATGAAGGAGTCTATCATGAAGCCAATCATTGAATTGAATGCTATTACTGTGCGTTATAGCGAAGAAGAGCGTGCCGCGTTAAATAACGTATCCTTTTCCATCAACAAAGGGGAATGGGTGGCGTTGATCGGCCATAACGGCTCTGGTAAATCAACTTTAGCAAAAACCATCAATGGCTTGATCTTGCCACAAGAAGGCAGTGTTTCTGTCGGCGAATTGCCTTTGAATGAAGAAAATATCTGGAATATTCGAAAAATGGTCGGTATGGTCTTTCAAAACCCTGACAATCAATTCGTTGGTTCGACGGTGGAAGATGATGTGGCTTTCGGTTTGGAAAATCAAGGAATCCCGCGAGAAGAAATGCTGGTTCGTGTCAAAGACGCTCTGGAACAAGTACGGATGAGCGAGTTTGCGACCCGGGAACCCGCGCGTCTTTCTGGTGGTCAAAAACAGCGGGTAGCCATTGCTGGCGTAGTTGCATTGCGCCCAGATATCATCATTCTTGATGAAGCCACTAGTATGCTAGATCCAGAAGGTCGTGAAGAAGTGATCGCAACGATCAAAAAAATCAAAGAGAAAAACAATTTGACCGTGCTTTCGATCACCCATGATATCGATGAAGCAGCCAACGCCAATCGGGTGCTGGTGATGCGTCAAGGAAAGCTCGTCCGCGAAGGGACACCAGCAGAGATTTTTTCTGCAGGTCCGGAACTGATTGAGCTAGGCTTAGATCTGCCGTTTCCTGAAAAATTAAAGGCGGCACTAAAACAGCGGGGCGTCACGGTACCGCAAGCGTACTTAACTGAAGAAGGGATGGTGGATTGGCTATGGACATCCGTTTTGAACAAGTAGGATTCACCTACCAACCGCATTCTCCGTTTGAACAGCGGGTTTTGTTCGATATCGATTTAGAGATCAAAGAAGGCTCTTATACCGCCTTAGTCGGTCATACGGGTAGCGGAAAATCTACGTTGTTGCAGCACTTGAATGCATTATTAAAACCAACGACTGGTACGGTCACGATCGGTGAGCGAGTCATCAAACCCGAGACAGACAACAAAAATCTAAAACCGTTACGTAAAAAAGTCGGGATCGTTTTTCAATTTCCTGAATCCCAATTATTTGAGGAAACTGTTGCGAGAGATATCGCTTTTGGACCGAAAAACTTTGGGGTCTCCGAAGAAGCAGCCAAAGGTTTAGCCCAAGAATACATTCAATTGGTAGGTTTAGATGAAAGTTTTCTGGAACGTTCACCATTTGACCTTTCAGGGGGCCAAATGCGCCGTGTAGCGATTGCTGGGGTCTTGGCTATGGAACCAGAAGTTTTGGTCTTAGACGAGCCGACAGCTGGCTTAGATCCACAAGGACGCAAAGAGATGATGGAAATGTTTGATCGCCTGCATCGGGAAAAGAACATGACGATCATTTTAGTGACCCACTTGATGGATGATGTGGCAAACTATGCTGATTATGTCTATGTGTTAGAAAAAGGACGTCTCGTCAAAGCAGGCACGCCGTCCGTTGTGTTTCAAGATACTGCCTGGCTGCAAGAAAAGCAGTTGGGGGTACCGACAGCAACCGCATTTGCGGAGCAACTACAAGCCAGAGGATTGGCATTTGAGCAGTTGCCGCTAACAGCTGATGAGCTGGCGGATGTTTTAGTAGCAAAGGGGGCGACTGCCCATGATGAATAAACTGATTTTCGGTCGTTTTATTCCTGGGGACTCCTTGATCCACCGTTTAGATCCACGAGTCAAATTGATTGCTAGTTTTTATTTTATCGCGATTATCTTTTTGGCGAATAATTGGCAAAGCTATTTATTAGCGGGTGCTTTTACGCTCTTTTGTATCTCCTTTTCAAAAATCGATTTTGGCTTCTTTATTCGAGGCGTGCGTCCTTTGATTTGGCTGATTTTATTTACTGTGGCGTTACAGATTTTATTTACTACCGGCGGCGACGTCTACTGGTCTTGGTGGATCTTTAACATCACAGAATTTGGTGTCCAAAACGGGATTTTTATTTTTTGCCGTTTTGTTTTGATCATTTTCATGTCGACCTTGTTGACGTTAACGACGCCTCCATTAGAGCTTTCAGATGCGATCGAATACATTTTGCGTCCGTTAAAAGCGATCCGTTTCCCTGTCCATGAAATCTCACTGATGCTGTCGATCGCGTTGCGCTTTGTGCCAACCTTGATGGATGAAACAGAAAAAATTATGAATGCTCAGCGTGCCCGCGGGGTCGATTTCGGCGAAGGGGGACTGTTGCAGAAGATGAAGGCGATCGTTCCTTTATTGATTCCTTTATTTGTCAGCAGCTTTAACCGTGCGGAAGATCTAGCTACCGCTATGGAAGCCAGAGGCTATCAAGGCGGCGAAGGGCGTACCAAGTATCGGATTTTACATTGGCATCAACGGGACACATTGGTTGTCATCGTTTTTGCGCTCTTTACAGTAGCGTTAGTGTTCTTAAGAGGATAATCGAAGACCTATGATTGAAGTCAACCCACGAAAGGTTCTTAACGAAGCATCGAGGCTGCTGGCGATCCCAGCGGCTGGTTCGAAAAGGCCTGTCGACCGATCAGACTTTTCTCATAGGCCTTTTTTTGAAAAAATAGAAAGAAACAGGTGATTCAATGGTCCGCTATAAAGCGACGATCGCTTATGATGGCACGAATTTTCAAGGATTTCAACGTCAACCCAATGGCAGAACGGTTCAAGAAGAGATTGAAAAGACATTAACGAAGATGAACAATGGTCAGCCGATTCAGATTCATGGCTCTGGCCGCACCGATGCGGGGGTCCATGCGCAAGGACAAGTGATCCACTTCGATTTCCCTCAAAAGCGCCCACTGGAAAAAATGCGCTTTGGTTTAGATACCCAAACGCCAGAAGATGTTGCGGTAAAATCGGTGGAGATCGTTGACGATACCTTCCATGCCCGCTACTTAGTCGTTGAAAAAACCTACCAGTTTCGAGTAGACATTGGGAAACCTCGCAGTCCTTTCCGTCGCCATTATGCCAGCTATTATCCGTATCCGCTAGATTTGGAAAAAATCCAACGAGCGTTGCCAGATTTTTTAGGCACCCATGACTTTACCAGTTTTTGCGCGACGGGCAGTTCCGTCGATGACAAAACACGGACGATCCATGAGGCGTCCATGGCGGTCAATGACGCTGGAGATGAGTTGATTTTCACCTTTCGCGGCGATGGATTTTTGTACAAGATGATCCGAATCATGGTGGGCACATTGTTGAAAATCGGCAATGGACGACTCGCACCTGACAGTATTCCTGCGATCATTGCGCAAAAAGACCGAAATGCAGCAGGTCCCACAGCTCATCCAGAAGGATTGTATTTGGTTCACGTTGCCTATGAATAAGGAAAAACACAAGCTTCGCTGCTCTTGTCCAAAAAGAGAAAGCGAAAGCTTGTGTTTTTATTTTTTCTCAGGCAAAACAGGGGCAGTTTCTTGCCAATCTTCAGTCCTTTCCGCAGCATTTTTAGGCGCAGCAGTGGTGGGTGTTTTTTCTAAGGTACTGGCAGCGACTAAGGCAGCGATCGCTACTAAAAATGCAAAAAGCAAGTAAAGCAGCCAGCTCCAAGCAACGTGATAGCGATTGCCGATGCCTAAAAAGACCATTTGACCGACGGGTCCCCCTAGCATCACAATGGTGGAAAAGATCCCGCTGCTGATGGCGAGATGTTCTTCATCGATCTCACGAATCAGATGTGCCGAAAAGCGAGGATTGATTTTTCCAATCAGATAGCCTTCAGCAAAGAGCAGCACAATCATGAGCCAACGATTATGCAGGAAGAGAAAATTCAAGGTCAATAGACATAAAACGAAGGAGGTATACGCAATCAAGCGAACCAGACCAGTATTTTTGAACCAGTCGGCAGCAAACAAGGCGCCAGCGACCATGCCGATGGAAGTGGCGATGCCTGCCATCGCAACGGTGTTGCCATAAGTGGCAAACCAAAGCGCAAGGTCATCCAACAGCTGGAGATTTAGTAGACCGCTCGTGCTAGCAGCTAAGGTATTGATCAGTAAGGCAAAGAGGATCATCTTTTTAAGAAAAGCTGTACCAGTCAATAATTTAAAGGTTTCCGAGAAATTCTGAAAGAGTGGTGTTGGTGCTTGATTGATTTTCCCAGGCACCGCATAAAAGAGCGAGCGGTTCCAGAAGATCACGATGGCGGCTAAGAAAAACGTCACGGCATTGATCAAACCAAAAGCCGCAAAATTATTATTCAGTAAAATGATCCCCCAAGCACCGATGCCTTGAAAGACGATTTGAACGGTGGTTTGACACGCCATTTGAAAGCCCATGGCACTGTCTAAGGAATCAGCAGGCACAAGACGGCGAACAAAGGGCAGCTGTAACCCAGAACAATAAGCGCCCAAACAATCAGATACAATGTTGATGCCTAGCAAAAGGAAGAAAGACCATAAACTAGGCGGCAGTTGGATCAAAAAAGCGAGTGCCACAAAAAGGACTCCTTGTAATAGTCGACTGCTGATCATCCATTGCACTTTGTTTTTGGTACGATCGGCTAGATAGCCGGTCAGGATCCGTAAGAGATCAGGGATCAGCAGTGCCATGGAGGCTAAGGAAACAGCAAGGGCATTAAAGGGTAATGTACTGGCGTAAACCACGAACACGATATTAAATAAACTCATGCCGATGCCACTGAGTAAGGCGGCGTTGACTAAGGCACGATAGCCTTTGTTTTGTTGATATTCTTTCATCGAAATCATCCTTTCACGTTCTACGTTGTAAAACCAGTATAGGATGCTTTATACTAAGAAGAGAAAATAATCCACTATAGTGGAATTTAAATGTACCAGGAGCGTACCAGAGGTTACTGTCACGAGTGGCTAACAGCTAAAAGAGTGGTATGTAAATAGGGGATCGTAGATTTTGTTCCTCAACATTTTATAAGGTTGAATCTAAATTTGAATCTAGATTTGAATCTAAAATAGTAGCATTTAATGGCAGAGCTTCATTCGCAAAGCAAGATTGGTTTGGCGTTTGCAGACTGATCGCTAGGAGGATGGTTATGGAAGAAGGAAAACTGTACCGACAATTGCGCAAAGAGCGCGGCTATACGATCGCTCAAGTGGCGGATGAACAAAACAGTCGCTCGTTTATCAGTAAATTTGAGCAAGGTGCTTCAAGTATCAGTATTCATCGATTGGAACGCTTATTAGAAAATATCCATGTTACGGTGGAGGAGTTTTATTATTTACGTGCGCAGCAAAAAGGCATAAAAAGTCACGACAACCTGATGAGCTTCCCCAGCTATATGACGAGCGAATTTATGGATTTACTGGATCGAATTTTAGGGATCAACAAAGAAGCTTACTTGAGTAACGTCCACGCCCAGCGAAGCAAAGAAGGGCTGGAGGAAATGCGCAGCGAACTGATCGCCGCTTCCAAACAGCATTCTTTTGTTTTTCTGTACCTTGAGATCACAAAGGAGATACATGAAATCAATCTCTCAGGTCTTAAACCCAATCACTCTTCTGGTGACTACATGGAAAAGCTGCGCACCAAAACTCGCCCCGTCATTTCCTACCTTACGAAAGTAGACAACTGGGGCGTTTATGAGATTTTACTGTTTCGGTATTTTCAATTCTTGTTTCCTGTCGAAACCTCCTATCACTTACTGCAGATCGCTATTTCCCGCACCAAAAAAGAACAAGGCTTGTCCTTGATGCGAGAAATTCAAATGGATTTGATTTTTAGTTGTTTTACGACGTTTGTCAATTTTCGCCGCCTGGAGTGGGCAAAAGAGGTGTTGACCATTGCAGAGGAATTATTGGCAGATCGCGGAGATATGCTAAACAGCACGCATCTTCTTTGCTATCAAGGGTGGTACTGGTATATTTATGGCGATCAAGAAAAAGGACTGTTGAAAATCGACCAAGGGCTTTCGATCTTTCGCGTCTTGAAACAAACCAAAATGGTTAAATTATGGGAGCGATCGTTGCACTCCATCAAGAAAAATGCGGAAGAACCTAACAGTTATCTTATGTTCCGCTAAACGCTCTAAGGGCTAACGGGCTAGGCATTTGGCCCCGCATCGAAGGGGACCTAGTCGGTAGTGGAGGCTAAGGCCACTAGAGCGAACAACTGTGGAACGCCAGCACAAAAAAAGAACCAAACTCACCGATCATTGAGCGACAACCATAAGTCAGCGTTTGCTCTAACTTATGGGGAGCGCCTCAAAAAGACGAGTTGGTTCTTTTTCGATTAGGTTTCTGGTGGTTGATCCATGAGTTGACGTTGGTCGTCTAAAACTTGCTTTTTGGCTACTTGTTTCTGGTAAAACCAAGCAAACAGGATAAACAATGCGATGCAGCCGAAGAACAAGCAAACACCGATAACAAAGCCTTGCGGCAAGAAGGACAGTTCCAAGTGATGGGTGCCACTTGGGATCGTCACACTGATAAAGCCGTCTTGAAAGGCGGTGATTGGAACTTCTTTGCCGTCAAGCGTAGCAGTCCAGCCCTTGTCATAAGGGATGGTCGTTACAAGCTGCTGCTCTTTTTCAGTCGTGATATCGGCTTTGGCACTGCGTTTGCCGACCGTCATAGCGACCCCTCGATCTTGGATCGCATCAATTGCTTGTTGGTAAGCGTTGGTATCCAAGGTCACGACTTGCGGGTTTTGGAAGGAGATTTCAGGCGTTCCGTAGAAGCTGACGGTGAATTGAACCGTCGTATCGGTCTCATAGTGCCCTAAGTCGTAGTATTGACCGTTGATACTGATTTGCGTTTCTCGCTGCTGACCGTTGACTGTCACGGTGGCAGATGAGCTTTCCAATTCCCCAAAGTTGGCAGGGAAAAGACTCAAGTATGCTTGCGAGTTCGCTGGAACCTCCACTTGCCAAGTCACTTCTTTTGCGACATTGCTTTCTTGCTCGGTAAATTTCATATACATGCCGTCATTGGTGATATCTGTATTTTTACTATGGATCACCGTGATCGGCTGAAAGGCAAAATACTCTAAATTTAAATCCGCCAAGCCATTGAAAAGATTTTTCTGGCTCGTCAAGTTGTCATTTTGCGGCTGATCAATCGATTCAATGGTTGGTTCAGCCAAGAAACCTAGCGGTAACGCATTTTGATTCTCATAAAGCTTGTATTCACCAGATTCCCCCACACGTTGAAAGCCGTATTTGGTGAGATTTGGCTTGGAGATATTGTATTTGATCCCTGTAAAAGCATCCATCAGCAAGGTATTATTCGGATAGCGGATATTTAAATTGGTGCCGCGGGACCGAAAGCCCAGCTTATCCAGGTAGCTTGAGGAATTGCGGTTACGGATCGAAGAAAACATGCTGACACCGCTGTAGCCATAATTGATACTGTCGTTGGAAGAAACAGGATCAAGGTTTTCTAATCGGAAAAAGGTATCATTGTCTTCGTTGGCTTGAGTGACTAGTTTTTTGATGTCCGGATAAGGTTCTGTATACAAACTGCGAGAAGCATAGTTCCAATCATTCAAAATTCCGCGAACCATGCCGCTCGTATTGACGGCCATTTCTCCGCAGACGAAGATTAGCATCAAGATCGTCACTCGTTTTTGTGTTAAAAGACCTAATTGCCCGAACCCAATACATAACAAGTAAAGAACAAAGAATACGATCGTTAGCGCAAAAGAAGTAGCGGAAACATATTCATAGGTTCCAGGTCCTTTCAATGCGTAGGAGAGGGCAAACACCACGATCGTAGAAAGACCAATAATGAGAAACAAGCCGCGATCTTTTTGCTGCAGCTGCTCCCACCCGTATCCCGCCAGCATGATCACTAAGAAGGAGAACAAATAGGCATAGCGGAAAAGGAACATATTTGGGGCATGCATCCCGTGCCAAAAAAGATTCATCGGCACGATATAAAAACTGGCGATCAAAACAGCAAACATGCCAGCGTATAAGAATTTATCCTTCAAGCGGATTTTCTTCGAAACAAAATATAAAATACACAACAGCAACGGCAATAAACCGATATAGATGAAGGGAATGGAGCCGTATTTTGTCGTATCGTAAACACCGATCATGTTTTTCATCACGAGATCAAAGACATCGGTGGCTTCGGTTTTAAAGGAAGAAATCGTTGTTAATTCTTCCCCGTTTGAGCGCAAATCCAATAAGGCAGGTAAGATGATTACCATTGAGGCGCCGCCAGCTAACAAGGAGGTGATGCCATATGGGATGATCGCCCCCCGAGCTTGCTTCCAGTTGCGGCCCAACTGAACCAAGAAATACATCACGGAAAAGAGACCGATCATAAAGCCCATGTAAAAACTGGATAAAAATAACAGCAGATAACTGATAAATAACACGACTGGTTTTTTCTTTTTCACTAAACGGTCAATACCTAAAATCACTAGCGGTAGATAGATCATGGCATCAAGCCACATGATCAGTTCCGAATGGGCGGTGATGAAGGACATCAAGGCATAACAGACAGCTAAGGTCACATGCTGCCAACGTTGGATCTTAAAGGTTTGGCTGGCATAAAACCAAAACGCCAAGCCCGCGCTGCCGATCTTGATCAAGGTCAAGAAGTACAACGCATCTGGCATCAGCTGATTTGGGAAAAACAAGACCAGAGGAGTGAAGATCCCGCCTAAGTAATAGGAGATCAGTGCCAGATAATTCAAGCCTAAAGAGGCGTTCCATGTATAAAAGATACTTTGCTTGCCTAAAAGCATATTGCGAAAGCTGGCATGAAAGTTTGAGAATTGTGAAAAGGCATCACTGGCTAAGACACTGCGGCTGCTGCCAGGGTAGATGCCGATGGTCAAATAGATCACTGCCATGATAAGAAACGGCAAGCAGAAACTAGCAAGCATATAAGGCCAATGTTGTTTGGCAAATGTTTTTATTTTCGTCACAAGAAGTCACCTGTTCTTTATCAATTTTTTCTTAGTTTACCACAGGTGAATCGATTAAAAAAACAAAGACCTGTTTTCTTTAATGAAAACCTAAGTGAAAGCGCACCAAAGAAAAAAGGGTACAAAAAAAGCCGTTCAAAACGAACGGCCGAAAAGGTCTAATTATACGCGCTCAACTTTTCCAGATTTCAAAGCACGAGTTGACACCCAAACTTTTTTAGGTTTTCCGTCAATCATAACGCGAACTTTTTGCAAGTTAGGTTTCACAGTACGTTTTGTCGCATTCATTGCGTGAGAACGATTGTTTCCACTTGTAGTTTTACGTCCAGTAAAGTAACAAACTTTAGCCATGTGGTTATTTCCTCCTTTGCCTTGATGTTGGAGCGCTATTTCAGCTCATACCATCTGAATTTATCACAGAAAGGTGAAAAAAGCAAGAGTAATTTTCAAGAAACATTGACTTTTCCCGGTAAACATTGTAAATTAAACAAGGTCGAAATGCAAGACGTTTGGTCAGAAAGCCCCTTTTCATATGTCTCATCCTTTTATTTGCGGTACAGCTATGATAAAATATGTAAGAAGAAAGATGGGTCATGCCCATTGAAGGAGGCTATAAAATGGCTGTAAAAATTCAAACCTCATCAGGTATTATTGAAATCAGCAATGAAGTCATTGCAACAGTGGTCGGAGGCGCAGCAACAGATGTGTTCGGCATTGTTGGTATGGCTAGCAAGAAACAAATCAAAGATAACATCAATGAAATTTTACGAAAAGAAAATTATTCTCGCGGTGTCGTTGTCCGCCAAGAAGAAAACGGCATTGCAGTGGATGTATACACGATCGTCAGCTATGGAACAAAGATTTCCGAAGTTTCCCGCAACGTGCAGGAAAAAGTGAAATACAACTTAGAAACGATGCTAGGTGTATCTGCGAACTCGGTAAATGTATTTGTTCAAGGCGTACGTGTACTGCCAGATTAGGCAAGGGATCCGTTCATGGCGGATGATTTTAAGGAGGACTATCTAAGTGAAGGTAACGAATATCAGCGCAAGTCAGTTTCAAGAAATGGTGCAGGCAGGCGCGGCTCGTCTACAAGTTAATGCAGAGTTTGTCAACTCATTGAATGTGTTTCCTGTTCCAGATGGAGACACTGGGACAAACATGAATCTATCCATGACCAGTGGAGCAAAAGCGGTCGCAGATGCGACTTCAGAAAACGTCGGCGATCTTGCCGCTACACTTTCAAAAGGACTATTGATGGGCGCACGTGGGAATTCTGGCGTCATTTTATCTCAATTATTCCGCGGTTTTTCTAAAGCTATCCCGACCGCAGAAACACTCACTGCACCAGAATTGGCTCAAGCCTTTACTCATGGAGTAGAAACCGCCTATAAAGCAGTCATGAAACCTGTGGAAGGAACCATCTTGACTGTGGCACGCATCGCAGCTGAATATGGCGAGAAAAAAGCACAAACTACCGATGATTGTATCGAAGTGATGAAAGCCGTGGTTCACGGTGCAAAACGTTCATTGGCGAAAACCCCAGATCTATTGCCCGTCTTAAAAGAAGTCGGCGTGGTAGATAGCGGCGGTCAAGGATTGTTGTTCATTTATGAAGGCTTCTTAAATGCGTTGACGGGTGAATACCCAGCCGATGAAATCTTCGAACCTTCCCCAGCGGCTATGGATGAAATGGTCAATGCCGAACATCATCGCAGCGTTCAAGGACACTTAGCGACAGAAGATATCACCTTTGGTTACTGTACAGAAATCATGGTGAAGATCGGTGAAGGTCCGACTGTAGATAGTGAATTTGATTATGAAACATTCCGTAATTACTTAAATGAGTTAGGGGATTCCTTATTAGTGGTCAACGACGATGAGATCATCAAAGTCCATGTCCATACGGAACATCCTGGCGAAGTCATGAATTATGGTCAAAAATTCGGCTCATTGGTGAAAATCAAAGTTGACAACATGCGTCTTCAGCATGAAACGATTTTGGAACACGACCAGCAAGGTGCAAAACCTGCACCAGTGAAACGTCCACGGACACCATTTGCGATCATCGCGATCGCGGCTGGCGAAGGCTTGAAAGAATTGTTCACTAGCCTGGGTGCTTCATATGTCATCAGTGGCGGCCAAACGATGAACCCAAGTACGGAAGACATTTTGTTGGCGATCAATGAAGTTAATGCCGACCAAGTGATCGTTCTACCAAATAACAAAAACATCTTTATGGCTGCACAGCAAGCAGCGGAAGTTTCCGAGATTCCAGTAGCGGTTGTTGAAACACGGACGATCTCACAAGGGATGACAGCGATGCTGGCATTCCACGAGCAATCCACACTAGCTGAAAATCAGCAAGCTATGACCGATGTCTTAGCAAGTGTTGTCAGCGGATCAGTGACTCATGCGATCCGTAATACATCAATTGATGGCATCGAAATCACAGAAGGCGACTTCTTAGGAATGGTCGACGGCAAAATCGTTGTTTCTGTTCCTGATCGTTTCTCTGCTTCCATGACTACCTTAGAAAAAATGATCACAGAAGATACTGAGATCGTCACCATCATTATCGGTGAAGAAGGCAAAGCCAAAGAAGCAGCGAAAATTGAAGAAGCGATCGTTGAGCTGCATCCTGAGATCGAAGTAGAGATCCATCAAGGCGATCAGCCAGTTTATCCGTATCTTTTCTCAGCAGAATAAACAAATTAGGCGGCGGGGGCAAAAATCGTAGATGATTTTTGGCTCCGTCTTTTTCTATGAATGCAGGAATCTCTGCAATAAATAAAATTACTTTGGAAAAGGAGGGTACCTATGCTGAATCAGCCACTTACGGTATTAAAGGGTGTCGGAGAAAAACGCGCCCAAGACTTGGCGAGTTTAGGGATCGAAACCATTGAAGACCTGCTGAAGTATTATCCGTTTCGTTATGAAGACATTCAAGAACGGCAATTAGCGGAGATTCAAGACCAAGAAAAAGTAACGATCAAGGGGATCGTCGTTTCCCCGCCGGTCGTCAATCGCTTTGGCTATAAGAAAAGTCGGTTGCAATTTCGCATGATGCAAGACCACGATGTCTTTAATGTCTCCTTTTTCAATCAGCCTTATTTGAAGGATAAAGTAGAGGTTTCAGAAGAGATCGCCGTCTATGGCAAATGGGACGCCAAACGCAAAGGACTGACGGGGATGAAAATTCTCGGCAGCAAGAGCGCAGAAGACTTTGCCCCCATTTATCATGTCAATAAAGCCGTGCGTCAAAGTGTGTTGATCGAACTGATCAAACAGGCATTCCTTGATTTTGGTGATCAGATCACAGAGATCTTGCCTTTGTCATTGATCGAAAAATATCGCTTGTTGGATCGGAAATCCGCGATGTTTGCGATGCACTTTCCTAAAGATCCCCAAGAGAGTCATCAAGCGAAGCGTCGGGTGATTTTTGAAGAGTTCTTTTTGTTCCAAATGCAGATCCAAGGACTGAAGAAAAGCGAAAAAGCCGAGAAAAACGGTCTAGCGATCGATTATGATGTGCAACGCTTGAAAGAGTTTACTCGTAAACTGCCCTTTGAATTGACGAATGCGCAAAAGCGTGTGACCAATGAAATCTGCCATGACCTGAAAAGTCCGCAGCACATGCAGCGACTCTTGCAAGGAGATGTAGGAAGCGGGAAAACAGTCGTGGCGGCGATCGCCCTTTATGCCACGATGACAGCTGGCTTTCAGGGCGCACTGATGGTGCCGACTGAGATTTTGGCCCAGCAGCACCTAGAAAGCTTGAATCAACTCTTTGACCCCTTAGAAGTGACCACCGCTCTTTTGACAGGCTCGACCAAACCAAAAGAACGGCGAGTCATCTTAGAACAATTAGCAGCCGGGGAGATCGACATCATCGTTGGGACCCATGCGCTGATTCAAGAAGGGGTGGACTTTGCACATCTTGGCTTAGTCATCACCGATGAACAACACCGTTTTGGCGTCAATCAGCGAAAAGTCTTACGGGAAAAAGGCTATCTGCCTGATGTGCTCTTTATGACCGCCACACCGATCCCTCGTACGTTAGCGATCACGGCTTATGGCGAAATGGATGTTTCGGTGATCGATGAAATGCCAGCAGGACGGATTCCTGTAGAGACTCGCTGGGTCCGTCCGCCGCAGTTTGAATCGATCTTAGAGTGGGCGCAAAAAGAATTGGCACAAGGGCATCAGATGTATGTCATCTGTCCTTTGATCGAAGAATCCGAAATGCTGGATGTCAAGAATGCCACGGAGACTTATGAGCAGCTGCAAAGTTACTTTTCTCCTACTTATCAAGTGGGGATGCTGCATGGGAAAATGAAGAATCAAGAAAAAGACAGCATCATGGAAGCTTTCAAAGAAAATCAACTGCAGATCTTGGTTTCCACGACGGTCATCGAAGTAGGGGTCAATGTCCCCAATGCGACAGTGATGCTGATCATTGACGCCGATCGCTTCGGGTTAGCCCAGCTTCATCAATTGCGTGGACGGGTAGGGCGCGGTGCCGATGCTTCTTACTGTATATTGATCGCAAACCCGAAGAATGAGACAGGGGTCGAGCGAATGAAGATCATGACAGAAACCACCAACGGCTTTGTAGTCAGCGAAAAAGATTTGCAGTTGCGAGGACCAGGAGAAGTCTTCGGCAATCGACAATCGGGCTTGCCAGAGTTTGCGGCTGCCGATTTGGTCGCGGATGCCCATATTCTAGAAGTGGCACAAGTCGAAGCTGCCCAGCTTTGGCAAAAAAATGGCTGGCAGCTGTTGCCAGAATTTTCGGCATTGGCAAACTATTTAGCAGCAAAAAAAGCAGACAAACAATTTTTTGATTAAAGAATATGCTATACTGATTGGGAAAATGAAGGGAGTGGCAGCGAGATGCGGATTGCTGTTGATGCAATGGGCGGAGACAACGCCCCAAAAGCGATCGTAGAAGGAGTCATGCTGGCAAAAAAAGACTTTCCAGAGATTGAATTCCTCCTTTACGGAAAAGAAAATGAAATCAAAAAATACATGACGGATGATAAGAATGTCACCATTATCCACACGGATGAAAAAATCAATAGTGATGATGAGCCTGTCAAAGCGATCAGACGAAAAAAAAACGCCTCAATGGTCTTGGCAGCACAAGCGGTCAAAAATGGTGAGGCAGATGCGATTTTTTCAGCTGGAAACACTGGGGCCTTATTAGCGGCTGGTTTGTTTATCGTCGGTCGGATCAAAGGGATCGACCGTCCCGGATTGATGTCCACAATGCCAGTGATCGGCAAAGATGCTGGCTTTGACATGCTGGATCTAGGTGCCAATGCCGACAATAAACCAGAACATTTGGCAAACTATGCCGTCTTAGGGTCCTTTTATGCCCAAAAAGTTCGCGGGATCAATCGACCACGGGTCGGCTTGTTAAATAACGGAACGGAAGAAACCAAAGGCAGTGAATTAACGAAAAAAGCCTTTGAACTGCTTTCGCAAGACCCGACGATCCACTTTATCGGCAATGTCGAGGCTCGGGAATTATTGGATGGTGCAGCTGACGTCGTCGTGACAGATGGCTTTACTGGAAATGCTGTTTTGAAATCGATCGAAGGAACCGCCTTGAATTTGATGGCGCTGTTGAAACAGTCGATTCTCGATTCTGGTGCCAAAGGGAAATTAGGCGCATTATTATTAAAAGATGCGTTGCGGAAAGTGAAAAATGAAATGGATTATGCGAAACACGGCGGTGCCGTATTGTTTGGTTTGAAAGCCCCAGTCATCAAAACCCATGGTGCGACAGGACCAGAAGCGGTGGCGTACACCATCAAGCAGATCCATACGATGTTAGCGACAGATGTCGTGGCACAATTGGTCGCCCATTTTGAAGAAATGCCGACTGACAAAGACGAAACGCAATCATAATGCAATGATTGTAATGAAATTGCAAAAATATCTAGACAAAAAGCATAGAAAGCAGTACAATGTTTGTTAGCCATTCTATGTTTTGTGCAAACGCGTGGAGGTGAAGCCAGTTGACACGAGATGAAGTATTCAAGAAAGTTGCGGTCGTGATCGCCAATCATTTTGAAATTGACGCAGAGAACGTAACGGATACGATGAGCATTAAAGACGACTTGAACGCTGATTCGATCAGTGTGATGGAATTCGTCCTTGAACTAGAAGATGAATTTGGTACCGAGATTTCTGATGAAGATGCCGAGCAGATCGAAACAGTCGGTGGAGCGGTTGATTATATTTCAAGCCATCTTGCTTAAGACAGACATAAGAGCTAAGTCCTAGATGACTTAGCTCTTTCTTTCTCATAATTGATCCGCAGTGATTTTGAGCGGCTTTTCTTTGGTAGTGAAATCTAAAAAACGGTCGTTAAACCTGACATGATGGCGTTGAAAGCATAATGTAAATTTTCTGAAAATTCAGTGTATTAACTTTTCTGGGACTTGCATTATTGGTGGCATTTCTATATAATTATTAAGAATATATTATACAATGTTAAGAAAGCTTTTGGAAATGAAATGCATGTTCCTTCTTTTTTTACATTAAATTGCAAGACATCTTAGAAAGTAGAGAGGGGTATTCGATTGTCCAGAGATAATCAATTACTAGATGTTCAAAACCTTCACACAGGTTTTCGTATTAAAGACGATTACTATGACGCAGTAGATGGTATTTCTTTTACACTGGATCGCAATGAGATCTTAGCGATCGTAGGAGAATCTGGTTGCGGCAAGAGTACGTTAGCTACAACGATCATGGGACTGCATGACCCAAACAACACGAAAATCACCGGAGAAATCTTATATAAAGATTTAAACTTGTCAAACTTAAACGAAACGCTGTACAACAAAATTCGCGGAAATGATATTGGGATGATTTTCCAAGATCCATTGTCTGCACTGAATCCTTTGATGCGGATCGAAGATCAAATCAAAGAAGGGTTATCCTACCATACGGATATGACCGCCGAACAGCGTCAAGCACGAGCATTAGAATTATTAGAACAAGTGGGGATTCCCAATCCACCGCGAGTAGGACGTCAATACCCTCATGAATTGTCTGGTGGGATGCGTCAGCGGGTCATCATTGCGATCGCGATTGCTTGTAAACCACCAATCATTATTGCGGATGAACCAACGACCGCGTTGGATGTGACGATCCAAGCACAGATCCTTGATCTACTAAAAGATTTGCAAGAAGAAACACAGACGGGGATCATTTTGATCACCCACGATTTAGGTGTCGTAGCAGAGATGGCCGACCGAGTAGCCGTGATGTACGGGGGTCAGTTTGTGGAAGTCGCAACAGCCGAAGAGTTGTTTGCCAATCCAAAACATCCATACACCCGCTCATTGCTTAACTCGATCCCTCAAGAAAATTCACAAGACAGTGAACTGCACGTGATCGAAGGCGTAGTTCCTTCATTGAAAAATATGCCACGGACGGGTTGTCGGTTTGCCGCACGGATTCCTTGGATTCCTGAAAGCGACCACGAAGCAAACCCAGTCTTGCATGAAGTAGCACCTGATCATTTGGTCCGTTGCACATGCTACAAGCATTTTCATTTTAGAGACGAAGAAGGAGAAGTGTAGATGACAGAATTAATTACAATTAAAGATCTGAAAGTCCACTATCCTATTCGCAGCGGATTTTTCAACCGCGTCACAGACCATGTGTATGCCGTTGACGGTGTGGACTTCATCATAGAAAAAGGAAAAACCTACGGATTGGTTGGTGAGTCTGGTTCTGGTAAATCCACGACGGGGAAAGCCATCGTTGGATTAGAAAAAATCACCAGTGGCGAAATCATTTATGATGGGCAAGACGTGACCAAACGTTCCGTCCGCAAAAAAATGAACTACAACAAAGATGTCCAAATGATTTTCCAAGATTCAATGTCCAGCTTGAATCCTAAAAAACGCGTGGTCGACATTATCGCCGAACCATTACGCAACTTTGAACGCTTAAGCGATCAAGAAGAGAAAAAACGAGTGAAAAGCCTTCTGGATATCGTTGGGATGCCAGAAGATGCCCTATACAAATATCCTCACGAGTTCTCTGGTGGACAACGTCAGCGGTTAGGGGTTGCCCGCGCGGTAGCATCCAATCCAAAACTGATCGTCGCCGATGAGCCGGTTTCAGCCCTTGACTTATCCGTGCAAGCGCAGGTGCTGAACTTTATGAAACGGATCCAGCAAGAATTTGGCTTAAGTTTCTTATTCATCTCTCATGACTTAGGGGTCGTAAAACACATGTGTGACAATATCGCCATCATGTACAAAGGCCGCTTCGTTGAGATCGGGACACGGGAAGACATCTATCAAGACCCGCGTCACATCTATACAAAACGTTTATTATCAGCGATTCCTCAAATCGACGTAAAAAATCGCGATGCTCACAAAGAAAACCGCCGCAAGGTCGAGTTGGAATATGTGACCCATCAAAAAGATTACTACGACGAAACTGGCAGAGTGTATGACTTGCGTAAAATCACCGAGTCGCACCAAGTCGCATTGAAAAACGGGGGTGCTGAATAATGTGGAAAACAATTCTACGTCGTTTGTTGTTGATGATCCCGCAAGTCATTATTTTGAGTATCTTGATTTTCTTGATCGCACAAGCAATGCCTGGGGATCCATTTACCGGTTTGATCAATCCAAACCAAGATCCAGCTGTTATTGAGCGGATGCGTGAAGCCGCTGGTTTGAATGACCCATGGTATACCCAGTATTTCCGTTGGATCGGAAATGCCTTAAAAGGGGACTTTGGTCAAAGTTTCATCTTTAAATTACCTGTTTCAACGTTATTAGCAGGACGTATCAGCAATACATTGTGGTTATCTTTATTGACGGTCATTTTGACTTACGTGATTGCCATTCCTTTAGGGATGTGGGCAGGACGTTACCAAAATTCATTGCTTGATAAAGTCGTCGTTGTTTACAACTTCTTCAGTTTCGCCGTACCGTTGTTTATCTTTGCGTTGATCGCATTGTTCATCTTCGGTTACCGATTGGCTTGGTTCCCAACGGGTGGTTCCGTTGCACCGGGGGTCAGCGGCATGGCTGAGTTTTGGAGTCGCTTGTATCACCTACTATTACCGGCGATCACTTCTGCATTATTAGGAACAGCAGTGACGATCCAATACTTGCGAAGTGAAGTCATTGATTCGAAATCATTGGATTTCGTTCGTACCGCTCGTTCAAAAGGGGTACCAACGAATAAAGTCTTCTCACGTCACGTTTTCCGTAATGCATCGTTGCCGATCGCATCACAAATGGGCTACGAGATCACTTCATTGATCGCAGGTTCTGTGGTCATTGAGAAAATCTTCGCTTACCCAGGTGTCGGAAAACTGTTTATCGATAGTATCGTCCAACGGGACTATGCCGTGATCACTTCACTGACATTGATCTTAGGACTAGCGACCTTGATCGGTACGCTGCTATCAGATATCATCATGAGTATTGTCGATCCAAGAATCAGAATCCAGTAATAGGAGGGGATAAATGTGTCTGAAAAGAAAGAAAAAGTACTAAAACAAGAGAGCATCCCGCCTATGGGATTAAAAATGATTTTTCGCGAATTCTTAAAAGATAAAATGGCGATCTTTTCATTAGTTTTGTTAGTCGCAGTTTTATTGTTCGTGTTTATCGGCTCAGCAGTTATCGACCAATCACAAGTGATGCGTGTCAGCATCCTTGATAAATACGCTGTACCCGGCGCGATTTCGCCAAACGGCGGCACCTACCTTTTAGGGGCGGATGAAGGTGGCCGTGATGTTTGGGGACAATTGATCATCGGTGCGCGTAACTCAATCTTGATTGGTTTTTCAATCACGATCATTACGTCGATCGTTGGGGTCGGACTAGGGATCATCTCAGGTTACTATGGTGGCATCATTGATAACATTTTGATGCGTATCGTTGACTTCGTTATGATTTTGCCGATCATGTTGATCATTATCGTTATCGTATCGATCGTACCTCGTTATAACGTTTGGACCTTTATATGGGTCATGAGTGCCTTTTACTGGGTCGGAAAAGCAAGGCTCTTCCGAAGTAAGACCCTTTCAGAAGGCCGTCGCGACTATGTTAGTGCATCGAAAACCCTCGGAACCAATGACTTCGTCATCATGTTCCGCGAAATCATGCCGAACCTTAGCTCATTGATCATCACCAACTTAACAATGAACTTTGCAGCGAATATCGGTATTGAAACGACACTAACATTCTTAGGTTTTGGTCTGCCGACCAATGTTCCAAGTTTGGGAACACTGATCGGATATGCCAGCAGCGGTGATGTGCTGGTCAACAGACAGTGGATCTGGTTACCCGCATCAATTCTAATTTTAGTCTTGATGTTGAGTATCAATTACGTTGGTCAAGCATTTAAGCGTTCAGCGGATGCGCGTCAACGACTAGGATAAACAAGGAGGATACAGGATGAAGAAAAATATTTTTGGTATGGTCACTCTTTTGTCAGTGTTAGCATTGGCAGCTTGTGGCAGCAACGGCGGCGGAACCGATTCTTCTGGTGGCGGCAGCAATGCAGCAAACGATACGGAAGATGTAAGCAACTTCCCAATCGAAGTTAGCAATGATGCAGAGGCAATCGAAGGTGGTACTTTGGATGTTGCAGTAGTGATGGATACGCAATTCCAAGGGTTGTTCCAAACAGAATTTTATCAAGATAACTATGATGCACAATTTATGTTGCCAAGTAATGAAAGTTTATTCGTCAATGACGCTGATTTCAAAATTGTTGACGGCGGGGCTGCAAACCTTGAGCTAGATGAAGACAACAACACAGCAACAATTACTTTACGCGACAACCTGAAATGGTCTGATGGCGAAGATGTTACGGCAGATGATATCATCTTCACTTACGAAGTAATTGGTAACAAAGATTATACTGGTATTCGTTATGATAGTAACTTTACTAACATTGTTGGTATGGAAGATTACCATGATGGTAAAGCTGATACTATTTCTGGTATCACCAAAGAAAGTGACAAAGTCGTTAAAATTCAATACAAAGAAGTTCACCCTGGTATGATGCAAGCAGGTGGTGGTATTTGGGCTTCAGCATTACCAAAACACGCCTTTGAAGGAATCGAAGTCAAAGATATGGAATCAAGCGATCAAGTTCGTAAAAATCCAATCGTCTTCGGACCTTATGTAATGTCAAATATCGTAGCTGGTGAATCCGTAGAGTACGTTCCAAACGAATACTATTATGGAGATAAGCCAAAACTAGATAAATTATCATTTAAAGCAGTTCCAACTTCATCTATTGTTGAAGCGATGAACGCAAAACAATATGATATGGCTTTATCAATGCCGACAGATACGTATCCTACTTATAAGGATACTGACGGTTATCAAATCTTAGGCCGAACAGATACTGCTTACACTTATTTAGGTTTCAAATTAGGTAAATGGAATGCCGATGAAGGTAAAGTTGAATACAATCCTGATTCAAAAATGGCTGACAAGTCATTGCGTCAAGCAATGGGTTATGCATTAGATAATGATGCTGTCGGAAGCCGTTTCTACAATGGCTTGCGTACAAATGCAACGACATTGATCCCACCAGTATTTGGCTCATTACACAATACAGATGTTGAAGGTTATACTTTAAACATCGACAAAGCAAATCAATTACTTGATGATGCTGGCTACAAAGATGTCGATGGCGACGGTATGCGTGAAGACAAAAATGGTGAGAAATTAACCATTAACTTTGCTTCAATGTCAGGTGGCGAAACAGCACAACCATTAGCAGATTACTACATCCAACAATGGAATGAAATCGGACTTGATGTACAATACACAACAGGTCGCTTGATCGACTTCCAAGCATTCTATGACAAATTGGAAAATGATGATCCTGAGATTGATGTTTACCAAGGTGCATGGAATACTGGTTATGACCCATCACCAATGGGCTTGTATGGACCTAACTCTGCGTTCAACTACACTCGTTTTGAATCAGAAGAAAATACGAAATTGCTAGAAGCAATCGATTCAAAAGATTCGTTTGACGAAGCAAAACGTAAAGAAGCATTTGATGCATGGCAAGAATATGCTGCTGATGAAGCGTTTGTTATCCCAACACTTTACCGTAGTGCGGTGTTACCTGTATCAAATCGCGTCAAAGACTTCACATGGGCTTATGATGTGAATTACAATCCTTGGGCAACAATTTCAGTTACAGCTGAATCTCGTTAATCAATGATCGATGAAAAGACGTCCTTTCCAGGACGTCTTTTTTCTGTTTTTTTTGCGGGTATCTGAGAAAAACAGGCTTTTTTATACAGGAGAAGATTAAGTAAATAAAATTTTATTACAGTCTTTCCAAGAATTTGGAGGAAACATTTCATAATTCGGCAAAAACCAGTATAATAGGGAAGTGTCGATAAACTAATGAAGGAATGTGACAAATGAATACACAATTAACGAAAGAACTAAAAGAAAAGTTTGATATTGTGTTCCATGATGTAGATCTGCTTGAACAAGCGTTTACGCATTCATCTTATGTGAATGAGCACCGCAACTTGCACTTGTCAGATAACGAACGTTTAGAGTTTTTGGGCGATGCTGTCTTAGAGTTGATCGTTTCACGGTATTTGTATCGTGAATTGCCAGATCTGCCCGAAGGTAAGCTGACGAAGCTACGGGCGGCAATCGTTCGCGAAGACAGTTTATCCATGTTTGCCAAAGATTGCCGATTCGATGAATACATTCGTCTAGGCAAAGGGGAAGAAAACTCTGGCGGTCGTAAACGACCTTCTTTGCTTTGTGATCTATTTGAAGCCTTTTTAGGTGCGTTATACTTGGACCAAGGTCTGGAAAGTGTCAGCGGCTTTTTGACGAAAGTTGTCTTTCCAAAAGTAAAAGCAGGTGCTTTTTCCCATGAGATGGATCACAAGACCCGCTTGCAAGAAGTCTTGCAGCGCGGCGGCGATGTTTCCATCAATTATCGTTTGATCAAAGAAGCAGGCCCCGCCCATGAACGGATTTTTTGGACGGAAGTCTATTGCGATGATACCTTGATCGGAAAAGGACAAGGAAAATCGAAGAAATTATCAGAACAGGACGCCGCTGCGAATGCCTTGGCGGATCTTGAACAGTAAGAGAGGACTGGCGGAGTGTATTTAAAACGAATAGAGATTGCCGGCTTTAAATCCTTTGCCGACCGCACAGTCATTGATTTCGAACATCGAGTGACTGCAGTCGTCGGACCAAATGGCAGCGGCAAGAGCAATATTACCGAAGCGATTCGTTGGGTTTTAGGAGAACAATCTGCCAAAAATCTACGTGGTGGCAAAATGCCTGATGTTATTTTTGCAGGTTCTGACACCCGCAGAGCGCTAAATATAGCGGAAGTGACGATCGTTTTAGACAATAGCGATCATTACTTGCCGATGGATTACAGTGAGATCAGCGTGACTCGCCGCTTGAGAAGAACCGGCGAAAGCGACTTTTTCTTAAATAAACAAGCTTGCCGCTTAAAGGATATCCAAGAGTTGTTTATGGACTCTGGGTTGGGGAAAGAATCATTTTCGATCATTTCCCAAGGCAAGGTAGAAGCAATTTTCAGCAGCAAACCAGAAGACCGTCGTGGGATTTTTGAAGAAGCGGCGGGGGTATTGAAATACAAACAGCGGAAAAAGAAAGCCGAGCAAAAATTGTTTGAAACTGAAGACAATTTAAGCCGTCTACAAGATATCATTTATGAACTAGAAGATCAGTTGGTGCCTCTGGCAGCCCAAAGTGAAGCAGCCAACCGCTTTTTAGCGTTAAAAGAAAAATTGACGACGGTCGATGTGGCCTATGCGGTCTTAGAGATCACGAAAGCAAAAGAAGCGTGGGAGACAGCCAAAGCTCAACTGAGTACCTTTAACCAAGAACTGGCGCAGATTTCCGAAAAGATCAACCAAGGGGAACTGTCGTTACATTCTTTGCGGCAACAACGTACTGCTTTTGATGAAACGTTGGAGCGTTTGAATCAGCAGCTTTTAGAGGTCACCGAAGGACTGAAGCAAGCCGAAGGGCAAAAAGAAGTCTTGGATGAACGTTCAAAGCATACGCAAAAAAGCTCTGCCGAATACCAAGAAACTTTAGAGGAAGTCACAGAGCGGGTCACACTTTTAAATGAAGAAAAAACGGAACTGATCGGCTTGCTTTCACAAAAGAATCGTAGTGTGCAGGAAGTTGAAGCAGCGATGCTGGCGTGTCAGCAAGAGCAGGAAAAGTACCAACGTTCAGCAAAAGAAATCATTGAAGAGTTGCGCAGCCAATATGTCGAAGCCATGCAGGAGCAGGCAACGATTGGAAACGAATTGAAATACTTGGAGCGTCAATACCAACAAGAAGCCGCGAAAAATCAAACGGCGCTAAGCAAGCAGACGCAAATGAATACGTCGTTGAAAGAAAAGACGACGGAAGCGCAAATCGTGGAAGAGCAGCTGACGCAGGCTAAAGCGATTTTAGAAGAACAACGCAAGCAATACATCCATCTTCAAGAAAAAGCTCAGACCAACAAAAAACGCTTTGATGAAGAACAAAAGAAAATGTATCAGTTAATGAGTCAAGTGCAGCAGGTACGAGCGAAACAGCGCAGTCTGCAAGACATTCAAGAAAATTATAGCGGCTTTTATCAAGGCGTTCGCTTGATTTTGAAAAACAAACAGCAGATCAGCGGTATCGTTGGCGCAGTAGCGGAGTTGATCGATGTGCCACAAGACTATACCGTGGCGATCGAGACCGCATTAGGCGCCGCTGCACAGCATGTCGTCGTTGAAAATGAGCGGGATGCGCGAGCAGCCATCACGTATTTGAAAGAAAATCGAGGGGGTCGTGCAACCTTCCTACCGCTGACGACCATCAAAGCCCGTCATTTGCCAGATTATGCCCGCAATCAAGCCAAGCAAGTGTCTGGATTTATCGGCGTTGCCAGCGAATTGGTCCAGTCGCCCGAACACGTCCAAACGATTACGGATAACTTGTTAGGCAGTATCTTGATTGCCGAAGACTTGCAAAGTTCTAATGCGTTAGCACGGGCATTGAACTATAGCTATCGGGTCGTTTCTTTAGAAGGGGATGTCATGAATGCTGGAGGTTCCATGACGGGTGGCGCAACGAAGAAAAATGCCGGTAGTTTGTTTAGCCAAAGCAACGAGCTGCAACAATTGACGGCACAAGCGGCGCAACTGGATGAGCGGCTTTTAAAAACGGAAAAGCAAGTCCAGCATTTTGAAGCAGCGACCAAAGAAGCACAAGCAGCATTAGAAGAATTGCGGACGCAAGGAGAACAGGCTCGCATGACGGAGCATGAGCTGCAAAGCCGTTTACAAAATCTTGAGAATGACCTGAGCCGCTTGAAGCAAGAGCAGCAAGTGTTTGATTTTGAACATCGCGAAGTGCAAGCCTTCTTTGAGGAATATGATGAGAAGAAGACGAGCTTGGAAGAACAGCAAAAGAATATTGCAGCGCAATTGGCGAAAATCGACCAAGATATTCATCAAATGAATGCCGAAGAAGACTTGATCGAGGAAAAACGCCAAACCTTAGCACAAGAAAGTGCGCGCTTGCAGGCAGCTTTCGCAGTTCAAAAAGAACAAGTGGCGCATTTGCAGCAAAAAATTGCCGCTACGAATCAAGCATTAGAAGAAAATGAAGCGCGTCAACTCTCCTTAGAACGGCAGTTAGCTGCCTTGACAAGCAACGTCAGCGATCATGAGTTTTCAGAAGAAAGCATTCTTCAGCGAATTGAAGCCTTCACAAAAACCAAGCAGCAGGTAACAGCGGAATTGACGGTGATTCGTGAACAACGTCAAGTCGTTCAACAAGAAATCGGTGCATTAGACGAAGCCCTGAGTGCTGAAAACTTAACGCAAAAAGAAAAGCTGTCAGAAAAAACCGAAGTTGAGATCGAAAAAAATCGCGCAGAATTGGTGATGGATAATCGTTTGTTGTATTTACAAGAAGAATACAATCTCACCTTTGAAAAGGCAGCGCAAGATTTCCCTGAAATCGAGGATGCAGAACAAGCCAAAGTCGACATTCAGGAACTAAAACAAGCGATCGAGCAAATTGGTCCAGTCAATTTAAATGCGATCGAACAATATGAGCAAGTCAATCAACGGCATTTGTTCTTGACGAGTCAGCGAGACGATCTGCTGTCGGCTAAAGCACAGCTGTTTGATACGATGTCTGAAATGGATGAAGAAGTCAAAACCCGTTTCGGCGAAGTCTTCGATGCGATCCGTCTGCAATTCAAACAAGTCTTTCCTAATATGTTTGGCGGCGGTCATGCGGAATTAGTCTTAACAGATCCGAAAGATTTATTGAACACTGGGATTGAGATCGAAGCCCAACCACCGGGCAAGAAATTGCAAAACCTCAGCTTGCTATCAGGGGGCGAACGGGCACTGACTGCGATTGCGTTATTGTTTTCCATTATTCAAGTTCGTCCAGTACCGTTTTGTGTGCTTGACGAAGTGGAAGCAGCATTGGATGAAGCCAATGTCTCTCGTTTCGGTCATTACTTGAGTGCTTTCCAAAATGATACACAGTTTATCGTCGTAACTCACCGTAAAGGAACGATGGAGGCAGCAGATGTGTTGTATGGTGTGACCATGCAAGAATCTGGAGTGTCGAAGACCGTGTCCGTGCGCTTAGAAGAAGTGCGTGAAGGCGGTAGTTTTACAGCAGATCAAGCATAGAGGAGGAATGATATGATTAAACTGATTGCGATCGATTTAGATGGAACGTTATTGAATGACAAAAAAGAAGTGACTCCTCGCAACAAAGAGGTACTTGCTCGTGCCAAAGCACAAGGCGTAAAAATCGTCATTTGTACGGGACGTCCATTACGGGCGATCCGTCCGTACTTAGAAGAATTATCGCTGAAAGAACCCGGCGACTATAGCATCACCTTTAACGGCGGTTTGGTTCAAAAAAATGAGACTGGCGAGATCATTGAAAAAGCAGCGATGCAGCTGGCAGATATCCATGAATTGGTTTCAGTGGCGGAAGACTTGAATTTGCCTCTAGACGTGGTATCCGAAGAGGTTGTCTTGAGTTTACCCACTTCAGCAGCGCATCCATCGATTTATGGCTCGTTGAATCCTTTATTGGATTGTCGTCCTTTTGCCGTAGCTGATCTGGATGAATCGATGCTCTATAATAAAGCGGTGATCGCCTACCATCAGGAAGTCTTGGATCCTAAGATCCCTGAGATTTCCTCAGAGATCCGCGAGAAATATGAAATCATCAAAAGCCGGAATAACCTGTTGGAATTTATGCCTAAAGGAATCACCAAAGCCTATGGTATCAGCCTATTGGCGCAAGATTTAGGGATCAAGCAAGAAGAAGTGATGGCGATCGGTGATGAAGAAAATGACTTGCCGATGATTCGCTATGCAGGGATTGGCGTAGCGATGGCCAATGCCGTGCCAATCATTAAAGAAGCGGCTGACGTTGTCACCGTTTCAAACCAAGAAGACGGTGTGGCAGCAGTGATTGAAGAATATGTCTTAAAAGGAGGTGCGTAAGATGGGATTTTTTGACAAAATCAAAAAAGCGCTGATTGGAGAAACCAAAGAAGCAGAGCAAGAAATTGACAAACCGTTAGTCGATGCTGACTCACCAGAGGCACAGCGTTCAGAAGAAAGCCAGCCAGCACAAACTCCTGCTGAACAAGGCGCTTCAGAACCAGTGGCACCTGCAGAAACCGCCGACTCCAGTGATTTGGAGGCAGAGCAAGAAACTGCTGAAGTGTCCCTGCAGCAAGAAGCAACGACAGCGAACAAAGGAGAAGAAGCACCAAGTATTCCAGAAGAAGTGGCTAAGGATGTACCATCAGAGGAAACCCCAGCGGCTACACCAATCCTTCAACCAGCGCCAGAAACGGAAAGTGTGCAGGATAAATACACCAAAGGATTGACGAAATCACGGAAAACCTTTGGGCAACGGATGAACGAATTGTTTGCCAACTTCCGTACGGTGGACGAAGACTTCTTCGAAGAAGTGGAAGAAACGCTGATTGGCGCAGACGTCGGCTTTGATGCGGCGATGAAGATCGCGGATGCATTGAGACAAGAAGTCAAACTACGTAATGTGAAGAAAACGGCAGATGTCCAAAATGTCATCATCGAAAAATTGGTTGACCTATATGGGGAAGCGGGTGTCGGTGAAGTTAACGAGTTGAATATGCAGTCGGGGTTGACCGTCATTTTATTTGTTGGCGTGAACGGTGTTGGAAAAACCACCAGCATCGGGAAATTAGCCCATCAATTCAAAGCCGAAGGCAAAAAAGTCTTATTGGCAGCAGCGGATACTTTCCGTGCCGGTGCCATCGATCAATTAGTGGTCTGGGGTGAACGGGCTGGTGTTGAAGTCGTTCGTGGCAATGCAGGAGGCGATCCAGCAGCAGTCGTGTTTGATGCGATGGAGCGCGCAAAACGAGAAAATGCTGACGTTTTATTAGTAGATACCGCGGGTCGTTTGCAAAACAAAGTCAATTTGATGAACGAACTAGAAAAAATCAAACGGATCATTCAACGAGTGGACCCAACGGCCCCTCATGAAGTCCTGCTCGTGTTGGATGCAACAACGGGTCAAAACGCGATGAATCAAGCAAAACAATTTAAAGAAACGACGGATGTTTCTGGTCTCGTCTTAACCAAACTTGATGGAACGGCTAAAGGGGGGATCGTCTTGGCGATCCGTAACGAGCTGCGGCTGCCCGTCAAATTAGTGGGACTCGGAGAAGGCATCAATGATTTAGAACCATTTGATCCAAATGAATTTGTCGTTGGCTTATTCAAAGGCTTGATCAAAGAATAAAAAAACAGAGCCCTGTGTTAGGTGATACACCTACACATGGCTCTCCTTTATTGTTGCTTTTGTGAGATCAAAGGGAAGAGAAAACGGGTCGTCGTCTCTTTCCACGAGCTTGACTTGTGACGTAAAGCTGAGAACACTTGGCGTGGCAAATGTGGGTACAGCGATGCACGACTTTGCCAAAAATCAGGAAAAGCAGTTTGAAGGCTTCGTTTTCTTCTGCGCTGTCTAAAAACTTTGGGAAGTATCAGGCAGAATACAACGAGTTGAACGATGGGGAAAGATTATTTCTTAAGTTCCCCTTGGCGCTCAGTGATCATTTTTTCCAAGTTGTTCAATGTATCGATATCTTTATTGGTTTCGATAAAGTTCGTAATCAAATTCAATAAAGATTGATCAGACAATTCTGCTGCTAAGAAGTCTTCTTGGGTCACATTCGGAGAATACAACCGAGTCAAAACAGTACCGCTGTAGCCGATATCCGCTACTTTCAATAAGTCGTGGTTTTTTAGTTTACGTACGACTGCTTGAATGGTATTCTTGCTTAGATCTTGCTGTTGGACAGCAATGTCATTTGCAGAAAGAGGTTTGTCTGAATTCCAAAAGATATTCATGATTTGACGTTCGCGTTTGGTAAGATTAAGTGGCTTCATTCACTATTCTTCCTTTCAAAAAAGAGTAATATGGACATAATAATTTACTGTTCTATAAGCAGTATACTTTATTTTGAAGGTAAATATCAAATTTATTCAAGTATTTTATAAATTCTTGGTAATTTTAGTAAGAGATATTACAAGTGAGGAGCAAATTTCTGCATTTTTCACCAGTTTTCACTATAATAGATGGAAAGAAATAGCATTTGAGAAAAAATTTAGTAGAAGAACATAGAGGGCAGTCGAATGAAAATAAAAACATTGTTATCACATAAAGAGCTTTTTCCCTATTTATTGAAAGGACGCTACGGGATTGAGCGTGAAGCGCAGCGGGTGCGGCTTGATGGGACGTTTGCAGGTACCGATCATCCTAAAACGTTAGGCAATCGGCGCTTCCATCCGTATATCCAAACGGATTTTTCCGAAAATCAACTGGAACTGATTACGCCCGTCGCTGATTCCGTGGATGAATTGTTCCGTTTTTTAGGGGCGATTCATGATGTGGCGTATCGTTCGATGTCAGCAGAAGAAATGCTCTGGCCATTGAGTATGCCACCGGCTTTACCAGAAAAAGAAGAAGACATCGTCATTGCTAAATTAGATCAATTTGAAGATGTGCTCTATCGCCGCTATTTAGCTAAAACATATGGTCGCCGCAAGCAAATGGTCAGTGGGATTCATTTCAATTTCGAATTTGCGGAAGACTTTTTGCAGCAGCTGTATGCTTTGTCTGAAACGAAGGAAAGCTTCCAGACGTTTAAAACGGCACTTTATTTGAAAGTAACTCGCAATTATTTGCACTATCGCTGGTTTTTGACGTATTTCTTTGGGGCGACTCCTGCTTCAGAAGCCAATTATTTTACGACAGAAAACGGACCGCAAGAACCAGTCCGCAGTATTCGCAATAGCCGCTATGGGTACACGAATCACGAAGACGTCAAGGTATCTTACGCTTCGTTAGAGACCTATCTTGCAGATATTGCCAAATTAGTGGAGACGGGAAAGCTTTCAGAAGAAAAAGAATTTTATGCGCCAGTGCGTCTACGTGGGGGAAAACGGGTCGCAGATTTAGCCTCAGCGGGTATCCGTTATATTGAGTTAAGAAATATTGACATCGATCCCTTTGCCCGCTATGGGATTTCCAAAGAGCAAGTCGCATTCTTGCATTTCTTCTTATTGTTTTTAAGTACAAAAGAAGAAGGCAGCGATGCGGATGCGTGGATCGAAGAGGGCAATCAGAAAAATGATCAGGTCGCATTAGAACATCCGCTTGCACCTTTGACTTATCAGCAAGAAGCGCAAGCGCTGATTACTGAAATGATGGACTTTGCCCAAGCCCTTGAGCTGCCGCATCCACCATTTTTGGATCAGCTTTCAGAAATGCTGGCTGAACCAGAAAGAACCTTCGCGGGACGTCTTTTCTCAGCAAGTCAAGCAACCAGTCAAGCCCAGACAGCAACATTGCTGGGACAAAAGTATCATCAAGCTGCTTGGGAAAAACCGTATCAATTAGCTGGCTTTCGAGCAATGGAATTGTCGACCCAGATTCTCTTGTTCGATGCGATCCAAAAAGGAATCGAAGTGACGGTACTGGATGAAACGGATCAATTCTTGAAATTAGCCGTGAGAGACCACATCGAATATGTTAAAAATGCCAATATGACCAGTAAGGATCAGTACATCGTCCCATTGATCATGGCGAATAAAACGGTCACTAAAAAAATCTTAGCCGAAAATGGCTTTCATGTACCAAGTGGCGCTGAGTTCGCTTCGGCAGAAGAAGCGATCACGTTTTATCCTCAGATTGCCCACAGCGGGTTTGTGGTAAAACCGAAAACCACCAACTATGGGATCGGTATCTCGATTTTCAAAGAAGGTGCCTCTTTAGCGGATTATCAAGCGGCGGTCGCCATTGCCTTTGCGGAAGATGATTCGATCCTCGTTGAGACTTTTTTGTCAGGGACGGAATATCGGTTCTTCGTGATCGATGGGCGAGTCGATGCGATTTTACTACGTATCCCTGCCAATGTCGTGGGTGACGGCAAGCGCACGATCACGGAACTCGTCGCAGAGAAAAATCTCGATCCATTGCGCGGCACCCATCATCGGACCCCATTAGAGCTGATCCAATTAGGGGAACTGGAACAACTGATGTTAAAAGAGCAAGGGTATCAAGTGGATTCAGTACCCGAAGAGGGGCAGATCGTTTATTTGCGAGAAAACTCGAATATCAGTACTGGCGGTGATTCTATCGATGTGACGGATGACTTCAACGATGATTACAAACAAGTAGCAGTCGATGCGGTAGCCGCATTACAAGCATCTATCAGCGGAATCGATCTGATTATTCCAGATAAAACCAAGCCAGCCAATGAACCGGGGGCTTATGGAATCATTGAAGCCAATTTCAACCCAGCGATGCATATGCACGTTTATCCATACAGCGGGAAAGGCCGACGCTTAACTATGTCTGTTTTACGCCTGTTGTTCCCTGAAGTCTTCGAGAGCTGATGGAAGTACAAAAAGCAAAGAACTGCACACTTTGGAAGGAGAGTTCCTTTCAAAGTGTGCAGTTTTTTTTATATCGTTGTTTGATTCCTGATCTGACAGTTAGCATAATAGTTAATCCCCTCGTTTTTTGTCTTTATTTATCAAATAGTATTTATTTTAATATGAATACTGGAAAAATAATTGTATTTTTGGTAATCTAAAGAGAGGAAGTTTTAGTTTTTTTATACACGATTAAATAACTATCGTTTTTTGAAGAGCCGCTAAATTAGGTCAGCATGTATAAAAAAGATATGAACATAGATATTGTCTTTCAACTATGCTTTTACATATAACAAAATGAGTAACATCAAAAAAGCGGCAAAGGCAGACGGATTCTCTTAACTTTGTTAGTGACAAAAGAAGTGCAAAGATTGTTTTCAATTGAATCAAAAACGAAAGTTCATCATCGGAAACTGAGTTGAATCGATACTCAATGTTCAAGTTATTTGGAAGTAAGGCAGGTTTTATAGCCGAAACTGATTGTGGTTCGATGAGTGACTCCTAAACATAGGCGCATTGCTTTAAGAATTTGCGGAACGGTCCTTTGGCAGCACCTTATAGGTACACAAAGGATATGGATGATTTTTTCCGATCCCTGCGAATGTTTGACAGTGCTTTGTCGGTTCTTCATTCAGTGTGCAGGCTTTTTTCGTAGGCTTAAATCAATGGTTTTAGTGCTTCCAACCGAGGAATCACTTTTTCTTTAGCCGCTCTTTTCTGTCTTTCAACGGGCTATGATTCACACGAGCCCTTCTGCGTAGATAAGTATACTAAATTTATTATACAGATCCATCCTGAAATTTTAATCAGGTTATGGTGTGTAATAAGTTGAATATAATAGCATTATAAAAAGGAGAGTACGGAATGAAAAAATTTAATGGTAAGATTGTTAAAACGTTGGCATTACTAGCAACAATTTTTACGGCTGGTGCATTATCAAATCAAGTTTCGGCATCAGAAGAAACAGCATCCCCTATTTCCGCAAGCGTATGGGTTGCCAGAACACCCGAACAAATCAAAGCTGATATTACTGGGAATGAATATACGATTGTTTGGGGTGATACACTTAGCGCCATCAGTAAAGCGACAAATATTACGATCGAACGTCTAGCACAATGGAATAATATTTACAATATTGACTTGATTTATGCTGGCAACAAATTAGTGTTTGATGGAAATGTGGTTTCTCTAAAGGATGCAGAGGGTAATACGATTAGTCAAGCAGTGATTCAAGATACTGACAAAATTGATCCGACCAAACCAATTGGGGGAGGAAGCAATACAAATCCTGGAAACAGTAATAATGGATCAAATGTCTCTACAAAACCGACACCTCCAGCAACAGATAACGGATCAGGAGACGGATCAACAAAACCAACGCCGCCTGCAACAGATAATGGATCAGGAGAGGACTCCACAAACCCAACACCACCAGCAACGGATAATGGTTCAGGTGGAGATAATGGTTCCACTAATCCACCAGCTGATCGAGAGTTTGAAGTGACAGTCGTTGCAGAAAATGAAGAAATTACACGCCTCCGTGTCGGACCATTCTTAACTACCGATGAAGTGGCGGCATGGCTGCTTGAAAACTATGTTGGATTAGTTTCAGACCTACAAATCTATCTAGAAGGAAACTATATCTATATTGAGTTCAATATTCCGACACCTGATAATGGAGGCGCGACTGACCGTGAAATTGTAGTTGAAGTTGTCTATGAGAATTCATATTATACTCGTCTACGTGTCGGACCATTCCTAAGTAACGAGGAAGCTACTGCTTGGAAGCATGAAAATTATCCAGAAGTAGTTAAGGGGCATGAAGTTCATTTTGTAGGCGATTATATCTATATTGAATTTGGTGTATTTAATAAAGACGAAGATGATAAAGATGTAGACGGCGGAGATAACGGTTCCGGTGGCGGAGATACAGATGTAGATGGCGGCGAAAATGGCTCTGGTGGCGGAGATACAGATACCGATGGTGGAGAGAATGGCTCTGGTGGCGGAGATACAGATGTAGACGGTGGCGAAGACGGCTCTGGTGGCGGTGACACAGATACCGATGGTGGAGAAGATGGTTCTGGTGGCGGAGATACAGATGTAGATGGCGGAGAAGATGGCTCTGGCGATGGCGAAACAGATGTGAATATTCCAGTCAATCTGGGCAATAGCGGCATTTTTGCAGCTACTAGTGCAGAAGCGAGTGCAAGTGCATATTCTTTATGGGCTGAAGGGAAGTTTTTAGAGTTTACACGCTTTGTTATTCGGCCAGCGCTAAATGCAAATGGAGATCCAATTGGTTTTACAGTTGATTTTTACTAAATAAAAAAGATAAGTTGATTCTTTGATGTATCAAATAAATTAAGAAGAATACAACTTAAAACTAATAAAAACCAGTCAGAAACTGCCTCTGACTGGTTTTTCTTTGAAGAAATCATGAGAAATACGTTAACGTCCTGCTTTATGGTTCGCTTTACTAGCAAACTATTATATCCAGTACTTTCTATCTGCAGGAAGTATCGCGAGCCTTTTTTGGATGTTCTTATCCTTCAAAAGCAGCGATTTCAATCGTTTGTTTTGTTTCTTCCACCTTGAGACCCGTTCGGGCTTCCCACCATTGTTTCATTTCTTTTTCATAAGTGGTAGGAAAACGTTGGATCAAGGTTAATAACGGTACGCCTTGAATCGAGGCGTAGGGAAAGTTTAAAACCAGATTGTACTTCAGTTCCGACAGGAGGCTATAATATTGAAACATCATAAAGTTCATTTCATTCTTATCCTCCAGCAGGAGTACTTTCGGAGCGCGATCCAGCATAAAACCCAAGCTGCGCATCATGAACAATACGCCATCTAGATGGCTGGATTCGATCGTGGGTGCCGTTTTTAACAAATCGATATGCAGATCCAAAGCATCAAGCAGTTCTTTCTTTAATGAAAGGTAGGGCGGTGTTGATTGTTCCATGATAGTTCCTCCTTTTAATGGAAAAGACGTTTCCAAAATGACGTTTTCTCTGGTTGTTCCTGCTCTTTATCCGATGGAGCGGCAGCTGCAGGGAATTTTTTTTCGATATCGATGACGTCTTCATTGACGGCTTCTTTCCCAGCAATCAGCAAGCCGATACTGTCTGGACCAGCATCTTGGGCATCGGAGACGATCCGAAATTCCATCTGTTGTTTGGTCAGTAAAGTGATGTAATCGGTCTGGATCGATTCTGGCAATTTTCCATTAAGCAGCACGAGCGCTCCTTGATAATCTGGTAAGGCGTTCAAGAGCGTTTTCTGGTTGTCCTTCTTCTTCATTTCTGTTACTGTCATACTAAGATAACACCGTTCACGAAACGTGCCTAAATACTTGCGCTGTTCATCTGGGTTGACGCGAGGCGTCCCATACATTCCTGTATCAAGGCGTTTTTCTAATTCGTCTGACATTGAAGTATCCTCCTCAAAGCGTTTACTTATGCTTATTATAGCATATCCAGCAAATAGCAAAAGAGGGGTGCGATCGTGAGAGAGTATTGACAGAAAGTAGGGATCCTATGACAACAAAAGAACGACATTTGCTATTGTTAGCAGAAAATCAACGGTTGGAGACACCGAGGCTGCTCTTGCGTCCTGTTTCCTTGGCGGATGCAGCGGACATGTTTGCCTATGCAAATGATGAAGAAACGACGACCTTCGTCTTTGCTAGACATGGGTCGGTTGAAGAAACAAAACTACGCATCGCCGAGTATTTTGTTGCTGCACCCTTAGGAAAATTTGCGATCGAAGAAAAAGACTCAGGAAAAATGATCGGGACCATCGATTTGCGGGTAGAATCAGAAAAAGAGATCGCTGAGCTCGGTTATACATTGAGTCGCGATTATTGGGGGCAAGGGATCATGCCAGAAGCGGCAATGGCACTGCTGCATTTCGGTTTTGAAACACTCGAATTGATTCGAATTTTTGCTCGACATGATGCCCGAAATCCCAAGTCTGGACGGGTCATGGAGAAAATTGGGATGAAATTGGAAGCAACGATCCCAGCTGCCCGCAAATCGGGTGAAGAAATCATCGATGAAGTCACGCGTGGCATCACCCTTGAGGAATGGAAAAAACCTATCATGTAAAGGAGGGCTCTCGTCATGGAACTGAACATTGAGCCAGCAGCAATTGAAAAAATAACCCCTTATGTGCAGCCAGATGATCGTCTCTACTTGGATTTTGAAGACGGCGTTGGTCCGTTTCCTGCAACGGAGATCACCTGCCGTTTGGACATCCATTTTCGCCTGATCATCGTGCCGCAAAGCTATCCAGAAGAAGGATTGGCGATCTACGACACCCCTTTAACGACACCCTTAGGCACGATTTGGTTGAAGCAAGGGGCTCAGGTGTATTTAGAAGAACAGACTCGGATGCAGGTGGAACCGACCTATCAACGGTTGCAATTGGTGGGAAATAGCGGGATCTTAGCTAACGATGTCCAATTGTTACGGATCGAAAAGCAGACGGCGGGCCGCTGAGATGGGCACGTTGGCGGTTATTAGCGACTTGCACGTCGATATCAACCAATTATTTGATCCCCATCTGCAGCTGATCGCTGATTATTTGCAGCAAAATCAGGTGACCCATCTGCATCTGGCAGGAGATGTGGCGAATAAAAAACAACGGCTATTAGACGTGGTCGCATTTTTTCAAAGTCGACAGGTGCCAACGACCTTTCACTGGGGCAATCATGAAATGGTGGACTTGACGGAACAAGAGATCGAGGCTTTCGATGATCCCGCCTTTCTTAATTTTCAGACGTATCGCTTATCAGAAAAAACACAGCTGTTGGGAATCAATGGCTGGTATGACTACCAATATTCTGATCTGACCAGTGAAGCTGAGATCTTGCGGCTGAAAAATTTGTTTTGGTATGACCGCATGATTCAACGAAAGGGATCGGATAAGGAGATCAGCCAAGCCATCAATGAGCGTTTAGCGGAAACATTGGCCCATTTGCCGCAAGACCAAGAAATTTTTCTTTCTACGCATTTTGTGCCCCAAGAAGCGTTTATTGTGCGGCAGACCGGCAAGTACGCCCGCTGGAACCACCTAAATGCGTTTTTGGGGTCGCCCGATTTTGGCGCAGTGATCGACCAGTACGCCAATGTGCGGGCAGTCGTCTTTGGGCATACCCATCGACGCTTTGAGAAAAAGGAGCTTGCGGGAACCAGCTACTATTGCCGTCCCTTCGGCTACTATTATGAATGGCAGTTGACCCGACGCTTCGTTTTGGAAAATCACTTAGCAGAAGCATATTCTCCAACGAAAGTTCGGACGCTGCTGCGAAACCATCATGAGGCATTTGAGGACTATAAAACGGCGCATCTTGTAGAGGAATTGGCGCAAGCGATCACGCTGCTGCCGTATTAGCGCAGCAAACGAGTCCTGCTTGTTTTCGTGATTGAATTTCCAAGCAATTTAAACCATTAGAAGAAACACACAAAGGAGAAAAATCATGACATTTGAAGAAATCTTACCAGAATTAAAAGCTGGCAAAAAAATCATTCGTGAAGGTTGGGGCGGCTTTGAACTTTATGTGACATTCGTTGAAGGCGAAGTGTACGACAATGCCCCAGTCACCCCTTACTTTTTGATCAAAACAGCAGACGAGGGATTCTCGAGTTTCGCACCGACTGTTTGCGACATTCTTGCGGAAGATTGGAAAATCGTGGAATGACGGCAGCGTGGATCGATGACAAAACGATTGTGTTTGTCACAGGGGCTGCTTCAGGTATCGGTAAAGCGCAAGCAGAGGTGTTTCTTGCAGAAGGCGCTCAAGTATTTGGTGTTGACTGCCAATCGTTTCCTGATACGCTTTTAGCCCAGCCCCGCTTTTTCGGCACATGTTGTGACTTAGCGGTGAAAGAAAATTGTCTTGCAGCGGTCCAAGCTTGTGTGACGCACTTTGGCGGTATCACGGTCTTGTTAAATACAGCAGGAAAGCTTGACGGCTATCATACGATCGCTGAGACGACGTCAATGGAGTGGGAGGAGATATTTCAAACCAATGTCTCCAGCATGTTTTATTTAACGAAAGAAATTTTGCCGCTGATGCAAGCCAATGGCGGCGGAACGATCATCAATATGGCGTCCATCGCTGGAATGGTCGCAGGTGGGGGCGGGATCGCCTATACAACCGCAAAACACGCGATCGTCGGGTTTACCAAACAGTTGGCATTGGATGTTGCAGATCAAGGGATCTCGGTAAAGGGCATCGCGCCCGGTGCGATTCAAACGCCGATGAATGCGGCTGATTTTGCGGGTGACGGGAAAATGGCGCAATGGGTGGCAGAAGAGACGCCAGTCAAGCGTTGGGCGCAACCAGAAGAAGTTGCAGCGCTGACCCTTTTTCTTGCCAGCCCGCAAGCTAGTTACTTGCAGGGGGCGATCGTGCCCATCGACGGTGGTTGGACCTTGAAATAACTAGCCTGAACCCATTAGAGGAGGACGCCAATGAAGGAACAAGCGATCCAGAACTTGTTTGCAAAAAATCGTGAATGTCGACAACTGCTTACGATCATTGAAGCGTTGCAGCTGTCGGATTGCTGGCTGTGTGCTGGGTACCTGCGGAATTATTTATGGGGGTTTCTCAGTGGGAAAATAGCGGAGGTGCCGCTGACCGATATTGATGTCGTGTTTTATGATCCGACTGTAAGCATAGAAGAAACAGCAGCGATCGAAGCGCAACTGCGCCGCTCGTTTCCCGAATTTCCTTGGGAGGTTCGAAACCAAGCGTTGATGCACCAACATAATTTTGCCGAGGAGCCGCCTTATACAAGTACCTTCGATGCTTTAACGAAGTTTCCAGAGCGTTGTACAGCGGTAGCGGCACGAATGAATCAAGGCAAGCTTGAATTGATGGCGCCTTTTGGCTGGCAGGATATTTGCAGTTTTCGGGTGCGTCCAACACCGCATTTTGCCCAAAATGAACAGTATCTTGCGGTTTATCGACAACGCCAAGCGATGAAGCAGTGGCAGAAAATTTGGCCGCAGCTCTCGATTGAAGAGGGGAAGAAATAAAAAAGAACACTCGCGTGATGCGGCGATTTTCAAAAGTTAGACGAGAAAGCTAACTGATGGGAATCGCTGCATATGACGCGAGTGTTTTTTATTAACGTAAAGCCAATGGTTGCGCCAAGCGGTTTCTTAAAAAGATACCTAGATAAGCTGCGGCAACGGCTTTGATGATCCCAGGGATAATAAACAGAACAAAGCCACCGTTAAAGGCAGCCGGCCATGCCATGCCCGTGCTCCATTTCAGCCACAATGTACCAAACAACAAAGTTGCCAGCGCACCGACAATATTGCCGATCACTGCTCCTGTGTAGCGAAACGCTGTTTTTTCTACGATCAATCCAGTAAGCAATCCATTAAAGAGGAAGCCGACTAAATAGCCACCAGTTGGTCCTAACAAAACACCGACACCGCTGGAAAAACCAGCGAAAACGGGCAAACCAATCAATCCTAACAGCAAGTAGATGATGATCGCCATCGTTCCAGTTCGCGTGCCGAGGAAAGTCACCGCCAGCCCGATCGCAAAGGTTTGTCCTGTCAATGGGATCAAACCTAATGGAATCGTCAGTTGGGAAAGACCAGCAATAATGATCGCAAATAAAGCGGCATGGATTTGTTCACGTAATGATAATTTCATCGAATCCTTCTCTCTAATAATAATTTCGTTAACCTAAAAATAAATTATTTGGTTAACGAAATTATAAACGGTGGTTTACCAAAAGTAAAGAAGAATCTTGTTTTTTTAGTGTTCTTTTTTTAAAAGGACAATCAAGTTCTTTGAGGAGAGGAAAGGGGCGATCTCTTCCAGCTCATCTGTTGAGAAGGGCAGTGCTTGAACGAGCCGGCAGATCGTTGCTTCTGTTAGAAACGGCAGCAGTTCTTCGATTTCATCATAAGCCAAGCGTTCTGATGCGGCAACGTTTGGCTGTTCCAGGGCAGTCAGCAGGAGTTCATCCAGATAAGGCGCAGGTAAAAAGGGCAGCAGTTCTTCAATCTCAGAAAAGCGGAAGTCAGGATTTTCAAGCCAGCCTTTGATTTCTCCCGCCAAAAAGTTGGGGGGTAAAAAGGGCGCCGCCTCTTCCCAAAAAGCCATGGAATAGTGCTTACCTTTCAGGAGCTCTTCTACTTGGGGCTTTTTCAAAAAAGGCAGGAGTTCTTCCAGTACCTCTTCTGGGATATTCTCGGCACCATTTAGCAGGTGCTGCAAGTCTGCGCTGGTCAAATGAGGTGCTAGCCTAGGCAATAAGTCTAAATCTAAAGAAGTTTCTTGAAACGGTTCTTCTTGAATCAACGCTGACAATTCTTGCGGTTTGATCAGCGGAGCTAGTTCGGCGATTTCTTCTGGCTGTGCGGTTCCTGCTTGATAATGTTGCACCGCAGCTGCTGGCTTCCCTAACAGCTCATCGATGGATAGGTCTAAAATCGCTGCTAGCTGCGGCAATTTTTCAATGTCCGGCAGTGAGTTGCCCCGCTCCCAATTACTGACCGCCTGATAGCTGACAAGTAACTGGTCGGCCAAGTTGCTTTGGGTCAGATTTTTTTCTTTGCGTTTGGCAGCGATCTGCTGACCGATTTTTCTCATGTTGAATTCACTCATAAATGAATTCCCCCTTTCATGCTCTAAGTATAGTTTCTCAAAAGGTGAAAACGCAATCAAGCTGTGATTGAGCAGGCAAATGCCGACTCAATCACAGCTTGAGTTTACGAATGGATCAACTGAAGGAGGTGTTCACCAAACGCTTGTGTCGTTAAACAGACCGCTTCTGGCATCAACTGCGCGAAGTCGGCAGTGACGTGTTGACTTTGCAAGGCTTGTTCAATGGCTTGTGTTAGGATTTGGGCTGCTTCTGGCCAGTTCAAATGTTCTAATAGCATGCACGCTGACAGCAGCAGCGAACAGGGATTGGCTTTGCCAAGTCCTGCGATATCCGGTGCTGTTCCGTGGGTAGCTTCAAAGATGGCTGCCCCAGTAGCGTAGTTGATATTGGCACCGGGGGCGATCCCGATGCCGCCGACTTGTGCAGCAAGTGCATCAGAAATGTAGTCGCCGTTCAAATTACAAGTGGCAATGACGTCGAATTTTTCTGGATACAAAAGGATCTGTTGTAAAAAGTTGTCTGCGATCACGTCGTTAACAACGATTTTCCCAGCCGCTTTTGCCGAGGCAAGAGCGGCTTCGGCTGCCTTTGAGCCGCTTTCTGCTTTGATTTTGTTGTATTGATTCATTGTAAAACACTGGTCGGTGTATGTGGTCTCTGCAAGCTGATAGCCCCAGTTTTTAAAGCCGCCTTCTGTAAATTTCATGATATTGCCTTTATGCACCAGTGTCACCGTGGGCCGCTTTTGAGCGATCGCATACTCAATGGCAGCAGCGATCAAGCGCTGACTGCCTTCTAAAGAGATCGGCTTGATGCCGATAGCGGCAGTTTTAGGAAAACGAATCGCCTTGACAGCAAAGTCTGCTTGCAATGTCTGGATCAGACGCTGCGTTGCGTCGTCGTCTTTGGCAAATTCGATGCCAGCATAAACATCTTCAGTATTTTCTCGAAAGATCACCATATCGGTTTTTTCTGGCTGCTTTAAAGGCGAAGGGACCCCTGTAAAATAGCGAACAGGTCTGACACAGGCATAAAGATCCAGCGTTTGCCGCAAGGTGACATTCAAGGAGCGAAAGCCCTCGCCAATTGGGGTAGTCAACGGTCCTTTTAAGGCGTATTGTTGAGCCTTGATCGTATCGATGGTTGCTTGCGGCAGCCATTCCCCCGTCTGTTCAAAGGCGGCTTCTCCAGCTAAAACTTCCAGCCATTCGATACGGCGTTGATTGTCATAGGCTTTATTTACAGCGGCATCAATCACAGGTTGCGCAGCCTGCCAAATCTCGGCACCGATGCCGTCTCCTGCAATGTAAGGAATGGTGATCGTCGTTACTTCATGGGTTGTTTGGTTAGGCATGGGCAGTTCCTCCTAATTCAGCTTTTTTTCGAATGACCATCGGTAAAATTCCTTGATGCTTCCAATAGCGAATATCTGCAGGGGCATCAAAGCGCAGGCGGGTCATAAAGGAGACAGTCCCTCCGTCGATCCGTTGCGCAGTGACTTCGATCAGCTGCTTGACCACTGGCTCTTCTGGCAAAGCGATCGAGAATGTTTCGCTGCCGTCCAAATCAAATGATGCAGCACTTTCACCAGCAAGATATTCAAGCGGAATGATCCCCATCATGACCAAGTTGCTGCGATGGATTCGTTCGAAGCTTTCTGCTAAGACGACTTTAACGCCTAACAATTGTGTTCCTTTGGCGGCCCAGTCGCGAGAAGAACCCATGCCATAATCTTTACCAGCTAAAATGATACAGCTTTGACCAGCTTTTTGGTAATTCATAGCTGCGTCAAATATCGACAGGGTTTCCCCTGTTGGAAAATAATGCGTGACACTGCCAGTACTGCCAGGTACTAGCTGGTTTTGCAGACGGATGTTGCCGAAAGTCCCCCGCATCATAATCTGATGATTGCCGCGTCGCGAACCAAAGGAGTTGAATTCACGATACGGAACTTCTTTTTCTTGTAAAAATTTTCCAGCTGCAGAATCCATACTGATGCTGCCAGCAGGAGAAATATGGTCAGTGGTGACGGAATCACCCAATTTTGCCAAGACTTTCAGATCAGCTAAGACATCTGGTTTAGGCAACTCTTTGGTCAATGTTTCAAAGTAGGGCGGATGAGCGATGTAAGTGGATTGCTCCTCCCATTCATAACATGCGCTCGTGGTGGTTTCGATCGCATTCCAGCGTTCATTGGCATCAAAAAGATGCTCATAGGCAGCGCGAAATGCTTCTGGTCCGACGTACTCTTGAACGTAAGCATTGACTTCTTCATTGCTAGGCCAAATATCAGACAAATACACCGGCTCGTCATTGACGATAGCTAACGGTTCTTTTGTGAGATCTTTGCGAATGCTGCCAGCGATGGCATAGGCAACAACTAATGGCGGTGAAGCCAAATAATTGGCTTTAATCTGTGGATGGATTCTTCCTTCAAAATTTCGATTGCCTGACAGAACCGATGCCGCCAGTAGATTGTCTGCCTCAATTGCTTCAGCGACCTGCGCTTCTAAAGGACCTGAATTTCCGATACAGGTGGTACAACCGTAGCCCACCAAATAAAAGCCGAGTTGCTCTAAATACGGCAGCAAACCACTGTTTTGCAAATAGGTGGTCACGATCTGGGAGCCAGGTGCAAGGGAGGTTTTGACCGTACGAGAGACGGTCAGACCTTTTTCAATGGCTTTTTTAGCCAATAAGCCTGCCGAGAGCATGACGAAGGGATTGCTCGTATTCGTACAGCTAGTGATCGCCGCCAAGACGATATCGCCGGTCACTAATTTGTCAGGTGCAGCATCTGACCAGGTAACGCTGGCTTCTTTTTGCCATTCGTCCTCTGAAAGACCAAAGCCCTTGGGACCGACGGCAGCCGTGACCGATTGTTCAAAATCCTGACGGACTGCTGGAAGCAAAATCCGATCTTGCGGGCGCTTGGGCCCTGCTAATGCTGGCTGAACTTCTGCTAGATCGATGGTGATCGTCTTAGTATAGGTTGGCACGATCGCTTCATCATAAAAGAAATGGTTGGCTTTGGCGTAAGCGGCAACGAGTTCGATCAGCTCGCTGGAGCGACCGGTCGTTGCTAAGTAGTTCAAGGTCTCTTGATCAATCGGACAAAAACCGCAAGTCGCACCATATTCGGGAGCCATGTTTGCTAACGTTGCTCGATCAGCTAAACTTAAATGACGATAGCCAGGACCGAAGTATTCGACAAATTTTCCGACCACTTTTTCGATCCGCAGCACTTCAGTTACTTTTAGTGCTAAATCGGTGGCGGTGGTACCTGCAGGCATCTCGTTGATAAATTTCACCCCGATGACTTCAGGCGTAGGGGAGAAAGAAGGTTCGCCAAGAATCGCAGCTTCCGCTTCAATACCGCCAACCCCCCAACCGAGAACCCCCAAGCCGTTGATCATCGTGGTGTGAGAATCGGTTCCTTGCAATGTATCAGGAAACAGCAGTCGTTGATCTTCGTGTGTTTTTTGCAAGATCACATCAGACAACGATTCGATGTTGACTTGATGAATGATCCCTGTTTCAGGTGGAACGACTTCGAAATTGTCGAAAGAACCTTGCGCCCATTTCAAGAATTGATAGCGTTCTGCATTGCGTTCAAATTCCCGCTCCGTATTAAAAGCGATCGCCCCAGGAGTACCGGCTTGATCGACTTGCACAGAGTGGTCGACGACGAGTGTGACGGGGATCTCAGGATTGATGTCTTCTGCGGCACCGCCTAAAGCGACCATCGCATCCCGCATGGCAGCCAAATCAACGACTGCGGGTACCCCAGTAAAGTCTTGCAAAACGACCCGCTCTGGTTTGAATGGCACGACACCAGTAGGGGTTTCTGCCTGCCAGTTCGCTAAAAATGGTAAATAATCCTCTGTAATTTCCTCGTCTTGATGACGAGCAACACTTTCCAATAAAACTCGAATGGAGTAGGGCAAGCGAGATAAATCAGCCCCTAAGTCTTGGGTGATTTTCGCTAAGTCAATATACGTGTATTGCGTATCCTTGACGGTGAGTTGAGATTGCCACTTCATAAGAATCCTCCTTTTTACGAAGATAAACGTACTTATTAGGAATAATTATACGTTGATAATTTAAAAAATCAATTAAATTTATGAAAAATATTTCATTTTATAAACATCGTGCTATAATGTGTGAAAGTTTGTTAAAAAGCAACGATTTTATAGGATGACTATTTTAACGATGTTTGTATACGGTTAAATAACATTGTAATCGATAGTTTGTAGAAAGATTGGAGGTAACATCACCGTGGAAAGATTAGAAAAGAAAGAGAAGATGTCCTATCTCGCATCGCAATGTCAGAAATACAATTTGATAGATGTGAATCTTTATTCAGAATATGATGTGAAACGTGGACTGAGGGATTTAAATGGCACGGGGGTCTTAGCAGGGCTTACGACGATCTCCACCATTTATCCAGAAAAAATCATTGCTGGTAAGCCAATTGAAGCTTGTGGCGAGCTGCGTTATCGCGGAATTGACATCAACGAGTTAGTTGCAGGGTTCGTCAATGAAAAACGCTTTGGCTTTGAAGAGGTTGCATATTTATTACTTTTCGGCGAACTGCCAAACAAAACAGAACTTGCGGCCTTTCATTGCCTATTAGCAGAAAAACGTACATTGCCGACCAATTTTGTTCGTGACGTCATTATGAAAGCACCTTCTTCTGATATCATGAATAGCTTATCTCGCAGTATCTTGACACTGGCAAGTTACGATCCACAAGCAGATGACATCAGCATTGAAAATGTATTGGAACAAAGTCTGATGCTGATCAGTGTCTTTCCGCTCTTGGCAATCTACGGCTATCATGCCTACAATCATTACAATCAAGGGGAGAGTATGTATATCCACCGACCGACCGAAGAGTTGAGTACAGCTGAAACGATTTTGACTATGCTACGTCCAACGAAAGAATATAGCTTCCAAGAAGCCCAAACATTGGATATGGCACTGGTTTTGCATATGGAACATGGCGGCGGGAATAATTCGACCTTTACGACACGAGTCGTTACCTCCAGTGGGACGGATACCTATTCAACGATTGCTGCAGCGCTAGGTTCTTTGAAAGGGCCTAAACACGGTGGTGCTAATATCAAAGTGACAGAAATGATGGGAGATTTGAAGCGTAACGTTGCTGACCTTACCGATGAACAGGCGATCCGCAGCTATTTGGAAGCAGTTTTAGATAAAGAAGCGTTTGACCGTAAAGGATTGATTTATGGCATGGGCCACGCGGTATACAGCGACAACGATCCCCGTGCGGCGATTTTTAAAAATTATGTGGCAAAACTGGCCCAAGAAAAAGGATCAGAAGCTTGGCAAGAATATCAATTGTATACGATGGTCGAACGTATTGCTCCTCAAGTCATCAATGAAAAGCGCAAAATCTACAAAGGAGTCAGTGCCAATATCGACTTTTTCAGCGGGTTTGTTTATAACATGTTGGATCTGCCAGAAGAACTGTATACACCAATGTTTGCTATCGCGCGGATCGTCGGCTGGTCCGCCCATCGGATCGAAGAGCTGGTCAACGCACAAAAAATCATGCGTCCCGCCTACAAAGAAGTGTCAAACGATCGGGAATATATCGATATAGAGTCAAGATAGATCAAAACAGCAGGGAGGAAGCTCGCTGCTGTTTTTGTTTTGGACACTCGAAAAGAGAAGGATTGAGCCTTTTTTTGCGTATTTTTACTAGAGAGAAAATGAATGGCTTGGATCATTCGTTCATTAGAAAATTCAAGTTTTTCTCGTTTTTCATATAGGAATGCAAAAATTGATTACAAAGTTTCTTGCATTTTTTGTATGATAGAGGGAGGAATAAAGGAGGAAAGTTCACGAATGAAAATAAAAAAATGGATGGCGATTGCCATTATTACCAGTCAATTTTCAACAATGCTGCCAGTATCGGCTGCGGCATCTGTTTTGACGAACGAGTCTACTGCAGGTCAAAATACAGCTGAGTCAACGGTTCCGGGAGTGAACGGGCCAACCATGGGCTTGGTTCCTGAAGATGCCGCAACGGTACCAGGAGAAAACGGCGAAGTAGTTCCAGGAGAGTCAACACCTGCTCCTGAACAGCCAACACCAGAACCTTTGCCAGAACCAGAACCAACCCCGACACCAGAACCAACACCGGAACCAGAAGAGCCGACACCAAATCCTGATCCTGAGCCGAATCCAGAACCAGAACCAACACCTGAGCCGGCGCCAGAACCAGAAGAACCAGCACCAAATCCAGCACCAAATCCAGAACCAGAACCAGAGACAACACCAAATCCTGAGCCAGAATCAACACCAAGCCAGCCTTCGCCTGACATCAAAGAAGTACCGAATGTACCAGAGTTGACGGTAACGCCGCCGCAAGAAGATGAGCCAGCAAAATTTGAAGTCACGCCAGTCAAAGAAACGTGGGACTTTATTATGGAGATTGGAGAAGATGCTCGTAAAGTTGGACAAGAAGAAGATCTTTACGCATCGGTCATGATTGCCCAAGCGATTTTAGAGTCTGGCAGCGGAAGAAGCCGTCTGAGCCAGGAGCCTTTTTATAACTTATTTGGTATTAAGGGACTTTATGAAGGGAATGGGATTTCCTTCCAAACGCAAGAAGACGATGGTTCTGGTAATTTATACACAGTTCATGCCACTTTTCGCCAATATGACAGCATCGAATCTTCTTTGAAAGATTATGCGAAATTGTTGAAAGAAGGATTGGACCACAATCCGAATTTTTATAAAGGTGTTTGGAAATCAGAAACGGAATCTTATGAAGACGCCACGGAATATCTGACCGGACGTTATGCATCAGATACACAATACAATGAGAAGCTGAATGCGCTGATCGAAGCGTATGCACTGACGAGTTATGACAAAGAGAAACCAGAATTACCGACAGGCAGCGAAAAGATGATCTATCCTGTCAGCAATCCAGTTGTCTCCTCTGTCTTTGGTCCGCGAGGCAATGGGTTTCATCGTGGAGTGGACTTCGCCGCACCACAAGGAACGCCAATCATGGCTAGTCTTTCAGGAACGGTGATCCGCTCAGAATATCATTCTTCATGGGGAAATTATGTTGCCATTGAGCACAAAGATGGGCTGACGACATTGTATGCCCACAATCATCGCAATTTAGTGGAAGTCGGTCAAACGGTCGAACAAGGCGAGGTGATTGCTTCTATGGGAAGTACGGGGAACAGTACAGGCCCGCACTTGCATTTTGAAGTCAGTCTTTCACCAAGTTTAGCGCGACACCAACTGATTGATCCGTTGGAAGTTTTGTCAAAATAACACGAGAAAAAGAGAGCGTTGTAGATGCTTTCTTTTTTTTTGTCAAGAAAAACGAATCATTTCAGGAAAATTATGCTTTGAGATTTTTTTAGCGCATTCATTTTATCTTGCACGATAAATTTATTCCGAAAACAAGTGTTTTTCTTTGTAAAAAAAACAAAAAGAATTTATGCTAAAAAGGTAGGGAAAAAAATTCCCAAGAGGAATGTCCACTTTAGACAAGGTCGTGTATGCGACTTTGCGATGTCTCTAGTATCCTTTCTTATTTAACCAAGGAGTGTGAAAAATGACTGACGATCAGCAAACAACGAATGTGTCTAATGAAGCAGCGCAAGCAAGTCCACTGTCCTTTGAAGAGAAAGTCATTGAAACAATTGTTGGTGTCGCTTTGCAGTCAATTGATGGCTTGATTAGTGTAAATGGCAGATTTCTTTCAGATATGACCGAAAACCTTGAAGAACAGCCGCAAGTCGCTTCTGGCATTGATGTGGAAGTTGGCAAAGAAGAGGTTGCAGTTGACTTGGAAGTAATCGTGGCTTACGGCAAAGATATCCCCAAACTCTTAGCGCAAGTCCAAGAAGTGGTCTTAGAAGAAATTAGCCGCTTGACTTCTTTGAAAGTCAAAGAGATCAATATTCGAATCGCCGATATCGTCAAACAGGAAACGATCGATCAAATCGAAGGTTGAGCACCAAACAAAAAATCGAAGTACATCAAAGAGAAAGGAAGAATGAACAAATGATATCACTATATACAACACCCAGCTGTACGTCATGTCGTAAAGCCCGTGCATGGTTGACCGAAAATGAACTACCATTTAAAGAGAGAAACATTTTTAGCGATCCATTAAATAGTGATGAACTAATGGAGATTCTTTCTTTAACGAAAAATGGAACGGAAGACATTATATCTACTCGTTCGAAAGTGTACCAAAAGCTAGACATTGATTTAGAAGAGTTGAAGCTAGAGGAGCTGCTTTCATTGATCGAAAAATACCCGAACTTATTGAAACGACCAATTATCTTAGATGAGAACAAGCTCCAAGTGGGATACAATGAAGAAGACATTCGTAAATTCGTGCCACGAAACTTACGAAAGATCATTTTCAAACGACGTCAAACAGAGCTGCTCATGTTTAATTATCGCCAAAAGCAAGAAGAAGGCGAATCTGTTGCGAACTTTATCTAAAATAGGAACAAAACCGGCAAATGAATACAGCGATGTATCATTGTCGGTTTTTTTGGTATTTTTTAAGGGTCTTCTTAAAGGGATCCGTAAATCCGTTGAGTCCACAAAAAAACACGATTCCCAAAAGGAATCGTGTCGGTTGAAATCTTAAAGTTTTTGGTTGTAGAATTCAACGACTAGTGCTTCGTCAACTTCTGCAGACAATTCATCACGCTCAGGTAAACGAGTTAATGAACCTTCTAATTTTTCGCTATCAAAGCTTACAAATGACGCGCGGCCAGCTGTTGCTTCAACTGCTTCTTTGATTGTTGAGATGTTTTGTGATTTTTCACGAACGCTGATGACTTGTCCAACTTCAACGTGGTATGAAGGGATATCAACGCGTTTGCCATCAACTAAAACGTGACCGTGGTTTACTAATTGACGTGCTTGACGACGAGTAGTTGCTAAACCTAGACGGTAAACAACGTTATCTAAGCGTTGTTCTAGCAAGATCATGAAGTTAACACCGTGTTTACCTTCTTTGATTTTGCTTGCTTTGATAAACAATGTACGGAATTGACGTTCGTTCATGCCATACATATGACGCAATTTTTGTTTTTCAGTTAATTGCATGCCGTATTCTGATTTTTTGCCACGGCTGTTTGGTCCGTGTTGACCTGGAGCGTAAGGGCGACGTGCCAATTCTTTTCCAGTTTCTGATAAAGAAATTCCTAAACGACGAGAAATTTTCCATGATGGTCCTGTATAACGAGACATAATTTAGTTCCTCCAATAAAATAGTTTGGAGTAAAATAATCCGTTGAAAAATTCACATTCGTGCAGTTCGTTCTTCAATCTTCACCTTTGCAGCCGCGGTTACGCAATTGCACCCGAGGGGCAACGAACTGGTGACGAGCTGTTATTTTCCTGCTGCATTATTTTACACAAGGAATAGTATACGACAAACTAGGGGCAAAAGTCAAGATGGAGCTGGCTTTGGATTTGATGAAAACAAAGCTTGAAATTTTTCATTAATTACTTATATTTTCAAATATCTCTTTACAAATCAGCATTTCGTCATTAGAATATGGAAGTATTGTGCAAATTATAACGAAGTAAAATTTTTCATAAAAGGAGTAGAAAAATGAATCCAGTATCCCCATTATTTGAGAAGATCGATTCATCCATAGAAAAGAAAATCGATTTGATCAAGAGTAGTTATTTGCGTTACGCTGTACGTGCGATGATGGCTTGTTTATTCTTGACCCTCGGAACAGCTATTGCTTTTGCGATCGCTATGAAAGGTGAATCAATGGTTCACGGGTTAGGAAAAATTTTGTATGCATTTATGTTTAGCTGGTCTTTAGTCATGATTCTTTATATGAACGCAGAATTAGGAACATCGAATATGTTGTATATGACTGTTGGGGTTTACCGTAAACGTCTAAGTATTCCTTTGGCATTGAAAATTTTGCTTACGTGTGTCTTATTCAACTTGATCGGCGGGGTGATCTTCGGCTCGATCGTTGCGCTAACCGGACCTTTTCAAGGGCTGACCGCAGACAACTTTATGCTGACCTCGATCACTGCAAAATTAGAAAAATCCACTATCCAAATTTTAGTGGAAGCGATGTTCGCTAATATCGTGGTAAACACAGCCGTGTTGGTAAGCATGCGGATGAAAGACGATGCTGGAAAAGTCGCAGCAATCATTTTCATCATCTTCATCTTTGCTTTCTTAGGCTTCGAACACGTCATCGCTAACTTCCCAGCGTTTACCTTAGCTTTCTGGGCTTCAGGGGGACACTTGGCAGGCATGACTGTCGGCAGTGTGATCCATAATTTAGTTTTTGCCTTTATTGGTAACTATATCGGCGGTGGCTTGGTCATGGGACTTGGCTATGCATGGTTGAACAACTCAAAATCGACCTATGTCGACTAATCAGAACCTACAAAAAGAAGCAGCGATGCTTCTTTTTTTCTTTTCTCTAACATTTCTCTAGGAAGAAGCTATCATCCCTTAACGGAGCGTTGAAATCAGCGGTCATTTGTGTTAAGAATAAGTATGTACGGTTTTTCTTGCTGTTTTTTGTAAAAATGACCGCAACCAAGACCAAAATCTTAGTTACTTCTTAATAGAAAGCGAGCCTTAACCTTTTATGAATCGGAAATTCTTTGCCTTTGATATTGATGGAACCTTGCTTGACTCGAACAAACAGCCACTAGACAGTACGCTAAAAGCCCTTGACCTTCTGCGAGATGCTGGCCATTTCGTGACCGTTGCCACTGGGCGCAGTCGTTTTCACGCCCAAGACATTATTCGTTCATTGTCCTTTGATAATTACATTTTATGTAATGGGGCAGCCGCCTTTCTTTCGCATCAGCAGGTGTATAAAAATTTGCTCGATGAAACGCAATTGGCTGCTTTCGTGGCAGAAGCCCAAGAGCTTGGGATCGATACGGCCTTTGTCGGGATGGATACAGCGAAACGAGCGTCTTCGTTGGATATTGCTAAAATGGAAGCAGCGATGCATTCCTTTGGTGCCCAACTTCCTGAGCTGGACATGGACTTTCCTGAAGAAAAAGAAGTCTATCAAGCATTGGCTTTTTACGGAAAAGAGTATGAGCATTTTTTTGACGAGAAATACAGCAAACTGCGTTTTGTACGTTGGCATGAAAACAGTGTGGATGTCGTTCCAAAAGAAGGCTCCAAAGCAGCAACGATCTTGTGTGTCGCAGAACAATTAGGGATAGCACAAGAAGATGTGATCTGTTTTGGTGATGGCCAAAACGATCGTGAAATGCTGACTGCCGCAGGTGTCGGTGTGGCAATGGGCAATGCGGTCCCTGAGATCCAACAAGTCGCAGATATGGTGACCGCTAGCAATGATGAAGATGGCATCTGGTTAGCCTTGAAAGAATTACAACTGATTTAAAAAGGAATCCTTTAGACATAGCACAGTCGATTTGCGGCATCTGTGCTATGTTTTTTTGTTTTTTCTCGGTCGCAAAGAAAATAAATTGGTACAATAGAAAAAAGGGGGAATGCAGCAAATGAAAATCGCATTGATTGCTCATGATCGAAAAAAGGATGTAATGGTAAAATTAGTGACTGCCTATCGAGAAATTTTAGCGCAGCATGAACTTTTCGCAACAGGAACTACGGGGAAGAGGATCGAAGAAGCAACCCAGTTGCCTGTCCACCGCTACAAATCAGGGCCGCTGGGAGGAGACCAGCAAATTGGCGCCATGATTTCGCAAGATGACTTGGACATGGTGATCTTTTTGCGCGATCCTTTAGCCGCACAACCCCATGAACCAGATGTAACGGCATTGATTCGCTTGTCAGACGTGTACGAGATTCCTTTAGCCACCAATATGGGAACGGCAGAGATCTTGCTGCGCGGCTTAGCAGCTGGCTTTGCTGATTTTCGACAAGTGATCCACGAAACGGACAATCGTCCCCTGTCGTTATAAAGATAGTAGAAGAATTGAAGAAAAAGGACGTGCAGAATTGAAAGCAATCTTAAAGGATTTTTTGACCTATGCAAAAATGAATACTCGCTCGGATGCCACGAGTCAGACCATCCCAACGACGCAGGGACAAGTTGAGTTGGCTCTTTTATTGAAAGATCAGTTGATCGAGATGGGATTAGCGGATGTTGCTTACTATGAAAAGAATAGTTTTGTGATCGGACGTCTACCTGGTAATCCTGAAAAAACGGCGATCGGCTTTATTGCCCATGTAGATACGGCAGATTTCGAAGCTGAAAATATTCAACCGCAGATCCATGAAAATTACGATGGCAAGGATGTTTGTTTAAATAAAGAAAAAGCCATTTATATGACAACTGCTGAATTTCCTAATCTCAAAGACTATGTCGGCGAAACGTTGATCACAACGGATGGAACGACCCTGCTGGGTGCAGATGATAAAGCTGGTATCGCAGAGATCATTGATGCGCTGCGGATCTTACAAACGATGGATGCGCATAAGCGTGGCGATGTCTGGGTCGCTTTTGGTCCGGACGAAGAGATCGGGACTGGCGCTGATCGCTTTGATGCGGCGGATTTTCCAGTAGCATTTGCTTACACGATGGACAGTGGTCGCGTGGGCCATATGGAGTATGAAACTTTTAATGCGGCTCGTATCGATATAACGATCGACGGTACGAGTGTGCATCCTGGGACTGCCTATGGTCGTTTGGTCAACGCCTTGAAAATCGCGCATCAAATCGATGATGCCTTACCAGCAGAGGAAGTTCCTGAACGCACCCGCGGGTATGAAGGCTTCTACCTGCTGCACAATTTGACGGGACATATTGGTCGAGCAGAAGTTTCTTATATCATTCGTGATCACGATCATACGCTTTTTGAACAGCGAAAAGCCAACATCGTGGGGATCATTGATGAACTGAACACAGCCTATGGGCAAGAACGTATCACCTATACGCTGTATGATCAATATTACAATATGGGGGATTTGATCAAGAAAGATCCCCGCAGTATCGAAGCTGCCCGAGCAGGGATGCAAGCGATTGGCGTGACGCCGATCGAAGCACCGTTTCGTGGCGGGACCGATGGCTCGAAAATCACCTATAAAGGGATCCCAACACCGAACTTATTTGTCGGCGGTGAAAACTTCCATGGCCAGTATGAATTTATTACCGTGGAAGCGATGGAAAAAGCCCGTGATTTGATCGTGGCGATCGTAGAACATGTAGGACAAGAGGACACCACTGTTTCCTAAGAGAATTAAGCGACACGCTAGACTGATGCGAAAGAGTCTAGCGTGTTTTTTTGTTCTGCTGCAGGGAAGAACCGCAAGTGAAAGAACCTTTTTTTTCTGGACCAAAACCCTTATAATAGAAAAGAAGCTAAAAGAGAAGAGGAAAAATGTGTGCGGGTATTATTCATTGGAGATGTAGTTGGTTCATTAGGAAGAGAAACGATCACGGAGTACCTTCCAAAATTAAAAAAGGCGTATCGGCCACAGGTGACGATCGCAAACGGCGAGAATGCGGCGGCGGGTCGTGGGATCACTGGTAAAATCTATAAGAAATTTTTGCAAGATGGTGTCGATGTCGTGACACTAGGCAATCATACATGGGACAACCGTGACATTTTTGAATTTATTGGCGATGCGAAGAAAATGATTCGTCCAGCCAATTTTCCAGAGGGAACACCGGGCGTCGGCATGGTATTTGTGAAAGTCAACACCATTGAATTAGCGGTAATCAACATGCAAGCTCGCTCGTTCATGGTAGACCTTGATGATCCGTTTCGCAAAATGGATGAACTGGTTGCGATTGCCCGCAAACGCACACCGTTTATCTTTGTGGATTTTCATGGGGAGACCACCAGCGAAAAACAAGCGATGGGCTGGTATTTGGATGGCCGTGTTTCGGCAGTCGTCGGCACGCATACCCACGTCCAGACCAATGATGCGCGGATTTTGCCCCAAGGAACGGCTTATTTGTCAGATGTCGGCATGACTGGTCCTTATGATGGGATCTTGGGGATGAAACGCGAACCAGTCATTGAAAAATTTTTGACGGCGTTGCCGCAACGGTTTGAAGTGATTGAAAAAGGCCGCAGTATTTTGTCGGCTTGCTTGCTTGAGATTGATGAAGCCACTGGTAAAGCAAAATCGATCCGTCCGATCCAAATCAGTGAAGATCGCCCGTTTACAGAATAGGAGAAGCATGGAAGAGCAATTAGCCAAGGAACCACACGTTGCCCAAGAGCTGGCTGCTTTGCAAAGGCTCTTGTCTGATCATCCGATCGTTCAAGAATTTCAAGAAATTCAAGCACGAGCCTTGCAAAACCAAGGGCTATTGGAGCTGGAAGAAGCGTTGAAGCAAGCGCAAAAAGAAATCGTTCAATTTGAGCATTATGAGAAACCCGAAGCAAAAAAAGCTGCCGAGCAGCGTTATGCGTCATTGACAAACGAATACGAGCAGCATCCTTTAGTGGTTGCTTATCGCCAAGCGTTACTGCAAGCAGATGAATTGCTGCAATATGTCACGACGGAGATCCAAAAGAAAATGAATAAAGCCATCGAGGAGGATGAAACCAATGCCTCAAAAAACTAAAAATACCCCGATGATGGAACAGTATTTAAGCATCAAGGCTCAGTACCAAGATGCTTTTTTATTCTATCGTTTAGGGGATTTCTATGAATTATTTAATGAGGATGCTGTCAAGGCAGCACAAATTTTAGAACTGACGTTAACCAGCCGCAACAAAAATGCGGAGGAACCGATCCCTATGTGTGGGGTGCCTTACCACGCTGCCAGCAATTACATCGACACCTTGATCGAGCAAGGCTACAAAGTAGCGATTTGTGAGCAAGTGGAAGATCCAAAAACCACCAAAGGAATGGTCAAACGCGAAGTCGTTCAACTGATCACGCCGGGAACGGTGATGGACAGCAAAGGCCTATCCGCCAAAGAAAACAACTTTTTGACAGCTGTTTTGCAGCAAGGGGAGCGTTTTGGCTTTGCCTATGTCGATCTAAGTACCGGTGAATTAAAAGCAGCGCAATTGGAAGATGAAGAAGCTGTCGTCAATGAGGCCGCCGCTCTGCAAACGAAAGAAGTCGTTTTGTGCAGCGAGATCCCTGAGTCATTGCAAACAACACTGACCAATCGCTTGAATGTCGTGTTTTCTAAGCAAGAAACGTTGGAAGAAAATGCCGAATTTCAATTTTTAACAGAACCTCTCTCCCAAGAGTTAGAAAAAGTAGTCACAGGGAAGTTGCTAAGTTATTTGGCGATCACCCAAAAACGCAGTTTAGCGCATATTCAACAAGCCGTGGAATATCAGCCCGATCATGCCTTGAAAATGGATCATTATTCCAAATTCAACTTAGAATTGACGCAGTCGATTCGAACTGGCAAAAAACAAGGGACTCTTTTGTGGTTGTTGGACGAGACAAAAACCGCAATGGGTGGCCGTTTGTTAAAGCAATGGTTAGACCGTCCCTTGATCCAGCCAAAGAAAATCACTGCCCGCCAAGAAATGGTCCAATCGTTACTGGACAGTTTCTTTGAGCGAGCAGATCTGCAAGAAGCGTTGACGAAAGTCTATGACATGGAACGCTTAGTCGGACGGGTCGCCTTCGGAAATGTCAATGGCCGCGATTTGCTGCAGTTGAAATCTTCTTTGGAGCAAGTGCCTCTGATCGCGCAATTGCTGCAAGGCATCAACCGTGGCGAGTGGAATGACTTGCTGCTGGAATTAACGCCCTTAGATGATTTGGTTGCACTGATCGAAGCTGCGATCGATGAAGATGCCCCGTTACAGATCACGGAAGGCAACATCATCAAAGACGGGTTCCATCAACAATTAGATGAATACCGTACAGCGATGCGTAACGGCAAGCAATGGCTGGCGGAATTAGAAGCCAACGAACGCCAAGCGACGGGAGTCAAAAACCTGAAAGTTGGGTTCAACCGCGTCTTTGGCTATTACATTGAGATCACGAAAGCCAATCTAGTGAATTTAGATACCTCTCGCTACGAGCGCAAGCAAACGTTAGCCAATGCGGAACGGTTTATTTCCCCCGAGTTGAAAAAACTGGAGACTTTGATTTTAGAAGCCGAAGAGAAATCGGTGGATTTGGAATACCGCCTGTTTCTTGACGTCCGTGAAGAAGTGAAAAAGAGTATCACCCGTCTGCAAAAGTTAGCCAAAGCCGTCAGTGCGGTCGATGTCTTACAAAGTTTCGCCACAGTTTCGGAACGCTACCAATACGTGCGGCCGACAGTAGCGAAAAAACGAGCGGTATCGATCATCGACGGCCGTCATCCTGTAGTGGAAAAAGTCCTTGGTCACCAAGAGTACATTCCGAATAGTATCGTGATGGATGAAGAAACAGAGATCTTGTTGATCACAGGACCAAATATGTCTGGGAAAAGTACGTACATGCGGCAGTTTGCCTTGCTAGTCATTATGGCGCAGATCGGCTGTTTCGTACCCGCACAATCTGCAGAGATGCCGATTTTTGATCGGATCTTTACTCGCATCGGTGCCAGCGATGACCTGATCGCCGGTCAAAGCACGTTTATGGTGGAGATGATGGAAGCCAACCAAGCGCTGCGTCATGCAACGCCTAACAGCTTGATTTTGTTTGATGAGTTAGGGCGTGGGACTGCGACCTATGATGGCATGGCATTGGCACAAGCTATCATTGAATATATCCACAAAGAAGTTCATGCCAAAACACTTTTCTCCACCCATTATCATGAGCTGACGGTGTTAGATGAGGAATTGGCGCACTTGCGCAATGTCCATGTTGGTGCCGTTGAAAAAGAAGGCGAAGTCGTCTTCTTGCATAAGATGATGGAAGGGCCCGCAGATAAAAGCTATGGGATCCATGTAGCCAAAATCGCTGGACTGCCAAGTGCACTCTTACAGCGCGCAGCCACGATCTTAAAAGCGCTGGAAGAACATGAACCGACGGTACAGCCAAAACCCGTCGTCGAAGAAAGTCAGCAGTTGTCGTTGTTTAGTGAAGTATCTACGGAAGAAATCGGCGTCATCGATCAGTTGAAGAAATTGAATCTGTTGGAAATGACCCCGATGGACGCTCTGAATACATTGTACGAGCTGCAAAAACGAATTTAGAAAGAAGGTCAGCAGATGGGAAAGATCCAAGAGTTATCCGAACGTCTGGCGAACCAAATCGCGGCAGGAGAAGTCGTTGAGCGACCGGCTTCTGTCGTCAAAGAATTAGTTGAAAACGCCGTGGATGCCGGCAGTACCCAAATCGATATTTTTATTGAAGAAGCGGGCTTGCGTAAAATCCAAGTCATCGATAATGGCGAAGGAATTGCAGAAGAGGATGTCTTGACTGCCTTTAAACGCCACGCCACCAGCAAAATCCACAATCGGGATGACTTGTTTCGAATACGTACCCTCGGGTTTCGCGGGGAGGCTTTGCCTAGTATCGCTTCGGTTTCGATCCTCTCGATTGAAACGGCAGTCAAAGGCGCCCAACAAGGCTCCTTTGTGCGCTTAAAAGGCGGCGCTGTTGAAGAGCATCTGCCTGCCAACTTGCGGCAAGGAACCAAGATCACTGTGGAAAACCTCTTTTACAATACACCGGCACGTTTGAAATATGTCAAGACGCTGCAAACGGAACTAGCGAACATCGGCGATATCGTCAATCGGATCGCCCTGAGCCACCCAGAAGTGGCTTTTCGTCTCGTTCATGAAGGCAATAAGATGTTGAGCACCACTGGAAGTGGGCAGTTAAAACAAACCATCGCAGGGATCTACGGGGTGGAAACCGCCAAAAAAATGATCGCGATCGATACTGAGGACCTCGACTTTAAAGTCACTGGCTTTGTGTCACTGCCAGAAGTCACCCGAGCCAGCCGCAACTATTTATCCACGATCATCAATGGTCGTTATATTCGCAATTTTGCTTTGAATAAAGCGATCGTTGCTGGTTACGGATCAAAATTGATGGTCGGTCGTTTTCCATTAGCTGTCCTTGAAATCAAAATGGACCCCTTATTAGTCGATGTCAACGTTCATCCGACTAAGCAAGAAGTTCGTTTGTCAAAAGAAGAAGAACTGACCAAGCTAATCAGTAAAGCCATCAATGAGGCGCTGCGGGAAATCAATTTGATTCCTAACGCCGCTGACAATCTGCGTTTCAAGAAAAAAGTGGCCGATCAGCCAAAAGCCCAGCAGCTTGGCTTGGAACTGGAGTCAGCAGGAAATTCGACTTCTGGGTTGTCTTATAATCGCGAAACAGGGAAATTTGAGGTGCAGGGCAACACTTATCAACAGACTGTGGATAACTCTGTGGAAAAACCTGTGGAGGAAGGTGGAAAACTTCCAGAAATGCCACAGGAATCTAGCGACAACCTGTTGGAAGAAACCGAGGAAACCTTTCGCAGTTTGGAAGAGACGCTGCCAAATAAGCCTGTCCGAAAACCATTTGTGGAAGGCCAGACGGAAACAAAAGCGTCGCTGCCAGAAGCGCCAGTCTTTCTCCCAGATGAGACGCCAGAGCTTACGGCGCAGGATCTGCAAAGTCAAGCGACTCTGCATCCTGAAATGCATGGGGATGACCGCAACTACCTAAAAACGGTCGAACGGTTGCTGGAAGAAGAACCAGCGAAGGAGCGTTTTCCCCAATTGGATTATTTTGGGCAGATGCATGGGACCTATTTGTTTGCCCAAAGCGAGGCGGGGCTATATATCGTCGACCAGCATGCGGCGCAAGAACGAATCAAATACGAGTATTACCGCGAAAAAATCGGCGAAGTGACCAATGACCTGCAAGAATTGTTGGTGCCGATCGTTTTGGATTATCCCAACAGCGATGCACTGCAATTACAAGAACAAAGCGACAAGCTGGCAGAAGTCGGGATCCATCTGGAATCTTTTGGGACCAATAGTTTCATCGTCCGAGCGCACCCGACTTGGTACCCTAGCGGTGAAGAAGAAGCCATCATCCGCGAAATGATCGATATGTTATTGACGACAGGAAGTGTCAGTGTCAAAAAGTTTCGTGAAGCAACCGCGATCATGATGAGCTGCAAACGATCCATCAAAGCCAATCACTATTTGAATGAAGCACAAGCTAGGATCTTGTTGCAAGATTTAGCGAAATGCGAGAATCCCTTCAACTGTCCCCATGGTCGTCCGGTGCTGATCCATTTCACCAACAGCGACATGGAGCGGATGTTCAAACGGATTCAAGATCCTCATCGAGCAAGGAGTGGCATGGAATGATTATTTTGGCTTCACAGTCGCCGCGGCGCAAAGAATTACTAGCAGAGTTAGTCTCGGAATTTGCGGTCATACCAGCAGATATCGACGAGTCGGTCCGACCAAACGAAGCTGCGATCCCTTATGTCCAACGGATGGCAGCAAAAAAAGCGGCGGCTATTGCGCAAACCTATCCTGAAGATCTGGTGATCGCGAGCGACACGACGGTCGTGGTGGGTGAAGAAATCTTAGGAAAGCCAGTCGACCGTAAAGATGCTCTGTCGATGTTGCGAAAAATGAGCGGACGTACCCATTGGGTGCATACCGCCGTCGTTTTGCAAAAAGGCAAACAGCAACGCCAAGCAGTGGTTTCGACGGAAGTTGTGTTTCGTCCTTTGACGGATCAAGAGATCGACAAGTATCTTGCCTTAGATGAGTACCAAGACAAAGCGGGCGCCTATGGGATCCAAGGGGCAGCCAAAATATTTGTCTCATCGATAAACGGCGATTTTTATACGATCGTAGGATTTCCTGTCGCTACGGTCTATCAGTTGTTGCAAGAGTTTACGGAGGAGGAATAAGGATGGATGTTTCTGGTAGTTGTCTTTGCGGCAAAGTCACGATCAACTTGACGGGAGTTGCGAAAGAAATCACGGTTTGTCATTGTAGTCTCTGTCAAAAATTTCACGGCGGACCGATGTTTGCTCTTGCGCCATGCGCTGAGGACCAGATGACTCTTCAAGGAGCGAAGTGGCTGCGACGTTACGATTCTTCTGAGTGGGCACAGCGAGGATTTTGCAGTCAATGCGGCTCGAGCCTGTTCTTTTACCTCAAAGAAGCACACACCTATTTTTTTGCGGCTGGGTTGTTTGGCAACATGCCAGAAGCTGTCTTAAGCGAAGAAATCTATACAAAAGATCAACCGCATTTCTACCATTTTGCGGAACCAACGACTCGTTGGCAAAAGCTACAAAACCCTTAAACAATTTGAGCAAGTCATTTTACATTCGCTAAGAAAAAAGGCATGATAGAGCATACAGGATGAGTCTAGAGGAAAAGCAGGTGAAAAAATGACAGATAAAAAAGAATTAAAAGAAAAATTGTCGCCAATCGAATATGCGGTGACCCAAGAAAATGCAACCGAACGCCCCTTTACTGGCGAGTATGATGATTTTTATGAAAAAGGGATCTATGTTGATATCGTCAACGGAGAACCATTGTTTGCTTCTACTGATAAATATGACGCAGGTTGTGGCTGGCCGTCCTTTTCGAAACCGATCAGTCGCCAAGATATTCAAGAAAAAGCCGATTTTTCTCACGGCATGCATCGGGTAGAAGTCCGCAGTAAAGAAGCTGACTCTCATTTAGGACATGTTTTTTCAGACGGTCCTCAGGACAAAGGCGGTTTGCGCTATTGTATCAACTCGGCAGCATTGAAGTTCATCCCTTTAGCAGAAATGGATGAAAAAGGCTATGGCGAATTCAAATCACTCGTTGAGTAAGTATTAGGAACTGTGTGCGAAAAAAAGACGCAGCAGCATGTCTCGTTTGAAAAAATGCGACTGAAACAACGGTTTTTCCTCCGTTTGTTTCCTGCTAAGCCTTTTCCTTCGTTCACAGTCCTTTTTTTGCCCTCTCGTCTGTGCTACAATAAAGGGAACATATGTACAGAAAGGAAAGCACATGTACGAATATATCATAGGAAAAGTAACGGATATCTTTCCGGCGTATATCGTCGTTGAGACCCATGGCATCGGCTATCAGATCGCTTTTGGCAATCCGTATTCATTTAGCGGCAAGTTGAACCAAGAAGTAAAAATCTATCTGCACCAAGTGATTCGTGAAGATGCTCATAGTCTCTACGGCTTTGCCACGATCGAAGGCAAGCAGTTGTTTTTAAAATTGATCAGTGTCTCAGGTATTGGACCAAAGAGTGCGTTAGCAATCATGGCCAATGAAGACCATACAGGGTTGATCACGGCAGTCGAAAATGGGGACGTCAATTATTTGACTAAGTTCCCAGGTGTCGGTAAAAAGACGGCGCAGCAAATGATCCTAGACTTGAAAGGCAAAGTGGCTGAACTGGTTGGAGAAGAAGCGATCGTTCCTCTAAGCGTAGCAACGACTGCTTTAGATGAAGCAATGGAAGCCTTGAAAGCATTGGGTTATAGCGAAAAAGAAGTCAAGAAAGCCGAAAAACAATTAGCGGCGAATACCACAAAATCGACGGATGAGTACTTGCGGGAAGCTCTCCGATTGATGATGAAAAAGTAAGGAGCAAGTAGACGATGGATGAACGAATTGTTTCGCCAGAAAGCACTGAACAAGAAGAGATCATCGAAAAATCCTTGCGTCCGCAAACCCTTGCCCAATATATCGGACAAGACAAAGTCAAGCAGGAGCTTTCGATTTATATCCAAGCGGCGAAAAATCGAGAAGAAGCGTTGGATCATGTCCTCTTATATGGTCCGCCAGGCTTAGGGAAAACAACGATGGCAATGGTGATCGCCAACGAGATGCAGGTCCAAATCAAGACGACCAGCGGTCCTGCGATCGAAAAACCAGGGGATTTGATTGCGATCTTGAATGAGCTACAGCCAGGGGATGTTCTGTTTATCGATGAGATCCATCGCTTGCCTCGTGTCGCCGAAGAAATGCTTTATTCGGCAATGGAAGATTTTTATGTAGATATCATGGTGGGGCAAGGGACAACGGCTCACCCGGTTCATTTTCCACTCCCGCCATTTACCTTAGTCGGCGCAACGACGCGGGCGGGGATGCTCTCGGCGCCGCTACGGGATCGCTTCGGGATCATTTCTCATATGCAATATTATGAAGACCATGATTTAAAAGAGATCGTGCAGCGGACTGCGTCGATTTTTGAAACGGATATCGTGGAAGAAGGGGCGATCGAAATCGCCCGCCGATCCCGAGGCACTCCACGGATCGCCAACCGGTTGCTTAAACGAGTTCGCGATTATGCGCAAGTGCAAGCGGATGGCTTGATCGATCGCGCCGTTGCTGATCAGGCATTGGCGCTTTTGGCAGTCGATCATGCTGGCTTGGATTATATCGATCAGAAATTGATCCGCACGATGATCGAATTGTATCAAGGCGGCCCGGTGGGATTAAGTACGATCGCTGTCAATATCGGGGAAGAAACCGAAACAGTGGAAGATATGTACGAACCGTTTTTGATCCAAAAAGGATTTTTGAAACGCACCTCGCGTGGGCGGATCGCAACGCCGTTAGCCTATGACCATTTTGGCTATCCGCAAAGAAGTGAATAGAACGAAGCAGCAATCAACGATAATTGCTGCTTTTTTGTGCTTTTGGTGAAACGTTTCTTTTTATTTTTTAATGATTTCTGAGAATCAATCGATGTTGAAAAAATACAGCGTTTGTGAAATTTGATTAGAAGGAAATATTTTGAAAAAGGATTTCTTCTGAAAAAGCTGTTATGAAAGCTTTTTATTTGTGAGGAACCCAACAAAATTTGTGAAAAAAGAAAAGCTGAAAAAAATAATTGGAAAGGCTTGCATTTTCGGTTGGCAGCGGATATAATCTTTTTGTAGAAACGTTTCACCAAAATGTGGAGATATAGGTAGTGTTGCGAGGATAGAAAGAAGGAGATTTTGTGTATGAGTAAACTGCAAAAGTTTTATAGTCAACGGCAGCTTCACTGGATGGTTTTTCCCGGCGTGGCATTTATGATCGTATTTAATTATATTCCGATCTACGGAATTATAATCGCTTTCAAAAACTATACGGTGATTGACACGATTTCATCAGCACCATGGGTCGGGTTAGAGAATTTCCGTATCATTATGAATGACAGTTTTTTCTGGGAAGCGGTTAGAAATACGTTAGCCATCAGCTTATTGAAATTAGGTTTAGGTTTTGCGATCCCGATTGTGTTAGCCATTATGATTTTTGAAATGCAAGATGGCCGCTTGAAGAAATTTATTCAAACGGTTTCATACATTCCCCATTTTTTCTCATGGATCGTGCTAGGTGGGATGATGATTTCTTGGCTGTCAACGAACGGCTTTATCAACCAAGTGCTGATGTCCGTAGGATTGATGGACAAAGGGGTCAATCATCTGTTGGATCCAAGCAAATATTGGTGGATCGCGGTCCTTTCTGATCTATGGAAAGAAGTCGGCTGGGGAACGATCCTTTACTTGGCAGGTATGTCGCGGATCGATCCAACGTTTTATGAAGCCGCACGAATCGATGGTGCCAGCAAGCTAAGACAGATTCGTTCGATCACATTGCCATTACTGACACCGATCATCTCCTTAAACTTGATTCTGAATGTGAGCGGTATCTTAGGGTCAAACCTAGATCAAACATTAGTTTTAATGAATTCACAGAACCAAAACCGTTCAGAAGTCATCAACTCCTTCGTTTATAAAATGGGGTTGACGCAAGGTGATTTCTCTTATGCAACTGCTGTCGGCTTGGGGATCGCGGTCATTTCCGTCATCTTATTGGTGATCACGGATCGAGTGACCCGCAAGTTGAACAACGGCAATTCAGTTATCTTATAGGAGGAAAAAACATGATCAAAAGAAAAGCAAAAGAAAACACGTGGTTTTACTTCTTCAATACCGTGATCTTGATTTTATTCTCATTGATGATCATCGTACCGATTTGGAATATCTTGGTTTCCTCCGTGTCTTCTAGTTCTGGATTAGCGGGCAACGGCCTCGTGTTATGGCCCAAAGGCTTTACCTGGGAAAACTATCGGAAAGTTTTTTCCGACGCAAGTATCCCCCGTGCCTTCTTGATCTCAGTGTTAAAAACGGTTCTTGGGGCTGCGACCCATACCTTGTTTTGTGCGATCGTGGCTTACGGATTGAGTAAATCACGCTTGGTCGGCCGCAACATCTATACAACGATGGGGGTCATCACCATGTACTTCAGTGGTGGGATGATTCCAACATACTTGCTGATTCGCTCGCTAGGATTACTGGATTCTTTCTGGGTCTACATTATTCCAGCCTTGTTCAGCTACTATGATGTCGTAATTTTAATGAACTTTTTCCGTGAGATTCCGCCTTCACTCGAAGAATCTGCGAAGATCGACGGTGCAAGTGAATTCCAAATCTTCTATAAAATCTTCTTACCATTAACGAAACCGGCCTTGGCAACCATCATCTTGTTCAACGGGGTTGGCCAATGGAACGATTTTATGACGACAAAACTGTATATCACAAAAGAGTATCTCTATCCGCTGCAAATGAAGATTTATGAAATCATCGTCCAATCCAACTTGAGTACGATGACTGAAAGCGGTAGTACCGACTTTATCGTCCAAGCAACGACCCGTGGGGTTCAGTTGGCTACGATCGTCATCACGACAGTGCCAATTTTAATTATATATCCATTGCTTCAAAAACACTTTATCGGCGGTATGATGGCCGGTGCAGTAAAAGAATAGAAAGAGGGATAGACATGAAAAAAGTAGTAGGCGGTTTATTGGCAGCATCAGCATTACTCAGCTTAGCAGCATGTGGCGGCAGCTCAGACAATGCCAGCAGTTCGGATTTTTCTATCAAAGATCGGTATGAGTTAGATGAAAAGACACCAGCATGGAAACTCGATACCAAAGAAGAACCAACCAAGATCACATGGTACATCAATTCAGACTGGACAGCTTTGCCATTTGGTGAAGATGTGACGACAGCCCAAATCAAAAAAGATTTGAACATTGATATTGAATTTATTTCAGGGGATGATTCGAAATTAAACGCTTTGATTTCAAGTGGTGATATGCCTGATATCGTGACGTTGATGGATAAAACCAGTCAAGCAGCCACAAAAGCTGATAGCTGGGCATACTCATTGAACGATTTAGCGGAACAATACGATCCGTATTTGATGAATGTCGTGACCGAAGATACCTTCAAATGGTTTGCTTTAGATGATGGCAAAACTTATGGCTATCCAAACTATTCCAACACAGCAGCAGACTACGAAAGCGGCAATATTCCCGTCAACGACAACTTTGTGATCCGTGAAGATGTCTATGAAGCATTAGGCAAACCAGATGTTTCAACTCCAGAAAACTATGTGAAAGTCATGAAAGAAATCAGCGAGAAATTCCCTGATTTGACACCAATGGGCTTCACAACGATCGGCGAAACAGCAGGACCATTCTTAGATAAATTGCAAGATTTCTTAGGTGTTCCATTAGAAGATGAAGATGGTGCGTTCTACGACCGTAATTTAGATGAAGAATATATCTCATGGTTGAAAACCTTCAATCAAGTGTATCGTGACGGCAACATCAGTGATGACAGCTTTACCGATGACGGTCCAACCTATGATGAAAAAGTAAAACAAGGGGACTATGCAACGATCTTAGTCGCAGGAACGAGCGGACAAGGTGGGAACTTCACTGAATTCATGAAAAACTCTGACACACGCTACATCGCAATCGATGGCCCTGCCAGCACGTCTGGTCGTGAAGCAACCTTGAACCAAACAGGAATCTCTGGCTGGTTGATCAACTACATCACAAAAGATGCGGCGGATCCAGCAAAAGTAACCCAACTCTTCACGTACTTGATCGATGAACCAGGACAAATTTTGACAAAATTCGGTGTTGAAGGCGTGACGTATGAATACAACGATGAAGGCAAAATCGATTACTTGCCAGAAATCAAAGAAATGGAACAAACCGACAACGAAGGCTACAACAAAAAATATGGTATCAGCCGTTTCAACTACTTTAATAATGACCGTGTCAATGCAATGAAAGTCAAAACCGAAAATGCGTTGACTCAAATGCAAGAGTGGGGCGAAGGCAAATTGTATCCACACTTTGTGATCGAAAATACGGATCCAGATGCTGGAACTGCTGAAGCACGTTCAAACACAGCCATCAAAACCAAAATCAACAGCACGATCATCTCATTGATCCGTTCAAAAGATGAAGGAACATTTGACAGCACACTAACCGACTTTGAAAGCTTCTTAGATTCAAACAACTGGGATGCAATCAAAGACATTAAAACTGAAAAAATGGCCGAAAACCGCGAACGACTAAAATAACCCCCATAGGAGAGGAAAGGAAGCCAAAAAAAAGACCTTTCCTCTCCTTTGCTTTGAAACACAGGTTTTGCGCGTACTTTGCGCAAAATCTGATGTTTCAAAGTACTAGGCGACTGCAGGGAGCGTAGTGACCGTACAAAGAATCACTGCAATTGGCTCACGTAGTGAGACATGCAAGCTGCAACCTGCAACCCAGAAAACTGTACGTTGAGAAACGACCCAAATTCACAAGAAGGCAAGAAACAAGTTTACGTAGCACCCGCAGCACAAATCAGCAAGTTTTGATTGGAGGATCATAATGAATCGACTATTTTCTTATGAAGGATGGTACTATCGGGTCTTTGCTTTTTTAGCAGATATGATCATTGTTAGTTTTCTCTTTATGATTCCAGCAATGACGCTGATTCTCGCAGGACCAGCATTGATCGCGCTGTATCAGACGATCGATCAATTGTACAAGGAACGGGATGTCCCGATTTGGCAGCGATACAAGCAAGCATTCTTAAGCAATCTCAAACGTGGGCTCTTCTTAGAAGGTCTTATTATTGCGTATGTCGCAGTCTTTGCTGGGTTGATCTATTCCTTGATGATGATTACACCTTACTTTGGCGTTTTAGCCGTGATCCTCGTTAGCTTGGCTGCGCTGTATCTCGTCGTGTTCGTTCTCTTGTACAGCTTGTTTGCCCAATCATTGCAAGAAACAGCAAAAGAAACGGCCTATGCGGTTCTTAGCAGTACGGCGAATGCGATCATTTTATTGGTGGTCCCAATCATTGTCTTTGTATTGTGCAGCAAAGTGAACCTATTCTTATTTGTTTGTTTAGGGATCTCAGGCTCAGCCTTTGTCCAAGTGTTGTTTTTCAATAAAGTATTAGCGAAGGGGGAAGAGACAAATGACTGAATCCACAGCGACGGATCGATCCTGTTTTTGGGCTTCGGTCCAACAAGAACTTGACACCCTTCCGCTAGCCTTTGAAAGAACCAAACAAGCGCCTTTGCTGAAAGGGATCGATTGTTTTACGATTTCTTTTCAAAGTCTTGGTAATGAAACGATCTATGGGCATCTGCTGCTGCCAGAACAAGCGGCAGATTGTCCAATCGTGATTGATTTTTTAGGCTATATGAATCATGTGCAAGAACCGTTCCAATTTGCTCATTGGTTATTGATCGGCTGCGGCTGTCTTGTCATCGACAATCGCGGACAAGGGGGACGCACGCAAGATCAGGTTCCCTATGAGACCACGCAGCATGAAGCACCTTTTGGACGCGGCATCTTGAAAAAAGAAGATTTTTATATGAAGCGATTGGTCGCAGATAGTTTGCGCACACTAGAAGTCCTTCAACAGATACCGGAAATCGATCCGCAGCGCATTATTTTAAGAGGCGGCTCACAAGGAGGCGGCATCGCCTTATTGGTCAACGCATTAACGAACGTCCCGATTTTTGCGACGTTTGCCGATGTCCCAAGCCACTCCAATCTTGTCCATCGGATCGAACAAAAAACAGGAAGTTACCAGGTGATTCAAGAGTATATTGAACAATTTCCAGAAACGCGGGAAACGATCTATCAAGTCATGAGTTATTTTGATTTGAAGTATTTTGCTCATCAGATAACTGGTCCTGTTTATACATCGGTCGGCAGTGCTGATCCCATCTGTCCCATGGAAGATTTCTTCGTTTCCTATAAAAAGATTCCTGGACCGAAAGAATTGCGTATTTACTTAAATAAAGGGCATGGTGGCGGCGAAGCGAAACAAATCCGTCGTGAAATGCAGCAAATCACAAAATTACTCAAAGGAAATGAATGCAGATGAAAGCAGCAACCTACAATCTACGAGTCGATACCGACTATGACCAAGAATGGCAATGGCACTATCGATCGGAGGCGGTCTGCTCCTTGATCGATTACTACGACTGGGATGTTCTGGCGATCCAAGAAGCTCGTCCCAGCCAATTTGCGGATTTAGCAAAGTTAGCGCAGTATGCTTCCGTCACGGCTGAACGTGACGGTGATGGCTTAGGCGAAGGCATCGGACTGTATTATCAAAAAGAGGCTTTCGAGTTATTAGATTCAGGTTCGTTTTGGTTGTCATTGACACCGACTGAACCAAGTATTCATCCAGAAGCTGCGTATTCACGCTTATGTGTTTGGGCAGTCTTGCAGGAAAAAAAGAATCCGCCGTTTCTTGCTATCACGACTCATTTAGATAATATTTCAGAAATGGCTCGTTTTGAAGGGATGAAAGTGATCCTTGAGCAGCTGGCAGATCAGATCGAACGCTATCCTGTATTGCTGATGGGCGACTTGAATGCGGAGCCAACGGAGCGGGTGCATCGGTACTTAGAGCAGCATTTTCAAAATGCCAAAGAACATGGACAAAAGCCGCATCATGGGCCAAAAGGCTCCTATCAAAATTTTATTTATACGTTACCATGGCAAGAACTAGAAGAAATTGATTATATCTATACGAAAGGCTTCACGGTGGTCAAAACCGCCTGTCTAACGGATTCTTGTGATCGTCGTTTTCCCTCCGATCATTTTCCTTTAGAAGCAGAAGTCCAATTTGAAGAAAGCAAAGGATGAATAAAAATGGAACAGCAGAAATTAACCGAACTACTTTCAGAAATGACCTTAGATGAAAAAATCGATCAGTTGCTGCAACTGGCAGCGGCTTTTTATTCAGATAAAGCAGAAGAGAAAACAGGTCCGATGGGCGACTTAGGACTGACACAAGAAAACATCAACAATGCGGGAACAACGCTAGGTGTTTCTGGTGCAAAAGAAGCGATCCGCGTCCAAAAAGAGTATATCGCCAATAACCGCTTGAATATCCCGACGATATTGATGGCGGACATCATTCACGGCTTTCGGACGATTTTCCCGATTCCATTAGGATTAGGTAGTTCATGGGATTTGGCAGCAGCGGAGAAAATGGCGGAAGTATCTGCCAAAGAAGCAGCTGTTTCTGGCTTGCATGTGACCTTTTCACCGATGGTGGACTTAGTAAGAGACCCACGCTGGGGCCGTGTCATGGAATCGACGGGGGAAGATCCTTACTTGAACAGTCGCTTCGCTGAAGCCTTCGTCAAAGGCTATCAAGGGGATGATCTGCGAACGGATTTCAACCGCGTGGCTGCTTGCGTCAAACATTTTGCGGCTTACGGTGCGGCTATCGGTGGTCGCGATTACAACACGGTCAATATGTCAGAACGCCAACTGCGAGAAAGTTATTTGCCAGGCTATAAAGCAGCCCTTGATGCTGGTGCCAAGCTGGTGATGACCTCCTTTAATACGGTAGACGGCATTCCAGCAACGGCCAATCGCTGGCTTTTCCGCGATGTTTTGCGAGAAGAATTCGGGTTTGAAGGCGTTGTGATCTCTGACTGGGCAGCAATCAAAGAAGTGATCGCTCATGGTGCAGCGGAGGATGAAAAACATGCCGCTGAACTAGCCATCAAAGCTGGGGTCGATATCGAGATGATGACGACTTGCTACACCGATAACTTGAAAGAGTTGATCGCAGAAGGCACCGTTGAGGAAGCCTTAGTCGATGAAGCGGTGCTAAGAATCTTGACCTTAAAAAATGAGCTGGGGCTATTTGAAAATCCATACCGCGGCGCTGATGAAGCCGCTGAAGCAGCCACTGTTTTGTCTCAAGAACACCGAGAGATCGCCAGCGATATCGCAAAGAAATCAATGGTGTTGTTGAAAAATGAAGGTGTCCTGCCGTTGCAGAAAACCGAAAAAGTCGCAATCGTAGGCCCAGGTGCTCACTCCCGTGATCTATTAGGGGCTTGGTCTTGGCAAGGGAAACAAGAAGAAGTAGTGACTTTAGTGGAGGGTGCCCAAGCCTTGGGTGCGGATCTGTTGATCGGTCAAGAGCCCTTTGATTATTTTGCACCGTCTGAAGCGGCGATCCAAGAAGCGATCGAATTAGTGAAGGCAGCCGATAAAGTGGTCCTAGCACTAGGAGAGCAGGAATGGATGAGCGGTGAAGCTGCCAGCCGCAGCGACATTCGTTTGCCGCAAGCCCAATTATCCTTGGTTGAAACCTTAAAAGAATACAACGAGCAATTGATCGTAACACTTTATAACGGTCGTCCTCTTGATTTGCAAGGTGTGGATGCAGCCAAAGCGATCGTCGAGGCTTGGTTCCCTGGAACCGAAGGCGGAAACGCACTTGCTCAGATCCTGTGGGGAGAATACAATCCAAGCGGTCGCTTGAGCATGTCATTCCCAGAAACCGTTGGACAAGTTCCTGTGTATTACAACGTTGACAATACCGGTCGTCCTTATGAAAGTGCACCGGATGAAAAATATGTCTCGAAATATTTGGATGTCTCCATTTATGCCAAATATCCATTTGGGTTTGGCTTGAGTTATAGCCCAGTTGCGTATTCTGCGGTGACGTTGGATCAGCCGACTATGACCAAAGATCAAACGGTCACGGCTTCCATCACTGTTACGAACCAAGGAACAGCAGCGGTCTGGGAAACGGTCCAATGCTACATTCGCGATTTAGTCGGTGAAGTGGTTCGCCCAGTGAAAGAACTGAAAGGCTTTAAGAAAATTTGGCTAGAGGCTGGCGAATCAGCAACCGTTCAATTTGAGATCACGGAAGAACTGCTGCGCTATGTCCACAGCAACCAACAAGTAAGCAGTGATCCAGGGAAATTCCACATCATGATTGGTGGGAACAGCCGAGACACCCAACAAACAACCCTGCAATTAGTTAGGTAAGATAGGAAGGTTTCTATGACGAAAAAAATAGTGATGAATAACGCAAATACGACCGTGACGTTTTTACCAAACGGTGATTTATATGAGATCCAAAGTCACGGTGTGATGATCAATCAGTTGATCGGAAATGCGCTAGATGGTAGTTTGAATCAAATCTATCTACGTCTGCGTGAGGCGGGGGAGTTGTCCTTTATTCCCTTGATCGGTTCAAATGCTAACAGTGCCTTTGCCTACTCAGAAAAACAGCTGACTTGGACTGGGACGTACCAGTCCATCGATTACCAAGTTGATTTCCAATTGGCACAAGATTGCTGGTTCTGGCGGGTTCAATTGAGTGGTTCTGGGGAAGCGGAACTGGTTTACGGGCAAGACCTTGGCAATGCCGCCAAAGGTGCTGTTCAATCCAATGAAGCCTATGTTTCGCAATATATCGACCATCATGTTAGCCATGATAAGGATCGCATCGTGCTTTCCTCGCGCCAAAATCAACCACAAAATGGTCAATTTCCATTGGTGGAACAGGGCAGCTTCCAAGCCTTAAAAGGCTTCTCGACGGATGGCTATCAATTTTTCGGTCGCAGCTACAAAGAAAAGAATCAACCAGCTGCACTTAGCCAAGAAACGTTAGCCAATGAAGTGTATCAATACGAATTTGCCTATACGGCACTGCAAACGCAATGGTTGACGGTAAGTGAGACGCCTACGGAAATCGTTTTTTACGCAGCGGTCAAAGCCAATCAAGCGACGGCAGTCAATGAACCGCAGTTTGCGCTTGAAACGCTGAAAGAAACTTATCAAGCCTTGTCCTTTGACTCGTTGCAAGCAACGGCGCAGCCACGAAAAAACTTCGGTCGACCGCTCACAGGGCTGACATTTTCCACAGAAGAAATCAACGAGCGGTTCCCGCAGCAAGAAGCAGTGGAAATCGTTGATAAGCAGCTTTATTCCTTTTTTACCCCTGACTATCACCATGTCGTGTTGAAGGAAAAAGAAGCACAGATGGAACGCTCCCATGGGCATATTTTGATGAGCGGACAAGAGTTGATCGTCGATCACCCCATTTTGAGCACGACTGTTTACATGACGGGGATGTTTAACTCCCAAATCGTATTAGGCAATACGAACATGAATAAATTGTTGAGTAATAGCCGCAACTCATTGAATCTGTTCAAACGTTCTGGTCAGCGGATCTATCTGAAAGACGGCGATCAATGGCGGATTTTAACGATGCCATCTGCTTTTGAAATGGGCTTGAATTCGGCGACGTGGTACTACAAAACAGCGGATGATGTCATCCAAGTAACGACCTTCACGAAAGCAAACGGACGCACGATCGCAACCACCATCACCAGTGAAGCAGGACGTGCCTACACCTGGGCCATCACCAATCAATTTGTGATGGGGATCGATGAAGCCGCACCGACTGCTACTGTTACGCAAGACCAGCAATTGCTCACCATCAAAGGAACAGCGGATTCACCGATTGCGGAAACTTATCCAGAATTGACGTATTATCTCCATGCAGCTCAACCTTTTGAACTGACCGATGAAGCAATCTTCAATGTGGCCGCTGCTGATAGCACGACCGTATTGACCTTTGCAGAACAGGCGACGGTTTCCTTCGTGATCCAAGGCACACTGACTGGTGAACCCTTTGTTTCCGAAACGTTAGATCGCCAGCAAGAAGACACTGCCTATACGGCCTTTGTCGATGATTTGTTGAATCAGTTTGAATTGAAACATTCGCAGGCGGACGTTACATCCTTCAATCACTTGGCACGTTGGTACACCCACAATATGCTTGTTCATTACCTGTCTCCTCATGGTCTTGAACAGTACGGTGGTGCTGCTTGGGGGACTCGAGACGTTTCCCAAGGACCGACTGAGTATTTCTTAGCACTTAATCGTCCTGAAATGGTGGCGTCCATCATCGAGCATTTGTTTGAAAATCAATTTGCAGATGACGGCAACTGGCCACAATGGTTTATGTTTGATCGCTATGAGAAACAAAAAGCCGATGAGAGCCACGGAGATGTGATCGTCTGGCCGATGAAAGTCGTTAGTGACTATCTCGAAAAAACCAAAGATTTCGCGATTTTGGAAAAAGAACTGCCTTATACGGATCGCGCGACCTTCCTGAAAACCAAGACCAAAGCTTCATTGTTTGATCATTTGAAAAAAGAAGTGGCGTATATCGAAGCGAACTTCTTGGAAGGAACGTACCTGTCTTGTTATGGCGATGGCGATTGGGATGACACCTTGCAGCCAAATAACAGTAAGTTGAAGAAACAAATGGCCAGCAGCTGGACCGTTGCCTTGACCTATGAAGTATTGAAAAAATTAGCCAGCCAGTTGCAGGCATTTGACCCAGAGTATGCCAAACATTTAACAGAACTGTCTAAGGCCATCAAACACGACTTTGAAAAATACATGTTAGCTGATGGCACGTTGCCAGGATTTGTCTATATGGAAGATAGCGAGCACGTGGAACTGATGGTCCATCCGACTGACAAGAAAACTGGTATCCAATACCGCTTGCTGCCGATGCAACAAAGCATGATCGGTGAGCTGTTATCTCCCGAACAAGCCGATCATCATGTGGCGATCATCAAGGAGCATTTGCAATTTCCAGATGGGGTGCGCTTGATGAATCGTCCAGCGACTTATGCGGGTGGTGTCAGCACCAATTTCAAGCGTGCAGAACAAGCAGCCAACTTTGGACGAGAAATCGGTTTGCAGTACGTTCACGCCCACATCCGCTTTACCGAAGCGATGGCGAAATTAGGTCGAGAAGAAGAGACTTGGCAAGCGCTTGGGGTCATCAATCCGATCCAGATCGCTCAACGGGTCGAAAACGCGGAGATTCGTCAAGCAAATGCGTATTTCAGCAGTTCTGATGGCGATTTCAAAACAAGGGTTGAAGCCCAAGAAAATTTTGGTAAACTTAAGGAGGCAGCAGTCGGCGTCAAAGGCGGCTGGCGCATCTATTCTAGTGGACCGGGGATCTATATGAATCAGTTGATCAGCAATGTGTTAGGCATTCGTACCTTTGTTGATCACGTTGAACTTGATCCCGTCTTGCCAGCGGAGCTAGCAGGGTTGACACTGACGTATCGACTCTTTGATCGGCCGGTCGAAATCGTCTATCATTCGGCAAGTACGCCGAAAGTATTGATCAACGGGGAAGAAATGTCCACTGAGTTTGCGGAAAATCGCTACCGTCAAGGTGCGCTTGTCCTGAAGAAAGCAGCACTTTGCGCCAAATTAAACGAAAACCAAACCAATACGATCGATATTTATCGTTAAGAAAGGAGAAGCCATGGTAGGAATCAAAGATATTGCCCAAAAAGCGGGTGTCTCCATATCCACCGTTTCGTATGCATTGAATGGCAGTCCAAAAGTGACCGAGGAAACCCGCGCGCGGATTCAAGCGATCGCAAACGAATTGAACTATGTTCCGAACATGGCTGCTCGCACACTGAAACGCAGACAAACCAACATCATCGGTGTTTATCTCGCCGATTATGCCGGAAGTTTTTATGGGGAATTGCTAGATGGTATCAAGAAAGGGCTGGAACTTTTCGGCTATGAAATGATCGTCTGCAGCGGCAAGAAGTCACACTTGTTTATTCCTGAGCGGATGGTGGACGGTGCCATCATTTTGGATTGGACGTTTCCAGCAAAGGAAATCGAGCAATACGCCCAACGAGGGCATCAAATCGTCGTGTTAGACCGTGTCTTGTCTCATGAAAACATCCATCAAGTCTTGTTAGACAATAAAGGAGGGGCTGTGCTGGCGATCGATCGCTTGATCGCTGGACAAAGCCAAAAAGTCTTCCTCTTAGCAGGGCCAGAAAAAGGCTACGACAGTCGGGAGCGCTTGGAAGCCAGTACGAAAGAATTGACGCGCTTTGGTATTCCTTATGAAGTCATTCCTGGTGACTTCACGGAACCTTCTGGTTATCGAGCGGCAAAACAGCTCTTAGCAAATGATCCCCAGTTTCCCATTGATATCTTTGCCTTCAATGATGAGATGGCGATCGGGGTCTACAAATATGTCCGCGAGACCGACTATCGCATCGGAAAAGAGATCCGCATCATCGGGTTTGATAACACGGAATTAGGCGCTTTTGTGCAGCCGCGCTTAGCGACGATCTCCTATTCGAAACATCGATGGGGCATGGTGGCAGCTGAGAAAATCGTACAATCGATCCAAGGGGATCCAGTGGCGGACGAGCATATTTATACCACTTTTGTGGATGGCGGATCATTTATTTAATTGATCCATTAAAGGAAAAAGAGTTGAAAAAGCCTCAAACAGAGAACACTGTTTGAGGCTTTTTTTGCGTTATTTCAAAAATAACTTTACTTATTTTATCAAAATCAGTGATTTATAAAAAAATAATAATTTTTATTTTGTTATTTTATATGCAATGGAATTTTTAAGTAACGTTTTTTATTCATTTTTGATTATAACATTATCATTATCTACAGTCAGAAGATAGGAAGCGTTCTTTTAACTTATTATTTTAGGTCGTTAGAAAAGAGTTTTGTGCCGCTGAATTTTGTCAAATATTCTAACTTTTTATTTATTTTTCTCATCTTAATTTAATTATGAGTGTTGATTTATCCCTCGTTTTTTGTATGATTTATGAAAGAGAAAAGCAGTTTTTTGAAAAGAATCGATGATTCATCCTGATAATTTGCGCTTTTTTTCAATCGATGAGTAACAGATAGCTCTAAGATGTGGAAGTTACAAAAATCGGAATTATGAAAAATCAATTATAATCATAATTTTGAATGGAAGAAAAAAAGAATTATAATTCTCTTTCGCCAACTCGCTAAACTAAGAGTTGTAACACAGGGCGTGCACTGCGCGATACGTTTATTTTTTTAAGATAGGAGGGATAAAGTGAAACGGTTTTTAACAACTTTACTTGTTTTTCTACTAACATCAGGTCCGTGTTTTTCATATGCAATGGTAGTGGCACAAGCCGAAAGTGTTACAAAAACAAGTGAAGAACAAAGTATGTCTTCTTCTGACCCTGTCGTTTCATCGATCGACAGTCTGGAAGAGACGAACGAAACTGAAGTGCAAGCATCTAGTGAACCTGCTTCGACAGATTCGTCTACAGGAGCCACTGACACAGCTTCATCTGAAACAGAAGCTTCATCGGAAGCTGCAGAAGAAGTACAGGTGACCTTTCTGACAGACACGGAGCATCTATTTGCTACCGGGGAAACCCGCACTCAGATCAGCAAAAACAAAGGGGAAGCACTAAAAGAAAGTGAGTTGCCAGTTTTCGAAGATGATACTGCTTTTGAAGGCTGGTCGTTAGATGGCACGGTCTATACAAGTCAAGCGTTGACCGAATTGATTCTCACGGAGAACCAAACCTTAACTGCTGTTTTTAAACCGACGGTTAAGGCAAGAGCGGCGGACATCTCGTTGGCAGAGCAATCGATCAAAGAGATCATTGCAGAAGCCGATAAAACGAAAGTGATCGCTGTACCAAGCCCAGCTGGAGATGGATCAGCATATGCGGAATACACCAATAGTGCTGAAGGCATTCGTCAAGCGTTGTTTGATATGTATCAAAACGGCAATGGCCAAGAATTTGCTTTGTATGTTGGCTCGGGTGGATCGTTATCACTGCCAACGAATCTGACTTCAAAGACGATTCCAGCCACAGTCGATAATACGAACATGACTTTTTATGCGCTGCAAGGAAAAGTCAGCCGCTTGATCATCACAGGGCATAGTGATGATCCCATCACAGATGCAACAACGTTGACCACTGGGAGTCGCACGGTTGCACTTGGCACGGACATTTACTTCGGTTCTCATGTAGTGATTCGAAACCTCAACTATAGTGGTACGAGGATGTACATGAATGGGTATAGCCTTTCATTGAACGGTGGGTCCACCGGGAACGGTCTTGCGATTTATGGGGGAAGCAACAATGGCGACCTTTCGGGAAACCCAACAATCACATTGAATGCGACAGGTTCAGGAACTTGGAATATTTATGGGGGGAATCAAAACGGTGGTACATTGACCGGGAATACAGCAATTGTCGTAAATAATACAGTAGGTAATATCAGTACGATCGCTGGAGGTGCCAATATTGGTACGATTGATGGGAATACCAGTGTCACGATCAATCGTTTAAATGGCACATTAGGCAGTTATTATGGCGGTGGTCTTGGAACAAACGCTTCCAATACAGCCAATGTGACAGGCAATGTTGAAACGACGATTCAAACCACCAATGCAAGCTTCCGTTTAAGTACTTTTGCTGGTGGCGTTCAATATGGCAACATCAATGGAACGATCCGCAGTACGATCTCGGGTGCAGGCGGTTGGTCAGGGATATCCAATCGGTTTGTAGGCGGTTCATTTTATGGCAACATCGGCTCTGACCGTTCTAAGGATGCCATCGTGACCAACCTTGATGCCAGCAGCTATTCCACTGGACGGAGTGAATTTGAAGGTGGCAATCGGAATACTGGTACCATCACAGGAAACATCGTCAACACCGTGAAAGCCGGACCGAGTGCCAGCGTCGGCGGAATTGGTGATTTTAACGGCGGTGGGGGAAACAACGTTAGTACCTTGACTCAAAGTTCAATGGGGGCTTCGAATACGACGACGTATGACAATTATACTCCGGAACAACGAGCAGCACTGGCAGAAGCAGCGGCAAGTTTTAAAGTTTATGGCGATATCACTTCTCATCTAGTCAGCGGTTCCTTTTCAAACGGTGCGATTTATTCGACGGCAGCTGGTCGAGGCGGCTATGTTGAGGGAAATACGACGATTGAAGTTGGTACGATCACTTCGGATGGTAGTCCTGGGGGAGATGGGATTGCTTACACAGGATCCAGACCGACAAATCTAGATTACTCAACGAGCAATAAAACGAGAGGCTATTCATCTGGATGGGATATCGTTGGTGGCGGCGGTTATCCAGGAACAGCTTGGGATATCTATATTAAAGGGAATACCAAAACGATCTTGAATAACACGGTTGCTCGCTGGACCTACGGTGGTTCCTTCTCAGGTGTCATTGAGGGAAATTCTTCCAATACTTTGAACTCTGGGATCGTCGATACGCTAGAAGGAACAGGCTATACTGGACGCCGTGTTTACGGAGATGGACGAACGACCGTAAATAATGGGCAAGTAGACTGGTTTTTATCTGGTGGCGGCTGGGATGACTTATTAGTGACCGGCAATGTCGCAGTAACGGTTTATGATGGGGTGATCAATGCCTCACTCGGTGCCTCTTATGGTGTCGCTTCTTCCCACACCATTAACGGAAACTCAGATAATCGAGTGTTTGGCGGAAACTTCTCAGGTACTCCGCGTACAGGGTCTAATGGTTTTTCAGGCGGTGTTACGAACAATGGACGGTTATTAGGAAATGCCAGTTTGACATTGGATTTGAGAAATTACGATGGTGAGTTTGCCCTTCCTTCTGGAACGAACATCTCAGGCGGAAATCCGTTTAACAGTACGAATATCGTTGGGACCGACAGCTCCAATACGATTACATTGAACATATACACAAAGCCGGGGTCAGATGCACTGAATGGGGCGACGATCTATGGTGATGGCGGACGGACTGCTAGCAATACGAGAAGCGGCAAAATTTATATGAATATCCAGGCGGAAGGATCAAGTATCGGGAATTTATACACCACGTATTATTCCAATATTTCTTCCAGTCAAATTTTAAGAGATGTCGAGATGCGACTTCAAGGAGCCAAAAGTATCAATGGGATCTCAGGCGGAAACGCGTCAGATAATTTTACGAACACGATCGTAGCCAACAGCAGTAATCAAGTGAAGATGAACTTTGGTGAAAATGTCGATGGGACAGCTTCTTATCAAACTGATCCAATCGCTGTGACGGGTCTGGGGATCGTCAACTTTACCGAATTGAATGTGACAAACGGTATCAAGCTGATGGCCAATGGGGGAGACATCAAAAATGGCCGTTCAGCGACTGCTGCCAATCACGCAACGACCTATCATCAGTTCGGTGACATCCATCTTTCCAAAGATGCTGGTATCGGGATTACTTCCGCAACGAATTTGATTTCAGGGGCGAAGTTAACGGTAGAAGACAAAGGGACGATCGAGTCGCCGCCGGGAACGGGACGAATCAATCTGTCAGATTTCGCCACACCAGATACGGACAAAGATCACTTAATGTGGCTGAAAACGACGACCAATGATGCAGGTTCTCGAGTCAACAGTCAAGGAACGTGGTTTGGGGCGGTTAGTGCCTATCAAGTACTGACCATAAATCCAACTGCTGCTAATGCTGCAGCGATCACGCCAATCAATTTCAGTGGGATCGAAAAAGCGACTGGGAAAACCTTCATTGGGGACAACGATGTCACCAATGCAGCCAATGGGTACGGTATTGCGATACCAGGTTCGATCATTAACTACGAAGTCGAAACACCGGGAGTCGCGAATGGGATCGGTGCCATTAGTCACGATGTAACGGCAGTCAAAGAGAACAATACGCCGCTGACCTTGCAAGCATGGGGAACTGAGCAGGCGGGGACGCAGGTGCAAAAAGGGCGTTTATTGATTCCCTACACGGTAACGGAATTGCCAACATTGACGTTCACACCAGAAACCCAAACGTCCGGTTCATGGGTCTATGGGGGTCAAATCAAATCCAGCAAGCTGGATAGCACGGATCAGCAGTTGACGGAACAACCAGATTCAGAACCAGTTGATTGGACGAGTCCTGATGGGGAATATAGTTACGATATCAGCGTCCGCTACTCAAATAAGGCGGAAGTCCAAGCACGCAATGTGATCCTTACAGAGCAAGAGGCACAATCGCTGACCAAAGAACAAGCTGTGACTTATCTCGAAGCTAGTGGGCGTCCTTTCTTTAAGGATACACTGACAGATGAGGTCTTAGCTGCGATTCAAGAACCGTTAGAAACAGCGGTCTATCGCAAACAAGCGATCACTTTTTCCGTAGGGGAAAACGATCAGAATCAGGCAGAAACTACCGTGAATCTGGTGGTGGTCAAAAATGAAAGTGTCATTTCTGCTGATCGGCAATTTGCCGTCTATGCAAAAGATGTCCGTTTGACCTTACCAGAAGCAACGGCACTGACAGATGAAGCCGCTTTGGCAGACTATACCCAAGCAACCACGATTTTTGCAGATAATCGGGCAAATGTACCACCGACTGTCGATCCGCAAGCTTTTGCCGCGATCCAGCAAGCAACGGAAGCTGAGCTGTTGAAAAATGTGTCAACGGCTTACCATTATGAAGCAGGCAGTCAACGGGCAGAAAAAGTCGTCAATGTCGCAGTTGCCGGCGAGCTTATTTTAAGCAGTGTGCCAACAGACTTTGATTTTGGGCAGCAGAAAGTTGCCACAGAAACACAAGATTATTGGCCAACGATCACAGGCGAGCTAGCAGTGAAAGATACGAGAGGGTCCGAACGGAGTCCATGGCGCTTGACGGTCAAAGAGCAACAGCCATTAACGGATGGGACAGATCAATTAACCGATGTCTTCCGCTTTGTGACAAACGGTCAAGAACAGATGATAACCAGTGGGGAAATGATCATCGAGGAAACGGAATTGACAGAAAATGGCACATACGTCGTGAACCAGCACTGGGGCGAAAGTCAGAATGAAGGAATCAAGCTTACCGTTCCAGTCGAACAGCAAAAAGTCGGGGACTATCAAGGAACCTTGAGCTGGCAGCTAGTTTCGGCACCTGGCAACCCATAAAGGCAGGAAAATAAATGAAAAAAATCATGATCGGTATTATTGCTGGCTGTCTATTAATGTTTCCTCAGCTCGTTTCAGCAGCCGAAGCAGGTGCCTATGACAGCAATGGCATTACTTCCTTTTTCGGTGTCTATGAAGAACCAGTTGAGGAGCCAGAAGAGCCCGTAAAAGAACAGCCAGGGAATAAACAAGTAAATCAAAAAGGCAACAACATTCTGCCGGCAACAGGGTCGGATCACTTTAATAGCTATCAAAGCAGTGGTCTTGTCGTTTTGTTGGCAGCAGGAATCATTTTAATCAAAAGGAGAACAAAAAATGAAAAAACTTTTCTTGACGGCAGGCATTCTATTGATGAGCACTGCTCTGTTACCAACAACCGTTAATGCCGCTGAATACACCTCAAATGGAGCAATCACTTTTGAAGCGGACCCGAATCCAACCAATCCAGTTGATCCGACCGATCCAGAAAAACCAGTGGATCCCGTCGATCCAACCGATCCAGATGGACCAAACCCTGGAACAGCTGGACCATTATCGATCGATTTTGCTTCAAGTTTTCAATTTGGCAACCAACTGATCACTTCCGAAACAAAAGATTATTACGCACAGCTGCAAGAGTTCACAGCTGGCGCTGCTGGACCAAACTATGTGCAAGTAACAGATAAACGAGGAACGCAAGAAGGCTGGTCATTGAGCGTTGTGCAAAACGGACAATTCAAAACGGCTGATGACGAAGAACTAGTCGGGGCTTCATTATCGATCGCCTCAGGTGCAGCAACTTCGGTCACCGATATGCAGTATGCACCAACGGTTACGGCAAGTCATACCTTTGTACCCGATAGTGAAATCACATTGGTCAACGCACCTGTCGGAAAAGGAATGGGCACTTGGATCTACAAGTTTGGGAACGATGCAACGGAAGGGTCAACGGCAGTAAAATTAAATGTACCAGGCAGTTCCGTAAAATTAGCCAAAGAGTATCGGACGACATTGACTTGGAATTTAAAGAATGTCCCTGAAAGCAATTAAAATCACTGATTTTCAGTAAAACAGATAAAGGAGTGTCAAATAGAAATGAAAAAAACAGCATGGGTCTTTTTAAGTCTTGCCGTATTGGCAGCAGCGAGTGCAGCAACTGAGGTTTCAGCAGCTGAAGCGGCTTCTTACACCTCAAATGGGGCGGTTGATTTTATTCCAAATACCGATCCGACGAACCCAGTCAATCCAGAAAATCCAGATCCAGAAAACCCAGTCAATCCTGTGGATCCAACCGATCCAGATGGACCAAACCCTGGAACGAATGGACCATTATCGATCGATTATGCCTCTAGCTTAGATTTTGGTGTCAATAAAATCTCCAATAAAAACGAAGTCTATTATGCACGAGCACAAGGGTATTTGAATGACGATGACACAGTTTCTACATTAAAAACTGCCAATTATGTTCAAGTAACGGATAATCGCGGTAGTAATGCTGGTTGGCGGTTGTCTGTGAAGCAAAATGGTCAATTCAAAAACGAATCGACGTTGAATCAAGAATTGACTGGTTCTGTCATTACCCTAACAAGTCCTGCCGTTAAATCAAATGCGATCGGCGTTACTGCTCCAGTGGCAGAAGCGACGATCATATTGGATGCAGCAGGTGCTGAATCAGTGGTGATGACCGCAGCAAATCAAACGGGTGCTGGAACATGGGTCAACGCTTGGGGAAGCGTTGAGACGGTCACTGAAATAGATAAGGATGGCCAAGAAGTACAAGCAGATGTTACCAAAGCGGTCGCACTTTCTGTACCCGGCAGCACACCAAAAGATGCCGTTAGCTACACGACTACACTAACTTGGGTATTATCAGATACACCAGGAACGGAAGGATAAGGAGTATAGACATGAAAAAAACACTAGCATTTCTCTCAGTATTAGGGCTAAGCTTCGCTGCTCCTGCGCTGGCACAAGCAGCGGACAGCGCAGAATACAATTCAAACGGACAGATCACTTTTGAACCAAATACAGACCCAACCAATCCAATCAGTCCAACAGACCCAGATCCAGAAAATCCGATCAAACCAGTTGACCCAACGGACCCAGATGGACCAAATCCAGGAACCAACGGACCGTTATCGATTGATTTTGCTTCAAGCCTTTACTTTGGTACGCAAAAAATCACCTCAAAAACAGAGATCTACCATGCGGAAACCCAAAAATACGTAGATTCAGCAAATGTGAATCAAGAAGGACCAAATTTTGTCCAAGTGACAGACAATCGGGGAACAGAGAGCGGTTGGACATTGAATGTTCGCCAAAATGGTCAGTTCAAAACAGCAGAAGATCAAGAATTGACCGCCGCGCAAATTCGTTTGACGAAGGGAACTGTAGTAACACCTTCCTTGTCACCAAAACCATCAAATGTAAGTTCAACGATCACATTGAATCCAAATGGTGCTCAATCCTTAGTGATGAGTGCCCAAGATGGCGAAGGGGCAGGGACCTATCTAATGAGCTGGGGCGATAGTTTAGCTGCAGCTATGGATAGCATTGAGTTGGAAGTTCCAGGCTCAACGACAAAATATGCCAGCCAATACAACACCACGTTTACTTGGTTACTGACAGACACACCAACAAACCCATAAGTACCAGCTTTCTCCTTGAACCCTTTCGTGGTTTAAGGAGAATACATAGAAAGAAGGGACATCCATCATGAAAAAAATCAACCAGCTTTTGGCGCTCCTATTCGCAAGTATTTTCTTTTTTGTACCAACGATAGGAACCGCTTCTGAATTTAACTTTGCCGTCAATCCCGTAATTCCAGAAAATCAAATCGATAAAGAAAAAACGTACTTTGACTTGAAAATGGCGCCGGGTACGGTACAAACCGTTGAAGTTCAATTGCGTAATGACACCGATCAAGAGGTCGTCATCGCACCAGTGATCGCTTCAGCTACCACAAACTTAAACGGAGTCGTGGAATATGGCGAAAACGACATCGAAGCGGACGAAACCTTGCCTTATGATATGGCTGATTTGATTGAAGTGGATGAAGAGATCACGATCCCCAAACAATCCCAAATCACCTTGCCCTTAAAGATCACCATGCCTTCAGAATCCTTTGAAGGGGTTATCGCAGGCGGATTGACCTTAAAAGAGACGACAGAGGAAACCGATACTGCTGACAGTGAAGAAGAGCAAGGGTTAGCTATCAAGAATGAGTATGCCTATGTCGTTGCGATTTTACTGCGTCAAAACACAACAGAAGTTTCACCGGATCTAAAACTGCTGGATGTTGGACCAGGTCAAGTCAACGCCCGAAATACTATCAATGTCACTCTTCAAAATCCTGAAGCAGCTTACTTGAATTCATTACGCCTGATCAATGAAGTGAAGAAAAAAGGTGATAGCGACGTCTTGTATTCTTCGGATACCTCACGAATGCAAATGGCACCTAATTCCAACTTCTCGTACCCAATCTCTTTAGAAGGACAACGTTTAGAAGCAGGGACCTACGTGTTGACTTCCGTTGCCTATGGTGGAAAAAGCGATGAAGGGCAATACAAAATTGAAAATGAAGAAGGCGAAGAAGAAAGCTATCTCTATAAATGGACCTTCGAAAAAGAATTTACAGTGACGGGAGAGGTCGCACGTGATCTTAATAAGAAGGATGTGACGATCGAAACAGATTACACATGGCTTTACTTCTTGATCGGCGGACTGTTGCTACTACTCGCCTTGCTGCTGCTTTTATGGTACCGACGAAAGAAAAAAAATGAAACGGATGAAGCGTGAGCACCTTGAGAAATGCTTGATCGATGGGTTGATCATCGTAGGTATTCTTTTGCTGGCACTGCCTTTTCTAAAAGAAAGCATCGTCAGTTGGCAATTACGCACCACGCAATTGACGATAGCCACCCAGCTGCCGGCAACGATCCCAGAAGAAACGATCCAAATGCCAGCTCTGTCAGATGTAATGGCGCCTCAGCCGACAACGATCACTGGGTACGGCTTTGTCGCAATCGAGGCGATCGATTTCCAGCAGCCGCTGTTGGTGGGACTAACGAATCAACAGCTGCTGAGAGGCGGCGTCGTGATGTTTCCCGAACGTTCGTTGAAAAATAGCAATTTTGTCGTTTTAGGGCATCATCTTGGGAGACAAAGTTTGTTATTTGGTCAATTGCTAGAAGCACAGGTGGGGATGGAAGTATCAGTGACCTATCTCGAGGAGAGTCAACAGTATATCATCACGGATAAAAAAATCGTAGACGAGTCGGACTTGTCGGTGCTAGAGGAAGAACAGACACCAAAATTGACCTTGATCACTTGTCCTACGCCTACTCGAACAGAAGAACGGTACGTGCTGACAGCAATTCCTGTTGAGCAGGCAACTGCCGATCATCCACAAAAACCAGCGGCGACAATCAGCACGCCGAAAGCAGCAAAAGTGATGGTTGAAAAACAAGAAACGGTATGGAAACAACAATCAATGAAAAATTGGTTTCTTTTATTTGTTATTTTATTTATAATTAGTGGATGTCTGCTGGGCGCCCATAAGTTGTTGGACCGTTCAGCGTCGTAGAAACATCATCAGAAGATGCGCTGATGATAAGGAGGGTGAATAAAATGAAACGCAGATTTGGCTTTGTCATTGGTGCGTGCATGATTATCGGAATGATCGATCTTGTTACAGAACAAGTCGTTTTTGCGACCATTTATAATCCGCTGGACCCCTCAGAAGAAATCGTCCCCACGGACCCACCAGAAGAAATACCAGAAAAAGTGGAGGAACCGCCAACTGAAATGGAAGAATCCAAAGAACAACCCGCGCCTGAACCAGAAACCGTTCCGAAAAAAGAGCCGGAGCGATCCTCACTGTCAGAAAGCAGTTTTTTGGAAAAGCAAAAACATTTTGCCCAACGAGTCATGCTGGAGGATGTCTTTGCGCCGGATCGTTTGAACGTCGATCTAGCACTGCCAGGAAATAATACAGATGGTGATGGCGATGATAAGCCTTCTTATCTTGCCAGCTTGTGCTACTTATTTTCAGGAAACGTCCTTTATGGCCAAAAAAACAATGGAGGCTTGAAAACGCATGTTTGTGACATTTTTGAATAAGGCGGACAAACGAAAATTGGTGATGCTGCAATATTTGGAAAACGCAGTCGCTCTTTCGGAAACGAAGGAAACATTGATGGATCAATTGACCATGTCAGAATTTTTGATCAACAAAACCGTTCAAGAATTGAATCTTGATTTTTATGAACTCGGATTGAACGAGGAATTTGAGATCGTGACCGATGGGACGGTCATTAAACTGAATGCCTCGGGGCTGGCAACTTCCGATACACTGCTGACCTATTATTTGGATCAAGCGTTGAAATTTTCCATGTTGAAAGAATGTTTTTTTGAGCAATTGTCTTCTTTATACGAATTTGCCACCAATCACTATTTAAGCCATAATCCCGTCTATAAAGAATTTAAACAGTTCAAACTGATCTTGAAAGAATATGATATTGAAGTGACGAAAGAATTTCAGCTGGTTGGGGAGGAAAGTGAGATCAGGGAATTTATTTTTCTCTTTTTTATGAAGGAATACTATCTGAATCATTCGCCTTTTCCAAAAGAAATCCTAGAAAAAGAAAAGACCTTTGATCGTTTTAATGAAAGCACCTGGCTTAAACCAGAACAGTCTGCTCGCATGCGGATTCGCAAGAAACATTATCTAGGAATCGTTTTGGCACGGATGACGAATGGTCATTACCTGCAAAACAGCGTGGAAAATGATTTAGTCTTGCCCAAACATCTCGTGATCATTGAGGAATTGAAACGCTGGCTGCAGGAGATTTTGACGATCACCGATCAAGAAGTGCTAGAGCGTGAAGCTCGAGATATTTTGCGCTTTTTGATCGTTGAGGGCTGGCTGATCGACAACAATAGCTACATCGATCAAGAACAAACCTATATCCAACAATTAAACGAGCATTTTATTCAAGCCGTCCAACAGCAGTTTTCCTTAACCGCGGACACGTTGGCACTTCTTCATGCTGAAACGACAACGATCCATTATCAGCTCTTGTCGTTTTCCTTTAGTTCTCGCTATGAATACCAATATATGGATGTGACGTATTTTCTTGAAACCTATCCAGAATATGCTGCCTTTTGCCGTAACTATCTGGAAGAAAGCCGCAACCGGCCGATCTTATGGAACAATAAAGAGTTTTTGTTTTTCAGGTACCTGATTCTGTTGATTTCCACGATTCCGCTAAAAGAGATTTTGGTTCCCTTGTATGTCTGCGTGGACTTTTCATTTGGCGATTCCTACAATCAGATGATCCAAAAGAATATCGAAAAAATCCTCGATTTAAATGTCCAATTCCAAAGTTACCCAGATGATCATACGCATCTGATTCTTTCAAACTTACCCTTTTATGGTGCATTGGGGATCGACCATATCTTATGGCTGGCACCACCTAGACCCATCGACTGGGCCAATTTCACTGAAAAAGTCAGTGTGATTCGAAGAGAACAGTTTCAAACCAAAATGGCACAATGAGCAACCCGCCGTTTAACTATCGAAAGCAACGTCTGCCTCAAATGGAGGCAGGCGTTTTTTGTAGAAACCTGTCCTATTTAAAAAGCGCCCAGGAATCTATTGCTCTGATGAAGGTTTCGGGGAAGGTCTGTGAAAAAGGACCATTTGATAGGATTTTTTTTTGCAGGAAAATTTGGTATGATAGAAAGAGAAGAAAAAGAGGTGCCCTATGATGGATGGGAAACAAACGAAGGCTGTGATTGGCCAGACATTGATCACCCTTTGTGAGACCAAAGAAGTGAATAAAATCAGCGTACAGGAGATCGCCGAAAAGGCGCAAGTCAATCGGCAGACGTTTTACTACCATTTTCCTGATAAAAAAGCTTTGATCCAATGGATCTATCGGCAAGATGCCCTGATTTTTTTGACGACAGAAGATGTCTCCCTTGATAACTGGGAAGAAGCCGCCTTGCGCATGCTGAAAGCAATGAAACAAGCGCCGGCCTTTTACCGCAAATCACTGGCTTATGACCGCGAAATCTTAATGAACGGATTTCTACAGATCACAGAACCGCTTTTTCAGCGCTTGTTCTTGGAGGTCGATCAAGAGCAGCAATTGACGAAACAAGACATTCTATTTTATAGCCGGTTCTTTTCCTACGGCTGCGGAGGCATTTTGGAAAATTGGATTCACAACGACTTTCCAGAGACCCCCTTAGAGATTGCAACGCAATTGTTTCGTTTGGCGAAGGATGTGGAATTTTTTGGCCACCAAATCTATGAAAAAGAGGAGCAGTGAGCGATGACGAAAGTTTTATTTGTTTGTTTAGGTAATATTTGCCGTTCCCCCATGGCAGAAGCTATTTATAAAGCAGAAATAACAAAACGCAAATTGGATTGGCAGATCGATTCGGCAGCGACCAGCTCATGGGAAGTCGGACATTCTGCTCATCCCGGAACCAAAAAAAGATTGCGTCAAGCAGGCTTATCCAGCGAGGGACTCATTTCACGGCAGATCACAGAAGCAGACTTTGCCAAATTTGACTGGATCATCGGTATGGATCAAAGTAATGTTGAAACACTTCAAGCGCTGGCACCTGCCGATACCACCGCAAAGATTCGTTCGTATTTGAGTGTTGTTCCTGGCAAAGAAACCGCGGAAGTACCAGATCCTTATTATACAGGAGATTTCGAAGAGACCTATCAACTGCTACAAGAAGGAATTCCTTTTTGGCTAGAGGTTATTTCTTCTGAAAAATAAGGCGTGTTCGCTTGTATTTCACCAAAAATTTGCTAAAATAGAACCATGTAAATGCGAACGTATGTGTGGTTTTTATAAACTGCTGCAACGCGCAGAAAGGAATGTCCAATGGAAAAGAAACCATCGCCCATCAAACAATTGGGCAAACTCATTGTGATGACATCCACAACGTTGCTGGATACCTTTTTCAGTGATGATGCTGACAAGAAGAATCAGTCTGAAAAAGTCAAAGAAATCCAGCGAACGCTGCAAGAGGCAGCCGCTGCCAAGCACCTGGTCGTGCTGCAAGTAAAAACAGAGAAATTGGGTGGTTTTGAAACCGTTACCGGCTGGATCGTCGGCAAAACGGTAGCAAAAGAACAAGTTGTCTTGAAATTACAAAGCGACCGTCAGCAGCTGCGGATTATTCCCCTGCATCATGTGCTGAAAGTTAGCACCTTGAATACAAAACCTGGCTTGTAGACAAGCCTGTGCATAGCAAAAAAACCGCTGCGTCATTAGACACAGCGGTTTTTTTATTGCTGGTTAAGCGTGCTTGTTTTTGACTTCTGCGAGTCGCCAAGCGGTCATCACAGCGATCAGTTCGTAAGGGATCGGCTGTGCAAAAGGAAACTGAACCGCCCCTTTACTGGTTTTGTAGGGTTGTAGGTCTTCTGTGAAGGCCGTGATCGCAGAAGGCGTGGGATAAAAGCCAAGATGCTGTTTGGCGCAGGCAAAATGCACGATATTTTCTCCCTGATGATAGGTAGGCATTTGATAACTGATTTTTTCAACCGCTTCAGGTAAAACGGCTTTGATGGTTTGACGGACCTTTCTTAAAATCGCTTGTCGTTCTGCTGGAGCTGTTGCAATGTATTGGTCAACTGTCGTAATGGCTTTTGTCATAGGACACCTCCTGCCTTTAGTATACGGCAAACCCCGTAAGAAAAAAAGGAGCCTGTCAGTGGGTAGCTGACAGGCAAGGAGTAAAAATGAAAAGTGTTAGTTAGGGTTGTTTGTTGGGTTATGTATACTATACTGTTCAAATATGAATTTTTTGTGGAGAAAAGATTGGAAAGTGTTTAAGTTTGCTGGCTGCGAAAAGAAGCAAAAAAAGACCCGTCGGTGGGTGGCCGACGGGAAGGAGTTAAAAATGAAAAAGTGTTAGTTAGGGTTGTTTGTTGGTATACATAGAGTATACGAGATAAATATGAATATTTTGTGACAAATCTTTTCGGAAGTTCTTAAGAAACCGTAACGGTTTGATTACAGAGAAAGGTTCTTTTCATCAAAACGGTTTTTCAAGGTACGATACAAATCAATGTATTGCCGATCATCTGCCGCATAATCCCAAATATAACTCATTTTTTCTGGTTTGAGTTTTTTCATCAACTGATTGGAACTAACGATGACATCATAGTTTTCTTGCTGGTTTAGATCATAAGGTTCTGCTGCTACGAAGGTCAAGTCATGTAAGAATTGATTCAATCCTTGAACGACTAAGAAATTGTCTTCTAACGCAACCCCTACCCGTAAACGATTCGAATAACGGATTTGATCATAAAACGGTAGCAGGGCGTGGGTATACATCGTTGCCATCTGCTCTTGGTTTTCATCGTTGATATAGTCCACCGCGGATTCTTCACGATAACTCGTTAAGAATTCATCGATTTTTTGCTGCAGCTGCTCTTCAGCAGACCCGCGATTGATCGATGGCGTCAGCAAGCGATAGATATTTGGAAACGGCTGACGGAAAACGTAGTTGCCGAAAGTCACATTGATTAAATTACCCACGACCAATGGCTCATCTAACAGGCCAGGTTGTGAAGCAAAGAAGGTTGCTTTCATCTCTGCTAACAAGTCTGCGACTAATGGATAAACTGGGTTTTGTTTGCTTGAAAAGAATTGCAAGGTTTGTTGCAACGCTTCTTCTTCAGGACTCAAATAGAATGGGAAGATTTGCGCCATCAAGTAAATAAACCCTGATTCGCCTTTTAATTGTTTGTCTGTCATTGAAACTTCAGGATCAACGACTTGTGTCAAACGCTCAAAATCGAAATATGGATTATTTTTCATTAGGAAATTGTACCGCTTGTCGTATTTGGCAAAATTTCCTTTTTTGATTCGTAAAAGAATCAAGGCGGCGAAATACTTCAACTCTAATCGGCCAAGATAAGAATGAGTCATTGGGAAGTACTCCGTGAATCGATCCACCATTTTTTCTGTCTCACTCTCAGCGATCGCAAATGGCCATTCTATTCCACGAGTACCTAACCAAATGATATTGAATAGGGAGAGCCGCACAAGACGCTCATCGCCCACCAAGTTTGATTCAGTGTACGTAAAGCGAAGCTGAAATTGCTTCAAATGTTTTTTTAGATGTTCAAATTTGCGAGACACCGTTGAACGACTGACATCGTATTTTGCACAAAAATCCGTGATCGTAGGATGGTCTTCATTCAGCATGTAAAGAACATATAAGAACGGAACGCTTTTATTCAATAAATAGAAGCGGTATTCATCGATCGTTACCGCGATATTCTGAGGCTGTAATTTACCGCCACGACCGAGTATCGACATATGATCCGGAGTTAACTCAGTTAGATCTTGGTCGATCTCAGTCAACTCTATAAAAGCTTGTTGGTAGCTTAACTCCATTTCCTTTGCCAATTGTGCGATTGGGTGGCTAGGGTTTTGCAGAGTCAGCATACGCCGGAATATTTTAAATTTAATTAATGTTTGCGGGTCCATCATAAGTTCTTCATAAAACATAGGTATCCTCCTTTGTGGCTCTATTGTATCTTTTTTTTACGAAACTGTCAGTCTTTTTAATCAAAAAAATAGCCTACCCTTTAAAAAAAGGTAGGTTATTTTCATCTTTTTAACTAATTTAGGCTGAAACAGGGTCTTTTTTGAACCACGACCATAGCAAACCGATCAAAAATCCGATCGCAGCCGGTACGACCCACCCCATCCCGATTTGGAAGAAGGGCAGATAATCTGACGCAAAAGACAAGATTCCTTGCACGAAAGCGTTGTTGGTAATCAGTGCGGGACTTGCATTTAAGCCGTCGATGATTGCAGCGATCAATGTGAAGTATGTCGTCATTCGGTAGACACTGGCACGATGATGAAACAAGGGACTGATGATCGCCAACAAAATCAACGTGATCGCCAGTGGATAGATAAACATCAAGACTGGAATAGAAAACTCGATGATATTGGTCAAGCCGACATTGGCGAAGATCGCTGGCAAGATACTTGTCAAAGCGATAAAGAACCCGTAGCTTTGCTTGGGAAACAATCCAGCAAAGGTTTCGGAAAAAGCCGTGATCAAACCAATGGCAGTTTTTAAACAAGCGGAGATAACGATCAAAGCCAACAGCAGACTGCCGACAGTGCCAAGGTAATGGTTGGCGATTTGTGCTAAAGCGATCCCCCCGTTTTCGCTGATAGGAAATTGCCCTAGACTTTTGGTTCCCATATAAGAAAGTAAGGTATAGATGATCCCCATCAACACGATACTGACAGAACCAGAAAGGATCGTGTCTTTTGCGACCGTCGTAGGTTTTTCAACCCCCATATTGCGAATCGTCGAGACGATGATGATCCCGAAGGCTAAAGATGCCAGCGCATCAAGGGTATTGTAACCGTTGGTGAAACCAGTAAAGAAAGCATCGCTTTGATAGCTAGGATAGATCGGCGCATCGCTGATGGTTCCTAGAGGTTGCCAAAAAGCAAAAAACAGCAAAACGCCTAGTAAGACCAGAAATAATGGATTCAAAAATTTCCCTACATAATCTAAGATTTTGCTTGGTTTACGAGAAAACCACCAGGAAGCGCCAAAGAAGAGGGCAGAAAACAACGCCAATAACCAAGTTTGCATGTCAGATGAAACATGGGGAGCGATCCCGATCTCATAAGAAGTGGTAGCCAAACGGGGCAAAGCAAAGAACGGCCCGATCACTAAATAAAGCAAAATCGTAAAAATAAGTGCGTAGCGTCGATTGATTCGAGAAGCTAATTCAAAAACACCGCTGCTCTGGGAAACCCCAATGGCGATCACCCCTAAAAACGGTAAGCCGATCCCTGTTACTAAAAAGCCAAGATTGGCCAAGCCGACATTCGCACCGGCTTCTTGTCCCATGTGGACTGGGAAAATCAGATTTCCCGCACCAAAGAAAAGACCAAAAAGCATTGATCCAACATACATATAATCCTTAAACTGTAACTTTTTTTCCATAAATGAAAGCTCCTATAATTCCTTAGTTTTAAAAAAAATAACAAAGTTTCTAACAAATAGCAATGGTTTTTTGTGATTTTTTGATAAATTCTGACAATTGTCGTTTAGAGAATAAAAAACACTTAGCATTAAATTCTTCCAAGCGTACTGAAAAAGGACGAAAAAGCTCGGAAGAAGACCGCTAAGTGTTTCAAGACAGAAAATTAATTCAACACACGGGAAAGGAATTCTTTGGTGCGCTGTTCTTTTGGATGAATAAAGATATCTTCAGGTGTCCCTTGTTCGGCAATGACACCTTGATCCATAAAGATGACACGATCAGATACTTCTTTGGCAAAGCCCATTTCGTGGGTAACGATCACCATCGTCAAACCAGTATGAGCTAACGTATTCATGGTCTTCAACACTTCACCGACCATTTCTGGATCCAGCGCAGAAGTCGGTTCATCAAACAACATGACATCTGGATTCATCGATAAGGCGCGGGCAATGGCTACCCGTTGTTTTTGTCCGCCTGAAAGCTGGGAAGGCTTGGCGTTGGCATATTGAGCCATACCGACTTGCTCCAGATTTTCTTTGGCAGTCGCTTCTGCTTCTTTGCGATCACGTTTCAAAACAGTGACTTGTCCCGTCACGCAGTTTTCTAATACATTCATATTGTTGAATAGGTTAAAGGATTGGAAAACCATTCCTAGATGTGTACGGTATTTCGGCAAGTCATAGCCTTTTTCCAGCACATTTTCACCTAAGTAGATGATTTGCCCACTGGTTGGTTTTTCTAACAAGTTGATGCAGCGAAGAAGTGTGGATTTTCCTGAACCAGAAGAACCTATGATCGTGACAACTTCTCCTTTATTAACAGACAAACTGATATCTTTTAAGACTTCGTTGTCGCCAAAACTCTTTTTTAAATGGTCAATTTCAATGATTGCTGACATGTTCTTCCTCCTTATTCGTTCGGGTTGATGTCTTCTAATTTGACATACGCACTGGGACCGTCCATTTTGCGTTCAACAAAGCGCAAGATCTGGGTGGCGCTGATGGTCAAGACTAAGTAGATCACACCGATGATCGCAAATGTTTGGAAGTATTGGAAGTTCGTTCCAGCGGCTGATGTACCTTGGAAGAAGAGGTCCGCAACACTGATGACACTTAAGACGGCAGTATCTTTGATATTGATAATGATCTCATTTCCGGTAGCTGGTAAAATATTGCGCATTACTTGCGGCAACACAACTTTGATCATGGTTTGCCAATGGGTCATTCCGATGGCTTGAGCTGCTTCAAATTGGCCGTCATCTACAGCAAAAATCCCCCCACGAACGATTTCAGACATGTAGGCACCCGTATTGATAGAAACGATCAGCACAGCTGCCAGCGTGCGATTCATGGAGACACCAAAAGCTAGAGCCGTTCCGTAGAAAATAACCATTGCCTGAACCATCATTGGGGTACCGCGGAAAACTTCGATATAGATGGTCAGCAGGCCATTGACGATTCGTTGGAAGAAACGTCCTACTGGATTTTCTGAAAGCGGCAGTGTCCGGAAGATACCGACTAAAAGACCGATGATCAATCCGATGATCGTTGAAAGGATCGCGATGAATAAGGTCAAGCCAGCGCCTCGTAAAAAGAGCATGCCGTAATCATCAATGATTTTTTTGAAATCAGCGATCAGACCTTGATCCGCCGTTTCTCCGCTGGCATCTGCAGGCTGATCTAAGACTGCTTGATCCATCAGGGAAACCCGTTCTTCTTCAGAGATTCCTGCAAGGATCTCATTGACTTTTTCAACATCGGGATCGCCTTTGCGCATCCCGACTGCTACTTGGACGTCTTCTGGATTGGTTTCAAAACCTGCTCCTTCATCGAACTCGACCATCTTCAAATCAGGATTTGCTCCGACGGCAGTGACGCCTTCTGGTCGTTCACTGACGTAGCCGTCAATGATGCCCGAAGCTAAAGCAACGCGCATGGAGGAGAAGTCCCGCATGGCTTGTTCTTTTTGGACCTCAGGGATTTGATCAATGACCGTATAATGGAAGGTATTCAGCTGAGCAGTGATTTTTGCCCCCGAAAGATCGGCGAGGCTTCTGGCATCGGCGAATGCTCCATCTTTACGTACTACGACCACCAAGTCGGATTCATAGTAAGGATCGGTAAAATCAATTTGCTCGCGGCGTTCGGCCGTTGGTGACATACCAGCGATGACGGCATCGATAGTCCCCGCCTGTAAAGCTGGCGGCAGACCGTCCCATTGGGTTTTAACGATCACTAATTCCTTGCCTAAACCTTCAGCGATTCGTTTGGCGATCTGGACATCGTAACCGCCGGCAAACGCCGAGCCTTCTTCCCCAGAAATCGGCACGGCACCATTGGCGTCCGTCGTTTGCGTCCAGTTGAAGGGGGCATAGCCTGCCTCCATACCGACACGGAATTGTTCCGCAGGCGTTTGGTCATCCGCTTGCACGGTTAGGGGCAGCTGAATGAGGGTTAGACAGAGGGCGAAGACCGCCCAGATCCAATTATTTTTTTTCATTTTATCTCTTTCCTTTCACGAGTTGGACAAGCAGGTAAGGATGAAAAAGCAAAAAAACAGCCGTACTCCATGATTGGAAAACGGCTGTTGACAGGTCATCGTCGACAAACCTTTCACAAAACATAGCGCAACTTAGACAAGCTAAGACAGTCCGCAAATTGTTCATTTGCGGCCCAACAAAATCGATGCAAGCAAAACCGATCTTGTTTCGGCGATGTTCCCTAGCTCTGCTGTAAACGTGTTGCTTCACTCAGCAGGATTAATGAACCTCGCGACCTCTACCTAAATGTTAAAGGGTACTCGTATTTAATTTGATTCTTCTCAGAGTTTAGAAGAAAAGCACCCAAATGTCAATTCTTTTTAACAAAAAAACGACCATTTCCCTATTTTTATCAAAGAGAAAGCGGATCGTTTTTACGAGTGTCTATTGGAACCCTTAAGCGACTTTCGCTTTTGGTTCACGGCCTAAAACAGCTTGGATGACTGTCAAGCCAAGCAATAAGCCAAGTGCTAGATAGATGAGGCTTGAGTATTGTGTAACGCCCCAATCTTGTCCTAAGGTACGGTAAACCACAAGGACGATGGCTTGAATGATTGCTGTGATGACATTTAAAAAGCCAAATGCCCATAAATTGCCATTTTCTTTACGTGCTAAATAGAAGATAGAGAAATATAAGCTGACTGCCAACCAACCGAAACTGATAATGATCATTGCCCAATAAATAATAGCTGCTACCAATGTATTTCACCTCACTTTGATTCGTGACTAGTTTACCACGTTTTTTGTTCCTTGTCATGAAGGAATCTCTTTCTTTGTGAGGCAAAAAACAAAGCGCAAAAGCAGTAATGAAAAGATCGTCTGCTACATTTGCTATTGGTGGGTTTGCTGAAAAAGGGACGATTTTTCTCACTGGGGTTATTTTCAGCTGTGTATAATAGAAATAAGTTGTTTTTTGCAAAAAAATACGAGTTAAGAATCAATTAATAATTAGTTAATAGCTGATTTAGATCTGCTTGCTAGAATGATCACAGAAGCAAGCAAGGAGGAAGTAGAAATGGAAAATGTTCTTAAAATCAAAGGATTAAACAAGCGTTACGGCAAACAGCTGGCGCTGCATGATGTCGATCTAACGATCGCCAAAGGAGATATTTATGGATTGGTAGGGAGAAATGGTGCTGGGAAGACGACCTTACTAAAAGCGATCGTGCAGTTGATCCAACCCACCAGTGGCAGTCTGCAGTTGTTTGGTGTTGAAGGCGGCAAAGCCTACATCCAGATGCTGAAACGGGTCGGTAATGTGATTGAGACCCCAGTCGCTTACGACCAATTGACGGCTGAACAAAATTTGAACTATTATTGCAAAATCAGCGGGGTGGTGGAACCTGATGCCGTTAGTAAGGCACTGGCATTTGTTGGTTTGACCAATGTCGGCAACAAGAAATACCGTGATTTTTCTTTAGGGATGGAACAAAAACTGGGCTTAGCGATTGCTTTGTTGAATCAGCCAGATTTTCTAATTTTAGATGAACCGATCAATGGCTTGGATCCTGTCGCGATCGTTGAATTTCGAGAGTTGCTTTTACGATTGAATCAAGAACGCGGCATGACGATTTTGATCTCCAGCCATATTTTAGAAGAGTTGTACTTAGTGGCTACACGCTTTGGAGTCATTAGTGAGGGGCGTCTGATCAAAGAGATGACCAAACACGAATTCGATCTGATGGCGAAACGGTTTATTCAATTAGAAGTCGATGATGTAGCCACAGCTAGCCGCTTACTGGACAGTCAACTGATTTCTGAATATAAAGTTGTCAGTGACCACAAGATCCACATCTACCAAGAAAATGTATTGATTCGTGATCTAATCCGTCAATTGGTTTATGAAGGGATCGCTATCGACCAGATTTCTTTTGAAGGGGAAAACCTAGAGTCGTATTTCAAAGAGTTAGTGACAAGTGAAGGGGGAAATTAAGATGTTGAATTTTATTCGGGCAGATTTGTATCGTTTATCTAAAAGTAAAAGTTTTTGGATCACAGAAGGAATTATTTTATTGTTGGTGATTTTAGCGGTTGTTTCAAATGGCGACGTGGGAGTCACCCTGGGAGATAGTACGCAAACCACAGGCAGCCTTGCCGAAATGACGGGTTTTCTTGCGATCCAGACCAGCCTGTCTTCCATGTTATTGTATTATTCACTGCCGTTAGTGATGCAAGTTTTAGGGAGTGAGTACACGAAAGGGACGATGAAGAATATCATTACCGTCGGTGTTTCTAAACCCGCCTATCTCTTTGGAAAATTCTTGGTGTATGCGTTGGTACTTGTCTTGCAAATTTTGGCTATTTGCTTAGTGAGCTTTGTTGCGGGAACGATCATTGGCGGTACCGGCTTTGAAGACATCTCTCAGCTAGAAAACTTAGTGTATTATTTCGCTGGCTTTGTATTGATCTTACTGGCTACCTCATCCTTTGCTTTGTTGGTGTTGTATTTGACCAAAAATACAGCAGTCAGCGTGTTGGCGACGATCTTTATTCCGATGGGCTTTGCGATTGCACGTTTTTCTTTGCCAACCTGGAAATTCTTAGAATACTTGGATTTCCAAGGCGGATTAGAGATGGTGACTATGACCACTTTCAAAACGTGGGAAATGGTTCAACCAATTTTTGTTGGGAGTCTGATTAGTTTGTTGCTTTGTCTTTTGGCTGCACATCTGGTGTTTAAGAGACAAGAATTATAAAGAAAAGAAAAACGTCCAACAGGACCGACCGCAAAAGGTCAGACTGTTGGGCGTTTTTGTCCGTGTAGCCAGTGTTTAATGGGACTTAGCAGACTGCTGCCAAGCCAAAGTCAAACGAAACGTCTCTTCGGTTGTATCCAATTGAATCTTGCCCTCTAATGCATGAGTCAATGCCGCGATGATATACAGACCAAGTCCAGCTTGCTGTTTGTGCCGTGAAAGGTCTTCCGTATAAAAGCGGTGAGTCAATTTTTCTGGGTGCTGAATCGGTGTCCTCAGCTGATTCTCCTGTTGGAAAACGATGCGATCTCCTTGTTGTTTCAAGCGGATCGTTCCCGTTTCATTGCCATGTTCCAGCAGATTACCAAGGACATTTTGAAAAATACGCTGCCAACTTTTTTTATCTGAAATGATCATGATATTGGGTTGGATCGCAACCGTCAGTGATAAATGGTTTTCCTCAAAAGAAGGATAGAGCTGGAGCAGTTCCTCCTCCAGCAAACGAGAAAGATCGAATTCTTCTAAGGTCAAAGCCAGTTGATTGTCTTTGAGGCGCTGATAGGTCAATAACTGCTCCAGATGATTTTCGACTTTTTCTAGGTTACTGCTGACTTTTTCCAACAACTGCAGCTGTTGGTTGTCGAGGGTCGTATCGGCTTGCAGCAGTTGTGTGTAGCCGCTGGCGACCGTTAAAGGTGTGCGCAAGTCGTGAGAGATATTTTGAATGGCTTGTTCCAATTGCTGGTTTTCTTGCAGCATTTGATAGTGTTGCTGCTTATTTTTTCTAAGTATCTGATTGTTTAACAAGGCGATCGCTTTTAAAGCGGGCACTCGGGTCTGCAAATGGATCTCTTGATTTGTTTCGATTTCGCTGATTCTTGCTAATTGTTGGTGGTACTTTTTCAGATCATACAGTAAAAATAGCCAGTAACCGATCAATAAAGCAACGATCAAGGCAGCGAAAAACTGAAGTATATGCATGGGGTTCCTCCTTTTTAAGCTAACTTGATGCCGATGCCCCAGACAGTATCGATATACGCTTCCTCTGGATCGAGTGTTTTGATTTTGCTGCGTAAATGGCTGATATGGACATTGATCGTGTTTTCTTCACCGTAATAGGGTTCTTGCCAAACAGCTTCATAGAGCATTTCTTTCGTATAAACTTTTTTGGGGTTGGCTAAGAGCAGGGAAAAAATCTCAAACTCCTTTTTCTTCAACTGAACCGTTGCTTCTCCTCGTTGCAGCTGAAACGAGTCAGGCAACAGTTGAATGTTTTTATACGAGAGGCTGCTGGCAACAGGAGGGGCTTGTTTATTTGTGCGCAACTGAACAATGATACAGGCTTTTAATTCTTCGACATTGAAGGGTTTCGTTAAGTAATCATTGGCACCCGCCAGCAAAAGGGTGGAAACATCGGCTGGTTCATCTAAGGCAGTCAAGATAATGACGGGGACCGTGGAGGTTTGGCGAATCTCTTGCAAGACTTGTGTCCCATCTTTACCAGGGAGCATTCGATCTAGCAAAATCAAGTCGAAAGCATCTTGCTGAAAAAGTAGCAGACCTTCCGTGCCTGAATAGGCTTGCTGGACAGTATAGTCAGCTGCTAAAATAGTAGCCAACATTTCGCTGATCTCATTGTTGTCTTCGATAATCAAAATTTTCATTTGGTTTTCCCATTCTCCTTGCATTTGTTGCATCTATTATAAGCAATTCCGCACGAAAAAGCATTAGTTGCTTTTAAAAAAGAAAATGGCTGATTTTTCGCAAAAACGGTTCTTTTTCGGTTAGAATAAGAGAAAAGCCATAAAGGAAGTTAGAACGATGAAGGTATCTATTGAGCAAGCAATCGCAGCGGTCACCGCCGCATCATCCGTGACCTTTTTGACGGGGGCTGGTGTTTCGACCCCATCGGGCATTCCTGATTACCGTTCCTTAAAAGGGGTCTATCAAGGAGTGGCACAGCCAGAGTATTTGTTAAGCCATGACTGTTTAGAAAACGAACCGGAAACATTTTATCAGTTCGTCAAGCACCTCTACCATCCTCAAGCACAGCCTAATATCATTCATCAAAAAATGGCTGAGCTGCAAGCGAAGAAAACCGTCTGGGTCGTTTCGCAAAACATCGATGGCTTGCATGAAAAAGCAGGCAGTCACCAAAGAATCGATTTTCACGGCTCTTTGTACAACTGTTATTGCCGAAAATGCGGCAATCAGGTACCTTGGCAAGCGTATTTGCAAGATTGGCACCATGCAGGGTGCAGCGGTCAGATTCGGCCAGCGATCGTGCTTTACGGGGAAGGATTTACTGATGAAACCATTGAAGGAGCCATTCAAGCCGTTGCTCAAGCCGACCTGACGGTGGTCGTGGGGACTTCGCTGCAAGTCTATCCTTTTGCAGGGTTAGTCGATTACAGCCAGCAGGTGTTGGTCATCAATAAGGAACCATTGGCGATCCCGAATGAATATGGCATGTTGACCGCAGCAGCCGAAACGTTTTTCCAGAAAATTGAATGAAGGAGTTTATGATATGACACAACGTACCGAAAAAGAGAAAATGATTGCTGGCGAATTGTACTTTTCCCCAGATCCAGAATTGGTGGCAGATCGAAAATATGCCCGTGAACAAATGAACCTGATCAACCAAGAAACTGATACAAAAATCAAAGAGCAGTTACTAAAAGAAACTTTCGGCTCTGTGACTGGTCGAATCTATATCGAACCGAATGTCCGCTTTGATTATGGCTACAATATTTCTGTCGGCAAAAACTTCTATGCTAACTACGACTGTGTGCTATTAGATGTTTGCCCGATTACCTTTGGCGACAATTGTATGCTGGCACCCAATGTTCGGTTGTTTACGGCGACTCATCCATTACATCCGGTCAAACGAAATAGCGGCTTAGAATTAGGGGCACCGATCGTGATTGGCGACAACGCATGGATCGGTGGTGCGGCCACGATTTTGCCAGGGGTCCGCTTAGGCAACAATGTCGTGGTAGGCGCTGGCAGTGTCGTTACCAAATCATTCCCAGACAATGTTGTGTTGGCGGGAAATCCAGCACGGGTCATCAAGACGATCGATTTAGAAGAAGAAAACAACCAGCAAGATCCCTTGGCTGTTCAGCGGGCAGCGATCGATGACATTGATTGGCAAATCACGCATCTTTTGGAAAAACGTATGAGCACGGTCAACGAAATCGTACAATTGAAGAAAAGCAGTCAATTGCCAGTATTAGATGAAAATCGTGAAGAGAAAGTGCTGGAAAACATTCGGCAGGCGATTTCTAATCAAGCCTATGAAGAAACGATTTTGGCTATGTTTCAATCAATTATGAACCACTCAAAAACCTATCAAGTGAATCAATTGGAGGAATGAGTATGGATGGAGGAACACGTCGAGAAAACATTTTAGCGGCATTGAAGCAAGCGGACAAAGCGATCAGTGCCAGCAAACTGGCAGAATCCCTCGGAGTCAGCCGTCAAATCATCGTTGGGGACATTGCCTTATTGCGAGCAGCTGGTGAAGCGATTGTGGCTACGGCTCGCGGCTATCGTCTGCAAGCGCTGTTGGATGAGGCAGGGCATGTAAGTAAGCTCGCGGTGCAGCATCGACCTGAACAAACGGAAGAAGAATTGCGCATCTTTGTCGCTTGTGGTGTGGAAGTGGTCGATGTCATCGTTGAGCATGAGATCTATGGAGAGATCACTGGCAATTTGCAGATTCAAACAGACCAAGACGTGACTGATTTCATCAACAAAACCAAACATGCAGAAGCCCGCTTGCTCTCAGATTTAACCAATGGGGTACACTTGCATACGTTGCGCTACACCGATCCTGCGGCTCTGGAAAAAGCCAAACAACAGTTAGCAGAAAAAGGCATGCTCTATCAAAATTGAGGCGTAAACCATTCTGGCAAGGACGCTTTGCGGAAGTCTTGGCAAATCCTCAGATGAAAAAATTGTGATTTTTTGTTGACAAGGTGTTCATTTTCCAGTAAAGTACTCTTCAACAAGAATAATGAATCTGTTGAGAAGGAAAGTAACCGCGGATACTTCAAAGAGAGACTCTGGTTGGTGGAAAGAGTCAAGTCAGAAGCGATGAAAAATGGCCTTGGAGGATTGATTGTCGATAAGTAGGCAATCACGGATGCGCACTATCGTTACAAAGTGCACCAATCTCTAGCACGACTAGACGTTGGGTTGAGGGAAGGGAAACCTTCTAAACAAAAGGTGGTAACACGAGTATTCGTCCTTTTACTAGCAAACGCTGGTAAAAGGACTTTTTTTATACCCAAAATCAAATAGCACCACACACGAAGAATTGGTAAGTACAAAAGCACGTTTTTTCAACAGAGAGCTTCGGTAGCTGAAAAGAAGCATCAAACGACTTTTAGAAAATGGCCAAGGAGTGATTCGTTCCGAGCAGTAGTTTGCAAGGCGACGACGGTAGCGACCGTTATCTGGCTAGAGTATGATCGTACTCGAAAAGGAGCTGTATGTGAGTGCAGCTTAAACTGAGGTGGTAACACGCAAAAAGGCGTCCTCAAACAAGTCACAGGTGACTTGTTTGAGGATGCCTTTTTTTTATTGAAAAAGACAAGAACTAGGGGGAAGACGATGATTTCATTAAAAGACATATCAGTAACATTCAATCAACCAAAGAAACCCGCGATCCAAGCGGTCAAAAACGTATCGATCGAGATCGACAAAGGGGACGTTTACGGCATCGTGGGCTACTCAGGCGCCGGGAAAAGTACACTCGTCCGTGTGATCAACTTATTGCAGCGCCCAAGTAGCGGCAGCGTCGTCGTCAATGGTACCGAGCTGACCACGCTTTCTGCGAAAGCCCTGCGAGAAAAACGGAAAACGATCGGAATGATCTTTCAGCACTTCAACTTGATGGACAGCCGCAATGTTTTTGATAACGTGGATTTCTCCTTAAAATATGGGGGACGGTCCAAACAGGAACGTCATCAAAAAGTAACCGAACTGTTAGCATTGGTGGGATTGGAAGAAAAAGCCCAAGCGTTTCCTAGCCAACTATCTGGAGGACAAAAACAGCGGGTCGCGATTGCCAGAGCGTTAGCGAATGATCCAGAGATCTTGCTTTGTGATGAAGCAACCAGCGCCCTTGATCCGAAAACGACCTTACAGATATTGGCTTTGTTGAAAAAATTAAATCGAACCCTCGGCTTGACTATCGTGATCATTACTCATGAGATGCAAGTCGTCAAAGAAATCTGCAACAAAGTGGCAGTGATGGAAGACGGCGAAGTCATCGAGCAAGGTTCAAGCGTTCAGATTTTCAGTCAACCAGAAAAACCATTGACCAAAGATTTCATCCGAACGGCGACGCACATCGACCAGGCCTTAGAAACGATCCTTGGCAGTTCGAAGTTTTCTTCCTTGGCACCAAATGAATGGCTGGTGGAGCTGTCCTACGTTGGCGATCAAACCAATGAACCACTGATCGCCCAATTGTACAGCCGCTACAAAGTGACCACCAATATTCTTTACGGCAACGTGGAGATCTTGCAAGAAGTGCCGATCGGCAGCTTAGTCGTTAGCTTATCTGGCGAATACCATCAGCGTAAACATGCCTTAGAATACTTGAAGGCTCAAGGAGTTTACACCAATATTTTAAAAGAAAATCATGCAGAACCATTAAACAATGTGATTAAAGGAGGATTTTAGATGGCTGCCTTATTAGAAAGATATTTTCCCAATGTTGTTGCGATCCAAGATGAATTTGTGACAGCAACGATCCAAACCTTGTATATGGTTTTTTGGACCTCTTTGATTGCGGGCATCTTAGGTATCTTGTTAGGGATCGTCTTGGTAGTAACTCGACCGAATGGGATTTTAGAAAATCGACCGCTCTTTGAATTTCTCGATAAAGTCATCAATGTGGTCCGCTCGATCCCCTTTATTATCTTATTGACGTTACTAGGAACCTTTACCCGATTCCTTGTTGGAACGACCATCGGCGAAACAGCAGCATTGGTTCCTCTGATTGCTGGGATCATCCCCTTCTTTGCTCGGCAGATCGAGATCGCCTTGCTAGAAGTTGACCCCGGTGTCGTAGAAGCAGCTGAAGCGATGGGCACCAGTCCTTTCGGTATCATTTTTCGGGTCTATTTACCAGAAGGCGTGGCGGGAATCATTCGGGTCTCTGCATTGACTGTGATCAATGTGATCGGATTGACCGCCATGGCAGGAGCTGTTGGCGCTGGTGGTTTAGGCAACTTAGCCATCACCCGCGGGTACAACCGATTCCAGACCGATGTCACGATCATGGCGACCTTGATCATCTTGGTATTCGTTTTTATCAGTCAATTTGTCAGCAACCTACTCATTAAACGAGTATCACACTGACCACTACTTACGTACAAATAAAAAAACAAGCAAGTCTATGGAGGAAGCAAAAATGAAAAAAATCGTACAATCAATCGTTTTAGGGGCAGCATTATTCTTTATTACAGGATGCGGAAACAATGGCAGTGCCGCAGCCAATGACCAAGAAGAAGTGACGGTGAAACTAGGGATGATCGGGGCGGACACCGACGTCTGGGATGATGTCAAGGATCGTTTGAAAGACGAAGGCATCAATTTAGAATATGTCCAATTCTCTGATTACAATCAACCCAATGCAGCTTTAGCTGATGGGTCCATCGACCTTAATTCATTCCAACACCAATTTTTCTTGGACAACTATAATGAAGAATTTGGTACTGATCTCGTATCGATCGGCAATACAGTCAATGCGCCATTAGGCATTTATTCCGACAAAGTGACGGATGTCAACGATTTGGCGGAAGGAGCTAAAGTTGCGATCCCTAATGATGTGACCAATGGTGGTCGGGCATTGCTTTTATTACAATCAGCTGGATTGATCAAAGTGGATGAAGCAGCCGGACAAACACCAACGGTCGCGGATATTACAGAAAATCGTTTGAACTTAGAAATTTCAGAACTTGATGCAGCGCAAACCGCCCGGGCACTTTCGGATGTCGATGTTTCGGTCATCAATAGCGGCATGGCGGTGGATGCAGGATTTGTACCAACCGAAGATGCGATCTTTTTAGAGCCTGTTGATGAAACGGCCCGTCCTTACGTCAACATCATTGCCGCCCGTAAAGAAGAGGAAGACAATGAAGTTTACCAAAAAGTGGTCGCTGCTTACCAAACAGAGGATACGAAAAAAGTCATCGAGGAAACGTCAAAAGGATCAAGCGTTCCTGCTTGGGAAACCTTTGGGGCAAAATAAGCACCATGTAATTTGATAAAAAAACTGAAAAAGCATGTATAAAAAGGAGAGATTTGATTATGACAACAGCAACTATTACGAAAGCAGCCATCAAACCATTTATCCAAGAGCGTTTAGCCGCTTATCAAGCCTTGGCATTAGATATCCACAATCACCCAGAAGTCAGCAACTATGAGTTTTATTCAGCCGATGCCCTGATCGCCCAATTAGAAAAAGAAGGCTTTGCTGTCAAAAAGGATGTGGCAGGCCATCGCACCGGCTTTGATGCCCGCTATGTCAGTGGAAAACCGGGTCCGACGATTGCCTTTTTAGCCGAGTATGATGCGTTACCTGGCATCGGTCATGCCTGCGGACACAATCTCTTCGGGACTTATTCCGTCTTAGCTGCCAGTGCTCTGCAACCTTTCATCGATGAGCTAGGCGGGGAGATTCGAGTCTATGGGACGCCAGGAGAAGAAGGTGGAGAAAATGGTTCCGCTAAAGGCAGTTTTGTCCGTGAAGGGTTCTTCGATGATGTCGATGCCGCTCTTTGTGTCCATCCAGCCCATCGCTATGGCAAAACGACGGCTTCATTAGCCAATGATCCAGTGGATATCAAGTTCTATGGTCGGGCTTCCCATGCGGCAGCGGCACCAGAAGAAGGCATCAACGCGTTAGAAGCATTGCTGCAAGTCTTTAACGGGATCAATGGGTTGCGCCTGCATTTACCAAAAGACGTCAATATTCATGGTGTGATCACCGATGGCGGCGTGGCAGCCAATGTCGTGCCAGAATATGCAGCCGGTCGTTTTTATTTACGAGCTGCCAATCGAGCAACCTTGAATGATGTCTACGAGAAAGTCGAAAACATCGTAAAAGGAGCAGCTTTAGCTACGGGAGCGACCTATGAATTTGGTTTGTTCCAAAACTCCGTCGACGATGTGATCGTGACACCAAGTTTTGATGAGATCTTCTTCGCCCATGCCCAAGAAGCGGGCGTACCTGCCGATGAGATCGATACGGAAGCCAAAACAAGCCTTGGTTCGTCTGATGTCGGCAATGTCAGTCAAGTGATCCCGACGATCCAACCCACCGTTTCGATTTCAGATGACTACATTGCGGGTCATTCGGAAGAATTCAAAGCCGCTGCCAAGAGTGAAAAAGGCTTGCAATCGATCGCCATCGCGGCGGAACTTTTAGCGCTGACGGCATTAGACCTTTTTGAACAGCCAGCGTTATTAGAAAAAATCAAAGCCGATCATCAAGAAAGCCTAGCGAAAGGCAATTAATGCCAAAACCGTGAAGGAAGATAGTCAATAGTATAGAAAAAAAGTCTCTGCCGCAAAATGTCGGTAGAGACTTTTTAGTTAGTCGATGACTAAAATGCCTTCTTTCAATGAAAAAGGATTTTGTTGATTGATATGATCGTAGAACATGACCCCGTTCAAATGATCGATCTCATGCTGAACGACGATCGCAGGATAGTTCTTCAAACGAACTTTTTTCTTTTTGCCGTTGATGTCGTAATAGCTGATCGTGATCCGGGCATGGCGTACCACGTAGCCAGGGACTTCACGGTCCACGGACAGACAGCCTTCGCCTTCACCCAAACAAGCTTCTTGCACGGAATGACTTAAAATTTTGGGATTGTATAGAACATCTTTAAAATCAGGTTCTGTTTTTTCTGGGTCGCTGCTAGGGACGAGGACCGCTGTGATTCGTTTTGAAATATCTAATTGAGGAGCTGCTAGACCAACGCCGCCTCTTAATTCAAGTTCTTCTGCCTTGACTGGATCTTGGCTATTTTCTAAAAAGGTCATCATTTCTTTTCCCAGTGCGATATCTTCTTCGCTCAAAGGAAAAGGTACTTCTTTTGCTACTTCACGCAAGGTTGGATTGCCTTCGCGAATAATATCATCCATTGTAATCATTGATGATGTGATTCCTCCTACTATGTAAAAATGACGAAAGCAAGTTTCGTTCCTAATAAAGTGTACCATAAGTGTAGAAAGAAGGGCATAAGAAAGTTTAAACGGTAAAGCTTTCTTATTAAATGAAACAATATTTCTATATTAATGATTTAATTATGAAATATAGTTGCGAATGGGAAAAGAATCAGTTATAATGCTTTTATAGAAAACGGTATCACGAAAGTGACCCATCAAGGAGGCAAAGAGATGTTCGGCTTTTCTGTATTTATGAACGAAGACTTGACGGCAGCAGAACTTGAGCAGATGACTGCGATGGCATCAGGCTTTAAAGGGATTTTCACCTCCATGCACATACCAGAAGATGATCGCAGTACTTATCGGCAGCGTTTGACGGACTTGGGAGGTTTCGCAAAAGACCATCAGCTGTCTTTAATGGTAGATATTTCTGGAAACGCATTAGCAGAAGCGGGCTTTTCCATCGACAATCTGGCGGAACTAAGGGAGATCGGTGTCACTGGTTTACGAATGGATTATGCGATCGACAATCAGCAAATCGCAGCTTTTTCAAAAGAAATGACCATCAGTTTGAATGCCAGTACATTGACGGAAAAAGACATTCGAGAGCTGCAGGCGTATGGAGCCGATTTTACTCGTTTGGAAGCTTGGCACAATTATTACCCCCGACCAGAAACGGGACTGGATGTTGGCTGGTTTCAGGAGAAGAACCGCTGGTTGAAAGCACAAGGCTTTTTCGTCCAAGCCTTTGTTCCAGGGGATGCCAAGAAACGCAGACCGTTATTTCAAGGATTACCCACACTGGAAAGACACCGCAACTGGTCGCCTTTTGCCGCAGCGATCGACTTATTGGCAACTGGCTCAGTCGATGCTGTTTACATTGGCGATGGCATGGTTTCTGAAAAAAGTGCCCAGCAGTTTGCGACGTATCTGCAAGAAGCGCGGATCGTTTTGCGGGTCAAAGATCTTGGTTCCACTTACTTTGAACACGTCTTAGGGAATCACCAAAATCGTTACGATGAAGCTCGGGATGTCTTGCGCAGCGCCGATGCCCGTTTCAATGCCATTCCAGAAGTCACACCTGAACTTAGCCAAGAGCGGCCAGTGGGGGCTGTGACGATCGATAACCAAGAGTACTTGCGCTATATGGGAGAGATCCAGGTGTGCAAACGACCTTTGCCGACAGACCCAAAAGTCAACCTCGCCGCTCAGGTGATACCAGCCGATCTGCCGTTGATCCAACAAATCAAAGCAGGGATGCGATTTAAATTAGAAAGAGATGATTCCGATGAATAAAATCAATTTAGACAAATTAACGACCGAACGACGCAACAGTGAAACGAGCAATTTAGATGAAATGACGATTTTAGAAGCGTGTCAAAAAATGAACCAAGAAGATCAAAAAGTTGCCTATGCGGTGGAAAAAGAAATTCCTAGTATTGAAAAAGTGATTGAACAAACCATCGTCGCTTTTAAAAAGGGCGGACGCTTGATTTATCTTGGCGCTGGGACAAGTGGTCGATTAGGCGTCTTGGATGCGGCCGAATGTGTCCCAACCTTTGGGGTATCACCTGAGATGGTGGTCGGTCTGATCGCCGGTGGCGAAGAAGCGATGACGGTCGCTGTCGAAGGAGCAGAAGACTCCTTAACGCTAGGCAAACAAGACCTTGTCGATTTGAAGTTGAACCAAAATGATATGGTGATCGGGATCGCTGCCAGTGGCAGAACCCCTTACGTGATTGGGGCGCTTGACTATGCCAATGAGCTCGGTGCCACAACGGCTACGATCGCTTGTAATAAAGACGCGGAGATCTCTCAGCATGCCAGCTTTCCAATCGAGGTCGATTGTGGACCAGAATTTCTGACAGGTTCGACTCGCTTGAAATCTGGGACTGCCCAAAAACTGATTTTGAATATGATCTCGACGTTATCGATGGTAGGGATCGGCAAAGTCTACAATAATTTGATGGTCGACGTGAAAGCGACCAACGAAAAATTGGTGGAACGCTCAAAACGGATCATCATGCAGGCGACTGAAGCTGATTATGAAATAGCCGCCGCGGCATTTGAAGAAGCAGATCAGAATGTCAAATTGGCGATCGTGATGCTGTTGACTGATAGCACGAAAGACGAAGCACAAGCAAAACTTGCCACGGCACAAGGGTTTGTCAAAACGGCGTTAGGAGGAGAAAAGTAATGGCAAAAGAAACACTGACGGTAGAAGAGTTAGCGGAGAAGATTTTTCAAGAAGCCGGCGGAATGGACAACGTAGAAACAGTCAATCACTGTATGACTCGCGTACGAATGACCGTCCGCGACCACGACAAGGTCGATCAACAAGGGTTAAAAGAGATTCCCGGTGTAATGGGTGTGGTCAATGATGAGCAGCTGCAAGTCATTATCGGACCAGGGAAAGTCAACAAAGTAGCCAATGCAATGGTGGCAAAAGCTGGTGTTGATTTAGGGCAAGAGATCCCACCGCAAAAATCAGGCAAAGAGGCGTTATCAGAAAAAACGGCAGAGATGAAAGCAGCCCAAAAAGCCAAACAAAAATCATCACCATTAAAGTCGCTGCTGAAAGATATTTCTAATATCTTTGTTCCAATGATTCCAGCCTTCGTTGGTGCAGGACTCGTCGCAGGGATCGCTTCTGTCCTGACCAATATGATCACGGCTGGCCGATTAGATGGAGATACTTGGAATTATTATGTCATGATTTTAAACGTCCTCAGAAATGGGATGTTCACCTATTTAGCGATCTTTACTGGGGTCAATGCAGCGCAGGTCTTTAAAGCCAATCCAACCCTTGGTGGCGTGATCGGTTCGATCATCTTGCTGACAGGTATGAACCCAGAAGCCCCGATCCAAAACTTGTTCACTGGCGAAGCTTTAGCTGCCAACCAAGGAGGGATCATCGGTGTGATCTTCGCTGTATGGCTTTTGGCGAAATTAGAGGCAGTGCTGCATCGAGTGATTCCTGAAGCGATCGATATTATCGTGACCCCGACGTTGTGTTTGCTGATCATCGGTTTGACGGAGATTTTCTTGATCATGCCATTGGCAGGTCTGATCTCTGACAGCTTAGTCGGTTCGATCACTTGGGTCTTGAACGTGGGCGGTGCTTTCTCTGGGTTTGTCTTAGGGGCGGCCTTCCTACCAATGGTCATGTTTGGTTTGCATCAAATTTTGACCCCGATCCACATTCAAATGATCGAAGCAACAGGCAGCACGCAATTATTACCGATCTTAGCCATGGCTGGTGCTGGTCAAGTCGGTGCAGCTTTAGCCTTATGGGTACGACTACGTAAAGACAAAGAGCTTTCTGAAATGATCAAAGGTGCATTGCCAGTTGGGATCTTAGGCATCGGCGAACCATTGATCTATGGAGTGACGTTGCCATTAGGTCGACCATTTATCACTGCTTGTATTGGTGGTGGGATCGGTGGTGCGGTCATTGGCGCTTTGACAAATATCGGCGCAACGGCGATTGGACCATCAGGGCTAGCTTTGATCCCCTTGATTGCCAACGGCCGTTGGATGGGCTATATTTTCGGCTTGTTAGCAGGCTATGCTGGCGGCTTCGTTGCCACCTACTTCTTTGGGATTCCGAAAGATCGCTTAGAAGCAGTCAAAGAAAGCGAGGCAGAAGAAGCAAAACCAGCTGCAACCGTTACTGTGCAACCGCAACCAAAAGAAACGAGTGAAACGGCTGCAAAGGAAATGACAGCAAATCCATCAAAAGAACCGATCGATACCCCTTTATACGCAGTAGCCACAGGCACGACAAAAGCGATCAGTGCATCAAGTGATCCGGTATTTTCGCAAAAAATGATGGGCGACGGGTATTTCGTCTTGCCAGACAATGGTGCGATCTATGCACCAGCAGCAGGAACCGTCACGACGATTTTTCCCACGAAACATGCATTGGGGATCAAGACTGCCAGCGGGCTAGAGATTCTGCTGCACATGGGTGTTGACACCGTCGAATTGCAAGGAGCACCTTTTGAGATCCTGGTGGAGGAAGGCCAAGCCGTGACACCAGCTACCCAAGTTGCCCAAGTCGATTTGGCACAGTTGACGGCTAAAGGCAAAGCTTCTGAGATGCTCGTGATCATCACCAATATGGAGCAAGTAGCCAATATCGAAGGGTTACCAGGAACAGAAACAAAAGCGGGTCAAGCCGTCATGCATGTGGCAACGATAAAATAATGTTAAAACCTCTATCGGATAAAGATAGAGGTTTTTTTTAAGAAGTTACTAAATAGATTGCGAAAAATTTCCCTTTATGTTACAGTTTCGTTACAAAGGGAGTGTTCCCATTCGAGGAGGCAATGAGGATGAAAAAAATAATTTGGTTCGGACTAATGACGCTGGCTTTTTCACCACTGATGGTTCATGCAGATGAAACAGCTACGAGTGAAAGTGGCAATCAGGCTGCCGTTAGCGAGACGCTTTCATCAGAGGAGCAATCAGGAACGGATCAGACACAAGCTGCTGTCCAAGAAAGTACAGTAGAAAATCAAGAGACGGATCAATCCGCTGCTTCAGAAACTACGACTACCGAGAATCAAGAACCAGTCGATTCCGAAGCTGTTATTGCCTCGATCCAAGCAGAGACGGGGACGCAAGATGTCAGTGAGATCAACACGTTAGCCGATGAACCTAGTTCGCTGCGTAGCGCCTTAACCCAAGGGATCACTGAAGGAAGTGTGACCGCATTTACCCAAGAACAGTTGGACCAGTTGACAGATGAAGAATTGACCAATGGCAATCGTCTGGCGCTACGTTATTCCAGTGATGCGATGGGCTTTGATATTGCTTACTTAGCAAAAATCATCGGTGCCTTGTTTGTCGATCAGACGTTATCCTGGGAAGCCATTGAGCCGCAACTGGCTTTTGATGCAAATAGCTACGCCAGTTTTGCTGACTTGATTCCTGTTGTGGATCAGCTGCAAGAATATTTACGGGTCGTCTATCCAGCAGACGGAGTCTTTTTACATTTGAATCAAGCCGTTTCCAACGAATGGATGATCTCAATTTTGACCAATTTAAATCAGATGGAACAAGAGATGCAAGTCGATCCAGATGCCTTTGTCCCAGGACGGATCTCTTATATCATTCAAGCGGCAAATGATTCCATGTATCTGCCTACAGGCACGCAAACGAGTACGTCTGAAGAAGCGACCGCAACATCGACGAGTGCTCAAGAAACAGCGACAACGACTTCTTCGAAAGAGGCCAACGCTACTGCCGATGGTGAAAAAACATTACCTAAAACCAATGAAGCGCCAAGCTATACCTTACTGATCGCAGGTGTTATCCTGCTGCTGATCGTTTTCTTGATTCTATGGCGCCGCAAGAAAAAATGATTGTTATTTATAATCGTTAGAATGAAAAAATAGCAACCTTCGTTTTCCATCAGGGAAACGAAGGTTTTTTGTTTTCAGAAATTTCATTGGTTATTTCTTTTCAAATAACGCCCTTTATAAAAAGACCAGAATCGATTCCTTCATAAAAAAGTCAAATTTAAATTCTTGTATTCTCTGGTGAGGGGTGTATAATGACACAGTGTCATATGACAACGTGTCATATCGAGAGCTGTGATTTATTTTAAATTAGAAAGGAGTTGCTTGTGATGCCGACCGATACATTTTTTCACTTGCCGCCAGAAAAACAAAAGCGCATCTTAAATGCGGCGAAAAAAGAATTCTCAAGACTGCCGCTGAAAGACGCCTCGATCGCCAACATCATCAAAGATGCCGAGATTCCTCGCGGGAGTTTTTACCAATACTTCGAAAACAAAGAAGATCTTTATTACTATTATTTCCATACGTTGAAAAAAAATAGTCAGCGAGATCTGCTGAAATCGATCCAACATGAAAACGGGGATCTGTTTGCGGGGTTCGAATGGTACTTTTCACGTATGATCGCCGAGGTTTTCAAAGGCAAAAACGCAAACTTTTACCGCAATTTATTTATGAGTATGGATTATCGTTCCTTCCATAAAGTCGTGCCAGAGATGCAGCACAAGATGCATCAAGAAAACAAAGCCGATCGGCAGAAGCAGCAAGCCATCTTTTTGTCAGAGGTCGACAAAGATTTATTGAAAGTCAAAGACGACCATGAGTTGAAAATGCTGATCCAGCTGCTGATGCATACCGTCTTTTCGACGATTGCCGAAGCCTATCGCCAATCAGCGTTTGATCCAGACTATGATCCTGCCGAAGCGATCGCTGATTTCAACAGTAAAGTCCGCTGGTTAAGAGAGGGCGCAAAAAAAGAAAGAGGGGAAACCTATGATTAAGCTGATAAAACGCGTATCCGTCATTTCTATAATCATGGCAGTGGTGTTTATGGTGATCCAAGTCGTTTCTGATTTGTATCTACCGACATTGACTTCCAATATTATCAACAATGGGGTGGCGACAGGCGACATTGATTACATTTGGAAAACCGGCTTTTACATGATCGGCTTTTCATTGATCAGTATCATCGCCGCTTTAGGAAATACGTATTTCGCAACAAGAGAATCACAAAAATTAGGACAAAAACTACGTTCGGACATTTACCAAAAAGTTGAGAATTTTTCTTCTCGATCGTTTGATAAATTTGGGACCGCATCATTGATTACAAGAACCACCAACGACGTCAACCAAATTCAAATGGTGACGCAAATGTTTTTACGTATGATGATCAATGCACCGATCACACTGATTGGGGCGAGTTTCTTGGCCTATCAAAAAGATGCCCAATTAACCCGAATCTTTTTAGTCGTTATTCCTATCATGCTAGTATTGGTCGGCGGTATTATGTATTTTGCCGTTCCTTTATTCAAAAGTATGCAAAAGAAAACCGACCGTTTGAACTTAGTCTTTCGTGAAGGCTTGACGGGGGTCCGCGTTATTCGGGCATTTGACAAGACGGATTATGAAGCGAATCGCTTTGATGAAGCCAACAAAGATTACACCCACACCGCGATTAAAGTAAACACCATCGTGGCATTGATGATGCCATTGATGACGTTGATCATGAGTGGGACGAACATTGCCATCACATGGTTTGGGGGTCATTATATTGCCGAAATGACCTTAGAAGTCGGAAACTTGATTGCGTTTATGACCTATGCAATGCAAATTTTGATCAGCTTTATGATGCTGTCCATGATCTTCGTGATGGTGCCAAGAGCCCAAGCATCAGCTGATCGGATCAACGAAGTCTTAAATGAAGAAGATGAAATTCTCGATCCAAAAACACCAGCGACATTGAGCTTACAAGGGGACCAAGCAACCTTGGCCTTTGACCATGTGGCGTATCGCTACCAAGGCGCTGAGAAATTGGCGTTGGAAGATATCGATTTTCAAGCAAAATCTGGTGATTTTGTTGCCATCATCGGTGGGACGGGCTCAGGGAAAACGACCTTAGTCAATCTCTTGCCTCGTTTGTACGATGTGGAGTCTGGTGCAATCAAAATCAATGGGGTCAATATTGCAGAAGTCACCCAGCACAATCTACGAGAAGTCGTGGGCTTTGTTCCGCAAAAAGCGGTACTGTTTTCTGGTACCATTCGTGAAAATATGAAATACGGAAAACCCGATGCATCAGATGAAGAAATCTGGCAAGCACTAGAGATCGCCCAAGCCAAAGATTTTGTCTCCGAACTGGCAGATGGCTTAGATAGCCGTGTAGAACAAGGCGGCGGCAACTTCTCTGGTGGACAACGTCAACGTTTAGCGATCGCTCGTGCGTTAGTGAAACAAGCAGATGTCTATGTCTTTGATGATTCCTTCTCCGCACTGGACTTCAAAACCGATGCCAACTTACGAGCAGCGCTGAAACGCGACATGCAAGACAGCATTATGGTCGTGGTTGCCCAACGGGTCAGCACCGTCATGGATGCCGATACGATCTTAGTATTGGATGAAGGAAAACTCGTAGGAAAAGGAACCCATGAATCATTAATGGCAGACAATGAAACCTACCAAGAAATCGTTTCTTCACAATTGAGAGAGGAGGATCTTGCATGAGTGAAAAGAAAACAACAACACAACACCGTGGCGGACCAATGGGCGGCGGTCCAGGCCGTAACATCGGTGCCAAAGGACCAAAACCAAAAAACTTTTGGGGGACGGTCAAACGGCTTTTCGGGTACATGTCGAAACGCTCCATCGCTATCATTGCCGTCTTCGTTTTAGCGATCGCAGCCGTGATCTTCCAAATCCAAACACCGAAAATTTTAGGGGAAGCGACCACTGAAATTTTTAAAGGTGTCATGATCGGTGCGCAGCAGATGCAAGCCGGCCAACAGGTAACAGAATTTCCTATCGATTTTGAGAAAGTTGGTCAAATCATTTTGATCGCGATCGGCATGTATGTGATTTCAGCCGTCTTCAACTTTCTACAACAGTTTATTATGACCCGTGTCTCGCAACGGACGGTTTATGAGCTGCGTCGTGACTTAGATGAAAAAATGAACCGCTTGCCGATTTCTTACTATGATACTCACTCAAATGGGGATATCATGTCACGGGCGATCAATGATATGGATAATATCGCAAGTACCCTGCAACAAAACTTGACCCAATTTATTACGAGTGTCGTGACCTTTATCGGGGTTTTGTGGATGATGCTGACGATCAGTTGGCAACTGACTTTGGTTGCTTTAGCAACGGTTCCTTTAAGCTTGATCGTCGTGATGATCGTCGCACCAAAATCGCAAAAATTCTTTGCGGCACAACAAAAAAGTTTAGGATTGCTCAATGACCAAGTCGAAGAAACTTACGGCGGTCATACCGTTGTCAAAACCTTCAACCATGAAGCTGCCGATCAAGTCGTTTTTGAAGAAGAAAATGACCGTCTGTATTCCGCTGGTTGGAAAGCCCAATTTATTTCAGCGATCATTATGCCCTTGATGAACTTCATTAAAAACTTAGGCTATGTCTTCGTGGCTGTCCTTGGTGGGATCAAAGTGGCGAATGGGAACATGACGTTAGGGGATGTGCAAGCATTCTTGCAATACACCAATCAATTCTCTCAACCAATCACTCAAATCGCTAGCTTACTAAACACCATCCAATCAACCGTTGCATCTGCCGAACGGGTCTTTGAAGTCTTTGATGAAGAAGAAATGACTGATGAGCCTTCTGGATTGCCAGTGGAAGACAGTGAATACAAAGTTCGTTTCGATCATGTTCAATTTGGTTATGCGCCAGACAAATTATTGATGACCGATTTTAATCTGGATGTCAAAGCTGGTGAGATGGTGGCTATCGTAGGACCTACCGGCGCTGGGAAAACCACGCTGATCAATCTCTTGGAACGTTTTTATGATGTTTCTGGCGGTAGCATTCGTTACGATGGCAAAGATACCCGAGACTTGACTCGTGATGAGTTGCGTAGTAATATCTCGATGGTGCTGCAAGATACGTGGTTGTTTACTGGTTCCATCTATGACAACATTCATTATGGAAATGAAAAAGCAACCAAAGAGCAAGTGATCGCTGCGGCGAAAGCTGCCCATGTGGATGATTTTGTTCGCAAATTGCCAGAAGGCTATGATACGGTCTTGAATGAAGAAGCCAGCAACATCTCCCAAGGTCAACGTCAGCTGATCACGATCGCCCGCGCCTTCTTAGCGGATCCCGACGTTTTGATTTTGGATGAAGCAACTTCTAGTGTCGATACGCGGACGGAAATCTTGATCCAAAAAGCAATGGGTCGTTTGTTAGAAAATCGGACCAGCTTTGTGGTTGCTCACCGTCTCTCTACGATTCGTGATGCTGACAATATCATCGTGATGAATCACGGGTCCATTGTTGAGACTGGAAATCATGAGGAATTGATGGCACAAAACGGTTTCTATGCAGACCTGTATAACAGTCAATTTTCAGAAGAAGTGGCGTGATCCACTGTTTGTAATGAAAGAAATTCTTCCCCAAATGATGATAAACAGACCGCCAAAGGTTGACTGAAAGAAAGCAGTGATTGTCACTGCTTTCTTTTTTTTATGAATTTTTATCGCTTTAATTTAAATATTTATTGCAATTTATTGGATTGAAATGTATATTAATACATAATTTCGAATGATCCAAGACAAGGAGTGAAACCAATGAGTCATCTTTTTCCTAATTACAGCCGTTTACCCATCGACATCCAGCAAGGCAACGGCAGCTATGTGGTAGATTCGCAAGGCAACCAATATTTAGATTTAACAAGTGGCATCGGGGTCGTTAATCTCGGTTATGGGCATCCCAAAGTGCAAGCCGCGTTGATGACCCAAGCAGAGCAGATTTGGCATGTGCCGAATTTGTATGACAGCCAGTTGCAAGAAGAAGTTGCCCAGAAGCTGACCCAAAATCAAAAGAGCGCCTCAGACGAACCGTATCTGGCTTATTTTTGCAATAGTGGCGCTGAGGCGAACGAAGCTGCTTTAAAGCTGGCTCGCAAAGCGACTGGCCGCAGCAAAGTCATTAGTTTTGAACAATCTTTCCATGGTCGAACCTTTGGGGCGATGTCTTTGACTGGGCAAAGTAGTATCCATGATGGGTTTGGACCGTTAGTACCAGAGATGGTGTATGTACCCTTTAATGACCTTGAGGCATTGCAAGCCGTTTTAGATGAGCAGACGGCAGCCGTGTTTTTAGAATTGATCCAAGGCGAAGGCGGTGTGATCCCTGCTGAGGTGGCGTGGGTCCAAGCGGTGGCAGCCCTTTGTCAGGAGTTGGGGGTACTACTGGTGGTGGATGAGATCCAAACCGGGATGGGACGGACAGGAACCCTGTTTGCTTTTGAAGGATATGGCATTGAACCTGATCTTTTTACCGTAGCAAAAGGGCTTGGTAACGGGATCCCTGTCGGAGCGATGCTAGGCAAAAGCCATTTGCAAACGGCTTTTGGACCCGGTAGTCACGGTTCGACCTTTGGTGGCAATAAATTAGCGATGGCTGCTGCTAGTGCTGTTTGCAGTGTGTTGCAAGAAGGGGACATTCAAGTCAATGTTCACTTGCGCCAGCAGCAGTTTCTCGACGGATTGCAAGGACTATCTAAGGTGCAGGCGATTCGTGGGAAAGGATTGATGATCGGTATCGAATTAGCCGATTCGGAAAGCTTGCAATCCGTGTTGACCCAACTGCGGAACCAAGGCCTCCTCGCATTAAAAGCGGGATCCAAGGTTTTGCGCTTGCTGCCGCCTTTAACGATCTCGCAAGAGGAAACGACAGCAGCCTTGGCGATTTTGCAAGCTGTCTTAGCATAATTGCATAAAAATAGATTTTTCGGGCTTTTTTTCTTATAAAAACCGAATAATAGTGAATTTATTTTGAATAGTTTTATAAATAATCATTGACAGAGCGATGGGAGTTTCTTATAATCTTAAGTAAATTCTTTTGAGGAGTGACGTGTTTGAAGGCAGCAATCGTTGGTGTAACAGGGTATACCGGAATTGAATTGATTCGTTTGATCCAGCAACATCCCCAATTGGAGGTGGGCACCTTGCATAGTCATTCTATGCATGAAAATTCATCTGTTTTGTATCCTCATTTAATTGGACTGACAGAGCGGCTGATCGAACCTTTTGATGCAGAAAAAATCCAAAAGGAAAATCAACTCGTGTTTTTTGCGACTCCTGCTGGAATCAGCAAAGAACTCGCAGCGACTCTTGTCGCAAATGACTTTCCAGTGATTGACCTTTCTGGTGATCTGCGATTGAAGGATCGGGATAGCTATCAAAAATGGTATCACCAAGAAGCTGCACCTGCCGAGTTGTTGGCACAAGCGACCTATTCGCTGCCTGAGTTTGCACCGACTCCTGGCAATTTGATCGCCAATCCAGGCTGTTATGCGACTGCTGCCATTTTAGCTGCTGCGCCGTTGGTTCAGCAAAAACTATTCAGCGGTACGTTGATTTTTGATGGCAAGTCGGGTTTGTCGGGTGCTGGTAAGAAATTGACGGACAGCAGTCACTTTGCAACCGCTGCGGATAACATGACGATGTATAAGCCAAATCAGCATCAGCACATTCCTGAGATCATGCAGCAGTTTCAGCAATGGGATCAGGCAATGCCGCCGATCCAATTTTCTACCAGCTTACTGCCTGTCAAAAGAGGGATCTTTATGACGCTTTATGCGCCTATCAAAGACGCGATTTCGCAAGAGGACATCTATGAGCAGTACGTAAAAACGTATCAAGACCATCCGTTTGTCCGAGTGCAACCGTTAGGAAAGCTGCCCGAGCTGCGGCAAGTGACGGGAACGAATTTTTGTGACATTGGCATATGTTTCAATCCGCTGACCCAAGTGTTGACCGTTATCGCAGTGATCGATAATTTAGGCAAAGGGGCTGCTGGCCAAGCGATCCAAAACTTCAATCGATGGGCAAAGATACCAGAAACGACTGGTCTTATGCAAGCACCGTTATATCCATAAAATAGCCAACAGACGCGTGAGGATACTCGTGTCAGCCAGTGGACAATCCGCAAAAGGTGGCAGTAGGAGGAAAGAAAATGAAAGAAATCGAAGGAACGATCGCAACCCCCAAAGGTTTTTTTGCCGACGGTCTGCATTGCGGTCTGAAGAAAGAGAAAGTCGATCTTGGTTGGATCGTCTCTGAAGTGCCAGCCAGTGCTGCAGCAGTCTTTACCACCAATCAAGTACAAGCAGCACCCATTCTCGTTACAAAGGAAAAAATGCAAGCAGGCACCTTGCAAGGTGTGATCGTCAATGCGGGCAATGCCAATGCTTGTACCGGGGAGCAAGGTTTAAAAGATGCACAAGAGATGGCAGAATTGGCAGCAGCCCAGCTGCATACGAGTCCCGAAGCCTTTGCGGTAGCCTCCACCGGGATCATTGGTAAGAGCTTACCGATGGAAAAAATCACTGCAGGGATTCAGCAACTAAACAGGCAAGGGGATGCCCACCGATTTCAACGAGCGATTTTGACGACGGATCTGACTGAAAAAAGCAGTGTCATCCAATCAACGATCGCTGACAAAACGGTGACTGTTGCGGGCTGTGCCAAAGGGTCTGGTATGATCCATCCCAATATGGCTACGATGCTGGCCTTTGTTACGACGGATGCGGCGATCGCTCCAGCACTCTTGCAAGTACTGCTGAAAGAATTAACCGACGTTACCTTCAATCAAATCACGGTCGATGGCGATACATCCACCAATGATATGGTGTTAGTTTTAGCTAACGGGTTAGCCAAAAATCCAACGATCGAAGCTGACACGCCAGCTTATCATGAGTTTAAAGGGATGCTCAAATCAGTTCTGACCGCACTAGCCAAAGCAGTTGCAAAGGACGGAGAAGGCGCCAGCAAATTGATCGAAGCTCATACGAGTGGAGCTGTGACCGATGAAGCAGCCCGAATGATCAGCAAAACCATCGTCGGTTCGCCACTGGTCAAAACAGCTCTCTTTGGCAAAGACCCGAACTGGGGGCGTATCTTATGTGCAGTGGGCTATAGTGGGCAGCCGATCGATCCAGCAACGGTATCGATTGCATTAGCCGACATTCCCGTCTTTGTCCAAGGGACACCGGTAGCTTTTGACGAAACCATCATGCAAGAACAATTGGCGGAAAATGAAGTCAAAGTCGTTGTCGAGCTGAAAGAAGGGGCAGGTGTTGGCACCGCTTGGGGCTGTGATCTGACGTATGACTATGTGAAAATCAACGCACTATATCATACCTGAAAGAAATCAGGTACTAGACAAAAAGGAGCGAGTAGATGGAAACGATCGTAGTAAAAATCGGCGGTGTCGCCTCAGACAATTTAACCCCGTCATTCTTTGAGACGATAGCAGACTGGCAAGCTGCGGGCAAAAAAGTAGTCATCGTCCATGGCGGTGGTCACTACATCTCAGAAATGATGGAGAAAATGGCGTTGACAGTCACGATCAAAGACGGCCTGCGGGTGACCGACCCCCAGACGCTTGAAGTAACTAGAATGGTCCTTTTGGGACAAGTTCAACCGCTGATCACGACCGCTTTCCAGCAAGCTGGGTTCCATGCCGTAGGACTGAATGCTGGCTGTGATCAACTGATTCAAGGAGAAGTCATTGATGAAGAAAAATTAGGACAGGTGGGGAAGGTTCAACAAATCAACGCTGCTTTCCTGAAGCTCTTGACAGAGAAAAAACATGTCCCGATCCTGGCACCGCTAGGAATTACCCCAGAGGGGCAATGGCTGAACATCAATGCCGATGAAGTAGCGTGTCAGGTTGCTGCTAGTTTACAAGCAGAAAAACTATATTTGTTGACGGATGTCCCTGGGATCAAGCAAGAAAGCCAGTGGTTATCAGCTGTTTCTTTTGAAGAGATCCCCCGTTTGATCACCGAAGAAGTAGTCACAGGCGGCATGCTGCCAAAACTAAAAAGTGCGCAGAAAGCCTTGAAAGCAGGGGTAGCTGCCGTTTGTATCACCGATCGAATCGATCGTTTAGGAACCCAGATCCTCGCGGCAAGTCCAGCCGCAGCTGTCTGTAGCTGAAGTCATTAGCAACACCCAAATGCCTCTTCTCTACTCATAAAAATGCAAAATTCTGACTTTTCTGTGCTTTTCTTCTTATTTTCTCTAAAAAAAGAATAAAATAGGTAGGGATTTCATTTGCTAGAATTTCGTTTTATCAGTACAATGAGTACATATGTAAGTAGGGGGAGAAACAATGACAGATTTCTTATTGGGGAGCAGTACGAAGTTGCTGACTGTTGCAATCCGGGTAAAAGACCGCGATCAAGCGATTGCCTTTTATCGGGATGTACTTGGTTTTGAGTTGAAAAGAGAAGAAAATGAATTGGCCATCTTTGGTCTAAAAGGATTAGATAGAGAAGTTTTATGGTTGGAAGAAAGCCCGCGTGCCAACGATCACTTCGGCGAGATCAAAAAAATGCAGCGCATCGTCTTAGCCGTATCCTCATTAGAAGAAGCGGCAACTATCGCGAGCAATGCCCAACAAAAAGCGATTGCTTTCGAAGAAGCTCGTTATGAAGCGAATCAATTAGGCTTTATTATAGCTGATCCAGAAGGGAACAAAATTGAAGTCTTATTTACAGCACCCGCAGGAACTGCGGTACCAAAAGACGAAGCAGAATTGATCAAAGCGGCACCTGCAAAAGCGGCTGGCTTATCAAAAGAAGCTCATTTTGGCAAGCTGTATTTAAACGTCAGTGATCTAGCCAAAGAGCAGCTTTTCTTAGAAGAAAGCTTAGGCTTGAAAACAAAAGAAGCCGAAACGAAGGAATTTATCCTCAATGATGGTGACTTCCAAGTCGGCTTGACTGAAGCACAAGGTGGTACGATCGATTTGCCGACCCATGAGGTGCTTGGCTTAGACTTCTTGAAAATCTCCATCAGTCAAGAAGATATCGATACATTGGAAAAGCACTTGTCTGAGAAGAAGCAAGAGTTTTTCATCGACAAAAAACGGAAGTTGTTGACGACCTACGATGCGATCGGTATCGAATGGTGGTTTATCGTTAAAAAATAAATCTAAATAGATAAGAAAAAACATCGGAAACTCTTTTGAGTAGTCGATGTTTTTTGATGACTAAGAAACCAAGCAAGCGAATCGACTAGCTGATCGAGTCGGATAGTTGGAGGAAAAAAGGGGATAACGAGTTTTGTTTGCTGCTAAAAAGTGCTAAAGTTAGAAGCAAGACAAGCCTGAAAGGAGCGAGTATGGAACGATGACAATGTACCCAAAAACAGTACAGCTCATTCAAGAAAAAATGCCGACCGTTTTCCCAGGAGCGGTGCTGCGTTTTATCGCTGGTGAAACCCAAGAGACCCATGTATTCGGACAGGCAGCGCTTCTTCCGAAAACCGAACCTATGACGAAAGATCATTTGTTTGATTTAGCCTCATTGACGAAAGTCGTTTGTACAACGAGTGTTCTGTTAAAATTGTGGGATCAAGAAAAAATCGAGATGGAGGCGCCGCTTACTCGTTGGCTGCCAGCGTTTAAAGACGATCTGGTAACGATCAAGCACTTGCTGACGCATACGGCAGCCATCAACACGTGGATTCCTCATCGAGACCAGTTGGATGCTGCTGCCTTGCGCAAGGCGTATTTGCAGCTTGAAAGCAGTGATACGATCGGTCAAACGGTCAACTATACGGATACTGGGACGATTTTGCTGGGCTTTTTATTGGAGGAGCTGTATCAAAAACCAGTGACCGAGATTTTTCAAGAAGAAGTCTTGACGCCTTTAGGCATGAAGAACAGCGGCTTTCCGCCTTTTCCTCCCTCACAGCTGCCAATGATCGTTCCTACCCAGCAGCAGCCAGACGGCAGCATCCTTAGAGGAATCACCCATGATCCTAAGGCACGAGTGTTGGGAAACCATGCCGGCAACGCAGGGTTGTTTTCTACCGTGGATGACTTGACGCTTTTCGTTCAACTGTTACTGGCAAATGGTCAGCAGCAAGGAGCGCCGTTTTTCTCAGAAAAAGTCATGCAGGCGCTGACTCACAGGCAGACGCCTGAAAGCACAAAGCCTCGCACCTATGGTTGGGACTTGTTAGGTGCACCGTATCAATTATTTCATACAGGCTATACAGGCACGTTTCTCGCAGTAGATATCCCTAACAAAAAAGCGTTTATTTTCTTATCGAATCGGGTCCATCCAGTGGATCATCGAGAAAGCTATTTGGGTCATCGTGACGAAATCCTGCAATGTTACTTAAAAGAAACTGCCGAATAAGCGGATTCATGCTATAATATGCACGAACAACTAGAGAGGGGAACAATTATGGAACCATTGTTTATGAAACCTGTTTTTCAAGAAAAAATTTGGGGCGGCAGTCGCCTGCATTCTGTTTTTGGTTTTGATTTACCGAGCGACAAGATCGGTGAAGATTGGGCGATCAGTGCGCATCCTCATGGGGTGAGCGTCATTGAAAATGGGCCGTTTAAAGGCAAAACATTGGCGGATCTTTGGCAAGACCATCAAGAACTATTTGGTCATTCAGACGAACCAGTCTTTCCATTATTAATTAAAATTTTAGACGCAGAAGATGATCTATCCGTTCAAGTCCATCCTGATGACACATATGGGTTAGCCCATGAAGGGGAATTAGGGAAAACGGAATGCTGGTACATCATTGATGCCGAACCAGGTGCGGAAATCATTTATGGCCACCATGCCCAAACCAAAGAAGAACTTGCGGAAATGATCGAAGCGGGTCGTTGGGATGATTTGTTAACAAAAGTCCCTGTGAAAAAAGGCGATTTCTTCTATGTGCCAAGCGGAACGATCCATGCCATTGGAAAAGGGATCATGATCTTGGAAACCCAGCAGAGTTCGGATACGACTTATCGGGTGTACGACTATGATCGTACCGATGATCAAGGACAAACTCGGGAGCTGCATATCCAACAATCGATCGATGTGACGACGATTCCTGCACGGACGCCAGAATTATCGATCCGTGAGGTCAAACAAGGACAATCAGCAGTCGTTACCTATCTTGAAACGCCATTTTTCAATGTGTATGAGTGGGAAGTACGTGGGAAATTATCGTTGGCACAAAAGGCCGATTATACTTTGATGACCGTGATCGATGGGTATGGGCATTTGATGATCGACGGTCATTCCTATGAACTAAAAATGGGCACGAGCTGCATTTTGCCAAACCCGATCAAGAAATGGGAATTGGTTGGTGAATTGACTGTCATTGCCTCTGAACCTGGAAAAAAATAAAACGATCAGTAAGTGACGTGAGCCGCACAAGCAAAACAGCACACGTTCCTGATTTTTCGTAAGGCTGAACTCGTTCAGCTGCCTGTCATCATTGGCGATTTTTCCGCTTTTGACTGACAGGTTTTTTCGTATGGACACTCACGATAGACGTCTGAGGAAGATTTGTTATAATGGCAGTAATGAAGGATAGGTGAAAAGAATGGTTTACTTAGATCATGCAGCAACGACACCGCTGCATCCAGAAGTGATCAAAGTGATGAGTGAAACGATGCAGACATTTTTTGGCAATCCATCAAGCATTCATCATTATGGTCGAGACGCCCACACCCAATTAGAATTGGCTCGTCAAGCGATCGCTCAGCAGCTAGGAGTCAAAGAACATGAGATCATTTTTAATAGTGGTGGTACCGAAAGTGATAATACAGCAATCATCGGTACAGCCCTTAGCAAACAAGCACAAGGCAAACATATCATTACGACCCAGATCGAACATCCGGCGGTCATTGAGAGTATGCGCTATTTAGAAGGCTTAGGCTTTGAGGTGACCTATTTGCCCGTAGATCAAAAGGGGCAATTGGCCGTCAGTGAAGTTGAGGCTGCCTTACGTCCCGATACGATTTTAGTATCCATAATGACGGCAAACAATGAAACGGGCAATTTGCTGCCGATTGCAGAAATTGGGGCCCTTTTACGGGAGCATCCCGCCGTGTTTCATACCGATGCCGTGCAAGCTTATGGCAAGATCCCGCTTGAAATCAATGAAAACAGTATTGATCTTCTAAGCATTTCTGCTCACAAAATCAACGGACCAAAAGGGATCGGCTTTTTGTATAAACGAGATGGCTTGTCGCTGCCTGCGCTACTCCATGGCGGCGAGCAAGAAGAAAAACGGCGAGCAGGGACGGAAAACTTAGCAGCCATCATGGGAATGGCCAAAGCAGCTTCTTTGCATACCCCCGAAGCGCAGCAAGCAGCGGCGGAACAATATCAAACGTTTGCCGATGTGCTGATGGAGACCTTAGCAGCACAAGGCGTCGATGTTCAGTTGAATGGTGATCCAGCACACAAATTGCCGCATATTTTGAATCTGCGTTTCCCAGGTGTCAGCAGTGACTTGCTGCTGATGAAATTGGACTTAAAAGGGGCTGCGATCTCGACAGGCAGCGCTTGTACGGCGGGCAATGTGGAGCCCTCCCATGTGCTCGAAGCGATGGTGGGCAAAGAGCATCCAGCTATTCGGGAATCGGTCAGAGTCAGCTTTGGCTATGGCAACACATTGGCGGAAATCGAAGCATTTGCTCAGCTATTAGCAGAAACTGTCTTAGCCACGAAAAAGTAGGAGAACAGCTAGCAATCTCGCTGAAAACTATTTATAATGAAAGAAATGATGTTAAAGAGGTGAAGAACATGGCATTTGAAACAACAGCAACCGTTTTAGGCGCAGCAACCCAATACCGCATTGCTCCTGAAGCAAAAAAATATACGTTGCGGGACAATGGCTTTACAGAAACGAACGGCGGCAACTTCCAATTGATTCGCGGCCTTGAAGCAACACCCCAAAGCAAAGAAGGCTTTAAATTAAAAATCACTGTTGCAAAAGATCTGCAAACCTTCAAGATGTCCATCACGACAGCCAATGGGTTAAAAGCAGTCAATATTTTCAAAGATGAACAGCACAAAATGTTGCAAGAAAAATTTTACTTTTTAATGGATGGTTTTATCAGCCGCGGGTTGTTTGTCAAAGCGTAAGCTTTTGTCAAAAGCAGCTATATCATTCAAAGGGCAAGAAGTGTGTCACTCCGCCAAGCAGGCATGGGATTGATACACTTCTTTTGTATCTTTGGCGGTTTCTTTTTATACTATAGAAAACAAACCCTAGGTGTTCGCAGGAACAGGATGAGTTAAGACGAGAAAGAGGGAATCAAGATGAAACGATCCTTAAACAAGCAATCAGTGCTAGCCGTCGGCATGGGGACTTGGCATATGGGGGATGACCCAGCCAAGGAAAAAGCCGAGATCGATGCGTTGCAAGCGGGCATCAAAGCTGGAGCGGCTGTCATCGATACCGCAGAAATGTACGGCGAGGGAAACGCAGAAACACTAGTTGGCAAGGCGATCCAGCCCTTTACACGAGGGGATCTTTATTTGATTTCAAAAGTCTATCCTTGGAATGCCTCCGCAGATGAATTGCCGAAAGCTTTAGACCGCAGCTTAGCGCGTTTAGGCACCGACTATCTTGATTTGTATCTGCTCCACTGGCGAGGAGATGTGCCGTTAGCAGAAACAGTTGACGCACTAGAAGCTGCCAAAGCTTCTGGAAAGATTCGTGCATGGGGCGTCTCTAATTTTGACGTGGCAGATATGGAGGAGCTGTTGCGGTTAGAAAACGGCGATCAATGTGCCGCCAACCAAGTACTCTATAATTTAGGTGCCCGGGGGATCGAATACGATCTTTTGCCTTGGCAGGCAGAGGCTGAGATTCCTGTGATTGCCTACTCACCCATTGCTCAAGGCGATCGGCTAGGGCACCACTTCAAAAATGATGAAGTGTTGAAAGAGCTGGCAGAAGCCAAAGGCTGCACGATTTTTCAGCTGCTTTTGGCATGGACCCTTCGACAACCCCACGTCTTAGCGATCCCCCAAACCAGTGACTCGCTGCATATGCTGCAGAACATTGAAGCTTGCAAAATCGTTTTTTCCAAAAGCGAATTGGCAGCAATCGATGCGCGGTTTCCTGCACCGACGAAAAAGCAGCCGCTAGCGATGATTTGAAGACGCTGATCACAGAAAAAGCACCAAGGTAAGGAGCGACTATGAAATTTTTTACGTCTGATACCCACTATTTTCATGCAGCCTTGCTCGGGGACAATGACTTTGCCCCACGCCCCTTTGAGACAGTGACGCAAATGCATGAAACGATGATCGCCAGCTGGAATGAGGTCGTGGCGGATAAAGATGTCGTCTATCATTTAGGGGATGTCGCGATGCACCCTGATTACGAAGCGGGCTTTCCAGAAATTGCTGCGCTGTTAGCACAGCTGCAGGGCAAAATCGTTTTTATCAAAGGCAATCATGATACCCGAGCTTTCTTTGCGTACTTGCGCAAGCATGATCCTGGTTGTTTGGGAGCCGAAAAGTATGCGTTTGAAGATGTCGGTGTCTTGCTGAAGTTTGCTCATCAGCAATTTATACTGACCCATTATCCTATGCTGCTGGGGATCACCAAAAACAGCCGCAATCTGCATGGGCATATTCATCATCACAGTGTACCGATCGCTGAGAATCTCAACGTAGGAGTCGATGCACCAGAATTGGCGTTTCTGCCACAGCCGCGTCCTTTTGGTCGGCCAGTTTCCGAAAATGAACTGGCGGTGTTGTATCATGCAAAACAACAAGAACTTACTAAGCTGGCTCGTTAACAGATAACAAAAAAAGCAAGCGTCCAAACAGATTTGGGCGGCTTGCTTTTTTTGTGATGACTTTGACAGCAAGCTTTGATTAAGGAAATTTTTTTGATAAAAATAAACTTTATATGTAAAAAATAATCGATTCCAAGAGTTATTATTTGATGGATATTTAAGAAATGTGTATGCTTTAAGTAGAAAGCAGTAAAGGAGGTTGCCAATGCGTAAGATTTCTAAAGTGATTTTTATCATCGGATTGCTTTTACTCTTACTTGTCTTTTATTTTGGGATCATCGCCAATCAGCAAGCGGCTTTATTGCCTGTTTACTTGATTCCTTTGGATGAATATCCTTGGGTCGGATCTTCCATGAGTATGCTGCTCTTTTGGTTATCTGTTGGCTTTGCCATTTTTACCGTGATCGCGCTCTTTGTCGTTTTGTTTTATCCAAAACGTTCGGACCGCTTGATCATTTCCCATAAGACAGGCGATTTAGTGATTCAGAAGAAGGCGTTAGAGCATTTTGTGCTTGAACGGGTGAAACAAGCAGATTTCATCCATCAGCCATCCGTAAAAATCAAAATCGTCAAGAATAAAGTATCCGTAAAAATCGATGGAGAAATGAAACAAACAGCAGCCATCCCGCAAAAACAAGAAGCATTGGTTGGTGAGATCAGCAGCAGTCTGCAGCAGCTTTTCGGTATCGAAAGCAATATCCAAACGGAAGTTGTCTTAAAAGATACGCAAGAAACGCCAGCAGCCCATGACCAGCCGCGTGTAGTTTAGGAGGAACAGGTATGAGTGAATGGTTCTACCACTATAAGATCCCACTTATCTTTGCAGGCTTCGGTTTGATCCTAGCGATCCTGTTTCTAACGATCGGCTTTTTGAAAACCATACTGCTGGTGCTGTTTACGGCACTAGGTATGTATCTGGGATTTTATCTCAAAGAAGTCGGATTCTTTGAACAATTTCAAAGACCGCGCCGTTAACTTTGGTAACATTATTAGTTTAATTTATATCAAGATTATAGTAGGAGGAATGTACGATGGAAAACCAAACAAAACCAACAACAGGTGTTAAAGGAGAATTAACTTACGAAGATAAAGTGATTCAAAAAATCGTAGGCATTGCATTAGAATCTGTAGACGGACTCTTAACAGTCGATGGCGGTTTCTTCTCAAATATTGCAGGTAAATTAGTCAACACCGATGATGTGACTTCAGGGATCAACGTTGAAGTTGGGAAAAAACAAGTGGCAGTCGATCTTGATATCGTTGCAGAATACGGCAGCGACATGACCACGATCTACGACCAAATCAAAGAGGTTGTTTCAACACAAGTCAACAAAATGACGAATTTAGACGTCATCGAAGTAAACGTGAACGTAGCAGATGTCAAAACACGTGAACAATTCGAAAAAGACTCTGAAACAGTTCAAGACAAAGTAAGCAGTGCGGCAGAAACAACTGGCGACTTTGCGTCAAAACAAACACGTAAAGCCAAAGGTGCCTTCAACCGAACAACGACGCGTATTCAAGAAAACAACGAACCACGCGTTCAATAATAGTAAGATAAGCAAAAGACTAGCTTCGGCTAGTCTTTTTTGTCGCAAAAATGGCGTGTTTTTGCAGCTTCAGCCGGTCAGAACATCAAAGCCAAAAGCTCCAATAATGGATTCCTTCTGCTTGAAAGACATCGTTAGGATAGCTTTTCTCATAATGAGCTTTTTTGGGGGAATCATTAGGATCGAATACTTGAACATTTCCTTCTTTGTTCAAAGCCAATACCATGATATGTCCTGAGGTCGTAAAGGTTCCTGATTGAACCGAGACCACAACGGGGATGCCTTGTGTCATTTTCTCATAGGCAGCCGCAAAGGAACTTCCTAAATCGGCAAATTGGTAACCAAAAGCTTCGGCAAACTGAGGAAAGATTTGCCAACTCGTTCCTTGTTTGGGAAGATAAAATTGATCGCCAGCCCACTTTAATAGTTTGTCAGGATTCGACGGATGATCCGTCCAAAAAGAATCGATCATCGCTAAAGAAGCAATAGCGCACCCGTTTGCTGCAAACGTATTTTGCGTTTCTCCATATCCATATGTGTCATTGCCCCAGCGTTGATCGGTTTGTACAATCAACGGCACTTGCTGCGTGTCTGCCATCGCTTGTTGAATCGCTTGATTGGCTTGGTGAGTGAACTCTTTTGAGACAAGCGCTGTCTGATCAAACGCAGCATCCCTGACCTGATCAATCACGTAATGAATGACAAAAACACCACCGATGAGAAAAAGCAGTAGCGCAAGGCTCTTTCTTTTCTTTCCGTTGTTTCTCCTAGTTTTCGATATCCCTGTGTGTGATCTCATGAAATGCCCCTCCTCATAAAGTAGTATCTAAAAGAAGTATAGTCTTTTTCTGATAGCGGCATTTCTGCTTTTCCTGAAGAATTCCATACGATTTTATGACAAACGACCGTTTAAAAGGTAAAATGCGGCTTCTTAGCATTCGCTTATCTAGTTGTCTTTGAACAATGGGAGTCGTTTGGATGGTTGTCGATAAGATACACAAAAAGCAGCGCTTCTTCTATTGGGCTGAATGGGGGGAGAACAGACAGCGGGTATCCTCCAGATGACTTTTCTAAAAAAGGAATTTATAAGAAAAGACAGCAAACAGTGAACTTTTTTGTGTTTTGTTGTATAATGCAAATTACTGAAAAGTTGCGACCTTCAAATCGTAGATGATTTCAGAATCTATAATTGAAATGATGGTGAAACGATCATGTCTAACGAAAACACCCGTGTGGTGGTTGGAATGAGTGGCGGGGTAGACTCGTCAGTAACAGCACTTTTGCTGAAAGAACAAGGGTATGATGTTGTCGGGATCTTTATGAAAAATTGGGATGATACCGATGAAAACGGTGTTTGTACCGCAACAGAAGACTACAAAGACGTAGCCAAAGTGGCTGCGCAAATAGGGATTCCTTATTATTCAGTGAATTTCGAAAAAGAATATTGGGACCGTGTATTTGAATATTTTCTTGCAGAATACCGTGCCGGACGGACACCAAATCCAGATGTCATGTGTAACAAGGAAATCAAGTTCAAAGCCTTTTTGGATTATGCGATGGATCTTGGTGCCGATTATGTAGCAACTGGCCATTATGCGCAAGTGACCGTTGATGAAAACGGCGTGACCCATATGTTGCGAGGCGTGGATAACAACAAAGATCAAACGTATTTCTTAAGCCAATTGTCACAAGAACAATTGAGTAAAACCATGTTCCCACTAGGCGGCATGGAAAAATCAGAAGTACGAGCGATCGCTGAACGGGCAGGACTAGCAACAGCCAAGAAAAAAGATTCCACGGGTGTCTGCTTTATCGGAGAAAAGAATTTCAAACAATTTTTGAGTAATTACTTGCCAGCGAAAAAAGGCAATATGGTTACATTAGATGGCGAAGTCAAAGGACAACACGATGGCTTGATGTACTACACCATCGGACAACGTCAAGGCTTAGGCATTGGCGGCGGCGGTGCCACTCAAGAACCATGGTTTGTCGTAGGAAAAGACTTAGCGACCAACACTTTGTATGTGGGACAAGGATTCCATCACCCCGCATTGTATGCAGATCGCTTGGAAGCAAGCCAAATCCACTTTACTACAGAACAAGACCGCGGCAGGGAATTTTCATGCACAGCAAAATTCCGCTACCGTCAACAAGATGTACCGGTAACGGTGCGTCTATTAGATGGAGATCGAGCAGAAGTGATTTTTGACGAACCAGTCCGCGCCATCACTCCTGGACAAGCAGTCGTTTTTTATGACGGGATGGAATGCTTGGGCGGCGGTTTGATCGATGCAGCCTACAAAGAAGCCAAAGAATTACAATATGTTTAACCACTAACACAATCAGCCCTAGCTAAGACCACTGAACCAATCAGTTGCACTTAGCTAGGGCTTTTTTTATTTGTACCAACGAATGTTTTGCGTAATCAAGAGAACCAAAAAATAGGTAGCCGATTATTCTTTGATCTTGAAAAGGTGGATCTGTTCGCTAAATGCAGCGACTTGTGCAGGATCGATCGTACCGTTTGTTTTCGAAAGCGCATTAGACATGCCACAAGCCATCGAATAGGTCAATGCTTGTTCCATTGGATACTGTTTATTCAATGCAACAGCCATGCCACCAACAGTTGAATCGCCACAGCCAGTCGTATTAACGATGGCGATTTTAGGAATCTCAATCTTATAAAAAGTCGACTGATGTTTAACGATTGCCCCATCGCCGCCTTGAGATACCATGACGGTGTCGATTCCTTCGAAAAGAGTGCTCTCTAAGACAGAGAAAATGTCTTGAGATGAATGTAATTTTTGACCTATTAGTTCTTCCAATTCCTGTTGATTCGGTTTAATAAAATTCGGACGAGCATTCGTTTGAGTCAAACAATTTTTTAGTTGTTCACCTGCTATATCCATGAGGATTGGTACCTGCTCACCTAATGTCTTACGGATGAATTGAAGCAATTGATCGTGAAAATGCCCATTATCAGAATTTACTGATCCAGAAATACAGACGACCGTGATGGGATGTTGTTCAATTAATGCTGCAAGGTGTTGGTAAAAAAGTTGTTCGTTTTTCTCCGATAGATAAAGTCCTTTTTCTACTAGCTCTGTATGGGTGTTACCGTCATGCATGATCGTGATCGCATTGCGAGAATTACCATCGATGGTTAGGAAATCCAATACATAACGTTCTTCGGCTAGTAAAGAATCAAGGATCGTTTTGCCTACAGGTCCACCTAAAATACCTGTCAATAAAACGTCTTCCCCAGATTGTGCGATGACTCTGCCAGCATTGATACCTTTTCCCCCAATTGATGTATGTGGGTTATCTACCCGATTTACTTGATCCAATTTCAACGAAGGAACCAAATAGTTGTAGTCCATGGAAGGGTTCATTGTGATGGTTAAAATCATTTTTGTTCCTCCTTGAGGATCTCTGTAAAGGAGCGATAATACTCAAAAGTAGTCTCAGAAAGTTTATCATCAGTGATCAAATAGTCGATATCTGAAAGTGAGTAAAAGGTGTAAACGTCGGAGCGATTAAACTTGGAACTATCCGCAACGATGCATTTTTTGCGGGAATGCTTGAAAGCGACTCGTTGAATCGAACCTTCAACAAGATTCGCAGTGGTGATATTATTTTCAAAGATCCCATTTGTAGCAGCAAAAGCGATATCGATATTTAGATTTTCAAAACTCTTCTCTGCCGTTTCCCCATAAAATTCTTCCGTCGTGCGGGAAAATTCTCCGCCTGTCAATAAGACGCGATAGTCTGTGTTGTAAATCAAATAATTAAAAGCAAGCAAACTATTTGTGATCACGAATAAGTTTGCTTTTTTTAGTTCAGGTAAAGCGTGAAGCATCGTAGTTCCAGCACCGATATAGATAGTATCGTTGTCTGAAATGATACTGTTCATCACTTTTCCGATGAATTTTTTTTCAGCAACATTCGTATCGATTTTTTCTTGAGTAGAAAGCTCGTGTTCGATTTTTTCGAGTTTTTGGGCGCCACCATAGATTTTTACCAATAAAGATTGATTCGCTAACTCTGTAATATCTCTACGAATGGTCATATCGGAAACGTCTAATGTTTTGGCTATTTCTGCAATGGATAAGTAATCGTGCTGATTCACTAGCGCTAGAATTTTTTCTTGCCGTTCTTTCTTTAACATAGTTTCACCTCTGGTTGATTAACGATTTTTTTAAGTTTCTTTTTCAACTGTCTTCTTTATACATTAATTAATAGCATTTACTTTTGGAAAAAGCAAGGATAAATGTTCATCTTTGTTAAAGTTTGATAATTTTATGTATCGATAAAAGTAATTAGTTTGGAAAAAATACGAAAAGAAAGCGTTGACAAGAAAAATTAACTATTGTATATTTACATTGTAAAACACATTGTAACAAAGTTTAACAATATTTATCATTAAAGTTGAACAAGGAGGAAGAATAGGTGGGCTATACGAGCATGTTTGATGAAAGGCTGATTTTTCTCGACGTGGAAGGAGAGGATTTGAAAGAACTATTTGAAGAGATAGCCAAACGATTACAGGAACAAGGTTTTGTGAATGAACAGTATGTAGAAGGATTACTAGCAAGAGAACAAGCCTTTCCAACTGGGCTGATTACACAGTATTTGAATATTGGCTTGCCTCATTCAGAACCAGCGTATGTCGAAAAGCCTTTTATAGCGATCGTGCGTCTGAAAAACGAGGTGAAGATGAAGCAAATGGGTGACAGTCAAGAAATGCAGGTCAAGAATCTCTTTTTTCTAGGGATCAAAGAACCAAAAGAGCAAGTCGGCTTACTGCAATCGTTAATGGCATTATTTATGGATGAAGGATTTGTAAAGGCATTCATTGGGACACAAGAAGTACAGGCAATTTATCAATTAGTTACACAGTATACAAAATAAAATTTTTGGAGGGATTCAAGATGAAAAGAAGATTGATCGTAGCATGTGGAAGTGGCGTTGCAACAAGTCAAACGATCGCAAGTAAAATTGCTGGGATGCTTGAAGATGACGGGATCGATTTCCCCGTTGAAGCAGTTGATTACAAGTCGATCCAAAACGAATTGCCGTCGACAGGAATTTATGTGTATGTTGCACAGCCAGATGATGAAGTATTGGAAAAAGCGGCTGAGCTAGGTGTACACGTTTTTGCTGGAATTCCGTTTCTTACAGGTATGGGTATGGATACGATTTATGAAGAAATCAAAGAATTGATTGGCTAGCACAAAACATCCTATCAAAAGAAAGAAGTGAAAAAAATGCAAGTATTTCAAGACATTATCAATTATATTTTAGGTTTAGGTTCCGCTATTTTTGTGCCGCTAATCATTTTAATCCTAGGCTTGGTTGCAGGGATGAAATTCAAAAAAGCCTTTATGTCTGCGATCACGTTAGGTATTGCTTTTACTGGGATGTCGATGGTCATCGGCTTTATGTCAAATGCAGTTAGTCCAGCTTCCGAAGCATTGGCGAAAAATACTGGCTTGAACTTGCCTGCGCTAGATTTAGGTTGGACAGGAGCAGCAAGTATCACCTGGTCATGGTCTTATGCATTTGTTTTCTTTGCCGTCGTTCTTGGTGTGAATTTTGTCATGTTGATTTTGAACTGGACCAAGACGTTGAATGTTGATATGTGGAATGTATGGGGCAAAGCGCTGACTGCCTATCTAGTCTACTTTATCAGTGGGAGTTTACTTGCTGGGTTTATCACCGCCGTCGTACAGGTTATCTTGGAACTTAAGATGGGGGATATGTTCCAACGCCACATTGAGGACTTGACTGGTATTCCTTTAGTAACAGTGACCCACTTGATGAATATTTCAGCAGTACTTTTACTACCAATCAATGTGATTATGGATAAAATTCCTTTCTTTAATCGACGTGCCGATACCAAAGCCTTAAAAAAGAAAATCGGCATCTTCTCTGAAAATTCGGTGATGGGCTTTCTCATAGGCTTAGGCTTGGGGTTAGCCGCAGCCTATGGCGTGTCAGGTTCATTGAATTTAGCTATTCAAATCGCGACGGCAATGGCTTTGTTCCCAATGATCTCAAAAATGTTTATGCAGTCCCTTTCACCACTTGCTGATGCAATGTCGGAAATGATGAAAAAACGCTTTAAAGATCGGGAAGTTTACATTGGGTTAGATTGGCCTGTATTAGCTGGTCGCTCTGAGATTTGGGTCACTGCTATCTTGTTGGTACCTGTATTTATTGGCTATGCCATCATCTTGCCAGGAAATGCTGTGTTGCCTTTAGCAGGAATCATTAACTATTCGATCGCAGTAGGTGGATTATTGCTTACCGGCGGAAACTTGGTTCGTATGCTGATCATGGGGGTTATTTCGATGCCAATCTATCTATATGCAGCTACGTATTTGACGCCGATCTTAACGGGCTTAGCAGATCGAACCGGCGCAGTAGAAGGAATACAAAAAGGGCAGCAAATCACTTGGTCTTCGATCGAAGGACCAGAATTTCGAATTTTATTTGCAGAAGCGTTTAAAGGAAATATCTTGGGTATCGTCGGTTCCGTTGTGTTTATCGCAATGTTTGTCTGGTTGTATAAATATATGAGTAAGGTAAAGGTACCAAGTCAAAGATATGAAGAACAAGGGACCCAATCGACGCAAGTGCGTGCGACGAATGGCTAATATTTTCAAAAAGGAAAGGGCGACAGGAATGGGAAAGAGCGAAAAAATAAAATGGCAATTGCTTCTTTTTCTAGCAATTGGCTGCTATCTCTTAGCTTTGGTGACACAACAGTACCTATTTAATGTCGTAGCGATTGGTCTAGCAGTCTGTGTGTATAAATATGGCAGTCCAGTACTTTTTAAAGAATATGATGAACGGAAAAAGAAAAAAGAGGAAGAAGCAGCAAAAGTAAGAGAAGCTGTTCAAACAATCTTACGCAACAAAACGTTTGAAAAATAAAAAAGGTGGTCTTGAATATGTCAGATGGACGGATGATTTTTGAAAGAGAACGGGAAGATTTAGCACGAATCGTAAAATTGATTTTTACCAGGAAGAATACAAATGTTGCAGGCGGTAATTTTTCTTTTAAAACAACCGATGAAACTGGAAAAGAATACATTATTATGACACCAACTATGATGTCAGAAGCCTATTTAGGAGAAGTCTCACCAGCCCAGATTTTAGTCGTTGAGCCTCATACGAGAAAGGTGATTGATGGGGTAGGACAGCTGACACGAGAAATCAACTTACACGAAGCGGTTTATGATACGAATCCAGCGATAAAAGCAGTCTTACATGCCCATTCTCCTCACTCAATGTTTTGGGCAACCGCCGGATTGGATATGCCTAACTTAACGGAAGCGACCCAAAAAATTGGCTATATTCCTGTACTAGACTTTGAACCTAATTGCTCACCAGAATTAGCAGAATTAGTTTCTGATTATATGAAAAAAGAACAACTTGCCTTACCGAATATGTTACTCCTCAACAGTCATGGGGTACTGATCAGTGCGCCAGGAGCATCTGGCATCGAAGCAATCCATAAAGCTTTGCAAATACTAGATACCACGGAATGGAATGCGGAAATTGCCTATAAGCAAACGATTTTCCAATCTTTAGGCTTGTTAGATGGTTTTTACTCCAAAGGGAGACAAGTAGGAACCCTTGAAGACTTGAAAAAACATACACCGATTTATAATAAAGAAGAAATTTTTGCTGGTGGTGATTAGCCAGCAAGTAATCATCTTTTTCGATTGATAAAAATCCAAGAACATTCGTTTACGAGTTCTTGGATTTTATTTTTTTAGTCAAATTATGCTATAATTTAGGTAGAAAATGAATTTTTTTGATGCATTGGCATTTTTAAAAGAAAGACTAACTATATAGAGTCAAGTGAAAATTAGCTAAATCAAAAAAATATTTTATAACAGTTAAGTCCAAAAAATGAGTACAACAAATAGACCTTTCACTATTAGATTTTTTTGATTGTTCAATAGCTAATCGGAAACAATCTTATAAGGTTCATTTTTAGTTAAAATAGCATGAATCACATAACAAAGCTTACGAGAAACAGCACCTAAGGCCGTCAGATGATGCTTTCCCTCAGAAATTTTTTTCTGATAAAACGCGCGAAAAACAGGATCACATTGAGAAGCAACTAGAGCAGCTGAAAACAAGGCTTTTCGTAAGTATGGAGATCCACGCTTGCTCATAACATTATGTGTTGCTTCGTATTGCCCAGATTGGGACACAGACGCGTCTATGCCAGCATAAGCAACCAGTTTTTTCGGATTAGAAAATTTGCGAATGTCTCCAATTTCACCAAGAATTGTCGCGCCATTTATAGGGCCGATTCCAGGGATTGTGAGAATAACAGAGTCTAAATTACTCATTATGCGCTTAATTTCTTTTTCAGTTTCTTTTACTTGGCTTTCGATGAATTTCAATTGTTCAATCATGGAGCGTAATTGAAATGTAAAAGCTTCTTGAGCAAATTTCACTCCAAAGGAGTTAGAAGCTGCTTGCTTCAATTGATCTGCTTTCTCTGGCTTTATTCGGTTCCTGCTTAACTCAGCTAAGTATTGAGCCAACGTTTCTGCCGAAATTTCTTCTAGCTCTATAGGAGAACTAAACTCAAGCAATAACTCTTTAGACGCTTTTCCGAAAATACCTTGTTTAGAAAAAATTGATGCATATTCAGGAAACACTTGATCTAGTACAGCTATGATTTTTCGTTTGAAGTCGCTTGCGGTACCTACTAAATAGGTTCGGTAACGTGAAAGTTGTTTTAACGAAAAAACATTTTCATCAGACAATACTGTTTCTACAAAGGAACCATAACGCATCAAGTCAGCAATCAAAACAGAATCAATAATATCATTTTTTCGTTTTCTGATTTCTGTTCCTTTGCGCCAGCCATCGGTTTGAAGAGGATTCACAACGTGAATCAAAAAGTCTGATTCGTGGAGGTATGAAAAGATGGAGAGCCAATAATGACCCGTAGCTTCCATTCCGACAATAAAGTCAGCGGGAGTCTCTGAATATTTTGAAAGCCGCTCAATCAGGGAATCAGCTCCTTCAGTAGTGTTAGGGAAAGAAAAACCTTTTAGGATCACTTTACCTTCTTCACTCATTAAAGAAGCCACGTGAGTTCGCTTGCCGATATCAATTCCTAAGAAGTACATACATTTGACCTTTCTAAAAAAATATTTTGGATTGAAACCCGCTCAACTGAAAAGCGTCACTACCTTGTACGAGATACGGAGTAAAGCAAAAACTTTCAACATCTAACTCATACGTAATCCACTTATCAGAGAGAGGTGCCAGTCTTTCGATTACGAGCTTCAAAACTCAAGGAGGCAACGGCATAGCCTCTCAATCCAATAAATATATTATCTCAAAATGAATGAGTTAATACCAAATTAAAATAACGATGGTTCATAGGGTTATCCAATCAAAACCGGAAGGTTAAAACCCTAACTCTAATATACAAGGAGGAGCATGAATCGTACCAAAGCCAATCTCATGAAATCGGGGTTTGTCGTTAGTGTCGTAGGGGTGGTGATGCTTCATCAGGCTCAGGTCGTTTCAAGCCAAATCAACCATCTTGCCTTAGCCGTACTATTGGGTTTAGCCGGGTATTTGCTTGTTTTTAAAAAGTTCTACTTTTTGTCCTCTCAAATTGCGGGGCATTCCGATCAGTATAATCAAGCAGAAGTCAAGTGGGGCAAGATTGCGGGAGTTATCGCCTTCTTTATTGCTCTGATCAATTTGATTTTGGTCTTTGTGTGAGTGTGGCGGAAAAAAAGCCGCCAAAAGAAATCTTTGACGGAAACTGGGTTGCTTGGCTCATGATCGATCATCAAATTCGGCTTGGTGTGCTTGAAAAAAGCGGTAATACTGCTGGACACTAGCTAACTGGGTCCACTTCCGAACATCGACGGGCGTTTGATCCAAATCATAGATTTTGGCTTCCTTTAAAGACAAAACGAAAGGACTATGGGTAGCAATAATGAACTGACACTGTTCATAGCGAACAAAATCTTCCAGTAACTGCACCAGTTCCAGCTGACGCTCAGCAGAAAGAGAATTTTCTGGTTCATCTAATAAGTAAAGGCTGTTGGGACGAATCTTTTCTTGAAAGAAGCGAAAGGCACTTTCACCATTGGAATATTCTCGGACATTGTCGATCAAGTGCTTACGGGTGAATTTGGACTGTGTGTTAGATTGTGCAAGATTGATTTTCTTCAATTCATGGTAATCGTCAAAACCCGTGAAACGAAAGTCTGCATACTTTGCTTGGTAGTATTCTTGGAATACTTCTTCTCGGCGATGATCGATCCCTTGATTCAAGTTTCGAATAGCCAGCATGTAATCAAAGACATCATCGCTGGTCAAAAGTACTTTTTCTTGCGGTTCGTCGATGCTGCCAGTAGTACAGTAGGCTAAGTAGTCCTCGAAAAAATTCGAGCGATTATACGCAGCAAAGCGCTGCGCGTGGATCTTTTCGGCAATCACGTTCAATGCGGTGGTTTTGCCAGAACCATTGCCGCCATATAAGATCGTGACCGGTTCAAAATCGATCTGCTGAAAAAGGCGGGCACTGAGAATCTGAAAAGGGTAGTAAGAATCATAAACGGTTCGTTTGATGGAAAGGAAAAAATCAAACTCGGTCTCTTGATCGGGAAAAGTGATTTGTTCGAGATACATGGGGCACCTCCTGGCAATTTCGTGGTTGTCATTATTGTAGCATATCCATCGCAGACAAATTTTTTTTACGAGGTTAAAATAAATCTTGTTTGATATTTTTTTAATCTTTTGATGTTATATTCACAATAGGAAACATCTATGCTAGACTATAGGGGCATAGAAATGATGTAATCTTAAACAACCGATAAATCGTACAAAAAAACGAGGGTTTAATGAATTTTTAAAGCAATGTTTAAATGCTGAAACTTATTCCTTGCAAGTTTAAGTAAAAGTGACTAATATGAGGAAGGAATCGTGAAAGGAGCAATGGAATGTATCAAGTAGTAGTCATGTATGGGGACAATGAACCGTGGTGGTTTTTTGAGGGATGGCAGTCAGATATTCAAGAGGCGTTCACATTTGCAACTTTCAGCGAGGCGCAGTCATTTTATGAACAAAAATGGCAAGAAATCAGAGAAGAGTATTCGTACATAAATGCAAAATCAAACTTTATGACGGCTTTTTGGAATGAAGAAGACGAACGCTGGTGCGAAGAATGCGACGATTACCTCCAACAATATATTGGACTGGCATTGCTTAAAGAATATCAGCAAGTCGTCGATGAAAGCAGGAAAGATTTTTATGAAACAACTAATTCTAGCGGAAAAGCCAAGCGTTGCCAAAGACCTCAGCAAAGTTTTGGGCTGTGAGCAAAAACATAAAAATTATTACGAAGGACCCAAGGCGATCGTTACTTGGGCCCTTGGTCATTTATTGGGCTTGAAAATGCCTGAAGATTTAAACAAAGAGTGGGCATCATGGCAGATGGAAACGTTACCGATGATTCCTAAGTCCATCGGGATCAAACCGTTACCAAAAACCGGTCATCAACTAAAAGCCATCAAACAACTGGCTCAAAGAAAAGATGTCGGGGAAGTCGTGATCGCTACCGATGCGGGAAGAGAAGGGGAGCTAGTCGCTCGCTGGATTTTGGAGTGGGTTCGTTTTGACAAACCAGTCAAACGTTTGTGGATTTCTTCGCAAACCCCTAAAGCCATCAAAGAAGGCTTTGCAAAATTGCAGTCAGCCAAGCACTACGACAATCTTTACTACTCCGCCCTTGCGCGGGCAAAAGCCGACTGGCTGGTAGGATTGAATGTCACGCGGGCATTGACGGTCAAATATCAAGACAATCTTAGTGCGGGTCGGGTCCAAACCCCTACCTTAGCTTTGGTGCGCAGTCAGGAAATGCAGATCGAGAGTTTCCGTCCGCAAACCTATCATGTGATTACCCTAAACGTAGGCGATGCCAAGGCCCGCCTGCAGCAAAAAAATCCCTATCAACTAAAAGAACGCAGCGACGCCGAAGCATTGGTCAAGCAAATGAGTCAACAAAATGGTCGCGTGACAGCGATCGAAGAGAAGGTCAAAACAGAAAGCGCGCCATTGCCTTATGATTTGACCGAGATCCAACGAGAAGCCAATCAGCGTTATGGGTTTTCAGCCAAGAAGACCTTGTCGCTTGTTCAAAGCTTGTATGAAACCCATAAAATCGTCACTTACCCAAGGACGGATTCCAAGTATTTGACCAATGATATGAAGGCAACCATGAAGGAACGCCTGCAGGCAGTTGCGGATTTTGCCCCAGAAGTCAAAGGATACTTGAAAAATGGCGGACAAGTGGTGCAGCAAGCTGTCTTCAATGATAAAAAAGTCACCGATCACCATGCCTTATTGCCAACGGAACAGCGGGCGCGTTATGAAAAATTAACTACCGATGAACAACGGATCTATCAAATGATCGTTAGTCGTTTCTTAATGCTCTTTGCGAAACCCCATAAAAAGCAGCAGCAGAAAGTGACCGTGACCTTTGGTTCAGAAACCTTTGTATTCAACCGCAATACCGTGTTAGAAGCGGGATGGAAAACGACTTCTGAAGAAGAAACCAGTGACATAGCTTGGCAAAAAGGCAGTACCGTCAAGCCTGAGTTCACCATCCAAAAAGAGTTGACCACACCACCGAAACCGTTGAATGAAGGAACTCTTTTAGGTAAAATGGAAAAACATAGTCTCGGTACGCCGGCAACCCGTGCGGAGATCATTGAAAAGCTGATCAAATCTGAGCTGATGGAGCGGACCCCAAGCGGCTTACAAGTATCGCCAAAAGGCAAGCAGCTGTTAGTCTTAGTCAATCCATCCTTGGTGACACCAGAATTGACGGAAAAATGGGAGAAGGAACTGGAAGCCATTGCGAAAGGCACCTATTCTGCCCAAACCTTCCTTGCACAAATCGAAGCAGACACAAAACAACTGGTCAAAGAAATCAAGCAAAGCGAAAGCAAGTACCAAGATTTCTCATTGACCCAAAAACGTTGTCCCGAATGCGGTGAACCCTTGCGGGAGAAAAATACCCGTGATGGCAAGATCTATGTTTGCTCCAGTGGCACCTGCAAGTACCGTCGTCGGAAAGACCCGAAAGTTTCAAACCGACGCTGCCCGCAATGCCACCGAAAGATGGAGATCATTGAAGGCAAAAACGGCGCCTATTTCCGCTGTAAATTCGATGGGACCACCGAAAAAATGGCGGATAAAAAGGAACGCAGCAAAAAGCTGTCGAAACACGAAGAACGCCGCTTGATGAACAAAATCAATCAAGAAGAACCGCAAGAAAGCCCATTAGCAGCTGCTTTAAAAGCTGCTATGGAGAAGAAATAACTGCATGAGGTAGAAAATGAAAAAGAGTGAGGACGATTTTGCTGTCCCTCACTCTTTTTTTGCATCCATTCATTCACTCATCTAGGCATTTTTTTGACGGTATTCTTTCGGTGAGATTTTTTCTTTCTTCTTGAACAAAAAGGAAAAATAATTTGGGTCATTGTAGCCAACATCAAAGGCGATCTCAGATAGCCGTAGATTGGTCGTTAACAGCAGTTCCTTAGCTAAGGTCAACCGTTGCTCGGTCAAGTATTCGATAAACGTAGAATCAGTGGCTTGCGAGAAGATGGTGCTGAAATGTGCTGGACTCAAATGAACTTTTTCAGCAACTACATTTAAGGAAATATTGGGATCAGAAAAGTGCTCACTAATAAAGGCTTTGGCTTGATTGATGACGCTTTGATATTTCGCCATTGCAGGATTGATGGGTTGTTTGGTTAATAATGGCAACAGTTCTGCCAGAGTCGTTTGATAGTTCTCTGGCTCATGGGTCAATGCCGCTAGATAGTCTAAGTCATGGGCGTGTTGAACGATCTGGGGCAACGAATGACTGTCTCTTTTCTTCAACAATGCCAGCAGTTCGACTAAGACGAACAAACGGTACATTTGCGTTCGCTCAACGGTTCCTTGAGGCGCCATCAATTCAGCGATCAGCTCAGGGATCGTCTGTTTCCCAGCATTTGCCAGCCGTGAAGCAAGGTCGGTTTTGAAAGGATTGGTGGGGGATAGTTCCCCTTCGCGAATGTCGTCTTCATAGCTGATGATTTTTTCCTTGCGGATGCTACCATAGGTTTTTAGCATGTCACGAGCTTTCTGATAAGAAAGAGAGATACCCGAGAAGCGATCTGCTACCGGTCCGATCGCCACTGCTACTTCTTCCCCAGAACCATGAACGAGGCTTTGAGCGATCTGATAGGCTTTTTCTAAAACTTGTTCTCGGTCATGGTCAAAAAGCAAAAACTTGATGAAGCGGCTGGACACACTGGAGAACAAGACGGCATCATCTTGTTCATAGGCTTTGGTCAGCTGCTGGCTAAAGCGAGTGTAGTCAGAAAAGCTTTGATTGAAGGGGGTTTTTGCTAATAGCACACAAAACTGTTTGCCTGAAAAGCGCCGGCCCAGTTCTTCTGCTTGCAAAAAGGCTTCTGAGATCGTGATCTTTTGTTTAAAGAGGTGATTCAGAAAGTGATTCTTTTTGATTTCCATTTCGAATAAATCGTCTTCTTTGGATAATTGCTGATGAGTGGCTTGTTGTTCATCTAAGTGTTGAACGACGGTTTTGATGGCTTGTTCTAATTCTTCGTTTTTGATGGGCTTGAGCAAGTAATCGTCTGCTTGCAGCTGCAGTGCCGTTTTTGCATAGTCAAAATCATCAAAGCCGCTAACGAAAATAATGCGAACTTGCGGCAATAATTTCTTGGCTTCTTTCGCAAAGACCAAGCCGTCCATAAACGGCATTTTGATATCACTGATAATAATATCAGGACGCAGATCAAGGATCGAAGCCAGCGCCAATTCGCCATCTGCGGCTTCATCGCTATAAACGATCGGGTATTGTTTGGCAAGAGTCATGATTTGGTGGCGCAAACTATCGCGAATCAGATGTTCATCTTCAACTATGAACACTTTGTACATGGTTGGGTTCCTCCCTTTTTGGTACTGTGACGTTAATCGTGGTGCCTTCTTGGTATTGACTGTGGATCGTCAGTTGCGCTTCGCTGCCGTAGTTCAGCTGGAGACGGCGATAGACGTTATATAGGCCATAGCCGCTCTCAGAGGCGGGATCAGTGGTTTCTTTAAGGTTACGACGAATCTCCTGCAAACGCTCAGGGTCGATCCCAACGCCGTTGTCACTGATGGTCATTTGAATCTGGTGAGGCAATTCTGACACTGTGATTCGAATCATGCCGACACGACGGACAAACTTGGTGCCATGATATACGGCGTTTTCAACAAGGGGCTGCAGGACCATTTTCAAAACCTGTAGTTCTGGACTGACGGTTTGATCTTCAATGGTGTAAGACAGCATCCTGCCATAGCGGATCTGCAAAATCTTCAAGTAATCGTCCACATGCCGCAATTCTTTTTCCAGCGGAATCCAGTCTTGCCCTTTGCTTAAGGAGATGCGGAAAAAATCTGACAGCGCATAAGTCATTTCGGTTGCTTGCTCGTAACGGGCAGCTTCGATCAAAGAAACGATCGCATCTAAACTATTATAGATGAAATGTGGAGTGATCTGGGCTTGTAAGACCCGCACCTCACTTTGGGCTAAGTGATACTGCTTCAAGGCATTTTCTTCCAAGAGCCGAGTCAAGTCATCTGCCATTCGATTCAAGCTACTCGTCAGAGTCCGCAGCTCTGGGGTTTCGGGCAGTTCTGCTCGGTAGCTCAAATGTCCTTGGGATAGTTCATTGGAAAGGTCTAACAACCGATCCAGCGGGTATTGCAGATTATCTCGAACAAAGCGGCGGTTTTTATTGATGATCGCAAAGATGATCAAAAGTAACACGACTTGAAAAAGGATCAGCAGCAACACGGATTGGACCAGTTCGTGATTGGTTTGGCTGGCTAAGCTGATCTCTACTCCGACAAACTGCTGCAAAATATCGGATAGCAAATCGATCACCGAATCCACTTGGATCATGACGTATTGGTTTTGTTCCACCGGTTCATCGTTGAGAATATTATCGATCAACTGTTGCTGATAGGTTTCTAAAGAATCGAGCGTCCGAAAGGCGACTGCTAAAATATTGAGTTCTTTGGCAGTGCTGGTATTTTCTTGAATGTGCTGCAGATCGCTCCTTAGTTCATCGATCACATTGGTTTCTTGAACTTGTGCGACGGTTTTTTGACCAAAGACTAAATCCCACATTTCTTCCAAGACAATGGCATCGACTTTTTCCGATAATTGATTGGCTTCTTCAATATTGTTGATGGTGTTTTGGTAAATAAAAATCTGCCGCGAGTAAAAGACACTGCTTACTACGAGGGGGATAAAGGCGACGAGGATCATCAGTTTGTTGGTCTGCTGGAAGATGCCCTTGATACTTTTTGTTTTCATCTTCATCTCCTCAATAATTTCTCGGTGGAATCTGATCAAAGTCCATATCACTGGAAAAAACTGTTTCATGGACATAGATTTCACGAGGAATGGCATCGGCGCCGCGAGCCAAGTAGCGCGAGATGGCATTTTTGACGAACACACCAGCATCTGGGTTGCATTCAACGACACAATTGACGATCCCTTGCTTCAATTTGTCGATCATTTCTTTTTGGGCATCGATCGATACGATCACCAAATCCTTCCCTGGCTCAATATCGGTTTTTTCGAGGGCTTCAAGAGCGCCAAGAGTCATCTCGTCATTGTGACTGAACAAGGCATCGATCTGCTCCATTTTGCCTTCTGCGATGTATTGTTCAATGACTTCTTTGCCTTTGCGGCGAATGAAGTCACCATTTAGCTCATCTTTGACTTGGATCGTTACATTGTTGTGGGCATAATCACGCTTGATGGTTTCTCGGAACCCTTCTGAGCGCAAATACGTCGGAGAAGTAGCATCCAGTCCCGTCAATTCTAAAACATTGATCGTTTCATTTTGATGTTCTTTATAATAATTGCTGACGTAGAGACCTGCACGATTGCCCTCGGCTTTGAAGCTTGGCCCGATATGAGTCAGAAACAAGGAGGGATCGCTGACGTTGACATGACGGTCCACCACGAAAACGGGAATCCCCGCTTGCGCAGCTTCTTCCAAAATCGGTTCCCAATTGTTTTCCTGAATCGGGGTAAAGACGATGGCATCGACTTGATACACGATAAAACTGCGGATATCTTGAATCTGACGTTCTTGATTCATATAGCCGTTACGATAGAGCACTTCATAGCCTTCCTTCTCTAATTCAGTGCGAATCGATTCGGTGTGGCGCTTGCGCCAGCTGCTTTCTGTTCCCGATTGAGAAAAACCGATCACGATACTTTCTTCCGATGTTTCAGCGGTCGTTTCTTTGACTGCTTGGCAACCAGCCAAGAAAGACAAACACAAACAAAGGAGTAACCCAATTTTTATATTCCTCATTTTTTTCACCTCTATGGTCTATTCTACTAAAAAATACGGAAGCGCTTTACACAAAATATCAAATCAAATAAAAACCAAGGGAATCTTAAAAAATCCAAGATTACGAAAAGAAATGGGGGCAACTGAGTCGTTTTTTCTCAAGAAATCCAAGAAACCTCGAAAAAATCTAAATGTAAGCGATTCCTTAACTGGCTATACTGAGAATGTAAGAAAAAGACATGGAGGGATCACAATGAAAGGTACTTTTGGTAAATTGGTCGTCCTAGCATCCACCTTATTGGTTGGCGGATTGTTAGCAGCTTGTGGGAATGGATCAGACAGCGGGGCAAACGGTGACGGAGACAAAGGATTTGTTGGGATCGCGATGCCGACCAAATCGGCAGAACGGTGGATCGCAGATGGCGACAACATGGTAGAAGAATTAGAGAAGCTCGGCTATAAAACTGACCTGCAATATGGAGAAGACAAAGTAGAAAACCAAGTGGCACAAATTGAGAATATGATCACCAAAGGCGTTGATACTTTAGTGATCGCCTCGATCGATGGTTCGGCACTGACAGACGTGTTGGAAAAAGCCCATAACGAAGATATCACAGTCATCGCCTATGACCGTTTACTGATGAACTCGGAATACGTCGATTATTATGCCACCTTTGATAATTTTGGAGTCGGCGTGCTGCAAGCGTCTTATATTGAAGACAAATTGGGTCTCAAAGACGGTGAAGGACCATTTAACATTGAATTATTCGGCGGCTCTCCAGATGATAACAATGCACTGATCAATTATAATGGGGTCCTTTCGGTCTTCCAACAATACTTTGACAGCGGACAGCTAGTCGTTCCTTCTGGTCAAACCAACTTCAACCAAATCGCTACTTTGCGTTGGGATGGTTCAACTGCGCAAGCTCGGATGGACAACTTGTTGAGTGCCAACTATACGGATCAAACATTGGATGCCGTTCTTTCACCTTATGATCCAATCAGCCTAGGAATCATTTCATCGCTTAAAGGCGTTGGCTATGGTTCTTCCGATAAACCACTACCTGTGATTACCGGTCAAGATGCGACGGTGGCAGGGGTGAAATCGATCATCGCGGGCGAACAGACCCAAACGATTTTCAAAGATACACGGGTGTTGGCGAAAAACACGATCGAAATGATCGAAGCCATCACCAATGGCGAGGAAGTGCCAGTCAACGATACGGAAACCTATGACAATGGCGTCAAAGTCGTACCAACCTACTTGTCAAATCCCGTTTCTGTGGATAGCGACAACTACAAAGAAGAACTGATCGATACCGATTACTATACAGAAGAAGAGCTAGGCATTTAAGCAAGAAGCGCTGATCCAGCGAGAAAAGATACTAGTTTCCCCGAAAGCAGTAGGGAAGAACGAATCATCCCCAATATTCGTTCTTTCCGCTTTTCTTACAAAGGCAGCGCACCACTTTTACATAAAAAGGAAAAGGGTGAAAGAACATGGCAGATAATATTTTGATGATGAAAGGCATCGTCAAAGAGTTTTCAGGGGTTCGCGCCCTTGATAACGTCAACCTCTCGATCGAGCGAGGAGAGATCCACGCACTGTGTGGAGAAAATGGCGCTGGCAAGTCCACGCTGATGAATGTCTTAAGCGGACTCTATCCTTACGGCAGCTATGACGGAGAGATCTATTATGAAGGGGAGTTATGCAAGTTCAAAGATTTGCGAGACAGTGAGGACAAAGGAATCGTTATTATTCATCAAGAGTTAGCATTAAGTCCTTACCTGTCGATCAAAGAAAATATCTTTCTAGGAAACGAACAAGCCAAACACGGCATCATTGATTGGGATCTGACCGAAAAGAAAACAGACAACCTCTTAAAGATTGTTGGCTTGAAATTAGACCCGAATACGCTGGTTTCACAAATCGGTGTCGGGCATCAACAGCTGGTGGAAATTGCCAAAGCATTTTCAAAATCCGTCCGATTGTTGATTTTAGATGAGCCAACCGCGGCGTTGAATGAAGAAGAAAGTGCCAATCTGTTAGAGCTGATCAAAGAGTTCCGCAACCAAGGGATCACCTCGATCATCATCTCCCACAAGTTGAATGAAATCGTCAATGTGGCGGATCGCATCACGATTTTACGTGACGGGCAAACGATCGAGACGCTGAGTGGTGCCGAAATCTCTGAAGAGCGCATCATTCGCGGCATGGTTGGCCGAGATTTGACCAATCGCTACCCAGAGCGGAACCCCACTATTGGTGAACCGTTTTTTGAAGTCAAAAATTGGACGGTCCATCATCCAATCGACCATACCCGTGTGGTGAATGAGAATTTGAACTTGATGATCCGCAAAGGAGAGATCATCGGCATCGCCGGTTTGATGGGTGCGGGACGGACAGAGTTTGCCATGAGTGTCTTCGGTCATTCCTACGGCAGTTCGATTTCGGGGGAAGTCTATAAAGACGGCCAACCGATTTCTGTCAAAGACGTGCCAACCGCCATCAAAAATGGGTTAGCCTATGTGTCGGAAGATCGAAAAGCGCTGGGTTTGAATCTGCTGATGGATATTCGCGAGAATACCACCATTGCTAGTCTTGCCAAAATCAGCCGCCAAGGGGTCATCGATAAAGAAAAAGAAGTCACGATGGCTGAAGAATTCCGCAAAAAAATGCGGACGAAAACCAATTCGATCTATCAAAACGTCGGCAGCTTGAGCGGCGGGAATCAGCAAAAAGTCGTTTTGGCAAAATGGCTGATGACCACACCAGACATCTTATTTTTAGATGAACCGACCCGTGGGATCGATGTCGGGGCGAAATACGAAATCTATACGATCATCGAAGAGATGGCAGCAGCTGGCAAAGCCATTTGCATCATCTCCTCGGAGCTGCCAGAACTATTAGGCATGTGTGACCGAATCTATACGATGAACGAAGGCCGCTTCACTGGCGAGGTCCTGCGGGAAGAGGCGGACCAAGAACGATTGATGAATCTAATGACATTAGAAGAGAGTGGGGTTTGAGATGGAAACAACCAATAAATTAAAAAAAGAACGCAGCCATTCGCTGAAAGAAAAGGCACTGGAAATCTTTAGCAAATACAGTATGATCATTATCTTAGCAGTGCTGCTGGTGGCCTTTCAGCTCATGACCGACGGGATTTTCTGGCGGCCGCTGAATATCACCAACCTCGTGTTGCAAAACAGTCATATTCTCGTTTTGGCAGCTGGTATGCTCTTGGTCGTCTTGTTAGGACACGTTGATTTATCCGTAGGGTCCGTGATGGCGTTTGTCGGTGCGATTGCAGGCGTCTTAATGGTCAATAACGGCATCAGTCCTTGGCTGGCAGTGCCTCTTTGCTTACTGATGGGCGCAGTGATCGGTGCCTGGCAAGGCTTCTGGGTCGCGTATGTCGGTATCCCAGCATTTATCGTGACCTTGTCTGGTTTACTGATGTTTCGAGGACTGACCCAAGTCGTCTTAGGTGGTCAATCATTGGCGCCGTTTCCCAAGGCATTCCAACAAATTTCTACTGGGTATTTGCCAGATATTGCAGGCGGTCAGATCCATTTACTTTCCATGATTTTAGGTGTAGTGATCACGGGCATCCTGATTTTAGGCCAATGGCGGACCCGTGAGCGTCGCAAAAAAAATCTTTTTGAAGTGGAATCAATGGCAGCATTTGCCTTTAAAGCCGTCTTTACTGCGGTCGTATTTCTCGGCGCTACCTATATCTTTGCCTCTTATCAAGGGTATCCGATCATTTTGATCGTCTTAGGGGTGATCGTGGCTGCTTATGGCTTTTTGACTAACAAAACCGTTGCTGGTCGTCAAATCTATGCAACCGGCGGCAACAAAAAAGCAGCCGAACTTTCTGGGATCAAGACGAAGAAAATCACCTTCTGGGTCTTCGTGAACATGGGGATGATGGCAGCTTTGGCGGGCTTGGTTTTAGCCGCTCGGTTGAACGCAGCCACCCCGCAAGCAGGAACGTCAATGGAATTAGATGCAATGGCCGCAGTGTATTTCGGCGGTGCTTCCACCTCAGGCGGTATTGGTACTGTGATGGGCGCGATCGTTGGTGGGCTCGTGATGGGTGTCTTAAACAATGGGATGTCGATCTTAGGAGTCGGTGTCGATTGGCAGCAAGCCATCAAAGGATTGATTTTGCTGCTGGCCGTCGTGTTGGATATCTACAATAAGAAAAAGAAAATATCGTAGGAGGGCCTGTTTATGGAGGAACAAGCACAAAAGACGATTTTATTGATTTGTACCGCAGGTATCACTACGGGTCTCTTAGTGAAAAATATGCAGCGAGCTGCAGATGAAAAAGGATTAGCCGTGCATATCTATTCGGCACCAGCCATCATTGCTGAACAGATCCTGCAGCAGCAGACTGTCGATGCCTTGCTGATCGGTCCGCAGTCGAAGTACGAAGTCAATCGATTGAAAGACTTTCTCATGGTCAAAGCGGTGCCTTATAAATTGATCAAAGAAACAGATTACGAGTTGTTAGATGGCGAAGCTGTCCTTGCAGACAGCCTGACCCTCTTGCAAAACGATCGCTAACCAGCAGCTTGGCAAAAAGCTAGGTGGTCAGCAGTTGAATAGGCTCCCCAGAGTAGTGCTTGTCATCCCCTACAAGCACTACTCTTTTTGTGGTGCTTTTTTGCCTACACTAGCCAAGAAAGCCCCTCTTAAGCAGCAATGCGTGGCAAGCCCGTTGGTTCGTTTTCTCGTGTTTAGGACATCGCATCATAGACAAACAAAAGAGAAGTTGAGGGGGAAGAGGACGAAGCTGACACCACGCGTATGTTGTCTAAAGGCAAGTGATGGGCGAGTGTTTCACGTACTTAAAGCATCGAGGCTGTGGGCGGTAGAAGGGGGGAAATGAGCTGCTTACACCGCTTCTGGTTTCTCGTTCGTAACTAAGCGTTTCGTAGGAAACACAACGAAACCCAAAAACAGACAGTCTGCTGACTGTCTGTTTTTAGGGGATACAAATAAGGAATAAAAGTGGATATTAGTTAAATGCGACTGCCTAGGGGGCAAATCCGAGAACAGTGCATGGTAACTACAAATTAAGGAAGTGTGATGACATTTTCTGAATCTTTGTCGAAGAAGTGTGCTTTGTTGATGTTGAAAGCCAAATCAACTGTTTCACCTGGACGGTGGAAGTCACGAGCATCAACTTTCGAGATAAATTCAGTCGCACCTACGCGTGTATAAAGCATCGTTTCTGCACCTAATAATTCAGATACGACTACTTCGGCACGTACAGTTGCTTCAGGAGAAGCTTCCAATGCGATTTGTTCACTGTGAATATCTTCTGGACGAATACCAAAGACTAATTGTTTGCCTTCGTACCCTTTTTCCACAAGAATCTTGTTCTTGCCTTCAGGAATACGTAAGTTCAAGCTTTGTCCATCAGAGATCATACCGTTTTTCAACGTAACATTGAAGAAGTTCATTGCTGGTGAACCGATAAAGCCGGCAACGAAAATGTTTTTCGGTGTGTTGTAGACTTCTTTTGGTGAACCGATTTGTTGAATGAAGCCATCTTTCATGATAACGATCCGGTCAGCCATGGTCATCGCTTCTGTTTGGTCATGGGTTACATAGATCGTCGTTGTTTCTAAACGTTGGTGTAATTTTGCGATTTCCGCACGCATGGCAACCCGCAATTTCGCATCTAAGTTTGACAACGGCTCATCCATCAAGAAGACTTTGGCATCACGGACGATGGCACGGCCTAGGGCAACCCGTTGACGCTGACCACCTGAAAGGGCAGCTGGTTTACGATCTAAGTATTCTGTCAATCCTAAGATCTCAGCGGCATTTTCTACCCGTTTTTTAATTTCTTCTTTGTCGTATTTACGCAATTTCAAACCAAATGCCATGTTGTTGAAAACAGTCATATGGGGATACAATGCGTAGTTCTGGAAAACCATCGCGATGTCGCGGTCTTTTGGTGCCACATCGTTCATTACTTTTCCACCGATGCTCAATTCGCCTTCAGAAATATCTTCTAAACCAGCGATCATTCGAAGCGTTGTTGATTTTCCGCAACCAGAAGGTCCAACGAAAACGATGAATTCGCGATCTGCGATATCTAAATTAAAATCAGTTACCGAATACGCATCATTATTATCATATTTTTTGTGGATATTTTTTAAGGCCATTTCTACCATTGGGATTACCTCTTTCCATTTAGTTTACATGAACATCATAAATGAAAACGCTTCGAAGGTGCAACGGAAACATGCACAAGAAAAAAACGTTTTCTTGTGCATGTTGTTTAATTGCTCTGATGGGTGAACTGATCGATCAATAAATAGCAAAGCAGCAGATCATCCATATTTTTTAAATTTAAACGTGTCAGTGTTTGAAACTTATCGATCTTATATAGGAGAGAATTCCGATGCATGAACAGTTCTTTGGCTGTGGAGCTTGCATTGCCTTGATTGCGCCACAGTGATTGAATGATCGTTTCGGTCTCTTCTTCAAACCAATCTAGATATAAGGTACGAAACAAGGAAATATACTCGGAAAAGCCGTTGCGAAAAAGAGAGAAGACCACTTTGGGCAGATCCATACTTTTACTGGTGGTTTTCGTTTTTAACTCATTTTTGAACAGGGTAGACTCACTTGCCCATAAGGTAGTGAAATCGTGGCGCGGATGATGGAAGGGACCGACGAACAGCTGAGAATAGCAGTCGAAATCCATATCCAAAGCGACGAATAAGCCGTCGAGATCTTCGATGGGCAAATTGGCACCATCTTGTTTTTCTACGATCACTGCATGGTCTTCGGTGAGGAAAAAAAGATCCACCACGCTAGGGAGCATTTGCTGAATCTCTGCGAGCCATTCGGATTGCAAAGAGTCGATGGTTCGGGTGAAATGAACTTGCAGCAGGCGAATCCACTCCGGCTCTTGAACGGGCTGATGTTCAAATAAAATCGGATACCATGGATGGTTTCGGTTATCGATTTCTGGTTGCAAAGAGCCGTTTCCCAGTTGGATCAGCAATTTTTCACTGTCACTTAATTGGTCAGTTGGCAGCCAAATATATTTTTTGCCGAATGCGATGGATTCGATATCCTTCGTTGTGGCAACTTTGTCATGCAACGTTGCCTGGGGGAAACGTGCTTTGATGTCATTAAAAGAAAAAATGAGAAAGACCTCCTTTGAGATACTCTACGTATTCTTCATTTAGTATAGCATGTTCTAAAAAAACCGTTCAAAATTTTCCCAGGAAAAAAGCACAGCCCTTCACCGAAAGCTCTGCCTTCTCATGGCAGGAGGGCGGCTTTTTTCTCCGAAGTGATTGCTTCTATAATCCTAACAGTTGTTTTTTCTTGAATGCAAATTCTTCTTCAGTCAAAATTCCTTCGTCGACCAGCACTTTTAGTTCGCGTAGTTCAGCAATGAGCGCTTCCGTCGGCTTCGCAGCTGGCGGCGATGGGTTCGTTAACGGGACCGACCGCTCCCGAGGGAAGTTGGTGAGGTAGCGCTGTATGATCCGAGCAATCACCAGGTCTTTTTCGGCAAAGCAAAGAGAGTGATTCGGTTCCATTCGTCTGAAGGAATGGGTTTCTCTGATCGCTCCGCCGCCAATATACAATTCTAAAAAGCCATTGCCTTTCCAAAGACCTGATTCAGCAACTTCTTTCAGATTGACACTGGTGATTTGGGGAATCTGCAGAACCTGTTTCGCTTTCTTCTTGTAATTGATGATTGTGAGGGTATCTTCTGAAATGACCCAAGCATCACGATAATGATAGGAAAGTAATTTGATTTTTCCAGCCTCTTCATCCACGTAACTTTTGGCTGATTGCCCACCAAGTGCTGCCAAATGATCCGTTAAAAATTCATAGGCTTTTTGGGCATCGATTCGATTGGTGAAATAGAGCAATTGAGAATTACCTGGTACCTGCAGTCGGAGGTAGTCCACTAAGAGACCTTTGCCTATATGTAATTCCACATCGGCAATTTTTGCCATGGGGATCTTTTCATCTGGGATTTTCGGATGGGTGTTGTTTATCCAGACGCCTTTTTTCGTAATGAGCCAACGACAGCTGGCATCATGTCTGCGATTTTCTCGATATTTTTTTGAATACAAAATAATGGGTTCCTCGTAGGTTTCATTAGGTGTTCTCGTCAAAATACTTACCTCCTTAAACGTAATAAGCAACATTTTATTCAATTATACAACAAATATCATTTCGATTCGTTTTATTCTGATGAAAATAAGGGTAATTTATCATTTACCTTCTTTTCGTTAGGTTTTTTTAGAAAAAAAGCCATAGCAGCAATTGACACGGAAGCGGTTTCTTGGTATCTTAGATGTACGGACAACTTTTGAAAGATGGGATTAAAATGGCGAATAAGTACGAACAACTTGCGGATATCTTAAGAGAAAAGATCCGCTTAGGCACCTATCAAGAAGGCGATGCGATCCCTTCAGAAGCAACCTTACAGGAAGAATTTCATTATAGCCGTCACACGGTGCGCCAAGCGATCGCTGTTTTGGTCAATGAAGGCTATTTAAGAAAAGAACGGGGCTCAGGCACCTACGTTTCAAAACCTGAGACTGTCAATCATAAAAACCGCAAAACGATTGGGATCATCATGACCTATTTGTCTGATTATATTTTCCCTTCGATCATGCGCGGCGTGGAGCAGACATTGCGGGAGCAAGGCTATTCACTGCTTCTAGGATCAACCAACAATGACCATGAGCAAGAAAGAGCGTGCTTGCAGCAAATGATGGATCAAGGGGTAGACGGGTTGATCGTTGAGCCAACGAAGAGCAGCCAGTACAACCCAAATCTTGCTTATTATGTCGCCCTCCAAGAAGCCGGGATTCCTCTCGTCATGATCAATGCCTATTATGAAGAACTAGACTTGCCGCATATTTGTGTCAACGATACACGTTCTGGTTTTTTAGCAACCAATTATTTATTAGAACAACAGCATCAGCAGTTGATGATGATCACGAAAATCGATGACTTACAAGGGAAATATCGGATGAAAGGGTTTGTCAAAGCATTGACCCAAGCCAAGCGGACGTTTGCAGCAGAAGACGTCTTGACGTATACGACGGAGACGAAAGAAGCCGTTATTGAACAAGCGATCCAGCGCTTGACGGCTGCCGATAATCAAGTCACAGGCATCGTTTGTTACAACGATGAGATCGCGCATCGCTTGATTCAAGCATTGACGGCTGCTGGGAAGAACATTCCTACTGATTTTTCGATCGTGGGTAACGATGACTCGCCCCTTAGCACCTTGTCCACACCGACGATCACCACACTGACTCACCCGAAAGAAGCGATGGGGGAATTGGCGGCACAATGGATCACTACAGGTAAGGCAACAGAAGCGCAACGCTTTTATTTTGAACCGGAGCTGATCGTTCGCGGTTCAGTCAATAACCAAAAAGGAGAATAAGAAGATGACGCAACAAGTAAGGCAAGCAATTATTGACGGGCGCACGTCTCTTGGGATCGAGCTAGGCTCGACACGGATCAAAGCTGTCTTGATCGATGAGCAGTTTCAGACGATCGCTTCAGGTAGCTTTGAATGGGAAAATCAATTGGAGCAAGGGATTTGGACCTACTCACTAGAGGCGATTTGGCAAGGACTGCAAGCCAGCTATCAAGAGTTGGCGCACAACATCCAACAGCAATTCGAGGTACCTTTGACGACGATCGGCAGTATCGGTTTTTCTGCAATGATGCACGGCTATATGGCTTTTGATCAGCAAGGCACGCTGTTGGTACCTTTTCGGACATGGCGCAATGCGATCACGGAAGAAGCAGAAAAAGCCTTGACGGCATTGTTCCAATACAACATCCCGCAGCGTTGGAGTATCGCGCATTTGTATCAAGCGATTTTGAATCAAGAAGCCCACGTCCCAGAGGTTGCTTTTTTCACTACCTTAGCCGGCTATGTCCATTGGCAGCTTACAGGGGAAAAAGTTATCGGAATCGGCGATGCATCAGGGATGTTCCCAATCGACAGTACGACAAAAAACTATGATGCGAATATGCTGCAGCAATTTGATGCACAAATCAGCAGTCAGGGGTATCCTTGGCAGATCAAAGACCTTTTGCCGCAAGTGTTGACAGCAGGCGAACCAGCCGGCACATTGACGGCAGAAGGGGCAAAAAAACTCGACCCAACTGGTACTTTGCAAGCTGGCATCCCGTTATGTCCGCCAGAAGGCGATGCGGGCACTGGCATGGTTGCCACGAATAGTGTGGCACAGCGAAGCGGGAATGTTTCAGCCGGGACGTCTGCTTTTGCCATGATCGTCTTAGAAGAACCCTTAACTAAAGTGTATCCAGAGATCGATTTGGTCACGACGCCTTCTGGTGATTTGGTGGGGATGGTCCATACGAATAACTGTACCTCGGAGATCAATGCCTGGGTCAAACTTTTCCGCGAATTTGCCGATGCAGCTGGAATGAAACTTTCCACGGAAGAATTGTTTGCGACCTTATTCAACGAAGCATTGAAAGGGGATTCAGACTGTGGCGGGATGCTTTCTTATGGCTATTATTCTGGTGAAAATATCACTAAGATCCCTGAAGGACGGCCGCTTTTCGTCCGATCGCCAGAAAGTTCTTTTACTTTAGCAAATTTCATGCGCTTACATCTGTTTAGTGCCTTTGGTGCGATGAAGATCGGGATGAAGATTCTGGAAGCCGAAGACGTCGCTATTGATCGAATCGTTGGTCACGGTGGGATCTTCAAAACGCCAGAAGTTGCCCAACGTGTCTTGGCAGCTGTCATGGAAGCCCCAGTCACGGTCATGGAAACGGCTGGTGAAGGCGGCGCCTGGGGGATCGCCCTTTTAGCAGCGTACCTTCGCCGTCACACGCCAGAACAATCCTTGGCAGCATTCTTAGCAGATCAAGTGTTTAAAAATGACCACGGCGTGACCTTAGCCCCGACAGAAGCCGACATTCAGGGGTTTACCGTCTTTACCCAACGTTACCAAGCAGGGTTGCCGATCGAGCAAGCGGCAATCGATGCGTTGATTTAAAAAGAAAGAAGGGAATTTTGTGTTAGAAGGATTAAAAGAAGAAGTCTTTCAGGCCAATTTGGCATTGCCGAAGCAAGGATTGATCAAATACACTTGGGGCAATGTGTCAGCAGTGGATCGCCAACAGCAATTGTTTGTCATCAAACCTAGCGGTGTTGACTATGAAACCATGCAAGCCAGTGATATGGTGGTTTGTGATTTTGAGGGCAACGTAGTGGAAGGAGCGAAAAATCCTTCCTCCGATACGCCAACGCATGCCGTTTTATACAAAGCATTTCCAGAAATTGGTGGGATCGTCCATACCCATTCTACTTGGGCGACGAGCTGGGCTCAGGCAGGACTCGATTTGCCAGCGATGGGCACAACCCATGCCGATACGTTTTATGGAGCAGTCCCCTGTGCCCGCTTTTTGACGCAAACCGAGATCGATGAAGGCTATGAAGCACAAACAGGACAGGTGATCGTCGAAACCTTTAAGGAACGCGGCATCACGCCAGAAGAAATTCCTGGTGTCTTGCTTCACGGTCATGGACCATTTACCTGGGGCAAAACGGCGGATGCGGCGGTGATGAACGCAGTGGTCTTAGAAGAAGTCGCTAAGATGAATTTTATCACGCGTCAGCTGAACAGTTACGCACCCGAATTGCCGCAGCGGGTCTTAGACAAACATTATTTACGCAAACATGGAGAAAATGCCTATTACGGGCAAAAATAACGAAAAAGGAGCAAGTAGAATGTTAGAAATCGGGAAAAAAGAATTTTGGTTCGTCGTAGGATCACAGCACTTATACGGAGAAGAAGCGTTACAAGAAGTACGGGACCATGCAGAAGAAATGGTCAAAAGCTTAAATGACAGCTCAAAGCTGCCTTATCCAGTCGTTTTACAAGAACTCGCTGTTACTGCCGATACGATTACGAAAATCATGAAAGAAGTCAACTATCGGGATGAAGTCGCTGGGGTGATCACCTGGATGCACACCTTCTCACCAGCAAAAATGTGGATTCGCGGCACGAAATTATTACAAAAACCATTGCTGCACCTTGCCACTCAATACAATGAACAAATTCCATGGGAAACCATCGATATGGACTTTATGAACTTGAACCAAGCGGCTCATGGTGACCGAGAATATGGATTTATCAATGCTCGTTTGAAAAAGCAAAACAAAATCGTTGTCGGCTATTGGAAAAATGAAGCCATCCAAAAAGAAATCGCTGCTTGGATGGACGTGGCAGTCGGCTACAATGAAAGCTTCCAAATCAAAGTCGCTCGTTTTGGCGACAACATGCGTAACGTTGGGGTGACCGAAGGCGATAAAGTCGAAGCACAGATCCAATTTGGCTGGACCGTTGATTATTTTGGGATCGGCGATTTGGTTCAAGTCGTCGATGCGGTGACTGACGAAGAAGTCGATGGACTCTTTGAAGAATACAGCCAGCTGTATGATTTCGATTATGGCGATTACGACAAAGAAGAATGGGCACGTCATGTCAAAGCCCAAGCCAAACAAGAAATCGGTCTGCGCCGCTTCCTTGAAGCAGGCGGCTATACGGCATTTACCACGAACTTTGAAGACCTATATGGTATGCAGCAGTTGCCTGGTTTAGCTGTACAACGTTTGATGGCAGAAGGCTATGGGTTTGCTGGTGAAGGGGACTGGAAAACCGCCGCTATTGACCGCTTGATGAAAATCATGGCCCACAATAAGGCGACTGGCTTTATGGAAGACTATACCTATGAGCTGACACCAGGAAAAGAAGCCATCTTGCAATCCCACATGATGGAAGTCGATCCAGTATTAGCAGCCAACAAACCAAAAATCGTGGTTTCGCCATTGTCGATGGGGGATCGTGAAGACCCAGCCCGACTCGTCTTTGACGGCCAAGGCGGCGAAGGTGTCGTGGTTTCGATGGCAGACTTTGGCACCCACTACAAATTATTGATCAATGAAGTCGATGCCTTTGAGCCAACTGAAGAAGCACCAAAACTACCGGTTGCACGAGTAATGTGGACACCAAAACCAAACTTCCACGATGGCGTCAAACAGTGGATCGAAACAGGCGGTGGCCATCACACCGTCGTCTCACTTGTCCTAAATTCTGATCAGATCGAAACATGGGCGAAGCTTGTGGCATTAGAATACGTAACGATCAAATAAGTACCCAATCACAAAAGAAACCGTTGGCGATGGTCGGCGGTTTCTTTGCGTTTTTCTTAAGCTTTCTTGCCTTCTATCTGCAAAGTGCGGATAAGCAGACCCCTGAAAGCACCAGCAATCAGCAAAATTGACTTTTAAATATAGGGGGCATAGACTTTTATGTAAGAGTGGAACAATGGACTAAAAGGAGGAGCACAATGAAGACAACCTACGATACACCAGAGTATTATCAGAAAATGAACGCTTGGTGGCGAGCAGCCAACTACCTTTCCGTTGGTCAGATTTATTTGAAAGACAATCCCTTATTGCGCCGCCCCATCGAAGAAAAAGATTTGAAAGTGAATCCGATTGGTCACTGGGGAACGATCGCAGGACAAAATTTTATTTACACCCATCTCAATCGCGTCATCAATAAGTACGACTTAAACATGTTTTATATCGAAGGACCAGGCCATGGCGGACAAGTCATGGTTGCGAATGCTTATTTAGACGGCAGCTACAGCGAGATCTATCCAAAAGCCACCCAAGACGAAGCAGGGATGAAACATCTATTCAAAACCTTCTCTTTCCCAGGTGGGATCGCTTCTCATGCGGCACCTGAAACGCCAGGTTCGATCCATGAAGGCGGCGAGCTAGGCTATTCCATCGCCCACGCTACTGGAGCTATTTTAGACAATCCCGATGTCATTGCAGCAGTAGTGGTCGGTGATGGCGAAGCCGAAACTGGACCATTAGCGGGCAGCTGGTTTTCAAATACCTTTATCAATCCAGTCAATGATGGCGCAATTTTGCCTATCTTGCATTTGAATGGCGCCAAGATTGCCAATCCAACGATCTTGGCTCGTAAAAGCGATCAAGATCTCACGAAATATTTTGAAGGCATGGGTTGGACCCCTTATTTCGTAGAAGGGGACGATCCAGAAGCCGTTCATCCGCAATTGGCACAGAAAATGGATCAAGCCATCGAACAGATCCACGCGATCCAAGCAGAAGCCCGCAAAGGTTCTGCGGAAGAAGCCGCTATGCCTCATTGGCCTGTTTTGATCGTTCGCACACCGAAAGGCTGGACTGGACCGAAAGTCTGGGATGGCGAGCCGATTGAAGGGGGCTTCCGTGCCCACCAAGTGCCGATCCCGGTCAATGCGAAACATATGGAACACGTGGATGCTTTGACGGATTGGCTGCAGTCTTATCGTCCAGAAGAGCTTTTTGACGAAAACGGCCGCATCAAAGCTGAGATTCAAGAATTGGCGCCAAAAGGGGAGCAACGGATGGCGGTCAATCCGATCACCAATGGGGGGATCGATCCGCAACCGCTACGCTTGCCAGATTGGCAAGCACATGCCATTGCGATTGAGACACCTGGGGAAACGACTGCCCAAGACATGATGGTCTTTGGGAAATTTGCCCGTGACATCATCAAAGAAAATCCTGACAACTTCCGCATCTTTGGCCCAGATGAAGCCAAATCCAATCGGTTGAACCATGTGTTTGAAGTCACGGATCGCCAATGGTTGGAGCCAAAACATCCTGATTACGATGAATGGCTGTCTTCAGTGGGCCGTGTGATTGATTCACAATTATCAGAGCATCAAGCAGAAGGCTTCTTGGAAGGCTATGTGCTGACGGGTCGTCATGGCTTCTTTGCCAGCTACGAGTCATTCTTAAGAGTCGTTGATTCTATGATCACGCAACACTTCAAATGGTTACGAAAAGCCCATGATCTTGACTGGCGCAACCCGTACCCCTCATTGAATTTGATTGCTTCATCAACGGTCTTCCAACAAGACCATAATGGGTACACCCACCAAGATCCAGGGATCATGACCCATATTGCAGAGAAAAAAGCCGACTTTGTGCGGGTCTACTTGCCAGCCGACGCTAATAGCTTGATGGCTGTCATGGCAGAAACGCTCGCTTCTGAAGAAAAGATCAATCTAGTGGTCTCTTCAAAACACCCACGTCCGCAGTTTTATTCGGCGGATGAAGCGAAAGTGCTTGTCAAAGATGGCTTGAAAGTCATCGACTGGGCATCGACAGATGAAGAACAAGAACCCGATATTGTGATCGCAGCTGCTGGGACGGAACCGAATTTGGAAGCTTTAGCCGCTGTTTCCTTGCTGATTGAAGCCTTCCCAGAGTTGAAAGTCCGCTTCATCAATGTGGTTGATCTATTGAAATTGCGTCGTCCAGCAGTCGATCCTCGTGGGTTGAGCGATGAAGCATTCGAAGCCTACTTTACGAAAGACAAACCGATCGTGTTTGCTTTCCACGGGTATGAAGGACTGATTCGCGATATCTTCTTTGGCCGTCGCAACCAACAGCTTCATATTCATGGGTACCGAGAAAATGGCGACATCACGACACCGTTTGATATGCGGATCCTTTCTGAATTGGATCGCTTCCACTTAGCCAAAGACGCCGCCGAATGGGTCTATGGAGAAAAAGCAACGGACTTTGCCCAAAAAATGGCAGACACCGTTGCGTATCACCATGACTTTATTCGAGAAAACGGCTATGATATCGCCGAAGTCGAAGAGTGGGAATGGAAACCATTGCGTTGATTTATTCTCCACAACGCCAACGTAAGACAGTTTAAGAACAAAAAAAGCACAAAAGAAACAAAACGATCCGCAACAGGGTCGGGACACCTTACTAAGGTAGCCCGACCGACTGTCTGCGGATCGTTTTTTTTAAAAGACGTCGAAACCGTAGTTTTTGATATGCTGCTTCAACAAGGCGAGATAGTCCAAAGCCATCTCACTCAGTTCCATTTTCTTGTGTTTTAGGTAACCTAGTGTCATCGCATCATCGACTTCCAAAGGGATCGCAACGATTTTTTCATCATTCAGCTCACTGCTGATGATTCCAGAGCTGATGGTATAGCCGTTGAGACCCACCATCAAATTGAAGATCGTGGCACGATCGCTGATGCGGATGTGTTTTTTGCGCTGTAAAGTGCTTAAGATCTCTTCAGAAAAGTAGAAGGAATTGGTTTCCCCTTGTTCGTACGACAGATAGGTATATGGTTCCAAATCAGCTAATGTGATGCTTTTTTTCTGAGTCAGGGGATTTTCTCGGCCGATGAAGACGTGGGGTTTGGCTTCAAATAAAGGAATGAATTGCAGGTCTTTTTCGTGGATCAAACGGGTCAAGACCGTTGTGTTGAAATCATTCAGATAAATGACCCCTAATTCGCTCTTAAACGTCTGGATATCATCCAGTACATTTTGTGTCTGGGTCTCCCGCAAGGTGAATTGAAATTCATCTTCCCCTAACTGTTTGACCAGCTCCACGAAGGCGTGGACGACGAAGGCATAGTGTTGTGCGGAAACACTGAAAACATGCTTGCGATGGCTGTCTTTGCGAAAGCGTTCGTCCAAGAGATTGACTTGGTCTAAAACATTTCGAGCATAGTTGAGAAAGGAACGGCCATCATCGGTCAAGGTCACCCCTAATTTACTGCGGTAAAACAGCTGCAGATCATACTCTTTTTCCAACTCTTTCATGGCTTGAGAGAGGGAGGGCTGACTGATGAAAAGCTGTTTGGCGGCTTCATTGAAAGAGCCAGTTTCTACGATTTTTTCCAAATATTCAAGCTGCTGGATACGCATGGGATACAACCTCCTTTTTATGTTATAGGTATTGCCTATGGAATATACAAGTTTATAAGTATTATCTATAGTATAAGATGTTTGCTAGAATAAATCTAACAATTTTGAAAACTTTGTATAGGAGGAATGGATATGGCAACAGACAAATTTCAGCTTGTGGGGTCATTGTTACGACCACAAGATTTATTGGACTACAAAAATCAAATCGAGCATCGGGAGGATATCCGCTACCCGTTTTATGATGCGTTTCCTGGCTACCAAGAAACGGAAGCAAAAGCGATCGCTGACATCATTGCAGCGCAAAAAGAACACGGCATTACAGTCATCACAGACGGCGAACATGGCCGCTCAATGTGGCACCTGGATTTTCTCTGGGGATTAAAAGGCGTTGAACGCTATATCTCCGATCATGGGTATGCCTTTGAAGATTTGGACGGTGGACATTTTGAGACACGTAAAGACATCGGCATCCGAATCACAGAACCATTATCTGGCAAAAACCATCATTACTTGACGTTATTTAAAGAAACCAAACGCCAAGCTGGCGACCTGCCAGTCAAAATCACCGTCTGGGGGGCTGCCCACGCCTTTACCGAGCTGACTGTCTTTAACGACCTCGTTGGTGAAGGTCAGGTGTATCCAACGAAAGAAGCCTTGCGGGAAGGGCTGCTTAACGCCTACAAGGAATTCTTGCAGGAATACCGAGAAGCCGGTGGTGAGATCGTTCAGTTCGATGATTGTTTATGGGAATTATTCGCCGAAGACAATGACAAGAGCTTCTTCACCCAAGGCAATGACGGCTTAGAAGCGTTAGCCGATGAATTCGTGGCGATCAACAACGAAGTCGCTGACTACGCCCACGAATTAGGATTAAAAGTCTGGACCCACAACTGCCGCGGCAATTACCAAAGCCGCGCGGCCGCCAGCGGTACCTACAAAGCGATCGCCGAAAAATTCTTGCGTGATCAGCATTATGACCGCTTTTTCCTAGAGTGGGACGATGACCGTGCTGGTGATATCTCGGCTTTAGAAGCGCTGAAAGACCGTCCAGAAGTGGAGGTTGTCTTAGGCTTATTATCCAGCAAAACCGCCACATTAGACGATGAAGAGCGAGTGATCGCTTTATTAGACAAAGCCAGCCAAATCATTCCTAAGGAGCGGCTTTATCTTTCTCATCAATGCGGCTTTGCCTCTTGTGACTGCGGCAATGAGCTTTCGACTGAACAGCAATGGGCAAAAATCAAGCAAGGACAAGCCTTAGCTGAAGCGTACTTCGGTTAAGCAGCTGCGTCTTCTTTTCCCTGAATCTTCCCTTCGAAATCGGTGCATGCGACAAAGTTTCGAAAATTTCAGAAAAAATGTTTGACATTTTCTTTAAGAGCGAGTAAAGTAAGACACAACTTAATGAAACAGACATCGAAAAGAAGAGTAGCAAGGCTTGCTGTTTGAAGAGAGTCTCTGGTTGGTGCAAAGAGATAACGCATGGTTGTGAAACACATCTTGGAGTCGTTTTTCCGAAAGAAAAGTAGGAGAGACCGGGTTTGCCCGTTACAGCAGCAGTCATTGATTGATGACTTTCTGAGTTCAGTTGCTGTGAAGCACTGATAAACAAAGGTGGAACCGCGTTGATAACGTCCTTTAGCTGTAATGGCTAGGGGACGTTTTTTTTCTCTTTTTTTGCATCTCACCGAAAACCGAAAGTGGTAGGATCACAAGGACTGCACGAGGCCTTTTCCTGTGAAGGAAAGGCAAATTGAGGTGGAACCACGTATCAAGCGTCCTCTGGCAAATGCCAGTGTGCGCTTTTTTTGTTTTTCTTTTTTAGAAAAATGAAATTTGCCAGTTGCCCCTCACCAGCCAACGCCCAGCGTCACATAAGCGTCGGAGCAAACCGTCGCTAAGCTGTATCGCTGCTAATCGAAATTGAAACCTATCAAGGAGGAAGTCACCATGTTTGAGTATTTAGTCAATGTTATGCCCCAACTGATTTCAGGAACTGGAATCACCGTTAAATTGTTCGCACTGACCTTAATCGGGTCCATTCCCTTAGGCATCTTGTTGGCCTTTGTTTTAGCCAGTCGCCTGCGTATTTTGAAATTGATCGTGCAAGTCTACGTATGGTTGATGCGAGGAACGCCTTTATTGCTACAGCTGATCTTCGTATTCTACGGTCTGCCGATCTTAGGGATCGTCTTTGACCGCTTTGAAGCAGCCTTGATCGCCTTTATTATCAATTACGCTGCTTATTTTGCCGAGATTTTCCGTGGAGGGATCCAATCGATTCCAGCAGGACAATATGAAGCCGCGAAAGTCTTGCGTTTGTCCCCGATCCAAACGATCCAAAAAATCATCATCCCACAAGTCGTCAAGATCACCCTGCCATCTGTCGGCAATGAAGTCATCAATCTTGTCAAAGACACATCCCTCGTCTACATCTTAGGATTGTCAGACGTGATGCGAATCGGGAAAATCGCCATGGAGCGAGACAGTACCTTGCTTCCGTTAGTTGGGGTCGGCTTGATCTACTTGGTGATGACGGGCGTCTTTACGTTATTGTTAAAACAAATCGAGACCAAACTGGACTATTACCGTTAGGAGGAACCACATATGTTAGAACTAAAACAAGTATCAAAGTCATTTGGCGCTAAAAAAGTCATCGATCAGCTAGACTTGACGATCGAAGACGGCAGTATCTTAGCGGTGGTCGGTCCTTCCGGTGGCGGGAAAACCACCTTGCTTCGGACACTGGCTGGTTTAGAAACGATCGATTCTGGAAGCTTTTTACTGGATGGCAAAACCTTTGATCCCACCGACACAAAAGAACAAGAACAAGTCGTCGGTGTCGTCTTCCAAGACTTCCAATTGTTTCCGCACTTGTCAGTTTTTGAAAACATCACTTTGGCGCCAAAAATGGTGCTAAAACAAGACAAGGCCGCGTATACAGCAAAAGCCGAACAGTTGGCAGAAAAACTAGGATTAAGTGACCTACTAGCCCAATATCCCTTCCAATTGTCCGGGGGGCAGCGGCAACGGGTGGCTATCGCACGAGCGATGGCGATGAATCCCAAAGTGTTGGCCTATGACGAGCCTACCAGCGCCTTAGATCCAGGCTTGAGACAGCAAGTCGAACAGCTGATCTTGGATCTGAAAAAAGAAGGAGTGACCCAGATCGTGGTGACCCATGATTTGGTTTTTGCCGAAAATATCGGTGATCAATTATTAAAAGTAGCAGGAGAATAAGGGGGAGAACAAAATGAAAAAATTACTATTGACGGGAATCGCAGCAGCAAGTGTATTTTTATTAGGGGCGTGTGGCAGCAGCAATGACACCACAACCAGTGCCGCTGACAAAGAAGAAGTGATCGTCGGCCTAGACGATACCTTCGTACCGATGGGCTTTAAAGACGACCAAGGCAACATCGTTGGGTTTGATGTGGATTTAGCCACAGCGATTTTGGATCTAACAGGAACCAAAGTCAAATTTCAACCAATCGATTGGTCCATGAAAGAAACCGAACTAAGCAATGGCACCATCGATATGATCTGGAACGGGTATACCAAAACCGCAGCTCGTGAAGAAAAAGTATTGTTTACAGATACTTATATGGAAAACAAACAAGTCTTAGTCACAGCAAAAACCAGCGGCATTACTAGCTTTGATGATATGGAGGGCAAAGTCTTAGGCGCCCAAGAAGGTTCTTCTGGTTATGAGACCTTCAATAACCAACCGGAAGTTTTGAAGGATCTCGTAGACGGCAATGACGCAACCTTGTATGCCAGCTTTAATGAAGCCTTTATCGATCTAGAAAACGGTCGGATCGACGGTCTTTTGATCGACCGCGTCTACGCAGAATATTATTTGACTCAAACAGGCAAAACCGATGACTTCAACGAAATCGAAAGCCCCTTTGAAGCAGAAGATTTTGCTGTAGGTGTGCGTAAAGACGATCAAGCCATGGCAGATAAAATCAATGATGGCTTGAAAGAATTGCAAGACAATGGCACCTTTGCTGAAATCTCTGAAAAGTGGTTTGGCGAAGACGTCACACCAAACTAAAACAAGTCAACAAGATACACTGGCTGCTTAGCAGTTGGTGTTTTTTTATACATTCATTTCTTTTGCGTATTTAAGGAAAGAAGGAACGATTGAAGTATATACTTGTGTATACATATGCTTGCTCATGTTATAATGATAGGTAGTAAGGAAAATCCGATTAAGAGGGGGGGAGCCTAGTGGAACATTATAAAGAGACCGCTCATTTGATTAAGTGGGGCAACGGACAGGGGGTTCGCTTGTCTAAGAAAATGATTCAGAAATTGGATCTCCAGGTAGGTTCTGAACTAGAAATGGAACTGGCAGAAGAAGTCAATGGCAAAAAACAGTTAGTTATTACAGAAAAGCAGTCAGTAGGAGCGTTGTCCCCAGAGGAGAAACTTCGTTTAGTCGATTCATTGCAAGGCATTTTAGCAGATTCATTTGAAACACCTGACGTTGTGGACATCAAAAAAGTAAGAAACGAACGGCGTAGGAAAAAATATCTGGGAGAATAAAATAAGCATGACCAAATACAAAGCCAAACGAGTCGTGATTGACACCAATGTGATCCTTGACTATTTATTAGGAAGAGGGTCTAAAAGACATCAAGAAGCCATCAAACAGATATACAACAGTTCCATTTATGGACTTTGCGAGGGCGTGATTACGGCAAGTACCTTAACGGATCTTTTCTATATTCTCGATGGAGCAGCAGGAGTCGATGCTCGGAGGGAAGTCAAAAAACTGATCCAAGTGCATACCGTCTTAACAGTTACGGAAGCAGATTGCCTTCAGGCGCTTGATTCAACAATGACAGATTTTGAGGATGCTGTTTTAGCAGCTTGTGCGAAGCGAAATCAAATCGACAGTCTAGTAACGACCAATACAGCTGATTTTGAATCATCGGGACTGATTGTCTATACAGTCGCTGGATTTGTGCAGCAGCTAAAAAGAGGATGATCACTGCTATATCTGGCAGACATCCTCTTTTTTCCTTAAATTCCAACAGCGAACCAAAATTTCTCACAGGAAAACTTTTGTTCGCCTTCTTTTTTCGTTATAATAGGGAAAGATGAAAAGAGGGATAGAAATGGCGCAAAAAAAACGCGCAAAGAAACGCAAAACAAAAAAACAACAAAAACAGCAAGAGAAATTAATGCTGGTCGGCGTCGGCCTGCTCTTTGTCTTGTTTTCGATATTTGGCTTTTTCCATTTAGGTTTTTTAGGAACCTTGATTGCCAACGGGTTTCGGATCGTTGGCGGAAACACGTACCAATTTTTGAGTGTTGCCCTAGCCGCTTATGGTGTCTGGTTAGCGATCAAAACGACCGATGCTCGCTTTAAGAGTATTCGGCGAGTGATTGGCTGTGTATTGGTGTATTTTGGTTTACTGATCATCCTCCATGCGCAAATCTTTAGTAATGTGGTGGGAGAACAAGCCAATATCTTCCAAACGACGTGGATGACGCTGTTAGGCGATATTCGGCGTAGCCAAGTGACCCAAAATGTCGGGGGCGGAATGATTGGCGCCATGCTCTATGGGGCGACCTATTTTCTTGTTTCCCAGATCGGCAGCTACATCATCGCTGTTTTACTCATGCTGATCGGGGCGTTCTTGTTCAGCCAAATGAGCAGCCACGAGTTAGTCGAGCACCTGCAAGCAGCTGGTGACAAGCTGCAGCGGTTGTTAGAAGGCTCTCCAGAAAAGCAAGCCGAACGAGAAGCCCGCAAAGCGGAACGAGCAGCAGAGAAGCAAGCTGCGAAAGAAGCCAAAAAAGAAGCCGAACGAGCAGCAGTCATGGCGGAGATCAAAGAAAAGAATCAAGTCCGACCAATGACAGAAGACGAAAAATCAGCAAAAGAACAACAGATGCAAGCGCCAGCTGATTTTGAACCAGAGCAGCTGAGCTTTGTACCCATCGACCACTTCCAGGAATTGCCGCAAGCGGCGGGACCAGAGGCCGCTCAAGCACCACATCCAGCAGGAAACAAACCGGGACCAAGCAAAAAGGTCAATGAAGACGGAGAGATCCTCGATGATGATGGTGAAGTATTGGAATTTGAGATTTCGGAAGAAGCTGAAAATCGTGATTATGAATTGCCTTCAGCGCAATTACTCGATTCGATCCCTTCAACGGATCAAAGCAGCGAGTACAAAAAGATCGAACAAAATATCGGTGTGTTAGAAACCACCTTCCAAAGCTTCGGTGTTGATGCAAAAGTCGTCAAAGCCAGCTTAGGACCAGCAGTAACCAAATTCGAAGTTCAACCAGCAGTAGGGGTCAAAGTCAGCAAAATCGTCGGGTTGACCGACGATATCGCCTTGGCCTTAGCTGCCAAAGATGTGCGGATGGAAGCGCCGATCCCAGGGAAATCATTGATTGGGATCGAAGTTCCAAACAGTGCAGTCAGCATGGTTTCATTCCGAGAAGTGATCGAAGCCCAACCGGATCATCCAGATAAACTATTAGAAGTACCTTTAGGACGCGATATTTCTGGCCGTGTCCAAACGGCAGACTTAACGAAAATGCCCCATCTCTTGATTGCCGGATCGACCGGGAGCGGGAAGTCCGTAGCCATCAACGGTATCATCACCAGTATTTTGATGCGGGCAAAACCCCATGAAGTCAAACTGATGATGATCGACCCGAAAATGGTTGAATTAAATGTTTACAATGGGATTCCCCATCTCTTGACACCTGTCGTGACCAATCCCCGCAAAGCGGCGCAAGCGTTGCAAAAAGTGGTCAAGGAAATGGAAGAGCGCTACGAAAAATTTGCGGCAACTGGGGTCCGAAACATTACTGGCTACAACGATTTAGTGATCAATAAGAATTTAGAAGACGGTGAAAATCGTCCGATCTTGCCATTCATTGTAGTGATCGTCGATGAGTTAGCCGACTTGATGATGGTTGCCAGCAACGAAGTCGAAGATGCCATCATTCGTTTGGCGCAAATGGCACGGGCAGCAGGTATCCATATGATCCTAGCAACGCAACGACCAAGTGTGGATGTCATTACAGGGATCATCAAAGCCAATGTTCCATCACGGATGGCCTTTGCGGTTTCCAGCGGTGTCGATTCGCGGACCATCATTGATGGGAACGGAGCCGAAAAACTGCTGGGACGCGGCGACATGCTGTATCTGCCGATGGGTGAGAACAAACCGATTCGGGTCCAAGGGGCCTTTATCTCCGACCAAGAAGTCGAACGAGTGGTTGAATTCGTGACCGATCAGCAAGAAGCCAATTATGAAGAAAAAATGATGGTTACTGAGGAAGAAACGAGTACCGGCAGCAGCGGACAACCGCAAGATGAGCTATTCGAAGATGCCAAAGCCCTTGTGGTGGAAATGCAGACCGCCAGCGTTTCTCTCTTGCAGCGACGTTTTCGCATCGGCTATAACCGAGCGGCTCGGTTAGTGGATGAATTAGAAGATCAAGGTGTCGTTGGCCCTTCTGAAGGCAGCAAGCCACGGAAAGTCTTGATCGAGCCGCAACCAGAAGACATTCCTACCTTTGATGAATAAGGAGAACAAGACCAATCCAATGAGAGAAAGGCGAGATAGCAATGAAACGCAAACACATTCTTTACCGTGATGTTGCCGATAAGCTCAAAGAAGACATCATGTCGGGTTGCTACCCGATTGGTTCATTTTTACCGACGGAAACAGAATTGGAAGCCACCTTCAATGTCAGCAAGATCACTGTCCGCAAAGCCATCGAATTGTTAGCGGCAGATGAGTATGTGGAAAAACGCAGCGGACGTGGGACGACGGTTTTAAGCAATCGCCCTTATAACAAGCTGTCAAAAGGCACGACGTTTAGCCAATTGCTTGAAAAGACTGGCAAGGAATACACGAAGAAAAACCTCAGCTATGAATTAGTTGAACTTGCGCCTGAACACCCAGCGTATTCCTTGATGGGCAAAGAAGTCATGCGTTTACGTCGCATGTATTATTTTGACCACCAACCCTTTATTTACTATGAGTACCATTTGCCAAAGCAGCTAAAGGGTACCTCCATCGAGGTCTTTGAAGAAAAATCATTGTATCGCCTATTGGATGAACATCGAATGATCATCGATCGCTTTCAAGATGCGTTCGTGGCAACGACCTTGACCGAAGAGCAACAGAAGTTTATGATCACGCCAGAGGTCGCTGCCTTGAAACGAACCCGTTATTCGTATGATCTACAAGGAGAAGTGGTAGAATATACAGAAGGGATCTATAACACCGCCTTGCATCCGTATATGATCGAGTTTGAAGCCTAGTCATTGATTAGGCTTTTTTAGCAAAAAGTGGTACCAAAATCAGAAGTGGAGCGTGAAAACTATGAGAAAAATCGCCTTTTTAGGAGCCGGTAACATGGCAAAAGCCATCATCAACGGCTTGATTGCAGCAAACCTGTATGAACCAGCAGAGATCTTGGTTTATAATCATCGCTACGAGCCGACTTTGGCACAATTAGAAAAAGAAACCGGGATCACTGGGACAACTAAGCTGGCAGATGTCACCGAAAAAGCAGAGATCCTTGTCTTAGCAGTCAAACCTTTTGTCTTTCCCCGCTTGCTTGCTGATTTAAAAGACGGCTTGACCAAGGAGCATTTGCTAGTATCCATTGCCGCGGGCGTGACGATCGCGCAAATGGAAGAAATCATTGGTGCGCACAAAATCGTGCGGGTCATGCCAAATACCCCTGCACTGGTGGGGGAAGGGATGTCTTCTATCAGTCCCAACGGTCAAGTGACGGAAGCCGAAGCCAACGAAGTCAAACAGCTTTTTGAAAGCCTAGGGAAAGCCGAGCAAGTACCAGAAAGCATGATCGATGCAGTCATTGGTGTCAGCGGTTCTTCACCAGCCTACACGTATTTGTTCATCGAAGCTTTGGCAGATGGAGCAGTAGCAGAAGGAATGCCGCGTCCGATGGCGTATGAATTTGCTGCTCAAGCGGTATTAGGCGCAGCGAAGATGGTACTAGAGACGAAGGAACACCCAGGTGTCTTAAAGGATCGTGTCAGCTCGCCAGGGGGCACAACGATCCAAGCAGTCAAAACCTTAGAGGAAAATGGCTTTCGGGCGGCTGTCATCAAAGCAGTGCAAGCAGCTGCTGACAAAAGTCGGGAGATGTCTTGATCCCCAGTGAGTGAGGAAAAAATCTTAGCAAAACGAAGGAGCGTTTATGAAAGAACTTTTGATTTTTGATTTTGATGGATTGTTAGTCGATACCGAAAGAGTCTATTTTGATGGGTGGTTGGCGCTATTTAAAAAGTATGAGCTTCCGATTACAGCCGCTGATATTTTTGGTTGGCGTGGTCAAAGTTGGCAACAGACTGCCACTAAATTAGCCGACCTCGTAGGCGGTCAGCAGCGGGTGCAGGAATTACGAGCAGAACGGGAAGTCTATATTGCCCAGCAAATAACCGATGGCACCTTCAAAACCAAACCCTATGCGAAAGAAACCATCGCATTGGCTCGTGAGAAAGGCTTCCAAACGGCATTAGCCACCTCGACGATGAAAAAAAGAGCCTCTGAATTGTTGGCGCATTTCGATTTGTTGCAGGCTTTTGACTATCAGACCTTTGGCGATGACGTCTCCGCCCATAAGCCTGATCCAGCACCTTACTTGCTGACTTTAGAAAAAGCGCAAGTCGCAGCAGAAAAAGCTTTAGTCATGGAAGATTCTCTTGTGGGAGCAACAGCCGCGACACGTGCGGGTATCGATGTCGTGCTGATTCCCGATCAAAGCTTTGATCAAGTCTATTCCCCAGAGGAAAAAGCAGATCTTCAATTATATGGCGAAGCTACCTCATTGAAGTATGTGTATGAGTTATTGGCAAAGGATCAACTGAAATAATACCTAAAAAAGCTTCCTTTTTCGTTGCAGAAAAAGGAAGCTTTTTTTGTATAGGAAAGACCTGTAAAAAAACAGATCAAAGGATATGAGTGGTGTGTTTTTCGCCATCATGGTAAAGTTAAAGAAAGTTTAACAATAAGCGAAAAAAAACAAAAAGTAAAGGGGTTTCATTTTGACAAAAACGTCCATTTGTCAAAAGGACTTTTCTTGGTCGATCCTAGCCGTTGGCGGCAGGGGAAAAAAATGGTAAATTATCCTTCGACGAAGAACTAGTGGGGGAAGAAAAAATGAATAAACTAAAGAATGTTTTCTATTTATATAAACTGGACTGGAAGCGAATTTTCAGCAATCCAATCTCTGCATTTTTGATCATTGCCTTAATGATTTTACCCTCGCTTTATGCGTGGTTCAATATCAAAGCCCTCTGGGACCCATACGGCAACACCAGTGAATTGCCGATTGCCGTTTACAGTGCGGATAAAGGGGCAGAATTTCAAGACAAGCACATCGATATCGGTGATGAAGTCATCGACACCCTCCATAAAAACAAGCAGTTGGGCTGGCGCTTCTTGGATTCAAAAGAGGACTTAGTAGAAGGGGTCAAGTCAGGAAAATATTACGCGGGTATTTATCTGCCAGCGGATTTTTCAGATGATCTGATCAGCTTTACCAGTGGGAAAATCGAAAAACCGACCATCGAGTATTATAGCAACCAAAAAATCAACGCCATCGCACCAAAAATCACCGATAAAGGAGCCAGCAGCCTTCAAGAAGAAATCTCACAAAACTTTATTGAAACCGCCAGCTCCACGTTGATCAAAGTCTTCAATGAAATCGGCTATGACATTGATTCCAACTTAGTCAGCATCAACAAAGTCAAATCGATGATCTTAGACACCGATGACAATTTGGCTACGATCGATGGCTATACGAAAGAGATCGTCACCTTGCACGATAAGTTTCCAGAAATCAAAGAAAAGATCGCAAAAGCCGAAGAATTCACCGATTATATCCCACAAGTGGATGCTATGGGGGAAAAATTGATTGGCCTAAACGATAAGCTGCCTGCATTGAAGAAAGAAGCCAGCATCATTTTGACCTTGCAAGAAAAGATCCCAGAGATCCAAAATGCTGGCAAACAATTGAAGATGATCGACGATGATTTCGATGACATTGCCAGCACTATGACGGACGGCATCGACACCGCCAAGCAAGGACTGCAAGTCATTGAACAAGTGCAAACCGCTTTACCACAGATCGAACAACTAGGCGACCAAGCCGCCAGCTTCGCCACCGCAACCAAAGATGGGGCGCAACAATTGCAAGATGCCCTGCCAAGTATTTCTAGCAGTGTGAAGGTGACGATTGAGTCGATCAGTCAAGTGGCAACCACCACTGCCGGTCTAACAAGTACGATTCGCCAAGCGCTGGCTGACAATGAACTAACGGATGAAGAGCGTCAAGCAATCAGTGCAACGATCACTGACTTTCAAAAGAACATCCAACAACAACAAGCCGCCTTGGATTCCTTGATTGCCTTTTTAACCAATATTCAGAATTCTGGCAGTAACGCCGACCTAGAAGGCATCATTGCACAACTAAGCAATGCCAAAACAACGTTAGGTGTTTTATCTGACCGCTTATCGCAATTGAATAACCTTGTTCAAAATGGGTCTGTTGATGAAATTACAGCGTATCTCGATCAAGTTACCGCAGCTGCTCAAAACGTTGCCAATCTCATGAACAGCATCAATGTTGATTCAATCACCACCACCATCAACGACATTCTAACCAAACTAATCAAAACCATCACCACCGCCGAAGATGTCTTGAAAAAAGCCCAAGAGATCGATTTTGATTCGTTGCTGTCTTCCACCAAATCAGTGGTCAGCAATGCCGTGACGATTTTGGAAAAATACCAAAAAGAATTGCCTGCCATCAAGCAAGAATTGCACGATGCCAATACGATGCTGAATGGTCACATGGATGAAATCGTCAATGCCATCAACAAAGGAGCCGACCTGTACAACAACGAATTGCCAGTGGTCGAAGAAAAATTAGGGCTGGCCGTAAACTTCTTGCAAAACGATTGGCCAACTATCAAATCAGAAATCAGCTCTACGATGGCAATGGTGGATGAAAAACTGCCAGAAGTTGAAAAAGCCTTGGATGCGGCTGTCGATTTGATCAATAACGATTGGCCGAGTATCAAAGCAGGCATTCACAAAGCCGCTGATGCGATCCGAGCAGGAGAAAATGAAGTCGATCTTGGAGAAGTCATCAAATTATTGAAACTTGATGCCACCGATGAAGCCGACTTCTTCAAACAACCAGTGGAATTAAAAAGCAATGAAATCTATCCAATCGCCAACAATGGTTCAGCTAGCACACCGTTTTATACCGCATTGTGTTTGTGGGTAGGGGCATTATTGTTGTCAAGTGTCGCTACAACGGAGTATCATTTAGAGAAGAAAGACAAAAAACGCTTTACCCAACGTGAAACCTTTGTGGCACGAATGCTGACGTTCTTGACGATGGCAGTCGCCCAAAGTTTGATCGTGACCCTAGGAAATATGTTTTTATTAGGCGTTGATGTCCACAATCCAGTGTACAGTGTCTTCTTCGCATTACTCGTCGGACTCGCCTTTATGATGATCGTCTACGTACTGGCAGGACTGTTCGGCAACCTCGGGAAAGGGATCGCCATCATCATTTTGGTTCTCTCCATCTCAGGTGGGGGAGGAAACTACCCGATCCAAGTTTCTGGGAAGTTCTTCCAATTCATTAATCCGCTGCTGCCATTTACCCATGCAGTCAATCTGTTAAGAGAATCAGCTGGCGGGATCTATTGGCCAAATGCCGTGCCACAATTGGTTATTTTAACGATTTTGTTCCTGGTCTTTGGGATCGTCGGTACCTACGCGTATCCTTATCTAGTCAACTCTACGAAGAAATTAAGCGACATTTCCAAAGAAAGTCATTTCTTCCACTAACATCGAAAAGCAGAAAGAGCATTTGTTCTTTCTGCTTTTGTGCCATCACGTGAAATTTCTAATAATCAAAAGAGGGAAAAAGGGGCGTTTTTTCATCTGATTTTCATTGACTTTTCGCGGTTACAAGAGTAGCATACAGTCTTGATAATTCAATATTTGTGAGGATATCGTTACAAGTTTAACGAAGGATTTTTTCATGAAAAGGAGTGTAGAAAAGTGGAGTATTTGAAACGTTTGTTGGTCGGACGTCCATTGAAATCCGCAGAGAATGATGAACAAAAACTGAGCCGGACGGCGGCCCTTGCGTTGCTATCTTCTGATGCTTTGTCTTCGATTGCTTATGGGACAGAGCAGATCGTTGTCGTATTAGTGGCACTTTCCGCTGCTGCCATCTGGTATTCATTACCGATCGCTGCTTTTGTTATTATTCTTTTGATTTCATTGACCTTGTCTTACCGTCAGATCATTCATGCTTACCCTCACGGTGGTGGGGCGTATGTAGTAAGTAGTGAAAATTTAGGGAAAAATGCGGGCCTGATTGCCGGCGGCTCACTGTTGATCGATTATATGCTGACAGTAGCAGTATCCGTCTCAGCAGGGGCGGAAGCCATCACTTCTGCTGTGCCAGCGTTGTTCGGCCATCAAGTGGCCATTTCTGTCGTGATCGTGCTCTTGATCATGATGATGAATCTGCGAGGGCTGCGAGAATCAGCTAGCTTCTTAATGATTCCTGTCTACACCTTTATCGCAGTGATCACAGTCTTGATCGTGGTCGGCTTGTACAACATCGTAACTGGTGCGCAACCGTTGAATGCAACCGCACTGCCAGGAGCTGTCGTACCTGGGGTATCCGTAGCCTTGATCTTACGGGCTTTCTCATCAGGTTCCTCTTCTTTGACGGGGGTCGAAGCGATCAGTAACGCGGTGCCATTTTTCAAAAAACCACGGGCGAAAAATGCAGCTGCGACCTTGACGATCATGGCTGCGATCTTAGGGTTCTTCTTCGTCGGTATCACTTTTATCAACTATTGGTACGGTATCGTACCAGAAGCAGAAGTGACCGTCCTATCTCAAATTGGCTCTGCTGTTTTTGGTCATGGGTTTATGTACTACGTTTTGCAATTTGCCACAGCGCTGATTCTAGCAGTTGCCGCAAATACTGGATTTTCCGCCTTCCCCGTGTTGGCGTATAACTTAGCCAAAGACAAATATATGCCACACATGTATCAAGACCGTGGGGATCGTCTCGGCTACTCAAACGGGATCATCACCTTGGCTGCTGGTTCCATCGTCCTATTGTTTATCTTCCAAGGATCGACCGAGCGTTTGATTCCGTTGTATTCCATCGGGGTATTCATTCCTTTTGCACTATCTCAAAGCGGAATGGTCGTCAAATGGAAAAAAGAAGGCAAAGGCTGGTTCTTTAAATCGATCGCCAACATCATTGGGGCTTTGATTTCTTTTGCGATCATTGCCATCTTGTTCGTGTATCGCTTAGGCGATATTTGGCCATTCTTCATTATCATGCCGATCCTCTTGTATATCTTTTACAAGATCCATGATCATTATAAAAAAGTCGCAGAACAGCTGCGATTGGAAAAACAAGAAGCACTGCATGTCTATGAAGGAAATACCGTGATCGTTCTCGTCGGAAATGTTACCCGAGTAAATATCGGCGCATTGAACTATGCCCAATCGATTGGTGATTATGTCGTGGCGATGCACGTCTCGTTGGATGAAGATGTGAAGAAAGAAAAAGAGATCGAACAAGAATTTAAGCAAAAATTCCCAGACGTGCGTTTCTCCGTCGTTCATTCTTCGTATCGTTCGATTGAAAATCCCATCTTGCGTTATGTGGATCTAGTCAGCCGCAATGCAGCCAAACACAATTACACAACGACCGTCATCATTCCACAGTTTGTCCCAAGACGTCGCTGGCAAAATATTTTGCACAACCAAACAAGCCTGCGCTTGCGTTTCAGACTCTCTTGGCGTGAGAACATCATTGTAAGTACGTACAGTTACCATTTGAAGAAATAACAAAAACGCTAGTTTAGCGACCTGATTCCCAAAAGAAATGTTTGGGTCAGCCGCTAAGACTAGCGTTTTTTTTTTAGCTATAAAACATTTTCAGTTTGATATCCTGATCGTAATTCCCAAACCCCTTGCCAAAGAGGGTACAACCGCCGACATGCTCGGCATCTTCTTTGACTTCCACTTTTAAGTGCCACGTATCTTCGTAGGCAGGTATATCCTTGATCGTAATGTCGGAAAGAGGAACACCTTCCATGTAGGTTCCGTGATCCATGATGCGGATCGTCTTCAATAACCCGTACTGATTGAGATTGTCTGGATACCAATCCGGTGTATACTTGCCGCGAATATCTGCAAAATCCCCTGGGCTAGTCCATGTACCAAGCTCCACACCATTTAAGCTGAAGGTGATGTCTGACGGCCAGTTGTTATTGGAAAAAGGAAATTCAGACGAAACTTCCATTGAAATCTCCATCATTTCCAGTTTTTCTTCTCTTGCTAAGAAGTTTGGCGATTGGTATTCAACAAATCCTTTCGTAAACCACAAGATGCGGGCATCCATTCGTCGGGGATCCATGAAAAACTTCGGTTCATCCACCATTCCCACAAAATCAGCTGAAGTAGCAAGCCCGCACGTTGGTTCTACCGAATAATTTGTATAATGACCGATCGGTATCGCCGTTTCTTTCGTATCAAAGGCATTAAAGATTTTCTCAGGAAAGTTGATATCGATATGATCCACTCTCAAACTGGAAATCTTTTTTTGCCCCACACGCTCTGTTTTGATGATTTTGGCTTCTTCTAATTTTTTGATGTGCATCGTAATGATGGCGCTGCTTAAGCCTAACTCTTGTGCCAACTCTTTGACATTCATCTTGTTTTTAGCCAGCAATTGAATGATTTTGATTCGTACGTTACTGGCAAGTGCCTCATAGACAGGCAATGCTTCTTGATTGATTTCTAATTGCATCGTGTCACCTCCGCTTAAACTGTTTGATTTACTTGAATGTTAACATATTTGCTAATTTGTGTAAATAGCGTTGTTTATTTCGCTAGTTATTAATATATTTATTAATTAATATAGATGTTATCCTGAATAAATTAATCAAAATATTGTTGACAGCGATTACAAATCAAGTTATGATTTATTTGTAAATTGAAAGTGTTTGCAAACGCTAGAAATGAATAATGCAATTATAAATGCTGGGATAGCAAATAAGAGAAGGAGGATAGGCGTGTTCGGCTTCAAAGACCAAAATTCAATTTCTATGAAAGAGGGAAAAACATGAAGAAGAAACTTATTATTATTGGTGCTTTAGTTGCAGTCGTTGCAGTTGCCCTTATTGGTTTTAATCGTTATCAGGCAGCGGAAAAAGAAAAATACACGATTAATTTTTGGTCACCCCTTACTGGTGATGATGGCGCTTATATGGATCAGATCGTAAATGAATTCAATGAACAATCAGGTTCCGATTATACAATCAATCATGTGATCACGTCTGATATGTACACTAAATTAAGTACGGTTGTAAGTTCTAAAAGTGGGATTCCAGATTTGACTTTGATGCATTCTTATAAAGTAGAGGAATTTGTCAATTCCGATATTATTGATCCGGTTGATCGTCTGGTTTCTTATCAACCTGAGTTAGAAGAAAGCAATTATTTAGATACGGCGTGGAATGCAGGGAAAATCGGCGATACTCAATATACGATCCCATTAGATATCCATGCCAGTGCCATGTATTACAATCAAGATCTTTTAGAAAAATACAATGTCACTTCTTGGTTAGACGATAACATCGTGACGTTTGATGAAATGATGTCATTAGCAGGGCAGATGGAAGAAGGCGATTATGTCGTAAATAATGCGTTACTTTCTTGGGTTATCTTAGCGCAAATCCGTAACTTAGGCGGCGCGATTTCTGACGATGCTGGGAACCCGACGGTGAATACGCCAGAAATGAAAGAAGCGTTAGAAAGAATTAAAGCGTTAACAGATGCAGGCCTGATGACACCTTATGGAGAAGATGGGTATTTGATGTTCCAAGGCGGAAACGTACTCTTATCAACAGATGGTACTTGGACTTCTACCGCTCATGATGCGGTTGAGGGCTTGAATTGGGGCGTAACAAATATTTATTCGACTTCAGATGACATCGCAACCAACCGAGCAGCTTCTCATATGTTTGGCATGTTGAAGAGTGAAAGCAGAACAGAAGAAAAAGAAGAAGTAATCGCACAATTTTTAGAATTCGTTCGTACAAACTCGATCGAATGGGCAAAAGCCGGTCAAATCGTTGCAAGTAAAGATATTTTAGAAAGTGATGATTACCAACAATACCCACAATCATTCTTTACTTCTACACCAGAGGAAGAAGAAACACTTTACATCTTTGACTACGTTTATTTCTCTTATGTCTTAGAAGCATTAGATGTTTATAGTACAGATATCGCTTACGGTGAATTAGATATGGATGAAGGATTAGAAACGATGCAACAATATGTCGAAGATAAGATTGCAGAAGTAGCTAGATAAGTGAAGGGGGGATAATTCTATCCCCTTTTCCAATTTTTAGAAGGGAATGAAAGGAATGAAAAAAAAGAGCATTAACTGGGCATCGATCGCATTCATTGGACCACACATGGTACTCTTTATTATTTTTGTATGTATTCCAACGATCTATGGTATTTATGCTTCATTTACGCAATGGAATTTGATCTCTGATCCAGTCTGGGTCGGTTTTAACAACTATAAAACATTATTGTTTGATAGTTCCTCGACGTTCTATACCCAATTTTGGAATGGTTTGAAAAATACCTTTATTTTCGTTTTGATCATGGTGCCGTTACAAATCATCATTCCACTGATGATTGCAGCTGCATTGCAACATAAAAAAGTGAAGCTGAAAGGACTTTTTCAAGCAATTCTATATATTCCAGGTCTTATCTCTGTTTCAGCAGGTTCTTTGATTTGGTCATTGATTTTCCACTCTCGATTAGGTGCCGTCAATAATATTTTTGGGTTCGATTTCTCTTGGGCTTCGCGACAACCCTATGCTTGGATCTTAATTTTTGTTGTCAGCATTTGGGGAGCGATCGGTGGTAACATGATCATTTATCGCTCAGCTTTAGCGGGTGTCAATGAAGACCTTTATGAAGCGGCAGAGATCGACGGAGCGGGAGCATTCCAAAAATTCTTGAATGTGACCTTGCCATCTATTCGCTTTCCACTGTTATATACGATCGTGATGACAACTGCTGGAACATTTAATGTCTTTGCACAGCCTTTGATGATGACAGGTGGAGGTCCAAACCAAAGCACGACTGTATTGATGATGTATATCCGCTCACTGGCTTTTAGTCAAGGAGAGTCAATTGCAGGAATGGCTTCGGCAATGGCAGTCATCTTAGGATTGATCATTATGTGTGTGTCCGTATTTCAATATTTTCTTTTAGATAGAAGCAATACTTAAGGGGGCAAAAAAATGAATACACAAAAGAAACATATACCTAGTATGGTCATCGCATATTTGTTTCTGATCGTTTTATGTATCATCTGGGTTATTCCATTGATTTTTAGCTTCGCCACTTCTTTTCGTTCTCAAACCGAAATCGTCTCCACTGGATTTCGTTTATTACCCGTAAACTGGATATTAGATAACTATGTAGCGATTTTGACTAATACGTCTACTGCACCAATTATGCAGTGGTTATGGAATTCAATGTTTATCGCAGTCACGCACACTGTTTTAGTTGTGATCGTTGTTTCAGTGACCGCTTATGGCTATGGCAGAATGCGGTTTAAATACCGTGATCGTATCTTTTATCTTTTGATGGGGATCTCGATGTTTCCCGGTGTAGTGAATTTGATCCCGTCTTACAAAATCATTGAAACCTTCGGCTGGGTCAACTCTTCTCTTGCCATGATCATTCCAGGCTTAGCAGGGATGGGAAATATCTTTCTTGTGCGACAGTTTATGAAAGGTATCCCGCTTGAATTTGACGAGTCAGCACGAATGGATGGTGCAGATGAATTTACCATTTTTGCAGAGATCATCGTTCCTTTGATCAAACCTGTGTTGATCGTTGCAGGCCTCTTTTCTTTCACAGGTTCATGGAATGATTTCTTGTGGCCAGTGATCGTGTATACGGATGTTAGTAAAATGCCGATCACAGCCGGTTTGCTATTACTACAAGACATTTATGGCAACTACCGAATGATTGGTCAATTGATGGGCTCGGCATTGATTGCGATCATTCCCACCGTCATGCTGTTTCTATTTGCTCAAAAATACTTCATTGAATCTATGAACTTAAATGCAGGAATAAAAGGATAGTGAAGATCATGAATCGAAAATTGGAAAGAAATTTACTACGTGCCAGTGCGGTCTGGGATGTCTGTATTGGTCTTGTAACGATGTTTGGGTATTATCCTTGGTTTGAAGAACAAGGGATCGCAGCATTTCAAAATCAAAATCAGTATGAATACTTGCAGTCAAGTCTGGTAGGAATGATATCGAAGGTAGTTATGATCGTTGCGTTAGCGACGATTTTGATGGGCGTTATCAGTTGGATCAACGCGAAGAATATGCGAGACAAACAAATAAACAAAGGAACGATACGTTGGATGATCGCCTGTGTCATCATCCATTTGATCATCTATGATGTGATCGGTGTCGTCCTCTATTTACTAGCTACGACGATGTATATGTCTAAAAACAAAGCAATAAAAATACTAAAAACGGAAAATGGAATTATTTAAGAAGGTGTAGAATTTATGGCAGAAAATTATTTGGAACCGATTGTATTAGAACGTGCAGACCCATGGATATACAAGCATACCGATGGATATTATTACTTCACTGGATCAAAACCAGGATATCAGGAAATCGAATTAAGGCGTGCGAAAACCTTGAAAGGACTGGCTGACGGTGAAGTAAAAGTCATCTGGAAGGCTCATGCCGAAGGCCCCATGAGTGAACTGATTTGGGCACCCGAGATTCATTTTATTCAAGGAAAATGGTACATCTATTTTGCTGCTGCAGATCATGGAGAAGTCAGAAATGATCAGCATCATCATCGGATGTTTGCGATCGAAAATGCGAATGAAGATCCCTTTGCAGGCGAGTGGGTAGAAAAAGGACAGATCAAGACGCAATTTGAGAGTTTCAGTTTAGATGCTACGGTATTTGAACACAGGAACCGATTGTATTATGTCTGGGCACAAGCAGATCCAAACATTCCAGGCAATTCCAATCTTTATTTATCAGAGATGGAAAATCCTTGGACATTGAAAGGAAAGCAGATTCTGCTGAGCATTCCTTATTATGAATGGGAAAAAATTGGCTTCAAAGTGAACGAGGCACCAGCTGCTTTGATTAGAAATGGAAAAGTGATCATTACTTATTCAGCCAGTGCGACGGATGAAAACTACGCGATGGGACTGTTGTGGGCAGATGAGGATAGTGATTTATTGAATGGGTATTCTTGGCATAAGTTGAAGGAACCAGTCTTTTCAAGTTCTGAACAAAATTCCCTATACGGACCAGGACATAACTCCTTTACAGTCGATGAGGAGGGGGAACAAGAGATCTTAGTGTATCATGCAAGACCAGAAAAAAATGATTACAGTAATCCTTTAGAAAATCCCAATCGACATGCGTATGTCCAACCGTTTACTTGGAAAAAAAATGGATTGCCTGATTTTGGCGAACCCGGTGTAGTCAAAGGATAGATAAAAGAGAGGGAAAAAATGAATACAAAAAGAAAAATGCTCTGTTTAACCATGTCCGTTTTTTTTACTAGTTTATTTCTTGCTGGCTGTCAAACAGGAGATGCTGCTGAGCAACTTTCACAAAAGGAGTGGGAAACAACGACAAAAAATCGAGTGTCGATTCATGACCCATCGATTACTTCTATTCATGTTGGTGACCAAGAGCTGTTTTACGTATTTGGTTCGCATCTCGCCCAAGCGAAAACAGAAGATTTACAAACTTGGGAAGTGCCTTTCACTCACGAATATGAATCAATGGAAGACAATATGATCTATGGTAACACAAAAGAAAATCTAGCTGAGACTTTTGAATGGGCAGGCTATGATGATGCCGATTCACAAGGTGGTTACAGCCTTTGGGCACCAGATGTCATTTGGAATGCTGATTATGAATGGTCAAATGGAGACAAAGGAGCCTACATGCTCTACTACTCAGCTAGTTCTACTTGGCGGCGTTCAGCGATTGGATTGGCCGTAGCTAAAACGATCGAAGGACCCTATAGCTATGCGGATACCGTGATCTATTCTGGCTTTACAGAAAAAGATTCGACAGATGGTAGTGAACGCAATACCAACTATCAAAATACCCATTTGGCCAAATTGATCAAAGAGGGGAAAATCAGTGGGTTCAGTGAAAACTGGGCGATCGAAGATGGTCTGACGTATAACACCGATTATGCGCCAAACGCCATTGATCCAGCGTTGTTTTATGATGAAGAAGGGAAACTATGGATGACCTATGGTTCTTGGTCTGGCGGTATCTTTTTATTGGAAGTTGATCCAGCCACTGGAAAACCAATGTATCCTGGGGAAGATAGCACGACGGAAGATGGGCGTATCATTGATCGCTATTTCGGGATCAAGCTTTTTGGCGGCTATCATCAATCAGGAGAAGGTCCCTATATTGTATATGATGAGGAAACCGATTATTATTACCTATTCGTCACTTACGGTGGTTTAGCAGCAAAAGGTGGTTACAATATGCGACTGTTTCGCGCTGAAAAACCAGAAGGACCTTACCTTGATGCCCAAGGAAATAGCCCAATCTTAGAACAAGGGGACCAAAATTCAAACTACGGCATCAAATTGATTGGAAACTACCAATTCTCGTTTCAACAAATGGGGTATCGAGCAGCGGGACACAATTCGGCGATCATCGATGAGAATGGTCAGTGGTCCTTGGTGTACCATACGCGCTTTAACAATGGAACCGAAGCCCATGAAGTGCGGGTCAACAGAATGTATATGAATGAGGAAGGCTGGCCAGTTCCAGCACCCTACGAGTATCGAGGCAATGAACAAGTAGCGGATGCTTTGACAGAAGATGACATTATCGGGCGCTATGAAATCATTAACCATGGTACCGACAATGGAACGACCATGCTAAAAACGCAGACGATCGAGCTTCAAAAAGATGGAAGCGTTACTGGTGACTTGACCGGAACTTGGACGTACGATGCGGGATACTTGGCATTGACTTTTGAAGAAGCGACCTTCAAAGGAATTTTATTAACTCAGGAAATAACAGAGTTTGAGCAGCAAAAATTAACGTTCTCAACGATTGGCGATAATAATGAGTCCATTTGGGGAATCAAAGAATAGGAGTATAACAATGACGATTAACATTCAAAACACAAAATCAGGAACAACGATTAGCAAATATATCTACGGTCATTTTGCAGAGCATCTAGGCCGTTGTATCTATGAAGGATTATACGTTGGAGAAGATTCGCAGATCCCAAATAAAAATGGGATGCGAATCGATGTGGTTGAAGCACTGAAAAACATTCAAATCCCTGTGCTGCGTTGGCCAGGCGGCTGCTTCGCCGATGAATACCATTGGAAAGACGGGATTGGTCCTAAAGAAAACCGCAAAACCATGGTCAACACTCACTGGGGCGGCGTGACTGAAAACAATCATTTCGGGACCCATGAATTTTTTGAATTGATCAAGCAGCTGGAATGTGACGCGTATGTCAACGGCAATGTCGGCAGCGGAACGGTGCAAGAAATGTCGGAATGGGTGGAATACATCACGATGGATGGCATTTCTCCGATGGCTGATCTTCGCAGAGAAAATGGCCATGAAGATGCGTGGGAAATGAAATTCTTTGGCGTAGGAAACGAAAACTGGGGCTGCGGCGGCAATATGCGGCCAGAGTACTATGCGGATCTGTATCGCCGCTATCAAACCTATGTCCGCCAATACGGTGACAAAAAAATCTACAAAGTTGCTGGCGGAGCGAATGTCGCAGACTATCATTGGACAGAAACGCTGATGAAAAACGCCCATTGGTTGATGGACGGCCTAAGCTTGCACTACTACGTTCATCCGCAGGGCTGGGAAGAAAAAGGGAGCGCCTTGGAATTTGATGAGGCAGAGTGGCAAGTGACCTGTGAAAAAGCAGCCTACATGGATGAATTATTGACCCGCCACAGCGCGATCATGGACCAGTATGACCCAGAACAGCGTGTGGGAATCATTGTTGATGAATGGGGCACTTGGTTCTCAGCAGAACCTGGGACGAATCCGGGCTTCTTATACCAACAAAATACGATTCGTGATGCCATGGTCGCAGCGATCACCTTGAATATTTTCCATAAACATGCCAAGCGAGTGCATATGGCAAATATCGCACAAACCGTCAACGTCCTGCAAGCGATGATTTTGACAGATGGCGAACAAATGGTGAAAACCCCAAGCTATCATGTCTTTGATTTGTACAAAGTCCATCAAGATGCTGAAACCATTGATAGCCATGGAACTAGCAGTGATACCATTACGTATACGATTTCGAAAAAAGAGGATACGATCCATCTATCGGTTTGTAATTTTGCTACACAAGGCACGGAAGAATTAACCTTCTCCCTGGAAACAGCGATCAATGAAGTGAAAGAAGCTCGTTATATCGTGGGGGACAAAATGAACGCACACAATGATTTTGATCATCCTGAAGATGTGGTGATCCAAGACTTCACCGCTTACGATGTTGAAGAGAACAAAGTCAGCTTGCGGGTGCCAGCAATGAGTGTTCTAACGATCTCATTGACAGTCTGATCCCATGACTTGTAAAGGATGCGAAGTGAAAGATGCTGCTGCAGCAGCACAGGAAGACATTGAATCCTTGATTGCAGAACAACTTTCTTTAGAAAGCGACTTGGCTTCGCCGGAGATCGTCAGTAGGAGAATCGCTGTTTGTGAGACTTGTCCATTGCGATTGAATCATACCTGTACCAAATGCGGCTGCTTTTATCGGTTTCGCGCAAATTTAGCTAAGAAAAACTGTCCTACAGGAATGTGGGAACAAACAGGACAGCTCGTCAAGTAGCTGTCCTGTTTGTTTCAATTGGTCAAAAGGATCAACAGATAAACTATTTTTTGATTACGCTTACATAATCGTTGTAGATACGCTATGATTAAACGAAAAACACTGTTAACAAAGTGGAAAGTGAGCGAGTGATTCAATGAAAATAAATCAACCTGCAGCGCTTGCTTATTATGAAGCTGCGAACCATGGCACGGAAGATTTCCCATTAGCATATTATCCTAATTTAGTGAGTGTTTGGCGAGAATTCTTTTTTGTGCCACATTGGCATAAAGAAATCGAAATTTTATGTGTCCATCAAGGACAGCTAGAATTAGTCGTTAATGGAGTCTCACGCAAGATTAAGGCAAATACGATCGTACTGATTCCTCCCAATACTTTACACACTGCCTATCGAATCGCACAACAAAGCTGCCGTTTTTCGTGTATCGTTTTTTCTGAACAATTAATCACGAGTCGACAATCAGATAGAATTCAAAGCCAACAAATCGATCCTTTTTTGATACAAGAAGGTGTTACTTCTTATGTGGATTTTCCAGATAAAAGTCAACAAAGTCTCACCTTGTTTCAACTATTTGATCAATGCTTTATGGGGAAATCATCTTATCGTGAATTACGTCTGAAAGGGATTGTTATCCAACTCTTGTCATATCTATTAGAAGTTGGGACCGACCAGCCAGCAAAAAAATCAAGCGAGCGCCTCCAAGAAAAACGGGAAAAAATGGTTTTATCTTATATTCATAGTAATTATCATGAAATGATCCAATTACAAGATTTGGCCGATTCTGTTTCCTTAAGTAAAGAGCAATTTACACGATTTTTTAAACAATCATTTCGAACTTCCCCAATGGCTTATCTAAATCATTATCGCTTGATCCGATCGGCAGAATTGTTGCGAGAGACTGATTTGACCATGGTGGCGATCGCTCAAGCTGTCGGTTTTTGTAATAGTAATCATTTTTCTGTGTGCTTCAAAAAGATGTTTGGTGAGACCCCTACACAATATCGGAAAAATGACATGATTACGATAGAACACGCCATAAAATCGAAGGATAGCCCTCTGTAATCCAGCTATACTGAAAAAAAGGAGGGTTCAAAAATGTCGTTTTTTTCAATAGGTGAGAATTACCTCGAATTTCAAAATGGAAATGAAGTCGTGCGCATTATTGCTTGGGGCACGAACAGTTTGCGGGTGGTGAGAGCACCGTCTGGTGAACTAGATTTATCCTGCTGTGCATTATTAACACAAGATTCTAAGGTCGAGGTTGCGATTGAGGGGGATGTAGGATCTATCGGTAATGGAAAAATCCACGCAGTAGTCACCAAAGAGTCAGGCTGGAACAACTATGGCAAGATCACTTTTTACAATCAAAAAGGCGAAGTGATTTTGAAAGAAGCAGCATCTGGCGGTGCGCTCTTGAAAAAGGCGCGGTTTTTTAAGTCGATTATTGGAGGAGATTTTCAACTAAAAGCTACTTTCGAAGCCAATCATGAGGAGAAAATCTATGGTATGGGGCAATATCAACAGGATATTTTTGATCTAAAAGGGTGTAATTTAGAATTAGCACATCGAAATTCACAAGCTTCGATCCCCTTTTATTTATCAAACAAAGGATACGGCTTTTTTTGGCACAATCCAGCAATCGGTTCGGTCTCTTTTGGTAAAAATACGACCGAATGGCGTGCCGAAAGTACGAAGCAATTGGATTACTGGATCACTACTGGAGAGACACCAGCTCAAATCGAAGAACAATTTAGCCAAGTGACAGGACGGGCACCTATGATGCCCGAATATGGTCTAGGATTTTGGCAATGTAAACTTCGCTATGCGACACAAGCGGAAGTAGTGGCGATCGCTAGGGAACACAAAGAGCGGAACATTCCCGTTGATGTACTAGTGATCGATTATTATCATTGGCCGCGCTGTGGTGATTTTCGCTTTGATGAAAATTTCTTTCCAGACCCCAAGGCGATGGCAGAAGAAGTACGAGATAAATATGGAATCGAGCTAATGGTATCGATCTGGCCCCAAATCGACACGCGTAGTGAGAATTTTCAAGAGATGAAAGAAAAAGGCTTATTAGTCAAAACGGATCGCGGCATTGATGTGCAGATGTTGTTTCATGGGAATAACATTTTTTATGATCCAACAAATCCTAAAGCTCGAAACTATGTCTGGGAGAAAGTATCAAAAAATTATGTCAATAACGGCATTCGCTTGTTTTGGTTGGATGAGGCTGAACCAGAATTTGGTACGTATGACTATGATTCCTATCGTTATTATGTAGGGAGTGTGCTGCAAAAAGGCAATATTTACCCCCGTGAGTATGTTCGTGGTTTTGATGAGGGAGAAGCCTCCTCACAAAAAGAACATTCAATCAAATTGGTTCGTTGTGCTTGGGCGGGCAGCCAACGATATGGGGCATTGGTTTGGTCCGGCGATATTCATTCGACTTACCAAGACTTACGCAACCAAATCGTTGCTGGCATGCAAATGGGGTTAGCAGGCATCCCGTGGTGGACAAGTGACATCGGCGGATTTCATGGTGGTTCTGTGACAAGTCTAGATTTTCAAGATTTATTGATCCGCTGGTTTCAATATGGGACTTTTTGTCCAGTCATGCGATTGCATGGTTCACGTACTCCCCATAAAAAAATCTTCAAGGCAGATGGTGAAGAAACAGAGCAAACCGGAGCAGCTAACGAAATATGGGCGTTTGGGGAAAAGAACTATGAGATTATGAAAAAATTTATTGGAATTCGTGAATTGATGCGGGACTACTCGCGTGAATTGATGCGCGCAGCTCATGAAAAAGGGACGCCAGTCATTCGCTCAACTTTTTATGAATTTCCAGAGGATCACCAGGCATGGGAACTGACAACACAGTATCTCTATGGTTCTGATATTCTAGTAGCGCCCATCGTTGTAGCGAATGCTACTGAGCGTGAGGTATACTTGCCAACAGGAGCAAAATGGACCGATGCTCGAGATGGAACTATCTATGAAGGTGGACAATGGATTGTCGCACAGGCACAAATTGATTCCTTACCAATCTTTTTACGAGAGGGAAAACAGAGTTACTTGATTCATGAAGTGTAACTGGAAATGGTTACGGTGAGTTGTTTGTAAGACTAGTAGGTACCTTGTTGAGAGGGGAAGAACCATATGAATAGAAAAGCAACACAATGTGCCGAGCACATTGTGTTGCTTTCATTGAGAGGACTATTGTAATGGGCTTTTGAGTAACAAGACACCATGAGTAGGAACCTCAGCATCGGCAATTGTTTGTTCTTTTTGTTGCCATAACTCAGTGCCGCTTTTAATTGGTAGTAAAGCAGCGATCGATTTTGGGATGGTTTGCGTTTGATCAGAAACATTGAAAATGGCATAGTAGACGGCTGTGTCGCTCAACGCCTCCCAAATGATCCACTCTTGATCACGATAGAACTCTTTTTTCGTATGGATTCTTCGATACATTTCTAAGACTTCAGTATTCGTCAATAAACGTAACGTAAAGGGATCGATGTCTGGTAAAGTACCACCGAACATCAATGGAGATTGGAAGATCGTCCATAAACTCATCAATAAGTATTGCTCGTCTTCCGTAAAACGTGTCCAACTATCACCACCGCCACCATCAACTGCCCGAATGCCGATATGACCCAACGGCAGCATATCACAGTCAGGCCAGTTACCTGGACGGACGAAAGGTGCCCACTCTGCTGCTCGGTCAAACATGGCGTAAAGGGCGCCCCAATGATCCCAAAAGTCATCCGTCAAGCGCCACATATTGGCATGATTTTGAAAGAAACTACCATTTTTGAGGGCAGCTGGTCCGGGAGACAAAGAAAGGACGATCTCTCGACCCGATCGATCGATCGCACGGCGAATCGCTTTGATTTCTGCTTTATGGGCATCACCGTAAATTTTCGAATCGCCGATATCATCCACCTTTATAAAATCAACACCCCAAGAAGCATATAATTCGAGCAAAGAATCATAATAAAGCTGTCCTTCAGGCAATGAAACATCGACCCCATACATATCGGAATTCCAAGGGCAGATTGAATTCATAGCAATGTCCCGTGCCCGTTTATCCGTTCCTTTGATCGGCGTATTTTGATGAACTGCTTGTCGTGGAATGCCGCGCATGATATGGATACCAAACTTCAGCCCTTTTTGATGCAGATAGTCACCAAGTTTTTTGAAACCAGCGCCATCTTTTGCTGAAGAGAAACGGTTCTCAGCAGGAATCAAGCGAGAATAGTCGTCCATACACAATGGACAAAAATCATTGTACCTTGTAGACTTTGCTTCTGGTTCGCTCCATTGAATATCCACGACGACGTACTCCCAACCATAAGCTTTCAAATGCTCTGCCATAAAATCAGCATGGGCGATCACTTCTGCTTCGGTTACAGAAGCGCCATAGCAGTCCCAAGAATTCCATCCCATTGGGGGTGTTTGTGCAAAATGTAAAAAAGACATCGATTTCCTCCTAGTACGTTTTTCTTATAGTATAGTAAGCAATAAAAAAGAGAGGGAAAGTTTTGTCTACTAGTAATAAAAAAGAAAGAAATCGTCAACGAATGAAAAAGGAGTTGATCAATGGTGTTTCCACAAGAAACAAACTATGCGAAGATTACAGCATACTATAGTGTTGCCCTTGAGCGTTTTTCCATGGATCCACATCAACACCCAGCGTGTGAGATCAGGTTTGTGACCAAAGGGAAGTGTAAGATAAAGGTGCAAGATCAAGTAATTGTTCTGGAAAGAAATGATTTCGTTTTCATAAATGCGTTTGTGGAACACGCCTTACTCGTTGAAGGAGATTCCTGCACCTTACTGAATATTGAATTTCTTCTGAGTGAGACACCGTCCGGCCTTTGTGTTCGTGATGTTTTTGCATACATCAAAGGAAATGTACAATTGAATGAGCCTTACGCGAAAAGTCGCGATGTCCGCCAATTTGGACAAGCGATCAAGTCATTGCTGCAGTTGCTAATGATCGATGATACTCAAGAGCAACCGTCTGCTGAACGGCAATTTACGATCGAGCTCTTGTTTAAGCGGATGCTGATGGAATTAGCCTTTTCATTACGTACGAAAGAAACCAAACGGGGCAATTGCTATGTGAACGCTGCGGTCAACTATATTCAACAGCATTTTGATGAAGATATTCAAGTCTCCCAAATCGCAGCGGCTGTGGGGATTACGAAAGCCTACTTGCATAAACTCTTTCATGAGCAACTGGGAGTGACGGTCAACCATTTTCTCACCAGTGAGCGTCTGAAGCAGGCAGCATTTTTACTAAGCAATAGTCAGCTGCCAATCGTCGAAATTGCCGCTCAAGCAGGATTCAACAGTAGGCAGCACTTTACCAATACCTTTAAACAGAAAAAAGGCATGAGTCCTAAAGCCTACCAGCTCTTATATAAGCAAACGATCAAAGAAGAGGCAGGGCAACATATCACAGGAGATGATCCGGCCTTTTTATTAATGAAGTAAATATGAAACGAATGATCAAACATAAAAAAATAAAAGAACAGGAGAACGTAATGAAAGAATTCGCATTAAACAAGATCCAGCTCACGGACGAGTTTTGGCAAGGATACCAAGAGCTTGTTCGCAAAGAAACGATTCCTTACCAATACCAAGTCCTAAATGATGAAATCGATGTAGATGTTCAAGCAGAACGGGAAGATCCCAATTTGCCAGCTGGGAAAAGCCATGCATTGGCGAATTTTCGCATCGCTGCAGGGCAAATGGAAGGGGAACATTTTGGCTGGTTTTTCCAAGATAGTGATGTCTACAAATGGATCGAGTCGGCTGGGTATAGCTTGTTGAATACTAGCGATCCGCAATTGGAAAAGATAGTAGATGAAGTGATTGACTTAGTTGCTGCTGCACAAGAAGCGGATGGCTACTTAAATACCTTCTTTCAATTGACCCGACCGAAGTTAAAATACCGTCAGCTGTATTTCAGTCATGAACTTTATTGTGCCGGGCATCTAGTCGAAGCGGCTATCGCTTATGATCAAGCAACAGGCAAGGATAAATTACTGACCGTGGCAGAGAAAAATATCGCCAATATTTGCACGTATTTTGGGCGGGAGCCTGGAAAAATTCAAGGTGCTGATGGCCATCAAGAGATCGAATTGGCTCTGGTGCGTTTGTATGAATACACCGGTAAACAAACCTATTTGACATTAGCTGATTTCTTTCTTGAAGTACGTGGGGAAGATCCTGCCTTTTACGAAAAAGAAATCTTGAAAAACCAAGCGGATGGCTTATCGGATGAAACGCCAAGGGTAGACCTCACCTATTTACAAGCCTACGATCAACCTAAAAAGCAGCATGAAGCCAAAGGTCATGCGGTACGAATGCTGTATATGGCAAGCGGGATGGCAAAAGTCGCCCAGCATACCCAAGATCAAGCATTAAGCGATGCTTGTGAAGCGATTTGGGAAGACATCGCCTGTAAGAAAATGTATGTGACCGGTGGCGTCGGCTCAACCGTTCACGGGGAAGCCTTTGTCGGTCCCTATGATTTGCCAAATGATACGATGTATTGTGAAACCTGTGCAGCCATTGCATTGGTCCAATTTTCTTTTGAGCTGTTCAAACTAACCAATGAACCAAAATATTTAGCGACGATGGAACGAGCGTTGTATAATAGCGTCCTTTCTGGTGCGGCAATTGACGGCAAACACTTTTTCTACGTGAATCCTTTGGAGGTCAATCCCCAACGAGATCAAGAAAATCCTGGCAAAGGTCACGTCAAAGCCCAACGACCCGATTGGCTCGGTTGTGCGTGTTGTCCGCCGAATTTTGCGCGGATGGTCGCTTCGCTGCAGCGCTTGGTTTACACTTGCGATCAAGAGAAGCTTTACGTGAATTTATTTGTAGCAAGCCGTTTAGAAGAACCTGATCAATTTACGTTTGAACAAACGGGCGGGTTTCCTTTTACAGAGGACCTCACGATTCGCTATCAAGGCATTCCAAAGACGCTCATCATCCACAAACCTAACGGACTAAGTAAGTTTCAAATCGATAGTGGACACGAATGGCTGGAGACGAACGAGGCAATCATCTTTGAGGCAGTCGAAAACGTGACGGCCAATATCCGTTTTGAACAACCATTGCAAATCTTGCGTGCGAATCCTCAAGTTATTCAAGACATCAATCAAGTCGCATTGCAACGTGGCCCCTTCGTGTATTGCATAGAAGAAGCCGACAATGGTCAAGCACTCTGGCGTTGCCGCATCGACCCCCAGGCGCTGGAGGCGACCTTTTCGAAAGAGGATACGTTGTTGCCAACTACTTTACGTTTGGCGATCAAAGGCTACCAAAGCGAAGAATGGTCGGGAACAACCCTTTACGAAGAACGAGCGGAAACGGTCATACCTCGTACGTGGCAACTGATCCCATACCATTTATGGGGCAATCGGGGCATAGGCGAAATGCGCGTTTGGCTGCCGCTCGTTGGAAAGGAGTAAGAAGTAAGCAGGGCCAAAGAGCTTCCCTAAAAGGAGGCTCTTTTTTTCTATGTAAAAATAACGGGGAAAGTTCGCTGTATATGAGTACGTTATTGTATTTTTGATGTACTCAATCAGGTACGCTATAATTATATCAAGAAAAGGAGGAGTGGCAATGGCTAAAACAACGATGAATCCTAGCACTGCTCGTAAAAATTTTTATCAGTTATTGAAAGATGTAAATGAAAACCATACTGAAATTGAGATTATTAGTGATCGAAGTGGAAACAATGCGGTGTTGATTGGGCTAGGAGACTGGAGAGCGATTCAAGAAACCCTTTTTCTTGAGCAAACAGGTACTCTAGAAAAGGTACGAGACCGCGAAAAAGACGACAGTGGCTTTACGGATATCGATGATATTGATTGGCAAGCTCTTTGATGAGGAGTGATACGGTCACAATCAAAAACTCTGCGAAAGTGGATCTAAGGAAAATCAAACAATCGAATTTAAAAAAACAGTTTGAAGAAGTGATTCAGGCCTTGAAGGAAGATCCATATATGCCCACGCAGTCTTTTGAAAAGCTGAGATCTACACATGAAGGCAGATATTCACGTAGGCTGAATAGGCAACATCGAATGGTTTACAAAGTTGATGAGGAAAATAAAGTTGTGGAAATTTATTCTGCATGGACACATTATGAATGAAGTGTGAAGAGCTGATTTTTTAGCTAGTTGACCAAGAGCTTCCCTAAAAGGAGGCTCTTTTTTTTCTAAACTCAACCTTCTTGGATTTGTTGCATGATTTCTTTAATTTGTTCCTATATTCCGACCTTTGAAAGCGTTATCGTTTTAGTGTAGGAATGTTGGCGGATTTATGTAAAACAAGGAGGAAGAAGTGTGACAAGGAAAATCAGTAAAGTTGGCGCATCTTTGTTGGTGTTAGCAGCGGCAATGGCAATCGGCGGCTGCACCCAAAGTGAGGCGAAGACAACTGGAAAAGTCGTTTACCAAGAAACAGCCAAAAGTACGTTGGAAAAAGCGATGGACAATCAACCGGAGTCGTCTTATTGGTTCCCAGAGGATTTGTTGGCATGGTCTTTTGAAAAAGATCCAGATGCGAAATACAATACCAGCGTTGTTCCATTAGCGCAGCGGGCAGCTAAAGAGACGTTGCCGAAGATGAATGACACGCAAACGGCAGAAAACAAAGTCGTGGCGCTTTCGATCATGAATAGCAGTACGAGCGGCAATGCACCACGTGGGATCAATACCTTTGATGCCAATGTCTTTTCTTATTGGCAATACATCGATCAATTGGTTTATTGGGGCGGCTCTTCTGGTGAAGGGATCATCGTACCACCAAGTCCTGATGTGACAGATGCTGCTCATAGGAATGGCGTGCCGGTTTTAGGAACGATCTTCTTTCCGCAAACTGCCCATGGTGGGAAACTGGAATGGCTAGATACGTTTTTAGCTAAGGATGAGGATGGCAATTTTCCGATCGTAGAAAAGATGATCGAAGTTGCCAATACGTATGGCTTTGATGGCTGGTTCATCAATCAAGAAACCGATACGGCGGTCACTAGTTTTGATGATGCAGCGGAAGGTGTCGAACAATCGGGGGCTGATGGTAAAGGACTAAATGAAAGCCACGCCAAAGCGATGCAAGAATTGATCGCCCAATTCAAAGAACAAGCCGACGAGCATTTAGAGATCATGTGGTATGATTCCATGACGAGTGATGGGAAAATGGATTGGCAAAACGCTTTGACGGATAAGAACAAAGCCTATTTGGTGGATGCAGAGATGAACCCATTGGCAGATAGTATGTTCTTGAATTTCTGGTGGACCACTGACAAACTGGCGGACAAAGAGCTGTTGAAGGCCTCCAATGAAAAAGCCCGTGAAATCGGTGTCGATCCTTACGATCTTTTTGCTGGGATCGATGTACAAGAAAATGGCTATTCAACGCCTGTGCGCTGGGATCTGTTTACGGATGAAAAAGGCGTTCCTTATACCTCATTGGGCCTGTATGTGCCTAGCTGGACCTATTCTTCTGCTAGTACGCCGGATGATTTCCAAAGCAAAGAGAATGCTTTTTGGGTCAATAACACGGGCGATCCTCGGGAAAGCCAGCTGCCAGAAGCGACAGAGTGGCCTGGGATCTCCACGTATGCCCTGGAACAGACCGCTATCACAGAGCTGCCTTTTGTGACGAATTTTAGTTTGGGGAATGGCTACAACTATTTTATCGAGGGAGAAAAAGTGTCCAGCCGCAATTGGAACAACCGAAGTTTGCAAGCTGTTTTGCCGACCTATCGTTGGGTCTTTGACCATGGAAAAGACAATGATTTGGCTGTATCAATCAATTATGCGGAGGCCTATAATGGCGGAAATGCACTGAAACTACGTGGACAGATGACAAAAGGCAGTACCAGTCACATGGCATTGTATCAGATAGCATTTCCTGTGACGAAAAAGACGAAGCTGACGACGACTGTCAAAGCAACGGTACCGACAGCTCTTGATTTGGTCGTGACTTTAGCTGATGGTTCAACACAAACGATCAAAGGAGACAAAGAGGTCGCAACAGACTGGACGACGATCACTTACTCATTGAAAGACATCAAAGGGGAAGTGACAGCGATCGGTTATGACATAACCACGAAAGATACCAGTGATGTCTATGAGTTGAATCTAGGGCAATTAACGATCGGAGATCAGAAAGCGGAGAAATTCGCTGCCGAAGCATTGACGGTTGAGGATGTGCTCTTTGATGAAGAAGAGGGCAACTATGCGGGTGTCCGTTTAACGTGGGAAGCTGCCAAGGACAAGACAGCTGCGGTTTATGAGGTCTACCAATTGAACGATGACGGCTCACGCTCTTTCTTAGCAGCTACGCCAGCAACCAACCACTATTTGAATGCCGTTGAACGACCAAAAGGGACGAAAACCAAGTTCGCGGTGGTGGCAGTGGATCGCTATGGCAATCGCGGCAAGCTATCCGATACGGTGGAGATCACTTGGCCGAACAATCAGCTGCCAAAAGCAGCCTTTACAGCCTCTAAAACCTTAGCGGCACCGGGGGAAACGATCACCTTCACGAATACCTCATCTGCGAATGCCGAAGCATTTGAATGGACGTTTGAAGGCGGCGATATCACCAGCAGTACAGAAGAAAATCCCCAAGTGACCTATTCGGAACCAGGTACCTACAAAGTCACGCTTGTTGCCAAAAACGAAGCAGGAGAGACCCCTCTGGAAATGGCGGGATTGATCACGATTTCTGCTGATGCGCCAAAAGAGTTAATGCTGCTTTCAAAAGATGCCGAAGCAACTGCTTCATCGTTTGTCAATGATGCCGAAGCACCAGCTTTTGCCCTCGATGGTGATTTGAGTACGAAGTGGTGTGCGACAGGCAATGCGCCTCATGAGTTGATGATCGATCTCGGTCGACCGCAAACGGTCAGTGAAGTACGCCTCGCCCATGCGGAAGCTGGTGGAGAAGGCCCAGACATGAATACGCGGGCGTATACGGTGCTCGTCAGTGAAGACGGCAAAGACTATGAGCCAGTTTCACGAACGTTGAAAAATGAAGCTGGCACTAGCACCAATACGTTTGCCGTCAAGAAGGTGCAATATGTAAAAATCAGTATTGATAAACCAACACAAGGAGCAGACTCAGCAGCCCGAATCTATGAAGTCGAAGTATATGGAATGGATAAATAGAAAAAAAGAGCAGGGCGTTAACCCTAAGAAGGGAAGCGGCTGAAGCGATACTTTCCTGAAAAATGACCGAACCAAAAAAGCCGTTGCGACCAATAAATGGTCACAACGGTTTTTGCTTTTTCCAAATAAGTTTAGCGTGAAGTACGGCTGGCTGGATCTAAGCGGCGTTCAATAAAGCTCAATCCAAGATCCGTAATGATCGCCATCAAGGCAGTTGGTAAAGCACCGGCTAAGATGATCGATGCACCATCCGTCGCATTGGTTCCACGGATGATGATGTCCCCCAGTCCACCAGCACCAACGAAAGCGCCAATAGCGGTGATACCGATCGCCACGACTAAGGCGTTTCGAATCCCTGCCATGATCACCGAAACAGACAATGGCAATTCGATCATATACAATCGCTGCCAGCTAGTCATCCCCATCCCTTTGCCGACATCTAACGTATTGCGGTCGACTTGGCGCATGCCAGTATAGGTATTTTTGATGATCGGTAACAAAGAATAAAGGAAAATCGTTAAAATCACGACATTCACACCTAAGCCCATGCCGATCATTAAAATCGAGATCATCGCTAAAGATGGAATCGTCTGGATGATATTGGCGAAACGAATCACCCAATCTGCCAAACGCATTTTTTTAGAAATCAAGATCCCGATTGGAATCCCGACGATCGAGGCAAAAAGTACCCCGTAGATTGAAATCAAGAAGTGACGAATGAACTGAGCAAAAACATAGCCGCCATTTTCTTGAAAATAGAAAAGAAATTGTTGGAATAAATTCATGTCTGCCATTTCGTCACTCTCCTTCGAAGTAATTATTTTCTTCTAAGAAACGTTCGGCAACTACCGTTGGTTCTAGAAGGTCATTATCCACTTGGTAATTCAATTCTTGCATTTTTTCGGTATCGATTTTGCCTGCTAGTTTGTTCAGGGCATCGCCGATTTCAGGTGTTTCTTTCAACAATTTGTCATCGACGATCGGTGCGGCATCATAAGGCGGGAAGAAGTTTAGATCATCTTCTAGCATCACGAGATCGTAACTGCCGATCCGGCCGTCGGTTGAGTACCCTAAAACGATATCCATTTTTCCGTTATCAACAGCATCATAGACGAGACCGATCTGCATCGGTAGGATATTTTGGAAAGAGAACCCATAGGCTTTCTGGAAGCCATCGTACCCATCGCCGACCCGTGTGATCCACGCGGTATCGACCCCTGCAACCAATTGATCTGCGACATCTTTCAAGTCACTGACTTTTTCCAATCCGTATTCTTCGGCAGTATCTTTTCTGACAAGAAAGACATATGTGTTATCAAAGCCGTAAGAAGGGAACCAAGTCTGTTGGTACCGTTGCTCAAATTCTGATTTGACTTTGTCAAAGGCGGCTTGCGGATCAGATTCTGGCTCCAACCCTAACGTCGTGGTCAAGTCAGTTCCTGTGTAGCGGGCAGCTGAGATCGACGCATCGCCATTCATCATCGCTTGGTGATTGATGGTCGTTGTTGCTAAGTTGTTAATGACGGTTGTGTTTTTATCCGTATAGTGTTCGACCATACCTGCAACCACTGCGCCAAGAATTTGGGCTTCGGAAGTGATCCCACCTGTGATCGCCACGGTATTCTCATCAGAAGTCGAGGCTAAACCGGGAAAGGAACAGCCGGACAGTAAAGCGACACCTAAGGAAAACAACAGCGCTAATTTTGAAGTTTTTTTCATTACGCATCCCCCCTTAAGGCAGCTGGTGTCAGTTTGTATTCTAACAAACCCAGTAACCAGTCAGCTAATAAAGCAAAGATCGTCACTGGAATCGTCCCAGCAAAAATCAAAGGCGGTTGGTAGTTGTTTAGTCCGCTAAAGATCAAATCACCAAGTCCACCGGCACCAATGTAAGAAGCCAAGGTAGCCCAGGCTAAAACATACACAGCCGATAAGCGGATCCCTGCCATGATCGTTGGGATCGCTAGTGGTAATTCCACACTGATGATCGACTGCAAGTTGGTCATCCCCATCCCTTTGGCAACATCACGGTAATTCCAATCGACTTTTTTCATTCCAATGTAGGTGTTTCGCAAAATCGGCAACAAGGAATAAATGAAAAGAGCGACGATAGCAGGGACTTTTCCGACACCTAAAATCGGGATCATCAATGCCAATAGTGCCAAAGAAGGCACGGTTTGCAACGCACTGGTGATGCCGATCACGATCGTTGCTGCTTTGGGGAAACGGGTCAAGATCACACCGATCGGTACAGCAACAAGAATCCCTAAGAGCAAAGCCGCAAAGGAGATATACAAATGTTCGAGACTTTTGGTGACCAATTGGCTGCCATATTCATTAAAGAAGCTTTGCATGCGCTAGACCTCCTCAGTTTCTTCAGGTTTCGCCGACTCAATGGCTTCCATGATCGATGGCTCATCGCCCCAAATCACGTCATAAACGATATCAACTAAGGAAGCACGGGTCAAAATCCCGACTAAATGTTTGTCGGCATCTACTACCGGCACATATTTTAAGCCGCGTTTTAAAATGCGTTGCAAGGTATCCCGCAACAAGGCGGTTTCACGAACGAAAAAGACATCTTTGTTCAAGATATCGCCGACACTAGTAACTTTGCCACGGTTGCGGTCGATGGATTCGACATCGATGTAACCTTTTAGCACGTTGCTATTGTCGGTAACCAGCAAGGTATCGACCCGTTTTTCCCGCATCAAATGAATCGCTTCTTGTAAGGATTTTTCTGGTGTGATAGCGATCGGGGTATTCAACATCACATCTTTAACTGGCGTTGTGTCAGGTTTTGCTTGCAACAAGCGGTCTTCACCGATCAATTCTTCCACAAACGGTGTTGCTGGGTGTTGCAGAATATTTTCTGGTGTATCAAATTGAATGACTTTTCCTTCACTCATGATCACGATGCGGCTAGCAAGTTTCAATGCTTCATCCATATCATGGGTAACGAAGACGACGGTTTTTCCAAGCCGTTCTTGCAAGTCTTTGACCAAATCTTGTAGGGAATCACGAGTGATTGGGTCTAGTGCGCCAAAAGGCTCATCCATTAAGATGACATCTTGGTCAGCTGCCAAGGCACGGACAACACCGATCCGTTGCTGTTGGCCCCCAGATAATTCGTTGGGGTAGCGGTCGAGCATTTCTCGCGGCAATTCCACCAAATCGATCATGCGCTCGGCAGTTTTGTTGCGTTCTTCTTGGCTGACTTTTAACAATTTTTGAACCAATGTAATATTTTCCCGAATCGTCATGTGAGGCATCAAACCGATGCTTTGGATCACATAGCCGATTTGACGGCGTAATTCCACTGGGTTGATCTCTGTAACGCTTTTTCCATTGATCAAGATTTTTCCTTTAGAAGGATCCGTCATACGGTTGATCATCCGCATACAAGTCGTCTTTCCGCTACCACTTGTCCCGATGAAGCAAATGAATTCGCCTTTTTCAAAGGAAAGATTCACATCTTCAACAGCGACTTTACCACCTTTGTAAATTTTGGATACCTGCTGAAACTCAATCATGATGTCACCTCTATTTTTATTTAAGCAATCTGAATAATGGCTTAGAATCTGTACTAAGTATGCCGAAAAGTCCCTTGTTATTCAAATAATCTGCCCATTTTTTTCATAATTGTATAGACAAAACCGAAAATAGCGCCAGAAGCAAGTCCACATTAAGGAGCGATGCATAGAGAAAAGAAACGGCGAAGATCCCCCGTTATTTTTCATTGGGAAAAAGGAGGTTTTTTTGCAGAAGGCCTTGGCAGCAGTCTCTTTATTTTTTTCTAAGAAAGGGCAGAATAAAAAGCTGTTTTTTCAATTTTTATAAAAACATGCTAGAATAGAGAAGAATTTAGGGAAAGAGAGGAACAACATGCTTACAACTGAAGATTTTGATTTTGAATTACCGGAAGAACTGATCGCCCAAACGCCATTAAGCGATCGCTCAAGTTCCCGTTTATTAGTGGTTGACCGTGAGACTGGCAAATTTGAGGACAAGCACTTCTATAACATCATTGATGAATTGGCACCAGGGGATGCTTTGGTGATGAATGATACACGGGTATTACCAGCTCGTATCTATGGCGAAAAACAAGAAACAGGTGCCCATTTAGAAATCCTCTTACTGAACAATATTGAAGGGGATACGTGGGAAACCTTGATCAAGCCAGCCAAAAGAGCCAAAGTCGGCACGAAGATCACCTTTGGCGACGGACGATTAGAGGCAGTGGTGGAAGAAGAGCTCGATCACGGCGGCCGGATCATTCGTTTTCAATACAAAGGGATCTTTTTAGAGATTCTGGAATCACTTGGCGAAATGCCGTTACCGCCTTATATCAAAGAACGGCTTGAAGACCCAGACCGCTATCAAACGGTTTATGCCAAAGAAAACGGCTCAGCTGCTGCACCGACTGCTGGCTTGCATTTTACTCCAGAATTGCTGGAGCAGATCGCCGCAAAAGGCGTCAAGCTGGTTTATCTGACTTTGCACGTTGGTTTAGGAACGTTTCGTCCAGTGAGTGTCGATAATATCGCTGATCATGAGATGCACAGCGAATTTTACCGTTTGACAGAAGAAGCTGCCGCTCAATTGAACGAGGTTCGGGCAAATGGCGGCAAGATCGTTGCAGTCGGAACGACTTCGATCCGTACGTTAGAAACCATTGGGACTAAGTTTGATGGGCAAATCAAAGCCGATAGTGGGTGGACGAGTATTTTTATCACGCCAGGCTATCAGTTTAAAATCGTGGAAGCTTTTTCTACCAACTTCCATTTACCAAAATCAACCTTAGTGATGTTAGTCAGTGCCTTTGCAGGACGCGACCTAACACTTTCTGCCTACCAACATGCCATCGATGAGCGGTATCGCTTCTTTAGCTTTGGCGATGCGATGTTCTTAAAATAAACAAAAAAACTGAGCGACGTAAGCGGCTCTTTAAGTTGAAACAATTTCTCAACTTTTAGAACTGCTTTTTTGTCGCCCAGCTTACTACTAGAGGAAGGTATAAGTGGTGGTCGCTTTTTGTGGTCCATGCAAAGCAATGTTTCTCGAAAATTTGTTTTCCTTTACAAACTTACACATGTTTCGTGTATTCCGATACAAAATGAGACGTATCATTTTTCGATATGGAAATGTTCGATCCTTGTTACGTTTTTCTTCTTGTTACTTTACACGTTTGGTACTAGGTGAAACTTGTACGTTCAACAACTTTTAGTAGATTGAGTTTGCGATATTTACGAAAACCACCAACAGAGTTGCTACCTTCCTTACACGTATACTATAACACGAAACGGAAGCGTTTGCAAAAGAAAAAGGTCGTTTTCCTCAAAAAAAAGACCGGCGAACCGATCTTTTAAGCAAGTGCTCGTTTAGGCAGATTGTCATAAAACGCTGCTTTGGTTGCACTGATGTATGGCGTCAACCATAAGTAGCCGATTCCTGCTGTCATGATGGCCAAAATGTGCCAGCCGATGAAGCTCAGATCAAGGATGAACAGTTGCCCTTTGTAGCCTCTCATTAAATGACGGCTACCTGTGATGCAGCTGAGAAAATCTGGCCGCATGCCCGTTTCTTCATAGGTATCATAAAAGACAAAATATGCTTGAGAATAAGAATAAGCTTTGATGATCCCAGGAATGATAAACAGGAACGTCCACAACGTCGTGAAAATAGTCGACAGAATATAAATGACGATGATCCCTAACACGAAAGCACCACTGAAGCCACGAAAGACATCAGAAAAGGGTTGGATCGACTGTTTTTTACCGCGTAAAAGATCAAGGAAAGTCCAAGAGATCCCAGCACCGAATAAGGCAGAAAATAGACCGCTGATCAAACCGCCGCCGCCACTGCCACCACTGCCGCTAGCGGAATTGACTGCATCGGTAGAACCAAGATCATTGAACATACCGCTTTGATACAATGGAATAACAGTAAGGACGATAATGACGAATGCGATAGCGATCGAGATCAAAGTCGGTACAATACACATCAAAACACTGTCTTTCCAGCGTCCTCGCAGCATTGCTTTTGCTTCTGCTTTTAGTTCTCTATTTGATTTCATTTCAAAAAACCTCCCTTCAATATAAATAACATGATAGCAAACTTTCGCTAAATCTTCAAAAAAAAGTAATAGATGTTTCGCATGACTAGGAGAAAATACTCTTAGTTTCTTTAAACTTCCTTGCAAAATGTAAGGGCAACCCTTATCATAGATAGCGTTGCACAGTTAATCGAGTATAGAGAGAAAGTAGGGAAATGAATGACGGAACCAGCCATTCGTTATCGTCTTATAAAGAAAGAAAAGCATACCGGTGCCCGTTTAGGCGAACTGATCACGCCTCACGGAACCTTTCCAACGCCAATGTTCATGCCAGTCGGCACATTAGCAACGGTCAAAACCCTTGCCCCTGAAGAGTTGAAAGAAATGGGTGCAGGCGTCATTTTAAGCAATACCTATCACTTGTGGTTACGTCCAGGAGAAGACATTGTTGCAGAAGCAGGCGGCTTACATAAATTTATGAATTGGGATCAACCGATCTTAACAGATTCAGGTGGTTTCCAAGTCTTTTCATTAGCCGAAATGCGCAACATCGTCGAAGAAGGTGTCCATTTCAAAAACCATTTGAATGGGTCGAAAATGTTTTTATCTCCTGAAAAAGCGATTGATATCCAAAACAAATTAGGGTCAGATATCATGATGAGTTTTGATGAGTGTCCGCCATTTGATGAAAGCTATGACTACGTCAAAAAATCGGTGGAACGGACGTCTCGCTGGGCGGAGCGTGGCTTGAAAGCCCATGCCAATCCAGATCGTCAAGGCTTGTTTGGAATCATTCAAGGTGCAGGCTTTGAAGACTTGCGCAAGCAAAGTGCCCAAGACTTGATCAGTATGGACTTCCCAGGGTATTCCATCGGCGGCCTGTCAGTTGGCGAACCAAAAGCGGAAATGAATCGCGTGTTGGAATTTACGACCCCTTGGATTCCAGAAAACAAACCACGTTACCTGATGGGCGTTGGGGCAGCCGACTCCTTGATCGATGGCGTGATTCGCGGAGTCGATATGTTCGACTGCGTTTTACCAACACGGATCGCAAGAAACGGTACCTGTATGACTTCAAAAGGTCGTTTAGTCGTGAAAAATGCGCAATATGCCCGTGACTTTCGACCAATTGACGAGAAGTGTGATTGCTATACATGTAAAAACTATTCTCGTGCGTACATCCGCCACTTGATCAAATGTGATGAAACCTTTGGTATGCGTTTGACGTCTTACCACAATGTCTACTTCTTATTGAATCTGATGAAAAATGTCCGTCAAGCCATCATGGATGACAACTTGTTGGAGTTCCGTGAGCATTTTATTGAAGAGTATGGGTTCAACAAGGAAAATGCGAGGAATTTCTAACATTCTCTACTAAAATGGTGGGAATAATAGAGGAATTCTGATAAAGTATCTTATAGGAAAGAAAATAAATCGAGGTGAAAAAAATGGCACAATCTTTACCAATGCTCTTTATGCTGGTTGCTTTAGTGGCAATGTGGTTCTTTATGAGTCGTTCACAAAAGAAACAACAGCAAGAGCGTAAAAATCTTTTAGAAAATATGAAAGCTGGCGATGAAGTCGTAACCATCGGCGGACTCCACGGCGTTCTTTCTGAAGTCAACACAGAAAAAAGCACCGTGATCATCGACTGTGAAGGAATTTTCTTAGAGTTTGATCGTTCAGCGATCCGCACAGTGAAACCTGGAACTGTTGCATCCGTTGAAACACAAATCGAACCAGCTGATGTCGAAGACGCAACGAGCATCCAAGACGAAACCAAAGAATAAGCACAAACGGGGGCGTGACATAAGTTAACTAGTTACGCTCTCCAAAATATAAGGAGCACTCGAAAATCATGTGATTTTTCGAGTGCTCCTTGTTTTTTTTATTCATTTTGGGTAGTTCAAGTACCTATTTTTGTCAATTTCATCATATTGATTGCCGTAATGAGTAAACCCGTCTGTTTTCTGACTTTTTCTAAGCCCCGAACCGTGTATCGAGTGAAACCCAAACAAGCCTTCATAAATCCGAAGACTGTTTCCACGTCGATCTTTCTCCGACCATATATTTTTTGAATTTCAGGCGTTAATAAGCGCTCTTTTTGTTTTTCTTTATGGTATTCCCAAGACGGATTTACAGTGATCTTTCTGCGATTCCCCTTTGGGGTTAAGGCTTCAGGAATGAGCGCTTGGTTCGCATCCGTTTTTTCTGCTTGGTATTCTTTAAAATCTCGGACAAAGCCATCCGCATCTGTTCGTTGACGGTAAGCATGAAAATTGAATCGTACCCCTTTGGGGTCGATGTAAAAGTCCTCCTTAGGCTCATAATCCCAATTCATTACTTTCCGATCATCTGTCTGCCATTTCTTGCTTTGTTCTTTAAACATCGTTCCATAAGGAATCAGTGCAGTATGCTGGGGAAGTTCATCTTCTATATAGCGGTAATTGCTTTCTGAACCATAGCCTGCATCGGCGACCAAATAATGAGGGGACTTTTGTGCAATCTTCATCTTTTCCAGTAATGGTTTCAGTGTCTTAGTGTCTGTTGGGTTTTGAAAGACATCGTAGCCGAGTACAAATTGATTACAAGTAGCGATCTGCAGGTTATACGCAGGCTTAAGTTGGCCATTTTTCATAGGGTCTTCTTTTACGCGCATGAATGTCGCATCATGATCAGTTTTTGAATAACTGTTTCTTGTCCCATAAGTAGAAAACTGCGTTTGATGTTCCAGAAGTTTTTCTCGTTTTGTATTTAATTTGCGTACTTGGCTTTTCAACGTTCGCCGTTGTTGTTTCGCTGGATTTGGCGAAAGACGTTTCGTTGCCTCAACTTCTTTTTCTAGTTCTTCCAGACGTAGTTCCATCCGTGTTAACAGTTCATCTATCATGTCTACTGTCAAGGACGTCCCTTCGGGAATCTGTTTCAGGGCATACGCTTCTCTTAGTTCCGTCATCATAGTAAGCAGTTTTTCGCGATTCATTTGATCGAATCGGATCGTGTTTTTCTTCCAGACAAAGCTGTACTTATTCGCATCTGCCAAGATTTTTGTACCGTCGATAAACAACGCATCATCAATCAGATTCCGTGCACGCAGATACTCTGTCAACTGATCTAAGCCTTTATTGGTCAACTCCTGCACATCGTTAGATACACAAAAACGGGCGATCGTTCGATAAGTTGGAACCCGTTCTTGCGTCAACCAGCGAGCATAGAGGTTTTCTTCAGCTAAGCGTTCAATCTTGCGACTTGTAAAGGTTTCTCGCGTATACGCAAAAAGAACCAACTTCAACATGGCACCTAAATCATATTCTCTTGGTCGACCAAAAAGATAGGGGTCATTAATCTGAAGCGCTTCGACCAGTTCATGGATAAAAACGGCGACATGATTTTCTTTTGGAGAAAATGAAGTAGATAGATCCAAAGTGAGTTGATTCATGTTATAATTAGTATACATTTTGTTTAGTCCTTTCAGGATTAAATGATGGGGCATTGGCGGCAACCGGTGCTCCTTTTTATTTTACCCAAAAAACCGCAAGAAATGAACGATTTCTCGTCATTTCTTGCGGTTTTCTTCTATGGACTTATGTCACAGTCCCATTTTTTTAGTAGTCGGACAGTTTCTAAAATAAAACAAGCACCGCAGCAAAACAGAGATCGCTCGTTTTGCTGCGGTGCTTTGATTGCCTTGGTTACTCGATGGGAATCAGTTTCTTTGACGCTTGTTTGCCTTGGTCTTTTGGCAACGTCAATTTCAAAATTCCTTCAGCGTAAGAGGCTTTGATTTCATCCTCTTTGACGTTTTCTAACAGGTATTGCCGCCGAACGCTTGTCAAGCTGCGCTCGCTGCGAACCAGACGTCCTTTTTCATCTTCGGTCGCATGATCCGTCTGGTGTTGTCCCGTAATCGTTAAAACCCCATTTTCATAGGTTACTTGAATATTTTCTTTAGGGATGCCAGGCAGTTCTGCTTCAACGAGAAATTCCTTGTCATTCTCGTGAATATCGGTTTTGATCAGGTTCGATGGAAACCCATCAAAAAAACTGCGGCCAAAATCTTCAAAGAAATCAAAAGGTGTCATACTGTATGAATCTGAGCGGCGTGGCACAATCTCATGTGTCATAAGAATCATCCTTTCTTTATTCTTTTGTTTTTACACTTTTTATTTTATTCATTTTTTAGCGAATTTCAAGTGATTTACTCGCTTTAAAAAAATCTTAAAAAACCTTTGATACCAACGTTTTACTCCTTGATTTTGGCGTGTTTTTACCTTGGTTCGTTCCTGTTTTTCCCCTCATTTCGCCTGCTTTTTCTGCGTGACAGTATATACTTAATGATATATACTAAAAACGAAGTGGAGGAGGAAAAACATGGCACGTTATAGAAAACGAATGCTTGTTGCTTTGATCTATGCATTGCTGTCGTCGATTGCCCTAAATCTCTTTTGGCTGCCGGGAAATATTTATGCGAGTGGGATCACTGGTTTGTCGCAATTGCTGTCGCAGCTTTTAGATGAGCAGTTGAATCTGCAGCTTTCGATCCCGCTTTTGGTGCTTTTTTTTAATGCGCCATTGTTAGCGGTTGCTTGGGTCAAAATCGATCGAGAATTTACCATCATGACGGTTTGTACCGTCGTCCTGTCTTCTGTTATGATGAAGGTGGTTCCGGTCATTGCTTTAACGACCGATCCGGTGATCTGTGCCGTGTTTGGCGGAGTGCTGCACGGGGTGTCGGTGGGCTTGACATTGAACGACGATTTTTCAACGGGTGGGCTTGACATTTTAGGGATTTTAGTGAAAAAAGCCACTGGTAGAAGTATCGGCAGTTTCTTTATCGGCTTCAATGTCAGTTTGCAGCTAGCAGCTGGGCTGATCTTTGGCTGGCCTTATGCTTTTTATAGTGCCATTTCCTTCTTCATCAGTGGGCGGATGGTCGACTACGTCAACCTGAAGCAGCGGCGTGTACAGCTGCTGGTCGTTACAGAAAAAGCAGAACCCGTCATTACGACGTTGCAATGTGCCTTGCAGCGAGGCATCACGGTCATCAACGATGTCGAAGGTGGATTTGATCATCAACAGAAAAAACTATTATTACTGGTCATTTCCCATAGAGAACTCAAGACCGTCGAAGGCATGATCCAAGGAATCGATGAACAAGCGTTTGTCAGTGTTTCTTCTGGCGTCAGTGCCAATCGATCGTTTTATGAATGGTAGCAAAGTGAAAGAAAGTAGGAGAGACGTTGAAAAAACAAGCAGTATTTCAAGAAGTTGCCCAGCAGATTGCGCAACGGGTTCATGAAGGTACGTACGTGACGAGCCAAAAGCTTCCTTCCGATTATGATTTAGCAGAGGAATTTCAGTGCAGCCGTTTAACGGTGCGCAAAGCCATCGATCTATTGATTGGCCAAAATTTGTTAGTGAAAGAAAAAGGCAAAGGAACCTATGTCATGAAACAGCCCAAGATCCAAAGCGGCTCTGGCGGGCTCCAAAGTTTTACCGAGACCGCCAAAATCCAAGGGAAAAAGACCCGTACGGAAGTTTTGCATATCGAAACCGTCAAAGAGCTCCCGATAGAGATTGGTCAGCTGTTTGGCGATTACGCCAAGGAACCGATCGTTTATTTGGTGCGCTTGCGTTACTTTGATGATGAGCCGATGACGGTGGAAAATCTTTACGTACTGAAACGCTATCTTCAAGAAGACACCGCAGAACTCACGAAAGCTCAATTAGAGTCGTCTTTGTATCAAGTCATTGAAGCCAACATCGAGATTGGTTATTCCCATCAAGAGGTGGAAGCTGTGAAAAGTCCTGCCGATATTGCGAAACTTTTACAGGTGCCTCAAGAGGAACCGATGCTTTTGGTCCATTCGATGACCTATTCCGCATCAGCCAAACCGATCTTATACGATATATCCTATTACCGAGCAGACAAATATACCTTCAAAAATACATTAGTGCGTCAAAAATAAAATCAATCCTTTAGAGGTGAAGACAATGGATCCACTCACAGCAAGTATTGAAGCCAATTGGTCAGAATTTCTCACGCTTTTGAGCGAAGTGATGCAGATCGCAAGCGTCAAAGGTGAGCCGGCACCCCATGCGCCTTATGGCACAGGACCACGAGAAGTGTTAGCATACGTCATGGAAAAAAGCGCAGCATACGGGTTTCAAACAACGATCATCGATGATGCGATCGGCTATGCCCATTGGGGACCAACGGATACCGACTATATCGGTGTGTTAGGACACTTGGATGTCGTCTCGGCAGGTTCTGGCTGGAGCTACCCACCGTTTGCACTAACTGAAAAAGACGGCAACTTTTATGGCCGAGGGATCTTAGATAACAAAGGCCCGATCATCAGCTGTTTGTTTGCCATGAAAGTATTGAAAGACCTTGGTCATCAACCGCAATTACCGCTGCGGATCATTTTCGGTACAGATGAAGAAAGCGGCATGTCGGATATCCCGCATTATCTAGCGGTTGAGCAGCCACCGCGTTTTGGTTTTACGCCAGACTGCAAGTATCCAGTGGTTTACGGCGAACGGGGTGTCGTCAACGTGCAACTTGATTTTCCATTGCCCGTCCAAGAAACTCAGCTGTTAGCTGCGTTTTCTGGCGATCAATTCCGCGATCATGTGCCAGACCACCTGTCGGTAACCGTAGGCAGCCAGTCCTTTGAAGCACTAGGCAAACGCTCCCCTAGCAATGCCCCTGAGCTAGGGGACAATGCCATTACAAAACTTGCGCAGCAAGCGGCACCGCAACTGGCGGCGACACCGTCATTGCAAGCAGCTTTTCAGTGGATCACCCAAAGTTTTCACCAGCAGCACTATGGCGAAGGCCTTGATTTGGTACTAGAAGATGCTGATTCAGGAAAATTGATCTTGACCCCTGTGGTTCTCCAAAAATCCGCCAGTGGACTAGCGTTAGAAGTGGCCTTCCGCTATCCTGTATCGGTAACGGAGGAACAAGTGCTCGCTGGGGTGCAAAAGGCATTGCCAAAAGGGGCAAGCCTTACGATCCTTCGCAGCATTCCAGGGTTCTGCCGATCAAAAGATGCCCCCGAAATCCAAAAGCTATCGACGATCTATCACCAAGTAACGGGCAATGATCCAACCCCCGTGACCACTACAGGAGCAACCTATGCCCGCAAGATGCCAAACATCCTTGCTTTTGGTCCGTCTTTTCCAGGGCAAAAAGGGATCGCTCATAACCAAGATGAGTACATGGCGGTTGCCGATCTACGGACGAATCTTGAAATTTATTTGCGCAGCTTACAAGCACTGACAAAATAAGCGAAGACACGAACGAAGAAGAGTTTTTCCAATTTTTTTGAGAAACTCTTTTTTTTAGTATAGACATACTAGTATATACCGTATAGAATATACTTGAAAGCGCTATGAAAAATGGAGGGATAGTTATGTGGGGAATGATTGCTACATGGCGGATGGCACACGATGGCGTGCTCGCTGCTAAAGCAATATTAGAGCAACAAGGCTCCTGCCAAGATGCAGTAGAAACAGCCATTAAAGCAGTGGAAGATTATCCATTTTATAAATCGGTGGGGTATGGCGGACTGCCAAACGAAGAAGGCGTGTTGGAAATGGACGCTGCCTTCATGGATGGTGATACCTTCAAAATTGGTGCCGTCGCTGGGATCGTCGATGTGGAAAATCCTATTTCCGTGGCACGCAGCCTAAGTGAGGAGAAATTTAATAGTTTTCGGATCGGCCAAGGAGCGGTCGCTTATGCGCTTGCCGAAGGATTCCAGCCCAAAGAGATGCTGACACCGCGAGCCAAAACTATTTGGGAAAAGCGCAAAGCAGAGATCGCTGCCAACAACCTCGATCCCTATGACGGCCACGATACAGTGGGAGTAGTTGCGCTGGATGAACACCAAAGCATGGCAGCAGGAACCTCTAGTTCTGGTTTATTTATGAAAAAAAGCGGTCGTGTTGGCGATTCACCTTTATCTGGATCTGGTTTTTATGTGGATAGTGAAATCGGCGGTGCCGCTGCCACAGGGTTAGGGGAAGACTTGATGAAAGGCTGCCTTTCCTACGAGATCGTCCGTTTGATGGGAGAAGGGCTAGCACCGCAAGAAGCATGTGATCAAGCCGTTTACGGCTTTGAAGCGCGATTGAAGAAGCGCTACGGCAAAGCCGGCGCCTTCTCGCTGATCGCCTTAGATAAACAGGGTCGCTGGGGGGTGGCAACCAATGTAGAATTTACCTTTAGTGTCGCAACCACCAATCAAGAGCCTGCTATTTTTATGGCAACACCAGGACCTGAGCAGACAACCGTGATCGAACCCATCACGAAAGAATGGTTGGAGGCTTATGAAAAACGGATCAAAGCACCAGTCTGATCAAGGAATCAACCAGCTTTACCATGAAAGACACAAGATGAAAGGAAGAATGGAATGTTCAATAAAATTGAAAATATTTTGATGCCTCTGGCAGTCAAACTCGGACAAAATAAAGTCTTGATCGCTGTACGCGATGGTTTTTTAATCACAACGCCGCTGGTAATCGTTGGCTCGATCTTCTTGCTGTTTGCCAATTTCCCGATACCAGGATGGTCAGAATTTTGGGCAGGTCTTTTTGGCAGCGGGTGGGAATCATGGGTGACTAGAGTTTCCGGTTCTGTCTTTAATACGGTCGGTTTTTTCTCCTGCTTAGGAACAGCCTATGCCTACGGAAGAGAAAAGAAGACCGACCCAATCCAAGCAGCAGCCGTTGCCGTCATCGCCTTTTTGATCTTAACGCCGAATAAATTGGTAGTTGAAGGCGTTGCGGACCCAATAAGCGGGCTTTCTTTCAATCATTTAGGAACAAACGGTATTTTTGTCGGCTTGCTGACAGCGATCCTTTCTGTTGAAATCTATGCCTATACAACGAAAAAAGGGTGGACGATCAAAATGCCAGATGGGGTTCCGCCTGCTGTTACAAAATCATTTGCCGCATTGATTCCGAGTGCCCTCGTTATGCTTTTATTCTTTATTATCAACATTTTATTTGGATTGACCGCGTATGGTACCGTACATGACTTTATTTTTAATGTCTTGCAAATGCCTCTCAAGGGAGCGGGCAATACCTTGACTGCCCAATTGATTTACAGTCTGGCATGTACGATTTTCTGGTTCTTCGGCATCAATGGTCCAGCAGTCGCCAATTCCGTATTTTCACCGATTTTGCGTATTTTAACGATGGAAAATCTAGATGCATTTCAAGCGGGACAAGCGTTACCGAATATCTTTACCGATCCATTTTCAAACTTCTTTACCAATTTTGGCGGCGGCGGTTCGACGTTGTCACTAGTCATCATCATGGTGCTGTTTTGTAAATCAAAACGAATCAAAGAATTAGGGAAACTATCACTAGTGCCGGGGATTTTCGGGATCAATGAACCAATCATTTTCGGCTTGCCGGTCGTATTGAACCCAATTATCATTATTCCCTTTATTGCCGTGCCGATGATCAATCTTTTGCTGTCGACTCTCGTAACGAATCTTGGATTGATTCCTTATACAACAGGGGTATCTTTACCATGGACAACTCCGATCGGTTTTTCCGGCTACTTGAGTACCGGTAGTCTGGTAGCGTCAATCTGGCAGTTTGTTTTGTTAGCCATTGGGTGTTTGATCTATTATCCGTTTATTATGACGCTGGACAAACAATATCTGAAGGAAGAACGTGAAGCAGAAAAAGCCAAAAATGACGCTTTGGAATTATCTTTTGATGATCTTTCCATCGATCATTTGCTTTAGAAAGGATGCAACCATGAAAATTATTTTTCTATTAGATCAGATTCAAGCAGGATTAGGCGGCAAGGAGCATGGTGATCAGCCGCTTGGCGGACAAAAAACGGCGATCGGATCAGTCAAAATGTTTGAGAAATTGCTGAAACAAAAGGAAATCGATGTTCTCGCCACTATTTATTGCGGAGATGACTATTATTTACAAAATCCGAAAGAATCGTCACTAAAAATTGCTGCTATGGCTCAAAAACTCGGAGCAGATGCGGTCTTATGCGGACCTTGTTTCAACTATGAAAAGTATGGCGAGATGGCTGCCCAAACAGCGCAGATCATTGAAGAAAAAGTACAGATCCCAGCAGTTGCCGCCATGTCGCCAGAGTGCCAGCAGGCAATTGAAACATATAAAGACCAAGTCACTATCGTGAAGATGCCGAAAAAAGGCGGTACTGGATTGACCGAGGCAATGAATGATATGCTGACGCTTTGCCAAATGAAAGCAGCACACCAAGAGATCACTGCCTTCGCTGAACAGCACTGCTATTAGAAAGGGCGAGAATATGGAAGAATTAATGCGTCAGTTAGAAGAAGTCGTTTATACACCTGGTGTTTCCGGACGAGAAAAGCCGATAGCCGCATTACTGGCAAAAAAGTATGCGCCTTATTGCGATGAAATCATCTACGATAATCTAGGATCTATTTATGCCGTCATTCGATCAGAAAGACCGGCGGCTCCTAAAGTGCTGGTGAGCGCTCATATGGATGAAGCAGGCTTTTTCGTGAAAAAAATCGAAGCAAATGGACTGATCCGCGGACTCATCATGGGAAAAATCGAAGCCAACAGCTTGCTGGGGCAAGAAGTTCGGCTAATCACCCGTAGCGGTGAAAAGTATTTTGGGGTGGTTTTAGGCATCGATAAAGACAATCATGGCAAAAGTCAAAAAGATGAAGTACTGTTGGATTTTGGTTTTTCATCAAAAGATGCGGTTTTAGCAGAGGAAATCATTTTAGGCGACATGGTGACCTTTGCGCCGAAAATGAAAGAAACCAGTAATGGACAAGCATGGATTGCGTCCAATTGGAACGGGCGCATCAATGTTAGTCAAACCATTGATTTAGTCAAAACAATGGCAGCTGCTAGTGTCAAATTGCCCTACGATCTGATGATCGGCTGTACGGTGCAGGAACAAGTCGGTACCAGAGGAGCTCAGACAGCAGCCAATGTAACAGCGCCGGATTTTACGATCGTTCTTGATACTGCCCAGGCAATGGATTACCAAAACGAACAAGAAGATCAGCAAGGTTTTTTGGGTAAAGGCCTTCTGCTAACGTATTACAATCCGACCGTTCTGCCAAATCGCTTGCCGCTGGAGCGGTTGAAAGCAGTTTGTCAAACTGCGAATCTGCCCTGTCAGAGTTATTTTTCCTTTGAAGCATCAGATGGGGCTTGGTTCAACAAATTGCGTACCGGATGTCCTATTTTGTTAGCGAGTTTGTCTGTGCGAAACAAGAACACTGCTTCTCAAGTCGTTGCCCGCCGCGACTATGAAACAGCACTGCAAGCATTGGCGCGTTTTTTGACTGAGCTTGACGAAGAAGCAATCCGATCTTTCAAAGAAGAAAACCGCTAGGAGACGATTTTAATGACAAATCAAACAATAGATATTCAGCTTCTGAAAGCCCTAAGTGAAGCTGATGGTATAGGCGGGCGGGAAAAAGAAGTGTCTCGTATCGTCAAAGCATATACACAGCCATATGTTGATGACTTGTTCTATGATGCCTTAGGTTCGCTGATCCTCGTCAAAAAAAGCACACAGAAAAATGCACCGAAAGTCATGCTTTCTGCTCACATGGATGAGGTAGGTTTTATGGTAAAAGAAATCACAGATGCGGGCTATCTAAAACTTCTGCCGGTAGGCGGATGGTGGGGACACGTCATGCCGGCACAGGAAATGCGTGTCACCACAGTATCTGGAGAGAAATTTGTGGGCGTCATCGGAAGCCGTGCGCCTCATGGTATGCCGACAGACGAGAAAAACAAAGTCATTCCGGCAAATCGTTTTTACTTAGACCTCGGTGTGGCCTCAGCAGAAGCTGCAAAAGATCTGGGGATCGCCATTGGGGATATGGTCACGCCGCATACGATGTTTCGAGAAATGAATGATCCTGATTTTTTGCTGGGTAAAGCTTGGGATGATCGCGTTTGCGTAGCAGCTTGTATCGAAGTAATGAAAAACTTAGCTTCTTCAGAATTGGCAGTGGATGTTTATTTTGCTGCTACAACTCAAGAAGAAGTCGGTATTCGCGGTGCACGCACGGCCGCACACCAAATCAAACCGGATTTAGCGATCGCATTGGATGTGACGACAGCTGAAGATACCTTGTTTGATCAGGGCGGATTGACATTAGGCGGAGGGACCGTGCTTTCCGTACTTGATTCATTGACGATCGGCAATCCCGGTCTTGTGGCAAAAATGGAAGAACTCGCTTTTGAGCAGCAGCTATCTTTCCGACACGATTTTATGACTGTTGGCGGCACCGATGCCTGCAATATCCATAAAGCAATGAAAGGCATCCCAGCAATGACCCTGTCGATCCCCACCCGCTATATGCATTCTTCCCGCTTGGTGATTCATAAAGAAGATTATCGTCAAACCATTCACTTGCTATGCGCCTTCTTGAATGTACTTTCAGCTTCCGATATTCGTGAATTTAAAGAATCAGCGGGGGTTTTTCCTTCAGGCGATTAGGCAATTAATAGAAGACTGCTGGCGATAGAGGATTCGTCAGCAGTCTTTTTGGTTCATCGACTAGAAATGCAAAAGCAGCGGATAAAGCCAAACTTGGCAATCTGTTGCTTCTTGCTTCTGGAAGATATATGATCAATAAAAGGAGTTGAGAAGATGTACCATACCGCATTTGGAGTATATGGAATTTTGTTTCAAGGCAACTGCTTGGCCGTCATCAAAAAGAAGGCGGGACCTTATCAAAACCGCTATGATTTACCAGGCGGCAGCATGGAGGCAGGTGAATTGCTGGAAGACACGCTGTGTCGAGAATTTAAAGAAGAAACCGGCATGACCGTCACTAGCTATCATCAATTAGGAACAATTAATTTTCTCTATCCTTGGCGATACAAAGAGACAACAATGAACAATCATATCTGTGTTTTTTATCAAATCGAAGAAACAGCAGGAGCACCAATTTCACATGTCCCGCAGTTTGATGGACAAGATTCGTTAGGCTGTGTCTTTTTGCCGCTGGAACAATTTCACGCCGCCAATGCCTCACCGCTAGTGTTGAAAGCTTGTGAGTATGGACGTAAAAAGCAATTCATTGAGAAAGGGCAGCGGATTACGGAATGGTCCGTTTTAAGTAAGCCACATGTTCACGAATCATTATAAATAATTTAGATATTGTTCAATATAACACATTCATTTTTCTTACTGCCTAGGACAGTTTTTTCAAGGAATATTGCAGTACGAAATGATGAAAACGCTTAATTTAATGGGAGTTTAATAAAACTGTGAAAAAAATCACAAAAACTATTTACAAACGAAAAAAGATGTTGTATGATCTGTATGTGAAGTAGTTAACAAACAAAACATGTTTAAAAACTAGGAGGACATACAATGGCTAAGACATTGGAAAAAGAAGTGACAATCGACGTACAAGCAATGATTGACGATTTAGCAACGAAGGCAAATGTGGCGTTAAAAGAAATGGAAAGCTTTGATCAAGAAAAAGTGGACCACATTGTTCATGAAATGGCAATGGCAGCATTAGACAAACATATGCCTTTAGCTAAAATGGCAGTAGAAGAAACTGGCCGTGGTATCTATGAAGATAAAGCGATCAAAAACATGTACGCTTCAGAATATATTTGGAACAGTATCAAACATGACAAAACAGTCGGCGTGATCAATGAAGACAAACAAAAAGGCTTGATCGAAATCGCTGAACCAGTTGGTGTCGTTTGTGGGGTAACACCAACAACTAACCCAACATCTACAACGATCTTTAAAGCAATGATCGCTTTGAAAACACGTAACCCGATCGTTTTTGCTTTCCACCCATCTGCACAAAAATGTTCAGCAGAAGCTGCACGTATCGTTCGTGATGCAGCCATCGCTGCTGGGGCACCTGAAAACTGTGTGCAATGGATCGAACATCCATCAATCGAAGCGACTGGCTTATTGATGAACCACCCAGGAATTGCGATCGTATTAGCAACTGGTGGCGCTGGCATGGTCAAAGCAGCATACTCAACTGGTAAACCTGCATTAGGTGTTGGACCAGGGAACGTACCTGCTTATATCGAAAAAACAGCGAAAGTGAAACGAGCAGTCAATGACTTGATCGTATCAAAAACCTTTGATAACGGAATGATCTGTGCCTCTGAACAAGCAGTGATCGTTGATAAAGAAGTCTATGCCTCTGTGAAAGCAGAATTTGAAGCACATCAAGTCTATGTTGTAAAAGCAAAAGAATTACAAAAACTTGAAGATGCCGTGATGAACGAAGGAAAATATGCCGTAAATCCAGCAATCGTTGGACATTCAGCAATGGAAATCGCGAAATTAGCAGGCATCAACGTACCAGAAGGAACAAAATTATTGATCGCTGAACTTGACGGTGTCGGTGCTGATTACCCACTATCAAGAGAAAAACTTTCTCCAGTTTTAGCAATGATCAAAGCAAACAACACAGAAGACGCGTTCGAAAAATGTGAAGCAATGCTTGATTTAGGCGGATTAGGCCATACAGCGGTGATCCACACTGAAAACGAAGACTTGCAATTAGCATTCGGCCTACGCATGAAAGCTTGCCGTATCTTAGTTAATACACCATCTGCAGAAGGTGGTATCGGAAATATCTACAACGAAATGATTCCATCATTGACACTTGGTTGTGGTTCATACGGGAAAAACTCTGTATCACGAAATGTTTCTGCTGTGAACTTGATCAACGTGAAAACTGTAGCGAAACGGAGAAATAATATGCAATGGTTTAAATTGCCACCAAAAATCTTCTTTGAAAAGAACTCTCTAATGTACTTGGAGAAAATGGAAAACGTTGAACGTGTCATGATCGTTTGTGACCCTGGTATGGTTCAATTCGGCTATTGCGATACGGTTCGTGAAGTACTTGCTCGTCGTAAAAATGACGTGAAAATCGAAGTCTTCTCTGACGTAGAACCAAACCCATCAACAAACACCGTTTACGCTGGAACAAAAATGATGGTTGATTTCAAACCAGATACAGTGATCGCCCTTGGTGGTGGATCAGCAATGGATGCTGCCAAAGGCATGTGGATGTTCTATGAGCACCCAGATACTTCATTTTTCGGCGCGAAACAAAAATTCTTAGATATCCGTAAACGGACATACAAGATCGACAAACCAGAAAAAACGCAATTCGTTTGTATCCCAACAACGTCTGGTACTGGTTCTGAAGTAACACCATTTGCGGTTATCACTGACAGTGAAACACACGTGAAGTACCCATTAGCTGATTACGCATTGACACCAGATGTTGCAATCGTTGACCCTCAATTCGTAATGTCAGTACCTGCTTCTGTTACAGCAGACACTGGAATGGACGTTTTGACTCATGCGATCGAATCTTATGTGTCAGTAATGGCATCTGATTACACTCGTGGATTGAGCTTACAAGCAATCAAGTTAGTCTTTGACTACTTAGAAAAATCAGTGAAAACACCTGATATGGAATCTCGCGAAAAAATGCATAATGCCTCAACAATGGCAGGTATGGCCTTCGCCAATGCATTCCTAGGTATTTGTCACTCAGTAGCCCACAAAATCGGTGGTGAATATGGTATTCCTCACGGACGTACAAATGCGATTCTTTTACCGCACATCATCCGTTACAATGCCAAAGACCCACAAAAACATGCAATGTTCCCTAAATATGACTTCTTCCGTGCCGATACAGATTACGCAGACATTGCGAAATTCTTAGGCCTTAAAGGCAAAACAACGGCTGAATTGGTTGAAGCATTGGCAACAGCTGTTTACGAATTAGGACAATCTGTGGGTATCGACATGAGCTTGAAAGCGCAAGGCGTCACTCAACAAACACTAGATACAACAGTTGATCGCATGGCTGAATTGGCTTATGAAGACCAATGTACAACAGCAAATCCAAAAGAACCACTAATCTCTGAATTGAAACAAATCATCGTTGATGCCTATAACGGCTAAACAATGAATCAAGAACACCCTGCGGTATCTTAGCTGCCGCAGGGTGTTCTTTTGTCGTCTCTTTTTTTGAAAAACAAGCTGGCAGTTGCCGCCTTTTTGCCCAGATCAGTTAAGAATGCGAAAAATAGCAAGTGAACAGGGGGGATCATAAAAAAGGAGTGGATTTCTCCACTCCGTAAAAGTCTCGCTTTTTCAGGATGTCACCAAGGCTGCTGCTTTTTTTTGCTTAAACAGATATACTCGTTACTTGCTGCCGTTTTTCTTCAAGCGTAGCATCTGGAAGCTTTGTTTTTCCAAGACGACACGCAAAATGCCGTCATTCAATTCCGCTGTTTTTCCATTGACTGGCACAACGTTGTTCGGGGTTGCTTCGGTATTGACGGCATGCAAGTCTGGATGGTGCAAGACTTGATGGGTAGCGATTTGCAATGAATCATATTGACGCAAGTCGCAAGTGAATTCATTGGCATCCTGCAAATCCTTATTTACTAAGAAAAAGGTCAAATAGTCATCTTCGTTTTCGATCGCAATGGCATCCACATAAGAAGCTTTTCCGTGGCTGCTATCGAAATCAGCCCCTCGAAGAATACTATGCAACACGTGACCGCGACCATAGTTGCTGATCATTTCATAGGGATAAAAAATCGTTTGTTTCCAAGCGGCAGTATCGGAAGTCATGATCGGTGCGATCACGTTGACCAGCTGTGCCATGCAGGCGATTTTAACGCGATCTGCGTGATGAAGCATCGTGATCATCATGCTTGCGACGAGTAACGCATCTTCAAAGTGATAGACGTCTTCTAATTGTGGTGGGTGTTGACTCCAAGGTTCAATTTTTTGATCCTGTTCATTTGAGTGATACCAGACGTTCCATTCGTCGAAGGAAATATTGATCGTCTTCTTGCTTCGGCGTTTGGCTTTCACTGCATCACAGATTGCTGCGACTTGACTGATGAACTGATCCATTGCGACATTGCTTGCTAGATAATCTTGGCTATCGCCGTTACGGTTGCCATAATATTGGTGCATGGAAATGTAGTCGACTTGATCGTAACAATGACTTAATACTGTATCTTCCCACATGCCAAAGGTCGGCATCGTGAGAGAAGAACTACCACAAGCGACGGTTTCGATCGTTGGGTCCACCAAACGCATCGCTTTGCCAGCTTCTTCTGCGAGCCGGCCATATTCATCGGCTGTCTTATGTCCTTCTTGCCAAGGACCGTCCATTTCATTGCCTAGACACCAAAGTTTGATGTCATGAGGATCGGCCACCCCATGGGCACGACGGAGGTCACTATAATAGCTGCCGCCTTTTAAATTGGTGTATTCGATCAAGTTTTTCGCTGCTTCGATTCCTCGTGTCCCAAGATTGATCGCCATCATCGGTGCCGTATTGACTTGTTTGGTCCAATCCATAAATTCGTTTAAGCCGAACTGATTGCTTTCGATTACCCGCCAGGCCAAATCGATTTTTGCTGGCCGTTGCTCTTTAGGGCCGACGCTATCTTCCCATTTATACCCAGAGACGAAATTGCCTCCTGGGTAACGGACGATCGGCACATTCAACTGCTTGATCAAGGCAGCGACATCTTGACGAAAGCCTTGCTCATCGGCAAAAGGACTTTCTGGTTGATAGATCCCTTCGTACACACAGCGCCCTAAGTGCTCCACAAAAGAGCCGTAGATCCGTTCGTCGACTGGTGCCAAAATAAAGTGTTTGTCTAAATACATCGTAGTTTTCTTCAATTTTGCAACCCCTTTCTTTTCTTTCATTGTAGCGATAGTCCATGAAAATAAACACTACATTCTGTCTTATTCTATTGACGTTTTGTCCGTTTTCTTTATACTAAAGACAAGTAGGAAGGAGTGAGAAGTTGAACGTAACCTATTCAGGATTTCAAATGCACAATGCTGTTTCCGATCATATTTATCGCCCCTCTGGCTTAAAGCATTATCTTTTCGTGTTGACGTTGTCTCCAATGGTTTTCACTTTTGAAGATGGTCATCAAGAAACTAGTGAAAAAGGTAGCTGCATTCTTTTTCCTCCAACCGTCTATCAAGATTATCGTGGCAAAGAAGATTTTTTTAATAGCTTTGTTGAGTTTCAAACGGATCAGGTGATCGAAGAAACCTATGCGATCCCTTGTAATCAACTGTTCCAGCCGAAAAATATTCAACAAATCAACAAATTGATCCAAAAGATCAATCATGAATCCTTGTTGCCACAACGGCACACGGAAGAATTGATCGCGGCGTATATGACAAACCTATTGGTCTTACTTGAACGCAATTTTGAAGAAAGCATCCCGCAACCACAAAACGAACACTATCAACTGTTTCAAGCGATGCGGTTGAAAATGTTAGTCAATTGCGAACAGCAATGGGATTTTTACCAGTTTAGCCGAGAGCTTTCCATCGGTAAAAGCCAATTCTATAAGCTCTATCAACAATTTTTTCATACCACGCCCAAAGAAGATTTATTGCAAGCTCGGTTTCAAAAGTTTTTTTATTTACGCAGCAACGAAACACTAACGATTCGAGAGGCGGCGTTTCAATCTGGGTTCCAAAACATCAACCATTTTAATCGGCTCTTTGCGAAGCGCTATGGCTGCGCACCGTCAAAGTACCAACAGGAGCAATAGGCAGGTCTGATCGGTAAAAACGCAGAAAAAAGTCCGACGAATTCTTGACGGATGAAAGAGAAAACGGGACAATGTCATTAGGAGGTGGCGTATGGATACAGAAACGATCGTAAGCGAACTTTCTAAACGTTCAAGTGAAATGGAAGCGCTACAAAGAAAATTGAGTCAAAGCCAATTAATGAATAATGAAGCGGCACAAACGTTCATTTTTGACTTAAAGGATTATTTAGATAGCTTAAAGCTCGTAACAGATTTAGTACCGTCAGCGGCAACTACAACAGTGGAAGTTGACCAGTTGTCGTACGTCTTAGGTGAACAAAATCAAAGCATCCAGCAGCTGCTGGTTATTTTGGAAGAAGCCGAAGCAAATGACGACCAGCGCTTTTTCGGCAAAAGTGCGGGAGAAGTGCGGCGGATGATTGGCAGTCTGTCTGGGATCCTGGAACTAAACGGTCTGTTGCTGCAAGACAATCGTGGCTTTCAGCAAGTCGTGAAGGAAACTGGACCGCTTCAGGTGACTGAAACAAAGGAAGTCCCTGAGAAAAAAGGGTTTCTCCAAAAGCTTTTTGGGAAATAAGCACTGATCGTCGATCAAAACATGAATCACTTGTACCAAAAAAACGGCACTTCACAATACGTGAAGCACCGTTTTGTGGTACAAGTATTTTTTTGCTTTTTGCCAATAGAGACGGAGGGATCAGAAGGTACCGATGCTGAAACCTTAGACTGAAATCGAACTTCTGGGGGGACATTCTTCAATCCCGTAAATCAGAAAGGTGTTTTCGGTAGCTTTTCTACTAGCATTTGCCAGTAATTTTTTGCTAGTAGCTAAGCTGAATGGTTTTTCTCTGATCCCCTTGGCTCATTGCTACTTTGTCCGCTGTGATAGTGACATCAAAGGGTGGGATTTGATCAGAAAAGGCATTGCCTAAACACGCAACGAGCCATTCCTGTTGTCCGGCGAGAACGGTTTTGCTTATTTGAGGGATGACTGTTCGACTATAAAGTAGATTCGTGTTGGGTTCTGGCATCAAGAGGGTACCTTCTTGATGCGTCGGGAAGCTTTTGATACCGACACAGCCAACCGAGCTTTGATAAAAGGTGCCTTCTTTGCTAGAAAGCGCAGCACCATCAGCTGGTGCTGCAAAGCTGCCATTGACCAGTTGCAACTTTCGATCCGTTTGAATCCGATGGTAACGTAGATGCCAAGGATACATCGGAATCACAAAGGTTTCGATGACGACCTGCTCGTAGGGGCGCCAGCGACTATAGACGTAGTCATCTTCAATCGCAAAGGCTTCGTAACCAAAAGCTGTTTTAAAATCCGTCTGCCCCTCTGAGATCGCCAATGTATTATCATAGGCACCTTGTTTCAATAAAACGGTTGCTTTCGGTACGCTAAACCCAAACGTTGTCGAATAGACAAACTTTTCGTATTTGGCATTGCCGTGAGCATGTTCGTGGGAATGTTGCCCCGCAGTGAAAGCTTGCAATTCTGTGCCTTCTTGGTTATGCACCAAAAGCATCCGACTATGCGGATTGCGCACCGGTGTGGCAAAGGTTGGCATCTGCTCCTCAAGCGTCCAAAATTCAGCATCCGCTGGGATGGCCAATACACAGAAATTTTTGAAAGCCCAATAAGGCGATCCTGGTGCGTTATAGCCTTCAGCCATATTTAGGTTGGGGTAGGCATAGCCAATACTTAAAAAGCCTTCTTGCGTAAAGATTGGTTGGCGAAACCAGTAACGCATGTTTTGTAACAGTAAATATTTTCCTTCATTTTTTGTGAAGCCTTCATATTCTATATCGGCGAAAGCACCGACAGCAAAGAAACTTGATTGCGCAAACCGATACGTTAGACTACGACCAAAAGGCAATGCCGCACCGGTTTTCGTGAACCACTGTTTAAAGGATTGCGCAAACGTAGCGGCTCTTTGACGGTAGCTAAACTGATACGGGCATTGGGAACGACAAGTAAGAACACTGTAAAGGAGTCCGTAGTATTGCATCCCAAAAGGAATATAATAGTCGATTTGGTTTTCATAGCCATCAAAATACCAGCCGTCTGCTAAGTAATACCTCTCGATCTCTTCTTGATCAGCCAAAAGGGTGGTTTCTACAAAAGGCAATGCTGCCATTTCAAAGAAGGTATTAACTAAAATCCGAAAGAAGAGCCAATTGGTTTTAGGGATGGTGTGCTGATTGATCTGATTGAGCCAATCAAAGAGATTTGTTTGCTCTCTTGGTGTGAGGAGATCCCAAAAGATGGGTTTGGTAAAAATCAAATAGCTAGCAAGGGCACCCATTTCCACAAACAATTGGTCGTAGTCATGCAGTTTTCCCCAGTACTCCTGAGAGGTCGGGGTGGTGCCTGCAACGATCCCGGCATTGGCTTGTTGAAAAAGTTTTGGGTAACGAAGGCACGCTTCTTCTTGGCTGAACAATGGGCCTAATCCCCAGAGTGTCCGTAAAAAGCCTTCGATGTCACTCTTTTCCTGAGTGTACACCGCTCCTGAATTTCCTAGGTGGACCCTCCCGGGAGTTCCTTGTTGTGCCATACATTCGTATACGGGAGTGACCAGATCAACAAGGGCCTCTTCTAGATCGGTTTTGGTTCGAAGAGGGTTCTTACTTAATGCTTCTTGGAAGTTTCTCATGCAAACAGCTCCTTTTATTTGTTATTTTACTTTATTTAGTAAAATAAAGAAATGGAAACTGTTACATTTCTCGATTTTAAGTAAAAAAATAGTAAAAAATCGCTGGAAACAGTTACATTTTTTTGTCGACATCGCTATAATGGAGAAAATATGAGAGGAGCTACATGCAATGACCCAGATTTCCTTAACGATTTATGACCAAAAGCATCAAGTAAAAAAAGGCAAACGAACACCTGAAAGTGAACCTACCCTTCTTCAAGCGACGGCGGAAGACTTTGTCACGTTGGCATCCCAAGAGTATTGTTACGAGGACGGAGATAAAATCGTTGTCTCGCTCTCACGCAGTGGACAATTTGTGTGGGTCACACTCGATGAAACGCTGGCGACTACTTTGGTGTACATCAAAGGCAACGAGTGGATCTACCCCGTACATCTTAGTGAAAATGCCAAAGAAGCCGCGCCAGAAGGCCGTTTTGCTGGGAAAAGCCATTATTTGAGTGTGCGGGTAGCAACAAAAGAAGAACTAGCGGCTTACCGCAACGTCGCCTTAAACCCTCATGATCAAAAAGAATTCTTAGGTGCCTATCCGCATGCCCATGCCAATGTTGAAACAAGAGATGATGCGACGTTTTTCGCTTGTAACGCCATTGATGGCATTTTTGCCAATACGTCTCATGGCAATTATCCCTATGGCTCATGGGGGATCAATCAACAAGCAGATGCCGCTTTGACGATCGACTTTGGTCATGAGGTCCGCATCGACCAATGTGCGCTTACGTTACGGGCGGATTTTCCCCATGATAGCTATTGGCAACAAGTCACGTTGGCGTTTTCCGATGGGAGTCAAGAAATCTTGCAGACGGTCAAAAGCAGCCAGCCTCAACGGTTTTCTTTCCAGCCGCGAACGGTCACTTGGGTGAAATTGCATGAGCTGATCCAAAATGACGATCCCTCACCATTTCCAGCGTTGACCCAAATCGAAGTCTTCGGACGCTCCATTCAGGAGGAAAACGCGTGAATCCAGCAGATGTAAAAGAAGAAATTTTACAGGCGGCACAGGCTTATCTTGACACTGGTGAGATTCCCTATTTGCCTTATCAAGGCTATCAAGAGTATCTCGAATCGGGGAATCGTGTTGTCTTCGAATCCCATTATTTTGCCCGCCGACGGATGTTGGTGGTTTTAGGACTTGCTTATGAAATGGAGCGTAAGGCAGCGATCAAAGTGCTGCTGGAGCAAGTGATTTGGGAAATCTGCAATGAATATACATGGTGTCTGCCAGCGCATCTGCCGATTGTCGATGGCCAGTTTTCTTCGCAAGCGCGCCACACAGTCGATCTTTTTGCAGCTGAAACTGGGCAATCCTTAGCGGAATTGTTTATGCTGATTGGGGGAGACCTTTCACCAGTTATCACAGAACGAGTGTTGTATGAGATCGATCAACGGCTTTTTTTACCCTTCGAGGAGCAAACCTGGGAGTGGGAGACAAAAGAGAACAATTGGTCCGCAGTTATTGGTGGCTGTCTTGGAATGACGGCGCTCTATGTATTGCCGAAAAAAAGCGAGCGACAATTGCGGATGATCAAACGATTGGATACTGCATTGCAAAGCTATCTCAACAGCTTTGGCGAAGATGGGGCTTGTGTAGAAGGCGTCGGTTACTGGGCGTATGGGTTTGGTTATTTTCTGTATTATGCGCAATTGTTGGCAGAAGTATTGCAAGAAGATACCTACCTAAAACAGCCTAAAACCAGAAAAATTGCCGCTTTTCCTTATTACACGATGATTTCTCCAGGGCATTACATTCCTTTTTCTGATTATTCGGCGATCGAACTGCCTAGTGGCTTGGTCAGTTATTGCTACGAGCATTTAGGCGTGGCGGTTCCCCAATTATCGGGGGTCAGTCCGTTAGATTTTGATCCTTGCTACCGGTTTGCCCACAGCTATCGAAATTTGTATTGGCATAACGAAGCGATCACACGAGAAACGAATGCCTCGCTTCATCACTATTTTGAACAAGCGCAGTGGTTCATGGCAAAAGATGTGCAGCAGAATCTTTTTTTTGCTGCCAAAGGGGGGAGCAATCAAGAAAGCCACAATCATCTCGATGTCGGTCATTTTGTCTTAGGAACGACAGAGGAGTTGTTTCTGACGGACCTTGGTGCAGGGGAGTACACCAAAGAGTATTTTGACGAGAACACGCGCTATCACTACTTTCCCGCAGCCGCAATCAGTCATTCGCTGCCAATCATCAACCAGCACACCCAACGCCCAACAGCCGAGGAAGCAACGGTGCTGCAGGTTAATGACCAGCAATTTGACTTAGACCTCAGTGCGTTCTATCCGAAAGCAGCGGTCACTGAATACCAGCGGCGCTTCGTTGTCTCGCAGCAACAAGTAACGATCGAAGACCATTTTGTCTTTGACGAGCACCAACCAAAGAATCTTGTGGTGGAAAACTTTATTACGAACATACCACCAATGGTGCAAGATAAGACCGTTCAACTAATGACAAAAAAAGCACGCTGTGTTCTTGGTTTTACCAGTGATAAGATCCAAATACAGCCAGTCACTTATCAAGACCACCATGGTGTACAGGCACAAGCGTATTTGATCCAAGCCGAACACGCGCTTGAGCAGACAGGAGAAATCAAAACGACCATTAAAATAAAAAAAGGCTGAGAAGGATGCGGTGCTTCCTTGCAATGACGTTGATCAATGCAAGAAGACACCGCAGCTTCTCAGCCTTCTTTTGGTTTTGCGGTAGATTGACGAATCACCAGCTGTGTACTTAAAAAGATGCGTCTGGCGATCCCAGGATTTTCGATGCGGTTATAGAGTAGCTCTAACCCCGTTTCACCCATCTCTTCAGTAAATGCTTGGACTGAAGAAAGGGGTGGAGAGACATAGCGGGACACCGAAATATCGTTGATGCCCATAACACTGATGTCTTCAGGAATCTTGATTCCATGAGCCGTTAACGTATGGATGACCCCGATCGCAAAGGCATCATTGGCTGCCAAAATCGCAGTCGGCAAGCGGTCTTGCCACAAAGCCAAAGCCTGCTCCGTTAATTCTTCCCCCGTTTGGACATCCAACCGACTATTTTCTTTCACGATGAAATAATCCTCATCAAACAGCTGATAATGCTGCATCATATCGACATAGGTGTTGACCGTTGGCGTTTTGTACCGCCGATACCCATACATATTTTGACTTTCCTCGGCGCCGATAAAGGCGATTTTTTGATGACCAAGTCCCATCAAGTGAGAAAGAGCCAACTCCGTTGCTTGCGTAAAATCGGTATTGACAGAGTCGTAGTCATCCAGCGGAAAGTTACTGCCAATCACACAGAGGTTGGGGTGTAGCTCATGGAGTTTCTTGACCCGCTCTTCTGTAAACTTGCCGATTGCCAGTAAGCCGTCGACGGAATGGATCACTGACTCATCAAGGTTGGAGATTTTTAACAGATCACAACCCAGTTCGGCGGCGCGTTTTTCCACACCCAAACGAATCGACATATAGTAAATGTCTTCTAATTCTTCATCATCCATCCGCCACTGAACGATCCCGATCGATTTGTTGTGTTTTTTTGGTACATCCACTGGTAGTTCACGCTGCTTTTGCTTGTTTTTGTATTTCGTATAATTTAGTTTTTCAGCTGCCTCGAAAATCTTTCGTTTGGTTTCTTCGGTCACTGAAAGACTAGGATCGTAGTTCAGAACCCGTGATACGGTTGATATTGATACCTCAGCTATGGTCGCTATGTCGGTAATCGTAGCCATAGAATCCCTCCTCCAATGCTTCTCCTCTACAGTATATTTCTTTTTAGTAAAAAAACCAAGAGAGAAATTACCCTCAAGTAAAAATTTTACTTTTTTTAGGAAAAACTATTGATTATTTTCCTAAAAAAAGTATGATTTGAAATGAAGAAAGCGTTTTAAAAATGAGGGTGGCATGAATGAAGTGGATTAATTCGTTATTTATCCTGGGTCTACTTATGGGGTTGACTGCTTGTTCTCCAAATGAAGCAACGCAGACGCAAGCATTTTCCCAAAGCAGCGAAAAGCAATTAAAAGAACGAGCGCTTTGTTATTCTGACGAAGATTTTTCGCAAGGTGTCGTCCCGTTGCATGAATTCGTGAAGCTATCTGGCACCATCGTAAAGAGTGATGCGAAAACAGCAGACATTGAGAAAGGGGATCGATTTATTCTAGAAACAGTGGCTGGACAGTACCAAGTATTCAATGAACAAAGTCAACAACTGAAACTGCAAGATGTGGTGACGGTCTACGGAGAATATTATGGTTTTATTAAAGCGACATTGATTGAAAGGAAGGATGCGGATGCAATCACAGAAGCTGCAGCAATTGAAAAAGAATAAATTTGAAAGTTATGAAGATGTAGCAGCCGGCTTCAAAACGATCATGGATCAACTCAAACCCGCTTTTGCAAGCAGTCGTCCCGGTCATTTGGCTTTAGGCAGCCATGGGACTGTCTATGAGAAAGAGGTACAGGAACTTGAAGCGTTCTTGCGACCGCTTTGGGGACTCGCGCCTTATCTAACCCAGCAAGAAGATTCATTCATGGAAACCTATCTCTCAGGAATTATTGCTGGTACAGATCCAGAGAGTCCCGATTATTGGGGTGTTGTGGAAGACTTCGACCAACGAATCGTGGAAATGGCTTCGCTAAGTACCTTTTTATTATTAAACAAGGAAAAAACGTGGGATGTTTTCTCCCAACGCCAAAAAGATAATCTCCATGCGTGGCTGATCCAAGTCAATCAACGAGAAATTCCCGCAAACAATTGGCATTTCTTTCGGGTTCTCGTCAATGTAGCCATGAAGCGTTGTGGCAGCAGCTTTTCCCAAGAAAAGATCGATGCTGACTTGGCATTGATCGAGACCTTTTATTTAGGGGAAGGATGGTACTGTGACGGAGTAGCCACTCAAATCGATTACTATGTATCTTTTGCGATCCACTACTATAGTCTTCTGTACTGTCGATTTGTCCCTGAGGATCTTGAAAGGGGAAGGAAGTTCAAACAACGAGCCACCGAGTTTGCTCAAACCTTCAAGCATTGGTTTGCAGCAGGTGGAGCTGCCGTTCCTTTTGGTCGAAGTTTGACGTATCGCTTTGCGCAAGTTTCTTTCTTCAGCGCATTGGTTTTTGCGGATGTTGAAGCATTGCCATGGGGAGAGATCAAAGGGTTGATCAGTCGTCACCTGCATCAGTGGATGCAGCAAGACATTTTTACTTCCGAAGGGATACTGACGGTCGGCTATTCGTACCAGAATCTGATCTTTGCCGAAGGCTACAATGCACCAGGTTCACCTTATTGGGCGTTAAAAATCTTTCTTTTGTTAGCGGTACCAAAGGAGCATCCCTATTGGCAAGCCACCCCAGCGCCATTAGTGATCACTGAAAGAACACTGGCTCATCCCATCAGTAAGAACTTTTATCAACACAATCAAGACTTGACCCATGCCTTGATGTTTCCTGCAGGACAATGTATCAACTATCAAAGTCATGCCAGCAGCAAATATAGCAAATTTGTCTACTCAACGACGTTTGGCAATAGCGTGCCCAAGAGCAATTATTGGTTTTATGAAGGAAATTATGACAACACATTGGCTTTATCAGAAGATGACCATTACTTTCGCACCAAAGGATTGGATCGCCAGTATCAGCTTTTACCTGATCGGATCATTCATGAATGGAATCCATGGGAAGACGTCCAGATAAAAACAACAATCATTCCACTGATAGGCAGTCACCTTCGCATTCATGAGATCAATTCTCAGCGCGCCCTTTCTTTCTATGAGGGTGGGTTTTCATCACCGAAAGAGGCAACTGCCATCACTGAAAAAACCGCAAGCAGCGCTGCGGTACGAACATCGATCGGCTATTCGAAAATCGAGGCGATCGCTGGCTATGAAACGAGCGATGTCATACGAACGGAGCCAAATACGAACCTCTTGTATCCTGCAACGTGGCTGCCGTATTTAACTGCTCAACGACAAGCAGGAAAGCACCTGTTCGTTTCCCTCGTCACCGGCTTGCTTCCACAAGAACAAGAACAAGCAGTGACCGTCGAAGTGACAACAAACAACATTACGATCAATCAATCCGGACATATGATCCAGGTTGAGCGAATAGGAGGAAAAAATGGAAACCAGCTATGACGTACAGCTATCACAATGGGTAGCCGAGCAAATCGACTTCACCGTTAATCAAGTAAGAAAGAATACTAAGACCTTTGACACGTTGGTCCCACCTGCAGCAAGTGAACAGCTTGTCTATCGACCAGAAGCCAACCATGATTGGACGGCGAGTTTTTGGACTGGCATGTTGTTTTTGAGTAAAGAACTGACGGGATCAACAGAATTTGATGAAACCATCGAAAAACAACTGCACTCTTTCCAAGAACGATTGGACCAAAGAATTGGACTAGAAACCCATGATATCGGGTTTTTGTATAGTTTGACTGCGATTGCCGACTATCGAGTGAACGGACGGGAATCTTCGAAAAAACTCGCGATTGCCGCCGCCGATCTATTGATGGCCCGTTACTCACCCAAAGCCCAGATCATTCAAGCGTGGGGCAATCTCGATGATCCGCAACAACGAGGGCGCATCATTATTGATTGCTTGATGAATTTGCCGCTATTGTATTTTGCTTCCCAAATGACGGGGGATGAATCCTACAAACAAGCAGCCTATGCTCATGCCAAGCAGACCCAGAAATACATCGTGCGAGACAACGCCACGACGTACCACACCTATTACTTCGACGTTGAAACTGGAGCGGCGATCGGCGGCAATACCCAACAAGGCTATGCCGATGATTCCTGCTGGGCGAGAGGGCAAGCGTGGGGAATCTACGGATTTACGCTGAGTTACCTTTACACCGGTGATACCAGTTTCTTGAAGACTGCTCAAGACCTTGCGGATTACTTTATTGCTGAATTACCGGCGGACAAGGTCAGTTATTGGGATTTAGTGTTTAACGATGGTAGTCAGGAAGAAAGGGATAGTTCGGCCGCCGCCATCGCAGTCTGTGGCTTGCTAGAACTGGCGAAACATTTACCGATCACGCAGCCAAACCAAGCCGCCTATCAGGAAAACGCCTTGGCGATCTTGGCGTCGTTAGCCCAAAACTATACAACGATCGACCATCCCGAATCAAACGGACTTTTGATGCATGGGGTTTATGACAAGAATTCCCTCAAAGGGGTCGATGAATGCATGATCTGGGGCGATTACTATTACATGGAAGCGCTGATGCGGGTGTCACAAAGTTGGTATTCCTATTGGTAGTTTTAGGGGCGACCCTTTAAAAAAATGTTTAATGGAGGAATGAACATGCACTTTTTGAAAAAAGGTTTATTAGCAGTAACGATGTTTGGGACAATCGCAGCCTTGGCAGCGTGTGGAGGCGGAGCGACAGATGATTCCGCTGCTTCTGAAGATGGCGACATCAAATTGACCGTAACCACTTGGAATTACGATACGACACCTGAATTCGAAAAACTATTCCGTGCCTTTGAAGAAGCGAATCCAGGCATTACCGTTGAACCTGTCGATATTGCTTCAGATGATTATGATACCAAGCTAACGACGATGCTCTCTTCAGGAGATACGACAGATATTTTGACCATGAAAAATTTACTTTCTTACTCTAATTATGCGTTGCGGGACCAATTGGTGGATCTCACCGACCATATCGGATCATTGGATATTGCCCCAGCGCAAGAAAGCTATGACATGTATGACGTAGAAGGCAAAACCTATGCACAACCGTATCGGACGGATTTTTGGGTCTTGTATTATAACAAAAAAATGTTCGATGAAGCAGGCTTAGACTACCCATCAAACATCACCTGGGACGAATATGAGGAGCTTGCCAAGCAGCTAACAAAACCAGACGAACAAATTTATGGTGCGTATCAACACACGTGGCGTTCCACTACCCAAGCGATTGCAGCTGCCCAAAATGGCGCCAACTTGATCGATCCTCAATACGACTATTTAGAAGAATATTATGATCGTGCATTGCGGATGCAAGACGAAAAGGCGCAAATGGACTTTGGGACAGCAAAATCAACGAAAGTTACGTATCAATCACAATTTGAAAATGAAAAAGCAGCCATGATGTACATGGGAACTTGGTATATGGGTGCATTGATGACCAATATCGACGATGGCAAGACAGATGTCGAGTGGGGCATTGCGGAAATGCCGCAAAATGAAAAAGGGGAAGTAACGACATTTGGTTCTCCGACTGCTTTTGCCATCAATAAAAATTCAAAACATCAAGAAGCTGCACAAAAATTCTTAGACTTTTGTTCTGGTGAAGAAGGCGCCAAAGTATTAGCAGAAGTCGGTGTCGTTCCTTCGTATAAGACTGACGCCATTGATGAACTTTATTTCTCCCGTGAAGGCATGCCTGCCGATGAAGTATCGAAAAAAGCCTTCAATCCAGAAACCGTCGCGATCGAGTTTCCTGTCGATGAAAATGGACCAGCGATCGACAAAATCTTGCAAGAAGAACATGACTTGATTCTTGTAGGGGATGAAACACCAAAAGAAGGCATTGCGAATATGGAAAAAAGGGTGAAATCTGAAACCGAATAGTCTTAACGAGAGAAGGGACTTGGGCAAAAAAGTTCCTTCTCTTTATTAATGAAAGGGGGCCTGCTGGCAAGCAGCAGGAGACAAATATGGAAATAACCTCAAAATCAAAAGCAGTCAATAAGTTGAAACGCAAAAATACGCTAACCGCGCTGTCTTTTATTGCACCAAACTTTATCGGCTTTTTCTTATTTACCTTAGTGCCCGTTGTGTTCTCATTGATTCTGGCTTTCATGGAATGGGATTCCTTTAGTTCGCCTGAATTTGTGGGAATGAAAAATTTCAGCAAAATGCTAGGGGACGACACCTTTTGGATCTCGTTAAAGAACACCTTTCTCTATACGATTGGCGTCGTTCCATTGACGTTAGTATGTTCCTTAGGCTTAGCAATTTTATTGAATAAAAAAGTACGTGGAATGAAGTTTTTCCGTACTGCCTTCTTCTTTCCTTATGTCACCTCGTTAGTTGCGATCGCTGTCGTGTGGAACATGTTGTTTCACCCAACGATGGGACCAATCAATCAGTTTTTGAAATTTTTTATTGAAAATCCTCCTGGTTGGACCTCCAGCTCTGATTGGGCTTTGACGGCGATCATCATAGTCAGCGTCTGGCGTGGCATGGGGTATTACATGATCTTATACTTGGCAGGGTTACAAAGTGTGCCAAAGGAATTGTATGAAGCGGCTTCGATCGATGGCGCCAACAAGTGGCAGCAGTTTCGCAACGTGACTTTGCCGTCCTTGCGACCAACGACCTTCTTTGTTTCGATCATGCTGGTCATCAACTGTTTCAAGATCTTCGATTTGGTCCAAGTCATGACTGCCGGCGGACCCGGTCGAGCCACCAATGTCTTGGTGTATCAAATTTACAACGAAGCGTTTGTGAAATTTAATTTTGGTTACGCATCTGCGATCGCCATGGTCTTGTTTGTGATCGTTTTGGGCATCACGGTGATCCAGTTTAAGTGGAACCAAAGACAAGAACGGGTGTAAGGAGGGAGTACAGATGGAAAATACACTGAGTAAAAAGAATGTTCAAGCCAAACCAAAACAAAAAGCCAAGCTGTCGGTCGGCAGTGTCTCCTTGATTCTTTTATTAACATTTCTCGCGTTAGTGACACTGATCCCGTTTCTTTGGATGATCTCTGCTTCTTTTAAGACCAATAACGATGTTTTTAGCGTACCGATCCAATGGATTCCAAAAAGTTGGCACCCAGAAAACTATACGGTGATCTGGGATCGCATTCCTTTGCTGACTTTTTTCAAGAACACAGCATTTTTGAGCATCATCATTACCTTGATCCAACTGTTTACCTCTAGCTTTGCGGCTTATGGGTTTTCGAAGATGCATTTCAAAGGACGCGACCTGTTGTTTCTGACATACATCGGTACGATTGCGATTCCTTGGCAATCCTATATGATTCCTCAGTTCATCATGATGCGCCAGTTCGGGCTGACAGACACGCTTTGGTCTTTGGTCCTCTTACAAGCCTTCAGTGCCTTTGGCGTCTTTTTGTTGAAACAATACTATAGTAGTATTCCTGATTCATTGTGTGAAAGTGCGCGGATCGACGGCTTGAGTGAGTGGGGGATCTATCGAAAAATCATTCTACCACTGACGAAGCCCGCTTTAGCGAGTCTGACCATCATCACCTTCGTCAATACATGGAACGATTATATGGGACCATTTATCTACCTTTCCTCAACCGAAAACAAAACCATTCAGTTAGGGTTGAAAATGTTTGTCGGCTTATATGATGCCGAGTACGCCCTGATCATGGCAGCATCTGTGGTCTCCATTTTGCCAGTAGCGATCGTCTTTTTAGCAATGCAAAAATACTTCGTAGAAGGAATCGCTACTTCGGGAATGAAAAATTGAGGTGATCAATCATGTTTACCAAACCTACCTTTGAAAACAATCTTTACATGCGGATCTTCCGCTGGCTATATATTGGCTTTGCCCTGAATATCAGTTTTTGGGTCGTGAATACACCCTACACCCTCACGGCAATGTTCTTGGCAGTCGATCCTAGAAACCTCCTTTGGTTTGCATTGGCACTCTTGCTGATTGGGCCAAGCATGATCAGCCTCCTGGCTGCGATCGATCGCTTTGCAGAACACAAAGACATCGATCCAGTAAAAGATTTCTGCTACTTTTTACGAACCTTTGCCGTGCGCGGGTTTCTCTATTGGCTCATCGGCTGGCTGGGAAGTGTCATTGCGATCGTGGATATTCTGTTTGCGGTTCAATTTGAAAGTGGCAAATGGCTCGTTCCTTTCTTTCTTTTGTTAGGGATGCTTTCCATAGCTCTAAGTATCAACGCTTGGTACTTCCAAGTGCGTAATCCAAAAGCCGCTAAGAAAGATGTCCTGCGTACCGCACTTTTCTTCACTTTGAAAAAATGGCCTGTTAGTTTGTTAGCAACCTTTTTGTTTGTTGCCGTTTTTGTCGCCTTGATTTTGAAGCCGCAATTTGGCTTTACTCTTTTTCCAGTCCTTTTTTTCGGACTCCTTTATTTAAACTTACGGAAATTTCAGATAAAATAGAAAGAAAGTCGTCTACGAATAAAGGAGACGACTTTTTTTAGGAGAAAGGGGGGCTTGAAGATGGCAGAAACAGTCACACTTCAACCGATTACGGAAGAAATGATTGCTGAACTTTGGTCGATCAGCTATGGGCCTAAGGCAGATTTAGAATGGAAAAAATGGGACGGACCGTATTTCCAAGACCCCGTGTTGACGTGGGAAGAATTTCGAACGGGGTTTGGTGCTAGCTGCATCGACAACCCGTTACGTAAAGCGATCAGCTATCAAGGAAGAATCGTGGGGATCGCGACCGCTTACTGGGAAGACAATACCTTGCAGCAGTGGTTGGAATTCGGGATAGCCATCTATGATGCTTCCCTTTGGAATCAAGGGATTGGCAGCCAAGCAATTCGCCAGTGGATCAATGAGTTGTTTGAATCACAGCCTCATATCCAGCGTGTCGGTTATACCACGTGGTCGGGCAATCACCGCATGATGAAACTAGGAGAAAAGCTAGGGATGACCAAAGAAGCCCAGATCCGCAAAGTCCGTTTCTGGGAAGGCACCTATTATGATTCCATCAAGTATGGCATCTTGCGAGAAGAATGGGCACAGCAGAAGTGAAGGTAGGGGATGCGACAGCCAATGTCGTATTCCTTTTTCTTTTTTACAACAAATCAAAAAAATTTCTAGCATTACAGACAATAACCATGTACTATCTCTATGTAATACTTTATAATAATTCCAATGTACAGATTAGAAATATTTTAAAAAAGTCGGGAATAGCGTTTGAAGTTCATTCTCAATTAGTCTAAAATAGTGAGAAAGAAAAGATACTGGAGGGAAAGAAATGTCAGTTTTAGAAATCAAAAATCTACACGTCCAAATCGAAGATAAAAAGATCTTAAAAGGCGTTGACTTAGTGTTAAAAACTGGAGAGATTCATGCCATCATGGGACCAAACGGTACAGGGAAATCAACCTTGTCCGCTGCCATCATGGGCAACCCGAATTATGAAGTGACAGAAGGGGAAATTTTGTTCGACGGCGAAAACGTCTTGGAAATGGAAGTGGATGAGCGAGCTCGTTTAGGTCTGTTCTTGGCGATGCAATACCCAAGCGAAATTCCAGGCATCACCAATGCAGAATTCATGCGGGCAGCGATCAATGCCAAACGTGACGAAGACGACAAAATCTCTGTCATGGATTTCTTGAAAAAATTAGATGAAAAAATGGATTTATTGAATATGCCCGAAGAAATGGCGGAACGCTATTTGAATGAAGGCTTCTCTGGTGGAGAAAAGAAACGAAATGAAATCTTACAATTGTTGATGCTAGAGCCAACCTTTGCGATTTTGGATGAGATCGACTCTGGTCTAGATATCGATGCCTTGAAAGTCGTAGCAAAAGGCGTCAATGAAATGCGCGGCGAAGGCTTTGGCGCTTTAATCATCACCCATTACCAACGTCTGTTAAACTACATCACACCAGACGTGGTTCATATCATGATGGAAGGCCGTGTCGTGATGACCGGTTCGGCAGATTTAGCCAAACGCCTAGAAGCAGAAGGCTATGCTGGGATCAGTAAAGAGTTAGGGATCGACTACAAAGAAGAAGAAGCGTAAGGAGGCAAGGTAAATGGCAAAATTACAGGATTATCTTGAACAAGTCAACGTTTTTTCAGCGTTAAAAGAAGAGCCTGAATGGATGTTGGAATTACGCCAAGCAGCCCTTGCGAAAGTGGATGAACTTGCGTTTCCAAAAATCGAGCGGGTGCGTTACGAGCGTTGGCCATTGTTCAATATCGACGAACAAGCACTTGCTGGTGAGTACGCTTTGTCAGAAGAAGAAGTGGCAGGCGCAGTTCCCGCCTTTGACGCGATGGATAACCATCCGACCCTCGTTCAGTTTGATGACACCACCATCTTTGAGCAATTACCGCAAGAGTTGATCGACAAAGGCGTGATCTTCACTGACTTGTTTACAGCAATGAAAGAAGTACCAGAGTTGGTCAATCAATACTACATGACCAAAGCAGTGCCAATGGATGAAGATAAAATGACCGCAGCACATGCGGCGTTTATGAATAGCGGCATGTTCTTGTATGTACCAAAAAACGTGGTGATCGAAGAACCCCTTGAAGCGATTTTCTATCACAATGGCAATAGTCAAGCGCATTTCTTCAAACACATTTTGATCGTTGCTGATGAGCACAGTGAGTTCAGCTACTTGGAACGTTTCCAAACCAAAGGCGACCAAGCGAAAAAACTGTCTGGCAATATCGTAGTGGAAGTGATCGCCAAAGCAGGTGCGAAGGTCAAATTCTCTGCGATTGATCAGTTAGGTATCAACATCACTACGTACATGAATCGTCGCGGCTACGTATTACGAGATGCGATGGTAGATTGGGCGATCGGAGTCATGAATGACGGCGACGTCGTGGCGGACTTTGATTCTGATCTTGTAGGCGAAGGCGCGCATTCGGAAGTCAAAGCGGTCGCAATCAGTGCTGGGCGTCAAACACAAGGAATCGACACCCGTGTTACCAACAAAGCACCGCATTCCATTGGCCATATCCTGCAACACGGCGTCATTAGAGAACGCGGCGTCTTAACCTTTAACGGTATCGGACACATTTTAAAAGGAGCAAAAGGGGCGGACGCGCAACAAGAAAGTCGGGTCTTGATGCTTTCTGACCAAGCCCGTGGCGATGCCAACCCAATCCTTTTGATCGACGAACACGAAGTAACAGCCGGACACGCAGCCAGTGTGGGACGGGTCGATCCAGAAGAAATGTACTACTTGATGAGTCGTGGGCTGCGCAAAGCAGAAGCGGAACGTTTGGTGATTCGTGGTTTCTTAGGCTCCGTCTTGACCGCGATCCCAGTCAAAGAAGTGCAACAAGAATTGGTTGCCGTTATCGAAGGGAAGTTACTCGCATGATCGATGCCCAAAAAGTGAAACAAGCGTTTCCCATCTTGGATCAGCTCGTAAATGACGAACCATTGATCTACCTCGACAATGCCGCCACTACGCAAAAACCAGAGGCGGTGCTGCAGGCGATCACCGATTATTACCATCAAGACAATGCCAACGTTCATCGTGGGGTCCATACCCTCGCAGAACGGGCGACCCATTCCTATGAAGGCGCACGGGAAAAAGTGCGCCGCTTTATCCATGCGAATGAAACGGCGGAAGTGCTGTTTACTCGAGGGACGACCACTGGTTTAAATTGGGTCTCCCGCAGCTACGGCGACCGTTTTGTCAATGAAGGCGATGAAATCGTGATTTCCTATATGGAGCATCACTCCAATATCATCCCTTGGCAACAATTAGCAGCCCGAAAAAAAGCTACCTTGAAATATATCCAGCTGACGCCAGAAGGCACCTTGGACATGGAAGATGCCAAGAAACAGATCACAGACAAAACCGCCATCGTTTCGATCGCTCACGTTTCCAATGTTTTAGGCGTGATCAATCCGATTGCGGAGCTAACCAAATTGGCGCATCAGCACCAAGCCGTCATGGTGGTGGATGGTGCTCAGGCTGTTCCACATATGGCAGTTGATGTCCAAGCACTGGATTGTGATTTCTATGCCTTTTCTGGCCATAAAATGTGCGGACCAACTGGCATCGGTGTCTTATACGGCAAACGGCAATGGCTGGATCAGATGGAGCCCGTCGAATTTGGCGGTGAAATGATCGATTTTGTCCATCTGCAAGAAAGCACGTGGAAAGAACTGCCGTGGAAATTTGAAGCGGGCACACCCAATATTGCCGGCGCGATCGGCTTAGGTGCAGCGGTGGATTACTTAACAGAAATCGGCTTAGAAAACATCCACGCCCATGAAGCAGACTTAGCTGCCTACGTTTTGCCCAAACTGCAAGCCATTGAAGGTTTGACCATCTATGGTCCCCAAGAAGCAGCAAAACGCACGGGAGTGATCGCCTTTAATCTAGCTGGCATCCATCCTCATGATGTTGCCACCGCTTTAGACATGGAAGGCATCGCGGTACGGGCAGGTCATCATTGTGCCCAACCCCTCTTGAGCTATTTGCAAGTCCCAGCGACTGCACGGGCCAGCTTTTACCTGTATAATACAAGAGAGGACGCCGATCGACTGGTTGACGCCATCAAGCTGACGAAGGAGTTTTTCCAACATGGCACTAACGAAATTAGATAATTTGTATCGACAAGTCATTCTGGATCATTCCAGCCACCCACATCATCGGGGCACCTTGGATGATTCAACGTACAAAGTCGAATTGAATAACCCTACCTGTGGCGACGTGATCCACTTGGAGCTCGCTGTCGAAGGAGACACCATCAAAGACATCGCGTTTACTGGCGAAGGCTGTTCCATCAGTACCGCCAGTGCATCCATGATGGGGGATGCGATTATCGGTAAGACACTAGCAGAAGCTGGTGAACTATCAGGCTTGTTTTCTGAGCTCGTCCAAGGAAACGACATTCCCCAAAGCGATCGCTTAGGCGATGCTTCCATGCTTGGAGGTGTGGCGAAGTTTCCTGCACGCATCAAGTGTGCGACTTTAGCTTGGAAAGCATTAGAAAAAGCCATTGCTGCCGACAGTACACAAGCATCTGTCAGTCACAGCCACGCCAATGAATCTGACACTGAAGAAACCAGCGAATAGACAACCGCACTACAAAAGGAGTGAGAACCATGGGTGTACCCGAATTAGAAGAATATAAATTTGGCTTCCACGATGACGTGCAGCCTGTTTTTAGTACCGGCGAAGGATTGACCGAAGACATCGTCCGTGAAATCTCACGGGTCAAGCAAGAGCCAGAATGGATGCTTGAGTTCCGCTTGAAGTCTCTTGAAGCCTTCAACAAGATGCCCATGCAAAACTGGGGCCCAGACCTGTCTGACATCGATTTTGATGCCATCAAATATTACCAAAAACCAAGTGATCGTCCTGCCCGTGATTGGGATGACGTACCAGAAAAAATCAAAGAGACCTTTGAACGCATTGGCATTCCAGAAGCCGAGCGGGCATACCTGGCTGGCGCTTCTGCTCAATACGAATCAGAAGTCGTTTACCACAACATGAAAGAAGAGTTTGAAAAACTTGGCATCGTCTTTACCGATACCGATTCAGCCTTGAAGGAATACCCTGAGCTGTTCAAACAATACTTTTCAAAATTAGTCCCACCAACCGATAACAAGCTTGCTGCTTTAAACTCAGCCGTTTGGTCAGGTGGTACCTTTATCTATGTACCAAAAGGCGTTCGTGTCGATGTGCCATTACAAACCTATTTCCGGATCAATGCCGAAAATACCGGTCAGTTTGAACGCACATTGATCATCGTTGACGAAGGCGCCAGCGTTCATTATGTTGAAGGCTGTACCGCCCCAACCTATTCAAGCAATAGTTTGCACGCAGCCATCGTTGAAATTTTCACCCTAAAAGACGCTTACTGCCGCTACACCACCATTCAAAACTGGTCAGACAACGTCTATAACCTAGTAACCAAACGGGCCAAAGCCTTAGAAGGTGCTACCGTTGAATGGATCGATGGCAACCTAGGTGCCAAAACAACCATGAAATACCCAAGTGTGTATCTTGATGGCAAAGGCGCACGGGGCACGATGCTTTCCATTGCCTTTGCAGGTGCCAACCAAATCCAAGATACTGGTGCAAAAATGATCCATAACGCACCAAACACCTCCAGCTCCATCGTCTCAAAATCAATTTCTAAAGACGGCGGTGCAGTAAACTATCGTGGACAAGTCACCTTCGGCAAGAAGAGCGCAGGCTCTATCTCCCATATCGAGTGTGACACTATCATCATGGATGACCTATCGAAATCCGATACCATCCCATTCAATGAGATTCACAACAGCCAAGTGTCCCTAGAACACGAAGCCAAAGTCTCCAAAATCTCAGAAGAACAACTATACTACCTAATGAGTCGCGGCCTCTCCGAAAGCGAAGCAACCGAAATGATCGTCATGGGATTCGTCGAACCATTCACCAAAGAATTACCGATGGAATACGCAGTCGAATTGAACCGGTTAATTAGTTATGAGATGGAAGGTTCTGTGGGGTAATTGAATTGCATAAGCTAGAAATGCCTATTTGAAGGCGTTTCTGGCTTTTTTTGCTCTTTGTCAATAAGGACTGATGAGTTGTGCAAAATCAAATCTGGGTCAGAATGAACTACATTCTGGCTCAGATTTTTTGTTATCTTACATTGATTATTTGATTGATCAAAAAGATTCTAATTCTCATGTTCTCGGATGATTTAAATCCGTAGGATACTCGTTTCATTGTCTTTATGTGGGTATTCTTCGCTTCTATTTTCCATTGGAATAAGGTTAGATCATTGCGTTGGTAATGCCTTCTTCATAGGTCAGAAGGTTTTGAAGCTTCTCCCGAAAGCCACCATCTAACGTTTCTGGAAGTTCTGCCAATAAGGAGAAAAATAAGTCAGGGTCTTTGTCTCGAAAGGCTTCAACTAATTCATGAAAAATGGGATACGCCTCCTTTAGGGGCGTAGAAAACTCAAGCAATCGATCAATCATCATTTCTTCAGTATGAAATGGGTATTTTGGTGCTCGGAAACTTTTCCATGTTTTGTATTCATAATGGTTGATGTTTGCACGATTTTTTAGCAAAAAGCGCCAGTTCTTTTTCAGTTTTTCTGCCTGGCTTTTCTGTCCTGCTTTACGAAGTTCATTCATTTCACGGATACGCAACTCATTGAACGCTTGATTCATGTGTTTGACAATATGAAACCGATCAATCACTACTTTCGCATTTGGCAGAACACGTTTGGTGAGCTGGAAGTAGGCGGCGTTCATGTCTGTCACCAAGAATTCTACTTCTTCTGGATTGGTACAACCTAAGAAATAGCTTGTTAATCGAGGTAATTTACGCATAGGCAAAACATCTATTAATTTTCCTGTTTCGCCATCTGCGCAAATAAAGCTCATTTTATCTTCTATGGAAGCATGCGAGCGAAATTCATCAACCATCAATACTCTGGGGAGAATCTTCTTAGATTGCTTTGGCAAATAGCTTTTAAACTCTTTCAATGTACGAATAACGGTGGTCAAAGATACCTGACAGCTTTTCGCAATAAAAGATAAAGATACTTTTTCAGTCAGTAAAGAAGCAATTTTATATCTAACATGATTTGCGATTGAATGTCTGGGTTGGACAAAATAACTTTGAGTAGTCCAATGGGTGCGGCAGTTTTTACAGGTATAGCGCTGCTTTTTTAGGCGCATAACCAAAGGCATATGATTGCATTGTTCAAAACGGACAATCGTTTCCTTCTTCCCATTTTTCACTATAATTGCTTTCCCGTTTCCATCTACCACAGTAGAACCACAACTTCTACAAGCTCGAGGAGTAGGCGAGAGAACAGCATCGACGACCAACGTCTTTTTCTTCTGAAGGGTCTCGTAAGAGACCTCTGTAATCATCAAATCTTTCTCTATTATTCTCAGCATTTTTTGATAGAATCATTCATATAGCATATCGTCCTCTCAGTTTGTTTATTTTGTGGTGATTTAATCATACTAGAGAACGATATGTTTTTTAATATCTAAAATGAAAATGGGGCTGAAGAATCAATTCTGATTCATCAGTCCCATAAATTATAGAGCCCTTTTTTCATGTGAAAACAATTACCACTTACGTCAACGTATGCTGATACCATTTCTTCCCTCAAAATCGCAGCAAGAAAATCAGGCCCCGAACGCCCCATTCGATGGTCATCACGACATAAATCCCTGTCAATCCAAAAACAAAACGATACGAGCCAAGTACCCCATACCAATCCGGAAAATTTAAATCGAAAGCAGCGAAGCGATGGTCGTGAAGTTGGTATCGCCAGCAGCGCGCAATGCAGCAGGCAAAATGAAGACAATGCTCCAAGTTAGAAAGTGCATCACGATGGCAATCAAATAAAGCCGATAAATCGCTGGAACAATAACTGCCGGCGGATTGAACAGGCGCATCCCATATGAAAAGAAGGGCAGCAGACTTAAGTTAATCACAAGAAACGCCACCATACCAGTCAAAACAAAGGCCTTCGTAAACTTCTTGGCGTCTGCAATATTGCCCCGTCCAATACTTTGGCCCACGATTGGCACAAGTGATGTGGCCAAGGCGCTAGGAATGATTTCTAAAATCTGAATCCCTGAAGACGCAATCGCGTTGGTAGCAATCACATTGGTTCCAAAACTGACGATCATTGTTTGGATAATGATTTTTCCGCCATAAAAAAACAAAGAGTCAGCAGCAAAGGGAATACTGATCTTTAACACTTTGCTGATGACTTTCATGCGAATATGCATAAGTCTTCTTTCTTTAATATAAAGAGCCCGCGATTGATGCGCAATGTGTAGACAGCAAAGAGCAACCCAATCATCCCCATGCCTAATACATGCAAAAAGAGAATATTGAAGACAATGTAGACAAAGTTCATTAGCAAAGACAATTTTAAATGAGGCCTTCGTGTGGCCAATCCATCTCAAACTGCCATTGGTTCCTTCTAATATTGCTTGCAATCGGTATGAGGCCAATAGACCCAACAAATAAATCTTGGCATGGTCCAAAACCAGCGACTCTGCTTGTCCGAATAACAACTGCAAGATACCTTTCTGAAAAACAGCAATCAAAATACTGACTGAACAGGCCAAAAAGACGGTACCGTAGACTGTGCCACTGCACACTTTGCTATGTTGTTTGCGCTCTTTTTTGGCGAAATATTGTGCCATCAAGACTGTTCCACCCAATCCGACAGCAGTAAACGTATTGACCAAGAAGAAATGCAAACTGCCAACCATACTGACCACACTAACTGTTTCTGTACCAGCGGAGCTGATCATCGCTGTATTGACAAAATTAAAACTCACAAGAAAAAATTAATCGAGGATCACGGGTAACACAAGAGCGAGGATAAACGGATAAGCAATATCTTGCCCGAAATAAACATTCTTTAGCCAATTGCCGCTATGATGCAGGATAGACTTGATCATATTCAACGAGGACACACCTTATATTTAATTTTGCACACGGTTTCATTTTTATGCTATCGTTTATGGTAGCTTATGTCAATGTGGAATAAGTCGCAGGATGTGCAAATTGGCGAAATTGTAAAGGTTTATCTCGGATTTTTTATCACCTGACAAAAAGGATTAGGTGTTTTATGAAAAAGACAGTGGAAACGCAAAATATACCTTGCTACGACTGAAAGTAAAGGCTATTATAATCTTGTTAATAAATAAAATAAGGGTGGTAAAAAAATGAAAGAGTACCAAGATATTATGGGTAAATATCAGAAACAAAAGCAATACTATAAAAAAGTCATAGTAGTATCTATCGGATTGATCCTACTAGCAAGCCTCATCGTTTTTTTAGATGTGGTAAGAATCAATCCTTTGCTTGTTTATTTGGTGGGAATGAGCACTGCTCTTTTTTATGCAAATAAAACTCGTGTTGAAAGTAAATCATATGCACAATTAAAAAAATATTTGCGAAAAGCAAATCCAAAATTATTACAACAAGAAGCGCTTGTCTTTTTTATTGACCAACAACTCAATAAACTTCCTCAAGAAGAAGCAAGTGGTCTTTTTGATTGGTTAGCAGAAGAAAAAAAATGGCAAGACAAGAAGGAACGGTCATATTTCCATGGAAAAGTGGATGAATTGCGTGCGTATTATTTGTTCCTCAACGATATGACCGATGATGAAGAGAATGGGGAAATCACTTTGGATACATTTCGGGCATTAGGAATAAACAAATATAAAGAGTTGGTCTAATAGGAGAGAAAGAATGAAATTAAGAAAAGAGTTATTAGGGATTGTTTTGGCTTTTTCAATGACAGGGATCATTGCAACCTCTGTGAATGCAAATGCCTACCAAGATGTCTATGATCAGCAAGAAAAACAAGAACAAAAAATCAATAAATTGCTTCAATCAGTGTTTATCTCAGAAGATGAACAAAGCACATTAGAACATGAATTGACCTCGTTTGATCAAGTGAAGGATCGTGAAAATAGACAAGGTTTATTGGATTTGATTGCGCAAAGTGAAGCAACGCTCGCAAAAGTTGAAAAGAATGTGTCATCTGCAGAAGCCAATGCCGTTAAAACAGAACTTAGCCAAATCAAAACACAACTAAATGCGTTGGCTAAAAAAAGCGATGAAGCGTTTATTACCAAAGATGATCAAACGCAAATCAATGAAATCACAGAGAAGTATCAAACGGTATTTGGAACCAGTGAGATTACACCTGTCAGGTCTTTAGCAAATGAAGTAACAACACTGGCTAAAGCAGTCGAGAGGCATCAAAAAGAACTGATTTCTCTAGTTGATAAGCTCAAAGAAGATAACAAAGCAACAGATACATTGCTGAAAAAAGACTATTTGTCAGAGCGCGATAAAAAAGACTTAACGCAAAACAAAGCAGTCAACCAAACATTTTTCGAAGATGCAGATGAAAAGACAGCTGTTGAAGAACGACAGAGTGATTCGGCGAAGCTGATTGAAAACATCAGGCAAAAGCAAGAAGCGACTGCTAAAGAATTCAAAGACTATGAATTTAAAGCCAAATCACTGATTAAAGAAACAACATTATTGCTTGATGATGGTGATCTTACGAAGGATGAAACAAAAGAGCTTACAACTGCGAAAACAACTCTGGAAGATTCATTGGCGTTGAAAGATTACTCACCAGGTACCTTAAAAGATGACTTTGCTGCATTGGATAGTCAATATGACAGTGCAAAGACAAGCAGTGACAAACGGATCGCTGATAAGAAGAAAGAAGCCGAAGCGGCTGCAAAAGCTGAGCGTGAGAAACAGGCCAAAGAACAAGCAGAAGCCGCAGAGCAAGCGAAAGCTAATGAGGAAGCAAATCAGGCGAATGCCAACCAAGCCACCCCATCTCCTTCATTGGTTGGCGAATGGTACCAAGCACCTGCAGGGTATAAGTTCTTGAAGGTCGAAAGTGGCAAGACCTATGGACAAGTAAAGATTCCAGAGAACTTCACGTTGATTACAGATTCAGAAGCACAGAGTTATAGTCCGGGTCATGGTAACGGATATGCGAAGCAATAATGAATAGCCACGCCAGACAGACCAAATTTGAGTATTTGGTCTGTTTTTCTATATGCAAAAAATAAACGAATAATAACGATGTAACAGATGCCTTTGTTTTCGTTCATCAAAATACTACCTTATTAATAATTGGAATAATTTTATCGTAAAGTAATAGTTTTAGAATATTCGGACTGTTTTCTCGTCCAAAAAGAAGTTGGCAAATCGAAGAAAAAAACTGATTGATAACGGTATCAATCAGTAAGAGCTTAAAACGATCGAAGATTAGTATTACTTAGCATCGTTTTCTTTAAAGTAGTCATCAATGTAATCCTTAATTTTTTCAAAGTCTTTAGTCAGAAAAAATTTAGAAGGGACTTTTATGATGGGGAGGTTATTTTCATTATCAAAAGGAGCGAATGGCTCAGGAAATACCAAGTAATCAACAGTATCTTTATCTCTCAGATAATTGATTGAAACATCGTAAAACGGTGAAAAATAGTCTTTGAGGCTTGTGTCTCTTTGATAAAGAACACCTGGAGTTAATGGTGTGTAAGATAATCCATTGCTCAAAACTAAGACAAAACAAATTCTTTTCATAAAAAATCACCTTTCCTTTCGACTAGATACTAGCGTCATCTCAACAGTGAAGGATTCGTTATTTATTTGGTAAATCTAATTTAATAAGCAAATGGATAAAAAGTAGTGAGTAATAGAAAAAGGATTCAGTCGTTGGCTAAAAGGGAACCAGCAATCACAAGTTGTTCCTTTACTTTAAAAAACAAGAGATAGGAAAATACCAAGAACAATTATGATTAAGATTTCTAATGCTCCTTCCAAAAATAAATTGTTGTTTTTTAAAAATATCGTTTTCTTTTTATAAGGAAACCAAAATGACTGGTTTGCATAGTCTGGCGGATATACGGAATCTAAAATACCACTGATAAAAAGTAATGGAATAGCTTTGAAAATATTGTCATGGAAGGCTAAATAAATATAGTATGTTAATAAAGAAATTTGAGCGATCCGCAGATATCTTAGGCTGGTAACTGTATGGTTCATCAAATCATCCTTTCGTAAATGATTATCGCATATTGAATGGTTTAGTCAAATTAAAATTATAAAATATTTATTTATTTTAATATTGAAAAATAAATTATTTTAAATTAATAAACAATTTATAAATATCCTAAACAGAGGATGTTTAATGAATTGTCAAATGGGATTTTCAGCTATTTATTTTAGAACGTCTTAGAGAGGATTCGTTTGAAAAGAGTTTCAGGATAATAGGTTAGTCTATTAAATCATTAGCAAAGTATGCACGTTGGACGAAATTAGTAGATTAATCAACAGCGATTTTTTTAGATAATGGTTATTTTGCTAAAACAAAAAATTACCAATTTTGTCTTTAATGCTTTAAGAGCAAAATATACAATGATATACTAAAATAAATAACCTTAATGGAATAGACACTAAACGGAGAATCTAAAATATGACCAACCAACTAATCATAGAAGATCATCATTTCAAGAAAGGTGAGCTATCTAGCATAACGACGGCATATATCGATCAGTACCCAGTCGTTTACATACTCTACAACCGAAATGAAAAGAAAAGACCTGTTGCGTACATTGGTCAAACGGTTCAAGTGAACAAACGATTGAAACAGCACTTGAATAACTCTAAGCGCAAAGAAATTAAAGAAGTCTTACTGATTGGGCATGAAAAATTCAATCAATCAGCGACCTACAATATCGAAACCAATTTGATCAATCACTTCATTGGGGATGAGCAGTTTCAGTTACAAAACGTCAGTCAAACAAGACAGGTGCAGATGCATCAGTATTATGAAAAAGAGTATTATGATGAAGTGGTCTTCCAAGAGTTATGGGAAGAATTGCAAAGGCGTCAGTTGGCGAAGCACTCAATCGATACGATTCGCAACAAAGATGTATATAAATTATCCCCTTTTAAAGAACTGACGCCAGAACAGTTAGATATAAAACTTGAAATCATTGAGTACTGTAAACAAGCGATTCAGCAGGATGAAATACAAAAAGTCTTGATGATCGAAGGAGAAGCTGGAACGGGAAAGAGCGTCTTATTGGCATCTCTCTATAACACCCTTCAAGACTATACAAAATCAGAGTCTGTATTAAAAGGCACTGATAATTATTTGCTGGTCAACCATTCAGAGATGTTAAAAACCTATCATACAATGGCAGAAAGTTTGCCAAATTTAAAAAAGAATCATATGTTAAAGCCAACTTCTTTTATTAATAAAACAGATAATCAGAAGTTGCACCCAGACATCGTTATTGTGGATGAAGCCCATTTGCTTTTAACGAAGAAAGACAGTTATAACAGTTTTCACTATGAAAACCAACTAGAAGAGATTATCAAGCGAGCAAAAATCACGATTTGTATTTTTGATCCGAAGCAAGTATTGAAAATCAAAAGTTACTGGGATCAGGACAAACTGGATCAGTTTCAGAAAAGGTACAATGCTTCTCGCTTTAAGCTAAAAGATCAATTAAGAATGAAAAGTAGTCCACAAATAATTCAATGGATCGATGATATCGTAGAAAAACGTGTAACACCGATTCCAGAATCAACAGCATCTTTTGAGCTTCAGATTATGGAAACCCATGATGCGTTGAAGAATAAAATCTTTTCTCTCGATAAAAAGGAAGGTCTGTCACGGATCATCTCAACATTCGATTATGTTCATAAGAAAGACGGAGCTTCATATCTTGTAGAACCTGGTGGGATCAACCTGCCCTGGAATACGACCGATACGAAGCGAACATGGGCGGAGCGACCAGATACAATCAGTGAAGTCGGGTCAATCTACACCGTCCAAGGCTTTGATTTAAACAATGTAGGAGTCGTCATTGGTCCTTCCGTTGATTACGATCCAGAGACCGACCAGCTTATCATCGATATCGATAAATATGAGGACAAAGGGGCGTTTACGGGACGTGACGATATGAACCAAGAATTGACGAAGAAAGCCAAAGAAACGATCATCCTTAATTCATTGAATGTATTAATGAAACGAGCAATCAAAGGGCTTTACATCTATGCAATCAATCCCAATCTGCGCCAAAAACTCATAACCCTACAAAACGAAAGGAGCCAGTCCTACCATGCAAAACCAACCCTCTTCAATGGAACGGATCAATAAATTCCGAGATGATCGCAATTGGCGACAATTCCATAATGAAAAAGATCTAGCTATTTCTATCTCCATCGAAGCCGCCGAATTGTTGGAGATTTTTCAATGGAAAACATCTGAAGAAGCCACTCAAGATTTCGAACATCTAAAAGAAGAAATTGCCGATGTTCTGATTTATTCCTATATGCTGGCAGACAATTTGGGTCTTGATATTGATGAGATCATCAAAGAAAAGCTGGAAAAAAACAACATGAAGTATTCGGTGAAAGAAAGTAAAGATTCGAAAAAGAAGTATAATGAATTGTAATAAAAAGAAGCAAGGACGCTGCAAGTTCTTGCTTCTTTTTTTGATGGAATAGGAGCAACAACGGCTTTCTGAATTCATCAGTAATTGGTTACGAACATCAAAAATCTGTCATAATTGAGAAAGTTGAAGATAACTTCAAATTGGTTACAATTTTTCGGAAATTTGAAGATAACTTCAAATAAGCCCAATTTTTTATAAAGAATGAAGTTAGACCTACTGTCTGCAAGAGCAAAAACAAGATTATCCTATCCGAAAATGAAGACAAGATTATCGGGAAAAAATCGGCAACAATGAAGGTCATTTTCTATGAAAAATATTTCTCCCCAAAACCTAAAAAACCTATTGCCCCCCAAGCCCACTTACTGTATAGTAAACAAGAATATTCTATGAAAATAACCAAAAATAACCAATTAAAAAGACTTTGTTATTGAAAATTGCGCTTAAACGATGCCGCAAACGGAATGTAAGAAGGAGAAAACAATGACGTATCTAACAAACAATTTTGTGAATTGCATGATCACTTTAGGGTTTATCTTCATCCATCTATCTTCAAATGTTATCTCATCCAGAAAACTAAACGTGCAATACATGAGCTCCTTTGCCGCTGGTGTAGGGATCTCCTATGCGATCGTTCATCTATTGCCCCATTTGGCGTATTTTCAAACGGTGTTGATCGATGAATTTGGCTGGGATTCGGGGATTTTTTATAGTCATGGGGTCTATGGCATCGTTTTGTTTGGCTTAGTCTTCAGTTACGTGATCTACAAAATCGATGAGCGGACGTTTATGGTGTTAGAAAAGAAAGACATCACCAGTGCCAAAAACGCCTTTTTTTGGTCGGATATCGCTTTTCATGTGATCTACAATATCATGATCGGCTATATCGTGATTGCCAATACGCTATCAGAGCGTTTTTACATTTTGCCCTACTTTATTGCCTTTGGTTTGCACTTTCTCATGAACGATTGGCTGCTCTATCACCATCATGGTGCCCTCTATAACAAATATGGCCGCTTTGTGCTTTCCTTCAGTATTTTCGCGGGAGCTGCGTTCTCCCTCTTTGTTTCATTGCCCTACTATTTGGTGGTCATCATTGAAGCCTTGATCACCGGCGCTTTGCTGGTGAATATCATCAAATTTGAGTTACCCAATGAAGGAGAAGGCAGTATTCGTGGGCTATTGGTAGGTACGATCTGCTCTGGAATTTTGTTTGTATTTGTCTAGCGCGAAAAGGAGGACTGAATCATGGATGATTCGGGCCTCCTTTTTTTATAAATACGCAAAGCAATTACTGTTTTCTGTTTCAATCGAACAAATCACAATAGTTTTTTATTTTTTTGACCATTATTTACAATTTTGTTACGATGTTCGCTTGCTTTTCCCAAAAACATTCTATAAAATGTAAGCGAATAGAAACCAAAAAAATAGGCACCTCGTATCTCTGCGCCAACAGATTTACGAGGCCCTGATCAGTCACACCCTTAAGACGGATGACCAATCAAGTTGCCATAGTTGATCGCCAAAGGCATCAACGTGTTTATTGTACCCGATTTCCTTGTCGATTTCTAGTAGATTCAGGCAGGTTTTTGGGCAAAAACCGTGGGATGCTGGACGCTTATTTTGCTATGCCAAAGGCATTGGACAATCTTGTCCAATGCCTTTTTTGTCGTTTGAAACGGTTCATGCGCAGGATCGTTTGCGGCGAATAACAGGTATGAAGATCAGTTGAGAACAGTTGCATGGAAAATAGGCAGTCATAGTTGAGAAATCCAAAGCCTTGCGTTCTTACTGTGTTCATAGCAATAGCGTTGTGGCGATCAGCACTTCAATCCTAGGTTCTTGAAGGTGGTAAGCCTTGGTTTCTATTCACACTTCGAAAAGATACCTGAACGCACTCTTTCAGCGATCTTTTAAGGTTAAGGAGGAAGCTTATGAAGGATTCGTTAAAGAAATTTATGGAAGAAAAGATGCTGCCATGGGGAATGAAAATTGACGGTGAAGAGCATCTAGTTGCTATCCGTGATGGACTTGTCACCACGATGCCTTTGATTATTATCGGTTCCATTTTTGTTATTTTATCCAACGTTCCATGGGAAGGCTTTAACCTATTTGTTACTAGTATTTTTGGCGGGGAATGGCGCAGCAAATTAGACTTTGTCGTCCAAGTGACCTTTGGTGTGATGGCGCTGTTCAATTCCTTTGCTATTGCGTATAGTTTAGCAACCACTTACCGCGTCAGCGGTTTATCTGCCGGTGTATTGGCAGCCTCGGTTTTTCTTTTAGTCACTCCGATTGAAGATGGCGGCATTCAAATGTCTTATCTTGGTAGCCGCGGGCTGATCGTAGCAATCATCACTAGTCTAATCACGGCGGAGATTTTCCGATTATTCGTACAAAAGAATATCGTGATTCGGATGCCAGAAAACGTTCCACCGGCGGTCAGTCGCTCCTTTATTGCATTGATCCCCTCATTCTTTTGCCTCTCGCTTTTCTGGGTGATTCGTTTATTAGTGGAATCATTCGGTAACACGAATGTTCATGATCTGCTGTACAGTCTTGTGGGACAACCATTGTCGATCATTGGCGGAGGCTTTATAGGCGGTCTGTTTGCCATTATGTTTACGTCATTGTTTTGGTCAGTGGGTATCCACGGGTGGGACTTGGTCTTGAGCGTCTTGCAGCCGACATGGATTCAAATGATCGATGAGAATCGAATCGCTTTTCAAAACGGCGAAACGATTCCGCATATCATCAATTATACCTTTATGAATACCTTTGTCTGGATTGGCGGTAGTGGGGTGATTTTGGGCTTGGCGATCTTGCTCTTAGTCAGAAGTAAAAGCAAGTATTTAAAAGAGTTGGGGAAACTCGGATTTCCATCAACGGTTTTCAATGTCAATGAACCCATCATGTTTGGGTTGCCCGTTGTCATGAATCCATTGATTTTGTTCCCATATATTCTGACGCCGGTCGTTTGCTATATCATTTCTTATACGACAGTTGCCATGGGGATCGTCCAACCTGCCGTCGTTTTGGTTCCCTGGTCGATGCCGCCAATCATCGGCGGTTATCTAGCCACAGGCGGACATATTTCGGGGGCAATCTTACAACTGGTGAATCTGACGGTTTCTATCGCCATCTATTATCCATTCTTCAAAATGCTGGATAATCGGACATTAGCCAGTGAACTCGGTTCAGAAAGTGAGGAGTAAATGGAGACAAAACGATTATTGAATTGCACGGCAGCTGATTTTAAATCATTTGATAAAGACCAGCTATTGGAAAGTATCCGAGGAAGTGCGGGGCGGACGATCGTAGCAGAAAATGATGTCCAAATCGATCCGATGTCTAGAGGAATCACCAATGCTGAATTCGTCGCTGCATTTGGGGCGGATTTGATTTTGCTGAACCTATTTGATTGCGAAAACGGCGCTATCAAAGGATTACCGACAACGGATGACCCCATTCGCTTTTTGCAATGCTTAACGGGGCGGCCTATTGGGGTCAATCTTGAGCCTGTCGACGATTGTGCGGAGCAGATGGAACAGCTGACAACTATCGCTACTGGGCGTTTGGCAACAAAGAAAAACATGGCTCGTGCAGAAGCACTTGGATTTGATTTTATCTGTCTGACAGGAAATCCTTCTACTGGCGTTTCAAATAAAGAGATCACAGCGGCAATCAAACAAGCAAGAGCCATTTTCTCTGGGATCATTATTGCTGGAAAAATGCACGGTGCTGGTGTCAATGAACCCGTGTTAGATGAAGAAATTGCGTCTGCGTTCATTCAAGCTGGAGCCGATGTTATTCTTGTACCCATTGCGGGCACGATTCCTGGGCTGAGTGAACAACACATGAGTGATCTTGTAGCCTTTATTCACCAAAAAGGGCAGTTGGTCATGGGCACCATCGGTACTACACAGGAAGGTGCAGATACAGGTACGATCCGTGCCTTGGCATTGACTAGCAAACGTGCCGGCTGCGACCTTCATCATATCGGAGATGCAGGTTTTTCTGGGACCGCTGATCCCGAGAACATCTTGCAACTATCCATCGCCATCAGAGGCAAGCGCCATACCTATCACCGAATGGCCGTCTCAGTGAATAGGTAGGTGGAACAAATGGGCACATGCCTATGAAAGGCAAGAAGTGTTAGAAAAATTTTTCGTTGAATGTTGAATAATGAAGTAAGACCGAAACAGAGAGTGAGTTCTTTGTTTCGGTTTTTTTATAGTGAGTTTTAATGCGTGATCAAGAATTCGCAACAATTGTGGTGAGTAGGAAAAAAATTAGGAAATATATTTTCAAATTGGATTGATTATTCTTTGGTATGTCGGATCATAGAGTTGAAGGTTATGCTCTTTAAGACATATTTTGACGGCATGTATCTATTGTTGTATAATGTATATACAAATTCATTTGTATATACATTGGGAGGGTAGAAATTGAAAAAAACAAAAAATTATAAAGTCAGAAGATCTGGTAATAGTGATATTACAACGATACCTGCAGAAGTAAAGGAGTATATCGGTGTTCAGACCGGTGAATCAATCAGCTATGTTTTTGAACGGGATGGATCTGTAAAAATGATTAAAGCGGTTGAAGAAGTTTCTATTGATTCAATCGTAGATTCAGTCATGGATCAATACGACAAAGCTTTAAAAGACTTGGTTGACTTATGATTTTTTTGACGGCGGCAGATGTGATTAGAATCAATGCGAAAGTAATTGTACAGTATTCTAAAGGAGAAATGATTGGTGTAAAAGATGCAAGTGCGTTGGATATGGCAATAAATCAACCTTCACAAGCTGTGTTTGGCAAAGAATTATATCCGACAATTTTTGATAAGGCATCAATTTTAGCAATTAACTTAGTAAAAAGACACCCTTTCCATAATGGTAATAAACGGACCGCTTTAGTTTCTATGATTACTTTTTTGCAGCTTAATGAATATGTGACAAATTTTTCTCAAGATGAAGCGGTCAATTTTATTTTGACTATTACTACTAGTAAAAAAGAGTTTAACGATTTAAAAGAAGAGGTGGCAAGCTACTTACAAGATTCTAATCGCGTAAGGCCTAACTTTTAAGTAAAGGGTGCAAAGAAACATTTCAATTAATTGATGGTTGTTTAGTAATCAAACGGAATTGTTCGCATAAAGGTTAGTAGCCGATCATGACTTTTCGTTAAACACATCGACGCGAAAGCAGATCAAATCCTTATAAAAAGGAATTTGGTCTGTTTTCGTCTTTTCTATTCGCCACTTGCGCCACTCGTTTTTTATTCAATAGTTATTCTTCTAACCCTCGGTTCATCTATCAATCGAAAAATCGCATAAGCCCTCTATCATTGCTATTCCAGCATTTAGAACAAAACATAAAATAAACATAGTTTTTTTGCAAAATTCCGAGAAACAGCGAGTAGGTTGTCATTGCTCATGAAATGACAGATGGATAGAATGGTCGGGTATCTTTGCACACAAAGTACAAAGATACCACCATTGTGAAGCGCTTTATTCTATGATACCCTGAACAGATAGGAGGAGATAAGGATGTTGCGTTTCCAAATATGAAAAGGGTAGGCTGGTGTTGACGTCAAGTTGTCCTTGTACGAAACATTCGGAGGAAGAGAAAATGAATACCCAATTAATTGATAAGAGATTAGAACAAAAGCAAAAAGAGTACGCTTTTTATGGCAACATTCGTGTGGTCAAAGCTGACAAAGTTTTGGTGGATCGCACTTTTGGCTATGCAAACGAGGCAGACAAATTGCCAAATCGTGCCCATACCCGTTTTGGTATTGCCTCAGGTTGCAAGCTTTTTACGGCACTAGCCATTTGCCAATTAGTTGAAGCAGGCAAACTGAGCTTGGAAACGACACTGCAGGAGTGTGTTCCAGATGTATTGCCAAACTTTGATCCAGCTGTGACTGTTCATCATTTGCTTACACATACCTCTGGTATCCCTGACTATTTTGATGAAGAAGTATCCGATGATTTTGAAGCACTTTGGCAAGATTTGCCGACCTATCGAGTGAGAACCCCCCGTGATTTTTTGCCGCTTTTTCAGAGAAAAGCCATGGCTGATCCAGTGGGAAGCAAGGTCAAGTACAACAATGCAGGGTACATCCTCTTAGGAATGGTGGTAGAAGCAGTTAGCGGCTTGCACTTTACCGACTATATTGAAAAGAATATTTTTGAAAAAGCAGAAGTGACAGATGCTGGTTATTTTGCACAAGACACGTTGCCTCGCAATACGGCATTAGGATATATTGAAACGGAATCAGGACTTAAAACCAATATATTTTCCATCCCAGCCATGGGCGGACCGGATGGCGGTGCTTATGTATCAGTTGAAGACTTAGAAAAATTCTGGCATGCATTGATGTGCGGGCAATTACTGAGTAAAACAATGACCGAGATATTTTTGACACCACAAGTCCATGAGGAAGATGAATTTTTTTATGGCTATGGCGGTTTGATGAAAGTGGTAGAACAAAAAGTGGTGAAGTACATCCAGATGGGCTATGATCCAGGTGTCAACTACCATTGTAGTGACCCCAAAAAGTTAGACTTTTATGGAGTGGAGAAATCCACTCCTTTTTTGTACGATAAGATTAACTGTTAGACAGCTGTTTTTACAGCTTCTCGAAACTGAACCGGACTTCGCCAATTTAATTTCTTTTTGATGCGTTTATGGTTGTAATAATAGATATATTGGTCAATTTTTGTTTTCAATTCATCTAAACTCCGATAGACTTCTCCATGAAAAATCTCTTGCTTTAATAAACCAAAGAAGTTTTCCATAGGTGAGTTATCTAAACAATTCCCTTTACGAGACATACTCTTGAAGATTTTATGCTGCTTCAATTTATTCTTATAAGCATTCATTTGATAGGCCCATCCTTGATCTGAATGGAAGGTTCTACGAAATGGACAATCATTTGTCATCTGGATTGCTTCTTCTAATCCTTCCATTATGGCTAGTGCGTTTGGTTTTTCAGAAATCCGATAAGATAGAATTTCACTATTGTAGAAATCCATGAAAGGATCTAAATACAGCTTTTTCTGACGAACGACACCTGTGGTGTCTACTTCATAATACTTAAACTCTGTGGTATCAGTTGTAATTTTTTGGTGACAGATATTTGTATAAAACCGACGATGAATACGATTTTTGGCGACAGTACCAACCTTCCCACGATAAGAATTGTACCGTCGAGATTTTCGAGTGTAAGACTTTACTTCGATACCTAGTTTTTTTATCAGGCGTTGAATCTTCTTTTTATTGACATGAATCCCTTGATTCTCTAATTCTTTTTTTAGTCGCAGACAGCCATAGTCTTTATGCTCTTTGCGAATTTCAAGCATTTTTTCTTCAATTTCTTGGTCTGGGTTTGGTCTGTCAAACCGTTTCTGCCAATACATATAGGTTGCTTTAGGAAATTTCAATGTTTCAAGAAGCTCAACTAGTTTGAATGATCCTCGGAGGCTGGCGATGATTCGTGCGATTGATTCTTGCGTCTTTGCTGGGCTTCCTGTTTTCGCAGCTTCCTCAACTCTTTTAAAAAGGCATTCTCAATTTGAAGGGATCGGACTTGCTTTTCTAATGCCTTGATACGCTCGCGTTCTTCAGTTGTTGTATTTTCTTTTTTGTTTTCTTTTTTTCTAGTCAAAGTAAGTGGTCGCCCTTTCTCTTTTGAGAGCCCCTCAATACCTGCTTCTCTGAAATTACGCATCCAATTGGCAATAAGCGCAGGGTTGTTCATTTCTAAAGTGCTAGCAACTTCTCGATAGGACATCTCACTTGTTTGATATAACTCTAGCGCATTTAACTTAAATTGAACAGAATATTTCTGATTTTGATGCTTTCTCAATAGACCTTCCTCTCCGTATTCACGATAGGCATTCACCCAATTACTTACTTGAGACTTGCTTGAAATACCGTATTTGTTGGCAAGATACCGATATCCGCCCACGCCACTAAGATATTCTTTAACGATTTTTAGTTTTAATTCAAAAGGATATTTTGCCATACAAATAACGACCCCAAAAAGTTAGATTTTTTGGTCTAACTTTTGGGGGTCGCTTCATTCTTGAATGCTTTTTGTCTATTCACCTATCAAAAAAAGGTCTTTTCTTTGATTTCTACTTTCTCTCATGTGAAATCACCGTTAAAACGATGCTGAATCAGCAAAAATTCTGCAAATAAAATTATTTGTGTTATATTTGAAGGGCATCTGTTCATTTTTTTAATAATCGTTTATTTTTAATCGCGTATAGTGAGAAAAATAAACGACGCGATGGCTATTTTTTTCGCTTTAATTGATCAGCTGGGGCAGGTTTATCCAAATAAAACCCTTGTTGAAGAAAAATCTCTTCTTCAAGTAGGTACTCATGGATATCCGAGGTTTCGACCCCTTCGACAATAAATTGGATTTTACGATTGCTGGCGATATTTCGCCAGAAGTCGATCAAAAAGAAAATCTCCTTTTGGGAAAGCACTCGCAACGAGATAGGCGAAAATTTGATCACATCGATTTTATCCAGCATCGGTGCAATATTTGTCAGTGAATGAATGCCTGTCCCTACATCATCCAATGCGACAGAAAAGCGCATCTTTTTTATTTGGTTGATTTTGTTCATAAGAAAGGACTTGGGATCACAAGCGATAGAAGGTTCTGTATCGTCTTCGGTGATCTCAATCAAAATACGATCATGGTAGGGAGCTAAATCAGCTAACATCAAAAAGGTTTCTGGATAGCTGAGTTGTTGCGGGTGGATATTGAGACTGATTTTTGTTTCTTCGTTCGGATGAAGCAAGCTGAAAATTTCATTTCGATACCACTGCAGTAAACGAGTATGTAATTTTTTGTATTTGATTACTTGCTGGAAGAAGGAAAGGGGAAACCTATTTCTTTCGGTACTTCTCAATAATAATTCGTAGCCAATCACTTTCTGACTATCTGCTTTCATTTGAAAGATAGGCTGGGCATCAAAATATAATTGGGGAAATATCGATAAGAGTTCTTGTTCTATTTTCTCAGACATTGGTTTCTGCTCCTTTCTGGGGTCGCTTTATTTTTGGTTTCATGAAGTGCAGGAAAAAAGCTTATTTCGTGCGCTGCATCGTTAAAGAATCGAGCCTTTCAAAATCATGGGCGAACGATTTTAAAGAAAAATCTATGAAAGAAAGAAGGAGTAGTGTGTTTGTCCATCTGATTTATGCTGCGATCTATTCTGTGTTAGTCGTGAGCTTGCTCATTTCGTATGATTTGTTTATCAAGAACTTCAAAGAATTGAATTTACGCCTGTCGTTTAAAATTCTTATTGGTATTGTTTTGTTTATTTCGCAAGTCTACTTTATTATATCATTTTCTTTGAACAGTATCGGTTATGTTGCGTATGAATATACGATTCCAATCTTTATTTATTATTTTGGCATTCTCAAAGAAAAAATCTATCTGGTTGGGTTAGTACCCGTCATTTTGCTGACCTTTTTTGCATTGATCAATAAATTTGAATGGGAAGCCATGCTCTTTATTATCGGATTAAATTACATCATTTTAATCGTTACGGGCTTATTAAAGAAAAGATTTTATGGACAACCAAATCACACAGCATTTTACCTATTTTCGATTTTCGTTACGGTTGTCTCGCCGATGCTCAACGCCTTGCTTTTTTATCGCCGCGAAATTAGCGTTTGGGATGTGGTGTCTTTAGGCATTGGATCCGTGGGGATCGTTTCTTTATGGAAGTATTATTTGCAGAATCAAAAAAATTTTCTGGAAAAAATCAACACAAAAATCATTGAACGCAATTATGATGAGTTGACCAAGGTGAAAAATTTCCGCAGTCTGAACGAGGATATTTCAAAGCTGGCGCTACTTGAGAAGGACCAGCTCGTCGTGGTGATGATGGATTTAGATCATTTTAAGCGCATCAATGATCACCATGGACATCAAATCGGCAATCAAGCCCTATCCTTCTTTTCGGAAAAACTGATGACGTTTCTCTACCAGAAAAGTCCTTCCCATTTAGTCGAAGTCTATCGATATGGCGGCGAAGAATTTTTAGTCCTATTTAAAGAGAATACTTCTGATGCTGTGAAAAAAATTATTGAAGAATTCCATTTGTTTTTAAGCAATGAACAGTTGAAATTAGAAACCGCCCAACTGACCCTTTACTTTTCGGCAGGGATTTCAGAAGCAGCCTCTGCGTTAGACATTTCAGAAACCTTCTACCAAGCAGATCAAGCATTGTACGAAGCCAAAAGGAAAGGCAGAAACCGCACGATTATTTTTTCTTGAGACGTTTGCTTTTCTAAAGAAGGTTTCGCAGTCTTTTCTCAAGTAGATCGGGTGTTGTAGGAAACCAAAAGGAAAGACAAGGTCGTATGATTTTTTTAGATGAATATTTTTCAGAAGAAGTTTTAATAAAGAGACAAGGTTCGCAGGCTTCTTTTTCCAGCGTCGTGTCTTTTTCAAAGGGAAGAGAGGAAGCAATCTGGTAAGTATAACGGTTTACTAAACGGTTTGCCGATTGTCTTGAGAGGTTAAGCGAGGATAGAAAGGCAAGTAGAGTGCTTTTTAAGAAGTGGGAAGAAACCACTTCTTTTTTGCACCAATCATTGGGCAGCCGCGCTTGGCAGCATCGACTTGGTTTTCTGGCGTGTTTACACCTTTTGAAAGCAATGGTATATTTAATTGATAAGTAAATAAAATTTTTTTTGCTGTGCGTAACGATTACTGACTAAGGAGATTTCCCTATGAAACCAATTCGGCAAACGTTGTACCAAAGTGCTTTGTACGTAGCTATTCCTTTGATCGCGAGTCTACTGATTGGTTACTTAGCCAAATGCTCACTCCTGATTCCTGCCTCCATTATTTATGGCGTTCTTTTAGTGTTTATGATCCCCTCCGACAGCTTTTTATCAAGCAACGTGGACTACCAAACGAAACGTATGAATCCAAGTTTTCGTCCTCCGCCATTACAGAGAAGGATTGAAGGTGCGCCAGAGATGATCAATTTCCTCTTCGTTTTAACGGCACTGGTTTTGTGTTTGCTGCTCTTGTTGGTTGGGTAAAGGGAATTCATAGAAATTATGTATTAAGAAGAATGTCGAAAAGAAAAGGAGAACAGCGATGAAATTACTCAAACAAATCAATTTAATGGATGATCAAAAAACAATAAAGAGATTGAATCTCGCGGTGATCCCTAGTTTTATTTTTTTCTATGTGTTCTTTACACTATTTGTCTTAGGTGGTCATGGGTCAAATGCTGAAACTTCGTTTATTTTCGATCTTTTGATCTTAATGGTTGCATATTTTATTCTCATCATTATTCATGAACTGATCCATGGTGCCTTCTTTAAGCTTTTTGACCCCAAAGGGAAGGTAAAGTTTGGGTTCAAAAATGGCGTAGCATATGCCACTAGCCCCCATTCCTTGGCATTTCTGTGGGTCTCTTTCTATTTTATTTATTTGGCTGGTTGACGGCATCTCTTTTTACCTTGATTGCTGCCGCACATGCCGCTTCTTGTGTGGGAGACTTTTACTTTCTTTTTCTGATTGTTAAAGCACCAACGAACAGTCGTGTAGAAGATACAGAAGTAGGACTGAATATTTATCAAGGAGAGTAGTTTATTTTTCCATTGATCTTGGCAAAATCAAAGAGCAAGAAAATGTATGCTAGAAAATCTCTTACAAAAAAGCAAACACCTCAAAAGTGTTTGTTTTTTTTATAGGACTGTTTATAAAAAACGTATATAGCAAGAAGACTGTTCGGCCGACAAAAAGACAACTTGTTTTAAACGACCGTTTTCTCACTAGCGTTTTACCGATACAACGGTAAGCTGCCAGCGACTTTATTGATACTCTTTTTCTTGCCTTTTAAACAAAGACCAAAATAAGCCAGTGTTTCTGTGGGAATTGTCTCAAGCGTCTGACGGTATTGCTCGTAAGAATTGGTGGTCTGAGCAACGTCGGAAAAATCAATGATGGTTACTTCTGGATCCGCTTGCTGACTGATCGATTCACGAATGGTCTGCAACTGTTCCTTGTTCGTTTTTAAGATAGGAATGGGAAAGTTAACAATGCCAAGGTGTTTTCTGCCTGTCGAATCGTAAATATCTTCTCCGATTCCCTCGGGAAACAATTTGCCTAAGGTTGCGCCTAAAATTGCAGCAGTATTTGCAACTAAGCCAATCGGTAATTGTTCATCGATAATCATGACACATTTTTCTTGGTTATTCATACGTTCTCACTCCATCTTCTTGGTAAATTGTTTGGTAAGCTTTCGGGGTGACCCCAATCAAGCTTTTAAAGATACGGGTAAAATGACTTTGGTCACTAAAGCCTGTCAGAAAAGCGACTTCTGCAATTGCTTCTTGTGCTTCTAGTCTTTTCTTGGCAGCACTGATACGCACCGTACTTAAATATTGAAACGGCGACAGCCCATACGCTTTGGTAAACTGCCGAATCAAGACGTACTGATTCATTCCAAGAACGTCACTTAATTCACTCAAGGACAATTTTTCGGCATAATGTTGATCGATATAGGCTTTTGCCGCTGCGGCTTTATTTGACACCGGGTCCGTTTGTTCGTGGGTGAAATCCGCATACTGAACAAGCAGGTCGTGAAGGAGACAAGTAAAGCGTTCTTGCTTTTCAAACTCATCGCCGTGATCCGACAGCAGCAGCTGGTGCACTGCATGAAATTCCTCTTTTTCTTTCACTTGGCGAATGACCGGTTCAGGAAAGTGGGGCGTCAATTGAGTGTTAAAAATTTTTTGTACTTGTACCGCCATGTTCTCCGGGGTTAAGTGGATATTGCGGTAAACCAGCTTTTCCTCCGTGAGTTGCTGGCAGCGGTGGGCAGCCTTTGGCGGAATCAAAATCAAGCCGCCTGCTTCAACGATATAGCAGGTGTTTTGACAGGTGAATTGACGCGTCCCAGCTTCCATCAAGCCAATCACATAATATTCGTGCCAATGGTTAGGAAACTCCTGCTGGATGCCGTTAAATAATAAAGCCTCTACACCAAGGGTGCTATCTTGAATGATTTTTCGTTCATTTCTCATCTGCATTCTCCTTTTTGTTACTATAACAAAAGTGGTTTTTGGTGAATAGAATGATATTGACTTTTGACTATTTTTCTTGATGGAAGGCACTTGATTGGGACTGAGAAAAGGGGCTGGAGAAGTCGGGAAAGAGCGGATCAGCCTTGAAGAAAGAACAGCAGTATATTTTGACGATTCTATGGAATGAATCAAAGTAAATGGACCATGCGCCGTGAAAAAAATAACGATAAATCCTTGGCATTTGAAAGTTTCATTGATGGAAGTATGGTACCATTTGACTGCAGTAAAGTTTGTGACGGTGGCTATCTTTGAAAGGTGGTGGTGCTTATGAATGTAAGTACTAACTCTTCAGAAAGGAGAAGCCTTTTTGTCCACAGCGGAAGCAATCGGGCTAATGATCAGTTTTGGTACATTTACCGCCATGCTGATCTTTGGTATCCTAGCCGCAGTGAAAAATGACAAAAAAAATAACCGTCGACTTTAACAGGGAAACGGTTATTTTTTAAATAATAAAAACCTGTCGCCGTCTTAAATGGCGCTGCAGAGGGGTTGTGGCCACAACTCCTCTTTACATAGTTAGTATAGCAAGCAGAGAGCGATTTTTCAACTTTAACAAGGATATTTTCAAACAAAATCGATAAGCGACATAGGCAAAACCTTATTCTCAATTGGAATAAGGTGTTCGATGTAGTCATTTTGGAAAAGTGTTCGAACATCTAAAAACGAATGAAATGTTTAAAGAAAAGGGAAGCTTTATTATCGAAACTAGCGCCTAATAAGTTCCAGATAAATTCTGATACATTTATTGCCATGCTGCTCTTTCGTATCCTAGCCACAGTGAAAAATGACAAAAAAATAACCGTCGACTTTAGCAAGGAAACGGTTATTTTTTTACTAATAAAACCCTCTCGCCTTCTTAAAAGGTGCGAAAGAGGAGTTGTGGCAACAGGTTTCTTCTATACAGATCACTATCGATCATATTCGTGAATGCTAATCTACCAGTCGCTCGAGATCGTAGGAAAAACCGTTTTGCTTACTTAGTTCCTTGTAAAACAAGCCGCTTTTCTTTATTGTACGTTTCTGTGTGGCTAAATCTAAAGAAACTAAGCCGTAGCGGTTTTTATATGCATTGATCCATGACCAACAATCAATGAATGTCCATAGATGGTATCCTTTTATATTACAGCCATCTTGAATTGCTTTCCATAAATAGGCGAGATGGTCTTGGATAAATTCAATGCGATAGTCATCAATCACCTGTCCATTTTCATCCATGAACCGTTCTTCATTAGCAACACCCATACCGTTTTCTGAGATAAAGGATTCAATATTTCCGTAGTTATTTTTGATGTCCATACATAAATCATAAATTCCTTTTTCATAGATTTCCCATCCACGATATTCATTCATTCGACGGCCAGGCATAGTATGCGGTTCAAAGAACCATTCTGGTAAGAATGGACTTTCTAGATTAACGGCAGAAGTTCTTGCTTTGACACGGCGTGGTTCATAGTAGTTTAGACCAAGTATCTGTGCGGTATTCTCTTCAATAATTTTTAGGTCTGTGTCATTGAAATCAACGGGTAATTGGTCATATTCCTCCAGCAACGAGACTAGTTTTTCTGGAAATACTCCTTTGACCATGGGATCTAAGAAACTACGAGTATAAAAAAGATCCGCAATTTCTGCTGCTTTTTTATCTGCTGAATTTTGGCTTCTTGGGAAAGGCGGACTCAAATTGAGAATTACTCCGATTTTGCTAGATAGCTGGTATTTTTTAAAAGTTTGAATGGCTTTTGCATGGGCTAATATGGTAAAGAACGCTGCTTGAGCACCACGCTTAAAATCAATGAGATTTGGATAGTGAAAATCTTCTAAATAAGAGCCCAAGATTGGCCCCAATGGTTCGTTAAAGGTGAACCAATGATAAACTAAGTCGCCAAACGCTAGAAAACAGGTATCAGCAAAATTTACATAAGCATCAACAACTTCACGTGATTCCCATCCTCCTTTATCTTGTAATTTTGCGGGCATATCAAAATGATAGAGATTCGCAAAAACTTTGATATTATTATTTTTCATTTCGGTAAAAAGATCTCGATAATAGGCTATCGCTTTCTCGTTTGGTTTACCAACCCCATCATTTGGAAACATTCGTGCCCATGAGATAGATACACGAAATGAATTGTGCCCCGTTTGTTTCATCAATTGAATATCTTCGTGGTAACGATGGATATGGTCTGTCGTAATACTAGGTCCAATTCGTTTATAAAAACGATGAGGTTCTTCGTGAAACCACCGATCCCATACGGTCTCTGCTTTTCCTGTTTCTCCACGCCCTTCAGATTGTTCTGCTGACCAAGCGGAGCCCCACCAAAAGTCATCTGGAAATGTTAACTGAGTTTGTCTTGACATTATCGTTTCCTCCTGTTCGTTTTTAATAGTGTAACATTGCTTTTAGTATAAATAAATACTTTTTATTAAAAATATATATCTTTTAGTGATGGGTATGTTTTTAGCTGTAAAAAGACAATTTTTTATGTTAAAGTATAAGTAATAGAGATGAGTATGAGGGAGTAAGTTATGAAGAAACAGCCAAAATATATGGAGGTTTATACGGAGGTAAAGAAAAAAATTGCCAATGGAACCTATCAAATCGGCGAAAAATTACCTACAGGCGATGAACTTGCGCATGAGTATCAAACAAGTAAGCTCACTGTGAAGAAAGGTATTGATATGCTAGTATCAGAGGGAGTTTTACGAACACGTAGTGGATTCGGAACGGAAGTTCTACGCAGACCAATTGATAATTCGAAAGTGTTTGGACCAAATGAAGGTCTTTTTGATTTAGTAGGGGAAGAACATGTGACGTCTGAAATCCATACGTTCTCAATTGAGTTGCCATCGAATGAAGTGGCAGAAATTTTAGAAATAAATCAAAAAGAGTATGTCTATAATATTATTAGAAGTCGTTTTATTGATGAACAACCGTATTCTATTGAGCAAACGTTTATGCCACTTTCTGTTATACCGGGGTTAGAACCAAAGCATTTGAAACGTTCTGTATATGGCTACATTACAAATGAGCTTGGTCTAGAGATTAAATCTTCCCATATTTGGATCAAAGGTGATGTGGCAAATGACTTCGATGCGGAAATTCTTTCTGTAAAACCAGACGAGTTTATGATAGAGGTAGACAAAGTGGTGTCATTGTCATCTGGTGTACCGTTTGAATATTCTCTTTCGAGACATTTATACAAAGATTTTATTTTTGAAGCAGTTTTTGTTGAGAAGTGAAGACCAACGAATTTCGTTGGTCTTTTTTTGACTTTAAAAAAAGATATATAATTTTAAATAAAGATATTTACTTTTTTAAAAAGCTGGTGTATGATCATCCCATAAGCAATCGCTTACAACTAAAAAAGGAGACTGATCGGGATTATGAGTAAAAAAGATGCTATTTTTGAAAAGTTCGGAATAATAGCCACAAGGCTAGGGAACCAGATTCATCTTCGAACACTAAGGGATGCTTTCGCCACTTTTATGCCTTTTATGATGTTGGCGGGATTTGTTACATTGATCAACTATGTTATTTTAGAGCCAACAGGATTTATGGGAAAAATCATTGATCCAGCAACATTAACGACGATTCAAGAAATCGGGACTTCCATCAGTAATGGAACGCTAAGTATAACGACGCTATTAGTTGTTGCGGCAGTTTCTTATCATATGTGTGTTAGCAGAAATTATACAAATCATATTGCTGCTGTTCTAGTCGCTATTTCAACGTTTATTGTTCTCACCCCTATGATGACGATGTTTACACCAGAAGGAAGTCAAGAAGCGCTGGAGGTAAGTGGGGTTATTCCTGTCACTCATACTGGTGCGTCAGGAATGTTCGTTGGAATTTTTGTGGGCTTAGCTGCTACGGAACTCTTTATTAAGTTATCAAATAACAAAAAGTTACAAATTCAGTTGTCAGGAAATATCCCACCAGCTGTGTTGAAGTCATTTAACGTCCTTATTCCAATCATGATTACTGTGACTACCTTCGCAATTGGTTCATTTGCTGTCAATCAATTATTCAATATGGATGTTAATTCGTTGATTACTACTCTAATCACTGGACCTTTAAGTAGGGTAACGACAGGTTTACCAGGGTTCCTCTTAATTACCTCAATTGCAAATCTCTTTTTCGGGTTTGGAATTCATCAAGCAGTGATATCAGGTTCACTTCTCGATCCGTTCTTAATTCAAAATATGCAAGAGAATATGGCTGCTTATGCGAATAGGGAAGATATTCCACATATCATAAACATGGCATTTAAGGATACGTTTGCTGTTATGGGAGGATCAGGAAATACTATTGCTTTGCTAATTGCTATTTTTATCTTTAGTCGTCGTAAAGACTACAAAGACTTTGCAAAATTATCCGTAACTCCTGCATTATTTAATATCAGTGAACCGATCATTTTTGGTTTACCAATTGTTTTCAATATTAGTTTGATTATTCCATTTGTATTGGCGCCGATTTTTTCCCTAACAGTTGCGTATTTTGCAACAGCTGTTGGTTTAATAAATCATGTTGTCGTGCAGATACCTTGGACCACTCCTCCTGTCATATCTGGATTTTTAGCAACTGGTGGCGATTGGCGAGCATCAGTCTTGCAAATTGTGATCATTGCTGTGAGTGTTTTTATCTACTTACCATTTTTACGTATCGATGAAAAAGTTACCTCAACAATAGGGAATGAAGAAGCAAATGATTGAGAAGAGGAAACTTCACAAGATTTTTTGAAGTCTTCTCAAACCAAAGGGAAGAGAAACAAATAAATTGAACAAATCTATATATCAAAAAGAGACCACATAGATACATGTGAGTCTCTTTTTTTTTGTGGGAATATCGATCGGTGAACTTGTGAATAGAGGGAAAGAATTACTTGAAGAATTTTTTTTTTACAAATCTATTGAGTTTCCATTCTATTTCTCACGGTTTTCGCTAACTTTTCAATAATGTACATTGCCGGTATCTGGGTTGTAATATCAGCTTCATTAATTTTTTCTAGCGAAATATTATAGGTTATTGCAATATCAGCTAATTTAGAAAGTGTTGAATTAGAGCTGCTGGTAATTCCTATTACTGAGCTTTCTGATAGATTCAAATGATTTAAATATTGAATGATTTCTGTGGTCTCGCCCGAAACGGATAAAGCGACGATACACATTTTTTTTGCTAACTCAGTGGATAGGTAATTAATAGGGTAGTTACTAGGATCTTCAATGCGAATCGCCATGTTAAATAGTGACGAGAAATAAAGAGAACCATATTCAGCAACAACATTTGAGGAGCCTACGCCAATAAAAATAATCAGCTCTTTTTCCATCAATAAGTGAACTGCCTCATCAAATTTATCTTCAAAGAATTTGTCTTGTGTCCGTGCTAAAAAATTCAAGAGTTCACTCTCAAAATCAAGTGTTTTTACCTCTTTTTCTTCTTTAAGAGATTCGAGATACGCACTGAGGTAAATTTTAAATTCAGAAAAACCGGTACAGCGAAATTTTTTACAAAAGCGTAGTACGCTGGCAGTACTCGTATGACTTTTCTCAGCTAATTCACGAATACTCATGGAAGCAACTGCATTTACGTCTGAAATTATTGCTTTATATACTTCAATATCCGTTTCATTTAAGTCTGGTTGATAGTCAAGAAACAACATAGTAATCCCCTCCTGTTACAAATTGTAACAGGATTGTAACCGGTGTCAATCGTTTGCTTTTGTAACCGTTTACTTAAAGGCGGTATTTATGGAGATAAAAATAATCTATACTGACCATGTAGTTAAGTTAAAGGAGTGTTTCAGGATGGATAAAGGAATAAAAATTGCAACAATTGGCGGTGGATCAAGTTATACACCAGAATTGATAGAAGGATTTATTAAACGATATGCTGAATTACCGATTTCAGAATTATGGCTTGTGGATATTGAACAAGGAAGCGAGAAATTAGAAATTGTTGGGGAACTTGCTAAACGTATGGTAAAAAAAGCGGAACTTCCAATGAAAATTTATATGACTCTTGATCGTGAAGCGGCATTAAAGGATGCGGACTTCGTTACGACCCAATTTCGTGTAGGTCTTTTGGAAGCGCGAGCGAAAGACGAGAGAATCCCTTTAACATATGACACGATTGGACAAGAAACGAATGGTCCAGGAGGGCTTTTTAAAGGATTACGCACGATTCCCGTTATCTTAGAAATAGTGAAAGACATGGAGCGTCTTTGCCCAGAAGCATGGCTGATCAACTTTACTAATCCAGCTGGCATGGTGACAGAAGCTGTCTTACGCCATAGCAATATGCGTAGAGTAGTAGGTTTGTGTAATGGACCAATTGGAATAGAACGTGGCATTGCAGAAACATTAAAAGTACCCAAAGAAGAATTATATGTTGAATTTACTGGACTAAATCATATGGTTTTTGCGAAAAAGATTTATCATAAAGGGATTGATGTGACCCAAAAAGTACTTACATTGATGACGCAAGATGCTGGTGATGCAGTTGGTCTGAAAAATATTGCTGATTTAGAATGGGAACCAGATTTTTTCCGAACACTTGGCATGATTCCCATCGGCTATTTAAGGTATTACTATCAAACAGCCACTATGTTGTCTGAGCAAAAACAATCAGCAGAAAAAGAAGGAACTCGTGCAGAAGTTGTGCAGAAAATCGAACATGAATTGTTTGAACTTTATAAAGATGAACATCTAGCAATCAAACCACCTCAATTATCAGAACGTGGGGGCGCTTATTATAGTGAAGCAGCATGTAATTTAATTAATTCCATCTATAATGACAAACGTGATATTCAAACGGTCAATACAAGAAATAATGGAGCCATCAGTGATATCGATTGTGATTCAGCGGTTGAAGTAAATTGTTTGATTACAAAACAAGGACCGATCCCTTTGACTACAGGTGAATTACCTATTCCTATCAAAGGGCTAGTTCAACAAATTAAGTCTTTTGAACGTATAGCGGCCCAAGCAGCTGTTACGGGAGACTATAACACTGCTTTATTAGCGATGACGATCAATCCCTTAGTTCCAAGTGATAGGACAGCAAAGCAACTACTTGATGAAATGCTTTGGGCACACAAAGAATATCTGCCGAATTTTTTTAAAGGAGAATGACAATGAATATAAAATACTATGTTGAGGCAAATTACCAGGAAGTCAGTAAGATCTGTGCAAAACTCATTTTAGATGTTTTGAAAGAAAAGCCAAATGGGTTATATTGCTTTGCAGGTGGTGATACACCCGTAGGAACGCTTAACATCATTGCAGAAGCAGCAATCAATAAAGAAATAGATTTATCCCAGGCAAAGTTTATTGAACTAGATGAATGGGTTGGAATCGATCCGAAAAATGAAGGCAGTTGTATATCCTATTTGAAAAGAAACTTATTCAATCGGGTTCCTATTGACCTAAAGCAACTTCACACATTTGATCCTTTAGCCGATGATTTAAATGAGGAATGCAAAAAAGCTGATAAATTTATCGAGGAGAATGGAGGAGTAACACTGAGTTTGCTTGGGGTTGGAGTAAATGGTCACTTAGGTTTTAATGAGCCTGGTTCGTCCTTCGAAGATAAAGCTCATATAGTGAACTTAGACGAATCAACCCAAAGTGTTGGGAAAAAATATTTTTCAGACGAGAAAGTTGATCGTACGAAAGGAATTACGTTAGGGATAGGACAATTATTACAATCTGGAACAATGATCGTACAAGCTAGTGGAGCAAAAAAGAAATCTGCGATACAACAATTTCTAAGCGGTACGATTACAAAAGAGTGTCCAGTTACTTCTCTATGGTTGCACAAAGATCCTGTGTTGGTGGTTGATAAGGAAGTCGTGAACTAAAAGGAGGAAAAAAGATGCAGGTCATTGAGAACAAGGTATTGCCTATATTGCTGAAAATAGGCAATAGTAAACACTTAGTTGCTATAAGAAATGGGATTTCCATGACGATTCCTTTTACTATTGTTGGAAGTATCTTCCTAATCATTGGTAACTTTCCAATACAGTCATGGATGGATTTTGTGTCAAATTGGGGGCCGCAGTTGAATGCACCAGTCAATGTTACGTTCGGAATCCTTGGACTGATATCTGCAATTGGCATAGGCTATCATTTAGGAAAAGAGTTTGGTGTTGATGCTATTTCTAATTCGATGCTCACAACTATCGGCTTTCTTCTAGCAACATTAAACGATGACTGGACGATAAATTTGGCTAATTTTGGTGCTAGTGGTATGTTTACCGCGATCATTGTTGGGGTATTTGTCAGTCATGCTTTTAAATGGTTTGTCACTCATAATATTGTAATAAAAATGCCAGAAGGTGTGCCGCCCACTGTAGCAACTTCTTTTGCAACGTTAATCCCAGGAGCATTTATTCTGACCGTTATATGGATCGTCAGAACTTTATTAGGGGTTGATATCAATGAAATCATTACTATTGTTTTCCAACCTTTAATGCAAGGGATGGGAACACTCCCAGGCATGCTGCTATACACACTTCTCGTTTGTTTGCTATGGATATGTGGAATCCACGGAGACAATGTTTTGTCTGGAATTGCGACCCCTGTTTTCCTAAGTTATCTTGCTGATAATACGGCAGCTTTTCAAAGTGGTGTAGAAGTTCCTCATGTTTTTGCCGATGGATTTTGGATTGTCTTTATGTGTTTAGGCGGAACTGGAGCAACACTAGGTCTAGTGTTAAATATGCTCCATTCCAGAAGTAAGATGTATAAGTCGATTGGACGATTATCATTGCCGTCAGCTATTTTTTGTATCAATGAACCGGTTATTTTTGGTTTGCCTATTGTGATGAATCCTGTAATGCTTATTCCCTTTATAGCAACGCCTATGGTCCTATGTATCGGTACGTATATCCTAATGAATATTGGTATAGTAGGACCGATTGTTATTCAAGTTCCATGGACTATTCCTCCTATTATTGGTCCTTATTTAGCTACTAATGGTAGTATTGGAGCAGCTGTTTGGTCTGTTGTATCAATTGCTATCTCATATTTTATTTATATGCCATTTTTCAAAATATTGGAAAAGCAGCAAGTAAAAAACGAAGCCGCAAAGACACAGGAAACGGAAACAACGATTCCTGTTAGTATAAGTGAGTAGATAGAAAAAGCTTATTTTCCATCATTCATTAAGATAAGTCTTTTAGGTATCAGAAAATAACTTTAAAAAAGTATATTGGAAAAATGACGATTGCTTTTAATGATTCTGATAGTTTCAATAATAAAACAACAAATAGCATCAGTATCTAAGCGAATCAGTAAATGATTCGCTCAGACTGTAGACAAACCTTATACAAACATGAGGTTTGTCTTTTTTCTATGTAATATTCTATGGATAATCGATAGAATAGGCAGTTTTCCTTTAGGAAAACGTCTCTTTTGCGCTCTGATCCTTTTTATTTTTGCTAGTTTTTTCATATTAAGACACGCAAAAGTAAGCCCAATTTTCATGTGCATTTTTTCAATTCCTATTTGATTGGTATAACGTAACCCATGAAATTCTTTTGCTGTCCCAAAAATTCGTTCAATGATTTCTTTTCTCTTTTTATAAAGTTCTTTGAACCAACTTTGATGGCGTATCTCTTCACAGGTCTCTATAGCTTCAGCCCAAATGTGACTAGTGATTACTTTGGTATGATTTTTTGAGTTGGTACACTTAGACAAGAAAGGACAATTTTTACAATCCTTTGGATTGCTTTTGTATTCGATATATCCTTTGCGATTGGTAGTGGCATAAGAGAGTACTTTATTATTGGGACAGATATAACAATTATAGTAATCGTCATAAACATATTCATGTTTCTTGAAATAGCCTTTTTTAGTCATAGGACGTTTGTATGGGAAAATTGGGGTCAATTTATGTTCGAGTAGTAAATGTGCAATTGCTGGTGTCTTATACCCAGCATCCATAATTAATTTTTCTAGGGGAAAAGCTCCTTTGAGCTTGTTAAATAAAGAAACAAACGTACGACTGTCATGAAAGTTCCCTGGGTGTGTAGTATAACCTAATATCCATCCATGTTTATCACACGCCACTTGTGAGCTATAGGCAAAAACTTCTTTGTGTTCACCTTTATGAAACCAACCACTTTCAGGATCAGTCGTACTTCTTTTTTTCAAGGAAGTTTTACTTTCTGCGTTTGTTTCTTTTAAGGGCTTTTTTAAATGTTTTTCTCGATTCTTGGTGATTTCTTTTGTCAGCTTATCTGTATAAAAAACAGCTTGTTCCATTACTTCGACAGATTCTTTTTTGTTACGATTCGCATGTGCTTTAATATGCGTACTATCAATAAATACTTCGGAAGTATCTACGATACCTTCAGCGATACATTGTTCTAGAATTTCATAAAAAATTTTTTCAAAGAGATCTGTTCCTTTGAACCGTCGCGTATAGTTTTTACCAAATGTTGAAAAATGAGGAACAGGATCTTCTAAACTCAAACCCAAAAACCAGCGATAAGCGATATTCACTTCTATTTCTTTTATTGTTTGTCTCATACTTTTAATGCCAAATAGATATTGAATCATTGGTAATTTAATTAGAAGAATAGGATCCAAGCTAGGACGTCCTTGGATTTCATCGTATTTCTCTTTAACCAATTCATAAATAAAGGAGAAATCAATACAATGATCTATTTGCCGCAATAAATGGTCCTGTGGGAGCAAGTCTTCAAGAGAAAAGAAACCGATTTGTGCGCGTTTACTCATATCTTGTTTTGAGAGCATCTGGATACACCTCCAATTGATACTCTTATTTTAACGGATAAAAAAAGACAAAGCACTAAAAACTAGTACTTTGTCTACAGTCTGAGCGAATCAGTAAATGATTCGCTTTTTTTAATGTTGTATTTTTTATCCATTTGTTTCTATCAACAAAACCTTCTCGGATACTATATTGGATGTTATGGTAATCCTTGAAATCACCTCTTCGGTCCATCGTTTAAAAAAAACGGAGTTTCAGTTGTACCGAGAAATGATGGCGATTTCATTTTGTGCAAGCTATAGTTTAGGTGGGGGTAGCAAATATGATTCATTTCAAATTGACGTATCTGTTTTCAGAACCAAATGTTGAGGCGTTTCTTGATTTGACGAAGTGGAGGGATGAGGAATTTTTGGCGGAGATTGCCATAATCAATCAAATCACTGAACAGCGGTTGAATCAACGAATCATGATTCATGAGGGAGAAGTTTTGATTCCTTCACTGATTCAACGAAAATGGCCGGAAATTCTTTTCGATGTCCAGAAGAATACGTTGTTTTTTTCGGAAGAAGAGCGGCGGTCCATGATTTATCTTCTGACTTTTTCAGCAGTGAAAGATTTATCCGTCTATCAGTTTCAAGAGCTGTTCTATGTCAGTAAAAATACGATTTTGAAGGATGTAAAGGGGATCAGAGAGGAACTTGCAGCTTTCAAGATTCAACTATTGTACTCTCGAAAATATGGCTTTTATCTAGAGGGAGAGGAATATCAGATTCGCGCTCTTGCCTTTCGAAAGGTCAGCACGTTATCCAATACGAAAAACGGGAACTTGCTCTTATTTGAGGGAATCTATGAGCAGGATAAAACGATCTATGTTCAAATCAGAGATCGTTTGTCCGCAACACTGACTGATTTCAATCTGGTGATCGTTCCGAGTCGCTTCGAAGAAATGCTTTATTTTCTTAATTATCTATCCTTTCGGATGGCAGAAACGGCTGTTTCTTTAGCGGAGACAGAAATACCGCTGCTCCAGTCGCTGCATGTCCATCAAGTCAGTCAGCAGTTTTTAGCAGAATTTCCTGACATCAAAGATCGGAAAACAGAAGAACTTTATGTAACTATCCTGTTGAAAACGATTCTGCAAGGAGATATCGAAGATACTTCATTAGAGTTTTTATTGGAATGTGCCAGTAAGATCATTCATGAAATGGAACGGCTGGCAGCTATCGAGTTTGTGGACTATCGCACCCTTTTGATGAACACATTCTATCATCTTGTCCCGGCGTATTTTCGAATCCGCTATGGTTTTCCACTGGAGAATGTACTGATTGAAGAAATCAAGCTGCAATACAATGAGTTGTTTGAACTGACGAGACGAGCACTGGGTTCTTTAGAAGACCTAGTCGGCACGATCCCTGATGAAGAAATCGGTTATTTTACGATTTTGTTTGGTGGAGAAATCAGTAAACAAAAGGCCAAACGTGATTACTTCCAACTAAATGCATTAGTCGTCTGTCCCAGTGGCATCAGTTCATCCTTGATTTTGGAATCAGAGTTAAAGGAACTGTTTCCCCAGATCCATTTTTTGCCGGCTCGTTCGATCGAAGAGTATGAAAATGTTCGGTTTAATGAAGAGATTGATCTGATTTTTTCCAGTGCGCCGATCAAAACCAAACGACCCTGTTATGTGATCAATCCGATTATGACGCCCATTGAGAAGGATGAATTGGTTAGAAACGTACAAGCGGCATTCTTTCCTTCAAAAACTGGTTTGCATTCCATTGACGATGTGTTAGAAGTGATTTTGCCCTATGTTGATTTAAAAGCAGGAATCAGTAAGCAAAAGCTGAGAAAAATTTTGCAAAGAAAAATCAATCGAGAATTGAATAGAAGGGAAGACCAACGTCCGATGTTATCAGATTTATTAACAGCAGAAACCATCCAATTTACCGAGGTGCCGCTGACTTGGCAAGAAGCCATCCGAGAAGCTGCTGCGCCATTAAAAAAGACCAATAAAATTGAGGAACAGTACATTACCGCCATGATCAATAAAGTGGTGGATCACGGTCCTTTTATCCATATTGGAAAAGGCATCGCTTTGCCTCATGCGCGTCCAGAAGATGGGGTCAATGCCATCGGGATGTCGTTATTAAAAGTCAAAGAACCAGTGCTTTTGAATGATGATCCGCAACACCCCATTCACGTGTTTATATGTTTGGCGGCGGTTGACAATGAACTCCATCTAAAAGCGTTAGCGAGTTTGACTAAAATTTTGTCGAATAATGAAAAACTAACTGCGTTACTTTCCGCAACCAATGCGGATCAAATAATTGAAGTGATTAGAGAAGGAGAAGATGAAAAATGAAATTTGCAGCAGTGTGTGGGTCAGGATTAGGATCAAGTTTTATGGTGGAGATGAATATCAATTCTGTTTTAAATGAACTGGGTGTCTCAGGTGTGGAAGTGTCCCATTATGATTTAGGAAGTGCCGCACCCGATATGGCGGATGTTTTCTTCGTTGGCGGCGATTTAGCCGATAGTGCGCAGCATCTAGGTGAGATCGTAGTGTTAGACAGTATTATCGATCTCGATGAATTGAAGCAAAAGGTTCAAGCCGTTTGTCAGGAAAAAGGATTACTATAAAAAGGAGTAGACAGTCATGAACGAATTTTTAGATATTCTTGTTGATATCGCGAGTACCCCAGCGATCTTAGTTGCGCTGATCGCCGTTTTGGGGAATGTGCTGCAGAAAAAAGACATTGCCACGATCGTCAAAGGGGGCATCAAAACCTTTGTTGGGTTTCTCGTGGTCACTGCCGGGGCTGGAGTGATCGAAAGCTCTCTGGCGCCATTTGGGGAGATGTTCCAAGCAGCCTTTAACATGCAAGGGGTCGTACCAAATAACGAAGCGATCGTTGCGCTAGCGTTGACAACTTACGGCACCTATACCGCACTTATTATGTTAGCCGGAATGGCCTTCAATATTTTGATTGCCCGTATCACTCGCTTTAAATACATTTATTTGACTGGGCATGCCACGTTGTATATGGCGTGTATGATTGCGGTTATTTTGAGCGTTACTGGAATGAATACTTTTAATCTAGTTTTATTTGGGGGCTTAGCGTTAGGGATCTGTAACACGATTTTCCCAGCGATCGCACAACCGTTTACCCGAGAAATTACTAAAAATGATTCCGTCGCATTGGGGCATACGGGGAACTTCGGCTACGCATTGAGCGGGTTGATTGGGAAATACGTCGGCAATAAGGAAAAATCTACCGAAGACATCAATTTTCCGAAAGGCTTGTCTTTCTTGCGGGATTCTACTGTTAGTATCACGATTACGATGGCGGTTGTATACGTGATCGTAGCAATTTTTGCTGGGAGTGAATTTATTACGGAAAATCTTAGCAATGGCACGAACTCGATCATTTATTCGTTGCAGCAAGCAGGTTCGTTTGCCGCTGGTGTCTTTGTGATTTTAGCTGGTGTCCGTTTGATTTTGGCAGAAATCGTACCAGCCTTTAAAGGGATTTCTGAAAAGCTTGTTCCTAATGCGATTCCTGCATTGGATTGTCCAATCGTCTTTCCTTATGCGCCAAATGCTGTTCTGATTGGTTTTCTAACCAGTTTTGTCGGTGGGATCGTTAGTTTGATCATCATGGTCTTCACAGGAACAACCGTTATTATTCCAGGGGTCGTACCCCATTTCTTCTGTGGCGCAACGGCAGGTGTTTACGGCAATGCAACGGGTGGTGTGCGAGGCGCCGTCATTGGGTCTTTTATTCATGGGATCATTATCAGCTTTATGCCGATCTTGTTGATGCCAGTCATGGGGGATCTTGGGTTCCAAGGATCAACTTTCTCTGATACCGACTATGGGGTTGCAGGGATCTTCCTAGGAAACCTAGCCAATATGGGCGGTCAAATCGCCATCTTATCAGGGATAATTGCGGTAGTCGCGGTCTTGATCGGATTGACGATTTTCAAGAAAAACAGTCGGGCAAAATCTGTTTCTGAATAAATAGAGGATGGAGGGATAAATAGTGGCAATCAGTGAACAAAAATACCACGAGCTTGAAGAATTAGCGGCAAAGATTCGTTTAGATACCCTTTGCAGCATCAAGAAAATGGGACAAGGCCATCTGGGCGGCTCCTTTTCAATTGTTGAATTATTGGCCGTTTTGTACGGCAAACAGCTGCGAATCAATCCACAAGATCCACAGTGGGCGGATCGTGACCGACTCGTCTTGTCAAAAGGGCATGCTGGCGCCGCACTGTATAGTGCATTAGCAAATACGGGCTATTTTGATCGGTCGTGGTTATGGACGATCAATGAGGGCGGCACGAGACTGCCTTCCCATCCAGATCGCTGGAAAACGCCGGGGGTTGATGCCACCACAGGTTCACTGGGGCAGGGAACTTCCATGGCTGCTGGGATCGCGACAGGCCTGCGCTTGGCAGGCAAGGACAATTTTGTTTATTTGATCGTTGGAGATGGCGAACTAAATGAAGGACAGTGCTGGGAAGCCTTCCAATACATTGCCCACTTTAAACTGAATCACTGTATCGTCATTATTGATGACAACAAAAAACAGCTAGATGGGCCAACCAAAGACATTCTTGATCCCTTTGACATCCAGCAGAAGATGACTGCTTTTGGCTTTTATACAGAAAAAGTTCCAGGGGCAGACATGCAAGCCATTGATGAGGCAATCGAGCGCTGCAAAGCAATCGAAGACCAAGCGGTTTGCATTGTCTTGGACAGCGTGAAAGGACAAGGCGTTCCTTTCTTTGAAGAACTAGATGCCAATCACTCCGTGAAGTTTACCACGGATGAGATCAATCAAGCGGCAGAAGCGGCAATCAAAGAATTGACGATAAAAATCGAAGGAGGACGCTAAGGCATGTTTACATTAAGCAAAACCACTGCTGCTGGTAAAGAGCTGCGAACTTGTGTCGTTGACACATTGGTGGAACTCATGGATGAAAATAACCAGCTAGTTGCGTTAGATGCCGACCTTGGTTCTGCCAGCGGCTGGACCACGATTGCCAACAAACATCCCCAACGCTTTATCAACATGGGGATCGCGGAAGCCAATATGGTTGGTGTCGCGGCTGGCTTGAGTTTAACCGGTTATACACCTTTTATCCACACCTTTGGGCCATTTGCGACGCGTCGGGTATTCGATCAGCTGTTTATTTCTGGCGGCTATGGCGGCAATACGATCAATATTTACGGTTCTGATCCAGGGTTTGCAGTCGGGCATAACGGCGGCACCCATACGACATGGGAAGATGTGGCTTTGATGCGAATGATTCCCCAATCGATCGTCTGCGATGCAGCGGATGAAGTCCAAATGGCGTGGATCATAAACACCTTTAGCCAATTATCAGGCATTCATTACGTACGAGGCAATCGGAAAGCGGTTCCGACGATTTATGAAAAAGGCTCGACCTTTGAACTAGGAAAAGGCAATATTTTAAGACCAGGCGATGAACTGTTGTTGATTGCTAGCGGACAATTGGTATCTGAAACACTGCAAGTGGCAGAAGAATTAGCAGAAATAGGAATTAGCTGCGAAGTGATCGACATGTTTACCATCAAACCAATCGATAAAGAATTGATCCTCCGCGAAGTTCAGGGGAAACGGCAAGTCATCACCATCGAAAATCATTCTATTACCGGTGGACTAGGAAGTGCCGTCGCCGAAGTGCTTGCTGAAACAGGCAGTGCTGTCCCCTTAAAACGTATTGGTGTCAACGAACGATTCGGTCAAGTCGGCACACCCGATTTCCTGCAAAAAGAATATGGCTTAGATGCTGCTTCTATCAAGCAGCAAATAGTCGAAGGGAAGGTCAGGGGATAGAAAAAAGAAGCATCAACGAATCAATGGTTGGTGCTTCCTTCTCATTTATTTCAGGTCTTGCGAAAAACGTCAAACAGCGCATCAGTCCTGCTGTTTGACGTTTTTTTGTGTGAACTAGGACAAAAACCAGCGCCGCAACTTTTCTGCTTCGGTTAATGGAAAGTAGAAAAGCTTACTTTCAGTGAGCGTATCTTCGGTTTTGATGGTCAGCTGTGACTTGCCAAGCCCTTTTTTGTGCTGCCAATACGTCGTGGTGACGGTGAAATCTTGGATTTTATTTTTCTTCAGATAAGCGGTCACCTTAGTAAGACCGCGAATCGTTTGGCACAACAATACGTGATTGTCTAAAAATTGATAGCCTTGTATTTTGCCCCGCCAAATACTTGATAACACGAAGGAGCCAAAGAACACGAAGAAAATCAGCGCTAACCACCAGAAAAAGAAGGCGGAGATTCCTACAGCAAGGAGTCCGATCAGCAGCGGCCAACGGCAGAAGTACCAAAAGTTGGGTCGCGGATTTTTCACTAGAGCGGTTTGTTGAAACGACCATTCGGGCAAAAAGCGGGCCAATGTGTCGGTCAGCTGCGCCTCTTTCAAAATGGGGAACAGATAGACCGTATCATCGCTTTCTGACGAACTGCCAGCAGCCAGCAGTAACTTGACGGAGCTTAGATGAAAGATTCTTCGATAAAGGTTTTGTTCGACACTCAGCCCTTGGATCCTAGCGAGGGGAATCGTTTGGTGACGTTTAGAAAACAAGCCTTGCGTGATCAACAACTGTTGCTGGTTCGTTTTCACCGTAAAGCCATAATAGCGGAAAAGATTCCTGGCGATCGCAAGGAAGAAAAACAAAATCAGCAGCCCGAGTAAAATTGCAGCACCTAATAAAAGGCCAAGTTGCTGCAATTCCGATGCATAGGCAAAGAAATTGGGAATGTTGTCAATCACGTTGTAGCCGATGACTAGAACCAAGGTGAAAACAGAAAAATCAGTGAGAGAAAACAAGAAAATCTCCTTGAATTTCAAAGTGAATGTTTCTAACGGCTGCGCTGACTTCTCAGCCGAAAACGCAGCGTAATCGTCGGTTGGTTCTTCTCTACTAGTTGTTTGGGCAGTCGGCTGTTGTGGTGTCGCAGCCGCCTTTTTTGACGCTTCGATTGAGGCAATGAGAGCCAGCGGCAATGCAGGGAAAAGAATTTCGGCTTCACCACTCGAACTTGCGGCGCTTTCCAACTTCACTTCAGCTAATTTAAATGGACGTAAATAAAAGTAATGATTCTCTTGAATGGTTTGGATGCGTTCAAATGGCAAAATCGTTTGTTTTTGGATAAAGAGTCCTTTGTTGACTAGTACACTCGTTTGATCGATTTGAAAGGTAAAGCGGGCGTAAGACAGTACCGCAAAAATCAGACACACCAGTAAAAATAGCAGAATGCCGCCCAGAATCATCGGAAAAGAAGGGGCGTCGTTGAATAATTTGAATACAAACAGAAACGCTAGTACCAGAAAATTTTTGCAATTTTTGAACCAATAAAGACCGATACACAGCAACGGCAGTCGTTGTTTTTCATAGATCATCTTTGACCACCTCGACTAAATTCATGATGGTTTCTCGCAAGCGTTCGGCTTGCGCCACTGGCAAGCCTTCAATGGTGTGGTTGGTGGCAGCCGTATGGATCTGTAAGGAGACTAAAGCGTATTTTCGCAAAAAGATCCCTTGGTCCGTTTCGATGTGCTGGATTCGACGGATCGGAATATACGTGGTGTTGCGAAATAGATAGCCACGTTGAATAGCGATATCCTTTTCTTGGATCTCGTAGCGATGGAATTTGTAACGGTAGTTCATTAGCACAAAAGAAAGCAGATGGCTGATCAAAGTCAGCGCCAATAAGCTTGACCAAAGGGCGAACACCCAGAAATGAAGCCAGTTTTGCGTGGCTAGAAACCAAAAAGAAGCAGCGAAAATCAGGCTGAAAATAATCAGTGACGTAATCCTTCGCAACCGCCAAACACGAATGATGGTCTGAGGCATTTGTTCATTTAATAAGGGATAATTCAAGGGAAACGTCCTCTCTATAAAAAAATGACTAATAAGTATAAATATAATGGTGCAGTGTAAGAAAAACAAGAGGCAAGGGAGAATTCAGTAAGGACAGCTGGCTCGATTGCGAAAAGATGTGTGAGAAATCTTCTTATAAAACAAGGAAGAACTGTCGTCTAGTAACCTAAAAAAAAACCGTCTTAGATGACGGTCCTAGGGGGATCACATTCAGATGTTTTCGTTTAAAACAACCAATCATTGGTTAAAAAACTTGGATTACAGTGATCGCTTAGAAATACCTTATGAGTAAAACGAGAAATTCTCTCTTTATCTCAGTCTTTATTTATCGGATAGTACGAACGATTTTTTCGGACTTCAATGAAAATGAAGAGAACAAAAAGCAAGGTAAGGAGGGCACATACTATCCTAATTATTGACGAATCACCGATTTCTTCAAGCAGCAGGTAGAGCACAAGACCCAAAGACAAAACATAAACACCTGTCCAAAAGGCGCATTTGCTCATTGATTTTGAGATTGCCTGACTATCTGCTTGTGCTTTTTGATTTTCAGTCAAATCATTGTATCCAGCTATCAAGAAGCCCCATTTTTGTTTGCGAAACTGAACACCACACAAAAAGCATCCGAGAGCAAATACAACGACCAAAAGATAAATCAACCAATACAAGTTTTCTCACTCCTTTCTTATCGTTCAAGAATGATCGTTAGGTTTCGTGTTTCAACACCACTCATTCAGCGAAACGTCGAACCATCGTAATATCTGTTTCCAAATAGCCCATTTTTTTGTATAGCTGATACGCAGACTGATTATGGGCAAAAACGTGCAAGCCGATCTCAGTGATGCCTTGCTGGATCGCCCACTTTTCCAAAGCCTGTAACGCTTTGGTGCCATAGTCTTTTCCTCGCTGGTCTTCCTCGATGATAAAGTCATAGATGAAGGCTTTCTGGGCAGCTGTGTTGACCCAAATCACCCCGATCGGTTCACTAAAATCAGCTGCAAATAAAGAAAACAAGTGATTGTTTTCGGTGGCAGTCCCTTGAGGAAGCAGGGAAGCAAAGCTTTCTTTGGCTAGGGCGAGGGCCTCGTCTTTGGCCCATGTGCCTGCTTGGACTTTGTCATTGGCGTATTCGAAAATTGCATTGGTTAAGTAAGCAGCATAGTCGCTGTCTTTCATTGGGATTAAGTTCATCTATTTCTCCTTTTGTCCTTTTCGGCTCTTCTTAACCTACAGAATGATTGTAGGCAATGAGAAACAAGGACATTTGATATGAAACGGTTTGTTTCCCCTTCAGTTGAGGCGCTCTGGCAGCGGGTCTCGTCGTTGAAACAAAAACAGGTCATCCGGTGCAAACTGGTGTCGTGCATCGCAAGTATAGCCTCGTAGCCAGTCAACCCCATCGATGCGGCGAACGTAGAATCCTTTGGGGAAATCGTCGGTTTTTTCCAAAGGCACAGAAGCGATCGTGATTGCGGCAGCTGGCGCTTTTCCTTGGGATTTCAGTCCGGTACTATTTGCCAGTTGATGATAGCTGAGGCGAAAGTGTAAGGCCATTTCCAATGTACAATCGGTCAGTCCATAAGAAGGTGCAGCTGCAAAAATCTCCGTCAAAGAGCCACCTTGGGTGAGTCCTAGTTCTTTAAGAGAAACAATCACACAAGTAGTACGCTGTTTATCGGCACTGAAGGAGAGCTGGGGATGGCGCAAGAGCTGGTTGGCATACGCGTTTAAGTGAATCTGATTTTCTTCCAACTGCTGGCAAAGGCGGTTTAGCGAAACCCCGCCATACTGTACGATTACTTCCTTCAAATCAAACACTCCTTTCAATAGGGATCCTTTTCCTAAAAAATCAGTTCGCACCCTCGTTCTTGGACAAATTGGCATAAATCGCAGCAACTTCTTCTTGGTAACGATTCTTTAGTCGAGGGGGACTTAAAATGCGTAGGCTTTTTCCAAAAGAGAACAAATAGGGCACTACCCAGCTTTCCTCGGGCAAATCAACGGTAACCACAGCAGTGCCTTCCTCCGTCAAAGTAATATCCTGATGATCGAACTCATCATATACCCGATAAAGAACGTCGGCTTGAAAGAATAGACGCGCAGGATAGGTGTCAACAGTCAACTCAATGGCAGAATCAGGCGCAGGGACCGGGAAAAAATGCTGTTCGGTGACGTGGACCTGACTCATGCGGCTGATTTTAAATGTCCGAAAGGCATTCTTTTGCTGGTCGAAGGCTTGCAGATACCATGCTTGCGAACGAAAAAGCAGTTTGTAAGGCTGACAGACGCGTTTTTTCGGTCCCTGTTTACTGATATAGTCAAAGGTGATCACGTGGTTCGTTAAAATACTCTTTCTTAATAAATCAAACGTGTCGTTGCCGTTTTCTCGCCGATGCCAAGTGGAAAAATCTACCTCTAGCCAATCAGCATCGGGCTGCTTAAACAAGGATTGCAGTTTTGCCAGCGATTGCCCACTGATCTGTGGCGTTAGCTGGCGAATCCCTTTCAACGCCAAAAGTAGGTTTTTTCGTTCTTCCTCTGATAATAACACTTTATCCAACACAAAACTGCTTAACAGATAAACGCCGCCATTTCGACCCGTTTCGGTATAGATGGGCACGCCAATACTGCTTAGGGTATTGATATCTCTGGTGATGGTGCGAGTCGAGACTTCAAATTGTTTGGCTAATTCAGAAGTGGTTGCTTTTTCATGATTCAACAGGTGATAGATAAGGCCGAACAGGCGCGTCGTACTCACTGGGGTTACTCCTTTTTGGAAAAGATGGTGAAACACTGACACAGGGTGTCTAGGTTTCTATCGTATCATAAAGACAAAGAAGGAGGAACGCTAATGAAATTTTCGATAATAGCAACTGAAAGAACCAATAATTTTACTGATCCAGCGATTCAAGCAAAAATCACTGGCTTATGGGAGAAAAACAGCGAAGCGGTCAAGAAAGCCGCAGAAAAAGGAATGGCCATCGCTTGCGTTTACCACGGGTATGAGTCAAACTATCAAGGAGACTATGCCGTTTCTCTTTGTTGCGAAGAAACGGAGCAAGCAGACTTTGATACAGAAAAATATACTTGGAAAAAGTATCCGGTCGATCGGCGTGATGCGCAGGGCATTTTGACTACTTGGCGTCAAATCTGGTCTGAGGAAGAAAACCACCAGCTGCAGCGCAAGTATTCCTTTGATTTTGAACAATATGCGCCAGACGGCGAAGTAACGATTTTTATCGCCATTGCTGAAAGCGACAAAGAGCAGCCATTTTCCTGAATAGGAGGACAAACAATGAGACAATATGAAAGCAAAGCAGCGCTGATCCAAGAGATCACAGAGCGTTACCAAAAATTTCGCCAAGAATTTGTTGAAATTCCCGAAGCGTTACGAAATCAGCGAACAGCTGGGGTCGATAAGACGCCTTCAGAAAACTTGTCTTACCAAATCGGCTGGGTCAGTTTGTTATTGTCATGGGAAGCACAGGAACAGCAAGGGATGAGCGTTCACACACCTGCTGAAGGGTACAAATGGAACAACCTTGGCGGATTGTATCAATCTTTTTATCAGACATACGGCAGTTTGACCTTAGCACAGCAGCAAGAGCTCTTAGACCAAAAAGTGACGGCCCTTTGCCAGTGGATCGAAGGCTTATCCGATCAGGAATTGTTTGAAGCAGGGCAGCGGGATTGGGCAACCACCAAAGCACAGTGGCCAGTCTATAAATGGATCCATATCAATACAGTAGCACCCTTTACCAATTTCCGAACGAAAATCCGAAAATGGAAAAAGGAAGCACTGCATTGATCAATAAAAGAAGCAAGCTGGTTGAGCGTTTTTTAGCAACTGAGGGAACAGCTAACTTAAAGAATTGTTAAACAGTTGATCTGTGAAGATCAGCTGTTTTTTTTGTTTTGTGTCATCGCAAGAAACCACCTGGAAAGCCTATGATAGCTTATTGTCTAGTCGGTTCAGGTTAAGAAATAAACTGTTATTTTAATTCCTAAAGTGACGCGAAGGTGACAAAAATGAAACGCCAATTCGTAAATGGGTATGCTATATTTTAAACAGTACTTGTTTTTTTACAGAAAAAAAGCGGGGAGTCGATGGCGTATCTTACGCAATCGACGCCAATTGTTTTTATAGAAAAAACACAAAACCATTCCCAAGTCTGATGCAAATTTGCTGAATATTCAGCAAAATAAAAGTAAATGACTAAGAATAGAAAGGGTGAGGATCATCGAAAACAACCAAACCATTGGCTTGACGTCAGGAGAAGTCAAGGCGCGGGTGCAGCGCGGTCAAGTCAATAAGACAAAAAAGGATACGACGAATACGTACCCGAAAATCCTTTTTACCAATATCTTTACCTTTTTCAATTTGATCAACTGTGTCCTATTCTTTCTCGTCTGTTTGACGGGTTCTTATCAAAACGGCTTGTTCGTTTTTGTTGTCTTCAGCAATGTGATCATCAATCTCTTTCAAGAAGTTCGTTCCAAACGAACGCTGGATAAGCTGGCATTGCTAAAAGTTGCCAAAGCCGATGTTTATCGGGATGGCAAGCTGGAGAATTTGCCGATCCACAAACTCGTAATGGATGATGTGTTACGACTGAAAAGCGGGGATCAAGTGCCGACGGATGCCAAAGTCATTCAAGGGTCTTTAGAAGTCAATGAATCCTTGCTGACTGGTGAAATGGATACGATCTACAAGCAGCCAGCAGACGAGTTGTTTTCTGGCAGTTTTATCACTGCTGGCGAAGCGTTATGCCAAGTGATCCACGTAGGCGCTGACAACTATATCGCAAAAATCAACAAAGAAGCCAAAACCATCAAACGACAAAAATACATGATCCAAGGCAGTTTAAACAAAATCATTCGTTGGATCAGTCTGATTTTGGTGCCGTTATGTACCCTCTTGTTCGTCAAACAGTTCTATTTCTCTCATGCAACTTTCAACACCGCCATCTTACGGACGGTGGCGGCAGCTGTGGGAATGTTCCCCGAAGGTTTGTTTTTATTGACCAGTGTCACATTGACCATCAGTGCCGTCTATCTGGCGCGCAAAAAAGTGATGGTGCAGGAATTGAACTGCATTGATGCCTTGGCACGGGTCGATGTTCTTTGCTTAGATAAAACGGGCACGATCACCGAAGGCAAGATGACGGTGGAAAAGACGATTTCCTTTCAATCGGACACACCGTTGGCAGAAATCACTGGTAACTTAATGGCGCAGCTACCCGATCAGAACCCAACGGCAATGGCGCTGCGAACCTTTTTCCCAGAAAAAAAGACGTACCAGATGCAGCAAGTCGTCCCCTTTTCATCAGATCGCAAATTCAGTTGCGTCACGTTTGAAGGACAAGGCACTTATTTCATCGGAGCTGCGTCGATTTTACTAGGAACCAACCATGAAGCTGTCTTAAAACAGGAAAGGCAGCTGGCAGAAGAAGGCTACCGAGTGATCGTTTTGGCTCACAGTACGCAAGGCTATGAGGAGGAAGGACTGCCGACGGATATTGAACCGCTGGGCTTTTACTTACTGTCAGACACGATTCGTGAAGATGCCAAAGAGACCTTGGAGTATTTTCGTTCACAGTCAATCCAATGCAAGATCATCTCTGGCGATGATCCAGTGACAGTCAGTCAAATCGCGAAAAAAGTCAATCTACCAGGGGCTTCTGATTTTATCGATGTATCAAAATTAACTGCAGCCGAATTAAAAGAAGCTGTCAGCAACTATCAGATTTTTGGTCGAGTGACGCCGCAACAAAAAAAAGAAATGGTGCTCTACTTGAAAGAACAAGGGCATACTGTCGCGATGACTGGCGATGGCGTCAACGATGTTTTGGCGCTGAAAGAAGCCGACTGCTCGATCGCAATGGCTTCTGGTGTCGATGCTGCGCGTCAAGTGTCAAATCTGGTTCTTTTGGAAAATCAATTTGATGCTTTGCCATCGGTCATGGATGAAGGCCGCCGAGTGATCAATAACATTACCCGCTCAGGTTCATTGGTGCTAGTGCAAGTCTTATTCTCCATCATGATCACCATGGGGACGTTGTTATCAGGAACGACCTATCCTTTTGAGCCGATCCAATTAACGATCATCAATGCCTGCTTTGTTGGCATTCCGACCTTCTTTTTAAACTTTGAACCAGACTTCAATCGGATCAAAGGAGACTTTATGACGACGATTTTCAAAAATGCTTTTCCAACAGCCTTGACGATTACGGTAGGAACTTTGCTGATCATCAACTTTGGCTATTGGTTCAACAGCAGCAGTAAAGCTCTATCGATCATGAGCATTATTTTTACTGCTTGGAACTATCGCTTGATCCAGAAAAAAGTCTATCCAGCGATCAACAGCTATCGAACGATGATTTTTTTCAGCACTCAGATCTTGTACTTTGCTGCTTTGATCGTCGGTCGCGACCTCTTTAACCTAGGCAATACCAGCTATCTCAACCTCATTCTCTTGATTGCCTTGTTGAATTTTTCCGCCTACATGCAACGCTTTGCGGATAAGGGCATCGAGCTGCTGATGCGAAGATATACGAAGAAACGTAAAAGTTTATCAAAAGAAATGATTCAGTAAATAATAGAAAAACTGATTGCTTAAGCAGCGTTTGCAGCCTGCTAGGCAGTCAGTTTTTGATTTTAAATAAATTTCTTTTCAAGGAGTCTAACTAAGTCTTGCTATGAAACTCGTTTCATACCGTACAATCAATCAAGAGACCTTCTCAGAAAATTGTCGAAAGTGGAACAACTAATTTTCTATGGTAGACTTAGGTCATTAGCAAAACAATCAGATAGGAATGAAAGAAATGGCAACGATTCGCGATATAGCAAAAATTACTGGTTTTTCGATCACGACGGTCTCTCGTGTGATCAATGGCCATCCTTATGTCGATGAGCAAAAGCGAGCAGCGATTTTGGCAGTGATGGAAGAACTAGATTACAAACCGAATAAAATCGCCCAAAAACTTAGCTCGGGGAAAACCTATAATATTGGAGTCATCGTACCGTTTGTCAATCACGCCTTCTTTGACGGAATTTTAAATGGCATCATGGAAGAAGCCTTTGCCCAAAAATACAAGGTGACGTTGCTTCCGACCAATTTTGATCGGAAGCTGGAGCTAGAATATCTAGAAGAATTCGCTGCAAAGGGATTTGACGGCTTGATCGTCATCACCCGCGCAAATCATATCGAGACATTTTATCCCTACATGGAAAAAGGACCGATTGTTTTTTGCGAAAATTCGACCGGTACGGCCGTTCCTTTCGTTGCGATCGACTTGGTCGGCTCTGTGACAGCCAGTATCAAGTATTTGAAAGAACAAGGCGTAAAACGCTTGGGACTGACGCTCGGGCGCAGCAAACGCCTCAGCTGCAATTCAGTCAACACGATCGCAAAAGCCAAGGAGCTGTTTCCTAATTTTTCTGAAGCAGATATTTATTGGGATTGTATCAAAGCACAAGATGGGATTCCCGCAGCTGCATTTTTTAAGGAACGAGGAATCGATGGGGTGATCACAAATGGGGACGAGATCGCAGCGATGATCTTAAATCAATACTCCCACGGGACAGCACCCGTCGTGATTGGACAAGAAAACCTGCTCATCAGTCAAATGCTGCACTTTTCTTCCGTTGAGTTTCATCTGGATCAGTGCGGCAAAGAAGCTTTTCGATTGTTTCAAGAAAGAAAACAAGAGCAGATCATTCTGCCTTACGAACTTATTATTCGTGAATAATCATTGTTATAAAAAGAACACACCTTTTTGTCGAGAGGTGTGTTTTTGCCTGCTTATAAAGGGGATTTGTAGAGATAAAATAAAAAAATAAAGAAAAAATTTATTTTGAAAGCTTGCTTTTCACAGAGTAAAGGGCTACCATTGGTCTGTGGCTTTTTCGCCACAAAATAGGAAACGTATCAGACAAGAGTACTTGGGGAAGATTCTCTTGGGGGAAGCCTGATACGTTTCCTTTTGTTCATTCTAACACTATTTATATATAAAGTAGAGAGATATTGAGTAGATAAATAAAAATACTGCTGTAATTGATGAATAGGAAAAGAGCAAGCTCACAAAGGACTACTTTCAAAGCGTTTTCCTACAACATGTTGGATGGCAAATGGCTCCTCATGTTTTGGTTAATAAAAGAGGATCAACTAACTAATTGTGTGGCACCAACTAGAAAATTACATAGCTTAGCAACACCTGTTTCAGCTGTTTCTTTGATTAGAACAGTTGCAGTATTTTCGTAAACATGAATCACACTAACTTCTTGTAAACCGGTAAAGCCAATAACATTTGCCTGATAGTTTTGACCAGGGAACACTTGGTATTTTTCCATGTTTTTATCTCCTTCATTATTCTTATTTCAAAAGAATAATAATTAAAATTTAAGAAAAAGTAAAGTGAAACGATTTTTCATTCAAAAACTCGTCTTTTCGGCTGTTTATTCGAGTGGAAATCAACCTTTTCTGTAATTTTTCATTTGTTTTTTCAATAAATATACGATGGCTAGTTGAATATTATTCAAAGGATCATACCAATTTAGCGAGCGATCGACTACAAAGTTGAGGGAAAGAAAGCCAGAAATTCCCAGCTATATTGTTTGTTTTGTCCCGTCTCCACGCTTATAATAAAGGTAGGAAGAACGATCGGCGTTACTACTTCCTAATTCAATTGAAAAGGGCGTGCAAGTTATGGAAAACGTATACCGAAATAACTTTGTCAAAAGAACGGTTCAACTGATGTTTGCACCAAAAAAAATCAGAAAACGTCCACCCGAACAATGGATCAAAATGCCTACCGACCGAGGTATTCGGAGAAAGGACGCGTGATCCAGCATCTCGCAGCTATGCGTGAAATAGTTTTTGAAGAAACGAAACTCAGGAAGTCCCGTCAGGGGACTTCCTTTTTTATGTCATTTTTATCACATTCTTCATTGAGAAAATTATTAGTACAGGCGCTCTTTTGCAGACGCAAGGTCAAGAATACGATGGAATAAGAAATCACAAACTACAAAGAAACGAATGTCAGAACTCAATGGATCATTGGGTGAAAGACTACAATCCTTCTTTTCATTGAGGGATTTCCCTGTTTTTTTGATCGATTTTAAATTGGATATTGCCAGGAAAAATGCGCGCCAACGAGCGATCACTTTCTAATGGTACAGGAGACCAACGTTTAAGGAACGTAAAAGCAATCAAAAAAGCGCTTTTTTCGTACAAAGATTCTGTTAAAATGATGATATGGATAAAAAAATAGCAATTGCTGCAAATCAATCATTTAAAGAAGGTGAAAGCATGGACTACCAAGAAATCGCGCGTCATTTTCAGACAACATCGTTTGATCCCCAACCGTTTGTGCAAACGGCGATCGATGGTCGAAAGGTAAGGGAGAAGCTAGTGGAGAATGTCGTTGATGGTCAAAATCATATCAATGAGTATTTTAATAGTTATTTGATTATTAAAGAAGTAGCCACTAAAAACCCTGAGCTGATTTATGAGGAGTGGGAACGGATCTGGGCACTGCATACCCACAAAAATTCCTATCATCGCTGGTTCGCCCATGATCTGATCACGCAACTTCTGGTGATCGATCGTGAAGACAAGTTTGAAGCAATCAAGCGAGAATATGTACTGCTGCCCAAAGAAGAAAAAATCAGTAATTACAAGAAGATGTCTGAGAATATCCAAAAGGCTATGAAGCTCAAATACCTCAGCAAAGAAATTTCACTGTTATGGAAAATTAAGTACATGTGATGAATGAACGGATAATCAGGTTGATGGTATTGCTTTCTATTAGTTAAATCATAGAAAAAACAGGCTATCTTTTTGTGATTCAAAAAAGAGCAGATGTATCAGTAGCAAGCAGTGATTATGAAGTTTAAAAAATTGATATCTCTGCTTTTTTAGCCTGTAGTTGACTCATTATCCGATACTGAGCGCGCGTATTTCAACATGTCGCTGTATGAAATAACAGGGAAATCTCCCTTAAGTCCTTGTAAGAAGCCAAGTGAAACTTTATACTAGAATGTAATACTTATTCAAAAAAAGGACAAATAAAATGAGGACATGAGCTTTTATGAAGAAATATTGTAAGGAAAATGTGCTAGAAGCGGCGATGACGCGTTTGGAATATATTTTTGATACCTTTCCCCATGTGTATTTCTCTTTCAGTGGCGGAAAAGATAGTGGTGCCATGATCCAATTGGCAGACCAAGTCGCACAGAACAAAAAGAAAACCTTTGATCTGCTGATTTTAGATATCGAGGCAAATTATGATGCTACGAGAACGTTCATGGAAAAAATCAAAGCGTTACCAAGTATCAATCAAACCTTCCACTTCTGTTTGCCCTTTTACGAGGACAACAATACCAGCGTCTTTCAGCCACAATGGCTGATGTGGGATGAACAAGAACGTGAGAAGTGGGTACAACTGATGCCCAAAGATGCGATTTCACTTGCTGATTTGGATGAATCATTGATGGAAATCTATCAGAGTGCAAATATGAACCCTGATAAGTTTTTACGAAACTTTGCTCATTGGTACGCAAGCTATCATCAGTTTGAGCCGGTTGCTTGTGGTGTGGGGATACGGACCCAGGAAAGTCTGTATCGGTATCGATCGATCACATCGCCAAAGTATAACTTTCGGAAGCAATGCTGGATCAAACGGCAAGTAGCAGATTCAATGGTCGTCAATTTTTACCCCATCTATGATTGGAAGACCGAAGATGTGTGGGGAGCCTATGCCCATTTTGACTGGCCAATCAATGGCTTTTATGAAAAGTTGTATGATCATGGCGTTCCGATCCATCAAATGCGGATCTGTCAGCCTTATGGCATGCAGCAACGAAAAGGCTTGTACCAATATGCTTTGGTGGAACCGGAAACGTGGGAACGCGTCGTAAATCGTGTGTCAGGAGCCAATTTTGGTCGCTTGTATGCCCAGACAGGATTGCTGGCGCATTACAATACGAGAAAGCCCAGTCATATGACTTGGCAAGAGTATGCGGTCTTTTTACTGGAATCAATTGGGACTTTATTCAAAGAAATTACAGGATCATTATTACCGCAAAATCACGATTTTGATTGATCATTATCGAGAAAAGCACGGGATCGAAGTGGAAGATATACCCGATGTGACCAAACGTAAGGACTGGCTGAAAAACGAAGTACTCTGGCATGACTGGAAAGGGATCGCTCGTGCGTTAGAAAAAAATGATTTTTCTTTGAGTACGCGACAATATAGTTTGACGAAAAAAGATGAGACGGAATTGTATGAGTTGGCGGTCGATTTTGGGGCGGCTTTGGGGATCGAGCATTTACCCAAGTATCAGTTAAAAAAATTGAATGCCAAATACGAGTATTTAACGAAAAAAATCACCTAACGATGGACGAGTGCGTCCTTAGAGAGGAAGGGTTTTGTGAACGAACGATTGGTTTTATTTTTTCCACCGTATAAGAAAAGCCAATTCTATCAATTGATGGGGGTTTTTTTTTGCGGAACGGGTGTATCAGCAGCAATTTCCGTACTTAGTCAATGATGAGAACTGCTACTGGTACGTGATTCTTGATGACGAAAAACGGGTGACTGCTTTTTCTTATTATGAAAAAGGCGCCAACAAAGTGGAGCTAGGGGAATTTTATGAAAAAGATCCAGCCGCTCAATTTAAAAAGTTTCTTTTACGGAAAATGCTGGTGGATATCAGCCGCAACTACCCAGAAGCAGAGATTCTCGCTTCTAGTAACCAGCCTAGTGAAATTGTACTTTTGGAGTCAAAAGGGTTTGCGGTTTATCGACAAACAAAAAATTATTCATTTCTAAAAAGGAGTGTAGTACCTCATGAGCGATATCGATTTTCCAATGTTAGCGGCGAAGCTGATCCCAGTCAGCAAGATTCACGCGAATACATATAATCCCAACACCGTGGCTGCTCCAGAAATGGATTTACTGGAACTGTCGATTCGAGAAGATGGCTTTACGCAGCCATTGGTTTGTTACCACGATAAGGAGCAGGATAAGTATATTTTGATCGATGGGTTTCATCGGTACATCGTAGCAAAAGATCGCTTGGAATTGCCAAGCGTTCCGGTCACGGTGATCGATAAGCCTTTTGAGAATCGCATCGCTTCAACGATTCGCCACAATCGAGCACGTGGTACCCATGGCATAGAGAAGATGGGAAATATCGTGCAGCAGTTGGTGGCTAATGATTGGTCGGATGAACGAATTGCCAAGGAATTGGGGATGGACCGCGAAGAGGTCTTTCGCTTTAAGCAGCGTTCAGGTTTAAAAAGTGCCTTTTCGAACCATGAATTCAGCAAGTCTTGGATTGAGTTTGAAAAAAGATATTACAAAGGCAAAAAAGAGACCTGAGAGGTTGAAAAAACTATTTAAAAAAGCTATCTATTACAAGATAGCGATTCGTTAATAATTCTTTTTAAATTTTGAATAGGTGTTTTTTACAACGATAACGATCAAATTGACCACCATCGACAAGCAAAGCGTCCCTAAGAGAATAGCTAGGATCACACCTAATGCGTCTCTTAGAAAGCTGAAGATTGCTTCAATGATAAACATGGCTTTTCCTCCTTTTCTCATCGTCTATTTTTTCTGACAATTGCAAAAACAGCTTCCTTGAGCAATAACTACCCAAAGACTTTGCCCTGCGGGGTACAAGACTCAGTTTCTTGAGAACTCGTCGCTTCAAAATTGAGTATACTTTATAAATAATGAAAAAACGTTTCTATTTTTTACAATCGGAGAAAAAATCGGAAATGTTAAGAATAACGACATCTTTTCTGATTTTTCTTCGATTTACATGAATAATCGTATCAGGTTGCATAAAAAAAGTAAAATGATAACAAAAAATCGAATCGAGAGAAAAGATACTATCTTGTAACTTTATAACCGTAAGCGAATTCAAAAACCTTGCTGCACCAAGTCTTTAAAACGTAAAGACTTGGTGCAGCTCTTTTGTTTCCCGCTGTGACGAGGTTTACAAAATGACTGACATTATTTTTCCGAAAAAAGCATAATTGCATAAAAATCAATGCGGATTAAAACCGTTTTATAACAAAGATAGTAAGCGTATTTTTAGCTCGATGACAAAATTTTTTGTGATGCTGGGAGAAAGCATCAGTGGATGTTTTGACAATAAGCCGATCGACATGTGGGGATCAGGCAAAGGAAGCGAGACGATTTTTACTCGAGCATGAGTTTGCTCAATGATGGAACGAGGGATCAGACTGCAGTATCCAGTTTGTTCGATCAAGTAAGGAATCGTACTGATATTGCTGACAGACTCCCAATGGATCGAAGGAACCTGATTGTCAAGATAGCATTCAATTTTTGTGCGAGCTGGACAATCAGACTTGGAACGATAGAGATGGCTCCCTTCAAGGTCGGCTAGCATATTGATGATTAATGGGTTTGAGATTGCGGTAATGCAGCAAAGCTCTTCTTGAAACAATTCCTCGTAAGTAAAATGTTTCTCGTGAGGAAGTGAGCATAAGACGAAATCAATTCGGTTTTCATTTAGTGCATTGGCTAATTCTAGTGTTGATCCCACGACGATCTCGAAGTTTATTTTTGGTTAGTGCTGCGAAAAATCGTGAAGCAGTGCAGGCAAAACCAAAATGTCATAGGGTTGAAGGATGCCCATCCGCAACGAATACTCGACCGTATGGGAAGCATTGATCAACTGTTCTTTGACCCGCTCCCAGTGGGCAATCAGTTCGGGTACTTCCTGTTTCAACAATTCGCCTTCCAAGGTCAATACATTGCTTTTTCCTTCCAAAAATAACGCTACTTCTAATTCGTCTTCTAACTTTTTGATATGGTTCGTAACGGTCGACTGGGCATAGTTTAGTTTGGCGGCAGCTCTAGTAAACGTACCTTCCTCGACGATTGTTTTGAAGGATTGCAGCTCCTTGATAAAATCCACGTTTGTTCCCCTCTCTTTTTACCTATTATACAAAAAAGGAGCGGGGAGAAAATTTCTTTTTTTTCTAGTAAATAAAAAAAATAGATACAAAAGTTATTTAAAACATGCAGTCTGTTATGACCGTATGTTTCTTTGCTTTTAAAATAACACTTCTCACAGTTGGGGCTAAGAATAGCAGCTAAAATTTCTTTCATTAAAAATTCACGAATCAGGCAACTTTTCAGGGATTACGAACAGCACATAAAAACAAGACAGGGGCTTTCTCCGCTGCGCTTGAATGGAAAAGCGTTTATTAGGAGAGGAATCTTGCAAAAAAGGTCTGATTTTTTTCTGATGTGAAAAAAATAGACACGCTAAGAGAAAAGAAAAATGGATACTTAGGAAAGGGTCAAAATAGCAAACCGCGCAATGAAAAACTGGCGGCGCTTCCTTCAAGAAGGCCGTCAGTTTCCTTAGGTCAACGAATCGGTGTGATTCTTGGCTGAATCAGCTGTTCAATCGTTTTGTGGATGATCGTCCAGTCCGAAAGGGTGGGGACATTTGAAATGCGTAGTTGCTGAAATTTGGAGTTGCTTTTCAGATGCAAGTCAAAATTGCTAACGATCAAATCTATTTCCCGATGGATCAATTCTTGTTCATCAGGAGCCACTTCAAAAAAGTAACTGATTTCTGTATGGTCGTTTTTAAATAATTCCGTTGATGCAGCTAAGAAAGCATCTAGACCAGCACCGCCTTGAAAAGCAAAGGCTACTTTGAGGTGTTTTTTCAGCTGGGGATTAGGCGCTAACTCGCTTAACAAAGTCAATGTGACTGCGATATGTTCCAAGTGAGTAAAGGAAAAGAAGCGGCTTTGATCGTTGAAAGGTTTCAACCACTCATTCCAAGAAAGGTAATCCGTCTTGAATGTCGTTTCAACAAAGGCTTTGATCTGCGGATCAGCAAACTCATAATTGGCAGAAATCATCGTCAGCAGGCGAAGATTTACGAGATAAGCGATGATCTTGTGGGCAGCTGCAGGTGGAATAGCGACGCCAGATTTCTCTAAAAAGGCAGCCGCTTCTGCAATAATTTCTGGTCTTTCTGTATGGTGAAAAATGTAATCCGAATCGCTTTCGCCGTTGATGTCCATCGTACTATAGGAAAGACAGTGAAGCGCATTGACAAAGATCCAAAGCAGCTCTTGTTGCGGCAAGTGGATGATTCGGTATTTTTTCAAGTAATGTTCGTTTAATATTTCTGAAAAAATAGCGAAGCGCTCTTTTTCCAATAGATTGCGTTCTAAAGACGGCGGCAAGGTCAAAAAGTAAGAGTGGCGCCACCTGCGCTTGGCGATACTTAGCCACAGAGCCAGTCTGTAATGGCTGTAATGCAAATCTTTTTTGTTGGCTTCCTTGGCTTTTTGGACCAGCAGACGGGCATCCGCTGGACTATCCTTATCTAAAATCGTGCTATCGCCATAAGCAGAAAAAAAGACGAACAGACAAAATCGGATGTCCTCTTCGGTACCAATAAAGTCAAGATGATTCGTGGCAATAGTTACAGAATAGGTTTGCAACGACTTGTTCATGTAGCTGATCGTCCGTAAAAGATGACTGCGAGAATAACCGAATTCAATCGTTGCTCGGTGAATAGAGTATTTTTTATTATCAATAATACTCGTCATGATTTTAAACTCCAGCGTTTCCATCCCCAGGTATTGGATGGCAGAATTGATGGAAGCGTTCGGCGGATAAGCGATCGAGACGATGTTCGTTTCTGAGAGTGTGATCTTGACCAGGTCTTTTGGCAAACTGTCACTTAAAATACTCAGCTCTTTGGTAACTGTAGGCAAAGATAGTCCTAATAATGTTGCTAATTCTTGTGGATGATACCCTGTCGGTGCAGCATTTAGTACTTGCAAGATTTTTACTTGTCGAGAAAATGCTTTGTCCCGATGCAAGTTGATAGATAAATTTTCTAACATTGAAGTCACCACCTATCCATTGAAATTACGCTCGTTTTAAGTAAATTATATAATACTCTGCGCCAATCAAGAAGTCTTATCCCTTGAAAATTGGCGGATTTCATGTTAATGGTGCGCCGCATGTTTCATCGAGTGTGAAGCAGTCATTGAAAACAGTTTTTTTAGAAAAAACAACCTTGCTAGTTGCAGACCTAAAACGCTTGGATTGATTGGTACAAAGATAAGTGTGAATAACGTTGGGGAAAAGAAAAAGGAGAAAAAATGAAAATGAAAAAACGCGTAGTTATAATTAAGAGCGCTTTAGTAGGGATGCTGATTTTAGGGACAACCTTTCCAAGCACATGGCCGATCGCTCAGGCAACAGAAACACAACAAACAGAGCAGCAAACACCATCCATAGACTCATCGGTTCCCTTGCTGGCAGATTCAACAGGAAGCATGGACTCAGGAGAAAAGACAGATTCCCAAGAAGGAAATGCTGACGTCGTATCTTCCGAAACAACCGCAAGTGAAGTGGTGACCACCCCTTCAAACCCAGAAACAAATCAATCTAACGCATCTGATACTGCAGAAAAAACTCAAATTTCAGTTACTGCCCCATCTGCTGAAACCATTGTAGAATCTACGGATAGTCAACCTTTCGCTGCAGAATCAACGAAGAGTATCGAGAGTTTCAACTACGATCTGACTGTAGAATATGATCCGATCAAGTATAAAGCACTGGTTTTGGATTTGCCAATCCCGGAAAAATACGCACACCAAACACTATACCAAGACCCGCAGCTGACAGAAGATTTTTATGTCTACAAAACGGATAAGGTATACATGCTGGTGGGGCTATGGTATACAAGTGAAGTGACTGGTACCAATCAATTAAATATATCTTGGACAAGCTTCACAGGTTTTACGATCAACTATTACGGTTTAACAGCGGTTTTAGAATATACCGACGTTAACGGAAACCTTTTGTTCACGGCGACATATAATGTTCGCTTTACGAATAGCCATTTGACGGTTAAATATGTGGATGAATCAGGGATGGAAATCTATCCTTCTCAAACCATCCATAATAGCACCAATGAACCCTATAATGTCTCTACAAGTGCGTTTATTCCAGAAATTCCAGGGTACGTTCTTGATACCAATCAACTACCGACGAATGCAAAAGGGAATTTTCCTCGAGGCGAAGCGACAGTGACCTACGTCTATCAAAAAGCACCAACGGATTTCACAGCGCTATCCGTGAAAGATACCACGATTTATGAACAGGATACATGGTCAGCGGCGGATAATTTTGAACAAGCAGTCTCAAAAGAAGGAAAAATACTGACTTACGAGGAATTCCTCGCTGAGGGCGGCAGTGTGTCTGGGCAAGTCGATACTAGTCAAGCGGGTACTTATACAATCAGCTACCACTTAAACAATGTAAGCAAAGAAGCAACGGTCCTCGTCAAACCTCGATTCACTGCGATTACTGTTCACGATTCTTCGTTGTACGTCGGCGAAAATTGGTCCCCAGAAGATAACTTCGACCAAGCCGTCGATCGGGACAACCATCCAGTTGCTTTTGCCGATGTGAGCGTTGACGGAAGCGTGGATACCAAGAAAGCGGGGACCTATGAGGTAGTGTATCGTTATGATGGGATAGAAAGCAAAGCCATTATCACCGTCAAAGCCGATCAAACCAACGTGACTGCCCATGATAGCGAGTTGTACACAGGGGAAAACTGGACAGCCAGAGACAACTTCGATAGTGCAACGGATCGGGATGGTAAACCTGTTGAATTTGGGGATATCACTGTTACAGGCAAAGCAGATACAACAAAAGCTGGCGAATATGTGGTTATTTACAGCTATAACGGAATAGAAAGCAAAGCCCTTGTTACCGTCAAGGCGGATCAAACGACAGTCAAAGTCCACAATAGCGAGTTGTATACAGGAGAAAACTGGACAGCCAAGGACAACTTCGATAGCGCAACGGATCGAGATGGTAAACCTGTTGCTTTTGAGGATATCACTGTTACAGGGACTGTCGATACAACGCAAGCAGGCAAGTACGAGGTCACTTACAGCTATCACGGTGTAGAAAGCAAAGCCATTATCACCGTCAAAGCCGATCAAACGACAGTTAAAGTTCACGATAGCGAGTTGTACACAGGGGAACACTGGGAAGCCAAGGACAACTTCGATAGTGCAACAGATAGAGACGGTTCATCTGTTGATTTTGGGGATATCACTGTCACGGGGACTGTCGATACAACGCAAGCAGGCAAGTATGAAGTCATTTACGGCTATCATGGCGTAGAAAGCAAAGCCATTATCACCGTCAAAGCCGATCAAACGACAGTTAAAGTTCACGATAGCGAGTTGTACACAGGGGAACACTGGGAAGCCAAGGACAACTTCGACAGCGCAACGGATCGGGATGGTAAACCTGTTGATTTTGGGGATATCACTGTTACAGGCAAAGCAGATACAACAAAAGCTGGCGAATACGTGGTCATTTACAGCTATCACGGTTTAAAAAGCAAAGCCACTATCACCGTAAAAGCGGATCAAACGTCCCTGAAAGTTCACGATTCAACGATCAAGCAAGGCGATGAATGGCTACCAGAAACAAACATTGATTCTGCCATCGATCGTGATGGCAAAGAAGTAGCCTTTTCAGAAGTAGAAGTCAACGGCACAGTGAACAACAACATAGTCGGTCAGTACACGGTCTCCTACCATTACGGAGCAGTGATTGCCTATGCCGTGATTACTGTACAAGCAAAAGTCAGCGAAGCGCCTAACGAAACACCTGAAGAAACGCCAACAGAAGTACCAGAAGAAAATCGTCCGGAAAGTGAGTCGCCTGTGACTGAAATCCCTGAAACTGAAGCGTCTGATCCAATAATAGAAGAACCGATCAAGACACGTCCTGAGACAGAGACGTCAGAAACAAACGATCAAGAGAGAAACGGAAAACGACCATCAGAACAATCAGACAAACCCTCAGCAACGGAACAGAAAGCACGGATCAAAGCAAGCAAACAATCCACTGCTAAGCAACTGCCAAAAACAGGAGAAACAAGCAGTGTCTTGCTAAGTGTGACAGGTATCTTATTCTTAATCGGCGGACTGGTGTTCTTGTTCCGTAAGAAATCATGGAGAAAACAACAATAGGATCAACAGAAGAGCTAGCAGAATAAAACATACAGGACGAACAAGCTGGATGAATCGCTTATAAGAGAGAAAAAAATCGATCTTTAAGCCATCACAAACATCAGCAATGTTCGTCCTGTTTTTTATATAGTGAGCAGCCGAAAGTACGAAGTTCAACCAGCACGTGTATTTATGAAATGACCTCATCCTTCTCCAGACTAAGATAGCGATAAAAAGTCGAGCGCTTTAAGCCTGTTTGGGCTCAGATATCCACAACGGCTTTTCCTTCCTTTTGATAAAGGTGCAATGCGTGTTGGATCAGTGCGGGATCGATTCGTGGACGACCGCCAATATTTCCTCTAGCACGCGCGGATTCTAAGCCTTCTTTGGTCCTCTCAACGATGATGTCTCGTTCGAATTGGCTAAAGGCTTGGAAAACAGTCATCATTAATTTTCCTTGAGGGGTTTGTGTATCAAAATTTTCTTTGATACTGATGACTTTTACCCCTTTCTTTTCAAAAAAGTAGACGAGATCAATCAGGTCTTTGGTACTTCTTCCTAGCCGCGAGAAACTTTCAATAATGATTTTATCGTTTTCTTTCACTCGTTTTTTTAGTTTATTTAATTCAGGACGATTTGCGCGTACACCACTGATCTTTTCAGTATAAATTTTGTTGCATTCATACCGGTCAAGTAAATCCAATTGACGAGAGAGATCCTGTTGTCTTGTGGATACACGGGCGTATCCATAAACCATATTTGTCATACAAATTCCTCCAGTTGCACAAAAAGAGTCTACATAGAGAATACCTTGTTTGTTCACTTAAGTACATATTCTAACACCAACTTAAGTAAATTTGGGAAATAGGAAGGTTTTTTATAGACGCAAATATTGTACTATAGAAAAGAAACCAGTCGGTGAAGGAGAAACACGGAGGGCAAAAATGAGAGAATTGCAGTTAAATTTTATACTAAACAAAACGACCGTTCGATGGCTTCAAATGTTAAATACCTTTGAGCGAGAACGGACTTGTTCCATCGCAAGTTTAGCCAACAAGCTTGATGTGACCCAACGGACGATCAGCTCTGACATCAAGGAATTGAAAACCTATCTGCAGGAGGCAGCGGAATTTACTCTTGAAGCCAATGGCTATCATTTTAGGGAAACTGATCCGAAAAGATACTTGTCTCAAAAAAAGGAGCTTGTTGCAGAAGAAGGCATGTATCAAATCGTGGAAGCCATTTTCCACGGGGAATTCTGTTCGGTTGAAGAGTGGGCGCAGCGCTTATATGTATCAGAAAGTACGATGCGTCGTTATTTGAATACCGCTTCTGCGACGTTACGAAAGTATCATTTAGAGTGGATCTTGCAACCGGTGAATTTGAGTGGATCAGAAGCCAATATTCGCAAGTTTTTTAAAGATTTTTATTATGAATCAGATGTCACGCCGCATACGCTCTTGCCCCCCAAAGAACTGATCGCGTTAGTCAGTGATGCCTTCTCAAAAATTCCCACAGCGCTGGTGAATACAGGCGTTTCTCCGAGTGATTTTTATTATAGTTTGTATATTACGATCAAGCGCTATCAACTGGGAAAGACTGTTCAGATTCCTCGATCGTTGGCAGCAATCGTCGAAACGCATGAGGCGTTTGCGATAATGAAGAACTTAGCGCCTAAAATCGAAGCGCTATACCGAGTAAGACTACCGCAACAAGAAATGATGTGGCTTTATTTAGTGACCGTGATGAAACGAACTTTGACCGAGCCTGAAAAAGAGCAGCAATTCGTTGCAGCGTTTGGGCTGTATCCTGAACTCGAAGAACTGAGTCAGCGCTTCGTGCAAGAATGGGGCATTTCCTTTCAAGAGCCTCAACAGGTCCAGACGATGATCCACGCCTTTTTCCTGTCAAAGAAAATCAATGAGCAGCTGGCGCCCGTTTTAAATCACTTGCTAACAGAAGTAAAAACTGAAGCGCAAAAGCATGGTTCTGCTGCTTATCAAAAAAATCTGGCATTTATGAAGCAGCACCAAGCGATTCTAGGGGTCAAACAGGAGTATCTGTCAGATGTTTGTGCGGCACTGACCCTTTACAGTGAAGCAATCAGGGAGCTTTATGCTCAAAAAGTCAAACGGATCGCGTTGATAATAGAAGGTGATCTCTATGCCTGTCACACGATTCGTGCGCGCTTCTTGCGTTATGTCGGCAATGATCATCGGGTATTTTTTCCAAAAATCAATGAATTGACGAGCGATTATTTGAAGGAAAACGCCATTGATCTTGTGGTCACGAATTATAGTGAATATTTATCAGAGTTCATCTTATCGACTGATTCTCTTTTACTCAAAGCAATCCCCGATCATCAAGATTGGCTAAGAGTGATTGAAAAAATCGATCCTCAGTTAGGGCAAGCGTTAAGCGTTCCCACAGCCTAATCCACGTGTTGCAACACAGCATGACGAGGACATGGGTGGATAGATCAAAGAGAAAAGCCGCAACCGTTACGATCGACGGGTGCGGCTTTTATTCGTTTGTCTAATAAAAAAGGGAGTTATCTGAAAATATGCCCACTATTCCTGAATACCAAAAGATTGGGTTATTTTGGTGAAAGAACAGCCTACGCGAAAATAATTAGTTGGCATTTACTAGTTTATCAAAAATCGCTTCAAAGGTTTTGAACGTATCACTGTCTAACTGACACAGCCATAAAAGGTAGCTTTTTTCTTTGAATGTCAATTCGATTGAAGGGTAAGAGGCAATCAAGGCTTGGTATTTCTCTCGTTGTTCACTGGTAGCTAATAACCAGCGCTTCTCAAAAATCTTTTTCTCTTCCATTTTTTATCTATCCCCCATAAAGAAACGTTGCCTGAAACTTCACTAACGGGCAACGTAAATCTAATGATATGCAGATCTACGTTTAGTATACCAAAGAAAAATGAATTTTTTTAGAAGATGTGTAAAATTACATATAATTTCTTTTATTTTGCTTTTTTCTGACATTTTTTATAGAAAAGAAGCATTCTGTTGAAGATAACTGTTGATAAAAATGTTTCAGACAATGCTAAGAATGAGTAGGCAAAAACAATGTATCCATCGTATTGAGTCAAGTGGTTACAGGTAATAACAAAAATGGACGATCCTTTTTAAATCATAAGGAATCGTCTTTTTTTATAACGCTTTTTTTTTGCACAAACTTTCAAAATGCCTTATTTGAAAAGAAAATGAAAATCAATTTATTCACACAGGTTTGCAAATCTTGATTTATTGCTCGATGAGCAACCGTGTTAAATTTAACCTCGATTAAAACAATAAAATTTCGTCAAAAAAACATCTTTTTTTAGAGCTCATCTATGATATTTAGTGAGTTTCTATCGAATAGGTTGTTCCAATAAGGTCTAAGACAGATTTTTTTTAAGGGAGTAAGAAAGGACGCGTGATAAAAGTGAAATGAATCTTTAACGTACGAAAGAATAGAGAAGCAGGGGTGACTTATGAATAACTAATTTAGTGATGAAGTCACAGGTTTGTTAATGATCAGTCATCGGACAATGTTCTCCATTCTAGCAGCGGTGATTGGCTCAGAAGAAAATGCGAAGTCATTCTATGACAAACTACCTGATGAGGAAGGATGAATTCGTACAAGCATCATTAACCGGAGAACATGAAGAAATACAACGATAGAAAGATATATAGGTTGAGTTGGAAGGGAAAATAAAATGAAAAACAATTTTAAATTGAAAGCAACAGGTTTATTACTCGTTTGCCAAATGACTTTATCATCATTACTAGTGGTAGCGATGGCACAAGAGCACGAGGATTTGGAAGAAAATTATAACATAGAAAAACTAGTGGATGGGTTAGAAGAGAAGCAGCCAGAGGCAGCAAAACAAGCTGAAAATGAACCAGTCGATCCACAAGAACAACATTTAGCACCAGATGATACCCAAAAGTCAGAAGCTAGGGATATGACGGACACAAACGCATTATCTGAACAAGTACTACAGATGAATACTCAAGGAAGCCCCATCTATTCTTTGAAGGGTCTTAACAAAAGAGAAACACTCAATACAACTGGAAGTAGTGCTTATATTTTTAATGTATGGATAGAGGAAGATGCGAATGGGTTACCTGTATTCAATCATGATATCAGTAAGCATTTCATAAATTATGGCGCGAGGGTTACATTTAGCAATGGACAGTCGGCTCAGACATTTAAAAATGCTGCGACAGGCTCCCATATGATTTGGCAAGTAAATTTAAATGACCAATTGAGACCGAGACGTGGTGATACTTATACGATCAGAGAACTTAATCCATCAGGTAATCCGATCCATGCGGCAGCTACCGGCGTCTTGATGGAAGATCGCTATTATGAAGATGATCGCCAATTCGGGCAAAGTGTCTATGATCTTTTTGTAGGGGATACTTTTGAGCAACTACAAGAAGGTGTAGCACAGCAAACAATTGCATCAACAAGAAGTAACTTAGAGGAACAAATGTTTCCTAGTGAAGAGAAGCAAAGATTGATTGAGGGGCTGGATTTCTTGGAAGAGTTCATCTGCCAAGACGATCTTTTTTAATTGTTCGGAGACAACGACAGTTTCTCCTGCTTGATGACGCTCAAGGATAATATACAACCAATAACTGATATACCAAAATGAAGCTGTATTATTGGTTTTGCCGCGTATATTGCGAAAAAAATCTAAGACGATATTTTGCACAGCAATGGTTGGACGTACCGTATGAGGCGTAGCATCCGACTCATAATAAAAGGCATGGAAAAATTTGCGAATATCCGCTTCTGATCCGATCAGACGGAAATTCTTATGATCAACAGATAACTGAAAGGGCTTCAGGGCTTTTTCAAAAAGTGTCAAATAGCGTAAAAGGGAACTCTCAGAAAGATAAAAATAGTCTGCCCATTCGGAAACTGTCCGATATTCTCCCTTAAACAGATGCTCAAGAATAACGAATAACGGTTCATTCTGAAGGAGCGCTCGTTTTCGTTCCAGATATTCTTTCGGTAGTAATTCATGAAGAGAATAGCCATTCGACGTGGATTCGATCATTAGCGTACTTCCAAAGTAGTTCCGTAGCCCCTCCATATCATAAATGATCGTGCGCCGCGAACTCTGGACAGCTTTTGACAACTCACGATTCGAAAGGGTCTTATGCCGTTCCAAAAGATTCAATAGTTTCAACCAACGATTGGTGGTCGTAGAAGTAATAAACGTCATCTGAAAATTTTTCATTCGTAACACTCCCATACGGTCTGTTTGATGGATCATCGCTCACGTCTGATTATGGAATATGGATACGGGCAAGGCAAGGGAAAGGTTTTTAGATTTAAATTATCGAAATGGGCGCAGAGTATAAGGAGAATTTCACCAATTCAACTTTGCTTTCCCTAGCTTTCATTGTATATTTAGGTGAAAGCGTATTTAGGAGGTAGCACGAATGGAAAATAAAGGAACCTCAGTCAGAAGTCTTTTGTTGCGCTATTTAAATAATCAGAAAAAACAAGACAATAATTACTTTATTGCACAGGCGATTCTAAGAAGTTTTTCGAAAATCCCTAAGATGACCATTTATGAACTCGCAGAAGAATGCTTTGTGTCGACTGCAGCGATTTCGCGATTCATTCGAATTTTGGCTTTTTCATCTTATACGGAATTCAAACAAGCGGTTGAAAAAGAGATCGATATCGTCAGCGATTATTCCAAAAAAGTGATCCAGCCCGTGGAACAAAGGGAGAAATTTCTGGACGAATTCACCTCAAATCTTTTGATCAATTTGAGGTACGCCAAAGAACATCTCTCGATTTCAGAACTTGAAACAGTGGTCTCTGCGATCTATGAAACAGAAAACGTTGCTGTGTTTGGCTTAGAATTTGCTGCTTTTATGGGACAGCATTTGCAAAGCAAATTAGCAAGCATGGATAAAATTATTCGGATTGGTTTTACAGTGGAAGAGCAATTAAAAATTGTGGAAGAAAGCTCGCCAGATAGCTTGGTTTTGATTTTTTCGATGGAGGGTGGTTTCTTTTACTTTAGTGAAAAAGTGATTGCAGCATTGAAGAAAAAGGGAATCAAAATTATCGTCTTTACGTTTAAGCATTCTCCAATCATTGAGCGAAGTGCAGACCAAATTATCCTCTGTGGAGAGATCAACGAAAACACCGAAGGACGGATTGCTATTCTATACACGATGGAGTTACTGATTTATATGTATATGAAAAAGTTCTATTTGCCTCAATAGTTTCATATTTTGAAACAAGACCTTTGGATTTGAAACCAGAGGTCTTGTTTTGTTGTCGTTAGAATTAATTCTGAATGGTATCGTTTTCTTATAAGGGAAAGGTGGAAGGAACAATGGTTAAAAAAGATTTTTATTGGGGGGCATCAACCTCAGCATTTCAAGTAGAAGGAGGCTTTGGTGAAGGTGGAAAAGGGATTGCAACAACAGATGTGCGTCACGTACCGGAGGGAATTGCAGATTCGAAGATCGCGTCCGATCACTATCATCATCTAAGCGAAGACATTGAATTAATGGCAGACTTAGGGATCGATCTCTATCGTTTTTCGTTCAATTGGACACGTGTCATGGGTGATGGTGATCAGCCGAATCAAGAAGGCATCGATTTTTATAATCGTTTGATTGATGGGTGTCTTGAAAAAGGAATCACACCTTTTCCTACCCTCTATCATTTTGAAATGCCGCAAGCATTGGTAACCAAATTTGGCGGATGGAAATCAAGAAAATGTATTGATTACTTTGTTGCTTATGCAAAAGTTTGCTTTCAGCATTTCGGTGATCGAGTCAAGTTGTGGGGAACGATCAACGAGCAATTGATCGTCACAGCAGCTTCTGATTTAAATGGCAATCACGAAACGGATGCAGATGAAAAAATGAAGCAGATGTATCAAATGAGTTACAATATGTCGCTAGCTGAGAAAAAGACAATTCAAGTTTTTCGAAAAATCGTAAGAGATGGGAAAATTGGACCGGTGTGCTCTATGCAAGTTGTTTATCCTGAAACACCTTCGCCAAGGAACATCTTAGCAGCTAAGAACGCCGAAGACTTTTTACAAAATTGTTTTCTCGACATGTCAGTATTCGGCGAGTACCCGAAAAGCTACTGCAATTATTTGAATGAGAAAGGTTGGTATCCAGAAACGGAACCAGCTGATCAAGAAATTTTGAAGAAGAATAAACCAGATCTTATAGGGATAAACTATTACTGTAGTACCTGTATACGTGCCGTTGAACCGGGAGAAGATACAAGCAAACTACCACCATTTTATCGAAATGAGCGATTTACCTTAGGGAACAATCCTTATTTAACGAAGACGAAATGGATGGAATTTGGTATTGACCCTGAAGGATTATATATAGGTATGCGGTCGATTTATGAAAAATACCATTTACCAATGATGGTGACTGAAAACGGTTTAGCGTATTCTGATCGTATTGAAGATGGGCAAATTCACGATGTCTATCGTATTGATTACTTAGAACAGCATATTAAGCAATGTGAGCGTTTTATGGAGGAAGGATATCCTTTATTGGGTTATAGTCCTTGGTCACTACTTGATCTGGTTAGTTCACACCAAGGGTTTAAAAAGCGATATGGTTTGATTTTTGTTGATCGCACAGATGAAGATCCAAAAGAATGTCGACGAATTCCCAAAGACAGTTACTATTGGTACCAAAATAAAATAAAAAACACTAAAAAGGGGTAAGAAAAATGAATGCATTTATCCACTTTATGGAAAAAAGATTTATTCCCGTTGCGAATAAAATTTCTTCGAATCGCTATTTAAAAAGTGTGAGTACAGGTTCGATGTCATTACTAGGCGTTATTATGTTAGGTGCCATCTTTACAGTTATTTCTAGTTTAAGCTGGGAACCGTATCAAAACTTTCTATCAGTGACCAACATTGGGACAGTAATGAATTATATTCCAGCTTACACAATTGATTTATTAGGTTTGTATATGGCATTTAGTATTGCCTACTGTGGAGCAGGAATATTCGGGATCAAAGAACAAGCCTTGGGGACGGGGTTCATCTCATTGGTATGTTTCCTGTTATTAACGCCACTCACTGAAAATCCCGAAGCAAGAGCTTCATTTTTAAGTACCAATTATTTAGGCGCGCGCGGGGTCTTCGTGGCAATTTTCGTTTCACTGATCACGATTCAACTGATGAAATTGTTTGTGGAAAAAAATATTACGATCAAAATGCCCGATGGGGTGCCAGAAATGGTGACCAAGTCATTTACTTCTTTAATTCCAGCAGTTGTGATTGCGTCACTTTTTGGAATTGTTAAATTTGGTTTTAGCGTAACTAGTTATAATTCAGCGACAGATTTTGTTTATACATTGCTTCAAGAACCATTGCAGCGATTGACGGGTTCCTTAACTGCCTTTTTGATTCTTATTTTGATCTCGAATCTCTTATGGTTTTTCGGGATTCATGGTTCAATGACCGTATTGCCGATTCTCATGCCGATTTTCTTGGGTTATCTTGCAGACAATAGTGCTGCTGTGGCGGCGGGAGAAGCAGTCCCTCATGCCATTAATTTTGGGTTATACGATTTGGCATGTTTAGGGGGGAGCGGTGCAACGATTGGTTTAGTGACTGACATGTTTTTATTTTCCAAGAGTAAGCGCTACAAATCATTTTCAAAAATCGTATTTCCAAGCGGTCTTTTTGGTGTAAATGAACCAGTTGTCTTTGGAATGCCGGTAATGTTGAATGTGATGCTTTTGATTCCGTTCTTATTGACGCCATTAGTGATCACTTCTCTTGGGTACGCATTGATTTCTATGGGAATCATTACCGCACCGATTGGCATCCTAGGGGCGGGCTCGTTACCTCCGCTGATCCACGGCATCGTTCAAGGGAGTCTCTCTTTTGGTATCTATCAACTATTTGCAGTTGCTATTTCTATGGCTATCTATTACCCGTTCTTTAAAACCTTAGATAATCAAGCAGTTCAAGAAGAACGTTTAGCACAAGAACAAGCTGGATAAGAAACTCGCACAGGATTTACAGTTAACCATAATAACAACAAACGAGCGCAAGAGTGAAGTGATTCTTGCGCTCGTCGTCTGTGAAACTATCGATTGGAGGACAACTCAGTGAGAGAGACAAGAGAAACACTTTTCAAATTTACAGAGACAAGGAAAAAACAAATTCAGAAGATCGTAGAAAACATGTCAGTTATGGAAAAAATTGGTCAGCTTTTTTTCGTGATTGGACAATCAGGTTCTGTAAAGGAATTGACGGCTTTTATTAAGAAATACCAACCGGGTGGAATGATGTATCGCCCCGACAATGCTGAAAAATTGAAGGATCAGCTAAGAGCAGTCCAAGATGCTAGCACAATACCGTTATTTCTTTCAGCAAATTTAGAGTCAGGTGGGAATGGTATTCTTACGGAAGGGACATGGGTCGGTAATCCTATGCAGATCGCCGCTACAGATTGCACCGAAAATGCCTATTACTTAGGAAAAATTGCTGGGCTGGAAGCGGCTCGAATTGGTATTAATATGGCTTTTTCACCGATTGTCGATATTGATTATAACTTCAAGAACCCAATCACGAATACTCGCACATTTGGAAGTGATCAAAAACGAATTATTCGCATGGCTCAAGCGCAGATAGACGGTTTTTCTGAGAGTAACATCATTCCAGTGATCAAGCATTTTCCTGGGGACGGTGTTGATGAAAGGGATCAACATTTACTGAGTTCGATCAATTCACTCTCCGCGAATGAGTGGATGGAATCGTATGGGACTATTTATCGCCAGTTTATTGAAAAAAACGTCAGCTGTATCATGGTGGGACACATTTATCAGCCTGCGTGGGAGCGAAAACTTTCACCAACTATCAGAGAAACCGAATTGATGCCTGCTTCTTGCTCGAAACTTCTAGTTAACGGGTTACTAAGAGATACACTGGGCTTCAATGGTTTGGCTATCACTGATGCAACACCAATGGTCGGTTACACGACGATCATGCCTCATAGAGAGCGACTCGTTGCTTCAATCAATGCAGGAATCGATATGTTGCTTTTTAATAAAAATATTGATGAAGATTATGAAGTGATCGCATCTGCTGTAAAAGAGGGAAGCATTCGTATGGAACGTTTGGATGAAGCAGTCGCACGAATTTTAGCAGTCAAGATGTACCATGGTTTATTTACTGAAGTAAGGGAAGAGACAGTCAATAGTACTCCTAAAAGTGTCATCGATCGTACTGAATATCAGTGGGTAACGAAAAAAATTGCTGATGAGTCGATTACATTGGTCAAAGACAGAGAAAAACACTTACCACTCACCCCACAACGATACCCTCGAATCCGTCTCGTTATTTTGGGTGATTCTGACGACGGTGGATTTAAAGAGGGAGGACGAGTGGGTCCGCTTTTTAAAGCTGGATTAGAAGCTGCTGGATTTGAAGTCAACCTTTTCGATAATCAACAATTGGATTTCCAAGAGGTTTTCGAGGCAGGGGTTGAGGATCTTGGAAATAAATTTGATTTGGCATTGTATGTTGCTAATGTTGAGACCGCCAGCAATCAGACAACAGTTCGTTTGGATTGGAATCATTTGATGGCCGCAAATGCTCCCTGGTATGAAAAGGATCTCCCTACCATTTTTGTTTCTACTGCCAATCCCTATCACTTATTTGACATCCCTTATGTTTCAACTTTTATCAATGCGTATACAGGAAATCCAGAAACAGTGGAGGCTGTAATCCAGAAATTGCTAGGGAAAGAACCGTTTAAAGGTAAGAGCCCGATCGATCCATTTTGTGGGGACTTTTTAGCTAGAGCAAAATAACTTTTATAAGAAGGAGGAGAAAAAATGAGACAAAATCGATTACTGAATGATGGCTGGCAATTTCACTTAGGTGAGATAGAAGAGCCAATGAAAACAGTCAGAAAAGCCGCAGCTATCGGTGGCTTGGCAGCTCCGCTTGAAAATGAAGCGGGGGATACTGTTTTGATAGGTGCTGGTGGAGAACATTTTCTACGGCTGATTGCTCAAGGTGATCGTGAAAAAGGCTTGAGAATGTTGGCGAACACTGCTTTGGAAAGTGAACTTGACGAAGATTGGGTATCTGTTGATCTCCCTCATGATTGGAAAAATGAACTTCCGTATGTTAATGATCCCGATTTACTGATGAGTGGATCAAAGCCAGATGGCATTGCCTATTACCGTAAGACTTTTGCGTTAACTCTAGATGAAGTGAACGAAAAGCAAGTGACTCTCCACTTTATGGGCGTCATGCGTATGGCATCTGTCTGGTTTAATGGTGTATTTCTAGGTGATCATTACAGTGGATATTCTGATTTTTCTTTTGATGTCTCTGAACTGATACGCATCGGCTCAGAGGGAGTGAATGTGGTGTTGATCAAAGTGGATACGACGAAAGGCGCGGAAGGCTGGTGGTATGAGGGAGCAGGTATATATAAGGATGTATATTTAGAAATAAAACCAAAGCTTCAGATTGTGGCAGAAGCATCGTTTATCGAAACAACTGAAATAAACCAGCAGGAAGCGCTCCTTAAAATCACCATTGGTCTTGCTAACCATCATTTTGAGAAAAAACAAAAGATAACGATCAAAAGTCAGGTGGCTGATCAACAAAATATCCATGAGTGTAACGTAGATCCTTTGGCGACAACAGAATGGAGTTATTGCCAAAAAATCTGCGCGCCTCAGCTATGGTCTCTCGAGAATCCACATCTATACCAAGCTACTTTTCAACTATTTGATGGCGAGAACCAAATCGATGACTATCAGCTTTGTTTTGGTATTAGGACAGTCGCATATACTACGAAAGGTTTTCTGCTTAATGGGGAACGTAAAGAATTAAGAGGGGTCTGTGAGCATCAAGACTTTGGTGGTCTAGGTGTCGCATTACCAAAAGATATTTTACGGTATAAGCTGTTGAAAATGAAAGAAATGGGGGTAAACGCCTATCGCAGTGCACATCACTTTGCTTCCAAAGATCTCCTTGAATTATGTGATGAATTAGGTATCATCGTTATGAACGAGAACCGCATCTTGGAATCTAGTGAGTGGCGGACAAATGAGCTGGTAAAAATGGTGAAGCAAACACGTAATCATCCTTCTCTTTGTTTTTGGTCCCTTTGTAATGAAGAGGTGATTGGTCATACGCCGCTTGCTTACCGAATGGCACAAAAATTAGCAGCTGTGATCCGAACCCATACTTCGCAAAGTCTCATTGTTTCAGCGGAATTACTTAATCCTGCTGGTCAGGTGGATGCTTCTTATATGCGTATTTTTGATGTGAACGGGGTCAATTATCCTGAGTCTGCTGTAAATGGGACAGGTTTAGTTGCTGTAAAGGAAAAGTATCCGCTATTTTCATATCTTAGTACGGAAAGTGCTTCTTACTTTTCGACAAGAGGGGTCTATCAAGATAACAGCGAAAAATGTCATACTTCAAACTTTGGTTCTCTTTATTCTATGGTCTTACCTGGGAAACGAAAGCCTGAAGAGCCAGGAACCGGTGGTACGGCTAAACCGAAAGAAGTACTGCGTTACTTAGAAGAACATGCCTATATGGGAGGTGTCTTCTTGTGGACATTTATGGATTACTACGGTGAGCCAGCACCGTTTCACTGGCCTGGAATCAGTTCTCAATTTGGAATTACAGATACGGTCGGATTTGAAAAGGATTCTTTTTATTATTATCAATCAAGGTGGACTGAAACACCAATGGTTCATGTGTTTCCTCACTGGAACAAAGAAGGGTTAACAATTGACCAAGGGGTTACGGAGGTGAGGACTTTTTCTAATTGTAATACTGTTGAGTTGTTTCTGAACGGGAAGAGTTTTGGAAAGAAAAAAAATGATAAAGATGGCCTATCTTGGCATATTCCTTATGAACCAGGTTGTTTAAAAGCCATTGGTGTCAAAGAGGAACAAACAATTGAAGCAACTCGAAAAACAAGCGGTCCGACTGATTCTGTCACAGTTAAAGAACGATTCTGTGGAGCGGACTACTCTCTATTTGAGATCCAAGGAATCGATTCAGAAGGGATCGAGGTGCCAACTGCAGACGAACTTGTAGCGGTTTTGGTAAAAAATGGAACAATCCTCGGACTTGCTAATGGCGATCCCGCAGATCTAGACGGGTATAATTGCCAAGAGAAAAAACTTTTTTCAGGAAAATTAATGGCAATCATAAAAAAAGAACCAGGAAAAGTACCGCTTATCCAAGCAGCACTAAAAAAAGTTGAGTAAAAGAGAAGCAATTGAAGGTAATAGTAGTTAGCCTTGGTGCTCACAGATTTTTACGGAAAAAGAAAAAAGCCGACCCACAACCTCGACAGTTTATAAAGTCATAGGTTGGTGGTTCGGCTTTTTCATCAAGCTGTTGCAAACTGGCTGTTATATAGTTGGGCGTAAAGGGAATCTTGTGCCAGCAATTGAGTATGGGAGCCTTTTTCGACGACGGAGCCGTCTTTCATCACTAGAATCAAGTCAGCGTTTTTGATGGTAGAAAGACGATGGGCGATGATAAAGCTGGTTCGTCCTTGGGTCAAACGATCCATCGCCGTTTGGATCATTTGTTCCGTCCGCGTGTCGACACTGGAGGTGGCTTCATCAAGGATCAGGATCGTTGGGTCTGCTAAAATCGCCCGAGCGATCGTCAATAATTGTTGTTGTCCTTGTGACAGTTCGCTTTCGGAACCAATGACGGTATCGTAACCGTTGGGCAGGGTCCGCACAAAGTGGTCGCATTGGGCGGCTTTCGCGGCAGCCAAGATGTCTTCCCGAGTGGCATCGGGATTGCCATAAGCGATATTTTCAGCAATGGTTCCTTGGAACAGCCATGTATCTTGCAGCACCATACCGAATTTTTTCCGTACTGCCGGTGCCGAAAAGGACATCATGTCTTGATCGTCCAGCAAGATCTTCCCACCATTCAATGGATAAAAGCGCATCAAAAGATAGATCATGGTGGTTTTTCCAGCACCTGTTGGTCCGACGATCGCGACCGTTTGTTTTGGTTTGACGGAAAATTCGACGTTTTCCATCAAGAGTTTTTCCTTGCTGTAGCCAAAGGAGACGTGTTGAAAATCGATTTTTCCTTTGATGTTTTGTGGAACTGGCAGTTGTTGGGTCGCAGTTTCTTCTTCAGGATAATCAAGGATCTCAAAAATTCGTTCGAGAGATGCTAAGGCACTTTGCAAGGTGTTCATAATATAAGAGGCTTGCGTGATCGGTTCAGACACTTGGTTGATGTATTGCAGATAGGCTTGTACGAGACCAATGGATAATTGCCCTTGCAACACCATTAGACCACCAACGACGGCGCTTAAGATAAAGCCGATTTGATTGATAAAGCGCACGAATGGATTGATAGCTGCACTGACGAACTGTGCTTTCCGAAAGGCTTTAAATTGGGCTTCACTCAATTCCGCCATTTCCGCTTCAACGGCAACTTGTTGGTTGTAGGATTTGATCAGCGGATTTGCGGTATAAAACTCTTCCGCACGACTGCTAACTGCACCTAATGTTTCTTGGTTTTTGGTAAAGTAGCTCAAGTTTTTTCGTGCGAGAACGGTGGTCACAAAAGCACTCAAAAGCAAAATCAGAACCACGCCGATCGTCAGTAATGGGCTGAGATAAAGCATAGCGATCAAGCCGAAGGTAATGCTGATGGTTGCGGTGATCAACTGCATCAAACCGACTTGTAAGACTTCGGATACTTTATCTAAATCGAGAATCACTCGGCTTAAAATATCGCCAGTATGATGTTTGTCGTAAAAACTGATAGGCAGGCGACTGAATTTGTCACTGATTTGTTTGCGTAAAGTCAAGGTCAGGGTTTCACTGACACTGGCCATCGTATACTCTTGCAGCAAGGAAAAGAGACTAATCAAAAGCCACGTTCCCGCTAAAAGGACGACTGGACCTAAAATACTTTGCCAAAAATCATTGATCTGCCAGCCTTCTTGTTGAAACAAGGCAATCAGATTATCCAGTCCACGCCCCAAGATCAAAGGGGCGATGGACATTAGTAAGGAAAAGAACAAGGCGGAAGCGATAATCAGTAGAAAGCGGGCTTTTTGTTCCATCAGCAAACGCAGCAAGCGTCGGCTTGTATGTTTCATGTTTTTTGGGGTATCCATTGTTTGTTTACTCATCCTTCATTCCTCCCATTCCTTGAGATGAGGCAAACTCTTGATAAGTTTGGCAATTGCGTAATAATTCTTCGTGGGTTCCTTTACCGACCATCTTGCCGTTATCCAAGACAATGATTTGATCGGCATTTTTGACGGTCGATACCCGCTGAGCCACGATAATGACGGCGGCATCTTTCGTGTATTCTTTCAATGCACGCCGCAAGTTGGCGTCTGTTTGATAATCCAAAGCAGAAAAGCTGTCGTCAAAGAAGTAGATTTCTGCTGGCTTTGTCAGCGCTCGGGCAATACTCAATCGTTGCTTTTGACCGCCAGAGAAATTGCTGCCTTTTTGAGCAACTGGACTTTCATAACCTTCAGGCAAGCCTTCAATAAATGACTTGGCTTGAGCAACTTCAGCGGCTTTTGCCATCGCCTCATGGGTTGCTGGACGATTGCCGAAACGCAAGGTTTCTTGAATCGTGCCGCTAAGCAAGAGCGCTTTTTGCGGGACATAACTAATTTGGTCCCGTAATTCGGCTTGTGAGATCTCTTTGATGTTGCGGCCAAAAAGCGTGATCGAACCAGCAGTCACATCTTTGAAACGCAACAGCGCTTTGGCGATGGTGCTTTTGCCAGAACCAGTTCCACCAACGATCGCTGTCGTTTTGCCTCGATGGATCTCGAAGCTGATATCTTCTAAGACAGGTTCTTCGGCACCTTCATACGTAAACTGCACGTGATTGAAAGCTGCGATCGTTTCTGACACGGCGGTCTTGTTTAAGGTTTGGTCACCGTCGATCAAATCAATTGGTTCTTCCAAAACTTCTGTGATCCGTTGCAAGGAAGTCAAGCCTTTAGGCACCATCACGATCACCATCGCTGCCATAGTCAAAAACCAGAGACTCAGGATCGTGTATTCGATGATGGCAGTAATACTACCAATAGCTAAGGTGGCCCTGCAGACTTTGATAGCCGCCGTAGACAAGGATAGTCGAAATCGAGAGTCCCATTACTAAATTGACGGTCGGATTCAAGACAGCAAAGAGGCGATTGACTTGGATCATGGTTTTCGCATATTCCGTCAGTGTTTGATCTGTCCGTTCTTTTTCGTAAGCAGCTTTGTCGAATGCTCGAATCACCCGAGCGCCAGTAAAGGTTTCTCGTAAGATCCGCATCATGTTATCGACTAGTTTTTGCGTGATTTGTGATAATGGGATCGCTTTGCGAATCACTCCATAAGCGATCATTGAAAAACATAGGATCGCTACGATTGGGACCCAAATCATCCGTAAAGAGACGGTGCCGGTTAGAAAAATTGAAGCAGCGACGATCATTGGGGCTGGCAAAATCATTTGCAGCGCCATCATCAAAATTTGTTGGATGTTGTTGATGTCGCTGGTGGTACGTGCCAGCAAAGTGGGCGTACCATAGCCATCAACGGCGGATACAGAGAGTTCTTGTGTTTTTTTGAAAAGGCGCATCCGCAAAAAATGCCCGAATTTTCCTGAAAGGTGGGCAGATAAATAACTACCGCCTACAGAGACGATCACGGTGCCGATGGCAATGGCAAACATCCACCAGCCATTGTGCCAAATGGCTGTCGTGTCGACTTTCAAGATCCCTTCATCAATGATTTTTGCCAAAAAATACGGCAACAAGAGTGTGCCGAAGGATTGGACCAGCATCAAAAGAAATAAACTGAAAAAGAAGCGTCGTTCTTCTTTATAAAATAACTGTAATTGTTTCATGATTTCCCTCCAAAAATGTCGTTCTATGGTAGAATAAACTGTAACGTTACGTTACAGTCAAGCAAGGAGTGAAATTTTTTTGAAAAAACAATTGACCATCAGTGAGATGTCCGCTTATGCTGGCGTGAGTCGGCGCACATTGATTTATTACGATCAGATCGATTTGTTCAAACCGCAATCGATTGGTGAAAACGGCTATCGCTACTACGGCTTTGAACAATGCCTTGAGTTAGACGTGATTCTGCTCTTGCGTTCTTTAGACATGCCCTTGCAAGACATTCGACAATTTTTGAAAAACCGCAACCCTGAATACACGCAAAAGGAACTTGTGGAACGGCGAGGAGAAGTTCGTACCAAAATCGCTGCGCTGCAAGAATTGGAACGAACCTTCGATCGCTACATCCAGCGCTATGAAAAAGTACAGAAAGCCGATTTTGAGACCTTTACGATAGCGCACCACGAAGCAGAGGCGTTTATCGTTTCCGAAGAGATCGCTGGCGATGATCCAGAATCTGCTTATCAAGTGTACGCCCGTTTTTATCCGCTAGTGGATTATAAAGATGCTTTCAGTGGCTACCCCATCGGCTTTTTAAGTGCTGGAACGACATTAGAGGATCAGACCTTTCACGCATCGCCTTATCGGGCACTGATCTTGATTCCACAAGATCGGCTGCATCTCTATCCTGAAAAGCTGATCATCACGCGTCCTACTGGCACGTATGTGTCTGGGTTTGTCAGTGAGGGAGAGGAACAAATTGCTGCTTTTACCCATCGCATCCAAGCCTTTCTAAAAGAGAATCATTTAAAGATCGATGGCGATGTTTGGGAATTGTTATGGCAAGATGAAGTCTTTACCGCCCAAAAAGAATTGCAGATATTTGAAGTGATGGTTCCAGTGAAGCCCGAGTAATGGACGAGGCACGCGTATCTGTAGGAACCGAAAATCAAGATACGCAATCGCAATGGTTGTTGCGGGCTTTTCAATGGAAGCAAAATAGAAGCAAAGGAGATGGACGAAGCCAGATCTTATCCCTACAAAGAGCCCTGGTAAGCGTTGAAATTCCCATTTTCCTTTTTTCTCGTTATACTTGAAAGAACAGATGAGAAAAAAGGGGAAATTTTAATGAAAAAAGAAACAGGATTACGCTCGCTTTATGCGTTGATTGGTGTCGCCATTTTAGGATTCGGGGCGGCATTGCTGCGGGTCGGCGGAGTAGGGCTAGACCCATACACAGCTGCCAATATCGGTGTCGGCGAGCTACTAGGGTTATCCCTTGGGGTCTATCAATTGATGATCAATATCGCTGTCCTAGTATTGATTTTTATCTTTGGCCGTCGCCATATCGGCATCGGGACGGTCATCAATATGGTGCTGACAGGATTTTTCATCGACTTTTATACCAATGTTTTTGATTGGTTATCCGTCGGTCCCAATAACTGGTGGCAGCAAGGCTTGTTCTTGTTGATCGGGATTATCTTCTTTACCTTCGGTGCTTCGTTTTATATGTCAGCGAATTTGGGCAGCGCCCCCTATGACGCGATCGCCCCAACCATCGTCGATCAGACGAAAGCCAACTATCGAGTGGTGCGGGTGATTCAAGACGTTGCCTTTGCCTTGATTGGGCTCTTCACAGGCGGGCCTATTGGAATCGGAACCTTCATCAGTGCCTTTTTAGTGGGCCCACTGATCAAATTCTGGGACAACCGTGTCTCTCAGCCATTCATCGAAAGCAGTGTCAAAAAAGCGATTTTTAAATAAAAAAGGTCTGCAGCAAAGAGAAGTCGAAGCGATTTAGTCGCCCACTTCACTCAGCTGCAGTTTTTTTGCCATTTGATCAAGGAATTCTTGCATAATTGCTTCTCAGTCGCTAGAATAAAAAAGCCGAGGAGGGGTAAGTATGCAATTACCAACACCATTTATTGAAAAATACCAACGGTTGCTAGGAGAAGAAGCACCAGCTTTTTTTACCGCTTTAACCGATAATCAGTCAGTCAAAGGCTTTCGCTTGAATGTTGCTAAGCCGCACGCACAAGCGATGCTGGCAAAATATGGGCCAGCCGCTGTACCTGCCCCCTATGCAGAAGCTGCTTATATTGGCGAAGTCAAAGGCCGTTCGCTGCTCCATCAAGCTGGCTATGTCTACAGCCAAGAACCTAGTGCGATGATCGTAGCAACGATCGCAGCCGCTCAACCAGGAGAGCTGGTCTTAGATTTATGTGCGGCACCAGGGGGCAAAACAACGCAGCTGGCAAGCCAGTTACAAGGAAAAGGACTGCTTGTAGCAAATGAGATTTTCCCCAAGCGTGCCAAAATCCTATCAGAAAATGTGGAGCGTTGGGGCTTTGCGAATGTAGTCGTCACCAATCAGGCACCGCAAGAATTGAGCCGCCATTTTCCTCAGTTTTTTGACAAGATCGTGGTGGACGCCCCATGTTCTGGTGAAGGGATGTTTCGTAAAGATCCCGTCGCCTTAGAAGAATGGCAAGCAGAAACACCTGATCAGTGTGCGATCAGACAAAAAGACATTTTGGCACAAGCCGTTACGATGCTAAAACCGGGGGGGCAGCTGATCTATTCCACCTGTACCTTTGCCCCAGAAGAAAACGAAGCGATGATGGCTTGGTTAATGGAGGAGTACCCCTTCACGATCGAAGCGATCGACTTGGACAATGTATCTCATGGGCGCAGGGAGTGGGGAGCTGCACCTGGGATTGAGAAAACCATCCGCTTATGGCCGCATTTAAACCAAGGAGAAGGTCATTTCGCTGCGAAATTGACCTCGCTAGCAGAAGCAGCGCCAGTGAAAAAGAAGAAAAAAGGCAAAGGAGCGACAGCCAAGAGTCCATTGGATGCAGCGACTCAAAAGTTGTGGCAAGCCTTTCGCAAGGAGTTTCCTTTTTTACAGGCACTGAATGCGACGCCTCAGCTGCTAGGAGAAAACCTCTGGCTCGTTCCTGAAGAAATGCCTTCTTTAAAAGGGATCAAGTTTATGCGCCCAGGTTTGCACGTCGGCGTCGTTAAGAAGAATCGGATCGAGCCAAGTTATGCGTTGGCATTGGCGATCCATGCAGAAGAAGGGGCACCGACAGTGCCAATCACTTTGCCGCAATGGCAGCATTATGTGGCAGGTGAAACCTTGAGCGTGCCAGGAAATGCTGGATGGGTGATTTTGACAGTCGATGAGATCCCAGTCGGTTTTGGAAAACAAGTCCAAGGAACCGTGAAAAACTTCTTTCCTAAAGGATTAAGATTCAAAGCGATTTAAACGAAATAGTGTTTTTATTTCAGTCCTCGTGCTATGATGGAAGTAGCAAAATAAGGGAGCTGATCGATATGAAAACATCATCAAAAGTAACGATTGGATTAAGCATTGCAGCGATCGCTGGGATCACTACTGCCGTCGTTGTATCAGACAAAGTATTCAATAAAGTACGCTTCGCTTGCAACCGACACAAAGTAAAGAAATTTGTCGATGACAAATTCAACGGCAATGAAAAATTGCTGGATGTCGTAGACGGCTTGTCCGACAATGAATTGGATTCGTTGTTAGGTGTGATGAAAAAAGTCAATGAGGGCCGCAACAAAATCTCTGTTTACGGAGACAACATCAAAGATTCGACAGAACATGTCAAAGACAAGTTGACGAGCTTTGTTGATTCCGTCTTTTAAGCCAATCATTCCATTTGAAACTCGCAGGGACATCGGTCTTTGCGAGTTTTTCTCGTCTTTCTAAGCGTTTTTCGTTATACTAACAAGGAAATGCACGAAATGGTGCGAGGTAGAGGAGTGAGAGTGAAGTCGTGGAAAAAACAAGTACCTTGACTGCCGAGGAAAAAGCCTTCTTTATGGAAGAAGCAATCAAAGAAGCCCGAAAAGCAGAAGGGTTGGCAGAAGTACCGATCGGTGCTGTCGTCGTCTTGGATGATAAAATCATTGGTCGTGGACACAATCTACGAGAAACGCAGCAGCAAGCTGCAGCGCATGCGGAGATGTTTGCGATCGAAGAAGCCTGTCGCACTGTTGGAAGTTGGCGCTTAGAACAAGCGCAGCTGTTTGTGACCTTGGAACCATGCCCGATGTGTAGTGGGGCGATGTTATTGGCACGGGTGGAAGAAGTGTATTTTGGTGCCTACGATCCCAAAGGCGGCACTGCTGGTACATTGATGAATTTATTGGAAGATGAGCGCTTCAACCATTGGTCCTATGTGGAAGGCGGCATTTTAGAAGAAGCATGCGGCCAGCTGCTAACAGATTTTTTCCGAGCATTACGAGAAAAGAAAAAACAAAAAAAGGCTGGCAATCTCTAACGAAATACGTTATACTAAGTTTTGCCGAAAGGCTAGGACAATGGAGGTCTTGTGAAGCGTGTCAGATCCGGAAGGAAGCAGCACTAAGCAGGATTCTCCATGTGTCTGATTGAAAAACTGCCTGCTATTGAAGAAAGCAGTAGTACTAATTGAATCGATGATCATTCAAACCTGAGACAGACTGTCTTAGGTTTTTTTATTTTTGAAATTCTTTGTGACACCAAGGACTATTCTAATTGTATTCTGCTTTAAATCTAGGCAATCGATAGCAGCTCTCAGAGGGTTAAGTTGTATTTTTGATACAAAGGCTTTATTCCTGTTTAGAACCTTACTCTGATAACTTTTGCGTTGGCGATTTTTATACTCTCAAAAAATCAGTAGTTCTGACGAACTGAAACATGGATTACCTGCTCTCGATATTCGATAGAATCTTCGTTTCAAGAACTCTTTATTTTCGCTTCAACGAATTGCCACCGTCATGTTATCGATAGAACTTTCCAAAAATAACCAGAAAAAATCACTTTCCTTTTTACAGTCAGAAAAGTGATTTTTTCTTTTGAACAACTGTCACTGCAGCTGGTTCTTTTTTACAAAAAGTCACCATTCTTTTCCAAGCATTCCAATGGTTTCCCAGAGATTTTATGCTATGCTTATTTTGTAGAGACTTCCGTCGTCTTTCTACTGGCAACCCTTGATGCCAATAGAAATGGATAGTGATTTCAGGCGACGTATTTGAAAAGAGGCGCACAATGGAAAAAATTACGATTATCCATACCAACGATCTGCATTCCCACCTAGAACATTGGCCGAAGATGCGGCGTTATTTGGATCAAAGAAAACGAGAAGCGGATACGACCGAAGAGACAGTGATCGCAGTCGACTTAGGCGACTTTGTCGATCGCTGGCATCCTTTGACAGAAGCAACTGACGGCAAGGCGAATGTCGATTTGATGAATCAAGGACATTACGATGCGGTGACGATTGGGAACAATGAAGGGGTCGGCAATCCCAAAGAGGTCTTGCAGCATTTATATGACCAAGCAGAATTTCCTGTCATTTTAGGCAATTTATTTGATAAACAGGATTTACGTCCGCCGAAGTGGGCACAAGAATACAAAATCATGGAAAGCAATCAAGGCGCCAAAATCGGCCTGATCGCTTTTACAGCACCGTTTCCGCTGACATATGCCCCAAACGGCTGGGACATTCGCGAACCCTTGGAGATTTTGCCTTCATTGGTGCAGCATTTGCGCCCCGAGGTCGATCTGTTGGTCTTGATGAGCCATCTAGGCATCAATGCTGATCGCCAGATTGCGAGGGACTTTCCAGAACTAGATGTTATATTAGGTTCCCACACGCACCATTTGTTTGAAAAGGGCGAAGTCATCAATGGGGTTCAAATTGGGGCAGCTGGCAAGTTTGGTTTTAACATTGGCGAAGTCGAAGTGGTCTTAGATGATCACCACCGACCGATCAAGCATCGCGCCCGTGTGATTCCGACGGATTCGTTGGTGGCTTTTCCGCAAGATGAGGAAGAGATCGCCGAATATCTATCGATCGGCCATCGCTTGCTGCGGGCAAATCAGGTGGCAGAAATTCCAGCAGCGTTTACGAGGGATTGGCAAAGTGAACATTCCTTGGTTCGGGAGGCGCTTTTGGCATTATGTGCCAAAGGACAGACGGATGCCGCCATCTTAAATACGGGGCTATTCTTAGATGATTTGCCACAAGGGCGGGTCGATCAAGATCAGCTGCACACGATTTTACCCCATCCGATGCATTTGATACGGGTGACGCTGCAAGGCGCGGATGTCATTCGATTGGTCTTAGAGATGGAAAAAAATCGAAACTTTTTGCGCAATTTCCCAATTATGGGAATGGGTTTTCGAGGGAAGATTTTTGGCGAACTGGTTTATGAAGGCATCCGCTTTGATGAAAAAAACCACCAAGTATTGTGGAAACAAGAGCCCGTCGATCCTGCTCAAAGCTACACGTTGACCCTTGTGGATCACTACTTGTTTATTCCGTTTTTCCCGACGATCGAGATTGCTGGAACCGTTGAGTTTCTTTTTCCAGACTTTATTCGCACAGTGGTCGGTGATTACCTGAGTCAGAAATACCCCATCCAGTAGTTCGTCACTCCTCCAGCTGGATTTTGCGAGAAAACCGCGACTATCATTGGGGAATAAAACAAGGTATAATAAACAACAGGTGGTGAAAAAATGACCGAAAAACAAACGATCACAGATGAAATGACATCTGTACTAGAAGAAATTATTGAAGAACCAGCGAAACAACCGCAAAAAGGCGAGTTGGTGACTTTGTTAAATGATGAAGAATTAATGATTGGCAATCGACAATACAAATTGGTCATGGATTATCGTGAAGGCTTCAATCCAGAAAAGCTTGGCGAGCGTTACAGTGAAGTGTTGGCACGTTATGATTATATCGTAGGCGATTGGGGTTATGAGCAGCTGCGTTTGAAAGGTTTTTTTGAAAAAGATAACCGCAAAGCATTACCTGATCAGCGCATCGACATGTTGGAAGACTATTTGTATGAGTATTGCAACTTCGGTTGTGCCTATTTCGTGATCCAACGAGTTGGCGGCAAAAAAGAAAAAAGTACCTCCCGCCGACGCAAGAAAAAGCCAACCCAAAACAATCAAAATCAAAACGCACAACAAAACGCCCATATAGAAGAAAAGCGTGACACCGTACCGCAGAAAAAAAGCAAACCAACGATCAAAAATCGTAAACCAAAAGAAAAGAACGTCAAAAAAACCGAGACAACCACGGTGAAAAAAGGCAAAAAAGAGTTTACGATTCGACAAAGGGAAGAATAAGATGAAATATAAAGGCTATTTGATTGATTTAGACGGCACGATTTATTTAGGAAAAGCGCCGATCCCTGCTGGGAAACGCTTCGTAGAGTCCTTACAAGAAAAAGGACTGCCCTATTTATTTGTGACCAATAATACGACCCGCAGTCCTGAAGTCGTGGCGCAGCGATTAGCGGATGAATTTTCGATCCATGTGGCACCAGAAACGATCTATACCGCAAGCTTGGCGACAATCGATTTTATGAAAGACCATGGCAAAGGCCGCAAAGTATTTGTGATCGGCGAAGCGGGGTTGATCGATTTGATTTTAGCTGCTGGGTTTGAGTGGGAGGAAACCAACCCAGATTATGTCGTGGTTGGCTTAGACAACCACGTGACCTATGAAAAATTTGTTCTAGCAACGTTAGCGATCCAAAAAGGAGCAACCTTTATCGGGACCAATCCCGACAAAAATATCCCAACGGAAAGAGGTTTATTACCTGGTGCAGGTTCACTGATCGCAATGGTGGAGACTGCCACCCAAACGCAACCGATCTTTATTGGCAAACCAGAAGCCATCATTATGGAAAAAGCGGTGGCACACATCGGCTTATCAAAAGAAGAGGTCTTGATGGTGGGGGACAATTACGAAACTGATATTCGCTCGGGGATCCAAAACGGGATCGATTCTTTGCTCGTATTATCTGGCTTTACCCCGAAAGCGGCAGTTCCGACATTACCAGTAGCACCAACCTATGTGGTGGATTCTTTAGATGAGTGGGATTTTGAACAATGAAAAAACAAGTGTGGCTTGAACGCTTAGGATTTGTCTGCTTGTTTTTGTTTTTGGTCAGTCTAGCGATCACCCTAACGATCAATTTTCGACCGTTATATTGGTTTGATGTCGATCACTTGAATCTGCTGGATTATACCTCGCTAACAAGAGAAGAGTTGTTGAAGAACTATGGCTTATTGTTAGATTTTCTAAACAATCCCTTTGCAAGTACGCTCGCCTTGCCAGATTTTCCAATGTCTGAAGCTGGCGCTGGGCATTTTTACGATGTGAAACAGTTGTTTCTATTAAATTATGCCGTCATGATCGTCACTTTGCTGCCCAGTATCTGGTTCGTCAATCGGTTACGGCAAAAACAACAGCAATGGCGCTTGATTCGTCCCTTTCAATGGGGGATGATTTTGCCGCTGATTTTCGGGTTTTTGATGGCTGTCGGCTTTGACCGCTTTTTCGTTACGTTCCATGAGATTTTCTTCAGTAACGACGATTGGCTGTTTAATCCAGCCACCGATCCGATCATCAACGTGCTGCCAGAAACGTTTTTCATGCATTGCTTTATTCTCTTTTTCGTCTTGATTGAAGTCTTCTTTTTTGCCTTCTATTGGTGGGGCAAACGAGGCTTGAAAAAAAACAGCATAATGAAAAAAAGACCAACGATCCCCTTCCTTTGAGGGAGGCGAATCGTCGGTCTTTTTTTTATTGCGTAATGTAATGAGATTTACTTGGGTGTTGATGGGCTAAGCGACTTGCGGCAGAAGCTGCGATGGCACCTACGATATCATCTAAAAAGGTGTGAACGCGGGGACCGTCGTGCTTGTTCAGTTCTTTCAGAATACCCGGTTTGACTTTATCAATGTATCCATAGTTAGTAAAGCCGATCGAGCCGTACACGTTGACGATGGATAGAGCGAGGATCTCATCGATCCCATAAAGCCCTTCGTCTTCTTTAACGATTTCTTGCAGTGGATGCAGCAGTTGATTTTCTTCTGCCAAAATATCCAATTGGATCCCCGTTAAAATCGTGTTGTGGACTTCCCGCTTGCTTAAGACAGCGTTGACGCTTTCGATACACATCTCCAAGGTGATGCCTTCAATGTAGTCTTTTTGCAAGAACATCACCAGTTCACCGATGTCTTGCAGCGAGACGCCGCGGTCGGCCAACAATTCTCTTGCTTTGTCTTCAAGTGTTTTGCTTTCTAATACCATATAGTTCCCCTCCATGTAAAAATAGTTTATTCAAAAGTCAACGTGCGACTGATGGATTGCGATCATAAGTAGTGCCCTATTCCAGTTGCAGGCCATGCCATTTGGGTCTTAATCCCTTCTGACATCCATTGAAGCACAGTTGTTGGCTAGTTCTGCTTTGGCTGCCACTGCCCAAGGATGGGGGACCACCAAGTCACCAGCAAAAAGCCAGTCCATATAATACCCAGCGGCGGCTTCCAAGGAATCATCGAGGCGGTCTAATAAGCCGGTTAAGAAAGGCGCTTGATCTTTACGATCCCATTTGATTTTGTCGGCTAAAAAAACGAGTAGATCGAGACGACGATAATGGGCCTTTAAGGTGGTATGACAGCTGATGGCGGACAGAATGTCTGGATCAGATACCTGAAAAACCGTTTTTGCCAACAAAGCGGATTGCTGCTGATGCAGCAAAAAAGGTGCTTGCCGCTCCGCGTCTAAGATCGGTTCGCCTACTGCTATCTGCAAGGCGATTCGCTGGTCATGAGGGATGACGACGCTGACATCGTGCAGCAGTCCTGCCAAATAAGCTTTATCCGCATTGACTTGAAACCGTTCTGCCAATCGTTTGGCTTCTTGGGCAACGGCTAGATTGTGGACCGCCGTTTCGGCATGATCGAAGGCTTCCAGATACTGAACCATTTGCTCAGTGAGGGTCTTGCCCTGCAAAGGGAGGATATAGGCGGCAAGTTGGTGTTGACCAGCTTGTTTCATCTCAGCTACTCCTTAAAAAGACTTGTACTATGGGCAGGTTGTGTCCGCGTTTTGGGATCAATGTAGTGGAGCGCATTGTTCACCGCAGTTGGGGCTTCCCCGAAACCAGTAGCGATCAGGTCGACTTTTCCATCGTATAAAACGACATCCCCACAGCCATAGATCCCAGGAACAGACGTGCTCATATCTGAAGAGACGAAGACTCCTTGGCGGCTGCTTTTCATGCCCCAATCCTTGATGTTCAATGTGGAAGAAAAACCGTAATTGACGATCAAAGCATCCAATGAAAGGCTGACCGTTTCATCACCCTTGACTTGTTGCAACGAGACACCAGTCAAACGTTGCTCTCCTTGGATTTCTTGGATCACATAAGGAGTCAAAATGTTGACGGCAGAAGCCTGTAATTTGCTGACGCTATGTTCATGGGCACGAAATTCAGGACGGCGATGGATCAAGTAGACTTCACTAGCGATTGGCTCCAGCATCAATGCCCAATCGATGGCAGAATCGCCGCCACCGGCGATCGCTACTTTGCGTCCAGCATACTTCATCAAATCGGTGACAAAATAGTCTAGGCCGTATCCTTCAAACCGCTCGCTTTCTGGCAAAGTCAGTTTGCGCGGCTGGAAGGAGCCGTTTCCTAAAGCCAAAATCACGGCTTTCGAGTAATGGATTCCTTTGTCGGTGGTGACTTCGATATAGTCTTCTTGTTTTTCGACCGACAAGACGGTTTCTTCTAAACAATATTGGTGATTGAAGGTCGTCAACTGTTTTTCCAGGTTTTGGACAAGATCGCCCGCTTTGATTTTCGGATAACCTGGGATATCGTAGATGTATTTTTCTGGGTATAAAGTAGCAAGCTGACCGCCTAATTGCGGCAAGCTGTCGATGATCTTGGTTTTGGCGTTACGCATACCGGCATAGAAAGCAGAAAACATCCCGCTAGGTCCCGCGCCGATAATCGTTATATCAAAAATATCCATGTTATTCCTCTTTTCTAACCACGTTGGGGTGAAGCGTGTTCGTAGTGTACGAATAGCTTCATTATAGCAAAAATTATCCAAACTAGCATTTTTTCAATTTTCTGCTATCATGGATTTATGAGAGAGAAGGAGGAGTTAATGTGTCTGAATTTCCACAGTTAGCATTAGAAAAACAAACTGGCCATAAAGCAGTCATCAAAACCAATCGTGGGGATGTAGTTGTACAATTGTTCCCAGAATTGGCGCCAAAAACAGTGAAGAACTTCGTTGAATTAGCGAAAAAAGGGTATTACGATGGGATCATCTTCCACCGTGTCATTCCTGATTTTATGATTCAAGGTGGCGATCCAACTGGTACAGGGATGGGCGGCGAAAGCATCTATGGTGGCAGCTTTGAAGATGAATTTTCAAAAGAATTGTTCAATCTTCGTGGCGCTTTATCTATGGCAAACGCTGGTCCGAATACTAACGGCAGCCAGTTTTTCATCGTAAACAATCAAAATGTTCCTAGCAACATGTTAGGTCAATTAGAAGGTGCTGGTTATCCAGCTGAAATCATCGAAGCGTATCAAGCAGGTGGTACTCCTTGGTTAGATTTCCGTCACACAGTCTTCGGTCATGTGATCGAAGGAATGTCAGTCGTTGATGAAATCGCTGGCGTGCAACGAGGACCACAAGATCGTCCAGTGCATGATGTAGTGATCGAAACGATCGAAATCAGCGAATAAAACAAAAGAACCCAAAAGCAGTTTCAACGGTCATCCTCAAGGAGATCGTTGAAATGGCAGCTTTAGGGTTCTTTTTTTCATAAGAAAGAGTTAACCGATGGGTTGGTCTTTAAACGCGGCGGCGATTTGATTGAGTGCTTTTTCTAATAGCTCTTTAGGACAGGCAAAGTTTAGCCGCATATGGTGACTGCCGCGAGGACCAAAGATACTTCCTTGATTCAATACGACATTGGCTTCTTTGATCAGTTTGCGCTGCAGCTGATTGTCCGTTAGGCCATAGGCAGAAAAATCCAGCCAGATCAAGTAAGTACCTTCGGGTTTTTGAAAGGTCACTGCTGGGAGTTGTTCAGTCAAAAAGTCGCAGACAAAGGTGCGATTTGCTTCTAAGTAGGACAAAAGTTCTTCTAACCATGCTTCAGATTCACGATACGCTGCTTCAGTAGCGACCAACCCAAACGTATTGATTTCCCCTTGAACGTTACGTTCTTGTGTTTTTGCAAATTGGCTGCGCAAGGTTTGGTCTTTGATGAAGACCATCGAATTTTTGATCCCAGCTAAATTAAAGGTCTTGGTTGCTGAGGTCAAGATGATCGAAAAATCGGCAAAGCTTGGCTCGACTGTTTGGAAAGAGACAAATTGATTTGGTGCAAAAACGATGTCTTGATGGATCTCATCACTAACAACGACCACCCGGTGCTTTTGACAAATACGGCCGATCATCATCAGTTCTTCTTTTGACCACACGCGACCGCCAGGATTATGAGGATTACATAGAAGAAACAATTTTACCTTCTTTTCGATGATGGTTTGTTCCATCGCCTCAAAATCGATGACGAAGTGGCCATCTTTTTCCAATAATGGTTCTTGAATTAAGGTCCGCTGATTGTTTTTGACAACATGGGCAAAGGGATGGTAGACCGGATCGTGGATCAATACGGCATCTCCTTCTTGCGTATAACTTTGGATCGCCAGTGCAATACTAGGGACGACACCGCTGTTAAAAAGGATCGCTTCCTTATTGATGGTATAACCATGACGTCTTTGCTGCCAATCGATGATGGATTCAAGCAGCGAATCAGGGATGGTAGAGTACCCATAGATCCCTTGGGCAACTGCTTTTTCTAACGCTTTTTTCACAGGTTCTGGTGCCAGAAAATCCATGTCGGCTACCCAAAGCGGCAACAAGTTTTCTTCCTTATAGGTTTTTGCAATGGTATCCCATTTGACGCTATTGGTATTTAAGCGCGGATGAACTTTGTCAAAATTGATCATGCGTTTCCCTCCTATATTGTGCAACGTTGTTTCTGATGCTTCAAATCTACCACTAGTTCAAGTATAATGAAAGTGGAAAAGAGAGGAAAGACTATGAATTATCAAATCGGGAACATTATAGAAGGAACAGTCACTGGGATTCAACCCTATGGTGCATTTGTTTCGTTAGATAAGGAAACACAAGGATTGATCCATGTTTCAGAGATCCAATCTGGGTTTACCAAAAATATCCATGAAGTCTTACAGATCGGGCAAAAGATCCGTGTACAAATCATTGATATTGACGAATACAGCCAAAAGATCAGTTTGTCCCGCCGTACATTGGAAACGAGTTTTGTTCAGCCACCCTTTAAGCGTAAACGCTACTTTACAAATAAGAATAAGCGGATCGGTTTTCGTACGATTGGAGAAGCTTTACCAGTGTGGGTGAAAGAGGCCAAAGAAATGTTAGAAAAAGAAAACAGCAGCAGATAATCGTGCATATTTTCTGAAAATGTGCTAAAATTAGTTTACAAACAGATGAATAACTGAGGTGGGTATTTTGGGATCCAAAAAAGTAGCGGGTACAGTTATGATGCACTTAGCAAATGGTTCGAAACGATTTTTGATGCAAATACACGAAGGCACTGCGGAATTAGCGTCAACGGATTTTTCTGAAGATAAAACCGGCTTGGCTACGATCTTACAATTGTTTAAAGACCGTATCCACCTTGATGTGACAGCGATCGAACTCGTTGAACTCACAAATGGCAATATTGATACGCAAAACATTCCTTTATTTGTTTTTGAAACACAAGAAGCAGGACAAACGCAACAGCTGCCAGAAGGGTATGCGTGGGAAGAGCCTAATATCTTTCGTAAGATCATTGAAGACTACGAGATTGAAGGCGTTCCGTTCTTTTAGCACCTGAATATTAGCGAAAAAACTGAAGACCGTTACGACGGTCTTTTTTTATTGAAAACTTTTTGTAAATAAAATGAAATATTTCCTTGACCTGAGTCAAGAAGAATGGTAAATTAGTCAACGTTGGCAATTGAGCCAGCGGGTCAAAACAACAGTTGAAAAAACTTCAAAAAAAAGACTTGACCAAAAATGCAACAGATGATATTATAACTAAGTCGCAATAATAAAACAGTTAATCAATGTTGATACATCAACAAAATTAATTGAAAAAAGTTGTTGACAAATAACAAATCATTTGTTATTCTAATTAAGTCGCTCAGACAGCCGCTACGAAGTTGAAAAACAACGAGCGAAAAAAACTTTTAAAAAAGAGTTGACAATCAAACGTCGCTCTGATATGATATAAAAGTTGCTAACGCAGCACGGTAGACCTTTGAAAACTGAACAAAGCAAGCAAACGAACCAATGTGTAGGACGTTTCAATTTATTGAAACAAATACATGCAAGCAATAGCTAGCAAAGTTAATTTTTATGAGCTTAATGACCGTATGGTCATTCAAACAAATCATTATGAGAGTTTGATCCTGGCTCAGGACGAACGCTGGCGGCGTGCCTAATACATGCAAGTCGAACGCTTTTTCTTTCACCGGAGCTTGCTCCACCGAAAGAAAAAGAGTGGCGAACGGGTGAGTAACACGTGGGTAACCTGCCCATCAGAAGGGGATAACACTTGGAAACAGGTGCTAATACCGTATAACACTATTTTCCGCATGGAAGAAAGTTGAAAGGCGCTTTTGCGTCACTGATGGATGGACCCGCGGTGCATTAGCTAGTTGGTGAGGTAACGGCTCACCAAGGCAACGATGCATAGCCGACCTGAGAGGGTGATCGGCCACACTGGGACTGAGACACGGCCCAGACTCCTACGGGAGGCAGCAGTAGGGAATCTTCGGCAATGGACGAAAGTCTGACCGAGCAACGCCGCGTGAGTGAAGAAGGTTTTCGGATCGTAAAACTCTGTTGTTAGAGAAGAACAAGGATGAGAGTAAAATGTTCATCCCTTGACGGTATCTAACCAGAAAGCCACGGCTAACTACGTGCCAGCAGCCGCGGTAATACGTAGGTGGCAAGCGTTGTCCGGATTTATTGGGCGTAAAGCGAGCGCAGGCGGTTTCTTAAGTCTGATGTGAAAGCCCCCGGCTCAACCGGGGAGGGTCATTGGAAACTGGGAGACTTGAGTGCAGAAGAGGAGAGTGGAATTCCATGTGTAGCGGTGAAATGCGTAGATATATGGAGGAACACCAGTGGCGAAGGCGGCTCTCTGGTCTGTAACTGACGCTGAGGCTCGAAAGCGTGGGGAGCGAACAGGATTAGATACCCTGGTAGTCCACGCCGTAAACGATGAGTGCTAAGTGTTGGAGGGTTTCCGCCCTTCAGTGCTGCAGCAAACGCATTAAGCACTCCGCCTGGGGAGTACGACCGCAAGGTTGAAACTCAAAGGAATTGACGGGGGCCCGCACAAGCGGTGGAGCATGTGGTTTAATTCGAAGCAACGCGAAGAACCTTACCAGGTCTTGACATCCTTTGACCACTCTAGAGATAGAGCTTCCCCTTCGGGGGCAAAGTGACAGGTGGTGCATGGTTGTCGTCAGCTCGTGTCGTGAGATGTTGGGTTAAGTCCCGCAACGAGCGCAACCCTTATTGTTAGTTGCCATCATTTAGTTGGGCACTCTAGCGAGACTGCCGGTGACAAACCGGAGGAAGGTGGGGATGACGTCAAATCATCATGCCCCTTATGACCTGGGCTACACACGTGCTACAATGGGAAGTACAACGAGTTGCGAAGTCGCGAGGCTAAGCTAATCTCTTAAAGCTTCTCTCAGTTCGGATTGTAGGCTGCAACTCGCCTACATGAAGCCGGAATCGCTAGTAATCGCGGATCAGCACGCCGCGGTGAATACGTTCCCGGGCCTTGTACACACCGCCCGTCACACCACGAGAGTTTGTAACACCCGAAGTCGGTGAGGTAACCTTTTTGGAGCCAGCCGCCTAAGGTGGGATAGATGATTGGGGTGAAGTCGTAACAAGGTAGCCGTATCGGAAGGTGCGGCTGGATCACCTCCTTTCTAAGGAATATTTCGGAAGACTACACATCGTTTGCCTTTGTTCAGTTTTGAGAGGTTTACTCTCAAACAAAATTTGTTCATTGAAAACTGGATATCGAAGAAATAATCAAAACAAGTAACACACACCGAGTTGAAATGTTAAAAGAGTTTTTTAATAAGTTCAACGCTTATTTTCTTGAGCAACCTTCTATCGCTAGAAGAAGTACTCAAAACCGACCGAAAGGTCAAAGGTTAAGTGAATAAGGGCGCACGGTGGATGCCTTGGCACTAGGAGCCGATGAAGGACGGGACTAACACCGATATGCTTTGGGGAGCTGTAAGTAAGCTATGATCCAGAGATTTCCGAATGGGGGAACCCAGCATCTTTTATAGGATGTTACGTCTGCGTGAATACATAGCGCAGTCGAGGTAGACGCAGAGAACTGAAACATCTAAGTACCTGCAGGAAGAGAAAGAAAATTCGATTCCCTGAGTAGCGGCGAGCGAAACGGGAAAAGCCCAAACCAACAAGCTTGCTTGTTGGGGTTGTAGGACTCCGATATGGTAGTCTATTCAGATAGTCGAAATACTTGGAAAAGTATGTCAAAGAGGGTAAAAACCCCGTAGGCGAAATTTGGATAACACCTAGGAGGATCCTGAGTACGGCGGAACACGAGGAATTCCGTCGGAATCCGGGAGGACCATCTCCCAAGGCTAAATACTCCCTAGTGACCGATAGTGAACCAGTACCGTGAGGGAAAGGTGAAAAGCACCCCGGAAGGGGAGTGAAATAGATCCTGAAACCGTGTGCCTACAACAAGTTAGAGCCCGTTAATGGGTGATAGCGTGCCTTTTGTAGAATGAACCGGCGAGTTACGATAGCATGCGAGGTTAAGTTGAAGAGACGGAGCCGTAGCGAAAGCGAGTCTGAATAGGGCGAATGAGTATGTTGTCGTAGACCCGAAACCATGTGATCTACCCATGTCCAGGTTGAAGGTGCGGTAAAACGCACTGGAGGACCGAACCCACGTACGTTGAAAAGTGCGGGGATGAGGTGTGGGTAGCGGAGAAATTCCAAACGAACTTGGAGATAGCTGGTTCTCTCCGAAATAGCTTTAGGGCTAGCCTCGGAATTGAGAATGATGGAGGTAGAGCACTGTTTGGACTAGGGGCCCATCTCGGGTTACCGAATTCAGATAAACTCCGAATGCCATTCATTCATATCCGGGAGTCAGACTGTGAGTGATAAGATCCATAGTCGAAAGGGAAACAGCCCAGACCACCAGCTAAGGTCCCCAAATAACTATTAAGTGGAAAAGGATGTGGGGTTGCACAGACAACTAGGATGTTGGCTTAGAAGCAGCCACCATTTAAAGAGTGCGTAATAGCTCACTAGTCGAGTGACCCTGCGCCGAAAATGTACCGGGGCTAAATAGTTTACCGAAGCTGTGGAGTGCACCATTAGGTGCATTGGTAGGAGAGCGTTCTAAGGGCGTTGAAGGCAGATCGTGAGGACTGCTGGAGCGCTTAGAAGTGAGAATGCCGGTATGAGTAGCGAAAGACAGGTGAGAATCCTGTCCACCGAATGACTAAGGTTTCCTGGGGAAGGCTCGTCCGCCCAGGGTTAGTCGGGACCTAAGCCGAGGCCGACAGGCGTAGGCGATGGACAACAGGTTGATATTCCTGTACCCGTTGTTTTTGTTTGAGCAATGGAGGGACGCAGGAGGCTAAGAAGTGCAGACTGATGGATATGTCTGTTCAAGCAGTAAGTCTTGGTAGGAGTCAAATGCTTCTACCTATACGGACAAGCTGTGATGAGGAGGGAAATAATAGTACCGAAGCTTCTGATGTCACACTGCCAAGAAAAGCTTCTAGTGAGAAAACAACGGCCCGTACCGCAAACCGACACAGGTAGTCGAGGAGAGAATCCTAAGGTGAGCGAGAGAACTCTCGTTAAGGAACTCGGCAAAATGACCCCGTAACTTCGGGAGAAGGGGTGCTGCTCTAACGAGCAGCCGCAGTGAATAGGCCCAAGCGACTGTTTATCAAAAACACAGGTCTCTGCAAAATCGAAAGATGACGTATAGGGGCTGACGCCTGCCCGGTGCTGGAAGGTTAAGAGGAGTGCTTAGCGTAAGCGAAGGTACGAATTGAAGCCCCAGTAAACGGCGGCCGTAACTATAACGGTCCTAAGGTAGCGAAATTCCTTGTCGGGTAAGTTCCGACCCGCACGAAAGGCGTAACGATTTGGGCACTGTCTCAACGAGAGACTCGGTGAAATTTTAGTACCTGTGAAGATGCAGGTTACCCGCGACAGGACGGAAAGACCCCATGGAGCTTTACTGTAGTTTGATATTGAGTGTCTGTACCGCATGTACAGGATAGGTAGGAGCCGTAGAGATCGGGACGCCAGTTTCGATGGAGGCAATGGTGGGATACTACCCTTGCGTTATGGCCACTCTAACCCGCAGCCCTTATCGGGCTGGGAGACAGTGTCAGATGGGCAGTTTGACTGGGGCGGTCGCCTCCTAAAAGGTAACGGAGGCGCCCAAAGGTTCCCTCAGAATGGTTGGAAATCATTCGAAGAGTGTAAAGGCAGAAGGGAGCTTGACTGCGAGAGCTACAACTCGAGCAGGGACGAAAGTCGGGCTTAGTGATCCGGTGGTTCCGCATGGAAGGGCCATCGCTCAACGGATAAAAGCTACCCTGGGGATAACAGGCTTATCTCCCCCAAGAGTCCACATCGACGGGGAGGTTTGGCACCTCGATGTCGGCTCGTCGCATCCTGGGGCTGTAGTCGGTCCCAAGGGTTGGGCTGTTCGCCCATTAAAGCGGCACGCGAGCTGGGTTCAGAACGTCGTGAGACAGTTCGGTCCCTATCCGTCGCGGGCGTTGGAAATTTGAGAGGAGCTGTCCTTAGTACGAGAGGACCGGGATGGACTTACCGCTGGTGTACCAGTTGTCTCGCCAGAGGCATCGCTGGGTAGCTATGTAGGGAAGGGATAAACGCTGAAAGCATCTAAGTGTGAAGCCCACCTCAAGATGAGATTTCCCATTTCTTTAAGAAAGTAAGATCCCTGAGAGATGATCAGGTAGATAGGTCAGAAGTGGAAGGCCAGTGATGGTTGGAGCGGACTGATACTAATCGATCGAGGACTTAACCAAAAAGAAAAAAACATGTAAACTCGTAGAGTTTTGATTCTTCGATCCAGTTTTGAGTGAGCAACACTTACTCAATTGAATAGTGTGGTGGCGATAGCAAGAAGGATACACCTGTAACCATGCCGAACACAGAAGTTAAGCTTCTTAGCGCCGATTGTAGTGAAGGGTTTCCCTTTGTGAGAGTAGGACGTCGCCACGCATTTCAATTTTTCCGGCATAGCTCAGTTGGTAGTAGCGCATGACTGTTAATCATGATGTCGTAGGTTCGAGTCCTACTGCCGGAGTTGCTTGATAGCATCTGCTATCTTTTTTTTTTGCATAAAATGACAAAAATAAAGACGTTGCCTTTGATGGGGCAGCGTCTTTTTTATTTAGATGAAATCAGAACGAAAAGGAAGAAGTGTTGCTTGTACTGCTGTTTTTTTCTATACTATTAGAAAAGGAGACGATGGCGTGAGAAAAAAAGTACTTTTTGATTTAGATGGAACGATCATTGATTCGAGTGAAGGAATCTATGGATCGATTCAATATGCGATGGAAAAAATGGGAAAAGAGCAATTAGCGCAAGACGTACTGCGGAGCTTTGTGGGGCCGCCTTTGGTTGAATCCTTCCGTGGCTTGGGCTTCGATGAAGCTGCTGCCCAGCAAGCCGTTGCCTTCTACCGGGAAAATTATCGTCAAGCGGGCATGTTTCAAGTCCAACCATATCCGTTGATCGAAGAAACATTGCAGGAGCTGGCGCAGGATCACGATTTGTATATCGCTACGTCGAAACCAGAAGTTTTTGCAAAAGAGATCCTGACCCATCTCAAGTATGATGGCTATTTCAAAGGAATCTATGGGGCGGATCTTGAGAATAAACGTGGGGAAAAAGCGGCCGTTATCCGCTACGCGTTAACTGAGATCGAAAAGGAGCAAAAAGCGCAGCAAGCCATCATGATCGGCGACCGCGAGCATGATATTTTAGGGGCAAAAGAAAACCAGTTACCGGCAATCGGCGTTTTATATGGTTTTGGGTCAAAAGAAGAATTGCTTGATGCTGGTGCGATCGCTTTAGCCGCTGAGACACAAGAACTCTTAGCGTTGATTCCAGATTCATTATAGAGAAAAAGAGCTAACAAGCACCTTACAAGGCGTTTGTCAGCTCTTTTGTTACGCATTCGTTTGTTTCAGCTGCGGAGAGGCTTCCAATAAAAGATTGGTATCCAAATAGCCGCTTTCGTTTTTCAAAATCAAAGTTCCTGAAGTTGGGTGAACATCTAGAATCAGATGACCAGTCAAGAACATTTGATCATAGGTTGATGTAAAGAAAGTAAACTGATTGCTTGAGACTAACTCATTGTATGGGTCTAACGGTTCGTCGATCGGTGTGATCAAAAAACGTTCGCCGATCATACAGCATCCAGCTGCTGAAGAAAATTGGTTCGATCCGTCATTACTCGTCAAAATATATAAGTCGTGTCCTTCTGGAAAGCGAGCAGCGGCAGTAGGGGTAATATGTAAGTCCATTTTGCATGATCTCCTTTTTGAAACGAGTGAGCAGCAAGCTGTTTCGTTTCGATAATTGTTGATAAACCAAGTGTATCACTCCTCTTAGGGATGTGACAGCAACTTGCTTTTCAACAAACCAAGCTTAAAGTTTTAGCAAGAAAAAGGCGATAATACCGATTATCAGCAAGAAAAGCCCTAAGTACAAGAGCACAGTGACCGCAGCCTGGAAAAAAGAGCGCATTTCTTTCACCTCGAATCATTCTTCTCTTTATTTTACTGCATAATCACGGAGACAAGTAAGGAACTTCACAAATCTTAAAGGAAGTTTTAGGTCTCTTAAGAGTAGACCTTGTCCTTTTTTGTAACGCTTCCATTTTTTGTGGTAAAATAAAGAAAAGGAGGCGATTTGGATGTTACGTAATTGTCAAAATGTACTTGTTGCCTTGGATGGGTCGGATCAGTCAGAAAAAGCGTTCCAAGAAGCACTCGCGATTTGTCGTATGAACAAAGCCAAATTGTATGTCCTCTCTGTTATCAACAATGCTGAGTTATCCACAAGTGCCTATGCTTTTGCAAAAATTTTTGACCAAGAAAAATTGCGTGTGGAAACGGACATGTTGAAAAAAATCTATGATGCCAATCAGCATGGGGTAGAAGATGTTGAGGTGATCGTTGAAGTCGGCGATCCAAAACGCTTTATCATTCATGCAGCAACAGAATTGTACCCGATTGATTTGATCATTATCGGTGCAACTGGTAAAGGTACATTGACCCGAGCTGTCGTAGGCTCAACCACCGATTATGTCGTCAATCATTCGAAATGTACGGTGTTGGTCGTGAAGTAAAAATTTAAATTAAACGGAAAGAATATGTTATTTTTTAAGCCAGCATCATGCATCTCCTTTCAAAAAAATTCAGTTAGTTGAAAAACCCGCTCTCTTAGCTTTAGGAGAGCGGATTTTTTGTGGTAAAAAAGATGTGTCTAAAATTGAGCTGTGAGCACCGATTGGAAAATTCGTTTTGTTTGTTTTATAAAAAATATTTATTTAAATTGATAAAAATTGACTATTAGAAGAAATAGTTTGTTACACTTTTAATAAGCAAAGGCTGTAGGAAAAGTATTGGAGAGAGGGGCTGATAATTTATCGACTTTACAGAATGCAGCAGAATACAATCGAATATTGTTGGAAAGGAGAAATAAATGATGTAAAAGATTTTTAAAATTTTAATGATCATGTTTGTTATTTTTATAGTAATTATTTTTCTGCCTACTATTATACTTTTCATAATTAAATAGAAAGAAGGCATTTGAAATGAATTGGTTAAATTGAATTGAAGCTTCACCCCGTGGTAATTGTTCAAGTTTGACTTGCGGAATTAAATCTTGTATTTCAGATTCTTGTTCAAATAATGAGGGACATTGAGAGGATGTTGGAATAAATCTTGTTATATCAATTTTAAACAATAAAAAAGGAGAATGAAATGAAGCGTGTTGCAGAAAACGATTTGGTTGTTTTTTCGATTCTTTTGCTGATTATATGGCTAGGCTTGATCCAAGTGAAAGAATATTCGCAAGAAGCAGCCCTGTCGATCATTTACTTTATTAATCTATATACGCTCTTGTTTAAATTTAAAGATACAGCGAGGATAGTGAAAGCAGTTGTATCGGTCCTACTATTGGGTTTTACGATCTTATTTCTTTTGTATATCGCAGGAAATTAGGGGCGTACGAATGATTAAGTTCAGAAATTATCGCTATACTTTGGGAATTAGATGCACAAAAAAAAGACAACGTCCGACAAACGTTGTCCTACCAAAGCCACTTGACGGGCTTGAACCGTCGACCTCATCCTTACCATGGATGCGCTCTACCAACTGAGCTAAAGCGGCGTGTTATTTAACACAAGATATAGAATACCGTAAAGGCGCTACTTTGTCAATGAGATTTTCGGATATTTCTTGAGAAAAACGCTTTGCGGGAAGGTAAGTTTCAAAAAGGGGATTTTCTTGAAAAAAAGGATCAAAAAATTGATTTTTGCTCTTGCTAAATTATCTGACTATTTGGTATAGTACAGATAGATTCTTCCGGCATAGCTCAGTTGGTAGTAGCGCATGACTGTTAATCATGATGTCGTAGGTTCGAGTCCTACTGCCGGAGTATCAAAAACGACCTTCGTTTCGGAAGGTCGTTTTTTTGTTGGAAAGAGTCCGTTCTTTTGTTGGTTGTGGATAGCCTGGGGATAATGGGTTCCCCAGTTTTTTCTCCAGAACACTCACTCCGCTGAGGAAATCTTCTGTAATAGTTCCTCGTATAAATCCGTCGTTTCGGCGGCTTTTTTATTTGTGTAAAAAACTGTTGGGCCATCGTTAGTAGTGACTTTTAAAATGGGCGTCACCTTCGTGTCGACAAACATTCTGGCAGGTTCGCCGGCAACGGTAAACTGACCGATTTGGTAACTGGCGGTTCCTACACCCATGGTACGAACACGAGGAGACGGCAATGTTTCGATCAATTCCACTGTCTCTATATCTGCCAAAGAGACCGTAGTTTTCCCGGTCATTGGTGCATCGAAGGTGACTTCTTGTCCTTGCACTTCACCAGTGATCGCATCAGCAGTAAAATCTAAGCGATACATCGGAATGATGGTCCCGATCATTAACACAAGTAAGAAGACAGCGGTGATGCCTGCGACGATTTGTCCGCTGCGTTTGCCTAAATTGATGCCGATATTCATCCCAACACGGTCAGGAACGAACAGACGCGCATCATTAGGATTGATGTAAAAACCATATCGCCAGTAAGCATCTTCGCCATAATAGCGCGGTTGTGCTGCTGGTTCTAAGAGCTGATCTTGTTTTTTACGCAGATCAAGCAATAAGAAGAAGGTAAAGACGATCAAGAAAACCACCAAAACAATAAAGAGCACTAAGAGGATAGTACTTAATGCTCCGGTAGCGGACATGGACGCCAGCGGGACAGTCAACAAGAGCAGCGTAATGGTGCAAGTCACGGCGATCATTAAGGACCAATAGCGCTTTGTTAAATCATTGATGTGTTGATCGATAGTTGAATTGCCGCTGATCCCGCGAACGGGTAAGCGGCTGATGATCACCCAGAGATAGACGAACAGCGCAAAAATTGCTAAGGAGACGCCGCCCATCAAGTATCCTGTAGAAAGATCAGGCAAATGCCATGCTTGGTACAAACTGATCATCAACAAAATCCCCGCAGGAACGAGGCTATACCACGGCAGCATCCGTTTATTTTTGGCTTGAACGAGTTTTGTATCGATCCGAATCGGATCGATGGGTAGTTCCCATCCATTGGTAAGGATCAATTGCCGCATTTTCCCGATGTAATGCACTTGCACCAGGTAAGCTGTCCCCAGCAAAGCGGCCATATAAAGCCAGAACAGGGTAAGGATGATGGAGTCAGATAAATTGAACAAAAAAAGGAGACTTGCTACACTAAATGTACCAACGATTTGTAAGATACGCTTGCGAAATTCTGTGATCAAGCTGTGGACGCTAGGATCATCCAGATGCTCAGGGGCAAGGGTATTTTCGAGTAAAACATTTTTGTGGGGTTTACTGATCAAGCGTAAACCAAAGGCGGTCGTCCCGCAGAGGACAAGAGCAATAATGAAAAAAAGATAGGTCATTTGCATTCATTCCTTTCAGGAAATTGGTCCAGCAGTTGTTGAAAATCCATTAAAAGCGTTTGCTTGCTTTTGCCGTGTAAGAGAGCGGTTGCTAGCTGCAGTTGCAAGTTTTGACGATACTCCGCTTCTTGTCCAGAAGTAAACGGTGGTGGCGCGGCAACGGCGGTTCCTTTGCGGCGATCCGTGACTAACAAGCCTTCTTCTTTGAGGGAATTGTAGGCTTTTGAGATCGTCATGGTATTAATGCCGATCTCTTCGGCTAATTGACGGACGGATGGTAGCAATTCGCCAGCGGATAAATCGCCTTTTGCGATACCGACAATGATCTGTTCCCGCAACTGCTGGTAGATCGGTTGGTTGCTTTGGGTTTGAATATCAAATATCATCGAAAACAGCTCCTTTGTATTATATACATTAATACAAAATATACAAAATAGCAACTAGTAATCAAATGAACAAGAATCGTTAGGAAAAAGTAAATAGCTTGTTACAGTTCTGTTTCATGGATCAGGTATCCTTTGACAGATACAACTTAGAGGAGGAACTTTTTATGAGCCAATCGCAAAGAACGGCTTACTTTGATAATGCAAAATTTTTACTGATGATCTTGGTCGTCTTCAGTCACTTACTACAGCCTTTTATCGGCGATCAGAAGTTTTATCATGACCTATATTATTTTATCTTCACTTTCCATATGCCAGCTTTTGTTTTTCTGGCTGGGTACTTTGCCAAACCGTTGACGAAGGGACACAAGCTTCGTGAGCTGATGAAAAAGTTCTTGCTGCCTTATGTCTTTTTTCAGGTGTTTTACACCGTCTATTACTGGTTGATCGGTCTACGGGAGTCGTTAAAAATCCAACTGTTGAATCCGCAATGGGCACTTTGGTTTTTGCTTAGCTTGTTCTTTTGGCAGCTCTCCTTGCTGGTCTTTCAAAAAATGTCCAAAAAGCAGGCGATCTTGCTGAGTATCGGCTTGAGTATCTTCGCTGGCTACGTGCCATTTTTAAATCAAGTGTTGACCTTGCAGCGGACCTTTGTCTTTTTGCCGTTTTTCATCATCGGGTTTTATTTTCCCAAAAATGAGATGCGCTTTTTATTGAAACCAAAGATTCGGACTATCAGTTTGCTTTTCTTACCGATCATCTACACCTTTATCGCGTTTTTTCATGGGATGAACAAGTACATGGTTTTTGGTTCCAAGCCTTATGACGATTACTTGAGCTATCCGTTGTTCGGCGGTCCCTTGCGTGCGGTCTTTTTCGTGATCGGGCTGATGGGGATCATCGGCTTTCTGAGCCTCGTGCCTAGAGAGCACCTCTTTTTTACGAAGTGGGGCAAAAACACCCTGCTGGTCTATCTTTTACAGGGGATCTTCATCAAGGGCTTGCGGGCATTAGCGATCACCGACTTGAACCTGTCGGTATTAGGCTTTGTGACGTTGGTGTTAGCCAGTGTTTTACTGACGATCTTGCTAGCTAGTCGTCCGATCCGCTTCCTTTATGCACGATTTGAACGAGGACTATCCTTTGTTTTACTTGGCTTTTTGCTTTTGATGCTAACTCTTTAAATCCTTGATACGAGCAACCGCTCTTAGAAAGATGATCCTTTCATTTTTCTAGGAGCGGTTGTTATTTGAGAGGCAGAGGCGTAAAATGGAAGGAACGGAAAGTGAAAGGATGAAGAAATATGTCAGAAATTTCAAAAAAGACCACCGCTGCCTTTGCGCAAGCGTATCAAGACAATAATAAACAAACGGCACTGCAACGGAGTGTTGTGAAAAATGGGATCACCGCTTCTGCTGAAAACGTGTCAGCAAAAGTCAACAATGTGCCAGTTTTTTCAGTTGATGTGACAACCGGGAAAGTCTCAAACCAAAAACAATCAGGCCGCTGCTGGATGTTTGCCGCATTGAATACATTCCGTCATAAGATGCTGAATGATTTCAATTTAAAAGAATTTGAATTGTCGCAAAACCATACCTTCTTTTGGGACAAATACGAAAAAGCCAACTATTTCTATGAAAATATTTTAGCAACTGCTAACGAGCCTTTAACAAGTCGCAAAGTTGCTTTCTTATTGCAAACCCCACAACAAGATGGTGGGCAATGGGACATGATCGTTTCGATTTTCCAAAAATATGGTGTCGTACCAAAAACGGTCATGCCAGAAAGCAGCAACTCTTCCAATTCTCGTGACCTAAACAATTACTTGAACAAAAAACTGCGTAAAGATGCGGTTGCTTTGCGTCAGCTAGTGGCTGAAGGCAAAACAGCTGAAGACATCCAAACAGCCAAAGAAGCGATGTTGGAAGACATTTATCGTTTCTTAGCGACTTCTTTAGGCACACCGCCAGAAACCTTTGATTTTGAATACCGTGATGAAGACAAAAACTATCACATTGATCGCAACTTAACACCGCAAAGCTTTTATGAAAAATATGTCGGGGTGGACCTTGATGATTATGTCAGCATCATCAACGCACCAACTGCCGACAAGCCTTACAATCAATCGTATACCGTAGAAATGCTAGGCAACGTGGTTGGCGGCAAAGAAGTCAAATACTTGAACGTCGATATGCCGACCTTCAAAAAATTAGCGATCGCTCAATTGGAACAAGGGGAGTCCGTGTGGTTCGGTTGTGATGTCGGTCAATCTTCTACCAGAGATACTGGGATCATGGCATTAGATGCGTATGATATCAACGACCTATTTGACATCGACTTTACGATGACCAAAGCAGAACGCTTAGATTTTGGCGAAAGCTTAATGACCCACGCGATGGTCTTGACTGGCGTTGACTTGATCGACGGCGAATCAACCAAATGGAAAGTCGAAAACAGCTGGGGTGAAAAAGTCGGAACGAATGGCTTCTTCGTTATGAGCGATGCGTGGATGGATGAATACACCTATCAAATCGTGGTTCGCAAAGAGTTCCTGACAGCAGAACAATTGGCTGCCTTTGAAGCAGAACCAACAGTCTTAGCACCTTGGGACCCAATGGGTGCTTTAGCGTAAGACAGCAATTTCTAATGATTGCCTGAAGATTCTCTGAAATTTTTCAAAAAGACGAAATGAAAAATAACGAACCAGTTGCCGCAATCCAACCGTTAGGAAAGTAGAAATCCTAACAGTGTGGGGTTGCGGCATCGGTTTTTTTTTTATTTTCTGACAAAAAAGCGGTACCATCCCAGAAAAGTGGGAACTTATTTATTGTAAGATGAAGCAAACTTCTTTAAAATGGAATAGTCACTAATGATGCCACACGTCTCATTAGAGTGAACTGTTGAAGAATGGTCACTGGGAACCTTTACTTCCTCTGACAGACTTTGTCATGTTTATTGAACAAAAGGAGGATTCAAATGACAAATCTGTTAACTATTATTGTTGTTCTACTTTTTGCTGCCCTTATTTATGGGTTCTACTTATTGCAAAAGCGTCACGTGAAGTTTTCTACGCGGGTCTTTGCGGCGTTGTTCGTCGGGATCGTTTTTGGTGGCGTGCTGCAGCTGATTTTTGGGACAGGCTCTGACGTTGTCACGCAAGCTCTTGACTGGATCACGATGGTCGGTAGCGGCTATGTAGCTCTCTTGCAAATGCTGATCATGCCCTTGATCTTCGTTTCGATCGTTGGTGCTTTCACCAAGATGAAAGAAAGCGAAAAAATCAAGAAGATCAGTTTTACGGTTCTTGCGACTTTGCTAGGGACAACGGCGATCGCTGCCTTGATCGGGATCGTGATGGTCATGGTCTTTGGTCTTGACGGTGCCAGCTTTACCGAAGGGGCAACGGAAACAGCGCGGATCGCAGAATTAGCGGAACGTTCGACACAAGTCCAAGACCTATCGATCCCACAACAAATCGTTTCCTTCATCCCAAGCAATGTCTTCGCCGACTTTGCGGGTACTCGTTCGACAAGTACGATCGGGGTCGTGATTTTCTCAGCCTTTGTGGGGATCGCCTTTCTTGGTGTCAAACGTAAATCACCGAAAGAAGCGGAAACTTTTGCGAATTTGATGGACAGCTTATATAAAATCGTGATGCGTATCGTCACGTTAGTTTTGCGCCTGACACCTTATGGCGTTTTGGCATTGATGACAAACGTATTAGCTTCAAGTGATTTTGAAGCCATCTTGAACTTAGGCAAATTTATCATCGCCTCTTATGCGGCTTTGATTTTGGTCTTACTTGTTCATTCATTATTGCTGATCGCTGTTCGGGTCAATCCAGTAACGTATTTCAAAAAGGCCTTTCCAGTCTTGAGCTTTGCCTTTACTTCTCGTTCAAGTGCGGGAGCCTTGCCATTGAACATCGAAACCCAAACCAAAGCGTTAGGTGTCGATGAAGCCACGGCTAACTTTGCAGGCAGCTTTGGGTTATCGATTGGTCAAAACGGCTGTGCGGGTGTGTATCCAGCGATGTTGGCAACGATCGTTGCACCAACGGTTGGGATCAATGTCTTTGATTGGCAGTTTATCCTGCTGCTAGTTGCAGTAGTTACGATCAGCTCATTCGGTGTTGCTGGTGTCGGCGGTGGCGCAACCTTTGCTTCATTGATCGTCTTAGGCTCAATGAACTTGCCGATCGCCATCGTAGGCTTAGTTATTTCTGTTGAACCATTGATCGATATGGCACGGACACTCGTTAATGTCAGCGACAGTATGGTTGCAGGAATGGTGACCAGCAGCCGTATCAACGAACTGGATCGTTCGATCTTAGATGATTCTGCCGCCGTGATCGAAGCCGAATAGAAACGTTTTGTAACAAGCGAAAGCAAAGAAAGACTGCGTGTGGTCTTTCTTTTTTTTGTCCGTTAAAGCTCAGCTCATAGAAAAATCTAGGTTTCAGTGCCCTTAATAGCGAAGTTTCTGCTATACTTTTAACTAGAACATCGCGGGAGGGATAAGCAATGACACAATTGATTCAACTAGAACGAGCAGCAAACGTCAGAGAACTTGGCGGCTATCAAACGACAAACGGCACGACGATCAAACGAAAAAAATTGATCCGCAGTGCGGCGATCAATGAATTAACTGCTTCAGATCAAGCAGTACTGGCAAACTATGGGGTCAATCAGGTCATTGATTTTCGCTCCATCGCTGAAGCCAATGCACAGCCTGATCGACCGATCGCCACAGCAAAGCAGCTTTTTTTACCTATTTTTAAAGAAGACGAAACGATGGTTTCCTTGTCGCCAGAAAGCTTGAAGCAGCGCTTGGAAGATGGGGAAGATGCCGAAGAGCAGATGAAAAAAGTCTACCGTCACTTTGTTGAAAGCGACTATGCCCGCCAACAATATCGGCAGTTCTTTGATCATGTGATCGCTAATGCGGAAGGCGAAGGTGCAACCTTGTTCCACTGTACCGCTGGCAAAGATCGCACAGGCTTTGGCGCCTTTTTATTGCTCCATGTGTTGGCGGTGGCACCAACGACGATCAAAGAAGATTATTTAGCGACCAATCGCTATTTAGCGCCAATGCTAAAAGAAAAATTTGCCCCAATGACCCAGCATTTGCCGCAAGAGTTGTTAACGGCGATCACGGTTTTGATGAGTGCCAAAGAGAGTTTTCTTGATGAAAGCTTGGCTGCGATCGATCAGCACTTCGGTTCGGTTGATCAGTATCTCCTGCAAGGACTAGGGGTGACGAAAGAAGAGCAAGCGTATTTGAATGCCCAACTGACTGAGTAAAGAAAGGGAGATCCGTATGGAGGAAGCATTGTTCGCAGCAATCGGGATGACCGGCTCGCTGACGCCCATCAGTGGTGGGGATGTCAATCAAACGTATCGTTTCACTACAGCAGAAAATCGCTATTTTTTAAAGACCCATCCTCATGTTTCATCGGTGTTCTTTCAAGCAGAGATCAACGGCTTAGCTGAATTAGCCCCTTTCGTGCGGGTGCCAAAAATCGAACATCTCGGTCAGACTGAAGAGAGGGCATTTTTATTGATGGAATGGATCGATGGTGGGGAAGGACAGCAGCGACGCTTAGGTCAAAGCTTGGCTCGGCTTCATCAGCAGACGCAGGAGTCTTTTGGGTTTTACGAAGACAATTACATCGGCTTTTTGCCGCAAGTCAATCCGAAAACCACCGATTGGCTTGATTTTTATACAGTCTGCCGTTTGGATGTGCAAGTCGAATTAGCGAAGCTGGGTAACCGCTGGCATGCCAAACGGGAAGCTGCTTATCTGCGTTTGAAAGAATTTTTGCATGAGAATTGGCGTGATCGTAGCGTCACACCTGCTTTATTACACGGTGATTTTTGGCGGGGAAATGTGCTGTTCGATCAGCAAGGAGAACCAGTGTTTCTTGATCCAGCAGTCGCTTATGGGGATCGAGAAATGGATATTGCGATGTCCCAGCTCTTCGGTGGTTTTCGTCAGGAATTTTTGGAAGGCTATCAAGAAGTCTATCCATTAGATGAGGATTGGCAAGAGCGACTGCCAGTGTATCAATTGTATTATTTATTGGTCCATTTGAATCAGTTTGGCGAAAGCTATGGACCAAGTGTCGATGAAATATTGAGTCGTTTTTAGGAGGCAATTAGAACTATGGCAGCAAAGTATCAAACCACACATGAAGTGGCGTATTATGAATGTGATGTCAACCAAACGATGACGTTTCCAGCCATGCTAGGCATCGCCATCAAGACATCAGAGGAACAAAGTGCGGCGTTAAACCGCGGACCAGAAGTCATCGCTAGTTATGGCTTGACCTGGATCATCACCAGCTATCACATAACGGTGACTCGTTTGCCGCGCGTAGGGGAGCAGATCCAAGTGGCGACCCAGGCGAGAGAATACAATAAATTTTTCTGCTACCGTTACTTCTGGTTATTGGCAGAAGACGGAACGGAACTGGTCAAAATCGAGGCGGTTTTTGCGTTGATGGATCCTGAGACGCGCAAAGTCAGCAGTGTACCAGATGAGATCGTGGCGCCTTTTGGCAGTGAAAAAATCAAGCGAATCAAACGCTATCCGAAGATCACCCCTATCACGCAAGGACAATTTTTGCCTTATCGGGTGCGTTTCTACGATATTGATAGCAATCAGCATGTCAACAATGCCATGTATTTCAATTGGCTGATGGACGTCTTAGGCTATGAGTTTTTAACAAAACATGAAGTGACACAAGTGACGATCCGTTTTGATCGGGAAGTGGCTTACGGCCATTTGATCGAAAGCCATTTTCAAATCAATGAGAAGACAGTCGATGAAGCCGGCGAGGCTGTGCCGCTGCAAACGATCCACGAGATCAAGATCGGTGAGGATACTTACTGCGAAGCCATCTTTACTTGGCGAGAAAAATAAAACAACCCTTTTGCCTCCATTAGCGGAATGGCAAAAGGGTTTTTGTTTGGTTAATTCTCCATGAAATCAGGCAGTTCATCCATGGTCAACCCACGGTTTTTCGCTATCAGCAATTTGATGCGGGCTTTTTGGCTATTGATGCTATTGCAGAAAATCACCCCAAGAGCTTGCAATTCGATCCCGCCACCTAAGTAGTCATAGACCGGCTCGGCAACTCCGTTGAAGCAGCGAGAAACTAAGACGACTGGAATGTTTCTAGCGATCAGTTTTTTCAAAGGCTCTATGGTTTGCGGCGGCAGATTGCCAGCGCCTAAAGCTTCGATCACTAGTCCATCGATCAGCGAGTCGGCTAAAGCATCGAACAATTCCCCAGTCATTCCCGCATAGGCTTTGACGATCGGAAACAGACCATCGACACGATCAACATCCAAATGGCGGTTATTTAACAGCTCTTGCATGAACAAGATACGGTGCTTTGTGACTAAGCCGATCGGACCTAATGTCGGGGTGCGGAACGTCGCAATATTGGTGGTGTGGGTCTTCGTAACATAACGTGCGGAATGGATCTCATCGTTCATGACGACTAAGACGCCTTTTCCTAAGGCATCAGGTGATTTCGCCACCCGAATCGCACTTTCAAAGTTATAAAGCCCGTCACTGCCGATTTCATTACTTGAGCGCATGGCGCCAGTCACCACGATCGGTAACTGACCGCCGATTGTGGTATCTAAAAAGAAGGCTGTTTCTTCCAGCGTATCGGTTCCGTGAGTGATCACGACCCCATCGACACCGCTTAAATGCGCCAGCTGGATACGTTCTTTCAACTGCAGCATTTCTTTTGGGGTCATATGAGGACTGGGAATATTAAAAATGTCTTCGACGATCAATTCAACATCGTCGTCAATGTGGATCGGTGCATCCATCAGCGGATTGCTGACATCAGGGCTGACGCCGCCTGTCAGGGTGTCTTCTTTCATGGCGATGGTGCCGCCAGTGTGCAACACGAGAATTCGTTTCATTTTTTCATCACCTGCAATGATTTATTTACTCTTAACTCAAAACTATTGTATACTATTAAAATAAGAAAACAAGGAGCGATGGGAAAAAATGATTCGAATTGGTTGTACCACATTTAGTGAACATGGCAGTCTCGTGCAAAGAAAAAACTCGAAATTATTTGAGTATGCCCGTTATTTTCCGCTAGTTGAGCTGGATACCACCTATCATTTTTTGCCAAAAGAAAAAGACGTGCGCAACTGGTTGATCCAGATTCCCGAAAATTTCCGCTTTGTGTTGAAAGTCCATCAAAGTGTGACCACCCAAGGGGATTTGCCAGATCAGTTGACCATGACCGAAGCACTGCAGCTTTATAAAGAAGCGATCGCGCCAATGGTAGAAGCAGGCAAACTCTTTTGCCTATTGGCGCAGTTTCCCAACAGCTTTAAATGTACGAAAGAAAATGTCGCCTATTTAGACCAAGTGCGAGAATGGTTTGCGGGCTACCCAGTGGCGATCGAGCTGAGAGACAGCAGCTGGTATCAGCCGAAACTGTATCCGGGAATGATCGATTATATGAAGCGAAAACAGTTTTCCTTAGTAGTTGTTGATCAGCCGAAAAAGCTATCGACCACCATTCCCCTTGATCCAACCGTGACCAATCCCGCGTTTGTCTTGTGCCGTTTTCATGGACGCAACGACAGCGGCTGGACAGCGACGGGACCAGATGCCAAAAATCTGCGGACCTTGTATCGCTATGACCAAGCCGAACTAACGGAGTTAAAACAAGCGGTCCAAGCCATCGAAGCCAATGCCAAAGAAGTCGCAGTGGTCTTCAATAATAATGCCGGTCGTGATGCCGCTGACAATGCTCGCGCATTGATCGATGCGCTGCAGATCGATTACGAAGCATTAAATCCTAATCAGTTGAAATTATTTTGAGGAGTCATATGATAAAAGCAATCTTTTTTGATATTGATGGCACGCTGATTGCCAGCAACGGCAAGGCGCTTGCCAGTACCCGTGAAGCCATCAAACAGGCTCAAGCCAATGGCGTCCTCTGCGGCATTGCCACCGGACGTGGTCCGGTTGATTTAGAGAAGGTGATCGATTACTTGTCGTTAGACATGTTTATCACCTATAACGGCCAATATGTCTACACGAAGGAAAACCTGATTTATGCCAAACCTTTTCCAAAACAAACGCTGGAAGCGATCGTAGAATACGCAGATGAAAATTACCGCCAAGTCATGTTTGGCGGAGAAACCCAAGTGGCTGGCAGCTTGACGATCCGTTTAAGCCAATCACCCGTCATGCAGCGCTACTTACGCTATGTACCGAAAAAATTTCCCGTCGGTTTTTTAAAGAAAGTCTTGCAGCGCTTTAGTCCCAATCGCAACGCCAAACGCTATGAATCGTTGGATATTTTACGAGAGCCCATCTATCAGTGCATTATGCTGAGCCCTGAGTCAGAGCGCGAAAAATTACGGTCCAAGCTGCCGCAATGTGATTTTAAGCGATCCAATGCCTATTCTGTTGACATCGTGCCGAAAAACGGTTCGAAAATCAAAGGCATCAAAGAGTTTTTGGCCTATGAAGGGATCGCGATGGAAGAAGCGATGGCATTTGGGGATCATTTTAATGATGTGGAAATGTTAGAAGGCGTGGGGATCGGGGTTGCGATGGGCAATGCCCAGCCCATCACCAAAGCTAGTGCCGACTTTGTGACGGATACTAACGATCATGACGGCATCAAGAAAGCCTTGATCTATTTTGGCATCATTGCCGAGGATGCCCAAGCCAGGGAATAAAAAAAATAGGCAAGTAGCCAATCTATGAAGCAACGTAGAAGACAATGCAGAACCATAAAACAAAACCATGAGAAAAAGCAGAAAGAAGCGAGCAAAATGAGTCCATTTGAAATGACGGAAGAGTTTCATAAAACCTTTGATCCAACGCGACCGCCATATCCACAAGCTTTTTCAGCGGAAAAAGCCCAGTTTCGTGCTGGTTTTAAAATTGAAGAATTAGTTGAGTTCCTTTATGCTGCCAGCAACAATGACGAAGAGACCTTTCAAGCAGGCCTGGAGCATTTGCATCAAGCGATCGATCAAGCCCAAGCCAAGCTGGCTGCCAAACAACAGCCTGTCAGTGATTCTCTAGTAGAACAAGTCGATGCGCTTTGTGATCTGCTGTATTTTACCTATGGCTCTTTTTCACTGTTAGGGGTCGATCCAGCGCCGATCCTGGCTATCGTTCATGAAGCCAACATGGGGAAACTTTTTCCAGATGGGCAGCCCCATTATGATCCTGAGACCCACAAAGTCATGAAGCCGAGCGATTGGGAAGAACGGTATGCTCCTGAACCGCGAATCAAGGCAGAAATCAACCGCCAATTGGCACAAAAACAAGCGCAAGCCCAAGAATCGTCAGAATAAAAACCAAACGTGCCAGTTGCCCGTTCCGATTGCTTATCAGCAAAAGGAGTGGTGCAACTGGCACGTTTGGTTTAATCAAAGAAAGTGTAGTAAAGGGTTCTGACAGCGGCTTTTTCTTGTTCTTTGTGGATACCGAACATGATACTGACCTCAGAGGACCCTTGGTTGATCATCTCTAAGTTGATATTTTTCCGCGCAAGGGCAGCGGTACTGTCAGCAGTGATCCCGACTCGTTGACGCATTCCTTCACCAACGACGACGACCATGGATAGATCGTGGGTCATTCGCAGTTCATCGGGATCGATCTCGTAGGCGATCTTGCGCAGCAGTTCTTCTTCCAATACTGGATTCAACTGGTTGGAGCGCATAATGATCGAGATATCATCGATTCCTGAAGGCATGTGTTCATAATTTAAATCAAATTCACGGAAAATCTCTAAGACCCGTAACGTGAACCCAACTTCGCGGTTCATCAAGTATTTGCGAATATAGATCATACAAAAGCCTTCGTCACTGGCAACGCCGATCACGGGCTGATCTAAATTGTCTCTTTGGTTGGTGATCAAGGTACCAGGATGACTTGGATTATTGGTGTTTTTGATCACCACGGGAATTTTCGCATGGTATGAAGGCATCAAGGCCTCATCGTGCAACACAGTAAAGCCCGCATAAGACAGCTCTCGCATTTCTCGGTAGGTCACTTCTTTGATGGACTCTGGATGATGAACATAGCCTGGATGAGCAGAAAAAATCCCATCGACATCGGTAAAGTTTTCGTACAATTCTACTTGCAGACCAGCCGCCACGATGGCACCAGAAATATCTGATCCTCCTCGAGAGAAGGTACAGATCTCGCCGGCTTCTGTGTAGCCAAAGAAGCCAGGAATCACTAAGATTTCAGGACTGTCGCGCCATTGTGCGATCTTGGCGTACGACTTGTTCAAGATACGGGCGTTTTGAGGTTCATCCGTCACCAGCAGCCCAAGTTCTTGGGGATTCATGTAGCGAGCAGCTAACCCACGGCTTTGTAAAATCCCTGCGATCAATTTGGCGTTGTTGTCTTCGCCGCTTGCCAAGACCGTATCATAAAGATGCGGATTGTCTTGGGTAGGCAGCGTTTGAAAAGCCGCCAATGATTGCCAGATGCGGTCTAAATGGACTTGTTCGATCCCAAAGGGGGCGGCGATCGCTGTATAGCGGGCATAGATTTCTTCTATTAAATCAGTGATTTCTTCTTGGGCACACAGACGGGTACAGACAGCTAGTAACAGATCGGTGACTTTCTGATCATCGCTGGAACGCTTACCAGGCGCTGAAACAACGACAAACCGTCTTTTAGGATCACTTTCAATTATCGCAACAACTTTTTCGACTTGTTCGGCTGAGGCAAGGGAACTGCCTCCGAATTTCGCTACTTTCATTTGACATTACTCCTGTTCAAGCTTTTTACTAGAGTACAGTTTCAATAGGGAGAAATCAAGCGGTTTCTTGAAAAAAATCGGAAAAATCAGAAAAAAAGTCACTTGTTGATGTAAATTTCACGATTTATTTTCATTATCGCTGGAGAAGCCGTGATTTATTTTATTCGATGCGAAAAAAGTCGATCTTTTTTGCCTCAATCTAATGCTTGATTTTTTTCTTTATGCTATAATCTAGCGTAGATGCTTTTTTATAAAGGGACTATCTGTCCTTTTTATACTCAACGAACTTATCAATCAATCTGCTGATCAGCAGGTTTTAGACGAAACATGTATATTTGAAAATTGGAGGAACCACAAAATGGGAACTAATATCATCTTTGGAATTGTCATTGCCATCATCATCATTGCGGCGGTCTTGTATGCAATTGGCTTTTTCATGCGGAAGAAAAACCAAGAAAAGCTGAATGACTTGGAAAAACGCAAAGAAAATCTGTTTGACTTGCCGGTGATCGAAGAAGTCGATGAAGTAAAAAGAATGCACTTGGTTGGTCAAAGTCAAAACACCTTCCGTGAGTGGAACCAACAATGGACAGATATCTCTACAAAATCTTTTGCTGAACTTGAAAGTCAAATCTTTGAAGTGGAAGAGCTGAACGAACGCATCCGCTTTTTTAAAGCAAAAGGGGCGATCGTCCAAGCCGAAGCGACCATGGATGAGATGGAACGCCAAGTGGAAGAGATTCGCGCAGGCTTGAAAGAATTACGAGAAAGTGAAGAACGAAATTCACTGGAAGTTCAAAAAGCGCTGGACGTTTACGAAGACTTGAAGAAGAAGCTGCGGGATCAAGGCGAAGAATTCGGTCCTGCCTACAATGAGCTGCAAAAACAAATCAAAAACATTGAAATTGAGTTCACCCAATTTGTTACCTTAAATACTTCTGGCGATCCTGTGGAAGCACGGGAAGTGTTAGACCAAGCGGAAAAACACACCTATGAAGTGGAAGACCTAATGAAACGGATCCCAGCGGCGTACGAAGAATTAAATCGTACCTTCCCTGATCAGTTGAAAGAAATCCAAGAAGGTTATAAAAAATTATTAGAACAAAAATATGTGTTCCCAGAAGCAAACTTCCAAGAAGAAATCAACCGTGTGAAAAAACGGGTTGAAAACTCCATGAACGATCTAGCGAAAACAGAAGTCGCTTCCGTTGAAGTGGCAAGCCGTGATACTGCAAGTGATATCGATGCCTTGTATACGGTGATGGAACGTGAGATCAATGCCAAGAAATATGTCATGAAAAATCGTCAGATCATCGAAGACTACATTGACCACGCAACGAAGAACAACCGTCAGTTGTTGATCGAGTTGGATCATACGGCACAAAGCTATACTTTGAATCATAATGAATTGGGTCGCGTCCGCGGCTTCCAAACCGAAGTGGACGAATTGGCTCGCCGCAACAACGAGTACTTACCGAAATTGGAAAAACATGAGATTCCTTATTCAGAAGTGCAAAGCTTCTACAAAGATGCCTACAAAATTTTGGATGATGTGGAAAGCCAGCAAGTCGAAATCGATGATTCTCTTGCGGAATTACGTCGTGGCGAAAAAGTTGCACAAGAAAAAGTGGAAAGCTTCGAATTCCGTCTACGCAACTTGAAACGGTTTGTTGAGAAACAACGCTTACCTGGTTTGCCAGGCGAGTATTTAGAATTCTTCTTCGTGGCAACGGATCGTGTCGAAGAACTAGGCAAAGAATTGAACAAGATTCGCATCAACGTGCAAGAAATCAATAAATTGGTTTCTGTCTGTGAAGAAGATCTTGATCTTTTAGATGAACAAACAAAAGACTTAGTGGATGCTGCGGCATTGACTGAGCAAATGATGCAATATGCCAACCGCTATCGTCATTCTCATCCAGATATCAAGGCAGCGATCGACAAATCACTTTACTTGTTTAGTAAAGAATATCGCTATCAAGATGCGCTAGATGAAATCGGCACAGCGTTGGAACGAGTAGAACCAGGTGCCTTCAAACGGATCGAAAACTTCTACTTCAATAATCGCGACTTAGTATAATACGAAAGCCAGCAGTGAAAAACTGACTGGCTTTTTTCATGGAAAGAATGGCTCGCTGCATGAGTACCGCTTACGAAGGATGGAAAAGTTTCCTTTAAAAAAAGCCAAAGCCAGCGAGTCACCTTGAAACTCAGCCCAAGAGCAGTTATAATGGGAAAGAATTTTTTTAGAGAAAGGGTCCTATCATTGATCTATTTTGACAACAGTGCAACAACCGCTATTTATCCACAAGCTTTAAATACATATGTCCAAGTCAGTCAGCGAATTATCGGCAATCCCTCAAGCCTGCATGATTTAGGAAATCAAGCCAATCGTCTGCTGCAGCAATCTCGTCAGCAGATCGCCGATCTGTTAAACGTTTCTTCCAAAGAGATCGCATTTACCAGTGGGGGAACTGAAGGAGACAACTGGGTCATCAAAGGGTCTGCTTTAGCGAAAAAAGCCTATGGGAATCACCTGATTATTTCCAGTATTGAACACCCTGCCGTCAGTGAAACAGCGGCTCAATTAGCCGAGTTAGGGTTTGAGGTCAGTGTGGTGCCTGTCGATGCCCAAGGCTTTGTCAACGTGTCTGAATTAGCAAACATGATTCGCAAAGAAACGATTTTGGTTTCGGTGATGGCGGTCAATAATGAGGTAGGGTCGATCCAACCGATCCATGAGATCGCAGCTGTGCTAGCGGACCACCCAACGATCCATTTTCATGTAGATGCCGTCCAAGCCATCACAAAGGTGCCGCAAGAACAATGGTTCAATGAGCGGGTCGATTTTGCCGTGTTCTCTGCGCATAAATTTCATGGACCTCGTGGCGCAGGCTTTATCTATTGGAAACAAGGTCGTAAGCTGGCGCCATTGATGACCGGCGGTGGGCAAGAGCAAAACCAGCGCAGCGGTACCGAAAACGTACCAGCAATCGTTGCTATGGCAAAAGCCCTACGTTTAGCGACAGAACAAAAGGCTGAAAAGCCGAACCATGTTCAATTATTAAAAGGCTATTTGCAAGAAGCACTGGCTGGGTACGAAAAAGTCACGCTTTTTTCTGGCACAGAAGGGTTTGCGCCGCACATACTTTGTTTTTCATTAAAAGGAATCCGAGGAGAAGTCTTAGTCCATGCCTTTGAAGAAAAGCAGATCTATCTTTCGACGACGAGCGCTTGTTCCTCCCGTAAAAAGATGGCCAGCAGTACGCTTCATGCGATGCACGTTCCAGAACAGTTAGCAACATCGGCTGTTCGTATCAGTTTAGATGAGAGCAATACAATGGCAGAAGTCGAGCAGTTTCTGATCGTCTTCCACCAGTTGTACCAAAAATTTTCGAAAATCAATTAAGCACGACAGACCACTATAAAATCAATCCAAATCAAAGGAGTTTTCTCGTGAATTATTCAGAAATCATGGTTCGTTATGGCGAACTGTCAACAAAGGGCAAAAATCGTCGTAGTTTTATTATGCAATTAGCTTCAAACGTCAAACGTACCTTAGCAGATTATCCCCATGTCAAAGTTCATGCCGAGCGAGATCGCATGCACTTGCTATTGAACGGTGAAAACAGCCAAGAGATCATTCCTAAGCTGCAAAAAGTCTTTGGGATTCAAAACTTTTCCCCCAGCATTCGGGTCGAAAAAGATATCGAAGTATTAAAGAAAGCCGTTCAAGACGTCATGGCAGAGATCTATACGGGCGTTGAGACCTTTAAAATCACAGCCAAGCGCAGTGATCATTCGTTTGTGCAAGATAGCAACCAGTTGAATTTGACCTTAGGGAATGCGGTGATCGACCGTTTTCCTGATATCAAAGTCCAAATGAAAAAACCAGACATCAATTTGCGTGTAGAAATACGGATCGATGGTGCTTATTTGTCTTATGAAACGATCCAAGGAGCCGCTGGGCTGCCAGTGGGCACCAGTGGAAAGGGAATGTTGATGCTTTCTGGCGGTATTGATTCGCCAGTCGCAGGCTACTTTGCCATGAAACGCGGCGTTGAGATCGAAGCGGTCCATTTTGCAAGTCCTCCTTATACGAGTGAACAAGCGTTGCAAAAAGCCAAAGATTTAACGAAGAAGCTTGCGCCTTATGTGGGAAGCATCCAGTTTATCGAAGTTCCGTTTACAGAAATCCAAGAAGAAATCAAAAATCGTGTGCCACAAGGCTATTGGATGACCATCACCCGTCGGATGATGCTGCGTTTGACGGATGCGATACGAGAAGCTCGTCATGGCTTGATCATCTTAAATGGTGAATCATTAGGACAAGTGGCTTCACAAACTTTGCATAGCATGGTCGCCATCAATGAAGTAACCAATACGCCGATCGTGCGCCCAGTGGCAACGATGGACAAATTGGAAATCATTGAAGTTGCCGAAGCCATTGATACCTTTGAATTATCAGTTCAGCCATTTGAGGATTGCTGCACAATCTTTGCACCTCCTCAACCAAAGACGCGCCCAAGACTGGATAAGGTCCACCAATATGAAGAACGTCTCGATATCGAAGGGATGATGGAACGTGCGATGGCTGGGTTGAAACTGGAAGCAATCACGGCAAATCAAGAAAAAGCAGCAACGGAATTCGCTGAATTTTTATAATAAAACCCCGATTTTAATGTTACGACCACAACTGTTTTTTAACATTTGTGGTCGTTTTTCATCGAGTGAGAGAGTTTGTGAATATTTTCTTGCTATTGAAAATGGAACATGCTACACTCAATATGTGAATCATTTAACAAGGAGGGTGGACAGGATGGAAGCATTAAGAGATAAAAAACTTCCGAAAGCGACGGCAAAACGTTTGCCAGCTTATTTACGACACTTAAAATTACTGGATGCCTCTGGTATTCAGCGAATCAAATCGAAAGAGTTTGCAGAAATCACGCAAGTTCCTTCGGCCACGATCCGCCGAGATTTTTCTCATCTAGGAGAATTGGGCAGAAGTGGCTATGGCTATGATGTTCCCTATCTGATTGAGGTATTGAGCTATATCTTAGAAACCAATGAAGAGAAAAAAATCGCCTTGATTGGTTATGGAAATTTAGGAAAAGCGTTAGCCAACAACAATTTTCGCAGAAATGAAAATCTTTCCGTGGTCGCGGTTTTTGACAATGATCCAGAAATGATTGGTCAGACCATTAGTGGGCGTTATGTCTATGGAATGGATCAATTGGCGGAAGTCGTAGCAGATAAAGGGATCACCGTAGCGATTTCGACCGTTCCTAGCCGTTATTCACAAATGGCGATCGATGCGATCGTGGATGCTGGGATCACAGCGATTTTAAATTTTGCCCCTGATCCCGTCATCGTGCCAAAAGACGTCAATATCCAATACATTGATTTGACGACAGAATTGCAAACATTGATCTTTTTTGATACGACCTACTCGCAAAAATCGAAAGTCTGAGCAAATCCTTTTCGTTTTTTGACAATCTTTCTTATACTGGGAGAAAATGCTATAGGAGAGATGTTATGCAAGTTACACGCAAAGAAACGGTTTATGAGATGCCTGGCAACCAACCAAAAGTAGGGGATAAAGCAGCTGATTTTCGCTTGAAAAGTTTAGAGGACAAGGAATACACACTGACTGATTTTTTAGGAAAACCAACGATCATCAGCGTGGTTCCCGATATCGTGACACGCGTCTGTGCATTGCAGACCAAGCGTTTCAACCAAGAGGCAAGTCAATTGGATGACATCCATTTTGTCACGATTTCTAACAATACAAAAGAAGAACAAGCGCAATGGTGCGGCCAAGAAGGTGTCGACATGATCATGCTTCATGATCCGGCGAATACCTTCGGTGAGGCCTATCAAATCATGATCCCAGACTTCGGTCATTTTGCCCGAGCAATTTTCGTTTTAGACCGTGAAGGCGTGATCCAATACGTTGAGATCGTGCCTGAGATCTCCCACGAACCGGATTATCAAGCAGCCATTGATGCTGCGAAAGCAAACCTCTGATTGACTTTCAAAAAAGTTCATTGTAGAATGTAGCAAGATGAAACAAGAATCTATGATAGCAAGACAATGTTCAAGAGGAGTATCAGTGACCCTGGCGGTCAGAGAGAAGTCGGTCGGTGCAAGACTTCCCCAGACACTGAAAAGGTAGCTTGAAGGTCTTTGATCCGAACCACGGTTTGTTTCTTGCAGATAAAGCCGCACAGTAAGATCAAGCGCGTCGTGAACGTTACCTCACGTCAAAGTGGCAGAGCAATCTGCAATTTAGGTGGTACCGCGTATCAGCGCCCTAATGCCTCGGCATTAGGGCGCTTTTTGCTGTGAATCACTGCGAGTGGCCCACAAAGTGGGACAGAGCAGATGATGAACAGTACTAGGCGACCGTAGGGAGCGTAGTAACCATACTAGGAATCACAATGAGTGGCCCACAAAGAGGGACAGAGCAGATGATGAACAGTACTAGGCGACCATAGGGAGCGTAGTAACCAAATTAGGAATCACAATGAGTGGCCCACAAAGAGGGACAGAGCAGATGATGAACAGTACAAGGCGACCATAGGGAGCGTAGTAACCATACTAGGAATCACAATGAGTGGCCCACAAAGAGGGACAGAGCAGATGATGAACAGTACTAGGCGACCATAGGGAGCGTAGTAACCAAATTAGGAATCACAATGAGTGGCCCACAAAGAGGGACAGAGCAGATGATGAACAGTACAAGGCGACCATAGGGAGCGTAGTAACCAAACTAGGAATCACAATGAGTGGCCCACAAAGAGGGACAGAGCAGATGATGAACAGTACTAGGCGACCATAGGGAGCGTAGTAACCAAACTAGGAATCACTGCGATTGGCTTGCGGAGCAAGACAGAATAGATGATGAACAGTACTAGGCGACCATAGGGAGCGTAGTAACCAAACTAGGAATCACTGCGAGTGGCTTGCGAAGTAAGACAGAATAGATGATGAACAGTACAAGAAGTCATCAAAATTGGTTCACGAAGCGAGTCAGATCGGTTGCCAAAAACCCTAAGACATAATAGAGGATCACGGAAGTGTGCCTTGACCTCTGTAAGCAACGTTTTTTTTACGAGCAACACGCGTGGCGTCAACAAACAGCTGATAATCATCTCTACCACGGCACTAATCCTGAACGATTCAAACATTGTCATGCTTTACCCAGCAACAGGCACAAAAAAACCACACCAACCATTACGTCTAAAAAACGTAACTTTAGGAGGACCAACTATGACAGAAACTGAAAATCTATCCACCAAGTACAATCCCCAAGAAGTAGAAGCGGGGCGCTACCAAGATTGGTTAGAACATGACCGTTTTAAACCAAGCGGCAACAAAGAAGCAAAACCTTATTCTATCGTGATTCCACCACCAAACGTAACAGGAAAATTGCACTTAGGTCATGCCTGGGATACCACGTTACAAGACATCATCATTCGTCAAAAACGGATGCAAGGGTATGACACCTTATGGCTACCAGGTATGGACCATGCCGGGATCGCTACCCAAGCCAAAGTAGAAGAAAAGCTGCGGGAACAAGGGATTTCTCGCTATGACCTTGGTCGGGAAAAATTCGTTGAACAAGTATGGGATTGGAAAGAAGAATATGCCGGTCACATTCGGGAACAATGGGCGAAACTAGGCTTATCCCTAGACTATAGCCGTGAACGATTCACGTTAGATGATGGATTATCCGAAGCGGTTCGTAAAGTTTTCGTGACGCTATATGAAAAAGGCTTGATCTATCGTGGCGAGTACATCATCAACTGGGATCCGCAAGCCCGCACGGCATTATCTGATATTGAAGTGATCCACAAAGACATCGAAGGTGCTTTTTACCATATGTCTTACGAATTAGCAGATGGCAGCGGTGTGGTGGAGATCGCAACGACTCGTCCAGAAACGATGCTGGGGGATACAGCAGTCGCGGTTCATCCAGAAGATGAACGTTATCAAGCATTGATCGGTAAAAAAGTGATCTTGCCTTTGGTCAATAAAGAGATCCCAATCATCGCAGATGAGTACGTGGACCAAGAATTTGGAACTGGGGTCGTAAAAATCACTCCTGCCCATGACCCGAATGACTTTGAGGTCGGTAACCGCCGTGACCTACCACGGGTCAATGTCATGAATGATGACGGAACAATGAACGACTTAGCAGGTACTTATGCAGGCATGGATCGTTTTGCTGCTCGTAAGCAAATCGTGAAAGACTTAGAGGCGTTAGGTCGTCTGATCAAAATCGAAAAAATGGTCCATAGTGTAGGGCACTCAGAACGGACAGGCGTAGTAGTCGAACCTCGTTTATCGACACAATGGTTCGTAAAAATGGAACCATTAGCAAAACAAGCCATCGACAACCAAGAAACCGACGATGCGGTGGACTTTTATCCGCCACGTTTCAACCAAACATTCTTACGTTGGATGGAAAATGTCCATGACTGGGTGATCTCTCGTCAGTTGTGGTGGGGCCATCAAATCCCAGCTTGGTACCACAAAGAAACGGGAGAAATGTATGTAGGACTTGAAGCGCCAGTGGATGCCGAAAATTGGCAGCAAGATCCAGACGTATTGGATACCTGGTTTAGTTCTGCTTTATGGCCGTTTTCAACAATGGGGTGGCCAGATGAAAACAATGAAGATTTCCAACGCTACTTCCCAACGAATACATTAGTGACCGGATACGACATCATTTTCTTCTGGGTAAGCCGTATGATTTTCCAAAGCTTGGAATTTACTGGCAAACGACCATTTGAAAATGTCTTGATCCACGGATTGATCCGTGATGAACAAGGTCGCAAAATGAGTAAGTCGCTTGGAAATGGGATCGATCCGATGGAAGTCATTGAACAATACGGTGCCGATGCATTGCGTTGGTTCTTATCAAATGGCTCTGCACCGGGACAAGATGTGCGTTTCAGCTATGAAAAAATGGATGCCGCTTGGAACTTCATCAATAAAATTTGGAATGCTTCCCGTTTCGTCTTGATGAATGTCAGCGAAATGACTGCCGAAGACATTGATTTTTCTGGTGAAAAATCAGTGGCGGATCGTTGGATCTTGACGCGCTTGAATGAAACGATTGAAAAAGTCACTGACCTTTTTGAACGCTTCGAATTTGGGGAAGCGGGTCGTCAATTATACAACTTTATCTGGGATGACTTCTGTGACTGGTACATTGAAATGTCGAAAGAAACCTTATACGGTGACAATGAAGCAGCGAAACAAGTCAATAAGAGCATCTTAGTCCATGTTCTTGACCAAATTTTACGCTTGTTGCACCCAATCATGCCATTTGTTACAGAAGAAATCTGGAGCAAACTGCCGCATACAGGGGAATCATTAGTCGTTGCTGAGTATCCACAAGTGGCACCAGAATGGACCGATGAAAAAGCGGCGCAAGGGATGGAAGTGTTGAAAGAATTGATTCGTTCGGTTCGAAACATCCGTGCAGAAGTAAACACACCACTTTCGAAACCAATCACTTTGCTGATCCAAGCAAATGAACCTGAGATCGAAGAATTCTTGATCGCCAACAAAAACTATATCGAACGCTTCTGTAATCCAGAAGAACTAGAAATCTCTAACAGCTTACAAGCCCCTGAATTGGCGATGTCAGCTATCCTATCAGGTGCGACGATCTACTTGCCGTTAGCTGGGTTGATCAACATTGAAGAAGAAATCGCGCGTTTGGAGAAAGAACTAGCGAAGTTCACCCAAGAAGTTCAACGGGTACAAGGCAAACTGGCGAATGAACGCTTCGTTGCCAATGCACCAGAGGAAGTCGTAGCACAAGAACGCAGCAAAGAAGCCGATTATCTTGAAAAACAAAAAGCAGTCCAAGAACGGATCGAGCAATTGCGCACGATTCAATAGGAAGCGTCGACTGTCTGCAAACAAGCATCTCTTGTAGATGCTTGTTTTTGCGTAATCGATAGAAACCGTCAAACAAATTTCTCGTTTAAAGGAAAGAAATTGGGAAAGCTGTGGGATTTTTGATAAAATAAGAGCGAGGTGAAGGAGATGACAAGCGAAGAAGCAACAGCGTGGATCCATTCGCGTTTGGCATTTGGGCAAAGACCCGGATTGATGCGTGTCGAAGCATTATTAAAACGAATGGGCAATCCTGAAAAAAACATAACCATGATCCATATCGCCGGCACGAATGGCAAAGGATCAACCGTCAGCTATTTGCGCAGTCTTTTAGAAGAAGCTGGGCAGCAAGTGGGGACTTTTACTTCCCCGCACATTGAAGCGTTCAATGAACGGATCGAAATCAATGGACAATTTATATCAGATGAGGATTTGGTCGCTTGGGTGGAGAAAATCCAGCCGCTGGTTGCTGAAATCGATCGTGATGAAACCCTGACGGGCATCACTCAGTTTGAGATCATTACTGCCATGGCGTTAGGCTATTTTGAAGAAAAAAAGGTCGATGTTGCGATAATGGAAGTTGGCCTAGGGGGACTTTTAGATAGTACCAACGTTATTTCCCCGATGTTGACAGCGATCACGACGATCGGCATGGATCATATGGATGTCTTAGGCGATACCATTGAAAAAATCGCTGCCCATAAGGCGGGGATCATCAAGCCACAAATTCCCCTTGTGACTGGCAATATCGTTGAAAGCGCGCTTTCGGTGATCGATTTGAAAGCTGCAGAAGCACAGGCACCTGCGTATCATGCAGGGGAAGAGTACCGTGTGACCTATCGTCATCCTGATGAAGAGTGGGGCGAATTGTTTGATTTTGAAAATGAGCATGGCAAAATCAAAGGCTTGAAAACGCCGATGTTAGGCCGCCATCAACCAGAAAATGCCGGTGTTGCAATTCAATTGTATAGCCTGTATTGCGACCTGCGGCAGCTGCCGTTTTCAGTCAAAGAAATTCGCAATGGGTTAAGAAAGGCCTATTGGCCCGCCCGAATGGAACGAATCAGCAGTGAGCCACTAGTGATTATCGATGGTGCCCATAACGTACATGCCATGGCTCGTTTAGTAGATACAATGAAAGAAGAGTTCAGCGACTATCGCATCCATGTGCTGTTCTCAGCCTTAGAAACCAAAAACGTCAATGAGATGCTTCAGCAATTGCTGGCAATTCCGCAAGCCGAGATTTATTTAACGACCTTTGATTTCCCAAAAGCATTGCATTTAGCAGACGGCTATCAGGAACTAGATGAAAAACGAATCTCAACCGTCTCTTTATGGCAGTTTGGTTTGGCAGAATTATTAGAAAAAATGACCAATGAAGATTTGCTGCTGGTGACAGGATCGTTGTATTTTGTTTCAGAAGTTCGTGAATTGTTGTTGGCAATAGGAGGAAGAAATGGCTAAGTTACGTGGTGTGATTTTCGATATGGACGGCTTGATTTTTGACACGGAGCTGCTCTATTACCAAGCAACTCAAATCGTGGCGGATCAAATGGGGATTCCCTATACAAAAGAGTTGTATTTAGCTTATGTGGGGGTCTCGGATGAAGAAGTCTGGGCAGCTTACCATGAGCGCTTCGACGAAGCCTTTGGCTATCAAATGATCGAAGACTTTATCCAAGCGGCTTTTCAGCAAACGCTGGAAATGTTCCAACGGGGCGAGGCTGAATTGAAGCCGGGCATCCACGAGTTATTGCATTATCTTGATGAGAAAAAGATTCCCCGAGTGTTGGCGTCTAGCAACCAGCGCAAAGTGATCGATACCTTGCTGGAAGCAGCAGGCTTAACGGCGAAATTTCCTGAGATCGTCTGCTTTGATGATGTCACACGGGCAAAACCAGATCCTGAGATTTTTGAAAAAGCCCACGCATTATTGGCGGTACCAAAAGAAGAATTGGTGATCCTTGAAGATTCGGCTAACGGTATTCATGCTGCTCATGGGGCAGGGATCTCAGTCATTATGATTCCCGATTTGATCGCGCCGACGACCATCATTGAAGAAAAAGTCTTGAAAGTCTTACCATCACTAGAGGATGTCTCAGATTTTCTAGAAACCGCCTTTTCAATCTAACTGTGATTTTTTGCGCACCTGATTCATGAAATACTCTCTCCTTTGCGTATCTTTTATTAGACCGACGCAAAGGAGTTTTTTTTATGATCAATGAAACAGTGATTCCCCAAAGCTCGTTTCCCCGAGAGCGTTTAGTAGAATATGGAGTCGATGCCCTTTCGAATCAAGAATTATTGGCCATTTTGCTGCGAACTGGCTCACGTCCTCTGAATGTCCTCGAGTTAGCGGCCAGTGTCTTGAATCGTTTTCAAGAATTGTATGAATTAAAGCAAGCGACGATCGATGAATTACAAGAAATTCGCGGCGTCGGACAAATCAAAGCCATCGAGATCAAAGCGATGGTTGAATTAGGTGTGCGAATCCAGCGCTCCGCTCAACCAAAGTACGGTAAGGTCAACTCTAGTATGGCGATCGCCCATCAGTTGATCCAAGAGTTGAAGGATTGTCGTCAAGAGCATTTACTAGGGCTTTATTTGAATACGAAAAATGAGATCATTCAGAAAAAAACGATCTTCATCGGATCGTTGAATCAGTCTATCGCTCACCCACGGGAGATTTTTCATTGGGCGGTACGTTACAGTGCCGCCCGAGTGATCGTCGTCCACAACCATCCCAGCGGCAGTCCCCAAGCCTCAGAGGCAGATCTGCTGTTTACACGCCGCTTGATCAAGTGCGGAGACTTGATGGGGATCGACATACTGGATCATTTGATCATTGGCGACAATGCCTATGTCAGTTTGCGAGAAGAGGGGCTGTGGCAACAGGAAGACGTGTGAAAATAAGCCGAGTTTGCGAACATTATTAAAAATAAAGGTGAATTGTCTAATCGTCTGTCTTGCAAAAAAATACGGGCAAGTGTAAAATATTATTGTAATTTTGTTTGCTGAATAGATGTTGAAACGCACGTTAGGCCTCTATCGCACAAAGGCAATGTTACACACAATTAAGTGCTTATGCACGAGGAGGTTTTTTTTAATGGAACAAGGTACAGTAAAATGGTTCAATGCTGAAAAAGGGTTTGGTTTTATCTCTCGCGAAGACGGTACAGACGTATTTGTACACTTTTCAGCGATCCAAGGTGAAGGATTCAAAACTTTAGAAGAAGGTCAAGCAGTAACTTTCGACGTGGAAGATTCTGATCGTGGACCTCAAGCAGTTAACGTAAACAAAGCGTAAGCTTTCAAACAAACTGCCAGTAAGAGCACTTTGAAATCAAAAACCCCAAAAGACCATCGATTCGATGGTCTTTTTTTTGCTTTTTATAACGGAAAGGAAAAAGGGTAGTTCTCAGTAACCTGAGAACTACCCTCGCATGTGAGACTATAAATCGTCCGGCGTCATGATCATCGAAAGGATCATTGGATGACGCTCGGTTTTTTCAAATAGGAATGGCTGTAACGCCGAAGACATCGCTTCTCTTAATTTGTGTTCTGTTGGGTCTGGTTGGTTCAAGACTTCCCGCAATGCACGGAAGAGGATCTGCTGTGCTTCATTGATCATCTCGCCAGATTCCCGCATATAAACAAACCCACGAGAAAGGATATCTGGTCCAGCAAGGACTTCTTTCTTCGCTACATCGACTGTCGCGACTGCTAAGACGAGGCCTTCCTCTGAAAGAATGCGACGATCTCGTAAGACGACATTTCCGATATCACCGATACCGCTGCCGTCAACATAAACATCATTGGCATTGAAATGACCAGCCAAGCGAGCGGTATCCGCTGTTAAGGCCAACATGTCACCATTTTCCATAATGAAACAATTTTCTTTTGGTACACCGACATCTTGTGCCAACTGGGTGTGGATGTTCAGCATCCGAAATTCCCCATGGACAGGCATAAAGAATTTTGGCTTCATTAGACGCAACATCAGTTTTTGTTCTTCTTGGCCACCGTGACCAGAAGTATGGATGTTGTTCAATTTGCCATGGATCACGTTTGCGCCAGCTTCCAACAATAAGTTGATCAGCTGATTGACACTCGTGGTATTTCCTGGGATCGGTGAGCTTGAGAAAATCACGGTATCATCTGGGTGAATTTGGATTTGACGGTGAGTCCCGTTGGCAATCCGACTCAAAGCAGCCATTGGCTCTCCTTGAGAACCCGTACAAAGGATCATGGTTTCGTTTGCAGGCAAACGGTTGATCTCATGAGATTCCACAAAGGTTCCATCTGGCACCTTGATATAGCCAAGGCGCTGTCCGTTGACGATTGCATTTTCCATACTGCGTCCAAAAACGGCGATTTTACGTCCAGTCGCAACCGCCGCATCTGCAGCTTGTTGGAGACGGAAAATGTTGGAGGCAAAGCTGGCAAAAATGATCCGACCATCGATTTTTTCAAAAATCTTTTGGATCGAGCTGCCGATCGTTTTTTCTGATTTGGTAAAGGTCGGAATTTCTGCATTGGTACTATCGGAAAGGAGGCAAAGGACGCCTTCTTCACCAATTTTTGCCATTTTGTGCAAGTTTGCTGGTTCGCCCACAGGCGTAAAGTCAAACTTGAAATCGCCAGTTGCGACGATATTGCCAGAAGGCGTTTTGACAACGACACCTAAAGCATCAGGGATACTGTGGGTCGTTCTAAAGAAGCTGATGGATGTTTTACGGAAACGAATCACCGTATCTTCATTGATTTCGTGTAATTCCGCGTCCCGCAATAAGCCATGCTCATCTAATTTGTTGGTGATCAAAGCAAGTGCCAAGGGTCCCGCATAGATCGGGATATTGGCTTCCCGCAACAAGTAAGGGATTCCGCCAATATGGTCTTCGTGACCATGAGTGACGATCAAGCCTTTGACTTTCGGTAAATTTTGAACGATGTAGCTATAATCGGAAATGACATAGTCGATCCCAAGCAGTTCATCTTCGGGGAATTTGATTCCCGCGTCAATTAAGATGATCTCATCTTGGAATTGAACCCCATAACAGTTTTTTCCGATTTCGCCAAGTCCACCGACGCCGAATACGCCAGTCTCATTATTTTTCAGCGAAACTTTCATCTTAAAACTCCGCTAATTTGAAATCAGCGTTTTCTTTTTCGTAAGCTAAATGTTTTTCATCTAGTTCTTGAACGAACTCGATGTTGTATGGGGTATTTTGTTCAACCAGACGGCGTGCGATCACTGCATCGTCTGCTTCAATGTACAAAGAGTGGGTTTGTTCTCTCTTTGGGTTGCGGTCTTTTGTTTCTTGGTAATAAATTTTGTAAATCATATCTTTTCTCCTTTATCTGCTTTTCGCAGTAGTCTATTTGGTTGATGAATTCGCTGCATCACAAAATCGAGGTCCGAATAAAGTGACCTGAAAAGAAGGCTTCGAGAGCCGCTGCATGCTTTTTTCAGACAATCGTTGTGAGAAAAAAGAGAAAGCCTCGTCTTTGCTTTCCAAATGTCGTCATAAAAAATTCACCGGGTTTGTAAGTCGTTCCACTACAAGTATCCCTAGTTTATCACAGAAAAACGAATAAGTATAGAAACACGTCGTTTTGAAAAGGCTTACTGAAAGAAAATGAAAGGACTATCGCTGAAGTTTGCTTTTTTTCGTTGAAAGTGCATTACAATAAGAATATTCCTATGCTATAGTAGAAGTAATGAAGTAAAAAAGGAGGGGATTTTTTGAAATTAATGTGGCACTACACGATGAGAAACAAGAAACTGCTGGTTTTTAATTTCATCTGTGTTTTTGGTTTTATTTTGATTGAATTAGGTTTGCCGACGTTATTGGCAAGAATGATCGACAAAGGGATCGCCGCTGGTGATCGCGACTACATATGGAAAATGGGTGCGGCGATGATCGCGATCACCATTGTGGGGATCACGATGAACATTTTGTTAGGCTATTTCACGTCACGTATCACCACTAACATTGTGGCAGATATTCGTGACGATCTTTTTGAAAAAGTCCAAGGCTATTCACATACCGAATATGAAAAAATCGGGGTTTCATCATTGATCACCCGTGTGACCAATGATGCGTATCAAATCATGCTGTTTATGCAAAGCATCTTACGGACAGGTTTGATGACACCCATGATGTTTGTGGTCAGCTTGTACATGGTCATGCGGACAAGTACACAACTAGGGTTGTATGTTTTGGGGGCATTGCCGATATTGCTGATGGCCGTCATCGCCATTGCCAAAATCTCGGAACCCTTATCCACTAAACAACAAGCCAATCTAGATAAAATCAATGGCATCTTGCGGGAAAATCTCTCTGGTTTACGAGTGATCCGTGCCTTCGTCAATGAAAAATTTGAAGAAAAACGCTTTGGCAAAGTCAATCAAGCCTATGCTTCTAGTTCTCGCAGCTTGTTTCGCTTGATGGCAACGGCACAACCAGGCTTTTTCTTCTTATTCAATATCGTGATGATTTTGATTATTTGGACGGGAAGTATTCAAATCGATCAAGGGCAACTGCAGGTCGGTGACTTGATTGCATTTATCGAATACATCTTCCATGCGCTGTTTTCTTTCATGCTGTTTGCGACTGTCTTTACGATGTATCCACGAGCGGCGGTTTCTGCTCGTCGAATCCAAGAAGCGTTAGATGCGACTTCTGAAATCAAAGAGCCAGAACAGCCAGTGACAGAAACTAAGACGAAAGGCTTCTTGGAATTCAAAAATGTTACCTTTGCTTATCCAGGACATGCTCAAAGTCCAGTGATCCGTAATGTTAGCTTTACCGCTTCACCAGGGGAAACCGTGGCGTTTATCGGTAGTACTGGAAGTGGAAAATCAACCTTGATCCAATTGATCCCACGTTTTTACGACGTCAGTGAAGGCCAAGTTTTGGTGGATGGTGTTGACGTTCGGGATTACAGCTTAACGACGTTGCGCAACAAGATCGGGTTTATCCCTCAAAAAGCGTTGCTATTTACAGGGACGATCGCAGAAAACCTACGCTATGGGAAAGAAGATGCCACGCAAGCAGAGCTGGAACGAGCAGCCGAGATTGCGCAAGCGGCAGATTTCATTTCTCGCACACCAGATGGCTTTGATGCTCACTTGGCAGAAGGCGGAACCAACTTCTCTGGCGGACAAAAGCAACGCCTAGCGATTGCCCGTGCGGTGATCCGCCAACCAGAGATCTATATTTTTGATGATAGTTTTTCTGCATTGGATTACCAAACGGATGCAAAATTGCGGGCACGCTTGAAAAAAGAAACCACAGAATCGACCGTTTTGATCGTTGCTCAACGAGTAGGAACGATCATGAATGCCGATAAGATCGTCGTCTTGAACGAAGGCGATGTGGTTGGCATCGGCACCCACAAAGAACTGCTGCAAACTTGTCCAGTATACTACGACATTGCGGCGTCACAATTATCAGAGGAGGAGTTGGCACAATGAAAGCAATCTCTTCTTTAAAACGGTTAGGTGCTTACATCAAACCGTACAAAGTACAATTTATCCTAGTCTTGCTGTTTACTGTTGCAACCGTCGGCTTCAATGCGGCAATGCCGTATGTTTCTGGATTACCGACGACAGAGATCAGCCGCAACATCGCTGCTGGCGAAGGCGTTAATTTTGATTACGTGATCCTTTGCTTGATCTGGATCGCAGTCGTTGGTGTCGGTTACTGTTTCTCGCAATTGATGTCAGGGCTGCTGATCACCAACGTTGTCCAATCTGCGATGCGAGATCTGCGGCAAGACATTGAAGAAAAAATCAATCGTTTGCCCGTTTCTTACTTCGACCGTAACCAACAAGGGAATATCTTGTCACGGGTGACCAATGACGTGGATGCCGTCAGCGGTGCGATGCAGCAAGCCTTGATCGGGATCGTCAATGCCTTCTTAGGAATCGTTATGGCGGTTTCCATGATGTTTTACATCAATACCTACATGGCATTGGTTTCATTGATCATGATCCCAGCCTCCTTATTGATTTCTCGCACGATCGTCAAAAAGTCGCAAAAAGACTTCCAAGGCATGCAAAATGCGTTAGGGGATCTGAACGGCTACGTACAAGAAAACATGACTGGATTCAGTGTGTTGAAAGTGTATGGACGGGAAAAGCAAACACTTGAAGGGTTTAAAAATGTTAACCACCAGTTGCGCTATTACGGCTTTCGTTCTGCTTTTGTGTCAGGCTTGATGATGCCGCTGGTGCAAATGACCGCTTACTTTACCTATATCGCAATGGCAGTCATGGGGAGCTTTTATGTGATCAGCGGCGTGATCGTTGTTGGTCAGCTGCAAGCGTTCATTCAATACATTTGGCAAGTCAGTCAGCCAATGGGGAACATTACCCAGCTGTCCTCCGTCTTGCAAAGTGCCTCAGCAGCAGCAAAACGGGTCTTTGAAATCTTAGATGAGGAAGAAGAGCCAGTCAATCAAACCGATATCCAATTGCCAGAACAAATCAGAGGCGACGTGACCTTTGAACATGTCGGCTTTGCCTATGATCCGAAAAAACCGTTGATCAACGACTTGAACTTTGAAGTCAAAGCTGGACAAACCGTGGCGATCGTGGGACCAACAGGTGCTGGGAAAACCACCTTGATCAATTTGTTGATGCGTTTTTATGATGTCAATGAAGGGGCCATCAAGATCGACGGCATCGACACGAAGAAGATGGAACGTCACGATGTTCGGTCACTGTTTGGGATGGTTTTACAAGATGCATGGTTGTATGAAGGCACGATCGGCGACAACATTCGCTTTGGGAAATTAGATGCCACCGATTATGAAGTCGTTGATGCAGCGAAAACCGCCAACGTCGATCACTTCATTCGCACGATGCCAGACGGCTACGAAATGATCATCAACTCTGAAGGGGACAATGTCTCCTTGGGGCAAAAACAATTGTTGACCATCGCTCGGGCAGTCATCTCTGATCCGAAGATTTTGATTCTCGATGAAGCCACCAGTTCGGTGGATACCCGCTTAGAAGCGCTGATTCAAAAAGCAATGGATAAAGTGATGGAAGGTCGTACCAGCTTTGTGATCGCCCATCGTTTGTCAACGATTCGTGAAGCAGATCTGATCTTAGTGATGGATCAAGGGTCGATCATTGAAAAAGGCAATCACGAAACCTTGTTGGCAGCTGGCGGCTTTTATAGCCAACTGTACCAAAGTCAATTTTCAGAAGAAGCCGAGTAAGCCCAAAAGAGCGTCCAGTCTGACTGGCGCTCTTTTTGCATTGTCGCAAGGGTGATGCTATAGTGAAAAAAGAAAGCGCAGATCCGTTTATGGATTGGAAGGAGAAGTTGATGGACAAAGAACAATCAGGGAATGAAACCCACAAAACAGTTTCGCCAGCCTCGTCGCAAGGAACACCTTGTTTTGTGGCAAAAAATGCGACGATCGTAGGAAACGTGACTCTAGGAAAAGAGAGTACGGTCTGGTTTCAAGCAGTGATTCGAGGCGATGCCAATCGCATCGAAATCGGCGCGCGTACCAATATTCAAGATGGAACGATCATCCACGTTGATCACGATGCCCCGACGATCGTGGAAGACGATGTGACTGTTGGGCATCAGTGTATGCTTCATGGCTGTACCATCAAAAAAGGGGCGCTGATCGGCATGAGCTCGATTGTTTTGAATCATGCAGTGATCGGTGAAAATAGTTTGTTAGGTGCTGGTTCGTTAGTAACGGAAGGAACCGTCATTCCGCCCAATGTGTTGGCGTTTGGTCGTCCTGCACGAGTGATCCGTCCGTTGACAGAAGAAGAAATCGCCAAAAATCAGGCAAACATCACGCATTACGTGGAAAATGGGTATGCTTACCAACAGGGCGAATATGGTGAAGTCTGACGCCGAACCAAAAGACGCAAAAAGGTGTACGAATTGCTTCGTACACCTTTTTTATGCAAGCTTATTTCAATTTGTTTGATTCCATGATCTCGTCGATCAAGCCGTAATCTTTGGCTTCTTGTGCGGTCATGAAGTTGTCGCGATCGGTGTCGCGTTCAATCACTTCGATTGGTTGACCAGTACGTTCTGACAAGATTTTGTTCAGACGTTCGCGGGTTGCCAAAATGTGGCGGGCAGCAATTTCGATCTCAGTTGCTTGTCCTTGTGCGCCACCTAATGGTTGGTGGATCATGATCTCTGCATTTGGTAATGCAAAGCGTTTGCCTTTTTCACCAGCGGTTAATAAGAATGAACCCATAGAAGCAGCCATCCCCATAACGATGGTTTGGACATCGGCTTTGATAAAGTTCATGGTATCAAAGATCGCTAGACCAGCAGTAACGCTTCCGCCAGGCGAGTTGATGTACAAGTAGATGTCTTTTTCAGAATCTTGCGCGTCCAAGAATAAAAGCTGAGCAATGATCGAGTTTGCTAAGTCATCGGTTACTTGACCACTCAACATAATGATCCGGTCTTTTAATAGACGAGAATAGATGTCATACGCTCTTTCACCGCGAGATGATTGTTCAATGACTGTAGGAATTAAATTCATAGTGATAGTCCTCCTAAAAATCGTTATAGATATAGTTTAGCATAAAGTTTTCGCAATATCTAAGAGATAGTATACCGATTAGGTCAAGAAAGGTCAAATAAAAAGTTCGTTATCTTTTTTGCGAAACTTTCAAATATGATACAATATGAAAAAAGGAATGAGGAAGGATCGAAGAATGGCAGTAGCAATAGCAGGTTTGATCGGCGTCTTAGTAGGCGCATTGTTAGTAACCATCATTTTTAATTTACGCATTCGGTATGAGGAACAAAAAGAAAAACAACGCCGTTTGTTGGAGCATAAAGTCAAAGAAATCGAAACGTTGGTTTTATTGAATCAAAAAATCAGTGAGATTCTACAAAAACGTGTCATGCTGATGGATGAGTATGTCAGCTTTGATGCCTTTGACGACTGTTATATCACCATCGATGATTTTGCCTATCTACAATCTTTTGCGGCGCAAAACAGTTTTTATCTACCGAATTTTTTCTTGGAAGAATTTTTCAAAAAAATCGGAACACGTCGGGTGATTTTATCCCCAGAGGAAACTGTTAAAATCGGTGGGTATACCTATAAAGGCGGTCGGATCATTATGGAAAATTTCCTTGATCAATTAGTCGAAATGGTCAATGAGCGTAAAACCCAAATGAAAAACATGACGAGCGAACCGTTGACCTATTTTTCAAAAACGATTTGATTCTACTGGTCAGCCGTTTTCCTTGGTTAAGGAACCAAACCAGAGTATCGACGGTTGCGCTTTTTTAACTGATCACACACACTCTTACTGCGATCATAGTAAGGGTGTTTTTCTTTGACCGAAACAAAGCGTTATTATTCATTAAGAGGATCGAAACAAACAGAGGCTTTTTGGTTCTAGGAGATTCCATGGTAAAATAAAGAGTGAGAATGGAGTGAAAGAATGATGGTACAAATCGTTGCCCACCGCGGGAGTAGCGGCAACCGACCTGAAAACACGCTACCAGCATTTGCGGAAGCGGTGCGGGTCAAAGCTGATATCATTGAGTTAGATGTACATCTATCAAAAGATGGCGGCTTGATCGTCATGCATGATGAAACGGTTGATCGAACGACCAACGGCAAAGGTCGGATCTGTGACCTGACGGTTGCTGAACTAAAAGAACTCAATGCTGGCAGCTGGTTTTCTGAGGAATTCCAAGCCGCCAAAGTCCCCACGCTAAAAGAAGTGTTGGATTTACTTGCAGCGAAGAATTATCGTGGCATTTTGACGATCGAATTAAAAACCGATCATTATGAGTATGAAGGAATCGAAGCCAAAGTATCCGACTTAATGAATAGTCAAGAATGGCCCTTTACTCATTGGTATTGTTCCTTCAATATCGAGACCTTGGATCGGATCCATGCGATCGAACCGGATGCGACCCTTGATTTTATTATGGGACGCGGGGAAGACAAACCACCGTTGGCGCTCAGCCGACCGTATATCGAAGGAATTCATCCTGCCTATCGCTGGATCCAAGAGACAGCAACAGTCTTGACTGATTTTCCGATCGCGATCCGTCCGTGGACTGTCAACGAAGAAGCGGCGATTCGCACCTGCTTGGCTCTGGGTTTGACGGGGATCATCACCGATTTTCCAGAAAAAGCTCGGGCAATTGTGCAACAGGTTCGCGAGGAAACAAAAGGATGAAAAAAGTCTTAGTAATCGTGGGACCGACCGCAGTTGGTAAAACCGCCTTGAGTATCCAGTTAGCCCAAAAATACCAAGGGGAGATCATCAGCGGGGATTCCATGCAAATTTACCGTCAGTTAGATATCGGTACCGCCAAAGTGACGAAGGAAGAAATGGCAGGGATTCCTCATCATTTGATCGATATTCGTGCAATGACGGAAGCATACTCTGCCGCTGATTTCCAGCAAATGGGGCGTGAAGCCATCGAGACGATCCAGCAGCAAGGAAAGCTGCCGATCGTTGTAGGGGGAACAGGGTTATACATCCAAGCGCTTTTGTATGACTTTCGTTTAGGGGCAGAAGAAGGCGACCCTACGATTCGTCAGCGTTACGAACAAGAAGCAGCAGCCATCGGCAAAGAAGCTTTATGGCAAAAGCTGCAGGCGGTCGATCCCTTGGCAGCAGCGAAGATCCACTACAACAATGAGCGGAAAGTGATTCGTGCGTTGGAGGTTTTTGAAACGACTGGCGAAAGTATCGCTGCACCAAAAGAGACACCACAAGCTTTGTACGATTTCTTCATGGTCGGTTTAACCACTGAGCGAGAAGTGTTATACCAGCGAATCAATCAGCGAGTGGACTTGATGATGGATCAAGGCTTGATCGAAGAAGCAAAAGCTGTTTTGCAGTATCCAGAAACGCAAGCCGCCAAAGGGATCGGCTACAAGGAATTTTTGCCCTATTTTCAAGGGCAGGCCACATTGGAGGAGACCGTTGAGCAAATCAAGCAAAACTCACGCCGCTACGCCAAGCGGCAGCTGACGTGGTTCAATAACCGAGCACAGCCCCGATGGATTGATTTAGTGAGGCAACCTGAAGAACAACGTACCCTTGAAACAGAAATCGACCAATGGTTGGAGGAGAAAAGATGAGCCAAGAACGTGTGATTCTTGTCGGAGTAGAAACGGAGAAAAACTATCTTCATTTTGATTCGTCAATGAAAGAATTGAAAAGCTTAACAAAAACCGCCAATGGTGAAGTTGTTTTTTCACTGGTGCAAAAACGGCAGCAAGTCGATCGACAAACCGTGATCGGCAAGGGGAAAGTTGCGGAATTGCAGCAGTTGGCAGAAGCACATGAAGCAGATCTAGTGATCTTCAATCATGAACTGACACCAAGGCAAAGCCAGTTGATCGGTGATGCGCTAGAAGTGCCAGTGATTGATCGCGTCCAGCTGATCCTTGATATTTTTGCGATGCGTGCCCGTTCCAAAGAAGGAAAGCTGCAAGTAGAATTGGCGCAGCTGGATTATTTGCTTCCACGCTTGATAGGGCAAGGAAAGAACATGTCTCGGCTAGGGGGCGGAATCGGAACGAGAGGACCAGGGGAAACCAAGCTGGAGACCGATCGTCGACACATCCGCAACCGCATCACCATCATCAAACGGGAATTGAAGGAAGTGGCAGCCCATCGAGACCGGACACGCCAAAAGCGCAAAGACAGCCAAGTCTTTCAAATGGGCTTGATTGGTTATACCAATGCTGGAAAATCAACTATTTTAAACATTTTGACCAGTGCGGATACGTATGAACAAGACCAGTTGTTTGCGACACTTGACCCTTTGACGAAACGCTGGCGGATGCCAGAAGGATTCGAAGTCACCATTACCGATACGGTTGGTTTTATCCAAGAATTGCCGACCCAATTGATCGATGCGTTTCATTCCACACTGGAGGAAAGTCAAAACATGGACTTCTTGCTGCATGTCGTCGATGCCAGTTCCGAAGAACGGGTCCAGCAAGAGGAGACGGTCTTAAAATTAATGGAGGAACTTTCTTTGACCCAATTACCGATGTTGACGGTCTACAATAAGGCGGATCGCATCGACGCCGATCAGTTTATCCCAACGCTCTTTCCCAATGTCTTGATCTCAGCAAAGAGTACCAAAGGCAAAGAACGCTTGACTCAGGAGATCAAAATGGAATTGATGCAGATCATGCAGCCTTATCATCTAGTGCTGCAAGCCGATGAAGGCAATGCGCTGAATCGTTTAAAACGGGAGTCGCTAGTGTTGAGCAATGCCTTCGATGAAGCAACACAGACCTATCATATCAAAGGATTTGCGCTGGAGGATACCTATCCACTACGCAGAATGGCGCAAGAACAGGAATAAACAGAAAACGGTGCAGCCGATGCACCGTTTTTTTGTGGTGACAAAATTATGGGAGTATAAGTGGTTTGACTTTCTTCAAGTGCAAAACCCGAACATTTTTGGCTAAGGTACCATTTCTTCCAGAAAAAGGACTGCTTGAACATGCGATCAAATCAAGGGCCCAATGGAAAAATCAAAAAAATTTGCATTCATGTCACTTTTTCTAACATGAGGGGTTGACACACAAAAAAAGAATTGGTATAGTTTCCATAAAGTTACGCAGCATCATTGAAACGGAGGGGAGCCAAGTTATGCGGGAAAAAGAATTGCGGCGCTCAATGTCAGTCTTTCCTATCGGAACAGTCATGAAATTGACCGATCTCACCGCCCGTCAAATTCGTTATTACGAAGAACAAGAATTGATCCACCCGGAACGCAGCGATGGCAATCGACGAATGTATTCGCTGAATGATATTGATACCTTGCTAGAGATCAAAGACTATCTTTCCGATGGACTGAACATGGCGGGAATCAAACGAGTTTATGAAATGAAAGTTGCCAAAGAAAAAGAAGCGAAGAACAAACCGCCGCTGACCGATGAAGATGTACGTCGAATTTTTTATGATGAACTCTTGGCTCAAGGTGGATTGAATCAAAAACAGCCATACCAGCAAAAAGGTCCACGAATGTAGAGCATTAGTAGATCGTTGCTGTGATATAAAAAAAGAATTGGGAAAAAGGAAGGGATACTATGCCAAAATTTGAAAGAACTGCCGAAGACATCAAACAAATCGTAAAGGATGAGAACGTGCGCTTTTTACGCTTGATGTTTACTGATATTTTAGGAACGAACAAGAACGTTGAAGTACCTGTAAGTCAATTAGATAAAGTACTGGAAAACAAAATGATGTTTGACGGTTCTTCTATTGAAGGGTTTGTCCGTATTGAAGAAAGTGACATGTATCTGTATCCTGATTTGTCCACCTGGATGATCTTCCCTTGGGAAAGTGAACATGGCAAAGTGGCTCGTTTGATCTGTGATATCTACAATCCAGATGGCACCCCATTTGCAGGCGACCCTCGTGGCAACTTAAAACGGGCATTAGCTGACATGCAATCCCTTGGTTTTACTTCTTTCAATCTTGGACCAGAACCCGAATTTTTCCTATTCAAATTAGATGAAGCAGGCGAAATCACAACGGAATTAAACGACAAAGGCGGCTACTTCGATTTTGCCCCAACCGATCTAGGGGAAAACTGCCGTCGCGATATCGTATTAGAATTAGAAAGCCTTGGTTTTGAAGTTGAAGCGTCTCACCATGAGGTGGCACCAGGGCAACACGAGATCGACTTTAAATATGCGGATGCAGTGGAAGCATGTGACAACATCCAAACCTTCAAGCTTGTCGTGAAAACCATTGCTCGTAAACACGGCTTGCATGCGACCTTCATGCCAAAACCATTATTCGGCATCAACGGTTCAGGCATGCACTGCAACATGTCCTTGTTCAAAGGTGATGAAAATGTCTTCTTTGATGAAGAAGGACCAATGCAATTAAGCCAAACAGCGTATCACTTCTTAGGCGGTTTGATCGAACACGCCCGTGCTTACACGGCTGTCTGCAACCCAACCGTCAACTCTTACAAACGCTTAGTGCCAGGTTACGAAGCGCCTGTATACGTGGCATGGTCAGGACGCAACCGTTCACCATTGATTCGGGTGCCAGAATCAAGAGGCTTGTCAACGCGTTTGGAATTGCGTTCGGTTGACCCATCCGCTAACCCATACTTAGCAATGGCTGTTTTATTACAAGCAGGACTTGATGGCGTTAGACGTGAGTTGACACCACCACCAGCTGTCGACCGCAACATCTATATCATGAACGAAACAGAACGTGCAGAAGCACAAATCGAAGATCTGCCATCAACGATCCACAATGCCATCAAAGCATTGCGTAAAGACCAAGTGATGATCGATGCCTTAGGCAAACACATCTATGCCAACTTTGTCGAAGCAAAACGATTAGAATGGGCAGCCTTCCGCCAAACAGTCTCCGAGTGGGAAAGAGAACAATACTTGGAACTCTATTAAAATCGCAAAAAAAGCCGCTAGAGATAAACAATCTAGCGGTTTTTTTATGATGGCACCAGCTTGTATCTTCTTGATTCTGGTTTTATTTATTTCCGATCATCAATAGCTGCTTGATCAAAGTTTGAGAAAAAAACCATTGCGAAGCTAGAGCGGTTCTGTCTATGAGAAGCGTAACTCTTGACCATTGGTAAAAATCAAAAAATACCAGTCGGGCGAGGACTGGTAAGAGGAAGAAAAATAGTTTTGGTATAAAGCTAGCATAGACCGTCAAAGTAAAATGAACCTTAAAAAGTAGAAAGTTTCTTGTAAGAAGTCCTTATTCGTCAAAGGTTTCCAGCTCAGACAGTATTTTTGCGGGGACTTCTGATTGAGGGACTTCGTTGGGACCAGAAATGATGCGGGTCTTACTGATTTCTGCTTTGACTAAAGTATTTGGAGCCAATGGTTTTACATTTTCGCCCGTCAGGTCATAGGTCATGAGTTCTTTTTCACCATTTTTCTTTACGAATTCAAAGGTGTATTTGTAGGTAAAAGAGCCATCTATTTTTTCACCAGAATCGCTGTAGGTTTGTGTCTTTTCAGGGACTTTGTTGGGCGTGATAGCATAAGCCGTGATGCCGCGATACGTTGTTGCATAGTACATGTAGCCGAAATAGCCGGCTACGACAATAATCAAAACGCCAAGCGTTAATAGTAGTTTTTTCATGGGTGTCATTCCTTTCCATTACTAGCATCACTATAGCATGTGGCCACTAAAAGCACTCATCGAAAGGGATAACAATATTGTAAGTTTAGCATTTTTGAATAAAAATCCTGTAACTTTCTGTTTAACAATTGTGATAATGAAAAATATTTCTGAAACCTTCCTGCAATATTGTAATGTTATTCTCTTACTTGTGCCCGATAGCGGGACAAATAATCAAAAGAGAGGTTTTTTCATTTGAAAAAATTTGCATTTACAGTTGTTGCAGGATTTGGTTTATTCGTTGGCGGAACAGTTGTTTCAGCAGCAGAACAAACCCATGTTGTCAAACCAGGAGACACTCTATCTGGGATCGCTGCTACTTATCAAACAACGGTCGAAGACCTTTTAGCTTTAAATGATTCGATCGAAAATCCAAATATGATTTTTGATGGCGAAACATTGTTGGTTTCTAACGATGGCCAATCAGTAGAAAACAAAGAAACAAGTACGAAAGAAAGCACAGAAAAAAGTGAGTCTACAGCGACTTCTAACGTGAGTCAAACTCGTTCAAGCGTTCCTGGTGCTGGTTCTGGTGTCTTGAATCCAGTGGATGGGATCAACTATTTCAATGGTGTGAGAGAATCGTACTACTCACAAAAAGTCTTGCCAGGAGGCGGATTGAATATCCCTGGTCGCCATGTAGCATCAGACGGAACCATCCGTGATGCCGATGGGTACATCGTTGTTGCCAGTGATAATCAACCGAAAGGATCGACTGGTCAATCATCTTTAGGTGCCTATAAAGTCTATGACACAGGTGTCGGTCATAGCGGTATTGATGTTTATACGAATTGGTAAGCAAGAAAACTTGATCTAAAAAATACTATACTATAACTGAAGCGAGCATTTAGTTTTTGAACAGCTCGTCGCAGACGCTAAAAAAGCTGCGCCCATCAACTTTTAGGGCACAGCTTTTTTATTTACTCCTTTGTTGTATCAGTTACTGTAGAAAAGAAAGTGCAGATATGGTCTGCAAGCAAAGCTGGACATTCAGCAGCAGCGAAATGCCCACCAGTGTTAAGCTCTTCCCAGCGAAGGATCTTCGGGAAAAGTCTTTCTACGTACTCTTTTGGCGGACGTTCATGAGCTTTGGAAGTTAGTAAAACACCTAAAGGTACAAATGAACGTTCAAATTGGTTAGGCCACTGTGTATATTGACCTTCATAGTAGAAGCGATTTGAAGAATTGATCGTTTCGGTAAACCAGTAAATAGAAACATTGGTTAAGAGTGTATCCAAGTCAAAGTGATAGTGGGTGTCTTCCTCATTCTGCATTGACCATAAATACCATTTTTCAATAATGAAGGCAGCTAAACCTACAGGTGAATCATTGAGTCCATAAGCATACGTTTGTGGTTTTGTACCTAAACTATGAGCATAGCCACCTTCTTTTGCATACCAACGTTTACAAAGTGCCAAATATTCTGTTTCTGCTGTGCTCATAGGCGTTTCATCTGTTATACGAGGACTAGGGTTTCCCGGTGAGGTGGTATGGTAGCCAATCACATTATCTGGGTGATCCAAACATAGGAGACCGGCGATACTTGCTCCTAAATCATAACCATGAATTCCGAATTGATCATAGCCCAACCTCTTCATAAGTTTTAACAAAATCTGCCCAGCCTTGCGATCTTCAAAATGTCCCTCTTTTGGGATGTCAGAAAATCCATGTCCAGGAATTGAAGGAATAATGACATCAAAAGAAGCTTCTGGTGAACCGCCAAAGGATTCTGGATCAGTTAGGAACGGAATCAAATCCAAAAGCTCATAAATAGAACTCGGCCAACCATGGGGAATCAACAATGGTGTCGGATTGGGACCGTGCCCACGTTCATGTATAAAATGAATCGTCAATCCATCAATCGTAGTTGTGAAATTGGCAAAAGCATTTATTTTCTTTTCCGTATGACGCCAATCAAATTCGTCTTGCCAATAAGAAATAATCGTTTTCATATCATCTAAAGGAATACCATAATTCCAGCCAGCATTGGCAAGTTCATCGGGATACCTTGTTAGCGCTAGGCGTTTTTTTAAGTCACTCAATGCTTTTTCTGAAATCCTTACTTCAAAAGGGCTAATTTCCATGGGACCTCCTAATAAAAATGTACTTGTTAAGAATAGGATACATGAACGTATGTTCTTTTTACAGTTTTTCGCTTGATTAGTCAAAATTGAATCTGATTTTTAGGATGAAAAAGTCAGATTCGGCTATCAAAATAGTAAAAATCGTCATCTGGTCTAGACTAATTATTGTAATCAAACACAACCTGTGGTATTATTGGACTATACCAAATAGAAACGGAGCGCTGATCATGGAAATTATTCGCGTTAAAGATGCTGCTCAAGGCGGAAAGAAAGCTTTTGAATTGATTCAAGAAGGTATGGCAAATGGCGCCAAGGTCCTAGGCTTAGCAACAGGAAGCACGCCAGAAACCCTTTATGCAGAAATGACTGCCAGTGAAGTTGATTTTTCAGAAATGACTTCAGTCAACTTAGATGAATACGTAGGACTAGGCGGCGAAGACGAACAAAGCTATCGCTACTTCATGAATGCTCATTTATTCAATAAAAAACCATTCAAAGAAACCTTCGTACCAAACGGCAAAGCGGAAGACTTAGAAGCAGAATGCCAACGCTACGATAGCGTGATTGCGGATCACCCAGTTGATATCCAAATCTTGGGTATCGGTCAAAACGGACATATCGGCTTCAACGAACCTGGTGCATCTTTTGAAGGAACGACCTCAGTCGTTGATTTAACTGAATCGACCATCAATGCCAACAAACGCTACTTTGATAAAGTCGAAGACGTCCCAACGACGGCAATTTCAATGGGGATCGGTTCGATTATGCAAAGCAAAAAAATCATTTTGATGGCATTTGGCGAAGTCAAAGCGGATGCGATCCAAAAAATGATTGAAGGACCCGTAACCAACGAATTACCGGCTTCTGTTTTACAAAAGCATGATGACGTGATCGTGATCATCGATGAGGCTGCTGCCAGCAACCTGTAAAACAAAATCAGCCCTTTTCAGAAATAAGTCAGAAGGAAAAATGAGCATCCACGCAGCTTCCCCTTGCGCTTGTGCAGTAGCGCCAGCGCAGCTGCGAGCAATGGTTTGTAGCTTACTTGCTTATTTTCTGAGGGGGCTTTTTTTATTTGACTGATTCGGCGCTGTTTTTTTCTTTTTTTCATCAGAGATGCTATAGTTAAAAGAGAGAATACGAAGAAAAGAGGGATGCAAATGGTTGATATGCATTTATCCATTCCTGAAGTAGCGCTGAGATTGCTGCTGGCAATGATCATGGGAGGAGCGATTGGGTACGAGCGGCAATACAAAAGCCGACCAGCTGGTCTTAGAACCCATATCTTGGTTTGCATGGGGGCTTGTGTCATTGCCTTGATCCAAGTGGAGATCGCCACAGGTGCCATGCGAGATGCGCTGGATCATCCAGATTTAGCAGGCGTGATTCGTTCAGACGAAGCACGATTGATCGCACAAGTCGTTAGCGGGGTCGGTTTTCTAGGCGCCGGAACGATCATTGTGACGAAGCGCTCGGTGACGGGGTTGACGACGGCTGCTTCCTTATGGGCGATCGCAGGTTTAGGAATTGCCATCGGGATGGGCTTTTACACCATCGCATTAAGCAGTTTTATCGGGATCTTCTTTGCATTGACGATCGTTAAGCGGATCGTCCGTGTACCAACAGCAAAAAAATTAGAGATCCAGTACATCCATCGCACCGAGACCAAAGAGTTTTTGACGGAGTACTTCCAAGAGAAAAATATCGTGATCGAAGATGTCAATTTTGATGTCAAATTCATGGAAGACTATCGCATTTATACCAACATTTATACGATTGATCTCCCCCGAGGACTAGGCTTTTCTGAAGTGATCGAAGAATTGTCTGTCTACAAAAATGTCACGAAGATCCGCTTAGTGGATATTGCTTAATCGGTATTGAGTCAAAAAGCAGCAAGACACCTCACATTAGTGAGGTGCTTTGCTGCTTTTTTTATGATGCGGTAGACATTTTTAAGTAAAAGAAACACACCGTCAAAATAACGATCACTATTGAACTCAGCAAATTGACCCCTTCATTCGTTACAAAGGTAAGACCGCCGACTTGCTTGGTTGCAACGTCGTGGTGGACTTTTTTTTCGGTGTATTGGTGACAGACAGGGCATTGATAGCGCACCTGAATCGTTGCGCCCAGTAAGCTGTCCAAGAGACTACCGCCAAAGCCTAAAGCAGTCAAGGTCAACCAGAGATCAAAGGAGAACGGCTTGCCGTTCAACCATAAGGCTGCTGCGAATAAACCAGTGATGGCGAGACTCCCTGCTAGGGAAGCGGCAGTTCCCAACCAACTGACACCGCCGGAAAGTCCCGGTGGTAATTTTTTTCCCGTTAGTAAGTGACGCGGTGAACTTGGACTCAGCACGCCGATTTCTGAGCCCCAAGTGTCAGCCGTACAGCTAGCGATTCCCGCCACAAATCCCCAAAGGAATAGCGGTTCTTTCGTCCAAAAGGCAAGCAGTAGAGCAAAGATGCTTGGTGCGATGTTTGCAAAGACTTGTTTTGCATCACGGCGAGCACCTTTGGCAAGCACAGCTGACTCTGGCTGATTGCGCATTTTCTTTAAAAGACCAATGATGCCAGAGCTGGCAAAGAAAAAGCCAATCAAAAAGATGCTGTACCACGGACCAAAGCCAATGACCAGTGTGCCGCAAAGAATCGCAGCCAGTGCGCCAGAAACAGTTAGCCACTGAAAGACGAATGCTGCCGCTGCAACGAATGTACTGGCAAACAATCCCAGCATGAATTGATAAAAGAAAACCATTTGAACACTCCTTTGCGTATAGTGTAGCATAGGTCTCATTTATTTTACCGCAGTTAACAAAAAAATAGTCAGCCTGATAGCTTTTTACTCGTCAAATGAGAGCGTTTCATTTAAGCTAAAGGAGAGAGGTGATCCAATGAAAATCATTATCATAGGCGGGTCCTTTGGTGGTGTCAGCTGCGCCCGTGAAGCACGCCGATTATACCCTGACGCAGAGATTTTATTGATAGAAAAAAAAACCCATCTTGGGTTTGTTCCAAGCGGTTTGTTATTGCTGATCGAAGGCAGGATCGCATCGCTGGAAGAAGCATTCTTTTGTACGAAGGAGCAGCTGGAGGCAGAAACGATCGACGTTGCCTTAGAAGAAACGCTTCTGGAGATTTTTCCTTCGGATCATCGGATTCGAACGGATCAGCGAGAACTAAGTTATGATCGACTCGTCTTGGCAGCAGGCTCCAGTCAAGATTCCACTGTTTTGCCACAACCAGAAGAAGCACTACTGACCTACAAGGAATATGAGGCAGCCAAGCATTTCTTGCAGCAATTGCCCCAAGCAGAGTCGATTACCATCGTAGGTGCTGGTCAAGCGGGGATGGAAGCGGCGAATACCTTGACTGCGATCGGAAAAAAAGTCAGTGTGATCGAATCAATGTCATATCCTTTATTCAAGTACTTTGATCACGATTTTTTGCAGCCCTTTTTAACGGAGATCGAAAAAATCCCCAACTTGCAGCTGCATTGGTCCAAGCCAACTTTGGCAGTCGTTAAAACGGAAACAGGCTTTCGGATCGAAACCGCCGATCAAGGCTATGAAAGCGATCTGGTATTGACGACAGTCAACGTTCATCCTCGCTTGCCAGAGGCATTTGCGGTCTTTGAATTACACAGTGATCAAACCATCTGGACAGATGCCTACTTGGAAACCTCTGCCACGGATATTTTTGCGGTCGGCGATTTGATCCAAATTCCGAATGCTATTACGAAAGACACGGTCTATATGCCCTTAGTCAACAATGCTGTTCGCTCAGGAATCGCAGCAGCTCGCAATCTGGCAAGCAAAACCACCCCGTTTCGTGGCGGATTGCGGACAGTCGGTACGCAACTGTTTGAATGGTACTTAGCAAGCACCGGCCTGACCGAGTCGGATCGGTTTTTCTTCGAATCTCCGATCGTCTGTCATGCGTTTACTGCCGCCAGTTCCTTGTTTGATCCAACACAGGTTCATGGAAAAGTGATGATCGAACAAGCCAGCGGCCGAATCGTTGGTGCGCAGCTTTTATCAAAAGCCAATATTTTGGAAAAAATCAATTTACTAGCATTTGCGATCGAGCAGCAGGCAACGATGGAGGAGTTGACCCAAAAAGACTTTTTCTTCCATCCACGATTCACTAATGTAATCGACGAAACTTTTCTGTGGTCGGGAAGTGATGCCGATGAGACTTGATCAGTTATTAGAAAAAAAAGAAGCAAAGCAATTGCAGCTGCTCAAAAAGCTTTTACTGGTGGGCGGAAAAATGGAGCTGCACGAGCTGGCGAGCTATCTTGGCATCAGTAAGCCTTCCTTGGAAAAATATGTGGAGGAGTTGCAAGATGAGCTGGCTCACTACCAAGAGCAGTGTCAGTTGTATTATCGAAAAGGTGTCCTGGTCTTTGAAATGAGTCCCACTTTTTCCCTCAATCAAATCGAATGGGCGTTTTATCGGTCAGCATTGAAATTTCAAATCCTCGAGCATCTTTTGCAGCATCAAGAGGTGACCACTGTCCAGCTGGCACAAAAATTAGCGGTCAGCGAGTCATCCTTGTTTCGCAAAATCAAAGAGCTAAATGGCTTGCTAGCAGAATTCGAGTTAGAGATCTGGCAAGGAAAGCTGATTGGGGAAGAAACGCAAATTCGTTATTTCTATTTTGAACTCTTTTGGTATGTCCATTCTTTCGACAGTCAGCCGCTGCCGATCGATGAAAAATACGTCGGTCTGATCACACGAGGTCTGAACATGACCTTCACGAAAGAAGCCCAACAGCGCTTGTCCCTATGGCTGAGGATCATGAAGGCGCGACTGAAAATTGCTACTCAATCCTTTCAAGTCTTACGGGAGAAAATGGTACCCTACACGAAAGATCCTTTGTTTCAGCAATTACGGGAGTTGGTATTTCGTGGGTTTGGCCATTATGCATTAGAAGTCAGAGAAGAGGAGGCGATGCTGCACTTTGTCTTTTTACTGTCGTTCTCGGTGTTATCCGAACACGATCTGCAAGTGTATATGCTGCAGCGTTCTCGGTTTACACCAACTGCCTTGACGGATACCTTGATTTTGGAACATATTTTGCATCTCTACCGCCCATCGTTTGTTCCCCGTGAAATCGAAGCCACTTGTTATGGTCACCTGCTGCAGATCCACAGCCGCGTGTATTTTTTCAAAGGGGCTGTGGAGGTTTTTGATCGAGAAAATATTTGGCAGTTAGAAGCGCAGCTATCCAGTCGTAACATCCAGCAAATCAGTCACGAACTATTGGATAAGGCTTTAGCAGAGCTTGATATCAAGCCATCTGATAAAAATAGTTTGTTGATGATGACGATGGTCAAATACTTGAGTGTCATCACGATCATCGATTATCAAATCAATCGGGAGTTTCGCGTCGGGATCGCTTTGAAAATGGATGAACTGTTTAAAGAAGCCCTCTACTATATGTGGCTGCTGTATCTCAAAAATTTGAATGGCGTAGTCGTAGAACGCTATCGCCCAGAACAAGAATATGACTTGATCTTGGCAAATTATGCTATTGAGACGAAAACACCGACTTATCGAATCAGTGAACTAGGTACCGCTTATGATCGGGAAACGATCAAAAAAATGATCCGCGAACGCTTTCAATAGTGGATTTCGTCAATTTCTTAGAAATTTGAAAAAAAATTGACGAACCACATTGCGAAAGTTCAGCTAAAATAAAAGCAAGTCAGAAAGCGCTAACAAGAAAAGCGTATAAAAAACTAAAGGGAGCGAACCAAATGGCAGAAAAAAATTATGTAATGGCGATCGACCAAGGAACCACTAGTTCAAGAGCAATTATTTTTGATCGTAATGGGAAAAAAATCGGCAGTTCACAAAAAGAGTTTCCGCAATACTTTCCAAAATCGGGTTGGGTAGAACACAACGCCAACGAAATTTGGAACTCTGTCCAATCAGTCATCGCAGGGGCATTTATTGAATCAGGTATCCGACCAGAAGCAATCGCCGGCATCGGGATCACCAACCAGCGTGAAACGACAGTGGTTTGGGACAAAACGACAGGCCAGCCGATCGCAAATGCAATCGTTTGGCAATCCCGCCAATCTTCACCGATCGCTGACCAATTAAAAGCAGATGGCCATACAGAGATGATCCATGAAAAAACTGGGTTAGTCATTGATGCGTATTTCTCAGCGACCAAGGTGCGCTGGCTTTTAGACAATATCGAAGGGGCACAAGAAAAGGCGGATAATGGCGAGCTACTTTTCGGAACGATCGATTCATGGCTTGTGTGGAAACTGACAGATGGACAAGTCCATGTCACCGACTACTCCAATGCTAGTCGGACGATGCTTTACAATATCCATAAATTAGAATGGGATCAAGAAATCTTGGATCTTTTGAACATTCCAAGCTCGATGCTACCAGAAGTCAAAAGCAACTCAGAAGTCTATGGTCACACCCGCAGCTACCATTTTTACGGCAGTGAAGTACCAATCGCTGGAATGGCTGGGGACCAACAAGCCGCCCTCTTTGGACAAATGGCCTTTGAAAAAGGCATGATCAAAAATACTTACGGCACTGGGGCATTTATCGTCATGAATACGGGTGAAGAACCACAATTGTCTGACAATGACCTACTGACGACCATCGGGTATGGCATCAACGGCAAAGTCTATTATGCCTTAGAAGGAAGTATCTTCGTTGCTGGATCAGCGATCCAATGGCTGCGGGACGGTCTACGAATGATCGAGTCTTCTCCGCAATCAGAAGAAATAGCTGCCAAAGCAAAAGGCGATAATGAAGTGTATGTGGTGCCTGCCTTTACTGGATTGGGTGCACCTTATTGGGATTCAGATGCAAGAGGAGCCGTCTTTGGCTTGACTCGTGGGACGACGAAGGAAGATTTTGTTCGGGCAACATTGCAAGCTGTTGCGTATCAATCAAAAGATGTCATCGACACGATGAAAAAAGATTCTGGCATCGATATCCCATTGCTGAAGGTCGATGGCGGTGCAGCCAAAAACGATCTATTGATGCAGTTCCAAGCGGACATTTTAGACATTGACGTGCAACGAGCAGCGAATCTGGAAACAACCGCATTAGGTGCAGCTTACTTGGCAGGGCTAGCGGTTGGCTTCTGGAAAGACTTGGATGAATTGAAATCAATGGCAGAAGAAGGGCAAATGTTTACACCAGAAATGCCAGCAGAAGAAAGAGACAATTTGTACGAAGGCTGGAAACAAGCGGTGGCAGCTACTCAGACCTTCAAATTCAAAGCGAAGAAAGAAGGCGAGTAAGCCATGACCTTTTCACATAAAGATCGGAAGCAAACCATTCAAGAAGCGGCAAAGACCACCTATGATGTATTGATCATCGGTGGTGGGATCACTGGCGCGGGGGTTGCTGTTCAAACCGCAGCCGCTGGGATGAAGACGGTTCTTTTGGAAATGCAGGATTTTGCCGAAGGAACGTCTTCGCGGTCCACCAAACTCGTTCATGGTGGTATTCGCTATTTGAAAACCTTTGACGTGGAAGTGGTCGCTGACACCGTGCGGGAGCGGGCGATCGTGCAGCAAATTGCTCCGCATATCCCGAAACCAGATCCAATGCTTTTGCCAATCTATGATGAACCAGGGGCAACCTTCTCCTTGTTTTCTGTCAAAGTGGCGATGGATCTTTATGATCGCTTAGCGAATGTGACAGGCAGTAAATACGAAAATTATCTGCTGACGAAAGAAGAGGTCTTAGAACGCGAACCTCAGCTGCAGGCGGAAAACTTAGTCGGTGGCGGTGTCTATCTTGATTTTCGCAACAACGATGCCCGCTTGGTGATCGAAAACATCAAACGAGCACAAGCCGATGGGGCAGCAATGATCAGTAAAGGCAAAGTCGTCGGCATCTTACATGATGAGCAAGGCATCATCAATGGGGTAGAAGTGGAGGATCAACTGACAAACGAGCGCTTTGAGGTTCACGCCAAAGTCGTGATCAACACGACAGGCCCTTGGTCAGACATCGTTCGTCAATTAGACAAGAATGATGAGTTGCCGCCACAAATGCGTCCGACGAAAGGTGTCCATTTAGTGGTCGATCGTGAAAAACTAAAAGTGCCGCAACCAACCTATTTTGATACTGGGAAAAATGATGGTCGGATGGTTTTCGTGGTACCAAGAGAAAATAAGACCTATTTTGGCACAACCGATACGGATTATACAGGCGATTTCGCCCATCCAACGGTCACGCAAGAAGATGTTGATTATCTACTGACCATCGTGAATGAACGCTTCCCTCACGCTCAGATCACCCTGGATGATATCGAAGCGAGCTGGGCAGGATTGCGTCCGTTGATTGTGAATAATGGCGGGTCTGATTACAATGGCGGCGGTAAAGGCAAACTATCGGATGAAAGCTTTGAGCAGATCGTTGAAAGCGTCAAAGAGTATCTTGAAGATGAGCGGCAGCGACCAGTCGTAGAAAAAGCCGTAAAACAAGCACAAGAACGAGTAGAAGCCAGCAAAGTGGATCCATCGCAAGTTTCTCGCGGCAGCAGTTTGGAACGCTCAAAAGACGGACTATTGACGTTGGCAGGGGGAAAAATCACCGATTATCGCTTGATGGCGGAAGGAGCAGTCAAACGGATCAATGAATTGCTCCAAGAAAGCGGTGCATCCTTCGAGTTGGTGGATTCAACCACGTACCCAGTTTCTGGTGGTGAGCTTGATGCAGCCAATGTAGAGGAAGACTTAGCGAAGCTGGCTGACCAAGCGCAAGCCGCTGGATTCGATGAAGCCGCTGCGACGTATTTGGCTCATCTTTATGGGTCGAATCTTCCCCAAGTGTTGAACTACAAGACGAAGTTTGAGGGCTTAGATGAAAAAGAAAGTACGGCCTTGAACTATTCCTTGCATGAAGAAATGGTTCTGACGCCTGTCGATTATCTATTGCGTCGGACCAACCATATCCTATTTATGCGAGACACCTTAGATGAAGTCAAAGCCGGTGTCGTTGCAGCTATGATCGACTTCTTTGGCTGGAGCGAGGAAGAAAAAGCAGCCCATGTAGCAGAATTGAACCAAGTGATCGCAGAATCAGATTTAACAGCCTTAAAAGGAGGAAAAAAAGATGAATGAAACAACCCAGATCTTTAGTGAATTTCTAGGAACGGCTATTTTGGTTTTGTTAGGGGATGGTGTGTGTGCGGCTGTCAATCTGAAAAAGAGTAAAGCAGAAGCCTCTGGCTGGATCGTGATCGCAATGGGCTGGGCGACAGCGGTAACGATTGCCGTTTACGTTTCAGGGTACATGGGACCTGCTCACTTGAATCCAGCCGTTACATTAGGCATGGCGATGACGGGGAATTTTTCTTGGAGCTTGGCTGTACCGTTTATGCTGGCACAAATTGCTGGTGCGATCGTAGGGGCGATCCTCGTTTGGCTTAACTACTTGCCATTATGGGATGAAACAAAAGACCAGGGCGCGATTTTAGGTACCTTTGCAACAGGGCCTGCAGTTCGTAATTTAGTATCGAATACCATCACTGAAGTGATTGGTACCTTTGTCTTAGTCTTTGGCTTATTGGCTTTTGGTGCCAATACCTTTACGGATGGATTAAATCCCATCATCGTTGGGATCTTGATCTTAGCGATCGGGCTGTCGCTTGGTGGACCAACAGGCTATGCCATCAATCCGGCACGGGACTTAGGACCACGGATTGCTCACCAAATCTTGCCAATCAAAAACAAAGGGACTTCCGATTGGGGCTATGCGTTAGTACCAATCATCGGTCCAATGATCGGGGCAGCGATCGCTGCTGGTTTGTTTATGATGTTGCCATTATAAACGATGTTATTTTAAGGATGATGCCTATTGGTATCATCCTTTTTTAATCTTTAGCAATTGTCATTGAATTTGCTAAAAAAACATGGTTAAATGAAAAAGCTGAAACAGAAAGAAGGAAGGAGCTTTTGCGTGAAAAAAATTCTGCGCTTTTTCATGTGGGTGGCGATGGTCCTGATCGGACTCTTAGCTGCCGTTTTTCTGGCTTTTCAACTCTCCCCACGACCGGGGGCTTTTTTGATCGGTCATCTGTTTAACCAAGAAGTGACCATCAAGGATGAGGCAGCTTATCAAAAAAGTTTGCCGAATGTGACGGTCAAACAGGACTTGACGTATCAATCGGATTATCAACGCAGTACCTTTGATCTATATTATCCCAAAGAGGCACAAGGCCCTGTTCCAGTCATTTTTTGGGTCCATGGGGGCGGCTATGTCGGCGGAGACAAAGAAGGGGTCAAAGAGTTTGCGACCTATGTCGCCGATGAAACCAAAGCCGCTGTGATTTCGATCAATTATGAATGGGCACCAAGTCTGCATTATCCTGGACAGGTCAAACAAGTAGCCCAAGCGGTAGACTCGATCAAAGCAGATGCCCAAGCATACCCCATGCTGGATTTCGATCAACTCTTCTTCGGCGGGGATTCTGCAGGGGCCCAAATCGCTGGGCAATATGTGGCGCTGCAAACCAATCCAGCGTATGCGAAGGAAATGTCCTTTGATCAAGACATTCCTGCATCGGCCCTGAAAGGGTTTATTTCCTATTGCGGACCGCTTGATTTGAAGCAGATCGCCGGGACTTCTTCAGATGATCGCTTTATGAAATTCTTTGTCAAAACGGTTGCTTGGTCGTTATTAGGCAAAAAAGAATGGCAAGATAGTCCCCAACTGCAGGAGATCTCGCTGGTGGATAAATTGACGGCTGATTTTCCACCAACGTATATCACGGATGGCAATGCCTATTCCTTTGAAGACCAAGGCATTGCCTTTGCCAACCGGCTGCAAGCTCTTGATATTCCCGTGACGAGTCGCTTTTACAAAGGGGATTCGGAAACGGTGACCCACGAATACCAATTTGATTATAGCTTGCCCCAAGCACAGGCCTGTTTGACAGAAACGTTGACCTTTATCAAAGACCAGCTGGCTCACTAAAAAACACCTTGTTTCTCACCCTCAATTGGCGAGAAACAAGGTGTTTATTTGTCAGCAGATCAATCAAGTCCGATGAAGTAGTCATCGTCTTTCATCGCTTCTACGGAACCAAGCAGATACCCGTTCCCAACTTGTGAGAAGAAGTCGTGGTTGCTGGTACCAGTTGAAATACCGTTCATGACGATTGGATTGACATCGTTGGCGGTATCTGGGAAAAGCGGGTCTTGACCTAGATTCATCAAAGCCTTATTGGCATTGTAACGCAAGAAGGTTTTGACTTCTTCGGTCCAGCCGATCTCATCGTATAATTCTTCGGTATAACGCTCTTCATTTTCATACAACTCATACAACAAGTCGTACATCCAGTCTTTTAGCTTTTGCTGTTCGTCTTCTGGTAATTCGTTGAAACCTAATTGGAATTTGTAGCCGATATACGTGCCGTGAACGGATTCGTCACGAATGATCAATTTGATGATCTCCGCTACGTTCGCTAGTTTGTTATTGCCTAAGTAGTAAAGGGGTGTATAGAAACCTGAATAGAATAAGAAGGTCTCTAGAAATACACTGGCGATTTTTTTCTCTAGCGGTGTGCCATTTTTGTAGATCTCATTGATTCGTTCGGCTTTCTTTTGCAAATATGGATTGGTGTTGGTCCATTCAAAAATATCAGCGATCTCCGCTTTTGTATTCAGGGTGCTGAAAATCGATGAATAGCTTTTTGCATGGACAGATTCCATAAATTGGATGTTGTTCAAGACCGCTTCTTCATGTGGGGTGCGGACATCTTTACGCAGTTGATCCATACCGCTTTCTGATTGAACGGTATCTAATAAAGTCAAGCCGCCAAAGACGTAGCCCACCGTTGTTTTTTCTAATGGTGATAGCGTCCGCCAGTCATCAAGGTCATTTGATAAAGGGATCCGCGTGTCTAACCAGAATTGTTCTGTTAATTTTTCCCAAGTGGATTTATCGATGATATCTTCGATCTCATTCCAGTTGATTGCTTCATAGTAAGTCTTACCCATAGTCGGTTCCTCCAATAATCGTATCAAGACAACAGCCGACCCGCTGTCAAGAAAGAGCAGGGGCAGGCGGTTGGTTCGTTTTCAGGCAAAAGTTGGATTAGATGACGCAGCTTTCACATTGGTTGCTGCCGATCTCTTCTGCATCATCTGTAAAGGTCCGTACATAGTAGATCGATTTGATGCCTTTGTGGAAAGCGTAGTGACGCAAAATGTTCAAATCACGGGTGGTTTGTTTTGTCGTTTCTTTCCATTCGTAAAGACCTTCTGGAATATCTGAACGCATAAACAAGGTCATACTCATACCTTGATCGACGTGTTTTTGAGCAGTTGCGTAAACATCGATCACTTTGCGCATATCCATATCGTAGGCTGATTTGTAGTAGCCGATCGTCTCATTGCTCAAGTAAGGTGCTGGATAGTAGATCTTGCCGATTTTCTTTTCTTGGCGTTCTTCGATCATCCGAGTGATTGGGTGGATGCTGGCACTCGTATCATTGATATAAGAGATCGAACCATTTGGTGCAACGGCTAGGCGGTTTTGGTGATACAAGCCGGTTTCTTTGACGGTTTGTGCCAAGGCTGCCCAATCTTCACCAGTTGGTAAAAAGACGCCTTCGAACAATGCTTTGACTTTTTCCGATTTTGGTTGGTAGTCACCTTGGATATAATCGGTGAAGTAGCTGCCGTCTGCATACGCTGATTTTTCAAAGTTATGGAAAACTTCGCCTTTTTCTTTGGCGATGGCATTGCTTTCAACCAATGTCCAATAGTTCAACAACATGAAATAAAGATCAGTAAATTCAAGGGATTCTGGTGAACCATATTCCATTTGATTTTTTGCAAAATAGGTATGCAAGCCCATTGCGCCTAAACCGATCGTGTGGTTCAAGGCATTCCCATTTTGGATCGATGGTACTACGTCAATGTCAGACGCATCAGTAACAAAGGTCAAGGCACGAGTCATTGCTCGAACAGATTTCCCAAAGTCAGGGCTGTCCATCAATTTCACGATATTGGTGGAACCTAAGTTACAGCTGATATCTGTTCCTAAAACTTCGTATTCTTGTTTGCCGTTGATCTCAGATGGTGCTTGGACTTGAAGGATCTCGGAACAAAGATTACTCATGATGATCTTGCCATCGATTGGGTTGCTGCGGTTTGCTGTATCGATATTGATGATATAAGGATAACCAGATTCTTGCTGCAATTTAGAAATTTCGTTTTCTAGATCACGGGCTCTGATTTTGGTTTTGCGAATCCGTGGGTTCATGACTAAGTTGTCGTATTCCTTGGTGATATCGACATAAGAGAAGGGCACGCCATATTCTTTTTCGACACTGTAGGGACTAAAGAGATACATCTCTTCATTTTTACGCGTCAATTCGTAGAATTTGTCAGGTACGATCACGCCTAATGATAAGGTTTTGACACGGATTTTTTCATCCGCATTTTCTTTTTTCGCTGATAAAAAGCTGATGATGTCTGGGTGGAAGACGTTCAAGTAGACCACGCCAGCCCCTTGCCGTTGACCCAATTGGTTTGAGTAGCTGAAGCTATCTTCAAACAATTTCATTACAGGCATCACACCACTTGCTGCCCCTTCGTAGCCTTTGATAGGCGCGCCGGCTTCCCGCAAGTTTGATAACGTGATCCCGACACCGCCACCGATTCGTGAAAGTTGCAGCGCGGAGTTGATCCCACGACCGATCGCGTTCATGTCATCAGTGATTTGGATCAAGAAACAAGAAACCAACTCACCGCGACGTTTGCGTCCTGCATTCAAGAAAGAAGGGGTTGCTGGTTGGTAACGTTGGTAGATCATTTCATCCGCCAAGCTCATTGCTAACTCTTCATTGCCATCCGCAAAGTAAAGGGCGTTGAAAGCGACCCGATCTTCGTAACGTTCTAGATACGCGGTACCATCATTCGTTTTTAATGCGTATTGTGAATAAAATTTGTAAGCAGCCATAAATGATTTGAAAGTAAAGTGTTGCTCATCTAAGAATTGATACAATTGCTCAATAAAGGCAGGGCGATACTTTTTGATAAATTCTTCTTCTAAATAATCATTTTCAATCAAATAATTGATTTTGTCCATTGCAGTCGCAAAGGTTAAGGTATTTGGTTCAACGTTTTCTTTAAAGAATGCCGCTAAGGCTTCTTTGTCTTTATTTAATGGAATTTGACCATCTACTGGACGGTTGATCTCATTATTCAATTTGAAATAACTGACATCTTTGATTTCTTTCAAGCTCATAAATGGCTAACCTCTTTTCTTGTTTTGTTCGTATAAAAAAGGACTTGCGGTCTGGACGACTGACAAATCCCTCAAAAGCATCACATTGAGAAAAATCTTAGCTCGCTAATTGACGTAGTTGATCTGGACGGAAACCGATGATCGTTTGCGCATCAGAGGTAATGACTGGCACACTTTGGAATCCTTGTTCTTTCAAAAATTCTAATGCTTCAGGCTCATTATCAATATTGATTTCTTCAAATGCAATCTGATTTTCACTTAAAAAGCGTTTCGCCATTTTACATTGCATGCAGTTGTTTTTAGAAAATAGTTTGATATTCATAATTGTTTCCTCCGAGTTGTAATAGTTATAAACCTAGTATAAATAAGTCTCGGAGAAAGTCAACGAAAAAACACTATATCTTGTGCTTGTGAATTCGGCATACACAATTTATAGTGTTTCTGTGTTTTTTATGCAAGGGAAAAAAGCGGAAAATACTTAGAATTACAAGGTTTTTGCGTAATTAATACAGGGGATATGCAATCAAAATGAGTAAAAAAAATCCGTATTGTGAAGGAAGATTCAAAGTGAGGGCCGAAACAGATTGACTTCTTATGGAAATGGCTCTATTATAATGATAATCATTCTCAATTAAAGTAGGTTAATTATAACAACACTTCACAAAAGGAGTAAGAAGCAATGAAAATGGCGCAAACTCGGGCTTCTGGAACATACAAAATCGACTCGTTGGCAACCACCAAAGAAATCACGGCTCATTTAAATGATCTTGGTATTCGCACGGGCGTTGAAATCGTTGTGGTACAAAAAGATCGCAAAGGCGGCATCATTTTACACCAAGGGACGCGGATCGCTTTAGATGAACGGGTCATGGAACAAATCGATGTCACAGAAACCCAGCAGCAAACCATCATTACCTCTTTGGATCAGCTGCAAGTCGGTGAAAGCGGGAAGGTCAATCAGATCGCCGCCAAAGGTGCGGTGCGCCGTCGATTGATGGATATGGGACTTACGAAAAACGTCCATTTGGAAGTGGTGAAGCTGGCTCCTTTGGGTGATCCGATGGAGATTCGGCTCCGCGGCTATGAATTGTCTTTGAGAAAGCAAGAAGCAGCGTTGGTTTTTGTCGAAAAAGGAGTCGAAGCGTAATGACCTATCACTTTGCATTAGCAGGAAATCCCAATAGCGGGAAAACGAGTACCTTTAATCAATTGACCGGTGCCAAACAAACAGTGGGGAATTGGCCAGGCGTTACCGTGGAACGAAAAGCGGGGCGACTGCGAAAAGACCGACAAGTATTGATCCAAGATCTACCAGGGATCTATTCCTTGTCGCCGTACACACCAGAAGAACTGATTTCTCGCAATTATTTGATGGAAGCATCATTGGACGCGGTGATCAATATTATCGATGGAACCAACCTGGAGCGCAACCTGTATCTAACATTGCAATTATTAGAAATGAATGTCCCGACTGTGGCAGCCATCAACATGATCGACCTATTAAAGAAAAAAGGCTTGCAGATCAATTTCGAAAAGCTGGCTTACGGTCTAGGGGTTCCCGTAGTAGGGATCAGTGCTTTGAAGCAACGCGGCTTAACCAAAATGATCGAGGCAGCGAAGCATGTAGCCAATACACAACCGCTTCCTCCCCGCTACGATGCTCGTCTAGAAGCTGGCTTGACCGAGATCATGGCGATTTTGCCAGAGACGATCCCTCAGCAGCAAAAACGCTGGTTTGCCATAAAACTCTTTGAAAAAGATGAAGCGATTCAGACGATGTGTAAACTGACTGATTCCCAGCAGGCAGTCCTTCAGGAGACGATTTCGATTTTAGAGCTGATCTTTAAAGACAGCAGTGACGCCATTCTCGTCAATGAGCGCTATGGCTTCATTGAAGAATTGTTGGCGCTGGCAGTCATCAAGGAAACAGATCAGCACTTAGCCTTCAGCGACAAAATCGACCGTGTGTTGACCCATCGCGTATTGGCACTACCGATTTTTGCCTTCATTATGTGGGGAATCTACTATTTATCGATTCAGACGATTGGTACGATTGGTACTGATTGGGTCAATGATGTATTATTTGGCAGCTGGATTCCCGAAACAGCAGCGCACTGGCTAGAACAGCTGCAAGTCGCCCAGTGGCTGCAAGAACTGATTTTAGACGGCATCGTGGCAGGGGTCGGTGCGGTCTTAGGCTTTTTGCCGCAGATCTTCGTGCTCTTTTTTTGTTTGGCTATCTTGGAGGACTGCGGATACATGGCACGGGTGGCATTTGTCATGGACCGCCTGTTTCGCAAGTTTGGTCTATCTGGCAAGTCGTTTATCCCCATGTTGATCGCTACCGGTTGCGGGGTGCCCGGCGTGATGGCAAGCCGAACGATTGAAAATGAAAAGGATCGTCGGTTGACGGTGATGGTCACGACCTTCATGCCATGTTCTGCCAAATTGCCGATCATCGCATTGATTTCAGGAGCCTTTTTCCCTCAGTATAGTTGGGTCGCCCCATCGGCCTATTTTGTCGGCATGGGTGCTGTGATTTTTTCAGGGATCGTCTTGAAAAAAACGCCTTTATTTGCAGGTGATCTGGCACCATTTATTATGGAACTGCCAGCGTATCACTTGCCGCAGCTCACAACGATTTTGAAAAGTGCCTGTGATCGAGCCATTGCTTTTGTGAAAAAAGCCGGTACGATAATTTTTGTGGCTTGTATCTTTGTCTGGTTTACCTCCAGCTACAGCTTTGCCTTGCAGCGGGTCACAGAAGACCAAAGCATTTTGGCCTTTTTCGGACGACTTTTGGCGCCGCTTTTTGCTCCCCTAGGCTGGGGAACCTGGCGAGGCGCCGTGGCGACGATCACTGGCCTGGTCGCCAAAGAAAATGTGATCGGCACCTTTGGGATCCTCTACGGACAAACTGGGGAGTTGTCAGAAAGCGGGACGGAGATTTGGCAAGTGTTGCGCGGCGATTACACTGCTGTGGCGGCATACTCTTTTCTCGTCTTTAATTTACTATGTGCCCCTTGTTTTGCTGCTATCGGTGCGATCCACCGTGAAATGGGGGACAGCAAGTGGACGTGGTTAGCCATTGGCTATCAATGCGGCTTGGCATACTGCGCCAGCTTGTTGGTCTACCAATTCGGGCACGTCGTCTTTGAAGGCGGACACCTCACGCTGGGTGTTTTCGCGGCAATCCTCATTGCTGGGCTATTGGTATTTGCTCTGTTGAAGAAACCATTCCGCGGGAGTGCACCCTTGATCCAAGTCGTAGGAGGCGAAAAATGATTGCTACAATAATTCTAAGCGGCCTGATTTTTGGCTATGGCACCCGTGTGGTGTACCGCATGGTGAAAAAGGATCATTGTTCTGATTGTCATATCAGTTGTCCTGTGAAGCATGAGGAAGCAAAGTAGAAAATAGCAGTTGTAAGTAAAAATTTGTGTGAAAATACCTACAGGTAGAAATACAATTGAAACGGTAGATCTTAGCCATGAATAGATTGTTTGCTTTAAGAAGTTCTTAGTTTATTTAAGAGCTTCTTTTTTTATTGTGGGTGCAAGCAAAAGATCTGTCCATTTTTGGTTCACTTTTTCCTTGAGAGAATAAGTTTTGTGAACTGCTCAAGAAGGATATCGAGAAAAACTGGAGGCTAATAAAAAAAATAGCCAGTATATCTGGTCTTTTTGAAAAGAGCAGTTCACTTAATCTGGAAGCGCGTACAAATATGTGGTCTCAAATCGTCTATTCAGGCCAGAACTTTTCACTTATAGTGTGTGTATAGGAATGATCTCGAGAAATTCTTTACTAAAACCTAAAGAAATTTTTTTTAGAAAGGAAATCGTCGTTTGCAAACTACATTATTAACAAAAGAAAACATTTTACTTCAGCAAGACAGTACCAGTTGGCAAGAAGCAATCAAAAAAGCTGCCCAGCCGTTATTGAAGAATGGCAGCGTTACAAAACAGTATGTCGAAGCGATGGTTCAATCTGTCTTAGATGCCGGGCCGTATATCGTGCTTATGCCTGGGTTTGCTTTGGCCCATGCCCGATCAGAAGATGGGGTTTGTCGTTTAGGACTAAGTGCGATGACATTAAATACCCCCATCTCATTTGGTTCGCCCAATGATCCAGTGAAAGTCATTTTCTGTTTGGCAGCGATAGACCCGACCAGTCATTTGGAACTGATGGGTGAGTTAGCAGAAGTTTTAGCAAGGGACAATATCATTGATCGTTTAGCAAATGTGCAGACACCAGAAGCATTTATAAAACTATTAGAAGAAACGAGGAGTTAAGATGGGATTCTTTCAAAAAAAGAAAAATGATGCATCGATCCAAGCAGATGCAAAACCTAAGACAAGTAATGGCAAGAAATATTTGATAGCGGTTGCATGCCGTGCGGGGATGGGGAGTTCAACGCTGCTTCACATAAAAGTAAAATCAGTGATTGAAGAAAACGGCTATCCCATTGAAACGATTCATGGAAACCTAGACGTCCTCATTGGTTTTACGGGCGATGCCTTTATGAGTATGGCAGATATCGCAGCGGAACCTGATTTTCAAAACAAACCTTATGAAGTCATAGGCATTCAAAATATTATGAGTAAAGAAGAGATCCAAGGAAAACTAGAAACATTTCTTGAAACGATGCAAACAAAATAAATTGATGGAGCGAGGAATAAATTGAATGGCAATTTTAGTAATGAACCAATTCAGAAATACTGCTGTGTTGCTAATGATTTTGGCTTTGATTGGGTTACTTGCACAAAGAAAGCCTGCGAAGGAGACCCTGAGCGGTGTCCTCAAAGTGGGCATTGGGTTTATGATTTTTAATATTGGTGGTGGTCATGTAGGAACGATTGCTGCAAATTTTGCCACGTTGTTTCAGACCGCATTTGGTGTTCAAGGGACGGTTCTGGCAGTAGAGCCTGCTACAGCGTTAGCCATGGATGTATATGGTTTTGAAATATCAATGATTATGGGCTCAGGGTTCATATTCGGATTAGTTATTGCGAAATTGACGCCTTTAAAATCAATTTTCTTAACCGGTCAGCATTATCTTTTCTTTGCTGCTGTCATTGGGTTGATTTTTATTTCGAATGGTATGCCCACTTGGGTAACAGTTATCTTTGGTTCTTTGGTGCTAGGTTTTGCAGGAGCAGGGCTGCCCAAATTGGCTCAGAAATATACAGATGAGCTGACAGGTAATGCAGGGGTTGCACTAGGTCACTTTAACTTGATTTTTTACTGGTTCTCAGGTGTCATCGGCAGTGTCATTGGAGGGAAAAATTGGCAAGCAAAGAAAGAGAAAGCAGCCAATCGCGAGCTCCCTGATTTCTTCTCCGTATTCCGAGATTTTGTCTTCTCTGTTGCATTTTTCATGATTATTCTTTTCTACATTGCAACGATCGCAGCAGTTTTAAGTGGTCATATGGATGTCGTTCAAGAAATGGCTGGCAACGACTTATGGTTCTTGTATCCGTTGATTCAAGGGTTGCAATTTGCTGCGGGGATGTCTGTACTGATTTATGGTGTGCGTCAATTTATTGCTGAATTAACGGCTGCCTTCGTGGCGATCTCAGAAAAATATATCCCAGGATCAATGCCGGCAGTAGATGTTCCTGTGTTTTTCCAATATGCGCCAACCATGGTTCCTGTCGGTTTTATTACCTCGTTTATAGGTGGGTTAACAGCGACGTTTGCCATGGCTGCTATGGGTTCTCCCGTTGTGCTTTTGCCAGCAGCTGGGATTGCTTTTTTCTCGGGTGGAACCATGGGTGTCTTTGGTTCAATAAGAGGCGGGTTGAAAGGGGCGATCATCGCATCCTTCTTAGGCGGTATTTTGCTGACTGCATTGCCTTTGGTGCTTTTCCCAGCTTTTTCTGAATTAGGCATCACAGACGCTGGATTTCCTCAAATCGACTACAATATTATCGGAATTTTACTAGACAAAATCTTAAAACTATTTAGTTAAACAGTATGATTAGCAAGGAGAAGGATGGATACAATTTCTCCTTGCTATAAGGAAGGAAAATCTGTATTGAATGAAAAAAACGTTTTGTTTGCATATAGTACGAATTTAAAAGCCCAAAGCGATGCTCAATTTTATCGGCTTGAAGAAGAAGAAGTCTATCAACAGATGGTGAAGGCCAAAGAACTTATTCTCCATGCAGAAAAAAATCATAAGCGCGTTCATGTAACAGGCGTGGGAAAATGTTCCTATGTAGCAGGCTATGCAGCTTCACTTTTCTCCTCTGTCGGTACGCCAGCCTATTTTTTAGACACAACCGAAACTGTGCACGGATCGGCAGGACAAGTCGTGGCTGGCGATGTAGTGATTGCGATAAGTAATAGTGGGAACACCAAAGAATTAGAATATGCACTTGCTGCCTTAAAAGCCAATGGCGCCGTAATTTTAGCGGTAACAGGAAATGAAGATTCTTCCCTAGCTTCCTGTGCTGAAGTCACATTGTCTTCTTATGTTTCCCAAGAAGGGGACTCATTGAATAAACCGCCACGTTCCTCTGTGATCGCCCAAATGATCCAGCTGCAGGTTCTGTCGGTGTTGCTGCAAGAAGCAAAAGAAATCAATTTAGAAGATTACCTTAAATGGCATCCAGGGGGAAGCTTAGGAGCAACGACAAAAAAGGAGCTTACACAATGAAAATCAGAGGAATTATACCAGCAATGGTCACACCATTAAATGAGAACGGTATCAATGAAGAGGGCACTAGAAAGCTTGTAAGACATTTGATTGCTGGTGGTGTCCACGGGTTGTTTATTTTAGGAACCAATGGCGAATTTCATACCTTAAGCAAAGAAGAGAAAATCCAGTTTGCAAAAATCGTTGTCGATGAAGTATCGGGCAGAGTACCAGTATTTGCAGGTGCCGGAGATATTGCAACGAATAAAGTGATTGAGTTAGTAAATGAGTTTGCAAAAATCGGCGTTGATGCTGCTTCCATTATTACACCATATCTTTTGAAATATACCGATGAAGAGCTGATTCATCATTATCGTGTGATTGCTGAGCAAACGACACTGCCAATCATTTTGTACAATATTCCGCCAAATACTAGAAATTTCATCAATCGTCATGTTTTCTCGGAATTACTCAAAATTGATTCGATCATTGGGATAAAAGATTCGAGCGGTGATCTAGAAAACTTTAAGGGCTATCTTGAATTAAATCATCGAGAGGATTTCTCTTTGCTGATGGGAAGCGACTCTAAGATTTTAGAAGCATTACAGTTAGGAGCAGATGGTTCTGTGGCTTCAACCGCAAATGTTGTGACGAAAACAGATGTGTCGATCTATGAACAATTTGTAGCTGGAAACATAGAACAAGCACGGCAAGCACAAGCAAGTATTGATGATTTTAGAGAAGCCTGCAAATGCTCAACGATTCCGTCTGGGCTGAAATACTGTTTGCGGGCAATCGGACAGGATGTTGGGTTACCGAAACTGCCTGTTCTAGATCTTACGAAAGAAGAAAAGCAGCAGGTGGATCAAGTGCTTCAAAAATATGTACAAGCGGAAGGATTTACATTGAAAGTAGAACAGTAGGCTGCAGAAATGGGGGAACATTGATGGTGAAAATTGACTATAGGACGAGAAAGATGATGATGGCTCTGATTGAAAAACCGACCATCAGTTACGATTATCTTCAGCGGAATTATTCTATGAACCGCACTCAAATAGAGTATACCATTGATAAAATCAACCAGTTTCTATCTGCCCAAAAACTACCACTTAGCGTGAATAAGGAAAGTGTGATCCGACTGCCTGAAAAAAGCAAGGAATATTTGTTGGAGTCATTTTTACGTGAGCGTATGTTTAAGTATTATGAGATGAGTTCAAAAGAACGAGGAAAATATATCTTTTTGACGCTCTTTTACTACGAGAAAGACTATCTGTCGGTCAACCATTTTTTAGATGCGTTAAAAATCGGCAAAACAACCTTTATGAGTGATCTGCGCAAATTACAAGCGGAATTGCAGGGGTACGATATTTCAATCAGTTACTCGAGAAAAGAGGGGTATCACTTAGCAGGTGATGAACTGATGATTCGTTACGCTTTATTTCGAATGATTTTGGAAGATGTAACTAGCAAGGACGATGATTTTATCTACCGTTACTTTATTCATAACGAACGAATACAATTGGCGGATGAGCAGGACACCTATCTTTCTCTTCTTTTAGAAAAACATGCGATAGAGTTAGTTGAAAATAGGTTGATTGAATTGAACTATATCCTTATTTTTTTATACCCAAGAATGGGCTTGAATGAATTTGATCTAAAACCTTTTTCTAATGATCATGAGTTAGTAAAAATGAAGGAGTACCGCTTTGCTGAAGAAGTTTTAGAAAACGCAGGGGTGATGAATAGTATAGAAAAGAACTATCTCTGTGGGTGGGTACTGGGAATGGCATTAGGGAATGAAAAGGAATGGCTTCAAGGAAATTTGGTCATCATTGACTTGGTAGAAAGAATTGTCGAGCGATTTGAATTGCTTTCAGGTATTCGTTTCAAGGATAAACACTCTGTCATCAAGCAATTATATAGTCATTTTCGACCGACCTATTTCCGAATGCTGTTTCGATTACCGATCATCAACCCTATGCAGGATAAAATTTTTGAAAAATATAATGACCTTTATCAGATCGTAAAAGAAACCTTGAGACCAATCAGTGATAGCTTTGATTCAAAGCTTCCAGATGAAGAAGTAGCCTTTTTAACCATGCACTTTGCGCTTTTGATCAGAAATTCTGAAGAATATATGGTGCAACAAAAAGTGGGGGTCGTTGTCTGCCCAAATGGTATTGGAAGCTCAGCAATCATTTACAATGAATTAAAGGAAATCTTTCCCTCTTTTATCTTATTGGGACCGATTGAAACAAGCGAACTGCATTCATTTGATCAGTCATACGATATCATTTTTACGACAAAACCCAACTTTCAACTTTATCCGTTAAAAAAGCCGATTTTTGTAGTAAACCCGATCATGTCTTACGAGGAACGAACCCAGTTGTTTTTAGATGTCAAATTCGAAACCAGTACAAGCATCAAGCCCAATACTGTGACGATCGACGGCTTGATGCAGGTTATTCAACAATATTCAACAGTTACTAGTGAGTCAGCTCTGCGGCATCATTTAGAGAAATTTGTACAAGAGACCTGCTCGCCAACGGCATCTATCATGTCTCAAAAAGAGAAAAAGTCAAAAGAACCTGCAATGCTGTTGGATATGATGCGTCCAGAATTGATACAATTAAACAAAAAAGCCAGAACATGGGAAGAGGCCTTTTATCTCGCAGCCAATCCATTGATTGAAAGAAAGATCATCACTAGAAATTACATCGATTCGATCATTCAACAAACCAGATCAGAAGGCGCTTATATGGTGATATTCGATCAAGTTGCCTTACCGCATACGGTTCCTGAAGCAGGTGCAAAAAAACTTGGCATGGGATTGACAACGTTAGAATCTGAAGTATATGTCTTGGGAACGATTCCTGTAAAGTATATCTTTACCCTTTCTGCATTAGACAGCAAGCAGCATCTAAATGCGATGACTCAGTTTATTACCCTTATTGAATCCAAAGATTTTTTTCGAGAATTAGAAAAACATGAATGTCCGGAAACAGTTTATCAATGGTTTGCAGAGATTTTACGTACTGCTGTTGTATAAATTTTTTCGAAAATACTGTAAGTCTTATAGGATAAAACAGATACTCTTTGGTCTTTATTGAGAGAAGCGTGCGAAGGGGAGTCATTTGCCTTCATCATTTGCTGCTGTTCATCCGAACGCAAGCGATGTTACTCAGAACTGTTAACAGCGGAAGAATTCTCTAATGATACTAATTTATGCCGTTTGAGGTTAGTCCAGTTCTACAAGAAAGATGCATTCGGGAATCAGCTACCATAGAAGTGGAGAAACAGTTCGATCACGATCGGGCTGTTTTTTTATTCTTTACAAAACGACCTATTAAAGGAATCTCAAATATAGTATAATTATTTAATAAAAAGATATTATTTAGTGAGGTTCGCAGGAAAGGGAGCAGGGAATCTCGTTAGAACGTAAACGAAGATAGGTTTTTGATAAAGCAGAGTGAAAGGGTGAGGGCATGAGACAACAACGAAGACGGGAGCGTCAGAAACACCAGCGGATCATTGTGGGGTTAAGTACAGCGTTGCTGGCAATCATACTTGGAGTGATTTATCTAGTGATTCAAGTGACAAGCATCCCCGAACAGCGTCATACAGCAGAAACGACAAAGGCAACAAAGCCAATGCAAGAAACGAGTAGTTCTACCGAAACAAAGCCAGCAGTAAAAACCATCACAGTGACAGCTAGTGGCGATATGCTTTATCATACACCTGTTTATTTAAGCGCTTACGATGGGAAGCGTTATGATTTTGACAATGATTTTGAGCAAGTCAAACCGCTGATTGCATCGGCGGACCTTGCTTTAGGTGATTTTGAAGGAACCATCAATCCTAATAAACCGCTTGGCGGTTTTCCCTTATTCAACGCCCCTATCGATGCTGTTGCCAGTATCAAAGACGCGGGCTTTGATGTGATCGATCTTGCCCATAACCATATTTTAGATACAGGGATCGAAGGAATCAAAACAACGGTGGCTGCTTTTCACGACCAAGGCTTGGCAACGATTGGTGTCACGGTCGACAATAGCGGAATCCTGGTCAAAGAAGTCAACGGGATTAAAGTTGCTCTCTTGGCCTATGCCTATGGCTTCAATGGCCTTGAAGAAAGCTTAACTCAAGCAGAGTATGACACCTATTTGAAAGACTTGTCGTTAGATAAAGTGGAAGCAGAGATCAAAGAAGCGGAAAGCTTGGCGGATATCACCATCGTGATGCCTCAGTCTGGTGTCGAGTATTCTTTAGAACCAACGGAAGAACAACAAACTGTTTATCGGAAGATGATCGATTTTGGTGCTGATATTATCTTCGGTGGCCATCCGCATGTAGCAGAACCAACCGAAATCATCGAAAAGGACGGGGAAAAGAAATTTATCATTTATTCAATGGGAAACTTATTGTCGAATCAACGTTATGAAACCGTCAATAACAACTATTGGACCGAACGAGGCGTCATCCCAGAAGTTGAAATCTCCAAAGAAGGGCAGCGGACCTATTTAAGCAAGATTGCCTTGCATCCGACTTGGGTCTCCAAAGAACCGATCCCTGATCGTACCTATTATGATCCAGAATACGGCGTCTTGCAGGCCTTTGATTTTCAAGTTTACCTTGCCGCAGATTATCTGCCAGATGGGCAATATGCCAAAAATGTCCCTGAAGAAAAGCGCCAGCGGATCGAAACCGCCTACCATGAAATGCTGGAGCTGTTGGATTTGAAGTGGGAGTAGTGAGGACAAGAAAGCAATCTGGCTAACAGGTTGCTTTTTTATTGGCTATCGAAGAGTATGAACCATGAAATGAAAGTCAATCTATTTTTTAAAACATGACACCAGATCACCATTTATGAACAAAAAATGACACCTCAAGCTGATAAAAATAAGTAATAATGTCAACATAAAGTATTCAGAAATCATTTCCAACTCATTTCTGAATAAATAAGAAAGGAAAGTAGGGTGTGTCATGAGAATTATCATATTGACGAAAAACATATCATATGAGATTGATTTGCAGCGGGAGCTGCAGATTTTGAGCCATGAAGTGTTCGTGGGCAGAAGTACCGAAGAGGAGGAATGGTTGATAGAAAGTGCCAAGTTATTTGACTGTTTATTTGTCAGTGAAACAATTGCTGATCCAGAATTTTTATTGCTCAATCAGACATTGGCTCCTTATTATCAACAGCGGATCGTTCGAATCTTGCCAGGGAATGACGAACAAGAAATGATACTGGAAAAAGCGGAAAATGCGACCTATCTTAATCGGTCATTTGTCGAGTTGAGAGAATTTTTGGCGGCTTTGCCACCAAATACTCGCAAGTTAGAAAAGGCATCAGTAACGAAGGAATCGTTCCCTAAATTTCTTAGTCTGCAAGAACAGATCTTTTTCAATAATCTAGCAGAAGAGCAATTTATCAACCGAGAGGACCTTTGCTGGAAAATTTGGGGCAACGGCGGCACGAATTCCCGAAAATCGCAGCTATCGATTTTGGCGAAACGAATCAATGAGAAATTAGATGAATACGACTATACTGAAAAACGCGTCCGTACCGCTTGGGGCAAAGGATATATCTTGCAGTAAAAAAGCTGAAAATGGGTTTAACTTTTATGCCTGACAAATAGGCCTTCAGGTAAATTTGCCTATCTTGTAGAAACGACTCTGTTTTCAAAGCGAGTCGTTTTTTTATATAAGTATATTAGCAATAAATGAAGAAGGTTATGGAAAAATATGATAATGCTTTTTTTTAGTGATAAAATAGAGATAATCAGTAATGGAAAGAAATACTGCGTAAATGAAAAAAGCATTTGTAGAAAATTGATGGAATACCTTTTGGAGGAGGAAATATCGTGAAGCAGGTTGAATGTGTGCTATTTGATTTGGATGGAACTTTATTGGATTCAAAAGAATGTAGTGTGAAGGCGACAAAAGCAGCTTTTAAAGAGATGGGACTCAAAGTACCCAGTGAAGTAGTCATTGAACATTATATGGGAATACCGATCGAAGAATCATTTTTTAAAATGTCTGAACAGCCATTAGATCAAGAAACCGCAGCGGAATTGATTCGGATTTTCCGAGCCTATTACCAAACCTATGAAGAAAGTACCTTGAAAGTATTTCCAGAAATTCCCCATGTCTTAGAAATCTTAAATAAACGAAAGGTACCTTGTTTCGTCGTTTCAAGTAAGAAGACAGCGGTCGTCAAACGAAACTTAGCTGCTCAGGACCTTGTGGCGTTCTTTGAAGAAATCATCGGCTCTGATGCGGTGACCCACTACAAACCTCATCCCGAAGGAATCAACAAAGTCGTGTCACACTATCAATTTGACCCGACAAAGACGATCATGATAGGAGATGCTATTTTTGATATCCAAATGGGAAAAGCCGCGGGTGTCAAAACGATCGCCGTTACGTGGGGCAGCCACGATCCGAAAAAGCTTTCTGAAGAAAACCCAGATGCTTTGGTAGATGCGCCACGTGAGATTTTAGATTTTCTATATGCATGATCCTTTTTTGTGCTCACAGTGTAAGAGGACGTTTTAGCCTCGCTTATATCTTGGCATGATCCAAAAAGAAAGGACAGATCGTCCTTTTACAACATGCAATTTGAGAACTTTGACCAATGATCGAAACCAGCGATCATTGGTTTTTTGTGCTGTCGTGAGAATGAAGGCGCCACAGCATTGAATAAAGGTATTCATTTCCATTCGTTCTTTTGGTTGATCGCGTAATCATCGGAAAATCACTGCAAATAAATTCCTTTTGATCTTTCTTCTTAGATAAAGCAATGCGGGTACGCTGGATTTTTCTCTCTTATTCCTCTGCTAGAGCAAAAAGGAATTATAAGCTTGGAGCAACAAAAAACTATAATGAGAGTAACTGATTTCCTTAGATCATGCATTGGAGGTGAGCGCAGAACGGGATGCCACCCAAGGATTTCATGTGATTTGAAATACTAGAAGATAAAGCCTTTGTTTTATGTGAAGGGATGTAGGGGCGATTAACGAAGAAGGAAATCATTACGATCAAACGAGGGATCAATGCTATCATTGAAGAAAAGCCATGGATGGAAAGGAGTGATTCTGTGTTATCAGAAAAAATAAATGACCCGAAGGATTATCTGTCTTATTCAAAGGAAGTATTGTTAAGCGCTGGGGTACTGACAGCCTATCCGAAACTTTTTACTTATTATCAGGAACTTTGTGTTGACTTCGAAGACATTTACTATGATCGAACAAAGAACTTATTTGATACCTTTCGAGCGCTTCTGGCTGTGGACGCACAGATCCAAATTCTACTGGAACTTGTGACCAATACCAAAACTGACCTATGTCAAGAGCTGGGGATGAAGGAAGAGGAAATTATCAGTATGATCAAGCATGACAAACGGTACTATTATCGCGAGCTTACGGGTCATGCAACTAACCAACTACCTAAATGGGGATTGATTTATTTAAGTGAAGAGTAAGCTACGCAAAGGATAAGTCACCTTAAAAGTGATCAAATGAAAGCCATTTGACGATCATCAAGGATAAAGGGCATCGAGAAAAAACGAGAGCGTGTTTATGTATGAGTCAGTAAAATAGTCTAGCGAGGTTATCTTGTGATTTGTTATACTAATAGCAAGCGGCTGATGGTGACATCTTGGATTCAGCAAATATGTTCATGTGAGCGCTTTATTGATTGGGTTAGGAAAGAGGGAATGAAATGACGAAGAAAATTATCTTTTTAGATGTAGATGGAACATTGTGCGATGATGCGGGAAACGTACCAGAAAGTGCTCGCCAAGCGATCACAGCGGCACATAAGAAGGGGCATGAGTTTTTCTTGTGTACGGGTCGTTCAAAAGCCGAAATCACAGAAGATGTACTGGCACTGCCTTTAAGTGGAATGATTGGTGCTGGAGGCGGTTATTGCGAGGTGCACGATGAGGTGATTTTGCACAAAGTTTTTGAAAAGGAAGCCTTATTAAGACTGATCGATTTCTTAAAAGCAAACCAAATCGAGTATTACTTGGAATCGAATCAAGGATTATTTGCAAGTACCAATTTACGAAATCGGTTGATTGAGATCGTCTTAGCAGGTGAGCCTGTTGAAAGTGAAGCAGGAAAACAACGTGTTCAAACTATTCAGTGGTTCCTTGATTTATTGATCGAGGACGAAGCGAAAATCGATTACGATGACGTGAACAAAGTTTCCTTCATCAATCATTCCATTCCTTATGAACAGGTCCATGACCAATACCACGAACAATTCCAAATGATTCGCAGTACGGTACCTGTTTTTGGCAAGGACAGTGGCGAGATCGGCATCAAGAATATCCACAAGAAAACAGCCATCGATTTTCTCTTGAACCATCTAGGGATCGATAACAAAGATACCTTGGCGTTTGGTGACGGCCATAATGATGTCGAAATGTTTGAAGCTGTTGCGACGGGAATTGCGATGGGCAATGCCTGTGAACAGCTATTGGCAGTAGCTGACGAGGTGACGGCTCGACCAGAAGACGGCGGGATTGCGCAAGCACTCCAAAAGCACGGTCTGGTGTAACCACTAAGAAGCAAACGTCTGCACAATCCTTCTGCTTTCTAGAGAGATTGATCAGGAGTTGCGCGACGTTGTTAAAGTGACCTGTAAAACCAACGATTGACAAGGAGGCTGAGTTAAAATGAAGGAAACGACTTTTCTTTGTTATCTTGAACAAGCATTGAAAAACCTGAAGGCGACAGAAGCCTTGCGTTTTAATATCGAAGGCGAAGTCAAGCGGCTGATGAAGGTGTACAGTGAAGCAGAAATTTGTGAGAAAGTAAAAGAGGATCCCTTTAAAAAGTAAGGACATTTTCTTATGAAACACAGCGAATAGAACAAACACCCAACCTCGTGAAAGGCACAAAAGCGATCAATGCTTCTTTTCAGGGAGGGATACTCAGGTAACTAGTTGTTGTATCAAAAAAGACTGATTTCAATTGAATCAGTCTTTTTCGTTTTTCTCAAGCAGTCAGATAAGCCACTAAAATAGCAAACAGGTCGAACAAGACATGTGTGCCCCAACTAGTCAGGATCGAGTTGCTCTTGATGGCAGCTTGGTTAAATAGCAAGCGCGCCACCCCTTGAATGAAAAGAATATGGACCAAGGTATGGAAAACATTGCCGTTATCATAAGTGCTGTAATGAACCAAGCCAAAGATGATCGCGGAAAGGATGCTGGCAACTGGCAAGGTACATTTACTAGAAAAAATCGCTAAAAAGAAGATGGAAAAGAGTTCTTCTCCAAGTAACATGATTGGAATAACGAGCAGAGTCAACCATTGAAAGCCTTCGTTCACTGGATTTCCATGAAGATCCCACTTTAGTCCGTATTGCAAAACGAGAGAAACGAGGAAGCTGATCAGGATGTTTAAAAGAAAATACTTGCTGATCGTCTTCACTGGCGCGATGGGTTTCCCAAAGAGCTGCTTGACTGCTTCTTTACCGTAAACTAGCCGTAATGCCCAATAGCTGGCAATCGACAATGAGAAGATGCTGACGATGGCAGGGGCATACAAAAGACCGACCAAACCGATACCTGCGAGGACTGTTCCTAGTAAAGCGTGGTTCCATGAGATTTGTTTTCCTATAAGTTTGTTCATTTACTTTTCTCTCCTTATTAAGCTATAGAGCATGTACTATTTAGCTGTTTTCTCTGATTCTTCTGCTGTGTGCTTTTTGTGCCGTAATATAAGCGATAAGTACAACAATGAACGTTTTGGGTGATTTTCATATCATCGCTTCATTTGCGCCAATTCTTTGTAGGGTACAAAAGATAGAGTAATCGATAACGAGTTTCTGAAACAAGATGGTCGTATATTTCGGACTTTTTTATGGTTGAGCAACTAAGTGATGGAGGATGCACAAGTACTAAGTTACTTCATTAAGAAAGGAAAACTGACTTCCAGATTCGATGGAATAATCGTCAACAAAGAAACGACATCGCTATGTTCTCTTGAAATCGACTAAAAATTCCAGAATATTTCGAAAAATACCATTGCTTATTTATGGCAAAACCATTAGTATTATTAGAAAAACTGATGGTGAATCGATGATAAAGCGAGCCTTTAACAGTGAGAAAGCCGAATCGGTGGCATGAAATAGGAGTGATAAGTGTGGAAGAGTTATGGAATGTATTAAAACCAGCCGAACAAGTCGAACTGAAATTAAGAAAATTGTATACGCAGCATCATTTTTCACCTTATCACTCGAACAATTTTGAAGAGTATCGCAACTATCAGCAAAATGATCAGTTCTTGCGTGGTTCTTCCATCATCACGTTTACAGGCACGGATGGCAGGACGATGGCGCTAAAACCCGATGTCACCTTGTCGATTGCCAAAAATACACCTTCTGGAGAAGCGCGCAGAGTGTATTATGTGGAGGATGTCTATCGACAGGATCGTCAAGCAGGGGAATACCAAAAGATCGATCAAATCGGTTTGGAGCTCATTGACCAAATCACATGGGAAGATCAACTGGAGGTTGTAAAACTGGCTTGGGAAAGTTTGGCTCAGGTGGGAAAAGGGACCTTGGATCTGTCTCATATGGGGATTTTGGATGGCATCTGCCAACGCTTCCCCGAAGCGGATCGACAAAAGGTACTGCACTGCCTGCGGGACAAGAGTTCCCATGGCATGGATGCACTGACTGAAAAAGCTGGCTTGTCAGCAACAGAAGCTGAAAAATTGGCGAAACTGGTACGTTTGTCAGGTGATTTTGAAACCAAGTATCAAAAGGCCAAAGAGCTGCTGGCAGAGTATCCCCAAGCACAAGCTGGTTTAGCAGAACTAAAACAACTGTATCAAGCATTGCAAAAAGAACAACTGTCAGCTTCCATTCGGATAAGGCTGGATTTTTCAATTTTAAATGATGCCGATTATTACAGTGGCTTGCTGTTTCAAGGATTCATCGAAGAAGCAAGAGAGACGATTTTATATGGCGGCCGTTATGATCGCTTGATGAGTCGGCAAGGCAAAGAGCAAGGGGCGATCGGGTTTGGTATGAAGCTCAACCATGTAGGGCAAAAGGTGCCGACTGACAACGAAAGTTCAGGCTATTTGAACATTGCGCTACCTAAAGGCCGCATGGGGGATGCCGTCTACGATTTATTCACGAAAGCTGGAGTCGCTGCGCAAGGCGTCTTCAAAGACAATCGCCAACTAATTTTTTGTGATGAAGAAAACAAGCTGCGCTTTTTCTTAGTCAAGCCTAGCGATGTGGCGATCTATGTGGAGCACGGAGTGGCGGATATCGGTGTCGTAGGCAAAGATATTTTAATGGAAAGCAAGGCAGAAGTCATCGAATTTCTTGATTTGCATATGGGGGTCTGCCGTTTGGCAGTAGCGGCGCGTACGGATTTCGAGGAAGATTTCTCCCGCCCGCTGCGGGTCTCCACAAAATATCCGCAGATCACCCGTCAGTTTTATCAAGGGTTAGGTCGCTCGGTGGAATTGATCCAACTGCATGGATCCATTGAATTGGCTCCTTTGTTAGGTCTATCCGATGTGATCGTTGACATCGTCGAAACGGGGACGACACTAAAAGAAAATGATTTAGAAGTGATCCAAGACATCGCGCCGTCTTCAGCGCGTTTAGTGATCAACCACGCCACGTGGCGTTTCAAGCAAGAACGCATTCAAACAGTGATTGAGAAGGTGAGGGAGCAATTATGAGAATTTTTTCGACCCAAAAAGATACGATCGAAACGATTGTGGCAAGGAAACAGTCGGAAACGAAGGATGTTTCAACCATTGTCGCCCAAATCATTGCCCGTGTTCAGCAGCAAGGAGATCAGGCGTTGTTTCAATTAATTGAAGAAATCGATCAAGTGACCTTGTCTTCCTTAACCGTCAGTCTTGAGGAGGTTGAAACGGCTGTCCAAGCCGTCTCCCCTGAGCTGCTTGAGGTGATGGAACAGGCGAAGGAAAACATTTTGGCATTTCATCAAAAGCAAGTCCAGCAAGGCTTTGTCTTGACGAAGGAAAATGGCGTTGTGATGGGACAGCGGGTCTTGCCACTAGCAAAAGTCGGGGTCTACGTTCCTGGCGGAACAGCAGCTTATCCTAGTACGGTTTTGATGGATGTCCTGCCCGCAAAAATCGCCGGGGTCAAAAAAATCGTTATGATCACACCGACGGACAGCCAAGGAAAAGTTCCAGCTGCTATCTTAGCGGCAGCTTCCGTTGCTGGAGTGGATGAAATCTACAAAGTCGGTGGTGCCCATGGCGTAGCGGCATTGGCTTATGGGACAGAAACGATTCCCAAAGTCGACAAAATCGTGGGACCAGGAAATATTTATGTCGCCACAGCGAAAAAAATGGTGTACGGCGAAGTTGATATCGATATGATCGCAGGGCCCAGCGATGTGCTGATCATCGCCGATGCCAGCGCAAATCCGCGCTGGCTGGCAGCGGATCTTTTGGCACAAGCCGAGCATGATATCTTAGCGCAAGCCATCTTAGTCACAACAGAAGCAGCCTTGATTGAACAAGTCCAAGTAGAGCTTGACTTGCAACTGAAGCAACTGCCCCGCAAAGACATTGCTGCTGCAGCGCTTGAATCTAGCGGAAAGCTGATTCTGGTCAATGATTTGACTGAAGCACTTACCATTGCCAATCAAATCGCCCCAGAACACCTTGAATTAGCAGTGGCAGATCCTTTTGCTTTGTTGGGACAAGTAGAAAATGCGGGTAGTGTTTTTTTAGGACATCATACACCAGAAGTGCTGGGAGATTATTTTGCTGGACCAAATCATACCCTACCAACAGAAGGGACCGCCCGTTTTTACTCGCCGTTATCAGTGGATGATTTTATTAAGAAAAGCAGCTACTTGTATTACCCAGAAGCAGCCATGAAGGCGGCTGGTCCAGCCGTAGCGTTGTTCGCAGAAACCGAAGACTTGATCGGCCATGCCCGTTCGATCAATGTACGAAGAGAGGGAGAAAAATGACCTTTTTACATCAAAAGTATCACAAGCTGACTCCTTATACACCAGGGGAACAAGTAGACGAGCAAGCCGTTATTAAACTGAACACCAATGAAAGTCCTTATCCGCCAGCGCCAAGTGTTCAAGCGGCGGTAGCCGATGCCGCCCACAAGCTGAATCGTTACTCGGATATTGCTGCTGAAGTGGTGACAACCCCTCTGGCTGCCTATCTTGGCGTTAAACCAGCCCAGCTGTTTCTCGGTAATGGCAGTGACGAAGTCTTGTCCTATCTCTTTCAAGGCTTCACGGAAAACGGCATCGCCTTTCCCGATGTGACCTATGGGTTTTATCAAGTGTATGGTGCCTTGTACCGAGTCGCTGCCACCGTTGTTCCGCTGCAAGAAGATTTCTCGATTGCGTTAACGGACTACGATTCGCTCAAAGGGACCGTTATTTTTGCCAATCCCAATGCGCCGACTGGGGTTTATCAAGAACAAAGCGAAATTTGTGCCTTTCTAAAACGGCATCCCGATCGCTTAGTGATTGTCGATGAGGCCTATATCGATTTTGGCGGCTCTTCAATGGTTTCTTTGATCGATCAATACCCAAATCTCTTGGTCGTGGGGACGTTTTCGAAATCTCGGCAGCTGGCAGGGGCACGCCTAGGCTTTGCGGTTGCCAATGAAGGACTGATCCAAGACTTGAATCGGTTGAAATTTAGCTTGAATCCTTACAATGTCAATAGTTTGACCCAAGCCGCTGGTGCAGCCGTTTTGCAAGAACAAGCGTATGTCGATGAGAAGATCCAAGCAACGATCCACGTGCGTGAGTGGAGCAAGCAAGCCCTAGCGAAACTCGGCTTTGAGCAGACCGACAGCCAAGGAAATTTTTTGTTTGCAAGGCACCCTGCGATTGCTGGTGAAGAGTTGTATCAGGCACTGAAAGAGCAGAAAATCTTCGTCCGCTGGTTTAATCAGCCCCGCATCAAAGAGTATTTACGGATCACGGTAGGAACGAGGGCCCAGATGGAACGATTGATGACGGTGTTAACAACGATCATAGAAGAGGTGAAGGAATGAGAAAAGCAGAAGTTACCCGCAATACGACTGAAACCAAGATCCACCTGCAGTTGACGATCGATGGTACTGGTCAGCAATCAATCAAGACTGGTGTGGGGTTTTTAGACCACATGCTGGAATTATTTGTCCGCCACGGTCGCTTTGATTTGACGTTGGTCTGTGATGGTGATACAGAAGTAGATGCCCATCACACAACAGAAGACGTAGCCATCGCCATTGGCCGAGCGTTTTCAGAAAGTCTTGGGGAGCGACGAGGCATCAAACGCTATGGCAGTATGCTGCTGCCGATGGACGAAGCCTTAGTCATGACAGCGATCGATATTAGCGGTCGTGGCATGGCAGTCGTAGAGTTGGCGATACCGAGCGAAAAAATCGGGCAGCAGTTTGATACAGAATTGGTTGAAGAATTTTTCATTGCTTTTGCCCGTGAATTAGGTGCTACGATCCATCTCCATCAAATCGCTGGGAAAAACAGCCACCACATTGTGGAAACTTGTTTTAAAGGCTTTGGGCGTGCCTTAGGTGAAGCAGTAGCGATCAATCAAGCAGCCCCAGATGAGATCCCTTCAACCAAAGGGACGATCCAGTGATTCATGAGGGAAAAATGATTACGTATCTTCCACACAGATGGATGAGATAAGGAAAGGGGCGTATTATGTTAGCAATCATCGACTATGGGGTCGGCAATTTGTTCAGCTTGTCTCGTTCGCTGGATTATTTGGGTGTTGACTGCCAAATCACGCGTTCACTAGCAGAATTAAAAGCTGCCGACCGCATTCTTTTACCTGGCGTAGGCGCTTTTGGCGATGCCCGCCAAAAGTTGGCAGAGTTGTCGCTGATCGAACCGATCCAAGAATTGGCAGCAGCTGGCAAACCCTTTTTAGGCATTTGTTTAGGGATGCAGCTGTTGTTTGATAGTAGTGAGGAGTTTGGCACACATGCGGGGCTCGGTTTGATTCCAGGACGGATCGTTTCCATGCAAAGCGCCTTTGAAGAAGCCAAACTGAATCTGAAAGTGCCGCAGATTGGTTGGAATCGGCTGACTGTCAGAAAGGAAAGTCCTCTAGTCAGCGGGCTAGGGGAACAAGACTTTGTCTACTATGTCCACAGTTATTTTGCTACTGATTGCCAAGAGTATGTCATAGCAGACAGTGACTATGGTCTAGCAATTCCCGGTATCGTGCAAAAAGACAATGTCTTCGGTACTCAGTTCCACCCAGAAAAAAGTGGGGCTGTCGGGTTGAAGATTTTAAAAGCATTTACGGAGGTGCCGCTATGAAAATTTTTCCAGCAATTGATCTGTTAGATCAAAAAGTGGTCCGTTTGTACCAAGGAGACTATGAGCAAAAAGAAGTGTTTGGGGATGATCCAGTGGCATTTGCTCGTTCATTTGAAGAAGAAGGTGCCAACTATCTGCACCTCGTCGACTTAGATGGTGCCAAAGCTGGCAAACTCCATTACTTTGATGTCGCAAAAAAAATCGTCCAGCAAACCAATCTGTTTGTCGAAGTTGGCGGCGGGATTCGTGAGGAAGAAACGATCCAGCATTGTTTGGCAGCAGGCGTTCATCGGGTGATCCTCGGCACGATTGCCCAGAAAGACCCAGCATTCACAAAAGCGATGCTTAAGAAATACGGCAATAAGATCGCGATTGGGGTCGATGCCAAGGAAGAAAAAGTGGCCGTGGAAGGCTGGCTCGAGAAAACGGCAACAGACGCGTTTACTTTTTGCCAACAATTGGTGGAATGGGGCGCGCAAACGATCATCTTTACCGAAATCTCACGTGACGGTACAGGAGAAGGCATCAATCTGCCGCTATACGAAAAACTCAATCAATTGGATTGCGACATCGTGGCTTCTGGCGGCGTGGCTTCATTGGCAGATATTAAAGGATTAAAACAGTTGGGCATCTCTGGCGTGATCGTTGGGAAATCCTTATATAACGGCAGTCTCCAATTGGCGGATGTCTTAGCAGCAGGGGAGGCAGAAGCATGATCGCCAAACGAATCATTCCTTGCCTTGATGTGCGAGATGGGCGAGTCGTGAAAGGGGTCAATTTTGCTGGCTTAAAAGATGTCAATGATCCAGTGACTTTGGCGCGCTTTTACAATGAACAAGGCGCCGATGAGCTGGTTTTTTATGACATTACTGCTTCTGCAGAAGAACGCGGCTTATTCACGGACATTTTGCAGCGCGTGGCGTCAGAAGTGTTTATTCCTTTGACGGTGGGCGGTGGCATCAATCAAGTAGCAGATTTTGAACGAGTCTTAAACTGTGGCGCCGACAAAGTCAGCGTCAATTCGGGGGCACTTCGCAGACCAGAGTTGATTGCAGAAGGCGCGAAACGCTATGGCAGCCAGTGCGTTGTTTTATCCGTTGATGTTCGCCGTGTCGGTGAGAACTGGCATGTGTTTGCCAAAGGCGGACGGGAAGATACAGGCTTAGAAGCATTGGCGTGGATTCGCCAAGCTGAGCAGTTAGGTGCTGGTGAACTAGTCATCAACAGCATGGATACCGATGGCGTGAAGCAGGGGTTTGATTTAGACTTGCTGAAAGCTGTCAGCGAAATCACCAAATTACCGATCGTCGCATCGGGTGGTGCTGGCAAAAGTGCCGATTTTATCGAGCTGTTTCAATTGCCAAATATTGAAGCAGGGTTGGCGGCCTCGATTTTTCACTATGGCGAGGTAAAAATCCCAGAACTGAAAAAACAATTACAGGCCGTCGATATTCCCGTACGAATCGTATAGCGTTGGCGTTTTGATAGGCAATAGAAGGAGTGGATAACATGGTGCAAGTACGATTTGATGAACAAGGATTGGTTCCAGTGATCGTGCAGGATGTGGAAACGAATGAAGTTTTGACCTTGGCTTATATGAACCAAGAAAGTTTGACCTTGACCTTGAAAGACCGATTGATGACCTTTTATTCCCGCAGTCGCCAAGAATTGTGGCGCAAAGGAGAAACCAGCGGCAATTACCAGCATTTAGTATCATTGACCGCAGATTGCGATCAAGATGCTTTAGTCGCCAAAGTAAAAAAAGACGGACCTGCTTGCCATACAGGCACAGAAAGCTGCTTTACAGAGGTGCTTTATGGTACAGAATCCTCTCCGACCATCGATGCGTTGTATGAGCTGATAAAAGGTCGTAAAGATACGCCGCAAGAAGGCAGCTATACCAGCTACTTGTTTGAAAAAGGCAGTGAGAAAATCTTAAAAAAAATCGGCGAGGAAGCAACCGAGGTCGTGATTGGGGCGATGAAGGAAGACCGCCAAGAAACCGTTTATGAGATTGCTGATTTGGCGTATCATACATTGGTTTTAATGGCAGAAATGGGGATTGATTTAGCGGCTATTCGCCAAGAGCTTGCCAAGCGTCATGTTGTGGATAAGAAAGTCAAACAAGAACGGATGCAATAACGGTCAGGGGTTTTCAGTAGAAAGAAAGCAACTGACGATAAAAAAAGAAGCCCTTCAGCCATTGTTTGAAGGGCTTCGCAACCGTGGCGATAAAGTTGATCTGCTGGTACTTTGAGTGAGCACACAAACTGGCTATTTGTTTTCCAACTCTTCGATCAATTCTTTCATTTCTTTGATTTCTTTTTCCTGTGCGTCAATGATTTTTTCTGCAAGTTCTTTTACTCTTGGATCAGACAAATCGGCATTTTTACTGGTTAGAATCGCAATCGAATGATGGGGAATCATGGCTTTCATCCAGGCCGTATCTCCCACGGCGGTTTGGCTTCTGACCATAAACAGTGAACCAAAAAAGAGTACAACACTGACAACTAAAATTCCGATATTCATTTTCTTGTTGTCATACATCTTCCACATAAATAACAGCATGATGATCGCCATCATCGCGCCCATCATTAGTGCCATAAATAGGCGGGTTTGGCTGAAAAAGATATGATCGAGGGCGTAGACATTGAAATACATCATACAAAACATAATCACCGTCGATACCCCAATCATTACCAAAAATTTCCCGTATTTCTTCATTTCTTTCCTCTCCTTTTTGTGTACAAAATAAAAACAATAAAGCAATCCAAAACATCATCGGAACAGATGCTTTTTTTCGTTTATTGTTTTGTTAGAATAAATTTACTCCCTAAATCAAGTATAGCGGAGGAAGTAGAATGAGAGAAGCGATATACATTTGAACGAAAACAAATGGGTTCTTAGAGTAAAAAAGCGAAAACGGGATTACTCGTCTAGGTTTATTTGTTATAATCAACCTAAGAAATGGATGGTGTATAGAATGAATCACAATGATCGCTTGACGCGTTTACGCTATGCTTTGGATATCAAGGATACCGACATGGTGAAAATTTTTGAACTTGGCGGCGCTTCTTTCACAAAAGAAGAAGTAAGACAATTATTGAAGAAAAAAGATCCTGAGACCTACGAGATTGAGTGTACCAATGAAGCCTTTGAGCGTTTCTTAAATGGTTTGATTCGCTCGCAACGAGGAACAAAGCCAGATGCTGCAGAACCTGTCCTAGAGTTGAACAATGGCAATGTAAATAATTTGATGCTGAAGAAAATAAAAATCGCCCTTTCCCTAACAACAGATGAAATGCTGGACATTTTCGAGCAAGCGGGAGTTAAAGTTTCAAAAGGTGAATTAGGCGCCATTTTACGAAAAGAAGGCCATCGCAATTACAAACCATGTTTAGACAAATATGCCCGCAACTTTTTAAAAGGATTGACGATCGAGTATCGGGATAACTAGTAAAAAATCAATAATAGGCTGAACTTACAATGGGCCGCCCAAAGAGATGCATGTTATGTGTCTCTTTTTTTGTGTGTAAATTTAAAAAAACAATTTAAATCAGTGATTATAACGCTAACTGAGGCCAAGCTTGGAGCATGAAGGAGCAGGTGAAGTGAGCGATCTGTTTGCTTGAATAACCTGTTTGTTAAAACCTGACAAGTTTGGTCATTTCTGATACAAATGTTGACGTGTTCAGAATGATGAACCATGTAATACTATCAAAATGAACAGGGGTATCCTGTGTCTAAAGATTGTAATTAACAAGTCGTCACCATCATCAGAAGGGGAAGTTTGTCGATAGGTGAAAGATAGGAAAGCGTATCGTATTTAAACGAATATAAAAGGAGAATGTTATGAAAAGGAAATTTTGGGGCTATTTGTCATTGGCGATCTTGTTAAGTCAGCCTGTGTTGGCACCTTTGGCACAAGTTATGGCTGAGGAACAGGAAACCATTCCATCAAACAAAGAAATCACGACATTAGGAACATTAGAAAAAGTGGAGGAGACTACTGAAACAGTCGATTCTTCTCGTATAAAAGAAGAAATCAACGGTGACACCACAAGTAACTCAGAATCGCAAGAAGTGGTTAATGATGATGAGAAAAGTGGCTCGACGGAAAGTACAGAAAAAAACCTCCCTGATTCAAGTAAAGACACAGCTAGCTCGGCAACTGAATCATCAGCGGAAATGAAAGAGGCATTCTCTAATCGAAGCGTTTCATTAGACGCTTGGATGCCGGATAAGAATTTGCAAAATGAGGTAGCGAAAGGGCTAAACAAAACAGTTGATACGATCTCTCAAGAAGATATGGTGAATCTAAAACAGTTAGATTTTTCTTCTTTAGTCAAAGACACAGTAGTCGATTTTACTGGTTTAGAATACGCTAGCAACTTGCAAGCGTTATACACGACGTCTATTATTGCTACGAATGTTCCCCAAATCACTATGGCGGAAAATGCAACATTGTTTACCCGTCCTAATGTACTAGCACACGTTCTTCCAAAAGGATCTTTTTCAAATATCCACATAGGAAATTATGATGCCTATTTGACAGCCCAAGAATTAATTGGGGTTGGTCAATATCTTAGTGGATGGGTAACAGATTATCTGACGGTCTATGCAAGTAGCATGACGGATTTTTCTAAGTTAGAGCTATCTCCAGAACACCATCAAAATTCCCAACTATCTATTATGACTCAGGAGAAAATACTATTAGAGCCAATGCTAGTAAAAGATGGCCAATCTGATGTTCTTTATAAAGACCGTATGATGGTTGATACCCAAGGAAATGCGTTGCTCTCTTCTTTGTCCAACAAAAAGTATTCTTATTCGATTCGGGGGATAGATAAAAATGGCTATATCTTTCCCTTATATGAAAATGATGGGTTTGAACTGACTGAAGAAGGGATTCAATTTAAAAATATTCCCGCCAATGTTGACTATTTGTCAATCACTTCTCTGGTTCCTAATCGTTTATCCACCGAGAGAGCTGCTAGTACAGGTACCATTCAATATTTAGTGAATTATCAAGTACCTATGAAGTATGTGAATACTGCAGAAGATGTTACGGTCAAGTATCTTGACGAAAACGGACAGACGCTTGCACCAAATGTCACTTTATCAGGGTATGTAGGCGACCCCTTTACTACGGAAGAAAAGGATATCTCAGGCTATACACTGAAAGAGATCCAAGGGGATAGGATAGGGACCTTCAGTGATGTCGCGCAAGAAGTCGTTTATGTCTATGAACGTAGCGATGCAGCGCCAGTTACTGTCAAGTATGAAGATACAGAAGGGAATCAACTATCTGCACCGACGGTATTAAGTGGCAAAATAGGTCTGCCATATACAAGTGAAGCTAAAGCAATCAATGGCTGGTACGTTTCTCAAACACCAACTAACGCTAACGGGACTTACAGCGAAACGGTACAAGAAGTCGTTTATGTCTATGAGCGTAGTGATGCAGCGCCAGTTACTGTGAAGTATGAAGATACAGAAGGCAATGAATTGGCAGCACCAACCGTAATGAATGGCAAAATAGGGTTGCCATATGAAAGTGAAGCCAAAGCGATCCCAGGCTGGTTTGTAGCTCAAACGCCAAGCAATGCTACAGGTACATTTAGCGAAACGGCACAAGAAGTCATTTATGTCTATGAACGTAGTGATGCAGCGCCAGTGACGGTCAAGTATGAAGATACAGAAGGGAATCAACTATCTGCACCGACGGTATTGAGTGGCAAAATAGGTTTACCTTATACAAGTAAAGCTAAAGCCATCCCAGGCTGGTACGTTTCCCAAATGCCAACTAACGCTAATGGGACTTATAGTGAAAATGCGCAAGAAGTTACCTATGTTTATGAACGTAGTGATGCAGCACTGGTTATCGTAAGATATGAAGACATGGAAGGAAATCAATTAGCTGAACCAACGATCCTTAATGAAAAAGTTGGCTTGTCTTATGAAAGCAACGCCAAAGAAATATCTGGCTGGCGGGTTTCAAAGACGCCTAAAAATGCAAAAGGTACCTTCAGTGATGCCGTCCAAGAAGTTATTTATGTTTACAGTGCTGATAAAGAGAATGAACCGGGAGAAGATTCAGGAAAAGATACACCAGAATCAGAAAACAAGACGCCGGACGAAGAGAACGGGAATAGCTCAGGAAATAACAGCAAGCAAACAAACACACAAACCAAATCAAAAAATAAGTTGCCTGCAACAGGAGAACAACTTACAGGTCAACGAATCATGGGCTTTTTGGGAGTCATCACTGTTCTGTTTTCTTTCGTAGTAATTTTGAGACGAAAAAGAAAAACTGAAAATTAAAAGCTTTTCAATAGAGAGGAAAGAGTATCCAGAATTGATTGTTTTCTGGATACTCTTTGTTTAACCCTATTTAAATATGAGCGAGAATATAGGTTTTTATCAGTTATCTTTCGAATGTTACGTTCTTGAATTCATCATTCAAGCCATCACGATAGGCAATAGTCAAGACTAATTTTCCTGTTGTTTTGTCATAGTCTTCCACGTTTAGTTCTAGAGAGAAGTTCTTAACATTGGCATCAATATAAGAAACAATTTCTTTTTCTTCCTCACCGATTTTTATCGAAAGTGTGCTTTCTCCTAATAAATTCGCCTCCTCCAGAACTGTTTTGGCTGAGCGTATTTCAGGCTGATAGAAGACAGTGTTTGTTTGAGTTAAATAGATTCTACTTATTCGCAACGGAACTGTGATCTTTCCAAAGTCATTTGAGACAACGATCCCAGGTTTATTACTAGGGGAGACAAAGACAGCGAGACTTATTAAAATTGGAACGAGAATACTAGCAACACTTGACCATACTATTTTTTTTGATATTTTCATTGATTTCAGTTCATTCAGCGAAGCATGAACACCTGTCCCCCCATTCTTTTTAATTAATGTAAGAAGTTAGCTTGATTATGGCGAAGATACTTTAAAAATAACTGTACTAATTTTCAACTTTATATAAGCGTAATTGATAGAAAGTAAAAGCTTTTGGAATTGTTGAAATGCTCAAAGGCTACCTAACTCTTCGATTGTAAATACTCCTAAAAACCGACTCTCTTATTATCGTAGCAAAATATACGGTTTTTTACTTTTATTATTATAAAATAATTTTTTGATAAATAGCGCTTTGGACTGTTTTGTCGTCTTAAACTAGCTGTTAGAAAGAGCAATGTTCTCCAGACGTAGTAACTCGTAGTTCTAAGTAGTTGTAGCCATGATTTTGCTTATCCTAAATGATTCAGAAGGTGATAGTTTCAGAGACAGCTTCTTATAAAATGAAATAAGTAGTCAATGAATACACACTGAATGAAAATAGATCGTGAAAGGAGTATAATTACCTTAAAAATAAAGTTAAGAGGTATTATTATGTATAAATTTCTTTTAACTAAATTAGACCAAGATGTTTATGAATTGTTTGCGCATTTTTTTGAGCAGGCTGTGGAGCGTGAAAAACTAAATGTTCTTGCTGAAAAGACAAACTTATCAAAACGACGAATCGTCTTAGTTTTTGAGCGAGCACTCGATTTGCAAACGGCGTATCCTTATTTTGAGATTGCGTTGCATGAAGGTAGAGAGATGACGCTTTATTTTGCGCCGAATTTTCTTTTGTCTAAGCTTTATTCGGTCATGCTAGAAGAAAGCATGCCATTTCAAATTTTAGACAGACTCTTTAGTGATAAGTATGTGTCGCTGGAAGAAACCGCCCAACAACATTATGTCAGCAATCGCACGGTTCAAAGAAAACTAAAGGAAGTAGAAACGATTCTTGAAAATTATCACATTCGATTGAACCTAAAAAGAAAACCGCTTTTTGTGGGCGAAGAATACCGCATTCGGCATTTTTTCCACATCATGTATTGGCAGATCTATGATGCAACGAACGTGCGTTATAGTGGATTGACGAAACAAAGTGTCAGTACATTGAAGAAAAAGTTGACAAGTTATCCCAGTTTTTATCGCGGGATTGATCAGGAGAAATTTGTTCAATTGTTGGCGTTAAGTATTTATCGTTTTAAAAGAGGCTTTCCTGTAAAAGAGATTCCTCAAGAGATGAGGGAGATGAGGCATCTGACGATTTCCTTTGAAGAATTTAAAGAAGAGCTGATCAAGCCATTGCTAAGAGACAATTTGATTCTAAATGGGCTTCCAGAAACAGAATTTCTCTTCTTGTATTATATGTTTTCTGTCATGATGACGTACTTACCTGAAGAGATTTCTAGTCAGTTAACAATTGGGGATCATTTTTCTCCACGAGCAATCGCTGCAGCAAGGCTATTTGCGGAAAACGCTCAGAAAGTTTTTCTCGTTTCTGAAAGCAATATTGATTATCTGTTGGTCAATGCCTTGAATATTCATTCGGTTTCGCTTCTTTTTGCATCGAAAAATAAGATCGATGCCTTTGGAAAAAGCACCACGGACAAAGATTATCGCCGTGTCTTTTCTAAGATTTTTCCGTTTGTTCAGGAGATGTACGAATCGTTAGCGCAACAATCACCAATTTTTTCAACCATGTATGAAGCGAACAATCGCTTGCTTTTTCAATATAGTATGCTTCTTTCTCTGGTAGCGAAAATTGATCGTTCTACGGTTCGTATTTTTCACGAATCAAAATTCGGAAAAATCCAAGAAATCAGACAAAAGGAACGATTGAAGCGCTGGTTTGAGTACACACTTTCATTTGTTTCCGAAAATCCCGATTTTGTCGTGACAGATTATCCCGTCAATCGGCAAGCTTTTATTGACCAAAATCCCAACGTCCAATTTTTTAAATGGAATAGTTTTCCAACGGGGGATCGCTGGCTTGAACTGATTGAAGCAGTTGAAAAGTTCCAGAATGAGTTTAGTCAAAAACATACGTAAAACTGTGGATTTCACAGTATGAAAAAAAGGAGGATTCTCAAAACCAGAGAATCCTCCCTTTTTTTAGTAGGAAGCGAAAAGTTTTGCACAGCGTTTCTCAGATTTCCTATGTAGTTTGTCAATCGCTCAATCGGCTATTGGGCTTGTTTACTTTTATGAAACTAAAATTGATACGATCCAACCCGAAGGTATCTAACAGGACTTTATTTGCTTCTAACAAACAAATGATTGGCGTCTCCTTTCCTAAAAAACATGTAATAATGCAGGCATAAAGATCTCGGTCAACAGAAACGTTTTACGAAAAAGCGAAGGTAAGAAAGAGTGTTCGAATCCTCTATTTAACGTAATGCTAGTGATTTCAGCCTAAAGGTCGATTTCCTTTCAATATTTCCATAGAGTACGCATCGACGTATTCGTTCCAACGATAAACACATAAACAGGATTTTACATAAGATTCACCAATCAATAGAACAGGAGGACTAAAGATGGAGTCAGCATTTAAGATCCATTCAATGGAAGAATATTTAAACTTCTACATGGAAGAAACGGAGCGGCTTTTTTTCAAGGAAGAGTTTCCAGAACTCAAAGAAAAGATTCTTGCCAATTGCTTCGAAATCAAACGAGCGATCCAAGAAATCAATCACGAAAACTTTTTTGAACAGTATGCGAGAATCAATACATTAGAAGCAGAGATTTTGATTATTTTGGAATGCAGTGAATTGCGGGGGAGTGACAATGTGGTCCCTTTTGCTGAGGCAGAAATTTTGCAAGTGGCGAAACAAGATAGCAAAACCTATTTTAAAGAAAGATGTGGGCTGACATTGATCGCGCCTACGCCCCATTCATTGCATTTTTCCGTGGAGTAGTTGAAGTAACAACAAAGATCATTCGTGAGGAAAAAGTGTTATAGGAAGTTTGAAAGGAGCCTTTCATTAAGGTTTGTGCAGGAGTAATTGTTTTACCAAAAGAAAAGGCTGCAGTTTTTTTATGCAACTTTGGAGGCATTGTGGAAAAAAGCTGTCCCTTTGATATAAATTCATTCAACAAATAATTGGAGGTCACAGATGAATGCAATAGAAAAGAGGATCCAGTTTATTGTCGAAGCTGACAAGCTTAAAGCCATCCTTAGACAATCGACACTGATCTATGATAGAAACCAACGGGAAAATGATGCAGAGCACACCTGGCATTTGACATTATGTGCACTATTGCTTGCAGAACATGTCGCAACCGAAGGGCAAGTGGATTTGTTGCGAGTACTCAAAATGTTAATTATTCATGATATGGTAGAAATCGAAGCAGGTGATACCTATTGTTATGATGAAGCTGGGTACCTGGATAAAGTACAGCGAGAACGGGAAGCAGCTACAAGTTTATTTTCTACATTACCGAGAGAACAATATGATGAATTTATGGATTTGTGGGAAGAGTTTGAGGAGATGGCAACCGTAGAAGCAAAATATGCAGCGGCAATCGATAGGTTACAGCCTGTCTTGCAGATATACTACTGTGACGGGAATACCTGGTTAGAAAATAACATTGATGTTGAACGCGAATTAAAACGAAACGAGGTCATCAAAGAAATTATGCCAGAAGTTTGGGACTATGTTAGAAAACTTATAGATGATGCCGTAAATAAAGGTTGGCTGAAGCAATAAAGCAAAAATCAATAAGCTGCTAAACATGAGCCGAAGTAGAAGAGCATCATCAAAATGAACACCAAATGTACTAGAAGAGAAGGAATGGTTATGAGTATCGGGGAAGTAGGGTATATTTTTACAAAGTATTTTATCGTAACAGTGTCTATTCTTACATCAATATATACAAGATCGTCAAAAAGCATTTAGATGAAGCGGAAACAATCGTGATTGCGACCGACAGCGACCGAGAAGGTGAAGCAATCGCCCGCTTGATTATCAACCTTTCGGGAAATAGCCGGAAAACCATTAAACGTTTATGGATCAACTCGCTTGAAACTAGCGAAATCAAAAAAGGATTTCAAAATCTGAAGGACGGACAGGCGTTTTATTCCACTTACAAAGAAGCAGAAACCCGACAAATCGCTGATTGGCTGGTAGGAATCAATCTCACCCGTCTTTACACGCTTTATATGCAGAAAAACGGCATGAGAGGCGTGTTTAGCGTTGGACGCGTCCAAACCCCGACTTTGTTCTTGATTTACCAACGCAACGAAGAAATCAAACATGCATTGGCACTTAAACTCTTATTACTGGAGTTAAATTCATATGATTTTTAATCTGCAAAAAAGTTTATAGCACCGTCGCTTATACCAGAAAATATAACAAACGCCGCATTGTTTTTTTGTGCACTTTAATAATCTATTCAACTAAGGAATTAAGCTGGCTGTCAAGAGAGTAATATCGTATTGAATCTCAGGTGGAAATTTTCTGCGGTATCTTTTTTGACTGAAATGACATTAGTGTTTTTTGGGGATTGTGTATGTAAGTATTTTTTAAAATCATTTTAACAAGTTTTGGACAAAAATTCTCATGAAAAAACAGAATTTAAATAGCATGATAAATTAGAGAAGATAGTTTAATGTGCTTATAGGAACACCCCACTTTTACAGTCACAATCAATAACCTTGCTACTTTCTTTCGAAATTGATAAGAGTCTAAAGGATTGACAACGCTTGATAGTGAGCATAAACTTAATATACGCTAGTTAGTTTACAAGTGCAAACTAAAAAAGTATGATGTGTCGTCTCTGAAATTCTCCCTGATTCAAGTCATAACCAGAGTACATATCGGTTATTTTTTGATTCCATATTTTTTCCTTTATGTGCTGAGGATTAAGGGGTACCAATTGTAATTGCGCGTTATATGGTCTTTGTTTAGAATCGCTCTCCAAAAAGCCAATTTTTTGCATAGAATTTTAGATGTGGTACCATTAATTAGAATTATTATAAATAAGAAGTAGGTATCATTGTTTTAGTAAAAAGACTAGGAGGAATGGAAGATGGAAATAGACTACAAGGATCATGGGAAGAAGCCGTATATCATTAATATTGAAGACGCCACCACAGGAAATGATAATTACCGGACGACCATTTGGACAGGCAGTAAACTGCAAGTCACCGTAATGTCCATTCAACCGGGCGATGACATCGGTTTGGAAGTGCACGAAGGCATTGACCAATTTATCCGTATTGAAGAAGGAGAAGGCGTGTGTAAAATGGGGCCTTCTAAAGATAACTTACATGTTCAACAAAAAGTGATGGATGATGACGCCGTATTTGTTCCGGCGGACATGTGGCACAACATCGAAAACACCGGTGATAAGCCGCTCAGACTGTATACCATTTATGCTGGTCCAGATCACCTTGAAGGAACGGTTCACCCTACTCATGAAGACGCCAAAAACGATCCAAACGAACACTGAGGTACACTAGGATGAAACAAAAGCCCTGCACCCGTATGGATGGTCCACTGGTGCAGGGCTTTTTTATAAAGGAGAGAAGTGGTATGAGTGATTCATTGTTTCAATTAGAGAAGGTTGGTTTTCAGGCAAACGGAAACCAAATCCTTCAAGATATCTCTTTTACAGTAAACAAAGGGGAAGTGATTGTTTTTTCTGGTCCTTCTGGAAGTGGAAAAAGTACCCTTTTGAAATTAATTGGTACGCTGCTTTCCCCAACTTCCGGAAAAATTTATTATCGAGGTACGGATCTGCAAAAAATCGATCCTGTGGAGTATAGAAAAGAAGTCTCTTATTTCTTTCAAAACGCTTCTCTATTCGATGAGACAGTTCAAGAGAACTTGTCTTTTCCTGCCCGCATAAGAGAAGAAGGATTTGATCGGGAACGTGCAAAAAAATTGTTAGAACGAGTTCAAATACCTGAAACTTACTTATCGAAAGAGGTCAAGGAACTATCAGGAGGGGAAAAACAACGGGTTGCATTGGTCCGAAATTTGATGTATCAACCGAAAGTGTTGCTCCTGGATGAAGTTACCAGTTCATTGGACCAAGAAAACAGAGCGATTGTCCTTGATTTAGTCCGAGACATGATGAAAGACCAACAAACTACGGTGTTGGCCGTCACTCACAACCAGGAAGAAATCGACCAAGCTTCTCGTCTGATTACTATCAAAGGTGGAAAAATGGAGGAATCGAAATGACAAACAATTTGGAAATCAGTAATCTTTCTTTGCTTTTATCCTCTGTCCTCTTGATAGTTGCCTTGTTGATTGATTACAAAGAGAAATTGGGATTAGGAAACGACATTTTTATTGCGGGAATTCGCGCTGTCGTTCAATTATTCCTTATTGGATATGTATTGAGCTACGTATTACGAGTGGATAACAACTTTCTCACTTTAGCGATGGTTTTGTTCATTGTGTTCAACGCTTCTTATAACGCCCATACACGCAGTGAGGGGATCAACCGCTCTTTTAAAATTTCAACGACGGCTATTGGAGTAGGAACAGCCTTGTCCTTACTCATTCTTGTTTTTTCAGGAGTCATTGACTGGTCCCCTTCCCAAATCGTTCCAATTACAGGCATGATTGCCAGCAACGCCATGACTGCGATTGGAGTGACCTATCGGTCTTTGAATTCAAAATTTACGGACCAACGCCAACAGGTATTGGAAAAATTGGCATTGGGAGCCAATAAAAAACAAGCGTCCATGAGTATTGTAAGAGAAAGCGTCAAAACGGGCATGGCTCCTTCTATTGACCGAACAAAAACGGTTGGACTTGTCAGCCTACCAGGTATGATGTCAGGGTTGATTTTTGCGGGAATTGATCCTGTTCAAGCGATTCGTTACCAAATTGTTGTGATGTTTATGTTGATTTCAGTTACTGCGATTTCTTCGTTTATTGCTAGTTATATGGCTTACCGTGAGTTTTATAACAATCGCAGTCAATTAATTATATGATTTGGGATGATACACTACTCTTAAAACCAGTGGTTACAATTTTATGTAGTTAAAAGAAGACCTCACGAGAATAATTGCAAAAAGAACTTCATTTTTTAAGGAAGAAGGATATTTTTGTCATCGAATCTTTGGAACGACTAGGGCGAAACTATGATGAAATTTTTTATATAGTGCAGCAACTGGATTGATTGAATCCTTTAATAAGCAAATCAAGAAATACAGCCACCGCAAGGAACAGTTCCAAAATGAAGAGTCGATGGAACGTTTCTTAGTCTCGTCTTTTGATACTCACAACCAAAAATTCCTAGGTCGCAGTCATAAAGGTTTCCAACAGGCCGAAGGCGAGCTCGAACAAATGCTGAGTCAACCGATGGAGAATTAGAAACAATCTACAGTAGGAAAGAACCATTTACACAAAATTATTGACGCTCCCAAGCTAAAACTCCTATTAATCGATCTACTAAAAATAAATAAAAAATTCTTTTCAATTTTTATTTATGGTATGACATAAATAAAGTAAAGTTATTCTTCTAGGTTAATCTTATTAATACTCTTTCTCACTAGTGTTGCATGCAACACTAGTGAGAAAGAGCATTAAATATACTGCAAGGCAAGACATTTGGTAATTGAAGAATAACAAGCAAAAAAATAGCAGTCAGGTCTCTTGACAAAGTATAGTTGCTATTCTTTTTTTAGGCCCTACTTTAATGAAATTTTTGTTTGGAGGGAACGACTTCATTCCTTTGATTATTTCAGTTGAATTTAATAGAGAAGCCTGGCGTCTATTAAGAAATACTTTTCTTGATGAGCGTCAATTTTTTTAACGGAAATCTATCCTATACTAAATTCAGTAAAGAAAAAGGAGGAATCAAAGAAAGCTATTTTAAACAAACCAAAATTATAGGAGGAATAAATCATGACTGAAAATAAAGCTACTCAAGAAAGAACACCCCAAGAAAGATTGCAAGAAGAACAAGAACACAAGGAACATGTTCATCATACGAAAATTAATGCAGCGGCCATTGCGGATCATCTTTTAGGCAACATGCATACATTACATGTGAAACTGCACCAATATCACTGGTATGTAAAAGGAGCCAATTTCTTTACGTTGCATGAAAAATTTGAAGAGTTGTATAACGAAAATGAAAAATGGTTCGACAAACTTGCGGAGCGTCTAATTACTTCTGGGCATAAACCTGCTTCGACAACTGTTGAATTTGAAAAATATTCGATGCTTTCGGAAGATGCAGTTAATAAATACGCTAAAGCAGAAGACATGGTTGAAAATATTATCGAGGACTTCAGAAGCACTCGTGACCTAACTATTCGCGCGATTCGTTTAGCTCAAGACGAGGGTGACGATGCTTTAGAAGATACATTGATTGCTTTTAAAAATGACTTAGACAAGAACATTTGGATGCTGCAAGCGTTCATTGGTAAAGAAGCATTAGAAGATGATGACGCTCTTGATGAGGATGAAGATTAAGGTAAAAGTAGAAGCTGATTTAGGGATTGGAATTCTTTCCAGTCCTTTTTCCATTTTCTTGATGTGCATCAATTTTTTTGTAGTAAGAGACTTATATAATAAAAGCAGCGAATATAAACAAAATAAATAAAGGGGGAGAATGAATTGACTAAACATACCCATCATGAAATTGGCGACCACGCAGCCTGTATCCGCTTGGTTCCAATATTCAATCACTTAGAGGATAGCGCGATGAATTACATTGCTGAAAAAGCCCACACGAAACAGTATCAAAAAGGAGAGTTTCTGTTTCGTTCACAAGAAAAAGAGGATACTTTATATATTATCAATCGTGGGAAAATCCGTATTTATCGATTGGCAGACTCTGGCAAAGAGCAGCTAGTGCGGATCTTGAACCCTGGTGATTTCACCGGAGAATGGACCTTGTTCAACCCGGATGCAGTACACGAGGAATATGCCGAAGCAACCCGAGATACCGTTGTCTGTATGATTCAGCAAAAAGATGTCCAAGATTTTCTGGAACAATACCCAGCTATTTCTTTAAAACTATTGGCGGAAATGTCTAAACGGTTAGAAAGTTCAGAACGTCAAACGACACAAGTAGCCTTGGAGAGTGTCATTACCCGTTTAGTTTTGTTTTTGGCAGAAAATGTGGAACCTGAAATGGGCAACTCTCCCACCATCACCCTGCCGATGGAAAAAAAGGACATTGCTTCCTATTTAGGAACGACACCTGAGACCATCAGTCGCAAATTTGGAGAATTGGAGGACGAGGGATTGATTCAACAGCTGTCTGGGAAAAGGATCAAGATTCAGGATTTAGATGATTTATTGCTTTACAGCGAATAATCGGACACACTTTTTTCTACACATTGGTGTTCTGTCGCTCTTCATTAACAACGGGACAGAACTCAGTGCTTTTGCTTCCATCTGTCCGTTTTTGGCTTTTTTAAGACAGAACGACCTTCATTCATTGGAAAAATAAAAGCACAAACATGATAACCCTCAAGTTTTTTTGTTTTATTTTTGTTTAAGATAGGGTTGTCGAACAAAACGTAAAAATAAGTAGGGGTGAATGTGCATTATTTTTGGGTGATAGTTGCCATCACGTTGTCAGCAGCGGGTGCATTCTTTGTCGTCCCTTTCACCAAGAACACGATTGGCGGCGAAGCAAAAACGTCTAACGTTGTTGAGGCAGATAGGTTAGCTATGGAAAAAGAAGAGGAAGTTGTAAAAGGAGCCGGCGTAATCGGACACGGAAAAGTGGCGTATTACGAAGCGAGTGACCAGGGAGATAAAAGTGTATTCACTGTTTGGTTTCCATGGAGCTTAGCCGGAATCTTGTTCAGCATCACCATGACTAGAATGACGCGAAAAGTTGAAGAAATGGAGCAAATAGAATGGAATTCGTATTAGGCGTTTTGAATCCCCATGCGGTGGAGATTGGTTCTGTTGTGATTCATTGGTATGGAGTCATTATTGCAGCGGGCATATTAGCGGCTCTCCAGTTGAGCACCAAGGAAGCAAAGAAAAAAGGACTGGAAGAGGATACCATTATCGATATGGCCTTATGGGCAATTCCGATTGGACTCCTCGGCGCTCGGCTTTATTATGTGTTATTTGAACTTGGTTATTATCTGCAAAATCCAGGACAAATCCTTGCGATTTGGAATGGCGGCATTGCGATTTATGGGGGATTGATTGCAGGAGGGGGTACGCTATATTGGTATGCAAAGAAAAAAGGTACTTCTTTGGCACTCGTTCTTGATATTTTAGCGCCCAATGTATTGTTAGCCCAGTCCATTGGGCGTTGGGGAAATTTTATGAATCAGGAAGCTCATGGTGGACCGGTTACTCGTCAATTCTTGGAAAATCTTTATTTACCTGAATTTATCATTGAACAAATGAATATCAATGGTACCTACTACCATCCGACTTTTTTATACGAGTCATTGTGGAGTTTGTTGGGCTTTGTCCTCATCGTCACTATACGGAACCGAAAACAGCTTTTGCGTCAAGGAGAAGTCGCTTTGAGTTACGTTTTGTGGTACTCAGTGGGTCGGTTCTTCATTGAAGGTATGCGAACGGACAATTTATGGATTGGCGAGTGGATCCGCGTTTCGCAAGCCTTGTCTCTGGCCCTGTTTATTGGCGCGATTGTAGTATGGTTTATACGCAGACAAGACTATCCACCAATTTATTATTATTCTGATGGCAATAAGGGGCAGAAAAAGACTATTAAGATGGTGAATTGAGCAAAAAGATAAAAAGAAGTGCAAAACTTGATATGCGTCAATTTTCGTTTGCTAAAAGTGAGCTATACTACAGTTGTAAAGAGGAAAAGGCAGTGTTCATTAATCTGCTGCGGATAAAATAAAAACACATAAAGGAGATAGGAATTATGGAAAAAGCTATATTGCAATTAGAAACGTTGTCTTGTCCAAGTTGTATGCAAAAAATTGAAGGTGCCTTGAAATCAGTTAACGGTATTGATAAAGACAGCATTAAAGTATTATTCAACTCCAGCAAAGTCAAAACCAATTTTGATTCAGCTGTCACTTCGATTGAAGAGATTCAAAAAGCTATCGAAAACGTAGGCTATCCGGTCCTTAAAGCAAAAGTCAAGGCCGCTTAACAGATTAAATGAACTAGGCAATTCTGGAAGAAAAGCTATTTTTCCGGGATTGCTTTTTTGTTGCAATCCGATTCGAGGTGCTTAGAAACGATAAAAGAGAACTTTCTAAACTTGATAGCCGTAAATTTTTATTCGATAAAAAGAGGGTATCGTTATAACTGTAAAGAGGAATAAGTGTCATTGAGGCTGTTAGATCAAAAAAATAGTGAGAAGGGACACGTATTTTTTCAAAACTTGATGTCAGTCAATTAATTACTTAGGCAATTATCTTATACTGTGTTTATCAATAAAAGAGAAATTAAATTTGGAGGGAAAAAGCATGCAACAATATATATTAAGCAAGAAAAATGTTATCACCGTCATCAGTGGATTGTTAATCGCACTCGGTTTCTTCAGTCACTTTGATTTAGAAAACGTAGGACTTTCAGAGTGGTCTTTGATCATCGCCTCTGTCTTTGGGATTACGCCAATTGCCATTCAAGCGTTTCAAGCAATGAAAGTCAAAGTCATCAGTATTGATGTCTTAGTCAGTATTGCAGCGATTGGTGCGCTTTTTATTCAAAATTATGAAGAATCGGCTATTGTCACGTTCTTATTCTTATTCGGACACTACTTGGAACAACGAACATTGAACCAAACGCGATCTGCTATCAAAGAATTGACTGAAATGGCACCCGAAAGCGCCTTGAAACAAATGGATAATGGCGAATTTGAAGAAGTAGAAGTGGATGATGTAGATGAAGGGGATATCTTGCTCGTTAAAACGGGTGCGAAAGTTCCAGTGGATGGCACAGTCCTTACGGGCGAAGGGCATATCAATGAAGCTAGCATTACAGGGGAAGCTGTTCCGGTCAACAAGCTAGCTGATGCAGAAGTTTTTGCAGGAACCATTTTAGAAAACGGAACGATTCAAATCAGAGCTGACCGAGTTGGTGAGGACACCACATTTGGAAAAATTATTGAACTCGTGGAAGAAGCACAAGATTCTAAATCCGAAGCGGAACGGTTCATTGATCGCTTTTCTAAATACTACACACCAGCTGTCTTGGTTCTGGCAATTGTTGTATGGGCGTTCAGTCAAAATATTGAGTTAGCAATCACCATCTTGGTTCTAGGTTGCCCAGGCGCATTAGTTATCGGAGTGCCTGTCTCAAACGTTGCCGGTATCGGGAATGGTGCTCGTAACGGTGTTCTTTTAAAAGGGAGTGAAGTCATTCAAGACTTCAGCAATGTGGATACAATTGTATTTGATAAGACAGGTACTTTAACTGTCGGAAACCCAACCGTTGCAGCGACTGAACTGTATGAAAAAGATTCTGCTGAAACGCTTGGCTATCTGGCCAGTGTGGAACGGGAATCAGATCATCCATTAGCAAAAGCGGTCTTAAATCAAATTGGAGAAACAAATTTTTATCCTGTTGAAGGAACTGAAGTCGTGAAAGGCGGCGGAATCGTTTCAAGTGTAGCTGGACATAGAGTGGCTGTTGGGAATGTGGCCTTGATGGAAAAAGAAAATGTCACTCTCAGCAAAAAAGTGCAAAAAGATGTCAAACGGTTTGAACAACAAGGGAACTCTCTCGTTTTGACAGCGGTCGACGGTGAATTAAAAGTACTGATGGGCATTCGCGATCAAGTCCGTCCGGGTGTGAAAGCTAATTTGCAGGAATTAAAAGACTTGGGCGTGAAAAATCTAGTCGTTCTTTCAGGAGATAACCAAGGAACCGTTGATGTGGTCGCCGGCGAACTTGGTTTGACCGAAGCTCACGGCCACATGTTGCCGGAAGACAAATCGGCTTATATCGGAAAACTTCAACAACGTGGTCAAATTGTAGCCTTTGTTGGAGATGGCGTTAACGATAGTCCGTCCTTAGCTTTAGCAGACATTGGAATCGCAATGGGAAGCGGAACGGACGTAGCGATTGAAACATCCGATGTCGTTTTAATGAACTCGAACTTCAGCAACTTGCCTCACGCATTAGGATTAGTAAAAGCCACCGCAAATAATATGAAACAAAATATCGTGATTTCAATTGGAGTAGTGTTGGTCTTGTTGACCAGCGTCTTCTTCAGCGAATGGATGAATATGTCTATCGGAATGTTGGTTCATGAAGGTAGTATCTTGGTGGTAATTTTCAATGGCATGAGATTAATGAAGTATAAGTTGAAAGGTTCTGTTGCAAAGTTCCAAAATGAACAATACTAGTCTAACACTAGCTATAGTTTATGCAGGTATTCCTAATAATATCTTCATTTCCGTGCAGACTGAAAACCCGAAGAGAGTGCCTTCTTTTCGGTTCTTCTTATATAATCCTCGAATGGCTTCCATGCCTTTAATCGTGGTTGAGGCTGTTCGTAAGCTTCGATAAAATTTGTTTCGTCTCTTGATGGGACGATGATCTTGTTCAATGAGGTTATTTAGATATTTCACCGTGCGATGTTCTGTTCGCTGGTAAAACCCGTGTGCCTGTAATTTTTTGAAGGCACTGGCAATAGAGGGAGCTTTATCGGTCACCAGAACCCTTGGTTCATCGAACTGTTTAACTAATCTCTTGAGAAAGGCGTAAGCTGCTTGTGTATCTCGCTTTTTCCGTAACCATATATCCAGAGTGAGACCATCTGCATCAATGGCGCGATAAAGATAATGCCATTTTCCTTTGATTTTAATATAGGTCTCGTCCATTTTCCACGAATAAATGGACTGTTTGTTTTTCCTCTTCCAAATGTTGTAAAGTAGTTTCCCATATTCCTGTACCCAACGATAGACAGTGGTGTGAGACACGTTAATACCACGGTTGTACAGAATTTCTTGGACGTCACGATAACTCAGGTTGTACCGAAGATAGTAGCCTACAGCGACAATAATCACATCTTTCTGAAATTGTTTGCCTTTAAAATGGTTCATCTTCGTTACTCCTCCTAGTTCCTATTAAACTCAGTTTACCCTATAATGGATCTGAGGGGAAACTTTGCAACAGAACCATTAAAAGTGTCTTTAACGTTGAAGTTGATCCATTTTCAAAATGTATTGCTATTTTATTTATAGTTGTTACAGTATATCTCTTAGTTTTTAATTATAGCGATTTACTTGACGCATATAATGTGTATGAATAATCTGATGTTAGGATGATTTCATGGACACGATTTGGTAGAATCTAACTACTAAGAAAAGGACGTGTCCACGATGGCAAAAGCCAATAAAAAATTTGATGAAGACTTTAAGAAGACGATCTTAGATTTAAACCAGTCTGGCCAATCGGTCGAGGAACTGGCAGAGCAATATGGTATCGCTACACAAACGATTTATCGTTGGAAGAAGCTTCATACAAAGAATGAAGCAACCGGCATGACTGAGGCAGAAATCCTAGCAATGAAAAAGGAAATGGCCCGCATGCAGGAGGAAAACACCATCCTAAAAAAGGCTTTAACCATATTCGCTCAAAAGTAAAAATGAGTGATGTCTTCGAATTTATTCAATCAAATGTTCATGATCATGACGTAAAACAAATGTGTACCGTTTTGGAAGCACCGAAATCCAGCTACTATGACTGGAAGAAAAAGAAGCCTTCCAAGCGCCAATCAGAAAACAAACGCTTAAACCGCTTGATTTCAGGAATCTACTTTGAAAACAAGGGGATCTATGGTGCGCCCAAAATTCATAAGATTCTTGTTGGCCGTGGCGAGAGCTTGTCCCTAAAGAAAGTACAAATACTGATGAGAAAATTAGGCTTGCGTTCAGTCACCCTCAAGAAGTACAAGCCTGGCAAACAAGTGAAAGTTAAAAGTGAAGGACGTAAAAACTTGTTAAACCAAGATTTTACCACTACGTCGATCAATCAAAAATGGGTGACAGATATTACCTATATTCATACCCTAAAAGATGGCTGGACCTACCTCTCCACTATCCAAGACCTCCACACAAAGAAAGTCATCGGTTGGAAGTTTGGCAAGCAGATGACGAAAGAATTGGTTATCGAAACCCTTGACCATGCGCTCTTACACCAAACACCCTCCGAGAACTTAATCATCCACTCAGATTTGGGTTCTCAGTACACTAGCGAAGCCTATGAGGCAAAGCTGAATGAATTGAACATTCGGCACTCCTTCAGTCGTAAGGGCTGTCCCTACGATAATGCCGGCATCGAATCGTTTCACGCCTCACTCAAAAAAGAAGAAGTCTATCCATCAAAAGCGTATGAAAACTTTGAAGCTGCTCATTTAGCGTTATTTCAATACATTGAAGGATTTTACAATCGCAAGCGAATCCATAGTAGTATCAACTATTTAACACCAAATCAGATGGAGGAGTTGGCATTGCAAGCTTAGTTCCTAGCTACCACCTACATTTTTTTTGCGAGATTTCCACAGGGCTTCAACTTCATCGCTTCGATCAGCGGTCAAACGGTTTTGGTTTGACGGCTGGTCGAAACGATGAGATACTCACCCGCTGGAATCTCGAAAAAATTCTCACAAATCGTGTCCGAGGTATTGACTCAAATCCAATCATTAAAATTTAAATTATAATATCGGTTAACATAAAAAAAGTTCCAAAATGAGTTTCTCAAAGGAAGGATAAAAATTGTTGATCAAAATGCTACCACTTTTAATACTCATAGGGTTTTATATTTTTATTAGTATTAAGATAAGAAATGCGAATGATATTAGCAAAACGACTAAATATGTTTTCTACTTTTTTATTGTTTTGGGAGGGGGAATCCTCCTTTATATTGCATTTGTTTTCTTATTTTTTGGTATAAATTTTTGAGGATGGAGGAGATGTAATAGTTATGAAGAAGACACTTGTTTTCTTTAAAATACATTTATAATACTAGTATCTAATCCAGCAAATTTGACAGTGGATAAATTAATATCTAGCGATTATGAACTATCTCAATTTATAATAGATTCGTTAGAGAAGAAGAATCTATGTGTTGTCAGTGATTGAAATCAGGATATATATTTGGTTTTAAAAAATGATCTTGTTAACCAAGATCGAGATTTATTAATACAATAGGTGAGGCGGTAAATAGAAGTAAAGAAGAGAATAAACTTCACTATACTAATAATTTAGACTATCTAGAATATCATATGGAAAACAATATGGACTAGGGAATAAATGAGATAAATCCTATTGATCATTTAGATAAAGCTCGTAAAATGCATGACGGTTGTTACAAATAGAGGGGGATAATAAAATATGAAGATTTATATAAAGTATTTAGCGCAACCAAAACCCACTAACATTATGTGCACCGTTGTTTCTGAATATTTTAATTGCTTATATTTATTATACTTAAGAAGTAGCAAAATATACGACTAAAAAATAAACAGACTGAAAGAAGTGAAAACAAATGACAAAGGAACGGCTACAAATTTATATTGATCCTGAACACAGAGAAGCATTAGAAGAATTAAAAGAATTGTTAGCACTGGAAGATTCAGCAACAGATAGTGCCTTAATTCGCTATATTATTTTGGAATTGTATCGATTAAAGACAAAAGAAAATATCCAAATGCGGGGACTTTTAAACCGTTTGGATGAACTTTTAATTTATTCAAATAGTTTTGCGGAAACGATGGACGTCGATATTTTTGATCTCGAGAATTCTGAAAAATACAAAGAAGTAAAGACACAACAAAGAGGAAAATGGGCGAATAGTCGGCGAAAAAAAGCAAAAAATAAATCACAAAAAAGACCCGTTAATAATCAAAAAGAAAAAGCAAAAGAAGAAAAAATAAAATCAGAATCGCTCACTTACAATGCTCTGATTGCGAAGTATTTGTAAAAATTTGTCTTTCAAAAAGGATGATCGATGGTGGTACCTAGAGACTACTTTTCGTAAAAACGACTACTTGAGTAGTCTCTGAACAACTCCCTGACAACTGCTAAAAACTATGCTGTGGTATCACATTCATTTTCTTCAAAACGCAATAGGCACAGCCTATTTTCCCACTTTCAACATGAGAGTGGTGCGTTTACCTTATGCTCTTTCCCTTTTTTGATCTAAAAGAAGCAATCGATTTACCAGTTCCTTCCCTTTTTTATCAATATTTTTTCCTAAACGCTGAGTATTAATTGTCGCTTTTCATTTTTATTTTAATATTCAAATTGAAGACAAGGAGTTCGGTTATTTGATTTATACAATTAGTGACATTCAAAAATTATGTACACCAATATTTTTAGAATGGGAAATAAAAAAAGCTTTTTTGTTTGGATCATACGCTCGAAACGAAGCAACAGAAACCAGTGATTTAGATATTTTAATCGACGGTGAAGGGTCTTTGCTCCACAATATATTTGATGTGATTCGGTTAAAAAGTAAATTAAGTAGCGCATTAAAAAAAGAGATCGACCTTATTACACTACGTGCAATCAACTCAGAAACAAACAAAAAAAGAAACCCACTTCTCAAAGAAAATATAGAAGCAGATTGTGTAATGATTTATGATTTTAAAACGAGCGACTCATTTAAAGTAAAGGGTTGAAGCGCAGATACCATTGATCAATTTTTACAAAACTTTTGATTAGCTAGAGAGAAAAAACTTTGCAAAATAGTTTACTTTCGTTATGATAAAAAAGAGAAATGGCGTACAGCGTTTGCTGTGCAGACGCTGTAGGATTTTTGCGCTAGCAAAAAATCCTTGTAGCCTTTCTGGGTCACTTCAGCTTGCTGTGCGAGCTGAAGTGACCGTGACCCCCATTTACTAATAGGGGGGTTAGGAAACGACTTCCTACATGTAACGAGGTCAGAAAAACCTTAGTGCTGCAAGTGATTGAGCAATTTTAAAGTTGGTTACATTTTTGACCGATAAAAGTTGAGAATGTAACCAACTTTTTTAGACAGAAAATCGCAAATAGTTTCAATGTGAAAAAACGATCGGTACTGATTGCTGCATTTTGATTTTTTCCAAATTTCTTGCTATAATAAATGTGCGAAGCGATATTAAAGAACAAGCATGTTTACACCAAAAAGCCCTCCTACTGCGAATAGGAGGGCTTTTTTTGCGCTGTTGCGACTCCAGCGTTGGGGCCAGAAGGCAACTGCTTCGACTATCGGCTAATCGTCTAGCCAGCGATCAACTAGTAAGAGTACTAGACCCACGAATAGTGGAGCGATAATCAGCGATATTAAAGTTTCCAGCATATTTACACCCCCTCACGGGGCAGTTGCCATTAACGAGTATAACATGAACAATTCAAGTGATCAGTTGTTTCTTTATTTTCTATTGCCTTTATAATAATCCATAAAAAGAGGAGTTGATCTTGTGCACGGTGAAGAGGATTCTCGGCTAACCTATGAACTTTCCCGCTACTTGACCAATACAGAATGGGATCGAATCGAGCGAACCAAAAAAATTTATGAAAGGATCAAGAGTGAGGAAGAACTGAACCGACTCAGTAAATCCACAAAAATCCCTTTCGACCATTTACTGCTGATCATGCAAGGTGAGATCATAGCGGACGACTATACACTAAAATTACTAGAAGAAAACATGTAGTTTTCTTACTGCATGTTCCTCTACTTTGATTGCTGCATTCAATCGGTTTCGCTTGGCAAAGCGAATTCATGTATACTAAAAGAAAAACAAACGAGGTGGCACCCTTGTGACAACGGACAGATAACCAAAACAAATGTTGACAGTAAAAGAACTTGCTGAACTTTTTGGTATCAGCAGACAAGCTATGAGGAAACATGCTGACAACCTAGAACCAACGTACCTTGCCAAAAACAGCCAAGGGTATAAGACAGTTCTGTGGTCGGGAGTGTTGCACCTTGCTGACAAGCTTGGACGTGGCTAGGACGTGCTGAGTTGCTTGAAGCGTTCGAAATTCCTGACGTAGCAAGCTCTGACAGTATAGAAACGAAGTTGTTTGCACAGTTGCAACAAAAGGACGCACAAATTGATCAGCTACAGTCGTTATTAGCCCAACAACAAAAACTTCTTGATCAGCAACAACAACTAACTTTGCAAGCGAACAAACAAATACTGTTTCTGACGTCGCAGGAACACTTCTCAGAAGATTTAAACAAAGAATGCAACAAATGGATACCAAAAATTTTAAAACGTCTCAAAGTGGTTATGAGACCCCCTCAGAACATAAGGGGAAATTTACTCCTGAAAATGAAGTCGTGCGACTGAAACAAGAAGGACAGAAGAAGTGGTGGCACTTTTTCCGTGAAACCTAAGATAGCGTTGAAAGGATGAATTGTGTATGTCGTTTTCAGCTTATGTTGACAGCTATCCTGTGACTGCGTATATCGTAGGTCACCTTGGTTTATCAGTGGGTGATTTTTGTCGACAGTATGAATTCGATCCCACAATCGTCACGGGGTGGCGAACAGCGAATCGTTCCGTTTTCTCCTTGCCTGCTGACTTTGTGGAATGCCTGGCTATTACGTCCGACAAAACAGCGGATCAAGTTCGCTACATTTTACGCTTGTTAGAAAAGCAACATTTCGCTTATCTTGCAACGAGTCCAGTTTGGAACATAACACCGTTCCAACTCGTCCCCCCGATTTCTTCACAAAAGACCCAAAGAGAAGAAGCTTGATTTACCGACGTTTTAGGCTCCCAACATAGCTAGACCAATTGAAAATCACAAAGAACGCCCCTCAATCCCTTGATTGACGGGCGTCTTTTGTTAACTAATATTTAAACTAACTGAGTTAATCCAAAAGTGTTATTGTTGCGATTGCTGTTTTCAATATGATTAAGTGCTTTTTTGTTGTTTCAACTTCTACTCTCATAGAATCTTCAAAAATATTTATTACTGTACCTCTAATATTTTCTATTTTATCGTTTAAAAATAGAATGTCTACTTGGGAGCCTAATAATACTTTCATTTCTAAATACCTCTTATTTCCTTTCAAGAATCACTTTTTTAGATGGCATATTACCATGTATTATAAACTCGAATATGATCCAGAACTTCCTCTGTCGTGCTTACTTGCTTGATATAAATTGCATACCCACTTACCCATTCATAACCATTTCGAACATTTAAAGCCTTATAGCGCTTATTATAATAGTCCCCAACTGCTGCTCCTGTAGCAATTTTATGCTTTCTATAAGCTGCAGATAGAACATCCACTCTGTAAGCACGTGTGCGATTAAAAACTGGTATAGGATCTTCAACAGTATATTTATATACAGATCCAACTTCTTCTGTCGAGTAACCATATTCTTCTAAAATCGAGCTAATTGTTGCTAAGTCTTCAACTTTTTCTAAAACTACCGTTTCGTTGTCAATAGTAGCAACCTTCGTTTCTGAAGCTTCAACATTTTTAGAAAACAATACGCCCAAAGACAAAACTACTCCCAATAAAAACAAATATTTCTTCATGCACAACACTTCAAACTATTGCTAATTTTGATTGATTTGATTCCACTTATCTTTCGCATTAGTAAAAACATATTTAACAACTTTTATATCTTCACTAGAAACTGTTTTTCCAGTTGTTTCGTCTATAACGTTAAAACTCGAATCCATGTATACCGTTTCACTGATATTTCCGCTTTTTGTCCATGTCACTTGAAAATCATTGTCATTTCCATCGTAATCAACTAATACGCCATTTTCATAATCTGTAGCTGTAATAGGAAGACTGGCTGGCACTTCGAATATATTTTCAGTATTAAGTTCAACAACAGAATACCCAATATCATTTTCATTGGTAGTATACGTTCTCCCAGTTTTTTCCCATGTTGAAACTTGGGAATACAAATCAGAGAGTTTATTGTTTTGAACTGTAGCAAGTCCTGTAACTCCCCCACTCAATACCACAAAAAACAAAATAACTACAATCACCATTTTTTTGAGCACTTCATATTTTTCTTATCTTCTCCTTTCTTTCGAATTTCTTACTCGAACATTTAATATTTTGAAAAGTTTAAATATTGTGAAAATTATATCGAATCAATATATTTATATCAAATAAATTTATCGAACAAGCAAGTGGACTATAAATCCGTCCACTTACTTGTTCTTGTTAAGGATACATCGGAATGGGACTATCTGAAGTGGTTTCCAATGACTGAAGCCAGTCAAATTCTTCGCTGATTGAGGTAAATGGACTCTTCCCTCCCAGATTTGGACTGCCAGGGGGGCAAATCGATCAAGCTGAAGTGATAAAAGAGTTTGATGCCCAACTGGACTATTTAACTAGGATCGGCTTAACTATAAGCTACTTTGATACGCATATGCTGCTCGAACTGTATTATCCGGAATTAATCCCGATTTTACGTGAGTGGACGAATCAAAAAGGCTGATTAATCATCTTGACTGGTACGATCTGAGACAAGACCTAGTACCTCACAGCGTTCCTACTGTAGAGACCGGTTTAAAGCTTTGGATAGATTGGCTGAGTGAACGAACGGAAGACTATCGGTTTACGTTGATGCATCCAATGCTGCCTAGACTTCCAGAAGCAAGACACGGAATTTCCATTTCTGCCGCAACGTTCTCTATTGTAATGGCACCGATCATTGAAGAATACTTGATGCGGGTCAAACTGTTGCCTTTTTTGATTCGACGTACGAACTTGCCAGCTGCAGTCTTTTTTTCTAGTTTCATTTTTTCTGTTTTAAATGGGCAAGTTTTTCTATTGCCCTATTTTTTAAACAGCCTTGTCTATTCCTGGGTTGCTCTCAAAACGAAAAAAGCTTATGGTTCTATGATCGTTCATAGTTCTTATAATTTTATTGCTCTGATACCTGGTGCATAGGAAGCATAAAGAAACTTGATCTTTTGAAAAAAACTCTTCAATATTTTCAAATAATTATAATATATATTGCGTAAAAACTTTAATAATGTTAAAATTTAATAAATAATGTTAATGTTAAAGGAGTGGTCAAGTGGATTGGTTCTTTCATTTAGAATATGAGGAACAAGAATTTATCAAACGGTTTTTATTGTCTTCTGGTTCTTTAAAGCAACTTGCTAAGGAATATAAGGTTAGCTATCCTACCGTTCGTTTAAGATTGGATCGTTTAATCGATAAAATAAAAATTGTTGATGCTATTAAAGATTCGTTTGAAATAGAGGTAATGAATATGGTAATAAATGAGAAAATTACTTTGGATGCAGCAAAAATAATTATAGAAAAACATAAGGAGAGTTTGAATGAATAATTTTTGGGAGATACTTTTTATTGTCGCAATCATTGGGTTCCAATCTTTCGCCGGTTATTTAGGTAATAAATATTTAGGAGCTATTCTGCCTATTGTGTTTAGCTTAATTGTCATATATCTATTTGTAACAGGTAAATTGACGGTTTCATTTAGAGATATTTTAATGCCTTTCGTTGGCTTGTTTGCTTTATTAGGTATATATGAAAGTGCGGATCAATCTAAAAAAGCTAAAATTAAGAAGGAAATGGAAAAAATGAAAGCGAAAGATCATATTAGTCAATAATCTATCGAATCTACTAATGATGAAACGAATGATTGATAAAATCATTCAGGTAATAGGTATTAGCCGTTGCCATATTTTTGAAACAGTTATGCCTATAAGGAGGACTCTTATGGATCAACCAAAAAGAATAGAATTATCTGAAATGTACGAAGCGTTCAAACAGTATAAATTAGGAGAGTTGAGAATTGCTATGGAAAATGCCACTGACAAAGAAGAACAGTCTTTCTACAAGAATCTATATACTCATAGACTAGCAAGTAATCAACAAAAAATAATCGACAATGAAACCTTTACGATTTAGCCACTTATCATGAAATAGAAGTGTTGATAGGATAGATGGATTGATATCTATCCTATTTTTATTTGAGAAGAAAAATAATGAATGGGGTGGAATTAATGACTACCGTGATATTAGCAGAAAAACCAAGTCAAGCAGCTTCCTATGCTGGTGCTTTAAAGCATAGCGTGAAAAAGGATGGCTTTTTTGAGATCCAAGATCCAATTTTTTCAGATGAGACCTTTATCACCTTTGGCTTCGGCCATTTGGTCGAATTAGCAGAACCAGGACATTATGATGAAAAATGGAAGAATTGGGCATTGGATGCATTGCCTATCTTTCCGCAACAATACGATTTTCAGGTCGCAGCTGATAAGAAAAAACAATTTAAGATCGTTTCCGGACTGTTAAAGAAAGCTGATACGATCATAATTGCAACAGATAGTGATCGAGAGGGGGAAAATATCGCCTGGTCGATCATTCATGAATCAGGCGCTTTTTCTACTAAAAAAACATACAAACGTTTATGGATCAATAGTCTTGAAAAAGATGTGATTCGTAGTGGGTTTCAAAACTTAAAGCCAGGAATGGACTATTATCCTTTTTATCAAGAAGCACAGACACGGCAAATTGCCGACTGGCTCATTGGCATGAACGGGAGTATGCTATACACGTTGAATCTTCGTTCAAAAGGAGCAAATGGAACGTTCTCTCTTGGACGAGTACAAACACCAACGCTTTACATGATCTATCAACGCCAACAAATGATCGAGCATTTTAAAAAAGAACCATTTTATGAAATCGAATCATTGATCAAGGCAACGAATGGCTCGTTCAAAGCCCTATTAAGCCCGTCACAACGTTTTTCTACTAAAGAGGAACTACTTTCCTTTGTTTCTTCTAAGGGCGCTGCAATCGGCACACAACCAGGAACGATCAAAGATCTTCAAACAAAAATGAAGAAAACGAATAGTCCCAATTTATTCTCATTGAGCAGTCTGCAGTCAAAAATCAATCAGCTGTACAAAGCAACAGCCAGTCAGACGTTGAAAGCCATGCAAGGACTGTATGAAGCAAAATTGTTGAGCTATCCAAGAACAGATACACCATTTATTACAGACAGTGAATTTCAATACTTAAAAGCGAATTACGACAGTTATGCCCGTTTTTTATCCATAGATGAACCCATGGCACAAGATCAGCCAAGAAAGCGATATGTCGATGGAAGTAAGGTGCAAGAGCATTACGCCATTATTCCAACGAAGCAAGTCGCAAGTGAGTCAGCCTTTAATAAATTAGATGATCTACAAAAGAAAATCTATCTGCTCGTCATGAAAACAACGATCGCCATGTTTTTACCAGATTACACTTATGAAGAAACCGTAATAGAAACCATGGTGTCAACTCTCTGTTTTAAAGCGACGGGAAAAGTGCCAAAAGTCGAGGGATGGAAGATCTTATTCAAAGCCGATACCAACAAGGAGAACGAAGAGAGCCAAACATTACCAGTTGTGATGATCGGTGAAGCGATTCAAGCGGAGGTAAAAAGCGTGCAGAAAGAGACGCAGCCGCCGAAACCATTTACTGAAGGCACGTTGCTTACAGCAATGAAAACGGCTAATAAGACCGTAGATGATGAACAAGCAATCAAGATCCTTCAGGAAGTCGAAGGAATCGGTACAGAAGCGACACGTGCGAGCATTATTGAAACACTGAAGCAAAAAGAATATATCAAAGTAGAAAAAAATAAATTGATCGTTACCGAAAAAGGAAAATTACTGTGCCAGGCAGTCGAAAGCCAGCACTTATTGACGAGTGCTGAAATGACGGCAAAATGGGAAACGTACTTAAAGAAAATCGGGAAAAAAGAAGGGAATCAAGAGACCTTTATTGCCAATATCAAGAAGTTTATCGTGCATTTGATCGAACACGTACCAGATGATGTTCAGAAGTTGAATTTCCACACCTACCAAGCGGAAGTCAAAAAAGAAGCTGATAAGCAGACGATCGGTAAATGTCCGAAATGTGGCGGAAATGTGGTGTTGAAAAAGTCTTTCTACGGTTGTTCGAATTATCCTAACTGTACGTTTACGTTATCTGATCAGTTCCGGAAGAAAAAATTGACGAAAACCAATCTGAAGGATTTGTTAGTCGGGAAAGAAACCGTGGTTTCAGGAATCAAAAAGGCAGACAAGACGACCTATCATGCAAAAATCAAGTTGAGCGATACGGGACAGATCACTTTTGTATCATTTGTCAATGCGCCAAAAAAAGCAAAGAAAGTAGGGAATAAAGCATGATCAATAACGTCGTATTAGTAGGAAGATCAACGAGAGATCCAGAATTAAAATTTACACCGAACGGTGCTGCAGTGGCCACGTTCACTTTGGCCGTGAATCGAAATTTTACCAATCAAAGCGGTCAAAGAGAAGCTGACTTCATCAATTGTGTCATTTGGCGCAAACCAGCCGAAACCCTTGCCAATTACGCAAAGAAAGGGACGCTTCTCGGCGTGACTGGACGTATTCAGACAAGATCTTACGATAACCCACAAGGACAGCGAGTGTACGTCACAGAAGTCGTGGCAGAGACGTTTCAATTAATGGAATCAAAAGATGTGTCTGAGCAGCGTTCGAATGAATCCAACGAAACAGCTGAAAAAAGCAAACCAACACCGCCGCCGCTACCTAAACAAGAAACGGATCCATTTGCACAAAGCAGCTCGGCAATCGATTTACCAGATGATGATTTACCATTTTGAGAAACAAAGACTTGGGATCTTTTTCCAGGTCTTTTTTGAATTAAAAAAGAAATTATTTAGGTGTAAACGACAGCTGTGTGTATCACCTATCATGAAAAGAGGAATAATGTGCGATTATTTGATGTTCACCAATTTGAATTACCTGAAAAAGAGGTGATCGATTGGGATAAAACCAAAGGAGAGATCGGATCGATGCTCTCTAGTTATCTTGTTTCAAGGGAAAGGATGGGATTGACGAGGATGCCGCCGATCCATTCAACGTATTCGCTCTTAGACCAAGATATACCAGAAATCAAACACTCTAGCTTTGTTCAAGAAAATCAGCAGTTCAAACAAGAGTTTCTTTATTTTCACCACTTGTTTTCTTTGGGTCTGACGGCCATTAGCCATCCATATAAACCAGAAATCACCGATCGGAGACGAAAGAATTTTTTGATGCGTTTTGTCTACGGACTATCAATCAATCATGTGAGCGATCGGATCCATTATCAGAAAAATGTGATCGTCGATGATTCTCAATTAGGCTTACTGCAGTTTGCGAATGCTTTGTCTATTTTGGCTTTAAAAGAACAAGAGATCTCTGCCTGATCCTGGTATTTTTTTCTATCGATCACTTCGGGTTGTGTCAGCAACACGGTTTCTGAAGGAGCGGTGGCGGTGGCTGGAGCGACAGAAGGAACAAGCCTTTCGCTTGAATTCAGGTATAAAAAAAACGCTAAAACCCTTGATAAATATAGGTTTTTAGCGTGAGTTATGGTATAATAGGATTACAGTAAAGTTTGTGACGGTGGCGCTTTTTTTGAAAGTGAGGTGGTGCATTATGAATGTACTATCGAAATCTGAAGAAAGGAGTAGCCTTTTGCAAGATGTGGATATAATCGGCATTTTGTTAGCAATAGCGCCTGTTTTGTTAGCCTTTATTGGTTTAATCGAAGCATGTGTGAAACTAGCAGATACGATTATAAACACTCGTTCTTCTAAGCGTAAAAGCAAGAAGAAACGAAAAAAGAATGCAAAAAAATAACCGTCAACTTTAGCAGGATGCGGTTATTTCTTAACTAATAAAACTGCCACCGTCTTAAACGGTGCTGTAGGGGAGTTGTTAGCGCAACTCCTCTTTACATAATTAGTATAGCAAGATTTCAGTGAAATATCAACCTTTTGCTCTACAGATGTGCCTTGCACGTCTATTTTTTTGCCCTCCTAAGTGGTGGAGGCGGCTGGAACGTGGAGGGCAAAAAAGATCGCTTTTCTTTCTTAAAAAAGGCCTAAGTACCACCATTGTTCCGAAATTTAACCATCCATTTTCTCGGTATTCTTAATCCATCAGGTACTTGAAATACCTTTCATGCGCATGAAGAAACTGAGTGAACAATGGAAAATGCTGAGACATGAAATAGAGTTACTGTTAAATAATGAATTATATTTTGTCTATCTGAATTTTGTTTTTTGAAATTTCCAAAAAATAATTATCAATATAAACCTTGATTTTCTCAAAGTTTCTCTCTAAAAATAAAATTGTAGGTACCTTAATAACAGGTAGATTACGTTCATTAATGAATGCGCCAAAGGAATCTGGGATAACAAGTATATCGACAGTATCTTTATCTTCTGGGTAATTTGCTGTTACATTATAATAATTAGAAAAATAAGCTAATAAATCATCTATATTACGTTTAGCGTGGGTAGCAAATATTGTAGTCGTTCCTATACCAGAATTGGAAGTTAGCATAAAACATATTTTCGTCATAGTTTAATCTCCTTTTTTTATAGTATAACGCTAAATTTAAATTAATGAAAGAGATTTCAATATCATGAGGATGAATCAATTTACACAGTGAGATAAAAACGGATATTGCTTCTTTAGGTAAATACTAAGCGTCGGGCACGTGTGGGAAATCAGCAATCAAATACCGTCCTTACTGGTGGTCAGCGAGTCGTAGTAACCGATGATTTTCAGATCCGGAAACTAACACCACTTGAATGTTGGCGACTGCAGTCGTTTCCTGATTGGGCCTTTTTGGCAGCGAAATTCGGTAGTAGGCAGATCGCTGAAGAAATAATCAGTAACGGGCTTGATCACTATAACTGCAGGTATGAACAAAAGACTTCGGACAGTCAGCTGTACAAACAAGCTGGAAATTCGGTTACTGTATCAGTCATTTATTTCATAGCAAAACACTTCCAAATTGGTTAAAACCAACTTTTTTGACCATTAAAATCAAAAAAAAGCAATAATAGATTGTCAGTATCGGTATACCGTGGTATAATAAATACAACGGTATACCGATATATTTAATTTTTAGAAAGGATCTATAACTATCTGATGATCCGGTATACGGATAAAAAAGGGAGGGATCACTACTGCAAAATAAAAAAAAGCACTTATTCTGATGGGGTCAGAACAAGCGCAAGTAACAAAACCGTGCAAGGAATGCTACTACTCAAAATATACCATAATTGTGAGTAGTGGCAAGTTTTAATTGTCATACTCCTTTCAGGAGGAAAAAAGATGTACGCAGATAAAGATAAGATAGAATGGTTGCTTTTTGAAAGTGGAAAATCATTGTATGAAATTCAAAAAAAATCAGGAGTTGCCGCAACAACTGTTGCAGATCTTGCTCATAAAAGGTCTTCTATAGAAAGAATGCGATTTGATAATGCCGCCAAGCTTACAAAACTTGCGGATCAATTAAAAGAAGAAGCCACTGAATAATCAGAGCTTGATAATGCAACTCCTTATCTCTAGGAGGAAAAATAATGAATGCCGTTTTAAATAAAAAAAATGTACTGTGATATTTGATCACTATGAAGATAATAACAATGTAGCGATTCAACTGACTAAGAAAAGAAGAGGTCAGTCTGAAGAAGAGCTGGTTGCCACGGCCACGGTGAACACGAGTATCGGGATCAGACAGGATTACGTCGCAATCAAAGGGTGGTCTGAAAATACGGGCATTGAAAAGGTGCTGATAGAAGCTGGTGTCATTTGTGAGGAAGCTGTAGGGGCAATTCCTTGTGGCATGGCTGTTGCAAAAGTCTTTCCCCTTACAGAAGAAGCAAAGGAAGTCATGAAAAACAATCAGTAGAAAAGAATCGGTTCAAAGCTGCGGCGAGTGTGATTTACGCTCGCTGCGTCTTTTATCAAATCTACGATCGTTTCAATGAAGGAGAGCGAGTTATGGCTATTGCAAAAGGAAATACACGTCTTCCTGTAACGCTTAATGAAAAGAGGAAGCAGGGACTGAAGCACTTGAACACTAAGTACAAAAAAAGTGAATCGAAATTAATGTGTATCGCTTTAGATATGTTGCTTGAGCAAGAAAAAGCGGGATTTGAAATTCCTGCGCTCAGAAAGTGACCGCACTTTATTTTCTATTTCATTGAAGTGCTATCACTTTTACTCATTACTTTTATCAGTGAAACCGTTATCCAATACGTGGTAAACTAAAATCAGACAAAACGTGAGATCCAATGGATGAAAAAGCCAAAAAGAAAATCGTAAAATTATTAGCTCTTGCAAATGATGCCAATGACGAAGAGTCGATGTCAGCCTTGGCAAAAGCACAAGAGTTGATGCTTCAGCATAATATCGATGAATCAGACGTTTTTCATTATAAGCAAGAACAAAAGTCAGAAGCAGTGATCAATACGGTGATTTATGAAGGCCGGCCACAAAAATGGCTTTACCGATTAGCGAGGATCATTGCTAAAAATTTTCGTGTCCGGTATTACTATGTGTCCGGAAAACCGATTGAACTTCACTTTGTTGGGATCGTGTCCGATGTACAAATTGCTCAAATCACGTTTGAGTATGCTCGTGGTAGTGCCAGCTACTGCGCAAGGCAATTTCTTCAGTTGCCTGATATCAGACGAAAATACAAACGGAAATGGCAGTTAAAACAAGACTATTTGGAAGGATACTTGAAAGGTTTGTCGCAAACATTTCGAAAACAAGTGCTGACAAACGGCTATGAATTGGCTTTGCAAGTACCTGAAGTGGTTCAGACTGAAGTCGAAAAGATTGGACTGGTACCTGGGAAAGATACCTCTCATACCGTGAGGGATTGGGAAGCTTTTTACTCGGGTTATGCAGAAAGTGTCCGCTTTAAAGATAAGGATCGATTAGGTGCTTAATAGAGTGATGAAGGGAGTTTATAAAGATGGCTGAAGAAAGACAATGTTACGGTGGGCAATGGAAAGTACCAATAACGCCCTACAATCGACGCTTATACTGGCCGCCTAGCTGGATCAAATGTGATTGCGGTGAGTTAGCAAAACAAGTTCGTGTCAGAAAAGGGGACGTTCTTTATCCTAATGGTCATTATTTATGTAAAGAGTGTCAACGAGAGTATCAGAAGGTCGATGGAAGAGATCACTTTATCCTGGTCAAACCAAATGAAGAATGATGTAGGCGGTAAACTAATTTCTCTTGAAGATAGAGGAGAAAAGGTTTGGACAGTGATCGTTTTCAACCATTTTTCTAAGGAACTGATGGGATTTTTGAGTAACGCTGCGACGGTTGAAAATTTGCAATTTACGCAAAGAAAAGAAGAGTTAGGTATTTTTAAGGAGAACGAAGCAAAGGCAATCCTTGACGCCATACTTGCGCTAAAAGATGAAGAGGATGTGATCCGCAAAACTTTTACAGATAGCGGTCATGTAGACTGGGTATCTGGAAGGTATTTTGATTTTGAAATTGCAAAAGTAACGTTTGAGTAATTGCTGAAGGAATGGTCAAAACCAATTAGAGGAGGAACAATAATGGAAGAATTATTTCTAAACAAGGAACATATTGCCAGATTTAATTTTATGATGGATGAATTGAGCTTTACAGATCTTCGAGATCCTTATTGGCGTAGCTTGGTTTTTTATCTTCACTGGTGATGAAAGATTATTTAACCAACGTCGCTCGATGGTTAATTTTGTCCAAAAAGAAATCAATAGTGACCTATGGTTTGATGGCACTTTATCCGGTGGGGAGCAACGACTGGTTGCTTTAGCCTATAACTTGTTTACCAATCAAGATTTCTATGAATTCGAAAACGGCAAGAGGTATAATATTTCGCCGTTAGAAGTATTTTCTGGTGTTGATGAAGCTGGCTATCAGCTGGCCAAGAACGCAATCGACATAAGGCTGCAGTTCTACTAATTCAATTCCATAAAAGAATAGTTTCAACTCCAGGACGTGCTTAGCACGTCCTTTTTTATTCACAGCTAATGAAGTCCTTAATCAATGCATAAATTAGAGTTTACAAAAAAGATTTGCTATGCTCATTTATTAGGGCAGATAAGTATTTTTCTGTGATAAAAATGAATAAAGTGTAAACAAAATAAGCTAGGGGGTAAATATTAAACACTATTTTTAATTATTGCGCTATTTTTATAAATTAAAACTTTATTATTAATTTCGTGTGATGTAATATGTATTAAAGTTAAAAAATATCTAAAAGGAGATTTATGTGTGAATTCAAATTTTAGTAAGTTACCACACCATGTGAGAAAGTGGTATGCATGGGTATATATGGTACCTCTAATTCTAATTTTGGTAGATATAACCTTAACTGAATGCTTGAAAGGTTATTCATTATCAATGCTATTTTTAATACTATATGGTATAAGTTGTTTTTTTTCTACCAAAGCAACAAATGGTAGGAAACAATGGATTATATTAGATACTATCATATATTTATTTTTACTATTGGTTGTTTCTATATTTTACAGATAGAGAAGCACTGAAAAAGTTGAGGGGTTATTATGTCAGAATTAAGTAGATCTGAATATCAAATTATGTGCTATTTTTATGAATTAAATCAGTCTTTGACTAAACATGAATTATTAGAAATATTGCCGGAACTAAACAAAAATACGACTGCTGCGGTGATAAGTAGCTACTAAATAAAGGATATCTGACAGTAGCAGAGATCAAATATTCTCAGAACGTGCTAGCACGGGCTTACAGACCGAGCATTCCTTATGTAGATTTTATAAAAGATGAGTACGGAGAAGTTGTTGTACAGAAATTAGTTAACCACGCAGTGAGTTCTTTAAATACCAAACAGCAAACAGAATATTTTTTGAATCTCATAAAGGAAAGAAAAAATGCCATAAATAATAATGGCTAAAGTTTTTGATGGACGATTTTATAGTCCTAAGTTAAGTAATAATTATAACTAGTGATATAATTTACTTTGTTAATTATCATGTTATTTTAATACACAGTTTTTTAAAAAATAATAATAGTTTGTGTGATTTAACTTATTTTGTATTTTCTAAATATTCAGTTAATTAAAGTTTTTCTTATTTAATTTTGTAGTTAGCTATTTTAAACAGCATTAAAAAAGGCTATCATCATATTGTTATTTAAATAGTTTTAAATTAAAAAAAGATTGACAAGGTGCTTGTTTGTAATTTACCATAATATTAAGAAATTGCTAGCTATTTCTTAATATTATGGAAGGTGGTTTTAATATGGGTACTAAAGATAAACAGCAGTCTAAAATGCAAGACTCTCTTATTTCCCAAAGTTTATTTACATCATTTTCTTCAAGCTTAGGTTCTTCATTTGCTGACACATCTATCTCGCTTAGTAAAGGCGGCGGTAGTGGTGGTGGCGGCGGCGGTGGCGGCGGTGGCGGTGGCTGCTGCTGTTGTTGTTGCTGCTGCTGTTGTGGAGCAGGAGCTTCTTCTCAAGAGAAAGTTTTCACCAAATAGATTTACTTTAATAGGAGAGAAGTCTTATCTTCTCTCCTATTAATGATTTATATCGGAAGCTAGTAGTATAAATATTGGAGGGGTTTTGATTGAAATATGTAGTTAATCCATATTTGATATATGAATTAGAAGATGAAAACACAACAATAATCCAAACTAAAGATAATTCTTTTGCAACTAAAAATGAAGTGCTAGTTAATTTTCTCAGATATATGGAAGAAAATAAAATCGGAAATATTACTTTTAATGACTTTATGGTAATTTTCAAAGAAGAGAATATTGCTAATGAATCAATAAAATTTTTAATGGATTCATCAATCATTAAGGAAGAGAACAGTACATATTTATCAAGTATAAACGATATAGTAATCTTCTCAAATAGCTCGAAATTTTTAGAATTGTCTAGAGATATTTGGAAAGAAGATCACGAGATAAGGTCACTCGACGAATTTAAAGATCAAAATTACGAGGATAAATTAATTATTGTTTGTTTAGATCCCTTTAGTTTACAAAAGTTAAAAGAAATAGTTAGTTTTATAAATAAAGATAGTACGAATGTATATAAATTTGTTTTTGCATACAATCATAGTCTTTACCTTAGTAATTATTATTCTCCTAGATGGGGAAACCCTTGCCCTCTATGCTTCTTTTATAGTATTGAATCTCAACTAAGAGGTAGTCAATCAGGTAAAAATAATTTGAATTTTCAAGTTATGGTAGATTTGTTTTACAATGAGAAAGGTTTTTTTCAATATGATGGTTTGTTAAATAAAAGTGATTGGCTACCGGTAATCAATCAACTACACAAAGAGAAAAAAATGTCCAAAGCCAACTATAGTATAATTGATGATGTTTTAAAGATTGACTTAAATGACTTTTCATTGAGTTATGATACTTGTTATTTTTGGGAAATGTGTGATTGTTATGAATAAGTACTATTGGAATGAGTATCAATCACAATTTGTTGACAAAGAAATCGAAAAGAAAATTTTAAAGATGTACCAGTTCTCTTTACCAAAAGAAGAAATGAAATTAGAAAATTATAAAGAATTAGTAGACTTCAGTCGCTTAAATACCCCTGACATCGTAATTGAAAGCTATTCTATATATTCAATCGGATCAAATGAATTATTAAAAATATTCGAGAACTTAAAATCTTTTGTTAAAACAAATCAAATGATTCTATGTTTTCCAGTAATTTATGTGAATAAATTTGTAGAAGGACTTAAACCAGGCTCTTACATGTTTGATGTTTATAGTGATCAAATCTTACAAATAAGTAACAAGGTAATAACAGATAATAACTGGAGCAGTGACATTATTGTATCTTGGCTTCTAGACTTAGAGAAAAGTTTACTCATTTATGGAAAGGCTAGTTTTTTTAATGGTATTAAGCATACAATGAACATTAGAGAACGGGCATATAAAGGAGTTCCCATGCAATCTATCTCCCTTTTTAAAAATCATCAAAAATTTGTAAAAGATATTGGAATAAATCCTAAGTTAGCTTTATTGATTGAATCAGATTTAGTTGTTGGAGGAAGCTAATATGTTTTCACAAATTCATACGTCTTATGGATTTACAAAGAACTATCAGAGTACTGAGAGGAAACTGTTCTATATAAACGGAAACAAGATTAAAAAAGGAAACTATTACAATCCAAGTGATGGAACATCTATAAGCACGACCAAAGAACTCGCAATGAAAAAAAGCTATAGTGAATATCTGGAAAGGTTTTTGCTTGGTGTAGGAGGGTTCACAGCTGAAGGTAAATACATTAGCTATGGTAAAACATCAGCATATGGATATATCGATACAACAGGCACTGCTACAGGTATAGAATCGTGTCAAATCTTAAAGAAAGCTTTGTCAGAGTTAATAGAAAAAAATGAGTTGTTTTTACTATGGTACACAGATATTGGAGAAAGGCTTAATGTTGAATTATCAAATGAACAAAAACAATTAATTAAAAGTTTGAATTTTAGAGCTGACGAACATCTTTGTTTAGCTACAAGAAATCTATCAAACTATTACACAGTTATAACGATCAGTTTATATAAAAGACAAATCACTGGGTGCGGAATATCTTGTAATCAAACCATTGAGGAGGCTGTCAAAAAGTCAATAATCGAGAATAAAATAATCGAGTGGCAAAATTATCAGAATGAAGATTCACGGTTTTATCAATCGGTTCCTAAAGATAAAGAAAAGATTTATGATTTTATTTTTTCTAAAATAGAAAAAAGGAATAGTTATCATTGTGAAGAAGGTATTGATAATCTTATTCAAAAAAAACTAATGCTAAACAAGGACATTCCTTTTCCAGAAGTGGTTATTTTAAATGGAAAAAATAATCATAAAAATAATGTCAAAACAATAAAATTAGTTTCTAAGCATCTGCTAAATTGCTTGCCTTCAAAGAGACTTATAAGATTATCGAAGAAACAAAAAATTATTTCAAATATAGATTATAATGCTACAGAATTTGATTGTTTCTTAGTTTGAAAGGGAAGATAAAAATGAATGGATTCCTATTAAATGATAGTAGAATTTTCTCGAAAAAAGGCTTATTTTTAAACCACCACTTCAATAATTATATAGTTAGAGAAGATAAGCAACATGTACAAGCTTATGAAGTTGGGTTTGACAATAGATCATCAAATTTAAAAAAAGTTTTTGGAGAGTTCTTTGAAAGAGAAGTGTTGATAAATACCAACGATTCATTCGAAAACCACACACATGTAAATTATTTGAGTAAAAACATACCTAAAATGATGCCTAAAGGCCTATTTTTATCTAGAGATCGATTTGTTGATTCAAATGGGATGGCATCTCATACAGATTCAAACTCTGTAATAAGAACAGCATTTTTCGAGTTCTTTGAAAGGCAATCATTCATAGTAAATTATTTGACTAAAACTTCAGCTCCAAAAATATCTATCAGTAATTTTACAGAAATAAAGTCAGTAGACAATTATTTAAAAAATTATGTAGATAACACAAACTACTTCAATGTATCTATCTCAGATAAGATTTATGTAATTTTATGTATTGGATATAGTGAAAATTCTAAGTGTATAGGTTTAGGTACTTCAAATGTATTAGAAGAAGCTATAAAAAAAAGTCAGATTGAAGCTTTGCAGTATTTTGCAACGGATTTTAGTAAGACTGCTAAATCTAATACTTTAAAAGATTTTGATGATAGAAAAAAAGATTTATATCATTCACGTTTTGATCAATTATCGACCAATGAATTTTGTAGAAACTATTCATATTTACTAAAGAATATGGAAGATTGTCAATTTGAAAGTAAACTTAAATTTAATTTTAAATTATGGCAAAAAGAATGTAGAGAAAAATTAAAAATGGATCCAGTTATAAGTTTGTTTCACTCGTATCAGCCCATTCCTCATTTGAAGGTGGTAAAAGTGGTTGATGAGAATTGGTTTCCACACATGAATCCTATTTTATATAATGAGAGTGTGTATGCTTTTGTTCAGTCGATTTGTGGAAAAGAACTAGATAAAAGCATAGAGTATATTCCTTTTCCATAAATTCATCGAAGGAGAATATTATGTCAAATGTCATTACTATCTGCAAACTAAATATATCATTACTATTAAAAGACAAACTATCTTTTTTTTGGTCACTAGGGTTGCCTAGTATAATGCTATTTTTTAACAGCAGGAATATAACAACCGTTTATGATTTAACTTACTGGTGGATATATATTGTATTCAATGCTTTTGTTTACGGTGTAGGACTGTTTGCTTTAAATGAGAAAGATACTGGTGCACTATCCATAATATTTTCTATAAAGTGGATACCTGTAAAATTCTTTTTTGGACTACTTCTTACCCAACTAATTTATTCTATTGTTTGCTTAACTATGTTTAACCTCATACCTGCCTTATTTTTCAATTTAAATTATATTCATTTAACAGTGTTATCATTGATAACAATTATAGTAGTTTTACCTGTAGCGTTCATCGGATATAATATAACCTACTTAAGAAATCTTTACTCGTCGACCGTTTCATCCATATGTAATATGGTAATATTTTTATTTTTCGTATTGATAGGAATAGATACACCAGTAAATTACATCAATCCTTTTATTATTATTGGAGATGTGATGAATGATTTAATATCAGGTGATTTTCCAGTGTCTTACTTCCTGATTTGTATAATACTGATTATAGTAAGTATACCTAGTATTATTTTCTTTAAACCGTTATCTAGAGAAAGTAGATGATTTTGTGATTGTTATAGAAAATTTATTTATAAAAGAGATTGAAAAGGAAATAAATTGTAAGTTTGAAGAAGGAATTACTTATTTGAAAGGGAAAAACGGTAGTGGAAAAACGCTATTATTAGATTATATTAGTGGTCTAAGAAATCCACTTCCGAAAAATAGTAAAATAATTAATAATAATAGTTGTATTTATATGCGCCAGAACTTTACTTTTTATAGTCGATTAACTGTAGATGAGTTTATTCACTTTGTTGAGGGGTTGACCAATGAATCAAAAAAAAATTTCCTGAATTTATTAGATACATACTTTCCTGATATAAATTTTGAAAAGTATAAGAAAAAGAAATTAGGTTTATTGTCAGGTGGGGAACGAAGGTTAGTATACATCCTTTCAATTCTCAGTATAGAAAGGAAATGGTATATTCTAGACGAGCCTTTTAGCAATCTTGATCAAGAAACAAGAGACATACTAATGATTATAATAAAAACAATGAGTAGAGAAAAGAAAGCAAATTTTATATTGACAGCCCATGAGAACCTTTCCCTTGATAATTTACATGTTTTAGATTTCAGTTCTATTATCAATGAAAGTAAATAGGATTGATAAAAATCATAACTTTAAAATTAATTTCAGGAGTTTAATATAAAAAACAGAGGGTCAGAAACTTAAAAGTTTTTGATCCTTTTTTAATTGCCCATTTTATAGATTCTCAAGCAGCTCAATTAATTAGGTCAGAAATGTTTTATTTAGAGAGTAACAGAGTATAATGTTACGATACTAGTGCTTAGTGGGTGTATTGTTTTTTTATGGTAGTTCTGCTTGGTGGATTAGGAGCTTACATAGAAAATAAATACAAAAATGAAAGGAATGAAATTGAGCAAAAATTGTTAAGTTTAGAAAGTTCAGGATCTATTGGAAAAGTCATTGATAGCTTTTCAGATGACTTAGGATTTTTATCAAAAAGTTTAAATTATCAAAGGGTATCTTCGATTAACCAGTTATTGCTAAAATTAAATGAACAAATACATAGCTTTAAGAAAAAGTATCCCAGAGAAAAGTTGAAAACAGATCAATTTGAAGCAATAAGTAAACAATGTAATATTATTCAACAAAAACTAATTGTACAAAATTCAGTAAATGAAATCTTTCAATCCCCCCTCCGGCTATTAATGGTTCAACTGTTCGGAAAGATATTGTGATAGAATACAATGTTGATATTAAAACAATAGATTCTATAAATATAGACATATTTGAAGAAGATAATTGGAAACGAGTGATAAAAGGTTTATTAAGAGAAGTAAAATATCAAATAAAATTAATTAATCATACAGAGGAAGTTATAAATGATTGCTATAGCGGAGATAAAGTAAAGCAGAACATATCGAAAAAAAATATGAAGAAATAAATAAATTGGTTAATAAAATTAAGCGTTTGTCTGATAAAGTAGTTTTGAAAGAGAAACTTAAGGAAATTGAGAGAAATATTGAATTAAGTAATTAAAAAATTTTAACCTTTGTAAAAAAAATCGCAAACTGTGTTTTTTCAATTCGATTTTATTATGGAAAATCCATAAGATCTTAATATAATTGAGATTTTTCATATAATTTATATTGATTAATTAATCACATGAAGCGATTCGTTTGATGTAAGTAATAGAAACAAAATATTCAATTTTTCATAGACCAGATACATTATATATTAATAGGATAACCATAACCTTATTAAGTTTAAATAACATAGAATAATCTTACCAAATTGTAAGGATTATAGTCTACAAATCAATGTCTCGTATTATTGAATTATATTAAAATGGTTCCAGAATATTATCATGAGGTGAAATTTTGTGAAAAAATTTATGAATAATAGACCTGAGAGTCATGTACTTACTTTTGTGTGGAAAACTATTTTATATTTTTTTGTTATCGTTATGATAATTTATCTTTATCACTATAAAAACGTGCAAGGTGGCACCTTTATCTATAATGAATTTTAGGAGGAATGTTCATGAACGTGGTGAATATTGTGCAAGCCATTGAAGAGTGGGCAAAAAAAGATTCAGAGAGGATTGCCTACCGGGAAGATCACCAAGTATATACTTATGGACAATTAGCAGCTCGATCCAATCAATTAGCTGCCTATTTCGAGGAAACGTTGGAAACTCGCGGACCGATTGTTGTTTATGGCGAGTTAGAATTTGACATGCTGACAGCTTTTTTGGCAGCTTCCAAAACTGGTCGGGCATATATCCCCATTGAAAGTACCACACCAAAAGAGCGTGTTGAATTGATCCTTTCTGTGGCTACACCAGATTTGATCATTAGTGTAGCTGACTGGCAAGGTCCGGAAACAATGATTCCAATGCTAGAAATAAATCAATTGGAAGAAATTTATCAAAGCGGGCGCAATTTAGGTAACGCAAAAACGCTCGGAAAAGATGATATTTATTACATCATCTTTACATCAGGAACGACCGGCATCCCTAAGGGAGTCCAGATTAGTCACGGGAATTTATTGAGTTTCGTGCAATGGACATTGAAAGATTTTTCCTTACGCGACGGGATGTATTATTTGGCGCAGGCACCGTATTCCTTTGATCTCTCTGTCATGGGGGTGTACCCAGCATTAACTTCTGGCGGCTGCTTGGTACCTTTAAAAAAGGTTGTCATTAATGACTTCAAAACATTATTTGCGATTTTGCCGCAATTGGCTATCAATGTTTGGATCTCGACACCTTCATTTATGAAACTATGTTTGATGGAAGAGACCTTTGACGGGATGCACGTTCCTCAGTTGGAGCGTTTCTTATTCTGTGGGGAAGAACTACCGAAAAAAACCGCTCAAGAGCTACTGGAACGTTTTCCGAATGCAAAAATCTACAATACTTATGGACCTACTGAAGCGACTGTTGCCGTATCCGGCGTGCAAATCACTGAAGAATTACTGGAGCAATATGATCGGGTGCCAATTGGGTATGTGAAAGAAGATTCGACGGTTTTCTTTATGGAAGAAGATCAACTAGTTCCTAAAGGGCAAGTAGGTGAGATTATCATTAGTGGTCCTAGCGTTTCAAAAGGATATCTGAACAATCCCGAAAAAACAAAAGAGGCATTTTTTGTCCATGAAGGGCAACCAGCGTATCGAACCGGCGATAGCGGCAGAATGACGGAAGATGGTTTGTTGCATTATGAAGGGCGTCTTGATTTTCAAGTGAAGTTCCATGGGTATCGAATGGAACTAGAAGAGATTGACCATCATTTAAGCAATAGTTCGTGGGTCAAACAAGCCGTCGTAGTCCCTAAATATCAAGAAAAGAAAGTGGAACAGTTGATTGCTTATGTCGTTCCCGAAACGCACCCCTTCGAGAAAGAGTTTCAACTGACAAAAGCCATCAAATCTTCACTGAGTGAAACGGTGATGGAGTATATGATCCCGCAGCGATTTATCTATGTTGAGCATCTGCCCCATACGGCAAATGGCAAAATCGACCGCAAACGGCTGACAAATGAGGTGAATCCTTCATGAACCTGCAGCATATGATTCCTTATGCAAATCCCACCTATTTCATTTGGCTAATGGTAGGATTGCTTCCGATGATGCTTGTGCTGCTGTTCAAACAAAAGCGTTGGCAATGGTATCAAACGTTACTCACACTAGCGGTATTGTACGTAAGTTTTGGTGGTGAATATTGGCAGCAGGGTCTGGCGCTGATCGGGTACGTCGTGTATCAGACATTACTCGTCTATGGCTATTATCAGCATCGTCAACGAGCAAATACTTCAGGCGTCTTTTATGGTGCAGTGGTAGCAGCGATCTTACCATTGGCATTGAGTAAAGTCACCCCTTTCTTTGTTGGGCATGCCTCACTGATTTATTTCTTGGGCATCTCTTATCTGACCTTCAAATCGGTGCAAATGATCATGGAGATACGGGATGGCCTGATCAAAGAATACCATCCTTGGCGTTATATCCAGTTTTTACTATACTTTCCAACGATTTCTTCGGGACCGATCGATCGTTATCGTCGCTTTGAGAAAGATCTGCTGAATCCACCGACAAAAGAAGTGTATCTCGACTATTTAAACAAAGGAGTCGCCAAAATAATGCTAGGGCTCCTGTATAAGTTCATTCTTGGTTATTATCTCGGTCAAGTATTACTACCGATCGTGACCAAAGAAGCCCTGCAAAATGGACTGTTCTCTTGGGGAATGCTAGGGTATATGTATGTCTATAGTATGTATCTGTTCTTTGATTTTGCTGGTTATAGTTTATTTGCAATTGGTATCAGCAACTTCATGGGTTATGATACACCAGCTAACTTCAATAAACCTTTTCTGGCGCCCAATATCAAAGAATTCTGGAATCGTTGGCACATGAGTCTGTCTTTTTGGTTCCGAGACTACGTATACATGCGATTGATGTTCACCCTGATCAAAAAGAAAGTTTTCAAAAGTCGTATAGTAGCATCTAATGTCGGTTATTTCGCCCTGTTTCTATTAATGGGCATTTGGCACGGTCTTACCTGGTATTACATTTTATACGGGGTATATCATGCGACACTGATTTGCGGAAATGATGCGTGGATCCGTTGGAAGAAAAAACAAGGAAATCTACCTTCGAACAAACTAACCAAAGCGGTGTCCACTGTATTGACCTTCCAAGCAGTTTGCTTTAGTTTCCTGATTTTCTCAGGAATCTTAGACAAATTATTCGTTAAATAAAAGGAGAAAAGAATATGACAACCAAAGAAGCAGTATTAGACATTTTAGTATCAGTTACAGGAAGTGACGAAGTAAAAGAAAACGAAACAATCGATCTTTTTGATGGAGGATTATTAGATTCATTAGGATCTGTTCAATTGCTGGTTGAACTAGAAGGGCGGTTAGGAATTGAGTTTCCTGTATCAGAATTTGACCGGGCAGAGTGGAATACACCAGCAAAAATCATTGAGAAAGTCGACACGCTGCAAAGCCGATGATGAAAAAACGACTATTCACGGCTTTTGGACCGCTTCTTTGTGCGGTGATTCTTGTCGGGGGACTCTTCCTTGGCCCTTGGAAGATCAATAGCCACGATCCGAAAGTCATCGCTCAAGCGGCGACGGCAATGAATGATGCGGTGTTTCGTGGGGATCATATCAAAAATGAGGCAATAGCAACAGGAAAATATGTCCCATTTTTTGGCTCATCCGAACTAAACCGTGTGAGTGCCACACATCCTTCCGTATTGGTGCAGAAATATCACCGTTCTTATACGCCATTTTTGATTGGTGCACCTGGCACCCAGTCGCTGACCCAGTACGCCATCATTCAATCAATGGCGAAAGAATTAGCAGGGAAAAAAGCAGTCTTCATCGTTTCCCCTCAATGGTTCGTTCCTAAAGGGTTGAAAGGAGACTATTTCAACCATCATTATTCCGAACAGCATGTGTACGATTGGCTCTCTTCGTTAAAGAAAATCTCTGACACCGATCAATACTATGCCGAACGTCTCTTAGACTATTCGAAAGTGAGAGAAAATCGCTTGACGGAACAAGTCTTGAATGAAGTGAAATCCGGTAAGATACCAACTGATTGGCAGAAAAAACAGATTGATCTGCAACGATCTATTTTGAAACGGGAAGATGAGCTTTTTAGTGGTCTTGGGTTGGGGCATAACTTGACTGACAAAATCACTGCTGCTGCAAAGAAATTACCTTCTACCTATAATCTCGCTCAAATAGAACAAGTAGCCGATAATGAAGGAAAAGCAGAAACGACTAATAATTCTTTAGGGATCAAGAATTCTTTTTACCAACATAATCTGCAAAGCCGCATAGATAAAATGAAAGGCTCTCAAAAGAAATGGGATTATCGTTTTGGACCAGAATATAGTGACTTTCAACTAGTACTGACAGAATTTGCTCGCAACAATGTGGATGTCTTATTTGTGATTCCGCCTATCAATCAGAAGTGGATGGATTATACTGGCTTACCGCAAGAGGTGTTGACTGGTTTTGACAAAAAGATCCGCTACCAGTTAAGAAGTCAAGGCTTTATGAATATCGCTGATTTATCAACGAAAGGCAATCAACCCTATTTTATGGAAGATACGATTCACTTAGGCTGGCGTGGCTGGCTAGCAGCAGATGAATACATTCAGCCATTCTTGGATTCTAAGGGCAAAGAGAAACCATCTTATGAAATCAACCATTATTTCCTATCCAAAAATTGGCAGCAAGAAGCACCAAAAGATATTCAGGGGGAATGAAAAAGGAGGACTGTTGGAGAATAGAAATGTTGGAGGCTTTATTCAATGAGTAGACATACGAAAAAACATGCAAAAAGAAACGTTCATAAACTAGTGCTTGGGATTGATATCCTTGTGATTATTTGTGGTCTCATTGGCCTCTACTACTTGTTTTTACCAACGGAACCAACGGATGCTTCTGATCATTTCAGTGAGCAAGTTGTACATTCCAGTACTGCCAGCAGCTACTCTTCCAAAAATGAGCAGCCCGCATCCAACAAGAAACAGGACTTGTTGGATGCGGGAAACTATGACAATCTCATTAGTAATCAAGAAGTCATCACACCTGAAGGAGCTATCTACGATCAGAAAATTATTTCCAGTGGCTTTATCGGAAGTGCATTGGTTGTAAAAAATGGGAAAGTCCTGCTGCATAAAGGGTACGGATATGCGGACAAGGCAGCTGATATTAAAAATACTCCGACAACATTATTCAATATTGGCTCGATACAAAAAGGTCTAACAGCTGTCTTGATTATGCGAGCAGTTAGGGACGGGAAATTATCCTTGACAGATACGTTAGCCCGCTTTTATCCCTATATTCCTGGTGCTGCTAATATTACGATTCAGCAAATGCTGCAGATGGCTTCCGGACTCAAGCTTTCAGAAAATCCCCAAGGACTGGAAGACGTGCAGCAGATTCTCGACTGGGATGCTGCACATGCTGTCTTATCCGGAACCCAAGGAACATTCAAATACAGTCCCATCAACTACAATTTACTAGCAGGCATTTTGACAAAAGTAACAGGAAAAAGTTATGATATGCTGTTAACGGATTATTTTATCAATAAGAATGGGTTGAAACACTCTTTCTTATATAAAGTTTTTTTGCAGCAGGATCATCCTACGGTCAATTACAAAACGGATGGTGAAACAGATCCTTATGGGAACCCTAACGATATTTCCTCAGCTAACTTGGCAGCTGAGGTAGGAACTGGAAATCTCTATATGTCAGTTGGCGATTTGTATCGCTATTATGATTTATTATTGAATGGGAAACTGTTAGATAAAGCTTCGCTGGAGCAAATGTGGCAACCAGCCGCTGGCGGATTCTATGCAGCAGGTTTTTATGACAAAGGGACTTATTTCCGTGCTCATGGTGGTAAAGGAGGATTCGAATCGTTTGGGTTGTTTTCTAAAGATAATAAAACTAGTGTGATTCTGCTCTCTAATCGTGGACGTAAAAGCGACACGGAATTAATGAATCAACTGTATCATCCGCTTTCAAATATTGATGTCTCTTTTTAATCAAATTATATGAGGAAATCAATTATGATATATGCTTGATTTCCTTTGTCTAAATATTATAATTCTGTTGATAGGACTCATTTTTATGATATCGCAGATTTTATGTATCAATACTGCATCTTCGGCATAAAATATTAAAAAATTTTTGTTTATCTGTGTATTAACAATGAAACAATGTATGGTTCTTATTCAGAATTGATATGGAACAATCTATTAGCTATCACTAAGTAGTAAGTGATAACTAAAATACATACAAACCAAGATAGCGGTTTCATATTTAGATTTTATAGTGTTGCCAAAGCTGTGCTATATTGCTTATCCGATTAATTTTTAAATTAATACTTTGAGGTGGTTCTATTTACAGCCTTTTTTTTCACAAGTGATAGAAGAAGTCGTAGACTGCCAATCTTGTGGATTGTCATCAATTCTTGCTCCACAACCAGTATAATTACCTTCTTTTCTATGAATTTTTCCGTTTTCAGATTTCTTTGTGTCATTACCAACATATTTTATGTTTGCCATAATGCTTCCTCCTAATAATAGTATTTCTTTTTTTATTTTTGGCACTACTACTAAATCTTAAGTCTATTTTAATTCAAAAAAGTATAAAATGCTAATTATATTTGAAAAATGATGTATGAATAATTTCAGTTTACATAACATAGATTTTATACAAAGTTGTCTCTTTTAAAAAGCTATAAATCAATATAATTAAAAACATGTAAATGTTTATGTTAACTAAAAATCTCGATCTCTTAAGCAACATGATAGTTCGACCCCTACTCTTCCATCAAATGGCGCCCTATTATCAAACAAACTACAAGATTACCTGTACCAATGATGGTTTATATTTGAATCTTGAGGTTCTTTCACTATTTAATGGAATGGCAATATTGTTTTCTTGTAACTATGATTCTATTCATTTATATCTCCTCTTTCTTCAATTTCTATTTCAATCTTAGCTATCGTAAATATTTTTATAGATATTGTTTTTCAGAAAATACGAAACTCAAAATCCTTTTCATCTACTCCTCTTTAAAAAAAATATCTTGTTGGAATTTGAAGCTGATTACTTTTTTAAATTATTTTATAAATCTAGTCATCAGTTAAATAATTAATCATACTATATTTATATAGATATTTTCTTTTTTCAGCACATCGTTTAGTTAGGGGATTCAAAGGCCAGCAGAGTATACTCTGTTGGACACTCCTTTAAACAGATTTTTAAATCATTAATAGTGTCCATGTAGATTGTGCAAAAAGCTTTCTCGAATCATAAAAAATTCATAATGAGTTATTTTGAGTAAGAGTGTTCAGAAAATGACTAATTTCTGGACACTCTTTTTAGATACTGTAATTTATGTGTATCACTCTATTTTTGTGTTCATAAACTCGTAGCTAAATCATTGTTCAATTAAAATTTAGGTTTATGAGTATTAGGACAAATCTTGGATGTGGTCAAAAACTTAAGGGTTTATGAGCTCTCTTTGATTGCTATAACTATAAAAGAGTTCAAGATAGAATATTCTTTAACAGTTCTTCTATGCTAAATTAACCTATAGTGAGAGTACTAACTATGCTATTAATTCCTATTTACTTAGAAATTATGAGTAAACAACTTGACCTTATATAGATGGTTGTCTATATTACATATATAGACAACCATCTATATAAGGAGGGTCGAAGAATGAATTATGAATCTCTTTCATTAGTATTAAAATCTCTAGCGGATCCAAATCGTATGAAAATAGTAGATGTGCTTTCTTGCGGTAGTTTGTGTGCATGTGATTTACTTGAATATTTTGATTTTACGCAGCCTACACTTTCTCATCATATGAAAGTACTTGAAAAAGCGGGTGTCGTTTGTGTAAGTAAAAAAGGGCAATGGCACCATTATTCATTGAGGGAAGAATTTGTTGTAGAATTTATGGAATCTATTCAACAATTACTTGTAAATAATGAAGACAACTGTGTATGCAAAGTAAAAGAAGGATCTAAGTAGGAGGAAAGTAAAAATGAAATCAAAAGGTAAAGCTGAAGGGTTAGGCTTTTTTGAAAAGTATTTAACTCTATGGGTAATCTTGTGTATGATAATCGGAGTATTGATTGGACAGTTTGCTCCAGCTATTCCTGATACATTAAGTCAATTTGAGTATTTTCAGGTCTCAATTCCAACGGCTATTTTGATATGGTTGATGATTTATCCTATGATGTTAAAAATTGATTTTACCAGTATTGTTCGTGCTGCTAAAAAACCTAAGGGATTAGTTATCACGTGCGTTACTAATTGGCTTATTAAACCGTTTACGATGTATGGCATTTCAGCACTCTTTTTTTATGTGATTTTCCAACAATTGATTCCAATAGAACTAGCAAAAGAATACGTCGCTGGTGCAGTTATTCTAGGAGCAGCACCATGTACAGCGATGGTTTTTGTGTGGAGCTACCTAACAAAAGGTGACTCTGCCTATACTTTGGTTCAAGTCGCAATCAACGATTTAATTATCCTAGTATTATTTGCACCTATTGTTGCTTTCTTGTTAGGTGTTGATAATGTAAGTGTCCCCTTAGCTACTTTATTACTGTCTACTGTTCTTTTTGTAGTTGTTCCATTGTTTTTAGGCTTCATTACTCGAGTGTTGATCATAAAAAAAAGAGGTTTAACCTATTTTGAAAATGTCTTCTTGAAGAAATTTGATTCAGTGACGATTATTGGTTTATTACTAACTCTGATCATTATCTTCTCCTTCCAAGGTGAAAGAATCATTGCTAATCCATTGCATATTTTATTGATTGCAATTCCTTTAACGATTCAAACGATTTTAATATTTACAATTGCTTATAGTTGGGCAAGATTTTGGAAGTTGCCACATAATATTGCTTCTCCTGCTGGAATGATAGGAGCAAGTAACTTTTTTGAGTTGGCAGTAGCGGTATCAATATCACTTTTTGGATTACAGTCGGGAGCAACTTTAGCAACAGTCGTAGGCGTACTTGTGGAAGTGCCAGTTATGTTACTTTTAGTTAAGGTTTCTAATAAAACAAAAGACTGGTTCATAAATCCGGAATCTTTGAGTGAAATCAAGAACGTATAAAGGATAGGTGTGGAGAAATGAAAATCATCATTATTGGATCTGTCGCTGCTGGAACAAGTGTCGCTGCAAAAGCAAGAAGAAATACGGAAGATGCAGAGATTGTTTTGTATGATAAAGATATGGATGTGTCTTACGCAGTTTGTGGGATTCCATATGCAGTGGGGGGAGAAGTGGAAAACTTTGATGAACTGACGCCTCGTAATGCTGAATGGTTTAAAAAAAGGTACGACGTAGATATTCATACCTCTCATGAAATAACTCAGGTTGACTATGATAAAAAATTGGTGCACGGAATCAATCTAATTACAAAAAAATCATTTACCAATAATTTTGATGTTTTAGTGTTGGCCACAGGATCGGTTTATAATACCCCAGAAATATTTGTTAATAGACATTTTGAGAATGTTTTTCAGGTGAAAAATATTTCGAGTGGGAAAAGTATCAAGAAGTTTGTAGATGAAAACGAGCCAAAAAAAGCAGTTGTCATTGGTGCTGGATATATTGGTTTAGAAATGGCCGAGCAGTTACAGAGACTAGGTCTTGAGGTCTCGTTACTTCAACGAAGTAAATATCCCATGTCCCATTTAGACTGGGACATGTCTTCAAGAATCATTAATGAAATGAAAAGGAAAAACACTGCCTTTTTCCCTGAAGAAACCGTCAGAAAAGTTAACGGTGATGGTAGTCTGAAGTCTATTGAAACGGCTAAAGGAACTATCTTTTCGGCAGATATTTTTGTATTAGCTACCGGAGTAAAGCCGAACACCGCATTAGCAAAATCCATGGGAATTAAATTAGGAATTACCGGAGCTATAGAAGTAAACGATAAGTTAGAAACCAATTTTCCAAATGTTTATGCTGTAGGTGATGTTGCAGAAAGTTTTGATCGCATAACTAGGCGACCAATTTATCGACCTTTAGCTTCAACAGCCAATAAAATGGGAAGGATCGCAGGAGATGTTATTACAGGTGGCAATCTACGACACAAGGGAATCTTAGGAACTGGTATTTTACGATTCTTTGATTTAACAATTGCTCAAACTGGTCTCACAGAAAAAGATGCTTTAGCAAATAATATAGCTATTACTACTTTATATAATATTAAACCTAATAAGCCGGACTATATGAATGGTAAAGAAATGGTGATCAAAGCAATCGCAAATAAAGAAAATGGGAAGATACTTGGGGCTCAAATCATAGGTTATGATGGGGTAGATAAGCGGATCGATGTGCTTGCTACTGCTATTTCATTTGGCGCAGCTGCTGAAGATTTATTTCACTTGGATTTAGCATATGCTCCACCTTTTTCTACAACAAAAGATCCCATTCATTATACTGGGATGGCTTTGAACAACGATATAAATAATGATACCCCGTTAATGACCCCTATAGAGCTATTGAGAAGAATTGATAGCGGCGAGAAATTACAAATTATTGATACCAGATCAAGAAAACAGTTTGAAACTTCGAAAGTTGAGGGAGCAATTCACATACCTTTAGCTGAGTTAAGAGATCGATATGAGGAATTGGATAAAGAATGTGTGACAGTAACTTATTGTAATAAAGGCGTTACTGGAAATGCAGCACAAAATATTTTACTGAACAAAGGATTTAAACAAGTTTATAATTTATCCGGAGGAAATAAAAACTATCAAGAAGTTTGTGAAACGATACAAAAATTATGATAGAATTACAAATATTGGAATAATTAGGAAGAAACTTATTTTGAGGTTTGACGTAACATTTGTATTTTTTTCAAGCTTCATTTTTTTATATATTATGGACTACTAGAGGTGAAATTGAAGATGGTAGATTTAACTAAAATTGAATACCGAGTTTTGATTTCATTATATGAATGCGAGGGAGGGATAACAAAACGTAACTTTGTAAAAAAATACCCAGAATTTAAGCTGAATACAGCTTATTTAGTTATTGATCGGCTAGTAGACAAAGGGTACTTAGAAATGAATTACTCAAAAAAAACTGAATTATCAGAAAAATTGTTTAGTCCAATCAAATCAATAACTGACTTCTATTCTGATATGTTTGGTATTTGCGCAGTTGATCGTACGGTGAAAAAAGTAATACGTGAACTAACTGATTATAGTCAAACAAGTTTTATTCTAGATAAAATAAGAGAAACAAAAAGATATGCAAAATAAATTTATATAGTTGGAATGAAAAGGTAAAATCTCATACTTATAGTCTTGGTATACAGTAAAAAAGAAATGGAGAAATGTCTATGGGACTTTTACATTTGCTTTATGTAATATTGTATTCAATTATAGTAATTAGCTTACTTATTTCCTATGATTTATTTGTAAAAAATTTTAAGAAACTCCATTTACGATATTCTTTTAAAATAATTATTGGTTTAATATTATTTGTATCGCAAATGTATTTTATCATAACTTTTGAGAGTGTAAAATATTTTGTGTAAATAGAAAAAAGGAAGTCCCTTCTGTAGAATAGAGTTACCACAACACATTCACAGAAGAGAGGACTTCCCTATGAACGATTCTACTACAGAAATTCTAAAGACTCTAGCGAACAAAGGCGATTTGAATGAATTATTCCGTGTCCATTTGGAGAAAGCAGTCAATACGCTTCTCAAAACGGAGTTAACGGCTTTCCTAGATTACGAAAAGTATGATCGCATTGGTTTTAACACGGGTAATTCTCGTAACGGCTCCTATGACCGTACGGTCAAGACCGAGTATGGGGAACTTCATCTCCAGATTCCGCGCGACCGCAATGGCGAGTTCAAGCAACAGACTGTTCCTGCTTATAGACGGACGAATGACACGTTAGAGGAGACCGTCATTCACCTCTTCCGAAAAGGTATTACCATGTCGGAAATCGCAGACTTGATTGAGAAAATGTATGGGCATCACTACACGCCCCAAACCATGTCCAATATAACAAAATCATTTACAGAAGAGGTAACGGCGTTTAAAGGGCGGGAGCTTCATGACCGTTATGCTGCTATTTATATGGACGCAACGTATATTCCGTTAAAGCGGAAAACCGTCGCCAAGGAAGCTATTCATATCGCAGTTGGCATTCGCCCGGACGGATCAAAGGAAGTATTGAGCTATGCGATTGCACCGACTGAATCCATCACGATTTGGGAGGAAATTTTATTGGACCTTCAAGAGCGCGGTTTGAAAAATGTCCTCCTGTTCATCACGGATGGCTTAAAGGGGATGGTAGGAGCGATTAGTCGGTTCTATCCCAAAGCTCGTTTTCAACATTGTTGTGTACACGTTTCCCGTAATATCAGTCACAAAGTGCGTGTCGATGATCGTAAGGAAGTCTGTGATGATTTTAAAATGGTGTATCAAGCCTCATCTAAAGAGGTGGCGTTGGAAGCACGTGGTGCTTTTGCGGAAAAATGGAAAACCAGCTATCCAAAAGTGGTTGAATCGATTCTTTCGAACGATCACTTGCTCACTTTCTATGATTTCCCCTTGGCCATACGCAAGAGTATTTATTCTACGAACTTGATTGAATCCTTTAATAAGCAAATCAAGAAATACAGCCACCGCAAGGAACAGTTCCAAAACGAAGAGGCGATGGAACGTTTCTTAGTCTCGTCTTTTGATACTTACAACCAAAAATTCCTAGGTCGCAGTCATAAAGGCTTTCAACAGGCCGAAGGCGAACTTGAACAAATGCTAAGCCAACTGATTGAGAATTAGAAACAATCTGCAGTAGGGAAGAATCATTTACACAAAATTATTGACGCTCCCTAACTTTTTCGATAAATAATGTGGGGTATGTTTATTATGAATATACATTACCTTTATTTATCTTATACTTTAACTCATTCAAAATGAAAAATTATTTTCTTTTATTGGCTCTAATGATGGTGTTTATCAGACTATCGTAATAAGTATTATTGATATCAAGACATTACTTAGTATTCTAGTTCTAAGTATACTGGCATTCACTTTTAGTTTCGTAATTAAAAAAAGCTTTTATAAATATAAAATACAGATACCGTTTTATATATTTTTTGTTTTAATTACTCTAATGATGGCTGGATTGAATTCTATGCTCTTTTTTGAATATAAACTTACTTTTTGGGAATATCTATCTTTGTTTATAGGGTCTATAATTATTTGTATTTCTTGGCAATACTATCTAAGTACTCAAAAATAATTCTTAAAAGATATAAATAGAAAACTTATTGGGAGAAACTACGATGAATTGACGAAAGTTAAAAATATTAGAAGCTTAAATCAAGACGTAGATAGTATGACAGAGGTTGAAAAGGAAAAGCTTATTTTTGTTATGATGGATTTAGATCATTTTAAAAGAATTAATGATCACTATGGACACATTACAGGAAATCGTGCTTTAATATTCTTTTCAAAAAAAATAACAACTTTTCTTAGTGAAGCACACCAAGATCAAGTAGAGGTTTATAGATATGGAGGCGAAGAATTTTTAGTTATTTTCAAAGACAGTACATTAAAGTCTGTTCAAAAGACTATATTAAGATTTCAGGCATTCTTATTAAAAAATAAGTTGAATATTGGAGGGGAAAGAAAGATTACGCTTTATTTTTCTGCTGGCATTTCTAAGTATGATTCTTCTTTAGATGTATATGAACTCATCAATCAGGCTGATCAAGCGCTGTATGCTGCAAAAAAAAGAGGTAGAAACACACTTGTTGTTTATTCTTGATTTATTATGCAATTAAACATGATTTTGGCTTGATCAAGATCTCTTGGACGGTTCATTAAAATAGTATTGTTTAACAAGGGCATTTTACTTGCTATATATAAATAATTGTTCTAAAATTTTCTAGTGTGTCTCATTAAAAGAGTAGCGGGGAAAGCAGATTGGGGAAGTCTTCTTTTTATATGTTGCTTTTATATTTATAGGTGAGTAAATCTACTGTAATGATAATATATTTATCATTTTTCAGAAGGTTTCATCAAAGGACGCAAAGAGAAAGTTCTATTTTTCTCTTTGCGTCCTTTTCTAAACTATTTATTGGAAAGTAAAGATCTAATAAACTGAAACCGGTCATTGATATAACAAATCATGCACATAACTTAATATTTCTCATGCTATTGGAGGGCTTATGGAAGAAAATAAATACATCGAGATTGTTAAAGTGTTCTCAAAACTTGGGTTCTTTGCTTTTGGTGGACCAGCTGCTCATATCGCTATGATGGAAGAAGAAGTCGTGGATAAAAGGCAATGGATGTCTAAGGAAGAGTTTCTAGATTTATTAGGATTTACTAACTTGATTCCTGGTCCAAACTCTACAGAGATGGCAATTATATTAGGTCATCGGCGTGCTGGAAAATGGGGATTATTTTTAGCAGGTATTTCATTTATTTTACCAGCAATGGTCATTGTAATGATTATAGGGCACTTTTATAAATTATATGGAGACCTTCCTAGAGTTCAAACAATTCTGGAGTATATAAAGCCTGTCATTGTAGCAATTATTGTAGCAGCTCTAATAAAGCTTTTTAAAACAGCTATAAAAGATATGTCTACATTTATTGTTTTTTGCCTGTCTCTGCTTTTGGTTGTTTTTGGTGCTTCGGAACTCACTGTGTTAATAGTTGCCGCAATACTCTTACTATTAATAAAAAAAGATTGGAATTTTAAAAATTATGTCATAGAGCCATTTAGTCTCTCAATTTTATTTTTAACTTTCCTGAAAATAGGTTTACTTTTATATGGTAGTGGCTATGTATTACTTGCGTTTATCCAATCAGAATTTGTTGATAAGTTACAAGTATTGACCCAAGTTCAAATGATAGATGCCATATCTGTAGGCGAATTTACTCCTGGGCCTGTATTTACTACAGCAACTTTTATTGGATATTTACTTTTCGGTATCCCAGGTGCTTTGGTAGCTACAGTAGGGATTTTTTTACCATCGTTTCTACTGGTTCTTATATTAGCACCACTATTTTCCAAGCTTAAACAATCCAATACATTTTCCAAAATGTTAATTGGTATAAATGCGGCAGCATTAGCATTGATGGCTAATGTTACCATCCAATTAGGACAAAATATATTTGTTGAATGGTATTTCATTTTAATTTTTTTTATTAGTCTATTAGGTATTCTTAAATACAAAATTAACTCTGCATTCTTCATTTTAGGGGGAATTCTATTAGGTCTATTTTTATGATTTAGATTAGATGATCTATTGATAAGAGTTTTGCATAAGAATGTTAGGGTATTTATGTATAAAAACAATAGATTTTTTTGTAGGTAAGGGGTAACATACTATTGTAAAGATATCTGATGTTGAATTGAAATTTATTTGATTACGTAATATGTATTTTTAAATAGCAGAAGTGGTTAGTTAATCTCTCTTTTCGCTGAGTTTTTTATTAAGGGAAGGACGTGATTTTCCTGAAAGTTGAGAAAGAAGAATTTAAACGAGTTATTAATGACGCGTCTCACTTAGAATATAATTATATTCATCGGGATTTAGAAAAGATTACTGATCCTAACTTGAAGGACGAAGAAGTAGAGTATTTGATTGTAAATCAGATACATCACAGACTTTTAAAAAGTTCACACAGATCGTTATTTGGAAATAAAATAATAATAAAAAGTATTGATGAAAAAGATTACAAGTTATTAAGATATTATGTGGAAGCATTATCGGAAAACCACTATAGAATAAAATAATATTCCTTAAAGTCTTAGGTTTCGAAAAGTTAATTATTACTTATGTGAATGGTTTTTAAATAAATGATTGCTTGATAAAAAATGATTATGAATTCTACAATATTGATTTTAACGGATCAGAAATTATAGGATTTTGCTCTATTTTAAAATCGAGCTGAAGCTGGATCTAAGAATAGGAGACAATAAATAGATGTACTGCTTTATTAACATAAAAAAAGCAATTTTTAATCTGTGATGATTGGCTTGCTAGTTTGTGATATTTTTTAGTTAAAAGTTACTTGCATTTGCTATGTCTAACTGTAGGTAATACCATTTTGGAGGGATGATATGGAAGAAAGTGAGAGTTTTGAACAGCACTGGCTATTGTCATCTAGTATCCAACGTGTAAAATATCTGAAACTTCTTTCCGCCTATCCAAAAACTACTTGGACGGAGGAGGAAAAGAAGGTATTTCTCTGGTTGTGTCAGATGGATATCGATACACTTGAAACAATGGAGATCATTTTTAGCAAATTAGCACACAAAAAATGAATAAGACAGCTACTCATTCTTACAAGTAGCTGCCTTTAATATGAAAAGAGCTTGGCCATTAGAGAGTTTCACTCCTTATGCTAGTTTTTCTAATTCATGTACTGCATTTTCGATTGTAGTACCGGTTGCCACTTTGGTTTCATCATTTTTAGAAAAAACAATAAACAAGTTTAAGTTAGTGTCCAAAGTAACACGATAATCAATTGTTTTGTTAGTGAATGTCATAATACATTCTCCTCTCTCAAATAGTGACGAAAGGTAACGATAACGTTCATAGCGAAATTCTATATAGATAGTATAGCACATTAAAAATAAAATAGTGTATAGTGAGTGATAAGTTTATAAAAAAATAATATTTTTATGTAAAGTTGCAACTAAAGAGTTTGTGTGGTATACTACTTGTAGTGATAAACTTTGAAACGTATTAAGAGTGCTATACATAAATTTATACTCTCCTTTTGCTTATCAAACAATTATTGCAACAAAACGCATTCGTAATGATGCACAAGGAGGAAATAGTATGAATAAAGGTACAGTAAAATGGTTTAATTCAGATAAAGGTTTTGGGTTCATTACAGGAGAAAATGGTCAAGATGTCTTTGCTCATTTTTCAGCGATTCAAGCGGATGGATTTAAATCTTTAGATGAAGGTCAAGCAGTTACTTTTGATACTGAAGAAGGTCAACGCGGTTTGCAAGCTGCTAATATCTATAAAGCATAAAAGTGCCTTTTAACCCGTCTCAACATGTGTGAGGCGGTTTTTTCATACTTCAAAGGAGGGGTAAGAATGAGTTTTTCACAATGGAAACCACAACAACTTTCAATAGAAGGCCAAGCTTTTCATATAGATCAACAGGTCATATTTCGATATAGAAAAAAACAAGCAGCTGGAACAATTATAAAGCTACTCAGCAATTCGGCAGTTGTAACCCTTTCAAATTCAGAAGTGACGAATACTACGGAAAGAACAGTTATAAATTATAAAAATTTAATGAGTAACTGAAATCAATGAAGAATAGATTGAGTTTTTTAATCACGTACTATGTATATGTAAACTGGATAGACGATTGGTTTGAGTGGAGGAATAAAATGCAAAAAGAAGCTATTCATCAGTTAATCGTAAAATTGACACTTAACAAAAATTGGCTTAATGACCCAATGATTGTTAATGAAGTGAAATATCTAGGAGATCAACTTTCTTGTACACGACGTTCTCCGATTAATTATAATCAGATTCAGGGAATCAATGTTTATTATCTGGATGGTTCTGAAAAAATGTATACTTCTTTAAAAAGTTGCTGTGAAGGAGAAAAACTCTTCAAAGGAACCATCCAGAAATATATTTTATCTGATTCACCCATAGCAGATGGCAGATATTTCTGTGTCATTCGCTAATCTATAAACTTCTAAATCCGCCACCATAAGTTTAGCGATAAATATTTCTTTTTATTAAGCAGATTAAGGATGAACATTTAGTTCATTAGATACAGATATACAAAAAAACTAGCTATGATCAGCTAGTTAAATTATTTATACATAAGAGAGTTACATCTAGATTTAGCTTCCTCTAAAGTAGAAAATTTTTCGATATCAATATCGTAAATAAATAATTTGAGTTGAATATTGCGCAACTCTTTCAAATTTAGCACAGCAAATGACGTGATCAAAGGTGGTCTCGATTGAAAATCATACAAATTTGTTTTTGCTTTTGATGAATATAAACGGTAGTCCGAACTAAAAACTTCCACTGGATAAAAATTAGTATTCATATTTGAACACCTACTTTCATGGTACTTATCCAGTATAGCACTTAAAAGAAGTCAAAAGTAAAAATAGAAAAAACGTAAGGGATTCCTAAGCATTGCTTCTACATCGTAATTACTTGCAAAAAAGAAATATATAGCGTAGGCTGATTAAGCAACATGCATTAATCTAAGAAGAGTACCGGCACAGAAAACTTGGGGAAGTTTTTCTGGACTGCGCCGAATACTCTTCGTTTTTTTATTTTAACATTATTCTTACTTAATAAACATTAGAATATGAGAAGTTGCATTTAACTGATTTTATCTATTGCTTAATATTTTAATAGTCTACGGAATGTGAGGAGGTATTTAGTGTAGTATTAGCATAGAGACAAGAGGCTTCTGGTTTCTCTAGAGTTAACTCCATGGTTTATTATAAATAAGAAGAATGAGGAGGAGATTCGATGAATATAAAAAAGCAGCTGAAATGTTTGATTTAAGTGTGGATACACTAAGCTATTATGAGCGTGTTGGCGAGATACCACCCGTTCACCGCCACGAGAGCGGCTACCGAGATTATACTACCAATGATTTAAATTGGATTTATCTAGCAAAAAACTTGCGAAATGCTGGATTGTCGATTGAATCTTTAATTGATTTTGCTCAACTAGCTCAATCACGTGAAGCACAAAATGATGCTATATAGATAGAAGGAAAAATTTGGGAGGTTATCATTCTGGATGAAAAATAAGCGTAGCTATTAAAGAATTTTACATTTAACTGCTGAAAAGGGATGGTAAGATTCTCCAAAAATTGTCAATGAGGTTCAAACGATAGAAACAACTATTTTAGACGGACGCGCTTCGCCCATGAACTATTAGGAGTCAAACGGAATAAGAGTTACTGAATCATAAGAACAATGTCAGAAACTATGCAACGATCAGTGGCTGCGTAGCTAACGAACTACCGTGTCGAGTAATTATTACAAAACTTATTAAGAATAAAAGTAAAGCAAACGACGGTAGAATCTTCACTACCTTCAAATTTTTTCATATTTTTTTATTATGATATACTTAAATTTGTATATTTAGAGTTGCGCTGCCCGTTATTGAAGTTTCAGGCAGTGCTCTTTCCAATACCTGTCTTCATTGATTTCCTTGAAATTACATGTTAAAATATACATGCAAATGAATTATTGGACATGAAAACACCACGAAACCCCAGAGAGGTCGGATTCTCTGGGGTTTCATTTTGTGGGCTGATGTCGCCTTCGTTGCTTTACTTCTTGTCTCGATTATTCAGCCAATACTCGAAGAGGGCTACTAGTAAGCCGACAAGAAGGGGGCAAATGAAGAATTGAATCATGAAAACACCTCCCTCCAGTCGCAAGACTGTCGGATAGGCGACTACTAATTTTAACATATTAAAAGTTCGTGCACTAGATTGATTACTAGTAAGTGATCCCACGCAAGTGTCACAATAGGTCAATTTTAATTATGTTCATTATTTTTAAGAATACATAATTATTTTAGTTTACATAAGATATATTATGATAAGTTACCGATAATGAATAGCTTTAAATCAGGATAATTGCTGCATTGATTATATTTATGTCAACTAAATTCCCAATATCATAAATATAATCAACTTAGTTAGATGAATTTAACATGATTGTCTATCTTGATAACATAACTATTGATAATTACGTGTAAAAAAAAGAAATCATACAATTAGTTGATCCAATTCTTTTTTTATCCGGTAAATTGTTTGCCTAGTCACATTATAGTCTTTTGCAATCTTTGAGATAGCAACTCCATTTTCAAGATCCTGAACGATGCTTTTATAAACAAGGCGCCGCTGAGGATCTTTTGTGTCTGCACTGTATAACTTAGGACGACCTTTATAGACGCCGTTTGCTTTCGCGATTTTAATTCCTTGTGCCTGGCGTCGTTTCGATTCAGTACGCTCTTGTTCAGCAATCATGGCCAAGATCTGAATGATTAGGTCTTTGATAAATTTATCTAGGAGTGGATTTCCGATTGCTTCAGCCATTATTGGTAAACTGGTGATAATGAGCCGCACATTTTTCTTTTTTAGATAATTAACTGAATCGATAATCTCGTCATAATTACGTCCAAGTCGGTCGATGGCTTCTACAATAAAAATATCCTGTTCCCTAACAAAATCTAATGCTTCTTGAAAAATCGGTCTTTGAGTAATAGTCGCTCCGGATTGTTTTTCGATGAAAATTTTTTCTGCACCGAATTTTTTCATTTCTTCGATTTGACGTTGTTCATTTTGATCGATCGATGATACTCGGATATATGAAATTTTCAAAAGTTTTACCTACTTTCTACAAGTATTTAAAATACACCCTAATCATACATTGAAAAACCATATTTTTCAATGTTATATTCATGTCTATTTAGGGTACGCTTTAAATATACAATTTGATTTAGAATGATAAAAGCGGTTCTGTTGCAAAGTTTTAAATAAAGAATAAAATCCCTTATGGTATCTATGATTTAAGCTGGGATTCCCAATAATACCTTGATTTCAGTACAGACCGAAAACCCGAAGAGAGTACCTTCTTTTCGGGTTTTCTTATATAATCCTAGAATGGCTTCCATGCCTTTAATCGTGGTAGAGGCAGTGCGTAAACTTCGATAGAATTTATTGCGTCTCTTTACTGGACGATGGTCTTGTTCAATCAAATTATTCAGGTATTTAATGGTACGATGTTCTGTCCCTTGATAAAAGCCGTATTCTTTTAGTTTCTTAAAGGCACTTGTAATAGAGGGGGCTTTATCTGTGACTACAACCTTCGGTTCATCAAACTGCTTCACTAACCGCTTAAGAAAAGCATAGGCTGCTTGTGTGTCCCGGTTTTTACGTAACCAAATATCCAAGGTTAAACCATCTGCATCGATGGCTCGATACAAATAATGCCATTTTCCTTTAATTTTGATGTACGTTTCATCCATTTTCCATGAATAAAAGGATTTTTTATTTTTCTTTTTCCAAATTTGATAGAGTAGTTTGCCATATTCTTGCACCCAACGATAAATCGTCGTATGAGAAACGTTAATGCCACGATCATATAAGATTTCTTGAACTTCACGATAGCTAAGGTTATAACGAAGATAGTAGCCCACGGCTACAATAATCACATCCTGCTGAAATTGCTTTCCTTTAAAATGATTCATCGTCATTCCTCCTGCTATCTTTTTCTATTATTCTACCTTATTTGATAGTAGATTTAAAACTTTGCAACAGAACCCTAAATAGTATAGAACCATATTTTCGTTACAAGGTTAAGAATGACGACTATAGTTTTTCATCTACTAATTTTGTTTTATTGCTCTCCATGACTTTAAAAAATGGATAGTAGATGAAGATGCTGATGACGATCAACAGTAGGCAAAAGAGAATATTGCGCCAGTCCATACTTGAAAGATAAGCTTGTGCAAAAAAAGGTGTGAAGGAAGGATCGACGATAAATCCAATCCCAATCCATCCTAGTTGCTGAGCAAAGTAGGTCAGCAATAATGAAATGATGGGCGTAATCAAAAATGGAATTGCCAAAATAGGGTTAAAAACGATAGGTAATCCGAAAATCACTGGTTCGTTGATGGAACAGATTCCAGGAACCAATGACAATTTTCCAATTGTGCGATATTCGGGTACTTTGCTTCGCATCATCAATAAAACCAAACCCAAAGTACCACCGGCTCCACCAAGTACAGAAATACGGAACATTTGTAAGTTCATTAAGTGTGTCATGGTCTCACCATTTGCCAGTTGTTCAGCATTCAAACCAGTTTGAGCCATTCCCAATGTAAAGACGATAGGGAAAATAATTGACGAGCCATTGATACCAAATAGCCATAGGATGTTACCCAAAGTCACGATCAATAAGAAACCACCTAGACTGCCAGCGATGTTCGTTGCTGGAGTCAGGACTTCCATCACTGCTTCAGGGAAGATTTTGTTTGTTGCTGCCAAGAAAATCAGATTGATGCCATAAAAGATGAATATATTTGTCAGCAGTGGAACGAGCATATTGATAAAGGTTGCTACCATGGGTGGAACTGTATCTGGGAGTTTCAACTTAATATTTTTTACTTCAAATAGTCGGTTGATTTCCACTACTAGCAAGCCGATGATAATTGCGACGAACAATCCGTTTGTCCCAAGGAAATTAAGATTGATGGCACCTTCTTCCACTGGTGTACAAACCATTAGATAAATGACAGATGCAACCATGCCATTCATGGAAGGATTAATTTTGTATTCATTGGCAAGGGAAAATGCAATGCCAAAAACACTAATGAATCCGATGATTCCCATTGTCAAATTATAAGGGGCTGTGATGAGATCATAATTTGCTACGGCAAAATCTTTCCAGCTGGCCATAAATTTCATGAAAATATTAGCTGTATCTGGATTGTATTGATCAATATTGATGGGTGGATTTGCAAAAATCAGAAAAAAAGAACCGATAACAATAAAGGGTAGGCCAAACATCATACCGCTGGATATAGCTTTTAGGTGGCGCTGATTACCTATCTTGGCTGCGATGGGGCTAAGTATGTCATTCAGTTTCATGATAAACGCAGAATTTTCCATATAACTTCCTCCTATACTTGCCAAGGATTAAATGAAAACGTACTTGGCACGACGTGATCTGGATCATAGGTCTCGATGATTTTTTCGTATTGTTCCTTGTAGTCATTATCAACTTTTGCTTGGGGGATCACTTTACTTGCTTCATGCAAAAAGTGTTCTGAACCACGCCCCATTGCCTGTCCCCGAACAGTATGTTTATCCAACGCAATATCAGGAATTTCTGGAATATATCCCATAGCGAAACTCTTGATAACAATGTTCTTAAGTAAATCCGATGAACGATCTTTTTCAGATTGGCATAGGTAACGAATCGCGTGGAAAAAATACATCGCACGATCGGATTCATTGTATTGGAATTCTTTGCGCATGGCGTTTAAGTTATTGATCATGATGGCGGCCATAGGATTGCCCATGCCCACATCCTCAACACTGATCGCCAATAGCCTTCTCCAGAGTTTCTCTTCAAATTGTGGTGAGGTGATATACATTTCATAAGCAAATTCACATGCTTCTTTTTCTTTGCCTCGACGAATCGATTTTTGTAATGCTGAGATAGCTTCATCTCCACGTAAGCCGTTACGGGTAGTCATTTTTGACCACGGATCTTGAATAAATTTCGTTTCTGTCATGATATAATACTCCTATTAGATAAAATTTGAGGTGAATCTTATGGATGTTGAAATGCTTATAGATAAATACCAACTGAATGACTCAGAAGCTGAAGTCTTACGATTTATGAAAAAAAATCGTCAGTCTTTAAAAAATATTGGGATTCGTGACGTTGCCAAAGCATCGTATGTTTCTACTGCAACGATTATCAATATGGCGAAGAAAATTGGATATTCCGGTTATAGTGAGTTGGTATTTGCTCTAGGAAACAGCCAATCTGACATTACGATGCCAAGCACATTCTCCAATGAGGAGAAGGAAGCATTCATACATTTAATGTCTGCGTATCGCGATAAACGGATTATGATTCTTGGCTCAGGTTTTTCGCAAAATCTAGCCAATTATTTTTCGGAATCTCTTAATCTATATGGATTTCGTGCGACGGCCAATAGTCATTTAGAATTTCTTAGACGGCAAGTGCAACAAGATATTCTGCTTTTTATTATTTCCAATTCTGGTGATACAGTTCGATTAGCCGAATTAGCTAAAATTGCGAACGATCACTTTATCGATGTGATCGCATTTGTTGGGCAAAAAAATTCAAAAATCGGTACGCTGGCAACATTAACCATTAGCACGGAAACCTATATTCCACAAAAAATATCTGATTACCAACCAAATCTTTTCTTTGGCACGACACTGAATCAATTTGAGCTTTTGTTGAGCGCGGCGCTGAAGGCTATTTATAAATAGAAGAACGCTGTGGCCACTGTTTCTTCAAAATCTAGTATAAAGAATCTTCTTTAGAATGTAAGTGTTTTCTGTGTGTTCTGAACATGTTTAGGAATTTCCAAACTTGTTTAGAAAACTTTCTCATTCCCTCCGCTGTAGAATTGAACTCACATAAAAAACATCTAAACCAAAATATCTACAAGCTTGGAAAGGATAATAGGTTGTTATTAAAAATAATTTTTATTCCTGAATAATTCATAGCTTTAATTCTTTGACAAATCATATTCTTATAAATTAGACAAGAGAAAATAAATATTCCATATCTACTTTATTGGATCCATAACATGACTAAATTCTGAATACTTTTTAAAGCTTATCATTTGGTAAAACTGAATATAAGTTAATTTTATAGACTGAAAATTTTGAATTTTCAGAATAGAATAACTTAAAAGTACTGACAAAATTTTTTAAAGGGACAATATTAATGTTCTGAGATAATCAAATCTTACCGAAAATATCAAAACCCTAATGTGACACAATCAGATTATGTCACATTCGCTAAAATCGCTCCATCCTTAGAGGCTCTAAGAGGAAATCACTTTTCTTTTAGGGCCTTGTCATTTTAATATTTAAATGGCGCATAGTTTGCTTCATAACTAGCGTTCAAAAAAACTAAAAATGTATCATAAAAAGAAGGCACGCTTATAAACATGCCTTCTTTTATTTGTTGTGTTATTTAACTTTCATCAATCGTAATCCGTTTAATGTTACTAAAAGCGTTGCTCCCATATCTGCTACAATAGCAATCCATAGTGTTAGCCAACCTGGTATGACTAGTAGTAGAGCTAATAGTTTTATACCTAATGAGAAGGTGATATTTTGCTTAATTACTTTTAGAGTTTGGCGGCTAAGTCTAACAATGAATGGTAATTTTTGTAAATCGTCGCCCATTAGAGCAACATCAGCAGTTTCGAGAGCCGTATCTGTTCCTGCACCGCCCATTGCAATACCAACCGTCGATGCAGCTAATGCTGGTGCATCATTAATGCCGTCGCCCACCATTGCTACTTTATTATAAGTTGTCCGCAACGCTTTAATCGAATCTAATTTTTCTTGAGGCATTAGATCTCCTTTTATTTCAGTCACACCTAATTGCTTACCAATAGATTCAGCGGTTTTAGTATTATCACCAGTAAGCATAATAGTGTGTTCAATTGACAACTTGTGGAGTTCAGAAATAACGGCAGCACTTGAATCTCTTACTTCATCCGCGACAGCAATTACTCCTAAAATTTGTTCGTCAGTACCGAAATACATGGCGGTTTTCCCTTGTTCTTGAAATTGTCTGTATTGTACTTTTACCGCTGTTTCTTCGATTACTGATGCAGAAAACAGTTTAGGGCTTCCAATATAGTAACGTATGTTTTGATGTATACCTGTAAGTCCTTTACCTGTGATAGATTGGAAATCCTCGATTTGTATTGACTTGTAATCCACATTAGTTTTATCCGCTTCGTTTAAAATAGCAGAAGCTAATGGGTGTTGAGAAAGAGATTCCAACGATGAAATAATCGATAGATAATTTATATCAGTTTCAGAACTGGTTGCAATGAAATCCGTTACGACAGGCTTTCCTTTTGTTAAGGTTCCAGTCTTATCGAAAGCAATTGCTCTCAAATGACCAATTTCTTCCAGATAGACTCCGCCTTTTACTAAAACACCATTTTTTGCTGCATTACCAATAGCCGAAACAATTGAAACAGGTGTTGAGATCACTAATGAACAAGGACATCCGACAACTAAAATGGATAACCCTTGGTAAAGCCATTTATTCCAGTCACCACCAAAGAATAGCGGAGGAACAACCACTATCAAAAGGGCCATAATAATTATGAATGGCGTATAGTATTTTGCAAATTTATCTACAAAGGCTTGTGCAGGAGCTCGTTCTCCTTGCGCTTCTTCAACTAAGTGAATGATTTTGGCAATCGTTGTATCCGTTACTTTTTTTGTTACTTTGACTTCAAGAACACCTTCTTCATTTAGTGTTCCTGCAAACACTTCATCATCTAACTGTTTTTCAACAGGAACCGATTCTCCTGTTATTGCTGCTTGATTTACTGAAGAATGACCGTTGATAACAAGCCCATCCATGGCTATTTTTTGTCCGGGTTTAATGATCATAATATCGTCGATATCGATTTTATCGACACTGACTAATTGCTCTACATTGTTTCTCCTGATAAGAGCTTCTTTGGGAGCTATATCCATAAGAGAACGAATCGACTGTCTTGCTTTATCCATTGAAAATCGTTCCAAAGCTTCGCTAATAGCAAATAGTATTACTACAATAGAACCTTCGGCCCATTCTCCAATAAATGCGGCCCCAATAATTGCAATAGTCATTAAAGATTCCATGGAGAAGTCCAATTTGATCAAATCAGAGAACCCTTCTTTAAATAAATCAAATCCACCAATTATTATTGCCAATATATAAAGAGCTTTCGTTAATAAATGATCTTCGCCCAATGATAGTTGGGAAATCACAGCAACAAGTATAAAACCAAGAGAGATGATTAAAGCGATATTCCGTTTAATAAAAGACTCTTTTGATCTAACTTGTTCATCATTTTCTTGATCATTACGAATGATAAGATTTTCGAAGGCTCCCGCTTCTTCGAGTTCTTCAATTGTTGTTTGGCCTTCTACTGAAATCTTACTTGCACCAAAGTTTACTGTTGCACTCGTAACTCCTGGCAACTGTTTTACATTTTTTTCAAATTTACCTGCACAATTTGTACAGCTTAATCCTTCTATTCGATAGGTTTTTTCGGTCATTTTCTCACTCATGCTAGCACCTCTTCTTTAAAATTTACGCCAAGCTCCATAAGATTTAAGATTTTGATATTTTTAATAAAATAGTAGACTAACTTACCATCCTTGTGACTATCAACTACTCCCAATTTTTTTAAGGAGTTCAGATGGTGTGAAGTTGTTGCGACCGAAGCATCAATGATATTAGCAATATCACAAACACATAGCTCATCTTCATGGACTAAAGCATGTACAATTTTAAGTCGATTTTCATCTGACAATATTTTAAAGAAACCACTTACTGACGGAGTATCAAAGTTTGCTAGTTTAGATTTAGCACGATTAACTTTGTCTTCATGAATACAAGTTATTTCACAAATTTCATTATTCATACGATCATTCCTTTACATTCAAATGTTTGTTTGAATGTATTGTATCAGAACATCCATCTATATTCAAGTGAATGTTTGAATGTTCATAAAATGACTAATTTCTGGACACTCTTTTTAGATACAACGATTGATGTATATTGCTCTATTTTTATGTTCATAAACTCGTAACTAAATCATTGTTCAATTAATATTTAAATTTATGAGTATTAGGACAAATCTTGGATGTGGTCAGAAACTTAAAAGTTTTTGATCCTTTGTTTATTTCCTTAATTCATAGATCATTCATTGGCTCACTTAATTATGTTCAATAAGATATTGATTTCGATCATTATAGTGTTCTTATCTGTATGCTTTTGGTGATCAGACTGATAGATATATCAAAGGTTTTAAATGAAAAATAAACAATAAAAGAGCTGCCGACAGAAATCAAGTAATCGCATTGATTTTCAAACTAATGAATAGATTAGTGGTATAATAACGTTGTTTATAAATATATTTTCATGGAAAAATTATATGACCTTAGACGCAGCAATATTCCTTATTCTAAATTAATTTAAATATTTGGAGGATAGAATGACTGAATTGAGTATTTTTATGCTTAAGAATAAAAAAAGTAGTAGCATAAACAGTTTTATAGACGAGAAATACCTCAGATATTCTTCTGAGGATCTATTCGAAAATGCAGAAGATATCAATGAGTTTAATTTAGCTATATTTCCTTTAGATGATCAGTTGAGAAGAAATCATAATGTAACCGGGAAAATATTTATACTGCAAGAGAAACAAGCAGAAGTAAGGTGGTTAGAGAGCGTCAATTTATTTTCTGAAAGGCAGATAGATTTTACTACGCCTAATATACTTAATAAACCATTAATTATTATTAAAAGTACCAGCAGTAGTATCTATGCTATTTCATATTCTTATGGATATACTCTATTAAATAGAGAACATGTAGTACCTGATTTTGGATTAAATATCGCTAGAAAAGAACTAAAGTTACATACTATAAAGCGTGTAAAGAACACGAACTTCTCAGACACACTATATGTGAGTAATTTTTCTAGCAATAATAAGATTAATTTAAATGAAATTTCCACTTCACAATCCACTCCCAATATAGTTGATGAAATCTTTGGGGAAATGACAATTAGTTTTACAGATGGAAATAATAATATAAAAGCATTAAATATATTTGCGAGTAGTAAAGATTCAATTAAGATTAATGGTAATTTTTCTATAGAAGACGATCTCGTTCCAATTTTAAAACAATTAGGTAATACATACAGACAAAGGAGATCAAAAAGAACGTTTTTGGATAAAGAGATCCTAGCAGTATCACCTAGAAAGAAAGAGTATCTTAATAAGAATCTTGATGATTATCTATCCAAGTTGATGGTCACTTTCAAAAATAATAGCAATGAATTTAAAGTAAATGATCTAGATAAATTATTTATAGATATACCCTTAAATAAAGTGAAGTTTAAAATTGAAGATTTAGAATTTAGAGTTCACAGTATTTTTAGGCCAGATGAGTATTTCAATTTTTTCGCTAATACTCAGGAAGAAATATTTTCTAAAATATTTTCATTTTTTTTAAAATACAACGTTCAAGAATTTGCTGATAAACTAAAATCTATAAAAGTATCTATAAAGAATCGGAAATCCGATTCATCGAAAGACACATCTATTGGAAATCTATTTTCCTGTCTATATCTGGAGTTAGATCATGATTCTGATAAATATATTTTGTATCAAGGAGATTGGCTTAGTGTAAATAAGAACGTTTGGCGTGAAACTAGAGATTTTGTTAATAGTCTATCTTCCGAGGCTCATGGTATAGACTTTAATGAGTTTAATAATGAGGATGCTAATGAAGGTGATTACAACATCAAGATTTCCAAACTAGATTCAAATAAGGGGTTGATATGCCTTGATAAAGAAAATTTCGGAAACCAAAATCTGGATGGTGGATTTGGCTTATACGAAATAAATGGGAGGAGTCAAATCGAACCATGTGATATTCTCAAAGTAAATGAAGATAGCGCATTTTTTTGTCATGTAAAAAGAGGAACAGCGACTTCAGGACTCTCACACTTGTTATCACAGGCGAGAGCCTCGTGCATCTTATTGAAAAAATCGGAAGACTTTGTAAATCATATTAATTCAGCAATAAAAACTGAATCGTCTGAGTCAGGAGCAATTTTTCTAAATGAAACAAACCTTAAACGTTCCAAAATAATTCTAGGAATTATTATTCCAGAAAAAAAAGTTCATTTTAAAAACTCAAAAGTATTTCCTGTCCTTTTTTCTCTAAACTTGGTAGCGTTAGTGAATGCATTATCCTTAGAAGGATTTGAGGTATCTTTGGTTAAAATACCTGATAAAAAGGGGAAAAAAAAGAAAACTTAGAATTTAGATATTTAAAAACCAATGAGACACAAGCTGGTTGTGTCTCATTGGTTGAACAGGCGCTATCCATTGTGGCTCTAAGAGAAATGCACATTTCTTTTTGAGCCTTTTTCTTTCACTCGTTTTAAATAAGACATATTAGATGTTATAATGGGATTAAGTCTTATTAGAAGGAAGAGAGAAAATGAAGACAGTTGAACCTATTCGAGACAAAAAAAAGATCGATGCCATGAAAGCAATTTTGGCTTCAGGAAAATATGGCCAACGAAATTTGGTTCTTTTTTCAATCGGGATCAATACGGCGTATCGAATTTCTGATTTGCGTCAATTAAAACTGGCCGATGTGTTAGAAATTACTCGTGGCCGAGTAGTGGTAAAAGATCGACTATCAATGAAGGAACAAAAAACGGCGAAACACAATTCGGTGTACATTTCCAATAAATTGCGAAAAACGATTTTAGAATATGTGCAGCAAGAATTTCCGGAGCAGCTCCTTCAGCAGGAATTTGATCACTACTTGTTTCCAAGTCGCAAAGGAACAAACGAACCGCTCAATCGCCAAAGTCTTTGGCGAATCATTCATGATGCTGGAACTGCAATCGGGTTAAAAGATATTGGGCCGCATTCGATGCGAAAAACGTTTGGCTACTTTCTCTACAAGCAAGGAACCAAAACAGAAATCATTCAATCGCTGCTTAACCATTCCTCCCAGCGTGAAACGTTACGTTACATAGGGATCACGCAAGAAGATAAAGATACCGCAGTGAAAAGTTTAGATCTATAATTCGAGTTAACAATGGAAAGTGGAGGAATGTAATGGAATTTTTGAAAAAAAATAAAAAATTTGTAGCGTGGGCTTTGTTGGTTACACTTGTCCTAATCCCTTTATTTATTCAAGTACTTATTAATTGGGACACCATGAATAATGGATCAGATGATGGATGGTTAGGTTTTTGGGGTGGATATCTTGGATCTATTATTGGAGTCGTAGGAGCCTTAATCGTGATTCAAATCCAGTTGTCCAATGATAAGGAGCGTTTTGACAAGGAGACAAAAGCTAAAAATAAAGAGTTAGCAGAAGATAAGAAGCGCTTTGAATTACAAATTTTAGCTAGAGATAAAGAGCTAGAAGAAGAGAGAAAGGCTAGAAAATCAGAGCAAGTAGATAATACCTTCTTTAACTTGTTATTGCTTTTTAATGATCAAAAGAACACACTCTTGAAAGATAATAACCATTTTGAAGAATTAAGAGAAAGTATTTTTGATAATAGTGTTTTGGAATTAAGAAGAATGGGAATCGATAAATTATATGAGTCTAGTGATGAGTTAATTTCAATTTTGGAGAACATGATCAAAGAATTCGATATTGATTTTAATTCCAGAAAAACACAATATTCTCAGAATGTTCTAGATTGTTTAAGTGCTATCAGGAAAGATTACATAAACCAGACAGCATATCTTCATAAATTTCATGTAGGTGAGGAAGACTATGAAAGTATCCAACCAGAAATCGATATGGTACAAGTAGTTTTTATGATTGAGGATGATTTAATTCAAAATATTAAAAATAAAAGGTTTGCAGAAAGACCACAAACGCTTAATTACAATTTAAATAAGCTAATTAATGAATTACAAGCTGTTTCTAGAGTCGATTTCCTTGATTCAAAATCAAAAAAGAATTTGGAAAAATTTATAGGAAAACTATTGCCTTACACGGATACTAGCAATTTGAATTTATTAGAATTACCATATAAAAAAGTTGCTATTGAAAACTCTATCAATGGATATTACGCTTCGATTGACTCCTTCTTTTCTATGATTTTAAGAATTTTAAGCTATATCCATGCTAATGTAGATGAAGAAGAAAATGTAGGATTAAAAAGAGATTACATCAGTTTCTTACGAGCAAATATCAGTGAGATACAGTTAGTTATTCTGTATTATTTTGCCTATTATGCCGATAGAGGTGCTACTTTGAATAATGAACTATTAGAGACGTCATTTTTTGGTGAACAGGATGAATTGAGCAGTTTTGATAAGGCGTATTTTTTCCAAAAAGAGTCGCTTATATGGGGGGAAGAAGATTTAAAAAACATGCAGAAATTTTGCGTAAAAATTCTATAGTAATTGTGGAATAGAGCATATTAAGAACAAAAAATACGCACCAATTCGTTGAACTGTTATCAATTTTTGAGGAAAGGAAAAGTGGAGATAGAATGGATGATAAAGATGATTTTATGAAAAGTGAACTAACGTTTATAGATTTAATTGATACTTCAGAAGCTGAAAAAAAATTCTTAGAATTACTTGAACAGAAAAAAACATATTTTTTAAATGGTCCATGGGGTTCCGGAAAAACAACCTTTCTAGAAAATGTAGAAAAAATTGAAAGAAAAAAGAGAAATTGGAGATCACAAAAAAAGTTTATCTTTCTTGACCTATGGAACTTAAAAGATGATAGATCTACTATTCACATAGCAGCTTCTAGAATTAACCGAAAAATTTATCTTCTTTTTAGAATGGCTATTATTTCCTCAGTTGTAATCTCAATTTTAATGACACCCGCGTTTGATTTGGGACTTGGGCAGAAATTTTTAATACAAACGTTCAGACTACCAATTACTATAATTGCATTGTTTGTTTCAGTCTGGCAATTGCTTAAATTTAATAGTGATAGATTCTATACTGCATTATACGATTCGTGTATCGGAAGTTATTTATGTAGAAATAAAGTATTAATTATTGATGATTTTGATCGCATTTCTCCTGACACTCAAAAAAGTGCATATAAGCTTTTCAATGTATTAAATAATAAACTTCCTATTGTTTTTGTAGGTGATTTTGAGAATATAATTAATAATGAAAATGACTATCTAAGAAAGATTATTGATCAAAGGGTTGAACTTCCTTATGTTTTACATCCTCAAAAAATTTGGGGAGACTATTTTGAAAGATTGGGTACTATCTTTGATTTAGAAATTAAAGAAAGCTTAGCAACAATATTTATAGAAGATAATAGAAATTTACGTGACTTAGATCAATTTAGTTTTTACCTAAAACAAGAATTAATAAAATACAAGAAGCTAGGACATACACAAATTGAACAACAATTGGCAATTATTTATTTGTACTTATTTTATCCAGATAAGTACAAAGATACCCTTAAATCAAAAAAATTTTTAGGATCTGTGGAGTATCAAAAATATAAGAATGATGAAAAAATCCTACACGTAGTTACCAAAAAAAAACTGAAGACTTACTTTCAGATATACTTGAATATAATCAAAATTATCCCCAATGCTTCATTGATAATCCTGAGGGCTATTTTATTTATGAAAGTATCTCTAGCTTATCCATTGTAGACTGTGAAGAGATATTAAAAGATTCGGAACTTCTGAGAAAGAATATAAAAGGAGTAGAATCTTTTAATGACGATTTTTTCCATTTCATTAGAAGTAGGTTTGAAAATTTTGATTCTACTATGAGAGATAACTTATTACATCTGTCATGAGTTGACTGCAGAATCAGAAGATCTTGAAGTAACTGTCACTTATTCGCCAAACATGATCGAATCTACGGAGACCAAAGAGGTCAAGCAAACGATCCATTATGTTTATGAGGACGGTAAACAAGCCGCGTCAGACAAGACGGACACTGTGACTTTTACACGGACAGTGACAACGAATGAAGCAACAGGTGACAAAACTTTTGGTGAATGGCAAGCCAAAGATGATGATACAACGTTTGATGAAGTGAAAAGTCCTGAAATCAAAAACTATCACGCAGACAAAACAAGCATTGAGGAAGTCACAGGTTTGACAGCAGAGGACAAAGATCGCGAAGTGACTGTCACTTATTCGCCAAACATGATTGAATCTACGGAAACCAAAGAAGTCAAACAAACGATCCATTATATGTATGAAGACGGCAAAGAAGCCGCGTCAGACAATGTAGACACGGTCACGTTCACACGCACAGTGACAACGAATGAAGCAACAGGGGAAAATACCTATGGAGAATGGCAAGCCAAAGATGATGATACAACGTTTGATGAAGTGAAAAGTCCTGAAATCAAGAACTATCACGCAGACAAAACAAGCATTGAGGAAGTCACAGGTTTGACAGCAGAGGACAAAGATCGCGAAGTGACTATCACTTATTCGCCAAACATGATTGAATCTACGGAAACCAAAGAAGTCAAACAAACGATCCATTATATGAAGGCAGTGCTGTTTTTAAAAATAGCTACAATCCCGCAAAAGGAAGTGCGGTTCTAGAAGCAAGTAAAGAACTAACTGGCAAAGCACTAAGTGCAGATGAATATCGATTCCAGCTGTTGGACGAACAAGGGGAAGTGCTCCAAACCAAGACCAATGATGCCAACGGAAAAATTTACTTCGATGCAATCGACTATGACCAAGCTGGCACATACAAGTATACGATCCGAGAAGTCGTAGGGACAGATAGCACGATCACCTATGACCAAACAGAATACCATGTAACCGTAAATGTGGAAGACCAATCGGGGCAATTAGTGGCAAGTCCAAGCTATGAAGGCAGTGCTGTTTTTAAAAATAGCTACAATCCCGCAAAAGGAAGTGCGGTTCTAGAAGCAAGTAAAGAATTGACTGGCAAAGCACTAAGTGCGGATGAATTTCAATTCCAGCTGTTGGACGAACAAGGGGAAGTGCTCCAAACCAAGAGCAATGATGCCAACGGAAAAATTTACTTCGATGCGATCGACTATGACCAAGCTGGCACATACAAGTATACGATCCGAGAAGTCGCAGGGACAGATAGCACGATCACCTATGACCAAACAGAATACCATGTAACCGTAAATGTGGAAGACCAATCGGGGCAATTAGTGGCAAGTCCAAGCTATGAAGGCAGTGCTGTTTTTAAAAATAGCTACAATCCCGCAAAAGGGAGTGCGGTTCTAGAAGCAAGTAAAGAATTGACTGGCAAAGCACTAAGTGCAGATGAATTTCAATTCCAGCTGTTGGACGAACAAGGGGAAGTGATTCAAACCAAGAGCAATGATGCCAACGGAAAAATTTACTTCGATGCAATCGACTATGACCAAGCAGGCACATACAAGTATACGATCCGAGAAGTCGCAGGGACAGATAGCACGATCACTTATGACCAAACAGAATACCATGTAACCGTAAATGTGGAAGACCAATCTGGACAATTAGTGGCAAGTCCAGCGTACCAAGAATCGATTATTTTCAAGAATACTTATGTATCACCAAAACTTGGGAAAGTAACTCTGAAAAAAGTAGACAGCGAAACAGGAAAACTACTGGCAAATGCAGAGTTTGAGCTGCAAGATTCGAAAGGAAATATTGTACAAAAAAACATAGTTACGAGCAAAGATGGAAAGGTTGAGATAAGTAATTTAGAAGTAGGAGAGTATCAGTTGATTGAAACCAAAGCACCGAGTGGTTATCAAATTGATAAAACACCGATCAAATTTTCAATAAATGATCGCTCCACTAATATATCGAAGCCAAAAGTGTTAGAAAAAGAAAATAAAAGGATAAAAAAATCAGACAGTGCTGCTCTGCCTAAGACAGGAGAAACTGCAGATCAACGATATGTTCTCGTTGGATTGTTTTGTATTATTGGTTTCATCTTGTTAATGATATTTAAAATTTTAAAGGTCAAGAAACAATCTTAATCTTGCATACTATGAATGAGAAAAAGAGCTATCAAATAAGATTAGTCATATCAACAAAAGGAGCTGGATTCCCCAGCTCCTTTTATAATTGCTTTATACAGCTCAAAAAGTGGTGATAGTCACTATTTTGCAGGATTGCTTGTTGAATATCTTCACGATCCATCAACTCTAATAAAAGACTATAGATTTCTTCGGTATCTTCATATTCGTCTTTTTGAATCGCAAAGAGAAAGACGAATTTAACCAAATCACCATTTCCCCAATCAACGCCGTCAGGAATGATCGCCACTGAAACGGCTGAGCGTTTTGCCATCAAGGTCATGGGATGGGGGATAGCAAGCCACTCGTTAATATTGGTCTGATTGATTGCTTCTCGTTTTTTCACACTGTCATAAAAATCTTGGGGCACAAAATCTTTTTGGTACAGTTGCTGCGCCATTTTCTTTAGTAAGGTTTCTTTATCTGCATGATTTTCATGAAGAAAAAATGCTTTTTGAAACAATGAATAGATACCATCTTTTGATTCACTGAGCGTTTCAATGAACGGTTCGATTTTGCCAATTTCTTTATCTAGCTTGGCCATGTTGATGTAAATAGAAGGAACCGAGAACTGTTCTAATGGAACGGTTGTGATCACAAAATCAATGGCAGAAAGATCACATTGTTGTAGCTCGACGTAAGAAAAGCGATCAACGACTTCGATCGTTTCTTGATAGTGCTTGATAATTTTTGCTTCAATAATACGACTCATGGCTCGACCGGTTCCGCAAACAAGGATGACGCGATGTTTATGATGATTTCTGATGGAACTCCTTTCCATAGCACCTGCGATGTGCAAAGCGATATAGCCGATCTCATCAGGAGAAAAATAAAAACCGTGTTTCAGGCTTACCGTTTCTAAATGAGTCAAACATAAATCATAAGCCTGTGGAAAAGATTTTCTGATCGTTGCCAGCAATGGATTGCTACGGCGTGCATCCATTAGATTCATGTTGATAAAGCCCTCAATATGAGATGTCAAATCGTCTATTAGCATCTTGTCTGTCTCTAACGCATAGTTTGACGTCTGTTTGATCGCAGTTAATAATTCTTCCACAATGGCTTTCGCAGTTTTCGTGGAAGAATCGCTTGCATCGCCTGTTTCAACTAAACGTGGTGCATTCATCGCAAGATAGTAAATGAAGTATTGTTTTTCTCCAGCAGTCAATTGTATATCAAATGCATGATCGATTTCTTCTAAGAAGTGACCAACAACTTTCTGGGCGTCTTCTTTGAGCGCGGGCACGTGCAAGGGAAATTCGTTGATCTGATGGCCAGCTATAAAGCGACTGATTGCTAAAGCAAAATGAGAAAGAATGTTTTTATGATAGTAGTCAGAGTCTAACAAGTCTAAGGGCGCCAGATGATTTAATGACAATTCTTGCAAGCGGGTCAGATCAATCGTATCAAACAACTCAAGTTCCATTTCCGTAAAACCCACCAAATACTCTTGGAGATCTTTTTCAATCAAAAGATCACTGATTGCTTGTCGCTTGGCGAATTCGTTACCCAAGACTTCAAAGCCAATATTTGGACGATTTACTATTTTTAATTGATAGGTCGCTAAATTGTCTCGAGCCGTTTTTAAGTATGAGTAAAAGGTGTTTTTACTAATAAATAATCGATCAAGAAAATCATCTAAGGATAAAGGGTTTTCATTCTTAAATAAAAGGAAAAGTAGATAGGCTTGTCGTTCTTCACTCGTAGTTAGAAGGGACTCGGTAGTCGACATACTTTCAGTCCACCAGTCATGAAATCGTTCTTTTGAACCAATAGACAACAAATAGCCTTGCCCTCGAATCAACTTGATGGAGGCACCCACATTTGTTAACAAATCATTCAAATTTGCAATGTCGGTCCGAACCGTTCGCTCAGAAATCGAGAAGCTTTTTGTTAACTCCTTCATTGGTAGCGGCGCCGTTTGTCTAGTTAATACTTCCATTAGATCATCTAATCGTTGATAAGCAAGTTTTGACACTTGTTTCACCTCCGTGCTCTTTCTCATCATACAATAGAAAGAATAAGAATGAAATGCTTCACCAGTACCGAAAATTTCCAGAAGAGTTGGCAATCATTTTGGAAAACGCTTTACTAATGATTGCCACTTGAATTGGAAATTTGTTGTGTTTACATCGTGAATTAGAAACCGTAAATTAAACGTGTACAGAAAATAAACCACACGAATTACGCTAATGGTTTCATAATAAAGGAAAGGAGCAGATGAGATGGATTTTCAGAAAAAAAATATTCTCTTGAATGTGGCTGTTACATCAAAAGAAGAACTGTTTCACGTAATTGCGCATCATGCCTATGAATCAGGGATCGTTACCAATGCAGCAGATACATGTGCGGCATTCATTGAACGGGAAGCACAATATTCAACCGGCTTACAAGAAGGCTTTGCTATTCCACATGCAAAAGCTGAACCCGTTTTGGAACCGACCGTTTTGTTTATTCGTTTAGAGCAAGCCATCGAATGGGAAACCTTCGATGATTCAGCAGTCAAAAATGTGTTTGCTTTGATGGTTCCTAAAAAAGATGAAGGAACGGTGCATCTGCAAATGTTGAGTCGCCTAGCAACCGCATTGCTTGAAGAGACATTCATCCAGCAGATTCAACAATCAGAAGACAAAGCTTATTTAGCAGAATTGATCAAAAAGGAAATGATGGGAGAGAAAATTGTATGAAAATAGTAGGAATTTCCGCCTGTCCAGCTGGATTGGCACATACACCGATGGCGGCAAAAGCTTTAGAAAAAGCTGGTGTGAAACTTGGCTATGAGGTCAAGATCGAACAGCAAGGCTCATTAGGGCAAGTCAATGAGATCACTGCAGCCGAAGCAAAAGAAGCGGATTTCTTGCTTTTAGCGACTGACCAAAAAGTTGTTGGGATGGAACGGTTTGAAGGAAAACCGCAAATTCGAGTAAATATCAATACGTGTATCAAGGCACCGGAAGCGGTGCTGAAGAAATGTGTAGCTGCTGTTGAACAAAGAAACGCAAACTAAAGGAAAGAGGCAAGGATGATGAAAAGAGTTCTAGCAGATTTAAAAGGCCACTTGATGAGTGGAATTAGTTTTGTACTGCCATTGATTATTGGTGCTTCACTGGTTGTTGCCATTCCGAAAATGATTGCTCTTGGTATGGGGATCACAAGCTTAGATCCTTATGCTGACACGGAAGGCTTTAAACATGCGCTTTATTTGATTGAACAAGTAGGGTGGGCAGGAATCGGCTTGATCAATACTGTCTTGGCTGGTTTTATCGCGTATTCTGTTGGAGATAAGGCTGCGCTAGGTGCCGGCTTTATCGGTGGTGCAGTCGCTTCTAGCACCAATGCTGGGTTTTTAGGGGCAGTTATTGCTGGGTTCTTAGCAGGATACTTAGTGAAGTGGGCGAAAGAACATATCAAATTACCGGAGTCGTTTGCTGGGGTGATGCCGTTGGTAATTTTACCTTTGATTGCTACATTGTCCGTAGCAATCGTCATGGGCGCCTTACTCTCTGAGCCCTTGGCGTGGATCAATACTAGTTTGGTTGAATGGATCCGAACCATGATTGAAAATGACGTTAACAAAATTTTACTGGCATTCATCATGGGGGCAATGATTGGCTCTGACTTAGGGGGACCTGTAAACAAAGCTGCTTGGATGGCAGGAAATGTGTTACTAGCGGAAGGAGTCTATTTACCAGCCATCATCGTGAACGTTGCGATTTGTGCGGTACCATTTGGATATGCCTTAGCAACTTTGTTCCACAAAAATCGATTCAACAAAGAGCTACTGGATGCTGGGCGTAATAACTTTATTATGGGGTTCATCGGAATCACAGAAGGAGCAATTCCTTTTACATTAGTCAATCCATTACGGCTTGTGCCGATCAACATGTTGGGAGGTGCAATTGCTTCTGGTTTGGGGATCGCATTAGGAATGTATGACAAAATGCCACCAGTTGGGGGAATCTACGGCTTCTTCACTGTTGGAAACGGTTGGGCGTATTTGATTGGACTATTTGCAGGAGCAGCCTTCATCGGTTTTGTCGCGCCTTTATTCGTGAATTTCAATAAGCAAGAAGAACAAACAGAAGATATTGCCCTCGATGATATTGAAGTGAGCTTTGAAAACTAAGTAACAAGGCTGATTAGCTAAATAGTAGCAAAAGAAAAGGCACGAGCAGGTGATTTTTCAAGAACGCTTTAAGGTATCTGACAAGGACAAGACTTGGGGAAGAAAACAAGAGTATTTGAAGAGAAACGATTTTCAAAATTCGAAGCATTTATGTAAGGATCAAATGATGCGTACCAGATGGTAAAAAAATTGAGAAAAATTAATAGGCACGAACGACACCCATCGTTACGTGCCTTTTTTAATCACGGGAGAGGAATGATTGAATGAAAAAAACAGTACATGTCGTACCCCACAGTCATTGGGATCGCGAATGGTATTTTACGACGAGTCGCTCGAAAATCTATTTGATGCACGATCTAAAAAACGTCATTGAACAACTAGAAAAGGATGATCCTTATGAAAGTTTCATTTTAGATGGACAGGCTTCTCTGTTAGATGATTACTTGAAATGGCGCCCACAGGACAAAGAAAGGATTCAACAACTTGTTCAACAAGGAAAATTGATCATTGGCCCATGGTACACACAAACCGATCAATTAGTGATCTCGGGAGAAAGCATTGTTCGTAATATGTTATATGGCATGAAAATTTGTGAAGCATTCGGAACCTACATGAATGTCGGCTATGTGCCAGATTCTTTCGGACAAGCAGCTAGTATGCCACAAATCTATCGTGAGTTTGGTATCACAGACACAATGTTTTGGCGCGGTGTCAGTGATGACGATGTTAAACACACAGAGTACAAATGGCGTGGAGAAGATGGTTCTGTGGTCAATGTTTACCAGATCCCAAGTGGGTACTACATTGGCGGTGCCATTCCTGAACGAGAAGCAGAATTAGCAGAGTTCTTACATCAAGAACCGTTTAAAACGACTTGGGGGCGCAGTGCAACGGATCAAGTGTATTTTCCAAATGGTTTCGACCAAGCACCAGTTAGAGAAAATCTTCCAGAATTGGTTGATCGAATGAATCAACTGTATCAGGATGAGTATGAGTTACAATTTTCAACGATCGAAAAATACATTGCTGCGGTCAAAGTACGCCATCCTGAGTTGGAAGAAATCGCTGGTGAACTGATCAACGGCAAATTGATGCGAATTCACAAAACGATTTTTTCTTCACGTCCTGATTTGAAGGCGATGAACACACAGATCCAACATTACTTAGTCAATGTCATGGAGCCTATCTTAACCATGGCTATGCAATTAGGATTTGAGTACCCCGTAGAAACAGTCATAGAGATTTGGAAGTTAATGTTTGAAAATGCGGCGCATGATTCGATCGGTTCTTGTGTTTCTGATACGACCAACGAAGATATCTATATGCGCTATAAGCAAGCGCGAGATATTTCTATGAATCTTGTCGAATTGATGTTACGACAGATTTCTACTGCAATCAACAACCCACAAGCAAAAGAAATTACTTTTACGCTTTTCAATACCTATGACACAAAACGTAATGGGGTGATCGAAGCAGAGGTTTATTTGCCGCAAAAAGATTTTGCGATCCTTGACCAGTCAGGTCAGGCGTTACCTTATACGATTTTAGAGCTTACCGACCAAACGGAGTATGTGTTGAATCAGGGGAACATATTAGATCCAGTCAAGGAGATCTATTTGCCGGAGAAAGTCTATAAAGCAAAGATTGCCATAGAAACGACTGATGTGCCGAGTATGGGGTATACCCAGCTGACAATTGATTTAAAAGGTGATACAAGCGCACCATTGCAGGAGATTACAACCAATACGATCGAAAATGAGTACTATCAGATCACTGTCAATAGCAATGGCTCGTTAGATATTCTAGATAAAACCAATCAGGTGCTTTATCAAAATCAAGGGATCATTGAAGAAAATGGCGACGATGGTGATTCATTCAATTATTCACCACCTGTGAAAGATTTTGTGATTTCATCAATTGATGCGCAACCAACGATCTCGATTCAGCAATCAGCAATCTACCAAAAGATTGATGTGGTATTCACGCTGAGGGTTCCGAAGGATTTAGCTGAACGTGCAGAAAAGAAGGTCTCGGCTTCACTACCGATCCAATTGACGATCGTGTTGAAAAAACAATCGCAACAAATTGATTTCAACTTAACGGTTGAAAACCAACAAGTGGATAGTCATCGGGTATGTGTGCTATTTGATACCGGAATTGCCTCGAAATTTTCGCTGGCTGACCAACAGTTTGGCACGTTGCAGCGCCCTGTTGTGTTTGAAAAAGAAATGGCTCTTTGGGAAGCTAATAAAGAGCAATGGAATGAGCAGCCGATCGCCATAGAAACTTGTCAATCGTTTGTCGGTTTATTCGATGCATCCCATGGCGTAGCAGTCATGCCCAAGGGTGTACGTGAATATGAGATCGTGGGGAAAGCGTTTGATACGATTCGCTTAACGATTTTCCGAACCTATGGCTTCATGGGGAAAGAGAATCTACTGTATCGACCAGGGCGTGCTTCAGGAGAATCAGTGATTGCGACACCAGCTGCGCAGTGCCACAAAACGATGCATTTTGATTTCTCTGTTGCTTACTTTGCTAAAGGATTTGATCAAGCAAATGTTGCACAGAGTGCCAAACAAGCAGTAACACCGATCACTCTTTATCAATCCGCAGAATTCCTGAATTCCCGCTTGATATTTACTTTAGGACCGGTTGAACCAACCTTACCGGCAAACTTTAGTCTTTTTGAGATCAATGGCAATTTGACCCTGAGTGTATTGAAAAAAGCCGAAGATCGTCTAGGTTATATTTTGCGTCTATACAATGGGCTTTTAGATGAAGGTGGACACGCAACGATCACATTCAACCATCCAGTGAAGTTAGTAGAAACAGTCGATTTAAAAGAAGCTACAAAAGAAGCACTGGTTGTGGAAAAGAATGTAGTCACTCTTGAAAAGATAGGCCACGCAAAATTTGTGACATTGTATGTAGAGTAATTGCTACTGAGAAAAAGTCACGCGAAGCGGCGAGTCCGCTTGTGCCATAGAAAAGTGAAAAAGGTTCGTAAGTCTTATCAAAGTATTTACGAGCCTTTTTTAATACTAATGCGAAACAGACGAGAATCTTTGTAGGTTGAATGCCAATAGCGAATGTATACCTAAGCCATCCTTTCCAAGGTATGCAAAAATCTCTCCTCTGTACGAGTTGCACGAAAGGAGGAAAGTCAGAAGGCAGCTTGTCGGTTTTCTTTTAATTCTTATTTCAATCTCAGTTTATGTAGTTTTTGGTATTTCACATCAGCGGCGCAGAACGGGCTTTCTTGACAAATAAGCATTCTAAAAATATAGTTGAGTCAAAAGCTGCAAGACAGGAGAATATCATGAAAATTAGAGCCGCAGCATTGTCTGATCATAAAGAACTAACTCATTTGTCGAAAGTACTAGGCTATCCAATCGAAGAAGAAGTATTGATCGAAGGCCTAAAGAGAATTTTAGCTGAGGAGGATCATCTCTTGCTTGTTGCCGAAATAAAGGGTAAAGCAGTTGGGATGATTGAAGCACAGCCGTATTCAACAGTTTATTCTGCTGGGCAATTTTTTAATGTCCTAGGTTTGGTAGTGGATGATCAAGTGCAAAAGCAAGGCGTTGGCGGGAAACTACTGTCGGCAATTGAAGAAGAAGCCCGACAGCGAGGAATGCAAGGCATTCGATTAAATTCGAATGTTAAACGCCATGCTGCTCACAGGTTTTATGAAAATCATGGCTACCACAGCAGTCATGAACAGAAACGGTTTATCAAGGAATTATAAAAATACAAAGACGCTGGAGGAGTGACAAACGACACTCCAGCGTCTTTTTTTGTATTCACTTTAATTGGTTCAAAAGACTAATATTTATGGAATCAATGCTAACAACAGCCGTTTAATCTCCTCATAAACCTCTCCGGTTTCCGGCGTCACACGTTGACGATTCTGAATGATAAAAAGATCACGATAGCGGTACTCTGGATCAAGTTCCTGCCAAGGCAACTCTTCTGGTAATGAAAGTTTCGAAATGATCGATTTGCCGATGTTTTGTTTTAGTAGGGACAAAATCACTTCGCTATTATTGGCTTTGATGATTTGCGGATTTAGGTGCTGTGCGTAAAGATAGGTTTCGTTAATGTAATACATCCCCGAGTCGTTTTCTCGCAAGACCCAAAAATCAGAAGCGAGGTTGCCTGCTAACACCAATTCATCGCGATAAACGAATTCTTTTTGGATCAATGGCGAAACGATTGATTTTTCGATCAGGCCGATATGGGCTTTGTTTGATTCGACGGCATCGATCACTTCTTGCGAATTCATGATTTTGATTTCAAAGGCAAATGTTGGAAATTCTGCAATCAGCTGTGCCATGATGCTAGGCAGTAAGTAAACGGCGGTGGTATTCGAACAAGCGAGCACACACGCTGTTTTAAAATTTTTGGTGTCTTTGGCTTGCGAAAAAATAGTGGACAATGAGCGGAGGGACTCGACCACACGAGGATACAAAAACTCCGCTTGGCTAGTGGGTAAAATCAATTGTTTTCCTTTACGTTCAAAAAGTTTGAAGCCAAGTTCCGCCTCTAATCGTTGGATTTGCAAGGAGATCGTTGGCTGAGTTTTATAGAGCTGTTTTGCGGCAAGACTAAAGTTTCTCGTTTCATAAACAACAATGAAGGTTTTGAGCAATTCAATCATTTTGCGGACTCCTTTATTATTAATAATATTTATAATTAGTATTTAAAAGTACAATTTTACAAATAGTTATCAGGTGATTATAGTATAAGTGTAGAGAAAAAAGAAAGCAAATTTAATTGAAATTTTCATACGTTAAGAAAGGATGAGTTGATGAAAACATCGATCCAGCATTTTTTACATTCATTGCCAATCCCGATTTGCGGCTTGATTTTAGGCACTGTGTCTTTGGGGAATTTATTGTATTCAGAAGGAATGGAGACGGTTGGAAATGCGTTTTGCACCCTTGGTATTTTCATCATGGGGCTCTTCCTTCTGAAAGTATGCTTTACATTTAAGCACACGATGTCAGAGTTGCAAAACCCAATCGTTGCTTCGGTGGCGCCGACCTTTACGATGGCGCTGATGGTGATCTCCACTGTTTTTGAACGGGTCATTCCCAATGCAGTGGTGAATGATCTGCTCTGGTGGGGGGCTATCGGCTTACATTTTGCTCTAATGATCTATTTTGTTGTCGTGCATATTTTGCCTGTCGACCTTTCGCTGGAATACATTTATCCAAGCTGGTTTATTACCTTCGTCGGGATTGGCGTAATTCCCAATACTTCTGCTGTCTTTTTTAAAGAGCTAGGGGAAGTGATCGTCTGGATCGCATTGGTATTGTATTTTACGCTTTTGCCGATTATTTTAAAGCGAGTCGTCCATCAAAAGCTGACGGAACGTGCGGCAGTTCCTTTGATCACGATTTTAACAGCACCAGGTTCTCTTTGCTTAGCAGGTTACCTTTCCGTATTTGAACAAGGCTCTGCTTGGTTTGTCGCCTTTATGCTGTTATTGTCACAAACGATTTATTTCTGTGTTGTCGCTTATATGAAAAACATGCTGGCAGTCGGGTTTTACCCAAGCTATGCGGCATTTACGTTTCCTCTTGTGATCTCGGCGACTGCAATGTTCAAATCAGCACTGTTTTTTGCGAATCACCCACTGATATTTGGGTTTCTACAAGCCTTAACGATTATTGAAACCAGCTTTGCCGTGATTGTCGTCTGCTATGTGTTAGGAAAATATGCTGTTCATTTGTATCAGCAAACCAAAGCGCTGATTGCCGGTCATAGTTATTAAGGAAACACAAAAAATCATCCATTTTTTGAGAAAATGCGTACTCTACGCAAAACAATAGCACAAGTATTTGAAAAGAAAGGGAAGGGATCGCACATGAAAAGTACAAGCAGAAAAGTTGTCGTTGTCGGAACAGGTTTCGTTGGAACGAGCATTGCGTATTCCATGATCAATCAAGGACTAATCAATGAATTGGTCTTGATCGATGTCAATCGAGACAAAGCAGAAGGAGAAGCCCTCGATTTGTTAGACGGTATGTCATGGGGGCAAGAAAACATCAAAGTTTGGGCGGGAGAGTACTCGGAATGTAAAGATGCTGATATCGTCGTTATTACTGCAGGGATCAACCAAAAGCCAGGACAAACACGGCTTGAATTGATCGATGTGAACGCCGAAATTATGGCAAGCGTCACAAAACAAGTGATGGCTTCAGGCTTTGATGGCGTGCTTGTCATCGCTTCAAACCCAGTCGATGTCTTAACTTATCAAGCATGGCGTGTGTCAGGGCTGCCAGCCAATCGTGTTGTTGGTACGGGAACGACCCTCGATACCACAAGACTTCGAAAAGAAGTGGCGGCAAAATTAGCCATCGATCCACGGAATATTCATGGGTATATCATTGGGGAACACGGTGATTCGGAAGTCGCTGTCTGGTCCCATACAACGATCGGTGGTCAACCGATCGTAGAATTGATCAAGCAAAAGGATCGTTTGACCGTTGCCGATCTAGCGGTTCTTTCTGAACGAGTAAAAAATGCCGCCTATGAAATCATCGATCGAAAACAAGCAACATTTTACGGGATAGGGATGAGTGTCGCAAGAATCGTTCGAGCGATCTTAAATGATGAGCAAGCGATTCTGCCGGTGTCTTCCTACCTTGATGGGGAATATGGCATCAACGATTTATTCACAGGTGTTCCTGCAGTCGTGGACCAAAACGGCGTCCGCGAAATTATTGAATTGACGCTTACCCCTGAGGAAAAACGGCAGTTTGATACTTCGTGTCATCAGTTACGAGCAGTAATTTCCACAATTGGACAAAGCAAAGTCAGCTGATCTCAAGAATACTAGTAATGAAATCCTCGTGTTCGTTTTTGCCAAAGCATGGTTCGACTATTTACGGTCGGCCATGCTTTTTTTACATCTAGCCAAGAATGTTAAAAGGAAATGGCGTATTTTACGCGAAACGCCCACTATTCAACTCTCTTTTTTCTCACTCCTTTAGAAAAAACATCCTCAGTGAATGACAGAAAAAGAATGATCGATCAACCTTGCAAACATTTCGAGTTGTAAAAAGTGACAAAGTGTCACCTTGTGTGGTATTCTTCAAAAAGTGACACTTTGTCAACATTTGGAAAACAGGAGGAAAGAGCAATGTTTCTGGCTATAAAAGAAATGCGTTATTCAAAATTAAGATATGGGCTGATCGTAGGAATCATGTTTTTGATTGCCTATGTTGTTTTTATATTGTCTGGCTTAGCTACCGGACTTAACTGGGATTTTAAAAAGGCCATCGTCGACTGGGATTCATCCGCGATCGTTTTATCAGAAGATGCGAATGACACATTTGCGGCTTCGCAATTGACGAGAGGGGATCTAGACCGTGTAGCAGGAACCCAAAAAGCCCCGATTGGTTTATATAGCAGTGTCATCACGGTCAACGATGAACAAGTCAATGTGACTGTTTTTGGTACACAAGACGATGCGTTCTTGTTACCAGAAGTTTTAGAGGGCAAGCTGTTTTCAAAAGAAAATGAGATCACGATTTCAGAAAACTTAGCAGAAGAAGGTATCAAGGTCGGGGATCAAGTGAAAATCGGACGTTCAGATGAAACCTTCAAAGTCGTTGGGATCACCCCAGAAACGTCTTATACGGTGTCACCAGTGATTTATACTTCCCTCGATACTTGGACGAAAATGAAGTTTGCTAATCAACCATTTCCATCTGATAAGGAGCAGCCCATCAATATCATTGTGACCAAATCAAGTGATCCGAGAGTCGATAACCAAGAAGGAACCCAGCTCAAAGTCTTGGCAACGGAAGACTTTATTGAAAAGCTTCCCGGATTTTCTGCCCAAAACTTGACCTTAAATGCCATGATCTACTTCTTATTTGTTGTTGCAACGGCAATCGTGGGGATTTTCATGTATGTGATCACCCTACAAAAAACGGCGATTTTTGGTGTGATGAAAGCCCAAGGGATTCGGACCAGCTTTATTGCTAAATCAATTATTGCGCAAGCATTTATGGTCGGTGTGATCGGGGTAGCCCTAGCCTTTGCGGCGGCATACGGCACCAGTTTGTTTTTACCAGATGCCATGCCATTTTTCTTTGAATTAAAGCAATGGCTGCTTTATAGCGGCATCTTGATTCTCGTGGCAGTTCTAGGCGGCTTATTCTCCATTCGGACGGTCACAAAAGTCGATCCAATTACGGCAATAGGAGGGTAACAAAGATGAAAGACATTTTAGTAATGAAGGATATTATAAAAAAATTTGGCAAGCTGCATACCGAAGTAACGGCATTAAAAGGACTGAATTTTCACGTTCAAGAAGGGGAGTTTGTCAGTATCATCGGCCCTTCTGGTTCAGGAAAAAGTACCTTTTTGACCATCGCTGGCGGCTTACAAAGTCCAACATCGGGAGAGATCATCATCAACCAGGTGAACTTTTCCCAATTAAATGAAAAGCAACGAGGAAAGTTGCGTTTTAAAGAGATTGGGTTTATCTTGCAAAGCTCGAATTTGATCCCTTTTCTAACGGTAAAGGAACAATTTTATTTGGTCGACAAAGTTTCAAGAAAAGCCAAGGAAAAGGAACGGATTGATGAATTGCTTGCTTCATTAGATATTCTCGATCTTCAAGACAAGTTTCCCCGCGATTTATCTGGTGGGGAACGTCAACGAGTAGCAATCGGCAGGGCGTTGTTTAATGACCCAAGCTTGATTTTGGCGGATGAACCAACTGCCAGTTTAGACACCGATCATGCGTATGAAGTCGTGAAGTTATTGGTGAAAGAAGCGCATGAGAAAAAGAAAGCGACAGTCATGGTCACTCACGACGAGCGAATGATCCAATGGAGTGATCGCATTTTCCGAATGGAAGATGGCAATCTGATCGAACAAAACGCCCCGTCAAGAGAAACTGCACAAGTCTGAGTGGAAAAGTAGAGGGATTTGTTTATAATAGAGGGAGTAGATTGCGAATGATGGAGGAGAATCCCTTGCCAAGTACAACATTTTTTCATTTAAAACAAGAGAAAAAAGAAAAAATCGATGCCGTGCTTTTAGAAGAATTCTTCAGCAAGCACATCAGTCAAGTCAAGGTCTCTGCCATCGTCGAAAAGTCGCACATTTCTAGAGGGGCGTTTTACAAGTACTTTCAAAACTTAGAAGATGCCTATGACTATGCGATCGCCGACTATTCAAACCAAATCCATTCCGCGATTTTTACGTTTATCAATCGCAACAAAAATGATTTTTTCAAAGGGATCGAAGAATACTTGGCTTGGTGCAGTCAATGGTCACCTGAAGATGATCATTGGAAAATGATCCACTTATGTACCCAAAGCAATGCCTGGACGAAGCGCGATGCGATCCCTGACGATTCGCCCATGATTCGTCAGTGGTTGGAGCTGTTGGAAGAAAATCGCTTTACGATCCATGATACGCAAGAAGCTGTCAGTTTCCTTTATTTTATTATGGCGGTCGTGATGGATAGTCTGACAGATTTTATTTCGAATGAATGGACCGCAAAAGAGCTGATCAAAGATTTTCGCTATAAGGTGCAATGGATCAAGTATGGAATCAAAGAGGAAAATGACGAAGAATGAACGCTTCGGCAAGAGGATGGAGCAAATGCCTCGCACAGCGGAAAAGTTCATATATAAGGAAAGAGGTGCCCGACAACCGAAATAGTTGTCGGACACCTCTTTTTTGAGGGAATGATTATTTTTTATTTACACGTTTCGCAATGATCGGCAAGATCAAGCCAATCAAAAGAAAGGCGATTGGCGTAATGATATTTAAGGCCAATTGGAAGAACCAAGCTTGCGGATCTGCCGCATAATCAAGCTTAGGAACCATCCCTAAAATGCAGGCAAAGGCCGTGAACAAGAAGCACCATAAGCCGATCCCAAAGCCAACCTTGGTGTTTTTCACGAATTTATAATCGGAAGTAAAGCGATTGGCGTGTTTGTTGACTAACATAAAGGCTAAGAAGACCCATAAGTAACGCAATGGCATGACAACTGAATTCAAGTTCAACAACCAACGATACAGTTCGGTCATATTGCCGATTCCTAGTGCTGGAATAATGATCAAAATGCTGACTAGGATACCAGTCATAATATACCCATTTACTGGTGTTCCTTTTTTGTTTAGTTTTGCTAAGCCATTTGGTACAAATTCTGAATCAGCATCAGACAATAATATTTTCAATGGGGCATCAATTGAAAAAGCCAAAGCAGAAATTTGCGCCAACGCATTGGCGATGGAATAAAGAATGACAAAGAAATTGCCGATTCCGTAGAAGTTTCCTAGTCGTTGAAAGGCTTCATAAGCGCCGTTGACCATCAAATCTTCTGGAATATGGTTGGCATCAAAAAGCATCCCCATAGCAATCGAGCCTAGCAAGGCACATAACGCCACCATACCGGCTAAAAAGATCATGCCTTTTGGAAATTCTTTGGCAGGATTTTTTGTGTTATTTACGTAAGGCGAGATTTTTTCACAGCCACCTACCGCAAATACCAGCATCGAGATCGTGGTTAAATAGGTAAAGTCAAATTTAGGGATATAGGTTGAAACAGATGACATATTTGGTGTAGCAATCTCAGCACCAGTCATTGCTGGAGCAGTCACTGCTAAAAGAATAAAAAGAATCGACATCACGAACATGGCTGTTCCGGCGATGTTCCCAATCATTTTTAAGGTCGTCAATCCTTTAGAGGCAATCCATAAAAAGAATAGAAAAATAGCTAAACAAATCAACGAGACTTCCATGGAGCCCATCGTTGATACAAATGTACCATTTCCTTTAAATAACCAACTCAATGACACTAAGATTCCTTGGGGTTTTTGTGCCAAATAAGGCACGTGAACGACCCAATAAGTCCAAGCAGCAAAAAAAGCCAACCGCTTTGTTGAGGTTTCTTTGATCCATGAGGAAACCCCACCACTTGACTCTTTGAAGGTCGATCCTAACTGACCAACACTTAATGCATAGGGTACAAAATAAAGAGCCATAATTAATAGCCACGAAACAACAACAGTCAATCCTTGTTGAGCGTAGTTGTTTACAACATTTCCCAGTCCCCAAACAGAGACGAACGCCATCAGCGCAATATTATACCAGCGTAATTGTTTCTCATTCATCGCTTTCTCCTTCTTAAAATGATTTTTCTGACTGGTTAAAATAGAGCGTTTTTTGAAATTTAGTGAGAAAAAAATTTCTTTCCATAAGCGCTTGATCACTATCAAGTTTCTTATGCATTTTTTCACAAATGTCAAAGATCAAATTGAAAAAAAATTTTCATTTGCTTCTTTTTATCCAGTCGTTGATTTTCCATAGTTAGGATAAACCTCTGAATTCTTTTGGTCAAGAAAAATTAAATTGTTATTTAAAAAAAATAATAAATTTCTGATGATTGAAAAAGCAAACATCATCATTCATTAATAATTTGAAAGGAATCCAACTACATTTGGTCAAGGGCATGGATGAAAGAGGGAGTGTTTCATTTAAATGAATGGACGTACAAAGATGGAAGAAACCCTTTCGTAAGGCTTTTCGCTGGTACTTTTTGGATTGATATTTAAGCAAAGAAAGTAGGAGAGTAGTCGTAGTTTTTTTGGTTTTCTAAGAAAAATTTTACGCGAACATTCTTTCAAAGAAACACTAAAACAAAGTTAGCCGAATGCTTCGTTCCATCGAAATCACTCGTTTTTTTTCGCCAACTTATAGGAGGTGGGTGTTATTCGCTCAAATACTGGCCATAAAATCAGATAAAAGACGAAGTTTCCGCTGGCATGGAAGAAATCGAACAGTAGTCCTTGAAGGTAATAGGCAAGAAACGAAGGAAACTGATAAAGCCAAACTTCCATCAACGAAACGATCAAGCCATAAAGAAGTCCGCAAAGAAAGGCAAAGAAAGCTTGCAAGAAGCGGTTTTTCTTGATGATCGGTATTTTTCCAATCTGATGAAAAAGAACGATGGTGACAGTAAGTGCAGCCAATTGACTGATCGTCCAGAGACCCATGCCTAGATAGATATTTGTTCCGAGCAAACTTAATAAGGCAATCACCAACGCATCGGATAAACGGTAAGAAAAAGCCACTAAAAATAAAAGGGCACTCATAGGCTGAATGTTAGGGATAAAGACAAAAACTAACCGTCCAACGATACAAGCCGCAGTGATCAGTGCTAAATGAGAAATTCTTTGGATAGAAAATATCTTGGTTTGGGGAGGAAGCATGAGAATCGCCGTCTTTCTAATTGATAATCATTCTCATTATACATGGAAAATAATAAAATTCAAGATTGAAATGCACATTATATAGTACGATAATAAAAAACGAGCACAATATGTTGTGTTTTAGAAGGCGAGGGAAAGAAATGGAATACAAAAAACAAACGATTGAGAAATTGAACGAGGATATCAAGTTGTTCCAAGAAGTTTCGGCGATCACACCAGAAATGACCCAAACATTTGAGGGAATCGCTCGTTTGATTATGCTGGATCGTTATTCATACAAGGATCAAACCCATCAAACATTGCGTAAGGATGATTTGGTGATTTTGACAACGAAAGCTGATCCTAAATATCCTGCGCGAGGAATCGGTGTTGTGAAAGCAATCGATGGGGAACTAGTCTCTATCGAAGTGGAAGAGGCCTATCGCTCAGCGTTAGAAGATATTGATGAACAAGCCAATGGACTTGTTAAAAGAAGAAAAAGTGACATTGAAAAACCGTTAGAACTCTTTTTTGAGCAAGTGGCGCATCGTGTAGCCAAAGGGATTTCTGCCAACGAGTCCCATGACCAGGAGCACTTCTTTGAGGCGTTTTACCAACAAATCGTGGCGCAAAACCTAATTCCCGCAGGCAGAGTACTTTATGGAGCAGGAACAAATTCTCAAGTTACCTACTTCAATTGCTTTGTGATGCCTTTCATCCATGATTCCCGAAAAGGGATTGCTGTTCATCGACAAGAAGTTATGGAAATCATGAGTCGAGGTGGCGGGGTTGGAACCAATGGGTCGACTTTGCGACCAAAATCAAGTGTGGTCCACGGTGTCAGTGGTCGGTCTTCTGGGGCAGTTTCTTGGTTGAATGATTTGGCAAACTTGACGAACCTTGTCGAACAAGGAGGTAGCCGCCGTGGAGCGCAGATGATTATGATGGCAGATTGGCATCCAGATATTTTTACGTTTATTCTTTCTAAAGTTCAAAATCCTGCTGTATTGCTTCACCTGAAAAAAACAGTCACGAATGCAGCAATCAAACAACTGATCAATGAAAAACTGCAATTTGATCCTTTGACAAAAATGGAAGAAAGAATGTTCACTTATCTAGCGCAACTGCCTGAATCGTCAGATAAGGAACATAATGACATGATCCAAAAGGCAAAAGAAAAATTGCGCATAGGTGGCAGCTATACGGTAAAAGAAAGTGATTTCTTAACTGGTGCGAATATTTCAGTCTGCTTGACAGGAGAATTCATGGAAGCAGTGAAGACAGATGGGTGGTATGAGCTGCGCTTTCCAGATATTGACAATTATTCAGAAGCAGAGATGGCGCAATATGATGCAAAATGGGCGGAAGTCGGGGATGTGCGAGAATGGGCAGCTGCTGGTCATAAAGTCAAAACCTATCAAAGAATCAAAGCTCGTGAGTTATGGGAGTTGATTACTTTTTGTGCAACGTATTCTGCTGAGCCTGGTATTTTCTTTATCGATAATGCCAACAAGATGACGAATGCTACAGCATACGGACAAAAAGTCGTGGCAACCAATCCGTGCGGTGAACAGCCCCTAACCCCTTATGCCGTCTGTAACTTGGCAGCCATCAATCTCGCAAACATGGCGGATCGCCAGAAAGGCACCGTTGATTTTGCCAAACTAAAAGAAACCGTGAAAACAGCAGTTCGTTTCCAAGACAATGTTATTGACGCAACGCCTTACTTTTTTGACAAAAATGAGCAGCAGGCGAAAGGGGAAAGACGTGTTGGATTAGGGATCATGGGCTTGGCAGATTTATTGATCTACTGTGGGAAAAAATACGGATCGGCAGAAGGGAATCAATTCGTTGATCAAATTTTCGAGGCAATGGCAGTCACTGCCTATGAGGCATCCATTGAATTGGCGAAAGAAAAAGGCAGCTTTCCCTTCCTGATTGGAAAAAATGACCAAGAGACGCAAGCGTTGCGGAAGAAATTTATCGATACAGGATACATGAAAAAAATGCCAGCGCACATCCGCGAAGGCGTGCTGCGAATCGGTATTCGCAACTCTCATCTTTTGACTGTTGCGCCAACAGGATCGACAGGCACGATGACGGGAGTTTCAACTGGTTTAGAACCTTACTACTCCTTTTCTTATTTTAGAAGCGGTCGACTAGGTAAGTTTATTGAAATCAATGCGGAAATCGTTGACGAATACCTGATGGATCATCCTGAACGAACCAAAGCGGAGTTGCCGGCATGGTTCATTTCCGCTATGGAGTTGACACCCGAAGAGCATGTCGGTGTGCAATGCACCATTCAACGCTGGGTGGATAGCTCCATTTCAAAAACGGTCAATGCACCAAAAGGATATACAGTAAGCCAAGTAGCCAAGGTTTATCGAGATCTTTATGAAGGAGGAGCCAAAGGAGGGACCGTCTATGTAGACGGCAGCCGAGATTCACAAGTACTTACCTTAGAAGCGGTTGAAAATGAGCTGACCGCACAAGTTGAACCGCTGCCTGTCGTTCAAGTAGATGAACCCGTCGCCTCTGGTAAAATCTGTCCCATCTGCCATGAAGGAACCATTGAGGAAATCGGCGGCTGCAGTACCTGCACAAACTGTAAAATCCAATTAAAATGCGGGCTCTAAGAAAAACGGGATTGATAAAATAACTCTTATCCGCATATTGGATAGAAAAACGATTAGTATTTTGACTATTGGAGAGGAAGAAATAGATGAAAAAAGTATTTGTCGTATTCATGCTAGTGAACACACTACTCGTCGCTACAGGATGCCAACAGGTAAGTGTAACGTCAGAAAGCACGCAGCAAAGTTCCTTGAAGCAAGAACAAGGAACAGCTACGATCGTCATCCAAAATCAAGAAGCTGTGACCTCAAAAGAAGTAACGTTCCGAGAAAATGAGTCGCTGCTGGAAGTAATGAAAGAAAACTTTGCGATCAAAGAAAAAGATGGCTTTATCACTTCGATTGACGGCATCAGCCAAGATCAAAAAGCCAATCTATTTTGGGTCTATACCGTCAATGACCAAATGACCGATAAAGGGGCACAAGAGTTGTTTTTAAAAAACAATGACACTATCACATTTGATTTGAAAGCATTCTGATTTGTTTGATTCTAAGGATCTTTACTGGTACAAAAGAACTTGCCCATAAAGATCTTTATCTATACAGATAGACTCTTGCGTTGATTTTGGAGGCAGTTTTGCACTCAAGTTCTACTCAAGAGTCTATTCTTGTTTTTCTATCAGAGTTTGGAGTGGTGGCTTATTTTATTTTAAAATTGGAATAATAGAAATAAAGATACCATTACATACATAAGTTTTAGCCATGATGTTTCTTTCGTATTTTGGCTTTCGTTCCTATTTTTTGTAGAAAATAATTTTTTTATAGTAGAGTGGAAATGGACAAAAATTTGATTTATCCGTTAGCTTAAGTGGCTAACGCTTCTATTCTCTAATATATGATTTTACTTACTATTTTTCTTGCGATTGTTTCCCAATCTGCTTGTTGTTCATAAAAACAATGTTATCATTGTATCATCAGATGTGGGTGGCGAACAGTGGTCTAAAACACGAGCGTTGATTACAAATAAGGTTTTTTCGTTCTCTTTGTTTATTGTTCGAAAAAGGTAGGAGGAGAATAATGGTTGAGGTACTTTTGATGTGTGGCGTTAGTGGTGCAGGCAAAACCACTTACTCAAAACAAAAAGAGCAAGAAGGCTATGTAAGACTAGCAATAGATGAATTGATTTGGGAAGATTATGGCGTTTATGGTGTTGATTACCCTTCGGAGAAATATGCAAAAGTTTCTTCATTATCTTCAGTTAAATTGAAAGAGCTTACAGTGAAGGCTGTTCAAGAAGGAAAAAACGTAGTTGTCGATTCTAGTTTTTGGGCTAAAAGTCACCGAGACGCTTATAGAGAACTACTGGCAGCATATGATGTGACGATTAAAGTAATCTATCTAAAAGCTGATTATGATACTTTACGAAAACGATTAGCGATCAGAAATAAAGTCCAGACTGCAAATTCCGCTTTTCCTATTACAGAAGAAATCCTTCAACGTTTTTTTTCAGGATTCGAAGAACCGATAAATGAAGATGAAGTAGTGATTGAGCAAAAGAATAAATGAAGTAGCATCAAAACGTTTTTTACTCTTTTTCAATACAGTTAGTCTTATTCCTGTGCAGGACACGAAGGACAGTCATGCTAGAAGCAAAATAGTGATTGGCAATTTCTTTTCTTGTTGCATTCTTCGATTAATAAACGAATCAAAAAGCAAGCCGCTGAAGACAAAATGACTATGACAGCTGTTAAAGACCAAGAATCAATACATGAAACCGCCCATTGGATAAATAGGACGGCAAACAGTAAGCACCTTGAGCAATCGAAACCACAAGTTAGTCCGTATATCAATGCACTAGATTTTCTTTTTTCTGAGCAAATGATCTTTGAATATGAGGAACTCGAAAAAAAGATAAAATATGATCCATTATTGAAAGAAAAAAAAGAGCGATTTGATAGGATTATTCATTATATTGAGGAATATTTTAATATAGTGATAACAGATAATCGGGAGAAACTTCTGGTAGATTTATGTAATGCTGCGAACATTCATTTTGGTCCCCCATTTATTTTATACGATAAATTCAAGAGGTTTTCTGAAGAGGTGATGAAGTATAATAAAACTTTTTTTATCGAAATAAAAAAGGTTTTTATGTCTCAATTCCCCAATGAACCAGCTTATGTGATTGATACTTACCTGTATATGATTATAACGCATTGGCCACAACTGCTGATATCACTTAATAAAATGATTAGTCAAATCCGTATTTCTTTAGTATTTGATAGTGATATTGAACATATGGAAATGATTGGAAATCTAATCGAGATACTATTTCCTAGGAGGTTTACAATAAAAATCGTTTCACACTTTACGAGATTGGAGGAATTAAAGAATATTATTGATACGCAATTAGTTGTCACTAATATTTGTGATTTAAATATTCCAAAAAAAGATATAATCGTTATATCACTATATCCTTCTGAAAATGAATTAAAAATGTTGCGCGAATATTATGAAAATAATGTAGATTGATCTGATGTAAAAATGCTAGCTCTTATTAAAAAACTAGATATTAGTCAACATGAATGTTCTACAAATTTTGTACTGCAGTTACTTATTAAGAATCCATCGCTGATTAAGCTGTCCAGTATTATTGATAATGGGTAACTTAATCAATGAGAAATAATGTACTTACTTTCTAATGAGTAAAGTTATACAAAATTGTTTGGAAGTGGAGATAAATTATTCTTAAATGACTATTAACTAGGTAATAAATGAATGTTTCACAAAAATATCAAATTATGAATTTAGTACTAGATATACAGGGTCATAAACTTAAAAAGTTTTTGATCCTTTTTAATTTCTCATTTAATAGCTCTTTAAGCAGCTCAATTAATTAGGTCAGAAAGTATTTCATATAGCGGTCAGCAGAGTATACCTTGTTGGTCTATTTTCCGATTGAAATATATAAACGTTTTTTGACGGTCAGATATGTTGAGCAAATTAGATTTCAAAAAAATAGAATGTGTATAATGAAATTGTTAAAAAGAGTGTTCAGAAATGACGATTTTCTGAACACTCTCTTTAGATACCATAATTGATATGGAGTGCTCAATTTTTGTGTTCATAAACTCGTAACTAAATCATTGTTCAATTAAAGTTTGGATTTATGAGTATTAGTACAAATCTTAGATAGGGTCAGAAACTTAATGGTTTTTTATCCTTTTACTATATTAAAATATTGAAGAATAAATTATAATGAAAAAATTTTATCTTTAGAATCAATGGCTATTGAGAACACACTGTCTCATGTTATGGGTCTTGTTGTATCGAATAAGCGAGAGCAACTTTCTCCCGAGCTAGATTTCTTAGATGTCTATGCGGACCAATTAAACTTTAGAAATGTGTTCAGTGCTCGGATCCAAAATCAATCGGGGACGTTTGTTAATCAGTTAGAGGTTATTGCATCAATTTATAATGAAGATCAAACAGAAAGCCTCTATTCCACAGAGGCATCAGGAATGCAAATGGTGCCTCACTCCAATTTTGCCTTTCCAATTCCTTTGAATGGTGAGTCATTTGTCCCACGTAATTATGTTCTTCATCTACAAGCAAATTCTGGAGAATTGAAATGGGAGTGGACGAGATCATTTGAGGTAGATGATCATATATCTAAGACATTTAACCGACAAGATATAACTATTCCTAGCCAAAATAAATACTGGGTATTAGTTTCTATTTTTCTTGTTATACTATTACTTTTAGTGCTTTTTATGTTAACGGCAACGATAAAATGTAGGAAAATGGCAATTTAAAATTGTTGGTTTTCCTACATTTTTGTATGCTCTTCTTATCCCAAATGAAACGGAGGTTCAGGGATGAGAAAAGATATACGCGAAGGAGTGATGATCTACGTGATCAACGAAATCAAACCGAACTATGCCGCATTAGCCAAACAATATGACTGTGATTATCGAACAGTCAAAAATGCATACGAAGAAGCTAAGGGTGAAACGTCCACACCTACCCCGCGCAAGAAACGTCCAAGCAAGTTGGATCCATATAAAGAAATTATCCAAGACAAAGTCAAGGGGCATTGTAGTGCCTACAGTATCTTCAAATTTATCGAACGCAAAGGATTTGACGGGAGCTACAGCCTAGTAAAAGCTTACTGTCGCGAGTTCAAACAAGAAAAAGTGCAAAAGGCCACCATTCGTGTCGAGCATAACCCGGGACTTTCCACCCAGGTTGATTGGAAGGAAGATATGCGCTTAATCAGTAATCAAGGAGAAGTTTTTGAATTTAATATCTTCTTATACGTCCTTCCTTACTCGAAGAAAAAATTCATTACTTTAACCTTTGACCGTAAGCAAGATACCCTGTTTGAATGTCTGGATGATGCCTTCTATCACACCGGTGGTGTGCCAAAAGAAATCTGGTTCGACAATATGAAGACGGTGGTTGATCATTCTCGCAGTCAGTTTTCAAAAGCGTATTTCAACGAACGCTTTTATGCCTTCAGTAAAGACGCCAGCTTCACGCCAATTGCCTGTCGTCCCTTTCGACCACAAACAAAAGGATGTGTAGAAGCGTTAGCCAGAACTGTTGATCGACTGAAGGTCTATAACCATGAATTTTATGATACCGTAGAGCTATGTCATCTAGTGAATGACCTATGTTCTGAGTTAAATAGTGAAGTCTCCCAGGCAACGGACCAGACGCTAGATGAGCGTTGGTGGACAAACGAAAAAGAGCACCTACATGAATTACCGAAAAACCTTTTGAATCCTTATTTTGAGGACTTTATTAGCCGTAAAGTCACGAAGGAAGCCATGGTCGTTTTCCGTAAATGCAGGTACTCTGTAGATCCTCGCTATATCGGTAAAGAGGTTGAAATCGAGCTCTCCGACAAGGAAGACCAAGTACAAATTCATTATAACGGAGAACTGATCCGGTCGCATCCCTTAACGAAAAAACAATTGAACTATCATGAGGAGGACTATTTCCAAATCCTAAAGTCAGATGTCATGAGCCATAAAGAGGACGATGACATCAGAGCTTATACTCGCGAAAGTCTAAAACAATATGATTTGGTGGAGATTGCTGATGAAGAATAGCCATTATCAAGAACTGATGACCAACCTAGAAACGCTCGGTTTGAATCACATGCGGGAGTATGTTCCCAATTATATCGAGGTTGCCAATCGAGAGGAGCTTTCCTTGACGGAAGCTCTTCTGGAATTAACGCGAAAGGAAGTCAATCATCAACATAACCAGAAAATGAATCGCGTGATAGAGCGAGCGCGCTTTCCTAAACGGACCAGTCTAGAGGAATTTGATTTTACCTTCCAGCCAAGTATTAATAAACGTGAACTGCTGGATTTAAAGCACATGGGTTTCGTAGAAAAGCATGAGAACCTGGTCTTTATTGGGAGCCCAGGAGTTGGGAAAACGCATCTAACGATTGCCTTAGGAATTGAAGCCTGCCATCAAGGGTACCGGACTTTATTCATCCCTTGTCATGAGCTTCTTTTACGCTTACGAGCTGCCTATGAGAAAGGCACGCTTGAGCGAGTACTAAACCGATATGCACGATATGATGTGTCGATTATTGATGAGATTGGCTATCTACCGATACAAAAACAAGAAGCCGATTTGTTCTTCCAGCTTCTGGCCATGCGTTATGAACACCGCTCTACGATTATTACGACAAATATCGTCTTATCTCGATGGGGTGAATTGTTTCAAAGCCCAGAAATCGCGGCAGCGATCCTTGACCGACTGGTTCATCATGTCAAAGTGTTCAAGATTACCGGCAAGTCTTATCGTATGAGAAATAAAATCTAAACTGGCGATTGCCGACAATTCCTATTGCCGAAAACCTACATTTTTATTCTGCCCAAAACCAAAGGTGATAAACGTTTCATCTGTAAATAGTGGGTCTTTGATCTCAAAATAACCGTCTTTTTTGGTGCTTTGTTTTAAAGCACTTGCGTAGGCTAATGCCTGGCTTGGTTTTTCAGCTAAAATAACCGTACTCATTAACTATCCCTCTTTTCTTTGTTTTTTCTTTGATCTACTGTCACGTTATATCTTGCTCGATACCTTCTAAACGTTCGGCGATTGATTCAGTTTTGTGAAGAGTACAAATTGGTGAAATAAGGCTGGTTACATTCATCAACAAAAATAACTTATCTGTTTTGGAGGAAAATACTGTGTTAAAAACAATTAAACCCCGCGCACTAACGATGGTGTTTTTGGGGAGTACAATCTTATCTTTTGGCTTATTTAATATCCATTCCTTCAGTGGTGTGACTGAAGGTGGTGGTCTGGGGCTGACCCTGTTACTAGATCATTGGTTTCATTTGTCACCAGCAATCACTGGGTTCATCTTCAATATGTTATGTTATGCGGCTGGCTGGAAAATATTAGGGCGAGAGTTCATATTTTATTCCATTGTCGCTTCTGTGGGTTTTTCTGCTAGCTATAGTCTTTTTGAAGCAATCGGACCTTTTTGGCCCCATATCGGTGATACGCCCCTTTTGGCAGCAGTAGTAGGAGCTATCTTTGTCGGGGGTGGCTGTGGGCTTTGTGTTCGAGCAGGTGGTGCCCCGGGTGGAGATGATGCTATGGCCATGAGTATTGCCAAAGTTTTTAAAATGAAAATTCAGTGGGCCTACCTTGCTAGTGATTTGGTCGTCTTGGTATTGTCTTTGAGCTATATTCCCTTGAATCGCATTGGTTTTTCATTGCTGACAGTCATACTTTCAGGACAACTCATCGGTATCGTACAAGAATTTCATTTGCCAGCTTGGATGCATCAGGAAAAGCCGGCTAAGGTGGAGTAATCAACTTTTCTAGCAAGCTTAAATACAAAAGCGTAAAGGCAAGCAACCTTGAAAGAGGGCTTGCCTTTTTTTAGACTTGGTATTATAAAGTTTTCACAAGTGAAAACTCCATAATACCAAGTCTACAATCCGGCTGATTCTCCGGTAGCAAGGCAATCTTGTTTTCTAATTGATAGGAGGGGATGAAGGTAGCTTTGGGAGTAGCGCATTTCTTTAAAAAAACTGAAAAAAAGATACGTGAAAGCGGTTGACATTTAAAAAAGGTTGCGCTATTCTTTAATAGAGTTAGTTAGTTAAGCTAAACAACCTATTTGATGGAGGGATTTTCAATGAGTTATTTTCCAAGTATCGACAAGATTCAATATGAAGGCACAGACACAAAAAATATGTTTGCATTCCGCCACTACAATCCAGATGAAGTAGTGATGGGCAAAAAAATGAAGGATCATCTTCGTTTTGCCATTGCTTATTGGCATACAATGACTCAAGATGGTTCGGATCCATTTGGTAATCCAGTCAACCAACGCCCTTGGTTTGGTGAAACGCCAATGGAAACTGCCAAAAATCGGGTAGAAGCCTTCTTTGAAATTTGCGAAAAATTAGGCGCAGAATACTTCTGTTTCCATGATGTAGATATCGCACCAGAAGGCGATAGCTTAGAAGAATTCTTTGCAAATGTTGATGAAATTACTGACTTGATCAAAGAAAAAATGGATCAAACAGGGATTAAATTGCTTTGGAACACTGCCAACATGTTTTCTAATCCACGTTTTGTTAACGGCGCGGCTTCAACAAATAACGCTGAAGTTTATGCGATTGCTGCAGCACAAGTGAAAAAAGGCTTAGACATCTCCAAAAAACTTGGCGGTGAAAACTATGTCTTCTGGGGTGGCCGTGAAGGATACGAAACTTTACTGAATACCAACATGAAACTTGAACAAGACAATATAGCTCGTCTTTTCAAAATGGCGATTGCTTATGGTGAAAAAATTGGTCACAAACCACAGTTCTTGTTGGAACCAAAACCAAAAGAACCTTCAAAACATCAATATGACTTTGATGCAGCGACTACGATGGCCTTTATCCAACATTACGGTTTAGAAGGCGACTTCAAGTTGAACTTGGAAGCGAACCATGCTACTTTAGCTGGTCATACATTTGAACACGAAATTGCAGTGGCACGTTGCTACGATTCATTGGGTTCATTGGATGCCAACCAAGGGGATGTTTTGTTAGGTTGGGATACGGATGAATTCCCTACCAATGTCATGGACGTGACTTTGGCGATGTACGAAGTCTTGGAAAATGGCGGTATCGCTCCTGGTGGGATCAACTTTGACTCCAAAGTACGTCGTTCCGCTTTCGAAGCAGAAGACTTGTTCTTGGCTCATATTGCTGGGATGGATACTTTCGCTCGCGGTTTGAAAAATGCAGCGAAATTAAAAGAAGATCGTTTCTTCGATGATTTGAAAGAAGAACGCTATGCTTCCTTTAACGAAGGCCTCGGCGAAAAAATCATGAAGGATGAAGAAGACTTGGAAAGCTTATACGATTATGCTGTTAGCCATGAAGATCCAGTCCTGAAATCTAGCCATATCGAATATGTGAAAAATATCTTGAACGATTATTTATAAGCCGTTTAAATGATGAGGGGTCTTCTTAGGCCCCTTTTCTTGTACAAAAAATTAATGAAGGTTAGGTGGACTGATGACTCGCGATTTATGTTGGTTACGAAAAGTAGCCAGTCATTATTTTCAACATTTCTCATTGCCTGCGGATGATTTAGTGGCAAGAAGTATTCGCCGAGAAGTAGGCACATTACTGAATTTGACAAAAGAAGTAGCAAGTGAAGGGGACTTGGCCTTTTCACTTGTAACAGAAGAGTGTTTGGGAAGGGAAGGCTATCGAGTAAAAGGGGAGCAAAATCATGTTGCTATTCAGAGTAATACGACAAAAGGCTTACTCTATGGCTTATTTGCCTTGTATGAAAAATTGATATTGGGAGAAGCTTTCACTTCTTTTACAAGTGTGCCAGACCAAGCGCTACGGATGATTAATCACTGGGATAATATGGATGGAACAATTGAACGAGGCTATGCCGGAGATTCCATTTTCTTTAAAGACAATGAATTTCGTAAGGATTACCAACTGATTGAGTCCTACGCTCGTCTTTTAGCATCTGTGGGAATTAATGCTATCTCAATTAATAACGTGAATGTTCGTGGTGCAGCCAAAGCCCTCATTTGCGAGGAGCATTTTGGCGAATTGCGACTTATTGATGAAATTTTGGGCTCTTACGGAATTAAGCTATACCTTAGTGTGAACTTTGCCGCCCCTAAAGCGATTGGTGGTTTGGAAACAGCGGATCCTCTTGCTAAAGAAGTCATCGCTTTCTGGCAAGAAAAAATTGATGCTTTATATCGTTATATTCCTGATTTTGGGGGCTTTGTAGTGAAAGCGGATTCGGAAGGGGAACCAGGGCCTTTTGCTTATGGTCGTGGGCATGATGATGGGGCCAATATGTTTGGCAGGCTATTGCAACCTCATGGTGGACATTTGGTATGGCGTTGTTTTGTTTATAATCATCAGCAAAACTGGCGGGACCGTAGCATTGACCGTGCCAAAGCAGCGTATGATCATTTTATGCCTTTGGATGGGAAATTTGTTGAAAATGTTAGCCTACAAATTAAGCTTGGCCCATTGGATTTCCAAGTGCGAGAGCCCACTTCTCCTTTGTTGAGTGGGTTGCGAAAGACCAATCATATCATTGAGTTTCAATTGACTCAGGAATATACGGGGCATCAAAAAGCCGTTTATTATCAATTGCCCGTGTGGAAAGAAGCATTGGATTTTGATTGTCGCAATGAAGACGTACCAGGCCAAGTGAAGGAATTATTGAAAAACACTTCACCACAACCAGCTTACAGTGGTATTTGTGCCGTAGGAGTGGTGGGCATGTCAGAAAACTGGACTGGCCATAAGCTGATGCAAATCAATCTCTATGGTTATGGCAAACTGTGTTGGAACAATCAGCTGACCACCCAAGACTGTGCCCAACGTTGGATTGGCTTAACTTTCGATTTAGCTGAGGATCAAACGAAAAAGTTGGCAGATCTTTTGGTGACTTCTCGGGAAACCTATGGCATGTATACAGCCCCTCGAGGTGTCGGTTTTATGGTGACGCCAAGAACCCACGATGGGCCCAATATCGATGGTTATGAATATGATCGGTGGGGAACGTATCATTTTGCTGACCATCTGGGTATTGGCAATGATCGAACAACTTCAGGAACGGATTACGTGTCACAATATGCGCCAGCTATCCGAGATTACTTTAATGACTTAACAACTTGTCCCGATGAGTTGTTGTTATGGTTTCACCATGTACCTTACACGCATCGACTACACAATAGCAAAACCCTGATTCAAGACATCTATGATACGCATTTTGAAGGTGTTAAACGAGTTGAGGACTATCAAGCTGTTTGGGAAGAAATCGGTCCTCATGTTGACCAGAATTCTTATCAAAATGTCAAAGAGTTGCTGCAATGGCAACGAGAACTGGCAGTGGAGTGGCGAGATCAAATCAATACTTATTTCTGGCGAAAATCGGGTATTGCCGATCAAGCAGGGCGTAAAGTATATCCATAAAGTTACGCTTATAAAGGGTTCTACGCTTTCAAGCCTTGAAAAATAAATACGAGGCCATCTGACGCGGGATATACGAAGGTTTTGAGGTAAAAAAGAACTTTAGTCTTTAGAAAATAGTATGACGGTAGCTAAACTAGCCCTGTCAAAAGAAAAACGAATTTTTTGTCTGTCGGTTTCGCTATAACCTGATGAAGTTGTTGGGGGGCGAGACCGACTTTTTTTAAGGAGTAAAGGGTTCGTGCATAGTTGTTCATTAGTGGTTAATAGACGGATAGTGGTGTAGCAAAAAAAACAAAAAAATTGTTCTGTAAGCGGTTGACTTGTGTCAAGAGGTGTTTTATCATTTAGAAAGTTAGTAAAGCATACAAACTGAACTAGCTGACTCATTTTAATAGCGCCTTATTTCAGGGATGCTAGCTGGTGTCCCTCTTCCTTAGCAATTAAAAATGAGAAACGAGGCTAACCATGAATACTTTTACTAATCCAGTTTTGAAGGGCTTTTCTCCAGATCCAAGCGTTTGCGGGGTAGGAGAAGATTTCTATTTAGTGACCTCGACGTTTGCTTATTTTCCAGGTGTTCCCATTTATCACAGCAAAGATTTGGTAAATTGGACACAAATTGGCAATGTCTTAGAGCGGGATAGCCAGTTGCCTTTAGACCAGGCGGGGCATTCCCAAGGGATATTTGCACCTTGTCTTCGTTACCATGAAGGAACTTTCTATATGATTACCACCAATGTTACCCATGGTGGCAACTTTGTGGTGACAGCAACCGATCCCAAGGGGCCGTGGTCTGATCCCTATTATTTAGAAGATGCTCCAGGTATTGATCCCAGTCTATTCTTTGATGAAGATGGACGTTGTTATTATGTAGGCACGCGCCCGAATCCAAAAGGTGTCACTTACAATGGTGATTGGGAAGTATGGTTGCAAGAACTTGATCTAAATACCATGCGTCTGATTGGTGTGAGTACTTCTTTGTGGAAAGGTGCTATGCGAGATGTAGTTTGGCCTGAGGGACCACATCTTTATAAAAAAGACGGCTATTATTATCTGATGATTGCGGAAGGGGGAACTGGCTTTAACCATTGTGTGACGATTGCTCGAAGTCAACAAGTGGCAGGGCCTTATTTGGGAAATCCCAATAACCCTATTTTGACTCATCGACATTTGGGTAAAGATTTTCCTGTTTGCAATGTCGGGCATGGGGATTTAGTAGAAACGACAACAGGCAAGTGGTATATGACTTGTTTGGCTAGTCGAAACTATGAAGGTTACAGCAATCTTGGACGTGAAACGTTTCTCGCTGAAGTTGTCTGGGAAGACGGCTGGCCGGTAGTCAATCCAGGTCATGGGCAGCTTTTAGACGTCCAAGAACATGCACTGCCCCTCATTCCAGTCCCAGAAACAAGCCAGTTTTCATTGGCTGAAGAAAACGTTGCCTTTGTCTATTTGCGTAATCCGCATCCTGCTGATTACAATCGGACTGTTCGTCCAGGCTGGTTGCGATTGACACCCGGGGAAGCGACTTTATCAGATGTGGCTTCACCCACTTATATTGGGTTACGACAAAAAGCGATGAATTACCATTTTCGTGTCGATATCCAACCATCCTTGGCTAAAGGGGAAGCATGTGGCTTGGCGTTGATTCAAAGCAATGACTACCATGTACGTTTGGAAATTACCGAAACAGAAAATGGCTATCTAGCCCAGCTCATCCGTACTCTAGCTGGCGTAGAAGAAACACTAGGGAGGACGACCTTTACCGGTGATCGTTTCGTATTGCAATTTACCGGTGCGTTGCAACAATTGACAGCCAAGGTAATTGTAGCTGAAGAAGAACATCTTGTCGCAGAAGCGGTGGCTATTCATTATTTAAGTACAGAAATTGCTGGTGGTTTTGTAGGCTGTACAATGGGTCTATATGCTACCAGAACAGCACCACAGGCTACAGGATATGTGGATGCTTATCAAATTGAACACCAGGTCAATTAAGAGAAGGGAATAATCGCTATGAAACAAATTTTAGGCTTAGATCTCGGAACGAGCGCGTTAAAAGGACTCCTTTTTGATGAGGGCGGGAACCTGCTAGCATCAGCAGATAGTGCTTATCCTTTAGATACACCACAAGCTGGTTACAGTGAACAAAATCCGAATCATTGGCAAAAAGCAGCGGAAATTGTGATGACAAAACTGTTGGATTTGCGTCCAGATATGAAGGATGCGTTGGTGGGGATTAGTTTTTCCGGTCAAATGCATAGTTTGGTGTTATTAGACGATGCCAACCAAGTTATTCGTCCAGCAATTTTGTGGAATGACGTACGAACAACCAAAGAATGTCAAGAAATCATGGCAACTTTTGGGGACCAATTGTTAGCCATTACGAAAAACGTGGCTCTCGAAGGATTTACCTTGCCTAAAATTCGTTGGGTTCAAAAAAATGAACCAGCCAACTGGGAAAAAGTGGCTCATGTGATGTTGCCAAAGGATTATTTGGCGTTTTGGCTGACAGGCCGATATTCGATGGACTACTCTGATGCAGCCGGTACATTGTTATTGGATGTAGAAGAAAAAGTTTGGTCAGCGGCTATTTTGAAACAGTTTGATATCGATGAAGCGGTCTTACCAACACTACATGAATCAGCTGGATTAGTCGGCAAGATAGTACCAGAATTGCAATTGAAATTTGGTTTTACCCAAGAAGTAGCGATTTTTGCTGGTGGGGCAGATAATGCCTGTGCTGCATTGGGAGCTGGGATTATTAAAGAAGGCTTAGCGATGGCCTCTATCGGAACAAGCGGCGTCTTCTTGTCTTATGAAGCAGATGAAACAGTGGATTATCAAGGAAAACTCCATCTCTTTAATCATAGCGTCAAAGACAAATTGTATGGGATGGGCGTGACTTTGGCCGCCGGAAATTCATTGAGCTGGTTTCGGGATACCTTTGCGCCAGAAGAAGATTTTGCGACCTTATTAGCGGATGTGGGGACTGTGGCAGCTGGCTCAGATGGGCTGTTGTTCACTCCTTATATCGTAGGGGAACGGACACCTTATAGTGATGCCAAGATTCGTGGCAGTTTTATTGGCATTGACACTCATCATCGATTGCGCCATTTTGGCCGTGCAGTTTTGGAGGGCATCACTTTTTCTTTAAAGGATTCTCAACAAATCATGGCAGATACGACGGGGCGCCATTTTAAACAGATTGTCTCCGTTGGTGGTGGGGCGAAAAACCCTGATTGGCTGCAAATGCAAGCAGATATTTTCGATGCTGAAATCTTAACGTTGACTACCGAACAAGGTCCAGGCATGGGAGCTGCCATGTTAGCAGCTATCGGAGCGGGATTATTCCCAGATGCTGAAAGTTGTGCCGAGGTTTTTGTGCACTATGACAAACACATCATGCCTGATCCACAACAAGTAGCGAAATATGCGAAAATTTATGAGATTTATCAAGATGTTTATCCCCAAACTGCACCAATCTGTCATCGTTTACTGACAGAAGAGTAAAAAAATGCCTCATTGCCTTGAAAGGTAAATAAGACATCGGATAATCAGCAAGTCGGCTGATTACTCGATGGCTTTCTTTAAAAAAACGATGGAACCGTATTCGTTTGCCCTGGATAGCGGAAGTTTCATGATGAATGGTAGCTAGTAAGCTTGGGACAAAAAGACTTATAGCCACTTAACATCGTAAAAATTGCTCATGGGTTTCGCCATGAGCAATTGGAAGAAGCCTACTTTTTAAGCATTCCTAGTCTTAAGTTTTGGATTTTTAAAAAGTGGGAAGTAGCCTGGGCAATGCCACCGTATAGCGGGGCATGATCCCCTAACAGGCTCGTCTGAATGGTGATACTTTGCGTAAAACGAGAGACCATTTTTCGACGTATCCGGGGAAGAAGATCGGGAATTTTACGATAGACAGAGCTATTGACGATCAATAACTCAGGATCTTCTGCCACGATGATATTGTTTAGGCCGATACTTAAATAGTCAACATTTTCTAGGGCTAGACGGATGGCATCCACATCACCGGCATTATAGGCGGCTGCAAAAATATCAGAATTAACAAAATCCAAGTCTTTTAATTTGGCAAAAGTATCAAATAACACTCTGTTGGAGGCATATTGTTCGAGACAGCCCTTATTACCACAAGGACAGAATTTGCCATTAGGGAAAAGCGTGCTGTGTCCTAATTCTCCAGAGAAGCCATGGGAGCCAGATTGTAAAGAACCATTGGCTACTGTGCCAGCGCCAATTCCGCTATGAATACTCAGACTGATAATTTTTTGGTAGTCGCCAGTTGTCATAAAGCAGTATTCCCCGACAGCATTAAGGTTGGCTTCGTTTTCTACAAAGACCGGCACACTGAAAAGTTGCTCTAGGGGTTCTTTGATATCCAAGCCAGACAAATCGTAGTAAGGAGTAAAGGTGATGCGGTTATCGTTGACAATCCCGTGGATGGCCAATGAAATCCCCACTAGACCATGGGGCGTCACTGGGGCCTGACTTAAAAAATTGGTGATAATGCTTTGAACAGTGGGCAAGATATTTTCGCTATTGATTGGGGTATTTTTTCTTTCTTCGAGGCGAATCACTTCCCCATCGAGATAAGCCAACATCCCTGCCACATAGTTATAGCCCACATCAAAAGCAAGCGCCAATCCGCAGCGTCCATTAAAGTGCAGCTGAATCGGTTTTCGCCCCCCCATCGAACTAGCGTTACCGATACCAACTTCTTCTACGATATCGTTTTCAATTAGGTTTTTGATAATTTGCGAAACCGAGGCCTTATTTAGATTGGTTAAAGTGGAGATGTTGGCTCGGGAAATATTTTTATTTTCAATAATCGCTTTTAGTACAGTCGCTTCATTTTGCTCACGAATGTCAAGTTTATTAATAATCATGGACAATCCCCTTTTTAAAGTACGTCTTAGAGTTAGTATACTGTGCAAATTAACTGATTACAACTGAAAAAAGGGGGATTCATAAAGTTTTGTAACAAATGTTAGCCAATTATAGTTAAAACCACTAGCCAAAATGGTTGTTTTTTTAACTAACTATTACGAGGAGAAGAAAAAATGGAAACTATTCAATTGACAAAAAATATGACAGTTAGCTCATTTCACAATTTTGCGGATGATTGTATTGGTACTGGCCGGATGGGCTTGGCTCTACAGCGGCAATACCAAGAACAATTACGTCTCGTACAAGAAAAAATTGGGTTCAAGTATATTCGCGGTCATGGCTTATTTAGCGATGACATGGCAATCTACCAAGAATACGAAGACGAAACGGGACAAAAAGTCGCGGAATATAATTTTACCTACTTGGACATGGTGATGGATTTTTATCAAGAAGTGGGTATAAAACCCTATTTAGAGTTGGGCTTCATGCCACAAAAACTAGCTTCTGGGGATCAGACGGTCTTTTATTGGCAGGGAAACGTGACCCCGCCTCGCTCATACGAAGGTTGGTGCCAATTAGTCCAAGCGACCTTACAACACTTAATCACACGCTATGGTCGGGCTGAGGTAGTGACTTGGCCGGTGGAAGTTTGGAATGAGCCGAATTTGCCAGGTTTTTGGCAAGATGCTGATATGACCGAATACTTTAAGTTATTCAAAGAAACTTTTTTTGCGGTGAAAGCTGTCGATGACCAATTCAAAGTTGGGGGACCAGCGATTTGTGGGGTAGATGATATCAATTGGCTACAACAGTTTATGGCCTTTTGTCACGAGGAACAATTGGCGATTGATACGGTGACCCGCCATTTTTACACCATTTCTGATCCAGAGACCGCCGGACATTATAGCTATGTGACTTTGCGAGAAGCACAGGAATCCCTGACTGAGTTGGATATTTCCCGTAGTATTATCGATGACTATCCAGAATATCGTGGCTTGCCGATGCATATTACGGAGTTCAATACGTCTTATCGGCCGGATAGCCCTTTGCATGATACGAATTTGAACGCAGCCTATATCGCTCAGTTGCTTTCAAGATTAGGAGAAACCAGTGCCTCGTATTCTTATTGGACGTTTGGGGATATCTTTGAAGAAATGGGGGTTCCCTTCACACCGTTTCATGGAGGTTTTGGGCTAGTCGCCAATGGCAATATTCCTAAACCAACTTTTTGGACCTTTGCTTTTTATAAAAAACTACAAAAGAACTGTCTTTATAAAGGGGAACACGGCATAGTAACTTCAGATGGCAAGGAGCGCTTTGCTGGCGTTTTTTGGAATTTAACAGCTGAAGCGATGTCTTTCCAACTAGATTTCCCAGAAGAGGTTGAAAAATGGTGTATCACTTCAGAAGTGGTGGATCAACAAACAACCAACCCATTGCAAAGTTGGCATGATTTGGGAGAGCCAGCCAATTTGAGTGCTGAACAACGAGCGCTTTTGCAGCAAATTGCTCAGCCAAAAGTGACTACCACGGTCACGTCTAACAGCTATTCATTTACTGTACAGCCTCATGGAGTTCATTATTTCGAGGCGCGGCCAAGAAAGCAAACATCTGATCGAGGCTATGATTATCAACGAGTCTTGGCTGGTAGATAAGAAAATTTGTTTATTTGGATTTGATGGGTTTGAAAATTGGTGTGTGGACCACTAATCAAACTACTCGCAATTATTATATTTAGGAGGCTACTATGAGTTATCAATTATTGAATTATCAACGAGAAGCTAAAGAAACAGAGCTTTATGATACTCGGCTGGGATTGGCGATGCATTTAGCATTGGCAGATGAATCAGGAGTGTTTCAGCCATTAAATCAAAACTTTGGGGTCTTGTTTGCCAAAGCACATTCTTTACCAGATGGGTTTTTAGTAGCAAAAGCCCTTAAAAAAACTTGGATTTGTCAGGGAAAAGAGAAATTTTACATCATCGGGATTCGGGTAAATGCCGATGGAACGTTGGATGAAACCAGTGTGGGTAGCATTTTAGTTTTTGAAACGGAAAACTTTATTCAGTATCAAGAACTACCTTTGCTCCACCTAAGTGAAATGCCTCTGATGGATGTTCAATTGGCTTATACGGATGAAGGGTATCAAATCCGGTGGTTAGATAGCTGTGATCAGGCTTATCAAGTGACGACCCCAAGCTTAGATCATGTGGATGAGACTAAAAAGGTTGCCATTCAGTGGCAACCACTTTTGGAAGTAGCAACGGATATTGAAGGGGCAATTCCGAGGAATAGTTTGACCATTAGTGAGGAACAAGGAGACTATTTACAAAAAAAATTGATAACACCCCATCATATCACTGTGGACTTACCGGATGAAGTCGTTGTTGAAAACATGGAAGAACTTACCACGATGAAAGCAACCTTGCGCTATAGTGATGGCTCGAGTCGCCAAGCCGGAATTGATTGGTTTGATTTACCAGCAAGTGCTACTGAAAAAGCTTTTGTAGCAAAGGGTCAAGTGCACCAGGAACATTTTTCTTTCCCGATTTCGACTTATCGCGCGGATCCTTGTATCGGCAAATGGCAAGGGGAATACTACTTTATTGCCACGAATGATTATGATGATAACCGTAGTCTCTATATCCGTAAAGCCAAGACGATTGCTGAGTTAGTTACTGCCCAAGAGATGAAGATTTTGGATAGCGAGATGTACCCTGAAATTGCCAATCTCTTGTGGGCACCAGAATTTCATATTATTAATGATCGTTTGTATATTTTCCACGGTGCAACACCAGGTCCTTTTGAAGAGGAACAATCCCACGTAATGGCTTTGAAAGAAGGCGGCAATCCCTTGGTGCTAGCAGATTGGCAGCGACCGCAAAAAGTCGTAAAAGCAGATGGATCGCCTTTGATTACAGGAGGCATCACTTTGGATATGACGGTGATTAAAGATAGTGGCCGAATCTATGCCGCTTGGTCGCAACGTCAGTTTTTTCCAGTGGATTTAGGTGCGTGGATTTATTTTGCGGAGCTCAATCCTGATCAACCGTGGCAATTATTGACAGAACCAGTAGTCTTAGCAAAACCAGATTATGGATGGGACAATAATCATACCTTTGTCGATGAAGGTCCCTATGCCTTGTATCGAGGAGAAGACATCTATTTAACCATTTCCGGCGCAGCTGTCGACAGTAGCTATTGTGTGGGGTATCTAAAAGCCAAAGTTGGCAGTGACTTGCTCAATCCAGCGGTCTGGGAAAAATCAAATTACCCATTGTTGACTTCTCTGAATGTTCCAGGAGAATTTGGACCTGGACACAATGCTTATGTAGAAGATGAAGAAGGCAATATCTGGAACACTTATCATGCACGTCCAGGTATCGATGCTCCCCGTTCTTCAGGTATCCGGCGGGTACATTTTGATGTAGATGGACAGCCAATTTTGGGAATGACGGAAGCAATGGATGTCAATCCTGAGTTATCTTTGGTGCAAGTAAAAGTAAAGGTAAAATAAAGCGTAAAAACAGCCTGTGAGACTAAATACTCACGGGCTGTTTTTTTGAATCACGGGTTGCAAAGGATCAATCAAAATCAGATTGTTAAAGGTTTTGTTGTTGAAATTGACGAGGAGTCAGCTCAAATTCCTTTTTAAAGGCTTTAATAAAATGAGAATAATTAGTAAAACCAGCATCGTTGCAGGCAATCGTAATTGTGGCCCCTTCTAATAAACGCTCTTTGGCATAGAGCAGTTTCCGTTTTTGGATGTAGGCATGGGGACTAAAGCCGGTATGACGCTTAAATTCCCTAGTAAGGTGTTCGCGGCTAATAAACTGGGCTTTGGCTAGGGTCTCGACTTTGACGGGCTCTGATAAATGGTCTTGGATATAGTGAATGGCGTGGCGAACAACATGATTTTCTTTACTATTCGTCAAGGGAGTATTTTCTTTTTGCAAAGCTAAAAAGCGTTGATTGAGAAAAAGCAGAAACTCGTTAAAACATTGGGTATAGCGCAAGTCACTACCATATTCTTCAGAGGCACTATGTTTTTGTAAATCTTGAATAAAAGGTCGAACTTCGGTTAAACTTGTAGGCAAAAAATGACTTTGGCGGTTATTGATACGGGAAAAGCATAACGTCAAATCTGTTTTAGCGGAAGAATAACGGTGTAAATAAGATTCGTCAAAATAACAGAAAACGCGCTCATAACGGGCAGAAGGTAAGGTTAGCATCATGTGATGGATATCATGATGATGAATTAACAGGATATTTCCTGGTTGCATATGATAGACACAATCTTCCACGTAGTAATCCACTTCCCCATCTAATAGACAATAGATCTCATGAAAATCATGGTAGTGGTACTCTGGTAAAAATGTGATGGGGGTTTCGAAACAGGAATCTTTATAATAAAAATCGAAATCTTTTGAATGAAGATGATCTTGAATCGTTGCTACTGGTTTCGTCGGGGGTCACTCCTTTTTCGCAAGTTTCTCTGATGATATCACATCTAGCATGAAATGGGTCACATTATAGCGTTTTTATTATTTATAAATGTACGTATAATAGCCGTAACAAAACAAGAAAGAAGGTTCATTTAATGAACAACTTCACCATCACCGGTTTCGCAGATGAAATCGCAAGTGACTTAGATACACAAATCAAAGGACTGAAAGAAAACGGCATTGCCCATATCGAAGTCCGAGGCATCAATGGCGTCAATGTCAGTGAATTGACGCTGGATCAAGTACTTACTTACAAAGAAACACTCCATGAAAACGGGATCAAGATTTCTTCCATCGGCTCTCCCATCGGTAAAATCAGTATTGAGGATCCTTTTGAAGAGCATTTAGCGTTATTCAAACATGTTCTCGATGTAGCAGTAGCTTTTGAAAGTCCCTATGTCCGGATGTTTAGTTTCTTCATTCCAGAAGGCAAACCTGCCGACGACTTTCACGAAGAAGTGGTGAAGCGATGGAACCAATTTTTAGAGGTAGCCAAAGATTATCCTCAAATTACCTTGCTTCATGAAAATGAAAAAGACATTTACGGAGATATTCCAGAACGTTGTGCCAAACTTTTGACCGAACTGAACAATCCACAAGTCAAAGCGGCCTTTGATCCGGCCAACTTTGTCCAATGTGATGTGGAAGTCTATCCCCATGCCTATGAATTATTAAAAGATGAAATTGGCTATATGCACATTAAAGATGCCCATTTCGCAGATCATAAAGTCACACCGGCTGGACTTGGCGATGGGCAAGTGGAAGCTGTCTTGCGGGCACTTGTGGCAAACGGCTTTACAGGCTTTGCTTCCTTGGAACCCCATTTGTCAATTTTTGATGGCTTTGCGGCGTTGGAAAAAGAGGGCGTCTCCATTGAAGAAACAAAATCCGATGGTGAAAAACTGTTCACTGTCGCTAGTAATGCATTGAAAAAAATCCTTGTGGAAAACATGGGTCAGGAGTGGAACTAATATGGAAACAGTAAAAATCGGTATCGTCGGCGTCGGTAATATCGGCTCCTTTCATATGCGCAATGTCTTAGGTGGTGAATTAAAAAACGCTGAATTGGTGGCATTGTGTGATAACAATCCAGAAAAATTGGACCGTATCCAGGAACAATACGGGGATCAATTCAAATTATATGATGATGTGGATAACTTGTTGGCAGATCCAGAAGTGGACGCAATCATTATCTCTACGCCCCACTATGATCATCCTGTGATTGCCATTAAAGGTTTGCAAGCAGGCAAACATGTCTTAGTAGAAAAACCGGCTGGGGTGTATACGAAAAAAGTTCGGGAAATGATTGAAGAATCAGAAAAACATCCAGAACTGTCCTTGTCTTTGGTGTATAACCAACGGATGAACCCGACTTATCAAAAGGCCAAAGAACTCGTAGAATCCGGTCAAATCGGTGAATTGCGTCGGACCAACTGGATCATCACCAACTGGTATCGGTCCCAAAGCTATTACAATTCTGGCGGCTGGCGGGCCACTTGGAAAGGGGAAGGTGGCGGTGTCCTCTTAAACCAAGATCCCCATCAATTGGACTTGTGGCAATGGATTTGTGGCATGCCGGAACGGATTTTCTCCTTTGCCTATTATGGCAAACGTCGGGATGTGGAAGTGGAAACAGAAGTAACGGCCTATTGTGAATACGCAAATGGGGCCACTGGGGTCTTTGTGACAACCACTACGGAAACGCCTGGGACCAATCGTTTTGAAATCGTGGGTTCTCAAGGAAAAATCGTGATTGAAGATGAACAGTTGAAATTCTGGCGGACCGTTACCGATGAAAAAGAATGGAACGATACTTACACCGGCGGCTTTGGCGAACCGGAAGTTTGGGAAATCAAGATTCCTGTTGAATTTGACGGCAGCACCGGCCATTTGCGAGTGACGCAAAACTTTGTCAACAATATTCTCTTTGGCGAAAAACTGGTGGCACCAGCGACAGATGGGATTTATGGCTTGTCCATTTCTAACGCCATTCACCTCTCTTCTTGGTTAGGCCAATGGGTTGAGTTGCCGATTGACGAGGAGTTGTTCTTGGAAGAGTTAAACAAGAAAATTGCGGGCTCAAAATACAAAGATGTGAAAGAAAAAGTCTTGGATACTGAAAATACTTACTAAAAAGAGTGTGAAAAGATGATACGATTCGGAATTGTGGGCTGTGGCAATATCTCCGGTACCCATGCAGAAGCCCTTCAGAAAATTCAAGAAGCCCAGTTGACGGCTTGTTGCGACATAGATGAAGTAAAAGGGCGACGCTTTGGGGAAAAACATGGCTGTAGTTTTTATGGGAATTACCTAGACATGCTAAAAAATGGTGAGATTGACGCAGTAATCATCGCTACGCCGCATTATCTCCATGGCCAAATGACCCTGCAAGCTTTTGAAGCCGGGAAACATGTCCTATGTGAAAAACCGATGGCCATAACGGTCCAAGAAGCTGAACAGGTTTTAGCCAAATGGGAGGAACAGCCAGACTTGCATTATGCCGTGTGTTATCAAAATCGCTTCAACCCTTCCTATGCCCAACTGAAAACGATGATTTCCCAACAAGCTTTCGGGCAGTTAAAAGGAATCAAATGCGAGCTAACCTGGCATCGGGATAAAGGGTATTATGAGGCGGCATCATGGAAAGGTACTTGGAAAAAAGAAGGTGGGGGTACCTTGATCAATCAAGCCATCCATACCTTAGATGTGGTGACTTGGATGATTGAGTTACCAGAGAAAATCAAAGGCAAGATAATGACCACGCTTTTGGAGGAAACCATCGAAGTAGAAGACGCGGCGATGGCGACAGCAGTGCTTCCAGATGACGTGCCGGTGGTCATTCATGCCTCCAACAACTACTCTTCAGATCCCGCCCCATCCGTCACCTTTGATTTTGAAGAAGCCAGAGTGGTGTTGACCGCTGACAAACTGGTAGTCAATGACGTAGCGGCACCTCTTGAAGAAGGCATGGTAAGCGAAGTAGCTAAAGCTTACTGGGGAGCAGGACACCTGCGCTTTGTACGAGCCTTTGTCAATCAGTTAGTCGGCTTGCCAGATCCTCACGCAGAGTACCTCGCCGTTGCGGATGCGTTGGATTCTTTGAAGATGGTTTGTGGGATTTATGAGTCGGATCGTAGTGGGCAGTGGGTTCAACTGAATAAATAGTAAAAAACCATGGAGACTAGTTGGACTAGTGCTTCATGGTTTTTTGCTGAGGTGCATTCAATTTACTACAACAATTGTTGGTAGTAGAGATTGTCAAAGCGAATCAATGTCGGCTCCTTTCGTCCGCTACGGGCATTTTTCCGATAATCTTTTGGGGAGTGACCAATTTTCTGCAAAAAATTACGATTGAAGGTTCGCGTGTTTTGAAAACCAGATAAGCTAGCGACTTCTGTTATAGAATAATCGGAGTTTGCTAGTAAATAGCAAGCTTGATTGATGCGGTACTGGTTGATTAGTTTTGGAAAGGTGGACTCAAGTTTTTGGGTAATGACCTTGGATACGTAATCTTTACTATAGCCGATATCTTCACTCAGCTGACTCAAAGTAACTTCATTTTGAAAATGAGAAGAGACCCACAATAGAATTAATTCTAAAATATTCTCTTTGCCTCGTGTTTTGACTAGCTTGGTATGTTGCTCATATAGATATAAGATTTCATATAAAGCGGCTTTGTGTCTAAAAAATGAGTTGCTCTCAAATAATGAATCGTAGAGCTGATTAGATTTAGTGCGTCCCACCGGAATGACAGGATTTAAGAAGGATTTCCCTTTAATTAATGGAAGATAGTCTTCTAGATACTCGGGAGAAAAAATCCAAATATGACCAGAGTTTTCCATTTCAGCTTCTACTTGATGGGTTTGATAGGGGAGAATTAGGGCGATATCGCCAGCTTTTAAGGTGTGAATTTCAGAATCGATTGTCAATAGAAATTCGCCAGTTTCACCAAACCATAATTCGAAACTCCGATGAAGATGCTCAGGATAGCTGAGATTCTCCGGATGATATTCCACGTGGGAAATTTTTTCCCCGAAGTGATAGGATTCCAATTCAGTCATTTTTAACCCTCCCATTTAAGAAATCATAGTCAACTGATTACGTCTATTAGTGTACTGAAATTGTCTTGTTTTTGCAAGCGTTTCAGAGTAAAGTTGAATCAAGGAAGAGAAGTAAGCGCTATTAATTTATTTGAATCAGGGTTTAGAAGGAAGTTGTGTCGCAAGGTTTTTTTATGCATCAATGTTTGTTATTTAAACATACCAACGGAGGGGAAACACATGAAAAAGTTTGGAAAAGTTGCAGTGACAGCAATGGCACTAGCTTTATTGGCTGGGTGCGGTAGTGGAAATGGTAAAGGAGACAAAGATGGTGGCACGCAAGCCACAGATAGTGATGGCAATAAAAAATATACAGCCTTTATGGCGGTACCTGGTTCTGAAGTTCCCGATGATTCTCGTTTAAACAATGTTTTTGCAGAAGAATTTGGTTGGCGAGTGAAAGTTAGCTGGCTGACGGGTCAAACTGCAAAAGAACGGATTGGGGTTATGGTATCTGGTGGCGAGTATCCAGATATCGTGGATGCTTCCGATGGTCGTTCAGCGATGATTGATGCTGGAGCTTATGTTCCCTTAGAGGATAAGCTAGATGACTATCCGAATTTGAAAGCCACATTAAGTGATATTCAATGGGAAAAAATTAAAGCTGATAATGATGGCCATATTTATACGATTCCACAATTTGCTCAAAAAGATGGTACCGTGGATACGGCAACTAGTTATGGTGGCGAAGCTTTCTGGATTCAAAAACGTGTCCTCAAATGGGCGAACTATCCAGAAATTAATACTGTCGAACAGTATTTTGATTTGATCAATAAGTATTTAGCTGAAAATCCTGATACTGATGGTCAAAAAAATATCGGTTTTGAAATCTTATCTGATGACTGGCGTTACTTCTGTTTGGAAAACCCACCGCAATTCTTAGCGGGATATCCAAATGATGGCGCAGCTATTGTCGATCCAGACACAATGAAAGCAAAAGTATATGACAAAATTCCAGAAGCCAAAGAATACTACAAGATTTTGTCTGAACAATTTGAAAAAGGAACGATTGACCCTGAAACCTTTACTGCTAAATATGACCAGTATATTGCAAAATTATCTTCTGGTCGAGTGTTGGGGATGATCGACCAAGGTTGGAACTTCCAATCTGCAAGAGATTCATTGGTTTCTCAAGGGAAAGATGAATTAACTTGGGCACCTCTTGATTTGACTTTGGATGAAAATGTTCAACCACAATACCGAGAAGGTGGCGTCTTGTCTACTCAAGGTGGGATTGGGATTACCACTAGCTGTAAAGATGTTGATGGCGTATTGCAAATGTGGGATGACATGGTTTCTGAAAAAGGGATGATCCTACGCAACTGGGGCGAAAAAGGCGTTGACTATGAAGTTGACGACGACGGCATGTTCTACCGCACTGACGAACAATGGGCAAATTGGAAAGATACCGATTATGTTCAAAAGAATAGTGTAGCGTTTGGTTATATGCCTGGTTACCGTGGTTACTTGCCAGATGGAAAAAATACAATTTTGCCTTCTGAACAAATCTCTGAATTCCGCAAAACATTGTCTGATATCGATAAAGAAGTGTTGGATGCTTATAAAGTAGACAACTGGACTCAAATGGTACGCTTGCAAGATCCAATTCAACCATGGTTCCCAATCTATACAGAACGGAACAAATGGACTTCTTCTGATCCAGCTGGGATTGCTAGTCAAAACATGCAAGAAGTGAAAATGCAATGGTTACCAAAAGTCATCATGGGCGGACCAGCAGCTTACGAACAAAACTGGGAAGATTATATGACTGCTTATGATAGTCAAATCGATTACAAAGCCTTTGAAGATACATTGACTAAAGAAGTGAAACGTCGGGTAGAAATCGAAAAAGAACTAGAAGCAAAAGTTGACAAATAGTCTGCTGTAGCGAGGTGATGGGAGTTGTGAAAATAACAACTCCCACAATCTTGCTTTGCTACATACTCGAAGATTTGGGGGAATAAGAAATGAGCGGAAATTCAACGATGTTAGATTCAAACGAGGGTATTCCAAAAGCAAAACGAAAAACATTTTGGGAACGTGTCTGGGCTCAAAAAGATCTGTGTTTACTTTGTCTGCCATTTGTCATTTACATTCTTTTCTTTAATTATGCACCGTTATCTGGCTGGTTGATGGCTTTCCAAAAATACCGTCCTGGTACTGGTCTTTTTGATCAAGAATGGATTGGACTTGAAAATTTCCGAATGTTGTTTGCTGATCCAAACTTTTTACGGGTTGTCCGCAATACTTTGGCAATGAGTTTAATCAATTTGACTTTGGGTTTTGTTTTCTCGATTGGCTTTGCGGTCTTATTGAATGAAGTCAAAAATAAACATTTAAAGAAAATCATGCAAACTGTCTCTTATCTGCCTTACTTTTTATCATGGATTATTGTAACAGGGATCGTGTTGGATGTGCTGAGTCCTGAAACGGGGATTATTAACCAACTACTGATGCAATTTAACTTTGTAGACAAGCCGATTAGTTTCCTTTCCGAACCGAAATATTTCTGGTGGATTGTTGGTTTCTCTAATGTTTGGAAAAGTACTGGTTGGGGAAGTATCATCTACCTTTCTGCGATGTCAGCTATCAACGAAGAACTGTATGAATCCGCCGAAATGGATGGTGCCAGCCGCTTGCGGAAAATCTGGCATATCACTTTACCAGGAATTAAACCAACAATCTTTATCCTCTTATTAATCAATATCGGAAATATCCTAAATGCTGGGTTTGAAGTGCAATACTTGTTAGGGAATGGCTTAGTTCAACAAGTTTCCCAAACTATTGATATTTTCGTGTTGAAATATGGGATTAGCTTGAACAACTACTCCTTTGCCACAGCAGCCGGGATTTTCAATGGTGTGATCAGTATCATCTTGATTACATTAGGTAATAAACTTGCCAAAGTTGCTGGCGAAGAAAGTTTGTTCTAATCAGAGGAGGAAAAAAAGATGAAACGAGTTGCGATTTCAGATCGACTATTCGATATATTTAAGTGGATTTTTCTAATTTTATTCACGTTGGCAACCCTGTATCCAATCTTAAACACCTTAGCAGTCGCCTTTAACGACGGACTAGATGCTTTGCGTGGAGGGATTTATCTGTGGCCACGAACTTTTACCTTGGATAATTTCAAAGCTGTTTTAGCCAAACAATCGTTACTAAACGCAGCTTTTATCTCGGTGGCTCGAACGGTGATTGCTACTTTATCACAATTGTTTTTAACATCATTGTTGGCTTATATCCTTAGCCGAAAAGAATTTATCTTTCGGACACCGGTTACTTTATTGTTCATCTTCACCATGTATTTGAATGCTGGGATAATTCCTAATTACATGTGGTTGAATAAAATCGGTTTGACGAATACATTTTGGGTTTATATCTTGCCGGGGATGATCAGTGCTTTTAACTTATTGGTTATCCGGACTTATATCCATGGAATCCCTGAAAGTTTAGTCGAAAGTGCCAAAATCGATGGGGCCAGTCATATCCGGATTTTCTGGAGCATTATCTTGCCATTGTGTAAACCAGTGTTGGCAACCGTTGCTTTATTTATCGCTGTTGGTCAATGGAACTCTTGGTTTGATGCGATGTTGTACAACGGCTTTAATGAAAAACTTAGTACGTTGCAATACGAATTGATGAAACTCTTGTCTTCTGTAACAAGTCAAGGGGCCAACGCCAATGATATGCAAAATGCCGCTCAAGCAGGTGGTGGCGGCATGGTGACCCCAACTTCGGTACGGGCAGCTACGACAATCGTCACAGCCTTGCCAATCGTCTGCCTGTATCCATTCTTGCAAAAATACTTTATCAGTGGTCTGACTATTGGTGGGGTTAAGGGTTAATTTAAGGCTTAAAAGAAAGGTTTTAAAAGGTGTTTATTATGAGAAAATCTGGAAATAGTCAAGCGATTATGGACAAGTTGAGTTTGGTAGCCGATTACTTATTGGTAGGCGTGCTCTGGCTACTTTGCTCAGTACCGCTTGTTACGACGGGGGCAGCAACTAGTGCCATGTATCGCACGGTTTATCAATGCATGTTCCAAAAAGAAGGCTATGTCTTAGGGACTTTTTTCAAGGCATTTAAACAGTCCTTTTTCCAAAGTTCATTGATTTGGACGGGGTATCTGGTGTTGGCAAGTTCTTTTCTGATAAATCGTCAACAACTTGCTGGGAGTTATTCCTTGCTTTCAGATGCTATCCAAATTGTTTTAGGGATTTGTTTGTTGGTTCTCTTGCCCTTGGTGGTGTTGGTATTGGCTTATATTGCTCGTTTTGAAGATCCTTTAAGAATAATTTTACGCAATTGCGGTCTTTTAGCGCTAACCCATCTTGGAAAAATGATCCAAATGCTCGTCTTGTATACCGTAGTGATCGTAGGGATTTGGCTATTACCAGTTTTTGCTCTGGTGTTATTACCTGTTGTAGTGAAAAAAACAGTACCCATTTGTGAAAGCTTATTTGGATTTTGTACCATTGAAAATGCATCATAAGGATTAATTATCAAGATAAATCACATTCAGAAACACGGGAATATTCGAGCTAAATACATTGTAATGCCACTGTTTCCAGAAGCTGTCCGGTAAATCCTACAGGCTGTAGCAGCAATGCCAATTTAGTTCGGATATTTTTCTTGCAGAAACGACTACTCTTCTTGTTTGATCAGCTGCATGATTTTGTAGTATATCCCAGTTGATCGTAGCAGAGTATTGTCGGATTGTTTCTTATTGTAAAGTTGAAAGAATGTTGGAGGAAAAAACATGATTACCCATTCAGAGGCAAAAGTTGAAGCACAAAAAATTGTGGCACAAATGACCATAGACGAAAAAATTGGTCAAATCAATTTCCGCGCCCCAGCCATCCAACGCTTGGGCATTACGGATTATAACTATTGGAATGAAGCCCTTCATGGCGTGGCGCGGGCGGGGGTTGCCACCGTCTTTCCGCAAGCGATTGGCTTAGCAGCAATCTTTGATGATCAGTTGATGGAAGAAATTGCTGGGGTGATTGCTGAAGAAGGCCGTGCAAAATACAACCAGTACCACGCAGAAGGAGACAATGATATCTACAAAGGGTTGACATATTGGTCGCCTAATATCAACATTTTTCGGGATCCACGTTGGGGTCGCGGGCAAGAGACTTATGGCGAAGATCCTTATTTGACGTCTCGACTTGGTGTGGCTTTTATCAAAGGCTTGCAAGGGGACGGCCCTTATCTGAAATTAGCGGCCTGCGCCAAGCATTTTGCGGTTCATAGTGGACCAGAAGCGGATCGCCATTCTTTCGACGCGGTAGTGAATGATAAAGATTTGTATGAAACTTATCTACCTGCTTTTGAAGCTGCTGTAAAAGAAGCCGATGTGGAAAGTTTCATGGGAGCCTACAATGCAGTAAACGGGATTCCAGCATGTGTGCACCCCGAATTGTTACAAGATATTTTACGTGGTAAATGGGCGTTTGAAGGGCATGTTGTCTCAGACTTTGGCGCTTTGGAAGATGTTCATGAGCACCATCACTATACTGAAAATGCGGCGCAAACCATGGCCTTGGCGATGAAGATTGGTTGCAATCTATGTGCAGGGAATGTTTCTGATAGCTTGCATCAAGCGTTAGCAGAAGGCTTGGTGACAGAAGCAGAAATTACGCAAGCAGTAGTAGAACTTTACACAACTCGCGTTCGTTTGGGCATGTTTGATGAGACCAATCCTTATAATGCTATTCCTTATGAAGCCAATGATAGTAAGGAGCATATGGCACTATCTTTGAAGGCTGCCGAAAAAGCTTTAGTTTTGTTGAAAAATGACGGCATCTTACCGATTAAAAAAGAAAGCGTAAAAAATGTGGCAGTCATTGGCCCAAATGCTCGTAGTATCGAAGCATTGCAAGGCAATTATTTTGGTGTTGCTTCGCGAAATGTGACTTTCTTAGATGGCATTCAAGACTATCTGGAAGATGATGCACGGGTGTATTATGCGCCAGGTTGTCACTTGTTCCAAGAATATGCAGAATCGACCTTGTCTCGTCCTCATGAGCGAGCATCAGAAGCAATCATCGCTGCCAAACATGCTGATACCGTGGTGATGTGCCTTGGTTTGGATCCGACAATCGAAGGAGAACAGGGAGATTCCGGTAATGTCTACGGTTCTGGTGACAAAGAGACGTTGGGCTTGCCGGCAGAACAGATTCGCTTGTTAGATCAAATTTTAGCATTGGATAAACCAGTGATTTTGGTAGTGGCAGCTGGTTCAGCAATTTCTCTGTATGGTCGAGAAGAGCATCCAAATCTTCATGCCATCCTTCATGCTTGGTATCCTGGTAGCCAGGGTGGAAAAGCGTTAGCGAAAGTCTTGTTTGGCGAAATTAGCCCAAGTGGTAAATTACCAGTGACATTCTATCGGACCACTGACAATCTACCGGATTTCAAAGATTACGGCATGAAAAATCGGACTTATCGTTACTTGGAGGAAAGTCCCTTGTATCCATTTGGTTACGGTTTGACGTATGGCCAAATTGCTTTGGCTGATCTGCAAGTAGAGACGCAAGAAAAAGACTACTTGATCAAGGGAACCATTACCAATACCAGCGATTGCGCTATGGAAGAAGTACTACAAGTTTACGTTAAAACCGATTCGAAACATGAAACGTTAAATGGTAAACTCGTGGCCTATAAACGTGTAGCATTGGCACCCGGAGAAACAAAAACGGTGACGGTACCTGTTGCCAAAATCAATCTTACTGTGGTTAATGAAGCGGGGGAACGATTATTTGATGGCGAACAAATTACCTTTACGTTAGGGACAACCGCGCCATGTTCACGGGCTCAAGAATTAGGCCAACCGGCACCACTTGTGGCAACAGTCCCACTTGTGGAAACCGTAGTAATTTAGTAGGAGAAACGGATGAAAACATATACGAATCTTTTTAAAACATATGGTTATGATGAAAATGAAATCCAAGACCGTTTAACGCAAATCTGGGAAGAAATTTTTGTCGGACCGGATAAGGTTTATTTTGAAACAGCAGATGCAGGTTATCTAGTGGATACCGGAAACGATGATGTACGGACAGAGGGCATGAGTTACGGCATGTTGATGGCGGTTCAGTACGACAAAAAGGAAGTCTTTGACCGGCTTTGGCGCTGGGTGATGACTTATATGTATATGGATAGCGGGGAACATGCCCATTATTTCGCTTGGTCGGTCGCTCCTTCTGGTCAGAAAAATGCTTATGGACCCGCTCCGGATGGGGAAGAATTCTTTGCCTTGGCGCTGTTTTTTGCAGCCAATCGCTGGGGGGATGGAGAAGGGATATTCAATTACTCTCATCATGCCCGAGAATTGTTGAACTATTGTATTCATAAAGGGACTGAATTTCCTGGCATGCCTATGTGGAACAATGAAAATAAATTAATCAAGTTCATCCCAGAAGTAGAATTTACCGATCCTTCTTATCATGTACCGCATTTTTATGAACAATTTGCTCTTTATACAGAACCTAGCGACCGGCCGTTTTGGAAAGAGGCGGCGAGGGCTAGTCGAAGGTATTTGAAAAAGGCCATTCATCCAGAAACTGGGTTGAATCCAGAATACAGTTGGTACGATGGCAGTCCACAATTGGAAAGTGAACATCCGCATTTCTTTAGTGATGCCTATCGGACAGCCATGAATGTGGCGCTTGATATGCAGTGGTATGGTGAAGATGTTGTACTCAAAGATCGGTTGGCTCATTTGCAACAATTTTTCCATGCACTACCAGCTGGGGCAGAAAATTACATTTATACTGTGGAAGGGGAAAATACTGGAGAAGAAATCTTACATCCAGTAGGCTTGCTAGCAACCTTAGCCGCGGCCTCCCTTGCAAATCCTGAAACAGAAATCGCCCGAGAATTTGTGACACGTTTCTGGCAAACGCCCCTTCGTAAAGGCGTGCGCCGATATTATGATAATTTTTTGTATGCTTTTGCCTTTATGGCTTTGAGTGGTAACTATCGTATTTACTAATTTTTTGACTGGTCAGCAGAGGTATTGAGGAAAATCTCAGACTAGGCTGACCAGTTTTTTTACATAGGGAATTTCATTTAGGAGGAATAAATGGCGTGTGGCAACGAATTTGGGAATATCAGGAACAGGATTACCGCAGTGCTCCTTGCGAGATTGAACAACAAGTACAAGTAGTGCGAATTCGGTTAAATCATTATGGGGATCAATGGCGTGTATTGTTTTCTAACCTTTATGGTAGAGGGCCGTTAGTGTTTGATAAGGTGACTGCACAGGTGAAATCGGCAGAGCTCATTGCACGCACACCGGTAGTTCCCCTGACTCTTCATGGAAAGTCGGAAATACAGCTAGCCCCTGGTTGTGAGCAGTTGGCAAGTGATCCTATTTTATTATCAGCTGCACCAGGAGAAGTGTTAGAAATCACTACTTATCTAGCCAAACCGGTGCAACTGACTAGTTTTCTAGTGAGTTATGCTCGTTTGCAACAGGAAGTGCTGAATTATCGTTGGGTTGAGAATTTCTGGACCCATCCCTTGGATAATTATCAGCTCTTTCAAAATGCGTTGTGGAATCCACGAATGTACGTTATCTATGGTATTTCGGGCCTACAATTGCAAGGAAACAGTCAGACCCTGATAGCTTTTGGGGATTCGTTGACACAACAGGGATTTTGGACGGATCATTTCAAACAGCGCCTGGTGACAGAGGGCTTTTCACAAGTGGCACTCGTAAATCGTGGCATTGGGGGAAACCGGGTATTGCTAGATACAGATGCTACAGCCGATGACTTTAGCCGTCATGGGCGAGCTGGGGTGAAGCGGTTTTTGTCAGACGTTTTTGCGGATGGACCAGTTAGTGGCTTGATCCTTTTTCATGGTATTAATGATTGTTTGACGATTGGCGAGAGACCTGTCGCTGAGGGATTAGCCGAATTAACCGCGGCTTTTCGGTTTATGATTGAGGAAGCCCATTTGCGGCAAGTACCAGTGATTGGAGTGACACTTCTTCCTTTTAATCAATCAGCCTTTTACAGTGAAAAGGCCGAAAGTTTGCGTCAAGGATTGAATCATTGGCTGCGTAATAAAGCGCCAATTGAGGCACTATGGGACTTTGATCAAGTCGCCGGAGATCCTCAAGATTCTCAAAAACTCTACCAATTATTTGATAGTGGCGACGGGTTGCATATTTCCAGTGTAGGTGGGAATCATTTGGCGGCTGCGGTTGATTTCCAGCAGTTGGCTACGTTACTTGGTATTGATTAAGCGAAAAATGGAGGGGTTCAAATGAAAGTCTTTACTACGTTACTATATGACAACAAACCCAATGTATCCTATACAAGTTATCTTCATGAAGGCTCAGAGGAAATTGATAAAGACCGGCAATTTCCGGCCATGATTATTTGTGGTGGGGGAGCATATCTAGGGATTTCTGATCGCGAAAAAGAACCGGTGGCCTTGCATTATCTGCAAGCCGGTTTTCAAGTCTTTGTATTGGATTATCAAACAGAAGCCACTGGTAATGCGCAATATCCGAATCCACTTTTAGATTTGGCGATGTTGATGAAACAAATTCGCCTGCAAGGGGAAACGTGGCAGATTGATAACGATAAAATTGCCATTATCGGCTTTTCAGCAGGAGCCAATCTTTGTGCTCAATTAGCAACCCATTGGCACAATCGTTGGCTAGCAGAAGGGGTTGGAACCGGCGATAATCAGCTTCTGAAACCCAATGCTGTTATTCTCGCTTATCCGTTATTGGACTTCATTGTCCAAGAAAAATATGCCAATCTAGATCCTCGGATTGACCTAAGTCTCAGCTATACCGATACCACGAAGCGAGATTTTATGCATCATGCCAATAAAGTCTTTTTAGGCAAAGAGTATACAGAAAATCGGATGAAAGAGGCGAGCCCTTATTATTTCTTATCAGGAAAAACACCGCCTACATTCCTTTGGACAACAGCCCAAGATGATCTTGTCTACCCGCAACAATGTTTGCGTTATGCTAATAAAATGATGGAACTAGGTGTGCCAGTAGAGTTGCATTTATTTGAAGAAGGGCAGCATGGCCTCTCGTTGGGAACCTACCAAGCATCTGGTGATCCCACGTTGCAAAATGCTGATGTCGCTCAGTGGCAAAATTTAGCTTTACGTTTTTTACACCGGCGTTTCGGTGAATTTTAAAAGAATGAGGAAAACAGATGAAGAAAAGCCTTGAAACAATTCAGAATCCGATTATTCCCTTGGATTATCCAGATCCAGACGTCATTCGGGTGGAAGATACGTATTATATGGTCACCACTACGATGCACTTTATGCCTGGCTGTGAAATTTTACGTTCTTACGATTTATTGCACTGGGAACATGCGGCATTTGTCTATGAGCGCTTGGATAGTACGGCAGGCCAGCGCTTAGCAGAGGGGAAAGACAGTTATGGCAAAGGAATGTGGGCGGCCTGTTTACGATATCATGAAGGACGTTTTTATGTCTTTTTTGTCGCCAATGATACCGGCTTGACCTATTGTTATACTGCTGAAAAAATTGAGGGACCTTGGGATAAGAAAATCATTGAAGGTTTCTATCATGATTGTTCCGTGTTGTTTGAAAAGGAACGTGTTTTTATCGTCTATGGAAACAGTAATGTCTGGTTGACGGAATTGAAACCCGATCTCAGTGGCCCGAAAGCTGGGGGCATCCATCGTGTGATTGTCTCAGAAAAAAATCCTCGGTTAGGCTATGAAGGAGCTCATTTTTATCAAATCAATGGCAAGTATTACATTTTCTTGATTCACTCAGATCCAAAGGTTTGGCGACGGATTGAGGCTTGCTTTGTGGCGGAGGATTTGGAAGGTGAATTTGTCGGCGGTGATGTCTTTAATGATGATAACGGGTATTGCAATCAAGGCATTGCCCAAGGTGGTATCGTGGATACGCCAAAGGGAGACTGGTACGCGATCTTGTTTCAAGATTATGGTGCAGTAGGACGGTTACCCATACTTTTACCAGTAACTTGGCAAGACGATTTTCCAGTTTTTGGCGAAGAAGAAAAGACGCCACAGCAATTTTTTATTACCGACAATCGACCGGAATATGTGTATTCGCCTCTTGTAGGGAGTGATGATTTTAAAACGTTAGCCAAAACGCCTTACCGACTAAAACCGCAATGGCAATTTAATCACGAACCGGATTTGTCTGGCTTCTTATTGGATCCAAAACGTGGCTGTGTGGAATTAACGACGACACGGCTTGCACAATCTGTGACAACGACGCCAAACGTCTTAACACAGCGGATGCGCTATCCAAAATGTGTAGCCACCGTGACAATCGATGGGACAAAAATGAAAGATGGGGATTGTGCCGGATTAGCTGCCTTTCAATCCGCTTATGGTTTTATTGGTTTATCCAAAGAGGAAGGCCAGTATTATCTTGTCATGGAGACCCGTGAACTAGATGATTCCAGTTTGCAAGCAATGCCTAAAGAGGCAACTAACGGTAAATCCACTCGTATTTTGTGGGAAAGTGGAAAAGTCACGCTAAAGGTAGCCGCTGATTTTCATGAAATGACGGATTTGACCCGGTTTTATTACCAAAACGAAGGGACTTTTTTGCAATTAGGAGAGGCACATCCGGTGGCATTTAAAATGGATCATTTTAGCGGCTGTCGTTTCGGGCTATTTATCTATAATAGGAAAACCATTGGAGGCACCGCGTCGTTTCAGTCTTTTGATTACCAAGTTTAAGAAGCGGGATTTGTTAGAAAAGCTCTAGGCCAATTGCTGTTTTGGTGGAAATATGTTATACTGTGTCTTACACGAAAGATATTGTTACGCGAGAAATACAAGGATATTTTTAAGAAATTTGATCCAACTGGCGCAGCTTCAGGGCTGCAAGGGTGTGTTAGTAGGTTATGGGAACACACTGTTTAAATGAGAAATACTTGATTTTAAGTAATAGTCTGATCTAACTTTAGAGTAAAGATATTGAGTAGTTAGATGGCCTTCTTCCGTTTGGGAGAGGGCCATCGTCCATTTTGGGGATGGCATCATCATAAATGCCGAGTAAAAGAAGCTGATCTGTGTTAGAGAGCAAGGGGGAAAAATAAAGGGCTCTTTGTCAATAAGGACTGATGAGTTGTGCAAAATCAAATCTGGGTCAGAATGAACCAGATTCTGGCTCAGATTTTTTGTTATCTTACATTGATTAATTGATTGATCAAAAAGATTCTAATTCTCATGTTCTCGAATGATTTAAATCCGTAGGATACTCGTTTCATTGTCTTTATGTGGGTATTCTTCGCTTCTATTTTTCCATTGGAATAAGGATAGATCATTGCGTTGGTGATGCCTTCTTCATAGGTCAGAAGGTTTTGAAGCTTTTCCCGAAAGCCGTCATCTAACGTTTCGGGAAGTTCTGCCAATAAGGAGAAAAATAAGTCAGGGTCTTTGTCTCGAAAGGCTTCAACTAATTCATGAAAAAAGCGATACGCCTCCTTTAGGGGCGGAGAAAACTCAAGCAATCGATCAATCATCATTGCTTCAGTAAGAAATGGGTATTTTGGTGCTCGGAAACTTTTCCATGTTTTGTATTCATAATGGTTGATGTTTGCACGATTTTTTAGCAAAAAGCGCCAGTTCTTTTTCAGTTTTTCTGCCTGGCTTTTCTGTCCGGCTTTACGAAGTTCATTCATTTCACGGATACGCAACTCATTGAACGCTTGATTCATGTGTTTGACAATATGAAACCGATCAATCACGACTTTCGCATTTGGCAGAACACGTTTGGTGAGCTGGAAGTAGGCGGCGTTCATGTCTGTCACCAAGAATTCTACTTCTTCTGGATTGGTACAACCTAAGAAATAGCTTGTTAATCGAGGTAATTTACGCGTAGGCAAAACATCTATTAATTTTCCTGTTTCGCCATCTGCACAAATAAAGCTCATTTTATCTTCTATGGAAGCATGCGAACGAAATTCATCAACCATCAATACTCTTGGGAGAATCTTCTTAGATTGCTTTGGTAAATAGCTTTTAAACTCTTTCAATGTACGAATAACGGTGGTCAAAGATACCTGACAGCTTTTCGCAATAAAAGATAAAGATACTTTTTCAGTCAGTAAAGAAGCAATTTTATATCTAACATGATTTGCGATTGAATGTCTGGGTTGGACAAAATAACTTTGAGCAGTCCAATGGGTGCGACAGTTTTTACAGGTATAGCGCTGCTTTTTTAGGCGCATAACCAAAGGCATATGATTGTATTGTTCAAAACGGACAATTGTTTCCTTCTTCCCATTTTTCACTATAATTGCTTTCCCGTTTCCATCTACCACAGTAGAACCACAACTTCTACAAGCACGAGGAGTAGGCGAGAGAACAGCATCGACGACCAACGTCTTTTTCTTCTGAAGGGTCTCGTAAGAGACCTCTGTAATCATCAAATCTTTCTCTATTATTCTCAGCATTTTTTTGATAGAATCATTCATATAGCATATCGTCCTCTCAGTTGTTTATTTTGTGGTGATTTAATCATACTAGAGAACGATATGTTTTTTAATACCTAAAATGAAAATGGGGCTGAAGAATCAATTCTGATTCATCAGTCCCATAAATTATAGAGCCAAATAAAGTCCGTCTAGGTGTTAACGGCAACGATAAAATGTAGGAAAATGGCAATTTAAAATTGTTGGTTTTCCTACATTTTTGTATGCTCTTCTTATCCCAAATGAAACGGAGGTTCAGGGATGAGAAAAGATATACGCGAAGGAGTGATGATCTACGTGATCAACGAAATCAAACCGAACTATGCCGCATTAGCCAAACAACAAAGCTTACGAGAAACAGCACCTAAGGCCGTCAGATGATGCTTTCCCTCAGAAATTTTTTTCTGATAAAACGCGCGAAAAACAGGATCACATTGAGAAGCAACTAGAGCAGCTGAAAACAAGGCTTTTCGTAAGTATGGAGATCCACGCTTGCTCATAACATTATGTGTTGCTTCGTATTGCCCAGATTGGGACACAGACGCGTCTATGCCAGCATAAGCAACCAGTTTTTTCGGATTAGAAAATTTGCGAATGTCTCCAATTTCACCAAGAATTGTCGCGCCATTTATAGGGCCGATTCCAGGGATTGTGAGAATAACAGAGTCTAAATTACTCATTATGCGCTTAATTTCTTTTTCAGTTTCTTTTACTTGGCTTTCGATGAATTTCAATTGTTCAATCATGGAGCGTAATTGAAATGTAAAAGCTTCTTGAGCAAATTTCACTCCAAAGGAGTTAGAAGCTGCTTGCTTCAATTGATCTGCTTTCTCTGGCTTTATTCGGTTCCTGCTTAACTCAGCTAAGTATTGAGCCAACGTTTCTGCCGAAATTTCTTCTAGCTCTATAGGAGAACTAAACTCAAGCAATAACTCTTTAGACGCTTTTCCGAAAATACCTTGTTTAGAAAAAATTGATGCATATTCAGGAAACACTTGATCTAGTACAGCTATGATTTTTCGTTTGAAGTCGCTTGCGGTACCTACTAAATAGGTTCGGTAACGTGAAAGTTGTTTTAACGAAAAAACATTTTCATCAGACAATACTGTTTCTACAAAGGAACCATAACGCATCAAGTCAGCAATCAAAACAGAATCAATAATATCATTTTTTCGTTTTCTGATTTCTGTTCCTTTGCGCCAGCCATCGGTTTGAAGAGGATTCACAACGTGAATCAAAAAGTCTGATTCGTGGAGGTATGAAAAGATGGAGAGCCAATAATGACCCGTAGCTTCCATTCCGACAATAAAGTCAGCGGGAGTCTCTGAATATTTTGAAAGCCGCTCAATCAGGGAATCAGCTCCTTCAGTAGTGTTAGGGAAAGAAAAACCTTTTAGGATCACTTTACCTTCTTCACTCATTAAAGAAGCCACGTGAGTTCGCTTGCCGATATCAATTCCTAAGAAGTACATACATTTGACCTTTCTAAAAAAATATTTTGGATTGAAACCCGCTCAACTGAAAAGCGTCACTACCTTGTACGAGATACGGAGTAAAGCAAAAACTTTCAACATCTAACTCATACGTAATCCACTTATCAGAGAGAGGTGCCAGTCTTTCGATTACGAGCTTCAAAACTCAAGGAGGCAACGGCATAGCCTCTCAATCCAATAAATATATTATCTCAAAATGAATGAGTTAATACCAAATTAAAATAACGATGGTTCATAGGGTTATCCAATCAAAACCGGAAGGTTAAAACCCTAACTCTAATATACAAGGAGAATAAATATGCTTCTATTTACAATAGAAAAAGATTATACAAACTATTTTTGGCAAGAATTAGGTGAGTCACGCAGAGATACAGTAGAAACTCGAGAGTATATTAATAAACACATAGTCAGACTGCTAGAGCTGACTGAGAATATTTCAAAAACAACATTTTGGCAAGACTTTCCAGAAATACTAGGGCTTGTTGCGAAGTTGAATCTTTTAGTGGAATTGAGCAAAATTCAAGAATTTTCAAGTACAGAAATCATTCGAATCACCAAAAACGATTATCGAACCTATTTTAAAGAGTTATGTACTATGATTTAAGCATGAAAACGAAAAACTCAATGATTTTTAATATCTCTTGATAATAGAAGGAAGTGAAAGTTAATCAATGTGTAAGTTACCTAAAAATTGTTTTAATCTTTGGAACATTCAGACTGCCAATACGATTTAAATTTTCCACATTTACAATAGACTTACCATACTTTTCAAGATAACTCAATATCAAACGCCGTCTAGTATACAGTGTTGATGAAGCAAGCAAAAACGATTAAGATTCTCTCTATTTGGTCACACTGTGAACGTGGAATGTAATATAGTAGTTTCCTTTTCTGTGTAGAGATACAGCTTTTTTTGATTACCAAGAAAAATTGACACAAACGGAAAAAACTATTTACTGAAAAGTCAATGGCGGAAGAATATGAAATCAAAACAAAGAACATTAAAAAATTGGTCTTTGTTTAGCATGAATTCTAACTTTTTACATTCCAGGATTTCACAAAGCATAAACAATGATTTTAAAAGTAATGCAGAAATAACTTTTTAATACGTGAAATATTGGATTTTGAGTTTCCCAGTCATGTCATAATAAGTAGATTGGAATTTATTACATGATCAAAAGACCTTAGTTATTAAGGATTGATTAGTTGTCCAAAATAAAATCTGTGTCAGATGAACCTAATTCTGGCTCAGATTTTTTGTTTTCCAACATTGAACAACTTATTATTAAAAAGCTCTTGATTCTCAATTTCCTAGATGATTCAAATCCGTGGGATACTCGTATTATTGTCTTTGTATGGGAATTGTTATCATTTATTTTTCTTTTAGAATGAGGATAAATCATCGCATTAGTGATGACTTTTTCTACTTATGTTAGAAGATTTACTCGAAAACCGTTATACAAAGTTTGGGGAAGTTTAACAAACAAGAAGAAAGAATAAATTCGGGTCTGTATCTGTAAAGGCTTCAATTAACTTTTAAACAGTGAGCTTTAGACGTTCGAAAATTCTGCTACATTATTTGATTGTTAAAAAGTATTTTTTGCAGGACTTCTTGAGCAGACGTGAAATTCTGATAATTAAAGTTAGAAGTTATTTTTAATTCATTTATACAGATTTTTAATCTGTGCTATTTCTTAATAAGTGATATATTTTATTGAATTTTGGATTGTGTATTAAATTACGTAATAAAGAAAAATATATACTGATAATATAACATTGATGGATTGAAATATTTAGAAGTTAAAATAATAATTTGTAATTCGAATCAATAATTTTGCATTTTTAATCATCATTGTTTGAAATCGTTTTAGTTATTTGTTTTATATGATAAAAGTGGATTAAGAAGTTGATAAACAGGCACAGAATATGTCAACTTCTACAAATAAATTTAGTAGCATAATGTAGGAGGGTGAAAAGAATGATAGAAATCAAAAACATCTATTATACAAATGGTAATAACTATTCTCCAAATGATCATTGCGAAAATGGTTGGGCTATCCTGTTGACGAAGAAAGGACTGTACATGGAGAAATCTGAGGTGGAAATAATTCTGATAGAATCTCATATGATTTTTCAATATCTTTCGCAGAGCCTATTGAATCAAATCATTATTGTCGAGTTGAATTTGTTCTGCGAGCCTTCTTCAAACTATATTAAAAAAATTGATCTGATAATCAATCAAGAGTTATCTAGCTTAATTCAATTACTTTTTACAAGGTTTGAAACGAGAGATCGAACGTATGTAGTGAATCCCGCTATCGAAATGATAATAAGAAAGACATTTAGATTGAATCTTTCAACGCTGAAAGAATACTTTGAAATATTTAAATTAATAGCATTTATACAAGAGAATTTATCTGGAAATTTGACCGTTAGTGACTTGGCGGAGTTTATGCATATGTCTAAACCAACTTTAAATCGATTTTGTATGAATAAAATAAATAAAGTGCCTCAGGATTTAATTAATGATATCAAAATTACGTTGGCGAAAAATTTGTTGGAATCGACAGATGAAAAAATTTTTGAGATTGGCGAGAAAACTGGTTTCTTTAACGCTAGTGCATTTACTATTTTTTTTAAAAGGGAAACTGGGGTATCTCCAAAAGAATATAGACAAAATTATTTTAATTCTTGGAAAGAGCATAGCTTAACTATTTAGAGGTGAAAGTGATATGGGAAGTAGAGAAATAGAAGCTCGTATAATAGAAATCATGGATGAGATTGTTACTTTATCAAAAGAATATGTTTTGTTAAAGAATCATAGATTTGACTACGACAAGAAAGTTTCGCAGGAGAGAGTTTATGAAGAATATATAAGAGAGAATGATTACCAAAAATATAAGAATAATTATGACATTATTTCGTTATATATAGCTTCTTTTTTTAAAGAAAAAGGTATTCCAACTAGATCTAAAACTATTTATGAATACTTGGTGAAAGAAAAGCTAGTATCTATATCTTATAGTAATTTGCAAAGCAACTATCTTAAGAGGATGCACGATGATGCTCAGATTAATGTTGAGCGAGCATATAGGGGATATTATCAATATAGAAGAAAATCAAAGTGAACGATAAATTTATCTAGTGGTGTCTTTAGTCACTAACAATTAATTGAAGATAGGGGGCATACTATTCTTTTAGAATCACTAGTCTTTGTGTTTTGGATCATCTACTTTTCAATATGTGTCATTCTAGCCTGTACTTATATATCTTCTGAAAAAAATTTGGTAAAACTATTTTAGAAAGGAACGCTTTCGTTCTTTTATTGCTCATTGATAACAGAATAGCCCATTTTCTAAATTCTTTTCAGTGATTAAGTAGCAGGCAACTTTTGGCGCCAAGATCTCTTAGATTTGAAGGAGCGATAGATCAAAAGTTGTGACTAAAGCATGGAAACTTTAGGCAAAGAGATAATTGTTGAAGATAATGATACTCACGTAAGCGTCCCGCTGATGAACAGGGGGAGGAGGAGACTCCTGTGTACCTTTTCCAAGGTGGTTTAGAAAATGTTTAAAATAAAAAAAGGAACAGCATAAATGTTTTCGAAATGCTTTCGCACCAACATTTACCTGTTCCGTGGGTTTGGCACCCAATGGGCCATGAAGGACTCGAACCTTCGACACCTTGATTAAGAGTCAAGTGCTCTACCAACTAAGCTAATGGCCCAAAATTTATTACTTTGATATAGTATCACTATTTTAAAATGTTGGCAACAATAATCTATGGTTTTTTTAGGAGGTAAAAATGGATCGAAACATTTATGACGTCATGTTTGAGAACTATAAAGATCTGGTTGGAATAAATGAATTGAGAGAAATGTTAGGAGGGATAGGTAGAAATAAAGCTTATGGGTTACTAAAAGCGAACAAGATAAAACATGTCAAGATAGGCAGCAACTACAAGATTCCTAAAAAGTGTGTGATCGAATACTTACAAGATGCCCAAAATGTGGCAGATGAGCATACGCAGGCTATGGTATAATAAAGGTGTTAGAATTGCGTTTTCCACAGCTTGCTTTTTTCAGTTTTAGGAGGATTTGAATTAAAATTACGAGCGAATATTGTAGAAAAAAGAGGAACTCTCCAAGTTGTTGTAACAATAAAAGATGATTTTGGAAAAACTTCTCAACGATGGAGAGATACCAAACTAAAAAAGAAAGGAAATAAAAAAAGAGCTGAAAGAATAAAAGACCAATTTATATCTGAGATTGAGCAAGAAATTGCTATGAAACAAGAGGATTATCTTGTTTTAAAACAGGAAAGAACCGAAACACCTTTTGTCGATTACCTATATAGTTATCTTGAAACTGCTAAACCACAACTGTCTAAAACGTCTTACTTTAGTTATAAACGTTACATCGATATCAGGATAAAGGATTATTTTGGACCAAGTGGAATTATGTTATCTGATTTAAAACCGGTCCACTTGCAAAGGTTCTATCAAAAAATATTAGACGATGGGTGCACTGGAAATACTGCTCTACACTATCACGCCTTTATTAGAAAAGCTTTACAGGAAGCTTTTATGACAGAACAGATAGATAAAAATATTGCTGACCGTGTACGTAGACCAAAAAAGGACTCCTTCGTGCCAAACTTTTACACAAAGGATGATGTGCTAAAACTACTTCAAATATTCAAAGGTGAGAAGCTCTATCCAATAATTCTATTAACAGTATTTTATGGATTTAGGAGAAGTGAAGTTTTAGGGCTTAAATGGGATGCGATTGATTTTGTGAATAAGACGATTACCATTAAACATGTAGTTTTGGAAAATAAAGAAGACTTAACAACTGTTCTTAAAGAAGACAGAACTAAAAATGCTTCCAGCTATCGTTCTGTTCCTTTAATAGAAACAGTTGAAGAGGAGTTAGTGAAATTAGCTAGGTGGAAGGAAAAAAATAAAAAGCTTTTCGGAGCTGAATATAACTACGAAGACGACGATTACCTCTTTACCATGGAAAATGGCAATATCATAAGACCAGATTTCGTTTCCAAACGATTTGCGAAGGTAATCAAGAGAAACAATATAAAAAGGATACGATTCCACGATTTGAGACACACAACCGCTTCTATAATGATTGGAAATGGTGAGCACATGAAGAAGGTTCAAGAGTGGCTTGGTCATGCCTCTTATACGACAACTGCTAATCTTTACGCACACCTTGATCCAAGCTTTAAATATGCTTCTGCAGAAAATTTAGCTAATACATTTGGATTCAAAAAATAAATAACAAAAAAGACTTGATCAAAATTGAATGGCAAGTCTTTGAACGATTACTATTAAAAAAAAATCTGTCATTTTGTTGGCAAATTGTTGGCAATAAAATGGCTTGAAGATTATCAACTAAGTAAACCTCATTAAAACCTCTACATATCAACTTTTATAAACATACCTCTACATAAGAGGGCAGGTGATTAAGAGTCAGCTGCTCTACCAACTGAGCTAACGGCCCGTACCAAAAGTACTTCATTATCTTAGCACTCCATTGTTGAAAAATCAATCATTCTTTTGAAAAAAATATGCGCTTTTTCAGTTGAGAAACTGGCGTTATCTTAATAAAACACCATTTGTTTCCCAAATTCAAATGATAGGAAATTCTTAAAAGATTGATCAGATTGCTTTAAAAACTAAGAAAACCGTGATAAAATGTATCTAGTTATCAAAACTAGATGATTAGTTTGTGATAATTTAACCTTCTGTTCGTCAAAATGGAGGATAACATGGAAAAATTACAAGCAGACATGAAAAATTGGGGCAATTCATTGCTGAAATTCCACCTGCCGAGATGGGAAGAATTGCCAACGCTGGAACTGTATATGGATCAGGTGATCACATTGATCGATCAATATTTATCGCCGGTGATCCAAACGGAAAAGCATCCGCTATTGACCTCTTCCATGGTCAATAATTATGTCAAAAAAGGGATGATTCCAGCACCAGAGAAGAAACGTTACAATCAAAAGCATCTCGCATTTTTGATTGCGATCACGATGCTCAAGCAAGTGCTGACGATTCCTGAAATAAAGACGGGGATCCTTTTTCAAGGGAAAGTTGTCGGCATCAGAAATGCCTACAATGTATTTTGTGAAGAACAAGAAAAAGCGATCCACCTTGTCGGCAAAGAAGCGATGGGAGAACCCGAACAAATGACGTCGGAACCGATCCCAATTGAATTAGTAGCCATGAAAGGTGCGACGCGTTCCTTTGCCAACAAACTATTGGCAGAAAAAACGATTGAATTAGAAGTCATTTATTTAGAAACACATAAAGGAGAAGCCCATGAATAAAGAGAAAATTGCCCTATTAGTTGATTCAGGTACCGATGTTCCCGCACAGATCATGGAGCAATACGGCATGTATATGCTGCCATTGCAAATAATCTACAAGGATCGGACCTATACCGATAAAGTTGATATTACTGCGGAAGAAATCTACGAGCGCTTGCCGCAAGAGATCCCTAGTACCTCGTTACCTGACGGTGCTGCGATCGGGGAAATCTTTGATCGGATCAAAGGCGATGGGTATGAGAAAGTCTTTGCCGTAACCATCTCCAGCGGATTGAGCGGAACGTTTAACGTCGTTCGCCTGTTGGGTGAACAACGGACGGATCTTGAGGTTTTCGTGCTTGATACGAAAAATATCGGGATCGGTGCAGGGCTGCAAGCGATTCGTGCAGCAGAACTGTTAGAAAAAGGCGTGACTTGGGAAGAACTGCGGGCACAATTAACGAATGAAGTGCCAAAAAACAAAGTCTTTTTCAACGTAGCTACCTTAGAGTATTTACAAAAAGGCGGCCGGATCGGTCTGGTTGCATCTATCTTAGGCAATGCCTTGAAATTGAATCCAATTATCTCTTGTAATGAAGAAGGGATCTACTATACGGTCGCAAAATCTCGTGGACGGAAGAAAAGCTTGGACAAAACCGTTGACTTGATCAAGCAATTCATCGGTGATCATCGCCATGTGCGTTTAGCCGTGGCGCAAGGTGATGCACTGCAAGAAGCCAAAGAGATGAAAGCACGATTAGAAGCCGAATTTCCTAAGGTCAAAGAAATCTTATTTGGACAAATTTCTCCCGCATTAGTCGTCCACACGGGTCCTGGGTTGTTAGGGATCGGTATCCAGCTTTTAGAAGAGTAAAAAAGAAAGGCCCCGTGCCTTTCTTTTTTTGTGCTTTCCTTAAGAATAAGGCCGCGGTTTTTGGGAAAGATGAAAAGCCCGTTTAAATAATGTATAATAAGTAAGAAACCAAAAAAAATTGAGGTGACATTTTTGAAAAAGATCCTAGTCGTGGACGATGAGAAACCAATTTCTGATATCGTCAAATTTAATTTAACCAAAGAAGGATATGAAGTATATACCGCCTATGATGGAGAAGAGGCATTAGAAAAAGTAGCCGAGGTCGATCCTGATCTGATTTTGCTTGATTTGATGCTACCAAAAATGGATGGGTTGGAAGTTGCACGGGAAGTGCGCAAAACCCATGACATGCCGATCATCATGGTCACAGCCAAAGATTCTGAAATCGATAAAGTACTAGGCCTCGAGCTTGGTGCGGACGATTATGTAACCAAACCATTTTCAAACCGGGAATTGGTGGCCCGCGTCAAAGCCAATCTGCGTCGCGGCTCGGCAGCTGCGAAGGAAGCAGACGATAACGCCAACAGCGAATTAACGATTGGTGATTTAACCATTCATCCTGATGCGTACATGGTCACTAAAAATGGTGCAGCCATCGAATTGACGCACCGGGAGTTTGAATTGATGCACTACTTGGCAAAACATCTTGGTCAAGTGATGACCCGGGAGCATTTATTGCAAACGGTTTGGGGCTATGACTACTTTGGTGATGTCCGGACCGTTGACGTGACGGTGCGTCGTTTACGTGAAAAAATCGAAGACAGCCCGAGCCATCCAAATTATTTGGTTACTCGTCGCGGAGTGGGCTATTACTTGCGGAACCCAGAACAGGAATAAGCTATGAAAAATAAAGTTCGCTTTTTTCAATCGGTGAACTTCAAAATCGCCCTGACTTTTATCTTGATCTTATTGATTGCGATCCAGATTATCGGGGCGTATTTTATTCGCGAATTGGAAAGAACAACGGTCGATGCCTTCAAACGCGACATGGAGGCACGTGCCAGCACGTTAGTGGTAACATTAGGCTCTGAATTGAGTCGAATGGATAATGATGACGGTTTAGATTGGGATTCCATGAATGCTTCCTTGAATCGAATCTTAACGAGTACCAACTCATCGGAAATTTTGGAGATGCGGGTGGTGGATGAGCAAGGGATCATTCGTGCAACCACCAATATCAATGATCGTGGCTCGGTGGGAGAAAAAAATGATTACCGTGATTACGATACGAACCGCAGTGAAGTCCTCTATGATGAATCCAGCGGCCAGCGGGTGTTCAATATCGTGCAGTCGATCCAATCTCCGACAGGGGATACCGTTTTAGGAACCCTTTATTTACGGAGCAATCTTGAGTCAAAATACAATGAAGTCAGTACGACTGCGGTCATTTTTGTGACAGCCTCGCTGATTGCGGCAGTGATTTCGATCATTGTGGCACTATTGGTCTCTCGTTCCATCACCCAACCGATCGGAGAGATGCGCGAACAAGCGATTCGCATCGCCAAAGGAGATTATAGCCGCAAGGTCGCGATTCATGGAAAAGATGAATTGGGGCAACTGGCGGAGACCTTTAATCAACTAGGAGAACGAATCGAAGAGACTCAAGAGGCGATGGAATCTGAGCGAAACCGCTTGGACAGCGTCTTGTCTCACATGACAGACGGCGTTGTTGCCACCGATCGACGAGGCAAAGTCATTACCATCAATGAGATGGCGATGTCCTTGTTAAATGTCAGCAACGAAGAAGCGATCGGGCAGTCGATTTTGACGTTATTGGAAATCGATGAAGAATACACGTTACGAAAGCTTTTGGAAAATCCTGAAGACATGCTGTTGGAGCGTCCTAGCAATGATTTGACGGGAACAAATATGATTTTGCGTATCGATTTCTCCATGATTCGTCGGGAGTCTGGCTTTATTTCTGGGTTAGTTGCGGTGATGCACGATGTTACAGAGCAAGAAAAAAATGAACAGGAACGGCGAGAGTTCGTTTCCAACGTTTCTCATGAGTTACGGACACCATTAACGAGTATGCGCAGCTACATCGAAGCGTTGAGTGAGGGTGCTTGGAAAGACCCGGAAATTGCGCCGAACTTTTTGAAAGTGACGTTGGATGAAACGGATCGAATGATTCGGATGATCAATGACTTGTTGAGTCTGTCGCGGATGGATAGCGGCAATTCGCAACTGCAGCTGGAATACATCAACTTCAATGAGATGGTCAATTTCGTGTTGGATCGTTTTGACATGATGGTGACGAATGAAAGCAAAAAATACTTGATTCGTCGGGAGTTCACTAAACGAGAATTGTGGGTGGAAGTCGACACCGATAAAATGATCCAAGTGATCGATAACATCATGAATAATGCCATCAAATATTCGCCAGATGGCGGGATCATTACGGTGAAATTGATGGAGACCCATAACAACATCGTACTTAGCATCAATGACCAAGGACTAGGGATTCCGAAAAAAGATCTCACGAAGATCTTTGATCGTTTTTACCGAGTCGACAAAGCTCGTGCCCGTCAGCAAGGAGGTACTGGCTTAGGATTGGCGATCTCACGAGAAGTCATCAAAGCTCATGGCGGTGCGATTTGGGCGGAAAGTCGAGAAAATCGCGGGTCAACATTTTACATCATGTTGCCGTATGAACCGTATGAGGAGGATTGGTGGGTATGAGAATCTCAGAAAAAATCATTCGTGTAGGCTTGATCGTGATGATCGCCTTGAGTTTTTATTTCTCCTATATGATTTGGCTGAATCCGACTGGGTTCAACAATGCCAGCACGGAAACAGATACCGGCGTCAATCCTTCGGTTCAAACCTACAAACAAAAAAGCGATTTGTTTTTGCCCCTGTATTTGACTTGGAATGACGAGGACGCGATCAAAGAAACCAACTCTGAAGCGGTGATTCGAGAGATCCAAGAGGTGATCAATGAGGCAACGATCAGTGATTTGACGCTGCGGACCTATGGCGAGGAACAAGCTTTTTCAAAAGCCCAAGAAGTCAATCAAGGGGTGTCCTTAAACTACTATACGACGTTTTACTTGAAAGATTATGAGAAAACCTTTGAAAAAGAGCTGTCCTTAGAGGACGAAAGTGAAACAGAGGATTTTCCGTTTTCCCGCATCCAGTTTGACTTTGAAGAAAACACGATCCAATTTGTTGATTTTACCCATCAACGAGTGGTGCGAGGCAAAATCGACTGGGACAAAAGCCAAGTAAAACACTTACTAGCAGACAACCCTCGGGAATGGACGACAATGGTGGCAGATGAAGAACGATCCAGCAAGCAATATTATACGCAGGATTCGATTAAGCTGAAAAAATACAGCTACTATTCTTCGACCCAATCTCAGAGCTTGTTTCGAGAAGCCTTTTTCAGCAATCCTAAAAACGTCAAGATCAATGATGAAAGTGTCGATACCTACTATTATGAAGGTGGGCAAAACATGACGGTCTTGCAAGATCAGCAGCAAGTCAAGTTTGAAACTACCACAGACGGTTCCGATGAAACGGACCTGGCGATGTTGAGTGCGGATTATATTATTCGTTTAGGCAACAATTTTGGGACGATTCGCTATTTTGATCAACAAGACAAGCACTTGGATTATCGGGTCTTCGTTGAAGGCTATCCAGTCTTTAGTACTGGTGGTCAAGGGGTGATCAGTGTGGCTTTTTCAGAAAGTGGTCAGACCGGCAGTCGGGAAATGACGATTTCTGCCAGTTTGAACGCGATTCAAGTGCCGATTCCTTCTGAAACCGAGATTGAATTGCCCTCTAGTTTGTCAGTCAAAAATGAGCTGATTGCGGCAGGGGCTGATCCGGAATTATTGCAACAGATCATCGTTGGCTATCAATGGGGGGAGATCAAAGATGCACCACTCGTTGATTTGACGCCTGCTTGGTATGTCAATTATGACTCGTCTTGGATCAGTTATGATGTATTAATGACAAAATTAGCAGAAACGGAGGAGAATTAATTGGATTTTAAACGAATCGAATGGATTTTTTTCCTCGCTTTTCTTGGTCTGAACGTCTTTTTATTCAATGTTTACAGTGAGGCTCGCAGCGAGCATCAGATGGTTTCACAATCAAACCAAACGATTCCTATCGAACAACGCCTCGAGTCTGAGGACATTCGGTATTCTGGCGAATTATCAGATGAGGTCTTGAGTGGCTATTATTTGAGCGGTGAACAGACGGATTTTGATGTGGAGTTACGAAATCCGCAACTCAATACGCAGTTCAAAAGAGGGTCGACGGTCAAAGGGCAGCAGTTGATCCATGTCTCAACCAATGGCTTTTACATCAGTGATGATTCCCAAACGGAAGAAACCGTCAATGGTTTTTTGCAACGAAAAGATCAAGTCCTGTTTGGGGATGAATATGACTATTTGGAAAACCTCTCTGTCTTGAACGCCAATCATCCGACCGTGGTGGCGGTTCAATCCTATGAAGGCATTCCTTTCAATGACAGCTCAAGTCGAATCGATATCACCTTAGAACAAACGGATGATCTATTGCAGATTGCCCGTTACACGCAAACACATATCTCCAATATTACGCCTCTAAGGGAAAAGATGACGGTTTATTCTGAAAAAGAAGCAGTAAATACGCTTTATCTAAACAACAAGCTGCCGAGTCACTCGAAAATTCTCTGGACGGAATTAGCCTATACGATGATTTTGAAGGTTAGGGAAAAAAATGTGTATATTCCTGCATGGTTTATTGCGTTCCAATTAGATGGCGATGACACCATCCAAATCGAAACGGTCAATGCCTTTAGCAATCGGATCATCACGAATAATGCCGTTCAAAAGGTAGAAAATCCATAAAAAAGCGGGTATAATGGAACTCGTTGAAACAACCAGAGAGGAAGTCACGTAAACCATGATGAAGGATAATGCCTTTCAAGTAAGTATTCTAGCCAGCGGAAGCTCAGGAAATTCGCTCTATATCGAAAGCAATAAAAAGCGGATCTTAGTGGATGCCGGTTTGAGCGGCAAGAAGATCACTTCATTATTGGATGAAGTAGGGCGTAAACCAGAAGATTTGGACGCCATTCTTGTGACCCACGAACATCGAGATCATATCCACGGTGTCGGAGTACTGGCGCGAAAATACAAACTTGATGTCTATGCGAATACAAAAACATGGCAAGCGATGGATCCAATGATCGGTAACGTCGCTGTCGAACAAAAACATATCTTTGAAATGGGAAAAGTGCTGACCTTGGGTGACTTGGACATTGAGAGCTTTGGCGTCTCTCACGATGCTGCAGCGCCGCAATTTTATCGTTTCCATAAAGACGGCAAATCATTCGTGATGTTGACGGATACCGGTTATTGCAGCGATCATGTACGAGGCATTATCAAAGGCGCCGATGCGTACCTTGTGGAAAGCAACCATGACCTAGAAATGCTGCGAATGGGCCCTTACCCATGGAGCCTCAAACAGCGAATTCTTGGAGACCGTGGTCACTTATCGAATGAAGATGGCGCTCTGGTCATGACGGATATCTTGACCGACAATACCAAACGGGTCTATCTTGGTCATTTAAGTAAAGAAAACAACTTGAAAGAGTTGGCGCACTTAACGATGGTCAACACCATGAAAGAACATGATCTAGGTGTTGGAGAAACATTTGAAGTCTATGATACCGATCCTGACAAAGCGACGGAGTTATTTGCAATCTAATCGATCAACAAAGGATAAAATTGTCGGGTGGAGGCAGCAGGTATGTTTGATGAAGAAAAAATCAAGCGTCTGAACGAGCTTGAAATGGCTGTTTATAAGTACATTGTCCAGCATTTTGAAGAGATCGATCAACTGACGATCCGCGAATTGTCAGCTGCATGCCATGTCTCGACCTCGACGATTTTACGATGTATCACGAAATTAGGCTATCGCGGGTATTCAGAGTTAAAGTATGCGATCTGTCAAAAAAAGGAACAAGATGCACGAGCGTTTGATCTTTTCTATGATGCAACGATCCAAGTCAATACATTCTTAAAAAAAGTCAATAATGAAGATTACCGTAAGTTTATCCAGCCAGCGGTAGAACTGATTCTTTCCGCACGCCATGTGGCGTTTTCAGGTATCGGCACAAGTGGCATTCTGGGCACCTATGGCAGCCGCTATTTTGCTAATTTAGGCATCAATGCCTATAGCATCGTCGATCCCTTTTTGCCAGTACCGCCTCGTGGGATGGAAAATACGTTAGCGATCATTTTATCAGTTTCGGGAGAAACCATTCAAATGATCAAGCAAACGGAGGACTTCAAACGGTATGGGGCAAAAGTACTCAGCATCACCAATGATGAAAAATCGACGATCGCCCAAATGGCAGATTACAATATTTCCTACTATATGCCCGTCGTCAGTGGGGGAAAAGAAGTCGATTTGAATCTGACGACGCAAGTCCCGGTGATTACACTGATCGAACTTTTAGCCCATCAAGTCTACAAGCAAATCTAAGTGATCGTAAAAAAACAGCTTCGGCTGTTTTTTTTGTTGGAACATGTTTCATAACTTAGAAAAGCTATAGGCAAGGGGAATATTATCCATTAAGATTTATTTGTAAGCGAATTCACTGGCCAGTGGATGGAATTTTATTTTAGGAGTGATGTGAGATGAACGAATGGATCAATGAGAAATTATTACCCCCAATATTAAAATTTGTCAATACGAAAGCAATCACTGCATTAAGAAACGGTATGCTCTATACGATGCCCTTTTCAATCGTAGGATCGATTTTCCTGCTATTAGCAAACTTTCCCGTCCAGTCGATTGCGGATTGGGTAACGAATAGCGGCTTAGGTGAATACTTCAACCAAGCCTATGGCGCCTCTTTTGCAATTATGGCCTTTTTCGCCGTAATGGGCATCGCCTATTCATATGTAAAAGCAGAAGGTTACGAAGGACTCCCTGCAGGAATGATTGGTTTAGTTATTTTCTTATTAACTATGGAGTCAAGTGTGACGGATGCTGAAGCAAATGTGACCATCGCAAATGTCATTGATAAGACGTGGACCGGTGGACAAGGAATGATCAGTGCCATCTTAGTGGGACTTTTTGTGGGTTGGGGCTATACGTGGTTCTTGAAACGCGACATCCGAATCAAACTGCCAGAGCAAGTACCCACCAATGTCGCAAACTCATTTACAGCATTGATTCCAGCCGCTGTTTTGACGACCATCGCATTAGGCATTTATATTTTCTTTGATAAAGTTTTTCAAACAACCGTGGTCGAATGGATCTACACCGTGATTCAAAGTCCGATGCAAGGGGTGACGGATTCCCTTGGTGGTGCAATGATGTTAGGCTTCTTAGTGCCATTCTTGTGGTTCTTTGGGGTTCACGGTTCGACGATCGTGGGCGGGATCATGGGACCAATTTTACAAGCCAATTCACTAGCCAATACGGCTATTCTTGAATCTGGTAAAGCATTGACATTAGAAAATGGCGGACACATCGTGACCCAGCAGTTTTTGGATCAATTTATGACGGTAACTGGCGCAGGAATGACGATTGGGATCGTGCTATACATGGTGGCTTTTGCCCGTTCGGCGCAGTTCAAACAATTAGGACGTCTTTCCTTGATCCCGGCATTCTTTAATATCAATGAACCAATTATTTTTGCGACACCGATCGTCATGAACCCAATCATGGTATTACCATTTATTTTGACACCGATGGTTTCAGGCGTGATCACGTATTTTGCACTTTATACCAGTATCGTACCGCTATTTACTGCTGTGCAAGTTCCCTGGACGACTCCGCCGATCATTTCAGGTTTTCTAGTAGGTGGCATTCGGACCGCTATTTTACAATTTGTTGTTTTAGCAATCGGCTTCTTTATTTACTATCCTTTCATTCGTAAGGTCGATAGTTTGAACTATAAACAAGAAACAGAGATCGTTTAATACCAAGGAAGCAGGTTGAATAGAAATGAATAAACTAAGAAGCGATTTTTTATGGGGTGGCGCAGTCGCTGCTCACCAATTGGAAGGCGGCTATCGTGCGGGTGGAAAAGGCGTGAGTGTCGCTGATGTCATGACTGTCGGAGGCAACGGAATTCCTCGCCGAATCACGGAAGGGATCCAACCGGGCGAAAGCTATCCCAATCATGAAGCGATCGATTTTTATCATCGGTATCCTGAAGACATCAAGCTTTTTGCCGAATTAGGGTTGAAGTGCTTCCGAACATCGATTGCCTGGACCCGTATTTTTCCAAAGGGGGATGAGCGCGAGCCGAATGAGGAAGGCCTGGCCTTTTATGATCAATTATTCGATGAGTGTTTACGCTATGGCATTGAGCCAGTCATTACCCTGTCTCACTTTGAAATGCCTTATCATTTAGTGACCGAATACGGAGGTTGGCGTAACCGTAAGTTGATCGATTTGTTTGTCCGCTTTGCAGAAGTTTGTTTTACGCGCTATCAAAAGAAAGTGAAGTATTGGATGACCTTCAATGAAATCAATAATCAAGCAAACTATAAAGAAGATTTTGCGCCATTTACCAATTCTGGTCTGTTCTTTACGGAAGGAGAAGACCGAGAAAAAGTCATGTACCAAGCAGCTCATTACGAGCTCGTTGCCAGTGCAAAAGCGGTGGCGCTAGGACATGCGATCAATCCTGCGTTTCAAATCGGATCGATGATCGCGATGTGCCCAATCTATCCGTATTCTTGCGATCCCAAAGACATGATGGCAGCCGCGGTGGCCATGCAACGGCGCTATTGGTTTTCAGATGTTCATGCCCGTGGGCACTATCCGAGTTATATGCGCAGCTATTTTGAAAGAAAACAATTTGATTTAGATATCACCCCTGAAGATGAAGCAGCTTTGGCAAAAGGTTGTGTTGACTACATTGGTTTTAGCTACTATATGTCTTTTGCGATCAAAGGCAAGGAGAATGATCCAACCTATGACTATGATGAGAGCCAAGATCTGGTGGACAATCCTTATGTCGATGCTTCTGAATGGGGCTGGCAGATTGATCCCGTAGGCTTGCGCTATGCCATGAACTGGTTTAACGAACGCTACGAATTGCCGCTTTTCATTGTAGAAAATGGCTTTGGTGCGGTGGATACGGTGGAAGAGGATGGACAGATTCACGATGACTACCGTATTGACTACCTAAAAGCCCATATCGAAATGATGAAAGAAGCAGTAGCTTATGATGGCGTCGACTTATTAGGTTATACACCGTGGGGCATCATTGACTTGGTTTCTGCGGGGACAGGGGAAATGAAGAAACGCTATGGTGTGATCTATGTGGACAAAGACAATGAAGGAAATGGAACCCTTGCTCGTCGGAAGAAAGATTCATTTGCATGGTATCAGCAAGTGATTGCGTCCAATGGCACGAAGGTCTAAAGAAAAAAACGTTACGCAAAATTTCTGCGTAGCGTTTTTTCTTTAGGGCATTTGGATATAGCCGTAATGAAGCAATAACTGAATAATAATAACTAAAGTGTTCATTCCCACATGGGTGATCATGGAAGTCCAAATACTGCCGGTCAAAGCATAAAGCCCGGAAAAGAACAGTCCTAAGAAAATATAGACTAAGAGATGATTGTCATTGTGGGCAAAGGCAAAGGCTACGGCGCTGACCACTACACCAACCCAAACATTGCTGTATTTCCCAATGATGCCAACTAAGGCTCTGCGGAAGACAAATTCCTCCATAATTGGCCCACCGACCATTGCTGCGAGAGCAAAGAGTGGGTTTTGCACCACGATGGCAATGATGTTTTCGGTATTTTGCGAAGCGCTGACTTCTCCGAAAAAGGATTCGATAAAGATGGCTAGATTTTGCAACAAAATCGCTGCGACAATGCCGGTTAGCCCGTAAATAAGAATCGCTGAGACTTTGGTTTTTTTGTGTTCAAACGATAGCGGTTCTGTTTGTTTGAAATACAAGAAAAACATGATCGCTGCACCAGCTAAGTAACCGATCGTTGTTGCTGCTACTTGATGTCCGCTAGGGACGAAGGCGATCGGTAGAAAAAAGACGATGCCGTAAGTAAGAATCGTGGACAAAGAATATTTTGATAAAGACATAGTTGTTTCCTCACACTCCTTTGCTTCATTATAGACTAGGTTGCTTCTAGAAACAAAAAATCCTACTATATTTATCAATCAATTAGAAATGCAAAAAAAAATTTAGCAAAAGGCTTGCAAAAATTTGGGAAAATGAGTAATATTGAAACTGTAAGTTAGCACTCGATACAAGAGAGTGCTAATGCTAAATTCTATAACATTCATTGGAGGGATTTATCGTGTTAAGACCATTAGGTGATCGTGTGATTATCGAAGTCGCAAAAGAAGAAGAAAAAACTGTAGGCGGAATCGTGCTTGCATCAGCAGCAAAAGAAAAACCACAAACGGGTACCGTTATTGCAGTCGGCGAAGGACGCACGCTCGAAAACGGTGAAAAAGCTCCTGTTGCTGTCAACGTTGGCGAACAAGTAATGTTCGAAAAATACGCTGGCACAGAAGTGAAATATGAAGGAACAGAATATTTGATCGTTGCTGCAAAAGATATCATTGCAGTAGTAGAATAAGAAAAATAAAAAATACTTGAGGTGATGAAATCATGGCAAAAGAAATCAAATTTGCAGAAGACGCACGCGCTGCAATGCTTCGTGGGGTAGATAAATTAGCAGATACAGTAAAAGTAACCTTAGGCCCTAAAGGTCGTAACGTGGTTTTAGAAAAATCTTACGGTTCACCATTGATCACAAATGACGGTGTAACGATCGCGAAAGAAATCGAATTAGAAGATCATTTTGAAAACATGGGCGCAAAACTTGTTTCTGAAGTCGCTTCAAAAACAAACGATATCGCTGGTGACGGAACAACGACTGCTACGTTATTGACACAAGCAATCGTACGTGAAGGATTGAAAAATGTCACCGCTGGTGCGAACCCATTAGGTATTCGTCGTGGGATCGAAATGGCAACAAAAGTGGCTGTAGAAGAGCTACACAACATTTCATCAATCGTTGATTCAAAAGAAGCAATCGCACAAGTTGGTGCTGTTTCTTCTGGTAGTGAAAAAGTTGGTCAATACATCGCTGATGCAATGGAAAAAGTCGGCAATGACGGTGTTATCACTATTGAAGAATCAAAAGGGATCGAAACAGAATTAGATGTTGTGGAAGGAATGCAATTTGATCGTGGTTACTTATCACAATACATGGTAACTGACAACGATAAAATGGAAGCAGCGTTAGAAAATCCATACATCTTGATCACTGACAAAAAAATCTCTAACATCCAAGATATCTTGCCATTGTTAGAACAAATCTTACAACAATCAAAACCATTATTGATCATCGCTGATGACGTTGATGGCGAAGCATTACCAACACTTGTATTGAACAAAATCCGTGGAACATTCAATGTTGTTGCAGTGAAAGCACCAGGATTTGGTGACCGTCGTAAAGCAATGCTAGAAGACATTGCGATCTTAACTGGTGGTACAGTGATCACTGAAGACTTAGGTCTTGAGCTGAAAGATGCAACCATCGATAACTTAGGTCAAGCAAGCAAAGTGGTTGTGGATAAAGACAACACAACAATCGTTGAAGGTGCTGGTGAAAAAGAAGCAATTGACGCACGCGTTCAATTGATCAAAAACCAAATCGCTGATACAACTTCTGACTTTGACCGTGAAAAACTACAAGAACGCTTAGCAAAACTTGCTGGTGGGGTTGCTGTGATCAAAGTTGGGGCACCAACTGAAACTGAATTGAAAGAATTGAAATTACGTATTGAAGATGCATTGAATGCAACACGTGCCGCTGTTGAAGAAGGCATGGTCTCAGGTGGGGGAACTGCCTTAGTGAATGTCATCAACAAAGTTGCAGAAATCGAAACAGATGGCGATGCAGCAACAGGTGTCAAAATCGTTTTACGTGCCTTAGAAGAACCAGTTCGTCAAATTGCTGAAAATGCAGGCTACGAAGGTTCAGTGATCATCGACAAATTGAAAAACGCTGACTTAGGCGTTGGTTTCAATGCAGCAACTGGCGAATGGGTAAACATGCTAGAAGCTGGGATCGTTGACCCAACAAAAGTGACGCGTTCTGCATTACAAAACGCAGCTTCTGTTGCCGCATTATTGTTAACAACTGAAGCAGTCGTTGCCGACAAACCAGAACCAGCAGCGCCAGCAGCTCCTGCAATGGACCCGTCAATGGGTATGGGCGGCATGATGTAAGCAAGCCTTGAGAACTCCTCTTTTGAGGGGTTCTTTTTTTGTGCGATCTAAAAATACTTCAACACAGAAAAAGACAAAAAACCTTTCTTCTTAGTATTCTAAGCACCAAAGAATTGGTTCATTGCTTGAATAAAAGGAGAAAGGATTGGTAGATATAAGCTATCTATTTGTCTTGTAAAGGCAGCGAGTTTTGTAAGGAACGTCAATCACAACCGTTCCCAAAATCCCTGCGCAAAACCAGTAATAAATTCGTAGAGAGCCGGCAGTATCACCGAAATACATAAGACGACAAAGACCATTTTCTGAACAGCAGTTAATTGTTGGAGGAAATGGTTTTTTGTGAACAATAAATACGCGATACAGATAACGGCAAGCAGCTGCAATAGATCAAATAAAATGGACAAGAAAATCACCTTTTCTGATTAGATTGAAAGGACGATAGAATGATGGATTCTCTCAACATAGAGCAAAGCGTTGAATGATATGGTTCTGAGAAAGCGTGAAGATCAACGTTTATAAAGAAACGGTATTTCGACGCCAAAGAATGCGAAGATCCCGCTTAAAAGAAAGTAAGTCAATAAGCCTAGATAAAAAAGGACTTTCCAATTCAATTTCTTTTTCATTCGATCCACTCCTTTTGTGTATCATAGCATAAAAAAACGATAATATAAATAAATAATCCAAAGATGCAAATTTGCATTTTTTAGCAAGTGTAAGCTCTCTCAAGCTACATTTTCGCTATCTTGAAAAACCTGAGCTAAAATAGAATTAGGAACAAAATCATGGCTCACTTTGATTTTTAAATGAACAACGAGTCGAAAGAAGGAGACATTTCTTTGAAAAAACCATGGATAAAACGCAAAAAGAAACAAAACGAAAATGAATTATTAACGGAACAGTCCGTTCAAGTCGAGCAAAGTCAAATGGGAGAAGAGTTGCAAGAAGAAGCGGAGTTTACTTCTTTTTTTGCGGATGTCATGAAGCGAATGCCGAAAAAATCGGCTGCCCTGGTGATGAAAGGCTATGACGGATCAAAAGCCCAGGCGGAAAAAGTGTTAGCGAAAAGCAAGGATCAATTTGATCAGGTATTTGAGGAGTTTTTGGTTGGCGTAGATGATGAAACGCGAAAAAAAGCCCACCGCACGATCCATGCGGCTTCTTTGACGGCGGCGATCATCGGCTGTTCACCGATTCCCTTTTCAGATGCAGTGTTACTTGTGCCAGTTCAAATGACGATGATGGCCCGTTTGTATCGTATTTTTGGGCGAACATGGCGTGAAGGGTTAGCGAAAAGCATTTCGAAAGAGCTAGTCGTTGTGAGTTTTGGTCGCAGTGCCGTTGGCAATATCTTGAAATTTGTCCCAGCAGTCGGCACCGTTGCTGGAGCTGCAATCAATGCCAGTGTGGCTAGCGGTATTACCGAAGCATTAGGCTGGGTGACGGTCAAGATGCTGAATGATGGGGAAGATGTGTTTGAGCAAGTGATGTCCTTTAAAGGCCAATTTCACACGCTGTTCAATGCGTTGAAAGTTGGCAAGAAATCTAAGTGAGACAAACAGAAGAAGAACAAAGCAGGTCCAGACGACTTGCTTTTGTTGCTTCTTTTTCTTCACAGCAAATAAAAAAAATTTAAGGAGTGAGTAAAATGAAACAACGAGTGACACGGGAAGAAGTCAAAGAACGGTTGGTCACCGATGCGTATTTTCAAAAAGGTCGTTCCGCTTTAAAGACCCGCCAAACGATTTTGACGATTCTTGCTTGGCTGATGGTCTTGGTTCCCTTTGTCTGGCTGGCCATTCCGTTGACGCTGCCGAATCTGGCGGATCGGATCGCCTTTCGGACCTATTTAGAAGAAGCAGTCACTTTCGAATTTCTAGCGTTATTTTTAGGCATTTCTTTTTTGATTTTAGTTCTTACGTTTACTTTATTAACTTTGAGGAACAACCGCCGCTTCAAACGATTGCTTCAAAAGCAATCGATGCATGATGAAGCTGCCTTGGAAAAACGCAAAGAGTTGCTAGAAGCATTTTACGAAGAACGCTTCGGGACGAAAGAAGAACGCCACGGGGCAAAATACTACGCAGTTGCACCGGAGCAAAACATCGGAGAAACGGAGATTCAAGAACTTTTCCGTAGAAATGGGGTGGGCTGATGGTTGTCAATTTTGATACTGGGTTCCCATGGTTGGATACATTTTTAACAGTCGTTTTGATGATTCTCTTCACGTATCCAATTTTAGGTGGCTTTGCTTGGTTCATCGGGGTGATCTGCAATCGTTTTTTGTTCCGTTATCGACAATTAGAGTGGATACCGATCCCCGAAGAGATCGAGCCGATGATCACGATTATGGTACCAGCTCACAATGAAGAAATCGTTATTGAAGACACGATTCATTATTTAATGAACAATCTGAACTACAGCAATTATGAGGTGTTGGTGACTGATGATGGCTCAACGGATCAAACTCCTGTGATACTAGACCGATTGATGGAACAGTACCCAAATCTAAGAGTGTTGCGCATCGAAAAAAACCAAGGAAAAGCCCATGCCTTTAATATTGGGGTAGGGTTTGCCAAAGGGGAATTGATCTTGAGCAACGATGCAGATACGGTTCCTGAACCTGATGCGTTATGGAAATATGTCAATTATTTCATTCGCCAAGACTCCATCAATATCTCTGCCATTACGGCGAATATGGATGTTCAAAATCGCACAACGATCGTAGGGAAATCACAAACCGTTGAATTTTCAAGTATCGTAGGGATTATCAAACGGACCCAGCAAGCCGTTTTCGGCGTCATCTATGCCTATAGCGGTGCCAATACGATGTATCGCCGCGCGGCATTGATGGACGTGGGTCTGTTTCGACAAAATCGAGCCACAGAAGACATCAGTATTGCCTGGGACCACCAATTCCGAGGTTGGCTGTCTTTATTTGCTTCACGAGTGATGTTTTTCATGGAGGTGCCAGAAACACTCAAGATGCTCTACCGACAACGGAAACGCTGGGCGAAGGGCGGTACAGAAGTATGGCTGACCAACTTTAAAAAGGTCTTTTTGCATCCTTTTGAAAACATTGGTCGAACCGCTATGTTTGTCGATCAAACATTAAGTATCATATGGTCATTCTTTTTCTGGCTTTCATCTGCCTTGTTTGTCTTCTATCTGATCTATTATGGTGCAACTGGGAATTACGAACGGATCTATCATATGTTTACGATGGCCTTTCTCTTCGTTTGTCTCGAGATGATTGCGGGGGTGATGCAGCTATTTACCAGCCTCCTGGCGGATGATAACCGCAGCAAGCTGAAGTATTTCCGTTTTGCCCCTTTTTACATGCTGTTTTACTGGATGATCAATGCCATAACGATCGTCACTACCTTTATTCCAGCCGTCAAGACTATCCTTGGCTACGGTAGCGGCGTTTGGGTCAGCCCTGAGCGAACGGCGAAAAAAACCGAAGAATCTTAACGAATTCACCTTCCCTGGACAATAAAAACAAGTCTGAGTTTTCTTCAGACTTGTTTTTTTGCCATTAAGGTTCAGAAAGATAGTAAATCTCACGATTTTGGTATGGATAACGAGTTTGCGAAAATTCGAAGGGCCGTCCGTCGGAGAGACGAGCAACTTGTTCTAATTCTAAGATCGGATCATTGGGATCGACTTCTAAATATTTGATATCATAGGAATCTGCTTTGTCGGCACGGATTTTACGTATGGCGGGACCTATTTTGAGATGTAAGGAATCAGTGATATATCGATAGATCGAGTGTTCAAGGATCGCCATATCAATATCGGGAATGGTTTTGATGGGCATGATCGTGTACTCCAATTCAAAGGGTTCGTTATCAACATAGCGCAGTCGTACGATATCATAAACAGGTTCGCTTTCTCGCAAGGACAAGTAATCCATTTCGTTGGCTTCTGGAAAACGAACATTGAAACTAATGATTTTACTTTGCACTTTATGCCGCCCGCCATATCGGTTGACTAGACCGATATACTCATTGATCTGTCCTTGATAGGTCGCTGAATTGACATATGTGCCATGACCTCTTTTGGTAGAAATCAGGCCTTCTTGCTTCAATTGATTTAGCGCTTTTTGGATCGTCATTCGTGAGGTTTGAAATCGTTTGGCTAACGCCGTTTGTTCCGGTAGTTTTGATAAAGCAGGAAAAACTCCTTCATAAATATCCGTCCGCAACTGATCAACGATCTCTTTGTATTTTGTCATAGTCATCACTCCTTATGTAAAGAAATTCATGGACTTGAGTTTTGTTTGAAGGGGATAAAAACAAGGTCTATCACTAAAGGATCCGCTGAAATTCACATGTATAGAAAAAGCTTTACATATATTTTTGAAAAATTTACATGCCTGTTTCACCTAATTATAATAGGTTTTGTAAGCGAATACAAATGATGGAGGAATCAATATGAAAAAATTTTACTGGGGAAACAGTGTCAGCAGTATGCAGACAGAAGGTGGTTGGAATGAAGGCGGTAAAAGCTTATCCGTTTATGATATACGGGAAGCTTCGGAACAGGCTAGCGATTGGCATGTAGCAAATGATAACTATCATGCGTATACAGAAGACTTTGATTATATGCAAGATTTGGGGATGAACATGTATCGTTTCCAAATTTCTTGGTCAAGGGTCGTTCACGATGGAGATGGTGCCTTTAATGAAGAAGGGATCGCCTATTACGATCGTTTTATTGATGATCTGTTAGCTCGAGGGATCGAGCCTATGATTTGTTTGTACCATTTTGATATGCCTCTGCATCTGGCGAAAACCTATAACGGGTTCATCAGCAAAGAAGTGAAGGACGCATTCATTCGTTTTGGAAAAGAAATGGTAGATCGTTTTGCGGATAAAGTCCATTATTGGTTAACCTTTAACGAACAAAATCTTTTCCACCAAGACCATGGTTTTAAGATCAGCGGTTATTTAGAAGGGGAAGAAACGACAGAAGAATTGTATCAGATTTTCCACAATGTCATGGTTTGCCATGCAGAAATCTGTAATTATCTTCATGAAACAACAAATGCGAAGATCGGCGGCATGCTGGCGTATTCTGAGGCGTATCCAGCGACTTGTCGTCCACAAGACATCAAAGCAGCAAGAGAGTTTGATGAATTTGCGAATTTTACTTTATTAGATTGCTATGCGCACGGCAAGTATTCGGCAGCACAAGACCGATACGTGAAAAATCATCAACTCAATATGAATATTTTACCTGGGGAATTAGAAGCGATCGCAGCGCAGAAAAATGATTACATTGCCTTTAGCTATTATGCTTCTTCTACCTTGAATGCTGAAAAAATTCCTGAAGGAACGCCGCCGAATCGGTACATGACTTTTGGAAAACAAGACAATCCTTATATTGAAACGACGGAATGGAATTGGCAGATTGATCCGCTCGGCTTCCGTGATGTCTTAAATAAAGTCTATCAGCGGTACCGCTTGCCAGTGTTTCCGATTGAAAACGGGATTGGTGTCAGGGAGCATTGGAATGGCAAAGAACCGATTCAAGATGATTACCGTATTGCCTACCATCAAGAGCATATTCGAGCGATATTTGAAGCGATGGTGGAAGATGGAGTGGTTTGTCTTGGTTATCTTGGCTGGGGACTGATCGACATTTTGAGCTCGCAAGGTGATATGGAGAAACGATACGGACTCGTGTATGTCAATCGTGGCAACCATGAGTTGCGAGATATGAAACGTGTACCGAAAAAATCGTATGAATGGTTCAAAGAAGTGATCAAAACGAATGGTAGTACGATCTATACAAACCCATATACAGAATAGGAGGAACAAAAATGGCAGCAGAAAAGCGCACGTTTTTAGATAAATTTACAGAGTTTTCGGTCCGTCTCGGCAATCAGGTTCATCTCAAAAGTCTTCGTGATGCGTTTGCGACCTTAATGCCTGCCTTTATTATCGCAGGGATCGCTGTGTTGTTTAATAATGTCTTCTTTCCATGGTTTTTAGAAGGGGCTGCCTTGGCGCGAATGCAAGTGTTTGGCAATTCCATCACCAATGGAACATTGAATATCGCCGGTCTGCTGATCGCCCCGATGATTGCTTATTTTCTTTGCCGCAACAAAAACAATCCGAGCGCCATCAATGCAACCTTTGTGGCAACGACTTGCTTAGTGGTCATGTTGGCGATGGCTCATGCCGTGATGCCAGAAGGCGCTCAAGCAGAAGTGACCATCAGTGGTGTGATGTTATTTGACGATGTCGGGACCAAAGGGATGTTTTCTGGAATCATTTGTGGGTTAGTTGCCACGGAATTATTTATTCGACTGTCAGAAAACAAGCACTTAAAAATCAATTTAGGGGATCAAGTTCCTCCTGCCGTCAGCAAATCCTTCAGCACGTTGATCCCTGCTATTTTGGTGATTTCCTTCTTTGCCGTAGTTGCGACCGTGCTAGCAGCCTTTGATACAGACCTGATTCAAATCATTTCAACAGTGATCCAAGAACCCCTGCGTTTATTGAACACATCGATTTTTGGGTTCTTGATCATCTATTCAACGGGCAATTTTCTGTTTACTTTAGGCATTCACCAAACCGTCATCAATGGCACCTTGTTAGATCCATTGCTGTTAGTCAATATGAATGAAAACATGCAAGCCGTGCAAGAAGGCGCTGCGCCGCCCAATATCTTAAATTCAGCATTCGTGACGGTTTTTGCTCAACTAGGTGGGACTGGGTTTACGATCAGCTTGATCATTGCAGTGCTCTTATTCGTTCGCAATTACCAACCTTTTCGAGATGTCGTCAATCTATCCCTAGCTCCGGGTATTTTTAATATCAACGAGCCAATCATCTTTGGTTTACCGATCGTCTTCAATTTACCAATGATCATTCCCTTCGTTGCAAGTCCAATTGTTGCGACGTTGATTGGCTACTTTGCTACCGCAGTAGGATTCATTGAGCCGCTTTCCGTGATGGTTCCTTGGACGACACCACCAATTCTTAGTGCATTATTGGCATCAAAAGGGGATTTTAAAGTTGTTTTGGTTCAAGTGATCATCATCGTCGTTTGTGTAGCAATCTATTTTCCATTTTTAAAAATCGCTCAACGGGTTGCAATCAAATCTGCTGAATTGGAGCGGGCAGAATAAACAAAACAGGATGAATCCTATACTAGAGTGACCTACAAAAGTTAGAACAAAATTCTAACGTTTTGGGGGTCACTATTTTTTGAGGTGATTTTTTTACTAAGTTTCTATTTTGAACTTTAATTAAATGGTATACTATCCCAAAAGGAGCGACTATGAAACTTTCAGAAATGCAAAAAGCGATTTATCAAAACAAAATCGATCACCAATTCAATGTCACAAATATTGAAAAAGAGTTTTTGGCTTTATATGGTGAAGTAGGGGAAGCCTTTGACGCGTATCGGAAGCAACAAGAGGTAGGAGAAGAATTGGCGGATGTGGCGATTTATCTTCTTGGGTTAGCGGAAATCCTTTCCATCGATCTTGAAGTAGAGATTCATAAAAAAATGGCCGTCAACCAAAAGCGTCGTTATACGAGTTATGGCAATGGCTATGCCAAACGAATCGATAATTGATACACGCACAAAAACTAGTGGATTCCTCGAGTATAGGCCCTTACCGAAATAGAAATGGAAGCAGGAGATAGGATGGAAAAGAATGTAAGCATGCGTGAATTAACCACGGCGGATTTAGCAGAAGTCGTGGACCACTATATTGCCGTATTTTCAGCAGAACCATGGAATGACCAATTGACAGTGCCGCAAATCACCGACTATGTATCATCAATGATGGCAATGAATACTTTTATTGGTTATCGACTAATAGACCGAGCATCGAATGAATTGATTGGTCTTTCATTAGGCTTTATCAAGCCCTGGTATCAAGGAAAAGAGTATGTGATCGATACTTTTTTAATTACTGGCACGCACCAAGGAAAAGGCTTGGGTTCCACTTTTTTAGAAAGGATCAAAGAAGATCTGCTCAAAAAAGAGATTCCAACGATCCTGTTAGATACCGAAGAAAGTATGCCAGCAGCGGATTTTTATAAAAAGAATGGCTTTAAGCCGTTACCAGATAATGTGAGCTATTATTTATCTCTAGATTAATCCAAGCATGTCAATAAATAAAAAAGTCTGCGAAAAAATCGCAGGCTTTTTAGTTATGCACAGTTTCAACAGGTTTATCCACAATATGTTGTAGGAACATGTTTTCGCCTACTAAATATTGGGTGTGTGGTTTTTAGAAAAGGATTTCAAAGAGATTCTTATGGACCAATGAGCGTAAAAGTGAAAAAAGTACTGAAACGCTTATAGAATATAGCAAAATTTATCTAGATGAGAGGCTCTGTTGGTACCGATCAGCTAATTTCTATCATCTTCGCGATAGGTCTTGCGATACTGCAGCGGCGTTAAACCAAATTTACGCTGAAATCTTTTGCTGAAGTAGCTCAAGTGATTGAAGCCAACGTGGTAGCAGATGGTTGAGACAGGCTCATCCGTTTCGATCAATAGGTTTTTGGCTTGAGACAATCGATAATCAATCAGATAGTTGATTGGGGTCAATGTCGTGTATTGCCGAAAAAGGGCGGTACAAGTACGTGTATTGATGGCAGCAGCTTTAGCGATCGCAGGAACCGTTAATGGTTCTTGATAATGCTGATGGACAAATGCCAGCATTAAGTAGATAGTTTCTTTCTTGGGTGAAGCAGGCCTTGCAGCCATTAGCTGTGAAAGGGCAGCTAAAAACAATTCATAGAGAGTAAATCGTTGTTCAATAAGCAGAGGCAGACGCACGGTTTGAACAAATGCTTGATGTTGGGCTGTTAAGGTTAAGCGCCGATAGCTGCGGGTGCGATCGTGGACTAATTGTTCGATCGCTTCTTTAAAAACAGGGTCAGCAATAAAGCCTGAAGAAAAATCAAAGCAGCAATATCGGACGTTTTCTGAAGCTAAAACAGCACCATGGAGTACACGGCTATTAATAATGATCGCCTCATTCTTATTTAGCAAAATTTGCTCGTCGTCAATCGTATACATGAAGCTACCTTCTTCGACCCATACGATTTGCAGCTCGTCATGCCAATGTAGAGGCAATTGGTCGCCACGCTTTTGTTGCAAGCAACGTTGATAAATTGCAAAGGAGCGATTTGTAGTTGTATGTTTGGTCGTTTCTTCGTTTTCTTCTGTGCGTTCAAAGTACATACCGCACCACCTTTTTACTTAATAGTGTTAAAAACAATCAGGATATTGACAAAAATTCACTATCTGATTCGGTATAATACTAACAAAGTTAAGCGAAAGACAAAAGGAGTTTTTATGAAAAAAACAGTTGGGATTGTTTATGCTTGTTCAGCAGCAGCTTTGTGGGCAGTTTCTGGCATCGCTGGACAAATTTTATTTACAAAATATGGTATTTCAGCAAATTGGCTCGTTTCAACACGATTGGTTCTTTCAGGGTGTTTGTTGCTAAGTATTGGGTTAAAGGATCGCGCCCGATTGATTTCCCCATTTCGTGAGAAAAAGGACTTCATTCAGCTGCTCTTGTTTTCTTTCTTAGGCATGTTTCTCGTTCAATTTACCTACTTTAAAACGATTGAGCAAAGCAATGCTTCATTTGCAACGATTATTCAATATACTGGACCTTTCTTTGTTTTACTCTATGCTGCGATAGCCAAAAGGCAGTTCCCCTCTTTAAAGACATGTTTCTGGTTATTGGTAACCTTACTTGGCGTGACGGCTGTGGCATCAAAAGGACAGATTGAGCAATTAGCGACTTCCCAATCTGCGCTAGGCTGGGGGTTAGCATCAGCGATATCACTAGCTTTTTATTCTATACAGCCGCGTAAACTCTTGCAAAAATATGGGAGTTTACCAATTGTCGGCTGGGGGATGTTGATTGGTGGAGGCTTGGGGAATGTGGTTCATCCAATGTGGCAGATAGGTAGTCAACTGAACGTTCAAGTGATTCTTTATTTGCTGGTGGTCATTTTATTTGGAACAGCACTAGCGTATTTGATTTTTTTAACAAGTTTACGCTATTTATCCTCAACACTTGCAACAGTTTTAACAGCAGTTGAGCCACTGCTGGCTGCTTTCTTATCGATCATTGTTTTTCATGATCACTTCACAGTGGTGGAGCTAGTAGGATTTATGGCAGTTATAGGGAGCATCATGTGTTTACAAAAAAAATTGTGAAAAAGACGAGATTCGCCAAAATCGGTGAAGTCTCGTCTTTTTTATAAATCAACAGAAAAAGAAAACGCAGGAGTCTACGCTTTCTTTTTCTGTTCTTCTTTTTTCTTGTCTGTGGTCGGTACGGAATCTAGGGCTTTTTTGAAAATCTCTTCTTTTTTCGTTTTATAGTTATGTTGTCGTTCAGCATACACTTTTTCTTTCGTCTTTGTTTTCATACTCGGTCACCTCTTCCTTTTTTTTAAGTATAGCATGATTTCACAAATTTATGCAAATCCTTGGTTTTCTCCTTGGTATTATAATCTTTTTCGTGAAATACATTGTGAAAATATTTCTTTTGGCAGAGATGAGGGACTTCTCTCTCAAGAAATTCGCATGCGGTTGGAAGCGATATAACAGGATTTTATCATAGCGTCGATCACACAGGTGAAAGAAGCGTTCTTTTTGAAACAACTTTTTCACAGAATCCCTCGTGAAAAAAAGGAATGATAATTGGGTGGTTTTAGTATCGATTTTTAAAAAAGGGGATCAGGAAAGAAATGTTATTCAAATAACAGTCTTGTTTTTCAAAAAGTGGGTTTGTTTGCAAAAAAAATCCTGTTTTTATTCGCGAATTAAAATAACGTTGAATGAAATAGCATTTTTCTGTAGTTTATAGAAATCTTTGTAAATAGTGTGCCATTGAGCAACACCAAAGAGAAAGTGATCAAAAAGAATAACGCAGGAAAATAAATGACACGTTTTATTAAACGCAAATTAAAAAAATACAAAACGAAAACAATATCAAAAAATATTAATTTTTGTTAAAATGGGGTACAGGGGGTGTTTTATTGGAATCTCGGAAAATCAAACGTAAGCGTTTAGTGAAACAAAAACGGTCCCTTTTCGTACAAAAAGGATTGGGTATCACAGCAGCGTTAGCATCGACTTCAGGTGTCTTTACGTCTCTTGCCCATGCGACCGAAACGACAAACGCTTCGTCATCAACCAACACAACTGCTACTCTTGCCAGATCGTCAGCTGAAACGGCGATCAATCGACAATTTAAAACAACAGCTTCACTGAATGTTCGTTCAAATGCTTCAACAAGTGCCTCTATCGTAAGTGGTGTAGGAGCAAATACAACAATCACTGCGGTGGCTCAAAAGAACGGTACCTCAGTGAATGGCAATACAACATGGTATAAGCTATCAACAGGGGGCTGGATCTCAGGTGCTTATGTGAAAAGCACCTCAGGCTCTTCTTCTGCCAATACTAGCTCGTCCAATTCGTCGTCGTCTTCATCGGAAAAAGCAATCTCGAAATCAGTGAAAACGACCACTGCATTGAACGTCCGTTCAAATGCAACGACTAGTTCTAGTGTCGTACGTGGACTAAGCAGCAATGCGACAGTACAAGTCGTTGCACAAAAGAGTGGAACGTCGGTGAATGGCACGACCACTTGGTACAAATTGTCCACTGGCGGTTGGATCACGGCGGCCTATGTCAAAGATGTTTCCAGCAGCTCGACAGGCAATAGTTCTTCTGGCGGCAACACAAGTGTTTCTGCAGAAACGGCTATCAACAAGAACGTGAAAACAACAGCGACATTGAATGTCCGTTCGAGTGCCTCAACAAGTGGTAGTGTCGTTGGCAGCCTAAGCAACAGTACGACGGTGAAGGTCGTTGCCCAGAAAAATGGCACATCCGTTGGCGGCACCAATGTTTGGTACAAAGTATCGACTGGTGGCTGGATCACAGCGGCATATGTACGTGACGTCACGTCTAGTTCTGGAAATACAAGTAATAACAATAATTCAAACACAGGTTCAAGCAACACCGGTTCATCAAACGGCTCAAGCAATGCGAGTGAGCAAGCCATCAATAAAACGTTCCAAACAACCACTGGTATGAATGTGCGCTCAAATGCATCGACTTCTGCAAGTGTAGTCAGCAGTTTGGGCAGCAATGCGACCTTCAAAGCAGTCGCTCAAAAACAAGGAACGTCAGTCAATGGCAATGCCACTTGGTATAAGTTATCAACGGGTGGCTGGGTATCTTCAGCGTATGTGAAGGAAGTCAGTGCAACGACTCCTGGCAACAATAACAACGCAGGCAATACCAATGTTCCGATGAGCGTGAACGGAGCAGCGATCGTTGCAGAAGCTAGAAAACATATCGGCACTCCTTATCAATGGGGAGGCAAAGGACCAGATGTCTTCGACTGTTCCGGGTTTACACGCTACGTCTTCTTAAAAGTGACGGGCAAAAACATCGGTGATTGGACAGTCCCACAAGAAAGCGCAGGGACGATCATTCCTGTCTCGCAAGCACAAGCTGGCGACTTGCTGTTCTGGGGTCAAAAAGGGAATACCTACCACGTAGCGATCGCTACAAGTAATACAAGCTATATCCATGCGCCAAGCACGGGTTATACAGTCACCGAAGCACAATCAGGCTTTTCGACTGCTAGCTTCGCTCTACGAGTGAAATAAATGTTTCATTGAATAGGCAAAGGGTTTGTCCTTTGTTAGAAGCGCCCCTAAGAAAGCTGCCATCAGTTTTCTTAGGGGCGCTTTTTGGGTTGGGCGCAGATCTTTTTAAAAGGTGGGCTTTGCCCTGTTTTTTTGACAAAAAGGCCGATTTGTCAAAATCACTTGTTTTTACTAGTACAAATTTTTGTCAAAAAAAATAGTTACTGATACCATAAAAACGTACCAATATTAGGAGGGATCTACATGAGATATACGAACGGAAATTACGAAGCTTTTGCAAGAAGCAGAAAACCGAAAGATGTCGAAAAGAAAGAAGCCTATATTGTTGGTGGGGGATTAGCAGGACTTGCTGCGGCAGTCTTCTTGATCCGTGACGGCCATATGGCGGGTGAGAAAATCCACGTCCTTGAAGAACTTTCTTTATCAGGCGGTTCATTGGACGGAAAATTCATTCCCCATGATGGATTTGTGACCCGCGGCGGTCGAGAAATGGAAAATCATTTTGAGTGTCTGTGGGATCTATTTCGCTCGATTCCATCTTTGGAGGTGGAAGATGCTTCGGTGTTAGATGAGTTTTACTGGTTGGACCACGATGATCCAAATTCGTCTAACTGTCGGATCATTCACAATCGCGGCCAACGAGCAGCAGATGATGGAGAATTTACCTTGTCTGCTACAGCACAAAAAGAATTAACCCAATTATTTATGACTTCAGAAGATCAATTGATCGGGAAAAAAATCGAAGATGTTTTTGGCGATGAATTCTTTGAATCCAATTTTTGGCTATACTGGTGTACGATGTTCGCCTTTGAAAAATGGCATTCGGCGATTGAAATGCGCCGCTATGTGTTGCGTTTTGTGCACCATATCGATGGCTTGCCTGATTTTACTGCGTTAAAATTTACCCGTTACAACCAATATGAGTCATTGGTCAAACCACTACTTGCTTATTTGGAAGAACAAGGAGTTGACTTCCAATATGAATGCACCGTCAGCAATATCGATGTTCGGATCGTGGGCGAGGAAAAAGTTGCTCAAAAACTTGTGCTAGAAAAAGCGGGGGCAATCGAAGAAATTCCTTTATCAGAAGATGACTTGGTCTTTGTTACCAACGGATCGATCACTGAAAGTTCCACGCAAGGGGACCATTATACTCCAGCGCCTATCTCAAAAGCACCTGGTGGCAGCTGGCGTTTATGGAAAAACTTGGCGGCGCAATCGCCTGAGTTTGGTCATCCAGAAGTCTTTTATGAAAACTTACCTGAAGAAAGCTGGTTTGTTTCGGCAACCGTGACTTGGCAGAATTTTGATGTGGAACCTTATTTAGAAAAATTGACCCATCGCAAGTTACGAACAGGCAGAATCGTCACTGGCGGGATCATCACCATCAAAGATTCCAATTGGATGATGAGCTTTGCGACCCATCGCCAACCGCACTTTAAAGAACAAAAAGACCAACAAACGATCACATGGGTGTATGGCTTGTTGTCAAATACACCAGGAAACTACATCAAAAAACCAATTGAACAATGTTCTGGACAAGAAATCGTGCAAGAACTGCTTTACCATTTAGGCGTGCCAGAAGCAGAAATCCAACGCATTTCAAAAGAATCAAGTGTGGCAGTTCCAGTCTACATGCCGTTTATCACTTCTTACTTCATGCTGCGTGAACCAGGGGATCGGCCATTGGTTATTCCAAATGGCTCCAAAAACTTAGCTTTTATCGGTAATTTCGCAGAGACTGAACGAGACACTGTTTTTACAACAGAATATTCCGTTCGGACTGCAATGGAGGCTGTTTATCAGCTATTAGATGTGGAACGTGGGGTACCAGAAGTGTTTGCTTCCGCTTATGATCTACGTACTTTGGCCAAAGCTGTCTATTATCTGACCGATAAGAAAAAAATTACGGAAATGGAGCTGCCGTTTATCGAACGGAAACTCTTGGAAGGCTTTGTTAAGAAAACCGAACATACCTACATTGGCGATCTGTTGAAAGAAAACCATTTGATTTAAATAAAACGCAACGACAACGAGGCGAAAGAAGCTGCTCGTTGTCGTTGCGCTTTTTATTTACTTTTTAGCGCAGTTTAAACGAATCATTATTCCTCAGATAAAATCCGAACTTGGATCTCTGTCAAATAAGCTTGCTCGTTGCTAAGGGTCGTTTCGTGGATCGATCGTTCATAGAAGTAGTCATCGATTTGCCATTGGTGCGTCGCAATCAGCTGCTTGAGTTTTTGATAGAACTGCTTCAATCCTTCGTCATCCCCCTGATAAATGGCGGTTAAATAGCATCCTGCTGGTTTCACGAAGGAAGTCCCGTGCGGCTCTTCTTGCCGCACGTAAACGTAGTCGATGTCTTGCGTATCGTCTTTGTTCGTCCGAATCATAAAACCGTACTCGTTATTCGAGAATAGATAAGGCTGTGCCATCAAAAGGTCGTAGGCTTGGGTGATCATCTCTGGGATGGAGCTGCCGTTTAATCTAGGACTGAGGGAGAAATATTCCTCTGGCTTTTCCTTCAAGGTGAAGGGGGAAGTTTTTTCTGCAGCCAGGCGCAAATCCGCAGCTTTTCGTTCGATGATTTTTTTGATGTTGGTCAACTGCTGAATTTTTTCATCGATGGTTTGCCGCTTGGCTTCCAATAAGTTTCTCATGGTCTCGGCATCCCCCTGCAGCGCTGTTTGGATCTCTTTTAAGGGCATCGATAATTCTTTCAATGACAGGATCAATCCGAGATCCAAAAGTTGATCAAGGGAATAATACCGATACCCGTTCTCGTCTTTGCTGTTTGGTTGAAATAGCCCAATCTCGTCATAATAGTGGAGTGTCCGAGGATTGATCCGCGCGAAGCGTGCCATTTCCGATACTTTTAATTTGGTTTTCATGGCGTTCCTCCTTGACTTTACAGTTACTGTAAACTTTATACTAAGGATAGTCAACTACTGGGAGGAAGATAGAATGAATAAAAAAGTAACGTATCGACCATTTAAACGAGAAGATCTGCCTGCGCTTGTGCAAGTAATTATTGATAGCTGGAACTACGACAAGCAATTTGACAAGAAGACCGCCAAGCACTTTGCTCATGTCTTTTTGTGTTATGAACTTGCTCGTGCGACCTATTCGCGGGTGGCTCTTTTAAATGGTGAAGCTGTCGGTATCTTATTAGCAGATAGTAAGAGAGGGAAGAAGCTTCATCCAGCGCGCTATTGGGGGAAAACGATTTGGCATGCTGGCTGCTTACTGCTTACGAAAGAAGGGAGAAACACGCTGCTGCATTATGCCAAGGAGGTGGCTGAGTTAAATCAAGCGATGTTGAAAGACTTACAAACTCCTTTTCAGACCGAAGTTGGTTTGTTTGCCGTTAGTCCCAAAACACAAGGATTGGGTGTAGGCAAGCAGCTCTTTACTTCCTTTTTAGCGATGGTCCAGCAGGAAAAAACGGTTCCGTTTTTCCTTTATACCGATACCACCTGTAATTTCGGTTTTTATGAGCATATGGGCTTGAAGCGGGCAGCTGCTGTGAAACGCTGGATCAAAAAACCGATCAAGAAGGAAATCGAGTTTTATATCTATACTTCCTAAGAGTGCAGCGATGCACTCTTTTTTCATTGGCTAGTATGGTAAACTGGAAGCAAAGAAGGACAAGGAAGCTGTTTTCGTTTTATGGAAACGGCGCTTATTTTGGTCGAAAGCGATGGCTCAATCCGCTTTCGTAAAAAGGATGGGGAATGGGAAAGGATGGTTTATTTGGAAAAAAAGCAGATAGGGTTTATTTTAAGTGATATTGATGGGACGATCTTGGATCATAAGCATCAAATCGATCTGGATTTGATTGAAGAAATCAAACGATTGAAGCAGCAAGCGATTCCTTTTGTTTTGGCTTCCGCTCGCTCCCCGAAAGGAATGCTACCGATAGCTCAAGAATTAGGGATAGAAGACTGGCCCTTGGCTTGTTACAACGGTGCCTTGATTGGAGGGTACGATCAAAAGGGCACACTGGTACCGATTTTCAGTCATGAGGTCAAAAAAGCAGAAGCAAAAACTTTGGTTGCGCGCATCAAAGCTGATTTTCCTGGTGTTTCCATCAATGTCTACTCTGGTGATCAGTGGTATTGCGAAAGAGTGGACCAATGGGCACGAGCAGAAGCGGCGATCACCAAAGAGACTCCTGTAGAAACTTCATTAGAACAACTGTTGGCACAAGAAGCTTTTGAGGTTCATAAGTTTCTTTTGATTGGCACAATGGCAGAAATCCAAGCGCTTCATGCTGCCTGCCAGAACGCTGGATTTTTAGAAAGCGCCTTTTACTTATCCAAAGAGAATTATTTGGAAGTCACTCATCAAGCTGTGGGAAAAGATAAGGCGCTAAATGAATTGGCGGCCTATTTTCAAGTGCCGCTGGCGCAAACCTTAGCGATCGGCGATAATTTTAACGACCTGCCAATGATTGCTTCAGCTGGTATTGGTGTTGCGATGGAGAATGCGCCTGAATTGGTCAAAGCAAAAGCTGATTTTGTGACGACTAGCAATACAGACCATGGGGTTACTGATGCGTTGCGGCGATTTGTCACAGAATAGATAAAAAAACTAGGTTTTTTGAACAAATTGATTGACTTTCATTTCTACTCTCCTTAAACTTTTAGCTATACCTAAAAAGGTAAGTGTTTGTTGGAAAGAAGGAGAAAAATGAATAAGAAGATCGAGAAGACATTGACCAAATTTGCCGAGCCGTTGGGGCTCTCCGTTGATACTTCCACTGGGGTGATTTATGGAACGTATCATAGTTATAAACTTTTTTTAGTTCAAGAGAATAACAATAGTTATTCTCTAGTGGCTCATTTTTCACTTAGCAAAGATGGCGAACTTCCCAACCAAGAAGAAGTCAAAGAAGTTTTAAGTGAGTCAAAAGAGATCATCGACTGTGTGATCCAAGGATATCAAGTTGCCTATACATTACGCGGAGCGATGACTGCAGGGAAAACCGTGGACAAGTTGCGTACTGCGTTGGACCAGTTGACGAATTTTTTGAAGACGAAAGGCTTCCAAAATGCTTGTACCTTCTGCGGCGCGGTCACTGAGCCGGTTTCGCTGTATGCTATTGGCGGCGCTCCCGTCATTGCCTGTGAAGCTTGCTTTAAGAAACAACAAGAAGCAGTCCTTGCGCAAGAACGGGAAAAAGGGCAGAAAAAAGAAAATTGGTTAGCTGGAACCGTGGGTGCGTTTCTTGGCTCACTGATTGGTGCCGGCGCAATTATTTTATTGGGACAACTTGGGTATGTTGCTGCATTGTCTGGGATCGCGATGGCGATCTGTGCCATCAAAGGGTATGAATTATTAGGTGGAAAACTCAGCACAAAAGGTATTATTAGTAGTATTATCGTCATGATCATCATGGTCTATGTCGGGAATCGTATCGACTGGTCGATCAGTGTAGCGAATTATTACACGGACGTTGATGTCTTCTATGCCTTCCGTATTTTACCTGATTTGATTCGTGAAGGATATTTGGAAGCGAGTCAATATTACGGGAACTTAGGTCTGGTCTATCTCTTTACGGCGATTGGGGCTGTGCCAACTATTATCGCTACGGTACGAGAGGGGAAAGTGACGCGTCAAAGCTATAAAATGGAGTAATCCACGTTTCTATCCAAAGATAAAAAAACACAAAGCGAGATCTTTTTCGCTTTGTGTTTTTTGTTTTTGTGTCATAAATAATAACATGCTGTGTTAACATAAAAAATAAATAATAATAAAATGAGAAAAATAGCTTGCTTTTATAATTAATATTTATTAAAATCTTATTTACATTCAGAGCTTTGTAATAATTCTGAAAATTTTGGATTTTCATAAGGGGTAGGTAAGATGAAGAAAAAATGGGGATATGGTGTCGTCGCTGTTTGTGGAATCGTATTAGCAGGTTGCTCAACAGGAGGGACATCAAGTACAGGTGAAAGTTCAAGTGGTAGTGGGACAGCAGCTGCCGAACAAATTTTTAATGTTGTGGTTCAACAAGAAATGCCGAGTGCCGATCTATCCTTAGCCACCGATACGATCAGTTTCAGTGCTTTAAATAATGTGTATGAAGGGTTGTACCGCTTAGATGCTGATAGTAAGCCCGAACCAGCAGGTGCCGCCGAATTAGCGGAAGTCAGTGAAGATGGTCTGACCTATAAATTGAAACTACGAGAAGATGCCAAATGGTCAAATGGAGAACCAGTAACGGCAGCGGATTATGTGTTTGGTTGGCAACGCACCGTAAGTGCGGAAACAGGTTCTGAGTATGCGTACTTATTTGCGCCCGTAACCAATGCCGAAGCGATAACAGCAGGTGAAAAAGATGCCTCAGAATTGGGGATCAAAGCAGTCAGTGACTATGAATTAGAAATCACGCTGACGACACCTACGCCATACTTCCAATACTTATTGGCATTTCCATCCTTCTTCCCACAAAGCCAAGCAGTCGTAGAAGACAACGGCGATCAATATGCTTCAACGAGCGACAATGCCGTTTACAATGGACCCTTTGTGTTGGCTGGCTTTGATGGGCCAGGAACCGATACAGAATGGTCATATGAAAAGAACGATCAATATTGGGACAAAGAGACGGTGAAACTTGATACCATCAATGTTAGTGTCGTAAAAGAATCATCGACCTCCTTGAATCTATTCCAAGATGGGCAAGCAGACGACGTCATCTTAACAGGAGAATTGGCACAGCAAATGGCCAATGATGAAGCGTTTGTGTCAGAACCATTAGCCCGTACTTCCTATATCGAGTTGAATCAGCGCGAAGAAGATTCGCCATTCCGCAATGAGGATTTGCGTAAAGCAATCTCTTATGCCATCGATCGTGATGCATTAGTGACATCGATTTTAGGGGACGGTTCATTGGCTTCCACAGGATTGATACCAAAAGGAATGACCTTTAACCCAACTGATAATACTGATTTTGTCGATGAAGCGGAAAGTGTCATTGAATACGATCAAGAAAAGGCCAAAGAACATTGGGAAAAAGCCAAAGAGGCGTTAGGAATCGATTCCTTGAGCTTTGAAATTTTGGCTTCTGATACAGATTCAACCAAAAAGGCCATTGAGTATATTCAAAGTGCGATTCAAGACACGCTGGATGGGGTGAAAGTTAGCCTAAGTCCTGTTCCTTTCTCCGTTCGTTTAGATCGTTCAAACTCAGGTGACTTTGATGTCGTCATGGGTGGTTGGGGAGCTGACTATGCGGATGCTAGCAGCTTTACTGATTTGTTTGTTACCGACAATTCCTACAACCGCGGTCGTTGGACAAGTGAGGCGTACGATGCAGCAGTGAAATCGTCTGCCACGACAAACGCTGGCAATCCAGATGCTCGCTGGCAAGACTTGTTAGATGCAGAGAAAATCATTATGGATCAACAAGGGGTCATCCCTGTGTACCAAAACGTTGAAGCTCATTTACGTGCACCAAAAGTAAAAGGGGTCGTATCACACGGTGCTGGTGCGCAATATGACTACAAGTGGGCAGTTATTGAAGAATAAGCGCCTAAAGAAGAAACTGGTTTTGCGTAAGCAAGCCAGTTTTTTTTCTTGGGCTTTGTTCTTACTTACACAATGTTAGTAATGAGAGCGGATGCAATTGTTTATAAAAAAACAAAAAAAGTTGGCAAGGGATCAACGATTGACTTGCCAACCTCGTTTTTTGTTCATCTATTTCACAGAAATCCAGTGAAAGATTATTCGCTAACTGTTACGTCACCTGTTACAGAAGCGCCATCTTCGTCAAGTGTTGCTGAATCTTGGAATTCTTTTGAAGTGAATGTTACGTTACCTTCAACTTTTGCACCGTTCAATACAAAGCCGTTAGCATTCACTTCAACGTCACCTTTGATTACACCGTGAACGATGTTGAAGTTTTCTGAGTTAACGATCAATTTAGGAACAGTTACTGTGTATTCAGCTGTTACGTTGCGGTCTTCATCTTGTGAGTACAATGCAAATTTACGGTAGATATCAGCAGAGTCGTCACCTTTGTCGTGGAATTCGCCATCAACGGTTACATCGTTATCAAATGTCATGTCGCCAGTTACAGCAACGATCCAGTTACCATCTGCGCTCAATGCTTTTTCGATCACTGAAGTTTGGTCACTGATAGAAGCAGTTGAAACAACGTCATCTGATGATTCAGTTGATGCAGCAGTTGAAGCTGCTGTTGATGATGATGAGCTTGCAGCTGTATCGTTATCTGAACTACATGCAGCTAAAAGAGTGCCTCCCATAAGCAATGATGCAGCGATTAAAGTGATTTTAGTTTTTTTCATGTTTCCTTCTCCTTTGTATTCCCATAGTTTTCTTAAAAACAAAATGATTATACCATACCGAGGTGAAGTTTGTGAAACAAAAAACATAAATGAGGAGAAATTTAATAAATAGCAGCCTAGGATTAAAAAAATTTCAAAGAAACTAGGAATAAATGAGTGACGCTTACGAATGAATGAGACATCTTATTCACAAAGAACCCTCCATTATGGAAGAAATGCCCTTCTTCTATAATGGAGGGTCATTACTACATGCGCTTTCGATCCGTCAACTGCTTGAACTTCGATACGATCAAATCCATGATGAACTGATACATAAAAGCATGGGTTTGAAAATGGGTTTGGTGAGGGAAGATGATTGCTTCTTGGACAAAGGGCAGTTCCGAGATCTGTGGATTAGCGGTGATCACGATGACTTTGGCTTTGGTTCGATCGAAGAAATCTTTCCGTGGTGTTCCATTTCGAATTTGCTGTTTCGTTAGGTAGTCACCGGAGTTGGTAAAAATGATAAACAGCGATTCTTCATCAGCGGTCTTGATGATTTCTTCCTGTACAAGATCGTCTTGGAAGGTCCGAATGAACTTGCCGTTGTATGCTAGTTTGATCTGGAAATCAATAGCAGCCGATTCTGAGAATAAAATTCCAAAAGCAAAGACATTTTTATGCGTCACAATGGCTTTTGCGACCCGTTCGATGGCTGGCAGATCAAGATGATGACGCAGATAATCGATGTCTTGTACAACTGCGTCAAAATAGGAGTCTACGCCCTCTTGCTCTAAGGCAGACAAAATATTCGAACGATAATTCAGGGGATTGTTGAAGCGGTTTTCGATAAAGGCAGCGTTGTCTTTTAGATCGCCATAATCATCAAAGCCCAAGGTGCGAGCGAATTTTGAAACGGTTGACTTTGACACATGGCAAAGAGCAGCGAATTCACCAATGCTTAGAGTTTGGATCTGATCATAATGGTTGATCATGGTCAAACCGATATAGTAGTTGGTGGAATCAGTGGGTGCATTATTTAAAAGATTCAATAAACGAATGATTAAGAGGCCCATTTTCTTTCCTTTCTTGTAAGCAGTTTCCAAATTGCGAACTTTCGCAGGTGAGAGAAAAAAATCTGCTATAGTAACGCCATAAAGCGCTTTATAAATCAAACACGGGAGTGAGTCATTTGGCAAAAGATTATTCAAAACTTGCTAGTGAAATTATAGCACAGGTCGGTGGGGAACAAAATATCGTTAGCCTGTATCATTGCATCACTAGATTGCGTTTTAAGTTGAAAGATGTCGAGTTGGCACGAAAAAATAAGGATAAGATTCAGCAGCTTGATGGGGTATTGTCTGTCATTGAAGGAAACGGCCAGTTTCAAGTCGTGATCGGTAATCATGTAGCGGATGTTTTTCAAACGATCATGAGTAAGTATTCGATCCAAAATGCTTTGGAAAGTGATGGGGATGCCGAAGAATCAACAGAAAAACAAGGCAATGTATTTATCCGATTCTTCAATGTATTGTCTGCGATCTTTAATCCAATCATTGTTGCTCTTGCAGGGGCAGGGATGTTGAAAGCTTTGCTAGTTGTTTTTACAACCTATCATTTGATGGATGCGGAAGGAAGCACCTATAAAATATTAGCTGCTGCTGGCAATAGTGTCTTTTATTTCTTGCCTTTATTTTTAGCGATCAGTGCAGCGCGGATTTTCAAAGTCAATATGTTTATTGCTTTAGCAATCGTTGGGGCGTTGCTGGAGCCGAATTTTACAGCAATGGTGACGGAAAACGGTGTGACGGTCGATTTCTTTGGCATCCCAGCTGTGTTGATGGGGTATTCGGGTACCGTGATTCCAGCGATCGTTTCGATCTATATCTACTCGCATTTGGAACGACTACTCAAACGGATCATTCCTAAGAGTATCGAGATTTTTGCTCTATCACTAGTAGCTCTTTTGATCATGGTGCCTTTGACCGTTTTGATCATTGGACCGGTCGGTGTAATGCTTGGAGACGGTTTAGGCAATGCCATGAACTTTATCAGCGACAAGAGCGGGCTGTTGGCTGGCTTGTTGATCGGTGGCGGTTGGACATTCTTAGTAATGATCGGGATCCATTGGGGAGTTGTACCGATCATGGTCAATAACCTAGCGGTATATGGCTATGATACGCTGCGCCCGATGATCGCAGCAGCAACATTTGCGAGTGCTGGGGTTGCTTTAGGTGTATTTTTACGCTCTCGCAGAAAAGAAACCAAAGGCCTGGCGCTATCTTCCTTGCTTCCAGCATTGCTTGGCGGAATTACAGAGCCAATCGTCTATGGACTTTCGGTAAAATTTAAAAAGCCGTTGATTGCTCAAACCATCGTTGGTGCCCTTGCTGGTGCGTTTATGGGAATGATGCAAACCAAGGCCATCGTCTATGTTTTCCCAGCATTGACGACATTGCCAGCTTTCTTTGGGGACACCTTTGTGTACTATTTGATCGGCATTGCCTTTGCGTTCTTCGGTACTGCTATTTTGACCTATGTATTAGGATTTGAAGAAACGCTAGAACCTGTTTTAGAAGAAGGTGCAGGGCTGCAAGTGATGACACCAGTTGCTGGTGAAACGATCACGCTTGATGATGTCAAAGATGAAGTATTTTCTTCTCGAGCAATGGGGGATGGATTAGCCGTTTATCCATCAGCCGGCGATATTTATGCGCCACTTACTGGTACGGTTGTGACAGTTTTTCCAACTGGACATGCTTTTGGGATCCAATCAGCTGCTGGGACGGAAGTGTTGGTGCATATCGGCTTAGACACGGTTGATTTAGCAAAAGGCGTGTTTGAGATTTCGGTGAAACAAGGGGATCAAGTCGTGAAGGGACAAAAAATTGGCACCTTTGACTTAGCAAAAATTATTGAAAAAGGATATGATCCGACAACCATGTTGGTCTTTACCAGTGTGATCAAAGAAGATGCATTGACAGTTGTGGATCAAGCGAAAAAAGACGTTACCGCTTTGGTAGCAAATGATTTATTAAAAGGAGCGATTTCATGAGTGTATTTCCAAAAAATTTCCTATGGGGCGGCGCAATCGCCGCAAATCAAGCCGAAGGAGCTTATTTGGAAGGAGGAAAAGGATTAAGTGTAGCGGATATTTTACCAGTTGGTGAAAAACGTATTGAGCAAGTTTCACTGCAGCTTGAAGAGGATAACTTTTATCCGAGCCATGAAGCCATCGACTTTTATCATCGGTACCCAGAAGACATTGAACTTTTTGCGGAAATGGGCTTGAAGTGTTTGCGTACCTCAATTGCTTGGAGTCGCATTTTTCCGAATGGGGATGAGACGGAACCCAATGAAGCAGGTTTACAATTTTATGATGATTTATTTGATGCCTTGAATGAAAAAGGGATCCAACCAGTTGTTACATTAGCTCATTTTGAGACGCCACTGCATTTGGTGACGAAATATGGTGGTTGGCAAAATCGTGTACTGATCGATTTTTTTGATCGGTATACAAAAGTGGTTTTTGCACGCTACAAAGGGAAAGTGAAATATTGGATGACTTTCAATGAAATCAACCATACCCATACGATCCCGTTACTCGCAGCAGGTATCGATGTATTTTCTTTCGAGACTGAAGAAGAAAAATTACAGGCACTTTATCAAGCAAGTCATAATATGTTTGTTGCAAGTGCCAAAGCAGTTCTGAATGGGAAGGCAGTAGATGAAAACAATCAGATTGGCTGTATGCTGTCACTGAGCCCGATTTACCCTGCAACGTGCAACCCGCAAGATGTTTTTGAATCGTATCAACTGCGCCGTCGTTCCTTGTTCTATAGTGATGTGCAATTGCGAGGCGCCTATCCGGAATACTTCGACCGCATCGTGAAGGATAATCATCTGTTGCTGGACATTACAGAAGAAGATCTAGCGATCATTAAAGCGGGGACCTGCGATTATTTAGGCTTTAGTTTTTACCGCAGCTCATTGCATGAAGCAGGCATGAAAATTTTAGGCAATACTGGCGGATTACTAGGGAAAAAGAATCCTTACCTAAAAGAAACTGCTTGGGGATGGCCGATCGATCCGCTGGCATTACGCTATGTTTGCAGCGAATTGACTGATCGCTATCAAAAACCATTATTTATCGTTGAAAATGGAATTGGTTTAAAGGATGTTGTCAATGAAGATGGATCGATCGTCGATGAAGAACGGATGGCCTATTTAAAAGACCATGTAGAAGCAATGGCGGAATCGATCAAAGATGGCGCAACGATTCTAGGCTATACATGGTGGGGACCGATCGATATCGTTTCTGCGGGGACAGGAGAGATGGAAAAACGATACGGCTTTATCTATGTCGATAAGCAAAATGATGGTAGCGGAGATCTTTCCCGCAAGAAAAAAGCTAGTTTTGCGTATTATCAGCAAGTGATCGCCACGAATGGGGAAGCGTTGGCGTACGAATCATTTTTGAAAGGCGGCAAGTAAAATGAAAAGTTATTTTCCAAAAGATTTCCTCTGGGGAGGAGCAACGGCTGCCAACCAAGTTGAAGGAGGTTCTGGAATCGATGGAAAAGGCTTGTCGGTTTCTGATGTCTATCTATTCGATTCCTCAATGCCGAAAGAACGATGGACTGACCAATGGCATATGATGACTCATCAGCAAGTTGCAGAAGCACAGGATCCAAACAGCACGAAATACTATCCGAAAAGACAGGGAATCGATTTTTATCATCACTTTAAAGAAGATATTCGTTTATTTGCTGAGATGGGCTTCAAAGCCTATCGGATGTCAATTGCCTGGACACGGATCTTTCCAAAGGGGGATGAGGTAAAGCCAAACGAAGCTGGATTGGCATTTTACGACGCAGTCTTTGATGAGTGTTTGAAGTATGGGATCGAACCAGTGGTATCACTATCCCATTATGAGATGCCTTTGTATTTAGTGACTGAGTATGGAGGATGGCCAAACCGGCAAGTGATCGACTTTTATGTCCGTTTTGCCAAGACGGTGATTGAGCGATACCAAAAGAAAGTCAAATACTGGGTGACTTTTAATGAAATCAATTGTGTCAAACACCATCCATATGTTAGTGTCGGGATCATTGAAGAAGGTCATCCTAATATTGAACAAGACAAGTACCAAGGGGCGCACCATCAATTTGTCGCCAGCGCAATCGTGACTGACTATTGCCATCGATTGATTCCCAATGCCAAGGTCGGCTGCATGATCAGCTATCAATTATTAACGCCGTACAGCTGTGATCCAGACGATGTCCAAAAAACAGTTGAAAGTCAACGAACCTCACTCTTTTTCAGTGATGTGCAGGCAAGAGGCTATTATCCAGCATATGCCAACCGCATGTTTGAAGAAAAAGGAGTGGAATTGGTGATCGAACCAGGAGACTTAGAAGTCATCCGAGAAAACCCGGTTGATTTTGTTTCATTTAGTTACTATATGTCCAGTGCAGTCAGCGCACATCCAGAACGATTGGAAAGTGCTGTCGGGAATCTGATCACTGGTGGGATTAAAAATCCCTATTTGCCAAGCAGTAAATGGGGCTGGCAGATCGATCCCAAAGGGTTGCGAACAGCATTGAATCAACTCTATGACCGCTACCAAAAACCTTTGTTTATTGCCGAAAACGGTTTGGGAGCAGAAGATGTCGTAAACGAAGATGGCACCATCGATGATTTTTATCGAATCGACTATCTGCGTCAGCATATTGAACAAATCAATGAAGCGTTGCATGATGGCGTCGAGGTCTTTGGCTATACGGCATGGGGCTGTATCGATATCATTAGTGCCTCAACCTCACAAATGTCGAAACGTTATGGCTTTATCTATGTTGACCAAGACGATGAAGGCAATGGCACAAAGAAACGCATCAAGAAAGCGTCATTTGATTGGTACAAAAAAGTAATTGCTTCAAACGGCGCAACTCTTTGATTTTTGATTCTTCCAGATAAAGCAATTGCTAGGTTTAATCATAAGGTTTCTTAACAATTTACCTTTTTATCAAGAAAAAAAGCCAACTTTATTTGCTATTTTATTTTAACCATGCTATGATGAATAGGTAAAGTTCTGATATGTTAATACTTGTTTATCTTTTCTATTGATACACACTTCAATTACACATCATTTTCTATTACAAACAAATAAACACAGTCGATGTGTAATATGGAGGTATACGTTTATGAATAACGGTACAGTAAAATGGTTTAATGCAGATAAAGGTTTTGGATTTATTACAGGTGAAGACGGCAATGATGTATTTGCTCACTTCTCAGCTATCCAAGGCGACGGCTTCAAAACTTTAGAAGAAGGTCAAGCAGTGACTTTCGACGTTGAAGAAGGCCAACGTGGCTTACAAGCAACAAACATCGTTAAAGGTTAATTGACGTTAACAAGCGAGAATCCATTGGGTTCTCGCTTTTTTTTGCTTTAATTTACATAATTATTGAAATGGATAGGGTTTTGATGATCTGCTACAAGAGAATAGTTGCAGGTTTTGAGGACCTGACATGGTAAATAGTACATCTTTGATTTCACTATTCAACTAGCCCTAAGCGTTGCGGTTTACTTACCTATGATTTCTCATTCGATGATAAGCGTATAAAAAGAAAGAGGGGCTGTATACCGTATTCAATAAATTAATAAAGTGGTTGAATAGGTTTAGTGGCGTTGCTACCATTAAAGCGAAACATGCTACGATTCAATATATGGTACCCCGTACTTATACAAGAGTAATCGATGTGAAAGATCGATATTTCTTATTCGTTTCATCGATATTGTCTTGAATGAATTGTAAAAGTAGAATATATTGGTACAAATTAGCTGCTTTTTTTATTGGAGATGGGAACAAAGATGATTACATTTCGAGGGAGATTTATATGAAGCCAAAAGAAATACTTTGCCAATGGGTTGATGCGTTTAATCAGGCAGATGTAGAATGTATTTCAGAATTATATGATGAGAATGCAATAAACCACCAGGTTGCTAATGAGCCAGTTGTTGGGAAACAAGCGATCAAGCAGATGTTTGAGCAAGATTTTTCTAACGCAAAAATGGTTTGTATCGTTGAGAACATTTTCGAAGATGGACAATGGGCAATTTTAGAGTGGCGTGACCCCTTAGGTTTGAGAGGTTGCGGTTTTTTTCAAATAGTAAATGATAAAATTTTATTTCAAAGAGGCTACTGGGATAAATTATCTTTCTTAAAACAGCACGACTTGCCTATTGAATAAAAGGAATTCCCTTATAGGAATGGTTAGCAGATATGCATGACAGGAAGGTTAATCGCTTCACGTAAAATTCTTAAAGGAGCAACACTGTTTGAAAACAATACCTTTTGTTTTAAGTAATGATTAAGAATAAGTTAGTTTACTTCCGTCGGCGCCTAGTTGCGTGGTATAGTTATTGATAAGCGACAAATATTTTTGTACCACACGTTACTTGTTTTGAAGAAATTTATTCAAACCTGGCGTAACTTCAGAGTTACAAGGATACAATAGAGGTTAGGGATTGTATCGTTTAAATGAGAAATAAATAATAGTAGTAATAGTATGCTGCACTTTCAAAGAATAAATATTGACTCGTCAGATAGCCTTCTCGTTTACCCAAACGAGAGGGCTATCGTTCATTAGAAAAGAAAAAGTGTCTTTTTCCTAAAAGAAAGGAAGAAGACACTTTTTGGCTTTATTCTGCTGTGAGGGGGATCGTCAGCTTGCGATCATCGGTTTGATCGTCCAGCATTGAATCGACATATTGCTTCAAAAAGTAAGAATAGGTCGCTAACCACTGATACTCCTTGGAGTCTTTGATAGCAGCTTTTTCTTCGGCTGAGTAAGTATCATTGCCAGTAAAAAGGGCAGTGTTCAGCTTCGTGACAAACGTACAAAGTTTTGTCATCTGGGCATCTGACAGTTCAGACACTGCGGACAATTGGTCACGGACCAGTTGGTCGGTGTCTTTTTCAAAAATACTTTTCTGGTAGTTTTGATAGTTCAGCAACTGTTCATCAGTTTGCTTCGTTTCAGCCGCCCAAGCATCGAGATCAATCTGGCGTGCTTCGTAGTTGATTTCCTTGTCAGAAAGAGAAAGGACGCCGTAGCCTAATTCTGCCGTTGAATAAGACCCAGTGACTGCTTCATAAAGCGAATCATTCCCTTCGTTAATGTCTTGAATGTGGATATGACCAGAGAAAACGGCTGGCACGTTGAAGCGTTCCAACAAAGCGACAGTCTCAGAGGCGTTGTCAAGAACATAACCGTCTTGTAAGAGTTCATTATGACCGAACAAGTTATGGTGCAAAAAGACCAGTGGTACTTGCTCCGCTTCTTTCGTCAGGGTTAATTGCTCCTCCAACCAAGTTAGAGTAGCCGGTTTCAACTCACCATTCGTAGTAGGATCATCCCAATTAACCTCAGAATCGTAGATACATGAATCGAGCAAAAAGAGACGATACTTGTCGTTTAACTGAATGCTGTAGCTAAGGGAAGACTTGTCGATACTGTTGGCTTTTTCGTAACCTTCAGCAAAAATCGTTTGAAAATCCTCAGGACTGATTTGATCTGCGTAGTATTCCTTTTCACCTTTAAATGCTCGCGCCCAACCATTGTAAATCTCGTGGTTGCCAGGTAATGCTAAAACCATAATGTCAGCTTCTTGCAATGGTTCAAGCAATCTTGCCAACTCTTGAGCACTTGCTTTCTCGCCATTGAGCGTCATATCACCGGTCAAAATAATTCCCGTGGGTTTCTCTTTTAAGGCTTGAGCGGTGAAGGCCTCGATCGATTGTTCTTGATACGTCATCTCTTTGCCAGCAGCTCCCTTTGTGAAGGTCTGAAAGGCTGCGCCGTTATCATGGAGCGTGGAGGAAAGAAAATGAATATCACTTAAGAGCCAAAACTCACTGTTGCTCGCCTGTTGCAATGGAGTATCGGCTTCATGCACCTTACGAAATTGAAAGAATAACAGGAAACAGGTGACAAAAAGTGTAAGTAGTGCCAATGGCCAAAACCATTTTTTGTGTGTACGAATCGCGATTCCCTCCTCGCTTGTTTTATTTATTATAGAAAGGAATAGGGATCTTGTCACATAAATGGTCTTTTTTTGAATGATTTCTTGTTTTCATAGTTTTTCTTAATAAAATAATCGTGATCAAGTTATAATCCTTGAATAATTAGCCTTAATTTTGATAAAGATAACATGAATTGAATTTATTTTAGATGATGAAAATGAAAAGAAAATGCGGTAATTTATTCAGAAACGTTGATTTAACGGTCTTTAATTGTCATGTTATTTATCGTTGAGATAAAGGGAGTGTTAGATTGAAACATTTTTGTAACATTTCCTTTATCTGTGTGTCATATCATTATGGTAGAATTCATTTGTCGTTAAATCGAACATTAAACTTTCTTAGACAAAATTAAGTTTTTATAAAGGCAGTTCATCTGTCAAATCAACCAGCTAGTCGGAGGAAAAACGAGTGAAGAATAGTTTGTTATCAGCATTAATGGTGTGTTCACTAACATTAACAGCAGTTGCAGCACCTGCATTAGCATTTGCAGATTCCATTGATGATCAAATCGAGCAGCAAGACCAAAAAATCAATTCTCTTAAAGGTCAGCAAGCTGACGCCCAATCACAAATCGATTCTCTAGAAGCAGAAATTGAAACAGTGAGTGCAAAAGTTGCTTCATTAGAAGCGAAACAAGTTGAGTTAGGTCAAGAAGCTGAGAAATTGCAAGACAAAATCGCAACATTGAAATTGCGTATTGCCAAACGTGAAGAAGCAATCCAAAAGCAAGCCCGTGATGTACAAGTTAACGGTCAAAGCACCAATTTCATTGATGCTGTTTTAGAAGCAGATTCTTTAACGGATGTTATCGGTCGCGTACAAGCGATGACAACGATCGTCAATGCAAACAATGATTTAGTTGAACAACAAAAACAAGACAAACAAGATGTTGAAGACAAAGTCAAAGAAAACGAAAGCAAGATCCAAGAAGTTGCTGCGAACCAAGCAGAACTTAGCCAACAAAGAGATGCCATCGCAGCAAAACAAGCTGACTTAAATGTCTTGAAAGCAAACTTAGCAGCAGAACAAGCGACTGCTGAAAAAGACAAAGATGCATTGAATAAGAAAAAACAAGAAGCGGAAGCTGAAAAAGCACGTATCTTGAAAGAACAACAAGAAGCTGCTGCTGCTCAAAAAGCAGAAGAAGAAAGACAAGCTGCTGCTTTGAAAGAAGCACAACAAGAAGCTGCTGCTCAATCAACTGAAAGCACGACAGAGAATACAACAGCTTCTACTGAAACAGCAACAAGTAGTTCTTCAAGCAACACAAGCTCAAGCAATACCAGCAGTTCTAACAGCTCAAGTTCATCGAACGCAGGCTCTTCAAACACTGGTTCAAGCAATTCAAGCTCAAGTAACTCAGATTCAAACTCTTCATCAAACAATAATTCTACAGGAAGTATTTCTACTGGCGGTGGAAAAGATCATTCAAGCTCAGGTAACATGTATGCTTGGGGTCAATGTACTTGGTACGTGAAAAACCGCGCTCCTTGGGTAGGTACTTACTGGGGTAATGGTGCACAATGGGGTGCGTCAGCTGCAGCTGATGGATACACTGTCAATGGTACACCAGCAGCCGGTGCCGTTGTAGTCTTTGCCGCTGGTCAATCAGTTGGTGGCGAATGGACTGCTGATCCAACTTATGGACACGTAGCCTATGTTGAATCATACAACCCATCAAACAATACCATCACAATCTCTCAAGGCGGAATGGGCTTTGACAGTCCTGGTGGACCAAACACTGCAACAATGAGCGCATCTGGATATACTTACATCCATCGCTAATCAATTCAAAAGCAAAGCATCAACGCAATCGCGTTGATGCTTTTTTATTTGATCGATAGCTTTCTAAATCAGTCAGATAAGAGAACTACTCAGAGAGGCAAGACAGGGTTCTCTCAAATCTTATCAAGATTCTATAGAAAATAGGAGGTTTTTCGGGCTCTTTGTCAATAAGGACTGATGAGTTGTGCAAAATCAAATCTGGGTCAGAATGAACCACATTCTGGCTCAGATTTTTTGTTATCTTACATTGATTAATTGATTGATCAAAAAGATTCTAATTCTCATGTTCTCGAATGATTTAAATCCGTAGGATACTCGTTTCATTGTCTTTATGTGGGTATTCTTCGCTTCAATTTTTCCATTGGAATAAGGATAGATCATTGCGTTGGTGATACCTTCTTCATAGGTCAGAAGGTTTTGAAGCTTCTCCCGAAAGCCGTCATCTAACGTTTCGGGAAGTTCTGCCAATAAGGAGAAAAATAAGTCAGGGTCTTTGTCTCGAAAGGCTTCGACTAATTCATGAAAAAAGGGATACGCCTCCTTTAGGGGCGCAGAAAACTCAAGCAATCGATCAATCATCATTGCTTCAGTGAGAAATGGGTATTTTGGTGCTCGGAAACTTTTCCATGTTTTGTATTCATAATGGTTGATGCTTGCACGATTTTTTAGCAAAAAGCGCCAGTTCTTTTTCAGTTTTTCTGCCTGGCTTTTCTGTCCGGCTTTACGAAGTTCATTCATTTCACGGATACGCAACTCATTGAACGCTTGATTCATGTGATTGACAATATGAAACCGATCAATCACTATTTTCGCATTTGGCAGAACACGTTTGGTGAGCTGGAAGTAGGCAGCGTTCATGTCTGTAACCAAGAATTCTACTTCTTCTGGATTGGTACAACCTAAGAAATAGCTTGTTAATCGGGGTAATTTACGCGTAGGCAAAACATCTATTAATTTTCCTGTTTCGCCATCTGCACAAATAAAGCTCATCTTATCTTCTATGGAAGTGTGCGAACGAAATTCATCAACCATCAATACTCTGGGGAGAATCTTCTTAGACTGCTTTGGCAAATAGCTTTTAAACTCTTTCAATGTACGAATAACGGTGGTCAAAGATACCTGACAGCTTTTCGCAATAAAAGATAAAGATACTTTTTCAGTCAGTAAAGAAGCAATTTTATATCTAACATGATTTGCGATTGAATGTCTGGGTTGGACAAAATAACTTTGAGCAGTCCAATGGGTTCGGCAGTTTTTACAGGTATAGCGCTGCTTTTTTAGGCGCATAACCAAAGGCATATGATTGTATTGTTCAAAACGGACAATCGTTTCCTTCTTCCCATTTTTCACTATAATTGCTTTCCCGTTTCCATCTACCACAGTAGAACCACAACTTCTACAAGCACGAGGAGTAGGCGAGAGAACAGCATCGACGACCAACGTCTTTTTCTTCTGAAGGGTCTCGTAAGAGACCTCTGTAATCATCAAATCTTTCTCTATTATTCTCAGCATTTTTTTGATAGAATCATTCATATAGCATATCGTCCTCTCAGTTGTTTATTTTGTGGTGATTTAATCATACTAGAGAACGATATGTTTTTTAATACCTAAAATGAAAATGGGGCTGAAGAATCAATTCTGATTCATCAGTCCCATAAATTATAGAGCCGTTTTTCGTTCTACTAGCAAGGAGGGAGAAACGGCGAAAAGGTTCCTTTTGAAGTTACCACCAGTTCTTCCATTGCACGAGAAATCGCCGTGTAGAGAATTCGCCGGTCTTGATCGGTATGATAATTTTCTTCTGAGACATCATATAGGAGGACCTGCTTAAATTCCAATCCTTTGGCAAGATGAATCGGTAAAACCGTTCCATGAAATGACACGGCCTGTTTATCGAAGAACTGTTTGAGCTCCTCACTGGATCGACTATCTTTGGTGATGATCGTTACTGGTTGCTTAAGTTCCTTTACTATGTCTACTAACGCAACGTCAGGCAGATTGGCATAAAACTGTGGCAACTTTCCTTCTGGTCGAACGGCAGAGATCTTTAAATTGGTTTTTTTTGGTAGCATTTGGGCAAATAACCGCGTGATTGCACCGCTAGAACGATAACTCGTAGTCAGCTGATACGTTTCGAGGAATTTCGCCTGTTGTTGAAATAACGTTTGGATTTCTGATACGGTGATGGCACTTGTAAAGATCGCCTGTTGCTGATCCCCCACGAGGGTAAAAGCGGCCATAGGAAAAAGACATAATAGAAACTGAATTTGTGCTGGCGTATAATCTTGGACTTCATCGATAAACAGATAGCGTAACGCAGGGACAGGTTGTTTTTCGGCGAGCAAATGACGAATCAGCAATAGACAAACGGTATAATCCAAACTATCTGTTGTTTGCGTCAAAGTGATCTGTCCATGAGTAAAATAGTCGGCACTGTCTGCTAACAATCGTTTCGTATCAAACCAAGTAAGGTCGTTGATTTGTTTGGAAACTTTTGCGTATTTTTTCTTCAGGAGGCGAATGGCTGCTTTCTGAATCGTTTTTTCTGAATCATCCTTTAAAACTGTCCCTAATAGGGAGCGCTGTTTGTCTTCAGTCAAAGAACGAACTTGATCGTGAACATTTGCTGCTAAGGCATTTTTTTGCAGTCGATCCTCCCAAGCGTAAGCCAATTTCTTTTTGACTGCTTGGATGCGATCGCGCAAGGATGCCTGTTTCGGTGTCTCTTGGAAGAAAGTGTCGATCGTTTCTTCAGAAAAAAGGACGACGTTTTTTCTTTTGATTGGTTTAAACTGAAGCACAAGTTCTTCTGGCAGCTGTTTGCTCAAGGATTGAAGAAAGCGACTGAAGTCCGCACTGCGCAAAAGGTCGATTGCTTCACTGGGTGTTTGCTGGATGCGGTCAAAATACGCCTCTTCCGATTCTAAGTCAACACTAGGAAATGCTTGGCAAAACTGGCGCATGGTCAACGTCAATGGATTTTTTTCACCGAGGAAAGGCAGCACTTGCGAAATATAATCAATAAACCGAGAGTTCGGGGAGAGGATCAAGACATTCTCTACGGTCATCTCTTCACGAAAATGGTACAGCAAAAAGGCGATTCGCTGCATGACAGCAGACGTTTTTCCGCTTCCAGCAACACCGTTGACCAGTAGGTTTTTATGCGCTAAGTCACGGATGATGACGTTTTGTTCGTGTTGGATCGAAGCAGTGATATCTTGCATTTTTTGGCTATTATTGGCCTCAAGGGCTGCCAGTAACACTTCATCTTGAATCGCGACTGAGGTATCAAAGGCTTGCTTCAATTGATCTTTTTCGATAATAAATTGTCGGCGATGTTCAAGAGCGACAGAAATCGTCTGATTGTTCACTTGATAAGAGACCGGGCCCAAGCGTTTTGCATAGAACAATTCGGCAATTGGGGAGCGCCAATCATAGATCAGCCCTTCCTTATTTTCATTAACAAAACCATTGATCCCAATGTAAAAATCTTCTATTGTTTCCTCATCTTCAAACTGTAGGGAGATTTTACCAAAGTAGGGACTATCCAGTAGACGGTCGATGGCAGCTAATTCAAGTTCAGCAGATTGAAGAGCGGCGTTCATTTGGTCGATCTCACGGTTCTTACTTTCGATGGCAGCAAAAGTATCTAAACGGTCAGCAAAATTATCAAAGTTTAAGCGAATCTCTTCGCCGATGCTTTGCATCGCAAGGCGATCTTTTTTTCTGCCTTCAGTCAAGAAGGTGCTCAGCATTGTCTTTCGTGTCAGCAATTGCTGGTACGTGTCTGCGAGATGCTTCTTTTCAGCCTTTAGGTCGTTCATTCAGACTCACATCCATTCTCCAAAGTATCTCAATTATACGAGCATCCACCAAAAATACTAGTCTATTTTTTTGACTCTGGATGCGGTATAATAATAGTGGGAAGAGGCAGCTGATTGTTCCAATGTCATGGGAGCAAGCAGAATGCGTCTATTTTTTTGTTTTAAAAATGAGAAAAAGGGTCATTGCTTGTGTTTTTGAAGGGGCTGTTTATACTGAATATAGAGAAAAATACAAAGCGAAAAATCGTTGAGGGAGTGTCAGCATGTCCAAATTATTGTCACCAGTGAAGCTAGCGAATTTAGCATTGGCCAACCGCGTCGTTATGTCGCCGATGTGTATGTATGAAGTAAAAAAAGAAGACGGTGTTGCGGAGCCTTTTCATTTTGTTCACTACGGGGCACGAGCATTAAGCAAAGTCGGCTTGATCATTATTGAAGCGACTGCCGTTGAACCAGACGGACGAATCACAAACAATGATCTAGGGTTATGGAATGAAGAGCAGCAAACAGAGCTGACGAAATTGGTGGAACTGCTGCATGGGTTCGATGCGCAAGTAGGCATCCAACTAAGCCATGCAGGACGAAAAGCAGTTGATGCCACCAATCCTTTGGCACCAAGTGCCGTTGCCTTTAACGAGCGCTACCCATTACCGTCAGAAATGACCCTGTCGGAGATCAAACGGGTGCAAGATAGTTTTGTTCAGGCTGCCCAACGAGCAGCCAATACGGGTGTCACGATGATCGAACTTCATGGGGCTCATGGCTACTTGATGGATCAATTTCTTTCGCCTCTCGTCAATCAACGCACCGACCAGTATGGTGGTTCCTTAGAGAATCGCTATCGCTTTGTAAAAGAAACGGTACAAGCAGTTCGGGCAGTCTTTTCTGGGTCCTTGTGGATGCGCTTGTCACTGACAGACTATGAAGAACCAGGACGCCAAAATTCGTTGGAAGATTGGCAGCAAGTGGCCCAATGGCTTCAAGCAGATGGCATTGATTGTCTTGACTGTTCCACAGGCGGTGTGGTGGATAAAAAGCCTAATATTCCGATCTATGATGGCTATCAAGTGCCCTTTGCTGCAGCTATCAAGCAAGTGGTCGATATTCCCGTAGCAGCAGTCGGTTTATTGGATAATCCTGATCTTTGCGAATATCTTTTGCAAACCAATCAAGTGGATTTGGTGTTACAAGGCCGCGCATTGATCAGAAATGTCAACTGGTTGGCAGATGCATCGGCGAAACTTCACGATAAGTCCTTTCAAGCTTACAATGATTCCTATCAACGCGGGGTGAAGCGTTGATTCATCTGATAAAAAAATCTCCTAGAAGAAAAATCTTCTTAGGAGATTTTTTTATTCTACTAGTATGCTTTACAAACTAGTGTCAAACACGTATACTAGGTACAACACTAGTTTGTATAACAAACTAGATAAAGGGAACCAAAGGAGGGAAATCGTGAAAGAGACGCAATTGCTAAAAGGGGTTTTGGAAGGGTGTGTTTTGCAAGTGATTGCTCAAAAAGAGATTTATGGTTATGAACTGGTACAGGAACTGAAGCAAAGAGGCTTTGAAACGATCGTTGGCGGCACGATCTATCCTTTGCTGCAGAAGTTGGAAAAACAAGAACTTATTACCTCTGAGATGAAAAAATCACCTGAAGGACCTGATCGCAAGTACTTCTCGATCACCCCGAAAGGCATAGACTATTTGGCACAATTTAGAGAACAATGGACGAACCTAATGAAGAAAGTCGAAGGATTATTTAAGGAGTGAGGAAACATGGCAAATAAACAAGAGACGACCTATTGGCGAGAGCAAACCAATCTGATCGAGCAACAATTCAATGAGAAAAATCGCCAATTTTTTGATGATTTTCGAAGCTACCTCTTACTTTCCAGCCTTTTTTACGATGAGCATAAAGTCACAGAGCAGGTATACGCGATTGCAATGGATTTATTAGAAGCACAAACTCATGGAGAAGAGGCGCAACACTATTTTGGTAATGATCCGAAAGGGGTGGCAGATGAACTGTTGGCAAACACGCCAAAGAGCAATTTCAAAGAGCGTCTCAAATTGGCATATTTAGCGGTTGGTATCAGTTGGGGGATCAAGTTTATAGCTGATTTTACAAATCAAGGACCACTGGTTCTTAACCTGCTGGATTATCTTTTAACAGGATTGGTAACTGTGGTAGCGGTCATCGGGATTTTTGCGATCATCAGCAAAACCATCTATCAAAAGAAGGGCACAAGCAAGGTGATTCGTTTCGGCTCCCTTTGGCTCGTTGTGAGTGGCTGGATTGGTCTTTCACTGTTGATCAATCTGCTGACCCAAAACTGGTGGCTCCTGACGATCGCATTTCCTTTTGATGTAGTATTGGTTGGCAGTTTGCTGGTAGCGGCGATCGTTTTTGTTGTATCACGCAAAGAAAAAGCTTTTTATCCGATCGTTTTTCTACTGGGGGTATTTGTGTTGCTTGGTTGCCTGCAAAAAGCCATGGCATTTTATCACATTGGGGATCCATCGTGGATGACCGGCGGACTTTTGACACTGCTCGTTGTAGGGTTTCTTATTTTTCTCTGGTGGACCCGTCGAGTGATGAAAAAGCAATAAGCAAAGCCAGAAACAAGTGTGTTGCTTGTTTCTGGCTTTTTTACATGGACAAAGGCATTATCCTGAGGAATCTTTCTGCTTCATGCTACACTTAAAAAAGAAACGGAGGGAAATCAAGATGTTGACAACAGATCGGTTCTTTCACGGCCACAATAAGCAGACCGCTTTTTTTGAAGGCTGGTACCATAAGCACCAAATCGGTGAAGAAGTCTATGCTTTTATTCCAGGTCTTTCGATTCAAGAAGACGGTACCAAAGAAGTGTTCATTCAAGTGATCAATCATGAGGGCGCGCATTACTTCTCCTTTCCAGAAACTGATTTTCAGGTTTCAGAAGAGGAGCGAAAAGTAACGATTGGTGACAATATCTTTAGTGAAGCAGGCATTCAAGTTTCTTTAAAAAATAACGATCTCCAAGTACAAGGAGCAGTAAAATATAACGACCACAAACCGATTCAGCGGACACGTTATGCGCCGAGTATCATGGGGCCTTTTTCGTACCTGTCATTTATGGAGTGCTACCACGGTGTCTTGAGCATGAGTCATACCTTAGAAGGTACGCTGTACTGGAACGAAGAACCAATCGATTTTACGAACGGGATCGGTTATTTGGAAAAAGACTGGGGTACCTCCTTTCCAGCAGCTTATATCTGGGTTCAGTGCAACAGTTTTGATGCACCAGATATACGGTTCTTTTTCTCCGCAGCCGACATTCCCTTTGCTGGTTTTGCTTTTTTGGGAACGATTTGTGTTCTGCAAGTCGGCAGCCAAGAATATCGTTTTGCTACTTATCATGGTGCAAAGATTCATGATGTCAAACGTACGGAAGACCGTTTAGTGATCCAGCTCAAACAAAAACAGTGGCTGCTGACGATCGAAGTGTTGACGAAAGAAGGCCATTCGTTGTTAGCACCTTCTATTGGGCAAATGAATCGGATCATTCGCGAAAGCGCCAGTACGGAAATTGCCTTGACCCTTTTAGAAAATGGGCAGGAGATCTTGCGGCAGACAGGGACGTCGGCTGGTTTTGAAGAAGTAGCGAATCTGCGAAGATTTCATTATTAAAAAAAGGCGGGAAAAAAGCAGAAAAATTCGTTTCTTTTGATATACTAGTAGATAGTTACTGCGAAAACACGTATCTTTGGAGGGAAACGGATGGAAAAAATAACGAATGAGACACTGTTTGAACTGAAAACGATTGCGCAGCCTGCAGTGGGGCAAAATCAGGTTTTTTACTTGGAAACGGCAGTCAACCAAGAGACTAATACGTATGATTCAGCGATTTATAGTATTGACCCAAAGACCAACGAACGGCGTGAATGGGGCACCGAAGCGACGACCCACAACAACCTAAAGGTCTCGCCAGATGATCAAAGGCTCAGTTTTGTGACGACCGATCCAAAGAAAGATGAAAGTACGTTATGGACGATGCCAGTGTCCGGAGGCAAGCCCCAAGCACTTGTCACTGAGAAGGGTCTGGGGGACTATTTTTGGAAGCAAGACGCAACGGCGGTCTATTATAAGCTGGCACAAGAAGAGCCGGTCTCAGAGAATCAAGACGACACAGAAAAGACGGACAAGCAAAAGGAATTTCCAGAAGTAAAAGCTACTACGAAAGTCAATTATTTGGCGGATGGCGTCGGATTTTTAAAAGAAAAAAAACATTCGATCGTCAAAAAAACGATCGCGACACAAGAAACGGAACTGATTTTTGAGCATGATTCTCCCTTTGTTTTTTCTGGCATCGCGGATGATCAGAAGACGTTGTTCCTCACCTTTGACAAAGAGGAAGAAGATGAATGGGACTATGGCTCGAAGGTTTGTCTCCTTGATAGCCAGACGAAAAAGACAGAAAGTTTAGAAAACATCCTGCCAGAAGGAACCTACACTTTTGCTGCTGCGCGCAATGATCAGCTGTTACTATTAGGCAATGATCTCTCTTACGGATTTGTGACCTTGGATGATTTGTTTTTGATCGACTTAAAAACGAAAGCAGTCAAAAATCTTTCCAAGGAGTTAGATGTTGCCTTTGGCAATGCGATCATCAGTGATTTTCAACAAAAAAATCGTGGCGTAGCGATCACCTGGTTGACGGATGACACATTCCTTGTACCCGTAACAGAACATGGCAAGCTACAATTGTACCGTGCCACGACCCAAGGAGAATGGACCAAACTACTTGATGAAAAAATGGATATCCTCGATGCGGCGATCTATTCAGAAGCCAAACTTGCTGTTGCTTATGCGACGCCAACGATCCCTAGTCGCTTAGCATTGATTGACTTAACAAGTGGTGAAGTAACCGATCTCTATGATCCCAACCAAGCAGTTATGTCACAGTTAGCGATCAGTAAACCCGAAGCGTTTTGGTACGAAGGAGCAGATGATTGGCAAATTCAAGGCTGGTATTTGCCCCCGACCGAAACAAAGGAGAATCATCCAGCGATTTTGTACATTCATGGCGGTCCGCAGGTCTGCTATGGGGAAACATTTTTCCATGAGATGCAAGTCCATGCCGCTAATGGCTATGGGGTCATCTTGGTGAACCCTCGTGGCGGGCAAGGATACGGTCAAACATTTGTCAAATCGATTTTAGGTGATTATGGCAATAAAGATTATCAAGACTTGCTGTTGGGGGTGGATGCCGTGGTGGCAAACCATCCAGAAATCGATACGAACACCATCCATGTGGCTGGCGGCAGTTATGGTGGCTTTATGACCAACTGGATCGTTGGCCATACCGATCGTTTTTGTGCGGCCGTTACGCAACGCTCGATCTCAAATTGGATCAGCTTTTATGGGACGAGTGACATTGGACCTGCCTTTGTCAAATTCCAATTGTTGCGGGAACTTGATGAGACCGAAGGACTTTGGAAGATGTCGCCTTTGGCCTATGCCAGCCAAGTCAAGACACCTACGCTAGTCCTCCATGGAGAAAATGATTTGCGATGTCCGCAAGAACAAGGACAGCAGTTTTACATGGCATTGCAACGTCAAGGCGTCGATACGAAGCTGATGCTGTTTCCTCAATCCTCTCATGGTTTGTCGCGCAATGGCTTGCCGAACCTGCGGATAGAACGCTTGCAGGCGATCAGTGAATGGCTTGCATCACATGAGAACCAATCAGTAAATTAACCGAATGAAATCACCTGACAAAGAATCACGACTTGGGCTGCTTGAAAAGCCCAACCAGTGATTTCTTAAAAATCAGGTGATTTTTTTGCGGGATCAAAAGCTATAGGTTTCTGTTATCTTGCCACCAATGACAGCGACGGTTGAAAACAAATTCATATGACGTTTTCTTCACGTGTTAAATAAAAAAAAGAAGAAATAGTTTTGCTTGCTTCCTGTGTTTTAGTGTGATATGATACAAAACGTAATCGTTACACTTTGAGTGTTCTTTTGGTGTGACGCAAGAGAAAGGAGCTGGTTATTATGAGAAACAATATTATTTTGGCATGTGTGGAGACAGGGGAAAGACTTTATTTGACCAATAAGAACCAGCGCAATACGCCGGAACGTTTAGAATTAAAAAAATATTCACCAAAGTTGCGGCGCAGAGCGATTTTTCGTGAAATCAAGAAATAGGAAGGAAAATAACTGAATGGCAAAAAAATCAAAAATTGCAAAATACAACAAACAAGTACAACTCATCGAACAATACCGAGCAGTACGTCAAGAACTAAAAGCACAAGGAGATACCCAAGCATTGGCCAAACTACCGAAGGATTCGAATCCGACTCGTTTGAAAAAACGGGATATGATCGATGGTCGTCCGCGCGGCTACATGAATAAATTCGGCATGTCACGGATCAATTTCCGTAAGCATGCACATCTCGGAGAAATTCCCGGCGTTACAAAAGCAAGCTGGTAACAGAAAGGAGTCAATATGGAAAAAACGGACTTGTCTAGTGCGTATCGACGTTTAAAGAGCCCGAACATCAAAACAAGGAAACGCGCATTAAAGATCATTCATGAATTTAAGCGAAATAAAAGGAAAAATGCATTGCAGCTGCGTGCATAATGAGAAAGTGAAAGAAAGTTGGAAATGACATGGCAGTACCTGCAAGAAAAACATCAAAAGCAAAAAAGAATAAGCGCCGGACCCACTATGGCGTCAAAGCACCAGCGATTTCGTTTGATGGGACAACAGGAACCTTCAAGCGCAGCCACCATGTATCATTAGCAGACTATAAAGCGCAGCACCCAATCGAAAAGAATTAACGGCGTCTTATGACGCCTTCCAGAAAGCAGGGGGAAAATGGAGATCATCTATCCGTCATTGATTGAAGAAGCCTATCGTCACAGTAAAAAATTTCATCCAGAGATCACCAAAGAGGCAATCTATCGCCATTTTTACGAAGCAGGTTTGATCAAAGAAAACGGCGATCCGACGGAAAAAGCCTTGTCAGAAGGGGTCGTTAAAGATTATACTGAGGACTGGGATCTTACCTTTGAAGAATTTTTGATGATCTACCCCGTGTTTCGTTCCTTTGACTCAAAGCATTTCAAGAAGATCGAGCATTTTTGGGAAATGGATTTGGCTTTGCAAGAACAAATCCTTGCCCAATGGGAGCAAGAAACCTTCACAGAGGAAGAGATCATCGACCTAACTGCTTTTTTTGAAGAGCGATTACCTTCTAAAAAGGAACAGTGAATGAACCGTGAAAGGCGTACATGTGATGAAAAAGACGATCCAGCCATTTTTAAAACTTTTAAAGCCCTATGATTATCTGCTGTTTGTTCTGTTAGTTGTCGGCTCTTTTTTACCGCTTTTTCTATTTGAAGCACAAGCTCAAAGTGATACCGGCGATCGGTATGCAATCGTGCGGATCAATGGAGAAGAGGTTGACCGTTTTAACTTAGAAGAAATCGATGCGATGGAAAAAACCTACTATCCAGCAGAAGGTCAGTACAATATCGTCGAGATCAAAGATGGCGCGATCCGAGTTCGTGAAGACAATAGTCCCGACCAGATTGCTGTCAAAACTAGCTGGATCTATCGCAATGGGCAGACGAGTATTTGCCTGCCTCATAAGCTGGTGATCGAGATCAAGCAAGCCGGTGCCTCTGACTATTTAATTTATTAACAGAAAAAGGAAGCCAGCTGAACAATTCCTGTTCAGCTGGCTTTTTTATGAGGATGAGCCGAAGAAGCTGTCAAAAACGCCAATCGACCAACGTGTAAGTCAGCAAGAAACAGCGTTTTTGATACAAGAAAAGCGCAGAATTCCAACCGTCAGAAGAAAGAGGAACTATGGGTGAAAGCTACAATCTCTGTCCAATCGTTCACAAAAAATTCTCCCCAATCATCTAAAATAGTTGGGGAACTGCGGCTCTATTTGGTATACTTAGGCAAGTCAGTTCCTTTGAAGCTTCTTTTTCTAAGGACTATGAACGAGCGATGATACGAATATGACCAATTTTCGGAAGTGATAACTTTACTAGATGGGGGCTTAACGAAGATGGGAAATGAAACAATTTGGGAAAACACAGACAATTTTTATCTGTTATGTCAACCAATCATGCAGGTAGAATCGTTAAGTCAGCAAGAGGTGAACGGCTATGAGGTCTTGCTGCGCAGCGAGAAAAACAACCGCTTTCCGCAACAAGAATTCAGCGCAATGATTCAATCTGAAAGTGGCAATCAGCAGTTGATGGGGTGGTATGCCCAGGAGCTGCAACGGTTGTGCCAAAAAAAGCCGAAAACCCGCTTTAGTGTCAATATTCATCCACAACAGCTGCTGTGGCAGTCAACGTGGACTTTTTTTGAGGGGATGACTGCCCACAAAGAGCAGTTGCAGATCGAATTAACAGAGCATCCTGTAAAAGGTCAGCATGATTCTTTTGATTTGTCTACTGCCCTTGCAAAAATCAAAGCCTATGGCTATGTGATCGCTGTCGATGACATCGGCTGTGGCCAAAATACCCTCTCATTGGTCTTTGCCAATCTTGAAAATGTGGATTGTTTGAAATTTTCACTACTGCCGTTTATTCAGCTCGATGAGGAGATCGGGTTTAGTTTCTTGACCTGTTGGTTGAAGGTCGCCAAAAAGTATCAGCTTGAGTTGATCGTTGAAGGCATCGAGACCCGCGATAAGATGGCGCAGCTGCTTGAGATGGGGGTTCATTTACAACAAGGATATTTATGGTCTAAAGGAGAGCGATTGTGATGGAATGTTAGAACGAGGCGTGCTCTTGGCGTTTGGTTTGCCGCTGATGATTGCCAGTTTACTGGTGACCGCAGATGTTTTTGTACGAAGTGTGCAAAAAATATCGGTTTCTCGTCCATTTAAGTATTTTATTATTGGTATTCTGACGTTTACGCATTTGTATTTTATTCTTTCTTTTTCAATGAATTCAGTTGGGTTTATCTGTTATCAATACACAACTGCTTTTATTGCGAGTCATTTTTTCTATGGTGATCGTGGCAAGATCTTGATTTTGATAACGCCGTGTATGGTCGTTTTCTATTTACTGTTTGTCGGTTTTTCTGACATTGGCAAAGCCTTTTATTTACCGCTATTAGGTGTCGGCGTCTTTGTCCTTGATTTTCTCTTATCAAAAATCAAGCCGCTGCGTCCGCAACAGCAATTTTATTTGATGTATTTTTTGACCTGTCTGATCTCACCGCGTTTTTCGATGTTGGTCCATCATACGACGACCTATGACTGGGAAGCGATGTTGGCAGTACTTGTTGGTTCTTTTGTGCTGTTGGGCGGCTTTATGTGGCTGCATCGGTTGATTGAAGGCGAAGAGTACCAAGTACTGGCAGAGTTGGCGAATAGTAAGATCGATGCATTGACCGGCTGCTTCAACTATGGGACCTATAACCACGATCTGCTTCAAGCCGTTTCACAGAAAAAGACTGTGACGATCGCCATGATCGATCTCGATCACTTCAAAAAGGTCAACGACCGTTATGGTCATATCGCTGGAAATGAGCTGTTGAGAACCTTTGCCACACGGACAACTATTTTTTTAGAGGCGCATTTTGCCGAGACCTTTTCCTTTTATCGTTATGGCGGCGAAGAGTTCTGTGTCGTGATCGAAGGGGATGTCAAAGAAAAGACCGTAGCTGCGATGGCGACGCTGTGTCAAACTATTTCCAGCAGTATGTTTCCTGTCGCCAATTTTGAAAAAGGGACGATGTCTTTGTCTTGCGGCGTTGAAGCGAGCACCGTTTGTCATGGCGATATCTTGGCAGCCGTCGAAAGAGCCGATCAAGCACTCTATCTCGCAAAACAAAGTGGTCGAAATCGGGTGTGCACCTTACCTGAGACGTAAAAAAATAATGAAAAAATGATTTGCACAAATTCACAAAGAATTAAATCTTTATGCACAAAAAGTTAGTAATAATAAAGAAATAAAGTTATTTATTTAAAAAATATACATTTTGCTTTTTTTATTTATCTTGAGAATCTTCGCATATCAACAAAAAGATTGAAACTATGTATAATTTCTGGTAAATTATTCTAAATCAAGAGTGATAAAAACTGTCAATAATAAATAGTGATTCTTACTTGATGCTTTGTCCGCTTTTCCAATGAAATGTTTCTGGAATTGTCCCGTCGAATCAGCAAGTAAGGGTTCTTTTTTTTAGAAAGGAAGCACAGGAAATGGCAAATACGCTGGTTGTCAATACACTCGCAAATTTAGGCGCAATTATCATCAATATTTATTTGTTATTCAAAATCAGTGACGGATTCGTTGGCCAAGGGACGTTCAAAGCGAAACAGATCGCAGCTGCGATTGCTTGTGAAACCGTGGTGGGGATGCTGATGATGAATTTCTCTTACGTCGTATATGAAACGCGATTTGACCTGCGCTTTTTGCTTTACGCTTTTTCCATGAAATATCTGGGGTGGAAGGTGACCGTACCGACGATGGTCAATCTAGCGTTAGGGCGTTTCTTGTTTGAAGTATCAAAATCGTCTTGGTTGAACTTATATCTTACGTTTTTTTTGATAGTGACACTGACATTTCTGCATGCCTGGGCCAAACGGCGATTTACTGACAAACAAGAGTTATTCCTATCAATTACCTACTTGATCGCTATCTCCTTTCTTTTTGGTTTTTATCTGACGGGTGATATTCAAAAAACGACCCTAATTTATATAGTTTATGGCATTCTCGCCTATACATTGGCGTTTTTCCTTTACTCGATAGTAAATGATATGCAGCGCATTTTGGCATTGGTCAAAATCGATGATCTTACGCAGTTGAACAACTTCCGTAAATTTCAAGATGACCGCCAACGCCTAGACACGACCGAGGTGGACTTATCGATCGCTTTGATCGATATCGATCATTTCAAAAATTACAATGACCGTTACGGACACCGTGCTGGGGATGTGATTTTGCAAGAAATCGCTCGTATTTTTTCGACCTACTGTACGGCGAGCAATCCTGTCTATCGCATCGGTGGGGAAGAGTTTGCGATCTTGATCCAAGGAGACGCACAGGCTGCTGCTTATCTCCTCGAAAAAATCCAAAAGCGCATCCGTTACCAAGAGATCATCTTGGATGCAGGCGATTCGGTCAGCATCACGTTGTCGATTGGGATCGCACAACGGCAAAAGGGCGAGTTGCTACAGCAAACACAAGAACGAGCCGATCAAGCATTGTATCGAGCCAAGCGCAGCGGTCGCGACCAACTCTGTCTTTACTGATGGAGTTGGCTTCTTTTCTTTTTTATTTTCAAAAATACTACCTTAAATGAGGAGCGCATATGGAAAATAGTTTAATCATGATTCCTTCGCTAGAACCTGACCACAAACTGCTGGCTCTGGTGGAGAAAATTCGTTTGCATAACCAGCACCTGCCGATTTTGGTCGTGGATGATGGCAGTGGGGCAGCTTATCAGCCTGTCTTTTCGGCATTGGCACAGCAGCTTGGTTGTCAGGTTTTGACCCATCCAAAGAATCTTGGAAAAGGCGCAGCCATCAAAACCGCCCTCACCGAAGTGCTGACAAACCAGCCAGCTGTTGAATTTATGGTGACCATTGATTCGGATGGGCAGCATGAGTATACCGATATGATGGCTTGTTTAGCAAAGGCCCAAGCCCATCCCGACAGTATTATTTTAGGGACCCGATCCTTTGGCAAAGAAGTGCCCTTACGGAGTAAGTTCGGCAACATATTGACCCGAAATATCCTACGTTTAGCGACTGGTCTTGCCATCGAGGATTCGCAGACGGGCTTAAGGGTTTTCCCTCGGAAATTCATGACAGATTTGTTGGCGATCTCAGGTGAGCGCTTTGAATATGAAACGCGGATGCTGATCGAAGCCCAGAAACGGGGGTGGCCGATTCTCTCGCAACCGATCGCCACCATCTATATTGAAGAAAATGCCTCTTCCCATTTTCGGGTCTTGGCAGATTCCGTCGCTATCTATAGCGTCTTTTTGAAGTATTTGTTTTCATCTGTGGTCTCCTTTTTTGTCGATGTGATCGCCTATGCGTTATTGATCCATTTCTTGTCTGTCATCGATCTGTCCTCCATCGTGATCGCTTCGTTGGGTGCCCGCTTGATTTCGGCGATCGTCAATTACTACATCAATCGCGAGCTTGTTTTTGGTCAACGGACAAAGAACAGTATGCTGCAGTATTTTTTATTAGTCATCGTACAGATTTTGCTGTCCTCTTTCCTCGTCTACCTGATCTATTTGATCCTGCCGATCGGGGATTCTGTGTTGTTAAAAATAGGCGTCGATTGCCTGCTCTTTTTCTTTAGTTACCATGTGCAAAAAAATGTCATCTTTAAGGAGTGATTGAGGTGGAACAAAAACGTTTGCCTTGGGCGAAAAAAGTCGTTTACTTTCTGGCGTTTGTCTTTTCGCTGATCTATTTATCATGGCGGGGGCTGTATACATTGCCATGGCACGAGTCTTGGTTTGCCTTACTGTTTGGTTTGCTGCTTTGGGGCAGTGAGATCGTATCGAACTTTACGGGCTTGCTGTTGATTTGGAACAAAAACAAAGCAAAGCCTTTTGAAAAACCGATCGTGCCAGAAGCCGACTATCCAGCGATCGATGTGTTGATTGCTACCCATAATGAAGAAGTGCCGCTTTTATTAAAAACAGTCAATGCGGCAGTTCATATGAAATACCCCGATCCCAAAAAAGTTCACATCTACTTGTCAGATGACACCAACCGTCCAGAGGTCAAAGCACTGGCAGATAAATTTGGCATCGGCTATATCGGATTGACAGGCAATCAGCATGCCAAGTCAGGCAATCTCAATCATGCATTGTCAAAAACCAATTCGCCGCTAGTGGCGACCTTTGATGCAGATATGATTCCTTACTCAGATTTTTTGCTGGAAACAGTGCCATATTTTGTGGCAAATCAGCAGGAACGCCGCAAAGATCAGACCATCAAACCGTTGGGCTTTGTCCAAACACCGCAAAGCTTTTACAATGCGGATCTTTTTCAGTACAATCTTTTTTCAGAAGCGGCGATCCCTAACGAGCAGGACTTCTTTTCCAGAGAAGTCAATGTTTTGAACAACGCCCATGATACAGCTATTTATACAGGTTCCAATACGGTGATCGCACGAGAAGCGATCGAAGCCGCTGGCGGATTTCCGACGGACACGATCACGGAAGATTTTGAATTAGGCGCCTTGATCAATTGCCAAGGTTATCGCAGTTTATCAACACTGCAGCCCATGGCCAGCGGTCTGTCTCCCATTGATATCCCAAGTGCCTTAAAGCAGCGGATTCGCTGGGGAAGAGGAGTGGTCCAAAGTGTCCACAATCTCCATCTTTTTAAGAACAAGACGTTGTCTTTGGCGCAAAAAATGGTTTTCTTAAACAGTTATTTGTATTGGTGGTCGTTTTTACGTCGGTTGCTGTTTATTTTCGCGCCGATTTTGTACACCGTCTTTAATGTAAGGGTCGTAGAGACCAACTTTTGGGTCTTGCTGCTGTTTTGGCTGCCAAGCTATACGTTCTTGCATTTGGCGATGCAGGATTTGAGCAGTGATATTCGAACGCAGCGCTGGGGCGAGATCCAGGAAACGATTTTTGCACCTTACCTAGTGATTCCTGTCTTTTTACAAGCCATTGGCATCAAAGAGACCCGTTTCAAAGTGACCAATAAAGCAGCAACTCAGTCTAAAAAAGACTTGTTGTTTGTGGTGCCGCATTTGTTGCTGTTGATTTTGACGATTATCGGCTTAGTGAAGTTTAATTACGGCAAATTCGGCTCAGAGATTTTCTATGGCAGCGTGTTGACTTTCTGGTTGCTGACCCATTTCTTTAACTTAACCTTTGCGGTCTTATTTTATCTCGGTCGCCCGATTTACCGAACGACGGAACGGTTCAGAGTCCATTATCCTGTTGAAGTTTCCGACCAAGACGCCAGCTATTCTTTGATGACAGAAAATATCTCAGAAAACGGCTTGTCCTTTGTTTCTGACGTTCCTCTTTATTTTCCGCCAGATGCGCAGCTGACGTTTAAAATCACCCGTAATGGCTACCAAGCAGAGATGACGGGAAACGTCGTCCGCGTTTTTTCAGGCAAGGATCGCTGGGTCTATGGGGTTGCTTTACACCAATTATCAGAAAAAGACTACTTGGCTTATTTGCAGATCATTTATGATGGCTTCAATCAAAGCCTGCCAGTTCTGCGTGACCCGTGGATGACCTTCTTTGACAGTCTTTTTGAAAATCTCGGTAAGCATCTGCTGCAAGCCAAACAAAAGCCATTGCCGCCTCAGCGAGTGCCTGTCCTGTCGATTGATCAAGAATGGGTCTTTGAAGAAGGAGCCTATACGGTCACAACGTTTGGTTTTGACCAGCTCACGTTGGTAAAAACAGAAGAAGTCGAGATGCCTGCCCGTCTAACCTTACCGTTCAGTAATCTTGTGCTTCACGCTGAAAAAGCAACGCTTCAACCAACAGAAAATCAAGTGATTTATCAAGTAAGCAATCTTTCCGAGCTGCGTTTTACAGCAGCCTTTCAAGAATGGGTAGACAGCTTGCTGAGAAAGACTAACTATATAGAGTCAAGTGAAAATTAGCTAAATCAAAAAAATATTTTATAACAGTTAAGTCCAAAAAATGAGTACAACAAATAGACCTTTCACTATTAGATTTTTTTGATTGTTCAATAGCTAATCGGAAACAATCTTATAAGGTTCATTTTTAGTTAAAATAGCATGAATCACATAACAAAGCTTACGAGAAACAGCACCTAAGGCCGTCAGATGATGCTTTCCCTCAGAAATTTTTTTCTGATAAAACGCGCGAAAAACAGGATCACATTGAGAAGCAACTAGAGCAGCTGAAAACAAGGCTTTTCGTAAGTATGGAGATCCACGCTTGCTCATAACATTATGTGTTGCTTCGTATTGCCCAGATTGGGACACAGACGCGTCTATGCCAGCATAAGCAACCAGTTTTTTCGGATTAGAAAATTTGCGAATGTCTCCAATTTCACCAAGAATTGTCGCGCCATTTATAGGGCCGATTCCAGGGATTGTGAGAATAACAGAGTCTAAATTACTCATTATGCGCTTAATTTCTTTTTCAGTTTCTTTTACTTGGCTTTCGATGAATTTCAATTGTTCAATCATGGAGCGTAATTGAAATGTAAAAGCTTCTTGAGCAAATTTCACTCCAAAGGAGTTAGAAGCTGCTTGCTTCAATTGATCTGCTTTCTCTGGCTTTATTCGGTTCCTGCTTAACTCAGCTAAGTATTGAGCCAACGTTTCTGCCGAAATTTCTTCTAGCTCTATAGGAGAACTAAACTCAAGCAATAACTCTTTAGACGCTTTTCCGAAAATACCTTGTTTAGAAAAAATTGATGCATATTCAGGAAACACTTGATCTAGTACAGCTATGATTTTTCGTTTGAAGTCGCTTGCGGTACCTACTAAATAGGTTCGGTAACGTGAAAGTTGTTTTAACGAAAAAACATTTTCATCAGACAATACTGTTTCTACAAAGGAACCATAACGCATCAAGTCAGCAATCAAAACAGAATCAATAATATCATTTTTTCGTTTTCTGATTTCTGTTCCTTTGCGCCAGCCATCGGTTTGAAGAGGATTCACAACGTGAATCAAAAAGTCTGATTCGTGGAGGTATGAAAAGATGGAGAGCCAATAATGACCCGTAGCTTCCATTCCGACAATAAAGTCAGCGGGAGTCTCTGAATATTTTGAAAGCCGCTCAATCAGGGAATCAGCTCCTTCAGTAGTGTTAGGGAAAGAAAAACCTTTTAGGATCACTTTACCTTCTTCACTCATTAAAGAAGCCACGTGAGTTCGCTTGCCGATATCAATTCCTAAGAAGTACATACATTTGACCTTTCTAAAAAAATATTTTGGATTGAAACCCGCTCAACTGAAAAGCGTCACTACCTTGTACGAGATACGGAGTAAAGCAAAAACTTTCAACATCTAACTCATACGTAATCCACTTATCAGAGAGAGGTGCCAGTCTTTCGATTACGAGCTTCAAAACTCAAGGAGGCAACGGCATAGCCTCTCAATCCAATAAATATATTATCTCAAAATGAATGAGTTAATACCAAATTAAAATAACGATGGTTCATAGGGTTATCCAATCAAAACCGGAAGGTTAAAACCCTAACTCTAATATACAAGGAGGAAGATGATGATCGAGATCCTGCTGCGATTTAGTCTTTTTGGTTTATCATTAGCTGGCTATGTCTATCTTTTTGTACGAGTTTGCCATTTTCCCAAACACATCAGCTGGATCGCTGCTTGCTGTTTGCCGATCCTCGTTCTTTCCTTTGTCGCATATGGTCCAAAAGGATGGTTGATCTGGGGGGCATGGGTTTTATTTGGTCTTGGCTTACTATTATGCGTTTGGCGTTTTTGGCAGGAGCGCTATCAGGTACGTTGGGGCTTGCAAGAGCCCATCCTGCTGTGGTTTTACGGCTATTTTGCTTTGTTCGTTTTAACCTTGCTTCACAGTCATTTGACCCACTATGACAACTTCTCCCATTGGGCGACGATCGTTAAATTCCTTTATACGCAGGGACAATTGCCAACGGCAGCCGATGCCATCATCAGTTTTACTTCCTATCCTTTAGGCAGCTCGCTGTTTGTTACTTATACAGCGATCATTGTTGGCTATCATGAGAATGTCTTGCTGATTGGTCAATTGATTTTGATTTTCTGTAGTCTGTATAGTTTCTTTGCGATTATTCGTGATCCGAAAAGAAAGCTGGCTTTTGCCCTGATCTTCACCAGTATGGCGGTTTTCAATTATTTTAATATTGCGATTCGAATGAATAATTTGTTAGTGGACTTTATCCTGCCAGTGTTGACTTTAGCTGGCATCGCTGGCTTATTCGCTTTAAAAGGCAACGTACTACCGTCGATCGGTTTCTTTCTTTTGATTGGCGCCTCTCTTGATTTGGTCAAAAATAGCGCCGTCTTTTTTCTGCTGATTTTAGGTGGCTATTTACTAGTCTGCTTGTGGCAGGCATCAGTTCGTTGGCGGCAACGGCTGGGCATGATGATTGTAGGATTAGCTGCCATTGGGCTCTCTGTCCTGCCGGCGATTCTTTGGAACCTGCATGTCAAAGCGAATTTTCCTAAATCGAAGCATGAAGTCAGCGTGACCGCTTATAAACAGATTTTTGGTGAAAAGGATTCTCAGATACTGCAGCAGATTACGGATGTTTTTGTCAAAACCATCACGGATGTTGCGACGATCTCCACGCAAGGGATTCTCTTGATCCAGGTCATCCTGTTGGGCAGTTGGCTATTTGTCCGATTTATCATGAAAAAACGCAATCCATTTTTCAAAGAACTGCTGTTGATCGATGGTATCATTGGTGGGTATTATTTAGGAATCTATGCCATGTTCTTGTTCTCGATGCCCACTGATGAAGCATTGTCTTTGGCAGGGTTCGATCGCTATGCCTCAAGTATCGTGATTTTAGCACTTGGATTAATGACCTTTTTCATGGTCAGAGGCATTGATCATTTGTATCATGAACAAGCGATCGATCGGCGAAACTATCGTAGTTTTGCCAGCTTGACTACGAAAAAAATCTATCAATACAGTACCTTGATTCTGTTGTTTTTTGCGACATTGCTGATCCTTTCTGAAAATAATGGCATGCGTTATACCAATCGTGAATATGCTGCTTCGATTCCAGCACAAGTTTCAGTCGTTACTGGCGATCACTTTGACCTAAACGAGAAAAAATATTTGGTGGTCAGTACTAACAAAGAAGCAGTAGATAGCTACTTAGTTGGCTATGTCGGAAAATATTACTTGTTTTCACCTAATGTCGATGGCCGAGAGAATTTCCTCTTATCCGATACAGATTTTCGCACGCTATTAAAGCAATACGATGAAGTCGTCGTCTTAGAAGAGCACTATACCTTTAATGCCATGACGAAGAAGCTAACAGGCAAGACCTTTGCCCCAGGCGTTTATTCGGTGGCGGAGGTGTTGGGGCGTTAAGGAAAGGATTTGCTCAAGCGTATCTCGTTATTAGAGAATCAAAAGTTAAAATACCAATGAAACAGACGACAGTTCGTTTGTTCATTGGTATTTTTTTTCTGTTCCCACTGAGTAATATCCTCTATACTATGAAAATACCAAGGGACATGTAAATAATCTGGATTAAACGAAAAAGTACACATGAAAAAAACGGCGCAATATATTCAGTGCCTATGATTTACTGTAATGAATGCAGTAAAAGTAAGTGTTTTCATTTTTTTAAGAAAAAGCTACCATTAGAAATGTAGACGAGGTGATAGTTTCATGATCAGTGAACGGGAAAAAGCAATTATTCGATATCTCTTAGAAAATGGACCAACAACGGTTGCTAAAATTGGGTTGCATATGTCGCTTTCGCAAAAGACAGTTTCGCAATCGCTAAAGAGAATTGATGAATTTTTGCAGGAAACAGCAATAAGGCTTGTTCGCAAACCTAGAGTAGGGGTATTTCTTGATGGCGATTCAGCTGAAATTCTAAAGTATCTTGATGGGAACGAGGAATCAAACTTACCGACGAGCAAAAAAGATCGTATTCAGTTTCTTTGCTTTGAAATACTGAAACAAAAAACGTATTTTACGCGTCAACAACTGCAAGATGCACTCTACATCAGTAAATCAACTTTAGAAAATGACATGGGGCAGGTAAGCGAGATCTTTCGTCACTTTAACGTTACGATTGAAGTTTTACCGGGGAAGGGTTCCTTTTTGAATTTGTCAGAACAAGAAAAACGTCGATTAGCATTTGATTTGATCTACTATTTCTGGGGTGGAAATTGGAAAATAACACAAGAGCAGCAACGCTATTTGCATTCGATTCAAGGAATTCCTCAGTTTGTTAATGATTTTATTGACCTGACAAAGATTTCTTTAGTTGATACGCTCTTACAAGAGTATTTGAAAAAAGAACAAATTACGCTTAATGATGCTGCCTATCACTCACTATTGCTTCATCTAATCATCATGATTGATCGGGTCAAAGAGAAGAATTATCTGACTTTCGAAGAAAGAAGACATCCTTTGATGGAGAACAGAGCTTTTTATCGTTTTATTGCTTCAATAGAAGAAACGTTTTCTCTGTCATTGCCAGTTTCGGAAGTTCATTATATTTCGCTTCATATCTATGGGGATTCGTTGATGAAGAAGAATGACTCCGATGATTTGCTTGATGAAACGATACGCAAATTGATTCATGAAACGATCTCCCTACGCAATGAAAGTCTTTTGTTAGGATTGGTATCACATATCAAAGAAGCTATTTATCGCATTCAAAAAGGATTAGTCATTCATAACCCTTTTCTAAATGATGTGAAGAAGAATTTCCCTTTGTCTTTTGAGGAAGCGCTTCGATTAGCTCATGCCTTAAATTGGCATTTTTCGATTTCGATCCCTGAAGATGAGGTTGCCTTTCTGGCCGTACACATCCAAGTGATGAAAGAACAACGAGAAGAAAAACAACCTAAGAAAGTGAGTGTCTTATTAGTTTGTAGCAGTGGGAAAGGCACTTCACAGCTACTAGCTGCTCGTATTCGGAGAAATTATGAGCAAATCGATATTTCCAGGATTCTTTCAATTCAAGAGTTGATTCAGACCAATATTTATGAGGACTTGATTTTATCGACAGTGGATTTAAAAATCGATTCGATTCCAACAATCCATGTTTCACCTGTACTGAATAAAGATGAGCAGCGAAAAATAGAAGCCTTTTTAAGAAAAGTCGAAGAAAAACAAAATGGTTCTTTCAGTCAGTTTGCGAAATTGATTCATGAGGACTTGATTTTTTTAGATCATCATTTTGAAGATTATCAAGAGGTGATTACATTTATTGGGGAGCAATTGATTACTCGTGGGTATGTAAACGAGGAAATGATTGACTCTTCGCTAAAAAGGGAACAGCTTTCCTTTACTTCTTTTGGACGATTCGCAACACCTCATGGTACACCAGAATACGTGAAAAAATCAGCGATTGTATTTTTACGTCTTAATAATGAGATCCACTGGGGAGAAACAAAGGTGAAATATGTCTTTTTCATCTGTATCAAAGATGAAACTGTACAAGAACTTGAGGAAATCTATGACACGATGCTTAATGTGATGGAATCAGATGAACGAACCTTCCTCCTTAAAGGGACGAAAGAGGAATTAAAAAAGTATTTACAAGGGGGAACATAAAATGAATATAGAAACACTACTACCTTTTGAACATATTGTTCTTGGTCTAGAGGCAACCACTAAAGAAGAAGTGGTCCGTCAATTAGCAAAAATATTGGTAACTGGAGGTATCGTTCAATCCGAAAATGAGTATGTTCAATCAGTTATGGAAAGAGAAGATCACTCGACCACAGGAATAGGCAATAATATAGCAATCCCCCATGGAAAAAGTCGTGCAGTTTCTGAACCCGCAATCGTTTTTGCTCGGTTAAAGGCACCATTAGAATGGCAATCCTTAGATGATGAACCAGTAACGGTTGTGATTATGCTTGCTATTCCTGAAGAACATCAAGGAGACACCCATTTACGGATTTTATCAGAAATTGCCATGAAATTGATGGATGAAGACATCACAGAAGCGCTGAAAAGCGAAACAGATAAAGAGATTATCGCGAAACTATTAAGCGAATAAAACGGAGAAAAGGAGAAAGAAGAATGAAGAGAAAAATTATTGCAGTAACGGCGTGTGCCACAGGAGTTGCCCATACCTTTATGGCGGCACAGGCGTTAAAAAAAGCAGCAGCGAAACGTGGGGATTTAATCAAGGTTGAGACACAAGGAGCAACAGGTATCGAAAATGAATTGAACGAGCGGGATTGTCAAATTGGGGAAGTCGTGATTTTTGCCGTTGATACGAAAGTGAGAAATGAAGAGCGTTTCAATGGCAAGGAGATCCTTAAAGTCCCGGTAGCAGCCCCTATAAAAAATGCAGAAAAAGTAATTGAAGATGCATTAAAGCTGATTGATCAATAAAGAGGAGGAAAATCAGATGAAAAAGTTGGCAAGTGAAATGAAAAATCATGTTTTAACAGGAATATCTTATATGATTCCTCTGGTGATTGCCGGAGCAGTTATCATGGCGATTTCTCGAGTAGGCGGATCAATATTTGGGATCGTCGATATTTGGGACGCCTCTCATGGAGAAAGTGCGAATACGATCATCCGATTACTCCATAGTTTAGATGGATTCGGTGGCATCGCTTTAGGATTGATGTTTCCCGTAATATCGGCATTTATTGCTTATTCGATTTCCGATAAGCTAGGGATTGCCCCTGGTCTTGTTGGAGGGATGTTAGTAAAAGACATTAACGCAGGCTTCTTAGGCGCAATTGTTTCAGGGCTGATCGCTGGGTACATCTGCTTGTGGATCAAAAACCATATAAAGCTGCCAAAATCGATGGCATCGGTAGTTCCAGTGTTCTTAGTTCCTGTTTTAGGTACTTTAGTCACTGTCCTACTTGTGAATTATGTGATCGGTACACCATTTGCAGCTATCAATGTGGGCTTAGAGTCATGGTTGAACGGATTGAGTGGCGGAAATGCGATCGTGATGGCGGCAGTTGTAGGGGCAATGGTTGGATTTGACCTTGGGGGACCAGTAAATAAGGCAGCTGTGACAACCGCGATGGCTTTATTGACAAGTAACGTTTATGCACCAAACACTGCAGCGCAAGTGGCAATCATTATTCCACCAATTGGTTTAGGCTTAGCGACTGTTTTTGCAAAGAGTAAATACAATAACGAATTAAAAGAAGCAGGAAAATCGTCGATCATTATGGGTCTAGTAGGCATTTCAGAAGGAGCGATCCCATTTGCGGTGGAAAATCCACTAAAAGTGATCCCAGTGAATATGATTGGTTCAGCGATTGGTTCTGCAATGGCTGTAGGTCTTGGAGCTGTCAATACAGCCCCAATCTCTGGTTTTTATGGCTGGTTCACTGTAGAAAAATGGCCACTGTATGTTTTATCGATTGCTACTGGCTCATTATTCATTGCGATTTGTACAAGCTTGCTACGTTCAAAAGATGCGGGGAAAGAAACAGATACCACGATGGAAGAATTTGACGAAGCTGCTTGGGAAGAGCAGTGGGAAGCATAGCTATGACAAATGTACACATAGTAAACCACACCCATTGGGATCGTGAATGGTATTTTACTTCAATGGACTGTGTCGTTTTGAGTGATCAATTATTTAGTGATGTACTAAAAGAACTAAAGAGGCAACCGACTGCTTCTTTCGTGTTAGATGGACAAATGTCTATTCTAGACGATTATTTAGAACTCTATCCTGAGCGCTTGACTGAGGTCAGAGAGTTGATCGCCAATGGTCAATTGTTCATCGGTCCTTGGTACACCCAAACAGATGCCTTTTTTGCTTCTGGTGAGTCCATCATTCGAAATGCCATGATTGGTATATTTGATAGCAAAAAATATGGCAGCTATATGCCGATCGGCTATTTGCCAGATACATTTGGTTTTAATGCTCAAATGCCAACCATATTGAACGAAGTTGGACTTGATAACATTATCTTTTGGCGAGGCATCGATTTAGGGGAACAGGTCAAATCCCCTTACTTTAAATGGACGAGTTTAAGTGGGCAAGATTCACTGTATGCGGTGAATTTTCCTCAAGGATATGGTGCACAGCAGCAATTGGAGCCAACGAGCAGTTATGTAGATGGCAGACTCGATAAAGGTGTCGATTTTATTAAGAGCTACGCGAATGAACCTGAAATCTTGATTCCAACTGGAAATGATCAGTTAGGCATTGTTTCTGCCATAGAAGAAAAACTAACGAAAATCAATCAGCTTGGAAAATACAAGTATCAATTGAGCACCTATCCAGCATTTATGGAGATCGTCCGTCAAAAAGAACTGGAAGTTTATCAAGGAGAGTTTCGTGCACCGGTTTTTGCTCGGGTCCACAAAACAATTGGTTCAGTACGAATGGATCTGAAACGTGAGATTTTTCGATTAGAAAACAAATTAGTTTTAGAAATTGAACCAATGCTAGTTATTGCGAAAGATTTAGGGATTGAATTAAGTAATCGATTGCTAATGAAAGCTTGGAAAAAGTTATTTGAATGTCAAGCCCATGATAGTTTGGCAGGCTGTGTATCAGATAGTGTTGCTCAAGATATCAGTCATCGATTAAAAGAAATCAGTGAGATTTGTGCTAGTATTGAAAATTTGATTTTAAAAAGAATCAGTGAAGGACTCGCTTTACAAGCCAATCAATTTCTGATTCTTCATCCAACACCAGTGCCATTTCAAGGGGAGAAATTCGTTAAGATCGTATCTAGAACCAACAATATCAAGGTTATTGGAGCTGATTCATCTGTTCTTCAAGCAGTGTATATCCCAAGCAGGAAAAATATTATGGAAGAAACGCCTGCTGGCAACCGTTTTATTGAAGAAGAGGGGTATTATCTGTTAACTGTTCAAGTGGCTTGTGCCTTTTCAGGTCTTGGTTATCGAGTCTTTACATTTGAAGAGCAAGAGACAACTCCTGAATTGTCTTTAGATCAAAACCCATGGATTAGAAATGGGAAATACACGCTTTCCTTTGAAGACGGCCACCTGATTTATTCAGATGGAAAACAACAGATCGTGGATTTCTTGTCGATCATCGATGATAGTAATGCCGGTGATACGTATGACTATTCGCCTATTTTGAATGATCAACCGATCACGCTTTCTTTTGCCAGCTGCAAAGGAAAGCAAGAAACGTTGGTTTTGGAAGGAAGTTTACATCTACCGTATACGATCGAAGAACGGATGAAAGGGATCGCCACCAAAACATTCGCCTATACATTGATCCTCCAACTGACAAAAAACGGTGAGGTAAACGCAAAGCTACGTTTTAAAAATACGCTTTTAAATCATCGGATTCGAGTGAAAGCTCGACTAAACAAGCCGATAGAAAGAGCGGTTGCAGCCATTCAATTTGGTTATCTTGAAAAAAGAAATCAAACACTGGAAAATTGGCAAGAAAAATATGCAGAAAAACCCGTCAATATTGAACCATTTGAAAAACAAGTGGTTGTTTATGATCAAGAAAACGCCCTCGTTTTTTATAGCGAGCAGAGCAAAGAGTATGAATATCTCGACGACTCCTTATATGTAACGGTACTAGCTACAACCGACTCCCTTGGAAAACCGGATTTGTTGTATCGACCAGGTCGCGCTTCTGGCGATACAACCAAAAAGGGACATATTATGATGGAAACGCCTCTTGCTCAAATGGAAAACTATGAGATGGTCTTCGATTTTTCCCTGCGAGTTGCATCAACAGCTATTTCTGAAGAGTTGTTGGCTACTTGGAAAACTGTTAAAGAACAGCCATCGATTTCTTATCAATTGCAAGATTTGAATTACTTTATTTATCGCATAGATAATAAAATTCAAAAGCTCATTGATCCATTATCTCTGACCGACATGTCTCTTTCTTTGCTGTCCTGCAGCTTAGAACCGGGTGTGGGAGTCAGTGCGCTTCATAATGCGTATTACTCTGAGGGAATCGTTATCCGTTTCGTCAATTCAACAAACAAAGAACGATCTCTTGAGCCAAAAAAATTATTTAATGGGTACGCATATCAACGAATCAATGCATTAGAAGAACCGCTTGAAGCGGATCATATCATCCATGCTTATGGGGTAGCAACCTATTTATTAACTAAAAAATAGGAATAAAGAACACAAAATTTGTCGAGAAGGAATTGCTTCTGTAACGTTTTCCTCTACAAGATTTTGTGTTCTCGCTTTTTACAATGTTTAGAAGGAGTTTTTATGTCCGTACAACTTTTATTGCTTGCCTCACTGCCTGCACTAGGATGGGGCTTAATGCCAATCGTCGCTAAATTGATGGGAGGGAAATCAGAGGAACAACTGCTAGGAACAACAATCGCAGCCTTGATTTTCGGTAGTGTATTTGGTTTTTTGAATCAAGTGAGTTATGCCATGGTGCCATTTTTCATCAGTTTATTATCTGGGGTTTTTTGGGCTTGCGGACAATACTTCCAATTTCTCGCTTTGGAAAAAGCGGAGGTTTCTAAAGTAATGCCCGTCTCCGTCGGTACCCAATTATTATTTGTTACATTAGCATCTGGCTTCTTTCTCAAAGAATGGAAAGATTTAACGACGGTAATTTTCTCAATCATGGCACTAGGAGTCATCCTAACAGGTGTTTACCTTGTAACTAAGACAACTCATCAGAAAACAAGCTTATCACAGCAAGTACTTCTTTATCTATGTTGTTCTTCAGCTTTTTTGATGCTATATGTGACAGTCACTGGTCTGTTTCAGATAAGTGGAGCACAGATTTTCTTGCCTCAGGCAGTAGGGATGTTTCTCGGGGGAAGCGTGATTTCCTTGAAAAGTAAGAAACAACTGCGTTTCCGCAAAATAATCCGCAATTTAGGTACTGGTAGCACTTGGGTTCTCGCGAATGCTTCGTTATTCGCTGTGTCGTCTTCTTTGGGTGTAGGCGTAACCTATTCATTTTCTCAAATGAGCTTACTTGTTGCCACCTTTGGAAGTATTATTTTCTTAAAGGAACGAAAAGTTGGCAGAGAAAAGCAATTTGTTGCTCTTGGTAGCTTGCTCTATATTGTTGGTGTATTAGGGATGAGTTGGTTGAAATAAATTTATCAGTTGAGCAATTTTAGTTAGCGACCAATAAAATAGCAGATAATAGTATAATCAATAAATGAAAAGAAACATGAAATCAGTGAATGATTTCATGTTTCTTTTTTACCGTCCATTCTCCGTCTGTCGATAATCACTAGGTGAAATGCCGACTTTTTTCTTGAATAAACGGCTGAAATAGACGGTGTTTTCGATGCCGATCGCCAATGAGATCTCTTTGATGGAAAGGCGAGAATAGCGCAAAAGGTCTTTCGAATAAGAGATGCGTTTGCTGATCTGGTACTCGATGGGGGGCAAGCCCATATATTTGGAAAACTCCTTGACGATTTGATACTTATTGATATGATACCTTTCCTCCAAAGATTCCAATGTGATCCCTTGACGGAAATCTTCTTCTAGCTGGTCACGAATCTGCAAAATATAAGGCGGGATTTCACTATCCGAAAAGTCGAGATGATATTTTTGCAGGAGCAGTTCATTGAGCAGCTGATGGATCAAAACAGAGCTTTGGAAGGCAGTTTTCGCATTTGGTTCTGGCTGTAACATCAATAAATCTTGTAAGACCAAATGGATCGGATTTTGACGACTGCTGGCAGGATTGGTGTGAAAAACTGGACTGCCATTTTTGAAAAATTCCTCATAAAACGCTGCGACGTTGGCGCCATATAGATGGATCCAGTCCATTTCCCAGGGCTCTTGACTAACGGTACGGTAGTACTGATAGTCTAGACAGTCGATAAAAAACACATCACCTGCTTTCAATTGATAGCTTTTTCCTTTGTAGCGCAATTCACCGCAGCCGGACAATGTATACTTGATCAAATAAGAAGGCAGGTTCTCTCGTTCTGTAAAGTAAGGTTTGCTGGCTTTGAAATAGCCGATTTCTTGAATGTAATAAAAAAGTTCACGCTGCTTTTGGGTTGAAGTATTGATGTAACGCAGTGAATCAGTTGACCATGAGTGGTTGGCTTTTTCCCAGTAATCCATCGGATCCTCCTTTTTACCAAGATTGTGCAAGTCTTTATCAAAATTGTGTGATGAAACTCGTTGATTGTCAAGCTAAAATTGAGGCAACAAGAATGAATCAATGAATTGTAATCGATTTATTTTTTAACAAGATAATGAAAGGTGGAGACCAGTGAACACATTTATCGCAATCGATATCGGTGCATCAAGCGGTCGTCTGATGCTGAGCCGTTGGGAAAATGAGCAGATCACTTTAGAAGAGATCCATCGCTTTAAAAACGGCTTTCGTCCTCATGAAGGCTTTGACCGTTGGGCGATCGATTATTTGATCCAAGAGATTTTAGTAGGACTGCAAAAAGTGAAACAAGCAGGTATCCATGACTGCTTCGTCGGAATCGACACCTGGGCAGTGGATTACTGTTTGATCGATCAAGCAGGCGAACGTTTAGGCGACCCAGTCGCTTATCGAGATAGTCGCACCAATGATGCGATCGCAGCTTTTGGTCAGCGCTATTCTTTGCAAAAACTGTATGAGAAAACAGGCATTCAGCTGCAGCCCTTCAACACGATTTTTCAGTTAGCCGCAGAAGAAGCGCAACTGCTGCAAAAAGCCGACAAGCTGCTGTTGATTCCAGACTACTTGGGCTACGTTTTTACTGGTAAGATGGTCACGGAAAAAACCAATGCTTCGACGATGCAGCTTCTAAATGCCAACACCCAAACATGGGATGCAGAATTGTTAGCTGAGATCGGTGTAACAGAAGGACTATTCCCACCATTGGTTGATGCAGGAACGGTTTTAGGCGCACTGCAAACACAGAAGTTTCCAGCCTATGATTTGCCACAAGCGACCTTTGTCACTGTCGCTAGTCATGATACGGCATCAGCGATCATCGGTACACCTGGAGAGGGGGCAGATTGGGGCTACATCAGCAGCGGGACTTGGTCATTGCTGGGGATCGAAACCAAAGTACCCAATGTTTCCCTTGCCGCCTTCGATGAAAATTATACGAACGAATGGGGTGCCCACAACACGATTCGCTTTTTAAAAAATATTATGGGCATGTGGCTGATCCAAGAAGTGGCTCGGCAGCAAGACTATCAGTATTCCTATGCAGAATTGGCGGAATTGGCGCAAGCAACGCCTGCTTTTCAACAGTTTGTCGATGTCAATGATCCTCGTTTTTTGAATCCAGAAAACATGATTACTGAACTGCAAGCGTATTGTCGAGAAACCCAGCAGAAAGTTCCAGAAACCGCAGGGGAACTGGCTCGCTGTGTGTATGATAACTTAGCGCTTTGCTATGCCAGTGAATTGCAAAAGCTGGAACAGCTGACAGGTACGACGAACAAGCTGCAAAAACTGCATATCGTGGGGGGCGGTTCCAATAATCGCTTTTTAAATCAACTGACGGCTGATGCTGCGCAGCTGACGATCGAAGCTGGCCCAAGTGAAGCAACGGCGATCGGTAATCTTTTAATGCAGATGATGAGTGCTGGCATCTTCACGTCGCTGGCTGAAGCACGCCGCGCGGTCAAACACTCATTTCCTTGCAGTGTTCATGAACCACAGTCTTTTGATCACAAGATTTTAAGCAACTATCAACGTTTTATAAAAGGAGTAGGAAAAAATGACAACGATTCAACAGCGTTATGAAGAAGCTAAGACAGCATATGCCAAATTAGGCGTCGACACGGATGCGGTTTTGAAAAAATTAGCCGATGTGAAAATCTCGATGCATGTTTGGCAAGGGGACGATGTCCAAGGATTTTTGAGTGATGAAGCATTATCTGGTGGGATCTCTGTAACGGGGAATTATCCTGGTGCTGCCCATACCCCAGAGGAGTTGCGCCAAGATTTAGAAAAAGCCTACTCTTTGATTCCTGGAAAACACAAATTGAACCTTCACGCCATCTATTTAGACACCGAGGAAGCAGTGGATCTAAATGAATTGGAGCCGAAGCATTTTGAAAAATGGGTTGCTTGGGCGAAAGAACAAGGCTTAGGTTTAGACTTCAATCCAACCTTTTTCTCACATCCCATGTTCAAAGATGGCTTTACCCTTGCTTCACCAGATGAAGAAGTTCGTCAGTTCTGGATCGAACACGGCAAACGTTCTCGTCAAATCGCTGCTTATATGGGGAAAGAAACTGGGCAAGTCTGTGTCAATAATTTCTGGGTGCCAGATGGCTACAAAGACAACCCAATCGATCGTTTTACACCACGGGAACGCTTGATGACAGCATTAGATGAGATTTTTGCTGAAGAATTGCCAGCGGAATACACGGTAGATGCCGTGGAAAGCAAGTTGTTTGGTCTTGGTGCCGAAGCCTACACCGTCGGCTCTCATGAATTTTATATGGGCTATGGCTTGACGCGCGATAAATTGATTTGTTTGGATGCTGGACATTTCCATCCAACCGAAGTGATCTCCAATAAATTGTCTTCATTGGCACTATTTAGCAAAGGCATTTTGCTGCATGTCAGCCGTCCTGTACGCTGGGATAGTGATCATGTCGTGATCATGGATGATGAATTGCAAGAGATTGGTCGCGAATTGGTTCGCAATGACTTATTGCCAAAAACCAACATTGGGTTAGATTTCTTTGATGCGACGATCAATCGGGTCGCTGCGTGGGTGATCGGGACGCGCAATACTCAAAAAGCGTTGCTAAAAGCGATGCTAGAACCGATCGAAGAACTAAAAGCAATCGAATTGTCAGGTGATTTCACCACTCGTTTAGCCATGACGGAAGAATTAAAAGACTATCCGTATGCAGATGTTTGGAATTACTTCTGTGAAAGCCAAGGGGTACCAGCAGGTCTGGATTGGCTATCAGAAGTGAAAGCCTATGAAGAAACCGTCTTAAAAGCCAGAAAGTAGGAGAACGATGAAAAAGATTGATATTTTACAAGCGAATTTTGTACAAGAAATGATGGAAACGACAGCAAACCTTTACCGTTTAGGGTGGGATGAGCGCAACGGCGGCAATATTTCTTACTTATTAACAGAAGAAGAGATCTTGCCTTTCATCGATCCGCAAAGCGTCTTGCGGGAAATTCCCATGATTTTTGATGCCACGGCACTAGCTGGCAAGTACTTTATCGTGACAGGTTCAGGAAAATACTTTAAAAATGTAGCGGCACATCCAGCGGAAAACCTTGGTGTGATTCGAGTCAAAGAAGATGGGCAAACATTGGAATTGCTTTGGGGCTTGGAAAATGGTGCGGTGCCAACGAGTGAACTGCCAAGTCATTTCATGAGTCATATCGCTCGCTTGTCGGTCGATCCAGAAAACCGAATCATCATGCATAACCACGCATCGCATCTTTTAGCCATGAGTTTTACCCATGAGTTGGATGAACGCAGTTTCACGCGGACCTTGTGGCAAATGTGTACGGAGTGCTTGGTGGTCTTCCCAGAAGGTGTTTCCATCATTCCTTGGATGGTTCCAGGAACGAACGAGATCGGCGAAGCAACGGCTGCTAAAATGAAAGAGACCCGTTTGGTTCTTTGGCCGCAACATGGCATCTATGGTGCTGGCAAAGATATGGACGAAGTCTTTGGCTTGATTGAAACGGCAGAGAAAGCTGCGGAAGTGTACACCTATGTCAAAGCGCAAGGCCCAATTTTACAAACCATTACAGATGAAAATCTGAAAAAATTGGCTGACGCTTTCAAAGTCACTCCCCGAGCAGGCTATCTTGAGGTATAATCAATGGTAGAAGAATAGAAAAGGCTTTCAGTTTTTTCTATTTAAAATATATTGTGAATAAACAAACAAACGGAGGTAGGAAGAATGGCAAATAGAATGATTTTGAATGAGACATCGTATTTTGGAAAAGGAGCGATCGAGAACGTACCGACCGAATTCAAGGCACGAGGGTTTAAAAAAGCGGCAGTGATCACCGACAAAGATTTGGTGAAATTTGAAGTTGCGACCAAAGTGACGAAATTATTGGAAGAAGCAGGTGTCGATTATGCGTTATATGATGGGATCGTGCCGAACCCAACGATCCAAAATGTCAAAGACGGCTTAGCGTTTGTCAAAGAAGCCCAAGCCGATTGTATCATTGCGATTGGCGGTGGTTCACCGATCGATACGGCAAAAGCGATCGCGATCATTGCTACGAATCCTGAATTTTCCGATGTGATTAGTTTGGAAGGCGTGGCAGACACGAAACATCCATGCTTGCCGATTTTAGCGGTACCGACAACTTCTGGGACTGCAGCCGAAGTAACGATCAACTATGTGATTACAGATGAAGAAAATCATCGGAAATTCGTTTGTGTAGATCCTCACGATATTCCTCTGGTAGCCTTTGTGGACAGCGATATGATGATGGGGATGCCTAAGAGCTTGGCAGCCGCAACGGGAATGGATGCCATGACCCACGCCATCGAAGGCTTCATTACCAAAGGCGCTTGGGAAATGACTGATATGCTGCACATCAAAGCAATTGAGATCATCGGACGCTCATTGAGAGATTCCGTGAATGGCGATCAAGCAGGACGAGAAGCGATGGCGTTAGGACAATACATTGCCGGTATGGGCTTTTCAAACGTCGGCTTGGGCTTAGTCCACGGCATGGCCCATCCATTGTCCGCTTGGTACAACATTCCTCACGGAGTAGCGTGCGCGTCCTTGTTGCCAACCATCATGAAATACAACAAAGACTTTACGGGTGAAAAATACCGTGAGATCGCGATCGTTTTAGGCATTGAAGGGGCAGATACGATGTCACTTGAAGACGTCCGCGATGCTGCTTGCCAAGCAATCGATCAGTTAAGCAAAGATGTGGGTATTCCAGCGACCATTTCTGAATTAGGCGTCAAAGAAGAAGATATCCCAGCCATCGCCAAAGATGCCTTGAACGATGTCTGCACACCAGGCAACCCGCGGGATACGACTTTAGAAGAAATTATTGAGCTTTATCGTTCGTTGATGTAATCTTGTTAAAGGTACGAGATCGAAGAAATGAAAGATACTTCTGCAAGTTTCCCTTAACAACGATCTGCTGATCAGTTGCTATTTTAACAGCGTGATGATCCTTTCTTTTGAGAAGATCATCTCGCTGTTTTATTCTGAAGATTTCAGTAAAATTGCGAGGCAAAGCGTTAGATTTTTGAAGAAATCGTTGTGCCCATATACTAGTAATCAAATCAAAAAAAGTGATCATTAGAGTTGGTTCTCTAATGGTCACTTTTTTGCTGTACGCAAGATCACAGCGTACCGATCGCTTCAAAATCATCACCTATCAAGAGCTGAGAGTTTCAGAATTGGTTAGTCAGCCATCCAATCATCTCTCGATAGCACTCATCAGCGCTCGCATTTGGTGTCCGATCAAAGTCATGCTGATCTAAGTCGAGCCAAAGTGTTTTGGCATGGGGGACCTGTGCAGCGAAAGCTTCGGATGCGCTGAAGGGAACATCTGGATCTTTTTTGCAATGAACGACAAAGCAAGGAGGAAAGTCTTGGTAAGCGGCAGCAGGAATCGCCAAGGCTGCCAGCTGTTCCCGATTGCCTAAATAACGCTGCCAGTTGCCATATTGACGGGCGGAAAGGTACAAAGGGAATCGTTTTTCTAACGTGCCGTGGGTGATTGGTTGGCTTTCGATCATAGTTTCGGCGTCGAGTGGCGGGACTTTCGGAAATTGCGTGTAAAAGCGTGCCGGCTGCAAAAATTCTTTATAAAACAACTCTTGGTATCCGTAAAATCGGATCAAGCCTTTTTGCTCCGGATGCTTTGTGCGTGCGGTCAGTAAGGTCGCTAAAAAACCGCCGGCGGAGCGACCGAATAGAATGTACTCATTTGCACCAACGCCGCTGAAGTGCCAGCCTTCTGCCAAAAACCATTCCACTGCCTTTTTTGTATGAAGGTAGATATCGTGTAGCGCTACTTCGGGAGCCAGTGGATAATCGAACAGGTAAAGGCTAACACCGGCAGCCAGCAATTGGTGGACATAATCCTGCGGAAGGTCTTCTCGCTGACCATAGAGGAAGCCACCACCATGAAAATACAAAAGGCTGATCCGAGGCTGCGCCGCTTTTAGGATCGTCACTTCTAACGGCAAAGTGCCGTAGGTGTCAAATTGGATTTTTTCTGTTTGCGCAAAGGCATTTTTAGGATAAACCATTGTTTTCTTCCTTTCTTTTCTTCGATAGTATAAGGAAGAGTATAGGAGAAGGAAGCGGTTTAAAAAACAGCGTTATGACTAAAAATAGAAACGGTTTTGTCGAAAGTGAACAATGATGTCCTTCAGTAACACGCTTACAATAACCGTATAAATCAAAGGAGGCAGAACAATGGAGTTGAAAAAAGAAGTAGCGGCAATGATCGATGCACTATCTCAGATTGGGAGTGATCCAACTGGAGGAATGACTAGACTGCTTTATACCGATTCATGGAAAGAAGCGCAATCATTTGTAGAAAAACAATTAAAAGAAACTGGCTTAACGACGTCCTATGATGCAGTCGGCAATCTCTTCGGCAGAATGGAAGGCAGCCAGTATCCAGAAGAAACGATTCTTTCAGGGTCACATATCGATACCGTCGTTAACGGTGGCACATTAGACGGTCAATACGGGGTCGTTGCTGCTGCTTTAGCGATCAAGTATTTAAAAGAGACCTATGGGCAACCTTTACGCTCCTTGGAAGTCATCTCAATGGCAGAAGAAGAAGGCAGTCGTTTTCCAACCGTTTTTTGGGGAAGTAAAAACTTTGTCGGAGAGGCCAAAAAAGCCGATGTTGAAGCGATCGCAGATTTTGAAGGCAATCGCTTCGTGGCAGAGATGCAACGCCAAGGCTTTGATTTTCGCGACCCACAAGAACCGGTTCGATCAGACATCAAAGCCTTCGTGGAAATCCATATCGAACAAGGCAGTGTTTTAGAAAAAGAAAATTTGCAGATCGGTGTCGTCAATAGTATCGCTGGTCAAAAGCGCTACACCTTTGTCTTAAAAGGACAAGCCAATCATGCAGGAACCACACCGATGGGCTATCGCCAAGATGCTGTGTATGGTTTTGCCAAAATGTGTGCCGCAGTGATCGACCGTGGCTTAGAGCTTGGGGATCCATTAGTAGTGACATTCGGTAAAGTTGAGCCAAAACCGAATACGGTCAACGTGGTTCCTGGTGAAGTGTTGTTTACGATGGATTGTCGCCATACCGATGGGCAGCTATTGGATGCCTTTACTGCTGAAGCAGAACAAATCATTCAAGCGATCGCCAAAGAGCACGACCTGACAGTGGAGATGGATCTATGGATGGATGAACGCCCTGTGCCGATGGACGATACGATCGTTGCCACGGTGGAACAAGCGGTGAAGCAAACCGGCAAACGTTACAAAGTCATGCATAGTGGGGCGGGGCATGATTCCCAAATCATTGCACCACATTTTCCAACTGCGATGCTGTTTGTACCAAGTATTGATGGGATTAGCCACAACCCAGCCGAAGCAACGACTATCGAAGATTTAGTAGCTGGGGTTGAAGTTTTAGCAGCTTCCCTTTACGAGCTAGCATACAAAGAATAGAAAGCAGGAACACACATGGGATATAAAAATAATAATACGGGCTATTTAGATGGATTGCTGCAATCACGAGCAGTCATTAGAAAAAATAATTTTGCGATCTTGCCGCATGACGGGCTAGTGAATAATGTCATTCCAGGCTTCGAAAACTGTGAATGTTCGATACTCGGCACACCAAAATTAGGGGCGTCTTTTGTCGATTACATCATTTCATTCAAAAAAGATGGCGCCAACCAATTGGGCTTCGGCGGTCCAGAGATCGAGAGTTTCTTGTATGTCATCTCGGGCAAACTGGAAGTAAGTGATGGCAAAGAAACCCATACATTGACGGACGGAGGCTATATCTATCTGCCTGCTGGAGAAAAACTGTATATGAAAAATCTCCAAGAAGAAGCGACAGAAGTGTTCTTGTATAAGAAACGTTACCAACCGCTTGAAAATCACCAAGCTTACAAAGTAGTGGGGAATCTTTCAGAGTTGACACCGATCCAATACGAAGGGATGCCAGACGTCCTACTTTGGGATTTCTTACCGAAAGAGTTGGGCTTTGACATGAATATCCATATCCTTTCCTTTGAACCAGGGGCAAGTCATGGCTACATTGAGACCCACTACCAAGAACATGGGGCGTACTTATTGTCAGGCAAAGGGATGTACAACTTAGACAATGAGTGGTTCCCAGTGGACAAAGGCGACTACATTTTCATGAGTGCCTATGTACAGCAAGCGGCCTATGGTGTTGGTCGTGACGAACCATTGACCTATATTTATTCCAAAGATTGCAACCGCGATCCGGAAATTTAAAGGAGTTTAGAAGATGGAAGAAACGGTTATTGTACAGTCACAAGAGTTACAGCAATTGATCCAAAACAAATTAGCGGCTGCTGGTTTGTCTGAAGAGCACGCAGCCATCGTTGCAGAGCATTTGGTCTTTGCCGATGCCAGCGGGATCCACTCTCACGGGGCTGTGCGGGTAGACTATTACGCAGAGCGGATCGCTAAAGGTGGGATGAATCGCACTCCACAGATCACGTTTGAAGAGACTGGGCCGAGCAGCGGGATCGTTCACGGTCAAAATGGCGCAGGGCAGGTCGTCGTATTAGAAGCGACAAAGTATGCCATTGAGATGGCCAAACGTTCTGGGATCGCGGCGGTTGGTGTACGGAAAACGAGTCATAGTGGTGCGCTATCCTATTATGTCAAAAAAGCTGCAGAAGCTGACTTGATTGCATTATCTATGTGCCAATCGGATTCAATGGTGGTTCCTTTTGGCGGCAAAGAAAATTATTTTGGTACCAATCCGATTGCCTTTGCGGCACCGCGAAAGCATGGTGCGCCGGTGGTTTTTGATATGGCAACGACGGTCCAAGCGTGGGGCAAAATTTTAGATGCTCGTTCCAAAGATAAAGAGATTCCAGCAACATGGGCCGTTGATGCCCATGGCAAGCCAACGACAAATCCGCATCATGTTCATGGGTTATTGCCAATCTCAGGACCAAAAGGCTTTGGGTTGATGATGGTGGTGGATATCTTGTCTGGAATGCTCCTTGGGCTGCCTTTTGGCAAGCATGTTTCCTCTATGTACAACGATCTGACGAAAGGTCGCGACTTAGGGCAGTTTATTTTGCTGATCGATCCGCAACGCTTTACAGATTTAGAGACATTTAAAGAGTCAGTCGAAACGATGATCGAAGAGCTACACGCCATACCGGCTGCTGAACAGTTCCAGCAAGTCTATTATCCAGGCGAGATCAATCAACTAACCTATGAAAAATATATGGCAGAAGGCATTCCTATCGAAAAGAACATTTATCGCTATCTCATTAGCGACACGGTTCATTTTGACCAGTATTCTGGGTCAGATGCCTTTGCACAGACAGGAACAGGAAAGTGAGGAGACCCATGTTACACACTATTATTCAAAAAAACAATTACCAAGATTCCATTGTTTTAATGCTTTTGACCAATCGTTTACTGACGATCGAAGGGATCAACAACGCTTCGGTCATGATGGGTACACCTGCCAATAAGGATATCTTCAAGACAGGTGGTCTTTATACCGAGGAGATGAACAATGCGACATCCAACGATATGGTGCTCGTTTTAGACATTGAAGAGGAAGAAATCATCGAAACAGTCCTGTCAGAAATCGATGCCTTCTTATCGGACCAAAGCAATAGCGCAGGAGAAGAAACCCAAAGCGTCAAAACTTGGGAAAAAGCCTTAGATCTTGGAAAAGATGCGAAGGTCGCTGTCTTATCGATTCCTGGTACTATGGCAGCACCAGAAATTGAAACCGCATTAGCAGCAGGCAAACATGTTTTTTGTTTCAGTGATAATGTTTCATTGGAAGAGGAAGTTCGACTAAAGAAAATGGCTCATGAACAAGGACTTCTTTTAATGGGACCAGATTGTGGCACAGGGATTCTCAATGGGATACCAGTAGCCTTCACGAATGCCGTCCGTAAAGGGAAAATCGGTGTTGTCGGCGCTTCGGGTACGGGCATCCAAGAAGTCACCACCATCATTCATAAATTGGGTGCCGGTGTGACACAAGCCATCGGAACCGGTGGACGAGATCTCAAAGAAGAAGTCGGTGGGATCACCATGAAAGACAGCATTCTTGCCTTGGAACATGATCCTGATACGGAGGTGATCGTGGTGATCTCCAAACCACCTGCACCACGTGTTCGAGATGAAGTATTGGCATTATTAAGAAGAGGAACAAAACCTGCAGTCACGATTTTTCTTGGGGAAGAACCAACGGATCACGAAGAAAATCTTTACCGAGCCTACACGCTGGAAGAAGCGGCACAATTAGCCGTGCAGCTGCTACGTCAAGAACAGATTGGATTAGAGCCAGTAAAAGAGGAAACGGCAGCTGCCGCTTTTGGACCTGAACAGCAAAAAATCAAAGCTTACTATTCTGGCGGAACATTGGCGTACGAAGCAGCGATGCTAGTCAAAGCAGGATTAAATCTAGAACAAGAAGATGCCCATCAGGAAGGGTACATCTTAAAAGCAGCTGGCCATGAGATCATCGATTTAGGTGATGACATCTATACGCAAGGCAAGCCCCATCCGATGATCGACCCAACAAAGCGGATCGAACTGTTGAAACAAGCGGGAGAAGATCCTGAAACGGCAGTGATTTTGTTAGATATCGTTTTAGGGTACGGCTCTCATCAAGATATGGCGAGTGAATTGGCACCGACCATCAAATCGTTGAAGGAAGCAGCACAAGCAGCTGGCCGGGAGTTAGCGGTGATCGCTACGATCGTCGGAACTGATTTAGATCCCCAAGACAGCAACGAGCAAGCAGAGATTTTAACCGCAGCTGGCGTGATTTTGTGTCAAAGCAATGCCCAAGCAGTCAAACAAGCTTTAGCAATGCTCGGTCACCCTTTTTCACCAATTAGTCGTAAGCTGTTGCCAAAAGCAGTGACAACTGCCGATGCGTTGCCAGAGCCATCTGAAAAGAGCCGCGAATTGTTAGCGAATGACGCGTTCATCAATGTAGGATTGCGTAGCTTTGCGGAAGCGATCCAGGCGCATCACGGTCAAGTCGTTCAATATGACTGGCAGCCAATTGCTGGTGGAAACGTAACGTTACAAAAAGCCTTACGTTTCTTAGCACAAGTGTCACTATCAGAGTAGGAGGAAGTTATCGTGTACGAAACTATTGAAGAAGCAAACCAAGCCGTTATTGCCAAAATCGTTGCCGGTTCGCCTTTTTTGCTGGATGTCGTTCCAGCAGTCAGTGTCATTCCAGAGTTAGGTGAAGGAAAAGTCCTATTGCATGCAGGACCACCGATCCGCTACGATCAGATGATTGATCCGATTCAAGGTGCTTGTGTTGGTGCGGGGCTTTTTGAAGGCTGGGGCGAAACGGAAGAAGAGGTACGTCATTTATTAGCATCTGGGGAAGTTCAACTGATTCCTTGTCACCACGTGCAAGCGGTTGGCCCAATGGGGGGCATCACCTCTGCCAATATGCCAGTGCTCGTGGTGGAAAACAAAACCGATGGCAACCGAGCATATTGTACGATGAACGAAGGGATCGGGGCAGTTTTACGTTTTGGCGCCTATTCTCAAGAAGTCATTGATCGCTTGCATTGGATGAAAAATACGTTAGCACCAGTTTTAAGTGCTGCACTACAAACAAAACCCGATGGCTTGAACATCAATGTTTTAGTCGCAAAAGCAATCGCCATGGGGGATGAGTTCCATCAACGGAATATCGCTGCTTCGTTGGCGTTCTTAAAAGAAGTAGCACCAGCGATCGTTACTCTGGAAGGATTTGAAAAAGAAAAACCAGAAGTCATTCAGTTTTTAGCAGACACGGATCAGTTTTTCTTGAATATCATGATGGCTTCTTCAAAAGCGGTGCTTGATGGCGCCCGGACGATTGAAGAAGGCACGGTTGTGACCGCAATGTGTCGCAACGGGCATGAATTCGGTATCCGTATTTCTGGCATGGGAGATGAGTGGTTTACTGGTCCTGTCAATACACCAAAAGGGCTGTATTTCTCAGGATTCAGTGAAGAAGATGCCTCTCCAGATATGGGCGACAGTGCCATTACGGAAACCTTTGGTGTTGGGGGAATGGCAATGATTGCTGCCCCGGCTGTGACACGCTTCGTTGGTTCTGGTGGATTTCACGATGCGTTGAAAACCAGCAATGAGATGTTAGAGATCTCCATTGATACCAATCCGAATTTTCCCGTTCCTACATGGGACTTCAAAGGGATCTGTTTAGGGATCGATGCTCGTAAAGTCGTGGAAACAGGGATCTTACCGATGATCAATACAGGGATCGCCAACAAACAAGCTGGACGAGGACAAATTGGTGCCGGGACAGTGACACCACCAATGGATTGCTTTGAAAAAGCTGTCTTGGCTTATGCAAAAAAATTAGGATTTGAAGAATAAATCAGGGACTGAAAACGTGAAAAAGGAGCAATCGAGCGATGATACAGGCAAAATGGATCGACCAAGCTTTATTTGAACCCGCATTTATCAATGGCAACTGGATCGTTCACAGTGTGTTTCAGCATAGTTTCAATCTACAAGATCCTCGTCAGGATCAGCTGATCTGTGTCTCCAAACAAGCGGCTCGCGTGCCCAAAGGGATGATTTTAGCTGCCGACGATTATGCAGCGTTGGCGACAGGCTTAGTTGCTGGTACCACTCTTTTGGTTCAGCAACGGGTGGTCCATTTTCCGCATCATCGTCTGTCTTTTCAAAAGGCAGCCAAATTTACAACGACCGTTCCGGCTGGCACAGTCCCATTTGATCGAGAACTGTTTTGGTCAATCCTTCAAAACGTCACGGAAAAGACGGGGATTCAAGAAGCTGTTTCAGCAACCATCCGCAGCAATCATCCGTTTTATGACGCAATCGATCAGCTATGCACGCCTTCATTTAAGGAACAACGGCAAGCAGTCGCTTATTTAGTCGGACGGGGTGTCGGATTGACCCCCACAGGAGATGATATGCTAGTTGGTCATTTACTGGCTCGCCGAGTGATGGGGCAAGAAGATACCCGCTTGGTGGCTTATCTACAAAGAAGGCTGTTGACAGTCAATGATTTGACGACTGACGTCAGTAAACACTATCTTCTTCATGCACTGACAGGCGCATTCAATCAATCGGCGTTATCCTTGACCAGGTGTACCGATTCAGGCTCTTTTTCCCAAGTAATCAAAGAGATACTAGCGATCGGTCATACCTCGGGGGCTGACTTTTTGGCAGGGTTTGCTCGCAGTATCGATCAATTTCAAAACAATAGAAATGAGGAATTCATATGGCAAAACGAGTGGTCATCGCTCTAGGGGGCAATGCAATTTTAAAACCGAATCAACCAGCGACCGTTGAGACACAGCTTGCAAATATCCAGTTAAGTGCGGAACAGATCGCTAAAATCGAGAAGCTTGACCATCAAATCGTCGTGACGCACGGCAATGGTCCGCAAGTCGGCAATATTTTACGACAAAATGAAGAAGCCAAAGAAGTCGTGCCGCCTTTTCCACTAGATGTCTGCAATGCAGAGTCACAAGGCTTTATCGGTTATTTAATGGAGCAAAGCATCAAAAATAAAATCGAGCAAGAAGAACTGACCAGCAATGTCGTGACCTTATTGACCCAAGTGGAAGTGGCAGCGGATGATCCCGCGTTTGAAAAGCCAACGAAACCAATCGGTTTGTTCTATTCAGAAGAAGAAGCAAAAACGATGGCTGAGGAAAAACATTGGGTGATGGAAGAAGATGCTGGACGTGGGTACCGTCGCGTCGTGCCATCTCCACAACCTGTGACGATCCACGGCGTGGAATCAATGGTTCATTTATTGAATCAAAATACCATCGTGATCGCTGGTGGCGGCGGTGGGATTCCAGTCGTAAAACAAGCGGAAGGCTTGAAAGGGATCGAAGCAGTCATCGATAAAGATCGAACTGGGAAAAAACTGGCAGAACAAGTGGATGCCGATGTATTTATGATGCTGACCGACGTCAACAACGTTTATATCAATTATGGAACACCGGAGCAAGAAAAATTAACGGGCTTATCCGTAAGTGAAGCGCAAGCATATTTTGATGCGGGGCATTTTGCAGAAGGCAGTATGGGGCCGAAAATGGAAGCGGCGATTGCGTTTGCCAAACAAGGAAAGACAGCAATCATCTGCTCATTGGAAGAAGCGGACTTAGCATTGTTAGGTGAAGCAGGCACAAGGATCGCTGGGTAACACCAGCGATCCAACTGCTTGATTCGCCTATTAGTCGCCTTCTTCGGACAGCTCAAGGGCTAAACGCAGATCCAGGCTGATGCTAGGATCATGCACGTTTTTTCCTAGTAGCTTTTGACACTGTTCGATGCGGTATTTGATCGTGTTGCGATGAACGAACAAGGCTTTGGCGGTGCGGGTGATCTCACATTGATAATCCAAGTAAGCCCGTAAGGTTTTCCGCAATTCGATGGTGGCATCTTCTTGCGGAAACGCCAATTCTTTAAGAATCGTACGGCAGAAATAATGGATATCTTCAGGACTCATTTTTTCAAATAGACTCCGCATTCCCCGTTGATGGTAGAAAGAGACGATGGACGAATCATGTTGGCCTCTTCGTTCTTCATACGCAGTCTTTGCTTCGATGTAGGAGCTGGCTAAATCATTGATACTTTCACAGACACTCCCTACCCCAAAGGCCATTCGAAATGGCAACCGATTGGTCAAAGCATTGGCGGTCTCGATCAAATGGTCTTCTAAGGCATCACACTTGTGCTGCACGAAAATCGCAAAGTGATTGCTGCCCTTTAAGCGAAAGAGACAAACATCTTTGATGCGATAAGGCAGTTGTTCACTAAACCACTGATAAACCAAGTCACTTTCTTCTTTTAAGTATTTGTCTTTGCCTTTGGTTTCTTTGGTTGGTTCGCAGGCACCATAGATGACACGATAATGGCGGGCTTTGACTAACCCGTAAGTCTTTCCGAGATCTAACCAATCCTTTTGTTCTTGCTTGGTGGATTGCTGGTATTCGATCATCCGTGTTAAAAAGTCACTTTTTAAATCTTCAAAAGATTCTTGCACTTTTTGGTTCTTGTAAAGCATAAACGACAAGACCAAGGCTGCTTGTTCCAGCGCAAAATCCGAGACAGGATAAGGAATCGCCTCAGGATTCAAAATGACTAAATAATGGGGGAAATAAGTGGAGGTTTCAATAGCATAATAAGAAATTTGTGACGTTTTTTCATGAAGATCTTTGATAGGGATCGCCCCGCTTTTTTCACCAGTAAAAACCCCTTTCGTTTGTCCTAATTGATGGATGTAGTACTCCGCGGGTTTTGACATGCGGGTGAAATGCTTGGAGTGGGCAATCACTTGTTTAAAAGGATTCAACAAAATGATCGGTGTATTGACCATTTGGCCAAAATCAGCGATAAAGCGAGCGATGCTGACATCCTTCATCAAGGAAGCAGAGAACCGTTTTTGAATGTCTAACGCATAACTCAGCTGCTCGGTTTTGGTGTTCCATAGCAAATTCAAAAGCTGGTGCATCAAACGACCCAGCGGCATCGTGGCAGGTACTTCTACGATGGGGAAACCCAAGCTATCGGCATAGGCGATGACTTCAGGATCGATGACATCCAAAAAACGACCGATCTTGATGCCTAATCCGGCGGCATTTTTGGCTACGAGAGAATCGATCAGCTCTAGAAGCGCTCCTTGATTATCTTTATAAACCATCGCCGTGCTTAAGATAAAGGTATGCTCAGGAATATAGTGGGCGATATCGGGGGTCTCGGTGATTTCGATACTATCGACGGGAATTTCCGCAGTCAGGGGATCTGTCAATAAACGCAAATTGGAAAAGCGAGGTATAGCAAGCAATTCAGCAACTAACTTCATAGAGAAACTCCTTTTGGAATTGAACAAAATAAACAAAAACATGTCCTTTTTTAGCTTTATTGTACAACAAACTTGGAAACGTTGACAAGGCGTTGGACAGTGAAATCAAAAAGAGAAATGAGGGAAAAAGATGTATAAAGAGTTAACGATCGCACAACGTACGATCATGACACCTGGGCCTGTAGAAGCCCATCCAGCTGTTCTACAAGCAATGACCAATCGCATTTTGGGGCAGTTTGATCCGAATTTTTTGGCGATCATGGATGAGGTCAAAGAAATGATCAAACAACCGTTTGGAACCAAAAACAAAGAGGCATTTGCCATTGACGGGACTTCCCGAGCTGGTTTAGAAGCGGCGCTGATCGCTTTGATCGAACCAGGGGACAAAGTCTTGATCCCAGCCTATGGGCGCTTTGCTTTCTTACTGGGAGAAATCTGTGAACGTGCTCAAGCACAAGTCAAATATGTAGAAAAAGAGTGGACGGCTCCTTTTGCACCCGCAGAGGTCATCAAAGAAATCGACGCATTTCAACCCAAGATCGTGGCGATGGTCCACGGGGAAACCGCCAATGGGCAAATGCAGCCGTTAGCAGAAATCGGGCAGTATTGTCGCGCAAAAGATATTTTCTTTGTCGTTGACATGGTGGCGACTTATGGTGGCGTGGCCCTGTCAGTCGATGATTGGTGTGTCGATTTAGCGATTGCCGGTACACAGAAGTGTTTAAGTGTGCCGTCTGGTCTTTCATTAGTGACCTACAACGAGCGAGTCGAAGCCGTCCTTAATGCTCGTTACCAAAAAGAATTAGGCTTGAGTAAAACGGATCGAAACAAGCGGCACATTATGAGCAATTACCTGGATTTGAGTCAACTGCAACGCTACTGGAACACAGAGCGAATCAACCATCACACAGAAGCGACGAGTATGATCTATGCGCTTCATGAAGGATTACGGATGCTGCTAAACGAAGGCCTTGATGCAGCCTATCAACGTCATTTGACGAATGAAGGCGCGTTGGTCGCTGGACTGGAGGCAATGGGGCTGTCGATTTATGGCGAAAAAGCAACCAAAATGCCGACAGTTACCCCTATCTTTATTCCAGAAGGTGTTGATGGCGAAGCTGTCCGAGAAGAGATGCTTCACTCCTTTGGTGTAGAGATTTCTAGTTCATTTGGTGATCTAAAAGGAAAAATCTGGCGGATTGGAAATATGGGCTACAGCAGCCGCAAAGAAAATATTTTACATGTCCTAGCCGCGTTAGAAGGGGCACTATTGTACCAGCAAGCACCAATTTCTGCTGGCAAAGCGCTCATCGCTGCGTTAAATTACTACCAAAAAACGACGTAAATTTTTAGCACAAATGCACAACGACTGAAAGCGCTTTGTGAAAAATGACAAATGCAATTGTCGGCAAAAAAACGTACACTAAGACTATCTTAAAGCGCTTTCGTTAGCGTGCTTCACAAACTTTACTTGTGTAACTGATGGAGGGAAAAAAATGGAAATCAATAAAGAACGTGGTGGGCTTGCCTACTGGAAACAAATTATTATCTTAATGTGTTCAGGCTGGGTCACTATCTGGATTTATCGCGCTGCATTATCGCCAGTCTATCCGCAAATCAATGAGTCACTTGGCGGCAATATTTCTGATACAGCATTAGGATCGATTGCCAGCTTTTACTTTTTCGGCTATGTAATCATGCAGATTCCTGCCGGCTTTTTGGTGGATAAGATTGGGAAGAAAACAGTTCTGCTTCCAGGATTCGTGGTATTTGCACTGGCAGCTTTACTGATTTCACAAGCCTCTTCAATCTCCATGATCTATACCGGTAGCTTTTTAGCAGGGATCGGCTGTGGGTCATTTTACGGCTCAGCGTATTCTTTGACCTCACAGAACATTCCGAAAGAAAAGAAGAGCTTCTCAACAGCGATCGTCAATAGTGGTTCTGCCGTTGGTTCAGGGTTTGGGATGATCTTATCAAGCTTTATCGTTATTCAGATGAACATGCCTTGGCAAACAATGATGTATTTATCCGCTTTCTTGATCGTTTGTATGACGATCGCTTTTGCATTGGTGATCCGCAGCAACAAAGAAGACGTGGCTTTCTTGGAGAGCCAAGCAGCAGCTGAAGAAGAAACAACGGATCAGCCGAAAGAAAAAGTTTCCCTTTCGACCTTGTTCTCACTGCGGATGCTCTTTACTTATGTGTTATATTTTGCGACGTGTTATGCCTACTATATGACGGTTACTTGGCTACCAAACTTCTTAGGAACAGAACGAGGTTTCCAAGGAGTCGCGATCGGCTTCTCTTCTTCATTGGTAGCATTTGCTTCCATTCCTGGGGCATTGTTCTTTAGCCGCTTGGCAGACAAATACATGCACAAAAAAGTAACTTTTATCGTTATTTTAGAAGTGTTGGCGGCGTTGATGTTATTAGTAACGGTGCAAGCGACAAATTCGACCTTCTTAATGATCGCGTTGATCTTGTACGGGTTCCTTGGGAAATTAGCGGTTGAACCAATCATCATTTCTTGGCTAGGGGAAAATGCACCCAAAGTTGGGGTTGGTACGACATTAGGGGTCTTCAACTTTTTCGGCATGATGTCTTCCGTTATCGCACCAACATTGACCGGATCGATCTCGGATGCAACAGGGTCAAAAGTAATGGGCTTTTATATCGCAATTATTTTGTTGATCGGTGGTACATTCTTATTCTTGACTGTAAACTCTAAGAAAACAGCCAAGTAGAAAAGTGAGGCAAAACAGATGAAAAAACGATCCTTAAAAATCAGTTTGACCAACCAAATCATGATTGCAACGGTATTGGGGATTTTTTGGGGCGTTTCCTTTCCCGGGTTAGGTGATCAAATGCAGCTAGTCGGGGACTTCTTCTTGCGACTGATTCAAATGTCTGTGGTCGTGCTGGTCATGGGCTCGGTGATTGAAGCGGTGGGGGGACTTGATCCAAAAGAATTAGGTGGGATCGGCGGGAAAGTCTTCCTCTGGTTTACTGGATCGACCCTCGTCGCCGCTATTTTCGGTCTCTTGTTCGCCTTGATCTTCAAGCCTGGCGCCGGCCTTGATCAGTCGCTGCTGCAAAGTACAGAAACCGCATTAAGTACCAGCAGCATGGAAGAAGTCATCTTAAACTTTGTTCCACTGAACATTATTCAAGCCATGGTGGAGCAGAATATGATCCAAGTGATTATTTTTTCGCTCTTCTTTGGCCTTGCCTTGAGCTTGATCAAGCATGAAAAAAAGAATCAGCTGTTTCTAGATATGATCAGCAGTTTTAATAATATTTTGATAAAAATGGTCAGCATGATCATGAAGTTGGCGCCGATCGGGATTTTCGGCCTTGTTGCTTCCTTAGTAGAAGATACCGGTATTCGTGTGTTGGGAATGTTAGCCAGTTTTTTATTGACGTTAGCAGCAGCATCTTTGCTCTTTTTGTTTCTTTGGTTTCTCTTGACGTCACTCTATTGCAAAGTTTCCTTGTTTCGTTTGATAAAGAACATGTGGCGCCTCTCGGTGGTTTCCTTTACGACTACCTCTTCTGCTGTTTCATTGCCGTTTCAAATCGAAGATGGCAAAGAACGATTTGGGATCAGTGATCGAATCAATAAGCTCGTGATGCCTCTGGGCATGACCTTAAATAGCAATGGGCTCTCCTTATTTTTAGCCCTGGCAATCGTAACCGTTGCTCAGGCGTACCAGATCCAATTGAGCTGGGGGGATCTTTTGCAAGTGGTCTTGTTGTCCTCGTTGGCATGCTTGGGAACGATCGTCGTTCCAGGCGGCGGATTAGTCACACTGGCTACGGTTTTACCTATGTTAGGACTGCCTAATGAAAGCATCGCCTTACTGGCTGGGATCGATTGGTTTTCTGGGATGTTTCGGACCATCTTGAATGTTGACCCTGACGTCACGGTGGCGTTGATCGTTGCTCATGATGAAGGAGAACTGGATCATGCAGTCTTCAATGGTGAAAAAGCCTCGGTCAAATTAGCAGAAAAAATCACCGATGGCGTATAAGACCAATCATTCTTGTGATGAAACTTTACTCTTTTTTGAAAACGTGTTACGATTGATTCGTTGATAGACGAAAGAAGCTTCCTGAAATACCGTAAACGGTAACCAGTAGCGGCTGATTTTCCGCTCGTCATTCAACAGACAACTACGACAAAAAGAGGAGGAAAAAACATGACAGCATCGATGAAATTGTGGATTGACCTTTTGAATAGCTAATTTAAATCTATTTCAAAAGTCTAGGCAATCGTGATTTCAAGGGATGAGTGTCCTCTTTTTTCCAATTTCTTATTAAAATCAGGGTATAGCGGTAGGCTATGCCCTTTTTTTGTGCTTGCGTTTTCCTAGACGGGAAGGACAGACTGATGGAACAATTAAGTGTAAAAATAAACAATCTAATCAAAAATTATGGGTCCAAAGAAGTACTGAACATTGAAGAACTGAGCACCTATCAAACGGATCGTATCGGGATCGTGGGAGCAAACGGGCAAGGCAAGTCTACCTTGCTGAAATTGATTGCGGGAGTCATCGATCCTGATTCAGGAACGATTCAAAAAGAAAATTCGTTTCACTATTTTCCGCAAATCGCTGAGGTGACTGAAAAGACGGAGGCCCTTGACTGGGCGCTGTTCGGTCGTTTTTCGATCCCAACAAATGAATTGGCGACACTAAGCGGCGGGGAGGAGACCAAATACCGGTTGGCACAAACGTTATCTTCCTATCAGTTAGGACTATTGCTCGATGAGCCAACGACCCATTTGGACCAGCAAGGAATTCAAGTCTTGATTGAGGAATTGCAGTATTATTATGGCACCCTGATCGTGGTCAGTCATGATCGGTATCTATTGAATCAGCTGGCAACGAAAATCTGGGAAGTCGATCAAGGAAAAGTCACCGAGTATGCTGGCAATTATGACAGTTACCGACAGCAAAAAGAGCAAGCGGCACAGCGTATTGCCTGGGAGGCTGCGCAGTATCAGCAACAAAAACAGCAGTTGACCCAAGCAATCCAAAAGAAAAAAGAACAAGCGATCAAGAGCAGTCGTATTTCTGAAAAAAAGCGACAGCAGAACATCCGACCAGACCGTTTGTCGTCATCAAAACAAAAAGACACGGTGCAAAAGTCATTGCAAAAAACAGTCAAAGCCATGGAAAGCCGCTTGGATCAGTTGGAAGAAGTGAAGGGCGTCGCCCGGCAGCAGGTGATTCGTTTTCCAGTAGTCCCTGCAGTGGAGGTGCATAATAAACGACCGATTCGTGGGGAGCAAGTAACCATTCAAAGAGGGGCGAAACGTTTGCTAGACAGCAGCAGTTTCCAGTTTGCTGCCGGGAAGAAAATCGCTATCGTGGGTCCGAACGGTTCGGGAAAGTCGACTTTACTAAAAGAAATCATCGCAGGCGGAGAGGGAATCTATGTATCACCGAAAATCGTCTTTGCGGTCTACGAGCAAATGGGCTATCGAAAAAACAGCACCACACCGCTTTTGACGGAATTGATGGCTCAAACAGACTATCAGGAACCACTGGTCCGCAGTATTTTACACAATCTGGGATTTAGCCAGATTGACGTGATGAAGCCAGTCAATGTGCTAAGCGGCGGAGAAGCGACACGGGTCGAGCTCGCACGCATCTTTACTCAACCTGCCAATGTTTTGATTCTTGATGAACCGACGAACTTTATTGATCTGCCGACAATCACCGTCTTGGAACAATTGATTCGCAGCTATCGAGGCATGGTTTTGTTCACATCTCACGATCAAGCGTTTATCGATGCCGTCGCGGATGATGTGTATCAAATCGATCATGGAAAATTAACATTGGTTTCCAGTAACTAGCAGCATTGTCGCTTTTATACCTGTATAAAGAAAAACAGCGCGGGAAAGGAAGCGACCGCCCAACGTTCGATCAACAATCGGCCGTTGAGCGGTCACTACAAAACCCGTGCTGTTTTTTTCGCAATCATCGGTATCGCCTAGCTGTTGCTACATCGCTTAATAAATCTTTTTCGTAAAGTATTTTAAGATCAGGGGAGAGATCAAGGTACTCAACAAGACAACGATCACCAAAGGGGAATACAATGCGGACGAAATCAATTGGTTTTGTTGACCAATCTGCAAAATGATCAATGCCATTTCACCTCGGGAAATCATTCCAGCTCCCACCATCCAAGCACTGTTGTTCGAGAATTTCGCGATTTTCGCCCCGACATAGCCGCCGACCAGTTTGGTCAAGATCGCGACCACGGTAAAGGCAAGAATAAAGAATAATTGCTCATTTAAGCGGGAAAAATCAACTTCTAAGCCAACGCTGACAAAGAACACCGGAATGAAGACGGCGTAACCTAATGCTTCGACACTGTGTTCCACTTCCTCACGAACCTTCGTTTGACTGACAGCGATCCCTGCGAAGAAGGCACCAATGACAGAGCTTAACCCAACGAGGTCAGCAAGATACGCCATTCCTAAGCAGATGATCAGTGACATGATGATCACCGCGGAATTTGCAAATAGCTTTTCTGCAAGTGCCAATAAGAACGGAGCGATCCATTTCACTAATAGAAAAATCAACACAAAATAAATCAATTCTACCAATAAGGTGACCGGCAGTGGTGTTGCTTGGCTGCTTTCGCCGCCTAAAAAGGAAAGGCTAAGACTCAAAACCAACACGACCAAAATATCATCCACGACGGAAGCACCAAGAATCGTCGACCCTTCTTTCGTATTCACCACATTCAACTCTTTCAATACTTCGACAGAAATACTGACTGAGGTGGCAGCTAATACGATCCCGAAAAAGAACGCTTCTGTGGGACTGCTTTGAAAACCGACCCCCGTGGCATACCCGAAGAGCATTGGGAACACGATCCCCAAAAGGGCAACGAGCATCCCAGGACGAAAATAGCGTTTCAATAAAGAAATATCACTTTCCAGTCCCGCTAAAAACATCAGCAAAATAACACCAATCTCTGAAAAATCATGAACCAGAATATCTGGATGGACCCAATTGAGTCCTGCGCCTCCTAATAAAACCCCTGCTAACAACTGCCCGATAACAGCAGGAACGCCCATCCGCCTCGCCAGATGCGAGAAGAGGGTCGTCGTGATTAGGATCAAACACAAAATCCCGACAAAATGCATAAAACCTCATCCTTCTTTCCTATAACATACTCCCCTTTAGTATAGCATTCTCTCTTGAATTGAGCCTGTATCAAGCCATTTTTATTAAAAGAGTTTCATTAAACCGCACGTTTTTTGAGATAAGGAGGAAGCGAAGGCAATCAGAGTTTTTCTGTGTACTCGTCGAAATAAAAAAACATTATTTTCACTTTACTTGTATCAAATTATTGTTTGAGCCAACGGGCGAGCTGCTGAAACACCATTTGGACTTGCGGCTCCTCGACGTTTTTCAAAAAGTCGTGGGGCAAATCATAGACAGGGACAAATTTGCTTTTAGGCACTTTCTTCAAGCCTTTGCTGTAACGAAAAGGAACTTCCTCATCGGTACTGCTGGCACTGCTGAAAATTGGAGGAAATTGAGCAAGCAGCTCAGGATCAATGGCATAGTCAGAAAGAGCTTCAGCTGTTAGACCATAGATCGTGGTGAGTTCTTGCTGTTGAACCCAATAAACATAAGGCAAATAGCGCTGAAACTGCGGATCATCCCAAACGATCTCGGTTTGATCCAAAGAAGGGACTTGCTCTTTGCTTAAGAGCGGCTGCTGCAAGACTCGTTTGTTTTCAATAAAAGAAAGATCGGTATACCCATAAAAATTGACCAGTTTTTCAGGCAATCTCTGTTGTTCCTTCAGTAATTGCTGGGTCAGCGCCAGCATCAAATAACCGCCAGCTGAGCGTCCGCACAAACAAAACGGGTTATCTTTAAGCACAGTTGCTTGCAATTCTTGAAAATTTTGCCAGTTCAGCGCCAAAATCTCCGCTAACGAGGAATTGGGCGCCAGTAAATAATCGACTGTGAGGACGCTGTATTGCTGCTCTTGAAATAGTGCGATCAGTGATGCGGGAATGTCTTGACGGGTCCCATAAACAAAACCGCCGCCGTGAAAGTAAATCACGTATTTCTCCGAAGCAGGATAAAGGGACACCGAAGCACCGGTGGTCAATTGCCATTCTTTTTTCATTTTGCTTGACTCCTTTTCTGAAGCTCTAATAAATAGGTGCCGATCTCGTAATTGACTAATTGGATCGGACTTGTCAGATCGATCTCTAGTAGCTGTTCGATTTTGCTTAGCCGATAACGAATCGTTTTGGCATGAAGAAACAAGGTTTCAGCCGTATTTTTGTAATTGCGATTCGTGATAAAAAAGGTATACAGCGTTTTGAACAGCTCTTCATTTTCTTCCGAGAGTTGATACAGCTTCGGGGGAATGCTTTGCTGCAGCTTTTCCAGTTGGTTCTCCTTGATAAAGGAACTAAAGATACCTAAGTCGCTATAGGCAATGATCGGCGCCAAATAAAACTGCCGATTGAAGCGGATCGCATCCAAACACTCTGGCAGGATCTCTTTGATCTGTTCCTTGCGCAAGACTTCGCTGACCACCAAGCAGCCATGTTCATCGGCTAACAGGGCATCATCAAAATGTGTCTGCAGCATCTGTTTCGTCACCTGATGGGCGATCGATTGGAAATTATAGAGGATCACCAAATAATTGTGGTGTTCAAAAAAGACGTGGGGTGTTTTCAACGCCCGTAGCTTGTGCAAAACGACGGACTTACGCTCCTTATCTTTGAAGCTGTTGGAAGCAAAGGCAATGCCTTGGTAGAAATCGTAGCGATCCAGTTGCGCTTCTTCTAACAAAAGATCCAGCTCAGCCAAATTACTAGGAGTGTTTTGTAAGATTGCATCGGCAAGATTGTTCATGCGATTGTAGCGTTCTTTCTTCAACAAATACTCCATTTGGAGGCGTTCATAAATGACGTCGATCACATTTTCAATGATCATGACTTTTGCCTCAGGGATCTGCGAATCTTTCTGATAAACGATCAAGGTACACAGATCATTGTAAGGATTGATGATCTCTACTTTTATGGCAGTCACATATTGATTGTTCTCATGAGAAAATAATTCCAAATATTCGTAGTGGTTCTTGGTAAACTCGATGGTTTTCATGGGTTCTTGTTTGGTCACCACGAAATTCTTAAAGGATTGACCGACGGACACATGCACATCTAAATGGGGGATGCGCAACGAACAAGGCTTTTCGATCAATTGATAGAACTCCTGCATGATCTGATCGAAAGAAGAGTGGTTGCGCTCAACTTTCATGAAGCGCTGGCGAACTTCGTAATAGGTACGCAGCAGCTGGGTTTGGTGATTCAGCAATGGTTCGTAAACCGCTAGCATGATGGCTTCATAGCTGACTTCTTGCTGCACTTTGATCAAAGGGATCTGATAAGCAAAGCTAAGCTCAATCACCCAATCTGGGATCATAGGGATCAAGCGATCCACTTTGATCACTAAACCGCTGACACCGATTTGCTGCATTTTTTCAAAAAAAACACGCAGTTCCTCAGGGGATTGGTCTTTGAAGGCATAAAAAGAAGTCAAAATCAATTGATGGGCTTTGCTCCACTTCTCAATGTCCATCGCTTCCAGCACCATGACGGAACCAACGGAATTTGTTAAACCAATGGAGCCAGTCAGTACTTTACTTTTTTCAAAAAGCGGCAGTTCAACCAATTCTTTTAATTTCATAAAATGCTCCTTTTTTCTCTTTTGGATAAAAAGTATAGCATTTTTTTAGAACTTTATCCAATGAAAACGCAAACAAGGCTCGTTAGAATGAGAGTATAAGAAAAGGAGGAGAACAAATGCTGCACACAGTAATCTTAAAGAATAACTACCAAGATTCCATTAACTTAATGCTGCTGACGAATACGATCAATGATCTAGGCGATGTCGAAATGAGTCAAATCATGATGGGGACGGATGCAAACAAAGACATATTAAATAACACTGGCTTGCTTTCTGAAGAGGCTGAAGGTGCTTCACCCAACGATATGATGATCGTAGTCGATAGCCAAAACGAACAGATCATGGATCAAGTAATGCCAGCGATCGATTCATTTTTAGCTGATCTTTCAGCAAAAGATCAAGGCAAAGAAACGCCAGCGGCGGCTTCATGGCAAGAAGCCTTGAGCGCAATGCCGGATGCCAATGTTGCATTATTTAGTATTCCTGGGGAATATGGCGCAGCCGAGATGGAAAAAGCCTTGAAAAATGACTTGCATGTTTTCTCGTTTACGGACAATGTTGCTATCGAAGATGAAGTTCGTTTGAAAAAGCTGGCTCATGAAAAAGGTTTATTGATGATGGGGCCTGACTGTGGGACCGGTATTATTTCCAGCATTCCGATTGCCTTCACGAATGTCGTGGCACCAGGAAATATCGGCGTCGTTGGTGCCTCTGGTACGGGGATTCAAGAAGTGACGACGATCATTGACCGATTAGGCGGTGGTGTCGTTCATGCCATCGGGACCGGCGGACGTGACTTAAGCGACAAAGTTGGGGCGATCACTGTCAAAGATGCCATCGTTGCTTTAGAAAATCATGAACCGACAGATGTGATTTGCGTGATCTCGAAACCACCTGCAAAAGAAGTGCGGGATGAAGTCGTTCAATTGCTGCAAAGTATCAGCAAACCAGTGGTAGCGATTTTCTTAGGAGAAAAACCAGAAGCCCATGAAGGAAAAGTCTATTTGGCACATACTCTGGAAGAAACAGCGCGCATCGCTGTTGATCTTGCCAATGAAGAACCCGTCAAAGCGAACTATTTTGAACGCGTGGCAACCCCAGATGTGCCCAAACTCGCTGAAGACAAAGTGGTCAAAGGTCTTTATTCTGGCGGTACATTAGCTGCCGAAGCAGGAATGCTGATCTCCGAAGCCTTGAATCTAGAAGGCCTTGTAAAACAAGAAGGCTATATCTTGCATTCCCACGGCTATGATGTGATCGACCTTGGTGATGATATCTATACCCAAGGCAAACCGCACCCAATGATCGATCCTGAAGTGCGCATCAAAAAAATCGAAGACTATGCGCAAGATGAGCAAACCGGGGTCATTTTATTTGATGTGGTGTTAGGTTACGGCGCACATGCAGATATGGTAGGTGCACTGTTACCAGCCATCGAAGCTGCACAGCAAACAGCCCAAGCAGCTGATCGCGCGCTATACTTTGTTGCTACCGTCTGCGGAACTGAAAAAGATCCGCAAAACTATCAAGAAGCAGTCAACCGTTTGAAAGCAACTGGCGTCTATGTGGCACCAAGCAATGCTCAAGCAGTGCAATTAGCCCTCGCCTTAAAAGGGGCGACTCTTTCTGAAGCAGACAAAGCGGTCAATGATTATACTGGTAGCAAAGTTGAGGTGCCGACAGTTAGCGAGAAAGTGATGGAGCTGTTGACCACCAAACCACGGATCATCAATGTTGGCTTGCAAAGCTTCAATGAATCGATCCTGCAATATGGCGGGAAAACAGAACAATTTAACTGGCGTCCTCGTGCCAACGGCAACAAGAAAATGATCCGTATTTTAGACGCGTTAGAAGAATTTGACGAAAAAATCACAGCTGAAAACCAAGCAGTGACGGATAAAATCAAAAATGCCCAACCATTCTTGATTGATGTCGTTCCAGCTAAATCAGTGATTGCTGAATTAAACGAAAGCCAGAAAACCTTGCTGCATGCAGGACCGCCGATCCAATGGTCGGAAATGACGGGACCGATGCAAGGGTCTTGTATCGGCGCTGCCTTGTTTGAACGCTGGGCGAAGGATGAAGACGAAGCCCGACGCTTACTCGAAAGTGGGGAAGTCCGCTTTATGCCATGTCACCATGTCCAGGCAGTTGGACCAATGGGGGGAATCACTTCTGGGAATATGCCTGTCTTTGTGGTTGAAAACCGCCTTGTCGGCAACAAAGCCTACTGTATTTTGAACGAAGGGATCGGTAAAGTCTTACGATTTGGTGCCTATTCACAAGAAGTCATCGATCGTTTGGATTGGATCAAAGACGTCTTAGGACCAACCATTGCCAAGGCATTACAATTAACAGAAGAAGGCATCAACTTGAATGTATTGATTGCCCGGTCGATCACAATGGGGGATGAATTCCATCAACGAAATATTGCAGCATCATTGAACTTTTTGAAAGAGATCGCGCCGTTGATCATCCAAACAGAGATCGATGAAAAGCAAAAATATGAAGTGATCAAGTTCTTAGCAGATACCGATCAGTTCTTCTTGAATATCATGATGGCAACCGGGAAAGCCATCGTTGACGGTGCCCGTGTCGATGCCAAAGGAACGATCGTGACCACCATGACGAGAAACGGTGTTAACTTTGGGGTTCGTGTCGCCCAAACAGAAGACCAATGGCATACTGCACCAGTCAATACGCCGAAAGGTTTGTACTTTACTGGGTTTACCGAAGCAGATGGCAATCCTGATATTGGGGACAGTGCCATTACTGAAACCGTCGGTGTCGGAGCAATGGCGATGGTAGCCGCACCAGGGGTAACACGCTTTGTCGGCGCTGGTGGCTTTGAAGATGCGCTGGAAACTTCCAACGAAATGGCAAAAATCTGTTTCGGTCATAATCCGACCTTCTCGATCCCAACATGGGACTTCCAAGGGACTTGTTTGGGGATCGACATCCGTAAAGTCGTTGAAACAGGCATCACCCCAATCATTAATACTGGGATTGCCCATAAAGAAGCAGGTGTCGGTCAAGTCGGCGCAGGCACGGTGCGTGCACCGTTAGGCTGTTTTGAAAATGCCTTGACGGCTTATGCGAAGGATCTGGGGATCGAAGTTGACTGAGAAAATCAAAATCAGTGATTATCTAGACCCACTGCAACGATTCGGTCGTACCGGTCGGGTGCATAGCGTGTTTGATCGTTCATTCAATGTGATGATCGGGCAGCAGCTGGTCAATATCAACAACTATCGCAACTATTTAACTGGCTTCGGCGTCTTTTTACCCGATGCATTGTTTGAACAAGTCCTACCTTTGATCGAAGTCGGCAATCGCGTGCAAGTCCGAGAGCATGGTCTGACCTTTTACAGCACAAAAGGAACATTTTCTCTTTCATTAGAGGAGAAAGAATTGGTTTCGCTGCAGGTGAAGGAGTTATCCTTCACCTCTGCGGAATTGCAGCTTTTGAAAGAAATACTGCTTCAACAAGAACTAGAAACCAAGATTGGGTTGCCAGAAGATGAGAAAACCCAAGCAGTGTTTGCGGCATTGCGGCAGTCTGTCTCAGATTGGGAACCAATCATTGACCACCTGATTGGTCGCGGCAAAGGATTGACACCTAGCGGCGATGATCTTCTCGTTGCCTATCAAGCGATGCTCTATGCCTTGCAGCAGCCAGAAGCCGAAACGTTAGCGCAAGCATTGGCAAAACCGCTGTCTACGACGGATGTCAGCCTTGCATATATTCAAAGTGCCAGTCAAGGGTATGTCAATTCGGTAATGCTGCAATTATTCCAAGACGTAAAAAGCAAAAACCCACAGGTGCTGGAAAACGACGTGCAGCAGCTGATGTCCATCGGTCATTCGTCAGGCAAAGATCTTAGCTTTGGGTTGTTGTTAGCGTTGGAGTCATTGTCACTTGAGGAAAAAGAATAGAAAAGGGGAGAAATCATGGAAATCAGTAACCAGAAAGATGCGGTCAAAGTAAGCAATTCTTACTGGAAAAAAGTCGTTGCTATTTTCTTTGTCGGCTGGATTTTAATGTACGCCACACGGACGATCTTCAATCCAATCATGGGTGTGATCGGTGAAGAATTCAATTTAAGTAACACACAACTAGGACTTGCCAATAGTATTTTCTTTTTGACTTATGCCGTTGCGCAAATTCCTTTTGGGATCATCGGCGACAAAATCGGTCGCAAATTAGTGATCGCTCTAGGCTTTGTTTTATTGGCGGTGACTACGTACTTCAGTGGGCTAGCCACAAGCTTTGTTTTGTTTTTAGTGATTCGTGCCATTGCAGGGATTGGTCAAGGTGCCTATTACGGTCCGCAATACGCATTGTCTACCGAAGCGATTCCCGACAACAAACGAACCGTCGGAAATGCCATTATCAACAGTGGGATGGCGTTTGGAACGTCTGGTGGGTACTTGCTTTCTAGTAAATTAGTCTTGGATAACGGGGGCCATTGGAGCCAACCCTTCTTCCTAATGGCAATTCCGACCTTGATCGTCGGTGTCTTGTTCTATTTTGTTTTGAAAGAAAAAGTGATTCGTCCAGAAGATGAAGGACAAGAAATAAAAGAAGAAGGGCCGAAAGAAAAGATTTCCTTGAAGCAGATTTTTTCAAACCGCAATCTCGTGGCAGCCTTTGTTCTATGCTTTACCAGCATTTATGCAAACTTTGTGATCATTACTTGGCTGCCGCAATTCTTGATTGCCGAGCGTGGCTTTGAAGGGGCGAGTGTCGGCTTTATTGCTTCCTTAGTCCCATGGGCATCAATTCCAGGTGCGTTGATTTTTGCTCGATTGAATGATAAAACAGGCGCAACGAAAAAATTAGTCTATTTATTGGTCCTATTGGCGACCCTTTCCGTATTTGCCATTGCCTTTGTAACGGATCGTACCTTATTGATCACTGTTTTGATTTTGTATGGATTGACTGGCAAGCTGGCGCTTGATCCAATCGTCGTGACCTTTGTGACGAAAAACGCACCAAAAGGCGCCTTAGGAACGACCTTGAGTGCCTATAATTTTATCGGGATGTCGGGGTCGATCTTAGCACCTTATGTTACTGGCTTTTTAGCCGATTCTTTAGGATCGATGCAGGTCGGGTTTTACCTGTCTTGTCTATTACTGCTGATCGGATTAGGTGTTTTTGCCGTATTAGCAAAGGAAAATCAGAAGGAGAGCATAAAATGAGTTTGAATGTGATCGCGTTAGGCGGCAATGCTATTTTAGATAAAGACCCTAGTGATGAAGGACAAAAAGCAGTTGTTGCGCAAGCAGCACGTTATATTGCCGATTTTGTCGAAAAAGGGGAAAAAGTCATTGTTTGTCACGGCAATGGACCACAAGTCGGCAACTTACTGTTGCAGCAAAAAGCAGGGGAAAGTGAAAAAAATCCCCAATTGAAATTAGACAGCTGCGTGGCGATGACCCAAGGAAGTATCGGTTATTGGCTGCAAAATGCCTTGATCAATGAGTTTGCCACACGTCAAGCACATCCTTCGGTGATCTCATTAGTCACCCAAGTTCGTGTCGATCCAGCAGATCCATCCTTTGAGAAACCTTCCAAACCAGTCGGACCTTTTTATAGTGAAGAGGAAGCCAATGCTGCGATGGCAGCCAATGGCGGGGTATATCAAGAAGATGCTGGGCGTGGTTACCGGAAAGTGGTTCCATCCCCGAAACCGCAAGAAATCGTTGAAAAAGAAGCCATCAAAACATTGGTCGATGCTGGTGTGATCACGATTTGCGCCGGTGGTGGTGGCGTACCTGTCGTTCGCAACGACAATGGGTTTACTGGCGTGGAAGCCGTCAACGACAAGGACTTTACCGCTAGTGTCTTAGCAAAAGACGTGCAGGCCGATCGCCTGATCATTTTGACTGGTGTCGACAATATCTACATCAATTACAACCAGCCGAATCAGCAAGCCTTAGGGGAAATCAGTGTGGCACAAGCCAAGGGCTACATCGAGGAAGGCCATTTTGCAGCGGGTAGTATGTTGCCAAAAATAGAAGCTGCGATTGATTTTGTCGAAGAAGATGCAGCCAGAACCGCGATTATTACCTCAATCGAAAAGTTAGCTGAACTGGATCAGCATACAGGAACCATACTTCGAAAATAAAGAGGGGATCAAAGTGAAAGCAAAAAAACTACCGATGGTGACGCAGATCGTTATTGCCGTTCTTCTAGGGATTCTTTGCGGTTTGTTCTTTGGGCAAGCCGCTTCGTTCCTAAAAATTTTGGGCGATCTTTTCTTGCGTCTGATGCAAATGGCGATCCCATTATTGATCGTTGGCCAAATCATTCAAGCAGTTGGGGGGATTGCCCCGAAAGAACTCACTCGTTTGGGTGGAAAAACGATCGCTGTCTTTGGGATTTCCTCCTTATTCGCTGCTGCATGGGGCGTGCTGATGGCGCTCTTCTTTGCTCCAGGCAAAGGGATCGACTTTTCACAAGCTGCCGGCGAACCTCTGCAAGCACAAGAAATTTCTATATCAGAGACAGTGATCAACTTTATTCCCACGAATATTTTCGATGCGTTGAGTAAAGGGTCAATTATTCAAATCATCGTTTTTGGGTTATTTTTTGGTGTTGCCCTCAATCGCTTTGTGCAAAAGAAACCTGAGTCAGCTCTTTATGGGCTGATCGTGGATCTGAATGAGGTCGTCATTGCCATCATTCGTTACGTGATGATCGTGGCACCAATCGGTATTTTTGCTTTGATCGCTTCAACGATCAGCTCCCTGGGCTTGCAGATCATTTTGCCATTAGGCAGCTATTTGCTCGTCTACGGTCTAGCCACCGTCACGTTCCTTGGGCTGTGGCTAGTCTTGTTGACCGTGTATTGTCGGATCAATCCGTTACGATTGATCAAAAATATGAAAAATATGTCGGTCATGGCATTGGCGACAACCTCCTCTGCCATCACGCTGCCGATCGCTATGGAAGAATCCCAGAATAAATTAGGACTCAGTAGCCGCATCACCAATTTGGTATTGCCGTTAGGGATGTCTTTGAACAGCAATGGGTCAGCGATGCATATGGCGATTACAGTCATGACGATCGCCCAAATGTATCAAATCAACTTTGACGGGATCCAAATGGTGACGGTAGCTGTAACTGCGACTTTCGTTTCTTTAGCCAATGCAGTTGTTCCCGGAGCGGGGTTAGTTTCCTTGGCAATCATTGTTCCCCAGCTCGGTTTACCAATCGAAAGCATTGCGCTATTTGCTGGTGTCGAATGGTTTGTTGGTATGCTGCGGACGATCTTGAACGTGAACTCAGACGTCTATTCAGCGCTTTTGATCGCTAAGTCTGCTGATGAACTCGATCATCGCGTGTTTAATCAATAAGAGAAGCCGTTGCCAAGCGTGCTTCTCTTTTTCTAAGGAGGAGAAAAGATGGAAGAAATGAGCAGACGATCTCTGCTGGAATTAGAAGCATTGATGAAAAAGAAACTCTTGGCTGCTGGTTTGCCAGAAGCCGCTGCCAGTGAAACAGCGGCGCATTTGACCTTTGCGGATGCGTGCGGGATCCATTCTCATGGTGCCGTGCGGATGGACTACTATGCCGAGCGCTTAGTAAAAGGCGGCATCACGCTAGAACCAAACATGTCTTTTGAAAAAACAGGCGCCGCTACTGGAATTTTTCACGGAGATAACGGCATGGGGCATTATGTGTGCAACGAAGCGATTGCGATCGCCATTCATCTGGCGAAAGAAGCAGGGATCGCTGCAGTAGGAATCGAGCAGACCAGCCATAGCGGGACGATGGCGTATTACGTCAAACAGGCTGCTGAAGCCGACTTAGTGGCGATCGCCATGTGTCAATCGGATCCGATGGCGGTGCCTTTTGGTGGGACCGAAAACTATTTTGGCACCAATCCAATCGCGTTTGCAGCACCACGAGCCAATCATCCGCCGGTGGTTTTTGATATGGCGACAACGGTTCAAGCGTGGGGCAAAATTTTGGACGCTCGCTCGAAGAAGCAGCAGATCCCCGATACTTGGGCCGTAGACGAGCAAGGCTTGCCTACCACCGACCCCTATGCAGTCCAAGGATTATTGCCAATCGCTGGTGCCAAAGGATATGGCTTGATGATGATGGTGGATATTTTAGCTGGCTCGATGTTGGGCTTGGCTTTTGGTAAACAGGTCACCTCCATGTATGCGGATTTGACGGAAAAACGTCGCTTAGGACAATTTCTTCTTGTGATCGATCCGTCTCGTTTTACGGACACCGAAACCTTCAAGCAAAGCGTCGATCAGATGGTGACTGAGCTGCATGCAATCTCGCCAGTAAAAGGGCAATCACAAGTCTACTATCCTGGAGAGATCAGCCAAATACACTTTGAAAAAGCTCAGCAAGAAGGGGTCCTGATCCCCAAAGCGATCATCGATTATCTCGAAAGCGAAACCCTCCATTTTGATCGCTATGGTAGTCAAGATTCCTTTGCTAAATAAAGATTTGCAGAAGACGGTTGGTTCATAGGGGTATTGAACCAACTGTTTTTTTGCTGTGTGGAGCAAAGAGAATTTTTCCGTCAAAAAATCGCAGCTTTTTGACAGGAGCAGACGAATTCTTTGAGTTGGTTCATTTTTTTCAAAGCATTTCTTAAGCCATTCGCCCTTTGATTGCTTGTTTTTTGGAATATGGTAGAATAGGTCGCATAAGTTTAGATCACTCAAGAAATGAGAGAAAAGCGAGGATGCAGCGTGGCAATGAATAAAGTGGTTCTTACTGGGAAAATCGCAGCGATGCCTAGTAAAGAAGCGTTTGATGCGGCGGACGATCAGGGCGTACGTTTTGATCTTGTCATTGTATCTCAATGGCAAAACAGTGAAGAAGTGCATCATGAATGGTTTGCTTGTGTCGTTCATGGGAAACAGGCAGAGACCTTTTTACGGTATACTCAAAAAGGAGCAAGTATCAAAATCAACGGACACTTGCAAGGCTGTCCGTATGAAACAGCAGAAGGGCAAAGATTTTGTGCGGCAGAAGTGGTGGTGGATACCTTTCAAATTTTAGAGTTAGCAGAAGAACCAGCGACGCCTTTTCCTAAAAAGCGACCATCGACACTTGATGAAACGACGCAAACAAAGTCGATCCGCAATGAAAAAGATCCCCTAAAAACACAGATGCTGGAGTTTTTAAAAGACAATCGATTATTTTAATGACGAAACATGCGGAAAGCCACGGCTTCTCGCATGTTTTTTTACGTAGAGAAAGCATTGGCAAAATTCAACTATATCTGACTAGCGGTGTTCTTTATTGCGAATCAAAGAGGCGGTTGAATAGAATGGTGATTGTAATAAATGATCGCGAAAGTGAAAATAGTGTTTCACAAAAAGTGCCGATTGGTTTAGAATAGTTGAAACATATCTTGAGGGAAAAAGTGGCGCTTGCCTTGTTCAACTGCTAGATGCCGCTTTTTTCTGAAAAATTCGTTAATCAGGGAGGGATGTCGATGGGCAAACCAATTATAGGGATCGCTGCGAATGAAGTGCAAGATGCTGGCGATGTGCTGCATCATTTGCCGATCGCCTACACACCATTAGGGTATGTGCGAGCGATCCAGCAAGCGGGCGGACTGCCATTGCTCTTGCCAATCAGTGAACCAGCTATAGCCAAGGACTATGTTTCACAGATCGATAAACTGGTGTTAGCTGGTGGACAAGATGTTTCACCCAAGTTTTATGGGCAGGAGGCCCATCAGGCAACTGGAAGCGGCTTTTTGGCACGGGATGAGTTTGAACTGGCGCTGATCGATGAAGCGCTGCTGCAAAAGAAACCAATTTTTGCGGTTTGTCGGGGGATGCAGCTGGTCAACGTGGCCTTTGGGGGCACGCTGCAGCAAGACATCAGTACCTTCAGTGAGATCATTCATATGCAGGCGCCGATTCCGAAAGAAGTGCCGACCCATGCCATCGCGACGGCTGAAAAAAGCATGTTGGCTCGTGTATACGGTCAAAAAACAAAGGTCAATTCCTTTCATCATCAAGCGGTGGATCGATTGGCTCGTCCATTGCAAAAGACAGCTTGGAGTCCTGATGGCATCATTGAAGGCATTGAACACGTGGATCAGCGCTTGTTGGCGGTTCAATGGCATCCAGACTTTGCCTATGATGCGCTTTTACAAGAACAAGCGGTTTTCAAGTATGTCGTTGATGTGTTGTAAGAAAGAGGGTCACGCAAGGAGGAGAAAAATGAAAAAGAAAATGATTGGTATCACTGCTTTCACAGTATTGGTTTTAAGTGCCTGCAGTACCACGAGTCCCACGACGGATTCTGGACAGCAAGAGGAGCAAGGCGCTGTTGCGCAAGAGATTCAAGTGTCAACCGCGGGCGCCTTATCGACCCTTGATAGCGGGCAATACACGGATGTCAACAGTTCCGATATGATCGGACAAGTGGCAGAAGGGTTATACCGTCTGGATCAAGAGGGGGATCCTGAGCTTGCGATGGCCGCTGAAGAGCCTACGGTATCAGAAGATGGACTGGTTTATACCTTCACCATTCGTGATGCAACATGGAGCAATGGCGATCCTGTTACAGCGGATGATTTTGTCTACGCCTTTCAATATGTTGCCAATCCAGAGAACGGTTCTAGCAGCAGCAATCAAATGGATGTGTTGAAAAATGGCAGTCAAGTACGTCAAGGAGATGCTGAGGTCAGTGAGTTAGGTGCCAAAGCATTGGACCAGCAGACGTTAGAGCTGACATTGGCAAGTCCAATCTCGTATTTGGATCAGATTCTGGTCGGGACACCTTTTATGCCAAAAAACCAAGCGTTTGCTGAAGAAAAAGGTGCCGATTATGGGTTATCAGCGGAAAATTTTGTTGGCAACGGCCCATTCTTGATCGAAGGGTGGAACGGAACCAATGAATCATGGACGTTAACGAAAAATCCTGATTATTGGGATGCTGAGAATGTCCAATTGACCAAGATCGACGTGCAAGTAGTGAAGGAAACGGCAACTGGTGTCAGCCTTTTTGAAACAGGAGAACTGGACTACACCACCTTAACGGATACGTACGCACAGCAATACCAAAACTCAGCTCAAGCCAACTATGTGCCAAAGGCGCTGGTGGGGTATTTAAGTGCCAACCAAAAACGAGAAGTCACAGGCAATGTCAAGGTACGTCAGGCGATTTTACAAGCTATTGACAAAGAGGCATTTGCTGAAAATATCTTAGGTGATGGGTCCACTGCATTAAACGGCTTTGTGCCAAGCAACTTTGCCAAAGATCCTGAAACAGACCAAGATTTTCGTGAAGAAAATGGCGATTTACTGCCGTATGATCTAACAGCCGCACAAGCGCTTTGGGCACAAGCCAAAGAAGAGTTGGGACAAGACGAGATCACTTTGGAACTGTTGTCAGCAGATACAGCAGCAGCCAAGAAAACCATCGAATTTGTCCAAGGACAGTTAGAAACCAATTTGCCTGGATTAACCATCGATGCCAAGTCGATTCCTTTACAAAACCGCTTGGACTTGCAATCCCAAGGTGAATTTGATCTCGTCTTCGGGACTTGGACACCAGATTACGCGGACCCGATCAACTTCTTAGAATTTTATGATTCGACAGGTGGCTTGAATACCTCTGGGTATGCTAGTGAAAGGTACGACCAAGGGTTACAAGAAGCACGGACGACTTTAGCAAACGATCCAGTTGCCCGTTGGGACTTATTGAAAGAACTCGAGAAACAATTGATCGTTGAAGATACAGCCGTCTTGCCGTTATATCAAGGAGCGGTAGCGTATTTGAAAACAGATCGTTTGCAAGGAGTGCAAGTGTTTCCTTTTGGACGAACAGTATCCTATCGCCTAGCATCTGTCTCAGAATAAACAGGAAGTAAGAAAACAGAGGAACTTTTTTTCAACCAAGTGTGCTGACCAAACAACGCTTGTTGAAGTGAGGGGCATCTGTTTTTTTATTTTGCCAAATTCCTTGCAACGCTTAGGATAAACCGAGAATTCGTTTTCAAAAAATAGTTGTAAAAAACGAGAAATTGAGAAACGCCTTTTTAGAAAAGTCAATCTTTTTGAAAAAAAATTAATAAAAATTGTTGCATTCTCAGAAACTTATCTGTAAAGTGTTAGGTGTAGTCAGCAAAAATAAAAAGAGAAGGAGGGATTACGATGCAAAAAGTATTTGATAAAAAAACAACCAAATTGAATAAAGTGAATCCCTCATTCGGTAACCATTAGTGTACAGATAATGTCTATAATAACGACGTTTATGCTCTGTCCTTTTTCCGAAGGGACAGAGCTTTTTTGTGTACTTTTTTAGAATGTGAGGGATAAAACATGAAGTATGTATTAAAACAATTAACAACGTATTTTAAAGAACATAAGGTGCGCTATACCTTTGTATTCGTCTTTATGGTGATCGCTAGTGCGATGTATGTCGCACCGATCTATATTCTGCGCTTGTTCATCGATGCGTTGATTCAAGATAATTTTGATTACTCCGTACTGATCCAATATGTGAGCCTCTTCGCGGGAGCTATCTTGTTAGGATATTTGGCGGAATTTGTTTGGACGTTTAATTTATTTATTGGTTCCTACGATCTGCAAAAACAATTACGGGAACAATTGATGAGCCACTTTCTCAAAATGGGGGCGCCGTTTTACCATCGTTTCCGAACAGGTGATTTAATGACTCGTTCCAGTGACGATGTCCAAGTGATGGGGATGACCATTGGGTATGGACTGATGGTTTTCTTAAATACTAGTTTGTATCTAAGTTTTATCGTAGCGATGATGGCTGGGACGGTTTCTTGGCTACTGACCTTGATTGCCTTGATTCCAATGCCGCTTTTAGCCTATTACATTTTCAAATGGGGCTCGCAAGTCGATAAGGCGTTTACGGAAGCGCAGAATTCTGTTTCTGAGATGAACAGTGAAGTGCTGGAGATCATTGATGGCATTCGGGTCGTCCGAGCTTATGGACTAGAAGGAGCCACCACGGAACAGTTTCAAAAGAAAACACTGGAAACACGAGCGAAAAACAATATCGTTTCTGAGATCGATTCCCGTTTTGGGCCGCTGATTACCATCATCTTAGCGATCAGTTTCGTGATGAGCTTTGGTGTGGGGGCGTTTCTTGTTGCCAACCAAACGATCACCATCGGTGCGATGGTCTCTTTCCAAGTGTACTTGACTATGGTCGTTTGGCCGATGATCTCAGCAGGAGATCTTGTGAATGTGATGCAGCAAGGTGCCGCATCCTGGCGTCGGATCAATGAAGTGCTGCAGACGGGGGATGAATTAGAAACGCCAGGCGAAGCCGACCTGCAAGCCATCAATACGATCCGTTTTGAAGCATACCATTTCCAATACCCGCAAGCAGCTCGTTATGTGTTAGAAGGACTGGATTTGACGATCACTCGTGGAGAAGTCTTAGGGATCGTTGGGAAGACCGGCAGCGGAAAAACGACGCTGCTAAGACAATTCGGTCACCGCTATCCATACTCTGATCAAGTCCCCTTGATCAACGAGCAGCCGTTGACGGCCTATCAAACAACAGCAGTGCGCAACCACTTTGCAGAAGTACCGCAAGAACATACCTTGTTTTCACGAACGATTCGCGAGAACTTGTTATTCGGGCAACCAGACGCTTCCGAAGAAGTATTGTGGGAAGCACTGGAAGCTGCTTGCTTTAGCGAAGACATCAAGCGGATGCCAGAAGGGCTCGAAACGGTCGTCGGTGAGAAAGGAGTTTCCCTTTCTGGTGGACAAAAACAACGCTTGTCCTTAGCACGGGCGTTTTTACGAAACAGTGAAGTCCTCTTACTGGATGATGCCCTTTCGGCAGTTGATGCCAAAACGGAACAAGCCATCATCACGAATTTGAAAACGATGAAGCAGGCACCGACCTCCATCATCGTGACCCATCGATTGTCCGCCATCACCGAAGCGGATCAAATCATCGTCTTAGAAGACGGTCGGATCACACAACGTGGTACCCATCAGGAGTTGATCGAAACGCCAGGCTGGTACCAAGAGCAGTATTATCATCAACAGTTAAAGGAGGACGATACGAGTGTTCTCAACGATTAAACGTTTGCTCACGTATTTGAGCTATTATAAAAAACAATTTATCGTGGGTGCGATCTTGCTGTTGCTGGCTGCAGCGCTCGAACTGACTTCCCCACTGATTGCCAAGCAGCTGATCGACCGAGTGATGACACCGGCGGTTAACAGTAGCAATTTAGACACGATGCTTTTGATCCAATTACTCGCTGGGTATTTGCTGGTCAATTTGATTGGTTCCCTCTTTCGTTATATCAGCTTGCTGCAATTGCGAAAAATGTCCAACAGTATCGTCAAAAAAATGCGGGATCAGCTTTTTGACCATATGCACAAATTACCGGTTTCTTACTTTGACCAGATCCCAGCAGGTAAAGTCGTCGCACGAATCACGAATGACACTGAAGTCTTGCGGTCGAATTTCTACGTGATCGTGATCAGTAATTTGTTAAGCAACATCATCCAAATCATTGGGGCGTTTATTGCATTGTTTCTTTTGAACCGCACCTTAGGAGCAGCGATGCTGATTTTGATCCCGATTTTAGGAATCTGGCAGCATTTTTATACCAAATATGCCTCCCGTTACAATTTAGCAATGCGGGAATACATCTCACAAATCAGTGGGCAGTTGAATGAATTTGTCCAAGGAATGGCGATCATCCAAGCCTTCCAACGAGAAAATCAGTTGCAGAAAGAATTTAATGAAACAGTAGAGAAATGGTTCAAAACTGGACGTAAATACCTCTTGCTCGATTCAAGTATCGCTTGGGGATTAGGCAACTTGTTGCGAAATTCAACGATCTTGATTTTGATCACGACCTTGGCCGCCTTTTTCCTTGATGGTCGCCTGGCGATCTCAGCAGGCTTGCTGTATGCCTTTATTGATTACATCAACCGCCTGTATGATCCCATCGAAGGGCTTGTCCAAACCATCACCAATGTGCAGCAATCATTAGCTGCTGGACAGCGGGTCTTTGAGTTTGCTGATCAGCCGGTTGAAAAACAACAAAGTGAGCAGCTGACTGTTACGAATGGCGATGTTTCTTTCCAACAAGTGACCTTTGGCTACGACCCTGAGCAAGCGATCTTGCACGATATCAACTTTGACGTTGCCGCAGGAGAGACCATTGCTTTAGTTGGTCATACTGGTTCTGGAAAATCGAGTATTTTGAACCTGTTGTTCCGTTTTTATGATCCGCAGCAGGGAAAAATCGTTGTGGATGGACAAGTGATCGCTGATTATGATCGTCATAGTTTAAGAGATTCAATGGCGATCGTCATGCAAGATCCCTATCTATTTACTGGAACGATCGCCAGCAACATCGGGATGAACGATCCAACGATCACCGAAGCGATGATTATCGATGCCTTGAAGCAAGTCGGCGCTGACTACCTTTTGAGCCGCTACGAAAAAGGCATCCATCATCCAGTCGTTGAAAAAGGCAATGAGTTTTCTAGTGGAGAACGCCAGCTGATCAGTTTCGCCCGTGCGCTGGTGTTTGATCCAAAAATCTTGATTCTGGATGAAGCGACGAGCCATGTGGACACTGAAACAGAGTCCATCATTCAAAAGGCGATGACCGTCTTGCAAAAAGGACGGACGACCTTCATGATCGCTCACCGTTTGTCAACGATCAAACAAGCCGATCAAATCTTGGTCCTAGACCAAGGGAAGATCGTGGAACGGGGAACCCATGCGAGTCTTGTCCAAGGGCAAGGAATCTATCAGCAAATGTATCAAATGCAGGCAGAGCAGCTGTAATCAGCGGTGATTGCCGACAACAGTAACCGTAAAAGAAAATCCTTGAGCCTCCTGCATGGGAAGTGGCTCAAGGATTTTTTATATAATGCGAAGGTGCAGCCAATCATCTATGGGGAGTAGGAAGAGGAGGCCTTCGCTTATATATCAGTAGGAAAAGCGGCAAGGTGTTGTCGTAATTTTGTTAAGAAACGCTCGCCGATCACTGATAATGGGCGATCGTTCTTTTTAATGAGGATGATCTCACCCTCGGACGCGTCGATCAAAGGAAGAAAAGCCAAGCCTTGGCGTTCTGGTTGGGCAACGATCCCCGAGCCGGTTCCATAAAGATCCGTCTGCTGTAATAGCTGGACCATTGTGCCTCGATCGCTGACATGCACCACTTGAGGGCTTTGAGCAAAGTCGATCAAATCCTCGGAAAAGAACGAATAGCGTTCATCTTCTTGCAAAAAGCGTACTTGCGGATAAGGCGCAAGATCCTTTAAGGAAAGCTGCTTTTTTTCTGTCAAGGGATGAGTCGCTCGTAAAAAGACATGGGGGCGAAACCGTCCCAACGCTTCGAAGGACAATTGGGCGCCTTGTAACAGTCGTTCCAATCCTGCTTGGTTTTGCTCATTCAAATAAAGAACCCCAAATTCACTTCGATATTGCTGCACGTCCGTGATCACCTTTAAGGTCGTGGTTTCTAATAGGCGAAACTGGCGGCAGTTGGGAAATTCCTGTAGCAGTTCACTGAAAATTCCAGCCGTGAAATCATAGTGCTGGCTTGCGATGGCGAAGGTTTGACTCGCTGCTTGCTTGCTGGAATAACGCGTTTGCAGCTGCGCCACTTGACTCAAGATCGGCTGGGCATGGTCTAGAAATTCCGAGCCTTCGGCAGTCAAGCGGGCACCTTGATTCGTACGCTCGAAAAGCTGGACCTCCAATTCTGCTTCCAACTCTTTCACGGCTTGGGAAAGACTTGGCTGTGAGAGATACAGCCGTTTGGCTGCTTCACGAAAACTTCCATGGTCAGCGATCGCTTGCACGATCCGCATTTGTTGAATATTCAATTTTTGACCTCCTTTACAAAGATTCAGACGGAAAAAGGGTTCACCAATCAATAGTAGTCAGTTCTTTTCCTTCTATAATAGAAGCTTCTTAAAAAATAAGACGACAGTTGCTGCTTATTGCTACTTGTGAAGCGGTTATTGCAATTCTTCAGGAATAAACCAATAGCCCGTTTGATTCTCTTCTGCCAGCAGTTCTTTAAAGGCTTCAGAACGATATGCTGCCACCACTGCCTGTGCCCAATCACTGTCTTGGTTGGCTTCTTTGACCGTTGCCACCAGTTCATACTCTTGCAAAATGTCTTCACTTAATAAGCTTTCCTCTGCAGCAATTCCAGCACTATAAACGATGCTGCCGGGAATCACCGCATAGTCTAAGTCTGCTAAGCTGCGGGGGATTTGCGCAGAATCCATCTCGACGATATCCAGGTTATAAGGATTGTCAGTAATGGTTCTTAACGTCGCGTCAATGGGCGCCACTTCGGGGTCAAGTTCGATCCAGCCAGCTTTTTGCAGCAGCAACAGGGCACGAGCGCTGTTTGACGGATCATTGGGAATCCCGATGGTATCGTTTGCTTCAATCGCTGCTAAATTGTCCTTTCTGCCAGGATACAAGCCAGCTGGAACGGTAGGGATCGGTGTGATACCCACCAAATCGGCACCCGTGTTTTCATTAAAGTTCTCTAAATAGGCGGTATGCTGATCCACGTTTAAGTCGATTTCGCCATCGTTCAGTGCAATGTCTGCTTCCAACACCCCAGTAAAGCCAATATCGGTCACGGTATAGCCAGCTTCTTCTAAAATCGGTTTGATTCCCTGAAGAAACAGCTCGCTGTAAGGTCCTGGTGTCGTACCAACTCTGATTTCTGTCTGCTGTTCTTCGGCATTTCCGGTCACTTCTTCTTGGTTGCCACAGCCCGTAAATAAGACCAAGGACAACAGACCAATGCCCATACCTAATCGAATCCTTCGTTTCATACCTCTTCCTCCTTTTTTATAAAAAAAACCTTCCCAAAGACAATTCTTTGGGAAGGACGATCATTTCGCGGTACCACCTTCATTTGTTTTTTGTTGAAACAAAAAACCTCAGTCAGTTCATCAAATAAACTGCATTGCGCTATCGGGCTTTCTCCGTCGGGGATTGTTCGTCCACGAATGCTCAAAGGTCATCTTCGGATCGTCTTCCTTACTCGTTTCCACCAGTTCCGAGCTCTCTTGAAAGAAAGGGGGGATCGTACTCTTCTTCTCACTGCATGTGTATGAAATTAGTAGTATCTTAGAACAAGATGAGAAAGTTGTCAATTGCTTTCGTGATAGGTGATTCCAATCACTACGCAGGTAGTAGGGGAACAAATGGGGAAGGGTAAGAATAGATCAATAAGGCAGGAAAAGCAGATGAATGGTCGAAATCGCTTGGTTGGGTTAGAATCGAAGCACAAAACAAAAAAAGAGGCGAGGAAATGAAATTACTTTTGATTGGACATACCGGCACACTTGGGCAGCTTTTAGTTGAAGGCTTTCAGCAGCTACCAGAGGTGGAGCTGATCACGGCTAGCCGTAGCAGCGGCGATCATCAAGTCGAAATTGCGGATGCAGACAGTGTCAGCCAGCTATTTGCAGCTACTGGGAAAGTGGATGCCATTGTTTCCGCTGCGGGAAGCACAGTGTTTAAACCCTTTGAGGAATTGACGCCAGCAGATATTCAACAGTCGGTGGCTTCGAAGCTGCAAGGACAAGTCAACCTTGCGTTGATTGGCCAGCATTTTCTCAATGAAGGCGGCAGTATCACACTGACTTCTGGAATTATCAAAGACGAATTTATCCCAATGGGCACGCCTTCAGCACTGGTCAACGGCGGTTTAGAAGCCTTCGTGGCATCGGCAGCTTTTGAGATCGGTCATGGGGTACGAATCAATGCAGTCAGTCCCAATGCACTTGTGGGCTCTTGGGAAACCTTCGCCGATTCTTTCAAAGGCTTTATTCCCGTTGGTGACGCACCCGTTTTTGCAGCGTATCAAAAAGCAGTCTTTGGGATCATGACTGGCAAAACCTTCACCGTTTATTAAGAAAAAGCAAAAGTAGGAAAAACCGCCAAATCAAAGCTGACTTGGCGGTTTTTGTTCTGCTGAAAAAGAAGTAGCAAGCAGTTAAGAAGAGAGCAATTGGGTTTTCAGCTTGGGCATTTCTGCTTTGAGTTGTTGGCGAGCAAAAGCCAAGTCATTGATCCAAGAAGCAATCGCTTCTTTTTCTAAGAACAGAGGCATTCGATCATGGACTGGTTCAACAGAATCGTTCGCGGCAGTCGTTAGAATGATTGATTCGGTTTCGATCTGATCCTCTTTTTGAAGGATGCGATAAAAACCAGCGGCATAAATCACGTGATCTTGCGAAAAGAGAAACTTTTCCTTTTCATGATTCCATTCATAGAAACCAGACATCGGAAAGACACAGCGATGCTCTTGGAAAGGTTTGCGAAAAGTCGGTTTTTCTTCAACGGTCTCAGAACGGGCATTGATCATCAAATGCCCTTTTTTAAAGCCGGTAAAGCCCCATCTTGTCACACCAGCTACAACTTGTTGTTGTTGATTTGCACCGATGGTTACGACATGATTGGAAGGGAAAACATCATTGACAGCGACAGTCTGTTGGCGCTTGCGGGCTTTCGCCGCGGCTTCTTGATAATATTCTGACAATTCGCCAGTTGTTGGGTCAAATAAGTATCGGCCGCACATGGACGGGTCACTCCTTTTTTTGGATTGGCTGGTGCCTTTGTTTCAGTATAAAGACTCAAGGCGTCAAAACCAACTAACTTGCTTCACTTCTCGATTCAACAAGAAAAGGAGCTTAAACATATGTAAAAAGTCAGGAGTATTGCTTGATTTGCTGGAAATCAGATAACAAAAAAAGGCAGTCACCTACTGAGGTTGACAGCCTTTTTTATTCTAGTTGGTTAGCCAATTTTTTTAACTCTCCCGCCGATTTTATTTGCGAAACGTTCAGCATCTTCTCTGCAAGTATAGGTTAATGCAATTGTTTTGTCCCGTGTTCTTTTTCCTTCGGCGGTTAGATAACCATGAAAGATTTTAATCGCATACAATAGATAAACACCTCCTTATCCTTGGTAATAATAACAAATTTATCGCTTACATTCAAGGGATATAGTAAAAGTTTATTTTTTGTTAGTTATTTTATTAAGAATTTATTCAAAGGTTTAAAAAACGATTGAAGGAGAAAGTAAGGGGTGATGGAATAGACCAATGTTTGCTGTTAAAAGGAAAAAAACTCCAAGGAAAAAGAGGCATGTTTCTGAATTTCCATCAAATAAAGAAACTGGCAACCGCTTAAATTATTCTTTTGCTGCGCCAATCGAATAGACCAATCCACGCGAATCAAAATGGCCGAAAGAAAACCTATGATAAAGCATAGCTGCCAAGCAGGGAATCCATCGTAAGGGATAGGGGCAAGTACGAAAAGGGAGAGTGGTCCAAACTAAGCACCTGTTTCTGTATTTTTTTATCAAAGAAAAACACCAGACCTTGTACTTTCACAAGATCTAGTGTTTCATCAGTTGCCCCGATAAACAAATTGCCCATCAAATACGGTCGCTTCAACAGTCGTTTGAAGCAATTCTTCGGCAGTCAAAGGCAAGATATTTTGGGACAAAATACAAAGATCGGCTAAACAGCCAACTTCTAATCGACCGATATCTTGCCGACTCAAGGCTTTGGCGGCGCCTGCGGTGTGGGCATAGAGGGCATCGGCGATGGAGATTTTTTCTTGTGGCATCAATCCGCCTGCTGGCTGGCCGTTTTTTTCCTGCCGAGCAACCGCATAATACAGCGAGTCTAAAGGAGTCACGTCGATCACGACTGGCGTATCAGTCCCAAAAGCCAAGGTTGCGCCTTGCTCTAGAAAGGACTGAAAAGGAAACATTTGACTGGCACGCTGAGGGCCTACTTCTTCATCGAGGGTCTCATAACCGACTAATAAATGGCTAGGCTGTACGGAGAGTACCAGTTGTTCTTGGCGAACTAGTGGCAGATCAGCGGCATCCATCACTTCCAAGTGTTCCAAAGTATTGGCTTTGCCTTTAGAAAGCGGGTGAGCAGCAGCACTTTCTTGATAAAAGAGGAGTGCTTGTCGAATCGCTTCATCACCGATGGTATGGATGCGCATCGGCCAGTCTTGCTGGTTGGCTTGTAAAATAAAGCGGCGCATCCGTTGAACATCGATCAACGGCATCCCGACATCACCAGCAAAATACGGTGTTTCATATTCCTCTTTTAAAAAAGCCGTGTGCGTACTCGTCACACCATCAAAAAATTGTTTGACGCCGCCCATTTGTACTTTTTCGGAGCGATAAGTACGGTAAGTTTTTTTCAGTTGCGTGATGTCTTCTCGCATGGCTGGATAAAAGACAGCGCGCAAGGTCGCTTCTGCTTCTGTTTGCCGATAAAGAGTGGGGTAGACCAAATCGTCCCAGCTTTCTCCTGTCAAGGCAACATCACCGATCGTCGTAATGCCGTATTGATTGAGCTGCTTCATATAGGTCAGAAAGGCAGCAGGGCTTTGTGCTTGGAAAGACTGTAAGACCTTTGCTAAATAATGAATGGCGATCGCTTCTAAAAAGCAGCCGCTTAATTGTCCGCTGTTTTCGTCAAGCAGTGCCTCGCCGCTGATCCCTGCTGGTAAGTTCTCAGGTGTGATCCCTAAAGCAGCGATCCCTTGGCTATTCAACCAAATACTGTGGGCATCACCTGAAATCAGCATGACAGGCGTGTCGGCACAATAGTTGTCGATCGAATCTTTCGTCGGGTAGACTTGCTGACCGAAATCACTGCTGAACCAGCCGATGCCGATTTTCCATCCATGAGTGATGGGCAAGGCGGGCACTTGCTGGGCAACGGCTTCTTCTGTCACTCCCGTAAGATGGGTCAGTGCCCCTTGATGGAGTAATGCGGAAAGATAAAAATGAACATGAGCATCAATAAAGCCTGGAATGATCATTTGTTCTTTGAGATCAATGACCTGGGTGTCTTCAGCAAGTGTTGGCAGCGCTGAAAGAGGACCTACAGCCGTGATTTTCTGGTCTTCTATCAGGAGAAAGCCCGCAAAAGTCGTTTTCGTTTTGGTATCAAAGATGTGTTCAGATTTTAGTAATAGTGACAATTATAATCCCAACTTCCATTCAAGGAAAAGGTCGTTATAAAGCTCAACCGCTTCTTTTCCTAAGTATTCATAATGTTCCATTTGTTCCATCGCACTTGGCTCAGGGTAGAAAGCCTTGTCAGCAGTCAGTTCTACTGGCAGCATGGCTTTGGCCGTTTCACTCGGCGTGGCGTAGCCCACGTATTCGGCATTTTGTGCGGCATTTTCTGGTCGCAGCATAAAATTGATGAAGGCGTAGGCTCCCTCAAGATTGCCAACGGTTTTCGGGATCGCAAAATTGTCTGTCCAAATCGCACCGCCGTCATTGGGAACGATATAGGTGACGGCAGGATTTTCCGCCATCACATAAGCGGCATCGCCCGAATATCCGATTCCTAAAGGGGCATCGTTGTTGATCATCAAGGTTTTGATCTCGTCGGTCAAAACTGCTTTGACATTGGGACGGATACTTTCCAGCTTCTTCAAGGCTTTGGTGACCTTGGTCGGGTCTTTTTCATTTTGGGAAAGACCGAGCGTCTGTAACGCGATTCCTAAGGTTTCGCGAGCACCATCCACCATCAATACATCATTTTTAAATGCAGGGTCCCATAAATCACTCCAGCCATGGATCGAAGAAACATCAACTTCTTCAGTATTTGCCATGATTCCGATCGTGCCCCAAAAATAGGGGATCGAGTAGGTATTGTCAGGATCAAAGGCTTGATCCATCAAAAAAGGCGACAGATCTTCCGTTCCCGTCAATTTCTGATGGTCTAAAGGCACTAACAGTCCTTCTTCGATCATTTTCGGAATGATCGATTCGCTAGGGAAAACCAAATCATAGCGCGAGCCGCCTTGTTTGATTTTCGTTTCCATCGCTTCGTTGGAGTCAAATGTATTATAAATCACTGAGTAACCAGTCTCAGTTTCGAATGTTTTGATCAATTCGGGGTCAATATATTCGCCCCAATTGTAAATAATCACTGTATTTTTGTCGGACGACGTTGCTGCCCCCGATTCTTTCGTTAACACCGAAGCACCTAAAAACAGCAACGCGGTGATGCCGATCACACCGCCAAAAAATACCCACAACCTTTTCAATTCATCAATTCCTTCTTTCTCTACAATTTCGTATTTCTTGAGTAGCGTAATTGATTTTTAAAGAAAAGGCAATAAAAAAATGAAGAAAAAATAAACCCGTTTCTTTCAAGGCTTTGAAGGAGGAACGGCCAGGTGGCTGGGGCAGTTTCCAAACATATCATTTGTCAAATTCCCTCCTTTTGCCTAAGCTAGGGAAGTGAGAAATCAAGGGATGGAAAAACAGGAACCTCTCTTTGATGAAGAATGAATGTAAGGAGTGAAGCATCAATGGAAACACGTGCTGTCGTTATTGAAGCCTATGGTGGAAAAGACCAATTAAAAGAAGCAACGGTCCAATTACCAGAATTAAAACCAAATCAATTATTAGTCAAAGTTGCCGCAACATCCATCAACCCGATCGATTGGAAATTAAGAGAAGGCTATTTAAAACAAATGTTTCCGTGGGACTTCCCAATTATTTTAGGCTGGGATGTCGCAGGGGATATCGTAGAAATAGGTGCTGACGTGACAGAATTCAAAGTTGGTGATGCGATCTATGCCCGCCCTGAAACGACTCGTTTTGGGACGTATGCTGATTACGCCATCGTGGATGCTGAGTTAGCAGCGATCAAACCAGAAAACCAAAACTACGCAGAAGCAGCTGCAGTGCCATTAGCTGGTTTGACTGCTTACCAAGCGTTGTTTGAACACGGTCGTTTAAAAGAAGGGGAAAAAGTCTTGATCCATGCCGGAGCAGGCGGAGTTGGTACCTATGCGATCCAACTAGCAAAAGCAGCTGGCGCTTACGTCATCACGACGGCTAGTCCTCGTAACCATGAGTTATTGCAAAAACTTGGTGCCGATGAGATCATCGATTACCATACGACAGATTTTGAAGAAGTCTTGCAAGACATCGATTTGGTCTTTGATACGATGGGGGGCGACACCCAGAAGAAAAGTTTCACTGTCTTAAAACCTAAGGGCCGTCTGATCTCAATTTTGAGTATTGAAGACGAAGACTTGGCAAAAGAAAAAGACATCTTCGCCAAAGCAATTTGGTTACGAACCAACGGCAAACAATTGGCAGAATTGACAGAGCTGATCGAAGCAGAAAAAGTCAACAGTGTCATCGGTGCAACCTTCCCATTGACGGCACAAGGAATTTACGATGCCCACGCATTGAGTGAGACACACCATGCAGTCGGCAAGATCGTTATTGAAAATCAAGACAATTTCATCAGCCAGGACGCAGAATAAAGGAGGCTGAACCGATGCGCTTATGGCATGAAGCGCTGATACCTGCTTTGCCTCGGCAGCAGCTGTTAGGCCAGCATCGTGAAGCAGCAGCCTTACGGGGGCTAGGCTGGGGTAAGAAGCACGCAACCGTCGATTACGTTTTTACCCATCCGCCCTATAAATTGTTTCAATACCATCAGTTAGTGCTGGATGAAATGACCTATCGAGGCTATCGGCCAGCACCTGAATGGTACGATCCAGCGTATCGTGGCAAAAATCTGCCGCTGGAACCCTCCGTTCAAGCTGTTCCTTTGACTACGCCGATCTATCCAGAACATGATGAAGCATACTTGGAAGAATGCTTAGTGAATCTCCATAGTAAAGGGATCTATCTTTAAAGACCAAACACTTTCCTGAATTTTTGTTCGGGAAAGTGTTTTTTTGCTTTAAAATTGGCAACTTACAAAAAGTAAGCATATTGTTCGCAACTTTTTTTGTTCCTTGTTATAGTGAGAACAGAGAATCAGTAATGAGAAATGAGGAAAAGAAAATGACCATCAATCACAGAAATCTTGAATTTGGGTTAGATACGTTTGGCGATCTAGCCTTTGATGATACAACGAAAGAACGGATCAGTTATAGCGAATCGTTGCGCAATATCGTGGCAGAAGGGAAATTAGCCGATGAAGTCGGCATCGATGTCATTGCCTTAGGGGAGCACCATCGGGAAGAATATTCGATCTCAAGTCCTGATACGGTACTAGCGGCTTTAGCGATGGTTACCAATACCATCAAATTAGGTACCGGTGTAACTGTCTTGAGTTCGGATGATCCCGTGCGGGTCTACGAACGGTTTGCGACCGTTGACGCGTTGTCGAACGGTCGTGCACAAATCATGCTGGGACGAGGATCTTTTACTGAATCATTCCCTCTATTCGGCTATGACTTGCAAGATTATGAAGAACTATTTGAAGAAAAAACAGCGATGTTTAGTGAACTGAGAAAAGGCAAACCATTAACTTGGGAAGGCAAGTTCACGCAATCCTTAAAAAATGCCGACGTTTTTCCAAAAATCGAGGGACACCAATTAGATACCTATGTAGGTGTCGGTGGAACCCCTGAATCGATCATTCGTGCCGTCCGTTATGGGTTTCCCGTTATGTTAGCGATCATCGGTGGCGAGCCTGCTCGTTTTGCGCCCTATGTTGATCTGTATAAAAAGGCAGCGCAGCAATTGGGGCAACCGATTTTGCCAATCGGCATGCACTCCCATGGTGTGATCGCCGACACCGACGAAGAAGCCTATGAAATCGGCTGGAACTACATCAAAAAGAGCATGGACAAAATCGGTCTTGATCGCGGCTGGCCAGCCATGAGCAAAGAGCGCTTTGACTTTGAAGTCGAACATGGATCTTACTATGTAGGCAGTCCAGAAACCGTGGCGCAAAAAATCGCCCGTATGATGCCGCAAGTCGGTGTAGAACGCTTTGATCTGGTTTACGGTACTGGCGGACAGCTGCAAAAAGACCGTTTCAAAACGATTGAATTGTATGGAACCAAAGTGATTCCACGGGTGAAAGAATTGTTGGCAGCAGGTGATAGCAATGCCTAAAACCATCGGTATTTTAGGCGCAGGCAAGTTAGGCTTAGCACTCGCAAATCTTGGTGCCCAGGCGGGCTATCGGGTCTTGATCGCCAGTACGAAGCCAGCAGAAAAAATCGCCTTGTCCGTTTCTGTGTTGGCTCCGGGAGCGATCGCAAAAAATGCCGTTGAGGTGATGACAGAAGCCCAAACGATCCTTTTGGCAATCCCATTGAGTAAGTACCAACAGCTGCCAGCAGAAGCTTTGGCTGGCAAGCTAGTGATCGATGCCATGAATTATTGGTGGGAAGTCGATGGCAAAGAAACAGAATACTCATCCATCGAGCAGACTTCTTCGGAACGTGTGCAACGCTATTTTTCCCAAAGTAAAGTAGTCAAAGGATTCAATCATATGGGGTACCACGATATCCAAGAGGAATCCTTGCTGACGAGAACGGCTGCTCAAGGAACTGCCAAAAAAGCCATCGCCATTGCTGGTGATGACCAAACCGCCCTCGATCAGATAGCAGAAATCGTTGCTGCCTTCGGCTTTGATCCCTTTCCTATCGGTGCTTTAGCTAATGGCATCATGTTAGAACCCGGCAGTCCTTTCTTTGGTGCCAATCAAACCAAAGAGGGATTGACGGCATTGATGAAGGCGTTTTGGAGCAGTGAGAAAGGGCAAGCGTTTCTGGCGCGTCCTTCCGCTGTGAGTAACAAGCAGCAGGTTCCTCAGTAAAAGAGCCGGCTCCACGTACGGCTGGATACGATAAAAACAACCCTCTTCTCAAAAAAAGAAGAGGGTTTTTCCCATCCAGTCAAATCAGCACGTGGTCGCTAAAAAATACAATGTGATTGTTACGATTGTGATTCGTAAGCAGTGGTTGTTACGTTTACGTCTCTGCCAGACGTTCCATAGTGTACATATTAGCCTGTACCTGCTTTGTGCTCGCCTTTGACACCCACCCATGTTTGTTAAAGATCGACTAGCCAGTTGGTTTGTTGGATCTTTCCATCTAATTCTCGCAGCTGTTTGGCGGTCGTATTCAATTGCTCCGTTAGCGTTTTTGTATCGATCGTGCGCACCAGTCGAATTTCGTTGCGACCCATTCGGGGAGCTGCTTTGGTTTCATCCAGTGCTTGCGTAAGCAGTGCATGCTTGCGGCGCAGCTGTTCTCGCTGTTCTAGTGCTTCCATCAGCAATAACGCACTATCTGCTAAAGAGGCAGTCGCATTTTTCCGATTGATGGCTACGACTAATTCTGAATACTGTTGATTGATCTCATCGTATTCCTTGAACAATTCTGTGATACTACGATCCAAGGTATCGCCTTCTTGGACTAACACACTGCTAGAGATTTCGTTGCGCAATTGAAACAGACGATTGTTCAAATCTCGTCTTAAAAGTAACGCTTCTGCTAATTTCATTTTGGCACACTCCTTTTTACAAATGAGAAGGCTTATCTAGTTCTTATCCTAGAGAAGAACGTGACGAAAGGCAAGCAAGACGCAAAACAAGCTCTGATAGAAAAATCATAAAAAACTGAATATTCGCAATTCTTGTTGACTTCCAAAAACACCAATAGTATACTTTAAAACAATCATGAAATAGACAAAAAAACGTCATTTACCTGTTTTTTAGATAAAAAGAAAGACGATGAAGAGAAGAGTAGCTTTGGAATCTGTTAGAAGAGAACCCGGATGGTGAGAAAGGGCAGCAGAAAAAAAGTGAAGATGAGCTCTGAGTGATCTGATTTGTTCACGCAAATCAGACGGAAAGCAGCCGTTACCGTGCCAAGTATCTTAGCGTACTGTTGAGGTGCCATTTGTGAGAATGGTGCGAAAAAGGGTGGTAACACGAAAATCTCGTCCCTTTGTTTGTCAAAGTTGATAAGCAAAGGGATGAGGTTTTTTCTTTTTATCGTTGAATGCGTTTTTTGCTGTCATGAAAAACACTTGCGTTGGTTGCGCAATCACATAGGAGGAAGAATGAAAATGATCTGGAAGAAGCGTTTATTGGTTGCAGCAGGAGTGATTGGGTTGACCCTTTCTGGCTGCACGACAACAGGAAATACCGAGGGATCAGAGGCTGAAACTAACGGTGCGCCGAATCAAGCGATTGCGGTGAGTCTACCAGCTGAGCTGACGACTCTCGATACGACCCAAACGACGGATAAAGCAACGTTTACCATCGTACAACATTTATTCGAAGGGCTCTACCGTTTCGATGAAAACAGTGAACCAGTTCCAGGCTTGGCAGAAGGAGTCGAAATCAGTGAAGATGGCAAAACCTATACCTTTACTTTGCGAGATGATGCGAAGTGGAGCAATGGCGAAGCGATCACTTCGGCTGACTTTGCTTATGCGTGGAAAAAGTTAGTTGATCCAGCAACGATGGGACCAAACGCCTATTTGTTGGATAATGTAGTCAATAGTAAAGACATTCGTGAAGGCAATGCAGACGTAGAAACGATTGGTCTGGAAACCCCAGATGACGCGACCTTTATCGTACAGTTGGAGCAGCCGCAGCCTTCGTTTTTATCCTTGATTTCCATCGGCTGGTTGGCACCGCAAAATCAAGCCTTTGTTGAAGAAAAAGGCGAGACCTATGCCCGGACAAGTGAAGATTTGTTGTATTCTGGTCCCTTTACTTTAACCGATTGGCAACAGACAGGAGACGAGTGGACGCTAGTGAAAAACGACCAATACTACGATGCTGATGTCGTTCAATTGGAGGAAATCAAAGGCTCCACCATCAAAGAAGAAAATACGGGGATCCAATTGTTTGAAAGCGGCGACCTTGATTTGCAAAAAATCAGCGGGATCTACGTCCAACAATACGGGGACAATGAAGAACTAGTTACGCAAAACGATGTGGCGAACTTTTTCTTAGACTTCAATAAAACCGCCAACGATGCCTTAGCAAATGTTCATGTGCGTAAAGCAATCGCGTTGGCGATCGACAAAGAAAGTCTCGTGGATAATGTGTTGAACGATGGAGCGAAAGTTTTAAATGGATTGATCCCTACTGGCTTAGCTGCGAATCCAAATACTGGCGAAGATTTTCGAGCATATAGCGGTGATTATAATCTGTATGATTTAGAGGCTGCCAAGGAAGAGTGGGAAAAAGCCCAAGCGGAAATTGGTGAAAGTACGACGCTGCGTTTATTAGTGACAGATGATGACAATGGTCAAAAAATCGGGGAGTACTTGCAAAGCCAACTGCAAGAAAACTTGCCAGGCTTGTCGATCTCCATCAACAAACAGCCACGTGCCAGCTTAAATCAATCAAGAGCAAATAGTGATTATGAGCTTTCCGTTTCTGGCTGGATCGCTGGAAGCAGTGACATGGATATGTTCTTTATCTTATACAAAAACGGCGCTTCCTTTAATTACGGCGGCTATGTCAATGAAGAATATACGGCGTTGACGGAAGATGCGCGCACCGTTCATGCCAATGACCCCGATCAATATTTTGAAGATTACAAAGCGGCAGAAGAAATTTTGTTGGAACAAGATGCTGCGCAAGTCCCTCTTTACCAAAGTGCTTCAAATTATTTGATCAAATCAAATGTTAAAGACATCCAATTCCCAGCTTATGGTGCGCATTTCTTTTTCCGCACCGCCTATGTTAGTGAATAAGGGGAAAAATAGTTGAATGAAACGCGCATGTTTATTCGATGAACATGCGCGTTTTGCAACAAAAAAAGCAGTTCAGAAAGCTGAACTGCTAAATGCGGAAGATGGGAGTTGAACCCACACGAGATAAACTCACACGCGCCTGAAGCGTGCGCGTCTGCCATTCCGCCACTTCCGCATAAGATAAAGATAATCCTTTCTAGGAAGAAAATCAAGTCCAATCTCACAAAAAGGAGCCCGCCAGCGGGGACTGGCGGGAAGGAGTAAAAATGAAAAAGTGTTAGGGTTGTTCGTTGGTATGCATTTATAATAGCGGGAAAATGTGAAAAAAAGTTGACGAATCAAACAGAATTCCGAGAAGAAATCGCCAAGAAAAAGTGAAACCATCTAGAACAGTCAGAAGGCAAAAAGGAGCCCGCCAGCGGGGACTGGCGGGAAGGAGTAAAAATGAAAAAGTGTTAGGGTTGTTTGTTGGTATGCATTTATAATAGCGGGAAAATGTGAAAAAAAGTTGACGAATCAAACAGAATTCTGAGAAGAAATCGCCAAGAAAAAGTGAAACCATCTAGAACAGTCAGAAGGCAAAAAGGAGCCCGCCAGCGGGGACTGGCGGGAAGGAGTAAAAATGAAAAAGTGTTAGGGTTGTTTGTTGGTATGTATTTATAATAGCGGGAAAATGTGAAAAAAAGTTGACGAATCAAACAGAATTCTGAGAAGAAATCGCCAAGAAAAAGTGAAACCATCTAAAACGGTCAGAAGGCAAAAAGGAGCCCGCCAGCGGGGACTGGCGGGAAGGAGTAAAAATGAAAAAGTGTTAGGGTTGTTTGTTGGTATACAGGTATCATACCGAGAAAATATGAAGAATTTTCGAGTGAAATTTAGAAATTGCGTGAATCTTTTGACAAATTATGGCTTCTGTTTGAATTTTTTCTTAAAAGAGAATTGACAAAAGGCACAAGCTTTGATAATTTTAATGAAACAAAATGCAAACGCGATGAAAAAGAAAGTAGAATCACGGGCGTTGTCTAGCAGAGAGTTCCAGCAGGTGAGAAGGAACGACAACAAATGATTTGAAAATGACTTTGGAGCGGATTTTCTGACTAATTAGGAAAATACGGTTGCCCCGTTAACAAGCGACAGTCTCCGAGTGTTTTCGGGTACTGAATGAGGTGAGGCCTGTGAAGGTTTTACAGATTAAGGTGGTACCGCAGGTGATGCCCTTAGCTTTGGCTAAGGGCTTTTTTTGTGTCTGTAGGGTCAGCTGTTTCATGCGAAGGTTTTGTTGAAAAGGAGAAAGGTTGTTGGGAGGAGAGAAAATGCACAAATTAGTGGTTCAAACCGATTTTGGTTTGCAAGATGGAGCGGTCAATGCGATGTACGGGGTAGCCTATCAAGTGGCACCAGAGCTGGTCATTGCGGATTTGACTCATGAGATCGAGCCATACAACATTCATGACGCCAGCTATCGCCTGCTACAAAGCGTCACCTATTGGCCAGCAGGAACCGTCTTTGTTTCAGTGGTCGATCCTGGCGTAGGGTCTGATCGACGAAGTGTGGTTGCCAAGATGGCGACCGGGCAGTTGGTTTTGACACCAGATAACGGCACCCTGACCTATTTAGCGACTTATATCGGAATCGCTGAACTTCGGGTGATCAATGAGGCAACTGAGCGCTTGGCAGGATCAGCCGAAAGCCATACGTTTCATGGTCGGGATGTTTATATGTATAATGCCGCTCGGCTCGCCAGCGGCGCCATCAGCTTTGAAGAGCTAGGAACACCTGAACCTAAAGAAGCGATCCAAGTTTTTGCCATTGAAAAGCCAAGCCAAACAGCTGAAACGATCACAGGGACGATCGATATTCTCGATATCCGCTTTGGTTCGTTGTGGACGAATATTCCCCACACGTTCTTTAAGCAATGGCAGGTCCAATACAATGAGTCGCTGCTCGTCAGTATCTACTACCAAGATACCCTGCGTTATCAAGAAGAAGTGCGTTTCGGACGCTCCTTTGCGCAAGTGGCAGAACAAGAACCCGTCTTATATGTCAATTCCTTGCTGAATATCGGTTTAGGGCTCAACTTGGCTTCATTTGCTGAAACCTATAAAATAGGGACTGGCACGAATTGGAAAATTACCCTTAAAAAAAGGAGAAATGAAAAATGAATCAATCAAAATTTACAGTAAAACACATTGTTGCAATCGGTATCGGTGCTGCGGTCTTTTTCGTCTTAAAACGTTTCGTCACGATTCCGACGGGTTTCCCAAATACAGATATCGCCACAGCCTATCCTTTCTTGGCGCTATTAGGCGTTGTCTACGGTCCGATCGTGGCTGGTTTAGCAGGTTTTATCGGTCATGCTCTAGGAGATTTAACGACTTATGGTCCATGGTGGTCTTGGATCGCCGCCTCTGGGATCTTAGGGGTGTTCTTTGGACTTTTGACTCGTTGGATTCCAATCCAGCAAGGAACCTTTGGCGCTAAAGAAATTCGGACCTTCTTGATCGGTGAAACGATCGCAAATTTGGTCGTCTGGGTGATCATTGCCCCGATCGGGGATATTTTGATCTATGGCGAACCAGCGAACAAAGTCTTTACGCAAGGAGTCATTGCGGGATTGACCAATGCAGTCGTAACTGGGATAATCGGAGTGATCCTGCTAAAAGCCTATGCCCAAACCAAAACCAAAAAAGGCAGCTTGAGTAAGGAATCCTAACCAAAGAAATGTGTGAAGGCTAAAAATGAAACAAAAAATCATTCAATTTACGAATTTTTCTTTCCAATATGATGCACAAGCGGAACCGACCTTGAAAAACATCGATCTAACGATCTATGAAGGAGAAAAAGTCCTGATCGTCGGTGCCAGCGGTTCTGGCAAAAGTACATTAGGAAAATGTTTGAACGGTTTGATCCCGCAAAACGACAAAGGCAGTAGTACTGGAGAATTGACAATCGGTACCAATGCCTTTGGGCAAGCTTCCATCTATGAGCTGTCTTTGACCGTCGGCACGGTGCTGCAAGACACCGATAGCCAATTTGTAGGCTTGACCGTAGCAGAAGATATCGTGTTTTCATTGGAAAACGATCAGCGCAGTCAAGCAGTGATGCAAGAGGCGCTGCGTTTTTGGGCAGAAAAGACTGACTTAATGGATCATTTGGCGAAAAAACCGCAGGAATTATCGGGTGGCCAAAAGCAACGTGTTTCAATGGCAGGTGTTTTGATCGATGAAACACCGATTCTACTGTTTGATGAGCCGCTAGCCAACTTGGATCCGCAAACAGGTGTGGAAGCCATCAAAATGATCGACCAGCTGTATCAAGAGAAGCGTTTTACCACCATCATCATTGAACATCGCTTAGAAGAAGTGTTAGCCGCAGCTGTCGATCGCATCATCGTGATGGAAGAAGGCCGCATCCTTGCCGACAGTACACCGAATGAACTATTAAAAACGGATATGCTGCAGCAAGTCGGCATTCGTGAACCGCTGTATTTAGCTGCTTTAAAAAAAGCGGGGGTTCCCGTGACCGACGCTGCTGATTTGGTCGCGGTAGAAGCATTTGCATCACCTGAGATTGCCGAAAAACTGACTCAGTTTCAAGAAAAATTTCCGAAACCGGCGCTTCCTAGCCACCAGCCGCCGTTGTTGGAAGCGAAGAATCTATCGTTTTCCTACCAAGTGGGCAAACCCATTTTGCAAGCACTGGATTTTACCATCCATCAAGGAGAAATGATTAGTTTGGTCGGGCATAATGGCGCAGGAAAATCGACCTTGTCCCATTTGATTACCGGCTTTTTAACTCCGACTTCTGGCAAGTTGCTTTGGCAAGGAACGAACATGGGCAATGATTCCATCAAAGAACGAGCGCAAAAAATCGGGTATGTGTTGCAAAACAGCAATCAAATGCTGTCAAAAAACTTCCTGTTTGACGAAGTTGCCTTAGGCTTGCGCAACCGAAACGTTCCAGAGGCTGAAATTACAGAAAAAGTTCATCAGACCTTGAAAATTTGTGGTCTTTATCCGTTTCGTTCATGGCCATTGTCGGCACTAAGTCATGGGCAAAAACGCCGAGCCGCCATTGCAGCGATCCTCGTCTTAGATCCTGAACTCATTTTATTGGATGAGCCGACAGCGGGACAAGACTATCGCCATTACACCGAAATGATGCAATTTTTACAGGAGTTGAACCAGCGGGGATTAACGATCGTTATGATCACCCACGATATGCATTTGATGTTGGAGTATACACAGCGGACGATCGTTTTGACAAAAGGAACGATTTTGCTGGACGCTCCGCCAGAAGTTGTCTTAGCAGACAAACAAGTGGTGAGTGCCGCAAACCTCAAAGAAACCAGCTTGTATACACTGGCGACCCTTAACCAGCTGACAGATCCCGCCGCTTTTACTGCCGCCTTCATTGCCAGCGAGAAGGAGGGACACGATGGAGAGTAATCTAATCGGCTATCTTGACCGCAAAACGTGGATTCACCAATTAAGCGGTGCTGCAAAACTGATTTGTTTTTTGCTGCTATCCGTCATCGGGATGATTTCTTATGATACGCGCTTTCTCATTGGACTGGCATTGTTTTCGGTCTTTCTATTTGCCAGTGCTGGAATTCGCTACCGAGATATCGCTTTTGTATTAAAATTTATCATCTTCTTTTCGCTTTTGAATTTGGTGGCGGTCTATCTTTTCGCACCAGAATACGGGGTGGAGATCTACGGTACGCGCCACGTGATTTTCGAAGGGATCGGTCGGTATACATTGACCCAAGAGCAAGTGTTTTATGAGTTGAATCTATTGATCAAATATTTTGTCACGATTCCGCCAGGATTGATTTTCCTGTTTACCACCAATCCTAGTGAGTTAGCGTCCAGCATCAACCGCATCGGGATTTCCTACAAGATCGCCTATGCAGTCGCACTGGCTTTGCGTTACATTCCCGATATTCAAGATGATTTTCGGACCATTGCCAAAGCGCAGCAAGCACGGGGCGTGGAGCTTTCTAAAAAAGCACCTTTGCGCAAGCGAGTGGCAGGCAATGTCGCGATCGCGATTCCTTTGATTTTTTCCAGCTTGGAACGGATCGACCATATTTCTGCTGCCATGGAGCTAAGAAGGTTTGGCAAACATAAGCAGCGTACCTGGCTGAAAGCTAAGCCGATCCAAGGCAAAGATCTTTTGGCGATTGCTGTCGTTTGCTTGATCGTGGCGCTCGGATTGTCCTTGATGGTACTTAATGGCGGACGTTTCTACAATCCGTTTCGTTAACAAATCACCCCATGAAAACTAAAAAAACGGACGCATTGTCAATAATGAAAGTGGGACGGATGATTCAGAATTGATTCATCCGTCCCAGAAATGATCGAGCCAAAAAACGCAGGATAGTCAGTCAATTGACTTTAGCGAGTGCTACATTTGCTAAAGTCAGTTGCTGCTAGGTCTGCGTTTTTTTGCCGCAAAAAAAAGGAGCCCGCCAGCGGGGACTGGCGGGATAGGAGTAAAAATGAAAAAGTGTTAGGGTTGTTTGTTGGTATGTATTTATAGTAACGGGAAAATGTGAAAAAAATAGGAAGAGAAAGCAATAGAAGTGTGTCAATCTGTTGATGATTTTCGTAAAACATTCCAGCGGAAGCCTTTTAGATCTTTGATTGACGGAAACGCCAAATAAGGCTACACTGATGGCATCAAAGCAGTACAAGGAGGGGACAGGATGGATGCCATTACGATCAACGGACTAAGCAAACAATACAACAAGAAGTACGCCATCGAGAACGTATCGTTGCAAGTGGCAGAAGGAGAGATTTTTGGCTTTATTGGACCAAATGGTGCGGGAAAATCAACGACCATCAAAGTATTGTTGAATTTTATCAAACCAGATGCAGGACAGGCGGCGATTTTTGGACGAGATTGCCAACAAGCAGCCAAAGAGATCAAAACGTTTACTGGGTATGTTTCCAGTGATGTACGGTTTTATTCAAAAATGACGACAGCAGAACTACTGGCATTTACGGCGGATTTTCATCAAGTCAAGCAGCCAAAAAAAGAGATTCAGGAGTTGATGGAGCTTTTTCAAATTGATCCAAACAAATCGATCGCAGAACTTTCTTTAGGGAACAAGAAAAAAGTCGGGCTTGCGAGCGCCTTGATTGCACAACCGAGAATGTTGATTTTAGATGAGCCGACCAATGGCTTAGATCCCTTGATCCAAAAACGGCTGTTTGAAGAGCTCCTTAGAAGAAACAAACAGGGGATGACGATTTTTCTATCTAGCCATGATTTGCATGAAATTCAGACCTATGCCCATCGGACCGCCTTTATTCGTGAAGGACAGATCATCACCGTGAAAGAACTGAGTGAGGAAGAAAATTTCGGCAAAGTTGTAACGCTCACGAATGAGGGTAGCCTCTCATTAGCCGGCTTGGAAAACGTACAGGTTCTTGCTCAGGAATCACACAGCTTGCGTTTTTTCTATCAAGGGGACATGAATCAGCTGGCACATTTTTTAACCAATCCTGCCATTAAAGAGTTCACGATCGAACACCCAACCCTTGAACAGCAATTTATGCTCCTGTATGAAGGAGGTTCTCAAAAATGACTTTAATGAAAATCGATCTTAAAAATACCTTCAAAGGCTGGCTAGTCTGGGCGATCCTTTTTGCAGCAATCATTTTTGCATTTACGGCTATCTATCCTCAAATGATCACGCCAGAAATGAAAACGTCGTTAGACCAGATGTTGGGCTCTTTCAGCCCAGAATTACTAGGCATCTTTAACATCCAACTGACAGGACCCTCAAGCTTGGTTTCCCCGACAGGCTTTTTCGGGTACTACTTTCAATACTTATTTATCGCTGCGTGTATTTATGGGATGCTTTTAGGCTTGAACAGTCTGATCACTGAAGAATCAGAAGGAACGATCGAGTATTTATACGCTCAGCCTATTAGCCGCAGAGAAATCGTTGGGTGGAAGTTCCTCGCTCGATTGTTGTTGCTGACTGGCTTTTGGCTGATTGCTTATGGCAGTAGTCTGGCCTCATTTGCTTTGTTCAAACTACCTGAAGATGACCTGTCCGCTTTTATAGAAGAAATCAGCAAAATCTTCGTTGCCGAGTACGGTGTCTTAGTCTTTTTCCTCTGTCTAGGTTTCTTTTTATCCACGATCTTGCGTTCCAGCAAACAAACCGCCAGCGTCGGCTTAGGCTGCGTGTTCGGTCTGTATTTGCTCGGCATCGTGGGGGAACTCTACGATAAATTGGAATGGCTGGCAGGACTTTCACCTGTGCGGATGGCATTACCCGTCCAACTCATGGATAACGGCGCGACATCAGTCCTTTGGGTACTGCTGATCGGTATCATCTGTTTCTTTGGCACCTTTTCCCGTTATGAGCGTAAAGACTTGCAGGTCTGAGTATATCAATCAAAAGACAAAAAAGAGCCTGTCAGCGGGGACTGACAGGCAAAGGAGTAAAAATGAAAAAGTGTTAGGGTTGTTTGTTGGTATGCTTATATAATAGTCTCGAAATGTGAAAAAAGTATGACGAAGCAGGCACGTTTTTGCGAAAAAATCATTGCGAAAGTTAAGAAAGCGTAAAGCGTCCCTTCACCAAAAGGCTTGAAGGGGCAACAAGAACCTAAAATCACTCCGAAGCAGCAGGCGGTTCATGCTGTTTCGGAGTGATTTTTTAATTGAAGCTACTTGCTCAAGTCAAGGCTATCGACATTAAAGGTGTCGCCATGTGCTAAGTCACCATAACGATAGCCACGGTTAAACCAGTCCACGCGTTGCTGCGATGTGCCGTGCGTAAAACTATCTGGAACAACATAGCCTTGGTATTCTTTTTGCAGCGTATCATCCCCGATGGCATTGGCAGCTGTGATTGCTTCTTGAATGTCGCCAGCTTCTAAGATCGGTTGTCCTTGATAGGTTTCGCCTTGCAAGTATTTCGCAAAAGTACCAGCTAAGTAGTCAGCTTGCAGTTCCAAACGAACGCTGTACTGATTGTATTCCTTTTCTGAAACTTGCTGGCGGATTTTGTCCAATTGTTGGGTGATCCCCAGCTCATTTTGCACATGATGACCGACTTCATGGGCGATGACATAGGCCATTGCGAAGTCGCCGCTTGCGCCATATTTATCGGAAAGCTCATTGGCAAAGCTAAGATCAAGGTACACATTCTCATCTGCTGGGCAATAAAACGGACCAACCTGTGACGTGGCATAGCCGCATGCCGACTGCACGCTTCCCGTAAATAATACGAGTGTCGGGTCTTGATAGGTTTCTTGCCGCTCTTGAAAAACGTCTTGCCAATAATCTTCTAAATAGCCGAATACGACTGCGGAAAACTCTTTTTCCTCCGTGTACTCACTGGTGCCCACATTTTCTGTCTGGTAATTGGCTGCTTGACCGCTGCCACCCAAGACATCCGGCAGCGAATTTAAATCACCACCGCTAAACAGGAAAAATAAAACAGCGATGATCACCGTACCGATCCCGCCACCAGCAGCCAGCATCCCGCCTGAGCCAGATGATCGCCCCGTTCGATCATCGACATTTCTGCTTTGTCTACCCCCACGCCATTTCATGTTATCTCCTCCTATATAAATCCTAGCTTAATTATAAGAGAAAGGCGGCAGATTGTGAAAAAAAGCGCCTTGAAATTGTTATAAAATGCCTGCAGGAGCATTGAAAATCAAAGTGTACACTCCTTTTAATCATTCTTTAATCTAACAATTAGCCTTCTAATTTGGTACAGTAGCAATAAAATAGAGGTAGAGGGTGAGCGTATGAAAATGAATTATTCGGGGACATCGGAACGAAGGATTTTGATTTTTAAACGGTTGATTGCTGGCGAGCACCTCAGCTATCAGCAGTTAGCAGAGGATTATTTCGTTTCCCGCAGCAGTATTGCAAAAGATATTTCTTATTTAAAAGAACTGTTTCAAAAAGAAAGCTTGCGCCTGAGATTTGATAATTCAGGTACATTTTTTGAAGGAAGTGAATCCCAGATCCATCGGGTGCTCAAACGCTTTTGCTTAATGATGCTGGATCAACCAGCGGCGTTTTCCTTGTTGGTGGAACCTGCGAAATACCAGGAAGTAAATCAGGCGTTTCGTCGAGCGTTAATGGAAAAACAAGTGGAAATGCCCGACAGCTACATCCAAAGTATCGTCCTTTCCATCGTGCTGCTGATCGAACGGGCGAGTCATGCGGAAAACTTAGTGATTGAAGAAAATCGCCAAGTGGGGAAACTGTTTTTGGAGTTCGACAAATATCCGTTAGTCTATGAGCTACTGAAAGAAATCGAAGAACAGCACATTTATCAATTTTCACCAAAAGAAGTGCAATATCTAGCCTACCTGATTGTCGGTAGCGGCTTGAAATTTTTTATGAAAAGTGAAAAAGTTCCTTTCGTCTTTCGGGGAAAAGTGCGCAACTTGATTCAAAAAATCAGCGAAGGCTTAGGCACCGACTTGACCCAAGACAATCGATTGGAAGAAGATGTGACGATCCATCTGTATCAACTGCTGTTGCGGATCGAAGCGCAAACCACAGTCGTCAACCCTTTGTTAGAGGAAATCAAGCAAAACTATCCTGCCTTGTATGGCGTGGTCTGGTTCTCGCTCCATGATTTTTTGAAAGCGTATCAAGTGGGGATCTCTGATGATGAGATCGGATTTGTCACAATCCATTTTCAAGCAGCGATCGAGCGAATGCGCCGCATGAATAAAATCATTTTTGTCTGTCCCAATGGCGTCGGCACTAGCTCGTTTGTCTCTGCGAAAATTCGTCGCATTCTGCCAGAGATCGACAGTATCGAAACCGTTTCAGTTGAAAAATTAAAGCAGATGGACATCTCGGCGATCGATTTTATTATTTCAACCATCGATCTTGTCGGGATTCAAAAACCTGTGGTGCGGATCTCGCCTATGGTGACCAATCGCGACATGAAGCGGATCATGAATCACTACATCGATTTAGTCATCGATAATGAGACGGTGGTCGATCAAAATGGTTTACTTCTTCAAGCCCAATCGATGATCCAGCCAACCGTCTTTTTCGAGCGATTTGCCAGCAAAACAGAAGCCATCAATTTTCTGATCGAACAAACCCCTTTTAGTGATGAAAAACGAAAAGCGCAGTTTCAGCAATCCGTCATTGAAAGAGAGCAGCTACAATCAACCTATTTAGATAATGGCTTTGCCATCCCTCATGGCAATCCAAATTATGTCGAAAAAACAGCCATCTCGATTTTGCTTTTGGATCAGCCAGTAGAATGGGGCAACCAAAAAGCCGACATCATTATTTTATTGATGATCCGAGAGGATGAGACGCAAAAGGTGGAACCAATGATGAAATTGATCATGCAAGGAATCGAAAACAAAGAATGGTTCCTATCAAAAATGTTGGAGGTTAAATCAGAATGAAAGTGAAGGATTCTTTGCCTGAAAAGCATATACAAACGGATGAGACAGTGACAGATTGGCGCTCAGCCGTAAAATTAGCCAGCCAGCCCTTGCTGGATGAAGCGCTGATTACGTCAGCTTACATCGAAGCGATGATTCAAAGTGTGGAAGAAAATGGTCCTTACATGGTGTTGGCGGATTACTTTGCGCTGATGCATGCCCGTCCTGGAGAAGGGGTTTTGGAACAAAGTATGAGCCTTTTAGTAACGAAACAGCCCATCGATCTTGAGGGCAAACCGGTGCGGATATTTCTTGTCTTAGCCGCCGCAGATAGTCAAAGCCATCTAGAAAGCTTGAAAGAGATCATGGCGATCTTTATGGATGAAGAAAAATACAACGTGATATTAAATGGCGATTGGGAACAAATTTGTCAATTATTCCAATAGGAGGAAAAGGATATGAAAATTTTAGCAGTATGTGGATTTGGTGTAGGAAGCTCAATGGTATTGAAGATGACGATCGACAAGGTAATCAAAGAGTTAGGGTTGACGGCAACTGCCGAGAATACTGATTTATCGACGGCAAAAGCGACACCAGCAGATGTTTATTTTACGAGTAATGAATTATTGAATGAGTTAAAAGCATCCGTGAAAGCACCCGTTTATCCAATCAAAAAGTATATGGATAAAGAAGAAGTCAAACAGCAAATGGAAAAATTTTTAGCTGAAAGAGAGGGATAATCATGAATTTTGTCACGGATTATATTTTAAAAAATCCGCCAGTCCTACTGGGGATCATTGCCATGATTGGGTTATTGGTACAAAGAAAACCTTTTGCAGAAGTCGTTAAAGGAACCTTAACAGCTTCCTTCGGGATGGTGGCATTGACGGCTGGGGTAAATATGTTGGTGGGAACGATCGCACCGATCAATGCAGCGGTTCAAACCCAATTAGGCGTTGCTGTGTCAGATGGGCTCTCTGACATCACCTTTACGGCAGAATACGGCGGAACAGTAGGTTTAGCGATGTTTTTCGGACTTGTCATTCATTTATTGATTGCTCGCTTTACACCTGTGAAGACGATTTTCCTCACCGGTCACATGTTGTGGTGGTTCCCGTTCGTCATCGTCGCTGGGGGCGTTGAAGGCGGACTTACCGGAATCCCATTGTTGATTTTAGGGGCGGTTCTATCTGCTTGTTACTGGTCCTTCATGCCATGGATCATGCGTAAATATGTGTGGGATGCCACAGGCGATGATTCATTCTTGATCGGTCATCCAACGGGGATCTTGTCATTGGTTTCAGGCTTTGTTGCAAAACGGGTCGGAAACAAAGAAAAATCGACGGAAGATTTGAAAGTGCCAGAAAATCTCTCGTTTTTCCGTGAAATATCGATTACTGGCGCGTTAGTGATGTTTTTGATGAATATCGTTATCGGTTTGATTGCGCCCGTATTAGTTCCTGAAGGGGGCAACTTGGTGATGTTTGCGGTTGATGCTGGCTTGAACTTCGGTGCAGGATTATTGATCATGTTGTATGGGGTACGTCTATTGATCAACCAAATCATTCCCGCCTTTCAAGGGATCGCAGAAAAAGTCGTTCCTGGAGCGAAACCAGCTTTTGATGTACCAATCTTGTTCAACTATCGTCCAAATGCTGTAATCATCGGCTTTATCGTGGCGATGATCACCTCAACGATTTTAGTGGTCATTGCCAATACGACCAACGTCTTTGGCATTTTGATCGTTCCTTTAGTTATCACCAGCTTCTTTGAATGTGGCGGTGCTGCGGTGATCGGCGAAGGGCAAGGGGGCTTGCGAGGTGCCATTATTGGTACGATCACAGCTTCTGTCGTTATGGTAGCACTCGTTGGGATCTCTGCAGCGATGTTCTCAACGACGATTCAAAACTGGATCTTGATTTTCGGTGGGAACGATTTATCTCTATGGGGCATCCTTGGTGAATTGATCGGCAAGCTGTTTGGAGGGTTTTAAATGTTTCAATACTTTGAAAAAGCAAAAGAACTATTGTCTATTGTAGAAGAAAAAGAAGCACCAGCGATTGAGCAAGCCATTGAATTACTGACGCAAGCCAACTTGACCAAAAAAGCCATCTACATTTTTGGCGCAAGTCACGCTGGGATCTTAGCCGAAGAGATGTATTATCGAGCAGGCGGCATGATGACCATCAACGCGATCTTTGGAAGAGAACTGATGCTTGATCGCAGCCCAATCACCTTCACTAGTAAAATGGAGCGCTTAGAAGGCTACGGTAGTGCCTTGGCGGCGACCCAACCCTTTACAGCAGGTGATGTGCTGATCTTGCATTCGGTGTCTGGGCGAAACCCAGTTATCATCGATATGGCGCTTCATGCCAAAGAAAAGGGGGTCAAGATCATCGCATTAACGAATCTTACCTATTCAAAAACAGTCACCAGCCGCCATACTTCAGGCTTGCGTTTGTTTGAAACGGCGGATATCGTCATCGACAATCATGGGGAGATTGGCGATGCAGCGTGTACGATTCCTGACGTCGAACAAAAAGTCGGCCCCACATCCACCGTAGTCGGCGCAACGATCTTAAATGCGATCATCGTTGAAGTTTGCCAAAAACTAAAAGAAGCCGGTGTCGACTATCCGCCGATTTTTTACTCAGCGAACCTAGACGGCGGGGATGAATTGAACCAGTCCCTGTTTGAAAAGTACCAAGAAGCGATCCATTATCAGCTGTAAGTAGGGAAGCAAATTCGTTTATTATTGATATTAAAACATCATCTGTTGCTCCGTCGATCAAGGAGTAGCAGATGATGTTTTTTAGGTATCATTGTTTATTCAAATTCTTCATACTCATTTGGGTCTTGACCATCGATGCGGCCGTCTGCTTTGTTTAACTGATTGATTTGATTGATTTCATCTTCAGTCAGTTCAAAGTCGAAGATTGCAAGATTTTCTCGTTGATGGGCGAGGTTTCTTGATTTTGGAAGGGGCAAAATGCCACGATCCACATGCCAGCGCAAGATGATTTGACCAGCTGATTTTTGGTATTTCTCAGCTAATTCAGTGATCAGTGGTTCTTTCAGGGCATCGCTGCCACGACCTAATGGGCTCCAAGCTTCCGTTACGATGCCGCGCTTTTTGTTTTCTGCGACCATCCGTTCTTGGACCCAGTAAGGATGGATCTCAATTTGATTTAATGCAGGAGTCACACCAGTTGCTTCAATGATGGCATCCAAATGTTCTGGTTCAAAATTGGAAACGCCGATGGAACGGATCAAGCCTAATTTTTGGGCGGTCACTAAGGCTTGCCAAGCTTCGACATATTTGCCGCGTTTTGGTAATGGCCAGTGGATCAAAAAGGCATCGAAGTAGTCGAGCCCCATGCGAGCAAGGGATTCTTGAATGCTGGTTAAGGCATCATCATAGCCATGGTATTTTCCTGGTAATTTTGAGGTGATATAAAATTCTGAACGTGGGATACCCGAGCGACGGATCGCTTTGCCGACAATGCCTTCATTGTCATAATTGGTTGAAGAATCGATCAAGCGATACCCGTCGGCGATCGCTGCTTGCAGCTGGCTCAATCCTTCGCCACCACGGATCTGATAGGTACCGATGCCCAATGCGGGGCGTAAATTGCCGTCGTTTAATGTCAGTAAAGGTGCTTTCATAAAATGATTCCTCCTTTTCTTTTCTACATTCTACTCTAACGCTTTTTTGACAGGAACGTAACCAACTTGCTCAAACAGACAAAGAAAAAAGAGCAACGGTTTCTGTTTCAGAAACAATTGCTCTTTTTGATCAAATTATTTTTCAGGCGGTGTGCCATACATTTTTGGTGTGACTTGATCGAGTTTTGGCGCTTTTCCTTCGACTTTTGGTTCGTCTAGCCATTGGTATTCGCCTTCACCATCAAGGGCTTTGCCTTTCGCCCAAGAGCCTTCTTTACTTTGGTCGCCTTCTGAGAAGTTATAGAAATCATAAGCGATATCTAAGCGTTCGTTTTTGCGGTCAAAGGTAGTCGGCACTAAAATTGAGCCTTCGTTTTCTTCCAATTCTTTCACGGCAGCTGCCCAGAGATTTTGGTGGTAGCTATCACGTGCTAATAAAACTGAAAGTAAGTCTTTGACCCCACGGTCATCGATCATTTCATAGATGCGTGCTACTTGCAGACGACCTTGTGATTCCGCATTTAAGTTGGCACGGAAATCAGCAAGTAAGTTGCCACTAGCAATGATATACGCACCTGACCATGGATTGCCGACGCTATCAGCAGGACGTGGTCCTAAGCCTGCAACGATGGAATGTTGCGGATTCATTCCAGAAATGATCGCACCGATCGTTGGGTCTTTTTTCATAGCCGCTTCTTGATCTTCCACAGGTGCACCTTCCAGTAGACGTGCAACCATCGTTGCTAACATTTCAACGTGTCCAAGCTCTTCAGTAGCGATATCCATTAACATGTCTTTGTATTTTTCTTCCCCACGGCAGCTCCATCCTTGGAATAAGTATTGCATGGCAACACTCATCTCTCCATATTGTCCACCGATTAATTCTTGAAGGTATTTCGCAACTAACGGATTTGGTTTTTCTGGTTTAGCTTCAAACTGTAATTCTTTCTGATGACGAAACATACTATTCCTCCTAAAATTTTTTATTGGGCCCATAAAAAGTTTCTCATGAATCGAAACGTTCGTCTAATAAAACGCACTTTGACAAAATGAAAAAAGCATCGAAAAGAAAAGCCATTTATTTTGACAAAAAGCCTGAAGCGTTAGATAGTTAAATTAAGAGAGAATTAGAAAAGGAGCGAGTCACCATGTTTCAGTATTACAAAATGGAAGACCGAAAAATAAGCAAATCTTCGGAGGAGGATTACAATTGGCTAGTGGTTTCTGGCACAGATCCAGAGGAACAACGACACTTGTTAGATAAGTATCAACTGCCTGAAGATATTTTTATTGGCGCCAATGAACCGGAAGAAGTGTCACGGTTGGAATACTTGCGCAACACCAAGTTAAATCATCCGATTCTCTATACCTTGATCGATTTGTCGGAAGTGACTGAGGATCGAATCGAAGACCGTCTTGAGCCTGTGACTTTTATCTACACCAAAGATCTATTGATCACGTATGTCTCTCATCAATCCAATCTGATCAAACGATTGATCGAAAAGCATGAGCAAGATATCCAGCGGTATGAAGATATCGTTGCCTATTCGACGTTGATGATCTACACCCATTACATCAAAGGTCTGCAGGAGATGAAGAAGCAAATCGATGATTTGGATCAAGCAGCCCGTAAAACGACAGAAAACAAGGAATTGTTTAACTTAGCCGATACCGAGCGAGACATGGTCTATCTTGATCACACCTTGCGGGACCAAAACCATACCGTCGATCGTTTGATGGATCGCAAAGAATTTTTGGATCGTTTGGATAATGAAGCACTCGTTTATGACATCAAGCTGCGGCAAAAATTTGCCATGAAAATGGTCACTATCTATCGCGACTTGTTAGAAACCATCGGTGGCTTGTTCTCCGATATGATGGACAACAATCTAAACCATCTGATGAAATACTTAGACTCTGCAGCATTAGTGGTGGCAGTGCCGTCCTTGATCGCGGGGCTATGGGGGATCAACACCGGAGGACTGCCAGGAAAAGACAATGCGATCGGTACGATCGTCGTCTTTGGCTTGGCTATTTTAGTCGGCATTTTAACTGCCGTCTACTTGTCACGAAAAGACTTTTCAAAATAAAAAGCGCCGCTGCTCTGTGGCACCGTTCATCCATAAAAGGAGAAAGGTGCGACGAAGCAGTCGGCACTTTTTTTTATTTTAGCCCGCTGTCTAAATTGCTGTCGAGAATCCAGCGCTGAAAGGCGAGGAAGACCAGCAGCAAAGGCAAAATGGAAATTACCGAGGCAGCGATCAAAATCGTCCAATTGATATTTTCCGCGCCCACCAAGCTGCGGATCGCCACTTGCAAGGTGTATTTTTTCGGATCATTCAAGACGATCAAGGGCCAGATATAATCATTCCACCGCCACTGGAAGGAAAAGATCCCCAGTGTCATAATGATTGGTCGGGCAATCGGCAGCATGATTTTCAAAAAGATCATCCCATCCGAAGCGCCATCGATGCGGGCTGATTCAATCAGATCGTCAGGAACGGAGACGAAAAAGGTTCGGAACATAAAGATACCTGTTGCTGTATTGATGGAAGGGATGATGATCCCCAATAAGTTATCATATAAGCCTAGTGAACGAATGACAGAAAACGTTGGGTTCATGATAACTTCCGTCGGCAGCATGGTGGTGGCGATGATACAGATGAAGAAAAAACGCAGCCATTTCGCATCATATTTTGCAAAGGCATAGCCACAGGCGGCGCTGACTAGGATCGTCAATAAAGTGGTGACCACCGCTGAAATCAACGTATTATTGAAGTAACGAAAGAAATCCAATGTTGTCCAAGCATCAATAAAGTTTTGAATGGTTGAATTTTCAGGAATGATTTTCAAGGGATAAGCAAATAATTCAGTCCCTGGTTTAAAGGCACTCAATAAGAACCAAAGTAGTGGAAAAAGGTACAGCAGGGAAGTGATGATCAGTGCCAGCGTTAAAAAAAACATCGCTGACTTTCTTGTGACAGGTCGTTTGGTTTTGATGGTCTTAGATGTCATTCTTGCCGCCTCCAATCTTCATTTGTGCTAAGCCTAAAAGTAAAAGAATCACGAAAAGTACCATGGAGGCAGCACTGGCATAGCCGACCCGCATTTTGTCAAACCCAGTCGTATAGATATATTGCACGATCAACATGTTGTCGGTTCCTGGACCACCATTGGTCAGCGATTGAACGAGGGCGAACTCTTTCATGGCGCCGATCGAAGCCAATAAGATGACCATAAAGGAAGTCGGCCGCAGCATAGGCAAGGTGATGTAGCGTAATTTATGCCCAAAGCTGGCGCCGTCGATCTCGGCAGCTTCATACAACGAGCGGGGGATATTTTTCAAAGCTGCAGTAAATTGCAGCATGTTAAAGGCAGTCCCGCCCCAGATGGCAGCCAAAATAATAACAGAAAAGGCAGCATTCGAGTCGGTAAACCACGGGACAGTTTGTTGTCCCGCTTGCTCTAGAATAAAGTTGATAAAGCCAAAGTTTTCACCAAACAGCCATTTCCAGATAACCCCAGCGATGATCCCAGAGATGGTCCATGGTAAGAAAAAAATGATCTTTGCGAAAAATTTGCCTTTCGCCAGCTGACTGTTCAACATCAAAGCGACGGCGAGAGAAACGACATAGATACTTGGGACCAGAATGATCACATAACGAAATGTACGAAATAGTGCTTTATAGAAGCTGGCGTCTTGAAACAATTCTTGATAGTTCGCCAAGCCGATAAAATTGGCTGTCGCAAAGCCTTTATAGTCGGTTAACGAGTAATAAAGTCCTAAGAGTGCTGGAATCAAAAAGAAGATAATGAACAAAATGATGCTTGCGCCAGTGAATAGCAACGGCCATTTGTTTTTTTGTAAAGTACTCACAGAAAATTCCTCCTCCGACGATCGTATCAGCAACAAAGAACCCGCAGTCTGCAAAAAGCCAGACTATGGGTTCTTTGTGGTTGAACGTCTGTTTATTTCTTCAAAAACCCATCATTGTAATCCTTGATCGTCTTGTCGATTGCCTCATCTAATGTAATTTCATCATTTAACACTTGCACGATGGCATCACGGTAAGCCCCTGTCAATCCAGTGTAGCCTTTCATACTCATCGTCACTTGATCGGTAGTTTGCTTGCTGCTGATTGGTTGAGCAGCGGCTGCGATCTCTTGGTTGTAGATTTCATAAGCATCCTGGCCTTGTTCATAGTCGACCGTCAAATCTTCCACCGCAGGTAAGTAACCAGCATAGGTACAAAGCTGTTTGTAATTTTCTTCTTCGTACAACCATTTGATGAATTTTTCGCCTTCTTCACTGTTTTTACTGTTGTTGAAGCCAGTGATGAAGTTGCCGCCCATATTGACCGCGCGGGTCTCTTCATAAGGAGAATAGGTCGATTGCCAGTTAAAGTTGCTGATGTTGGTAGAAAAATCAACGATCTGCCAGCTGCCAGAAAAGTAAGCTGGAACACGGCCGCTCTTGAACATAGCAGAAGCATCTTCTCCAGAGGTCCAAACCGATTTTGGCATCACTTCGTCATTGTTCAAATCAACAAATTTTTGCAAAGCCGCTTTCGTAGCATCATCGGTCGTGTAAGAATCACCGCTGTCATCTAAAAAGAAATCTTGTCCCCCGTATTGATAAGTGAAAGCCCGTAAACGGTGATCCGACGCGTCCATGACCATGCCGTATTTGGCATCGGTTTTTTCAACGACTTCATTGATCGCAGTTAAAAATTCATCCCAAGTCCAAATATCCTCTTCCGAAGTGGGGTAGGTCACACCAGCTTCGTCAAACAAATCCGTATTGATAAACAACCCAGTGGCAGTGACATCAGAAGGGAGTGCTTTGACGACATCTGCTTCATCTTTGATCGTCATCGATTCCAATGTGTTTGCCTCACTGGCAATGTCTGATAGATCCATCAGATAGTCATTCCAGTCAGGTTGAACGGTAGAAACCCGCACGACTTCTGGCGCATCATCCGCTTGAACAGCTTTGGTGATCTTTGTCAGCAAGTCCGCATAAGGCACATCGGTGACTTCGACAGTCACACCAGTTTCTTCCTTGTATTTTTCCGCCATTTTCGAATAAGCGCCGCCTTCACTGGTATCTCCAGAAACGAACATACGGATCTGCTTGTTCTCGCTGGCACTGTCACCACTGCCGCAGCCAGCGACCCCTAACATCACTGCCGCCAAAGACAAAATTGAATAACCTATTTTTTTGTTCATTTTGTTCCTCTCCTTTATTGAATGATTTTTGTTCAAAAAAACGTTTCCAATCGAAAACGATCGAAACGTCCCCCAATGAAAAATAGCTGATGTACTGAAAAGATAGCAGTCCTACGACTGATTGAGGAGTGAAAAGTGCCAATTATCTGACAAAATAAGAGTGGTTCTCCCTCAGTTTAGCGGATAAGATGCAAAATACAAAATAAAACGATTTCAAAAAATGCACCAATACTAAAAAAAACGAATTAAAGCTCTTACAACGATAATTAGGAAGTGCTGATAAACGTTAATATAACAAGGTTTGAAAATTTTTTTTGCAAATTGAGTGCAAATCTTTTGTCTAAAACGGGGATTAAGCGTAACATAATATGTGTAATAACTACTTAAAAGAAAGAAGGAGAAAAATATGCATTGGTTATGGGTATTAATCGTAGGAGCTATTATCGGTTTGATCGCCGGAGCTATCACAAATAAAGGTGGATCAATGGGTTGGATCGCCAACATCGTTGCAGGTTTAGTAGGTTCAGCTATTGGACAAGCGATCTTAGGTTCTTGGGGTCCATCACTTGCTGGAATGGCAATCGTCCCATCAATTATTGGTGCGGTTATTGTAGTTGCTGTTGTTTCATTCTTCTTAGGACGTTCAAACGGCTAGTCCATTCAGCAATTGTTTTCATTCATTTATTTCGGGTAGGAACTACCTTGAATAGACAGGCAAATCCAGAGTTTCTGGGTTTGCCTTTTTTGTTTTTTAAAAGGATGCATAAGCAATCCCTTTGTCAGATTAGAAAATTGTCGTTACACTTGAAGTAGGTCAAAAAAAGAAAGGAAGAGGTTCAATGAAAAAGCAATATGAAACAGCGATGATCAATCGAGGCGGACGTGTCGGAGAGGTCGAAGCACCAAACGGTAGTTTTCACCTGAAAATCGACAAGCCAGGTCTTCATAGTGAAGGGACCAATCCAGAGCAATTATTTGCCGCAGGCTATGCTTCATGCTTCAACGGTGCCGTACAGCATATGCTGAAAGAGCATAACATCGAATCCGAATCCGAAGTTAAAGCAAGAGTGTCTTTGTATCAGCATGAGGACGGCAGTTACCAAATCGGCGTGATTTTAGAGGTATCGTTACCAGGCGTTGAAAAAGCCGAGGCAGAGAAAATCGCAGAAGAAGCCCACGATTTTTGTCCGTATTCTCGTGCCACTCGCGGCAACATTGATGTCGAAGTTCAAGTAGTCTAAGCAGTATTACGAATAGACAAACAATAAGCGGTTGGTAAATCAGCCGACAAGAGGGAATTCATCAAGGAGGCCAATCAATGAGACAAACAGAGAGCTTGCTGCTTTTGGGCGTGTTTGTGGTTGGCCTTTTTGTGGTGTACTGGCTAAAAAAGCACCGACAGGCGCGCCACAACCAAGCACTGGCAGCTCAACTGAAGCGTTATCCCAGCGTGCGGCAAGCGTGGCTGGCAGCCGGGGCAAACAGGGAAGCAGTCCTTTTGGTTCCAGGTTTAAAAGAAGCCACTGCCGCAGTGGCAACGACGGCAACGGCGAAAGCAGAAACGAGGCTGCACAAGCATGCGGATCAGTGTGAAGCAATGACCCCGCAAGGGTTGGCCGTTTCAGAGGACTATTTGTTCATCTCAGCGTATTGTTCGCAGCAGGAACATCACTCACAGCTTTATATAATAGAAAGAACGAGCGGGCGGCATCTGAAAACGGTGGTTCTGCCAAAACGCCCCCATGTCGGTGGGCTAGTCTTTGATCGAGCAACGCAAATGCTGTGGCTAACCATTACAGGGAAAGGAATGGGGCGCGTGGCGTGTGTTTCTCTACAAGCACTGCTGGAAGATGATTCCTTGGCAACCAATCAGTCTATCGCTTATCAGCAAGTCATCGAATTGGCAGGCATCACTCACAGCTCCTATTTGGCAGCCGATGGCGAGGAACTTGTCTCGGGGACTTTTGCCTTGAAACAAGGAGGCGTGGTGGCGAATTATCCGCTGCCTGTTCTTTCAGCCAGCGGTCGCAAAGCGCCTCATCGCATCAAGCCTAGTAAGAGAAGGGTCACCACCACGAAAGTCCAAAGTATCGCCTTTACCACTGAATACATGTTGCTGGCACGTTCCTTTGGACCAGGGTCGGCGGAGTTATGGGTCTTTTCAAAGGATGCAACGGTGCTGACCCGCAAACATGCGTTGCGGCGCATCAAGTTTCCCCATTACCTTGAACAGATCGTGGTAGAAAAAGGACAGCTGTACTGCTTGTTTGAAAGTGGGGCATGGGCGTATCGGCAAAAAGGCGGCAGCATCGATGAAGTCGTGGTATTGGACCTTGCGACCTTGCTCCAGTAAAAGCACTACTTAAAAAGAAAAAAGACCAGCCTCTTAAGAAGCTGGTCGTAAGTGCAGTGATTAGTCCACGATTGCTCGTTGGATATCTAAGACGGTGCCTGTATGAGCATCTGCCAAAAATTCATAGGTGACAAGCTGCCCGTCTTCGGTGCGGGTGATGCCGCCAGTATATCCTTGGGAAGTGATCGCAAATTTGCGCAAAGGTTGTTTTTCGAAATTGATCCAAGAACCTTCGATCGGTCCTTCTTTGATAAACGCCGCTTTTATATTGTCTAAGACATCATCGGCATTCATGGCTTGCCTTTTCTTCAACCAGATCGTTGAAAAAATCCCTCCTGCAAAGCCAAGACCTAAACCGATGGTCAGTCCATTTTTAAAATAATGCAATGGATGCTCATTCTCCATCTAATGTCCCTCCTAAAGTAAGTTTTCCCGAATGTTTTGATCTCGGTGAAAGCACAGGTTCTCTTAACAATAGTTTACCATAGTTTAGAAATATTCTATAAGAAAAATAACCAACAATAGAAATTTGCGCTATAATAAAGAATATCAGTAGGAATAAGGAGGAAGAGAGCACATCCGTTGTTTCGCCCAAAAATTGCTGGAAAACACAGCAACAGCAAGCGTTGCTTTTTCAAAAAAAGCAGCTTTGTTTCTTTAGGGCAGCAAACAACCGATACGTGTTTCTCGAATGATCATGGAAGAAAAAACATTTCAACGCATCAAAGAACTAACGGAGTTACAAGGAACCAGTGGGTTTGAACACGACGTGCGGGCGTATATGCGTGAAGCGATGACCCCCTTGGTGGACGAGATCCAACAAGACGGCTTAGGCGGCATCTTCGGTTTGCGTCACCACCAAGAAGCAGATGCACCACGAGTGATGGTAGCTGCTCACATGGATGAAGTTGGTTTCTTATTGACGACGATCACCGATCGCGGCTTATTCAAAGTCACTCCTTTGGGCGGATGGAACCCTTATGTGGTTTCTGCTCAACGCTTTACATTGAAAACAGCAAAAGGCGATTATCCATGTGTTTCTTCTTCAGTACCGCCACATTTGTTGCGAGGAAGCAGCGGTCAAAAAAATGTCGAAGTCACAGATATTTTGTTTGATGCTGGGTTTGAATCAAAAGAAGAAGCAGAAAGCTTTGGGGTACGTCCTGGCGATACGATCGTCCCACAAGTGGAAACCATCAAAACAGCCAATGGGAAAAACATCATCTCGAAGGCTTGGGACAACCGTTACGGCTGTGCAGTCGTCTTAGAAGCACTTGAAGCCTTGAAAGAGGAAACGTTAGGCCATACGCTGATTGCTGGTGCCAACGTTCAAGAAGAAGTCGGCTTACGAGGTTCTCGTCCGTCTGTGACGAAATTCAAACCCGACTTGTTCTTTGCGGTCGATTGCTCGCCAGCAGATGACACAGTCACCAAAAATGGTACCTTTGGTCATCTAGGGGCAGGGACTTTGATGCGAATCTATGATCCGGGCATGATCATGTTGCCACGGATGAAAGAATTCTTGTTGGATACAGCAGAAAGCAACAACATTCCTTACCAATACTTTGTTTCAAAAGGTGGTACCGACGCTGGTGCGGCACACATGGCAAATGAAGGAATCCCAAGTTCAGTTATCGGTGTTCCTGGACGTTACATCCATACTCACCAAACATTATTCAGTATCGCTGATTATGAAGCGGCACGGGAAATGGTGATTCAAGTCTTGAAAGGTTTGGATCGTTCAACCGTTGATACGATTTTGGCAGGACAATAAGCGAGAACGAACGAAAGCAAAGAGACAGCAACCCGTTGTCTCTTTTTTTCTGCAGGGGTTTGCAAGATCAGCATGTCAGTTGGTAGTCCCTGAAAGAAAGGTGTATACTGAAAGAAAAGAAAGTGGTGAGCATTTGATTATTCCAAAAGATTTAGCAGAGTTAGCAACATATGTGGAGAAAGGCAAAAATGTCTTCTTTTTCACCGCCGATTGGTGTGGCGATTGCCGCTACATCAAACCGCAATTGCCTGAGATCGAAGCGGACTTTCCAGATTTTCAATTTATCGAAGTCGACCGTGATGAATACATGGATGTAGCGGTTGAATGGAACATTTTTGGTATTCCTAGCCTCGTCGTTATCGAAGACGGCAAGGAGCTGGGACGGTTAGTCAACAAGGATCGCAAAACCAAAGAAGAGATCGAAGCCTTTTTAACCAGCGTACAATCAGCATAGGAGGGGAAAAAGATGGAAGCACAAAGATATCAAAACATTTTAGTAGGGATCGACGGTTCAGATCAAGCGATGTCTGCCTTCAAAAAAGCAGTGGAAGTCGCTCGTCGAAATCAAGGGAAGGTCTATGCCGCAACGATCATCGACCAGCAAGTGCCGACCATGATGGGCTATGCACCTTTGGATAGTTCGATCTTGGAACAAGAAAAAGATACGGCGAAAAATCTGATCGACGACTGCAAAGCTTATGCAAAATCAGTGGATTTTGATCTAGTTGAAGGCATCGTCGCTTACGGCTCCATCAAAGACGCCCTTGCCACTCAATTACCAGATCAATACGACATCGATTTGATCATGGTGGGGCAATCTGGGCTGAATGCCGTGGAACGCTTCATGATGGGGAGTGTCGCCAGCTTCGTTATCCGTGAAGCCCGGTGCGACGTGCTGATCGTATCGCCTGAAGAAACAAAAGCCTAAGGTCATTTTTTGAAAAAATAAGCTTGTCGTTGCCGAGTTCTTTTCCTTAAAGAAGATGGCAGCAAAAGCAGACAAGGGTTAAAAGAAAGTTCCTGAGAACCAGCGATGTTTCACTTGTTAGCAAAGCACCGTCTTTCGCTGATGAACTGCAGCTGGTTCTCAGGCTTTTTTGCTCGTTTTGAGGGAAGACATCTGTCGCTGTTGTCTTGTTACATAGGTAGTAGTGCCAAACAGAAGTTTTTAGAACCAGCGTTTATCGGCTCGTTAGTAAAGCAGCGTCTTAGCTAATAAGCCGCAGCTGGTTCTTAGTTTTTTTCTGTATACAGTTTTTGGATAACTTATTGTTGCCTTCTTTCGTAGAAAGTAGTTCTACTAGCAAGTTCTTGAGAAGCCGCGGGTTCTGCTCCTTCGCCAATTTTCAACCTAAGTCAGCCAGCAGAAGTTGGTTCTCAGGCGTTTTTTGTCTTTGAAAATAACTAGAATTTCAAGGAAAACAAAGAAATTCCATGACGGATGCCGAAAAATTTGTTAAGATTATGGGCGGAATGTGTAAGTACCTAAGGAGGAAAAAACGTGATTTTTGCTTATAACAAAGAATATGTCAGTGATACACTGCTTGCCATCACAGCAGATGATAAAGGATTAGAACAAACCGTCGAACGCAAAGGCAATGTTGCCCAAATCAAAAATGAAGAAGGCACGATCGTCGGCTGGAACTTTTTTGCGATCTCAGAAGTGATGACGATCGAAGGCCGTGGCCAAGTGACGTTGACGAAAGAACAAATCCAACAATTGAACACCATGATCAAAGAAGCAGGATTCAGCGAAGAACTGCCAGCAGATACAGAACCAAAAATCGTCGTTGGCTATGTGAAATCATGTGTGGAACATCCAGACAGCGACCATCTGTCTATCACGGAAACAGAAGTCGGGGATGGGGAAGTTTTGCAAATCGTCTGTGGTGCTGCCAATATCCGTAAAGGCTTGAAAGTCGTTGTCGCAAAACCTGGGGCAATGATGCCAGATGGCTTGATGATTTGGCCGGGTACGCTTCGTGGCGTAGAAAGCTTCGGAATGATCTGCTCTGCTAAAGAACTGCATTTAGAAGGTGCACCAATGAAAAAAGGCATCCTTGAGCTGCCTCAAGATGCCGTTGTAGGTGAAGCTTTTCCAGTCGGTAAAGCCTAAAAAAATGAACTGCCGCTTCCTGTTTTTGCGGCAGTTCATTTTTTGATTGTTTCGATTGGTTTTGGTGATTAGTTGCTGCTGTCTGTTGATTGTTCGTTGATCGATGTATCAACGGAAAGTTTTACTTCTGCCGTTTTTTCTTCATCGCCACGATAGAAGGTTACAGTGATCGTGTCACCGACTTTGTGTTTGTACAACGCAGATTGTAGATCCGTTGTTGTGCTGACTTCTGTATCATCGATCTTCGTGATAACATCATATTGTTGCAATCCTGCTTGTTCTGCTGGTGTTGCATTGTTGACTGAATAGATCACAACGCCTGAAGTTACGGATGAAGGAACTTTCAAGATTTGTTCTTGTTGTTGTGATGTGATGGAACCTAAATCGATCGTTTGGATACCTAGTGCAGGGCGGACCACTTTGCCGTCTGCTTCTAGTTGATTGATGATTTCAACGACATCGTTACTTGGGATCGCAAAGCCCATCCCTTCGACACTAACACCTGAAGCAGAGCCAGAGGTGCTGGCGATTTTACTTGAGTTGATCCCAATCACTTGACCATCAACGTTGATCAGTGGACCACCAGAGTTCCCTGGGTTGATCGCAGCATCCGTTTGGATCGCATTGATGCTGATCGTACCACCAGATTCGTTTTGGCTTGTTACTTGACGATTCAAGGAAGAAACGATCCCTTGTGTCACAGAGTTTGCGTAGTCAGAGCCGAGAGGTGAACCGATCGCGATGGCTGGTTCGCCGACTTTCAAGGCACTTGAATCACCAAATGTTGCGGCAGTCGTCACATGCTCTGAAGAGATTTTCAATACAGCTAAGTCTGTGTAAGCGTCAGTACCGACCAATTCAGCTTTAACTTTCGTACCGTCTGCTAAAACAACTTCCAAACCGTCTTGACCTTCTACGACGTGGTTGTTGGTTACAACATAGGCATCGTCGCCATCGATTTTGTAGATGACTCCACTCCCTTCAGAAGAAGCTTCTAAAGCACTGTCGTCGTCGCTTTGGCTATCGCCTTCACTTTGTCCGCCTTGCTGACCAAAGAGGCTGTTCCAGTCGTTGCTTTGACTTTGTTGTAGATTAATGATGGAAACGACAGAATCTTGTACTTTTTCAACTGCCTCAGTGACATCGCTAGTCACATCAAGTTTTACATTGGATACTTGGGTTTGTCCGTTAGAATCTTGGACCCCGCTGTTGGTCGTGGTTTCTGGTGTTGAAGTCAAAGAGGAACCCATTGCCAGATACAGACCGCCGAAGGTCAATAAACCGCCGACCATACCGCCTAAAATCCCAATACCTAATCGTTTTAATAAACCAGGAGAAGTTTTCTTGCCTGGTGTGACATATTTTCTTGCCATTACTATTTCCCCCTTAATGAATAATTCGTTATAATCAGTATATTCCTTCTATCTGAGATTAGTCTACTAAGAGATTTTGAAAAAAATATGAAGAAGTTGCGTAAGAATCTGTTTCAAACGATGAAATTTTCTTCGCAAAACCCGTTCATTTTTGAATAAAAATAGCAGGGGAATCTGGGGAGAAGCAAAGGTCTGTTTATCCACAGTGTGTGGACAAACTTGAAAGCTTTGGTTGGGTGGATGAAGAAACCCTTGAAGTGTCGCGGTTTTATAGATAGGAATAGAAGAATTTCAAAGAAAGTCAAAGTGTGTAAAAGGTTGTGGATAGCATTGTCCACATTTTCATAAAATAAGGGGATAACGAGGAGGAACCTATGAAAATCAAAGTCGTCACGGTAGGAAAATTAAAAGAAAAGTACCTCGTTCAAGGAATCAACGAGTACGCCAAGCGATTGGGGGCATACGCAAAGCTTGAGTTTGTCGAAGTATCGGATGAAAAAGCACCAGAAACCTTGAGTGAAGCCCAAATGCTGCAAATCAAAGAAAAAGAAGGGCAGCGCATTTTAGCCAAAATCAAAGACACCGAATATGTCTTTGCCTTAGCGATCGAAGGCACTAACCCCACCAGCGAAGCCTTCGCCAAACAAATCGATCAGCTCGGCATCCAAGGAAAAAGCCAACTGACCTTCGTCATCGGCGGCTCCCTAGGCTTAAGCCAAGAAGTCATGACCCGCAGTGATGCCAAGATCTCTTTTGGCAAAATGACCTACCCCCACCAACTCATGAAACTGATCTTATTGGAGCAAATCTATCGCGCGTATCGAATCAATACGGGGGCGCCGTATCATAAGTAAATATCTCAAGCAATATAATAGAAAAAATTATCCACCGGTACTACCGGTAAAAAGGAGCAACAACCATGCGAAATATCAAATTAACGATTGAATATGACGGCAAGCGCTACTTAGGGTGGCAACGACTAGGAGATTCTGAAAAAACAATCCAAGAAAAAGTTGAAGGGGTCATCAAATTATTGACGGGAGAAGAAATTGAGATCGTCGGTTCTGGCAGAACCGATGCGGGCACGCATGCTCGAGGACAAGTGGCGAATTTCAAGACGACCCATCAAATGAGTTTGCCAGAGATGCAGCAGTTCTTTAACCGCTATTTGCCGCAAGACATCGTCGTCAACAAGATTGAAGAGGTGCCTGAGCGCTTCCATGCACGCTATCACGCCAAAGGCAAGCAATATAGCTATTATGTTTGGAACAACGCGATCCCATCGGTCTTTGCTCGCAATACTAGTTTTCATTGCCCGCAGCCCCTTGATTTGGAAAAAATGCAGCAAGCGGCTGAGAAGTTGATCGGCACCCATGATTTTATCGGCTTTTCTGCATTGAAAAAATCAAAAAAATCAACGGTGCGCACGATCGATGAAATCACCATCACACCAGAAGGCGACCTATTGCGGTTTACCTTCAAAGGCAACGGCTTTTTGCATAAAATGGTCCGAATCTTGACAGGCACACTGATTGCCATTGGCGATGGCACACTGCCACCAGAAGTGATCGATCAAGTGTTAGCCGATAAAGTACGACAAGCAGCTGGTGAAACAGTGCCTTCTCATGGCTTATTTCTAGATGAGGTGTATTATTAAAAGAAACATGGTAATGGCTATTTAAGGAAAGGAGATCATCTATTGATCACATTAAAATCCCCACGAGAGATCGAACAAATGAAAACTTCTGGTCGTATCTTGGCAAGTATTCACGAACAGCTACGAGAGAAAATCGTTCCCGGTATCACCACGAACCAAATCAACGCCTTTGTCCATCAACAGATAGAAGCTGCAGGGGCAACAGCCGCGCAAATCGGGTTTGAAGGCTATGAATTTGCGACGTGTATCAGTGTCAATGAAGAGATTTGTCATGGTTTCCCTTCAGAATATGTTTTAAAATCAGGCGATGTCATTAAAGTCGATTTTTGTGTCGATTACAAAGGGGCAATCTCTGACAGCTGTTGGACGTATGCGGTAGGAGAGATTTCACCAGAACATCAAGCACTGATGGAAGTCACGAAAGAAGCCTTGATGAGAGGAATCGAGCAAGCACAGGTCGGCAACCGAGTTGGCGATATTGGTTATGCGATCCAAAGCTTCGCTGAAGAAAAAGGGTATGGTGTCGTGCGGGACTTTATTGCTCACGGCATTGGCCCAACCATTCATGAAGAACCATTCTTTCCTCATTTCGGGTTACCTGGCAAAGGAATTCGGTTGAAAGAAGGTATGACGATCACCATCGAACCGATGATCACGACAGGCACTTGGCGCATGAAGATGGACCCGAACGGCTGGACAGCACGCACCATTGACGGCAGTTATTGTGCCCAATATGAACATTCGATCGCCATCACCAAAGAAGGTCCTATTATCATGACGTTGCAAAAGGAAGAAACGTGAACACAAGGCCGATAGAATAGAAGAAAATACGAAAATCGTTCGAGTGTTTCTACACGAACGATTTTTTGCATTTACTTGTCGAAGTTGCGAAGCTAGGGTATAGCACATTCAAATAGGAAGAAAAGTAGGTCTTTTTAGGAAATGATTATGAAACAATCAAACTACTTCCAGTAGAAGCTTTTTGGAGTAAACATTAAAAGATATAAAAGCTGGATATAAGAAGAGTCAGTATCGAAGTATTTTTTTGTTATTTCCTTTTTAAAATATCGTTATAGTTTTGAGAGAACGAAAAAAATTCTCGGAAAAATCAGAATCGTTAAATTTAGAAGTTTTTATTCATCTATATTTATCTCTTTATAGCCTTTATTTACTGAAAAAACCGTGATATACTTTTAAGATAAAAATATAAAGGAGAGATAAAGTGAAAAAACGTGTATGGGGTATTTTATTATTAGGAATTGGTTGTTTTTTTTGTTCATAATTTCACATTCCAATCTGTACAAGCAGATGAGTTTGACGATGGGCAGGTGACTTTTGAAGACTATTCAAAGGATAATCGTAGTTCAGTTATGACATATGAAGAATATGTAGAATTCATCAATGAAATTAATTCTCAAAATAATCAACTAACAAGAGAGGTCGTATCTCGTTCATTATCAGGCGGTAATTTGAGTCAAAGAGAGCAAATTGTAGCAGAAGCAAAAAAACATATAGGTAAACCATATACTCAAACAAATCCTGATAGATTGGGACCTGACAAATTTGATTGTTCTGGCTTAGTTTATTATGTTTTTAATCAAGTTACAGGAAAAGATGTCGGAAAATTGACGTGGGAGCAAGAGTATGCTGGAAAGCAAATTCCTATCTCTGAGGCTAAACCAGGTGACTTACTTTTTTGGGGAAGTAGAGGGAAAACGAGTCATACTGCCATTTATATTGGAAATAATCAGTATATTCATGCTCCAACTTTTGGAAGAACGGTTGAATTATCTCCAATCTGGGACAGTTTCTATCCATCATTTGCCATCCGGATGGATCTATCAGAATACCAAACAGTGCCTTATGGAAAAACGGTTATGGCGGTCAGTAATTATCCAATATGGAACAACTTAGAATTTACTTCTCAAAATGGAAATACTTCTAATTTTCAAGATGGTTTAGTTTATTATGCGAAAAATCAAATCTCTTTTAGTGATGGTAGAACGTTTTATGAACTATATCGTGGAGATTCCTTTGTAGGATTTATTAATACTGTAGCAGTTGAAGAATTAACCGCTACAAGCGAGAATAAAAATATTATGGCAACTAAAAATTATCCAAGATGGGGAAATCTCTATTGGACTAGTAAACTAGGCGATACTTCTGATTTCGCCGATAATCCAGTGTACTATACATCTGTTAGTTATACTTTAACAAATGGTAAAAAGTTTTATTCTCTCTATCGTGGTGATCAATGGTTTGGTTATATCAATGCTGAAGCGGTTATTGATTTGAAGGCTGAAAATATTGATAAATTTGTCAGTGCGACGAAGAATTATCCGATTTGGGGAAACCTATATTGGACGAGTAAATTAGGAAGTACAGAAAATTATTCGAGTGGTCTGGTCTATAAAGCAAAATATAAATATACTCTGTCAAATGGAAAGATATTTTATTCTATATATCAAGGCGACACATGGATAGGTTATATTAATTCTGATGCTACTGAAGATTTAAGAACTGAAAATATTAACATAGGAGTACAGATTACTAGCAAAAACTATCCTATGTGGAACAATTTTTATTGGACTAGTAAAAAATTCGAAGCAGGTCAGTTGTATGGTAATAGTTACACTGCTAAAGTAAAATATACATTAGGAAATGGAAAGACCTTCTATTCCTTATATGATAATACAAATACATGGATTGGATATGTTAACACTCAAGGTACAAGTGTTAAATAAGTTCTCGCAAAAATTATCAATATTTTTTATTATCCTAGATGAAAGCAAAAAGCGAATCCACACTTGATTCGCTTTTTGCTTTCTCAAGTTTAATTAATATAATTAGGACAATGAATTTCGAACAATTCATTTAAAAGCAAAAAACTCAAATCGTTTTGCCCCTTTTTCTTATCCCTCTCACCGCTCCAGTGAAAGCTTTATTCAACAACCCTTTAGCAAGCACATCAATCATCCCCATGATTGAGTTTATCAGCAACAAAGGTTTCTACACTATACCTGCCCCATTTTGAGAGACTCTCTATAAACAAAGGGAAGGTTACATCTGTAAAATGACTGACCAAGAGATAACAAGCTTGACCTGAAACTTTATGAAAGACTTCAATTTCTTTGTATTGATTCACGAAGGCTTCAAAATCTGTATAGCGATTTGAATCCATAAAAAACCGGATGTATTGCGTACTTGGATAGTTTACTACAATACTAAATCGCTGAATGATTCCTTCATCTTGCAATTTCAGGATCCGATTGCCTACAGCTTGTCCCGTCAGGTGGACCATTTCGCCGATTTCTTTATTCGATAATTTGCTGTTGTGTTTCAGGATAGCTAGGATTTGTTCATCGATGATGTCCATAAGGGTTCCTCCTTTCATAATGAAAGTAAATTGACTTTATCTTTTTCAAGAGACGCTTTGTTGTAGGGTCATATGTATTTATACTGGATTATAACAAATAAGAAAAGAAATGGTGATTCTATGAAAAAAGCTTTAGTAATTATTGATGTCCAAAATGACTATTTTAAAGAAGGAAGAATGGCCCTTCATTCCCCTGAACAGGCGCTTGCAAACATAAATAAACTAGAAGCGTCTTTTATCGAAAAGCAACTCCCGATCATCTATATCCAACACATCAACGATCAAGAAGCGGCTGATTTTTTTGAACGAGGGACCAAAGGCGTACGGCTGCATGAACAGTTAAAAACAACGCATTCTTCTATTATTATCGAAAAGCACTTTCCTAACTCGTTCATTGAAACAAATTTAAAAGAAACGTTAGACTCTTTAGGTGTCCAACAAGTTATCATCACTGGGATGATGACGCATATGTGCATCGATTCAACCACAAGAGCTAGTAAAGAACTCGGTTATCAGCCCATACTGATTTCTGATGCCACGGCAACGAAAGCATTAACATTTGAAGCACACGAAATTCCTGCGGAAGCTGTTCAACGAGCGTTTTTATCGGCCTTGGAAACCTTCTCTACGGTGATGAAAACCGATGACTATTTAAACGGATTGTAGAAAAATTGCGTATTTACCAACAAAGGCAACGTTCATTTGCATTGAGTGGTTCTTGATCACTCTTTGAAATTGGTGATCCTAACTCATTCCGCTTCAATGTTTCTAAAAAAATGAATGCCCAGTTGCGTACCCACCAATTCTACTGAGCTGATTCTTCAGAGGATGCATGCGAACCAATTACGCACCAACCCATACAAAAGCCAAAAACGTTCGAGGATTTTTCTCGAACGTTTTTTGGGCATCAAATTGGGCGAATCGGCGAAACTATGGTACAGTGCAACCAAACAAGGAGCGAAAGTCGCTCCTTCATGAGGCAAAGGGGCAATGGTGATGAAGCAAAAAACGATGGCGTGGCTGTCAGAAATCTATAATTTGATCTTGCATCCTGGCACAAGACAGTGGGAACGAGAACAACTGGTGCAAGCAAAAAATACACTGGAAACTCAGCTGGCGACCAAACAAAAAGCAGGCAAACACGAAAAAGAATCGTCAAATAGCCTTGAAGACCAACAGACCAAGCGGGTTTTGGAAAAACTAGAAGCGTCGTTGCGTCCTTTGGCACTGAGAAACAATCTGACCCCGAATGTCGCAGAGTTTTATCAAACAATCAGCCAGTCAGCACCGAAAAAGGCAAGGAATGAAGAAACAAGCAAAGTCCAACCAGTAGAAGTTTCCGTGGAGCCGAACGAAACAGGTGAAAAAGCACAAGAAGTGGCTATTTTTGCTGGCGGCTGCTTTTGGTGTATGGTAGAGCCTTTTGAAGACCAGCCGGGCATTCTTTCCGTCTTGTCGGGGTATACTGGGGGAACAGTCCCGAATCCGACGTATGATCAAGTACTAAGCGGAACAACAGGGCATGTCGAAGCGGTAGAGATCGTTTTTGATCCCAAAATCATCACCTATCAGGACTTGTTGCAGTTGTACTGGCAAGTGACAGACCCGACAGATGCTTTCGGACAATTTCAAGATCGCGGCAATTTTTATCGCCCAATCATTTTCTATACGACTGCTGAACAGGAAGTGCTTGCGCAAGAAGCCAAAAAGGAACTAGCCCAATCTGGTTATTATCAGCAACCCATCGTGACCGAGATCCGCAAGGCCACGCAGTTTTGGCCAGCGGAAAACTACCATCAAGCATTTTACAAGAAACAGCCAAAGCGCTACCAGCGGATCAAGCGAGCGCGCAAACAACTGATGCTTTTTTATCGGCTGAAACGCTGGACAAACCGAGGAAAAAAACGATCATAAACAGAGGATCACTAAAAAAAGCGGGGCTCCGAGAAAAGGGGAAAAGAATCAAATGAAGGCTCTTTTCTCCACAAGCCGCGCTTTTTTCTGCGCTTTTAGCCAATTGGATAAAAAACGTAGATTTATTTTAGAATAATGTCCAAAGAAAGCGTTAACAACAAGAATTATAATAGAGAAAGAAAAAGTGGCGAAAAAGGTCGAAAAAGCAGGTGTCTTTTGCTTGATTCCTTTCTTCGAGGAAAGAAGGTGGGAAACACCAGAGAAAAATCAGCGGAAAAATCAATCGGCAACACCCCATAGCAACACAACATTTATTATATGAAGGTTCATATAAGTTAGGAGAAATGTGATGAAAAAAAAGGGAACGTTCGTCTCACTGTTTATGGCTCTCATTCTTTTTATCTTTTCAGAAAGAACAGTGTTTGCGGCAGAAGCGATCAATGAGATCGTCGCACCAACAGGAGTTAAAGCATTTCTAGTACTGATTCCATTAGTGTTAGTGCTGGTTTTGCTCTTTAAAAAAGTAGATATGATCATTGCTGGCTTGATTGCTGGGATCTTGGCGATGATTATTGGCGGGATCAGTTTAGCTGAAGCCAATTCGCAACTGTTGGAAGCTATTCCGACGATGTTGAGTATTACGGTGCCAATCATCAATTCCGCTGTAGCGATGGCGGTCTTCAAAGCGGGCAGTTATACGGCGGCCTTAACCTTAGCCAAAAGAGGAACCAAAGGAAAAGTGGAATATGTGGCTGGTTTTATTGTCATCTTATTGGCAGCAGCGACTTATATGTCTGGAATCGGCGGCGGGAGTGCGATGGTGATCGCACCGTTAGCATTTGCGGCAGTTGGGGTGGTACCCGAATTGATCGCAGCGATGTCGTTAGCGGCAGCGGTCTCCTTTACGACTTCTCCTGCCTCTTTGGAATCTAGTATCGTGTCTGAACTAGGCGGTTTTAGTGTCGCTTCTTATGTCGATCAAATGCGCCCATTTTGGTTGTTATTCGTTGGTTTGGCGATTTTATTGGCATTCTTCGGGACCAAGCGTCGTCATCTGGGCTTCAAAGAATCAGCCAACCAAGAGTACGAAAACAAAAGCAATGGCGAGTTATTCAAAACGACACTGCCTGCGATCTTCTTGCTTTTTGCGGTCATCTTTGGACCGTTGATCAATGACCTGATCGGCTTTGTCCTCTTTACACCGCTAGTTTATATGGTGGTCACGTTAGCGTTGATTTTTGTTTGTACCGACTTTTCCATGAATCAATCGGTGGAAGCGATGGTGGACGGATCCACGTATATTTTGACCCGCTTGTTCCAAGTGGGGATCTTTTTAGCCTTCATCAACGTGATCGCTGAAACTGGGACGTTTGCTGTAATTGCAGGTGCGGCACAAAATGCCCCCGCAGCGATCGTCGTTCCCGTGGCGATCTTGACGGGTGTCTTGATTGGGATTCCCGCAGGTGCCTATGTCGGCTCCGTTTTAACACTCGTGCTACCAGTTGCCGTTTCATTAGGCTTCCCAGTCTTAGCTCTTGGCTTTGTAACGATGGGGGTTGGCCTCGGCAGTCAAATGAGTTTTGTCAACATTACGATGCAAGCTTTATCTTCTGGTTTCCAAATTCCGATTCTGGATGTAGTCAAAGGAAACGTGAAGTGGTTGAGTTTAGCAGCCGTATTATTATTAGTCATCGGCTTAGTGTTTGGCTGATGGATAGGAGGAAAACATGGATTTATTGATCAAGCAAGCACGTCTTGAAGACGATGCAGAATTAGTAGACATTGCAATTTCAGAAGGAAAAATCACCGCAGTTGCACCCAACATTGAAGAATCAGCAGCAACAACGATTGAGGCGAAAGGCAAAGTGGTGATCCTTGGATTGATCGAAAGCCATATCCACTTAGACAAAGCCTTGATCGCCGATCGTGAGCCCAATAATTCAGGAACATTGCAAGAAGCGATCCAAGTTACGGCAAAGCTCAAACCGACCTTTACCGAAGAAGACATTTATGATCGGGCGAAACGCGCATTAGAAATGCTGATCCTGCACGGCACGACTGCTGTTCGCACCCATGCCGAATTTGATCCGGCGCAAGGCTTCACTGGTTTTGATACCATTATGCGCTTAAAAGAAGAATACCGCGACTTGATCGATATTCAGGTCGTTGCCTTTCCGCAAGAAGGGATTTTTAAGGCCCCAGGGACGGATAAGATGATGATCGAAGCGATGGAGAAAGGCGCCGATGTCGTTGGCGGGATTCCTTACAATGATGCGCCAGCCAATGAGCACATCGACTTGATCTTTGAGATCGCCAAACGATTTGATAAAGACATTGACTTGCATCAAGATTTTGCTGACGAAGCAGACGATACATCGATCGTCTATCTGTGTGAAAAAACCATCGCAGAAGGCTACCAAGGTCGGGTATCAGTAGGACATTTGACTGCGCTGCACGCCATGGAACCGGATCAGCTGGCAGAAGTCATCGATTTGATGGTCAAAGCCCAAATCAATGTGATGCCGTTGCCTGCGACCGACTTGCATTTAGGTGCCAGAAACGATGCTTACAATGTTCGTCGTGCCGTGACACCGATTCGCAAGTTACGTGATGCTGGTGTAAATATTTGCTTAGGCAGCAACAATATCCGAAACGCCTTTACGCCCTATGGCAATGGGGATTTGATCCAAATCGCTATGCTGGCTGTGCCAGTGGCACACTTAGGCGGCGCCGATGACTTGCCGACAGTCTTGCCAATGATTACGACCAATACCGCAAAAGCGTTAAATATCAAAGACTATGGAATCGCTGTTGGCAACCGCGCAGATTTGATTCTTTTAGATACCCAGAAAAAAGCCGATGTGCTGATCGATATTCCTGAACGTTTGATGGTCATCAAAAATGGCCGCATCACCGTGGAAGTCAAAAAAGAAGTGACGATCCACCGTTAACAACAGATCATGTTTTCTCAAGTAGTACGATTTATTCGTGCTACTTTTTTGTCGTAATATAGTCGAAATAAAAAAATCATTTTCTAGTCATTTGTTCTTTTTTCATCTATGATAGAAAGAAAACCGCTATCACGGAGAGTTCGTTTAAGAAAATCCTGTCAAAACTGTTTGACAACGCCATGATATCAATGGATTTGAGCAGAAACCACAGCAGGTCTGCGTTAAGGTAGGAGAAGGAGGCCAAGATGACGATTGGGGAAGCACTAAAGAACCATCGAGTCACACAGCAAATGAGCCAAGAAGAAGTAGCAACAAAAATTTTAGTGACCCGCACATCGATCTCAAATTGGGAAACCGGCAAGACGGTACCAGACAGTTTGAATTTATTGAAACTGAGTACCCTTTATGGGTGCAGTGTCGATGAGCTATTAAAAAAGGAGCGAGCAGGAATGAAAAAGAATTTTCGTACGATGACCTATGGTGCTGGATTGAAAGACGGAACGATGCGTTTGAAAATTGAGACTGATGCCAGCAAGTTTTTCCCACGAGGGGTTGAAGTCAAAGCATCCGTCGATTTAGAAACAGGAGAAGTGACCTTTTTTGTCGAGCAAGAGGATTTGAAAAAGCTGAAAGCAGCCACCGACGACAAATAATTTTTTTATACAGTTTTTTGCTAAATTTTGCTTGGACAAGAGAAAAAAAAGCGATGGATAAAAAAACACGATCCTAGCTGCGTCGTGTTTTTTTTTGTGGGATGAAAGAGGGATGAGGCAATCGATGGAAGCTGATTCTACTTTTTCTTTTCTGCTATTTTCAAGATTTGTAACGATTAAGGGTAAGCGAAAAGATGCAGAAGGCTATATACAATATATAGTGAATAGATCGATTTTTATCTAAATGAAGCACAATATGTAGTATTTACTTTTTTAAGAGATTGTGTAAAATAGCAGGTGTAGTGAAAAAGGAGCTGTTGTTTTTGAGAGTAACTGTATATTGCGGCACCCGTTTAGAAAATGCGGAAAAGTTGGCAAAGACCGCTCGTGCCATCGGCAATGCCTTAGCAAAAAATCACATCGAGTTGGTTTATTGCGGCCCTTTGGCTGGCTTGATGAGGGAGATCGTGAAAGGGGTCTTTGAAAAAGAAGGCGCAGTGACGGGGATCTATCCATCAGGTTCCTTTGCAGAAGATTTGCCGCCAATCATCACTGGATCAAGCACATACACCGAGTTCTATACGGATACGAGGGAGGAACAAACGCAACAATTGCTGGAAATGAGCGATGCCTACCTTGTATTACCTGGTGGATTTGGTACACTAGAGGAGTTGTCATCAGTATGCTCTTTTATGACTCTTGGGAAATTGCCAGTCAAGCCCATAGGTGTGTTAATGAACGAAGGCTTGAAGGATGGACTGAAGCCGCTGCTAACTATGTTTGAAGCTTCCAGCTTTGCTTGGGCTGAACTGTCGGAAACGCTCTTTGTCCTATCTGACGTTGAGACGTTGATCCAGCGATTGGCGGCGAAGGGTTCAAAAAAGGAGTGCTTGGCAGGATGAAGCATGTCTATTTAGCGGGACCGTTTTTTTCAAACGAACCAATCGCACGACTCAAGCAAGTAGAAAGCTGTTTAGCTGAAGACCCGCAGCCCTTGGCGGTCTATGCGCCGCGCTTGTATCAAGAAAGTTCATCTGAACCCTATACACCGAAATGGGCGAGAGAAGTTTTTGAAAAAGACATGCTGGAATTGACACGGGCCGACGTCGTCGTTGCCGTTTTGGATGACCATGAAGGGATCGCCGATCCGGGAACAGCCTTTGAAATCGGCGCAGCACACGTACGAAATAAACCAGTAATCGCTTTTCAGGAAAAAGCCGCGGCGGTCAATCTGATGTTGACGGAGTCGGTGCAAGCGTATTTGACTGATCTGGCGGCACGAACAGCGTATGATTTTGAAGCGATGGCGCACCGAGCCTTTGTCGGTGACTATATTTAATAAAGGATGATGAATGTGTTACTAATCGCAGGAACGATCGGGGCAGGAAAAAGCAGTTTGACTGATTTTTTATCGAAGGAAATGGCGTCGAAGCCTTTCTATGAAAACGTGGAGGACAACGATGTTCTGCCATTGTTTTATTCCAATCCAGAACGATACGCCTTTTTATTGCAGATTTTTTTCTTAAACAAAAGCTTTTTAGGGATGCGGGAAGCTTTGTCCAATGATGACAATGTCATTGACCGCTCCATCTATGAGGATAGCTTGATGTTTCATCTAAATGCGGATCTAGGTCGCATCGCACCGATGGAAGTCGAACAATACGATAACCTGTTGAACACGATGCTGCGGGAATTGGAAGAATCAGCGCCGTTGAAGCATCCAGATCTAATGGTTCATATCAAGGTTTCATTGGATACAATGATTGAACGGATCAACAAACGTGGTCGTTCCTATGAACAAATTGCCAACGATCCGACATTGTACGACTATTACAAAGAATTAAATCAGCGGTACGATGAATGGTATGAAAACTTTGACGTTTGTCCGAAAATGCAAATTGATGGGGATCAATTGGACTTTGTTGCCAATGAAGACAACCTCATGGTGATCCTCGAGATGATCCAAGAAAAACTGGCGGAAGTCCGTCAGACCCATGGCAAAGGCCACTATTGTACGGACAAAGCCATCGCAAAAGGTGATTTTTCTAAGAAAAACGCAGCATCTGTGACAAGCTGACCCAGCAGTTGAGGACAGCTTAGGGAAAAAACAAGTGTCTTATCGACAATGGGAGGGAGCAAGGCGATGAATGTTGAACGATTTATTGAAGCGAGGAAACAGGCGGGCTTCTCGCAGCAAGAACTTTCGGAAGGAATCTGTACGCAAGCCACTTTGAGTAAATTTGAAAACAACGGTCAGGTACCGTCCCTCAAAATTTTGATCAAATTGTGTAATCGGATCGGCTTGCCATTGGTCGACTTGTTTTCTTCCATGAATGTCGCAACGACCAAAATCAAAGAAGAATTGGCAAAAGCCGAATTCTACTTGATCACGAGCGAGTATGAACAGTTGGCTGCATTGCTAAGTCAAATCGAAGTGAAGCTGATCGATGAACCAGCATTAAAAGCGCAATATGATTATTTAAAAGGCTTTGAAATGATTTTTAATGAAGCTGCGATTACCGATGTCTTGTTTCAATTCGATCAGTTATTGATGAATGAAACGGCGGAGGAATTGTTTGATCTCTTAGCGTATACTGGGATCGGTTTGGTGTATGCCAGAGAAGAAGAATGGGCAAAGGCTGAGTTTTATGTGACGAAGGTCTTTGAGAAAATTTATACCTATCCGATCAAAACGATCGAAGACACGTGGCGGGTGTTGAACATCGTCTTTCATTGCGGCGTCTTTTATGCGAAAGTCGATGATTTGGAAACTAGTGATACCTTGTTGAATTATGTGTTGGCGATTTGTTCCGACAATCATTTGACCTACTACTTGGCTCGCGCGGCAGCCCAACTGACCGAAAATGCCATTCGTGAACAACAGCCGAAAGAAACAATTTTGGAAATGTTACACGATGCACGAGCGTATGCCAAAATCAATAAAAATGTAAAATTATTGGCGCATTTAAAAGCGGTCGAAGAAACGATTGATTAAAAATATATTTTCGACAAAAAGGTTTTGTTGCGCAAATGCTTGATAACTAGCAGTCCTTTCGACGAAGGGACTGCTTTTTTGAATTTTCTTTATATAAAAAAATATATAATCGTGTTGACAAAAAAATATATCGGGAGTATTCTTTAATTGTGAAAAAACTAACATAATTTGAGGTATATCGTTTTTAGGAGAAGGGATTTTATGAAGACAGCAGTGAGAGAAGCCGCTCGCGCGATTCAGCGGATGGGCACGTCCATTGAGTTAAAAGTTGCTCATACAAAACCAGAAAGTGTACTGGACGAGCTGGAGACCCAACTGAAAGTATACGACCATCGCTTTAGTGCCAATGATCCGCGATCGGAATTGAATCAGCTGAATCAGTTAGCAGGACAAAAGGGGCTTGTGCTTGATCCAGAATTGTACCAGCTGATCGAAATCGGCAAACATCATAGCTGTGCTCCCCACAGTCAGCTGAATATTGCCATCGGTCCACTGGTCCAAGCATGGCGCATCGGGTTTGAAGATGCCCGCATCGTATCAAAGACGCAGGTCAAAGAATTGCTTGCGCTAACAGACCCGCAACAGATCCAATTGGCAGCAGGCAAGGTTTTTTTGAAAAAAGCTGGAATGAGGATCGACCTCGGAGCATTAGCAAAAGGCTACATCGCTGATAAGTTACGCACCCATTGCCAAGCCCGTGGAGCAGCGTATGGATTGATCAACTTAGGCGGAAATATTGTCTGTTTCGGCGCTGCACCAAATCATTCGGACGGGCATTGGCGGATCGGGATCCGAGATCCCAAAGGCGGTCGGGCAGACACCTTGGGCATTCTGCCAATCAAGGACCAAACCGTCGTCACTTCGGGGATCTATGAGCGGGTCTTGACCACCGCTGAAGGAACGTATCATCATTTGATTGATCCTCAGAGTGGCTTTCCCATCGAATGTGGGTATTTGAGCATCACGATCGTTGCAGCGACATCGTTACTGGGGGAAATCTGGACTTCGCGCTTGTTTGGCAAGCCCATTCCAGTTGTTTTGCAAGAGATTCAGCAGCAGCCAGAAATCGAAGGAATCATCGTAACCAAAGAAAATGAAGTCATTGCCTCTAAAGGCATTCAGGCAAGACTTTTAAGATAGCCCAACCAGAAAGGAAGAGACAGGATGAAATTTATCGGATTCGTAGGAACCAATGCCACTCGTTCCACCAATCGCACGTTGTTGCAATTTATGAAAAAAATGTTTGCCAATGAGGCAGAGATCGAACTAGTCGAGATCAAAGATCTTCCAATGTTCAACAAACCAGAATCAAAGGAGTTGCCCGTACAAGTAACCCAGCTTGCCGAAAAAATCGCGGCAGCAGACGGTGTGATCATCAGTACACCAGAATACGATCATGCCGTACCCGCAGCGTTGATCAATGCCCTGAACTGGTTGTCCTATGGAATTTTCCCTTTTGTTGACAAGCCAGTGATGATCACTGGTGCTTCTTATGGGACGTTAGGTTCTTCTCGTGCCCAAGCCCATCTAAGACAGATTCTGGATTCTCCAGAGTTAAAAGCACGGATCATGCCTAGCTCTGAATTTCTCTTAGGTCATTCGCTGCAAGCGTTTGACGAGCAAGGCAACTTGATCGATGAAGAGCAGACCCAAAAACTGCAAGGACTGTTCAACGATTTTCTTTTATTTGTAAAAATTACCAGCCAGTTGCAGCACGCCCATGCCGCCAATCAAAAAGAAGCTGCTGAATTTTCATGGGAAACCATCTAACCGCAAAAGATAGGAGCGTAAAGACAATGAAATTGATCGGAATCGTCGGATCAGCCGCTGAAGTCTCCACCAATCGTCAGCTGCTGAACTTTATCAAAAAGCAATACAAAAAGGAATTCACGTTAGAACTTGTAGAGATCAAAGACTTTCCTCTCTTTAATCAAGAGGAAGATCAAACCCAAAGCCCAGCCATCCAGCGTTTGAATCGGCAATTATTGATGGCAGACGGTGTGATCATTGCTACACCAGAGCACAACCATACCGTGACGGCAGGACTGAAAAGCTTGCTAGAATGGCTTTCATTCAAGATCCATCCTCTGGAAAACAAACCAGTAATGATCGTGGGTGCCTCTTACTATGATCAAGGAACTTCAAGGGCCCAGCTACATCTGCGCCAAATTTTGGACGCACCGGGAGTCAATGCTTTAGTGATGCCAGGGAATGAGTTTTTGTTGGGCAAAGCCAAAGAAGCTTTCGATGAAGCGGGTGATTTGATCGATACCCGAACGGTTGCTTTTTTAGATGCGACGATCAACAGCTTCTTGCAATTTATCAAAGTCGTTTCTGCCTTAGCGGGTCCCAAACAATTGCCGCCCGAAGACCTCTACGCCACAGGGAAAATCGCAACCACCGTGGAAGGAGTGGATATGTATGATGATCAATGGCTGGAAAAAGCCGCTGAAGCAGTCGGTGCCGTTTCTGGCAATACCTACGTCAAACTAAATCGCGGCTTGCTGACAGTCGATCAGATTAATTACTTCTTAGATTCGATGCCGATGGAATTGACATTTGCCGATAGCAACAACCAATTCTTGTATTACAATCTGCGGGAAGAAGCCCAAAATATGCTGGCAGCACGTGTGCCAGGACAAGTCGGCAATCCATTAGCAAAATGCCATCCTGAAAAATCCTTCAAAAATGTTGAGTGGGTGATCCAACAGCTGCGCAGTGGGGCAACCGACGCGGTTCGGGTCCATGTGCCGAAACAGGTGCCAGAAAAATACATCGTCCACAATTATCAAGCGATGCACGATGAAAACGGCGAATATGCGGGGATCAACGAATACATCCTTGATTTCAAGCCAATCATCGAATGGTATTTGCAACAAACCGGTCAAAAACTTGTCGGCAATGAAGACGCCATTTCCAGTGCTTCTGTGCGCCAAGAACCGACCGATGCGGTCACTAGTGCCAGCACTCATGACGCACCTGCAGCAGATGCGGTCACCAGTGCTTCAGTGAAATAAGGGTTGTCTAAAGGGAGAAAAGGAATCGCTAGAAGCATTCGCTTGCAATCAGTTGCCAAGCGAATGCTTCTCTTTTTGCTGCTTTTTCATGAATGAACGGTTTTCTATGAGCGATTGAATTGATCAAGGACATCGTTGCGAGGATTTCACAAAGTTTCTGAAAAAAATTTGCATATTCATCTTTTGCTTCGTATACTAGTTTAGGACGTTGCTTATAAAACGGCTGTATCATCGTACATATTTTTTGATAGGAGGAATTGCATGAAAGACAAACGAAAAGTCTTGCGTCCGTTAGGATCAGGGTTTGCGATGGCGGTTCCTTTGTTTATAGGGATCCTCGTTCAGGACCCTTTGATAAGTTCTGTGGGGGCGATGGGGGCTTTTTCCTACTTGGCTTTTCAACATCGGACCCTTTTTTATAATCTGCGCGCCATTTTGACCCACGGCGCTGCGCTGCTGCTGGCATTTATTTTAGGCGCTGGGACAGCACTGATTCCTTGGAGCGCACCTTTTATCATCGGTGCGTTATCGTTTTCTGCGTTTTTGTTGTCAAAAGTGATGCGGATCCCCAAGCCCGATTATTTCTTCGTGTTGATGCTTTATGCCACCGGCTTTAATTTTCACGCAGCGCACCTTGGAGAGATCTTGCACCACAGTTCCTATTTGCTTTATGGCATCGCAGGCTCGCTGCTTGCTGGACTGGTGATTTCTTTGGCTGAACAGCTGCCGTTGAAAGAAGAAAAAACGGCCTTTCAACAACTGAGCTTGCACGAGAAATATTCGCTAGCATTATCTCAGCAACCAGAAATGGTCATCAAGGCGCTGCACTTTTCTTTGATATTGTTCATTGCGACCTACATTGCCTATCTGTTGCGGGACAGCAACGGCTATTGGATCTTGATTTCTGCTGCTGCCGTCTTGGCAGGAGAACATATGGAAAAAATCAAAAATCGCACGATTGGTAGGGTACTGGGAGGAATCGTGGGGCTGCTGCTGGGTTTCTTATTGATGTCCTTGCATATGCCCCTTGAAGCGATCGCAGTGGTATTGATCATTCTAAACATATTGACGGAGTTTTTTATGCCAGTCAATTATACCGTTGCTAATTTTTTTACCAATCCGCAAGTCCTGCTGTTAATGACCATCGGTACTAGTTTTACGCCGCTGAAATTGATCCCATTGCGTTTTTCAGGGGCATTGATCGGCAGTGTGCTGGCAATGCTGTTGATCTTTCTAATGGATTGGGCAGTAAAGCAAATGGAGCAAGCGCTGGGAAGTAAGCCAGAAGACACGACGGATCAAACACAATAGAATGCACCATCATCGATAAGCAAGAGCTGTAGCTCTTGCTTTTTTTTGCCTTTGATCCTCTATCTAAACGTTATCTCCATCGGATAGGAAAAATAAGGGAAATATGAAATAATCGAGCAAAGGTTCCTATTTTGAAATAGAAGCGTTTACATTTTTGCAAACTAAAGTGGCAGAAACATCTACTTTTTTTGTTGTAAGCGAAATCATATACTCAAATCAGAGAAGGAGAGAAAGTTGTGAAAAAACGAATCGTAGATGTTTTGCATCGCCTGTTGGTGACTGATTATCCACTATCCATTGAGCAACTGGCAGAAGAGACCGCAGCCAGTGGGCGGACGATCCGCAATGATTTGAATGAGATCAACACGTTTCTTGCTGACTTACACATCGGACCGATCCAAACCCTTCGAGGAAAGGGCATCCTTTTGAAACTGACCTCGAAACAGCAAGCCATCGTTTGGCAGGCATTACACGCACAACAGTCGGAATATATGACCCGTGAAGAGCGTCGTTTTGATCTGCTGCTGCATCTGACCTTTTCAAAAGAGATCCTGGTGTTGAATAAAAAAGAAGAAGCGTACCAGATATCAAAAAGCAGCATGGATGAAGACATGCGCCGTTTGCGGGCGGACATCAATAAATATGGCATTGAGATCATCAGCCTAGGAAAAAAAGGACTGCGGTTGAATGGATCGGAACGAGCGATTCGGACGATGATTTTTGACATCATCAATCAGCGGATCGGTAGGTTGCCACTTGATAAACAGACCCCAGATTTAGTCTTTACGAAATTGCTTTATCGCTATTTGCCGCAAAAAGAAATCAAACAGATCCAACTAGTGATGCAAGCAGTGTTGCCGCCAAATCAAAATGAGTTGTATAGCAGCCAAATTTTATTGTTTACCGCCATTTGGCTGATGCGTATCAGAATGAAGGAATTTATCACTCGCATGAACTGGTCTACTTCCAGCAATCAGCTCCAAGGGTCAGCCTATATCCAGGCGATCGCTGAAACCTTTTCGATTGAGCCACCAGAAATCGAAGTCAACTATCTTTCTTTCATCATCGAATCACTGAATTTTAAAGATTTGTCCAATTCCATCGAATGGGCGCATGCGCAACTCTTGTCGCTGCAGCTGATCCAATTTGTGGAATGCCAAACCAAGATCCCTTTTAGTAAAAAGGAAGAAGAGTTGTTAGAGGGATTGTATAAACATATGGCAGCGCTGATCGTTCGAGCCAAGAGCGGTATTCAAGTACCCAATCCGATCAAAGAGACCGTTCGCAAAAATTATGGACAAATCTACCAAGCCGTCAAGGGGTTCGCTCCTACGATCGAAGAGATCGTCGGTCAACCACTATCGGAAGATGAACTGACATTTCTCGTGATCCATTTTTCTACAGCCCTAAGTTCATTGAACCACGAGATTATTACGATCTATAAGGCGGTCGTCGTCTGTAACCATGGAATGGCAACCGGCAATCTGCTGGCAGCCAGCCTCAAGGAGAAGTTTCCAGAAGTAGAAGTTGCGGCAGTCTTGAATTCACAAGAAGTCAATTTGATCACGAAATTCGATGTGGATCTGGTTTTTTCAACCTATGAGATCGATTATCGAGAAAAGCCGGTATTACTGATCCCACCGATCATCAATGAAGAAAATCACCAAGTGATCCGCCGTTTCTTAAAAAACAATGAACAATTCAAGCGGATCGCCTTTGACCAAAAAAATGCCACGCTGTTCTTCAATCAATTGCTTACAGTCATTGAAGAAAGCGGTGGGACGGTCGATGCTGCCGCCTATCGCAAATTGACACACTTGTTTGAACAAAATCAATTAGCCATTAATGCAAGGGAGATTCAGCCAATGTTAAAAGATGTTTTATCCGCTAGTCATATTCAATTAAATGTTCCTGTTCAAAATTGGGAAGAAGCCATTGAACGCTCGGCGCAGCCACTATTAAAAGAACAGATCATCGAAAAACACTATATCGAGGCAATGGTTGCTGCGGTGAAGGAATACGGTCCTTATATCGTCATTGGTAAACATTTGGCGCTGGCGCATGCCCGACCAGAAGATGGCGCCCAGCAGTTGGGTGTGAGTGTCCTCACCTTGGCGCCGCCAGTCGCATTTGGGAACCCAGAAATGGACCCTGTCAAAATCATTTTTTGCTTGGCTGCGGTGGACTCTTACTCTCATCTTGCCATCATGAAGGAATTGATCGAATTGATCAATGATGAAAAAAAAGTCACGCAGTTGCTGGCTTGTTCCACGATTGAAGCTTTTCAATCATTGCTATTTTCATAAAAAACAAGAAAAGGGGAAAAAATCATGAACAAATTATCGATCTTATTCGTATGCGGTGCAGGTCTTGGCAGCAGCTTTGCGGCTCAGATGTCAACAGAAGATGTCTTAACGAAATTAGGAGTGGAGGCGAAATTGGATCATGTCGATATCTCATCAGCGGTATCAATGAAACCAGACATCATCATTACGGCAGAGAATTTCCGAACGCAATTTGAAAAGTTTGCCTTGGACCCGACAACCGCAATCATTTATTTACGCAACATCGTTTCAAAACCAGAAATCGAAGAAAAAATCACCCCGGTATTAACGGAAAAAGGCGCACTGTAAGGAAGAGGCATGACGAAGGGAGTTTGAAAAAATGGGCATCATCAATTTTATCATTGATAATATTTTAACGCAGGCATCGATCACGATCGCTTTGATCGCGATGTTAGGGCTGCTGCTTCAGAAAAAGTCAGCAGGTCAAGTCATTTCAGGAAGTTTGAAGACGCTATTGGGCTTCCAGGTTTTAAGCGCTGGTTCTAGCATCATCGTCGGTAGTTTGACCTATTTCGGCGAGATTTTCACAGAAGGATTCGACATGCAAGGCATAATTCCTTCCATCGAAGCCATCAACGGGCAAGCGATGAATGAGTTGGGCTTGGGTCGGGACATAGCGCTGACATTTTTAGCTATCTTTGTTTTTAATATTTTATTGGCACGCTTTACAAAATGGAAATATATTTTCTTAACGGGTCAAGCCATTTTATGGATGGCGACCATGACGACGGTCTTTGGCTATTTCGCTGGTTTACGCGGCGTTGTCTTGATTCTTGTCGGTGGGGTGATTGGGGCGATCTTTGCCGTAGCGATGCCAGCGATGGCTCAGCCCATCATCCGCAAAGTCACTGGGTCAGACGACATTGCTCTCGGACATTTCTGTACGATCGGCTACCTCTTTGAAGCAGGCGTTGCCTATCTGTTTGGAGAAAGAGGCGAGAAGAAAAAATCGATCGAAGACATCAAACTGCCACGTTCTTTTGAATTTTTACAAGATACCTATCTTTCTGTCATGGTCGTGATGGTTCCACTGTATATCGTGACGGTCTTGTTTGCTGGAGAAACCTTTGCTTCTACGCTCTCTGGTGATCAAAATTACATCATGCATGCCTTCTTACAAGCCATTCAATTCGTGGTTGGGGTCTATGTTTTGTTAGCAGGCGTTCGGTTGCTCTTAGGCGAGATCGTCCCTGCGTTTCGTGGGATCGCCATGAAATTGGTGCCTGATGCAAAACCAGCACTCGATTGCCCAGTGTTCTTCCCATATAGCCCCAATGCAGTTATTTTAGGCTTCATTACTACAACGATTGGGACAGTCATCGCCATGTTCGTTTTACCAGTCTTTGGCTTGGCGATGATCTTGCCGGGGATGCTGACGAACTTCTTTGCAGGCGGTACCGCTGGGATCTTCGGCAATGCGGTCGGTGGACGTCGAGGGGCGATCATCGGAGGGATCTTTCACGGCTTCTTCATTACGTTACTGCCAGCCCTACTTGTAACGATCTTCAATCAAATGGGCTTTGTTAACGCTACGGCAACTGATGTGGATACCGTCACGGCAGCCTTGCTATATGCTTGGATCATCAGTCCCTTATTGAAAAACTTTTAATCGCTAGGAGGAAGACGCATGTTCTCTTTTTTCAAAAAAGAAAAAAAGCCCACAGAAACACCAGCGGTTCCTTTGACCGCTGAAGAAAGCCAAGAGGCAGAAGCGCTTATTGCAAATCTAGAAAGTCAGTTGCAAGCAGAAACCGACATCGACGAACAAGCAAAATTGTATGAAGCGTTAGGCTTAGCGCAGGCAAAACTTTCCCGCACAGAAGAAGCGATCGACGCATTGGAAAAAAGCTTGCAGGCGAAAAAATCGATCGGGGACGGCTACAAAAAACTGATGTCCCTTTACAATGCTCAGCGTGCCGCCGCCGCACGAAACGGCGACGATGCAAAGATCGACTATTACATGGACAAAATGGAAGAAATGCGGCAAATCGCCAAACAACTTACGATCAGCGGCAATTAAACTAGACGAGGTGGAATCAAGGATGTATACAACATTAAAAGAAGTAACGAAAACAGCAGAAGCATTGAATTTTACAGTGGGGGCTTTTAATACCCATAATTTAGAAATGCTGCCAAGTATGCTGCGGGCAGCCAAAGAGATGGGGGCACCCATCATCATTCAAACAAGTATCGATACAGCGAAATACATTGGCTATGATGTCTTGGTCAATGTCGTCAAAACGATTGCCGATCACGAGCTAGTGGACGCTGTCTTGCATTTGGACCATGCCAGAGATTTCGATGAGATCAAAGCAGCGATTGATAGCGGCTATAGCTCGGTGATGTATGATGGCTCGCATTTGCCCTTCAAAGAAAACATTTTGAAAACGCGCGCAGTCGTAGAATACGCCCATGCCCATGGGGTGTCCGTCGAAGGAGAACTAGGAACGATCGGCGGCACAGAAGAAGGCATTCATGTGGAAGAAGACGATAAAGTCTTCACACGCCCAGAAAATGCGGTAGAATTTGTCGCTGCTACTGGCGTCGATGCGCTAGCCATCGCTATCGGAACCAATCACGGCCAATTCCGTTCCAAAACCGAAGTGAATGTTGAGTTATTGAAGGAGATCCATGCAGTCGTCGACGTGCCGCTAGTCATTCATGGAGGAACTGGCGTCAAAGAAGAAGATTATCCCGAATTGATCAATAACGGCATTCGTAAGTTTAATGTAGGTACTGAATTGTTGGTGAACTGGACGAAGATTGCGAAAGAAAATTTTGGGGCAACGGAAGTCAACAAATCTTTGCGCCACAACGTGATCCCATCCAATGAAGCCATCAAAGAAATCGTCAAGCATAAGATCGGCCTTTTCATGAATACGAAAGCGCCGACTGCGATCGGCAAATAGATGGTACGCAAAAAGATGCTTGTTTTATTGGCAGGCAGCCCTGGAACTGGAAAAAGTTATTTACTGGATCTGTTGAAGACACGTTTTCCTGATCTTTTCGCTCTTACGCCAGATGAAATCAAAGAGTGCTATGCCGAATACCTCGGCTTTGATTCATTGGCAGAAAAAGCCCAGATCGAAAAGCAGTATGTTTGGCCTTTTTACTATCAGGCATTGGGCTTGTACATGTCTTTAGGAAAACGCTTGGTGGTCTCGGAATACCCTTTTAGTGAAAAACAGAAGCCATTGCTAACTTTTCTCGCCCAAAGCTATGGTTATGAGTGCTTGACCATTCGCTTGACTGCTTCTTTTGAAACCTTATGGGAAAGACGCTTCTTACGTGATCGAGCGGATGACCGTCATTTAAGTTTCATCATGGAACGGTACCATTACGGGGATGTACTGGAAGATAGACAAGCTGCAACCAACCATATAACCAAAGAAGCGTTTCGGCAAATCATCACTGATCGCCGTTACGATGACTTTCAGTTAGGAGCGCTTATCGAAGTCAATGTGGAAGATTACGAGCAAGTGGATTATCGCCCGTTGATCGAGAGAATCGCTGAACAACTCAATGACTTAAATTGAAGAAAAACAGGCGCTACACCTGAAAAGGGCAGCGCCTGTTTTTTTAGTCTAAGCCCAAAAATTTCGAAGTTCCTTGGTTTTGGACTTGGAGGATTTCGGCTAATACTTTGGCATCAAATTGCCCCTCTTTATTGGCAGAATAGACATTGACCTTGAGCTGGTAGTCGGGCAAAGCATAGTTTTCAAGACTTGCTTCAAGCTGCGCGACCGCTTGTTTCGAGAGTGGTTCACCGACGAGTTTTAATTCAAGGGATTGTTTCTGCTCATTAAGTGTTTGCTCCAGCAAATAATGTTCCCCCAGTTTGGCTTCTACAAAACGCTTGGCATGGTATTCCACGATGGTCGTTTGGATCGTCGTATAAACGAAGAAACTCCCAATGACCGTGATCGGTAAGGCAACCACGGCAAACTTCCACCATTTTTGGTGACGGAAATCCCCATACTGCAACAGCCAGATGGTAATGAACAAGGAAAAACAAATCAAAAAGGAATTGGTGAAAAAGAGTTGAGCAGATTCCCATGAAATCGAATAGTCTTTGATCGACAGCCCATAACCCGTTACACAAAGCGGCAAAATCAGGGACGTCCCGATGGAGACGCCGATAATAACATCGTTGTCGCGGCCCCTGACTTTGGCAAAAGCCAGTGCGGAACCACCGATCAATGCGACGCAAATATCCCAAATCGTCGCAGACGTTTGGGTGATGATCTCAGGTGTTGTGTCTTTGACAGGCGTGAGTAAGAAAAAGGCGAATGAGATGATAAGTACGATGATGACTTGGATGCTAAAGACCAGCAGCCCTTTTTTGACTAAGCGCAAGTGGGAAAGACCTAAACCAAAGCCGATCCCGTTGATCCCATTTAAAAGTGGCGAAATCAACATCGCCCCGATAATCGTTGTCGTAGAGTTGTAGTTCAAACCAATCGAAGCAATCAGCGTTGCACAAACTAAAAGTGCATAGACGAGCATCGTTTGGTCCATATCTTTTTGAATTTTTCCAATCAATTGTTCTTTGGAAACTAAATCAGGCGTTAAGTTCACATTCATCATCCTTTCTGAGAAAAATCGTTCGGCTCTTTTCATTGTCCCTTAAATCGGCTGATTTTACAAAAATCTGCGTTTATCAGGCGATGGCAGCAACGAGAATTCAATGATTGGGTTGCCAATCTTTTGCAAAACCGCCGATTTTCTCTAGAATAAGAAGCATATCAGATAAATGGAAAAGGTGGGGAATGGATGAAAGATTATTTTGCGCAATACAAACGCCTGTTATCGATCGCTGAAGCAGGTTTGTACTATGGCAAAGATGTCTACGATAAGGAACGTTACCAAGAGATCAAAGAGTTGGCATTGCATTTGATGAGTACCGTCGTGGATCAAGACGCAGCTGCGTTGACTCTTTTAACAGAAAAAAATGAGGGCTATCCTACGCCCAAAGTCGATGTACGAGCATTGATCCAAAAAGACGAAAAAATCTTGCTGGTGGAAGACAGCCTGACGAAAGAATGGTCACTGCCAGGAGGCTATGCAGAAATTGGCTTGACGCCACGGGAAAACATCAAAAAAGAAGTGCTGGAAGAAACTGGCTTACTCGTTGAGGTCAAGGAGCTGCGAGCAATTTTTGATACGAATCTAAGACCAGACATTCCGCAAGTGTTTCAATACTATAAGCTGGTCTTTGTCTGTGATGTTTTGGCAGGGGACTTCATCAAAAACAGTGAAACCTCCAACAGCGATTACTTTTCGTTGAAGGAGCTGCCGAAGCTTTCCATCAAGCGCACCACCAAGGAACAACTGGAGCAATTGGTGAATGAGAAGTCGTTACACGTTGATTAAAAACAGCTAAGGGTAAGATGTTGGAAAAAGCGTTTTATTGGTTTTTTTAACTGGATAATATTTACTTGCAGATAAAGTTGGTTTATGATTGATTTCGTCGTTTTCATTATAAAAAATCAAGCAATGGCGATACCTTTGCTTGATTGCTGGAGGAGTAAAAATGAAGAATCAAATCAATTCCTTTTTTGGGCTGGATGCCTTACAAACAACGGTTAAACGAGAAATCTTAGCTGGTTTTACCACCTTTATCTCGATGGCCTATATTTTATTCGTCAATCCAACGGTCCTTGGGGCATCTGGGATGGACGAAGGTGCCGTCTTTACGTCAACGGCGTTAGCCAGCGCATTGGGCTGTATCTTGATGGGAGTTTTAGCAAAATACCCGATCGCTACGGCACCCGCATTAGGGATCAACGCCTTCTTTTCTTATTCAGTCTGTATTGGAATGGGGGTTCCATGGCAAACAGCATTAGCGGGTGTGTTTGTGGCATCACTGATTTTCATCGTGATCACGATCTTCAAATTACGGGAGCTGATCATTGATGCGATTCCTGCTGATTTAAAATATGCCATCTCTGGTGGGATCGGTCTGTTCATCGCCTTTTTGGGATTGAGCGAAGGTGGGATCATCGTTTCCGATGATTCGACCCTTGTGGCACTAGGGTCATTGAGTGTCGGTACGACGTGGCTGACGATTTTTGGTTTAGTGATCACTGCCGTCTTGATGGTTCGCAGAGTTCCTGGTGGAATTTTTATCGGGATGGCCGCAACAACTGTTTTAGGTCTTTTGACTGGCTTGATCCAAGCACCATCCAGTATCGTTTCTGCTGCACCGAGTATTTCTTCCACATTCTTAGTGGCGCTAAACCATGTAGGAGACATCAACTCCCTGCAAATGTGGGTCGTAGTACTGACTTTCTTACTCGTCACTTTCTTTGATACGGCAGGCACCTTGGTGGGACTTGCCAATCAAGCGGGCTTTATGAAAGACAACAAAATGCCGCGGGTCGGCAAAGCACTTGCTTCTGACTCCACCGCCATGCTCGCTGGTTCTTTATTAGGGACCTCACCAGTAGGCGCATATGTCGAATCCTCCGCTGGGATCGCCGTGGGCGGTCGCTCTGGCTTGACTGCCGTGACGACTGGAATTTTCTTCTTGTTCGGCTTGTTCTTTTCACCATTGCTATCCGTTGTTACTTCCCAAGTGACGGCACCAGCACTGATCGTCGTAGGCGTGCTGATGGCACAATCGCTACGAGAAATCAAATGGCACGAAATGGAAATCGCAATCCCAGCCTTCTTGATTCTACTAGGCATGCCGTTGACCTATAGCATCTCCGATGGGATCGCCTTGGGTTTCATCTTTTACCCAATCACCATGTTAGCAGCCAAACGCGGCAAAGAAGTCTCACCAATCATGTACGGCTTGTTCTTTGTCTTTCTTGGGTTTATGTGGATTTTGAATGTGTGAGAGAGACGTTTTAATGTAAACTTAGGATAGGATTTCAACTAATAAAAAACCAGTTAAGCGTGGCTTAGCTGGTTTTTATTATATGTCGCTTGCTATAAAAATGTTCAGAATTGAATAACGGTTAAATATCTAAGCCAGGACGTCTTTTTTTGAATTTCCTTTCCAGCCGAAGGGGCAAAGTCGATCCAAGCGATAGTCGCTTTTTGGAAATGTATGTTTGAACATTAGTTACTAAAAAATCATTCTCCCTTCAGATGAAAGGTCTTCCCACGCATCTTTTTCATAAAACTCTGATTCCACTCCACCATTAAAAGGATCTTCAATTTTAGGAACAAGAATGATCGTCCCATCCTCTGGGTAGACAACAATATATTCTTGGTTTTCAGGCGGATTTTTTCCGTTATCAGAAGGAAGCGTAACGACGATGGAATTGCCTTGTAGGCTTGATTTAGTAATAAGCATAGTATCACCTCTTAGAGATAGTAACCCTTGCAATACTATGGAAGGAGAAGACAACAGTGAGATTTAATGTATTTTGAACACATCAAAAGTTCAAAACGCACTTTACATAAGATAGATAAGAAACCGCAATGAAATATTGTTTGAAAAGATGGATGAACATCTCAGAAAAATAGATGTTAGATTTTAGCAGAATTACGAAGTTTTTTAGATGGATCATTTATGGCATACCAAGGACCAGGGGATTAAAGCAACGAAAAAGTGAAGCTTCATTCCAAAACCGCCCAACCCAACAATTTTCACGCAAAACCTGCGCTTTTCTTTCAGTTATTGTTATAATAAAAGAAAACGCAAAGGTGGGAAATCATGACAACGATCAAGGACATTGCTGAAAAGGCGGGAGTAGCGAAAAGTACGGTTTCCCGCTATCTGAACAATGGTTATATCAGTGAAGAAAAGCGCAAAAAAATTGATCAGATCATTGCTGAAACTGGCTATCGCCCCAATACATTTGCTCGTTCGCTGAAAGCCCAAGACACGAAATTGCTGGGCGTGATCATTCCTCGACTGAATTCACCATCGACAAATGATGTGTTGAAAGGGATCGATACGACGGCACGGGAAAACGGCTATCAAATGCTGATCACCAACTCTGATCAAAGCGATGAACGGGAATTAGAAAATATCGAAATGCTAGTCAAACAAAAAGTAGCAGGGATGATCCTGTTTGCGCGCAAAATCACGCCGCAGCTACAAGCGGTGCTGGCAGAGGTTCCTATGCCTGTTTTATTGTTAGGCCAACAGTTAGCTGGCATTCATTCCATCGTCCATGAAGATTATCAAGCTGGCAAAACCATGGCAGAATATGCAGTCAGCGCTGGCCACCGACGTTATTTATTTGTTGGTGTCAGCGAAAATGATTATGCGGTAGGTGTCTTGCGGAAAAAAGGATTTCTTGATGTCTTGGCACAAACGCCCAACGTCAAAGTCGACTTTATCGAAACGTCCTTTTCAAGAAGAGAAACGTACCAAAAAGCCCTTATGTTCTTGAAAGATCAATCGGCAACGTACATCGCCTGTGCTACCGACAATATTGCTGTTGCTGTATTGAAAGCCGCCCATGAACTAGGGTATCAAGTGCCGCAAGACTTTTCCTTGAACGGATTTGGCGGCTATGATTCGACGGATTATGTCTATCCGACCATCACAACGACCCAATATCCCTATGTCCAATTAGGCATCGATGCCGTCTTAACGATCCAAAAACTGACACAAGGGGAAGAGGTTCCTGAGGTGATCGAATTACCGAATCAATTAGTGGTCAAACAGTCGACTACCAAGCGTGACAAGCAGGAGCAATAAAGCAAACATTTTTAGAGAAAACAGGACGTCCAGTTGCGGCGTTCTGTTTTTTTATTTTCTTTGCTTGCAATTGCAAACGGTTTCTGTTAATCTACAAATGTAGAACCGGTTCCACAAATGGACCGACGATCAAAGGAGTGGGAAAAATGAAGGAACAAAAAACGATCGACCAAGTGTTAGAAGCTGTTGGCGGCAAAGAAAATGTCAAAAACTTTGAACACTGTGCCACACGTTTGCGCTTGATTTTGAAAGACGATCAGTTAGTAGATAAAGACAAAGCGGAAGCAGTTGAGGGCAGCAAGGGCTATTTTTTCAACACGGGACAGCATCAGTTCATTTTTGGAACAGGAAAAGTCAATGAAGTTTATCAAGCCTTCGCAGCAGAAATGGGCAATGACGCCTCCGGTGATAAAGCTGGCTTCAAAGATGATGTCTATTCGAATCTGTCACCCGTCCAAAAAGTTGTCCGCACGTTGTCAGATGTCTTGGTGCCATTGATTCCAGCTTTGGTAACTACGGGGCTTTTGATGGGGATTCGGGGATTATTGACCGAGTTGGGGGTCACTTATAGTGCTGACTGGTTAGCTATGTTTGAAATGTTAACGGATACAGCGTTTGCCTTTTTACCTGTTTTGATCGCCTATAGTGCGACGAAAAAATTCGGCGGTAATCCGATCATCGGGATCGTGGTAGGATTGATGATGGTGGCACCGCAATTGCCGAACGCTTGGGCAGTTGCCAGCGGGGATGCAGAGCCATTGCACTTATTCGGTTTATCGATCTCTGGGTATCAAGGGTCGATTTTTCCAGCAATTATTGTCGGGATCTTAGTTTCTAAGCTAGAAAAATGGTTCCGTAAATTTGTTCCGCAAATGATGGACTTGATCGTGACACCATTCTTAACGATTGTCATTACTTTAGGTTTGATTTTGTTTGCGTTAGGACCAATCTTGCAAGTAGCTGAAAGAGCAGTCATCAACAGTATCGTTTACTTGGTGCAAGCACCATTGGGCATCGGTTATATCATTTACGGAGGGGTTCAGCAAGTGATCGTAATCACTGGATTGCACCATTCGTTAAGTATTATTGAGTTAGGGTTATTGAATACGACAGGCGAAAACGTCCTACAAGTCTTAGGTACAGCAAGTATGGCGGGACAATTTGGGGCTGCGATTGCTGCGGCATTTATTTATAAAAACAAAGTCAAACGCTCAAATGCCATCAGTGCGGCGGTTCCAACCTTATTTGGGATCACTGAACCCTTACTATTTGGGGTCAACTTACGCTCGATGCGGATTTTTGGCGCAGGCATGCTGGGGGGCGCAGTCGGCGGGTTTGCGACGTATGTCTTCCAATTAGCTGCTACTGGGATGGGCATCACTTTTATTCCAGGTCTATTGTTGTATACTGGAGATTTCGGTGCCATGCTGAAATACGTTGTCGTGATTTTGATTGCCTTTGGTGTCGGTTTTGCTGGTGTCCAATTGCAGCGCAAACCGCTAGTCAAAGAGTTGAACCAATAAATAATCCCTTGCTGCTCATCGGCAAGAGAAAAGAGGTACCACATTGTTAACGAAGGAATACTGGGCACAGCTTGCCCAAACCCAAAGCGAATTAGCAGAAAAAATCAGTGCTGATGCGTGGCGCTTGAACTATCATTTGATGCCAGAAACAGGATGGATGAACGACCCGAACGGTCTTTGCCAATTCAAAGGCGTGGTTCATTTTTACCATCAATATGTACCGCAAACGCCCCATGGCGGGGAACCACCCCACTGGGGACACAAAACGTCGACGGATTATGTCACGTTTCAAGAAGAAGCGCTGTTTCTTTCTCCCGAACACGACTATGACAAAGACGGGGTCTACTCGGGCTCTGCCTTTATCGAGAATGACGCGATCCATTTCTTCTATACTGGGAATGTCAAACATCCTGGTGATCATGACTATACCTTTAGTGGACGAGAACAAAACACGGTCCATGTAATCAGCAAAGACGGCTATACCGTCGAAAAGCAAGAAGTCGTGATTCCTCATGAGGACTACCCTGAGGGATTTACCGATCATATTCGTGACCCAAAGGTTTTTGCCCACGAAGATAACTACTATATGCTGCTAGGCGCGCGTACGTTGGAAAACGAAGGCAAAATTTTGATTTATGAATCGACGGATTTAAATGAATGGACCTATCGAGGAATCTTTTTCGGTGAGGACTATGCTCTAGGCTACATGTGGGAATGCCCAGACTACTTCCATTTAGATGGCAAAGATGTGTTGGTCTTCTCACCGCAAGGCTTGGCAGCCAAAGAACATGCCTACCAAAATATTCATCAATCAGGGTATCTGATTGGTGAGGTGGATTGGGAAACCCTGACGTTCAAAGAAACTTCTGCGTTTCGTGAACTTGATTATGGGTTTGACTTCTATGCCCCGCAAACCTTTAAAGATGAGCAGAAACGTCGGATCTTGTGGGGCTGGATGGGGCTAGGGGATACCAGTCCTGAATACAGCAATCCTACGATCCCTCGCGGCTGGCAGCATGCCGCAACGCTGCCAAGACAGCTTTCGGTCAAAAATGACCAGTTGTATCAAGAACCTTTGCCAGAATTCCAAAAATTGCGAGACAAGCAAGTCAGCCAAAAAATTGTGCTTTCAGAGAAACCGCAGCACTTGTCTTTCGATGAATTGGCATATGAGTTGCAAGTTACGGTGGAAGTCCCATTGCAGCAGTTCCAGCTTGGACTTTTGCAAGATACGACTTTGGCTTATGAAGCTGGTGTCTTCACGATCCATCATGGCGTTTCTGGCTACGGTCGTAAACAGCGCAGTGTCAAGGTCGATGAACTGACGCAGCTGCAGATTTTTGTCGATACGTCTTCGATTGAGATCTTCCTAAATGGCGGGCAATATTGTTTGACCTCTCGCGTGTATCCCAAACGGACCGAGGCGATCGCTCTCAGCGGAACCGGCACGGTTTGTGTCAATACTTGGGCATTGGCGAAAAAATAAAGCAACGATCCGAAAACGACAGCAAACAGTTGGTTTTTCTTGTTGCACCCCCAAGAGTCAGCTTTTTCTCTGGCTTTTAGGGGGGCATCATACCAACTATTTTGCTGTCGTTATTCGCTTGTTACTGCTTTTGTTGGTTTTGGATAAAGGTCTGCAGCGCAGGTGCATCGATCCGATAGCCGTCTGCAGTTTTTGTGACTAGTTTTTGCGTTTTGAAATCTTTTAAGGTATACGTCAAATGGCGATAGCTCACGCCTAAGTATTCTGCGGTCTCCGTTAATTTTTCTTGAAAAAGATCATCGATCGAAGCTTCCAACAGTAGATGGGCAAGGCGCCAAGCTAAGGGATAGGTTTGATTGACGGAAAAATGATCCATACGCAGCAGCAATTTTTCACCGATAGTTTTGCCTAGTGTTTGTACGAAAGCCAGGTCTTGCATGAGCCCGTGAGCTGCTGCTTGCATCGGAATGCCCAGACATGTTGTTTCACCGATCGCAACCACGGTTTTCGGTACTGTTTCGGCGCCAATCAACGTGAGATCGCCAATGCAATCACCAGGATGGAGAAACTGCAGCAAGGCACGTTTGCCGTTTTCTTGCGTTTGAATGATCTTGGCTTTGCCAGTCAATAGGACGAAAAAGACCGACATCGGCACCGTTTCTTTTTGGATCGCTTCTCGATGATCAAAGGTCCAGAGGGCACTTTGTTGTAAAATCTCCTCAGGAATCGGCAAGGGGCAGCTTTCTTTGATTGGTACCTGCTTTATTGCCAAGGCATAAGCGGTTTTTTTCGCTTTTTTCCTCCAAACTAGGAGAAATCTCCTATTTGTTTTTAGTCAGTATAGCACATACTTAGAAAAGCAAAAAAGAAAGTGTGGGAGAAAAAATGAATAAAAAGCAATGGATAGGATCAGGAATTTTTTATGGGCTGAGTGCATTCGGGATCAGCTTGACCATTAAAGCAAGCGTTGGGGTCAGTAGTTTTAATGCCTTGAATGTTACGCTGGCAACGATGTCAGGAATCAAAGTCGGCACCATCACAACAGCCATCAATTTGAGCTTTTTAGCTGCCTGTTGGCTATTGGATCGGCGGCAGACGTCCCTCAAACAAAAAGGCAGTGAGTACTTGATTATGTTTTTTGCTTTGCTGGCATTCGGCTATTTGATCAATGGCTTTGTTTACTACTTCTTGGCATCGCTGCACTTGACGAATTATTGGAGCCAACTAGCTGCTTTGATCGGTGGGATCTTGATTTCTGGAACGGCGACGGGACAAGTCCTACGGTTGCAGGTCTTGAAATTTCCAATCGAGTACTGGTGTCATTTGCTGGCGCAACGCAGTCGTTGGACATTTAAGCAGTACCGTTATGGCGTTGATGCAGTCTGTATTTCGGGGGCACTCTTGCTAGCGATCAGTTTGGGCTTGCCGCTAGCGGTGAGGGAAGGGACCGTCATTAGTTTCTTTTTGCTCTCAGGTGCCATTGCTTGGTCGAAGGAACGTGATTTGGCAGGGGCTTTACCCATTTGGCAAAGAAACAGTTAGCCAGCAGTATTCTTGGAATCGGGAAGGCGTCGAGTGTTCTAAAAATGCAGAAAGCTTTTTTTATGCTACTCTTATTAAAAAAGCGAGATATTTAGTAGGAGGAGACAGGATGAATCGGTTGATTGAAGGGTTTCAGGAAAATTTTGCACCAAAATTGGTTAGGATCAGTGAAAATCGGTTTTTAGTTGCCGTGCGCAACGGAGTCGCCGTCACGATGCCGCTGACGATAATCGGCAGTCTCTTTTTGATTTTAGCCAATCTGCCTTTTCCTGGCTGGACCGAGTTTGTCGGGGAATTTGGCGTCAAACTAGGCGCCGCCAGCAATTTTACATTTGGAATTTTGGGACTGGCCGCTTGTATCGGGATCGCCTACTATTTGGCGGCTTCGTATGAGATCGATCGGATCGGTTCAGTCGTGTTGGCAGTCTGCGCGTTTTTGCTGCTGCAGGCGGGGGAAGAATGGACGATCGATCCAGCTTCTTTGGGGGCGTCTGGTCTGTTTACAGGAATCGTCACGGCGATTGCGACAGTAGTGATCCATCGCTTTTTTCTCAAGCACCGCTTAGTGATTCGGATGCCAGCAGAAGTGCCGCCCGCAGTTGCCAAGAGTTTTTCGGTCTTGCTTCCTGGAGCTGCCATCATCACTGGTGCCTGGGTGATTCGGGTCTTGTTGGAATTTAATGTCAATCAATTCGTGCAAGCCATCTTTTCACCGCTGGCAGTTGGTCTAAACACATTGCCTGGGATGCTGTTGTATACCTTTTTGATTTTGTTGCTTTGGTGTTTAGGGATTCATGGCAGCAATGTGATGGGGAGTATCGGCGATCCGATTTTTCTAGCTTTATTAGCAGCCAATACCGAAGCCTACACTGCAGGCGAACCGTTACCGAACATTTTTGCAGGCGGGTTTTATATCATGTTTTTGTGCTATGGAGGCACTGGTTCAACACTGGGGCTGATCATCAACATGTTAGTTTCAAAGAAAAAAGCCTATCGTTCCCTAGGGAAGATGGCTTTGCCCTCTGCTATTTTTTGTATCAATGAGCCAATCATTTTTGGGTTTCCGATCGTGATGAACCCTATTATGATGATTCCTTTCATCCTGACACCCCTTGTATTATGTGTCGGAACGTATTTCTTGTCGGTCACCAATGTCATTGGGCGAATCATGTTCAATCCACCGTGGACCACACCGCCCTTTATCAATACTTACCTTGCAACAGGCGGCAATATCCCTGCTGTTCTTTGGAGTATCGCTTCCTTACTGATTAGTGTGGCGATCTACTATCCATTCTTTAAAATCAGCGAACGAAGTTTAACAGAAGAAGAAAAAGGCGTTACCGACGCAGTTGCCGCGAAGGGGGAGAACTAAACGCTTATGATTGGCACGTGGTGCGTTGTTTTGTCTGGCAAAGAAAACAGTGGCTGCTACTCATCAAATTGCACAGTGATCCCAGATTTCGTCAATTGTTCCCATTCACGGATCGTTGGCAAGCGACCTTGGCAAAATAGCTGATCGTTGACATACACGAGTGGCAGACAGCTGCGGCCATTGCTTGCTAATTGCTGCTTGACGGCTTGATTCGTATAAAAAGGGGCAGGATCTTCTGCAAAAAAATATTCGTCGATCGTTAAAGGTTCGTTATGGAATGTTTGATGAGCCTGGGTCCTTTCTTCATTTATTTTTAACTGGTGAGTCAAGTGTGCTTCCCAAGTATCTTCTTTCTGGTCGGCATAAACAGCGATCGTTGGCATTGCATCAAATCCTTTCATGGCAGCTGATTTGTCAAAAGTATACCTGAATTTCTTGCCACGAGCAAAAAAGAGTATCAAAAAGAAGTGAAACAACAAAAAAAGACGCAAATGCGTCTTTCAGACTGTAGACAAACCTTATACAAACATGAGGTTTGTCTTTTTTCTATGTAATATTCTATGGATAATCGATAGATTAGGCAGTTTTCCTTTAGGAAAACGTCTCTTTTGCGCTCTGATCCTTTTTATTTTTGCTAGCTTTTTCATATTAAGACACGCAAAAGTAAGCCCAATTTTCATGTGCATTTTTTCAATTCCTATTTGATTGGTATAACGTAACCCATGAAATTCTTTTGCTGTCCCAAAAATTCGTTCAATGGTTTCTTTTCTCTTTTTATAAAGTTCTTTGAACCAACTTTGATGGCGTATCTCTTCACAGGTCTCTATAGCTTCAGCCCAAATGTGTCTAGTGATTACTTTGATATGATTTTTTGAGTTGGTACACTTAGACAAGAAAGGACAATTTTTACAATCCTTTGGATTGCTTTTGTATTCGATATATCCTTTGCGATTGGTAGTGGCATAAGAGAGTATTTTATTATTGGGACAGATATAACAATTATAGTAATCGTCATAAACATATTCATGTTTCTTGAAATAGCCTTTTTTAGTCATAGGACGTTTGTATGGGAAAATTGGGGTCAATTTATGTTCGAGTAGTAAATGTGCAATTGCTGGTGTCTTATACCCAGCATCCATAATTAATTTTTCTAGGGGAAAAGCTCCTTTGAGCTTGTTAAATAAAGAAACAAACGTACGACTGTCATGAAAGTTCCCTGGGTGTGTAGTATAACCTAATATCCATCCATGTTTATCACACGCCACTTGTGAGCTATAGGCAAAAACTTCTTTGTGTTCACCTTTATGAAACCAACCACTTTCAGGATCAGTCGTACTTCTTTTTTTCAAGGAAGTTTTACTTTCTGCGTTTGTTTCTTTTAAGGGCTTTTTTAAATGTTTTTCTCGATTCTTGGTGATTTCTTTTGTCAGCTTATCTGTATAAAAAACAGCTTGTTCCATTACTTCGACAGATTCTTTTTTGTTACGATTCGCATGTGCTTTAATATGCGTACTATCAATAAATACTTCGGAAGTATCTACGATACCTTCAGCGATACATTGTTCTAGAATTTCATAAAAAATTTTTTCAAAGAGATCTGTTCCTTTGAACCGTCGCGTATAGTTTTTACCAAATGTTGAAAAATGAGGAACGGGATCTTCTAAACTCAAACCTAAAAACCAGCGATAAGCGATATTCACTTCTATTTCTTTTATTGTTTGTCTCATACTTTTAATACCAAATAGATATTGAATCATTGGTAATTTAATTAGAAGAATAGGATCCAAGCTAGGACGTCCTTGGATTTCATCGTATTTCTCTTTAACCAATTCATAAATAAAGGAGAAATCAATACATTGATCTATTTGCCGCAATAAATGGTCCTGTGGGACCAAGTCTTCAAGAGAAAAGAAACCGATTTGTGCGCGTTTACTCATATCTTGTTTTGAGAGCATCTGGATACACCTCCAATTGATACTCTTATTTTAACGGATAAAAAAAGACAAAGCACTAAAAACTAGTACTTTGTCTACAGTCTGAAAGACGCAAATGCGTCTTTTTTGTTGTTTCTTATTCGTCAGCGGGTAAAAAATCGAAATTGGTCAACTCGTTGTAAGAATACGCTTGGTCGATTTGACCCTTGTCTTTCGTCCAAGCAATGATTGCGTCGAATTGCTCTTGCGGCACTGCCTGGGCATACGGATAGTCTTCCTGGCTATCTAAGTAAGTACTCATAGCATCGGGAAATTGATAGTCTGCCAAGATGTCGGCATAGTCTTTTGCTGAATGAGCATTCATGTAATCGATGGCTTCGTTGTAAGCAGTGTAGAATGCTTTTAGGTCTTGCGGGCGATTTTGGATAACTTCGTCCATAAATTGTAGTGTGCCGCCTTTGATGCCAGCATCTTTAGAGCTGCCTAAAACAATCGCCCCTTGGGCAGCCAACATGCTGGCTTGCGGTTCCGTATAAACTGCGCCATCGACTTGGTCATTGAGCAATGCTTCGGAACGGGCAGAAAAAGAAGCGATATCCACGATGTCATAGGTAAAATCATTTTCCTGTGCAAATTGGTCCATGATGTATTCTAAAATGAAATTCGGTACAAGGGTGATTTTTTTATCCGCTAACCCTTTCATCTCAGTGATCCCTGAATTCGGTGAAGCGAGAATCTTGAAGTTTTCCAAAATATCAGAAGTGATCGTCATATCGATGCCGTTTTGCTTAAAGGTCGCTTCTGTCATGACATCGCTGATCGTACCATCCAGCTCGCCTGCCTGCACCGCCACATTGCGGTCATTCGGGGAAGTGAAGGATTTGAGTTCTACAGTCAATCCTTGCTTTTCGAAAAAGCCTTCTTCTTTTGCTAGAATGATCGGAATCGCTGATTCAGCTGGTAACACCCCGATCGTCAATGTTTGATCTGTGACCGCAGCTTCTGTACTGCTAGTGCTGGAATTGCTGGTACTTGCTGTTTCGCCAGTGTTACCGCAGGCGGCAGCGCCAACAGCGAATAGTGCTAGGATACTTGCTAAAATCGTTTTTTTCATTGGTTCATTTCCTCGTTTCTAAATCGTTGTTCAAAAGCAGCCATTGGTAGTGAGAACGGGATGACTGCCCGATGGAGTTCCATTGGCTTGGTTTGTGCCGTGTTGATACCTGGTTTGGTGGTAAATGCTAGAACGAAGCCTTCCTTTTCCAAGGTAGCGATCGTCTGCGGATCATAAAAGCCAAAGGGATAGGCAAAAACATCCTTGATGGCCACGTGCTGATTGCAGCTTCGTAAGTCTTGCGCAAAGGCTGCTGGTGTTTCCCACATCGAACGCCCTTGCTGGTCCTTGCGTTCGTGAAAATGATCGGTATGGTTGGCATATTCGAAGACATCGCTCATTTCGGCTAATTCGGCGCTGCTCAATGTCCGCGAAACTTCTGGCTCGTAAGGCTGAGGGGCATCAAAAAGCCAGCCAGTCACGACAAAGGCTGTTGCCTTGAAACCAGCTTCTTTCAACAGTGGGTAGGCATATTCTTTCATCGATTGATAGCAGTCGTCAAAGGTCAGCAACACGGATTTTTCTGGTAGCGGCTGCTGCCGGAAATAAAAATCTTTGACTTCTGCAAGGGTCAACGTATGGTAATTTTCTGCTTTCAAAAAGTCGATTTGTTGTTTAAAATGAGAAGTGCTATTGAATAAGGGCAGAGGCAAGGCATCTTGATACCCGTCTGCGACTTTGATCGGGCGGACCTGATCATAAAGTTCTGCTTCGGGACGTATTTCATGAAATACGAGGGTCTGAAACATCATAAACCATCCTTTCTTGTCAATCACGCAAAAAATAGTATAGCATAAAATGTGAAAACCAACACAAATAATTTGAAGAAAGAAGTTTATTCTCTGATGAGTATTCTATTCGATTCCGTTTCCTTTACCTATGGAGATACCGCCATTTTTAAAAACCTTTCGTTTTGTTTTGAACAAGGCGTGACCTATGTGCTGCTGGGAGAATCGGGCATTGGCAAAAGCACGCTTTTATCCTTGGTCAAAGGGTTGCAGCGACCGCAATCGGGCACGATCACTTACCAAGGCTGTTCCCCTGACAACATCGAGGTCGTTTTCCAAGAACTGCATTTGTTTCCTTGGCAAACAGTCTACCAAGCACTGGAAATGCCGCTGATTATCAACCAAACCCCTAGTGAGCGCCGTAAAAAACGGGTCGCCAGCTGTTTGGCTGAGTTGGGATTGACGCAGGTGCAGGACCGCTATCCGCATCAGCTTAGCGGCGGTCAAAAACAGCGGACCGCCATGGGGCGGGGACTGATCACACAGCCCGATGTTTTATTATTGGATGAGCCGACTGCTTCGCTGGACCAAGAAACCAAAGCAAACGCCCAAGCCATGATCGCTGCCCAACAGCAGCGCAGACAAAACAGCTTGATCGTGGTGACCCACGATCCAGAAGAGGCAGTGTTTTTGGGGCAGACGATTTTACTGCTAAAAGATCAGGGGGTTACGCCGATCAGTAATCCTTTTTACGGCAGCCAGCAAGAACGAGACTCATTGGCATTTTATGAAGTCGTCTTGCAGTTGAAAGAACAAATGAGGGAGGCGAGGCAATGAAAACCATCAAATCTTTTGCTTGGGGCTTCTGTTCGTTTGTCGTGGTTTGGTGGGGTGTAAGCTGGGTGACCAACAATCGCTCACTGCCTAATCCTTTAGAAACGGCCGAACGTTTTTGGGCACTGCGAGAAGTCTTACTGATCCACACAGGTGCCAGTTTGCTGCGGGTATTTGCGGCGTTGAGCGGGGCGTTGCTAGTCGGTGTGCCGTTAGGAATCTTGATTGGGCGATCCCAAAGAGTGGATCGGCGGCTTGGTCCACTGCTTTACTTTTTATATCCGATTCCTAAAGTTGCGTTTTTACCCGTCTTTATGATTTTCTTTGGCTTAGGCAATCTCTCAAAAATTCTCTTGATTTTTGCGGTGATCGTCATTCAAGTGATTGTCTCGATTCGTGATGCAGTCACAAAGATCCCGCCAGCGTATTTTCAAGTCATGAAAAATTATACCAATCAATGGCGCCATGTCTTGCGCTTCGTTATTTTGCCCGCGCTCATGCCCGCGCTTTTTGCCAGTGTGCGGGTCAGTATCGGGATCGCGTTGGCTTCCCTCTTTTTTGCCGAAAACTATAACACGACGTATGGTGTCGGCTATCTGATCTTAAGTGCGTGGTCAAAAATGGACTACCCACAAATGCTTTCGGGTATCCTCCTGATTGCTTTGATGGGCTATCTGCTTTTTGCCAGTATCGATTGGTTGGAAAAAGTGGTGTGCCGTTACCGACAATCTTAGAAAATGAATGGTTGCTCCATTGTATGATAGTATTTATTGATAAGAAAGAGCGATCGAGCAAGAAAAACGAAGTTGATCGCAATACTAAGGAGTGAGCGAGTGATAGGGTTTATCTATTTTATTGTCATTGTTTTGGCGAATGCAGTAGGCGCTGTTTCGGGTATGGGTGGTGGTGTATTGATCAAACCGATTTTCGATTTTATCGGTGCCCATTCTGTTGCTGCGATCTCTTTTTACTCGGCGACAGCGGTCTTCACGATGTCCATCGTTTCGACAGCTAGACAATTAGCCAGTGGACGGAAAATCAATTGGTCGATTGCCTTGTGGGTTTCTGGCGGCGCTGTGTTAGGTGGTATCTTAGGAAATGTTGCCTTTGAACGGTTATTGCTGGTCTTTCGAGACGACAAGATGGTTCAGCTGATCCAAATCCTTGTGACTGTGCTGACACTATTGTTTGCTTTTTTGTATACAAAATATAACTGGCGCGGGTTTGCGTTGAAAAAAGTCGGCTGGTATGCAGCTTGCGGCTTGATTCTTGGCTTTCTAGCCAGTTTGCTGGGGATCGGCGGCGGACCCATCAATGTTTCTTTATTGATGCTGCTGTTTGCCATGCCGATCAAAGAGGCGACGATTTATTCCATTTGTACGATTTTTTTCTCACAGTTGGCAAAAATTTTGACGATCGCTTTTTCGACAGGTTTTGGTCTATATGACCTCAAGGTTTTATGGTTTGTCATTCCGGCAGCCATTGTTGGGGGACTCATCGGGGCAAAGGCTAGCAATGTCCTTTCGCCCCAGCGGGTGACACTGGTTTTTCAAACAGTGATCGTTTTGGTTTTGCTGATCAATATTTACAATGGCATGCAACTATTTTTCTAATTCAATCGGCTTGCTTAACTATGAAAAAGCGGCACCTATCCACGAAGATAGGTACCGCTTGTTTTATTGCCATTCGGATTGATAATTTCCTTTGAGATCATAAACATAATTGATCTCGGTGCGATTACGAATCCCATTTAAACCAACGGTCCAAGTCCATTCGCCTTGGAAGCCGTTTAAAATGACGATGCTGACGCCAGGAACATAGTGATCCAGCTGAGCTGCTCGTGCCTCAGAATCCTTGATGATCTTGGGAATGACGCCCCAATCGATGGCATCAAAGGCAATGGTATCTTCCATCGAAAGCTCGATCGTATCGTCGTCTTTTTTCCATTTGGTCAACAGATTTTCTGGGTAATACCAATACTCGTCTTGCAGGCCTGTGTTTGGATTGATCACTCGCGCAACTGCATAAATGCCGCTTTTTAGCGGGACATTGCGGATGTGAAAACTATAGCTGACCAGTTGCAGCTCTTTGTCCTTGAGTGAGGATTGATTCGGCAGCGCAGCCATAATTTCTTTGGCACTGGCTTCTTCTCGAAAGAGTTGGCGGTCTACAGGTAAAAAGGTGGAAACTACGCCAATACAAAAGAGAATCACTGGCAGCAAGAGCAATGAGAATAACCAATAGAATGGCGATTTTTTGCGTTTCTTGATGCCGATGATCAGACCGATCAAAAAGACCAGCAGGATCCCTGCTACCCAAAAATAGGGGAACAAACGAATGATCTGATGCCTGGTTTCAACGACTTGGTATTCATTCAGACCAAACCAATTTTCCGCGATGGTGAGGTTATTTAAAACAATGATTCCGCCAATAATACTTAAAATAAATAAGAAAATCAATAGCAAAAGCATCCGACCGAGTATCCGACGTATCAGCGAGGGTCTAGTAGGTGGGGTCATGAGTCACGTCCTTTTTATTTTTTTTGAAAATAGTAGGTTAAATACAAGAGTAGTACAACTGGTGTTTTTTTTCAATGATTGTAGACAAAAAAACTGCATCCACAGATGCGACCTCAAAACGTTAGACCAAAAATCTAACTTTTTTGGGGTCAGGACATCGCAGATGCAGGTTTTATTTTCATTTAGTCGAGGGTTTGTTGGCGGGCGATAGCTGGAAAGAATTTCAGGCTATACAATGCACTGATCCCAACTAGAATATAAATGACGCGGGCAATGATCGACGTGCTGCCGCCGGTGATCGCTGCGACAAGGTCAAACTCGAAGGCGCCGACCAGCAGCCAATTGATACCGCCGATGATCAATAAGGTCAGTGCGATCCCATCAAATGTTTTTAACATAGGAAACTCCTCTCTAGTTGTCGTCCCATCAACGTTCATCGTCGGTGATGGTGACATCTTTTTCTTTCTCGCCGTCTTGATTGCGCTCATTATAAATATAGACATGGCGAACGATTTTAATCAGCGGGCGAATGGTCAAAAAGACTCCGCCGATCAAATAGGCGATCGTTCCGTATATCGCAGGCAAACTAGTTAATGAAACGATACTCCCGAAAATATAAAACAAGCCCGTCAAAATATCATTCGTAAGTGAGATCAACATGTAGCGATTTTGAAAATAGATGCGAAAGCGACTTGCCTTGATGATCACATCTTCTTCTTTTCCCGGATCGAATTGATGTTCACTCCGTTTGATTTTTGGCATAGGTGCCATCACTGCTCCTTTATTTGTGCTAAGGTTTCAAGACAACTTTGATGTTCTTGTCTTCTTTTTTGTCAAAAATCTCATACGCTTTGGCAGCATCTGCTAAAGGCATCGTGTGGGTGATGATCTGTGACGGGTCAAACAAGCCGTCCGCAATCATGTCATAAATTTTTGGCATCAAATGGATCACAGGTGCTTGCCCGTGTTTGACATCGATGTTGCGCATAAAGAATTCTTGCAATGGATAAGAAGAAGCTGGTGTCATGTAAACACCAGTAATTTGGACGGTACCAAATTTTTTGACTGCTTTGGCGGCCATCTGGATCGGTGAGATCGTTCCACTTTGCAAGCTGACTAAGTTTTTGGCTTTTTCTTTGACGGGTTCTAAACCATCCATCCCAACACAGTCGATGATCACATCAGCGCCACCTTTGGTCAGCTCATACAGTTCATCAGCACTAGTAGCCAAATCATCCAATTGGAATGTTTCGACTTGATTGTAGCTGCTGGCTTTTTCTAAGCGATGAGCAACAGGGTCCACGGCAATCACCCGCTTAGCGCCTGCCATCACGGCAAATTTTTGGGCAAACAACCCAACTGGGCCTGAGCCTAAGACGATCACGGTATCATCCTTTTTGACGCCAGCATTTTGGACACTCCAATACGCTGTAGGTAAGATGTCAGATAAAAACAATACTTTTTCATCAGGGATCGTTGATTCAGGTACGATAAACGAGGTGAAATCTGCGAAAGGTACGCGCAAGAATTCGGCTTGACCGCCCCAGTGGTTACCGTTCATTTTTCCGAAACCGAATAAGCCGCCATACAATGTATCTTCTGAAGAATTGTCGCATTGACTTTCCATTTCATTTTGACAAAAGTGGCAATGGCCGCACCCGATATTGAAGGGGATGACGACACGGTCGCCTTTTTTTAGTTTCTGTACTTGACTGCCAACTTCTTCAACAATACCCATTGGTTCGTGACCAACGACATAGCCTTCTTCCAAGACCGAGCCGCCATGGTGGTAAAGGTGGAGATCAGAGCCGCAGATTGCGGTTGCGGTGATTCGGATGATCGCATCCGTCGGTTCTAAAATCGTTGGATCTTCTACACGACGAACGTCCATTTTTTGATTTCCTTGCCAGGTTACTGCTTTCATCATTTTTCCTCCTTGTTTGTTCAGATAAGTTCGGACAATCACTAATTTTTTCAACAACACGTTTTTACTTTTTAGTAACAGATAATTTAATTCTGCAAGGATTTTAACGATTTGACAACGAAAACGCTCAAAACGGTTGATTTGTTTTTTCTTCATCAATGGTTTAAAAAAAGAAAAACAGATGATTTGCTAAAAAAGTGAAAGCGTGACACTATTAAAGTGAAGCGTGCATGCGTTACGAGTATCTAACGGAACCTGCATCAACCAGTGACAAGAAATGAGGAGGGATGATCATGGATCTAACGATTCGAGGAAAGGCTTCCTGCACCAATTGCAATGAAAACTTTGATGGGAAGCTGGTCGTTCATTTACAAGAAGACAGCGAGGGGCAATTAACCATGGTACCACCGTTGGAAACGAATGAATTGGCAGAAGATGAAATCGCTATTCATTATGCTTACGGGGAAGTGAAGGAAGCCATCGAAGGAACCTTCATATGTCCAAACTGTCAGACTGAAAATGAGGTTCGGATTGAAATTCCGACCGAGCTATTAGATGGCTCAATGAATTAAATGAATAATCAAATTGAAAAAGCTCTCTGTTCCTTGAACAGGGAGCTTTCGTTACCTATTGGTCATTGGTTTGTTTTGTGCCATCAATGATTTCGACATTGAAGTCTCGTAAGATGTCGAGTCCTTGTGACTCGTGGTTTTTACCAGCGACTAATGTTTTATTGATAGTAAAATCAGCGTCAGGAAAGGCGCTTTGGATCTCGATGGTATTGGAAAGGACACAGATGTTGGTTTCAACACCAGTGATTTCGATTTTCTTTTCTTCTCCAGGTTCAAATAGATTTTTCTTAATGTCGATCAAGACCTCAGGTGGAATACTGTAATAGTATTTCTTGACGACTTTTTCATTTTCGAGAGGCTTAAGTTCTGGGATCAGCTGCAGGGCATCTGCTTCTTCATCAGGCGTTCCTTTGACTTCGATTGGAATGTCGCGGGTGTGTAAAATGTACTCCCCATTCGCCCGCGCTTGTTCTAGGCGCTTGGCGATTCGTTTGACGAGAGCGGCGCCATCTGGTACATACGCTTCGTTCTCTTCATCGAGAATTTGGTTTTGCATATCGACAATGACTAGCATGTGGTTACTCCCTTTCTATAAACATCGTTTTTCAAATGGTCTGACGTGAGGTTGAAAAATAGGTGCTATTTCTATGATGCCCTACTTTTTTTATATTTTCAAAGAAAACGCTCTTCTTGTCGAGAAACGGTAAAAACGTTATTTTTTTATTCGAATCACGATGCTTTTTGTCTGCTGAAAAGAAGAAGTAGTGATAGCTTTTAATATAGTGCATTAAAAATAAATGAAAGTAGGTTAGGTTAAATGAGAAAGTTATTTTATATGGGGACTTTGCTTTTTTCAGTTGGTGTACTGGCGGCAGGATGCGGCAACAGTGAAACCGCTGTTTCCTCGGGGAATGAGTCAGCAGATGGCAAAACGACGTTGGACTTTTGGTCCTTCTGGGGGTCTGGTGCAAGACAAGAAGTAATTGAAGAAATTATTGATGATTTTAATGCGTCACAAGATAAAATCGAGGTCAAATACAGCTACCAGCCTTGGGGCGATATTTGGACAAAATCACTGTCGTCGATCACTGCTGGCAATCCGCCTGATGTTATTGTACAAGATATCAATTCTGTTGCTCAGCGGGCAGAAGCGCAGCAAGCAACGAATTTAAGTGAGTATATCGAAGAGGGCTTTTCTGATGAATTTTTTCCGCAATTATGGGATACAGTGGAATACGAAGGGGATGCCTATGCCGTTCCTTTCAATACAGATACGCAAGTGATTTTCTACAATAAGACACTCTTTAAAGAGGCTGGTATCAGTGAAGAGCAACTGCCACAAACGTGGGAGGAGTTAGAAACAGTTGCTCGTAAATTAGATGTCAAAAACGGTGATGACTTTGAGCGGATCGGCTTTTACCCATTGTGGAATCTAGGCGCTGACGTGTGGGCGTTGAATGCCGACGATGGCGTCAGCTGGTTTGACAAGGATGAGAACGTCAAAATCGATACAGACAACAAAGTGGAAGCGTTGGAATGGATCTTAGACTGGCAAGAGTATTATGGTCAAGATACCATCAATCGCTTAGAAGCTGAATTTGGTTCAGGGGTTGCCGATCCATTCATTTCTGGATTAGTGGCGATGCGTGCGCAAAACATCAACTACTACTCAAGTTTGGCGGAAAATGCACCAGATGACTTTGAATTTGGGGTCATTCAAATTCCTGAAAAAGAAAGCGGCTCTGGTCACTGGTCATGGGGCGGCGGGTTCGTCCTAGAAATGCCATACGGTGCCAAAGATCCTGAAGCGTCCTATGAGTTTATCAAATACTTGTCGACACCAGAAGTTCAAGAGAAATTTGGTGAGAAGAGCTTTGATATCATGGCGAATCGGACAGCCAACGAAAACTTGGTCAACAACGACAATCTAGATGAAAACGGCCAAATGATCTACCAAATGGCGGATGAAAACTTTGCCAATACGGTGATCACGCCTGTGCCATTGACAGCGCCTGACTTCAGTAGTCTTGTCAATGAACAGATCGACCAAATCATGCTAGGCAGCAAAACACCGGCTGAAGGGTTGGCAGATGCGCAAAAAGCGGTGGAAGATCTTGTTGAGCAAAACAAATAAACCTCAAAACGAGCGTTTTTAAAAAAAGAAGGAAAGTCCAGTCGGTTAGCGGACTGGGCTTTGCTTTCTGCTTTGCGAAGCGGACATGTTTTCTTGAACAAACAATGAGTAAAAATAGAATGGAGTGGAAGGAATGCCAAAGAAGCGTTCAAAAAGTAAACGGCAAGAAGCTCTTTGGGGCTACTTCTTCGTAGCACCATTTTTGCTTGGGTTCGTGGTGTTTATGTTAGGGCCCATGCTGTTTTCCTTCGTAGGAAGCTTTACCGATTACAATCTGACTTCAAAAATGAATTTTATCGGCTTTAAGAACTTTACCCGCATGTTTACGCAAGATACCCTGTTTTGGAAATCTCTTTATAACACGGCGTATTTTGTACTCTTCAATGTTCCCTTAACAACGTTATTCAGTGTTTTTCTAGCCACTTTACTGAATCAAAAAATCCGCGGAATCAGTTTTTTCCGAACGACCTTTTACTTACCAGCGATCCTTTCAGGGGTTGCCGTCTACGTCTTATGGATGCAATTATTATCTCCTTCCGCAGGATTGATCAATACCTTCTTGAGCTGGTTCAATATCAAAGGTCCGGCATGGCTGTTTGATCCAGAATGGACGAAACCAGCGTTGATTTTGATGAAGATTTGGAGTTCAGGGGGCGCGATGCTCTTGTATCTAGCTACTTTGCAAAATATTTCGCCGACGCTGTACGAATCGGCTGAGATCGATGGAGCGGGGGTTTGGGCGAAATTCAAAAATATTACGATTCCTTTGATCACGCCGATCATCTTCTATGATGTGATTACTTCAACGATCGGTTCTTTTCAAATTTTCCAAGAAGCATACGTGATGACCAAAAATGGTACCGGCGGTCCGGCGAATTCGCTGCTATTCTATAATTTGCATATGTGGAACAAAGCATTTGTTGCCTTTGATATGGGTTATGCGATGGCAATGTCGATGATCTTGTTCTTGATCGTCTTAGTCTTGACCTTTATCAATCTCAAGCTGGCACCACGCTGGGTTCACTATACCGGAGGTGGCAGCTAATGGAAATGACGACAAAAACGCGAAGCAAATCAAGCCAACAGCGAGTCAAGAAAATCATCAGCTATGTGGTGATGTCGATCATCGGGATCGTGCTGCTGATTCCTTTGCTGTGGATGGTCTTTACGTCATTGAAACCGATGGAGGAGATCGTGCGTTACCCGCCGACCTTTTTCCCAGAAGAAATCAATCTTGGCAATTATTTGGAGACCATCAACGCCTTTCCTTTTTGGCAGTATGCAAAAAACACCTTATTCATTACTGTCTTAGTAGTCTTCGGGAATGTCTTATCAAATTCCTTCATTGCTTATGGGTTTGCAAAATTGGCCTTTCCAGGAAAAAATCTGATCTTTGCCCTCGTCTTGTCTACCATGATGATTCCTGGCTTTGTGACGATGATCCCGCAATATGTCTTGTTTTCCAAAATCGGCTGGGTCGGCACCTATCTGCCGCTGATCGTTCCAGCGTTTTTCGGCAACGCCTTTAACATTTTCTTGATGCGGCAGTTTTACTTGTCCGTCAACAATGAATTGATCGAAGCCGCTAAGATCGATGGCGCCAATCATCTTTATATTTGGAGCCATCTAATGATCCCATTGACGAAACCCGCGCTGATCACGATTGCCATCAACTCCTTCAATGGGGCGTGGAATGATTTCTTAGGACCATTACTGTATATTCAAAACCAAGAAAAGTACACGCTGCAGATTGGCCTGCAAGTTTTCCAAAACCAATCAACGACCCAGTGGAACTACTTGATGGCAGGAGCAACGCTTGTGCTATTGCCGACGATCTTGCTGTTCTTCCTCGCTCAACGTTACTTTATTGAGGGAATGGATCTGACGGGAGGTTCCAAAGGATGAGAACAAAAGTTACCCCGCAACGCTTAAACCAAGCGCTGTTGACTGGCATCAACTGGCTTCCGCATTTACTGGTTTTACAAGGCATGTGGCTGTTGTATTCCTTGCCTTTGATCACGAGTACCACCGCTAGTCGAGCATTGATCGAGACGTTGACGGAACTGCGTAACGATGGCTTGGAGGCAAGCAGCAAAGCTCGTTTTCAGCAGGCATTTCATCAACAGTGGACAACAAGAAAAGGGCAAGACCGTTTGCTCAGTCTATTCTTCCTGCTGCTTTTGGCGGACAGCTTTATCTTTAGCCGTTTGCAGCACCCGCTGTTTCAGATCGCTAGTTACGCGTTAGCGTTCACCTTTGGCTTGTTTTGCTTGGTCTTACTTTATCAAACGAGGCTGCTTCACACCTATCCGCAGCAGCCCAGCTCATTGTTTTATAGTTTTTATCAGTTTGCTCGTTCACCCAAACGAGTACTGGCGCATCTTTTAGCAACAGTGACGCTTGTCTTGACCTTTTTGCTGTTTGGTCCTGTCTACTTATTGGTCTTAGGGATCAGCACCTTGTATTTGGTCAATGTCGTGCTCTGTGACCAAGCGCTCAAATAGAAAACAAATGGGTATCCCGAAACTTCCTTAGTGAAAAGCTAAGGAGTTTCGGTTTTTTTGTGAAAAGAAGGTTGACAGGGTCAAAAATTATGCCTATGCTGAATGTAAATTTAGTAAACAGTAAACAGATGAGGTGCAGCTATGGCAAGTATGAGAGATATCGCGAAATTAGCCGGGGTGTCGGTAGCAAGTGTTTCTAGAATCCTTAACAATGATGAAACCTTCAGTATCAATGAACACACGCGTCAGCGAGTCATTGAGATCGCCAACCAAATGAATTATTCAAAAGAAAAAAATCAACCCCATTCCCGTGAAGTCGGCGACCAAAACACGATTGCCATCATTACCCGCCACGATCGAGAGTCGGAAAGAAACGATCCGTATTTTATGATGATCCGCAATGGGATCGAAAAGGAAGCGGCGAAGTGGCGCTTAAAAACGATTCGGGCCTTTTCCATGCGGGAGCCTCAAAAAGATTTGGTACAATTGGCGAAGTATGGCGCAGTCATTATTATTGGAGAGATGACCAGCGATGCTTTGGCAGAGATCAGTCAGCAAAATGCCAATATTATCCTGGTGGATAATTATAGTGAAGCACCCAGCTACGATTGCATCCAAACCGATTTTGCCCAAAAGACTCACCAGATCCTCACGTTGTTAAAAGAGAAGGGCCATGAGAATATTGCCTTTGTGGGCGGTGTTGCCAGCCGAGTGACGATTTCTGGCGAAGTCGTTTACGATGAACAAGAGATTCGAGCAGAAAACTACCGCCAATGGATGCTGCTCAATAAATTGGAAAAGTTCACAACCGTGCTGCAGGGGAAATGGTCACCAGAGACTGGTTTGCATTTTGGTCAGCAGATCGCGCAAATGAATCCTCGCCCCACAGCGATCGTCGTTGCCAGCGATCCTATGGCTGTCGGGGTTTACAAGGCACTCGCTGAAGCGGGGCTATCGATTCCTAAAGATGTGTCAGTCGTTAGTTTTGATGATATCGAAATGGCGCAATTTATGACGCCCGCACTGTCTTCCGTCAAGATGAAAGCTGAAGAGATGGGGCAGATGAGTGTCGAATTAGCGAAAAATAAAATCCTTGGGGTGCGAACGATGCCTGTTCGCGTCGTTTGTGGCAGTGAATTGATCATTAGAGAATCGATTGCCGAAAAAGATCAGTGACGTCTGATCTTTTTTTATTTTAGGGGTTGTGTAAACATTAACTAAACAACTATACTGATTGTAGTAAACGTTTACAGTTAAAAATAAAGGAGAAAACGAAATGAAGTTTATTGATAAATTAGCCGAAAAGATGGTGCCTTTTGCTCAGATCATTGCCAACAACAAATACTTGTTAAGTCTTCGTGATGGGTTTATGGTCGCTTTTCCTGCAACAATGTTTGCGTCAATTATGATTATTATTCAAAATCTGCCTGCTACTTTCGGACTCTCGGAAAAACTTCCAGAGGGATTCATCACGTTTCTAAACGACTTTTTTGGTCCTATCGGAAATGCAACCATGAGTATCACCGCTATTTTCGTTGTTTTTGGGATCGGCTATCAGTTGGCTGGCAAGTATGGACAAGCCAAATTATTTGCGGGTGCCATCTCACTGTCTTCGTTTTTGATGCTGCTGCCTTTTGGCTCATCCGAAGAGTTAGGTACAGTGATCCCCTTGTCGAAATTAGGGGCTGAGGGAATGTTTGTCGGAATCATCACGGCCATTATCGCTACGCAGATCTATTGCAAAATCAGTGCGGCTGGGCTGACGATCAAAATGCCAGATTCGGTTCCGCCAATGATCGCAGAATCCTTTGTCGCCATCATTCCTGGTGCGGCACCGTTGTTCCTTTTCAATTTGATTCGCTACTTGTTCACCTTTACTTCATGGGGCAATGCCGTTGATTTCGTTTATGAGATTTTGCAAAAACCATTAATGGGCTTAGGCGGTACGTTGCCAGCAGTACTGATCGCCGTCTTGTTCACCCAATTCTTCTGGTGGTTTGGGATTCACGGAACACTAGTGGTCAATGCGGTGATCGATCCAATCATGAATGCGTTAGCGATCGAAAACTATGAAGCTTACAAAGCAGGGGCGGAACAATTGCCCCATATCATTAACACTACGTTTATGGGCGTGTTCGTCAATCAAGGAATGCAGCTGGGGATCTCGATTACGATGGCATTCTTTATCGCTCGTTCGATTCGGATGAAAAAATTAATGAAGACGGTGATCGCTCCATCTGTTTTCAACGTATCTGAACCGATGACCTTTGGTTTGCCGATCGTCTTGAACCCGATCGCTTTTGTCCCATGGATCTTAGCGCCATTAGCCAGTACGACGATTTCTTACTTTGCGATCGCCGCAGGCTTGGTGCCACGACCAATTGGAGCAACGGTGGTTTGGACGACCCCTGTTTTCTTATCTGGTTGGTTAGGCACGGGTTCTGTTGCCGGCGCAATCTTACAGTTAGTGACGGTTGCCGTAATGACCTTGATTTGGGTGCCATTCTTGATCGTAATGGATCGCGGGTACTTGAAAGAAGAAAAAGCAGAAGCGGCATTAAATGAACAAGCGGCATCTGAAATGATCAATCAAAGAGTAGAAGAAAGATAAGCCCAGAAACGGAAAGGAATGCAATAGCGCACCCTTTAGAAAGGAATTTGTGATGAGAACCGATACATTGTCTTGCAGTTATCAAATGAATACCACACCTACGGACTTTTCCCGTGTGTTATTGGCGGAACAAGAGAAATTCTTTCTAGCCAAACAAGCCCAAGAACCGTTCGGGGAAGGCTGCCGTATTGAAACGATGATCCAAACCAAAACCGCCCCGCGGTTGGTACCTGCCGTCATGACGGTCAAAAAAATTGCCGCGGATGAGCTGTGGTTTCGTACGACCCATGAAGAAGGAGTGATCGATCAACGGTACAGTTTTGCACCAGGACGAAAAGGGAAGCTGCAAGTCACGTATTCGGAACAAAGCCGTTTTGAGCAGCAGAAAACAACCTACAGTTTTATGCTGGCGGCGCTGTTTTACAAATTCTTTTTCAATCGCGGCGTCAAAAAACGCTTGCGTTATCTTGAAGCAGCTTGTCAACGAGCAGGGACAAATGAAAAAAATGAGGAAAATTGAGGATAGCAATGATAGAAATTAGGAATGAACAACTCTTTCACTTATACAATGAAAAAATCAGTTATATCATAAATGTGTTACCAAATCAGCAACTGGGTCATGTCTATTTTGGGCCATCTCTAGGCACACTGGCGTCGTTTGATCAAGCGTACCTTGAGAAAAAAGAGAATAAATCGGCAGGAACCGTCAAATTTTTTGAAGCAGACAATCTTTTTACTTTGGCGGACCGTTTTCAAGAATTGCCAACGTATGGGACTTCTGATTTTCGAGAAGGGGCAGTGTCGGTTTTTGAGGAAGAAACCCCTCTTTATGTTGATTTTAAACTTGTGGCTTTTCACTGTTTTGAGGGCAAAGAACGAAAGCTGGCGCAACCAGCCAGCTTTGCTTCTGCCGATGAAAGCCAAAGCATCGTCTTTGAATTAGTAGATCAAGAGCGACAGCTGGAAATGGCGCTCACCTATACGATCTTCAAAGGATCAGGAACCATCACGCGGCAGCAAACACTGACCAATACGGGGAGCAAGCCGAGAACCATCCAGCGCTTTTTGAGTGGTGTCTTGGAGCTGAAAAATCGCGATTTTGAACTGCTGCATCTTTCAGGCGCATGGCTGAAAGAACGGCATATCAAGACGGTCCCTTTGACCCAAGGGACGATCAGTGTCGGCTCGTTAAAAGGAGCGTCTGGTCATCAGCACAATCCTTTTGTCGCCTTAAAAGAACAGCAAGCCACCAATGACACTGGTCACGTCTATGGTGCCAACCTGATTTATTCTGGCAACTTTTTAGCGCAAGCGGAAATGGATGAGTGGGACAACGTTCGATTGATGTTGGGGATACATCCTGAGCATTTCAGCTGGCAGCTTTCACAAGGAGAAACTTTTGAAGCCCCAGAATGCCTCTTCACCTTCACCGCTGCTGGTCTGAATGGCTTGAGTCAAGAATCCGCCCAATTTATCGAAAAGCATGTGATTGCCCCTTATTGGCAAAAGCGGCAGCGGCCGATCGTCTTTAATAATTGGGAAGCGACTTATTTTGATTTTAATGAAGAAAAGCTGTTGACCTTAGCCCAAGAAAGCAAGGCGTTAGGGATGGAGTGCTTTGTGCTGGATGATGGTTGGTTTGGAAAACGCAACGACGACCGCAGTTCATTAGGCGATTGGGTGGCGGACCCTGCCAAATTTCCAAAAGGAATCGGTTCTTTTGCTGAGAAAATTCATGCCATGCAGCTGCAACTGGGGATTTGGTTTGAACCAGAAATGGTTTCGCCAGATAGTCAGTTGTACCAAGAGCACCCTGAGTGGGTAGTCAAGCATCCTTATGAGCGGATCTCTGTGGGGCGCGGGCAATACGTGTTGGATTTTGCCAATCCAGCAGTGGTCGAGGCGATTTTCGAAGCGATGCAAAAAGTGATCCTTGAAACCAAGCTGGATTACATCAAATGGGATATGAACCGCAATATCACGGAAGCTTACTCTCCCTATTTAGCGGAACAGGGAATTTCTCAGACGGAGTTTTATCATCGCTACATTTTAGGTCTTTATCGCTTATATGAAAAAATCTTAGCGGCGTTTCCGACCCTTTTGATTGAAGGCTGTGCTGGCGGCGGGGGCAGATACGATTTAGGGATCTTATTTTACAGTCCGCAGATTTGGCCTAGTGATGATAGTGATGCAGTGGAACGTTTAGCCATCCAAAGCGGAACGTTGTTAGGGTATCCTTTGTCCTCCTTCAGCAATCACGTGTCGGCGGCACCAAACCACCAAGTCGGCCGGGCAACGTCTTTAGACTTTCGGCAAACCGTCGCAATGTTTGGGCCTTTGGGGTATGAACTCGATCTCTTTCATTTGTCTGACGCTGAAAAGCAGGCAATCAAATCCCAAATCGTCTTTTATAAAAAACAGCGGCAATTGCTGACCTTTGGCACTTTTTACCAGCTGCAGCAGTTGGACCATGCCAATGAAACGACTTGGGCAGTGTATGATCCGCAAAACGAAGAAGCATTGATTGCTTTCTTTCGCGTGTTGGCACAAGCCAATCCGACGGCGGAAGACTTTTTGCCCGCAGCCTTTCTTAATGCCCAACAGGTGTATCAGGTCAATGGCGAAACTGTCTCTGGTCAGCTGTTAAGGCAATTAGGGTTGCGTAAACCCTATCAGTTTAATGCCGTCAACCATGGAACAGCGCAAGTCACTGGCGATTTTCAATCATTTGTCTACCAGTTACAAGCTAAAAAGGAGTAGAATGATGAGCAATCAATTGTTTGATCAGCAGTTTATGCATGGCGGGGATTACAACCCCGATCAATGGCTGGCTTATCCAGAAATCTTGCAAAAGGACCTTGCTTATATGCAGCAAGCCCATGTCAACACTGTCACATTAGGGGTGTTTGCTTGGAGTGCCTTAGAGCCGCAAGAAGGCGTTTATCAGTTTGACTGGTTGGATCGTGTGTTTGATCAGATCCATGGCATCGGCGGCAAAGTCATTTTGGCCACTCCTAGCGGTGGGCGTCCTCAATGGCTGAGCCAAAAGTATCCCGAAGTCAATCGGACCAACGCCCAAGGGCAAAAACATACCCATGGGTTTCGCCACAATCACTGTTACTCTTCACCGATCTATCGGGAAAAGGTGACGCAAATCAATCAGCAGTTGGCAAAACGGTACGGCAAGCATCCGGCATTAGCCATGTGGCATATTTCCAATGAGTACTCTGGGGAATGCTTTTGCTCCTATTGTCAGGAAAACTGGCGCAGCTGGCTGCAAAAAAAATATGGTGATTTAGCCACGTTGAATCATGCCTGGTGGACTTCTTTTTGGGGCGGTACGTACTCTGATTGGTCGCAGGTTTTACCGCCTTCACCTTTAGGGGAACACAAAGTGCATGGCATGGATCTTGATTGGAAACGATTTGTCACAGATAGGACGATCGATTTTTATTTGCATGAATGTGCGCCGATCCGTCAGCTGACACCGGACATTCCTGTGACGACGAATTTTATGGCGGAAGGACATGCTACCCAAGATTTTATTCCTTTAGAAGGCATTGACTACAGCAAGTTCGCTCGTCATGTGGACATCGTTAGCTGGGATAGTTACCCTGATTGGAACAACAACTTTGAATCCTTGGCAGCGACAGCGATGAAATCCGCCTATGTGCATGACCAGTACTGGTCATTGAAGAAACAGCCCTTTTTAGTGATGGAATGCACGCCGAGTTTTGTTAATTGGCATTCCTTCAATAAAGCGAAAAAGCCTGGTGTCCATCAGTTGAGTGCCATGCAGCAGATCGCCCATGGCTCAGATAGTACCTTGTATTTTCAATGGCGCCAATCCCGCGGCAATTCAGAAAAATTCCATGGGGCAGTCGTGGGACATGATGATTCCACGGAGAATCGGGTCTTCAAAGAAGTTGCGGCTTACGGCAAGCGCTTGGAAAAAATCAAAGAGATTCAAGGAACCACAAGAAAAAAAGCAGTGGCGATCCTTTTTGATTGGGAAAGCAACTGGGCATTGAAGCGAGGCGGCGGGTTTGGGCGACCAACCAGACGGTATCCGCAAACGTTGCAGGAGCATTATCGTTATTTCTGGGAACAAGACATCGCTGTCGATATTTTGACGCCAGAGCAAGATTTTTCTGACTATCAGTTGGTGATCGCTCCGATGCTTTACTTGATGTCATCGGAGACGATGGCAAAACTTTGCCAGTATACACAAGCCGGTGGTACCTTGATTTCCAGTTACTTTAGCGGCATGGTCAATGAAACCGACTTGTTGTATATGGGGGGCTTGCCACAGCCGTTGCGAGCATTATTAGGCATCAACGTGCTGGAGCTGGAAACTCTTTTTGACACTGAACACAATCAAGTGGTTTTTCAAGGACAGCCCTTTGAAACACGGGACTATTCTGCAATCATCGAAGCCGAAACAGCGGAGGTACTAGGGGAGTATCAAGCGGATTTTTACCAAGGAACACCTGCGATCACCAAAAATGCCTTTGGTGCAGGCACCGCCTACTATCTGGCGGCTCGCACCAACTATGACTTTTTCGAACAGTTTTATGCCTCTTTGGTCCGTGAGCTGTCCTTGGCAGAGGAAAGGATCGCGCATGCCAATCCTGCAGTCTCGATCCAAGGCAGGATCAGTCCAGAACGAACGTACTTTTTCATCATGAATTTTTCTGAGAAAGAGCAGACACTACACTTGATCAAAGAAGTCGTTGATTTAGAGACCAATCAAGCAGTCCCTCAAACAGCAACCTTGGCGCCGTATGAAGTGCGAGTGGTTTATTTTAACAATTAGCTGACCATTGGAAAAAACGTCCCTTTCGACAAATGCAGAAAGGGACGTTTTTTTGATGAAAGGTTTATCAGAAATCATTCTGAATCGGCTGCTTGGTGCTTTTTCATCCATTGAGGCAATGCGGCACTGATTTGTGTCGGCAAAACGACATAGTGCTCTTTTGCCAATGCTTCGCCAATCAGGCTATGGAGATAGACAGCCGCTTGGATCGTTTCCTCTGTTTTTTCAAACTGTGCTAAAAAGCTGGTAATCATGCCTGCCAGCGTATCACCCATGCCTCCAGTCGCCATTGCGGGTGTTCCGAGGGGATTTTGGGCGATGCTGCTGCCGTAAATTTGTGTGCGATGGCTTTTTAAGACTACCAGACTTCCGAGTTTTTGTTGGGCTTGCTGGTTGTTTTCTTCTGTCTGGTCGGCAATTGCCAGTCCGCTGAGCCGTTGCCATTCCATCTGATGCGGCGTGAAGACGACTTGTTCAGGAAAGGGGATGATCAGCGGATATTTGGCAGCCAAATTGATCGCCGAACCATCGATCACCAACCATTGGTGTTCTTTTTGGGCAGAAACGATCCGCTGCAGCAGATCAAAATTGCTTTTTCCTTCGCCTAATCCAGGACCAATCAGTAGGACGTCTGCTGATTCGGTGACCGTATCGATCAGTTCTGTTTGCTGCCAATCGACAAACATCGCTTCAGGCAAGCGGGCGTGCAGGGCTGTTCGGTTGACGCCATCGGAGATCACGGTGGTCAAACCAGTTCCCCCATACACACAGGCTTGCGCAGCCATTAAGATCGCCCCACCGAATTGGCGGTTGCCCCCTACTAAAACGGCTCGGCCAAAAGTGCCTTTGTGGCTTTTTGTCGGGCGCTGTTGGATCACTTTGGATAAAATTGCAGAATCAAGTTGCTCCATGCAATGACTCCTTTCGTTAATCAAAATCGAGTTATATTTATTATACCTGTTTCCTAGAAATTTCATAGAAAAGACCCATGGAAAAAGGCACAATTTTTTTTCCTTTTTTGGTTTAAGAGTGTTATCATAAATAGCGAGAACAGAAATGGAGGGAACACTATGACAATCGATTGGAAAAAAGAGGTCGAAGCCCGCAAAGACGATTTGCTGAACGACTTGATTGATCTATTGAAAGTGAAAAGTGAAAGAGAAGATGATAAAGCGACTGCGGATGCGCCATTTGGTCCTGGACCTCGTGATGCGTTGCTACACATGCTAGCTTATGGCGAACGTGATGGCTTCACAGTCAAAAACGTCGATAACTACGCTGGTCACATCGAATTTGGTGAAGGAGACGAAACATTAGGGATCTTCGGCCACATGGATGTTGTTCCTGCAGGTGACGGCTGGTCAACCGATCCTTATGATCCAGTCATCAATGACAACAAAATCTATGCTCGTGGTTCTTCTGATGATAAAGGTCCTTCAATGGCTGCCTATTATGGGATGAAGATCATCAAAGAATTAGGCTTGCCATTATCGAAAAAAATCCGTTTTGTCGTTGGTTCTGATGAAGAAAGCGGCTGGGCAGATATGGATTACTACTTTGAGCATGAAGAAAAGCCTGATTTTGGCTTCTCACCAGATGCCAATTTCCCAATCATCAATGGAGAAAAAGGAAATGTGACATTAGGGATCCATTTCCAAGGCAACAATGAAGGAGACTTCACGCTGCAAAGCTTTACTGCTGGCTTGCGAGAAAATATGGTACCAGGAACGGCAACAGCAAGCTTCATTGCTCCATCAACAGAAGAAGCATTAGCGATCGAAAAAGCCTTTTTCGATTACGTTGAAGCCAATCCAGTGACGGGGACGATTGAAACAGAAAATGAACAAGTGACGATCGAATTAGTCGGTAAAGGTGCTCATGGTGCCAGCCCACAATCAGGAATCAATGCGGGGACTTTCTTAGCAGTCTTCTTAGATAACTATGCCTTTGGCGGCGGCGCAAAACAATTCATCCATGCAGCAGCAGCCTATGTCCATGAAGATTTCTACGGTGAAAAATTAGGTGTGGCGTACGAAGACGAAAAAATGGGTAAATTGACAATGAATGCTGGCTTGTTTGCTTTCAAAGCGAACCAAGCAGGAACGCAAGCAGACAACTTTATCGCATTGAACTTCCGTTATCCTAAAGGCGTAACTGCGGAAGGACTTGAAATCGGTGTGGAACGCACCGTCGGTATGGAAGGGGCAACCGTTACCCGCAATGACCGCAACATGGAACCTCACTACGTACCAGCAGATGATCCATTGGTAGAAACTTTATTGGCGGTTTATGAAGAACACACTGGCGAAAAAGGCTTCGAACAAATCATCGGCGGCGGCACATACGGCCGTCTATTGAAACGCGGCGTTGCTTATGGCGCAATGTTCCCTGGCTATGTTGACACCATGCACCAAGCCAATGAATTCATGAGCTTGGATGACCTATTCAACGCAGCGGTGATCTATGCAGATGCTATCTACCGTTTGGCGAAATAAAGAGACATTGATTGGGTCTGTTCACTCGCTAAATAAATACAATTGAACGTTTCGTGCGGCATTCTCGTATGTTTTTCATGTGAGAGAATGCCGCACTTTTTAGTATGGAACAGGGGGCTGAGTAGTAAAAAACACCTCATAGTGATGAGGTGTAGAAGCAATCAGTCTTTACATTTTTTCTTTAGGATTGCGTCAGTGAGGATTTCTGAAAAATCTAAATGCATAGTTCGTCCTAGTTTATCCGCCCATTGAGGAATCGCCAGTTTTTTCTCGACGAAGGTTTGATTCTCTAAATATTCTGAAACATCGACAAGGACCATCGATAGAAATGATTTTTCTTTGTCGTAATCGAATTCAAAATCTAAATCGTCTATAAATGGATTGTTCGCTTCCAGTGATAAACAATTAATGGAGGTAGACAGCGGAATCTCCCGATTATTTTCAATACAATCTGCCAAAACGATTCCGAGCCAATCGGATGCCATGAATAAAGCATCGGCGATGTCTAAGCCTTGAGTGCCGACTTGCTCAGGAAAATCAGGAAAAGAAATAAAATACTTCACTTCGCTTTCGTCTGTATCGGTGTAATAAAACAATGCAGGGTAACTTGCTAACATAGTGTACAACTCCTTTTTCGCGATTCTCTACAGATCTGATTGCAATGGTAGCGCTCTTATTTTTCACTAGTACCCAGTAGTCTTAAGCAAGAGTTGTTGCTTTTTCAATTGTACCAGTGTCATAAATACTGAACAATAGGCAATTTTTTTTTAAGAGGAGAGTATCAATTCAGAAATTCTGATGATTGAAAGAACATCATCTTTTGTGGTAATTTAAAAATCTTTGTGTCTATTATTACTGAAAATGTCCCAATTTATTATTGACATCAAATCGTCCGAATGATTTACTTTTTGTAAGGAGTTGAAAAGTGATGCCTGATTTGGTGAAATTTATTTTGGTTATTCTGGCGATTTGGGTGGTTTATCAAGTATTTACGACGATTTTATTTACCCTTTCCCAAAAAGCAGTTGCCAAACGAATCAAAAGCGGGAAGATGTCTGATCAGCAGTTGGCGAATTTGTACCACGCTGTAGCACGAGCAAATCAAGGAAGCAATTTCCAAGCGATTTTCTCTTATGGGCTCTTTTACCGCAGCCATGCAAAGCAAAGTGATGCGGTCTATGAACTGTATCGCGCAGAAATGGCGAAAAGAAATCTGTTGTAACCAACTGTGAAGCAGCTGCTTTCGAGAATATTGCTCGAAGTAACAAAAAAGCCTAGGTTCTGCACAACAAGTGCAGAACCTAGGCTTTTTTGGTATTTACTGGGCAGCAAGCTGTGACAGATAAACACAGCTCCTTGCTGCAGCTATTTCTTGTCTTTGCTGCTTTTTTGATCCATGCCCGCACCGATCGCTACCCCTAGTGCGATGCCTAAACCCATGCCTAATGCTAGATTGTCAAAAAACAGCAGCCCAAATGCAGCACCTAATGCCATTCCGACACCGATCCCCAGTCCCATATTGTTAGAAGCGGCTTCCTTTTCTTTAGACGTTTGCGGCGGTTTTTTCGTCATTGTGAAAAACCCCTTTCTTTTTAGTATAGAGGGGTTTCGTTTTGATGACAAATATTCGAACTGCTGCTCGGTGATATGCATCAGGAGAGTGCAACCGCTAAGTATGGCAAACGAGTTGAACCATTGGTCTATCTTCCGCCGGGCAAATAGTTACGCTCGGGGTTGTAGCGGCGAATGATCTTATTTTCAGCGAGTACGTGCTCATAATAATAAACAGGCGCATCCTTAGTCTCTAGTCGAAAAACAAAGACGAGCGGAACCTTTAAGACGGAATAGCGCGCGGGGATCGCAATATACGATTTTTGATTGCGCTCCATCGTCAGTGCGAATTCATCAAACAAAAGCGCCACTGGTGTGGGAAAGTTTACCAATTCATAATAGTGTTTTTCAAATGCATAGGTTTCTTGTTTTGCATAAGCGATTTTTGCAGCTGGCATACACATTCACCTCACTTGAATTATACGAACGTTTGTTCTGTTTGTAAAGTGAAAAATTACCAAGCGAGGAAAAAGGAGGCGTTCTCTATGAAAAAGATGTTATGCTAACAAGAAATTTGCTACACTAGAGAAAAGAAGGAATCAAAAAGGAGCAGATACCATGGATTACGAACGTTTCGCACGATTACAGGCACGCTTTGCCGATGAAAAACTGCTGACCAAAGAAGGGGTCTATCGGTTGCGTTTGTCAGGGAAGGCGCAGTTCGAACTAGCCTTTATCAAAACCGGACCCTGTGGCGAGTCTGTCTACCAGCCGCTGATCAAGGGCACTTTTGCTGAAAAAGAAGCAATCCCTACCTATTTGCTGGATCTTGCGGCGCAGCCTATGACGCAAATCAGTCAGCGAACCTCCGAAAATGAAGCAGTGTTAGATAAAGCGTTAGTAGCATTAATGGAAAAATGTGAGCAGGCAGTTGCCGTCAACGAAGCCGCACAAGAAGCCGCACGTTAATTAGCATGACAAAGATACAAGAGCCGCCTGAACCTGATTTTTTACACTAAGCAAAAAACGATCCTGACAAGATTCCTTGCCAAAGATCGTTTTTTATTTTCCCGTGGTAATTAGTGTCCTCATTCGCCGAAGTGGTCTGAGAAGCCTTGTTGTTTCATAAAGGCCGCGACATCTGGACGTCGCGGTTCACGGAAAAATTCCGTCATTTTCGTTTGCCAATTGGTTTGCTGTTGATTGCTGCTGCGCTGTGCATAATAGGCTTCTGTCGTTTGATTGTACTGGGCTGTTTGCTCCTGCGTCAGCGGTTGATACTGATCGACACTTACGATCGCTTCTTGGGGCAAACGGACTTTCGGCTCATTTCTGTGTTGCGGATAGCCGATCGTTAAACCGAATAACGGAAACGTTAATTTTGGTAAGCCGACAAGTTCTGCGATACGAGGCAAATCATTGCGGATGCCGCCGATGTAACAAATTCCTAAGTCTTGCGCTTCAGCGTAAGCTACCATGTTTTGGGCAGCGATGGTCGTATCAACGACAGACACAATAAATGGTTCCATCGTGGTTAAGTGGGTATCAGGCACCCCTGCTTGGGTCAGCAGCTGCTGGTGTTTATGTAAGTCGGCGACAAAAAGATAGAAGACGCCCGTTCGAGTGATGTAATTTGGGGCACCGGCAATTTCTTCGATGGCAGCCAGTTTTTCAGGATCACTGACCTCAATGATCGAATAGGCTTGAACAAAGTTCGAACTGGAACCGCTCTGGGCAACCGTTACTAATTTTTGCTTGAGTTCCTTTGATAGTGGCCGGGGTTGAAAATCTCGGACAGAGCTATGGCGGGTAAAAGTATCAAAAAGATCCATCGTTTTTCCTCCTGTAACGTACAAATTTCTTTCTTCCTTAGTGTAACAGAAAAAAAGGAATGGGAACAAAAAGAATGTTTTCAAAAAATTTTCAAATTGATGTTTTATAGTTGCCAAGCACAAAAGTTTCCGTTATGATAATGATACATTCTTATTATTATTCCTTAGGGGAGTAACCGGTGGCGCAAGCTGCGATAATATCAACAGTAAGTAAGCTGGCGACAGCTTTCTGGTATTATTTGAAATGGTGAGACCTAAGACAAGCGTATACTTGTCTTAGGTCTCTTTTTTTCTAGCAGAGTGCCTAAGGAAAATAAAATTAAAAGGGGCAAAAAAATTGGCGAAAGAAATGTATCAAAAAGAAATCTCGGAAATTATGGCAGAGGTCCAGAGCAGTCCAGAGGGGTTGACGCAGCAAGAGGCAGCCAAGCGGTTAGAAAATGGCTTGAACCAGCTGAAGGAAGCACCTAAGAAATCTAGCTTTGCCTTATTCTTAGATACCTTCAAAGATGCGATGGTGATCGTCTTGCTGATCGTGGCAATCATCCAAATGGTTATGGGTGCCCACGTTGAGTCGATCGTTATCTTCGCAGTACTCTTGTTGAATTCCGTCGTCAGTGTGATTCAAACGAAAAAAGCCGAAGGGTCGTTAGACGCTTTGAAAAGCCTGTCGGCACCAGATGCTAACGTCATTCGGGATGGCAAAGAACAAAGTGTGCTGGCGAAAGAATTGGTTGTCGGCGATATCGTTATTTTAGAAGCTGGGGACTATGTACCAGCAGATGGTCGATTGATCGAAGAGGGTTCTTTGAAGGTCGATGAAGGAATGCTGACTGGGGAATCAACGCCAGCGGAAAAAGAATTAGGTGTGATCGATCGTACCGCACCGATCGGCGACCGTGACAACATGGTCTTCAGTGGAACGATCGTCACTTATGGACGTGGTCGGTTTATCGTAACTGCGACTGGTAATGTGACGGAAATCGGTCAAGTGGCTGGCTTATTGGAAAGTACAGTTGAACACAAAACACCATTGCAAAGAGGATTAGACAGCTTCAGTAAAAAACTGAGCTTGGCGATCTTAGTCCTTTCATTGATTATTTTAGGGGTTCAAGTCGCACGGTTGTTCTTAGGTGACGGAACAGGTGATATGACACAAGACTTAGTCAACGCCTTTATGTTTGCGGTAGCCGTAGCCGTTGCAGCGATTCCAGAAGCCTTGCAATCGATCGTGACGATCGTTCTTTCGATCGGAACAAAACAAATGGCGAAGCGTCATGCCATCATTCGAAAACTACCAGCGGTTGAAACATTGGGTTCAACGAGTATCGTTTGTACCGATAAGACCGGGACTTTGACCCAAAACAAAATGACCGTTGTTGACTACTATTTACCAAATGGGCAAACGGGCACGTTCTCCGATGAGCCAACTACCTGGACATTGCCTGAAAAACGCTTAGTAGAGATCAGTGTCTTGGCCAATGATGCTGCCATCAGTGAAGATGGGGCGAAGCTAGGAGACCCTACTGAAATTGCTTTTCTGGATTACAGTGAGAAACTAAATCAGCCTTATCGGGCGATTCGTCAACAGTTTCCTCGTTTGCAAGAATTGCCTTTCGATTCTGATCGTAAATTGATGTCTACCTTACATGAGATCGATGGCGAACATTTATTGTTGACCAAAGGTGGGCCAGACATCGTCTTTGGGCGCAGTACCAAAGTCTTGATCGATGATCAAGTCGTGCCTTTAACAGATGAAATCAAGCAGAAATTACAACATCAAAACGAAGAATTCTCAAAACGGGCATTACGGGTCTTGGCGTTTGCTTACCGTCCATTGACTGATGCCCAATCACGAGAATTGACACTTGAAGATGAGAACGAGCTGATTTTGGTTGGTTTGATGGCAATGATCGATCCTCCTCGTAAAGAAGTCAAACAAGCCGTAGCGGATGCTAAATCTGCTGGTATCAAAACAGTTATGATCACAGGGGACCACAAAACGACAGCCGTGGCGATCGCACAAGAGATCGGTATTTCAGCCGAGGGCGACTTAGCTTTGACTGGTACGGAATTGGATGCTCTTTCTGAAACCGAACTAGCGGATCAATTAGACAAAATCACAGTCTATGCTCGTGTTTCGCCAGAAAACAAAATCCGTATCGTGCGGGCTTGGCAAGACAAAGGCAAGATCTCTGCCATGACCGGGGATGGGGTCAATGATGCACCCGCCTTGAAACAAGCGGATATCGGGATCGCAATGGGAACCGGAACGGACGTTGCCAAAGACGCAGCGGCGATGGTCTTGACGGATGACAACTTTGCCTCGATCATTCGTGCAGTAGAAGTTGGCCGAAACGTCTTTGACAACATCAAAAAAGCTATTTCGTATTTGTTTGCTGGAAACTTAGGTGCGATCATTGCGATCGTCTTTGCCTTAGTAATGGGTTGGGACAATCCATTTACTGCCTTGCAGCTGCTCTTTATCAACCTAGTCAACGACTCATTACCAGCGATTGCTCTAGGAATGGAAAAAGCCGAACCAACGATCATGCAGCGCCAGCCAAGAGATCCAAATGCTGGTATCTTCACTGGAAAAACATTGATCTCAGTAACGTATCGTGGTATTTTGATTGCCGCTGTCGTGATTTTGGCACAATGGTTAGGAATGAACCAATCACCTGAATTAGGTGTTGCGATGGCCTTCTCAACACTTATCTGGAGCCGAACATTGCAAACATTACCAGCACGCTCAAACACTGAGACTGCTTGGCAAGCTGGCCTTTTTGCCAATAAAATGGTATGGTTGGCGATCGTCGTTTGTGGTGGACTATACAGCATTACCTTGATTCCTGGCATCCGTGAAGTCTTTGCGATTCCAGCAACCTTCACTTTAGGACATGTCGGTCTATGTATCGCAATGGCTGCTGCGGCAGTTGTTTTGATGGAAATCACGAAACTGATTATTATTGCCGTTCAAAAACGTCAAGGAAACGCCTAAAGCAAAAAACGTATCGATCGTTTGATCGATACGTTTTTTTGTCGTTTATCCTCACTGCTTAGTTGATTTTTTTCAGCTGACTGATTTGGGCAGCGACTTGCTTCAAGAAGGCTTCTTGACCAGCCGGCTGTTCTTGGCTGTAAAGGTAGGCTTCGTATTGCTGCGTCAAGCGGATAAAATCACCATGGAACAGTGGATAGAATGCTTCGAGTCGTTGGGCATAATCGATCAACGGCTCCGCCTCGTTACGGTACAGAACTTTCGTCGTTTGCCGTAAAAACAAAGGATAGGCAGCAACTAGCGGCTGTTTGGTAAAGCGGCAGATCAACCATAAATGAATACGGAAAAACGAATGGCGGAAATAGAAAAGTAGGCCAAGTCCTAGGATAGCTAAGCCTCCAAAGAAGCCATTGCGCAGCGTTTGTTTCAACTCCTCAGTCAACCAAACGTCATCGGTAACCGCGGCTGTTGCAGAACTGCTGGTCGTGGTTTCGCTGCTTTCTGTTTCCCTGCTGCTCGATGGTGTTGTTTCGCTGCTAGCGGTCGGTGTTTCTTCGGAGCTAGTAGATTCTTGAGTCAACACGGGACGATCTGGATTTTGGAAACTAGGGGTCGGTTCAAAAGGTACCCAACCGTAGCCGTCAAAGTAGACTTCCACCCATGAGTGGGCATTCAAGTTGCGAACGGTATAGGTAGTAATGCCGTTTTCTGTTGCAGGAGATCCAGGAGAAAAGCCTTTTGCCCAGCGAGCAGGGATCTCTAAACTCCGTAGTAGCACGACCATTGCCGTGGAAAAATTGTCGCAGTAGCCGACTTGTGATTCAAATAAAAATTGATCAACATAATCTTGCTCTTCTGCAGGCACGACGGCATCGGTTTTGGAATAGCGGAATACGAGCGGATCTTTCAAATAGCTTTCAACCGCCGTGACTTGATCAAACAGACTGTTGCTTTCAGCGGTGATCTCAGCTGCGAGATCTCGTACCCGCTGCGGCAAAGAATCGGGTAACTGGATATAATCGATCAGAGAATCCGGATAGATCAAAGGCAGATTTTGGAGATTTTCTGCGGCAAAGTCTGGATGGTCCCAATCGAGGGTCAAGGTGGTGTCTGGGAGTGGATCAATGAGATCGACCCGCTGGATGGCGTCGCTGATCTGAAATCCGCGAGCACCGTTTTCAAGGGACAACGTGCTGCGTCCATAGGGCAATGGGACATAGTCTCCATGGTTTTGAAATTGGACCCGAACGGATTCGTTCTCAAGATAGGCTTGCTGATAGCTTTGATCCGCGATCGTGACGCCCTCTGCTTCTAAGCGAGCCTCTTCGCGGCTCGTACTGATCCAGCCCTTACCAGAATAAAAATCTTTGCTTTCCACCCGCCAGTAATGCGGGGTTTCTTGTTGCGCTTCAAATAAAATCGTCGCATCATCCAGTAGTGGTCCGCCTAATTGACGGTCGTTTTCACTGAATCCAGTGCGAGAGCCGCTGGGCGTGCCATGATCTTCAATAAATTGATAAAAACCCAGCTGATTCAGATTTGTCCGTATAGGCGTGGAACGGGCTGCCAACTGTTCCCGCAGGCTCGTTTGCGGCAAGTAGACAGCAGTGACGGCTAGTCCACCAATCAATAGCATCACAGCGAACCAGGGAGCGATCGTTTGACTGGATTGAAAGACGCTGCGCTGGATCAGTGAAGAAGCCAAGGCACAAAGAAAAATACCCATCAAATGCCACGTCAGATCAAATTGATTAAAAATCACGACTGTTAGCAAGTAGCCGATCATGGTAGCGTAAATCAAGAAAAAGCGTTGATAAGCGATCGGTAAGATCGCTAAAAACAAAACCCAACTAACGATCAATGTCACCGCCGCCAGTTCGGTGATATAGCCGACTTCACCGCTGAGGATCTCTTGAAAGGCACGGTGCAGGTCTAGCCAAAAACGCAGCAGCCAATCAAAAGAAAAGGCAGTCCCATAAGGAAAGATCCGATACAAGACGATCAGCCAAGCGGCTGCCAGCAAAGGCAAACTGTAACGGACTTTCGGCACCACGGTCAAAATCAAACAGACACTAAAGGCATAAGTTAAAAGGGTGAACTGATTGCCAAGGTCATAAACTGCGATAAACGGCAAGATCACCAGTGATAGACTGAGAAAGGTCAGAAGACCAATCAGCGCTTTCTTAATAAATCTCATCCTACCGCCTCCTCAAGTTTATTCAACTGCCTCATTAAATCAGCGTAGGTAAACACTTGGCAGCTGTTTTTTGCTTCCAACTGACTGAGGTAGTCTTCCAGTTGTGGGGTAAAAACCGGGGTAATGAAGACAAGATGGCTGCCAGTCAAAAGCGGTACCCCTTCAGGAACTTTCTCGAAGGGAAGGATCTGGGCATAGGCAGCGGCATCCGTTTGGTAAGGAGAAGTCAATCCGTCACCAATCAAGAGCGGCTGAAAAAGTCGTTGATTTTGCGAGAAATGGTGGATCGAATAAAACAGTGTCAAAGTCTCTTCAAAAGCAGGATGATCTTCTCCCCAAAAGAGCAGAACGATGTCATGTTCTTCTTCATGTTCTCGTTCGCGATAGATCAATTCCTGTTGTTTGCTGGATAATTTCCAATCGATATTTTTTAAGGAATCCCCTAACTGGTATTGACGGAACTGTCGAATAGAAAAATTGGGTTCTCCGTGGGTTTGGCTGCGGACTTGCTGTTTAAAAAATGGCAGCAGGGTAACGGCTTCTGGCGCCAATTTAGGCAGGATAAAAATCGATTGTTTCGCAACTGCAGCGTAGCTTTTTTCAAAAAAGCCAAAGAGATCATGGCTGTACAATTGAACGGGCAATTCTTCATAGATGCCTCGCTCCTTTGGGGTCCAAGGCAGCTGCAGCCGAATCAGATTGCCTCGATAAAAGGTGCTGTGATGACTTTCCTTGAAACGATCGTCAAACTGTAAGGTGAAATCGACCAGCGGCAGCAGCGTCGGGCGATACTTGAAGACTTGCAGCGGTAAGGTGATCGCTGTGTGTGTTTCAGCTTGGATCGATTCTTCTAAAATGATTTGAACCTTCTTGAGGGAGGGGAGCAAGAATACTGCATCAAGCAACAATAACAAAGTCAGTAAAAACCAAAGGCTCCAGCCAGCATTATTATTGAAGATCACACAGTAAGCCAGCAGCAGAAAATAGGCAGCGCTAAACAACAGGAGGCGCAGCAGGCGTTCAAGCTTCTTTTTCTTCATCGCTATCTCCTCGTTGGGACAGGCACTCGTTGGATCATCTGTTTCATCAAGTCTGAAAGGGTCTCCGTGCTGGCATGAACGCCACCTTTCAGTAATAAACGATGACCGAAGACTGCTGGTAAAATTCGCTGCAAGTCTTGCGGCGTGACAAAGGTCCGACCTTCCGTCAATGCTAACGCTTTGGCCCCTTTTAAGAAGGCGATCCCACCACGAGGGCTGATACCAAGGTCAATGGCATTATGCTGACGGCTCGCTTGAACCAGCTGCAATGCGTAACGGGCGACCCGCTCATCGACATACACGTCATCGACCATCGCTTTTAAAGCGGTCACTTCATCAGCATGTAAAATGGTTTGGATCTGATCCAAGCTTTGCTGTCGTTTTCCAGTCAAGAGGGCGAGCTCATCTTGAAAATCTGGGTAACCGATATGCAGGCGGAACAAAAAACGATCCAATTGGGCTTCAGGCAAAGGATACGTTCCTTCATACTCGATTGGATTTTGCGTGGCTAAAACAAAAAAGTGGGGACTCAATGGGTACGTTTGATTGTCGATGGTGACATGATTTTCTGACATAGCTTCTAAGAGTGAGGCTTGCGTCCTTGGTGTGGTTCGGTTGATCTCATCTGCCAAGAGGACGGAGGTGAAGATCGGGCCAGGACGAAACTCGAACTGGTGGCTTTGGGAATTAAAAATCGACACACCTAACACATCGTTAGGTAAAAGGTCTGGGGTAAACTGTACCCGTTTGTAGTCACTTTGAATGGCTTTGGCTAACGATTTGACCAACATCGTTTTCCCGACACCGGGGATATCTTCGAATAAAACGTGTCCGCCAGCAAGCAGCGCAGCCACGGTAAATTGGATCACATCTCGTTTGCCTAAAATCACTTTTTCCACTTCTGCGATCAAGGCATCTATTTTTTGTAATTCAGCGGTCATCTGATAACCTCCCTACGTTCGTTTCTTCCATTGTAACGGTTTTCTAGGACTGTCGCAATTTTCGTGTAACAATTAAAGAAAATTTCAAGAATATTCAAAAAAGAGAAATCCTTTCTGCGGATTTGCGAAAGAAAAACAAAAAACTTCCGAAGCGTTTCCTCGGAAGTTTGCGTTTGATAGAACAGAAGCGACTAGAAGGTGTGGTGCAAGAGGTCAGCGGCGATCTGGTCCGCCTGCCGTAAATTCCAAGCATCGGTTCCTGGCTGAGCAGTGGCAGCCGTCATCCAGTGGATGCCTTCTGTGGGAATCCCAAAACAATAGAGGGTAGGGTAAGGGCGGTCATCTGGTCCAAGGATCTGATTGGTCTCAGGATCGATGGCGATCGCACCCGTCTCAAAAGGCACCTCATTGGGGATCGCCAACTGGTGCGGGTGAATAATCCGATCGTTTAGCAGTTGCCGCAACAAGGAATTGTTGGTTCGACGAATCGCTGTCGATGGAATGCGAGCCTCAATTAGTTGCGTCGCGTGATAGCGTGTGTCGTCAAATCGCTTTGAATACGTACAGTAAGCCTCCTCGATCTCAAAAGTCATGTCAGGACCTAGTAAGGTCACCACTCCCGCTTCCATCAATGCCACCAGTTCCTGAAGGCGCCTAACTGGCGGACCGATCGATAAAAAGCTGTTCAAGGGAACGAAAGACTGCCAAAAGAGTGTTTTCAAGTCTTGTACTGGCATTAGCTGATGATCGAGAACAAACCGAATCGGGTCCCGCAGGTCTTTGAAGACTTCCAAGGCACTGCTGATAGGTCCTGTTAGATTGCCTTTTTCGGCATCTTGGATTTGGGTACGTAATAGTGCAATGAAAAAGTCTTGCAACGACTGTTGCTTTTTCTGAGCAAAGGGGTCGGCTAGTTGTTGCCATGACCACCACTCCGTCGTAGGAAGCTGCCATTTTTTCAGCAAGTCTTCAGATCCTTCAGAGGCAACAAAGGCGGCGGTAAAAGCGGCAAGCTGATCTTTGTCCAGCAGCTGTTTTTCTAAAAGCAGCGTCTGATAATAGACGAGTTCTGCCTCTTTTTTTAAATAGAAGAGCAGGGTCTTGCCAGCAACCGTTTTGGCTGCTTGCCAAGCAGCGAGGCGTTCAGGGGTCAAAAAAACGGGCTTTCGCTGCTGCGTCGGTGTTTTTTGATTGCGGCCACGAGGATGATACGGGACACCCCGACGAGAACCTGCGATGATTTGTGGTTCTTCACCAGAAGGTTGATAGACGAGGGATCCATTGACTTTGACGAAGGTGCCGCCCCGACCGCTGGTCAAGCGGGTGACGTAATCGTAAAAGGCAAGTCCTAGTCCCCGTAAAATCACAGGTTCGCCAGCTTTCACCGCCGTTAGATCCGTATCTGCCGCATTGGCTGGCGGTGCATAAAACCAGCCATTATTTTCTGCGGCCGCCGCCAATCGTTGTTCTGCTGCTGACAGTTGGGCTTGTGAATGGCCTGTAGCTAAGACGACGGCATCAACAAGAAATGTTTGGTGAGCCGTCGTCAACTGGTAGCGATTTTTGGAAAGAGGGGTCAAGGAGCTGACACTGTCTGACAGATGGTTGACGGTAATGGATTCAGGCAGCTCTTTTAATAGCTGCTGATAAAACCACTGCTGATAGAGGCTATATAACGCCCGCGAGCAATGCCCGTTAGGATCAAGTGAATCAAGTGCTGTGCATTCCGTAACGAGCTCAGGGGCATGCGTGGCTGCGAAATGTTTCCCTTCTGTCACTGCCCATTCGTATAAGGTAGGTCCTTTGACCACGGGACCGCCGGTGCTTAATGTGTCATCCGTGAAAAGGGTGACTTGACTGGTTACAGAATTCAATAGCAGATCCGCCGATTGGTCCGTGCGCCAAACTGCCCCAGGAAGAAAGGGATCAAACAGCAGCAAGTTGATGGCTTGTTTGTTTTGTTTGCTATGAGCGATCAGTCGTTCTGAAAGTGAAAGTCCACGAGGACCAGCACCAATGATAGCTATTTTCATATCACACCGCCTCTATTATTCTATGGTCATTGTGTCATCAACGGGCTAAGTCAAAAGGTGTCTTGCGGAAAATCAGCCAGTGCATGCCTAGCACCATGGCTTCCTCGATGGCATCGATATAATGAAAAGCAGGCTGATTGGGTTGTTGCTGCAGCAATGGATTTTTTTGGATCGCGTCTAAGAGATCGGTTTTTACTGCATCACTGCTGGCTAAAATAATACAGTGGGGGGCAAAAGCTGCATTATAAAATGGCAGTAAGCTTGTCAGACGCTGAACCAAAGCCGTGCGGTCTTGCGGTGCCCCTTGATCCAAGTAGCCGGGCAAAAATTTTGCTTCTCCTGCTAGGGCATCTTTTCCTTCTAAAAGTGCACCATTGACCAGGAGCGTGATACCAGGCATGCTTTTTTCGGGATTGTACATGCCGACGATGGTTTGCTGCAAGGAGATCTGTTGGGCGATGCAATAGCCGATCGTTAAAATATGGGCATCGTTTTGACAGTAGAAGGGCAGTGCAGTGACCTCTGCCACGAGGGCTGCCAGCTGCCAGCCATTAAATTTTTCATACCAGCTGGAAGTCACGGTTCCTCCACTGATTTTTCCTGGTAAAAAGAGGGCGATCTGTTCCACAGAGGGAAATAATGCTAGCTCGTTCGTTACACATTCTTGAAAGCGATGAGGGGCAACATCAGGAAAGGGCTGGTCGTGTTTTGCCAAAACCTTTCCCTTGCGGTCGATCAGCATGGACCAAAGAGCCAAGGAACCATCGTGATCGATAAAACTAAGCAAAAGAGAATGGCCTCGGTCTTGGTTGAGCTGATAGGTCACGGCAGGCCGCCCTAGCTCTTTTTGCTCCAGCGGACCTTTAGTGATTTCTTCCTCTGCCAACAATTCTTTTAATAATGAGTTAGTGGTGACCATGCTGATGCCGGTTTTCTTTACTAAATCGGAGGCGAATAATGCCCCGTTTTGAAATAAGGTTTTTAAAACCAGCTGTTTGTTTTGCTGGCGAATGGAATGGGTGGTAGAAGCCATAGGTGTTCTCCTTAATGAAGTGATTTAATTAAGTATACCGACGGGATGAAACGATGTAAAGTTTTTAAAAGACTGACTTGACGGAAAACTTGAAAATAAGTATACTTAATTAACAATGTTAATTAAGTGATTCGCCATAAAGAGGACACGAGGTAGAGGGGAAGAGAAACGTATGATCAAATTAGTCATCACAGATTCAGACGGTACATTTTTGAACAGCCAAGGCAGTTTTGATCGGCCTTATTATGAACAAGTCAGCCACCAAATGAAAGAAGCGGGTGTTGCTTTTGCTGCGTGTACCGGCAAACAGTGTGAACGAGTGGAAGAACTGTTTGGTGAAGCAGCAGCGGATGTTTGGATTCTTGGGGATAGCGCGACCCGCATCAAACATCAAGGCGAATACATCTTTGAATCACTGCTGCCAAACGAATTAGGGCGGCGGATCATTGCGAAGCTCGCTGTGATTGCGCAAGATCATGTGATCATCGCCTGTACACCGACTGCGGCGTACATTGCGGAAACGACCAATGAAGCAGATGCCCAGAAAGTTCGCGGCTCTTATCGGGTGGTCAAAACGGTGGCGGATTATCAAACCATCACCGAAGACTTTGTGAAGCTCACTATTTTTGATCCCAAACTACGTTGCTTTGAGCATGTCCAACAGTTAGGCGAGTTTACAAACGACGCCTACATCGTGGCTTCGGAAGCCGCTTGGATCGATATCACCAATCAAGGCGTTCACAAAGGAACGACTGTGGCACACTTGCAAGAATTGCTGCACGTCACACCAGAAGAGACAATGGTTTTCGGCGATGGCTTGAACGATTTGGAGTTGATGGCAGCTGGCACGTTTAGTTTCGCCATGAGCAATGCCTTTGAGGAAGTCAAGTCAGCCGCAGCGTTTGTGACCAAGTCAAACGATGAAAATGGCGTGCTGAAAACCATCGAACGTCTGTTACCGCTACAAATGAACCAATAAAAAAACCGCTCCCTAGCAGGGATAGCGCGTACTTTCTTTTGACTGAAAGTAGACTGCTGCCTGTTGCTACGGAGCGGTTTTTTCGTTATGCATGTGGTTGACTGACGCTATAAGGATAGGCATCGGCTGACCACTCTTTGCTGCGAGGGACGATACCTAGCTGGAAGTTCAATGTACCACCGGCAGTCAATTCTTGGTGGGTGAAAAACAATCGCTCGAAGGGTTCTTCGTTCAATGTGATTTTATCCACGAAGAGCTGTTGCGGCGCATTGGGCGTGCTCTTGATCACTAAGTCTTTGCCTGAAGCAAGATGTAGTGTTGCTTGATCAAATAATGGCATGCCGATGACATACTCCCCCGTCCCTGGTGTGACTGGATAAAAGCCCAAGGAGTTGAAAATGTACCAACCAGCCATGCTACCGTTGTCTTCATCGCCAGGAAAGCCTTTGGGCGAGTCATTGAAGCATTGTGTCAATAGCTGCTTGATCAAGGGCTGTGCCATTTCTGGTTTGCCCAAATAGCTGAATAGATACGGATAGTGGAAGCTTGGCTGATTGGAGATCGCCAGCTGACCAAAATCGAGTGCAGCCATCTCGCTCATTTCATGGATTTCAAAGCCGTAGCCTTCTGTCGTATAGCGAGGTTCTTGATTGCACAAGTCGATCAGTTTTGCTTCAAAGGCCGCTTTGCCGCCATGTTCGGCGATCAAGCCAGCGAAATCATGGTAAACAGCAAAACTGCTTTGCCACGCACTGCCTTCTGCATAATCTAAGCCCCAGCGTGTGTCACTAAACTCTGGACGAAAGGCACCATCGGGATCTTTTGCCCGCATAAAGCCAGTTTCCTGATCGAAAATGTTGCGGTAGTTTTGCGATTGCTGCTGATAATAGTCTGCTTGCTCGTCACCCATCTGTTGTGCGACTTGTGAGATACAAAAATCACTGTAACAATAATCAAGGGTGTGATTGACCGATTCATGATGCGTCAATGGCACATACCCGTAAGTCAAATAGTCCGTCGTGCCGCGCCGACCATAATTGGGATTTTCACTTTGGACGGTGGCGCCTTTTTTCATCGCTGCTAAAAATTCGGGCATCAAATCAGGACGAATGCCTTTTACTGCGGCATCAGCGATCACGGCATCGATCAGCGTCCCTGGCATCAATCCACGCTCATCTGGCGATAGCCATTTTGGTAAAAAGCCGCTTTCGCGATAACTGTTCAAAAAGCCTTCCAGCATGTCTTCCAATTGTTCGACAGCCAAGAGTGAAAAGAGCGGGTAGACAGTTTTATACGTATCCCAAAAGCCGTTGTTTGTATACAGTGGTCCTGGTTTGATTGCTTTTGCCAAGGTATCCCAATGCATTTTGCGGCCCTCTTGATCGATTTCGAAGAAGGTTTGAGGAAACAAGAATAAGCGATAAAAATTATGATAAAAAGTAGAAACTTGTGTTTGATCGTGATGCTCGATCTCGATTTTTTGCAAAAAATGATTCCATTGCTGTTGGACAGAAGCCAGATAATCGGCAGGAGCCCATTGCTGTTCCCGTTGCAAGTTCAAACAAGCTTGTTCGCGACTGAGAAACGAGGTCGCAAAACGGATCGTCTGTGTTTGGCAAGCCCCAAAGCGGAGAACGACGAAGGCTTTTTTGCCTGTCAAGGCACCTTCGATCGCCGTGATGGGTGTTTCAAAGCGATAGACGAAATGGAAGGTGAAGCGTTCATCTTCGCACCCTGAAAATACGATCAATTGACCAGCCACGGTTTGTTCATCCAACTGTTCTAAGACATAGTCACCCGGCAGTGACAAGCCAAGACCTGGCTGATCCCCGCAGTTTTCAATAGTCAGCACACCGCCATACATACTGGGGATCAAAGTCGTTGTTGTTAAATACCGCTGCGTCTTGATTTTAAGAAAGGCTGGATTAAAGGTGCTTTCTTCGGGACGATACGAGCTTTGCGCATGGAAAAGGGTATTTTCAGAAAGCGTGCCGTTTATCGGCAGCATCGTCAGATGGCTGAAATCTCCCATCCATGGGCTAGGCTGATGGGTGATGCGAAAGCCCTGAAAGGTTCGATCTTCTGGATGAAACCACCAACTGCCGCGTTGATCGCTGGTTTGCGGGGCAAAGTAGTTCATGCCAAAAGGAACCCCTGTATAAGGCAGGCAGTTTCCGTGGGAAAAACTATATTGGTTGTCTGTTCCGTGTCGTGTGTCGATCATTGATACGTTCACTTGGTTCACTCCTTTAATTGGGTTGATTCTCTTTTGATCAAAGAAACCGCCACTAGATGGGTGGTCGTCTCCGTTGGTACTGGGGGTGCTGCCTTCGTAGCGTTGATTTTCTCAATCACTTGGTTTCCTGCCAAGCGCCCCATCTCGGCAAAATTCTGCCCGATAGTCGTTAGTGCTGGATCAACGAGGGCTGCGGCTTGGATATTATCGAAACCAACCAGGGAAATGTTGGCAGGGACGTGCAAATCTGCTTGGCGCAAAGCACGCATCAATTCGATGGCGATCAAGTCATTTTCACAGACGGCTGCCGTGACCTGATGTTCTTCCAAGTAGGCAAGCGCATTTGCGATGCTGGCAGCCGTGTCGTCGAGCTTGGTGCGAAAGGTTCTTTGGGCTTTTTTCAGCGCATCGATGTAACCTAGATAACGCTGACGGACGGATTGCGGATGATGGGTATCACCAAAAATATAAGCGATCCGTTGATGCCCCAACGCAAGTAAATGCTCCGTGGCTAGCTGTCCACCTTGAAAGTTATCTGGCATCACCGCTGGAAAATCAAACTCATGCAGCTTTTTATCTAAGGTCACGATAGGAAAGTGCTTTTCAGCACATTCGAACAGCAAGTCATAGTAAGAAAACGTATTGCTGGCGTAATAGATCAGGCCGTCGAATTCTTGCATCAGCTCAGCTGCCGTCGTTTTTTCCAAATAATCCACTGGTGTCATCAAAAGTTCAAAGCCGTGTTCTTGCATCACGGGGTAAATGCCTTCGGTAAAGTTTCCTAAAGAGAGATCATTGGCAAAGGGCAAGACAAACAAAATTCGTCCAGTCGCTTTTTTTTCCTTCAATTCTCGGACAAAACTGCCGCTGCCTTGCACGCGATAGATCAGCTGATTTTGTTCCAGTTCCGTCAAGGCTCTTTTAGAGGTGATCCGACTGACTTGGTATTGTTCAGATAATTCTTTTTCAGTAGGGACACGACTGCCAGGCGCTAATCGCCCTTCAACGATGGCTTCGTGAAGCTCCGCGTAAATTTTTTTATATAATGGTTGTTTCATAAGAAAACCCCTTTTGATATATCATATTTGTTAGAATACCATAAACCAGTAAAAATGAAAACCCTTTAATTATTTTAGAAAAGCGCTAGACATTCAGATAATTCATGATATACTAGGTTCGTAAATTGATATATCAAATCAGGGAAGGTGATGGAATGGTTTATAAAGAAATACCAACTTCAGTAGCAACATTTATGGAAACGATTACGGATTTATGCGGAGAAACGCATGCCGATTGGGCGAAAAATTTTAACGCAGCCTTTGCCAATACACTATTAACGACGGTCAAGCGTCATGAGGATGGCACGACCTTTTTACTGACGGGGGATATTCCAGCCATGTGGCTGCGAGATTCCACTGCACAAGTTCGTCCGTATTTGGTGATCGCCAAAGAAGATGAAGACTTAGCAAGCATGATCAGTGGGTTAGTCAAGAAGCAATTCTACTATATTACGATCGATCCTTACGCAAATGCCTTTAACGAATCAGCCAATGGCGCTGGCCACCAAACAGACGATACAGAAATGAACGATTGGATCTGGGAACGCAAATATGAGATCGACTCTTTGTGTTATCCGATCCAACTGGCCTATCTGCTATATAAAAACACAGGCAGAACCGATCAGTTCAATGATGATTTTGTAACAGGCATCAAAAAAGCCTTGGAGGTGTTTGTGACAGAACAAAACCATGAGGAGTCTCCATATCGCTTTGAACGGGATACCTGGCGAAAAGAAGATACCTTGACTCATGACGGCAAAGGCGCACCAGTGAAACCTGTCGGCTTGACTTGGTCAGGCTTTCGACCAAGTGATGATGCCTGCAAATACGGCTATTTGATTCCCTCCAATATGTTTGCGGTGGTGGTTTTAGGCTATATCCAAGAAATCTTTACGACGGTTTTAGAAGACGCAGCGATCGTGGCACAAGCGAAAAAATTGCAAGCAGACATTGAAGCAGGGATTAAAGCATACGGGTTGACCACGAACCAAGCTGGCGAAGAAGTCTACGCCTATGAAGTGGATGGATTCGGCAATGGCACCCTGATGGATGACAGCAATGTGCCGAATTTGATCGCCGCCCCTTACTTGGGGTATGGCAGCATGGAAGATCCCCTTTATCTTCAAACCCGTAAAACGTTGTTGAGCAGTGAAAATCCGTATTTCTATGAAGGGAAATACGCCAAAGGCATTGGTAGTTCTCATACGCCAGAAAATTATGTGTGGCCGATCGCCATGGCAATGGAAGGCATGACCACCACTGACAAAGAAGAAAAGAAACGAATTTTGGATCAGTTAGTGGCGACAGATGCGGATACAAATTTGATGCATGAAGGGTTCGATGTCGATGATCCTTCGCAATACACGAGAGAATGGTTCTCGTGGGCGAACATGATGTTTTGTGAATTGGTTATGGATTATTTCGATATCCGAGTGGAAAAATAAGCAGCACGACCCATCACCATTCGAGTGACACAAAAAGCAGTCCAACGACGCAAACAGCGAGGAGTAAAAATCAATGAAGAAACAAGTTTATATCATCTCACACAGCCACTGGGATCGGGAATGGTACATGCCTTACGAACAGCATCACATGCGGCTAGTGGAATTGATGGATGATCTTTTAGAATTAATTGAAAATGACCCTGAGTTCCACAGCTTCCATCTAGATGGACAGACGATCATCTTGGATGACTATTTAGAAGTGCGGCCTGAAAAACGCGAGGCGGTCAAAGCGGCCATCCAACAAGGGAAATTACAGATCGGTCCGTTTTATATTTTGCAAGATGACTTTTTGATCAGTGCCGAATCAAACACCCGTAATATGCTGATTGGAATGGCAGAAAGCAAAAAGTGGGGCACCCCCGTTATGTTGGGGTATTTCCCAGATACCTTCGGCAATATGGGACAAACTCCGCAAATGATGCTGCAAGCCAATCTTGAAAGTGCTGCATTTGGGCGTGGCGTCAAACCGATCGGCTTTGACAACGAAGTTTTACCCGATGATCAATTTACTTCCCAATATTCTGAAATGCATTGGGAAGGTCCAGATGGCAGTCAAATCTTTGGTCTACTCTTTGCCAACTGGTACTCCAATGGCAATGAGATTCCAGTGGATAAAGCAGAAGCCAAAGCTTTTTGGACACAAAAACTGCAAGATGTAGAAAAATTTGGTGCCACCAATCATTACTTAATGATGAATGGGGTCGATCATCAACCCGTCCAAAAAGACATTTCGGCAGCGATTCGTACAGCTAACGAGCTATTCCCAGAGTATGAATTCAAACACGCCAGCTTTACCGAATACCTTGAAGCAGTGCAAGCAGATCTGCCAGATGACCTAGGAACTGTCACAGGTGAATTGACCAGTCAAGAAACCGATGGTTGGTATACTCTAGCCAATACCGCCTCTTCCCGAGTTTATCTAAAACAATGGAATACAAAGGTTTCCCGCCAATTAGAAAATGTTGCGGAGCCATTAGCAACTATGGCTTATGAAGCAAACGGCAGCTATCCTCACGATATGTTGGATCATGCGTGGAAAACCCTGATGCAAAATCATCCTCACGACAGTATCTGCGGCTGTTCAGTGGACGAAGTACACCGAGAAATGATGCCGCGCTTTGAAAAAGCCAATGAAATCGGCAAGTTCGTGGCAGATGAAGCGTTACGCAATTTAGTAGCCGCCATCGACACGAGCCAGTTTCCTGAGGAGAGTCGCCCCTTCGTGGTCTTCAACACCACTGGCAGCACCCGTTCTGGATTAGTGGAAGTCGTGATCGAACTTGAGCGTAAAACATTCCGTGAAGGATTGCCAAGCAAGCTTTACCACGAATTGTTGGCGAAGCCAAAAGGTTCTTATTCGGTGATCGATGAACAGGGGAACCCTGTTGCTGCGATCATTAGTGAAGAAGAGGTCCTTTTTGACTATGAATTGCCTAAAGATGCCTTTCGGATTCCTTTCATGAAACGCTTTGTCACGGTCCAAGTTGAAGCAAACCAGTTGCCAGAATTTTCATGGCAGACCTTTGCTCTAGTGGAAAAAGCCGCTACGCCAGTAGAGAGCGCCCCGATCGTTTCAGAAGGAGGGCGTAAACTTGCCAACGCACATTTGGAAGCCGTCATTACTGAAAACGGCAGCTTGACGATTACAGACAAAGCAACCCAAAAAACGTATCGCAATTTACTGGTTTTCGAGGATGTGGGGGATATCGCCAATGAGTACATCTTCAAACAACCAGAAGGGGATCAAGCAATCTTATCGACGAAATTTCCGCATCACGTGACAATTGAACAAAACGATCCACTGGTAGGGATCGTGCGACTGACGCAAGAATTGCAGATTCCCGTTTCAGCAGATGACCGTTTGTTAGAAGAACAAAAAGCTGTCGTCGATTTCCGTTTCCGTAAGGCACAGCGGAGTCAAGAATTGGTTGCCTTCAAGATCGAGACGGAGATTCGCTTAGAACGAACCAGCAACCGCCTGGCATTTAAAACCACCGTCAACAACCAAAGCAAAGATCACCGACTACGGGTGTTATTCCCAACAGGGATCATCACGGATTTCCATGAAGCTGACAGCATTTATGAAGTCGTAAAACGGCCGAATCAGGTTTCTAGTCATTGGGAAAACCCAACAAATCCGCAGCATCAGCACGCCTTTGTCAACTTGCATGATGAAACTAGCGGCATGACGGTTTCTAATTTTGGTTTGAACGAATATGAAATCGTGAAGGATCAGATCTGCTTGACCTTGTTGCGCTGTACGGGAGAGCTAGGCGATTGGGGCTACTTCCCAACACCAGAAGCGCAATGCTTAGGCAGCCACACCTTTGAATACGGCGTAGCCTGTCATGGGGCTCCTGAAGAACGTTATGAAACGTATCGCCAAGCACAAGCTGCCCAAATTCCTTGGACGGCAAGTCAGACCGACAAGCATCAAGGTATGCTAGCCAGCAGCAACCAATATATGGAAGCTCATGGAACGACGGTAGCTATCACCGCCTTAAAACGCAATCGCCAAGACCAGCAGATCGTTTTGCGGGGCTATAATTTGGCGGATCAAGCCACTGCCTTTCACGTGCAAAAAGAGCAGGCGACGCTCTGTCTGTTGAACCTTTTAGAGGAAGAACAAGCATCGACCGTCAATGAGCAATTACACCCATATGAAATTCGTACCATTGGAGTAAAGGAGTGAGTAATGATGGTTTATGGAGGAATTGAAGCCGGCGGCACAAAAATGATTTGTGCCGTTGCCGATGAACAGTTGACGATCATCGCCCAAGAGTCGATCCCAACAACAACACCGGAGGAAACGTTAGCGGCGATCTTTGCCTTTTTCGATCCCTACGATCTCGTGTCATTAGGGGTCGGTTCCTTTGGTCCGATCGGGATCGATCCAACCCAAGCGTCCTATGGCCACATACTAGCGACGCCGAAACAGGGCTGGCAGCAGTTCGATTTTCTCGGTGCATTGAAGAAGCGCTACCCAGAGACAGCATTTGCTTGGACAACAGATGTCAATGCTGCCGCTTATGGCGAATTACGCCAAGGAGCGGCGCAAGGCAAAGACAGCTGTGTCTATTTGACAGTAGGAACCGGCATTGGCGCAGGAGTCGTTCGTGAAGGAAAGATTTTCGAGGGGATCGGTCATCCAGAAATCGGTCATACCTATGTCAAACGTCACAGTGAAGATACGTATGCTGGTACATGCCCATATCACGGCGACTGTCTGGAAGGATTAGCCGCAGGGCCTTCTTTAGAAGGACGTACGGGGATCAAAGGACAAGACTTGCCGCAAGCGCACGAGATTTGGGGGTTGCAGGCCTTTTATCTAGGGCAAGCGCTGGTCAATATCACGTTAACTTTAGCACCTGAGATAATCATTTTAGGCGGTGGGGTCATGAATCAGCCGCATTTACTCGCTCAAATCCAACAAGCCTTCCTGAAACAAATGGCAGGCTATATGGAGACACCACCAGTGGAAGACTACATCGTCACTTGGGGCTTGCCGAACAAAAGTGGCATTATCGGCTGTCTCTTGTTAGGCAAAGAGCAGGTGACTGCCCATGACTAACCTGCATTTTCCTAAAGATTTTTGGTGGGGAGCCGCTGCCAGCGGTCCGCAAACTGAAGGACGAACGGCCGATGATGGCAAAGGCGATTCGATTTGGGACTATTGGTACGCAACGGAACCAGAACGCTTTTATCAAAAACGGGGACCCAAAGATACCGTCCAGCTGCTGCAGCGTTACCCAGAAGATGTAGCATTGATGAAAGAGATCGGCTTTAATTCTTTTCGAACCTCGATCCAGTGGAGTCGCTTGCTGCCAGAAGGAAGAGGAGCGGTCAATCAACAAGCGGTGGCGTTTTATCGCGAGTACTTCGCCACTTTGATCGAAAATGGCATCGAGCCTTTCATCAATTTGTATCATTTTGATATGCCGATGGCACTGCAAAAAGAAGGCGGCTGGCTCAATCGCGAGACTGTCACAGCATTTGCAGATTATGCCGCTTTGTGTTTTGAGTTGTTCGGTGATCAAGTCCGTCATTGGTTCACGCAAAATGAACCGATCGTGCCAGTGGAGATGGGGTATTTGTATCAACAGCATTACCCAGCAGAAATCAACTTGGCACATGCGGTGCAAGTCGGCTACCATGAAGCACTCGCCAGCGCTTTAGCGATCCAACGCTTCCGTCAGTCTCAGCAATCAGGCGAAATCGGCATCATCTTGAATTTGACACCGACCTATCCGAAAGATCCGAATGATGAAAAAGATGGCCAAGCGGCGCAACTGGCAGATGCCTTTTTCAACCGTTCCTTCTTAGATCCAGCGGTCAAAGGCACCTTTCCGGAAGAATTGATCACTGTCTTAAACGAGTTGGCGATCATGCCAGAAACCAGAGCAGAAGATTTGCAGATCATTAAAGAAAACACGGTCGATCTCTTGGGGGTCAACTATTATCAGCCGCGGCGGGTGCAGCAAAAGCGTTCTGCCAAAACAGCGGACACTCCAATGCCAGAAGATTACTTCGATGTGTATGATTGGCCAGAAAAGAAAATCAATCCCCATCGAGGCTGGGAAATTTATGAACGAGGCATTTATGATACCTTGATCAACCTACGAGACAACTACGGCAATATCCCTTGTTATATTTCAGAAAACGGCATGGGAGTCGAAGATGAAACACGCTTTATCGATGCCAGCGGTCAGATCCAAGACGAGTACCGCATCACCTTTATCAAAGATCATTTGCGGTATGTTCACCAAGCAATCCAAGAAGGCAGCCGGTGCCGCGGGTATCACATGTGGACTTGCATGGATAATTGGTCTTGGCTGAATGAATTCAAAAATCGTTACGGGTTTATTGCCGTTGATTTGGCTACCCAAAAACGCACCATCAAAAAGTCAGGTGAGTGGTTCCGCGAAGTGATTCAGCAAAACGGCTTTGTCGATTGATCCTTTGTAAAAAACAACTCAATGAAGCGTCCTATCTTGCAAAAGGTAGGACGTTTTTCTGGTTTTTAGAGAATAAAAACAAAATATAAACAAAGACCTTTAATTTGTTTCATTTTATCTTTAGTTTGTTCCTTATTTTTTAGGGATGAAAGCGTTATTCTAGTAGCATGAAGGAGATGATGAGATATGAAGAAAAAGGGGTTTTGGAGGAATGTCTGGCAATACAAAGCGTTAATATTGATGGCTTTGCCAGGTGTTGTCTGGTTTATCTTTTTTTTCTATATACCTGTATTCGCAAATGTGGTGGCGTTCAAAGATTTCCACATTTCACCAGACGGCTTTTTTGCCAGTTTGAAACAAAGCCCATGGGTCGGCTTTGATAACTTTAAATTTTTATTTGCATCCAATGATGCTTGGCTGATCACTAGAAATACCCTACTCTACAATATCGTATTTTTAGCATTCAACCTATTCTTTGCGATTGCCTTTGCCATTATTATGAGTGAGCTGCGCAATAAGCGCTTGGTAAAAGTGTATCACACGATGTCCCTGTTGCCGTACTTCCTTTCTTGGGTGGTTATTTCGTACTTTGTCTATGCCTTTTTGAGTCCAGACAAAGGGATCATTAACCAATGGATCACGGGTATGGGCGGTGAAGGAATCAACTGGTATGCTGATCCGAAATGGTGGCCGTTTATTTTCGTCTTTATGAATGTCTGGAAGAGCTTAGGTTACAACAGCATCATCTATTATGCGTCAGTGGTCGGGATCGATCAAACGTATTACGAAGCCGCGATGGTCGATGGTGCCAGCAAATGGCAGCAGATTAAAAATGTGACGTTGCCACAACTGATTCCAATGATTTCCGTCTTGTTGATTTTGAACATCGGTGGGATCTTCCGTGCCGACTTCGGACTTTTCTATCAAGTCCCACGAAACTCTGGGGCGTTGTACCAAGTCACCTCCGTTTTAGATACGTACATTTATAATGGACTGACTGCCACAGGCGACTTCGGGATGACCGCAGCTGCCGGCCTTTATCAATCAGTTGTTGGGGCATTATTATTACTAACAGCGAATTTGGTTGTTCGTAAACTAGAACCAGATTCAGCATTATTCTAAGGAGGATGGATAAATGAAGAAAAAAGTAACGAAAGTCGAGATCCGCTCCTTTAACCCAACGGTCAACCTGATTTTTAATATCGTGATCGGTCTGTTCGCGATTTCCTGTGTCTTGCCGTTTCTCTTTGTGATCGCGATCTCATTGACCAGTGAAACCTCTTTGGCAGAAAACGGCTATCGCTTTTGGCCACAAGAATTTTCGTTCGCAGCATATACCTACCTGTTTAGCGGACAAATGAGCAGCAAAATTTTCCAAGCATTTGGCGTATCTATTTTTATCACTGTTTTTGGTACCTTCGTCAATGCAACGATGACTTCGCTATATGCCTATGTCATCTCTCGCTCAAATTTTCCATTCCGTCGGTTCTTTACGATCTTCGCTTTGATCACCATGTTGTTTGCGCCAGGGATGGTTGCCAATTACTTAGTGATGGTCAACTTGATCCAATTGAAAGATACGATTTGGGCATTGATTTTACCCCTTGCCTTAGGGCCTTTTAATATCCTTGTTATGCGGACCTTCTTTAAAAAGACGGTACCAGATAGTATTATAGAATCTGCGCGCATCGACGGTGCCAGCGAAATGAAGATTTTTCTATCCATCGTGTTGCCGTTAGCGGTTCCAGGGATCGCGACGATCAGTCTATTTGCCGCTCTTGGCTATTGGAACGACTGGTTCAATGCATTGTTGTATATTCAAAAAGACTCTTTAGTGCCGTTACAAGCACTTTTGATGCGGATTCAAAGCAATTTGGACTATCTAGCCAAAAGCTCCGGCATGGCTGCCCAGATCCAAGGCGGTTTGGCCGCTTTGCCAAGCGAAACTGCTCGCATGGCAATCGTTGTTGTTGCAACCTTACCGATTGCGATCACCTATCCATTCTTCCAACGGTATTTTGTCGGTGGTCTGACAATTGGTGGCGTCAAAGAATAATCAAATAAGTATAGGGAGGAAACAAAAATGAATTTGTGGAAAAAAACAGCTTTTGCTGGGATGGCCGCAGCGGCAACTTTGGGAATGGCTGCCTGTGGGTCGAACGGCGCAACATCCAATTCAGAAAACAATGCAGACGGCGTAACGACTTTATTGATGTATCAAGTCGGGGACAAGCCAGAAAACTTTGATCAATTAATGGAGATCGCCAATAAACGCATTGAAGAAAAAACCAACGCTCGCATCGATCTGCAGTATATCGGCTGGGGTGATTGGGATCAAAAAATGAGTACCATCATTTCATCGGGTGAAAACTACGATATTTCCTTTGCCTCAAACTATGTTGCGAATGCGCAAAAAGGCGCGTATGCAGATTTGACGGAGTTAGCACCAAAATATGCCAAAGAAGCGTATGATCAATTAGACGAATCTTATATCAAAGGCAATACGATCGACGGAAAATTATATGCCTTTCCAGTCAACGGCAATATTTATGCCCAACAAGTCTTGACCTTCAATAAAGAGTATTTAGATAAATATGATTTGGATATTAGCGGGATCGAATCTTATGCAGATGCCGAAGACGTGTTGAAGAAGTTTAAAGAAGAAGAACCAAACATCGCACCGTTTGCGATCGGACAAACCTTTAATGTTTCTGGAAACTATGATTATGTGATCGGGAAAGATTACCCATTTGCTGTTAAATTGGACGGCGATACAACGAAGATCATCAATCAATTCGAAGATGATGAACAAATGGAAAACTTGAAATTGATGCACAAATGGTACAACGAAGGCTTGATCCCAACTGATGCAGCCACTAATACGACTGGTTACCCATTAGAAGGCAACACATGGTTCATGCGTGAAGAAACCCAAGGACCAATGGATTACGGCGATACGATCTTAAGCAATGCCGCAGGTCATGAATTGGTTTCACGCCCAATCACGAAACAATTAAAATCAACAGGCCAAGCGCAAATGGCAAACTTTGTCGTAGCGAATGTTTCGAAAAACAAAGAAAAAGCAGTGGAAGTGTTGGGCTTGTTGAACAGCGATCCTGAATTGTTGAATGGATTGGTTTGGGGTGTCGAAGGCGAAGCATGGGAAAAAATCGAGGGCGAAGACAACAAAATCCGTCTCCTTGATGGCTACTTGCCAAATACCCGGATGGCTGCTTGGAACACTGGGAACAACATGATCCTTTATACACAAGAATCCATCACAGACGATATGATCAAAGAGCGTGATGAAAATATTGCTAACGCTGAAGCATCACCAATCTTAGGGTTCAACTTCAAGACTGATAATGTGAAAACAGAAATCACGAATATCGCCAATGTCATGAACCGTTACAAAGCAAGTTTAGCAACGGGAACGATCGATCCAGAAGAAAATGTTCCGAAACTAAACGAAGAATTAAAAACCGCTGGCTGGGAGAAGGTCCGCGATGAAATGCAAAAACAATTTGATGAGTATCGTGCAAGCCAAGAATAAGCAACAGGCGCCGCTCACCAATCAATAGATCAAGTAAGCCGGAGGCTAAACGCATCAGGACCAATGGTTCCCACGTCTAGCTTCTGGCTGCTTTTTCTTTAAAGTAAGTAGCGAAATCTTTGATGAAAAAATAACGTTACTTTTGTTTTTTAACCTTCAAGCAGCAAGCATAGTGCCTCTAAAACGTACATAGCATTAAAAGATTCTCAGGTAGCTTGAGTAGGAAGCTAAAATCATGCTACATTTTCGATAGGGAACAAATAAGGGAGGAATTTTAAATGGAAGAAACAGCAAATAGTGGGTTGGTCAAGGGCTTTCGCTTGATTTGGGCGATCGTGAAGTTGAATTTGTTTTTCGTCGTATTGACATTGGCAGGTGGCGGAATCTTAGGGATCGGTCCAGCGTTTCATACCATTAGTACCTTGATCCATGAAGACGGACTAAATTATGAGCATCAAAGCTTTCGCAGCGCATGGCGCATTTGGCGCAGCGTCTTTGTCAAAGCCAATAAACAGTTTTATCTTTTCTTCCTACTGACAGGTTTCTTAGTGTATAACTTGTATTTAGCTACCCAGATCCAAGGCTTGATTTGGCTGATGATCACTTTTGTTTTAGTTGTCGTCAGCGGATTGAGTATCTTACTGTACTTACTAAGTGTGGTTTTTGACACATCCTATGAGATTTCCTTGTGGAATAACCTGAAATTGTCCTTCGTGTGTCTGTTTCTTCATATGGCGACCTTTCTAAAATTGTTAGTGGGGATTGCCAGTATTTTCGCTTTTACTTGGATGATGAAAGGGCTCTTGCTCTTTGGAACCTTTAGTCTATTGATTTTGTGGTGCCATGTGGCGATCAGTCAGGAAAAAACCGTCATTGATCGGGACTTGGCACATGACTAAGCAGCGCTTTCGTTTGTTTAAACATGACTTTTTGATCAATCAGTTGATGCAGTTGTATAGCGTCCTTTTGGTGATCATCTCGATTATTATCATGCTGGTTCTGACGGCATATACTGGGGCAGACCGCTTCAATAGCAGCGAACGCCTCGTGGAAGCCACCAGTATGCAGCTGGATGCATACGTGCAGGATCAAAACGCGGTCGTCTCAACGGTATTAGGCGAATTTACCAGTTCGGATACTGCTTTTGAATCGCTGCGCAATTATTTACAGCTTTCATTGCCAGACTATTTTTCCTATAGTAATGATATTTTTCGCCAGACGGGTCAAAGTGTGTATTTGCCAAACATCCTCTATCGCTTGATCCGTAATCATCCTAGTATCGAAGAGATCATTATTCAACTGGATGAAAGCAATGAGACACTAGTGGCAACCCCAGATACCCCTTATGGAGAAAAACGCAGCGGCAAGCAGATCGATTTGAAAAATCGTCTGTTTTTTGTTCGTTCGATCGCCCAACCAAGTAATTATGCGCAACCGTTAGGGCAAGTCTACGTGATTTTTCACTCAGACGATGTCTTAGCCAATCGACAAGAAGACAACCAAGCGCATGGTATTAACAGTTTTTTGTATACCTCCAATGGTCAGCGGCTATACAAGGATGCCGCGAACCTTAGCAAGCAGACCTTAGCGAAAATTGATCAGGCGGTGGCTCATGGAACTATTCACGACACTCTGTCGAAAGACTTTTATATCAAAAAACAAACGACCGTCAGCGGAGAGTTATCACTGATCTTGTTGTCAAAAGGTGTGATCTGGCGGGATATTTTTTCTAGCGCCATTTGGATCTTTAGCTTTGGGATTGGGATTCTCTTATTAGTCCTATGGGTGCTCCATCGGACCTTCAAGCGCTATACCTCGCAAGTACAGCAGATCGTCTATGCGACGAAAGAAGTCAGTCAAGGGAATTTTGATAAGCGGATCGATACCGCCAATGTCCAACAAGAGCTGAAAGAAATCGCAGAAGCCATCAATCAAATGACTTACAGTATCAACGAGTATATCAAAGACATCTACACGTTAGAGATCAAGCAGCGAGACGCCGATATGCGGGCGCTGCAAGCACAGATCAATCCGCATTTTCTGTATAACACGTTAGAATACATTCGAATGTATGCCTTGAGTCGCAACCAAGAAGAGCTGGCGGATGTCGTCTATGCCTTTTCGGCACTGCTACGGAACAATACGACGCAAGAAAAGACGAAGACCTTAAAAGAAGAAATCGATTTTTGTGAAAAATATGTCTACTTGTTTCAGATGCGCTACCCAGATAAGATCGCCTATCATGTAACCATCGATTCGGCATTAGAACAGTTGGAATTGCCGAAGTTCACGCTGCAGCCGCTTGTCGAAAACTATTTTGTTCACGGCATCGATTATCAGCGCAATGATAATGCCATCAGTATCAAGGCTTATAAAGAAGTCGATCAGATCGTGATTGAGGTCAAAGACAACGGCAAAGGCGCAGATGCACAGCAGTTGGCGATGATCCAAGAAGAACTGCAAAATCAGGAGATCGGAGCCCAAACCTCGATCGGGATCAAAAATGTTCACGAACGGTTGCGGGGTATGTTCAACAGCGCCTATCAAATGGACGTTACATCTCAGGCAGGTGCTGGGTTTACGGTCAAGATCCGCTTAGATGAGAAACGTTTGCAAAGGGGGCATGAGACAGATGTATAAAGCAATGTTCGTTGATGATGAATACATGATCTTGCAGGGGCTGCAAATGATCTTGCCTTGGCAAGAACTGGGCTTTGAGGTGGTGCATACAGCGAAAAGTGCTAGTGAAGCCCTCGAGTACTTGCAAGAGCATTCCGTTGATTTGCTGATCACGGATATTCGGATGCCAGAAATGAACGGCATCGATATGATCCGCCAAGCACAAGCGTTTGGGAATCGATTTTTCTCGATCATTCTATCAGGCTATCAGGAGTTTGCCTTTGTCAAACAAGGCATGGCGTTAGGTGTGCGTAATTATCTCGTCAAACCTGTTAACAAAGAAGAACTACGCAGCAGTGTACAAGCAATTGCAGCTGAGTTAGAGGAGCAGCAAAAACTGTTGGCAGAAAAAGAACTGTATCAAGAATCAAGCCTGCTGCTTTGGTTGAATGATGAATTGAACGAAAGCGAGTACCTCCATTTGCTGGCGCAACAGCGGGTGCCACTAGCAGCACCCTTTACCGTTTTGCAGTTCAATGGGACTGCTGAGATCTTACAAAAAATCACGACGTTTTTTCAGCAACACGATCAGCCATTGATCTTACCAGGGCGATTAGATGAAAACCAAGTGATCATTACTGCTGCTGGACCAAGGCAGCAAATCAACGCTGATCTAAAAGCACTGGCACAGCAGCTCAATAGTACTGACTGGCAGTTGATTATGAGCGAGACCATCAACGAGTGGGAGAATTTGTATAAAGCCTATGAAAAAATCAAGCAGGTTCAGTCACTGCAAGCCTTCTACCCAGATCTGTTCTTACAAGAACAGACGATCCACGTGGATATTTTAGAGCGAAACGAAGAACTCCCGTTTCTATCTTTTAACAAAGCACTGACCATTGGGGATGTCAAAACGATCCAACATGAGCTGGATAAAATGTTCGCTATTTTGGAACAAACCCAAGCAGACCCTGAGCATGTTCGCTATGTTTCGTTCTTGTTGTTCAATGATATTTATCGGCAGCTGCCAGTACTTTCCCACGAAAACCATGAACAGATTTTGGCACGGATTCGTGAGTCTAATACACTGGCAGATTTGCGGCAGCTCTTTGATGATGTGCTGGAGTTGGCGAAATCGCAGCCGCCGCAAAAACGCTATTCAGAGATCGTTCAAAAGACGATCCAGTTGATCGAAGAAGGCTATACCCATGATTTGACGGTCAAATCAGCGGCTGAAGAACTGCATGTCAGTGTCGTTTATTTGGGGCAGCTCTTTAAGAAAGAAACGGAAATGAGTTTTAATCAGTACGTCAATCTGGTGCGGATCAAGCAAGCCCAGCAGCTGCTGCTTCATTCGAAAGCCACGATCAGTGAGATCGGCGATCGTATTGGTTACAACAATACCAATTATTTTTCCAAAATGTTTAAGAAATTGAATGGTCTGACCCCCAAAGAGTTTCGCGATACCTATGAACAGCATTATGAATCTCTTGATTGAATTTAGATTTCTTCAAAAAAAATCTGGTTTTTGTGATTAAATGATAGTAATTGTGACGCTTTCACGGTAAACTAAGAGAGGAAAAATAAAGAAGAGAGCGTGATGTTGTGAAAGAAACCAAAAAATTTGCACAAGTTTTGATAGGTACCGGGCTGATTGCGTTGGCCATTTCCTTATTGATCACCGCCCATCAAGGATATGATACGATCAGTACGTTTTTACTAGGAATTTTGAATTTCGTCGATGTCCCTTTTTGGATTGCCAGTTTGTGTTTTAATATTATTGTTTTGTTGATTGTTGCAGTCTTTGATCGTGCCGAATTAGGCATTGGCAGTTTTATCAACGGGATCGGCTTAGGCCTGTTGATCGGGATCTTTGAACCAGTGATGGACAAAGTATCGATTCATTTGCCTTTTTATCCTTGGATCGCTATTTTCGCAGCACCGATCTTATTTGGGATCGGCGCTGGTATCTACGTTTCTTCCAACAAGGGATCAGCGGCGTTAGAAGCCTTGACTGCCTTGATCTACAAACGAAGCAAATTGACGCAAAAAACGATCCGTATCGGCTTGGATGCAGCCATGGTCTTGATCGGTTTTGCGCTAGGCGCCAGTGTTGGGTTAGGTACTCTCTTGTGTATCGTCTTTATTGGCCCAATCTTTGAAGCCACCATGAAAACCATCGCTGCTCGGAAGAAAAACGCCTAGCCTTGAGAATAAGTCGGAAAAAGCTGTCTGTGAGGACAGCTTTTTTGCTGCTTCCATTTAAGGGAATTATCTGAGGGAAGAAAAATCCTGATTTCCTTAAGATTCTCTGGGTAAAAAAAGTGTTTTCTCCATGGTTACTGTCTTATTGGACTTGGTATACTGATAAGACGAGTAAAGGAGAAGTGAAAATGAAAAGTTATCGTTCGACGATTGCGGCTTGCTTTGTAGGGTACATCGTTCAAGCCGTCATCAATAATTTTGCCCCCTTATTATTTTTGACCTTTCAAAGCCAATACCAGCTACCGATCAGCCAGATTACTTTGCTGGTTAGTTTTAACTTTTTGACCCAGTTAGCCGTCGATTTTGCAGCAATCTTTTTTGTAGACCGCATCGGCTATCGAGTGTCGATCGTAGCCGCGCATTTTTTTGCAGCGATCGGCTTGATTGGTCTAGCCGTTTTTCCCTTATGGTTTCCGACCCCGTTTAGCGGATTGTTAGCAGCGGTTTTGTTGTATGCCATTGGCGGTGGCTTGCTGGAAGTCTTAGTCAGTCCCATCGTTGAAGCCTGTCCAACGGAACATAAGGAAAAAACGATGAGCATGCTGCACTCGTTTTATTGCTGGGGGTACGTGGGGGTCGTTTTGTTCTCAACGGCGTTCTTCATGGTGTTCGGTATTCAACAGTGGCCGATTTTGGCGATCATCTGGGCACTGATCCCGTTGGTCAATTTGTTTTTCTTTACCAAAGTCCCGTTGGCGCCAATCGTTGCCGAAGGAGAACGAGGGTTGACCACTCGGCAGCTCTTTTCCTTGAAAAGCTTTTGGCTGTTTCTGGTGATGATGGTCTGTGCTGGAGCCAGCGAACAAGCAGTCAGCCAATGGGCATCGACCTTTGCCGAACAGGGCTTAGGCGTTAGTAAGACGCTAGGCGATTTAGCAGGGCCAATGGTTTTTGCCTTGATGATGGGGATCTCCCGCTTGCTTTACGGCAAGTTTGGGGAACGCATCGATTTGAAACGCTTTATGTTTTTGAGTGTTTTGCTTTGCCTACTGGCGTATATGATGATCGGCTTTGCTTCATTGCCATTGATCGGGTTCCTTGGCTGCGGCTTAAGCGGTTTTGCCGTAGGGATCATGTGGCCAGGGGTCTTTAGTCTTTCTGCGCAATACATTCGCAACGGCGGAACGGCGCTATTTGCTTATTTGGCATTAGCAGGAGATTTAGGGTGTTCAATCGGACCCGCTGTCGTCGGCAGTATCGTCGAATGGACGGGACAACAGCTGCAGGTTGGGATTCTAGGGGCGATCGTTTTCCCGATCATCTTGCTGGCAGGAATTTATTTGGTTCAACAAATGCACAAAAAACGACAGCTTCCGTTGCTGGTTTTTCAAGAATCCACAAAAGAATAAAAAAATTTTGAAGCAAATGCCGTCTTTTCATGGTATTTGCTTTTTGTTTTCTGAAATTCCTCTAGTCAAGATAGTTTCTATCCGCTATACTTTGACTTATTCATTTAAAAAGGAAGTGATGTTGTGAAAAGTCAATTGAAAAAAGAAATCAGTTTTTTTGGGGCATTATCGACAGTAATGGGAACGGTGATCGGCGCCGGCGTGTTTTTCAAAGCAGCGGCTGTGGTCCAGCAGACCCAATCCACCGGTTTGACATTGTTGGTCTGGCTGCTTGCCGGCTTTCTAACGATTTGCGGCGGTTTGACGGTGGCGGAGTTAGCGACGGCGATTCCTGAGACTGGCGGACCCATTCGATATATTGAAAGAATTTATGGGAAATTACCCTCCTTTTTATTAGGCTGGGCACAAAGTATCATTTACTTTCCAGCAAACGTGGCGGCTTTAAGTATTATTTTTGCGACCCAGTGTTTGAACTTATTTCATCTACCCAGCAATTATTTGCTTCCTTTATCGATTTTGACCGGAACGAGTGTGACCTTGATCAATCTTTTGGGAACAAAAGCCGCTGCTCAAGTCCAGTCCGTCACGTTAGCAGTCAAGCTGATTCCGATTGCGGTGATCATCGTGGCGGGCCTGTTGACACCAGGGCAAGTATCGGTCTCATTGGTGGATTTTTCTTCCAATACTCAAGGATCGCTTGCAGCTGGCATCAGTAGTGCCCTCTTAGCAACCCTTTTTGCTTATGACGGCTGGATGGGAGTCGGTAATGTCGCTGGGGAAATGAAGCGACCCGAAAAAGATTTACCAAAAGCCATCATCTTTGGGTTGAGTTTTGTTACCTTGGTGTATGTGTTGATCAATGTTGCCTTTTTAAAAACATTGCCGATCGATCAAATCGCTGGTAATTTGAACAGTGCTTCAGAAACTGCGATGGCCTTGTTTGGTAGCTTTGGCGGAAAACTGGTCACGATCGGTATCCTGATCTCTGTGTATGGCGCATTGAACGGCTATACAATGACTGGCTTGCGGGTCCCCTATGCCATGGCGTTGGAAGATGAGATTCCTTTCAGCAAGACCTTTGCCACTTTAAGTAAAACCACCAATGCACCCTATGCGGCGGCTTTTTTACAATTAGGGATCGCGTGTATCATGATGCTTTTAGGCACCTTTGATCTCTTGACCGATATGCTGGTTTTTGTTATGTGGTTCTTTAGTGTATTATTATTTGTAGGAGTTTTTCGTTTGCGAAAAACAGAACCGCAGATGAAGCGTCCGTATAAAGTTCCCTTCTATCCAATCATTCCCTTGATTGCGATCTTAGGTGGCTGTTTTATCTTGATCATGACCTTGATCACTGACACGTGGTTAGCAGTCGTGGGAATTGGCGTGACATTACTAGGAATTCCCGTTTTTTATGGAAAAGCAAAAGGAAAAGCGAGAGGAGCGAAAGAATGAAGATCGTTGTACTTGATGGCTATGCGTTGAATCCAGGAGATTTGTCTTGGCAAGGGTTTGAAGAATTAGGAGAGGTGACGGTGTATGATCGTACCTCGTATACAGATAAACAAGAAATTATTGAGCGAATCGGCGATGCCGAAGCAATTTTGACAAATAAAACGCCGATCACCGCAGATGTGCTCAAAGCATGTCCGCAATTGACCTACATTGGGGTCTTGGCAACTGGATACAATGTCGTTGATTTGGCAGCAGCGAAGGAACAGGGAATCACCGTGACCAATATTCCTAGCTACAGTACAAATGCAGTGGCACAAGCGACCTTTGCTTTGCTGCTGGAAGTGACGAATCAAGTGGGACACCATAATCGTTCCGTGCATCAGGGCGACTGGCAAACCAGCAAAGATTTTTCTTATTGGCAGACACCATTGATGGAATTGGCAGGCAAAACGATTGGGCTGATTGGATATGGTGCGATTGCTCAAGCAGTTGCCACGATCGCTCATGCGTTTCAGCTGAAGGTGATCTACTTTAATCATCGACCAAAACCAGCACAAGCGGATTGGGCAAAACAAGTTTCGCTGGCGGAATTGTATCAAGAAGCAGATATCATCAGCCTTCATGTTCCGCAGTTTCCTGAGACAGAAAAAATGATCGATCGCACCGCATTGGCACAAATGAAATCTTCTGCGATCCTGATCAATACCGCCCGTGGCGGCTTGATCGATGAAGCGGCAGTTGCTGAAGCACTGCAAACTGGGCAGATCGCAGCCTTGGCGGCAGATGTCGTTTCAAAAGAACCGATCGCAGCTGACAATCCCTTATTACAGGCGCCAAATTGCTATTTGACACCGCATATCGCTTGGGCACCCGTCGAAACGCGGCGTCGTTTGATGGGGATCGCTGTGGCGAACTTAAGCGGCTTTAAAGCAGGTACACCGCAAAATGTCGTGTAATCAAAACGAGCAAGTAAAAGGACTTTGACAAAACAGGCGACTAGCAAAGCAGTTAGTCTCGCCGACACAGTAACCATTTCGACCAGTCATCCAGCCTCACAAGGTGATTGGTCGTAGGACTGGTGGTTTGTCTAAGTCTTTTTTTGCTGAAAATGAAAGGAGACGGTCTTGAAAAAGTATTATTATCTAGCGGCCTTTGTTAGCGTGCTGGTCTTGAGCTGGCTGATCCAAACCCAAAGCAGCCGCTTTTATGCACAGCCGATCATAGAAGTACAAACGGTTCAAGTCGCCGCCGACCAGCAGCAGATCCAAGGGATCGTTCGTAACGGAGAAGAAGCTGGGGTACTACGGACAGTCACTACGCAATACACCCCCAACGGTGCGATTCATCCGTTGTATCAGACCGGACAACAGCTGCTTTTGCAAAAAGAAGGGGATGGCTGGCAGATACAAGCACAAAAACGGGATGGGTATCTCTTTTTCTTCCTTGCCTTATTTTTGATGGCAGTAGTCGCAATTGGTGGCAAAAAGGGCTTGCGGGCTTTACTTAGTATCTTTGTGAATACTGGCTTGCTGCTCCTTTTTCTGTGGTTTCACAAAGGCAACAGCTCCTTTTCATTGGTCTTTTTGATGATCGTTTTTACGATCGTCTCGTTGGTTTTGACGATGGGGATTTCCTGTGGCTTTCGTACGATCGACAGCCGTAAAATCATTGCCTCGTTAGCCAGCGTCCTCTTGGCGTTTTTTCTCTGTCGGTTCGCCATGGATCTTTTGCAAGATCATGGGTTGCGCTATGAAGAAATGTCGTTTCTGACCCGTCCGTATCGCAGTGTCTATCTAGGGAGTCTGCTGATTGGCGCGATTGGTGCCAGCATGGACAATATTGTCATGCTGATTGCCAGTCTAGATGAGATCCAGCGCATCAATCCCCAGACTAGCCGCAAGGAACGATTAGCGATCGGTCGATCCATCGCGCAAGATACGACTTCTTCGATGATCAATGTCTTGTTGTTTGCTTATTTAAGTGGGAGTATGCCAGCGCTATTGTTTTACCTAGCAAATGGCTGGCTGCTGTCGCAAGCATTGCCGATGCATCTTTCTTTAGAAATAGTGCGTACATTATGCGGCGGCTTTGCGCTGGTTTTATCGGTACCGTTGACGCTCCTTTGCTTTGAACTACAAAGGAGGAAAGCAAGATGAATGTTTTGTTTGTGTTGAGCTTGCTTTTTCTCTTGCTGACTTTCGCTGTTTTTCGGATCGAAGGGCTGTTTCAAGTCACTGGTCTGTTTATGAATGTGGCTGTCTTTCTAGCGCTTCTGGTCCTGATTGACCGAGGGGCACCGATCATACCAGCGGCTTGTGTTGCCTTTTTAGCCGTGGCGGCGATCACCTTGTTTTTCGTGAACGGCGTCAATCAGAAAACCAAAATTGCCTTTGTCTGTGTGTTGGTCTTCCTAGGGCTTTTTCTACTACTATTTCCGCTTGTGCTCTCTGCAATGAATCTGCATGGGTTTTCGGCAGAGGAACTGGATGAGTTGGCGATGTATTCCTTTGATGTAGCCATCGATTTTAAGACATTGATGACTGCGATCATTTTGATGAGTTTTTCGGGGGCGGTGGCAGATGGGAGTATGGCAATCAGCACTGCGACCTATGAACTTTTTCAAGCAAACCCGCAAGTCTCGATCAAGGCATTAAGTAAAAGTAGTATGACCGTGGTATCAGACGTATTGTCTTCAACGATCAATACCTTATTGTTTGCCTTTATGGGAAGTAATCTGGCGTTGATTGCGTGGTTTCAAGATTTGTCGATCTCCTTTGGTGAAATGGTCAATTCGAAGGCGTTCGTCTCAGAATTGGTCGTTTGTTTGGTCACGGGTCTGGCAGCGGTGATTATTTTACCCATCACCGCATGGGCAGCAAGTTGGTATTTTTTGAAAAGAAACCGAATGGAATAGGAAGGGGCGCAACCACCATGGAACCACTAATTGAAACTAAGCGATTAGTCCTGCGAGAAATGAGTCATGACGATCGACCAGCGATTGAAAAGATTTTGCAAGATCCAGAAGTTATGATTGCCTATGAAGGACCCTTCAGTGAGCAAGAAGTCACTGGTTGGATCGACAAACAGCTGCAACGCTATCAAAACGATCACATTGGCTTGTGGCTAGTGATTGAGAAAGCATCCGGGCAAGCGATCGGTCAATGCGGGTTGACATGGCAAGACGTCAAGGGAGAAGCCGTTTTAGAAATTGGGTACTTGTTTCAAAAGAACTTCTGGCATCATGGGTTTGCCACAGAAGCCGCCCAGGCTTGTAAAGGCTATGCGTTTGCAACGCTGAATGCCGCCATTGTTTATTCGATCATTCGTGAGACCAATCAAGCCTCCATAAATGTGGCATTGCGCAATGGAATGAAGCTGGTGGATCGCTTTGTCAAACACTATCGGCAAGTGGACATGCCGCATCTTGTGTATGCTGTGGCGAAAGAGATGTGAAAAACGTAAGAATGCTTTTTTCGATTTAGACAATGAAACGCCCTTAGAAAGTTAGCTTTTTCTAACTTTCTAGGGGCGTTTTTTATGCTTGCGTAAAGCTTTTTCGTTCGATGAGTTCAGCCCCTAAAAGGACTGTTTTGGTGATCGCTCGAGGATGAACGATCTGATCCACCAATAAATCGATCGCGGTTTTGGCGATTTCCTCCACATCAATTTTAAACGTTGTTAGAGGGGGAGCCACAAATTTTGCGATCTCATTGTCGTTGATACTGATTAATTCCAAGCGATCAGGAATGATGATGGATCGTTCATTTAACGCTTGGAGCACACCAACTGCGATGGTGTCAGAAGCCACAAAGAGCGCCTCTGGCAAATTGTCACCAAGGGATTCCACCATTTTTTTCGCCAAACGATAGCCGGTTTCAACGGAAAAATTGCCACCACTAAATAAGAACGCCTCATCGAGCGCATCTCGACGAGCCAGCGTTTGACGGAAGATGACCTCGCGACTATCCATTTCTGCACATTGGGTATCAGGATTTAGATAAGCACCACCAATAAAGCCGATCTTTCGGTATCCTTTTGTTAAAAATAGATCGATCGCCAGTTGCGTCATTCGATCAGTATCAGGTTTGACCGTATCGAACAGCTCTGGACAGGGGTTGATTTCCAAAAGGACGCCATAGGGGCAAACGGATTTGAACTGCTGCGTTTCATTCTCAGTGAAAGAGCCAATCCCAATAAATCCGGCGACTTCTTGCAGTGTTTCTAAAACATCATCTTCATGGGTGATCAGTTGAATTTCCAAATTGTTGATTTTCGCATATTTTTCTAAAGAGATACGCAATTGTCGAAAATAGACATCTTGCAGCTCTTCTTGTTCTGTCAGCCAGAAAAGGACGGCGATTTTTTCTAGTGTTGTTTTTATTTTTGAGCGATCATAACCTAGTGATAAAGCGGTATGAATAATTTTTTGACGCGTATCGGCTGCGATCGACAATGATTCGTCGCCTTTCAATAATCGGGAAACAGTCGCTTGTGAAAAGCCTGATTGCTCGGCAATTTTTTTTATTGTAACCAATCTTCTTCACCTCTTTCTTCTAGTATACGCTAACAACTTTACCAAGTAAATGAATTTACTAAATATATTTACTGAATAGTGAAAATTTAGAGCGTGGTGGTATTTTGAAAAAATATTTGTGAGATAAACCTTGATTTTATCCGTTTATTTACTTCGTTGAAGAAATTAATTTAGTAAAACTATTTACATATTAAGTAAAATAATTTATTATAAACAAGAAGATAGCGTTTGCAAAATAAAGAAAAGGTGGAGAAATGATGATGAAAAAAATGTCTCGAGTTCTTTTTTTAAGTGTAGCAGCTTTAGGATTAGGTGCTTGCGGTCCACAAAGTGAAGGGACAGATAGTACTGCAGCAAATAGTGGCAGCGATAAGGACTATGATCTATTGGTCTGGGAAGACCAAGCAAAATCAGCTGGGATTGAAGAGGCAGTCAAACAATTTGAAGAAGAACACGATGTGACGATCAAAGTGGTCGAAAAAGCCTATGGTGGACAGATCGAAGATTTACGATTGGATGGACCCGCTGGTACAGGTGCGGATGTCATCACGATTCCTGGCGATCAAATCGGTACAGCCGTTACCGAAGGTTTGTTGAAAGAATTAACAGTCGATCAAACGCTACAAGAGCTGTATACAGAATCAGCAATGCAATCGCAAATCGTTGACGGCAAAGTCTACGGCTTACCAAAAGCGGTTGAAACACAAATTTTGTATTATAACAAAGAACTAATTTCCGAAGAAGACTTGCCACAGACAACGGATGAGTGGCTGGAGTATTCCAAGTCTGTCTTAGATGCTGACAGTTATGGGTTACTGGCATTATGGGATCAAATTTATTACGCACAAGGTGTATTGAGCGGTTATGGCGGTTATGTTTTTGGCGAGAATGCCGATGGATCCTATGACCCTGAAGATATTGGATTAGCTAATGAAGGCGCGATCGAAGGAGCAGACTATATCCAACAATTTTATGATGCAGGTGTTTTTCCATCGGGATTGGTCGGTGAACAAGGAATCAATGTGTTGGACTCTTTATTTACGGAAGGAAAAGCTGCCGCTGTCATCTCGGGACCATGGAACTTGTCTCCATATAAAGAAGCGGGCATCGACTATGGTGTGAAAGAATTGCCATTATTAGGCAATGGTGAACATATGGGCTCCTTTATCGGTGTCAAAAGCTACAACGTAAGTAGCTATTCCCAAAACCCTGAATTAGCTGAAGCATTCGTCAAATTTATCAGCAATGAAGAAAATTCAAAAGGTCGTTATGAAAAAACACAGGAAGTACCAGCGGTTGCTTCATTGGCAGATGATCCAGCAGTTCAAGAAAGTGAAAGTGCTGCAGCCATTGCCGCTCAGTCCCAACACGCAGAACTAACGCCTGGGATCACTGAAATGAATTCAGTATGGGAACCAATGGATGCCGCATTGCAAACCATTGCTACTGGAAAGGCTGAACCGAAAACAGCTTTACCACAAGCAGTCGAACAGATCAAATCAGCCATTGCGGCAATTCAAAACTAGAAAGTCGTCTCAAGGACAAACGTTTCGGAGGTCATTCATCACTAGGAATCAAGTAAGGCCGAACGAAACGTTTGTCAGCGGCTTTTTCTTACAGGGGGCGAAAATGTGAAAAACACGCAGTCGTATGCAAAACGAGCAATGCTATTCTCGATCATACCAGGATTCGGTCAATTTTATAATCGGCAAAAAATCAAAGGCGCTTTATTTTTCTTCTTTTTTGCTATGTATCTTGTCGTCTTTAAAGATTTATTTAATATGGGACTTTGGGGCATCGTGACATTAGGCGTGGAAGTGCCGAGAGACAATTCCATCTTTTTATTAGCAGAAGGATTAGTTGCCTTGATCGTCATCGGTTTTGGTCTGTTGTTCTATTATTTAAACATCCGTGATGCCTATAAAAACGGTGAATTAAGAGATAATGAGCTACCAGTCAACTCTATCCGTGAAAGCTACCAGGCACTATTAAGAGAAGGCTATCCTTATTTAATGAGTAGCCCAGCATTTTTCTTACTCGTGTTTTCTGTTATTTTTCCGATTCTCTTTAGTATCGCGTTAGCTTTTACGAACTATGATCTGTATCATTCTGCACCTGCCAATTTAGCAGATTGGGTGGGATTAGAGACCTTTAAGAAGATTTTTACTGTCGATATTTGGCGTAGTACCTTCTTCAATGTTCTGGGCTGGACAGTTATCTGGACCTTGATCGCCTCAACGTTACAAGTTTCTATCGGAATATTTTTAGCGGTGCTGGTGCATCAAAAAGAATTACGACTCAAAAAGTTCTTTCGAACGATTTTGATCCTCCCATGGGCAGTTCCGGGATTTGTTACGATCTTGGTGTTTTCAGGAATGTTCAATGATTCCTTTGGTGCGATCAATCATTCGATTTTGAATTTCTTCCAGATTTCACCGATTCCTTGGCTAACGAGTGCGAATTGGACCCGCTTAGCTTTGCTACTGATTCAAGGCTGGCTAGGCTTTCCGTATATTTTTATCGTGACTACAGGGACGCTGCAATCCATTCCTGATGATTTGTATGAGGCGGCGACCATCGATGGTGCTTCAGCTTTACAAAAATTTCGCCGAATCACATTGCCATTACTGCTTTATGCAATGGCACCGATTTTGATTACGCAATATACGTTTAACTTCAACAATTTCAATATTATTTATCTGTTTAATTCTGGTGGACCAGCAGTTCCTGGTTCGACCGCTGGTGGTACCGATATTTTGGTTTCGTGGATCTATAAGCTAACGATGCAAAATAGTCAATATGCACTGGCAGCAGCGTTGACGATTCTCTTATCGATCGTCGTGATCGCGATTGCTTTATGGCAATTCCGCCGAACAAATTCATTCAAGGAGGTTGGATAACATGAAGGCAGCAAGTATGAAGAAACAAAAATTTGTCCGCCTATCCTTGACGTATCTCGTACTGATTTTTACGGTAGTAGTGATCGTCTACCCTTTACTTTGGACGATCGGTGCTAGTTTTAATCCTGGGAACAGTTTAGTAAGTACGAGTTTGATTCCGACGAGTCCGACATTAAGTCACTACACGAAATTGTTTGCTGGCGACAACTCGCTTTATTATAGTCAATGGTATTTGAATTCATTAAAAATCAGTGTATGCACCATGTTCTTGTCACTGATTTTTGTCTCCATGACGGCGTATTCCTTTTCACGATTTCGTTTTACAGGCCGTAAAAATGGGTTGATGCTGTTCTTACTACTACAAATGATCCCGCAGTTCTCTGCCTTGATCGCAATTTTTGTATTGGCGCAAATGCTCGGCTTGATCAATAGCCATTGGTTGCTGATCTTGATTTACGTTGGGGGCCAGATTCCCATGAACACGTACTTATTGAAAGGGTATTTTGACTCGATCCCGTTAGATTTAGACGAGAGTGCCAAGATAGATGGCGCAAGCAATACGCGAATATTCTGGCAAATTTTGATTCCTTTATCACGACCAATGCTGGCAGTCGTTGCCATGAATGGCTTTACTGGACCGCTCGGAGACTTTGCCCTGTCTTCTGTGATTTTACGTAATCCTGAGTACTATACACTACCCATTGGGTTATACAAATTAGTCACGGATAAAATGGGAGCCAGCTATACGACTTTTGCGGCAGGGGCTATTTTGATTAGTATTCCGATCGCACTCGTCTTTATTGCATTACAAAAACATTTTGTCTCCGGTTTGACCGCTGGTGGCACAAAAGGATAGGAAGAGAAGATGACAAGATATAACTTAGAAGAACGCTTTTTACATGGTGGGGATTATAATCCTGACCAGTGGCTAAATTATCCCGAGATCTTAGCTAAAGATTTAGAACTAATGGAAAAAGCTCATGCTAATACATTTTCCCTTGGTATTTTTGCTTGGAGTGCCTTAGAGCCAGCAGAAGGGGTGTTTCAATTTGAATGGTTAGACAAAATCATGGATGAGCTCGCCGAACGAAACAGCAACGTCATTTTAGCGACGCCAAGCGGCGCGCGTCCTGCCTGGTTGTCTAAAGCATACCCTGAAGTTCTACGGACCAATGAAAAACGGGAAAAAATGTTACACGGCGGGCGTCACAATCACTGCTTTTCTTCACCGATCTATCGTGAGAAAGTGGCGATCATCAATCGGAAATTAGCTGAACGCTACCACGATCACCCAGCACTATTGATGTGGCATATTTCCAATGAGTATTCTGGAGATTGTCATTGTCCCATTTGCCAAGAAAACTTTCGTCAGTGGGTTAAGCAGAAGTACCAAACATTAGCAGCCTTGAATGAGGCCTGGTGGGGACCTTTCTGGAGCCATACGATCACCGATTGGTCGCAAATCGAATCTCCTTCACCGATCGGCGAAATGCAAGTTCATGGACTAAATCTAGACTGGCATCGTTTTGTGACCGATCAGACCATTGATTTCTATGAACATGAGATCAAAGACATTCGTCGTTTGTCTCCAGATGTGCCGATCACAACGAATTTCATGGCAGATACCCGAGATTTGATTCCCTTTTATAGCCTTGATTATGGAAAATTTGCCCAGCATGTAGATGTCATTAGTTGGGATTGTTATCCTGCTTGGCATAATGATTGGGGAACGACCGCTGATTTGGCAAGTAAGGTTGGGTTTATCAATGATCAGTACCGTAGCTTGAAAAAGCAACCCTTTTTGATCATGGAATCAACCCCTAGTGGTGTGAATTGGCATCCAGTCAATCGCACGAAACGCCCCGGGATGCATCTGTTGTCTTCTATGCAATTTATTGCTCACGGTTCAGATAGTAATCTTTATTTCCAATGGCGAAAATCTCGAGGCTCATCTGAGAAGTTCCATGGGGCCGTCGTGGACCATGACAACGACGAACAGAATCGTGTTTTTCAAGATGTAGCAGAAGTGGGAAAAGCCTTAGAAGAAATCAAAGAAATCAAAGGATTGCACAAAAAAGCCAAAGTGGCGATCATCTATGATTGGGATAACAATTGGGCGCTCAATGATGCGCAAGGTTTTGGTTTGGAGAGCAAACGCTACCCACAAACGTTGCAAGAGCATTATCGCTATTTTTGGGATCATGACATCGCGGTTGATGTCATCACGAAAGACCATGACTTTGACTCTTACCAATTGATCATCGCTCCGATGCTTTACCTTTTACCAAAAGAAACTATGAAAAAGTTTCAACAGTATACGAAAAATGGCGGGACGCTGGTTTCCACTTATTTGACGGGGATCGTGAATGAAACGGACTTGACCTATTTAGGGGGCTGGCCCCAAGAGTTAGAAGAACTGTTTGGTGTGTCTGTGAAAGAAATCGATACGTTATATCCGAAACAAAAAAATCTGCTTTTAATGAAGGAGCAGCAGTACCAAATTCATGATTATTGTAGTGTTGTTCAAACAAACACTGCCCAAACGTTAGGGGTCTACGGTGCTGATTTTTATCAAGGTCAAGCTGCAGTGACCGTAAATGATTATGGTGAAGGAAGTGCCTACTATCTTGGGGGACGGACGGATCAAGCCTTTTTGGAAGACTTCTATCAAGAAGTAACACAACAGCTTCGCATACAAAATGAGTGGGTCCGTCAAGGTTCAACGAACGTGTCGATCCAAAGTAGAGAAAGTCAGCAAGAGCAGCTTACTCCGACTACCTATTATTTTGTGATGAATTTTTCCGAAGAAAATCAAGAAGTAGAGGTAGCAACTACAGGAGTCGATTTGCTTACTGGAAAAACGACAAACCAAATGCTTCAGTTGGCGCCTTATGAGGTGCAGATTATCAAAGTGACAGCACCAGAACAATAAAAACTATTGTGTCAATTATATGAAAAAAGAAGTACTTACGTTGATGAAAAAAACGTAAGTACTTCTTTTTTATAGAGAGTGTTTTAATTTTCTTGCGCAAATTCGGCAGCTTTTGTTCCTGCTTGGCGTCCGAAGATGATGATATCGGCAACGGCATTACCGCCAATTCGGTTTTCACCATGCAACCCACCAGTTACTTCACCGGCTGCAAAAAGACCTGGAATGATCTCGTTATCCGTAGCGATCACTTCTGTGTTGGTGTTGATCTTCACGCCGCCCATCGTGTGGTGGATACCAGGAGCGATGGCAATGGCATAGTAAGGTCCTGTTGACAAATCGTTGTCCATTGCTGTGCTGCGTCCAAAGGCTTCGTCTTCACCAGCAGCTACACTGCTGTTCCACGTAGCGATCGTGTCAGCAAGCGCTGCTTCTGGCATGTCCAATTCTTTTGCTAATTCTTCGATCGTGTCAGCGGATTTGACTAACCCTTGTTGCTCGTAAAAATCAATGGCTGTCACGCGTTCTTTGACACCTGCATCAAAAACTAACGTTGCTGATTTTTCAGGTAGGGCAATGATCGCTTCAGAGACTTTGTCTCGTGTTTCCATTTCATTGAAGAACCGTTCGCCTTCTTGATTGACCAAGATCGCGCCTTCTCCACGGACAGCTTCAGTGATCAACAGTGATTTAGACTGATCCACTGTTGGGTGGATTTGGATTTGCTCTAAATCAACCGTTTGTCCACCTAATGCTTCGATCATTTTGATCCCATCACCAGTCGAACCCTCTTGGTTCGTTGTCACGTAGTCTGCCAATTCTGGTTTGTATTCGGTGATCATGTCGAAATTGGCACCGAAACCGCCTGTTGTAACGACAACTGCTTTGGCATCAATGGTTTGTTCGGTTCCTTCCACTTCAACCGTCACCCCGTTGACTTGGCCATCTTCTTCATTGATTTCTTTGACATCGGCATTCACAAAAATTGGGATTTCCAATTCATGGATGTTGCGCATCAAGCCATCAACTAAGTATTCCCCAACAGCGGAACCATCCGATGGACGGTGCGTTCTTTTTTCACTCATCCCGCCAGTCGTTGTTAAGTTGTCTAAAGTGATACCCATGGAATCTAACCAATCGATCGCTTCTGCTGAATGATCCACAAAGTAGCGCAACAATTCTTCATCATTGGTGTTGTGACCGCCAGCTAATGTTTCTTCATAAAATAGATCGTTTGAATCTTCGATGCCTTCTGCTTCTTGGAATTTGGTTTCTGAAGCGTTCATTCCTGCTGAAGATTTCAATGTATTCCCACCAGAAATTGGCATTTTTTCTAAAATAACTGGGTTTGCGCCAGCTTCTTTTGCTTGGATCGCAGCGGCCATTCCAGCGCCACCTGCACCGACGATCACGACATCGTAGCTGTCTGCAAGTTCGCTAGGGTCTGTGTATTCTTGACCAGATGCAGCGGAAGTTGCATCTGTTTCTTCATTAGCAGATGAACCAGTACTTGAGCTGCTGCTTGTTTGTGAATCAGCGCCACAAGCACTCAAAGTTGCTAACGAGGTTAGGACTAATAGTGTTTGGAAAATTTTCTTCATTGTTTTTATTCCTCCTAAAACTTTTTCCAAATCAAAGACTAACATAGTTGTCATGTTATTTTTAGCTTTTGTTCGAAAAATCACATAATAATTAGAAAAGTTTAATTTATAAAGCGTTTTAGTCGAGGTGAAAGGGTTTCTTGGTCATCATAAATAAGAGTGAATTCGTGAATTTATGGAAATAGAAGAATTATTGATTCTTTGATTTGTTTGGTATTAATCATGAAGGGAGAAAGTAAAGAGGCTTTGATTCGCCTCTCTTCTGTTATTGAAAAAACGTACGTCACTGAGGTGCCGAGGAATGATCTCTTTTATTAAGAATAAATCAAATGCTTTGCGCTCAAAAGATAGAAAGAAATTGATGGTATCCGTGTTTGTGGGCACCAATTTTTACTCAATAAATAAAGATAGAACCTTAGTTTTCAAGAGTCATTGCCAAGAAACTGTGGTGTTTCTTAAAAAAATCAAGAGAACTGTCTTGCAAAACAAATCCTTTCTAGTATAATAAAAATAAGTTAGGTCTACCTAAAAAATAAATAAACTATCCTTAACTATGGAAATGGAGTGAAAATAATGATTACTTTTTCAGAAATATCCGCAGCCTATGATGGCGATCATCAAGTGATCTCGGATTTGTCGTTTCAAGTAGAAAAACCGTCTATCGTAGGGATCATTGGTCCAAATGGGGCAGGGAAGTCGACGCTGATCAAAGCGGCGTTGAAATTGATCCCTTCCAGTGGGAACATGAGTGTCGACAAAAAAGCGTTAAAAGACTTTCAAAAGGAAATTGCCTATGTCGAACAAAAGACCGCGGTTGATTACACGTTTCCGATCACAGTCAAAGAAGTCGTATCTTTAGGCTTGTATCCTAAGATGCGCATGTTCCAAAGGATGTCGGCAAACGATTGGCAGAAAGTGACAGCCGCTCTGGCAGCGGTAGAAATGGAATCCTTTGCGGAACGTCAGATTGGGGAATTGTCCGGCGGGCAGTTTCAGCGGGTCTTGATTGCTCGAACGTTGGTGCAAGATGCCAACTATATTTTCCTCGATGAGCCCTTTGTAGGGATCGATGCCACCAGTGAAGCGATCATCGTCGGCCTGTTGCGTAACTTGCGAGATGCTGGCAAGACGATTTTTATCGTTCACCATGATCTGGGGAAAATCACCGAATACTTTGATTACTTGGTTCTGCTCAATCAAACCCTGATCGCTGCGGGACCAGTCAGTGAAGTCTTTACCGAGAGCAATTTGAAGCAAACATTTGGCGATGCGATCATCGTGAAAGGAGGCGTTTAACATGTTGACAAGCTTTTTTACGAGTTTAAGTAACTATCATTTCTTGCAAAATGCCTTGATCACGGCAGTCGCGATCGGGATCGTGGCAGGGGTGATCGGTTGTTTTATTATCTTGCGAGGGATGTCCTTGATGGGGGATGCAATCTCTCATGCGGTCTTACCAGGGGTAGCCTTGTCTTATATCTTCGGCGTTCATTTTTTTGTCGGGGCGATCTTCTTTGGGATCTTGGCTTCCATGATCATTACCTATATCGCCAATAACAGCCTAATCAAAAGCGATACGGCGATCGGTATCACCTTTAGTTCGTTTCTAGCTTTAGGGGTTATCTTGATTGGAGTAGCAAATAGTTCGACTGATTTGTTTCACATTTTGTTTGGGAATGTGCTAGCGGTGCAAGACAGCGACAAATGGCTGACGATCGCTATCGCTATCCTTGTGCTGGCAGTGATCATCCTCTTCTTCCGTCCACTGTTGATCACGTCTTTTGATCCGATGATGGCAAAGGCCTTTGGGATGAAAGTGCAAGCCTATCACTATTTATTGATGTTCTTGTTGACTTTGGTTTCAGTGACAGCGATGCAAAGCGTCGGAACGATCTTGATTGTGGCTCTGTTAGTCACTCCAGCAGCAACGGCTTATCTTTATACAAAACAATTGAAGCATATGATGGTCATCGCAGGGGTTTTAGGTGGTTTCGCCTCATTTATCGGCTTGTTTATCGGGTACAGCTTTAATATTGCCGCAGGATCAAGTATTGTTTTGACCGCAGGATCCTTTTTCGTGATCGGTTTCTTGTTCTCACCAAAACAAAAGACCAGTCCAGTCAAACGCTGGTCAGCGACGGCGGTTTTAGCAACGGCAGCTGTAGCTGGTGGCTTCTTTTTGGCACAGCAAAACGGACAGATGGCCCAAACAGAAGGGAAACTTTCAGTAGTAGCGACCAATTCGATCATTGCTGATATTACGGAAAACATTGCCGGTGATCGAATCGATCTTCACAGTATCGTACCAGTGGGGCGTGATCCCCATGAATATGAACCTTTAGTGGAAGATGTTCGAAAAGCGACCGATGCCGATCTTATCCTTTATAACGGCTTGAATCTAGAAACTGGCGGCAATGGCTGGTTTACCAAATTGATGAACAATGCCAATAAGGTAGAAAATGAAGATTACTTTGCCGTCAGTGATGGCGTGGATGTGCTTTATCTTTCTGATGATGAAGACCACAGCAAAGCCGATCCTCATGCATGGTTAAATCTAGAAAACGGTATGATCTATGCCCGCAACATTGCTCAACGCTTGAGCGAAAAGGACCCTGACAATCGCTCTTTCTATGAAGAAAACCTTGAACGCTACTTGGCTTCATTAGAAGAACTGGATCAGCAAGCGAAGGAAAACTTCCAATCGATTCCCGAAGAGAAGAAATTGATCGTCACCAGTGAGGGAGCCTTCAAATACTTCTCCAAAGCCTACGGTGTACCGTCTGCCTATATCTGGGAAATCAATACCGAAGAAGAAGGAACCCCTGCGCAAATCAAGAACTTAGTGGATCAGCTGCAAAACTCAGCCGTCGCTTCCTTATTTGTCGAAAGCAGCGTCAATACTCGTCCGATGCAAAGTGTTTCTCGTGATGCAGGTATTCCGATATTCGGAACCGTCTTTACCGATTCGATTGCAGAACCGGGAGAAGAAGGCGACAGCTACTATAACATGATGAAGTGGAATCTCGATACGATTTATCAAGGCTTGAATCAATAATGCAAAAAACATCCTTAGCTCGTTCTGGCTAAGGATGTTTTTTCGTCGTATTTTTGTGCTGGAGAAAAGCAAAGAGATAAAATCCGCAGCCCATCAAAGCAGCAAGAAAAGCGATGACAGGAAAGTACAACCCCTGACCGTATACATAGGCTGTATAAGCGAAGAAGGCGATCAAAAACCAAAGCGTTCCCGAGATGAGCATTTTTTGGTTCCTCCTAATTGTTAAAAAGTGTTTATTTAGTATATTTTAACACGGTAGACGCAAAAAGAAAATCAGCGAATCGAACGTTTGCTGAAACGAGTCGCTGATTTTTTCCCAATTGCACCGATGAACAGTTAAGAAACGTTCAATTGCTGTTGCGGTTCTAAATGGTAATAAAGGATCTCAGGTGGGACACCGAGTCGGGCGGGAATCTTGGTCATACCAACCCCGCTGGAAACACTTAATAAGGTCTCATTGCCTAAAAGGTAGAGCCCATCGGTATATTTCAACGCGCCCTTTGTTTTCGCGTAATAAAAAGGCAAGCGAATCTGCCCGCCATGGCTATGGCCAGAAAGAATCAAGTCGTAGTTTGGCAGATTGGTGATCCGAGAAACATAATCGGGTTCATGGAGCAAAAGCAGCTGCCACTCTGCTAAGGTTGCTTCATAGGTAAAACTGACTTTCGGACTTTCTATATCGATACCGACAATATTCATCGACGTCTTGTCATCAGAACCAAAAACCGACTCATTATCAAGTAAGGTAAACCCTGCATGCTGGTATATTTCCTTAACAAAGTAATGCCCGTCATTCAAATGGTCATGGTTCCCCATAACTGCGATCTTACCCAGAGGCGCTTGCAATTTTTTCAGCTTTTCGATCAGTCGCTTGGTTGAACGATGCGGCCATTTTTTATAATTATCGATCAGATCCCCCGTAATGATGATCAGATCCGGCTTGTTTTGGATCGTTGATCGAATGATGCGATTCATTCGCCGTGGTTTGTACCAACGAGAAAAATGAAGGTCGCTGATATGGGCGATCACGAGATTGCTTTCTGCTTGATAAAGATCGTAAGCCTTTGAAATATCTAAGACGGTGCGCTTGTCTTTTTTTATGAGGTAGTGCCGTTGTTTGAGAAGATGCGGTTCAATAATAAAGGAGTAAACTAGCAAGCCCGTAAGGAGGAATGCAATAAGAATGAGGGTGTACATGGCGTGGCTCCTTTTTTGATTTGCTAGTTTCTAGCATAGTAGATTCTTACAAAAAAAGCAATCATGCGAAAGCAAAAATAACAAAAAATATCCATCGTATTTCGTTTGTTTCTTCCATGAAAAAAAGATACAAAAGGGGCTGTAATAGCCGACTTTTGTATCCTAGATCGTAATTATTTGATTTTCACCAAACGTTTAAAGCGTGCTTTGTGTTTGACGGGGATCAAAGCCATGACACAATCATAAGGGACGGAGATGATCGCCCATGCGAGACTTTTACTTGAAGCAAAGGGATAGTTTTGCTTTAAGACAAAATGGCCACTGATCAAGGCAAAACCGATACTGCCGACCCACAGCCATTGCGGGTCCCAATTCGTAAAGTGTTGGAGGGCTGTGATGACAAAGGGATAACCGTAAAAGTACAATGCAGTCAAAACGAAAGTGACGTTTTTGGTTAATTGACGCAGGGTCAGTAAGAAAAATAAGCCAGAAAGAACGATACCCAATGGCGGGAACAGACTAACTAAGAAGGAATACACGATGCCCCATACGATCATGCCAGGTCCTTTGACGAGAGCGGCTAAGACAAAGACAAAAAGTAGGAATAAGAGCTGTTGCGAAAAACTTGCTGCTGTCAAAAGTCCGAAGAAACCAACCAATAACCAGTGAGAAAAAGTCGCTGTTTGATTCTTTTGTGGTGTCTGTTCCTGCAATTTTAGCCAGGTAGCAAAATTCGGGAAATCATGCTGGAAATTTCTCTGAAAATCGCTGTTGAATGCTTGATGGGCATTTTGCTGCCGATAGTAATGATATTGATGTTTTAACGTGCCTTTCGTTGCTGCTTTTTGGCCAGAAAAAAAGCGGCCGGGATCAATTTTTGATCGTTCCATATTTCCACCTCCATACGATTTCGTTACCCTCAGTATAGAGAAAATCAGCTTCGGCGTCCTCCAACTTTGGGCGGATTTTTTTTGCTTGCTGAAAGTTTTCTTAAACTGCTGAAAAAAGCGAAGAGGATTCGTTTCTTAAACCGTCAAAATATGCTAGAGTATAGAAGGACTAAGGAGGAGATTTCATGATTTTTGATTCTCATACACATTTGAATGCAGAACAGTTTAACGAAGACATTCCCGAAACGGTCGCCCGTGCGCAAGAACTAGGAGTAACGGAGATGGCGGTCGTCGGTTTCGATCAGCCAACGATTGAAAAATCGTTAGCATTAAGCAAAGAATATCCTGGTATTTACAGTATTATCGGTTGGCATCCAACCGAAGCTGGTTCTTATACCCCACAAGTGGAAACCTATTTGCAAGAGCGCTTGGAACGACCAAAAGTCGTTGCCCTAGGTGAAATTGGTTTAGACTATCACTGGATGGAAGATCCGAAGGAAGTTCAAGAAAAGGTCTTTCGTCGGCAAATGGCGATCGCCCGTGAACATCAACTGCCTATCAGTATTCATACCCGTGAAGCCTTAGAAGATACCTATGCGATTTTAAAGGATGAAAAAGTCCAAACGATCGGCGGCATCATGCACAGCTTTAGTGGGGACGGCGAATGGGCGAAAAAGTTCTTGGACCTAGGAATGTATATTTCCTTTAGTGGTGTCGTGACCTTCAAAAAGGCGACGGAGGTACAAGAAGCTGCGCAAGTCGTGCCACAAGATCGGCTACTTGTTGAGACTGACGCGCCGTATTTAGCCCCTGTTCCTTATCGCGGCAAGCGCAATGAACCGGGCTATACTCACTATGTAGTGAATAAAATCGCGGAGCTGCGGCAAGAAGCGGTTGCTGATGTTGCGGCCTACACGAAAAAAAATGCCCATCGCTTGTTTAGGATCAATGACTGATAAACCGAAAATCGAAGAAATCATTGTCGTCGAAGGCAAAGACGACACCCGCCGATTGCAAGAAGTGTTCGATGTAGATACCATCGAGACGATCGGTTCGGCGATCGATGACACGATCCTTGATCAAATCGAGCACGCCCAAGAGACACGAGGGGTCATCGTGTTTACCGATCCCGATTTTTCGGGAGAAAAGATCCGCAAAATCATTATGGAAGTCGTTCCTGATGCCAAGCATGCCTTTTTACCGCGCAGTCAGGCAGCACCGAAAAGCAAGGGCAGTTTAGGCGTGGAACACGCCAGCCATGAAGCGTTGAAAGAAGCCTTGCGAAAAGTCGTAACCCCGATTGCTTCAAATGAAGTCAGTGAAGGGACCATTGATCGGCAACAGTTGTTAGCGTATGGCTTGATCGCAGGGGCTGGAGCGAAAGAGAAACGAGAGCGGCTAGGAGATCTTTTACGCATCGGCTATACGAACGGCAAACAATTAGAGAAGCGGCTGGCAATGTTTCGTATCACCGACGCAGAGTTGGCAGAAGCAATGAAAACAGTGGAGGAAGAATTGTGAAGGAAGAACGGGATATAGCAACCCCCTCAAGAACCAAAGAGATTTTAGCGAAACATGGCTTTACCTTTAAAAAAAGTTTAGGACAAAACTTCTTAACAGAACCGAATATTTTACGGAAAATCGTAGAAACTGCAGGCATTGACGAGACGACAAACGTCATCGAGGTTGGTCCTGGAATTGGTGCGCTGACCGAACAGTTGGCAAAACACGCCAAGCAAGTGTTGGCGTTTGAAATCGATGATCGGTTGATCCCTGTATTAGCTGATACGATGCAGTCTTACGCAAACGTAAAGATCATTCATCAAGATGTCTTGCAAGCAGACCTATCAACGACCATTCGGTCAGAATTCAGCGATACGGCTGCTTCATTAAAAGTTGTCGCAAATTTGCCCTACTACATCACTACGCCAATTATGATGCACTTTTTAGAGTCTCAGGTAAAAGTAGATGAAATGGTCGTTATGATGCAAAAAGAAGTGGCTGATCGAATCTCAGCAGTTCCTGGGACTAAAGCCTATGGCTCGTTGTCGATCGCTGTGCAATACTACATGGAAGCAAAGCTGGCATTCATCGTCCCGAAAACCGTTTTTGTGCCCCAACCGAATGTTGATTCGGCTATTTTGAAATTGACGCGTCGATCACAACCAGCAGTCGCAGTCACCGATGAAAAAGAGTTTTTCAAATTAACGAAAGCAGCCTTTCAGCTGCGTCGTAAAACCCTTTGGAACAATTTGCAAAATAGCTATGGAAAAGATGAAACAACCAAACAGTGGTTGGCAGACAGCTTAGAAGCAAGTGGGATCGATCCGAAACGACGTGGAGAAACGCTGTCGTTAGCGGAATTTGCCAAATTAAGCAATGAAATGCAAGCGCGTAAAGGATAACTTCAATAAAAACGGATGTTGAATAAACATTCGTTTTTTTGTGTCTTGACACCTCGTGGAAATACCAGTAGAATAAGCAAGACAGAACTGTCATGACACATTGAAGGAGAGAGTATAAATGAAAAATCATTCCATCCGCCATTTAACGATCGCTGCATTGTTAATCGGCATGGGGATCGTCATTCCCATGGTAATGCCCAAAATCGTCATCGGACCTGCATCTTTTACCTTAGCTAGCCATGTGCCCGTCTTTGTGGCGATGTTCTTTTCACCAGCGATGGCGATCGCGGTAGCTTTAGGAACGACCTTTGGCTTTTTCTTAACACTGCCACCAATCATTGCTTTACGGGCATTGTCCCATGTTGTTTTTGCCGTCATCGGTGCCTTTTATTTACAGAAGCACCCAGATATTTTACTGAAAAATGGCAAACCCTCTTTATTGAATATCAAATTTCAGAGCTTTAACTTGATTATCGGACTGATCCATTCTGCCGTAGAAATGGCAGTCGTTGCCGCCTTTTACTTCACAGGAAATGTACCAGGGACCGCATTCGATGGTAATTTCTACTATTTCTTGTTCGTTTTGATGGGGATCGGCGGTTTGATCCATAGCTTGATCGATTTCAATTTGGCTTATTTTGTTGCAGGTGCCTTAAGCAAACAATTTGATATTCGTTCGTTTTCGAAAGCAAAAGGACGCTTTATTCAGAAACAGAAGGAAGCGGCATAAGCGCCAGTTTGAATAGACCCGCTGCCTAAACGGGTCTATTTTTTTGTGTTTAGATTAAGAAAATACTCCTTCCTAAAAAGTTTATTATAGTGAAATAATAAACAGAAATAAGTTATAATATACAAGAGGAGGAAGTAGATGAAGAAGAAAAAGTTAAAACGGTTACTTTTAGGTATGTTCGTCTTGATGCTCTTCTTTCTGCTGATTTTTTATGACAGTAAGAACGGGCAGTCCCCCTTTGAAAAGATAGAGGATGAATTGACACTAGCACTTTCGGATGAAGAACAAACACCAGAGCCTGAATACAGTGAGGTTATTCAATTAGATGTTCCGTTAGAAAATCAATTCGATGAAGTTGCGTTAGGGAATGGCTGTGAAGTAACAGCTTTATCGATGCTCTTGAATTTTTACGGATTTGATACCAATAAAAATCAATTGGCAGAAGAATTAGCCTATGTCCCGCTTTATGAAGATTACGATCACCATGGAGATCCACGAGAAGGTTTTGTTGGAAACATTTATGGCGGCGATAGCGCGATGGGTGTTGACGTTGAGCCGATCACCGATGTTGCCGAAAGAATTGTGAAAGAGCAATATGAAGTCGTTAGTGGACGAGACAAAAGCTTTGATGAGATCGTCAAAGTATTGCAATCTGGGAAACCAGTTTGGATGATTGCTACGTTAGAATTACAAGTACCTGCTGATACGGATTTCTTTGAATGGGAGACCAAAAGTGGGCAAATCCTTGTGACGGCATTGATCCATTCGGTGGTGATCACCGGCATTGATGGTGATATGATGTATGTCAACGACCCTTATGGATATAAGGATCGTGAAGTCAGCAAAGAAGACTTAGCAACGATTTATGAAAAAATGGGGCAACAATATTTATATTTAGAAGAACTATAAGAAAAAAATAAACTTGCCGTTGACAGTAAATGAAAAAACAATTATAATTTTTTAAAATTAAACAAAGATTTCGATAACGTTGAAGAGAAGAGTAGCAGATCAACAAAGGTACAGAGACTCCGGTTGGTGAAAAAGGAGACATGCGGTGATCAGTGAAGATGAGCTCTGAGTTTTTTTGTTGGTTCACGCCAGCAAAACGGCATGCGCCCGTTACAGCGCCAAGTATCATAGTGTACTGTTGAGGTGTTATTTGTGAGAATAGCACGAATTAGGGTGGTAACGCGCATCAAGTCGTCCCTTTTATCCGTAAGGATAAAAGGGCGGCTTTTTTTGTTTTTCTCAGCCGAAACTGTTCGCCTTCTTTTCAACAAGAAATTTATCTGTAAGGAGTTGAAGCAATGCCGATCATTATTCCCAAAGAACTACCCGCTGCAGCGGTTCTCCAAAAAGAAAATGTCTTTGCCTTACTGCAGCATAAAGCGGCGAAACAAGAGATTCGTCCCTTGAAGATCGCGATTGTCAATTTAATGCCGAAAAAGATCGCCACAGAAAATCAATTGCTGCGCCTGCTTTCTCAAAGTCCGCTGCAAATTGAAGTAACTTTACTGAAAATGAAGTACCACGAAAGTAAAAACACGTCTGTCGATCACATGGAAAAGTTCTATCAAGAATTCTCAGTGATCCAGTCCCAACGATTCGACGGCTTGATCATCACTGGTGCCCCTGTTGAAAAAATGGCCTTTGAAGCCATTGATTATTGGCAAGAACTGCAAGAGATCATGGATTGGAGCCAGACGAATTGCACTTCAGTCCTGCATATTTGTTGGGGTGCACAAGCAGGTCTTTATTACCATTATGGTATCGACAAAGTGTTGTACCCAAGCAAGTTGTTCGGTGTCTTCGAACAAGCAGTCACGCATTTTCATCCGCTCGTTCGCGGTTTTGACGACGTTTTTTATACGCCTCATTCGCGCTATACTGGCATCGATGAGGGCCAGCTCGCCCAAGCGCCTTTAGAAATCTTGGCAGCGGGTGTTGAAACAGGGCCTTCCATCTTCGTATCAGAAGATCATAAAAATGCCTTCTTGCTAGGGCATTTTGAATACCACACAACTACCTTGAATGAAGAGTACTTGCGAGACATGGAACGGGGCTTAGCTACCGCATTGCCCAAAAATTACTTTGCCTATGACCGTTTAGGCGGAAAAATTACCAACCGTTGGCGGGGACATGCCTCTTTGTTTTTCAGCAATTGGATCAATGAAACCTACTTGCGAACGCCGTATGACCTGTCCGTCACGCCGACGAAAGAAGGTTACCGAATTGGCAGTGAGCCAGAAGGTCGGGTGAGTATCAATGACGATTGAGCATTTTCTCTCCCACTATGCTAGACAGCGAAAAGGCACTGATTCTTTAAAATGGGATCTTGTGGATCAACGGTTCCAAGGAGAAAAGCTTTTGCCTTTATGGGTAGCTGATATGGATTTTGCTGCGCCAAAGGCAGTGGAAGAAGCCTTGCAGCAACTGGTTGCTCAAGGAACCTTTGGCTATGCGATTCCCCCCTCAGGCTATTTTTTAGCCTATCAAGCTTGGCAAGATCGCCACTGGGGGACGAAATTCGAGGAAAAATGGCTCTCGTTTTCCACAGGGGTCGTCCAATCTTTGGTTGATTTGCTTCATTGTTTCACAGAACCAGACGATGGCATCTTGATCCAGCCGCCCGTCTATTATCCCTTTTTTGACAGCATCAAAGAGACGAAAAGGCGCTTGATAGAAGCACCCTTGCAAAAGGTAGGGAATTTTTATCAAATCGATTTTGCTACTTTTGAAGCCAAAATCATTGAAGAAAAAGTGAAACTATTTATTCTCTGCTCCCCCCACAATCCAGTAGGGCGGGTCTGGCAAGAGAAAGAACTGCATCAATTATTGGCCATTTGCCAAAAACATGAGGTTGTCGTGATCGCCGACGAGATCCATCGTGAGCTGATACTCGGTGAGCAGCAATTTGTTTCAGCCGTGACAGTGGCACAGGGGGTCGGCTTTGAGAAGCTGATCGTTCTGGATTCGCCCTCAAAAACTTTCAACTTAGCAGGATTATTGCTCTCTCATGTTTGGATTCCTGATTTAGAGATGCGCAGAGCCTATGAGGAGTGGTGCCGACAATACAAGCAGACGGAAGTCAATCGTTTGGGATTGGTGGCTGCGAAAGCCGCGTATGAATCGGGGGATCAATGGCTAGCGGACCTGCTTTTGGTGATTGCTGCCAATGAACAAATGGTCCGCCAGCAACTGCAAGAAGCATTTCCCAAAATTGAGCTCCTGCCATTAGAAGGAACCTATCTTCTCTGGGTCGATCTGCGGCAAGTCATTGCCAAAGAACGAACCAAGCACGTGATCCAAGATACTGCCGGTCTGGCAGTCGACTATGGGGAATGGTTTTCTCAAGACGGTCAGGGCTTGATTCGTCTGAATCTTGCGACAACACCGACGATCATTCAAGAAGCCCTTGATCGCATGATCGAGGCAATCAAAAAGGAGGAACGACATGACGATTGATACAGCAACTTTTCTGGCACAATTAGGCAATCATTCGGATCAGCAAACTGGGGCGATCAGCCCACCGATCTATCTTTCCACGACCTTTGCTCATCCCGAGTTAGGGCAAAGTACAGGCTATGATTATACCCGTACCAAAAACCCGACCCGTGATATCTTAGAAGCAGGTCTTGCTGAATTAGAAAAAGGAGCTCGGGCAGTAGTGACCAGCTCTGGCATGAGTGCGATCGCTTTGATTTTTGACTTATTTACCAGCGGGAGTCGCTTTTTGGTTTCTCGTGATTTGTATGGCGGTAGCTTTCGCTATTTTGCGGAATTGGAAAAAATCCAACGGGCATTCTTCGATACCTTCAGCACTGTAACAGAATTAAGTGAAAAACTAACTGACGAGGTAACGGCTGTCTTTTTAGAGACCCCAACGAATCCTTTGATGACCGTGACGGATATTGCTGAAACCGCCAAACTTGCTCACGACCATGGGGCGCTACTGATCGTAGATAATACCTTTTTGACGCCGTTACGGCAGTTGCCCTTAGAAGAAGGCGCGGATCTAGTGATCCATTCAGGCACCAAGTTCTTATCAGGTCACAATGATATTTTGGCTGGCGTCGTCATCGCCAAAGATGCGCAAGTAGGGGAGCGCTTGAATTATTTAGCCAATACTTCGGGCCCGACCTTGAGCAGCTTTGATACATGGTTATTTATCCGAAGCTTAAAGACACTGCCGTTGCGCTTTGAACGACAGGAAGCCAACGCCAAGGAAGTCGGCCGCTTTTTACGAGCCCATCCGGCGGTCAAAGAGGTGCTGTACCCAAATGCAGGGGCGATGATCAGTATTCGGGTGCTTGATGAAACCAAAATCAGCAGTTTTTTAGCGGCATTAAAGGTCTTTACCTTCGCGGAAAGCCTGGGTGGTGTGGAAAGTCTCATCACGTATCCAACGACACAGACCCACGCAGATATTCCTCAAGAGGTACGAGAATCTTATGGATTGACGCCGGATCTTTTACGGATCTCCATTGGGATCGAAAGTAGTAAAGATTTGATCGATGACTTAGAAAATGCACTGAAGATATTCAAATAACCCGACCACAGATCAGCTAGTGAAAAACTTACTTTTGTAGAGTAATTTTATTGACAGTTTTAGTTGTATAGGATAAAGTTACACTACATATGAATAGTGAGTCCGATGTTTTCGGTTGACGGCAACAGGGATTAACCATTTCTCCTTTGAAAAAGTAGGTTGTTTTGAGAAACAGAGGGGAAATTGGTCTAGTTGGGCCATTCGACAAGGAAATAGGACGATTGATCTGAGGAGGGAACAAAAGGGAAAAAAGGGATGAAAAGAAATGTAGTAAATGTGTTGACGACAGGAGTGATTGGGCTGTTTGCCTTGTTTAGCTTGGCTGCCTGTGGCACCAACCAAGCGGATGAAGAAACGACCGTCGTCAAATTAGGTGTCGTTGGCGAACAAAATGAAGCTTGGGAACATGTGCAGGAAGAATTGAAGGAAAACGAAAATATCGACTTGCAACTGGTGAAGTTCACCGATTATCGCCAACCAATCGTCGCACTAGAGGATGGGTCAATCGATCTTCACGCAGCATTGACGGAAATTTTTATGGATAATGTCAACGAAGAAAGTGGTTATTCCAACACGACGATTGCGTATACGACATTAAACCCACTTGGTATTTATTCCGATAAAATCACTGATGTCAGCGAATTGGCAGATGGTGCTACGGTGGCTTTACCCAATGATGTGTCAAATGAAAGCCGCGCACTATTACTCTTACAAACGGCCGGTTTGATCACTTTGGATGAATCAAAAGGGTTACTGCCAACAACGAGTGATGTCACTGAGAATCCCAAAGCCTTGAAATTTGAGCTGCTTGATTCCAATCAAACGGCTCGGGCAATGACCGATGTCGACATCTCTTTGATCAACAACGGCATGGCAGTCGATGCTGGCTTGGTTCCTACAGAAGATGCGATTTTCTTAGAACCTGTGGCTGACTCCTCCACGCCCTATTATAATGTCATTGCTGCGCGAGCAGACGAAGCAGAAAATGATGTGTACCAAACGGTCGTAGCGTATTACCAGACCGATGAAGTAAAAGCAATTATTGACGAAGTTACCAAGAAATCAAGTATCCCTGTTTGGGAATAAAAAGCAAAAAATCTACTATAATTATATAGGAACAGGAAGTAGGATGGAAAAATGATCAATTGGAAAAAAGGTTTAGCAAGTGTTGCCGTCGTCGGACTAGGATTCGTTCTAGCAGCCTGCGGTGGATCAAATACAGAGGAAACGGCAACCAGTAGTGCAGCTGGTACTGGCGATGATGCAACATTCACTTATGCCATCAGCGGGGACCCATCGTCCACCAACCCGATCAACACCAGTGATCGCTGGGGCTTGACAGTGACAAACATGATCTATTCTCCACTCGTTACAGTGGAAGCAGATGGAACGACGAAAAATGCGTTAGCGGAATCAGTGGAACCGGCGGAAGACGGCCTTTCATTGACCGTGCATTTGAAACAAGATGTCAAATGGTCAGATGGCGAAGATTTTACTGCCGATGATGTTGTTTTCACGTATGAACAAAAAGTCAAAAAAGAAAATGGCAATGCCGATTCGCTTTGGGTCGACGACCAGCCGATCGCGATCGAAAAAGTGGATGAATACACCGTGAAATTTGTGTTGCCAACACCGAGTGCAGCAGCAATCAGCAATATCGCAACCGAAACATACATCATTCCAGAGCACATCTTTAAAGATGTTAGCGACTTTTCGGTCAGTGAACTGCCTGAAAAACCAGTTGGTACGGGTCCATATCAATTGAAAGAATACAAACGTGGTGAGTACTTTACTTTTGAAGCCAATGAAAACTATTATGGCGGCAAGCCTTCGATTCAAAACGTGACCTTGCGGATCATTGAAAGTACTGATACGGCCAAAGTTGCTTTGCAAAAAGGGGAAGTTGACGCAGCCGTTGTTTTGCCTTCAGATATTGAAGACTTAGATGATACGCAAATTTCTGTTTATCCCTATACAGAAAACCGCATCGGATACTTAGGCTTAAATACTCATTCAGATGCATTACAAGATGTGAAGGTTCGTCAAGCAGTCTTGTATGCTTTGAACAAAGATGAATTAAATCAAGCAGCGTATTTAGATGAAGACTATTATGCAACACCGTATTCATTCTTACCACCGAACAATCCATACGTTACCGAAGATGTCGAGAAATATGAAACAAATGCTGAAAAAGCAAAAGAGCTTTTACAAGAAGCAGGTGTCACTGATTTGTCATTGAACTTGGCCTTCAACTCAACTGACCCAGCTCAAACGATCCAAGCTACGTTGATCCAACAACAATTGCAACAAGCAGGCATTACAGTTACCCTTGAAGGGGGCGATGGTACTGCGATCTTCACTGAGTTGAAAAAACCTGATTCAACGAAATACAACCTGTTCCTTGGCGGGTATATCATGGGGAATGACCCTGACTTATACGGCAGTTTATTCGAAACTGGCGGCAGTGCCAACTACTTCCAAAGCAATAGCGAAACCATTGACAATTTGTTTGCGCAAGCAGCAGTTGAATTGGACACAGACAAGCGTGAAGCATTGTACGATGATCTGCAAAAAGCCATTGCTGACGAAGCGATCATTTACCCAATCGTTGACAACAAGAAAATCTTAGCGGTCAATAACCGAATTGGTAATGTAGAAGATGCAGGCTTGATCCCAATCTATACATTCGAAGATATGTCTAAATTGACAATCAAGTAAATCCATTGGCTGTGATAAAGAGGAATCTTTTTTATCACAGCTTTTTTCTATGAAAAAGAAAGAAGGTCAATTATGTTTCGATATATTGCAAAACGAGTATTGCAAGCAATCCCTTTGCTATTTGTGATCTCTTTTATCGTATTTTCACTAATACATATCGCCCCGTATGATGTGATCGATTCCATCACGACACCGAATATGTCACAAGAGCAAATCGATCTGTTGCGGCAGCGCTATGGCTTGGATCAACCCTTTTTGGTTCAATATTTTCTTTGGATCAGAAATGTTCTTACTGGTAATCTTGGCTTTTCGTTGGTTTCTCAAAGCAGCATTTCACAAGAACTTGCGACTCGGATCCCGAATACGATGCGGCTAGTGATCCCTGCATATTTGACCGCTTTATTGCTGGCGATCATTTTGGGTCTGTTAGCGGCTGCCAACAAAGGAAAGATTTGGGATCGGATCATTGACGCTGTGGCATCTCTAGGGATCGCCGTGCCGACCTTCTGGTTTGCGATGATCTTGATTTATGTATTTGGTTACTTATTGAATATGTTCCCAATCATTGGCATGTATACAGTCGGCAAAGAAGGGGATTTTGGCGATTTTCTGCAGCACTTTATTTTGCCTTATATCACATTGACTGTCGCCTTCTTCCCAGATTTGACAAGGTATATTCGGGCATCAGCGACTCAGCAAGTATCAGAAGACTACGTGATGGTGCAACGGGCATTTCATGCCAGCAAATGGCAGATTTTCAGCCGTCATATTAGTCGAAATATTTTGATTCCCGTTGTCACCCAAATTGGCTTGGCGTTACCGATGTTAGTTACCGGTGCGATCATTACAGAAACGATCTACGGCTGGCCGGGCGTCGGACCTTACTTGATGAGTGCAACGAAAAGCCTCGATTATCCTGTGATCATGGCGATCATGCTGCTGTCAGCAACACTGGTCATCTTAGGGAATTTGTTAGCGGATGTATTATATTCCGTGGTTGATCCACGTATCCGTAAAGGAGGGAGCAAGTAATGAAACGTTTCAAAAAAATCAGTGAAGTCATGCTTGCTTCGCCCATCTATACTTTTTCTGTCGTTTTCTTGACGTTATTGATTATTTTGTCGCTTGTTGCACCTTTGATCCCGATCGATCCCAATGCAACGGATGTCAGCAACATGTCACAGCCACCGAGCTGGGCTCATTTGTTTGGGACTGATGAAGTGGGGCGGGATTACTTTATTCGGGTCGTCTACGGCGGTCGGGTGTCCTTGTTTGTAGGTGTGTTGGCAATGATCACTGCGACGTTTATCGGGACCCTTGTCGGTCTTGTTTCTGGCTACTTTGGCGGATGGATCGATAACTTGCTGATGCGGCTCGTCGATGTGTTGTCATCGATTCCTTGGCTGGTGTTAGTAATCGTTTTGAGCGTCTTTTTACGTCCTGGACTAACCACGATCATTATTGTGATCGGCGGCTTCTCCTGGATGAACATCGCTCGTTTGATTCGTGGTGAAACGTTAGCAGCGAAAGAACGGGAGTATGTTGCTTACGGGAAATTTATCGGCCGTTCTTCATTCAGTATTATCGTGAAGCATGTTTTCCCAGCAGTACTTCCTACCTTGATCGTTGCGGCATCTGCAAGTATTTCAGGAGCGATCATGACCGAATCGGCTTTGAGTTTTCTAGGCTTAGGAATACAGCAACCGATGGCTTCGTGGGGCAGTCTGTTGCAAAATGCGCAAAACAGCTTGCAGCGGGCACCATACATGGCGATCCTTCCAGGGCTCTTTGTTATTTTCACCATCTATTCCTTCAACAACATCGGCGACATGATCAAACATGTCTTACAAAGGGAGGTGTGACCGATGAAGACAGAATTATTAGCGATCGAAGCGTTGAATGTGACGTTTCACAGCAAAACCGGTCCGAAACCGTTAGTCAAAAAGCTGGATTTAGTGATTCCAAAAGGCAAAGTGGTTGGGATCGTCGGCGAATCTGGTAGTGGCAAAAGTATGACCATGAAAAGTGTCATGGATCTTTTGCCTGATAAGGTGACCGATCACTATGCCAGTTATACATTTGAAGGAGCAGCAGTGACCGATCGTCGAATCTTACCGATCGCCATGATTTTTCAAGACCCGATGACTTCGTTAAATCCTTTGCGCACGATTGGCTATCATTTGATCGAAGTGATTCGCCGCTCACAAAAAGTATCGAAAAAAGCAGCACAAGAAATCGCCGTCAAAGAGTTAGAGAAGGTCGGCATACCTTTTCCAGCACAACGCATGAAACAATATCCCCACGAGTTATCAGGGGGGATGCGTCAGCGGGTGATGATCGCCATGGCTTTATTGGCGCAACCGAAATTGCTGATCGCAGATGAACCGACGACGGCTTTAGATGTGACGATCCAAGCACAGATTTTGGCATTGATCAAAAACCTGCAAAGAGAGAACCAGCTTTCCGTCGTCCTTGTGACCCATGACTTTGGGGTCGTTGCAGGAATGTGCGACTTTATTAAAGTGATGTATCAAGGTCGAGTCGTGGAAGAAGGCACCACAGAAGAAATCTTTTATCAACCGGCGCATCCTTATACGAAACAATTATTGCAAGCGGCCCATTTAGGCGACAAGCATGCCGAATTAAAAGTCTTTGACTATCATGAGACTTTGGCAGATGAGTTGCAAGAAACGCAGCTATCTAAGACCCATCGCGTTTGGCGCAATCAGGAGGTGACAGAATAATGGAAGAACTGATTCGCGTAGAACATGCGACGAAAACCTTTCGCAGCAAAAACTGGCGCGGCACTGTCAGTGAAGTCCGAGCGGTCGAAGATGTCAGCCTAACGATCCATCGGGGCGAGACATTGGGGCTAGTAGGGGAATCAGGGAGTGGGAAAACCACTTTAGGACGCAGCATTTTAAATTTAGAGACCTTAACAAGCGGGGAGATTTTCTTTGAAGGCAAAGAGCTAACAGCATTGACGGCAGAAGATCGCAAAGCAGCGTATCAGCAAATGCAGATCATTTTCCAAGATCCGTATTCATCATTGAATCCCCGCATGACGGCACTTGAACTGGTGATGGAGCCGTTGTATCATGAAACGAAAGATGCTGCCCGAGCGAAAGCCAAAGAAATCTTAGCGATCGTCGGGATCACGGGTGATGATGTCCATAAACTGCCCCGCAGTTTCAGCGGCGGACAACGGCAACGGATCGGCATCGCTCGTGCGGTGGTCAATCGCCCGGCGTTCGTCTTGTGTGATGAACCGACTTCGGCATTAGATGTCTCCATTCAGGCTCAGATCATCCAATTGCTGCTGCGTCTGCAAAAAGAATTTTCATTGTCCTATTTGTTCATTTCCCATGACTTGTCCGTGATTCGTCATATCAGTGACCGAACAGCCGTCATGTATCAAGGGAAACTAGTTGAATTGGCACCCACCGACCGTTTGTTTGACAATCCGCTGCATCCTTACACGAAGAAATTATTAGCAGCAGCGCCGATCGCTGATCCTGTGTTAGCAAGAGGTGCGATGGAACAAACGGAGATTCAAAGCACGATTACTTTGACACCATTGTATGAATGGGTCGAAGTTGAACCAGATCATTTTGTGAGGAGAGAAAAACGATGACAGTAGAAACATTGACGATCCAGCAAGGAAGCGACAAATTTGAAATGACGACCCCAACTGGCAATTGGGTATTAGCACGGGAAAAAGGCTATTCGCCAGTCCAAATGCTGGTGAGTGCGGTCGCTGCTTGCGGCGGCTATGTATACGCATCCGTCCTAGAGAATTCAAAAATCACAGCAGAAATCGAAAAGATCGAAGTCAGCTATGACCGGGACGACAACAAAAAAGCCCAACCAGTCAGTGCCATCCAAATTCAGTTTTATGCGAAAATCGCTGAAGCCGACCATGACAAAGCGACCCGTTGCCTAAAACTCGTTTCACCAAATTGCCCCGTGATCCAATCATTAGATCCAGCGATCGAAGTGACGGAAACGGTGACGTTTATTTAAAAAATAATATCCATTTTTGAAAACCTGCTTCAACAGTTGAAGCAGGTTTTTTTTTATTCTTTAAAGATTTGTGTTCTTAAATATCCTTTGACACACAAAAAATCCAATTTTTTTTGTGTGCAATGAATATATTCTTTCTGATGAAATTATGGAAAAATACTAATCAGAGGTGAGAAAGATGAAGAAAACAATGATCGCAAAAAGTATGTTTGAAGTTGGTGCACTAGCAATTGTTCGCACTGAGAGTTTTGAAAGGGCTTGCGAAATTGCCGAAGCCTGTATTCGTGGCGGAATTCCTGTAATGGAGATGAGCTATACGTTAAATAGCGCTGGAAACATGATAAGGCAGTTACGTGAAAAATACAAAGATAAACTGATCGTTGGCGCTGGGACTGTCCTGGATAGCGAAACAGCTCGTCATGCTATTTTAAACGAGGCACAGTTTATCATAGCGCCAAATTATAGTGAAGAAGTCGCAAAAATATGTAATCGATACCAGATTCCTTATGCTCCTGGCTGTACAAGCTTTACTGAAGCGGTTGAAGCATTGACATTAGGTGCTTCATTTATTAAAGCGTTTCCGATATCCGATTTTTACGGTGAACGTTTACCCAAAGTATTTAAGACGCCTTTACCCGATATGCCTATTCTAGCGAGTGGGGGAATTGATTTGAGCAATTTGCGAGATTGGCTTGCAAACGGTGTCGATGTTTGCGGCTTTGGTTCTCTTTTGACGAAAGGTTCATCTGAGGAAATCGAAACAAATGCCAAAGAGATTTGCAAAATTATTGAAGCAAATAGAAAGATACGAAAAGAGGGATTTAAATGATCGCACTAACAAGAGTAGATTTTCGATTGATTCATGGACAAGTAATTACCCGTTGGCTTAAACAATGTGACATTAATGAAATTGTGACGATTGATACACAGCTTAGTCAAGATACCTTTATGCAAGATGTATTTAAAATGGCTGCACCAAAAGGTGTTAAAATTCGAATTTTGTCTAGCGAACAGGCAGTTCTTGCTTTTCAAAATAAGGAGTTTGATCGTAATCGGATTATGCTTTTATTTAAAAATGTGCAAGAACTTTATAAAACAGTGATGAACGGCTTAGATTTAAAAGAAATTCAAATTGGTGGTTTAGGCGGAGGTCCGGGTAGAAAAGCAGTGAATAATGCCATCACTTTAGATCAGACCGATGCAGACCTACTTTTGGCTTTAGAAAAGAAAGGGATTTCGATTTATTTGCAAACCACACCAGATTATCCATCAGAACCACTAAAAAAAGCAGTCGCAAAATTATGACTTAGGGGGAAATAAAAAATGTTGATACCATCGATTTTAGTAGGTCTTACTTATTGGTTGGCAATGGGAAGAGCACAGTATTATTTTTCATTTGCTTTTAGAAACCCAGTTGTACTCGGAGTAGTGATTGGCTGGATTTTTGGCGATGTTTCAGCTGGATTGCTTTACGGGGCGACGATCCAGCTTCTATACATGGGAGGGATCGAGGCTGGTGGAAACATTCCCAGTGATCGTGCCTTAGCTGCTTGTATTGCTATTCCTGCAGCTCTACAAAATGGGCTAGATCCAAACACAGCGGTTGCATTAGCGGTTCCTTTTGGCGTACTGGGTGTGTTGATAAATAACGTACGTAGAACCATTAATTCCTTTTATAATACCCAAGCGGATAAATTTGTTTCTGAGCATCAATATGAACGGTTATCATTGTTTTCATTCGTCATTCCTTGGTTGACTAATGGTTTACTGTATTTCACTCCCGTATTTGTAGCGACTATGTTTGGAGCAAATGTGGTTCAAGCATTTATTAATATTATTCCCGAATGGTTGATGAATGGACTTTCAAATGCTGGTGGTATGCTACCTGCATTAGGATTTGCGCTAACGCTAGTTGTTATGGGGAAAAAGCAATATTTACCATTTTTTGTCATTGGTTTCTTTGCTTATTCCGTTTTGGGCTTTTCTATGCTGACGGGTGCCGTTTTTGCTGTATGTATCGCAATGATTTCTTCGTTATATAAACAAAGTTCTGATGAGGAGGAATACGCATGAATCAAGATGTAGTCATTGAAAAGAAAATTACCCGCATGGATCTGCTTAAGGCATGGTGGAAATGGTGCTTAGCAGTAGAAGTACCTGTTAGTTTTGATAGGATGCAAGCATTAGCATTCAGTTATTCTCTAAATAAGATTCTAAGAAAGCTATATGCAAATGATCCAGATGAATTGCAAGCTGCCATGCAACGCCATGTTCAAATGTTTAATACGAATTGTGACTGGGGAAGTATAATTCATGGAATTGTTATCTCTCTTGAAGAGCAAAGGGCAAATGGAAATGAAGAAATAACACCGGAAATCATCGAGTCTTTAAAAATTGGATTGATGGGACCTTTGGCTGGTATTGGGGATAGTGTGGATCAAGGGATTGTAGCAACCATCCCATTAGCTATTTTTGTTCCGATGGCTCTTAATGGTTCAGTTATTGCTGCTTTTATTCCAGGATTGATTTATCTTGCCTGGTCGTTTGGCTGGTCTTGGCTTTTGTTTAACAAAGGATATACATTTGGAAAGAATTCCGTGTTGAATATTTTAAACTCTGGAATGATCAAAAAGGTGATCGATATAGCAAGTATTGTTGGGCTCTTTATGATTGGTTGTCTTTCGGCAGCCTATGTCAATTTCTCCACAGCGTTGGAATTTGTCAGCGACACAGAGACGGTTAAAGTACAAGAGCTATTAAATGATATTTTGCCAAATATGTTGCCGTTTTTCTTAGTAATGGCTATGTACTTTTATATTATTAAACGCGGCCCAAAATATTTGCAGATCATTCTGGTAACAATGGTATTTGCTATTTTACTGACATTTTTGGGAATTATATAAAGGAGAATCAAGATGAAGCTAGTCATAACGCCTAGAGGCTTTTCGTCCTATGGTTTAGAAGAAATAGTAGTTTTAGAAAAAGCTGGTTTTACCGTGGATTACAATGATACTGGAAGAGCGTATTCCAAAGAAGAACTTCTAAAAAAATCCCAAGACGCTGATGCGTTAATTGTGGGAGTGGACGACATCGATCGTTCATTTTTAGAAGCTTGTCCCAGACTAAAAATTATATGCAAATTTGGTGTAGGTATTGATAATATCGATACTGATTTTTGCAAGGAGAAAGGAATCGTCGTAGAAAGAACTTTGGGAACAAATACGAATGCAGTCGCTGAACATGTTGCTGCATTGATGTTTTTGGATGCGAAAAATCTCTATAGAAATATCACAGAAGTCAAGGACGGTTTTTGGAACAAGCCGACAGGATATGAAATTTCAGGCAAAGTTTTAGGAATTGTTGGTTATGGAGCGATCGGGAAAAGATTAGCTGAAATTGCCTTGAGTTTAGGAATGAAGGTCCTCGTTCAAGATATTCTTCCAATCAAAGAAAATGAATTAAAAAAATCAGCGGTTAATGAGGCTTCATTTGAAGAAATACTTTTACATGCGGACTATCTGTCTTTACATCTTCCTCTCGTAGACGAAACTAAAAACATGTTCTCACAGACGGCATTTGAAAAAATGAAGAAAAGTGCTTGCTTAATAAATACGGCTCGGGGAGGAATTGTTGATGAAGAAGCCTTGTATGAAGCCTTGACACAGGGTAAAATTCGCAGAGCTTGCTTTGATGTTTTTTCAAAGGAGCCCCCGCAATGTGGAGATAAATTAATAACACTTGATAATTTTTATCTTACTTCTCATATAGGAGCACGAACAGAAGAGGCAGAAAAACGAACCTGTAATTTATCGGCAGAAAAGATTATTAATCATTTCCAGTAATATATGAAAGAGGAGAAAGAAATGAACATAATTATTGCAACACATGGAAAATTTGGTGAAGAATTAAAAAATTCGGCAGAAATGATTTTAGGTAATCTTGAAAATGTTTATTCAATTTCACTTCTTCCACAACAATCATTTGAAGACTTTATGAATCAAGCTGATTCTTTGTTAAGAAAAATGTCTGGAACCACAATTGCTCTAGTGGATTTGTTTGGTGGCACCCCATCAAATGTGTTGACTGTTTTAACCAGAAAATATGGACACCATGTAATAGCAGGACTTAGTATGCCGTTATTCATTGAAGTGTATATGAGTAAGGATCAGCAGTCAGACACTGAAATCATGCAGCAATTTATTGCATCGGCACAGCAAGCCATTGTCTATACAAATCAAGTAGTTGAGGAGGACTAACACTATGTTCGAGGGCATCATCACTCCAATTTTAACCCCTTTTTACAGAAATTCTGAACAAGCGATTAACTATTCGGCAGCAGAAGAACTAATAGAGCATCTTATAAGTTGTGGTGTTCAAGGGATTTTTCCCTTAGGAAGCAATGGTGAATTTCATCTACTATCTAGGGAAGAAAAAAAAGCATTTCTAAAATTTGTTGTAGAAGTAACCGATCATCGCGTTCCTGTATTTGCTGGAACTGGATCATGCGCAACAAAAGAAGCAGTCTGGCTGTCCCGAGAAGCCGAAGCTTTAGGAGTCGATGCATTATCTATTGTTACTCCTTATTTCATTACACCGAGTCAACAAGAGTTACTGGGTTATTTTAAAGAGATTGCCCAATCGGTTCGAATACCTATCGTTCTTTATAACATTCCCAAGAATACAGGCTGCAATATTTCTCCCTCCTTGCTCGAAGAGTTGAAAGCTGTCGGGAATATTCAAGCAATCAAAGACAGTAGTGGGGACTTAGAAACATTAAAGTCATTTCTGTCAGTAGGTAAAGAAACTGGTATCGATGTTCTAGTGGGATCAGATTCGAGAATTAGTGATGGGTATCAATTAGGCGCATCAGGAGCTATTGCAGGAACGAGTAATCTTCTAACAAAAAGCCTTGTTCAGTTAGATAAATCTTTAAGAGAAGGCAATGAGACAAAAGTCCGAAACTATCAAAATCATATAGAGTCACTAAGAAGTATTTTGCCTCTTGGAAGTGTTCCTTCGGTATTGAAGTATGCCGTAGAACAAGCAGGCATTGCACAAGTAGGCCCAGCAAGAAAACCTGTAAATGAACTAAGCGCAGATGATCAGAACAAAGTCCAGACGTTGATTGAGGAATTTCGCAATCAAAATATTTTATAGTATTAGCAAGACACTGTTGCAAAAATGGTAGAATGTTTAAAACCTATTATTTCATGAAACAGGGTGACGAGAGTGAAATTAGAACAAATCTTTTATGAGTTTATTTTAGTCGTCAAAGACTACCGCAATTACGTAATCGGCTTGCTAGATGATTCTGGAAGGATCAAATTCAGCAGTGAAAAAAATTTGATTGGAAATATTATTCCTTTGCATAGCGCTGATAAGAGAAATCTCTTCTTCAAAGTTCATGTTAAAAAGCAGAATTTTGGTTATCTTTGGGTCTATAGTGAAGACTCCGAAATTGAAATTGTCGGTAGATTACTCGCACAGTCCTTAGCTACTCGAATAGAATATGAACTAGCTGACGAATTTTTACAGATGAATGCTAGTTTAGACGAACAGCTTATCAAATTATTGCTTGATGAAGAGAAGATGGATTTGCAAGCGACAAAAGAATTGATGCAGGAAATGAAAATTGACTGGACGCTTCCACGAGTGGCAGTACTGATATGCAGTAACCGAGGGTTTGAAGCAGAAGAAGTGAAACGTCTGAAATATCGAACAGAGCATAAAGGAACGATTCTAGCGTTATTAGATTCAAAAAGGCTCCTACTTTTCAAAACCTTACCTCAATCAATCAAGATGGGAATGGTAAAAGAAGTAATTACTTCCTTTATTGAGGAATTAAAAGATTGGGGACTCGCAGAGTGCAGGTATTATGTAGGATCTGTTCAAAATAAACTCTCCTATTATAAACAGAGTTATGAGGCTTGCTTGTGGCTAACCCATCAAAAAAGAATAGCGGTCAATCAAACTGTCTTTTTTGAAGACTATCAAGTTGATTTTTTTGTTTCATATTTAATTGAAAGTAAAGTAAATCAAACCTTTAACTATTACTACGAAACTATTTCAACAAGTGAGATTGATGAAATGGTGATGATTGCCGACGGTTTGTTTCAAGCAGACTATAATGTCACACAGGCTGCAGAGAAACTTTTTGTTCATAAGAACACACTCGTTTATAAGCTAAAGAAATACGAGGAACAATTTGGACTTGATATAAGGGGAACGTTCCAAGGGAAAGTTCTTTTTTACATGCTTTCTAAGCTGTTTAAGAATGATCAAAAGCAAGAGCAGGCAGGTGGGCAGCTATGAGCGGGAAAGTAAAGTTAGTTCGTGTCGATAATCGATTGCTTCATGCGACAGTAGCGTTAAATTGGAGCAGGTTTGTCAATGCGAGTCAAATTATTATCGTTGATGAAAAAAGTAAAGGAGATCTATTTTTCGAACAAGTACTTCAGTTATCTTTACCTTCAACAATCAATGTAAAGATACTTTCTGCAGATCAGTTATTAGCCTTTCATCAAGAATTAGAGAAGGATACCGATGGGAGAAAAGTAAACATCATATTGCTTTTCAAAAAAATTTCTGATGTTTATTCCGCTTATCAAAACGGCTATCCGCTTAGAGAAGTACAAGTACCATATCCAGCAAGTAGGTTTTTGATTAAGAAGCTAGATTATTATTATGATGATAAAGATTTGCAGAAAATACGCGAATTACAGAAAAATGGTATTCGTTTTTACTACCAAACAACTCCAATGGACGTAAAGGAGTATAGTATTTTTGAACAAATAAGAATTTAGGGAGGTGAACAACGATGCTGAAGGAATACAAAGAAAGTGCCCAGCTGGCAATAAACAGTGTGATTAGCAACGTGAATGATTCTGATTTGAAAAAAGTTGTCCAAGAAATATTGGGATGCGAATTGCAGAATGGACGTATTCATTTAACAGGAATCGGAAAACCTTCATATGTTGCTGCCTATGGCGCATCACTATTGTCATCCACTGGTACACCTGCATACTATTTGGATGGTACGGAGGCGGTACATGGTTCAAGTGGGCAGGTTGCTGAAAATGATGTAGTGATCGCTATTTCAAACAGTGGAGAAACGAAAGAAATGATTGCTACTTTGCAAGTGCTAAAAAATAATCATGCCAAGATTATAACAATCTCTAGTAATGCATCTTCTTCAATGGCTAAGTTATCGACACATGCGATCACTGTAAAAGTAGTGAGAGAAGGGGATGATTTAAAAAAACCGCCAAGAGCTTCGATTCTTGCTCAGATGATGGTTATCCAAGAGTTATCCATATTACTGCAGGAAGAAAAGCAATTAGATGCTCAGACTTATTTAAAATGGCATCCTGCTGGAAGTATCGGGGAACATTTATCGAAAAAGAGCGAATCTTGTATCTACTGAGAAACTGATTAGTAAATACAGCGATACACAAATACCATACAAGGCACAACATAGCGATGATGAGTTTACTCATTGCAGTGTTGTGCCTGTCATTTTATATGCTTTTACTATTTAGTTTCCATCTATAGCTCATTCACACTAAAATCAATAAATAATATTCTCCCGAATAAAGTCGATATCTGTCACTAATAGTTTGCGATCGACACTTTTTAGGGCGCCAGATTCTCGTAATTTTTGCATCATTCGATTGACACTGCTGGCAGAGGTAATGCCGCAAAAGCGAGCGATCTCTTCATTGGTGACTTCAAAGTCGATCAAGACGCCCTCTGTTGTTTGAACCCCAAAAGTTTCATACAGCTCATTGATTTGGGTACAGACAGCACCAAATTTGCCGTTCATCAGCATTTGCTGCATCTTTTTCATCGTATCCATCAAGTTTCTTCGATAATACTCTTTGACATAATCCTGCAGCAGGCGATCACGATTGACATCTGCCCAAAATTGATCCCGCACAATTTTGTATAATTCGGCTTCTTCTGATTCAACCCGCACATTAAAAGGGGCTTCGACTTCTTGAGAGGATTCGTCTTTAAACAAAGAGACGATCTCAAAATCCGTCAAATAGCGCAAGTTGAATTCGCGCCCTTCATGGGTCACTACGCTAGTTTTGATGATGCCTTTTTTTAAAATATAGACGTACCGATCCGGGATGCCTTCATATGTCAAGTAACTCTTTTTCTTACGGATAACGACCGGTATTGCTTGTTTTTCTAAATAATCACGTAATATCTGTTTCTCCACCCACGTTACTCCTTCACTTCATGCCAACCCAACATTTTCTGAAAAAAATCTGAAATTTCCTCTATTCATGCTTCATTAAAAGACATTTCTGGTGAAAAAGCAATAACAAATGTTAATGTTTCTTGTTAATGCTCTTTTTTAACAGCAAAAGCGCATTTCAAGCAGAGGAAGTTTCGGTATAGTAAAACGCATCACAGCACAAACAGGAGGAATGGAAGAAACATGTCAGATAGGGAAACCAATCAAGAAGGAGTCGTCAGCTCGTTGCCGTCAACTAAAAATGAAAAACTATGGAACAAAGGGTTTATCACGATTACCTTGATCAATTTTATCGTCTTTCTCGTGTATTATTGTTTTGTCGTCATCACCGCGAAATTTGCCACGCAGGAGTTAGGGGCATCCACTGCACAAGCTGGCTTGGCAGCGGGGATCTACATTATCGGGACCTTGATCGCTCGCTTGTATGTTGGAAAAATTTTAGAATTAGTTGGTCGTAAAGCCGTTTTGCGCTGGGGGATATTGTTTTATGTCATTACCACCGCTGCTTATTTGGTCTCAGTCAACATTTATATTTTAGATGCGGTGCGCTTTTTCAATGGCTTTGCTTATGGTGCCGTCTCGACTGCGGCTAATGCGATCGTCACCGCTTATATCCCAGCTTCCAAACATGGCGAAGGGATCAATTACTATGGATTAAGTACTAGTTTAGCAGCGGCGGTCGGACCTTTTATTGGTATGCTATTACTACCGACGGTCGGCTTTGATTTCATTATTTGGTTAGCAACTATTTTATCGATCGCAACAGCCATCGCTTGTTTCTGGTTCCCGGTCAAAAACATCCCATTGACGGAAGAACACAAAGCACAGCTGCAAAAATGGTCCGTCAAAAGTTTTGTCGAACCAAAAGTCTTTTTCATTTCTGGGATTGCCTTTTTGATCGGGTTGGCTTATTCCAGCGTTCTCGGCTTCTTGTCGATCTACGCCAGTGACCTTGGGTTAGAAACGGCCGGTGCCTTTTTCTTCATCGTCTATGCACTTTCCGTGACCTTCACACGGCCAATGACTGGCAAACTATTTGACCGCCATGGCGCAGATGCGGTCATGTATCCCAGCTTTCTTTTCTTGACCCTTGGTCTTTTCCTATTGAGTATTACCGGCAACAGCTGGATGTTGTTGCTTGCGGGTTGCTTTGTCGGCTTGGGCTATGGCACCTTCATGTCCAATGGCCAAGCCGTCTGTCTGAAAGAAGTCGATCCTCACCGTGTCGGCGTAGCGCTCTCCACTTATTTCATCGGGCTGGATCTCGGCTTAGGCGTAGGTCCCTATGCATTAGGAAGCTTACACGGTCTGTTTGATTATTCGCAAATCTACATCTTATGCGGACTGATTCCAGTCGTCGTCCTTGTTTTATACAAATTGTTTTATAAAACGAAACGCGCAGTTGCCGCCGTTGGTACGATGAAGCAGCCAATCAACGAAGAAGACTAACCTCAACCATTACAAAAAGGAGTGTTTCACCATGGATAACAATCAATTGATTATTGAAGCATTGAACAAATTAGTAACGAATATCAACGAATTGAATGAAGAAATGCATGCCATGAAAGAGGTCACCGCAACAATGACCCATGAACAGCTTGCTATCGATCATCAATTACGCGACATCAAATCGGTATTGATCAATGACAATCTGATTGGGTAAATTGTCATAAGGCTTGAAAGGAAACAAGAAACAGGAATGAACGCTTTTTTTTGAGAATGTTTCCTGCTCACTTGCTGGTGGTAGAAAGATTCACATGAGAAAAGCGTTTTTTTGATGCACAAAAAAAGAAAAGCGAACATTGGCAGATTTTGTACAAGAAAATAAGCAAGAAAAATTGTAGCAGTCCGCGCTTGTATGCTATAGTGTGTCTGGGTAGCAATACCTAAAAAAAATCAGAGTAGGAAATAAAGCGTTAAGTGCTGAAAGGATGGGATGTTGCCTTTCGGACGAAGAACGATCATTCGTTCGCGGTTTTATTTTCGCATTCGCTGCATGAATTTGTAGCAACTCTAAAAGGAGATGCTCACTATGAAAAGAAAAGTCGATGCACACATGATTGCGGTCATGGGACTTTTGATTGCCTTAATGGTCGTCTTGTCGCAAATCTTGGGGTTTGAAACCTCCTATATCAAAATCACATTTTCCTTTGTACCACAGCTGATCATGGGTATGCTGTTTGGTCCGTTTTGGACAGCAGTTGGCTCCTCATTAGCCGATATCGCAGGAATGGTGATTTTTCCAAAATCAGCCTACTTTTTCGGCTTTACCATCAATGCCTTCGTTGGTGGACTGATTTATGGCTACTTCTTTTATCGGAAAGAAGTCACATTAAAACGAGCGGCGATGGTCGTCTTGTTAAATACACTTTTAATAACCTTGATCTTAACACCGATCTGGTTAGCTATGATGCTGAATATTCCTTTGACAAGCTGGGCGATCTGGTCGGTCCGCTTGCTAAAAGCAGTCATCATGTTCCCGATACAAACTGCGTTGATTTACATCGTAGGGCGTGCGGTACCATACAAACGGCTGATCCGACGGTTCGTTTAACGAGTAAAAAAGAACGATAACATCCATTGAAGTGAATCATCTGCGAATATTTCGTCAGTGGTTCACTTTTTTCTTTCTAAGGATTGGCTTAATCATTCTCAATAACTTGTTTAGAGGGGAAGGGTAACCTATGAATAAAAAAGGACTCGCTATGGGACTGTTTCTTTTCTTGGTCTTAGCAGCAATGGGAGGGATGAAGTGGATGATAGAACAGCAAAAACAGCAAACGGAGGAGTCAGCCGTGATCCAGCAAATCAGCTCGAGGGACGAAACAAAGGAAGAAAGCAGGGAAAGTCAGGAAACCACCTCAGTTTCCACGTCAACTTCTGTTTCAACTTCCGCGCAAGAACAGTCAGAAGAGGCAATAGCAGAAAAAATCGCTACGATGAGTTTGGAGGAAAAGGTCGGGCAATTGTTTTTTGTCCGTGTACCTGAAAGCAATCAAATCGAAGAGCTTAAAAAGTATCACTTTGGTGGCTATCTGTTATTCGGCCGTGATACCGAAAATGAGACGGCGGAGAGCTTAAAAAACAAAATTGCAGATTACCAAGCAGCCAGCGCCATTCCGCTGTTGATCGGTATGGATGAAGAAGGGGGCACAGTGACTCGCATCAGCCGCAATCCGAACCTTACGGATCAGCGTTTTCTCTCACCACAACAGCTGTATGCCCAAGGTGGATGGTCAGCGATCGAAGAAGATACAGCAACGAAAGCGGAAATTTTAAAAGCTTATGGCATCAATGCTGGGCTATTTCCCGTTGCCGATGTTTCCACTGATCCGCAGTCCTTTATCTACGACCGAACCATTGGCATGGATGCGCAGGGCACGAGTGCGTTTGTAGAACGTGTGGTTCATGTTTTACAGAAACACCACGTTGGGTCTACCTTGAAGCATTTTCCTGGCTATGGCAACAATCGTGACTCGCATGTCGAAATCGTCACCGATGACCGCCCGCTATCTGCACTGCGGGAAACGGATTTTCTGCCTTTTGCCGCAGGGATCAAAGCTGGTGCCGATAGTATTTTGGTCGCCCATACGATCGTCAATAGTATCGATAAGACCGTACCCGCCTCTATTTCAAAACCCGTGCATGAGCTGCTGCGAAATGAATTGCATTTTAAAGGGGTCATCATGACGGATGACTTGGATATGGCAGGACTTTCTGAGTTCATTCCGCAAAAAGAAGCCGCACTACAGGCGTTGCAGGCGGGAAATGATCTAGTGATCTCCTCTACCTATCAAGAACAGATTCCTTTTGTGGTACAAGCGGTTGAAGATGGCCGCTATTTAGAAGCTGATTTGAATGCTTCCGTCAAACGGGTCTTGCTCTGGAAAGAAGCATTGCATTTACTTTAAGAAAAAAATAAACCTGCTGTTTCCTCCGTGTAAGAGAGTCGTTCTCTTACTGAGAGGAAGCAGCAGGTTTTTTTTAGATACTCTGAGCCAGTGCCTCTAATTCTTTGGCAAAGGCTTCTTGCCCAATAAAACGCAGATAATCCAGTGCTTTTTCAATCGTGGCCATTCCCAGCGTACGATCTCCTTGAAACAAGGCGTAGATGCCTTCGAAATAACGAATCATCAAGCGGATACGATCATTGTCCGGCGGCAGGTGATCGGCTAGATACGTCAGCACATGCGCCAACTCGGCAGGTTTTTTGCGATCGATAAACAAGAAAGCCGCATTCGTCAGCAATTTTGTGTAGATTTGATAATTGATACTTAATGCATTGCTGTAAAAAATTTTTTTATTCAGGTGTTTCATTTGATACAAGATGTACTCGTCAGAAAAGAGGAAGAGCAGATTGGTAAATAAGGAGATTTCAAATTTTCCCCACGTGTCGATGCGTTCCAAGTATTTCTTGATGGTCGCTTCGATGATGCGCCGTTCTTCTTCGTCGGTAACCACGCCTTTTTTCTCTAAAATCAAAAAGAATTGACTATACAGTACATAATAGAAGAAATCCTTCGTGGTTTTATACAGCGCTTGGGCTTTGTTAATCAAAGAGAGGACTTCAGAATACTTGCTTTCATAGTAAGCGGTGGTCAACTGTTTGGATAGCTGCTTTTTCTCGCTGACTTGATTGTCATCCAAGCGATACTCAAATTCCTCCAAAGTGACATTTAAGCGGTCCAAATACTGGTGCAAAATATCAAAGGCGATGCGGTGCCCTTTTTGTTCAAAGGTTGCCAGTGTACTGCGTTCTGAAATGTTCTCAACCAATTTTCGCTGTGAGATATTTCGTTCCGTTCGTAACTCTTTTAACAAGTCATTGGCCTTCAAAAAATCCCTCCTAAAAAAAGTGGACGGAAAAATAGTCCAAATATGTTACAGCTTTATTTTGCGGGTAAACTTGAAGAAAGTCAATTAAAGGAGGAGAAATGGATGTTTGATTTTTTTAGTTTTCCCTGGGAAGTTGTAGAACTAATGGCTAACGTTTTTTCTTTCTTCAAATAATCGATCCTTTGTGATTGGTTAGCAATTGATTTTTTAACAGGAAAAAAGTATAAGTGGTTTCACGTAATAAGTTACTGTTCATTCGCGCATTCAAACGCCCTCTCCCCAAACAGCTTACCCTGTCAAGGTGCGTAGGTCTGCCGAATCCCTTTTAAAAAAGGAGCAAACACAACAGCGAGTGATTGCTCTTTTTTTGTTGGTCAAAAAACCTGCATACGGCATCCCAACAGTCAGTTTTGTTTTTTCTTGAACATTGGTTCATTCGGATCAGAATAGTAATCAGGATTGAATTCATCATCGATCGAGACCCCGAAAAGAGAGACGAGACTGGGAAGAACCCCAATCACGCCGAGGACGACGGCAACTGGAAGGTAGAACTTTTTGCGCTTGTACCACGGAAGCTGCGATTTCTTTTCCATAGGAACTCCTCCTTTTTAAATAGTGTAGCATGTTCTGAGTTAAGTGTGTTAATAATTACCTTTAATATTTAAAAATATACTAAAAAGGTATATTGGTATATCTGATGGGGAAAAGGCTTCCTAGTAAAATTTAGGGAGCGTTCGTTTTTGTCATTGTTGCCAGAATCAAGTTTTATAAAAAAGGAACCGAGTAAGAAAGCCATCCTTCTTACTCGGTTCCTTTTTATTGTAAGTAATCCTTGGTTTGGTCCATCAAGGTTTGAAAGTCTGATTCGTTTTTTCTTATCGCCTCTGTTAGGGTAAACAAATAACCGTTGGGGTCTTTGATGGTCATTTCAAGGGCATTCCAAGGCTTTTCCATCAAAGGTTCCACTATCCACTTTTCGGGAATTTTTTGAGCGATATTCTTAAGATCAATCATCGCTACATTCAAAATTGCCCCATCGCCAACAGTGAACGAGTCTGCGGCAATCAGCATCAAATCTTGGTAGTCAGCAAGACGCAGATGGTCCATCGTCACTTGATTTTCTTGATTGCGAAACTGATACAATGACTGGAAACCCAAGATTTCTGCAAACCATTTTGATGATTGTTCAATATCTTTTGTCTTCAATTGATAAAACATTGGCATAACATATACTTTCATTTTGACACCTCCTCTTAATTAGAGGATACCGCTTGACGCAGCGTCAAAGTCAATAGACAATTTCGTATTGAAGCAAAGCTTGAGAATGGCGTTTCTTTGGCACTTAAGTCAAGGAAAAATGGGCAATAATTGTTTGACTCACTTCATCAGGTGATAAGTGGGTATTGTTGATTTTCAGCGAAGGAATCGTTGGAAAAAGGGTAGTTAATTCCTGTGGCAGGCTTTCTAAGCGATAGTTTTCAAACGAAGACAAAAGCTCGTTTCTAGAAAAATCCAGCGCTCTTTTTGACGGCTTTGCGGCTAAACGGTCCTCATGGCAATTGCGCTTTAAGCGTTCCTCAATATCAGCCACTAGTTCGATAAAATAGACCTTTTGCTGGGCATCGGTAAATAGTTGGGCGATCTCTTGTAAAAAAGCTAAATCTCCCGCTTGATCGAAATCAATCAAGACCGTAAAAATGATTGATTTTGTCGTATTATTGGCTTCATTTTGAACAAAGGCTTTGAAGAGTTCGATCCGTGTTTGATTAGACAAAGCGAATGCTGCGGGACTATAGCCAAGAAAGTTCGCAAAAAGATCAATGGTCTGGTGATTGAATAAAAGCTTTGCATCCAATCGTTTTTCCAGTTCTTTGCCCACAGTCATTTTCCCTGCGGCTTGTGCGCCAATCAAGACGATCAATGACATCACAACACATCCTTTTTATCAATCGTAACAAAGGTGGTTTGCAATGTAAATCAGTTCTTGTGATCATTTAAATCATGACGTAGGCTAGGGGGTAACTGAGGAGCTTAAGTGTTCGTGGACCAAAACCCAGTTTCCTTCGATCTTTTCAAAAATATTCGTGGCTCTACCCGAGCCTTCAATAAATTCTTCATTCAGAAAACCTTCATAGTGATACGTATAAAGACAGACTGCGGATTGAGCAGATTTGTGGAGCCATTGTACATCTGAAATATGATAATGTTCGTCTTTGATTAAGTCCCAAGCATTCTCAAAATATTGGCAAATTTCCATAGGTGTTCGACAGGTTGCATCAGAAAAGTAATAGATCGCCTGTTTTCCAAGGAATGGCTGAACTTGACGAAAATCGTGGGTATTGGTTGCTTGAATATAACCTTCAAGAGCTTGTTCCGGTGTGTGGATACGCGCACTTCCTTTCGCAAATAGATAAGGATAGTGTATCAAGGAAACCGAAAACTGTGAACCCTTCTTCTCACTGACTATGTAAATAAGAAACGTCGGAACTTCTCCGACAAAGGGAAGAAAACCATGCAGCACAAAAGCACAGTCTGGAACAACAAAATGACTAGTAGATTGATCGTTTCAAATCGTGAATAAAGATAGAAGTGGATCAGCCACTCGAAGACATTGACAAAGACTAAATAAAGGTAGTGCGCTTTTTTGACCTTGCAGTTTTTTAACCAATAATAGCTTAAGTAATAATCTAGCAAGATCATCAATAATAGAAAAAGTTTACTGAAAGCCGTCAGATTGTCATGCTGCGAGGCGAGTTTTTGAAAAAACAACAAAAGGGTTGGTGTCGGAATATAAATGATCAATAAGGATAGGAAAAAATAGACAATAAAGGGCATAGTCATTCCTCCAATCTGTTATTAAAAAAACATAGATAAACTAACAGATTTATTGAGAGCCGTCAACTGGTTTTTCATCGAAAAATTCGATAATGATGGGTAGCGTTGCTTGGAGGAAAAGGTTCAAAGGACAGTCGGTGGTAGCAAAGGATGATCGCGAGATATCCAAAAGAAAGACTCCCTTTTACGAGAAAAGGGAGCGGAGGAGTTGCTTCATAGGGTATATTTATGCCCATGTCTCATTGAGTTTATCCGCATAAAACAAAAGTGCCTGTCGGTAAGACTGGATGTCTGGATCGCTAGAGGTTTCGGCAAGCAGGGTCAATAATCGTTTAGTGGCTTGCTCATACTCGGCGAGATTAAACAGTGTCATGGCATAGAAGGTTTGCAAAGCATGATTTTTTGGAAACTGCTTCATCGCTTGTAAAAACACGTCTTCGGCTTTTTGATAATTGCCGAGGGCACGATAGGTGCTGCCTAGACCTAGGTAGGCATCTGGCAAGTCGTTTTCTGATAACCCTAACGCGATTGCTTGTTCATAATAAGGAATTGCCTGTTGTTCTTCCCCTAAAAGATCATAGCTCCAAGCCGTTTGGTACTGCACAAAGGCATCTTGGGGATTTTCGGCAGCTAATTGAATCAATTGTTCATTTGATTGTTGGAGTTTTTTTTCAGTCCGCAGTTGGATCGCAGCAGCTACTCGTTCATTCATTGGTTGGAAGCTCCTTTTCAAATAGTAGAAAATGACTTAGATAACTTGCAAGCTTAGCTAAGGAGAAAGATCAGCCCAGCTTTCACCTGCAAAAGAAAAACCGCATGCTTCATACAGCTTGTAGGCTGGCTGGTTTTCAACTGTCACTACCAAGTAAAGGTGAATGAGTCCCATGCCTTTTGCTCGTTGGATCACTTCCTTCATCAGCAGCTTGGATAAGCCGTTGCCTTTAAAGGCTGCGTCCATAACGACAAATAATAGCAGGGGAAGCTCTTGAAACGTGCTGGTTACTACGGCACCGATAGGATGATCATCCTTTTGTAACTGAAAAGAAAGCTCTGGAATCAAGGGACCGTATTTTCCGTCAGCGGTCTCTCTCAGCTCTCTTTGCCAGTCAGCAAGCGATTCCCCTTCGTCATCTGACGTTTCATGATAGGCGGAATAAAAAAGCTCTGCGACACTTCGAGAATTCGGGAGAAAAGGCTCAAAAGAAAGGGCGGATTCTTGTAAAGCTTTGGGGGCATGTTGTAAGTCACAAGCCATAATGATTCGTTTCATAGAAGCACTCCTCTCTGCTCGTTTCATTTATTATAGCAGAGCCAAGCTTTTTCACGCTCGTTTTTTTCTAATAAAAGCCCAGATCCAACGAATTCCTTCGTAGATTGCAGTGAAGACAGCTACCAGAAACAAAAACGACATGTAGTGGATCAAAAAAGCGAGCTGAAACCATAAGCCATAGACCATCGGCAGGACGACAAGCAAACAAAGAACCAATTCGATGTTTCGCTTTCTTCTAATTTGAAACCAACGTTCATCTGACATACTTTTTTCCTCCTGTTCATTCTTTACACACACATTTCGTTAAATATCCATCTTTATATAAAACAATCGATATAGTTGCGATATTTTGATTAAAAAACTAGGAAATTGATTTAATTTTTGGTAATCTTGAAGATAAGATTAGAAATAGCTGTTGTTTTTTATTTTGACTGATTTTCCCACGAAAGACAAGGTGAGCACAATGGAAAGAAAACCGATGTATTTAAAAAATGGGCTTCCTTTAACAATGGAACTAGGTAAAATTTACACATGCCTTTATCGAGGCGGTTATTTCATTTGTGAAGAAAAGGGCCAACCGCTGCCACCGATAAAAAGAGAAGCGAAATAAGCGAACTTCTCACTTAAGATTTGTCAGGGATCGAATGGGTTGTTGGAACTGTTATCTCCTTTTGGGTACCAATTAAATGATGTCTAGCATTTTCAAAAAATCTCAACGTTCTTCATTCATACCATTCTAAGTCTTAAATTGATTTTGACCGATTTCAATTTAGTAAGAACAATCCGATCCCTGGCAAATGTTAGGTGGAAAGTTGGGCAGGTAGCAAGTGAATCAGTAATAGGTGAAAAACACTTTTTTCTCACAAAAGATGATTTCACTTGAATAGAACGCCGTTTTTTGCTATAATAGTTCAGGAATTGAAAAATAAAATAGACAAAGGTTGAGCATTTTTTATGCTTCAAGGATCAGGTTTGCCAAGGGGTGAGGCAAACATTCTTGGAGGAATGCTGGCCTTTTTTCATATCAGCATACTTCTTCGTGAGGTATGCTTTTTTTGTTTATTTTTCAGTTGAGAATACAAATCATTATAGGAGGGGAATCGATGAGAGAAGCTTTGACTCGTTTACGAGAAGCAGAAGAAGCCAATGAACAGCAATTGCGCGCTTTGAAAAAAGAATTGCAGTCGGAAGAAGCGCAGCAGCAACAAGCATTGCAAGAGCGATCAGCCGCTTTAGAAGAGGCGCTTGCTCAAGAACAAGCAACAATCGAAGAGCAGTTGCAACAGTCACTAGCAGCACAAAAGCAGCAGCTGGCAAAAGAGAATCAGCAAGTGTTAGATCGTTACCAAAAAAATATGCAAAGCTTCCAAGAGCAAGCGGTTCAACAGATCGTTGAAGGAGTGATCGGGACTTATGGCAGTAACCAAACTAAATAAACTAACGTTGATCACCCCGAAGCACTACCAAGAAAGGTTATTGACGAAGCTGCAAACGATGCAGTTTGTTGAAATCGAGAACGTATTTGAGCAGGAAGCGAACGAAACTTGGCTGCGGGAATTTTTTGCAGGAGCCACCCCAGAAGGTGCTTCTCATCAACCAATGATTCGTCGATTGCAAGAAGCGATCCGCTTTATTCGCCAAAATGGTGATGCGAAAAAAGGCACGGAATGGCAACGAGATGCCTTGCGGCTGTCGGACTTTGAAACAAGCTTCGATGAAGCAGCAGCATTAACGGAGCTGGTTGAAGTCGAGAATTTGCAGGAGCGCTGGGTAGAGACGATCGAAGCGATCGAAGCAGCGACGCAGTCGGAAGAATGGGCGACACAATGGCAAAATCTTGACGTACCCTTGGAGATCGAAGCGCCTGCACATACAAGTTTTTTTGCTGGGAGTGTCGAAGGTCCACGCTGGGAAGATCTAGCTGAAGCCTTGCGTCAATTGGAAGAGGTTCATATCGAAGTGATCTATTCTGAACCCAAAAAAGTCAATTTCAGCTGCCTGTTTTTAACAGCGATCGAAGAGCAAGTGTTCCAATTGTTTCACCGATATGGGGTGAAGAAAGAAACTGGCCTGACATCCGAATCACCAAAAGTGGTTTTGCAAAATACGAAACAAGCCTTGACTTCCTTGACGCAGCAGCGCAAAGAACTGATTACAGAAATCAGTCAGCACAAACAACGGCTGATCCTGCTGCAGCAAGCGGAAGAACTGTTTTTGACTCGTGAGAATCGGGCAATGATGCAACAGCGCTTAGCAGCTGGTCAGACCTTTGCCCTCTTGCGCGGCTGGATCGAAGAAAAGGATCAGCCGTTAGTGGCGGAAATGGTCCAAGAATCCTTTGCCAACGAGATTTACTATTCATTTGAAGAACCCACTGCAGAGGAGATCGCTGCCAATCAAGTGCCAACGAAACTAAAAAACGCCTCGTTTATTCAACCCTTTGAAATGTTGACGGAAATGTACAGCTTGCCAAAATACGATGAGATCGATCCAACCCCATGGATGACGCCTTTTTACTATGTTTTCTTTGGTATGATGGTGGCTGACTTAGGTTATGGTGCATTAATGGCTGTCGCGACCACGATTGGGCTACACGCCTTGCGTTTGCCCAAAGGGACCAAACGGTTTCTGAAATTGTTCCAGATTTTGTCTGTGCCAACTATGATTTGGGGCGCAATCTACGGCTCCTTCTTTGGTGCTACATTGCCCTTCCAACTTTTATCGCCCTCCGAAGATTTTATGGCGATCTTTGGTCTATCCATGATTTTTGGTGGGATCCAACTGTTTACAGGCCTTTATTTAGCAGCCAAAGAAAATATCCGCAAAAAGGATCTTTTAGGTGCAGTCAACGAAGGCTTTGCGTGGCTAGGACTTTTGAGTGGTCTTTTAGTGGCAGCCGCAGGCAATCTTTTGATCGATGTCCCAGCACTAACAACCGTCGGCTTGATTTTAGCAGGCTTTAGTGCCTTATTGATCATCGTGGTACCGATTCTGAAAGGGAAAACCAAAGTGGGCGGCTTCTTTTTAGGCTTGTATGACTTATACGGTGTGACCAGTTACATCGGCGACTTTGTCAGCTATAGCCGCTTGATGGCATTAGGGATCTCTGGTGGGAGTATCGCAGCAGCCTTCAACTTATTGGTGAGCTATTTGCCGCCAGCCGCTCGTTTTTCTGTAGGCATTCTCTTATTGGTTGTCCTACAAGCTTTAAACATCTTTTTATCGTTACTGAGTGCGTATGTGCATGCCGCTCGTTTACAATATGTAGAGTTTTTCGGAAAATTTTTCACTGGTGGGGGGCGCCAATTTGAAACCTTTAAGCCAAGTGAGAAATACGTTGATTTTGATAAAGAAAATGGAGGAGACAATAAATGATTGATTACTTAATTAATAATAATGGTGGTATGGTGTTTGCAATTATCGGAATGGGGATCGCTACGATCTTTTCTGGGATCGGTTCAGCCAAAGGGGTGGGCCAAACTGGTGAAGCAGCGGCAGCCTTAACGACGAATCAGCCGGAGAAGTTTGGACAAGCCTTGATTTTACAATTGCTTCCCGGAACGCAAGGACTATACGGATTCGTTATTGCGTTTATGATCTATGGTAGCTTAAGTGGTGAAATGTCGACAGTGACTGGTATGGCGTACTTGATGGCATCACTGCCAGTTGCCTTTACTGGCTTATTCTCAGGAATGGCCCAAGGGAAGGTCGCTGCAGCTGGGATTCAAATTTTAGCGAAGAAACCAGAGCATTTCTTTAAAGGGGTTATGTTCTCAGTAATGGTTGAGATGTATGCCATCTTAGGCTTTGTTATTTCTTTCTTACTTTTAGGAACGATTTAAAGGGGGCGAAGGTATGGATGCAATCGACAAAATGATTGCTGAACTAGACCAAGAAGCGCAGACAAAACGGGAACGTTTGGCTGCCGCTGAACGTGCTAGGATCAGTGAAACGATGGCACGTGACTGGGCGAAAAAAGAGTCGGACTTGCAGCTTCGTGCCCAGCAAGCAAAAAAGCAAGCCGAAAAAAATTATCAGCAAGCGCTGAATCGCCAAGCAAGTGCCGCTAAGCAGCAGCAAATGGTGAAACAAAACGAATACCTGACACAACTTTTTGAGCAAGCGTATCAACAAATGGTTGCCTGGACGCCAGAAGAGCTGCAGTCATTTGCTGAAAATGTGCTGCAACAGCTGCCGATCAGCGGGACGGTGACCTTCCACGCTGGTCCTGAGCAAGCAGCCCATCTAGATGCCGCTTGGCTTACGTCTTGTCAATCAAAACTACCGTATCAAATCAAAGCAGGCGCACCATTGACAGAAGCAGGCTTTTTGGTGGATGACAACGGCATTCAATACAATTTTACCTATCAGGTACTGCTTGATGAATACAAGAAAGAAACCCGAGAACGGTGGTTGCAGATCATACAACAAGGAGGTTGATCCATGAGGAACTATCATCAATTGAATCCAATCATTCGGCTGAAAGAGATGACGTTGCTAAAGCCGCAAGAAGTCGAACAAATGATTGCGGCAGAAGGGTTTGCTGAAGTCGAAGCTGTCTTGCAGCAGACCCATTATCAACGCTATTTGAAGCCAGATTTTCATGAACGATTCGAAACCTATCTCGATGAAGAATTGTTAAAGACGATCAAAGAATTGGCCGAGCTGGTTCCTGATCAAGAGATCCTCCGACTGTATATGATGCCTTTTACTTTCCATAATCTAAAAGTCTTGACCAAAGAGTCAGTCACTGGAAAAGATTATGATCATCTACTGATCGAAGATGGTTTTTACACGATCGATGAGTGTCGGACCGCCATCAAAACGGGAACCTCAGAGGTATTGCCTGAGAAAATCGTGACTACGATCCAAGAAGTGCGGGAGTACTTAGAAGGCGGCGCCGTGCTGCAAGGCATCGATATCATTTACGATCGCCGGTATTTACATGAACAACGGCGACTGGCAGATGAAATCAAGATCCCTGAGCTACAAGAAGCTGTCATCAAGATGATCGATTTGACCAATATAACGATTGCCGCACGTTGTGTACTTCAAAAACGATCGCGCAGTTTTATGGAGGCAGTCTTAGTGAGTGTCGGCAGTATCCCGAAAGAAGAATTTTTAGCGTTTGCGGATGCGTCCTATAGTGACTTTTTAGCCTTCTTATTAGAAAGTGATTATCAGGAAGTGTTGCGGCCTTTGATTCATGAACATGTGATCGACTTTGCTGGCTTGGCACTTTTGCAAGACAATTTGATCACAGAAAGCTATGGCCAAGCCCAAACGGATGCTTTAGGACCACTGCCTTTACTCGCATTTTTGAATGCTAAGGTTTTGGAACTACAAAATCTGCGTATCTTGCTAGTAGGCAAACGCAGTGGCTTTACGGAAGAACAACTCAGAGAAAGGATGCGGCACTATGACTCATAAAATCGGCGTAATCGGCGAGAAAGAATCCGTCATTCCTTTTCAACTATTTGGCTTTCAGGTCTGCTATGCCTCGGAAGAAAAAGAAGTGAAGCAGGCGCTGGCAAAATTAATGAAGAACAGTACGATCATCTACCTGACTGAAAAATGTGCCGAGCTGATTCCCGATGAATTAGCAAAAGTCCAACAAAAAATGACACCTGCAGTCATCTTGATTCCTGATTATGATGGTTCCCGAGGAATCGGCAAGCGAATGATTCAAGAAAATGTCGAAAAAGCAGTTGGACAAAACATACTATAGAGAGGAGCCGATGTTGTGGAAAAAGGAACAATTATTAAAGTATCTGGTCCATTGGTGTTAGCCAAAAATATGGGCCATGCAAGTTTAGAAGATATCTGTTATGTAGGAGATTTAGGCGTGGTCGGTGAGATCATCGAAATGCGCGGCGACGTCGCTTCGATCCAAGTCTATGAAGAAACGTCTGGGATCGGACCTGGTGAACCAGTCGAAACCACCGGTGAACCGCTATCCGTCGAATTGGCGCCTGGGATCATGTCACAAATGTTTGATGGCATCCAACGTCCCTTAGAAACCTTCATGTCTATCACCCAAAGCAACTTCTTGACGCGTGGGGTGCAATTGCCTGCGTTGGATCATGAGAAAAAGTGGCCCTTTGAACCGACAGTCGAAGTCGGTGCAGTAGTCAGTACCGGGATGGTCATCGGCACCGTGCAAGAAACACCGTTGATCAATCACAAGATCATGGTTCCTCATGGCGTTTCAGGAACAGTCAAGGCTGTTTATGCGGGGGAATTTACCATCGATGAAACGATTTATGTTTTAGATACACCCAAAGGAGAACGGTCTTTCACGATGCTGCAAAAATGGCCCGTGCGTCATAGCCGTCCAGTAAAGCAAAAACTGAATCCAGTCGAACCAATGATTACTGGCCAGCGAGTGATCGACACCTTCTTTCCAATCGCTAAAGGCGGGGCGTCAGCCGTTCCAGGACCATTTGGTGCAGGGAAGACTGTCGTTCAGCACCAAATCGCCAAATGGGCGGATGTCGATCTGGTCGTCTATGTCGGCTGCGGCGAACGCGGCAATGAAATGACCGATGTAATGAACGAGTTTCCAGAGTTGATCGACCCTCGTAGTGGTGAATCTTTAATGGCGAGAACCGTGTTGATCGCTAACACCTCCAATATGCCGGTAGCCGCTCGGGAAGCGTCGATTTATACTGGGATCACGATTGCGGAATACTTCCGAGACATGGGGTATTCAGTGGCGATCATGGCGGATTCCACCTCACGTTGGGCAGAAGCACTGCGAGAAATGTCTGGTCGTCTGGAAGAAATGCCTGGGGATGAAGGGTATCCAGCTTACTTAGGCAGCCGCTTGGCAGAGTATTATGAGCGTTCTGGAAAAGCGATTTGCTTAGGTTCTGATCAAGAAGGCAGTATCACTGCCATCAGCGCCGTTTCACCATCAGGCGGCGATATTTCAGAACCAGTTACCCAAAATACGTTGCGGGTCGTAAAAGTCTTTTGGGGCTTAGATGCCACCTTAGCGCAAAAGCGTCATTTTCCATCGATCGATTGGTTGAAGAGCTATTCTTTATACGAAAACGAATTGGGTGCCTTTTTGGACCAACAAATGCAAGTGGATTGGTCCAAACAAGTAACAGAAGCCATGCGGATGCTGCAAAAAGAATCTGAGTTGTCAGAGATCGTTCGACTTGTCGGTATCGACGCTTTATCCGAAAAAGATCAGTTATTGCTGGAAACCACCAAATCATTGCGAGAAGATTTCTTGCAGCAAAACGCTTTTGACGACGTCGATACGTTTACCTCTCGTGAAAAGCAGTTCAAAATGCTGGAAACGATCTTGCTGCTCCACAAAGAAGCGGAAGATGCGTTGACGCTAGGTGCGTATCTTTCAGAAATCTATGCAGGAACCGAAGAATTGCGAGACAAAGTGGCACGTATGAAGTACCTGCCTGAAACGGAATTAGCAAAAATTCCTGCTTTGCATCAAGAGATCAAAGCAACGATGAAAGAAATTTTACAGAAAGGAGACCGCACCGATGATCAAGGAATATAAAACGATTGGAGAAGTAGTCGGACCATTGATGGCCGTCGATCGCGTCTCCGGTGTCAAATACGAAGAGTTGATCGAAGTCCGCATGCAAAACGGCGAAACGCGGCAAGGACAAGTACTGGAGATCCAAGAAGACAAAGCGTTGGTCCAAATTTTTGAAGGAACCGGCGGGATCAATTTGCGGGAATCTGCGGTGCGTTTCTTAGGACATCCTTTGGAATTAGGCGTTTCCGAGCAAATGATCGGGCGAGTCTTTGACGGTTTAGGTCGGGTCAAAGATGGCGGAGTAGAGATCGTCCCAGAAAAATTTATGGACATCAACGGCGAAGTAATCAATCCAGCAGCGCGGGATTATCCTGATGAGTTTATTCAAACGGGGATCTCATCGATCGACCACTTGAATACGCTTGTTCGGGGACAAAAGCTGCCGATTTTTTCTGGTTCTGGTCTGCCTCATAAAGAATTGGCTTCGCAAATTGCGCGTCAAGCACAAGTGTTGAACTCGGAAGACGATTTCGCTGTTGTGTTTGCTGGCATCGGGATCACCTTTGAAGAAGCAGAATATTTCATGGAAGATTTTCGTCAAACTGGCGCCATCGACCATTCTGTCGTCTTTATGAATCTAGCCAATGACCCAGCGATCGAGCGGATCGCTACTCCCCGAATGGCACTGACGGCAGCCGAATACTTGGCTTATGAAAAGGGCATGCATGTCTTGGTGATCATGACGGATATGACCAACTACTGTGAAGCTTTGCGGGAGATCTCCTCTGCTCGTCGTGAAGTGCCAGGACGTCGGGGTTATCCTGGGTATCTTTATACCAATTTATCCACGTTATATGAACGTGCGGGACGGATTCGCGGCTTGAAAGGTTCAGTGACCCAGCTACCGATTTTGACCATGCCAGAAGATGACAAAACCCATCCGATTCCCGATTTGACCGGCTATATCACCGAAGGACAAATCATCTTGTCTCGTGATTTGTATAAAAACGGCATCCAGCCACCCATCGATGTCTTGCCGTCATTGTCACGGTTAAAAGATAAAGGGACCGGTGAAGGAAAAACCCGTAAAGACCATGCCGCAACGATGAACCAGTTGTTTTCTGCCTATGCTCAAGGAAAGCAAGCCAAGGAATTGGCAGTCGTTTTAGGAGAATCGGCATTGTCGGAAGTAGATAAAACCTATGCCAAATTTGCGGAACGCTTCGAAAATGAATACTTGAACCAAGGGTATCGCACCAACCGTTCGATTATCGAAACCTTGGAATTAGGCTGGGAATTATTGGCGATGCTGCCAAAAGTCGAGCTGAAGCGGATCAGCGATGCCCTACTGGCGGAATACTTACCGGGAGAGGAGAACAATGGCGCAAAAAACCGTTAATCCAACCCGCATGGAGCTGTCGCGCCTCAGCAAACAATTGGCGACAGCCAAACGCGGACACAAATTATTAAAAGACAAACAAGACGAACTCATGCGTCAATTTATTGAATTGATCAAAAAGAATGACCGCTTGCGTAAAGAAGTCGAAGAACAATTGCAGCGTGCCATGAAGGCATTTCGCTTAGCCAATGCCACAATCAATGAAAAATACATTGAAGAAATGTTTATTTTACCAGCAACTGAAGTCTCCCTTGAATTGTCCACGAAAAACATCATGAGTGTGGAAGTGCCAGTGATGCATTTTGATTACGACGATACGGTGATGCAAGCGCCGATCGAGTACGGCTTTTTGAATTCCAATGTTCCGTTAGATAATGCTGTCGCCCGTTTTACTGACGTCATGCCGAAGCTGTTGGAGCTAACGGAAATCGAAAAGACCTGTCAATTGATGGCAGGGGAAATCGAACGGACGCGCCGACGCGTCAATGCCCTAGAATATTTGACGATTCCCGAGCTGGAAGAAGCCATTTATGGAATCAAAATGCGGCTGGAAGAAAATGAACGAGCAAACGTAACAAGAATGATCAAAGTGAAGAATAAATCAAAATAAAATGGTATGATAAGAGAAAAAACAAATGCAATAAACTTGGATTACTAAGACATTGGTTTTTGCAAAAGGTCAAAGGAAATGAAAATGAAAAAAAGAAATCGTTTGAAAAAAAAGCTGGCATCGCAACGCTTTTTGATTCCGCAGATCGTCACACTGGTCTTCGTTTTGCTGATATTGGCAGGAACTGGCTTGCTGATGCTGCCGGCTGTCACCCAAAGTGGTGAAGGCACCAACTTTTTAGATGCGCTGTTTACTGCCACATCGGCTGTTTGCGTGACGGGTCTTTCGACCTTGACCGTAGCCGATCATTACAACCTGTGGGGCCAAGGGATCTTGCTGATGCTGATTGAGATCGGTGGGATCGGCTTCATGTCGATTCCCGTCTTCTTTTACATCTTGGCGAGAAAAAGAGTCCATCTTAGTACTCGGATGATTTTGCGGGAATCATTGAATCTGGACCGAATGTCTGGAGAAATCCATTTGGCATGGTACCTGATTCGGATCGCCTTTTTGATCCAAGTCAGTGGGATCATCTTGCTGGCTTTTGCATTCGTGCCCCGTTTTGGTTGGGAGCAAGGCCTTTGGTACAGTGTTTTTCATGCGATCTCGGCCTTTTGTAATGCTGGGTTTGATTTGTTCGGCAACAGCATGGTAGGGTTTCAAAACGACCCATTTGTGCTGGGGGTCGTCAGTTTCTTGATCATCGCAGGTGGTCTGGGGTTTCTCGTTTGGTTCGATCTCCTGCATACGGCGTCCAAAAAAAGGTCCCTGCATAGCCGCTTGGCATGGATCGCTATGATCGTTTTGGTGGTTTTTGGAACGGCAGGGTTCTTTTTGACCGAAGCCAATTCACAGTTGATCACGGGTGACTCGGTCATCGAACGTTTTTTCCAATACCTCTTCTTAGCGGTCACCCCAAGAACCGCTGGATTTTTCAGTATTGATTACGGACAAATGAGTCAAGCAGGCCTGATGCTGACGATGATTTTAATGTATATCGGCGGCACCTCTGGATCAACTGCTGGGGGATTGAAGACAACGACATTTGCGGTCTTGATCATCAAGATCCGCAGCTTATTGAAAGGGCGCAGTCGAGCGGAAGTTTTTGGTCGCACGATCAAAGAATCTGCTGTATCGCGTGCCTTTACGTTGTTCTTTCTTACCTTGACGTTATGCTTCGTAGCGATTTTCTTATTGTCGATCACTGAGCGTATGCCGCAAACCCCAAACTTTGGGTTGCCAACCATTGCCTTTGAAGTTTTTTCCGCTTTTGGAACGGTGGGATTGACCATGGGGTTGACGCCTTACTTGTCGGTTTTTGGCAAACTTTTGATCATTTTTTTGATGTTCATTGGTCGAGTCGGCATCATGACCGTTGCTTTTTCATTGATGAAAAAAGCCAACAAACAAGAAGCTGGCTACAAATATCCTGATGAAACCGTGATGATCGGGTAACGAAACAGGGAAACGAAGCGTGCTTCGTTTCCCTGTTTTTCGTTTATTGAAGTACTTCTAACATCACATCTCGTTGGTCATCGCTGACATTTCCCGCATAGTTCGGCGTGATCAAAGATAGACCACCCTCCTTATTTGTAAATAGGTACAGGTTTTGGTTAAAATCAGGATTGCTATTGGGTGTGATCTCTTTTGCAAAGGTCAACTGGGTATTCACTTTTACTGTACGAATCCCATTGTCATTTGCTGAAAAGATGCGAATCTCCTTTGTCGCGATCGTATCGACTTGTGCTTCATAACTAATTCTGTCGGGAATCGAAATGATCATTGGAGTCGTATTTTGAATCGTGACAGTATCTGGTACATTGAAACCGTTGAAGTGAAAAGTCAGTGTAGGGCCATATTGGGAAAGATCAACGGCATATGGAAACTCGTTGGAAGCTGAGCTTGCTGTCGTTTGCATTGTGTCAGAGTGGTCCGTCGATTGCTGGCTTGTGGTCGAAGTTTTTGAAGTAGAGGTTGACGCTAAGGAGCTGCTTTCAGTCGTTTGCGTCGACGTACTTTGTTTGCTTTCAGTAGACACACGACTCTGGCTTAGCTCGCTGGTTGACTGAGCAGTATCTTTTTCGTTGTTACAACCTGTCAAAAGCCCCAAACTGACGAGTGTTAGTGCCCCAATCAAAGAAAATGTTTTTTTCATCGTTTGCTTCATCCTTTCCTTAGAATATTAGAACATCTAAAACAAGCAAATTATTGTGTCGGAATGCACAATTTTGCTGATATAGTGCTTAAATATTCTTTGGTGTTAAAGCTATTGTAGTATAGAATATTGAGAAAGAACAGGAAGTTTTTGCTGAATTTTTCGTCAATTCTATCATAAAACATTCATGAACGCCCGCAGTAGCTGGCTAATTTTGTATAATAAAGTGTTAGCCTTTTCTGGCGACTTGCGTAACGCAGGGATCTAGATTAAAATACCTTGGTATAGAAGAATGGGTGGTGAAGAGGATGGAAAAAGAACGGATGGGGCAATGGTTAGCCTTTACGAATCAGCATCAAGCGATCGAGGCTCGTTTGGAGCAAGCCCTCAAAGCAGAAAGCAATCTGTCTTTGAATGAGTATTACGTGCTTTATTACTTAGAAAAGACCCCCAATCATAGCATGCGCCTCAATGATTTGATCGCCCATTTTGATCTTAGTCAAAGTGCGATGTCACGTATGATCATGCGCATGGAAGACAAGCTGTGCGGTGTGATCGAACGGCATTCTTGTCAAGATGATAAGCGGGGAATCTATATTGATTTGACCCAATCAGGTGAAAAGAAACTGCAGCGTTCAAAAGTCGTTTTTGAAAAAGTCTTGGAGGAAATGCTGGACTAATGATGTTTTTCACTTGTTTTCTCCTTGATTCTTTTGTAATATAGATGCATGTGCATGTATATTTTGATAAAAAGAAAAAAGATGCACCGATTTGTTTTAAGGATCTCCTTGGGCAACTAAGCCAGTCAGATCTACAAAGCGAAATGAATCCAATGGAAAAGGTGGGAAACCCATGCGAAATGTAACAGACAAAGCAACATTTAAGCGCGGATTGCAGTTGAAAAATCGAATCATTATGGCACCAATGACGACCAAGATGTCCTTCTTTGATGGGGTGATTACGAAAGATGAGTTGGCTTACTATGGCTTACGCTCTGGGGAAGTCGGAGCAGTCATCACAGCGGCAGCCAATGTCCAAGAAGATGGCAAGGGCTGGGAAGGGGAATTAGGCGCTTACGACGATGCCTTTTTACCTGGATTAAGTAAATTAGCCAGCACCATCAAAACCAATGGGACCAAAGCTATTTTACAGATTTTTCATGCCGGTCGGATGACGGATGACTCGGTCCTACGAGGAACACAACCGATTTCTGCCAGCGCAGTTGCTGCCGAACGACCAAATGCCCAGGTTCCCCGAGAAGTCACAGTAGATGAGATTTTAACGATTATTGAAAACTTTAAAAAAGCTACCGAACGGGCGATCAAGGCGGGGTTTGATGGCGTAGAACTCCACGGAGCCAATACGTATTTGATCCAACAATTCTTTTCTCCTCACTCAAATCGTCGGTCCGATGAATGGGGTGGCTCACTAGAGAACCGTTATCGTTTTATTGAGAAGCTCGTCGATGAAGTATTGGAAACAGTGGACCAATCAGGTGTGAAGGAGTTTATCGTCGGTTATCGTTTTTCACCGGAAGAATTCGAAGAACCAGGGATTCGCTTTGAAGATACGTTGTTCTTAGTGGACCAACTGGCAGAAAAAGGATTAGACTATCTGCACATCTCCCTTGCGGATTATACCCGCAAATCGATTTCAAAAGCGTACCAAGAAAAATCGATGTTGGCGTATGTCTATGAAAAAATCGCTCAGCGGGTTCCTTTGATTGGTGTAGGGGATGTCCGAACATCGAAAGATGCCGCGGGATTGCTAGAACATGCAGATTTTGTTGCAGTGGGGCGGGCATTGTTGATCGATCCTCATTGGGGACAAAAAGTCTTAGACGGTCAAGATGCGTTGATCCGCACCACGGTTTCTACTTACGAACGTGAGGAACTCGTATTACAAAACGGCGTTTGGGGTTTTATGGAAAACATGATGCCAGATCGCCTAAATGAAGAAAAATAAGCAGACAACCACCTTTGCCTTGGGCGAAGGTGGTTTTTTGATAGAAGGAGAGGAACAATCCGATTATTTTCAATTATGACCATCATTCTTTATAATTGGCGTAAAGGTAAGCGTTTACTTTATTTTTATGCTGATGGGGATGAGGAGAGAATCATATTGGAGGGAGAAAAATGAAAAAAAGTAGCTTGTTCTTGCTAGTAATTGTCACAGGGTTGTTGTTCGCTGGTTGTGGAGGAAATCAAGAAACAGCAGATTCACAAGATTTTGCCAGTACAGATGAGAATACGCTAACTGTTTGGGCTTGGGACACAAATTTTAATATTCCAATTATGGAAAAAGCCGGGGAATATTACAATGCGGACAATGACGCAATCGACCTTAATGTCGTCGAGATGTCCAACGAGGATACCAAGCAAAAAATGGTTTCATCCTTTACTTCAGGGGTCTCCGAAGGTTTGCCTGACATCGTTTTGATGGATGACTATGACGTGCAGAACTATTTGCTGAACTACGAAGGAAAATTTGCAGAATTATCGGAAGACATTGACTTTGACCAATTTGCTCCTTACAAAGTAACGAATGCGACCTATCAAGACGGCGTTTATGCGGTTCCCTTTGATTCAGGTTCTGCTGGACTCTACTACCGCAAAGATTATTTAAGTGAAGCGGGGATCGATGAAAGTGAACTCACCAATCTAACCTGGTCCAAATTTGTGGAGATTGGTGAGACAGTCAAAGAAAAAACGGGGAAATGGTTCGTCGCGTTTATTCCAAATCGCGGCACTCATTATATCCAGATGGCGATGCAGTCAGCCGGATTATGGTATTTTGATGAAGACGGAAACATATTCTTGAAAGACAATCCTGCTATTCGTGAAATGCTGCCGATCCTGAAGACGATCGAAGAAAAAGAGTTGGCAAAACCAGTAGATTATTTTGCGCCAGAAGGGATCGGTGCAGTGACGAGTGGAGAAGTGGCAGCAGTCAATTCAGCCATCTGGTTTTCTGCGACAATCCGATCCGCAGAAGATCAAAAAGGAAAATGGGGCTATACGAATCTTCCTCAATTAGAGACAGTGTCTGGAGCGACACCTTACTCGAACTTGGGTGGTTCTAGCTGGTTGGTGCTCAATGACTCACCAAATAAAGCGTTGGCCATTGATTTTCTCAAACAAGAATTTGCTGGGAATGATGAATTCTATCAAGAGATTTTAGTAGAAAATGGGGCAGTGGGGACTTACCTACCCTCACAAGAAGGAGAAGCTTATCAATATGAAGATCCTTTCTTTAATGACGCCCCAATCTATAAAGATTTCTCCAGTTGGATGGCGGACATCCCCGCCGTTGATTACGGGGTAAATACCCAAGCGGCAGTGGATGCCTTGCGTGGGGGAATGCAAAGCTATTTTGATGGTGCCATGTCCTTAGATGATATGTTGACGGAAGCAGAAAACACCTACAAGATGCAAGTCGGCGAATAGCCGACTTGTGTTGCTTAAGGAGTGATGAATATGCAAAATACGATCAGAAAAAAGCGCCCCAAAAACCAACAAGTCTGGGGATTTATTGGCCTTTCTTTAGTATTCAGTAGTGTCTTTTTGCTGTATCCCATCGTCTATTCCTTATACCTTTCCCTGCATCGTATGCAGGGACTGCAATCGGTTTTTGTCGGCTTCGGCAATTACCTGCGTATGCTGCATGATACGATTTTTCAAAAAGCTTTACTCAATAATTTTATCTTTCTGATCTTTCAAGTACCGATCATGGTGTTGTTGGGTCTTCTGCTAGCGTTTGTTTTGAACACGCCGAAGCTTGTAGGACGCTCCTTCTTTAAATTGGCGTTGTTTCTACCCTGTGTCACCTCGCTGGTTTCCTATGCAGTTTTATTTAAAATGATGTTTCAAATTGGCGGGATCGTTAATCAAGGGCTGCTGAACATTGGCTTGATCACGCAACCGCTAGATTGGCTAAATAATCCGTTTTTAGCAAAACTGACCGTTATTATTGCCCTGTGCTGGCGTTGGACAGGCTATAACATGATTTTTTATTTGGCAGGATTGCAAAATATCTCGGATGACACTTTAGAAGCTGCTGCGATCGATGGGGCGAATGGGTTTCAAAAGTTCTTTTTCGTAGTGATCCCGCAGCTGAAGCCGGTGATCGTTTTTACAACCATCACCTCCACCATTGGGACGATCCAGCTCTTTGATGAAGTGGTGAATCTAACAGGTGGTGGCCCATCCAATGAGACGTTGACTGTCGCCCAACTGATCTATAATCACTCCTTTGTCTATACGTCAAATTTTGGGTATTCGGCTACGCTGTCGTGGGTCTTAGTGATCATCATCGCTCTTTTATCTGTAATCCAGTTGAAACTCTCGAAAACGAATCAATAAAAGCGATAGAAAGGAGCAGCTATGAAAGTTACTTTAAGTGGATGCATAAAATATGGTTTTTTACTGATCGTCTCGTTTTTTTCGATTTTTCCGTTTTACTGGATGATGGTGGGCTCTACCAATACCGCCAATCAAGTTGCCGAAGGGAAGCTGACTTTTGGGAATCAGCTAGCAAGCAATTTTCAGGTGCTGTTCAGCAATTACGACATCCCATTGATCATGTGGAATTCCATCAAGATTTCATTGATCACCGTCCTTGTCAGTCTACTGGTCACTTCTTTGGCTGCCTTTGGATTTGAGAAGTTTCGAACGCGGGCGAGTGAAGGGATTTATGCGGTTTTTCTGCTATGTATGATGGTGCCACTGGCAACTTTGGTGATCCCATTGTTTAAAATGATGGCAGGAATGCAGCTAGTCAATCAGCACGTGGCGGTCATTTTGCCATTGGTCAATAACCTGTTTCTGATTTTCTTTTTTCGCCAGAACTTCAAGTCTTTTCCTGACGGTATTTTAGATGCGAGTCGCATCGAGGGGGCAACAGAGTACACGATATTTTTCCGGATCGTTTTCCCTATGATGCGCTCGACCTATGCTGCCGCTGCCATCTATGCCTTTATGAACGCATGGAACAGCTATTTGCTACCACTGGTCTTTTTGCAAACGGAAAGTCGTCAAACCATGACATTGCTGATTTCCAATTTATCGTCAGCCAGTTACGTACCAAATTATGGCGTTCAAATGCTGGCGATCGTGATTGCAACGATCCCAACGTTGGTATTGTTTTTGTTTATGCAAAAAGGCTTTGTGAAAGGCATGACCGGTTCTTTGAAACTATAAGTAGCAATAACCAGCTTGGCTACTTTTCCATAAGGTTGGGGAAGGCTTGACGCAGGGGGTGAAATAGCTTTCCTCAGATAAAAAACAATTGCCTTGAGAGGCATTATTTTAATAAATAGTCAAACAATTCAGATTCATTCATTTTTCTTACAAAAAGATAGCGCAAGTCGAGTTGATTGATAAAAAAACAATCAATTGTTAGACTTAATTCAGGTTAAAAAAACAAAAAGGGGATGTAATGATGAAAAGAGGATTTAGAAATTATTTAGGTTCAGATGAGCGGGAGGCAGGCTATAATTTGTCTTGGGGGTCTATCTTTGCAGGGGTCGTAACATTTATCGCATTGTTCATGACACTGTCAATGATTGGCTCAGCAATCGGTTTTGGTATGGTGGAACCAACCTCTAATAACCCATTAGATGGTGTTGGGACAGGATTATTGATTTGGACAGTGATTACCTTCGTCTTGGCATTATTCGGTGCTGGTTTTGTTTCTGGTGTTGCTGCTCGACGTGTCGGATTGGTTCATGGTTTCTTAACATGGGCAACAAGTATGATCGTGATGATGGTTATGCTTTCTTACTTAACGATCGGTGCTTTTTCTGTAGTCGGGTCACTTTTAGGAAACGTTGCTTCTGCTGTCGGTAGTGGTGTTGAAACAGTGGCCTCTGGTGCTGGCGATGTCGCTTCAAAAGCCTTCGATGAAATAACAGGAAACATGGAAGACGTCAATACAGATGAATTACAAGCGAACGTCAATGATGTTTTACAAGATACCGATGTTCCTGAATTGCAACCAGACTACTTGCAAAACCAATTGTCTGACGCGACAAATGATATCAAAGATGCTGGCAAAGACATTGCAACCAATCCAAATGATGCTGATAAAATCATTGATGATTTAGCAAGCAAATTACAAGATCGTGCTACAACGATCGGTGATTCAGTCGATAAAGAAGCAATCTCAAATGCAGTGGCTCAAAACACAGATCTAAGCCAACAAGAAGCAGAAGAAGCAACGAACAATATCGTGAACGGCTTACAAGATGCTTCTGATGAAGCGCAAAAACAAATCGAAAATGCGCAACAAAATCTTGAACAAGCCAAACAAGACATTGACCAAGCAGTGGAAGACGCTCGTCAAAAAGCGGAAGAAGCAAGTGATGCAACAGCCAAAGCATCCATTTGGGGCTTTGTGGCAATGGTCTTAGGACTCGTTCTTACGTCAATCGGTGGTATGGTGGGTGCAAACTTAGTCAAAACTGCTGACCACGAAAATCGTATCTAATTCATCTCTCACAAAGAGAGTTAGTGAGCCATAAACCAGTGAACAGCGTTCTGCCAAAGACTCAAATGGCAGCAGCGCTGTTTTCTGCTTTTAAACAAGCGGTTAAAAATCCCCATTGACGAGTGATTTTTCTCATGCTACACTGGCTCTGAGGATTGTTACCGCTTTAGGCGGGCTATACCTATTTTTTTGTGTGAAGAAATCTAAAGAAGAATAGGGTCGTTAAAATGAACGTAACAAAAGTGATCAATAACAACATTGTGATTTCTGAGAATGAGGAAAAACAAGAATTGGTCGTCATGGGCAAAGGCTTAGGCTTTAAGAAAAAGCCAGGCGATGTGATCGACGATACCAAGATTGAAAAAGTCTATCTCAGTACACAAGAGTGGAATGTCACAAAACTAACCCAATTACTTTCTTCTATCCCTATCGAACATATTCAAGTAGCGAATGAGATCATCAGTTTTGCAAAAGTTTCCCTTGGGAAAAAATTGAGCGAAAAATTATTTCTGACGCTGACCGATCATATCAATTATGCTATCGAGCGCTATCAAAATGGCATGGAAATCAAAAATGCCTTGCTATGGGAAATCAAGCGGTTTTATAACCATGAATACCTCATTGGCAAAGAAGCGTTATCGATCATCAAAAATCGCTTGGCGATCGAGCTGCCAGAAGATGAAGCCGGCTTCATAGCATTGCACATCGTCAATGCGGAGTTGGATATGGCGCAGGTCAGTCAAGTATCGGAAATGGCGAAGATCATTCAGCATATCCTAAACATCGTTAAATATCATTTTTCAATGGAGCTTGATGAGTATTCATTGAACTACGAACGCTTTGTGACCCATTTGAAATTTTTTGTCCAGCGCTTATTCAGCGGAACAAAGCTCGATGATGCAGGAACCGGCAGTTTTATTTTTATGTTGAAAGACCGCTATATGAAGGAATATGCGTGTGCGCTGAAAATCAGCGACTACATCAACAAAGAATTCGGTAGACCGTTAGAAGAAGACGAATTGATCTATTTAACTATACACATCAAACGAATAACAAGTGCTTAGGATTGTTACTGGATTGGCAGGCTATACCTAAATGAACTCCCAAGGGGTTCGTTTAGGTATTTTTTTATGTTTTGACACACGAAAAGCAAACGAAGGACCAAAATAGGAGGAACGACATGAATTACAAAGAGTTAGCAAAAACGATCATCACCAATGTTGGTGGGGAAGAAAATATCCAAAGCTTGACCCATTGTGCGACCCGCTTGCGCTTCAACTTGAAAGATGACAGCAAACCACAAGAAAGCACTTTAAAACACACACCAGGCATCATGGGTGTGGTCAACAAGGGCGGACAGTACCAAGTGATCATCGGCAGTGATGTTGGCAATGTCTACAACGAAATCACTGCCCAAACTAATTTGACTAGTGATCAAGAAACAGAAGAAGACGATCGGGGACGTGTAGCGAAAATTATCGATACGATCACTGGGATCTTCACCCCGATCTTGCCAGCCATCACGGCAGCTGGGATGTTAAAAGCGGTCCTTTCGTTGCTGGTGGTCTTCAATGTCTTGACGGCAGAAAGTCAAAGTTACCAAATTCTAAACTTTATGGCAGATGCTGCGTTCTACTTCTTACCGATTCTACTGGCTGCTTCTTCTGCGCAAAAGTTCAAAGCCAACATGTATCTGGCGATGATGGTGGGTGGAATTTTACTGCATCCCAACTTCATCGGTATGGTGACAGCAGCCAATGAGTCAGGTGGCGGCATCCATTTGTTCGGTTTGCCGATTTCACCAGTCACCTATTCATCATCGGTGATCCCCATCATCTTAAGTGTTTGGTTCATGTCTTACGTTGAACCGATTGCTGATAAGGTCTCACCAAAAGCAATCAAATTCTTTAGCAAACCGTTGCTGACGATCTTCGTCGTAGGGACGGTAGCATTAGTTGCTTTAGGTCCTCTAGGCTATATGATCAGTGAAGCGATTTCCGCAGGGATCCAAGCCTTAGAAACGGTCAGCCCATGGATCGTTCCGTTATTAATCGGTGCCTTCACCCCATTGTTCGTGGCAACGGGTACCCACTATGGATTGGTTCCTATCGGTATCAACAACCGAATGACCACAGGTTATGATACAGTGATCTATCCTGGCATGCTGGCTTCAAACGTCAGTCAGGGAGCTGCAGCTATCGGCGTTGGTTTCAAATCCAAAGATTCTACGATCAAACAATTGGCATTTTCTGCAGGTCTGACAGGTCTATTCGGCATCACTGAACCAGCGTTGTATGGGGTCAACTTACGGTTTAAAACACCTTTGTATGCAGCAATGATCGGTGGCGGATTTGGGGGTCTGTTTATGGGAATCATGCGTGTCCGCAATTTCTCAGGCGGCTCACCAGGTCTATTGACTTTGCCAAGCTATATCGGCGATGACACCTTACGTCATTTGACCAATGCCTGTATCGGTGCGGCAATCAGTATCGTAGTCACATTTATTGCGACATTATTCTTATACAAAGACCCTGTCACAGAAGAAGCACCTGAAGCAACACCAGCAGACAAAGAGCAAGAACCAACCCATCAAATCAGCGGTGCAGAGATCAAAGCACCTTTAAAAGGGGAACTAAAAAGCCTGCAAGCAGTCAATGATGGCATGTTTTCAGAAGAAATTCTGGGACAAGGGGTAGCGATCGAGCCAACCGTCGGAGAAGTACTAGCACCAGTCAACGGGACTGTCACAGCAGTCTTTGATTCCAAGCATGCCATTGGCTTGACCAGTGAGGAAGGCATTGAGCTGCTGATTCACGTGGGGATCGATACAGTGCAATTGAATGGCGAAGGCTATGCCTATCAAGTAGAAAAAGGACAAAAAGTATCAGTTGGTGACCCATTGATTACGTTTGATATCGAGTTTATCAAAGAAAAAGGTTATCCAGTGATCACGCCGATCGTTATCACCAACAGTGCAGAAGTGGGCGACATTTTGACGGCAAACAGTGGTCCGATTACGTTTGGCGATCAAATCATCAAAGTGATCGGCTAAAAAAAGGAGAATAAGACATGGGATTTCCAGAAAACTTTTTATGGGGCGGCGCAACAGCCGCCAATCAATGTGAAGGCGGGTTTGATCAAGGGGGGCGTGGACTTGCCAATGTCGATGTGATTCCGACTGGCAAGGAGCGACGAGCAGTCATTACCGGCAAGCGTGAGATGCTTGCCTTTGAAGAAGGGTATTTCTATCCAGTAAAAGAAGCGATTGATATGTACCATCATTTCAAAGAAGATATCGCCTTATTTGCGGAGATGGGCTTTAAAACCTATCGTTTATCGATTGCTTGGTCAAGAATTTTTCCGAAGGGCGACGAAGAAACCCCTAATGAAGAAGGCTTGCGCTTTTATGAAGAACTGTTTTTAGAATGTCGCAAATACCAAATCGAACCTTTGGTGACGATCACGCATTTTGACTGTCCGATCCATCTGATCAAAGAATATGGCGGTTGGCGCAACCGTAAGATGATTGCCTTTTACGAAAACCTTTGTCGGGCGATCTTCACTCGCTACAAAGGATTGGTGAAGTACTGGCTGACCTTTAATGAAATCAATATGATCTTGCATGCCCCGTTTCTCGGTGCAGGGCTGACCTTTGCTGAGGGCGAAAATGAAGAACAAATCAAATATCAAGCTGCTCATCATGAGTTAGTCGCTAGTGCGTTGGCAACAAAAATCGCCCACGAGATCGATCCAGAAAACAAAGTAGGCTGTATGCTGGCAGCGGCTAGTTATTATCCTTACAGCTGCAATCCGAAAGATGTCTGGGAAAGCAAAAAAAGCGATCGCGGCAACTATTTCTTTATCGATGTGCAATCGCGAGGAGAATATCCAAATTATGGTTTGAAGATGCTAGCGGAAAAAGGAATCACTTTGGAACGAACCGCCGAAGATACGGCTTTATTAAAAGCCCATACCGTCGATTTTATTTCCTTTTCTTACTATGCCTCTCGGGTCGCTGCTTCAGAAGATTCCGGTGTTGAAAAAACGGAAGGCAACTTGTTCCCGACCATTAAAAATCCGTATTTAGAAGCGTCGGAATGGGGCTGGCAGATTGATCCGCTTGGTTTGCGGATCACGATGAATGATCTTTATGACCGTTACCAAAAACCACTTTTCATCGTCGAAAACGGTCTAGGAGCGGTGGATACACCAAACGAAGATGGAAAAATCAATGATGTGTATCGCATCGACTATCTACGTGCGCATATTGCAGCGATGAAAGAAGCCATTGATAAAGACGGTGTGGAACTGCTGGGGTATACTTCATGGGGCTGTATCGATTTGGTTTCAGCAGGAACCGGAGAAATGAAGAAACGCTATGGCTATATCTATGTCGATCGCGACAATGAAGGCAATGGCACATTAGCCCGCAGCAAGAAGCAATCTTTTTATTGGTACAAAAAAGTGATTGCCTCAAATGGAGAAGATTTGGCTTAAGCCAGTTAACCAACGATTATTTTTAAGGAAAGAAACGCCAACGGAACAGAACTGCTCTTGGAAGCTGTCTGGTTCTGTTGGCGCTTTTCTTATTTAATGAAAGAAATTACTCTGATTCCTCCCGCTGGATCGGCAGCAGCAAGCGAACGGTGGTTCCTTCGTTGATGCGTGATTCTACAGTCAATCCGTATTTTTCCCCATAGAGCAGCTTGATACGCTGATCAATATTGTCTAAACCAATACCCGAATAGTGTTCAAAGTGGTTGGCGGTGCTGGTTGGGTGCTCTTCATTGAACCCGATGCCCGTATCGATGATCTCAATTTTCAGGCCTTCCTTACTGACGCGAGAAAAAATCTGGATCAATCCTGAATCCTCTTCGGGAAAGGCATGCAGGTAGGCATTTTCGATAATCGGTTGCAAAATCATTTTCGGTACGAGAATATCTTCACAGCCATCTTCTGAAAAAATCGTCGATTGGATGCGATTGCCGTAACGTACGTTCATTAACACGAGGTATTCTTCCACGATCGCTAGCTCATCTTTTAAGGGGACGATCTCTTTGCGGTTAAAGGTGTGCCGCAACAATTGGACAAAGCTTTCAATCGCTTGGGTTGCGGCTTCTTGTTCGTTTTGCCAGATCAAAAACTTAATGGCAGTCAATGTGTTGTAGACAAAATGCGGTTGGATCTGCATTTGCAACGAGCGGATCTCGAACTTGCGTTTTTCGGCTTCTGTAACCATTAAATGATCGACATAAGATTCTAAGTCCTCTAGCATCAAGTTATAGGCACGCCCCAATTCTCGCGTTTCGTACGTCCCGTTGATGGTGACCTTGTCGCTGAAATCGCCTTGTGTGACCGCCGGCAGCTTGGCAATCAGCTGATAAATCGGTTGGGTGATATTGCGGATGATCCAAAATGCCAGCAGACTAAAGAGTAAAATACTGACGACAGAAATCAAAAGAGCTGGCTTGATCAGATTCATATTGCGTACTAGATGCGATTCATCCAAAACATCGTAAAAAGTAAAATGATACGAATAAAGGGGCAGCTGATTGATGCTAGTATCTCTTTTGACCGTGACGAGACGATCTTCAAACGGCTTGCCTAAAAGGCTCGGATCAGAAGTAGAAAGAATTTGATTTTGTTCATTGACGATATAGATCGAGTGGAGACTGGTATCTAAGAGTTGACGATAGATCGAAGAAAAATCGGATTCTTTTAAGAAAATCAGGGCATAGCCGAAAATCGTTTCTTCTTTCATTAATTTGCGCACGTACATCAAGCCAGGGGAGTCGCTGGTGGAGGTGCTCAAGCCTTGGTCCAAGAAATAATACTGACTGATGGCGTCATTGTCATTGATCTGCTGGATAAAGGCACTGGCGAGAAAATCATCTACTGATTGATTGCGAACCGCATCGTTTTGAAAGAAAGTGCCCCCGTTGACCCCAATCAACACTAAATTCGAGGGGATGTCTTGAAACAAAGAGCGAGTGTCTTTTAATTGCTCGTTTAATTCTAAAATCGTACGGCCTTGATTCATGTCGCCTTCTAAGTATGTTTCAACGGCTTTGCTTTCATCGACGATATCAAAAATCCGATGGATATTCTCGTTCAGACGCTCATAATCTTCTTGGATTTTTTCCAGTAGCAGCTGATTGGAACTCTGGTACGAAGCAACATAGGCATCTTTCGAGCGACCATAGATTACGACGACGGTTAGCAGACAAACACTAATGACCCCGACGACAACAAAGAGGAAGATCCGACTGAATAATTCATTTTTCTGAATCCATTGGTTGATTTTCATAATTGATTCAACCGCCGATACTTCGATGGGGTGACTTGGCATTCTTTCTTAAAGATGCGAGAAAAATAGCTGATATCCGAATACCCGACCGCTTCACTGATTTCAGATAGATTCAGATCAGATTGTGTCAGTAGTTCTTTGGCTTTATCCAAGCGGGTTTTCTTTACATACTCAGAAAAGCTCATTTTCAGTTTCGCAGAAAGAAAAGCCGAAAGATAGGTGTAACTAAAATGAAAGGTTTCAGCTAGTTCAGACAAAGACAGACTTTTGGTGTAGTTGTCTTGAATAAAGCGCTGAATCGCAACGAGTAGATCATCTTCATCCAGCGGTGATAAGGTCGTCAACTGTTGACGAATATCATCAATGGTCGCCAACAACAAATCAGAAAAATCTTCCAAATACTGCACGTGACCGATGGCATGCAAAAATTCGGCTTTTAAGCGGCTAAAGCGTGGCGCAGTGGGAAATTCTTCTTCCAAGCGGGACAGTAACGTGTAAAAAATACTGCTGGCCTGCTGTTTTAAGAATGTCGGATCGACATTGGATAAGATCATGTCATTAAAATATTCCTCGATTCTGGTGATTCCTAACAAAAAGTTGTTGTCTAACAAAGCCCGTAAGAACTTCTTCGTATCAAAGCGATCACTTTCAATGTACAAAAAGAGTTCTTGTTCTGGCACCAGCCGTTGTCGTTTATAAAAAAACGATTGTCCTTGGCTTTTGGCTTTAAGCGTCACAAAATGGTCCCGCAACTGTTCAATCTTTTGAAAGGGCACACTGAGAGTAAAGAAGGCGTCTGGCTCGGTAAAACGCAATTGTTCCAACGTTTCTTTCAAAGAAGAATAAACATCCGTTCCTTCGGGATAACTAATCACTAAGCCGGCATCTTTGTTACTGGTTTGAAAAAAGAGCGTCTTTACTTGCGGTTGTGATTGAGTAAATTCCGTTAATGCGTGCAGCAGCTGATCATTGGCACGAAAGCCGCTAAAATTGGTGGTCAAAATTTGGGCTTGCTGTTGCGACTGATCTAATGCAAGGTAGTCCGCCAAAGGAGCCAACGGTTCTTCATACCCTGCTAAATAGCGATTCAACGATTCTTGCAGCTGCGTCTCCTCAGTCACGGAGCCTTTTGTATGTGACAGCTTTTGTGAGATGTTGTGCAGTGTCTTCAACAAGAGTATCGGTGTCAGTGTCGGTTTTAAAAGATAATCTACGGCACCATTTCTAAAAGACTGACTGACGTATTGGAAATCATCGTAGCTGCTCAAGACCAAAAAATGGACTTCTGGATATTGTTGTTGAATGATCGTTGTGAGTTGAAGACCGTCCATTTGTGGCATTTTCAAATCTGTGATCACGATGTCGGGATTCAGTTCATGGATCAGCGCCAATGCTTCTTGCCCGTTCGCTGCATCGCCTAAGAGACGGAACCCTTCTTGCTCCCAACGTATCATATGTTTCAATCCATCTCGGATCGTTGCCTCATCATCAACGACTAAGACCGTGCGTAAAATAGTCATGGTATCCCCCCTATATCTCTTCTTTATTATAAACGCTTTCAAAAAAGAAAGGTATTGTAACTTTTTTCTATTTTTGGACAAATTTAGTAAGCTCTTTCATAATCGTTGAATACGGTTACAAAGTCAGTGTATAGTTAGCCATGTAAATAAAAGGAAAGAGGGATAAAAATGAAAAAACTACTTGCATCGATGGTAACGGCGGCTGCAGTGCTGACTTTGGCGGCTTGCGGAAACAGCAACACAAGCTCTGGGGATTCTGGCGAGTCCTCAAACAAAGTCACGGTCTGGGCATGGGATGAGACCTTCAACATCAAGGCAGTCAATGAAGCCAAAAAAGTATATGAAAATCAAGATGTCGATGTGGAAGTCGTGACGATGTCGCAAGATGATATCGTCCAAAAATTAAATACGAGTCTGGCATCTGGAAATACGGACGGACTACCAAATATCGTTTTGATCGAAGACTACCGCATCCAAGGATACCTTTCTTCTTATCCAGATGCGTTTAGTGATCTAACGGATATCGTGAATGAGGAGGATTTCTCCAGCTATAAATTTGCGGTCAATAAAGTCGACGATGTCATTTATGGGGTGCCATTTGACAGTGGCGTTGCAGGACTATTTTACCGCACAGACTATTTAACCGATGCAGGCTATGAGCAGGCTGATCTCCAAGATATTACTTGGGATGATTTTATCAGCATCGCCAAAGACGTCAAAGAAAAAACGGGTCACGCTATGATGTCGTTAGACCCAAGCGATCTTGGCTTGGCACGAATCATTATGCAATCGGCAGGCGAATGGTATACCGGTGAAGATGGCTCCACCGTAACCATCAAAGACAATGAATCCTTCAAAGCCGGTCTAACTGTCTTAGCAACATTGTTGAATGAAGGCTTAGTTGAACAAGTTTCTGATTGGGATGGCGGGGTCAATGCCGTTCAATCGGGGAATGTCGCTTCTGCGCCAACTGGTGCGTGGTATTCCAGCACGATTCAAGGCGCGGAAGACCAAAGCGGCAAATGGGCGATCGCTCCAATCCCATCTATCGCTGGCGACAGCAATTCAGTCAATGCTTCCAGCATCGGCGGAGCAGGCTGGTACGTGATCAAAGGGGTTGACGGCGAAGAAAATGCCAAAGACTTTTTAGCCAATACTTTTGCTTCAAACAAAGAATTGATGGGTACATTAGCTACCGAGATCGGTTTGGTTTCAACCATGAATGCTGCAGAAGAAACGGAAGAGTATACGTCGGGTCTTGATTTCTATGGCGGTCAAAAAGTCTTCCAAGATTTCTCTCAATGGTCACAAGAAATTCCAGCCGTGAACTACGGCAATCACACCTATGCCATTGAATCTGTCTTGACTGAAAGCTTGCAACGAGTGATCAACGGCGAAGACATCGATAAAGTATTAGAAGAAGCACAATCACAAGTGGAAGCACAAATTGCAAACTAATCGAACAACTTTGCAGAAACTCGTGAGCGATCGCGAGTTTCTGTGTTAAGGGGGAATTACAATGAAAAACAAAACAAAAAATTGGTTTGCAAACGGCAATGCCTTTATTACCTTACCCGTCATTTTGATCACGATGCTGGTCTTTATTCCGATGGTCTCGGCATTGTTCACGTCATTCCAATCAGGACCACCAACAGCGATGACCTTTAACGGTCTTGGCAACTATCAGCGGATGTTGAGCGACTCAACCTTTAAAAAAGCCTTTGGCAATACGTTTTTATACTTATTAGTCCAAGTTCCGATCATGCTCTTTTTGGCGCTGATCGTATCGAACATATTGAATGACAAAAAATTGAAATTTAAAGGGCTGTTCCGCACCGCCTTGTTTTTACCCTGTATCACATCCTTGGTTTCTTATTCCTTGATCATGAAAAGTCTCTTTTCGGCAAATGGGTTAGTCAATAACTTTTTGACACAGCTACACTTGATCGATGCACCGATCCAATGGTTGACAGATCCTTTTTGGGCAAAAGTACTGATCATTTTTGCCATCACGTGGCGTTGGACCGGCTACAATATGATCTTTTTCATCTCAGGCATGCAGAATATCGATCCAAGTATTTATGAAGCGGCAGAGATCGATGGCGCTTCAAAATGGGATCAGTTCTTCAAAATCACGATTCCCAACTTGCGTCCAATCATCCTATTTACCACGATCACCTCAACGATCGGTACGCTGCAATTATTCGATGAAGTTCAAAATATCACTGGCGGTGGACCAGCCAATGCTACGACGACCTTGTCGCAATATATCTACAATTTGAGTTACAAATTCACGCCAAACTTTGGGTACGCCGCTGCGGTCTCCTTTGTTATCGTGATTGCGATCGTGATCTTATCGATCATCCAAACGAAAATAGGAGGAAAAGAAAATTGAAAACAATCTCACTCACTTTAAAATACGTCTTTCTGGCGATTTTGGCTTTCATCTCTATTTTTCCATTTGTTTGGATGATTCTAGGGATGACCAATCAAACCTTTGATATCGTTGCTGGAAAAATCATGATTGGCGATCAATTGGTCATCAACTTCCAAAATCTCTTTTCTTCCGACTTGAATTTTACTCGGGCATTAGGCAATTCCGCAGTGATTGCCGTGATTACGACCGTCTTTGCGCTGTTGTTCTCCTCCATGGCAGGGTATGGCTTTGAGATCTATCGGACGAAAACCAAAGACCGCATCTTTAATATTCTACTGCTGTCGATGATGGTGCCTTTTGCCGCGCTAATGATCCCGCTCTATCGGATGTTCAGCAAGCTTAGCGGCACACCAATCGGGATCAATACCTTCGCTGTCGTGATTTTGCCCTCGATCTGTACCGCCTTTTTGATTTTCTTTTTCCGCCAAAACATCAAGGCATTCCCTAGAGAATTAGTCGAAGCTGCTCGGATCGATGGCTTGAATGAACTGAGTATTTTCTTTAGAGTCTACATGCCGACGGCTAAAAATACTTATGCAGCTGCCGCGATCATTACGTTTATGGGCAGCTGGAACAATTATTTGTGGCCATTAGTTGCCTTGCAATCACCAGACAAACGGACCGTTCCACTGGTTCTTTCGGCTATGGGTGCTTCTTATACACCTGATTATGGCATGATGATGTGCGGCATTGTGATCGCCACACTGCCAACGGCCATCATTTTCTTCGTTTTACAAAAACAATTTGTCCAAGGGATGCTGGGCTCCGTGAAATAATCGGGGCATCAGCGAACAATTATAAAGTAGAGGGTACGATATGATTCTTTTTGACAAACAACTAAACGTCTTTCATTTAAGCAACGATCAAATCAGCTATCTCTTACAGATAGAGGAAGGGGGCAATGTGGCGCACCTTTATTTTGGAAAAAAAATTTCCCATTATTCTGGTGGCTATCGCTACCCACGCCTTGATCGGTCCTTTTCACCTAATCCCCCAGACAGTAGCGATCGGCTTTTCTCATTAGACACCTTGATGCTGGAGTTTCCTGGTAATGGCTTCGGGGACTTTCGAGAAGCCGCCTATACGATTCGCCAGTCTGACGGCAGCCGAGTCAGCCATTTTGTCTTTAGTGATTACCAGATTCAACAAGGCAAACCAGCCTTAGCAGGATTGCCTCAGACCCATGGGGTCGACGACGGCATCGAAACACTGATTCTGTCCTTAAAAGATGATGTGGCGGGACTCGAACTGCAATTGTTTTACACGATTTTTGAGGAGGCGGCAGTGATCGTCCGCTCAAGTAAAATAATCAATCACGGAAACCAGCCTGTTACCATCGAACAGCTGGCGAGTCAAGCCCTGGATTTTCCTAACCGTCCCTTTGATTTGATCCACTTGCCAGGGGCGTGGGCGAAGGAACGCCAAGTGACCCGAGAACCCATCCATCGCGGCATCAAGCGTTTAGACAGCAAGCGGGGTTCCAGCAGCCATCAGCAAAATCCCTTTGCCGTCTTGCTGGAACCTAATGCTACGGAGTTTGCTGGGGAGTGTTATGGTTTTAGCTTGCTGTATAGCGGCAACCATGAAACCATCATCGAAAAAGATCCTTACCAACAAACCCGTGTGATCATGGGGATCAACAGCCATCAATTTGCCTGGCAATTGCCGCCAACTGAAAGCTTTCAAGCCCCAGAAGCCGTGATTGCTTATAGTGAGGCTGGCTTGAATCAGCTGTCAGCCACCTATCATGATTTTTATGATGAGCATTTGATTCGGGGCAAATACAAAAAGCAAGAACGGCCGATCCTGATCAATAACTGGGAAGCAACGTACTTTGATTTCAATGAAGAAAAACTGGATGCCCTTGTTGATGAAGCTAAGGAGCTGGGAATCGAACTGTTTGTTTTGGATGACGGCTGGTTTGGTCAGCGAGAAGATGACCAAACCTCATTAGGCGATTGGTTTGAAAACGAAGGCAAGCTAGCTTCTGGCTTGGCAGGATTTGCCCAAAAAGTCCATGACAAAGGGCTGCAATTCGGGCTTTGGCTGGAACCAGAAATGATTTCTGGTGACAGTGAACTAAACCGACAGCACCCCGATTGGCTGTTACAAGTACCCAATCGCAAGCCAGCACTTAGCCGCAGTCAGTATGTGTTGGACTTTTCTCGACAAGATGTCAGAGACCATCTCTATCACCAGTTAACCCAACTGTTTGATACGGTTGCCATCGACTATATCAAATGGGACATGAACCGCAGTCTGTCGGATGTCTATTCCTTGCTCCTCGATCCTGCCCAGCAAGGGGAGGTCGCGCACCGCTATCTGCTGGGCTTGTATGAGTTCCTAGAGAAACTGACCACTGCCTATCCGACGATCCTGTTTGAAGGTTGTTCTGGTGGCGGTGGGCGCTTTGATGCTGGCTTCTTGTATTATATGCCGCAGATTTGGACCAGCGACAACACCGATGCCATCGCCCGCCTGAAGATCCAATACGGAACCAGTCTGGTCTATCCGCCATCCACCATGGGTGCCCATGTCTCAGCAATCCCGAACCATCAGACCCAACGGGCAACGGATCTAGCGATTCGTGGCAATGCTGCAATGTCTGGCTTGCTGGGCTATGAGCTTGACTTGACACAGCTGACAAAAGAAGAAAAAGCGCAGATCAAAGAACAAATCGCTTTTTATAAAAAACATCGGCGCCTGCTGCAGTTGGGCCGCTTTGTTCGACTGCTCAGCCCTTATGAAGGCAATGACGCCGCCTGGCTGTATGTTTCTCCAGATAAAAAAGAAGCGATCGTCTTTTACTTCCGAGTCTTAGCCGAAGCCTCTGCACCATTGGTTACTTTAAAACTGGCGGGCTTAGATCCTGACCTTACCTATCAAAGTGGGGGAGAGACCTTCGGTGGCGATGAATTGATGCAGCTCGGGTTGTATATCGATCCTCATTTAGCAGGGGATTACGCCACGCAGCGGTTTCATTTTGTTGCAAAAGCGCCTCACGAATGAAAATCAGCGTCCCGTCAAAGCAACATGCTTTGACGGGACGCTTTATTGTGCTGCCGCAAGCATTTGGCTAATGATCGGCAACTGAGAGGTTATTTTTGAACAAATGATTTATTTTTTTCTCGAGAAGTCGTATGATGAAGGAGGAGGCAGGCAGTTTGCTTCTGACAATCAATAAGAGGAGGGTGTTCAACATGGACGAACAGCCACTAGGCAAGGAAACAGAAGCAGGGTTGATCGCTGCAGGATATCGGAAGTATCGTGGCGAAGCGATCGATATTTATTACAACAAAGAAATCTGCACTCACAGCGGCAATTGTGTGCGGGGCAATCCCGCTATTTTTGAAGTTGGACGGCGCCCATGGGTGATTCCTGATAACGGGGAAGCAGCGCAAGCGGCACAAGTGATCCACACTTGCCCCAGCGGTGCATTAAAGTACATATTAAAGGAGGAAGAACCATGGAAATCTTAGAAGAAAACACTCGATTTGTGTTAAAAGACGGCGACAAAGAAATTGGTGAAATGACGTGGTCGGAAGCGGGCGAAACGCGCTTGATCATTGACCATACCTTTGTCGATCCCGCTTATCGGGGCCAAGGTCTGGCCGAAAAATTAGTGGCAAAAGGGGTGGAAAAAGCCCGCAAAGAACAAAAGAAAATCATTCCTTTGTGTCCTTTTGCCAAAAAAGAATTTGAACACAAACCAGAATATGCCGATGTTTGGAACCAATAAATAAAAAAGACCCCCGTCAGCTCAAGCAGGTACCTTTGAGCTGATGGGGGTTTGTGGTATGGCTGATCAATGTTGGAATTGTGCATGGTACAGGCGATAGTAATAGCCTTGTTCTGCTAGTAGTTCTTCATGGGTTCCTTGCTCCACGATTTGACCGGCATCCATCACCAGGATCTTGTCTGCTGCTCGAATCGTTGATAAGCGATGGGCGATCACAAAGCTGGTTTTGCCTTCCATCATTTTCAAGAAAGCATCTTGGATTTTTTTCTCAGTCAGAGTATCAACCGAACTGGTTGCCTCATCCAAAATCAGCATTGGTGGGTTGCTGATCATCGTGCGGGCGATCGTCAAGAGCTGCCGTTGCCCGTCAGAGATCTTGATCCCTTGATGACCGATCGGTGTATCTAGTGTTTCTGGTAGGCGCATCACATACTCATACATATAGGCATGCTTTAAGGCATCGTAGATTTCTTCATCTGTGGCAGTGTCATTGCCGTATTGCAAGTTTTCTCGTAAAGAGGCATCAAAGAGCCACGTATCCTGCAAGACCATTCCGAAGCTTTGCCGTAATTCTTCTCGTTTCAACTGACGAATATCGGTGCCATCGATCTTGATTGCCCCTTTATCGACATCATAGAAACGCATCAATAAATTGACCAACGTCGATTTACCAGCACCAGTTTTTCCAACGATCGCGACGGTTTCTCCAGGTTTTGCGGTAAAAGTGAAATCTTCAATCAATTTTTGACCAGGATCATAAGCAAAAGAAACCTCCTCAAAGGCAATCTCGCCTTTGATCTCACCCAGTGATTGAGATTCTTGGTCATCGGCTGTTTCGGGCTCTTGATCCAATAGCTCAAAGGTTCTTGAAAGTCCAGCCAACGCCGTTTGGATCTGGGTGGTAATTCCCGACAATTCAATGAATGGTTTCGAAAACTGACTGGAGTAGATCGTAAAGCTGGAGATCACCCCAACCGTGACGGCACCTGAACCAGAAAAGTAAAGCAGACCGCCGACAAAGCCGACTGACAGATACGCCAAGTGATCGACGAATCGTGAAAGGGGATTGGTCAAAGAAGAAGAAAACTGTGCTTTTTGCCCCCGGACATTCAATTCTTGGTTGATCGTTTCAAAACGGTTTTGGTTGATGGTTTCTCGATCAAAGGCTTTGACGATTTTTTGATTGCCGATCATTTCCGTAACAAAGCCAGAAATTTCGCCGACGATTTCTTGTTGGCGAGCAAAATGCGATTGAGACGTTCGTGCCACGATCCAGTTGACCAAAAAGATGATCGGGGTCGAAACCAATACGACCAACGTTAAGGGCACACTCATTTGCAGCATGACGACTAAGGCGATCAAGACGACCGAAATACCAGAGAACAGCTGGTTAAAGACTGCAGCGACGGCAATGGAAATATTGTCCATATCGTTGGTAAAACGACTGACGATGTTGCCGTGGGAGTTTTGGTCATAATAGCGTAACGGCAATGTATTGAGATGGGCAAAGCCTTTTTTGCGCAAATCGGCGACGGATAAATACGCCACGCGGTTGCCTAGTCGTTGGATCAACCATTGACTGACCACAGTCACTAAAACCACTCCGGCAAACAAAAGCAAAATGCGATAGAGGGCGCTGAACTGCACTTGATCGGCACCTATCAGCTGATCGACGGCTTGACCGATCTGATACGTCATATAAACCGAGGAGACGCCAGCAGCGATCCCGAGGACAACTGCTGCCCAAGTTTCCTTCGCGTAGGCAGTCAAATAAGGGAGGTAGCGACGAAAGGCCGACCAATCGAATGATTTCTTTTTCATGCTTCTTCCTCCTCTGCCTGTGATGCGACGATTTCTTGGTATTCTTTTGAAGATGCCAACAGCTCTTCATGGGTCCCTTTGCCTACCAAATTCCCTTGGTCTAAGACTAAGATCTGCTGCGCGTCTTGAATGGAGCGAACCCGTTGAGAGATAATGATGACCGTGCCACGAATGCTTTCTTTTAAAGCCATCCGCAAATCAAGATCGGTTTGATAGTCAAGGGCGCTCAGAGAATCATCCAAAATCAAGATATCTGGTTTAGCAATCAACGCTCTGGCGATCGTTAACCGTTGTTTTTGTCCCCCAGAAAAGTTCTTGCCACCTTCAAAAATCGGGGTATCCAGTTGCTGTGGCAAGGCTTCAACGAAGTCACGGCTTTGAGCGATCTCTAAAGCGCGCCAGCAATCTTCATCGGTGGCCTCTTTTTTGCCCCATTGCAAGTTTTCCCGAATCGTCCCCGTAAACAGCACGGCGGTTTGAGGCACCATAGCGATTTTTTGGCGTAATTGCTGTAAAGGCCATTTCCGCACATCGTGACCGTCAACGATCACTTTGCCATCTGCTACATCGTAGAAGCGGGGAATCAATTGGGTCAAGGCAGATTTCCCACTACCGGTTGGTCCAGTGATACCTAAAATAGACCCTGGCGCGACTTGGAAATCAATGTTTTTCAAAGCTAATCCGTATTCTTTTGAAAAGCGGAAATCAACATGTTCAAAGCGAATCGCTCCGACGTTGTTTTTCGGCTGATCCATAAAGACTTCTGAAAGTTCATCGCCGATCGATGGCTCAGTGGTTAACACTTCGTTGATCCGTGAACCTGATGCTGCCGCACGGGTAAAGATGATCACTAAGTTGGAAACCACGATCAATGCTAAGAGCATTTGATTCATGTAATTGACCAGTGCCAGCACTTGTCCTTGCTGCAAATTGCCAATATTGACCTTGAATCCACCGATATAAAACAACGCGATAATGCCGACGTTCATGATCAAGGTGGTGGCAGGCGTCAATAAAGCAGAGAGATTTGTGACCCGTAAATAGACATCACTTAAATCATCAGTTGCTTTATCAAAACGTTTCGTTTCCGTTTTTGTGCGGGCAAAAGCACGAATCACCCGAATCCCGCTTAAATTTTGACTCACTAGTTCGTTTAATTCGTCGAGATGAATTTGAACTTTCTTATATAATGGCACGGTTTTGGCGATGATCCAGAATAAGACGATACAAAAGAGCGGTAAGACGAGTAGGAAAATCAAGCCAGCTTGCCAATCAATGACAAAGGCCATAATCACCGAACCGATACTTAAGAAGGGCGCACGGACCACCAGCCGAATCAGCATTGCCAAAGCAATCTGCATCTGGTTGATATCGTTGGTCATTCGGGTGATCAAGGTATCCGTCCCGAATAAGTTCAGTTCGCTATGGGAGAGGGTGTTGATTTTTTTCATCAAGCGATTGCGTAATTCCGTTCCGAAGCCTTGAGAAGCGACGGAAGCATAATACTGACAGATGACGGCACAGATCATGCCTACCACGGACATCACGATCATCCAGATCGTCATTTCAACGACTTTCGACCAATTGTTTTGCCGCAGCCCCTCATCGACTAAAGCGGCCATCTGCAAAGGCAGGACCAATTCAAACACCGCTTCTAAAAATTTGAAAAACGGACCAAGAATAATCTGTTTGCGATAATCCTTGGCATAGCGTAACAAGCTAATCATAAAAAACCTCCTAAATTATTTCGGATGAGCAGGATGTTCACTGGCTAAACAGGCATAAACCAAACTATCGGTCCATTCCCCCTTGTTCCACCAGTCTTGGATAAAATGTGCTTCTTGGCGTAATCCAATGCGTTGGCAAAGCTTAGCTGAGGCCTGATTGCGGGCGTCTAGCGTCGCTTGGACCCGATGGATCTTCTGACTGGCAAACAACCAGTCCAACAATTCTTTCAATGCTTCTTGAGCAAACCCTTGTCCGCCAAATGACGGATGGAAGGCATAGCCGATTTCAACGGAAGACGGCTGACCAGTAAACCACACCGACAAATCGCCGATGACCGTTTGATCGTGTAGTACCGCCAAAGAAAGGCCTGCTTGGTCCGTCAAGGCGTGCTGTTGGCATTTTTTGGCAAAAGCCGCAGCTGCCGTTTCTGTCTGCCAAGGCTCATGAAGTAAGAATCGGCAGACTTCCGCTTGCCGATAAATAGCAAAGGTATCGGCAAAATCACTTTCTTGAAACGGACGGAGCAGTAAACGTTCGCTTTCAATAAAATCCATAACAGCCTCCAATTCTTTAGGGACATCTTACCATAGAACGAAATAGCCGAAAACATCCCCTGAAAAATCTGTTCATTTTCTTGCAAAAAAAATGTAAATCACTGGAAAAGTCTTTTTCTAGGAAACGAACCTTGCCAGTTGCTGCTCATTTACCACGACTGCCAGCGGGCAAGAAAGGTTTTTTGCCAATCTCTCAAGGGCAAGATCACTCGCTGCATTTGAAAACGGTAGGTTTCCCCTTTATAAGTAAAGCGAATCGGGACGAGCATTCCTACAATAGGATCTTTGTGCTGTTTTTTCAGCTCAGCAAGCGGCACGCTTTTGTGCTGCACGACTTTTGTCGAGAAAAGATTCAACGCCAAAATCGTCAAATGCTGATCATCCAAGACGAGCAGGCTACGGCTGGTGATGGCGTTGAAGGACTGCCATTTTGCATAGCCGATGGCAGCCCCTTCTGTCCTATAGGGGGCTGCTAACGCTTGGAAAGTTTTTTTATTTAAAAGAAACATAGATAGAAAACTCCTTATCAGTTAGAATCAGTTTCGGCGCAAGCAATCAATAATCAATACAGGAAAGCGGTCAGTCAGGTGCAAATGGCTGCAGCATTTGCCGAACTTTTTCAGTATACGCTTGTTTGAGGACTAACGGGTGGATTTCTTTAATAGTTGGACCAAATTGTAAGAGAAAATCAGCCAGAAAACCCAGCTCATTGTCGGCAATGTGCCCCTCTAAGCAAAGCTCACTAGGACGTTCCACCACTGCCATGTCAGGATATTTTTCTTGCCACAAGCGTTCCTTTGCCGATAGATCAAAGCGGATGTGATAGCCCAGTGTTTGTGTCAACACTTGTTGCTGCAGCTGTTTTTCAGCTAACTGCTGCAAGGTATAGCCTGTTTTTTCAGTCGGAGCAAGTCCCTGCATTGCATCACAGCGATAGCGGCGAAAAGCCTGCTTTTGACAATCATAGGCCAAACAGTACCAGTAGCCAGCACGAAAATCCAGCTGATAGGGTTGGACGGTCTTGTTCGTTTTTTGATAACGCTGATAGGTAAATTGGATGACTTGTTCTTGTACGATCGCTGAAAAAAGCGTTGAGAGGATCGGCGCACTCGTCAATTGAGGCACCCCTTGAAACGAAACCGCCGTCTCCATTTTTTCTAACCACTCGGTGTCTCCTTGATAAAAAGACTGCAACAATTTTCGCCGTAGCCCTTGATAGCTCCGATCAAAAGGAGAATCGGTTAATTTTTGTAAGAGCTGCAAAGCAAAGAAAAGGGTATACCGTTCATTTTTATCAAAGTACAAGGGGGTCAGTTGATTTTTCAAAATCTGATAGCCGCCATAACGACCGGTTTCTACCACGAGAGGCAAGCCCAGCTCTTCCAATGATTGGACATCACGGACGGCTGTACGTTTGGAGATTGCGAAGGTTTCCATCAAATCGGCTAGTTGAAAAGTGGTTTTTCCTTGTAAATACAATAGTTCCTGCGTTAAGCGTTCTGATTTTTTCATTTCTTTCTCCAATGGTGCCAAGTTTTGGCAATATTCACAGTTACACTTATGGTAACAAGAAAAGGAGGAACCAACAAATGATCGAACCAAAAATCGCTATGTTTTTAACCTTAGACGGCAAAGCCCAAGAAGCCATTCAATTTTATCAAGAAACACTAGACGCAACCCTCTTATTTGCCATCACCAACCAGGAGTATCGTGAGAGACTTGATCCAACGCTGGAGATTCTTGCGGGACAAGAACAGTATCTTTCTCACTCCATCCTACAGATCGGAGATTTTCAGTTACAGCTGGCAGACAATCCATTAGTTGAAGGAGAGACGATTCAGCGAGGCAATCACTTGTCGCTGAGTTTGACGCTAGCGGAGAGCCAAATAGCTCAGAAGCTTTATCAACGATTGAGGCAAAAAGGCAGTCAGACGATCCAAGCACCAAGTGAGAATGCTTTTGCGTTTTTTTATGCAAGTGTTCGCGATCCCTTTGGTGTAATTATTCAGCTTACTGCCGAAAAAGAAGTTGATCCATCCAAAAAGGGTGAATGAAAAAACTCGTTTTTTAATAAAATATCCATAGAAGTTGACTAATTATCCAAGTTTCTTTCGTTACTAGAATTATTTTTAAGGAATGTTTAAAGGACTTCACAGAAAAAGAATAAAACTTCTTAAAAAAATAGGCGGATCGTAAAAATTCTGGTACAATCGGGGAGAGCAATTCAGGAGAAATGAAGGAGGCACTATGGATAGAAAGACGAGATATAAACAGCAAAGAGCCCACAAAGCGCGAAACAAACGCGTGATTATTGGAGGAATCTTTCTTTTCGCCATTGCTGGCATCGTTTTATTTGCCGGCTATACGTATTATGCAGCAAAAAATTCAGTGGATAAAATGTTTAAAGAATCCGCTGTGATAACCTCTAACAAAGGAAAAGAGGATGGATCACTCAAAACATCCGATGTAAGTTCTAAGTTCGGTGTTTTATTGATGGGTGTCGATAATGATGAGGAACGTGAACAAACAGATCATTTAGACAGCGCACGTACTGATAGTTTGATCTACATGGTTTATGATGGCGAAAATAAAAAAATCGATATGGTCAGCATCCCGCGGGATATTTGGACGAATATCTATGATGGAACTGGAACGGGTACGATCTATACCACAGCAAAAATCAATAGTGCTTATACAGTCGGAGAAGAAGATGCCACGATCGAAACCGTTCAAAATTATTTGCAATTACCAATCGATTACTATGTAAATGTGAATTTCATAAGCTTTAAAAAAATTATTGATGCAATTGGTGGTGTAACTGTAAATGTCCCTTACGACATAAATCAAGATTATGCCGCAGATAACTCTGGGGAAACATTGATTCCGGAAGGTCGTCAGTTGTTGAACGGTGAGCAAGCCTTGATCTTTGCCCGCATCCGTAAAATGGATACCGATGTGGATCGAGGAAATCGTCAGCAAGAAGTCATTGAAGCAGCGATCCACCAGGCTTTGAAAATCAATAATGTCACCAAGTATCAAGAAATCTTAGACTCAGTCAGCGAAGACGTAAATACAAACTTTAAATTTGAAGATTTAGTTTCCCTTGCTGGAAATATGATTTCAGGGTTTGAAATCAATAGTCATACCTTTGAATGGTATGATGGGGAGTCTTACGATGGTCAGTCCATTGTGTACATCCAAGACTACTCTTACAATGAAATCCGAAACGACATGCTTAAGGCATTAGGCAAGCAGACAGAAGAACAGAGTACCCAAAATCAAAACACAGGTGCTCAGACAGGATACGACGACGGGTCTCAAGGAACAGGTTATGGCAACGAGTACGGTACTGACAACGGAACGGGCTATGGCACGGAGTATGGATCAGATTCAAATTATTAATGAAGTATAATTGTCAGAAGCAAGCCAGGAGAAATCCTGGTTTTTTTGCGTTCAAGAGGGGAGCAAATGGTAAATCTTTGTCGCAAGCCACTTTCGTTTTCATCTAGGAAGTGCAGTGCTATGCTTAAGAAAAGAGACAGCTTGTTACAGCGAGTCCGACACCGAAGGAGGAACCATGATGGAAAAACAGCAAGAGCAAAAAGCCCGTAGAATCGTTTTGCTGACCCATGTCTTAGGGTTGATCATGAAAGCCATCGGCTACTTCTTTAGCGGCAGTGCAGTCTTGATGAATGAAAGTATCCATAGTCTGATCGATTGCATCAATCAAGGACTTCTAGCCATCGGTGAAAACCGAGCACAGCGAGGACGCAGCGAACTGCATCAGTTTGGTGAAGGACGAGCGACCTATTTTTTTAGTACTGTAGTTGCCATGACAGTTTTTTTAGGTGGTGGAATTTTAGCGGTTGTTGAAGCCAGCCGTGATCTGCTAGACCCCACCCACGAAGTGGAACAGCTCCAGCTGGTGGCAGCGATCTTATTTGTCAGTTTGTTTATTGAAGTGACGGCTGTACAAGAGGGATGGCAAGAAGTCAAAGAACAAAAAAAGCAAAAACAGCCCCTCGTCCGTTTCTTAAAAGAAAGCCGCGATTCCGATCTGCTTTTAGGTTTCACGGAAAATTTGTTTGCCTTAGGTAGTGTGACGATCGCCATCGCAGGAATCTTATTGACCGCATTGACGGACAATCCAGTATTTGATTCCCTCGGCGGCATTTTAGGTGGATTGTTGCTGATTGCTGCTGCTGTCTTTTTAGCCAAAGAATTTTATAGCCTCTTGATTGGTGAGGGCGCCTCTGCTTCTGATTTAATGGCGATCAAACAAATTTTAGCCGACCCTGCCATCATTCAAATCAAAGATTTGCGAACCCTCCATCTAAGCCCAGAAGAACTTTTGATCGTCGCCGACCTTACCTTGAAGCTAGGACCCGAAGAACCAAGCGTATTTATCGATACCATCGAACAGCAGATCAAACAGGCTTTGCCTGATCTGCGAGTCTATTGCTATATCGAGAGTGAGGAAGTTCCCTCATAAAGTAGAATAAATACGAAGCATTCTTCGGTTGGTGATTTATCATTCAAACGAGGAATGCTTTTTGGGGTATTGGCGTGCTTGTTTTATATGAACACAATGGATCAATGGCTTGTTTTGCTTCAACCTTTTCTGGCGATCAGGAAGGAGAATGTCAGCGAGATATCGAAACTTAATTGTTTTTTTAGCAATAAACACTTTTTTTGTTCAAAAGTTTGTTGTTTTTTGTTAAAATAAAGTAAGGACAGCAAGCGTTCTCTTTTTAAAGTTATTTTTTTGCTAGAGTTGTAACATTGTAAATCACAACATAGCAGAAGTTTAGTTTATTAAGAAAACACCGAAACGAGTACCGTTTTGGCATTGCTGACATGCTGCCCAATCGTCATCAAAAGCGGTGGTGCTAATTTTGTTACGACTGTTTTTTTACACCACTTGTGAAGCAAAATCCTTTGCGAACATCTTCATCCATGATAGGTTAGAAGTAGGCCGGATGGTTTTTTCACAAAGTACGTACATAGAAAGATCACTTGCGACGATTAAAAGAAGCGACTTCATTGCTCGCAAAATGATCGATGCTCAACACACATACCTTTTCCCTCAGCCAGTCAACCTGCGCTTGCTTTTCTTATTGGTTATATTCCCTTCACTCAGCAATTGCCTGAACCGATTCAAATCAAAAAATGACTGTGCAAGGTATCTGTACCGATTTATCCCTTCAGAAACGTGGAAACCCTCGGCAAGAAGTTTATAATTTAAAGGAGGAATTTGATGGAAAAATTTTACCAGCAAAAGACTGAAGAGACCTTGAAACATTTTGAAAGTGACCGCAAGCAAGGCCTAAGCGGGAAAGAAGCCGACAAACGCTTAGAAAAATACGGAGAAAACACGATCCAGCAACAAGAATCCCTTTCTGTATGGGAATTGCTGTGGCATAACTTGAACAACTTGATTGCTTATTTATTGCTAGCAGCTGCGTTACTCTCTTTTGCGATGGGGGAAACGATTGAAGGAATTGCAGTATTGATTGCCGTGGTGATTGCTGTAATGACAGGTTTTATCACAGAGTTACGAGCACAAAAATCAATTGATTCTCTTCAAAGCATGATTTACACTACCGCAAAAGTGATTCGTGATGGAGAAGTAATGGAGATCGAGTCGGCAAAAATCGTTCCAGGCGATATTCTCGTTCTGGAAGAAGGGGATGCCATTGCGGCAGATGCCCGCTTACTTGAAACGAGCAACTTTGCCTGCATCGAATCAGCGCTGACCGGTGAGTCAGAAGCTGTTGAAAAAGATGCACGAGAAACCTATGAAGAAGATGTTCCACTAGGCGATCGCCGCAATGTCGTTTTCGCAGGAACTGCGGCAACTCGGGGAAATGCCTATGCGGTAGTGACAGAAACCGGTATGAAGACCGAGGTCGGAAAAATCAGTGACATGCTGACGGGTGACAAAAAGCGTCAAACGCCGTTAGATATCGAATTGGACAAGCTAGGAAAAGCAATCATTATTGCCGCGCTTTTTGCTGCGGTGGCAGTTTTGATCGCTGGGGTCTTGACGAATCAACCTTTTGTCGAAATGATCCATATCTCGATTATTTTGGCGGTCGCAGCGATACCTGAGGCAATGCCAGCCGTTTCGACGATCACATTGTCCCGAGGCATGCGGACGATGGCCGAGCACAAAGCACTGGTCAAATCGTTATCAGCTGTTGAGACCCTGGGCGCCACCAGTATTATTGCCAGTGACAAAACGGGGACGCTGACAGAAAACCAAATGACGGTTGCTGAGATCATTTTAGGTTCAGGAGAAATGTTCAAAGTGACAGGAAATGGGTATGAACCCAACGGAAAATTTTACAAGGCAGACTCGGAGGATGAAACCGAGATCGATGCAGCCAATCATGAGGCGCTGCAAGGGATGATCGAAAACGGTGCTTTATGTACCACCGCCACTTTACGTGAAAACGAAGGGCAATACGAGATCCTCGGTGATCCAACAGATGGGGCGTTTGTCGTTTTAGGTCAAAAAATCGGCATCGATCGCCAAAAAGAGCAGGACAGCGGGCTGAAGAAAATCGCAGAAATGCCCTTTGATTCCGACAACAAATACATGGTGACCGTGTATGAAGGAAAGCAACGGACATTGATCATCAAAGGGGCACCAGATGTCTTGATTGATTTAGCCGATGCGGATGCCAAAGAAAAAGAACAGCTTCATGAATACAATGACACGTTAGCCAGTCATGGGCAGCGAGTGATCGCTGTCGGTTGCATCAAGGATTATCAAGGTGGAACGGACGAAGCAGAGCTGAAAGCAGCACTGCAGGAAATCAAGATCCAAGGCTTTGCGGGCATCGCCGACCCGCCGCGAACAGATGTCAAAGAAGCAGTGAAGGTCGCACAAGAAGCGGGGATTCGAGTGAAAATGATCACCGGGGACCATCCGAAGACGGCATCCATGATCGCCAAAGAAATTGGCTTAAAAGACCATGAAAAAACCATGACGGGTCGTGAGATCGATGAATTGGCAGGGCAAGAAGGCTTTAACGAAAAAATCGAAGAAGTCGCTGTCTTTGCTCGAGTTTCACCAAAAAATAAATTACAGCTTGTGGAAGCGTTGCGTGAAGAAGGCGATATCGTTTCAATGACTGGCGATGGGGTCAACGATGCGCCAGCACTCAACGGCGCCGATATCGGGATCGCCATGGGGATTCGTGGGACAGAAGTAGCCAAAGAATCTTCCGATATGATTTTGACGGATGACCGTTTTGGAACGATCGTCGATGCCATCAAAGAAGGACGCATCATTTTTGACAACATCAAAAAATATGTTTCCTTCCTGTTCTCTTGTAATATGGTTGAGATCGTGACGATCTTTCTAAGTGTCATCTTCTTGATGCCTATGCCAATCCAACCGCTGCATATCCTTTTCTTGAATCTAGTCATCGATATTGCTCCAGCCATGGCGTTAGCCTTTGAACCAGCTGAAGACGACATTATGAAGCGCCAGCCACGGTCGAAAGCTGATGGCCTCGTTAACAAGCGCTTCTTAGGACGCATTATTTTAAGTGGGGTCGTGATTGGTTTGGTGGCGTTTGGCTTCTTCAACTTCCTGATGCTGACGGATCACGAGTTGCTTTATGCACAAACAGCAACCTTTACCTTTATGGCAGTGGCGCAATTGATGCATATTTTCAACGTTCGTAAGAGCAGCGGTTTTGGTTTAGACAAAACCCTCTTGAAAAACAAACCATTGATGGGGGCATTGCTCCTTTCCGTCGGCTTACAGCTTTCAGCGGTCTATGTACCGTTTATGAATGAGCTATTGGATACGATGCCGATTCAAGCTGGTACGTGGGGCATTATCTTCGCTGCTGCAGCGATCTCTACACTGATCGTGATGGGCTTGAAGAAACTCTTCCAATTAAAATAAAATAAATTCTCCAGTATTTTCTCAATACCGGAGTAACGAAGACCCGCAGCCTAATGGCGCAACTTCGCCAAAGGATTCTTGATTCGATCCTTGATGAAGTTCGCCTAGCTGCGGGTCTTTTTTGCTTACTCTTTACAAGCAAAAGAAAATGATTTATACTTGACTAGTCAACAGTTGATAAGTCAACGATGAAAGGAGCGGTTTATGCAATGAATTTACGTGAGCTAAGCGGATTGCTGTATCGGATGAAAATCGTGAATCAAGAATTAACGGCGATCTTTGAAAAAGAGACTGGCTTTAGTCTGACCCGTTATCAGTTGCTGCAGTTTTTGAATGAGCAAGGACGCTGTACCCAAAATCAAGTACAGAATGAATTGAAGATCGATAGTGCAGCGGTCACTCGGCATTTGAAGATTCTCGAAGAAAAACAATTTGTGACACGGGAACGAAACAAAGACAATAACCGCGAGATTTTTGTTTCTTTGACACCGAAAGCACAAGCCGATTTGGCTAGTTGTGCTTCAAAGCATGCCAGCTCTGAGGAGTCGTTAGGCATCAATTTGACCGAAGAAGAAGAAGAACAGCTTCTAACATTACTTATGAAATTAGTTCCATGAAAGAAGGCAAACCCATGACAGAATACAGCAATAACAATTTTTCAGAGATCACCTTTGGCCGAAAATCGGTTCGTGTCTATGATGAAACCTACAAAATCCCCCATGAAGAAATGTTGACCATGATCCAAGAGTCAACGACAGCACCTTCCTCAGTCAATATGCAGCCTTGGCGCTTTGTCGTTGTGGAAAGCGATGAGCAAAAAGCAAAATTGAAACCGTTGATTCGTTTCAACGTCCGACAAAATGATACCTCTTCTGCAATGGTCTTGATTTTTGGCGATATGCTTTGTCATGAACTAGGAGAAGAAATTTATAACAAAGCAGTAGCAGAAGGCAAAATGCCAGCGGAAGTACGTGACCAACAATTAGCAGCGATCATTCCTCATTACGAAAATCTTACAAAAGAACAAATGAATGATGTGGTGAAGATCGACGCTAGTTTAGCAGCGATGCAATTTATGTTAGTTGCGCGGGCGCATGGCTATGAAACCAACCCAATCGGCGGCTTTGAAGCAGATCAATTAGCCGAAGCTTTTGGCTTAGACAAAGAACGTTATGTTCCTGTCATGATCCTTTCAGTCGGAAAAGCCAAAGAATTAGGCTATGAATCCGTTCGGTTAGACGCAGAACAAATTACGACATTTCTATAAGAGGAGGGAAAACGATGGAAATCATCAATGCAACGTTTTACATCAAAGAAGAAAAGCGGGCAGATTTTTTAGCCGCTGTTACGCCATTATTAGCATCGGCGAGAGCTGAGGAAGGCTGCCACGGCTATCATCTCTATGAATCATTGGAAGAGAACAATCGGTTTGTCATGGTCGAAAAATGGGCGAACCAAGAAGCGATCAGCGCGCACAATCAAAACCCGCTGCTGCAACAATTATTCCAACAAATGCCTGACTTTGCAGCCAAACCGAGCGAGATCGTTGTCGCTCATCAAGGAGAATAAGGATGACGATTTTATCGACGATTTTGATTGTACTGGTTGCCTTAGAGTTTTTCTATATTCTCTATTTAGAAACATTTGCCACTACGTCCAAAGCAACAGCGCGGGTCTTCAACGTGACGAAAGCAGAACTTGAACGACCGATCGTCGTGACCTTGTTCAAAAACCAAGGGGTTTACAATGGGCTGATCGGTTTGGGGTTACTGTATAGTATTACCTTTGCTTCAGCGCCATTGGAAATCAGTCGCTTGCTGTTGATCTACATTATCTTAGTAGCTGCATATGGCAGTGTGACTAGCGACAAGAAAATTATTTTGACCCAAGGCGGTCTAGCGATCCTTGCCTTGCTGTCCACCTTTTTTTAACCAATAAAAGAAGAAGTCCCCCGATCGAAGAAAGCTTTTCTATACAATAGAAGCTTTCTTCGATCGGGGGCTTTTAATGTTTGGGCAAAGAGTACTCAGAACGTGAAAAAAATGATAGGATAAGAGAAGGGACTAACGATTTTCGGGACGTAAGCTAGTTGCTGCAAATAAGGCTTTTACTAGAATGGGTGTTAAGATCGCAGCTGTGATCACCTCAGAGATTCCATTCGTTACTGCAATTCCACCGAGGGTCACGAATAAAGCCGAAGCATCGACACCATAGGTAGTGGCAACTAAGCCAGTATACAAGGTTCCCATTAGGGTTAAGACCAAAACTGTATTGGTGATGGTCCCAAAGATTGCTGCAACAATCGAAGCAGCGACGACTTTTTTGGTCTTTTTGTAAATGATCGTAAACAAGAGACCAGCCACTAAGCCAACCAACACACGGGGGACCACCGAGATGATTGGGTTGGTGAAAACGGCAATGTCCAAAGGCGTTGTCGGGGAAGTAAACGCACGGATCATGGTAAAAATCCCCCAGACTAAGCCAATGAACATCCCGTCTTTTGTCCCTAAAACGATGGCAGCGACGATTACCGTGATATGGATGATCGTCAAACTAGTGATACCGATCGGAATAAATCCAAGAAAAGGCACCATCGTCTGTAAAATAATAATAGCAGTCAAAATGGCACGAATGACAAGGCGATAGGTTTTGCTTTTTGTATTCATTGTAAAAACTCCTTTTTTTATAATGACACTCGTGTCATTTTTAAGTTAGGTTGATTATACAACAAAATGACACGAGTGTCATTAATAATGTGATGAAAGGAGCCAAAAAATGGCGAAGAAGCAGCAGAGCGAATTGACTACAGCGGAAAAGAAAAAACAACAAAAGCGTGATTTGATTCTTGAAAGTGCCAAAGTTGTCTTTAGTAAGAAAGGCTTGATCGATGCGACAATGAAGGACATTATCGAAGAGTGCGGCATTAGTCGTGGTGGCATTTATTTATACTTTCGTTCGGTGGATGAGATTTTTTTGGCAGTGTTAGAGCAGCGCTCCAAACGAAAATTTGATGATGTACGAGAGATGATCATGGAGCAAGTGCCCTTTGAAACGATTTTAAACAAATATTTTTCCGACCATCGCAAGCGTCTACTCCACAGCATTTCTGACGGTATGCTGCGAGCCGTCTACGAGTATTACTATACGCATAAAACCGAAGCCTCCAGTTCACTGCAGCAAGCTCAACTCGCTGAGACGAAACGGACGATCCATGAGATTTTTCAAGTGGGCGTTCAGCAAGGTGTATTAAAAGATGAAAACTTGGCAGTGATTGCAGAAAACTATATGTTCGTGATTGAAGGATTAGGGATTTTGGCTCTGACCGGTCACATCACAGAACAGACCATTGATGACCAAATCGCCGTAATGAGACAACTACTCCCTTATCGTGAATAACACAGACAAAAAAAACTCGCTCTTTTCTAGAAAACACTAGGAAGGAGCTTTTTTCGTCTGTTTATAACTTTGTGAATCAAGCATATTTTGCAGAAAATTAATGTAATAAAAGTGAAATCTACAACATTATTTATTTTTTCTTAAGAAAAAGGACTTTTTCTATGAAGTTTTCTTGAACAGTTGATACATAGGGATTCACTCGGCGTGTCGGTGGGATAGGAGTGGGGAACATGTAATAAAAAAACAGAGCTTATTTATGTAACTAAAATGTAAATCGCTTACGGATTGGGTTTGTTGCTGAACTATGGTAAAATGAAAATGGTCAAATAAATGAAAAAAAAGTTTTAAAATTGAATTTGGAGGATCAGATGAAGAAGAAAATCTTTGCAACAGTGTGTATGTGCGGCATTGTATTGTCATCATTCGGCGGACCTGTGACCGTTTTTGCTACGAATCACGATCAATTGATCGAACAAAAAAATAACGAAATTGATCAGTTGAGACAGCAACGTCAAAGCGTACAAGGGGAAATTGACGGATTGTCTGCAGAAATTGATTCGTTAAATCAAGAAGCAGCAATCATTTTAGCGCAGCAAAGTGATTTGTTGCAAGCGATCGAAGGATTGGATCAGGAAATCAGTCAGTTAGAAGAGCGCATTGCCAAACGCTCAGAAAACATTGAAAAGCAAGCCAGAGAAACACAAGTTAATGGAAAAGGCGACCATTTTCTAACAGCGGTACTAGAGGCGGACTCTGTCAGTGATCTAGTCGGTCGTTTGCATGCGATGACGACGATCATTCGAGCGAATAATGAAGTGATCGAACAGCAAAAAGCCGACCAACAAGCTGTTGAACAAAAGCGTGCGGAATCACAAGAAAAAGTGGCAGAATTGCAAGCAGCACAGAGCCATCTGGAAGCACAAAAAGGTGTTTTGGAAGCAAGCCAAGCAGAATTAAATGTCTTAGTTAGTAATTTAGCCTACGAAGAAGCAACGAAAGAAGAAGAAAAAGAACAGCTGCGTGCGGAAAAAGAAGCCTATGAAGCGGAGCAAGCGAGAATTCGTGAAGAAGCTGCCCGAGTAGCTGCTTTACAAGCCCAAGCGGAACAAGCGGCGCAACAGCAGGCAGAACAAGCTGCAGCGGAAGAGCCAGAAGCACCAGCAGAAACGCAACCAGAGGAAACGCAAGAATCTGAACCGGTTGAAACACCAGAGGTTCCAGAGGAAACACCAGTAGATACACCAGAAATTCATGAGCCAGAAACACCAGTGACACCTGCAGCACCGGAGACGCCAGCGGACAGTGCACCTGCAGTTCCTGCACCAACGCCAGCACCGACGCCAGTTACACCAACACCGGCGCCAACGCCTGCTCCGTCACCTGCACCGATCGTGACGCCGCCAGCACCTTCTGCACCAGCATCAACAAATGGGGCTGCAATCGTGGCAGAAGCTTATAAGCATATCGGAAAACCCTATGTTTGGGGTGCCAAAGGACCGGACAGCTTTGACTGTTCTGGTTTTACTCGCTATGTCTTTTTACAAGTAACAGGGAGAGATATTGGTGGATGGACGGTACCACAAGAAACAGCAGGTACAGTGATTTCCGTTAGCCAAGCACAACCAGGAGATCTATTATTCTGGGGTTCATCAGGCAGCACCTATCATGTAGCCATTGCTTTAGGTGGCGGACAATACATTCATGCACCACGCCCAGGACAAAATGTTTCTGTTGGCAGTACCGCTCATTTTACACCTAGCTTTGCAGTAAGAATGTAAGAAATAGCTAGCTGTAGTTTTAAGGAGAGACAAATGGAAGAAAGAAAACAGCTTCGTTATCGTGCGAAGAAACAAAAAAGAGGGCTTCTTTACCGTAAAAGTGCGGCGGCAACCGCTGCACTTGTTAGTACGGTGAATATTTTGCCGATGAATGTCTTAGCAGATACACTTGAGTCAGCAGAAACCCAAAATGGTGTTCAAGTAGTTGAAACAGCAGAGTCAACCCAAGACACATCGACGCAAGATTCCGTGAGCATTGTAGAAGATCAAGAAGTCAACGAGGGATCACCAGCAACGCAAGATAGTACCGAACCATCAGAAGCTGAAAGTTCGGATGTAGTAGAAAGTCAAGACGTACCCGAAAATGAACCAGCAGATGATGCTTCTGAACAGAATGAAGCAGAAATTGATCGTGACATTCCTGTTCTGTCAGAAGAAGAGCGGATCGCCATTGAAACGAAGGTCATGCCCAACTACAACAATCCAATGGCACGTTCTAATAATCAGCAAGCATTTATTCAGCAAGTAGGACCAATGGCACAAGAAGTTGCGGGGGCAAATGACCTCTACGCTTCAGTCATGATTGCGCAAGCGATCTTAGAATCAGGTTGGGGGCAATCCACGCTGACTACTCTTGCCAATAATATGTTTGGTATCAAGGGATCTTACAATGGACAGTTTGTAGAGATGCAAACCATGGAAGATGACGGGAATGGCAATCTCTATCCGATTATTGCGAAGTTTCGTAAATACCCCTCATTAAAAGAATCTTTTCAAGACAATGCGCACGTTTTGAGAACCACCTCATTCTCGCCGGGTGTTTTCTTCTACCATGGGGCATGGAAGTCTAATACGAATTCTTATCGTGACGCGACACAATGGCTGCAAGGACGTTATGCCACCGACACGGCTTATGCAAGTAAGCTAAACAACTTGATTGAAACGTACAATTTGACCCAGTACGATACATCAAGTGGTGGCGGTTCAAACGATAACAACAATAACAACAATAACAATTCTGAACAGGCGATCAATAAGCAATTCAGAACAAATGCAGCACTCAATATCCGTTCAGATGCTTCCACCAGCGCCTCGATCGTGGGTTCATTGGCTGCCAACGCAACATTTGAAGCAGTAGCGCAAAAAAGCGGCACCAGTGTGAACGGTAATACGACGTGGTATCGAATTCAAGGACGTGGCTGGGTAAGTGCCGCTCACGTGACGGAGATCTCATCGAATACGGGTGGGAATGATAACAACAATAATAATGATAATAACAACGATAATAATAACAATAACAACAGTGCCGAACAAAGCATCAACAAAGAGTTTCGCACCACCACCGCCTTGAACATCCGTTCCGACGCATCGACTAGCGCTTCTGTTGTCGGCTCCTTGGCAAGCAATGCAACATTTCGAGCAGTCGCTCAAAAGACGGGAACGAGTGTCAACGGCAACAATGTGTGGTATCGAATCCAAGGACGCGGCTGGGTGAGCGCTGCGTACGTGACAGAAGTGACCGCTGGAAGTAATAGCTCTGAACAAAGCATCAATAAAGAGTTTCGCACCACCGCAACATTGAATATTCGCTCTGATGCGTCTACCAGTGCTAGAATTGTTGGTTCTTTGTTAAATAACTCCTCTTTTCGCGCAGTTGCGCAAAAGACCGGAACCAGCGTCAATGGTAACAATGTCTGGTATCGAATTGAAGGGCGTGGCTGGGTAAGTGCAGCGTATGTTCAAGAAACGAACGCTTCCTCATCAAACAGCACCACCTATACCGTGCGTTCGGGAGACACTCTATGGGGGATTTCGCAACGCTATGGTGTGACTGTCAATCAGTTGATGCAGTGGAATAATCTTTCTGGCTCATTGATTTTTGTAGGGCAACGACTTGTAGTCCGTAGATAAAAAGAAAAAACATCTGCAACCATTTTTGTGGCTATTTGCCAAAATGGTTACAGATGTTTTGTTTATTCTTCTTTGAAGCTGTTCATGATCGCTGTTAGTTCCTCTTTTGAAGAGTTGTATAAGCTTTCTAACGTCCAACCATACAACTGAACGTAATTATTTTCGGTTTCAAGTACATAATAAATATAGTGGATATTTAGCCCTTCAACTGTCGCAGGGAAATCAACGAAATAGGCCTTCGTGTCAGGAATTGGTAAAAAGGTGGCAGTCGTATTGAAGCTCGTTGCCAAATTTTCTTGAACCAATCCGAGATAAGTTTCTAAATCGGCAAAATCTTGTTTCGATTCAACGACTGCAGCTAAGTATTTTGTTTCTAACGCATCGGACAACATGAAATCATTGTCAGGATTTAATGAAGTGAAATCAGGTACCTCTTGCCAATTGCTAGGTAAATCGATGGTATAGTTTGTTCCGCTCACGCCTGTGATAGTTTGTTCCGAACTCGGTAAAGCCGCTTCGCTGGAAGAGACCGTCGATTCTTGGGCGACTTCTGTTGACGAAGTCATAGATAAGCTTGTAGCGCTTGCATTTTCCGTACTTTCTGAAGCTGGTTTCTCCTCTTTTGGCGTGCAGCCAGCAAAAAGAAGTGTGAACCCCAATAAACTAAAAACAACACTTTTTCTCATTATTCTCACGTTCCCCTTTGTTTTTTATTTTCAAATAACCAACATTATTTAGTTAATCGTATAATAGGAAAGGAAATAACGCAATAAAATATTCTCAGTTATTGCATGAATCGAAAAAAATAAAGGAATGTTAAATAGTAAATTTAAAAAAATGAAGCGGAAATAACTGACTATTACCGCTTATTTTCACTTTTTTCTTAGATTGATGCAAAAGTTGATTATAAATACGGGGCGACTTTTGCTATGCTTTAGAAAAGAAAGGAAGCATTAAAAGAATAGTGAAGTTAAAAATTGTGTCGGTTATATCTATAAAATAATAGTGTGTTTTTTATGTATCTATTTGTTTTGAATAATTGTCAGAATTTTGTTGCGAAATACTATGGCTTCTTTCGATACAAAAAAGGCGACATCAGCAACAGTCGGATAGAGAAAGATAGCTCAAAGCGGCGAGGAAATAGAAGAAACATAGGATCAACGTTTAAAAATAATGGAACTAGGGGGAAGGAAATTGTTTTATCAATCAGTGAATGAGTATCTAGTAAAAATGAGAGAAGGATTATCTGCTGAAACCATTAAATGTGAAATGCCATCAGTCTATGCGTACTGGTTAGCACAGGAAGCAGAATTGAAAAAAATATTGAAAAACAAAGACATGGCTTTTTGGATGGACATCCAACGAGTTCTCTTGATCGATGCAAAATTAGTATTACTTCGCAGTTACATCAATGACTACGATTTTCACGGATTTTCCGAAGATGAGATCATTGCCAATGTGGAACAAGATCATTTTACCTTTAACAAAGAACTGTGTGGCTATAGTTTGAAAGAACAGGTGCACCCATCAATTATTTTTGGTGATCAATAAGCAACAAAAAAGACCGTTCAAACGAGGAATAAGCTCCTACACTGATTCAAAATAAGACCGATTGATTTGTGGTATGATTGTGATGACAAGTACGATTGCACAGATCATTGCAACAGTTTGAAAAGGAGCGGATAGGTATGGTTCAATTTGAACGGATCATTTTATTGTTTTTCTTGTACTCATTTATCGGATGGCTTTGGGAAACCATTTATTGCTCACTAAAAGCCAAGCACTTTGTGTATCGGGGCTTCCTTATTGGTCCGATCACACCCATCTACGGCTTTGGGATTCTTGGCGTTGTCTATTTTTTACGGCCATTGCATGAGCAAGTGATTCCACTGTTCTTTGCGGCAGCGTTGTTGGTTACCGTGCTTGAATATGTGACAAGTTATTTACTTGAGCGTTTTTTTCATGCCTCGTGGTGGGATTATAAAGAAGTCCCATTGAATATCAATGGACGGGTGGCATTGCCGATTTCTCTTTTTTGGGGCGTGTGCTGTGTGCTGATTGTTCGATTTGTTCATCCGCAAATGCTGGAGATTGTTCAAACATTGAGTGCTCGAGTAGGATTCTTATTGCCCGTTTTCTTATTAATGGTTCTCTCTTTTGATATGGGCTATACCCTAGCTAACTTGGTTGCCTTTCAGAAAGCGGTGCAACAGGTCAATCAAGCCTTTGAACAGCACAAAAAAGAATTGGCTGAAAATATTGAGCAATATAAAAACGATTGGCAAGGGCGCTTCGCAGCGTTTCCAGAAGAATGGCGCGTTTTAAAACAAAATCTACCGAGATTGAATTTCCATCAAAGAAGACTCTTAAAAAACTTTCAAAAGTTAGAAATCAATCAGATAAAAAGCAGTCAGGAATTGTCTCGATTTATTGAAGCCATTCGTAGGAAAAAATAGGTTTGTTACGGTTAGATTACAAATAATAAACCCTTATCAATGCTGATTCTTCCCACTTCTGACTAATTTCAGTCGGAAAAGACGATGAAAACACCCACTTTTACGATAATTTGTAATAAATTGTAAAGGTCCTGCAATAAAATTCTTCTTAAGAATTTGTATAATAGGATATGTTGGAAACCATAGTGAGAAGTGAGGGAATTTTTTGAAGGCAAAGAAACTACGAACAATCGTTGTCGCTGTCTTTGCGGCAGGAATCGTTTCTCCAATCTTTGCGCAGGCTGAGTCACTTGAATCATTGCAAGAGCAAGAAAGTGCCGTCATGCAGCAAAGTCAGGAAATCAGTACGGAAGTACAGATTGCATTGACTGATGTGAATGCGAAATACAGTGAGGTAGAAGAGCTAAAAGCTCAAATCGCTGAAAATGAAGAATCATTAGCAACAACCAAAGCAGAAATCAAAACTGCACAAGAAACAATTGAAAAGCGTGAAGCTGTCGTTGCGGAACGTATGAAAGACATCCAAGTCAATGGCGGGGCTACCAGAGACTGGACGGTACTATTAGAATCATCCAACATCCAAGATTTTATCAATCGTGCCTATGCGATGACGATGTTACAAAACTTGGAAAAAGAAAAGATCGATTCATTGACAGCAGAAAAAGAAAAGCTGGAAGCTTTAGAAGAAAAAGCACAGTCAACACAGCAATCATTGAAAGAAAATCAAACCGCATTAGAATCAGAAGCCAAAACATTGGATTCAAAAATTGCGAATCTACAAGCCCAATTGAAAGAAAACGAAGCAACCTTGGCACAAATCGCTTCCAGCAAAGAAGCTGAAACAGCTCGCTTAGCTGCTGAAAAAGCAGCAGAAGAACGGGCAGCCAAAGAAGCAGCGGAACAAGCAGCGAAAGAAAAAGCTGAAAAAGAAGCAGCTCAAGCTGCTGAACGTTCAAGCGCTTCTGAATCCCAAGCGTCTGCTTCATCGAGCAGCAATACGACTGAAAGCAGCAGCTCATCATCAAGCAGCTCTTCAAGCAACAACAATAGCCCGAACAGCAGCTCAAGCAATACAACTAACAACAGTAATAACAATAGCAACAACAGCAATACAAGTAGTGGTCGAACATTGATGATGGAATCAACTGCTTACTCGTATAAAGAAGCTGGCTCTAGTTTCTTTACAGCAAGTGGCACAGACTTACGTAAAAATCCAATGGCAGTTGCCGTTGATCCAAGCGTGATTCCGTTAGGCACCTTAGTCAATGTTGAAGGCTATGGCGTAGCACTAGCGCTTGATACGGGTGGCGCGATCAAAGGAAACATCATTGATGTTCACTTTGATAACGTCGCACAATGTATCCAATGGGGACGTCGTCAAGTAAAAGTAACGATCCTCGATTAATCAATCAACTAGCAAGAAGCAGCTCACTGAATGAAGTGGCTGCTTCTTTTTTTTGCTTTTAATGTAGGAAGGCATAAGAAAAGAGCGTATCGCTGCGTCAGTGACGACATAGACGATATACTCTGGATGTATTGTTAAACTGATCACAATCTCTTGCGCTCGTTCTCAGGAGCATTTTTTGAATAGCTTGGTCAGATGGAGTCAAACATACGGTGTTCGTTTATCAAGGATTGAAATTGGCGTTCAGTTTTTCCTCTAAAGCTTCCCAGTCGTGCTCATCGGGAAAGGTTTTGAATAGTAAATAATCAATGTCTTGGGCATATTCGGTAATGTATTCCGTATAGTTGGTAACGATCAAATCAATTTGATTTTTTTCCAAATAGCCTGCGGACAATTCATTGGAGTCCGGGAAATAAAAGGTCCGAGAGCTGCGCAAATAACGAACAGATTTGCATTTTAATAATTGGCATAAATAAAAGGGGCCTTCGAACAAAAAAGCGATATTCTTCTTCGCTTGCCAGTACAAAGATTTAATAGAAGTAACATACATCGTAAGGCTCGTTCCTAAGTGCTCCAGTGTGTTACTGTCCCAAATTTCTCTAGCTAATGGTTGCGTCAACAGATAGTTTTTAAATAGATGGTAATCGTCCGTATATGCTTCTTCGACAAATTGAACGGTATCAGAAATCATATGGTTTAATAAAGGGGATAATAATTGCTTGATTTTTGCTACCGTAAAAAAGGACTCTACTAAGAGTCGGTCGCGAGCGCTATCTTGTGTACCTGGCAAGCAATCCTTGACAAAGGCTGCCGCAAGCTGCTTGATTTCAGGCCAATGATTATACTCTCTACAAAAGGTTTGCTCGATCGCTAAATTACTGATCGAGCGGCGAGTTTTTACCAATAAGAACAAATAAAGGACTTCCTCATACGGAAGTTCTTTTTGGTATTGTTCACTCATAGCCTCATTGATTTCAGAAAATAACCGAAAATCATTATACTGTTCAAATATTTTTTTTATTTGCTTAGGCAACTCGATACTTTGACCTGCAAAATGGCGCTCAAAGGTGATATACAAGTAATAATTGAATTCACCAAATGAACAAGCATGCTGGTCGAGTTGATAACATCTTGAAAAAGCACTAGCAGTGATATTTTGGATGGCGATCGGTGGAAAGATCGTATGGCAGTAATTTCCGATTCATAATAGAAATCATGGAAAAACTTGCGAATATTGATCTCCTCACCAAGAAAGCAAATAGGATTGGTTTGGATCTCCAAACGATAGAAAGAAAAAATAGGTTGTACTTTCCGTAAATAGCGAAGAACGGTGCTTTCTGATATATGGTACTTCTCTGCCCATTCCGATGAGCTATAAAGATCATTGTGGAAAATACTTTCGATGATATGGAACAAAATCTCATCGGCAATCAGCGCACGTTTTTTCGTTAAATACACAGCGGACTGCTTGATTGAAAAAATATACCCCTTATGAGAAGAGTCGATCGATAAACAGTCGCCAAAATACTCTTTGAGATCTGTCACGTCCGTAACGATCGTTCGCGTGGTACTTCCTGAAATCTTTGCCAAACCTTGAGTCGAACATTGATAATTTTTCTCGAATGCCATCAAAATTTTCAGCCATCGAATCGTTGCAGTGTTGGTAATGAAATTAATTTGAAAATTTCTCAAGACGTGGCTCCTTTCATGAATAAAATCGCAAATCTTACTTATTCATCTTAAAGAAGATAGGGAAGAAAAAACAAATCACGTATTTCATCGGTTGGTGAAATCTATACCTGAGCCTGCGCAAGATTTTTTGCATTTTCTATAAATCAACTGACGACCAGCATATATATAGGTAGAAACACGTTTCTTTCAGCGCATAGAAGGAAATTGATTGGCATTGAGTAGTATGAGAGGGGGGTGATGATTTTATTGTGATAAAATAAAAAATGAATGATTAACTATATTTTAAAAAAACCATAGAAATTGGAGGGAGGAATTGAGGGGGAAAGTCAGTTTACAGAAGATAACTTATAATTTTAACAGGAACGATTGGTGTAAATAAATAGTAAACGCGAAGGAAACCCTAAGTGCACCAAGAAAAAAATTCATCTTTGCTAAATTGATTTATAATAACAAGAAAAGTGTATAAAATTACTTTCTGAATTTCTTATCTTTTCTATTTATAATGAAAAGATGTTGGGAAAATGAATGAATACAATCTCTCAAGGTTATTTTTCTATAAAGTGACAACCCTAAAAGGTGATGAGAACAACGATTATAACTGAATTATTTATTATTTAAAATGAGGGTTTAAAAAAACTGTCAAGTAGAGTAGATGTTATTTATGGTTTTTTAAAATAACTGATGTTTGGCATTATATAAGTCTTATATTGACGAAAAATATACCTTAATAAATAAAAAGCGGGAATTTCCTTTATTTAATGATACATTTCTCTTATAATAAACTAGAATTGCCTTTATTATGTGAGAGGAAGGCAGAATGCTTAAACAAGCACAATTGAAGTAGGGAGTGTGTTCATGGGAAAGCCGTTAGTAAAGACTTTGACTGTTTTAGCCGTTGGTATTGGCGCAGTTGCAATATGTTTCATTGGTTACCGACAAAATAACCAAAGGCAATATCAGCAACGAGTCGAATACGCACAGACAGCGATTGCCAGCGAAAAAGATCGCATCAATGAGTTGTCTAATGAAATTGCTGAATTTTACAGCAACGAAGATCAAACGTTTTTGAGAAAAGATCTTAAAGAAGAAGACGTTCTTAAAACAGTCGCAAAACTTTCTGCAGTGAAAGTATCAGCAGACGATTATGGGATCGATGATGATGCACTGCCAAGTGAGTCAGTGGATATCCAACAAGAAAAAACCGCCCTTGATGATCAGCTAAAAGACATCGAGGCAAAATTAAAAGTACAAGCGGATACGGAAGCCTTATTTACTGAAGGCGTTTCAAATTGGCAAAGTGCTGAAAATGATGTCATCATTAGAGCCGATCTAAAAGAAACGGATGTTGGGAATGTCCGTGAAAATCTGAGTTTTTTTGAGGATAGTAAATGGAAAGAGTTAGTTGTTTCCTATTTAGAATATGCGGATACTCAATTAGACCGCATTGCAAAGTTACAAGAAACTTTTGATGAAATGCTTGATGGGGATGAGGTGACCAGTGAAGTCACCTTAGAAAAATATCTGAGTGCAGTCGACAGTATCAGCAAAGTTCGCAATGAAGAATTGAAAGATAAATACACCGAATTAGCAGATAAAGTCGCTACCCAAATGGGGTACACAGGATACAGCACGTATACACCCGCTTCAACGGAAAGTTATTCAGAGGATACATCAGCAGGAGATGGCACCTGGACAGATCAAAGTTCAGACGTTGTCTACTAATGGATACATGTATCAAAGAAAATAGAGATAACTGGAGGAAAGCAAATGTCAAAAGGAAAAAAAATCTTTTTAATTATTTTTTCAATCGTCGCAGTGTTAGTCATCGGATTGATCGGTGTCGCTGCCAAACTATATTTTGATGTGTCAAATTCAATTAACGAAACTTATCAATCAGTCGAGCGTGATCGAGAAGATCGCCTACGTGAAAATGATGTCGATCTATCCCAACAAGAATCCTTCTCGGTTTTACTGATGGGGATCGATACCGGTGATTTAGGGAGAGTCGAACAAGGCCGTTCTGATACCATGATGGTTGCGACCATCAGTCCGCAAGACAATCAGACGACGGTGGTGAGTATTGGACGAGATTCCTATGTTGATATCGTTGGACATGGGACGACAGATAAAATTAATCATGCCTATGCTTTTGGTGGACCAGCGATGGCAATGAATACCGTAGAAAAATTCTTAGATATTCCGATCGATCATTATGTATCAATCAATATGGCTGGGTTAAAAGAATTAGTCGATGCAGTCGGCGGCATTGAAGTTGATAATGAAATCACCTTTTCGCAAGATGGCTTTGATTTTGCTATCGGACGTACGTCACTAAATGGCGAACAAGCTCTTGCCTATTCAAGAATGCGTTATGAAGATCCAAACGGCGATTATGGACGGCAAGAACGCCAACGGAAAATCGTTGAAGGGATCGTTAAGAAAGTCTTGAGTCTTGATGGAATCACCCAATATCAAACGATCTTAAATGCTGTTGAGCAAAACATGAAGACAGATATGAGTTTCGATGACATGCGAACCTTAGCATTTAACTATCGCAGTGCCTTTCAAACGATCAAACAAGATCAGTTGCAAGGGGAAGGATTCATGCAAGACGGCATCTCATATCAACGTGTGAGTGAAGAAGAACTAGCAAGAGTTCAAAAAGAGTTGAAAGCTCAACTAAATCTAGAGAATGAATAGGAAAGTGGAGAAAAGATGGAAGAAACAATTAGCTTAAAAGAAATATTCGCAATTCTACGGAAACACTTAGCTGCTATTTTTATTTCAATGTTTGCTGGTTTAGCTTTAGCAGGGATATTCACCTTCTTTGTCATTACACCTAAATACAGTTCACAAGCCCAGTTGATTGTGACATTGCCTCAATCAGAAACTACCAATGCAAACGATGTAAATACAAACCTGCAAATGATCAATACGTATAAGGATATGATCGTCAGTGATTTAGTTATGACACAAGTAAAGGATCGACTGGAGTCCGAAAACAACCTTGACTTGACTGTCGGACAATTGAAAGAATCCATTTCAATCAATCAATCGCAAAACTCACAAATGTTTTCCATTCAGGCAACTAGTACCAATGCAGTGTCAGCGCAAAATATTGCCAACACGACTGCATTAGTCTTTCAAGAAAATGCCCAAGATGTTATGAATGTTGATAAAATCTCAATCATTTCAAGTGCGGTAGCTAGTACCACTCCAGTTTCACCTAACAACAAACTAAACTTAGCCATTGGTCTAGTACTAGGCATCATGGTCGGTGTTGGCTTAGCCTTCTTATTGGAGTTGCTAGATCGAACTGTCAAAGATGATAAATTTGTAACTGAAACATTAGGCTTTACCGTATTAGGTACTGTACCCCAAATGTCACCAAAAGAATTGGCTGCGACCATTCAGAAAAAACCAAGTGCACCATTTATTAAGAAACCGCAAGGCGACAAAGCGGCAGAATCACGCCGCAGTCGTAGTCGAGTCTAGGAGGGAACAATGATGGCAAAAAAACAAGAACGTACTGGGACGCAGACACATGCAGTAAGTTTGATCACGCTAATTGATCCTTCTTCACCAATCTCAGAGCAATATCGTACGATCCGTACAAATATTCAATTTGCGTCTTCAGCAGATAAACAAATCAAGACCATTGTTGTTACTTCTTCTGGTCCAGGTGAAGGAAAATCGACAACTTCAGCTAATTTAGCGGTTGTTTTTGCAAAATCAGGACAACGAGTATTGTTAGTTGATGCCGATATGCGAAAGCCTACTGTATACAAAACATTCAGCTTAAACAATGCGAGTGGATTGAGTACCGTATTAAGTACCTCAACGAGCGTCCTTGAAGCAGCTCAAAAAACGGTGATTGATAATTTATCTGTCTTAACTAGCGGACCAAAACCACCAAATCCATCTGAGCTACTTGGGTCAGCACGAATGAACCAAGTGATGGAAGAAGCGAAAAACCTTTACGATGTGGTTATCTTTGATATGCCACCAGTTGTAGCAGTCACCGATGCACAAATCATGGCATCTAAAGCAGATGGGACGATCTTAGTGGTTCGAGAAAATGTTGCACGTAAAGAATCCTTAACAAAAGCGAGAGATCTTTTGAATATGGTTCAAGCAAGAATCATTGGGGTGGTCTATAACGGTGCCGAACACTCGAAAGATTCAGGTTACTACTATTATTATGGAAATTAATTAATTTGAAGGAGACGAGTGAAATGATTGATTTACATTGCCACATTTTACCAGGAATTGATGATGGTGCAGAAGACATCACTGCGAGCATTGCTATGGCTGAAAAAGCGATTAGCCAAGGAATTACGCATATCCTTTGTACCCCACATCATAACAATGGAAAATACCGCAATCCGAAGTCAGAGGTCATTTCTCTCGTTACCTCTTTACAAGAAGAATTAGACGCACGGAACCTGCCCTTGACAGTTCTTGAGGGGCAAGAGGTTAGGATAACAGGAGATTTAATTGAGGATATACAGAAAAATGACATCCTTTTTACAGATCTTGATGATACGTATATCTTGATAGAATTTCCTACGATTGAAGTGCCTACGTATACAGAACAAATATTCTTCGATTTACTACAGCTGGGAAAGATTCCAGTCATTGTCCACCCCGAGCGGAATGCTCATTTTAGAAAAGACCCTAACAATCTCATCCCTTTTTTGGATATGGGCTGTTTGGCACAGTTAACTGCGCCAAGTTATGTCGGCGTATTTGGAAAAGAAATCCAAAAAACAGCAAAAACAATGGTTGAACATAATCTTGTTCAGATGGTCGCTTCGGATGCCCATGGCGTTACAAAACGCACCTTTAATTTAAAAGAAGCTTATGAGCAAATTGAGCAAGATTTTGGCATGCTCAAAGTAACCTTGATGAAACAAGTAGCAAAAGATTTGATAAACGGGGATCAAATCAGTTTTCCAGCTTTTACAGAAGTGAAAAAAAAGAAATTCGGGTTATTTTAGGGGGCAACTGGGTTGTTTGAATTAACGAGAAGAAGAAAAATTGTAACTTTGATAGTTGTAGATAGTTTATTGATCATAGCAGCAAATATTGCAGCAGTTTATTTTATGAAACCCTTTGTGGCGATTCCAAAAGAATTTACATTGATGTCGGTGAGCCTTTCTGTCGGTTTCTATCTTTTTTATGGATCAGTGTTTCGTGTTTTTTCTCGAATCAATCGTTACACGAACTTGAAAGAAATGATTGCTATCTTCTTGGCTGTATCATGCAGCGCTTTTACTTGTAACGTGATCTTGTTTTTCGGTGATGAAACCTATAGCGTGCGCTTAGTGATCTTTACGTACTTTCTTTCGCTCTTTCTGATTATTGCTAGTCGATTGATTTGGCGGATCTATATTGAAAGAAAAAACATGAGGGGTACGTCCAATGAGGTTGTCAAAAATACCCTGATCGTCGGTGCAGGAGAAGGCGGCCGTATTCTTTACAATAGCTTCGTAGGTTCGAAAACGGCAAGTGACATTAATATTATCGGATTTGTCGATGATGATCCGAATAAACGAAACACTTATCTTTCTGGGAAAAAAGTCTTGGGTTGTATCAGCGATTTGCCTGAATTGATTCAAAAGTATGAGATCAATATGGTTACGATCGCTATTCCATCCTTGTCACGGAAAAAATTGCGGAGTATTTTTAGCTTAATTGAACCTTTGCATGTCAAAGTCAACACGATGCCATCAATGGAAGAAATCGCCTCTGGAAAAATCAGCACTTCACGTTTGAAGAAAATCGATGTCGTTGATTTGCTAGGTAGAGATGAAGTCAAATTGGATATCGACTCCATCAAAGATCAAATTACTGGAAAGACGATATTAGTGACTGGTGCTGGTGGATCGATTGGTTCCGAAATCTGTCGCCAAGTGATTCAATTCAATCCTAAAAAACTAGTTTTGTTAGGACACGGAGAAAACTCGATTTACTTAATTGACCGCGAGTTGAACAACAATTTTAAAGACAATATTACCGAAATCGTTCCCGTTATAGCCGATATACAAGATCGTGAAAAGATGTTTGAAATCATGAACGAAGTCAAACCGGATATCGTCTATCATGCGGCAGCCCATAAACACGTGCCGTTGATGGAATACAATCCTAGAGAGGCAGTCAAAAACAATATTTACGGAACGAAGAATACTGCTGAAGCTGCTAAAGATGCGAAGGTGAAAAACTTTGTAATGGTCTCTACAGATAAGGCCAATAATCCGCCAAACGTCATGGGGGCAACAAAGCGCATCTCTGAGATGATTGTTACTGGCTTAAATGAAAAAGGTTGCACGAAATTTTCTGCTGTACGTTTTGGTAATGTCTTAGGTTCAAGAGGCAGTGTGATTCCAGTATTCCGTGAGCAAATAGCAAAAGGTGGACCGATTACAGTGACTGATTTTCGCATGACTCGCTATTTCATGACGATCCCAGAAGCTAGCCGCTTAGTTATTCAGTCAGGCGCACTTGCTCAAGGTGGCGAGATCTTCATATTAGATATGGGCGAACCGGTGAAAATCGTTGATCTTGCGAAGAATATGATTCGTCTAAGTGGTTATAGCGAAGAAGAGATTGAGATTATTGAAACAGGGATTCGGCCTGGTGAAAAATTATACGAAGAATTATTACTAGATAAAGAACGGAATGATGAAGCAGTCTTTGAGAAAATTTTTGTTGGTAATATCAAAGGATATTCATTGGAAGAGGTACTTTATTTTGTAGAAGCACTTCCTAAAGAGAGTGCTACATTGGCTAATGAAATCGTGAAATTTGCAAATGCTTCAAACAAATAGGAGTGGATTTTGTTGTATAAGGATGGATTGAAACGAATCATTGATTTTATTTTATCGTTAATGGGGATCGTTGTGTTATCACCAGTTTTATTACTTTTATGTTTAGCAATAAAACTAGATTCTAAGGGGCCAATTATTTTCAAGCAAAAACGGGTTGGTAAAAATAAAACTCATTTTAACATTTATAAATTTCGGACAATGAAGATTGATACACCGAAAGAAATGCCGACACATCTATTAGCAGACCCTGATTTTTATATCACCAAGGTCGGGAAATTTTTAAGAAAAACTAGTTTGGATGAGCTGCCCCAATTATTCAATATTATCAAAGGCGATATGGCTGTCATTGGACCTCGTCCAGCGCTATGGAATCAATATGATTTGATTGAAGAACGAGATAAGTATGGGGCAAATGATATTCGACCAGGATTGACTGGGTTAGCTCAAATTAGTGGTCGAGACGAGTTGGAAATTAAACAAAAAGCTCTTTTAGATGGGAATTATACTGAAAGCATTTCACCCTCTATGGATCTGAAGTGTTTTCTTGGAACGATTGTTTCTGTTTTTAAAAGTGAGGGTGTTATAGAAGGCGGAACAAGTAGTATTAAGAAGGAGGATGGGCAATGAAGCGTATCCTCATCACAGGAGAGAATAGCTATATTGGTACATCATTTAAAACATGGATAGAGCAATATAAAGAATATTATCAAATTGAAACGATTAGTGTTAGGGATAGTACTTGGAAAGATGTTGATTTTTCTGTATATGATGTTTTGATTCATCTTGCAGCTATTGTTCACGTCAAAGAAACGAATGAAGAATTGTATTACAAAGTAAATCGTGATTTAGCTATTAGAATAGCAGAAAAAGCAAAGAAAGAACATGTACAGCATTTTATTTTTTTTAGTACGATGTCTGTTTTTGGAGTAGAGAGTGGAGCTATTTCTGCAAAGACTAAAATAAATCCTAAAACACCATATGGTAAATCTAAGAGAGAAGCTGAAATACAGATTGAAAGGTTAGCAACTGATTCTTTCAAAGTAGCGATAATCAGACCTCCTATGATTTACGGTCCGCAATGTGTTGGAAATTACCAAAGATTATCAAATGTGGCAAAAAAAATTAATGTATTTCCTAAAGTAAACAACAAGAGAAGCATGCTTTATATTGATAATCTCCATTGCTTTGTCAAAGTAATTATAGATAATCAGTTAAATGGAACGTTCCATCCCCAGAACAAAGTGCTCGTCAACACGTCTTTAATGGTAAATGAAATCGCAAAATTTCATAGCAGAAATATATATTTAATAAAAGGATTTGATACCCTTATTTCTAAACTTTCGGAGCATAGCAAATTACTTCAAAAAGTTTTTGGCACGCTCTTCTATGATTCAACGCTGGAGGGTTATCCAGAATCGATTTTTAATAATGTGAAATTTGATTATCAAATCAGAGATTTTAAGACTAGTATTGAGGAGAGTGAAAAGTGAAAAGAGATATACTATTTATGTGCCAATTCTTTTATCCAGAGTATGTTTCTTCGGCACTCTTACCTTATCAGACTGCTCAAGGATTAAGTAAAGCAGGTCTAACAGTCGATGTCCTATGTGGTTATCCTCGAGAATATACACAAAAAAATGAAAAAATACCAGTTAACGAAAAAATCGATGATATGACGGTTTATCGAAAAAAATATATCCAACTTGGCAGAAAGAATTTTTTAAGTAGACTAATAAATTACTTTTCATTTATATTCACAATACTATTTAATGTACGAATGTGTAGAAATTACAAAACAATCATTGTCTATTCAAACCCACCTATTTTGCCTTTAATATCCATTATTGCAAAAAGACTATATGGATGTAAAATTATTTTTGTTGCTTATGATCTTTATCCTGAAATTGCTGAAAGAACAGGTACGATTAGGAAGAATAGTTTTATTTCTAGATTTATGCAAAAAATAAATGAACGATTATATCCGGAAGCATCAAATATTGTGGCTTTGTCAAATGACATGAAATCGTATATTAGAAAAAATAGGAACATTGATCCAGAAAGAATAATAGTAATACCAAATTGGGCAACAGAAGAAAAATCATTGAATAAACTTGTGACACAGGAGTTTATAGAGATAAGTAATAAGTATCCACTCATAGTTTCTTATTTTGGTAATATGGGAACGGCACAGGATATGGATACCATTTTGAAGACAATTTCTGATGAACGTATTGCTAAAGAAAAAATCGCCTTTTTATTTGCTGGTCACGGCAATAAGAAAAAAGAAATATCAGAAGTCATCACAGAAAAAAGTCTAAAGAATTGCTTTATGTTTGATTATTTAAGTGGGAATGAATTTAATGATGCTTTAAGCATCACTTCTATATTTATTGTTTCACTTGAAGAGGGTCTCTCTGGATTAGCAGTTCCTAGTAAAACATATAGTTATTATCAAGCAGAAAAACCAGTAATTGCGATCATGGATACGAACACTGACATTGCTCGTGAATTATTATTAAGTAATGCAGGAATCGCAGTGCATAATGGAGATTCGGAAGAATTAATAAGTAGTTTGTTGACTTTAAATAATGATAAAACAACACTTCGCTCTATGAGTAAGAATATGTCAAACAAAGTTTCCAAAAACTATTGTAGAAATATTCAAATTCAAAAATACATTAAATTATTCAAAAGAATATTGGAGGAATAAAAGTGTTTAATAATAAAGTGTTATTAATAACAGGTGGTACAGGTTCATTTGGTAATGCAGTAATGAAAAGATTTTTAGACTCCGATATAAAAGAAATCCGTATCTTCTCTCGAGATGAAAAGAAACAAGATGACATGAGAAAGAAATACAACAATGACAAATTGAAATTTTATATTGGGGATGTACGCGATATAAATAGTGTTAAAAATGCAATGTACGGAGTAGATTACATATTTCATGCGGCTGCTTTAAAACAAGTTCCTTCATGCGAATTCTTTCCGATGGAAGCTGTTAAAACAAATGTCATGGGTACGGATAATGTTGTGACAGCTGCTGTTGAGATGGGGGTAAAAAAAGTTATTTGTCTTTCAACAGATAAAGCAGCTTATCCAATCAACGCAATGGGGATTTCAAAGGCAATGATGGAGAAGGTTTTTGTAGCAAAAGCGAAAACTGTGGCAGATGAAAATACAATGATTTGCGGAACGCGGTATGGTAATGTCATGGCATCCAGAGGTTCTGTGATTCCATTATTTATTGAGCAAATAAAAGCAGGAAAACCGTTAACTGTAACGGACCCGGGCATGACTAGATTCTTGATGAGTTTAGAAGAAGCAGTTGAATTAGTTGTTTTTGCATTTCAAAATGCAAAAGCAGGAGACATCATGGTTCAAAAATCGCCTGCGTCAACGGTTGGTGATCTAGCACAAGCAGTGAATGAACTTTTTAAAGTCGAAAATGAGATTCAAATTATAGGTACACGTCATGGTGAGAAAAGATATGAAACGCTTCTTACAAAAGAAGAATATCTCGTTGCGAAAGATATGGGCGGCTTCTATCGTGTTCCAGCTGATACTAGAGATCTTAACTACGAGAAATATTTTAGTGAAGGCAGTACTGAGTTGACACACGAAGGTGAATACAATTCTGATAACACAGAACGACTATCTGTAGAACAAATCAAGGAAAAATTATTAGCATTAGATTATGTTCAAGAAGAGTTGAAAGAGTGGAAAAGTCGATGAATATTTTAGTTACAGGAGCAAATGGATTTGTAGGTAAAAATTTAATTGCAGAGCTTCGAAATGAAGGTTATGGAAATATTTTTGAATATGATATAGATACTCGTCCACATTTATTAGATGAATATTGCTTAAAAGCAGATTTTGTTTTCCATTTAGCGGGCGTGAATCGTCCCAAGGAAGAAGAAGAGTTTATGGAAGGAAATTTCGGTTTCACCTCAGTTCTTCTAGATAAACTAAAGGAATACAACAATACCTGTCCAGTAATGATATCATCCTCTATTCAAGCTGCTCTTAACAATGCTTATGGTCGCAGTAAGAAAGCTGGAGAAGATCTTTTACGAAAATATCAAAGTGAAACTGGAGCGAAAGTCTACATTTATCGATTCTCTAATTTGTATGGAAAATGGTCGAAACCAAATTATAATACGGTAGTAGCGACTTTTTGTTATAAAGTGGCTCGAGGTGAAGAAATAACCGTCAATGATAAAAATGCAGAAATTGAACTTTGCTATATTGATGATGTTGTTAAAGAATTGCTGCATTGCCTTCAAGCAAAACCATTTATTGTCGATGACTTTTGTTCAGTAAGAGAAACGGATACAGTAACTGTGGGCGCTTTGAGAGATATAATTCTTTCTTTTAAAGAAAGTAGAATAAATCTATCTGTACCTCAATTAAATCGTAGAATAGAAAAAAATCTGTATAGTACATTTCTTAGCTTTTTACCAGAGGATGAGTTTTCATATCCTTTAAAGATGAATATCGATGATCGCGGATCATTCACCGAATTTTTGAGGACTGAAGATCGCGGACAAGTCTCAATTAATATTTCAAAGCCGAGGATTGTTAAAGGAAATCACTGGCATCATACCAAAAATGAGAAATTTTTGGTAGTAAGTGGAAAAGGCGTTATCCGCTTTAGAAAGATTGGTTCTGAAGAAATTATCGAGTATTTTGTTTCTGGTGAGAAATTAGAAGTAGTCGATATACCTGTTGGCTATACTCATAATATTGAGAACTTAGGTAATACTGACATGGTTACTGTTATGTGGGTGAACGAAACGTTTGACCCTGAAAATCCTGATACTTATTACGTGGAGGTCTAACATTGAAAAAATTAAAAGTTATGACAGTCGTCGGGACTCGTCCAGAAATCATTCGCTTATCAGCAGTTATTAATCGTTTAGAGAGTTCTGAAGCGATTGACCATGTACTTGTACATACTGGTCAAAACTATGATTATGAACTAAATGAAGTTTTTTTTGAAGATTTTAAATTAAAGAAACCAGATTATTTTTTGAATGCAGCAACAGGTACAGCCATTGAAACCGTTGGGAATATACTGATCAAAATAGATCCAATTCTTGAAGAAGTAAAACCAGACGCATTTTTGGTCTTGGGAGATACCAACAGTTGTTTATGTGCAATTGCCGCGAAGCGAAGACACATTCCTATTTTTCATATGGAAGCTGGAAATCGCTGTTTTGATCAAAGAGTACCAGAAGAAACAAATCGAAAAATTGTTGACCATACAGCTGATATTAATTTAACGTATAGTGATATCGCCAGAGAATATTTACTAAGAGAAGGATTGCCAGCTGATCGAATTATTAAGACAGGTAGTCCGATGTTTGAAGTACTAAATTCTAGAAAAGAAGATATTGAGAATTCATCTATTTTGGAAAAACTAAATCTTAAGCAAAATGAGTACTTTTTAGTATCCGCACATAGGGAAGAAAATATTAGCTCAAAAGAAAATTTTCATGATCTAGTGGATTCGCTAAACTCAATTGCTGAAGTATATCAATATCCAATTATTATCAGTACTCATCCTCGGACAATGAAAATGATAGAAGCAGAGGGTATTCAATTCCACGAATTGATTCAAACCATGAAACCTATGGGATTTAATGATTACAATAAGCTTCAAATGAATGCTAAAGCTGTTTTAAGTGACAGTGGTACGATCAGTGAAGAAGCATCGATCCTCGGGTTCAAAGCTTTAAATATCCGTCAGGCACATGAAAGACCAGAAGCTATGGAAGAAGCTAGTGTGATGATGGTTGGTTTAAAGAAAACCAGAATTCTTGAAGGATTAGAAGTTTTAGAGTCACAAGAAGATGATACTCTCCGGCAAGTATCAGATTATTCAATGCCAAATGTATCTGAAAAAGTATTACGGATTATTGTTTCTTATACAGATTATGTGAATCGTGTGGTGTGGTTATCATGAAAGTACTGCTTGTAACCCCTTCAAACATAATTCATATGCCATATATTAAAGTTTATATCAAAATTTTTGAAGAGTTGAATATTAATTATGATTTAATTAATTGGGATAGGACTAGTATAGAAAAGAAAAATCATTTTACTTACAATGATAATAAGCGAAAAATTCAAAGAGGTTTCATAGACTATTATAAGTACTCTAGATTCATAAAAGATAGGTATGTAGATGACACATATGATACTGTGATAATTTTTGGGTTACCATTAACGTTTTTTTTAAATAAATTTTTCCAAAAGAAAATTCATTTAAGTTATATTTTAGATATAAGAGATAAAAATAAAATTATTAATTTAATGAACTTAAAAAAAATGTTAAACAGAATTAATTTAGTAGTTCTTTCTTCCGAAAAGTACAAAGATTGGTTGCCACAAAGAGAATATGTAATTAATCATAATACCACTTATGGTTATCATCAAAATGATAATGTCCCTCCGATAAACTCTTTTTTAAGAAAAGATAAATATGAAATTCTTACAATTGGGACTATTCGGGATTTTGAAATTAATTCAACTGTATTAGAAAATACTAAATCATCAGAAGTATTTAAATTTTCTTATATTGGAGATGGTGAAGTTAAAGAAAAATTGGAGACTTTCTCCAAAACTTTAGGGATTAATAATGTGGTATTTAAAGGAAGATATAACCCTGAAGATGAGCGCGAACTTATTTATAATTGTGACTTTGTAAGCGTGCTTAGATACTGTGATTCTGAAAATAACAAGACTGCTTTACCTAATCGCTTATATTCCGCTACAATAGCTGGGAAACCTTTAGTTGCGTATAAAGGAACTTATTTAGCTGAAATAATAGACTATTACAAGTTAGGAATTGTTTTGGACAGTCTAAATAATTTAGAAAAAGAGCTATTAAACTATATTGACAATGATTTTAAATACTACACAGTTGGAAGGAATAATTTCTTGGATAAAATAAAAGGCGATAATACAAATTTTAGAGAGTCGTTAATTCAAATTTTGAAAGGATAAATTATGTTTATCTATTTTTCTCTGTTTTTAATAATTACAATTTCTTACCTTAATGAGCTTTTTATGGCTATTATTTTTAATAAAAAAAGCCTATTTCATCGCACAACTTTATTTAAAATGATAGCTATCTTAGTTGTTTTTTTATTTTTAGCATTTAGATATAATAATGGTTGGGACTATATGCAATATTTTTATACCATTACTAATTATACAGAAACTAATATTGTTACAAGAGGAGAGTATTTAAACAACTTGCTTATTATCTTATCAAGATATCTCAATTCTCCTATATATTATTTTTTGATTAATGCAGCGATTCAAATATTTGGTCTAAGCTTTGTATGTTTAAAGTATTCACAAAATTTTTGGTTGAGCTTTTTATTATACATTTCGTATCCATTATTTTATTTGAATTCATTTAGCGTAGTTAGAATGATGACAGCTGTTGTAATAATTTTTATTGGTTATCATTTTTTAAGACAAAAAAAATAGGGAAGTTCTTACTAATTATTGTGATTGCAAGTGGTTTTCATATGTCAGCTTTAATGGCGTTGTGCTTCATACCTGTCACTTTACTAGTATTTAACAGGAAGATAATATTTTTTCTAGGAATTTCAAGTTTTTTTCTAATTAATCTAATTTCTTTTGTTGTAACTAATTTTTTTCCGGTTTATCAAGTTTATTTAAATAGAAGTGAAAGTATCGAAGGAACAAAAGCAATTTTTATTTTGTTAGCAATTGCAATGCTTGCATTTTTTAACATTGAGAGATTTCAAAATAATTTATCTTTTAAATTATTTATAGTTGGTCTAATTATATATATATCCTTTTTCGGATATGGGACTATCTCTCACAGATTGTCATTGTATGGAACTATATTTTCAATATTAGTAGTCCCTGATTTGGTGGAAAAGATTTTGTTTAAATATAGATTGGTGTTGCTTATATTATATATACCTATCTGTTTCTTTATGTTCTACTATTCTTTACAACTAGGATCACAGACTTTTATTCCGTATAACTTTTTCTTTAGATTTAATTAAAGGGGTGTATTATGAAGATTGTTTTAAATGCTTATCTGGACAACAACATAGGTGATGACCTAATGATCTCTTTGTTCGCTTCGTATTTTTCTCAACATGATATATATTTATGCGTAGACAACAATATAGTGAAGAAACCTTTTGAGGGTATTAATAATATTAATTTTTTTAGATCTGAAGAACTAGTTACAATATTGAACGATACTGATCTCCATGTTACGATTGGAGGTTCTTTATTTACATTAACAAATTATAAAACTTGGATATATTTTTATAAAAGAATAAAATTATCTAGAATATTAAAGAGAAAGAATATTAAATCTGCTATTATTGGATGTAATCTTGGGCAATTTGATAAAAGGAATGTTGGGTTTTTCTTAGCAAAAGAAGAGATGCGGACAAAAGATTTAATAACTGTAAGAGATAAAGAGTCCTTTAATAAACTATCAGGAAAACTGAAGAATATAAACCTTCATCATTATCCTGATATTGTTTTTAATATGGAAAATAATCAAGAGAAAAAAGCTAAAACAAATATATTAGGAATATCTGTGTACAGATCTTTATCCAATAACATAGATAATTGGCAAACATATGAAAGTTTAGCTAAGATTGCAGATAGTTATATTGAAGAAACTAAGGGGAAAGTAAAATTACTTGCATTTGACTGTGAAAGAGAAAATGATTTAATCGGAGCTTATTATATAAAAAAACTATCAAAATATCCTGAGAATGTTGAAATAATTCCATATTTAAGTAATATAGATAAATTTTTATTGGAATTTTCAACCTGCGACATGATAATAGCTATTAGATTTCATAGTGCTGTATTAGCCGGAGTATATAATATACCTTTTATTCCAATAGCTTATTCGAATAAAATGAAAAACCTTATAACTGATAACAAAAAAGAATCTAAAGTTTATGAATTGAAAAAGTTGAGTGAGGATTATAATGAGATAGTAGAAAAAATAACAAATAACAATCTTTTTAGCTTTGACAATATTAATGGGCTGAATAATGGCTCCTTAAATCATTTCATTTCGATTGAGAAATTGTTGGAAGAGGATAAAAATGTGTAAAATAAGTGTTATTATACCAGTCTATAACAGAGAGACTACAATTTTGAGATGTTTAGATAGCTTGAAAAGTCAGACATTTGATGATTACGAAATTATTATTATTAATGATGGATCTACTGATAAATCGGAAGAATTGATTAATGAATATAGTGGTAATTTTCGTAGATTTCAATACATATCTATAGATAATAATGGTGTATCTAATGCTCGAAATATAGGTATTCTTAAATCCAATGGAAAGTATGTTACTTTCTTAGATTCAGATGATACTTATCAAGAGAATTTCTTAGCTTCAATGTATAATCAAATAAGTATAAACGATGCTGATGCCTGTTTTTGTGGACATTTTATAGTTAATTCTTATGATGAAAAGAAAAAGCTAAAATATATTTTAAAAAAAGCAATTTACTTATAAATTATTTGAAAAATAAAACTACACCGAACACTAATTCATGGATTATTAGAAGAGACTTTTTAATTAATAAAAGACTATTTTTTGAAGTTGGAAATAACTTAGGAGAAGACATGATCTTCTTTACAAGTTTAATTTTAGTAACTAAAAATATAAATTTTGTTAAAGCTTATTTGACGAATTACTATATTTCTACAGAAGATAGTTTAAGTAAAAAGATCGATGACAAGGTACAACGAGATTTTTTATGGATGAATAAATTAAAGAAAAATATCAATGATAGCGATATAAGTACCAGAGAAAAGCATAAATCAATTAAAATTATTGAAAGATATAGGCTTCCTGTAGGAATCTTAAATACTATATTTTATAGTAATAATAGTTTTGAGGAAAAGAAAAAACTTTTCAAAAAAAATAAAAATTCAATCAAGAAAATGAAGCTTGTTAATGGAGTAAGGAGTCTGAAAGGGTTACTTATCTATTTATATTTTTCAATAAAATGATTTATTATGAGAGGACTTATAATGAAAAATTGTACTGTGACCTTTATTATAACGACATACAATAGAGAAAAATACTTATTACAATGTATTAACTCAATTATCATGCAGAAATGGGAGAATATCGAGATAGTTATAATAGATGATAATTCTTCAAATGATGTTTATTATAACTTGTTTAAAACTTTTGATAACAATAAAATTAAATATATTAAAAACGATATTAATATGGGGCCATCTTACTCAAGAAAACTTGGATTAGAGAAAGCTTCTGGAGAATTCATTATTTTCTGTGATGATGATGATTTTTATACTGATGATAGCTTTATTGAATTTGCTTACCAAATTTTTTCTCAAAAAGAAAGCGTTGGTATTGTAGGGTTTGACTCATATTTATTCAATGAAGATACAAATGAGAGGCGTCATTTAAGAGAAATAAAAGAGGACTCGATTTATTCGAATATTGTAGCTCTTGAACATTTTCAAAGAAAGGTACCAAAGCCAAAGTCGACTTTTACGACAATATTTCGCAAAAGTAAATTGATAGAAAGTGGAATATTAGATAGTTCAATGGTAAATGATACCATAATATATCTATATGGTTTGACTAAATCAGATATCTTTCTTTCATCTAAATGTATAGGCTGTTACAGAGTACATAGTCATAATATGACTAAAGGAGTAAATTCAGAGCTTATTTTGGATACTTTTGAAGAGAAGATGAAACTAAGTAAAGTGGTAGAAAGAATAGGTATAGACAGAAGAAAATGGCTTTTAAATCAAATAACTCTAACTGCAGAATATTATTGGTCCAATACTGATAAAAGACAACAAAATAAAGACATTGATAATTGGATTCTCAACAAATTAGGGTTTAATTCTTTTTTTCTTTTTCTTAGGAAGAATTGTATAAATTATAAAAGGTATATAAAAGAGAGGTTTCTATGAAAACTAGATTGCAGAAAACGGTTTTGAATTCTTCAGTGTCAGTTTTTATATTTGTATTAAGACTAATAATGAGTTTTTTAGTAAGATCTTTTTTTATTCAGTATTTAGGAATTGAATATTTAGGTCTAAATGGATTATTTACGAATATCTTAAGCTTTTTATCACTGGCAGAATTAGGTTTCGGGACATCTATCATTTATGAACTATATGAGCCGTTGGCAATTAAAGATAAAAAAGCATTAAGTGCTCTTATGAACCTTTATAAGAAATCTTATATGGTTATCGGGATTTCAGTCGGTATTTTAGGTGTTTTAATAATTCCTTTCCTACATTTATTTATCGAAGGTTCTAATGTATCGAATGTTTACTATATATATATATTGTTTTTGATTAATTCTGTAGTCAGCTATTTTTTTACTTATAAAAAATCATTACTTAATGCTGATCAAAAAAATTATGTTGTTGTTATAATTGAGTTTTCGTTCTTTGTTGCACTTAGTATTTCACAGATAATTTCTTTGATTCTTTTTAACAACTTTATTATATATTTGATTTTACAGATTATAGCTACAATAGGAGGTAATATTGTAATTTCATTTTTTGTTTCAAGAAAATATAAGGATATCTTTGCGATCAATCCAACAAAAACTTCTTCAGAAATACGCAATCGTTTGAAAAGAAATATTATTGGAAATTTTTCATCTCAAATCGGAAGTGTACTCGTCTTGGCTACTGATAATATAATGATATCTTATTTTATTGGTTTAGCGACAGTTGGTAAATATGCTAACTATACAATGATAATCACTGCTATTCGAGGTATTACAAGTCAGATTACAGGTGCTGTTACTCCTAGTTTAGGAAATGCTATTACAGAAAAAAACAAAAGGAAGGAATTAGAGTTATTTAAGATTCATTTGTTTATTAATTCATCAATAGTTTATTTTATTTCTGTTACGTTGGTTACAGTAATGAATCCTTTCATAGAACTTTGGGTCGGAAAAGATTTTCTTTTTTCGGATCAACTAATGTTACTTATAGTTATACAAATTACTTTACAAATATATCTGGGAACATGCAGAACATTTATAGCTGCATATGGAATATTCTGGCAACAGAGGTGGAAATCTATAATTGAAGGTTTAATAAATATATTGTTATCATTAGTCCTTGTGAAATCATTTAATTTAGGGATAAGTGGTATTATACTTGGAACAATTCTATCAACTATGTTAGTAATATTTTGGTATGAACCTTATCTCGTTTTTAAATATGGTTTGAAAACTTCTTCCATAGATTACGCAAAGAAAACTATAATTTTCTTTATTAAACTTTCTATAGCTATTACATTAGGACTTTTCTTAAAGCAATATATTCCTACTCATTCATTTATCGCTTTTATAATTGGCGTGTTTTGTACATTTTTATGTAATACGTTAGTTTATGTAATTTTATTTTCTTATGAACAGGATTTTAGAAATGCGCTATATTTCGTTAAGAAATTATCTTTAAATAGGAGTAAATAATTATGATAAAAATAATGACAATATTTGGTACAAGGCCAGAGGCTATCAAAATGGCACCACTTGTCAAAGCTATTGAAGAAGATCTTCGATTCGAATCAATTGTAACTGTGACGGCTCAGCATCGCCAAATGTTAGATCAGGTAATGAATATTTTTGATTTATCAGCAGATTACGATTTAAATATAATGAAAGATGGACAAACATTAGCGGGTATAACAAGTCGCGTAATAAAAGAATTAGATCAGATTTTTGAAGAAGCAAAACCAGATATTGTTCTTGTTCATGGTGATACGACAACAACTTTTTCGGCATCAATAGCTAGTTTTTATCATCAAATAAAAATTGGGCATGTAGAAGCAGGTCTAAGAACTTGGAATAAGTACTCTCCGTTTCCCGAAGAAATGAATAGACAGCTCACTGATGTTTTAGCAGATATTTATTTTGCTCCTACTGAGATGAGTAAGAAGAATTTATTAAATGAAAAAAGAAATGTCAGCGATATTTACGTTACCGGAAATACGGCTATTGATGCTATGAAATATACCATTTCAGACCAATATAGTCATTCTTTATTAACAGATATAGGGGATAAAAAAATAATACTAGTTACAATGCATAGAAGAGAAAACTTAGGAAATCCTATGAAGAACGTTTTCAAAGCGATAAATCGAATTGTCGAACACTTTGATGATGTACATGTGGTATTCCCTATGCATAAGAATCCGATAGTTCGAAAAACGGTAAAAGAAACTTTGATTGATTGCGATCGAATTCATTTAATTGAACCATTAGACGTGGTGGATTTTCAAAACTTTGCTAATCATAGCTATATGATTATGTCAGATTCTGGAGGAGTGCAAGAAGAAGCTCCTTCCTTAGGAAAACCTGTATTAGTCTTACGTGATACAACTGAGAGACCAGAAGGAATAGAGGCTGGCACATTAAGATTAGTTGGTACAAGTGAAGATAAAGTATTTGTCTCTGCCAAAGAATTGCTTGAAGATAATGATATTTACGACCAAATGTCTAAAGCTTCAAACCCTTACGGAGATGGATTTGCTAGTCAGAGAATTTTAGATGCTATTGCATACAGCTTTGGCTTAACTAATGAAAAACCTTCTGAGTTTTAAAACAAAGTACTCTGATATCTTGTATAGATATCAGAGTACTTTTCTATTTAATATGGATTTTAACTGTTTATCTGATAGGATAAAAAACACGCGGTTTTTTAAACTGCTTAAATTTTTTAGTACATAAACTTCCGCCAATCAAACAAATAAATCACCCCAATGGCTTTAAACGTCAAATAGATAAAATGACCATAATTATGGCCAATCAGATGTAACGCATCAGCGGAAGCTCCTTTATTCGACCAAAGAGTAAAACCTAATATAATGGCTAAGATCAGCAGACCTTTTCCTAATGCAAAGACAATTGTTTTTGCAGGGAGGGGTCTTTTTTTTGTGAGGAAAAAGCCGAATAAAAGGACAAAGTTAACTAGTAACAAAAAATGTGCAGCAGCTGTCCATAGGGTCATTGTTCCTGTAGGTATTAAGAAGTCGGTGAAAACGCAAGCGACGACTGCAGTCAAATTTAGCATGTATAGAGGAAGGCGGAAGGTTTTTTTCTTCTCCCCGATCTTTATTTCTGGTTCTTCTGCTAATTGTTCTGGTTTTAGCAGTGACTCTAAATCAATTTGATAGAGATCACTTAATTTGATCAATGTGTCGATGTCTGGGGTACTTCGATTGTTTTCCCAATTTGAGATCGTTTGTCTAGTAACAAATAATTTTTCGGAAACTTCTTGTTGGGTGAGTCCTAATTTCAAGCGACTCTCTTTTATTTTTTCAGCTATAGTCATTTCAATGCTCCTTCTGACATATCCTATCATAAAGCGGTTCAAAGAAACAATTGTAAAGCTCGATTTAACGAAAAAATGCACAAGATATTTTCTTTGTTCTTAAAAGATTAAATTTAAATGAGCTTATGCCAGATATCCCTAAAAAATTTCCTGAAAGTGCTCGATTTTTTCAGTGAATCCTTCACCTATAATAGGTAACAATTGTCATATATGAACTGATAAATGTTCAAAGATATCACATATTGAGAGTAGAAGATAGACTTGCTCGAATCATTCAAAAAAAGAATGCCACGATTAAGTAAAAAATAATTTGCTTTTTTGAAAATGAAATCATTGATAAAACAAGGATGTAAAGAAGATTTGCGCTGATTTGCACTGGATTTGCTTGAAGGTAAGGGTGCTTGAATTATAAAATTCTGAAGAGGTGATGCAATGCGATGACAAGTGAATTAAGTATACATACGCTCAATGGTATTTCATGTGTCCGCATAAAAATTTTTTGATAGGAGTGAATGATACGCTAAATAAAAAAATGTTTGTAAATTAAAAATTAATAAATTATAATGATTTTTAGGCGTAAAAAAAGTTTGGATAAAAAAGTTTTAATTTTGAAAAAGAAGGTTAAGGTGAAAGTTTGTGAAAAAGAAGTTTAAATCTATTCTATCTTTAGTAATCTTATTAAGTGCTGTGGTGGTAACGCCAGCATTTCAGGTAATGGCGGAAAGCCAAGTGTTTTCAGAATCTCCGCAGGTGGATCAGGAAGAAGTGAATACAGTGCAATCTGATGATACGAATGCTTCTGCGGATGCTAGACAAGCTACCTCTCAAGTAGAAAATCCTACGCTGACAACAACGACCTCATCGAGTGTGGATGTTAAGAACGAGCAAACACAAGCAAGTAGTAACAGTGAAGGAGCCACCAGCGGATCGGAAAATAAAGAAGAATCTGCTGTAGACACAGTAAATAATGACCCTTCTTCTGTTGATCCGTCTTCTGCAAGAGCTGCCAATGCGCAACTGACGGTTCAAGTTTTAGATAGTAATTCAAACCAGCCAATCCAAGGCGCTTATTTCACATTGACCTCCTCGACATCTGGTGAAGTGACGTTGTTAGTCACGGACAGTTCAGGAAAGGTAACGATTCAGGTTCCTTCAGGGGGCTACTTTATTAAGCAAGTGGGTACAACGAATCAAAGATTGAACTACGCATTTACATCGATTGGAAATTCTATCAATTTGCAAGCAGGAGAAACCAAAACATTGGCACTTTATGAGCGTCAAATTGTAGGCGAGTATGCTTTTGGAGATAGCCCCGATACGATTCATATTCCTGTAAACAGTAACTTCGATTTCTCAACACAGGCATCAGGGATCGAGGCGTTTAAGTTAAATTTTAGCGGCAACATAGAAAAAAGTATTTCTGACTCACAGATCTTTCCGTACTACACAAATGTTGATCCGAGCAAACCGGGGACTTACGTAGCAATTTTTATGGCTAGACAAGCCTCATATAGTGTATATACAACACATGTAGTCAATGTCATTGTTGACCCGGAGCAGGTGGGAGAGGTAACTGTCAGATATCTTGATACTCAAGGGTAAGAAATCCATGAAACGAAGACTTTATCTGGTACCATTGGTGCTTCATATGATGCTAGTACGGATGAGTATAAGTTACCAATTGACGGTTACACCCTAGACGAAAGCCAATTACCAGAAAACAGTAAAGGCGTATTTAGTGAAACAGCACAAACCATCACCTACATTTACACAAAAAATCCGATACCAGCAGCAGATGTCACGGTCGAGTACGTAGATACAGAAGGCAATGAAATTCACCCTTCACAAACGATCAGTGGAAACGTAGGTGATTCTTACGATGCCAGCACGAAGAACTATCAATTAGTGATTGAAGGCTACACCTTAGACGAAAGCCAATTACCAGAAAATCTTAAAGGTGTGTTTAGCGAAACAGCACAAACCGTCACCTATGTGTATACAAAGAATCCGATACCAGCAGCGGATGTCACAGTGGAGTACGTGGATACAGAAGGCAACGAAATTCACGCTTCTCAAACGATTAATGGAAACCTAGGCGACTCTTACGATGCCAGCACAGATCAATATAAACTATCGATCGATGGCTATACACTAGATGAAAGCCAATTGCCAGAAAATAGCAAAGGCATATTTAGTGAAACCCAGCAAATAATTACCTACATTTACAAAAAAAATCCGATACCCGCAGCGGATGTAACGGTCGAGTACGTTGATACAGAAGGCAACGAAATTCACGCTGCTGAAAAAATTAGCGGTAATGTAGGTGATACATACGATGCCAGCACAGATCAATATAAACTATCGATCGATGGATACACCTTAGACGAAAGCCAATTGCCAGAAAATAGTAAAGGCGTGTTTAGCGAAACAGCACAAACCGTCACCTACATCTACACGAAAAATCCGATACCAGCAGCTGATGTAAAAGTGGAGTACGTGGATACGGAAGGCAAAGAAATACACGCTTTACAAACGATCAGTGGAAACGTGGGTGACTCTTACGATGCTAGTACAGAACAATATCAACTAACAATCGATGGCTACACTTTAGATAAAAGCCAATTGCCAGAAAATAGTAAAGGCGTATTTAGCGAAACGGCACAAACCGTCACCTATGTGTATACAAAGAATCCGATACCAGCAGCGGATGTAACGGTCGAGTATGTGGACATAGAAGGCAATGAAATTCACCCTTCACAAACGATCAGTGGAAACGTAGGTGAGTCTTACGATGCCAGCACGAAGAACTATCAATTAGTGATTGAAGGCTACACCTTAGACGAAAGCCAATTACCAGAAAACAGTACTGGCGTATTTAGTGAAACCGCGCAAACCGTCACCTACATTTACACAAAAAATCCCGTACCAGCAGCGGATGTGATGGTCGAGTATGTGGACACAGAAGGCAACGAAATACACGCTTCACAAACGATCAGAGGAAACGTAGGCGACTCTTACGATGCCAGTACAGAAGAATTTCAACTAGCGATCGAAGACTACACTTTAGACGAAAGCCAATTACCAGAAAATAGTAAAGGTGTATTTAGCGAAACAGCACAAACAATCATCTACATCTACACAAAAAATCCGATACCAGCAGCTGATGTAACGGTCGAATACGTAGATACAGAAGGCAAAGAAATTCATCCTTCACAAACGATCAGTGGAAACGTGGGCGAGTCTTACGATGCCAGCACAAAAAAATATCAACTAACAATCGACGGCTACATAGTAGACGAAAGTCGGCTGCCGCAAAATGCCAAAGGTACATTCGGTAAGGAAGAGGCAACTGTGACGTATGTTTATACAAAAGAAAACGCAGCAACCATCATTATTTCTGATAAAAAAGAAAAAGAACCATCGGCGACTGTTGTTTCGAAAAAAAGCGCTTCTGCACAAAGATTGCCGCAGACCGATGAACAGGGGACGTTGATCCCGTTTGTAGTTGGTTTGTTCTTTATCGCCACGGCAAGCTGGCTTTATTTCAGAAAGCGTAAATAGCGATTAAGTAAGCCATTGGGGAAAGGCGTTACTGACTATCAAAAAGGACAGCTATGCTTCAGCTGTCCTTTTTGTTGCTTATTTACCTAAAAATGAAATGAATCCCAGGGAATCATAAAGAAAATGGCAGATCCAGCTGACCCATACGCTATTGGATTTTTTCCAAACGTAGTTGAGTGCCAATCTTGCGGGCATCAAGGTGATCAATAATTGTGCTGGATGAAAACCGTACGCTGGGATGTGCCATAAAGCGAATAACACACTGCAAATGATGGATGACCAGGCAAAAGAAAGACCTCTTTTCTGCAACGCCAACAAGAGGTTGGTGCTAAGCAATTCTTCTCCCATCAACATGAAAGGTACTTGTAAAAAGACCATTTGGACAGTGATGGTTTCGCTGATCGAGTTGGTTGTTGGTTGTCCAAAAATAGCGGCATAAATAAAGGAAAAGAACACGCCAGTCAAAATGACGAAAGGGACACCCCATAATAAAACGATGAAACGAAAATGCTTGAATTGTTCCAAAAAGGTTCCTCGTAAAAGGAAGTACCCTGCGCCAAATGCCAAAATCACATTCCATACAGTACCAATGATGGATAAAACGGAAGCGCTTAGGGGTGTATAGGGAAGCATTTGATAGGTTAAACCGATGACTAATGTAAGAATAAATAAATACGTTGCTGACTTGTGTTTCATTTTGAACACGTCCTTTAAAGTAATTGTCACACGCTGAATTATAAACAGAATAAGCATCAAAGTACAAAAAGATATCTCTCATTATTTTTAAACAAAAAGAAAAAGCAGTGAACACGATATCATACTTGGCAGAATTGGTTTTCTTAAAAGCAGAATAAAGGATTTCTAAGAACAATTCTCAAAATTTGTGAACAAAAAGAGAAGTTTATAAGAATCTCTGTAACACTGTTGAAATATTGTTACGCTTATGTTACATTTTGTTTACGTTATTATGTTTGAGGGAGAATGTTTATGAAGAAAGCAAGCAATGATTCAAATAATTCACAACATAGAGAAGCGACTTCTGAAAAACAAGCACCTACTTCAAGGGTCGAATCACATCAAAACCAAACTACGGGAACGACAAGACGCACGCCATCCGCCAATCGTCAAGTTTCTAAAAAGAAGCCAACCCATCGCAAGTATCTCTTTTCATTGATGACGCTGCTGACAATCGTGATTATCGCCACTGGGGGCTATATCGCCTTTACATTGAAGCAGCAAGAAGCATTGGCACGCGAAAAATATGAAGCTGCCGCGCAAAAGCTATTAGCATCGATCCAAGAAGAGCAGGCCAAAGAGGGAATTCCAGCAAAACTTGAAACATTGTCTGATGGGGACAAAAAAGAATTGATTTTCCGACCAAAAGAAGAAAATGCCATCCCTGTAAAGGATGCAAGTAAGAAATTATCGACCATGGCGAACAAGCTATGCAAAAAACACGCCGACAAAGAGACCGTTACGATCGCTCGGATTCAAGCACAAGCAGTTGCATCAAAAGTATCAACCTATTCCTTAAAAGCGGACAGCTATGTTTGGAATCGGGAGACTGGGCGGTTTGAAGATGCGGATAGCGTGGTTGCCGATCCAATTTTTATTTCCGAGAAAACTGGCAATGAACTATCCTTGAACGACTTGGTTCCAGATGAAGGCAGCTTGCTAGGGATCCAGCAAGTGATTCAACAAAAGCTTTTGGATCAAGCCAAAGAACCGACTAAAATCATTGATGCCGTCTTGGGGATGGACCGAATCACCTATGATTCAAAGTTTACTTATGATCCTGAAAAAATAACGCTCCAGTTGCCGCAAAATCAAACAGGTGTAGCCGAGATCACTTTGGCTTACAAAGAGATTGCACCGTTTATTGATCCAGAGCTTGTCAATGCGGATCAATTGAAAGAGCAACAAGCGATGTTAGACGAAAACAAAAAATATGTTGCGTTGACTTTCGATGATGGACCAAATGATACCTCGACATTGGATCTCTTAAAAATCTTGAAAGACAATGATGTGAAGGCAACGTTCTTTGAATTAGGCCAAATGGTGGATCGATACCCTGAAGTCGCGAAAAAAGTCCATGAGGAAGGGCATGAAATTGCCAGTCACTCCTATTCTCATCCTCAATTAAATACGTTGTCGCCAGAGGAGGTCAAAGCGGAAATAACCAAAACGGACAAAGCCATCTATCAGGCGACAGGGGTCTTGCCTAAGAATTTGCGCCCACCGTATGGGGCGATCGATCAGCAAAGCGCCCAAGCGGCAGGAAAATCGATCATTCAATGGAGTGTTGATACCGAGGATTGGAAGCTGAAAGATCCAAACAAGATTTTGAAGGTCGTCCAAAACAATGTTTACGATGGATCGATTATTTTGCTACATGATATTCATCCGAAATCTGTTCAAGCCGTGCCGGCCATCATCAAAGCACTCAAAGCGCAAGGCTATGAATTTGTGACGGTCGATCAATTGCTCAATGGCAGCCAAAAACCAATGTATCAATACTTTGGTGCAACAGACGAACGCAGTGTTAGCTAATAGCTGAAAAAGGAAGTGATGGCAATCATCACTTCCTTTTTTTATTAAACGAACGCTGCAGTTGCCGCTTTATCACTCGGAGGAGGCAAATGCTCGGAGGTAGTCATCATCCAGCAGTAAAGCAAAATCATCGGCAAGGGCACCTTGATCCAATTCTCGCATGATAGCTAGCATCTTTGTGATAATCCTTTTGCCTGCTTTTTTGTCACCGGTTCTTAAGAGCAACACGCCTTGGAAAAACTTGCAGACGGCTTGGTGGAAAAATTCTTTGTAGTCTGTCGCCAAAAGTTTTAATTGGACGACGAGAACTTCCGTCGCATCGTATTGCTGGTGTTTTAGCGTATATTCGATCAAATTGATCAGTAGTGCGCAATAAATTTCCCGACCTACTTCCATATCGATGTAGTATTCGAGCATCTTGGATACTTTTTTGAAAAAGAGGAAATTATGGTCGTTGTCCAAAAGATCGATGGTGTTGCCAAAGAGTTGGATTTCTTGTAACGTCCAGCTCTCAACATCAACGAGATAGGAGATAATCGTTTGACGATCACATTCCAAAACCGCACGTTTCCGATAGACGCCATGCTCTGCCAAGCATTGCAGCATGCGAATCCGTGAGTGAACCTCCGCGATGCGGACATTGTTAAGTCGGCTAGAAGTTTGCTGCAGCTCCTGTAATAGAATTTGTAACTGGTTGATATCGTGCTTGTTTGAATATTGTGTGTACCGATGGTTGTAGCTGTTTTGCTCATCCAGCCGATAGCCATTCGCGATATAGAGAAATTCATCGATATCCATTGATAGATTTTCTAAGATTTGCAACAGCAGGTTGGCAGCAATCTGATGCTTGCCTTTTTCAAATTCGATGGCATAGGATTTTGAAATAATCGTGCCATAGACTTCTTTTTGGGTGAAGCCTTTTTTCAATCGGATTTGTCTGATCGTTTCGCCATACATAAGAAAGCCTCCGCTCTCATTGAATTAATGAAATCATGTATCCTCATTATAGTAAAACAAGTCCAGTGTAGGAATTAAAAAGGTCTTATATTTCAGACCGCTTCTGATTTGATGGAAGGATGTTTCGCGGTAATGTGCACCCGGAGAGGGCGTGAAATAATAAGAAAGCGTGAGAACGATTCGTTCTCACGCTTTTTTCTCAGACAAAACTAAGACATATCAATACAAGAATCATTACTAACCAATCCATCTTCTCATGCTCCTTATGTGGTATTAGAAGAAGACGATTGGGCAGCAGCGTTTCCTTCTTACCAGCAAGTATAAACAAAAAGAAGCGAGTGAACGCTTACGTCCAAAATATAAGACCAAATAGCTACTGAAGAATTTCCCTGAAAGAAAAAAGTAGGTGGTGGTTGAAGAAATTTCATTTCATGATTGTGCACGCTCGATTTTAAAAGGAGATTTTCATTCCTTTTTTCACAGAACGTTCTGGCAGCTTTTCGAGCCCTTTTTTTCTTCGGTAAGAGTTATTTTAGACAATATCGTGAAAAATTCCTGAATTATTTTTGTTTTTTTATTTTCGTAGGTAAAAAACGGGGGTTAAAACAAGAAAAAACAACATCATCGTTTTTCTCTCCTGTTGCGTAGAAAGAGACAAATGTAATCGTATTCATTATGTTGATTAATTATAAGGAGTAAGGTACTTTTTTTGATAAAAAATGATAAATTTTTATCGTTAGGCACCTTTTTATAAGATAAATATAAATAATCTGCGTTTGTTTATAAAATAAATGTTTTATGTTTTGTAATGTTAATTTCAGTGTTTTTTTAATTATTTATCGTGTTTATAATTTGTTGGAAAGAAATAAATTTGCTGGAATTTTGGTACACAGTGCGTTTGTTTAGTTATTTAATTTCCAAGTTTCACAAGTGCGTTCTAAAATGCTGTGAAACTATTTGAACAAAAATCACTGGGTTTTTCAGAAAGCATGCGAAAAAATCTTCGCTTTGCGATCGGTAACTTTTGTTTTCTCTCTATGCCTTTGGGTGTTGGGTTGAAATAGATTTTCATCTGGTTTAAAAGGGGGCAGGAAACATTCCAGAGATTATCAGTTTTATCTTTTGTCGGTTAAATTTTTTTCGAACAGGAGGAGAATGAATGAAAGGCATTAATTACAAAAAGCTCATGGATTCAAAGAAAAACACACGCGTTCGAACAAAGAAAAACATTATTGCGAATTTAACTGTCAGTGGGATGTTGTTGACGAGTACGGTGGTCGTGCCAGCAAGTTTGTTATGGGCACCAACGACGGTTGAAGCTGCTTTGGTTTCAGCTGAACTTTTCTCAGATATCACAGCGTCTAATAACTCAGGCACAAGTGCGTCTGCACCTTATGCAACGCCTGGTGCAACGAACCAAGTCAATTTCTCGATTTCTGGATCAAATGCAGTAACGGTTGATGTCTTGAACGGGGATAAAGTCGCAATTGTTGGGGTTCCTCAAGGACTTACTGGTTTGGTTCAACCGGCAGGAAATGCATCGATTTCCACCAATGTGACACTACAAGTGGGGAATTTCCCAGCCTTGCAAACATTGATCGGAACAGTCACACCAGCAGTCAATACCTTGATCAGCACGGTGGATGGAATCGTCAATCAAAATTTAGCTGACGCATTGGATATTCCGCCAACAATCCTACCCGGCGTACCAAATCCGTTGTATACGGCGGCTTCAATCGTGGATGTTAGCCAAGTGATTTCCGTCAACTTAGATGAAATTACGACTCAGTTAGACTTATTAAATCAACTTGGACAATTTGGCCAAGCGAATTTTGAAGTTCCAGCTGGATTAACCGAAAACGAACGTGCCCTGATTGCCAATGTGGATGATGGTTTATTTATCGTTGTCAATCAGCGCATCAATCAAATTCTTGATAATTTACAAGCAGCACAGATCCAAGTCAGTATTCTAGATGGTGCCAGCGGCATCCCAGGAATTGGTACCTTGATCAGCGGGATCAACACACTGGTACAAACGACGGTCAATACCGCCAAAGCGACTTTAAATGGCACGGTTGAAACTGCTCAAAATGTCTTGAATGCTACGACCGATCTAGCAGATCAGGTCGCTTCTGCTTCTGTTTTAGGTCAAACAAACGTGGTGATTCCAACGAATGTTACCAGTCCGACCTATGCGCAATTGGTTGAAAATGGTGTGGCGAATCCTTCCACTCCTTACGAAGCTCGCTTCGAAGCAACGATGTCTCAGCTTGACCTCATCACCATTGATTTATTTACGGATGCTGACGGCAATAACTCGATTTGGTTTGCACCAGACACACCAGAAGATCAAACCGATACACCAACGATCAATCCATTGACAGCAGGGGAAACGACGATCAGCGGAACAGCTGAGCCAGGCGCAGCCATCACATTGGCGATCAACGGCGGTGCACCTATTACCACAACCGCAGATGGTGACGGCAATTGGACGACCGATGTCCCTGAATTGGTAGAAGGTGATACAGTCACAGCAGTAGCGGAAGCGGATGGGGAATCAGCGAGTGAACCTGCGACGGCAACGGTAGCAGCACCAGTGGTCAATGCCCCAACGGCTTCGATTACAGGAAACAGCACCGATGGGTATCCTGTGACGGGGACAGCCGCAGCAAATGCAGCCATTGAAATCACCAATGCCGAGGGTGAAGTCGTTGGCACTGGGACGGCAAATGAGAACGGCAACTACAGTATCACGTTGAACCCAGCAGATGTAGCAGAAAATGAAAACTTGAATGTTGCTGCAATCGTTACTGCTGGCGGTCAAACGTACCGCAGTGGCAATACGCCAATCGTCGTTCCAGCAGACGATGCCGAGCAACAAACGGGAACACCAACGATCCAACCAGTGACTGCCGGGGATACAAGCGTCAGCGGAACGGCCGAGCCTGGTGCCTCGATTACTGTGACCGTCAACGGTGCAGATCCGATCGTGACGGAAGCCGATGAAGAGGGCAATTGGCGTGTTGATGTGGACGAAGTGTCAGAAGGTGATACGGTTTCAGCTGTCGCCGAACTAGAAGGACAAACACCAAGTCAGCCAGCAAGTACCACCGTGTCCGCCTTAACGGTCAATGCCCCAACAGCTTCGATCACAGGAAACAGTCAAGAGGGCTATCCAGTGACTGGAACAACTGCACCAAATGCGGCCATTGAGATCACCAATGCGGATGGCGAAATTGTCGGAACAGGTACTGCCAATGAGAATGGCGTTTATACGGTGACGTTAGATCCAGCGGATGTTGCCGCGGAAGAAACCCTGAATGTGACAGCGGTTGTGACCGCTGGCGGCGAAACCTATCGAAGCAACCCAACACCTGTTGTGGTGCCTGCAGATATCCTGCAGACGGAAACACCAACGATCGATCCAGTCAGTGCTGGAGATACAACTGTTAGTGGGACAGCCGAACCGGGGGCAACGGTAACGATCACGCTTCCTGAAGGCCACCCAATCACGGCTGAAGCCGATGATGAAGGCAACTGGGAAGCAACGGTTCCTGAATTGTCAGAAGGCGATTCCGTGACGGTCGTAGCTGAATCCGAAGGCAAAGATCCGAGTGCCCCAATCACCGTGAGTGTAAACGGTTTAACCGTGGCGGCGCCAACGGCTACGATCACTGGAAATAGCACAGAGGGGTATCCAGTAACGGGAACAGCGACTGCTAATGCAGCGATTGAAATTTTGAATGAAGCAGGCGATGTCGTTGGTAGTGGAACAGCCGATGATGAAGGCAACTTCACGATCACCCTTGATCCTCAAGAGGTGGCAGCTGGCGACAACTTGCGGGTGGAAGCGATCGTGACGGCTGGTGGTGAAGACTACCGCAGTACAGGCACACCACTTGTAGTTCCTGCAGATGATGTAGAAAACTTGACGGAAACACCAACGATCGACCCAGTAACAGCTGGAGATACGACTGTCAGCGGAACGGCAGAACCAGGGGCAACAGTGACGATCACGCTGCCTGAAGGCGATCCGATCACGGCAGAAGCCGATGACGAAGGCAACTGGGAAGCGACGGTTCCTGAATTATCAGAAGGCGATACGGTAACAGTCGTTGCCGAAGCCGAAGGCAAAGATCCAAGTGCACCGATTACCGTGACCGTTGATGGTGTTATGGTCAGTGCACCGAGCGCTTCCATCAGCGGCAATAGCACGGATGGCTATCCAGTCAGCGGAACAACGACACCGAATGCGGCAATTGAGATGTTGAATGAAGCAGGCGATGTTGTTGGTAGCACGACGGCGGATGACACGGGTGCTTATACCGTGACCTTAGATCCAGCCGATGTGGCGCCAGAAGAAGCCTTGCAGGTGGTGGCAGTTGTGACAGCAGGCGGTCAAGACTACCGCAGTAATGCCACACCAATCACCGTACCAGCAGACATTGAACAAACAGGGACACCAACGATCGATCCGGTCACAGCAGGTGATACCACGATTAGCGGAACGGCAGAACCAGGGTCGACGGTTACTGTGACGATCACCGATCAAGAACCAGTAACGGCTGAAACGGATGACGAAGGAAACTGGCTTGCAGAAGTGCCAGCAGTCTCTGGTGGCGATACAGTTACGGTCGTTGCGGAAGCCGAAGGCAAAGAGCCAAGCGCGCCAATCAGCGTCGGGGTTGCAGGAGTGACGGTGGCAGCACCAACAGCGATCATCAGCGGCAATAGTACCGATGGCTATCCAATCACGGGGACTGCACCAGCGAATGCAGCGATCGAAGTACTGAATGAAGCAGGCGATGTGATTGGTACTGGCACAGCCGATGGGGATGGAAACTATACGGTAACCATCGCACCAGCCGATGCAGCACCAGAAGAAACCTTGTCTGTCGTTGCGATCGTAACAGCTGGCGGGGATGAGTACCGCAGTCCTGCCACACCAGTGACGGTCCCAGCAGATGAGCTTGAACAAACAGCATTACCAACCATCGACCCAATCAATGCAGGGGACACGACGATCAGTGGGACTGCCGAACCAGGCGCTACGGTGACGGTAACGATCCCAGGTGAAGAACCTGTGACTGGTGAAGCAGATGACGAAGGCAATTGGACGGCAACGGTGCCCGAGGTTTCTCAAGGAGAAATAGTTTCCGTGGTAGCGACCCTTGATGGGGAAACACCAAGTGATGCAGCAACAGTCGTCGTAAATCCACTTAGTGTGGCGACACCGACAGCAGCGATCAGCGGCAATAGTACCGATGGGTATCCAGTTACAGGAACGGCCACGCCGAATGCAGCGATTGAGATCTTAAATGCAGCCGATGAGGTTGTCGGCAGTGGCGAAGCAAATGGGGAGGGTACCTACAGCATCACCTTGAGCAGTAGTGATGTTGATCCTTCAGAACCACTTCAGGTGGTGGCAGTGGTAACCGCTGGCGGCGATGAATACCGCAGTGCGCCGCTTTCCATCGTGGTCCCAGCAGACCAAACGACCGCACCAACGATCGATCCAGTGCAAGCAGGGGATACATCCGTCGGAGGAACTGCCGAACCTGGTTCAATGGTGACCGTGAAGATTTCTGGAGAAGATCCAGTGACTGCCGAAACGGATGAGGAAGGCAATTGGACGGTCACCGTACCAGAGCTTTCAGAAGGTGACACGGTCACAGTGGTTGCGAAAGCTGAAGGCAAAGACCCAAGTGAACCAATCAGTGTCGGTGTCGGTGCCTTGAACGTGGCAGCACCAACGGCAACGATCACTGGCAACAGTACTGACGGCTATCCAGTCACAGGGACAGCACCAGCCAACGCAGCCATTGAGATCTTAAATGATGCGGGTGAAGTGGTGGGCAGTGGGACTGCCAATGGAGACGGTGAGTATACGATCACCTTGACAGAAGGTGTTTCTCCAGCAGAAACCTTGCGAGTGGTGGCAGTGGTAACAGCTGGCGGTCAAGAATACCGCAGTCCAGCAACTACTATCGTAGTGCCAGAAGATAACGCAGAAGACCAAACAGCAGCACCGACTGTCGCACCCGTGTTTGCTGGGGATACAACCGTTAGCGGAACGGCTGAACCAGGAGCAGAGGTAACCGTTGAACTGCCAAGCGGCAATACTTACACTGCAACAGCGAATGACGAAGGTGAGTGGACGGCAACTGTGCCGACGGTTTCTCTAGATGATGTCTTGAAAGTTACTGCTTTGGCAGACGGCAAAACAGAAAGTTTACCAGTAACGGTGACGGTGCAAGAGCTGATCGTGGCAGCACCAACGGCAACGATTTCTGGCAATAGTGAAAATGGTTATCCTGTAACTGGTACAGCACCAGCCAATGCGGCAATCGAAATCTTAAATGCTGATGATCAAGTGATTGGCACAGGGACAGCCAATGAGAATGGCGTTTACACCGTTACCTTGACCAGTGAAGAAGTATCAGCGGGGGAAACGGTCCGTGTCGTTGCCATCGTTTCAGCAGGTGGGGATGACTTCCGTAGTCAACCAACGGCTGTCGTGGTGCCAGCGGATCAAACGGCGACACCAACGATCAATCCAGCAGTGGCTGGCGCAACACAAATCAGCGGAACAGCCGAGCCAGGAGCAACAGTCAGCGTGACGGTCGGTGAGGAAGACCCAATCACCGCTGAAGTTGACGATGAGGGCAATTGGCAAGCTGAGGTGCCAGCGCTTTCCGAAGGAACGACTGTTACGGCAGTGGCAGAAATAGAAAATGAAACACCAAGTACACCAGCAACGATCACGGTCGGGGCATTAACGGTGGCGGCGCCTAGTGCGTCTATCAGCGGCAATGTAGCCAATGGCTATCCAGTGACCGGAACAGGACCAGCGAATGCGACCATCGAAATCTTGAATGAAGCTGGCGAGATAGTTGAAACGGGTACGACCGATGATGCAGGGCTTTACGCGATCGATTTGACTAGTGAAGATGTCTCTCCTGAAGAAAACTTGACGGTGGTTGCGGTGGTCACAGCAGGTGGCAAGGATTATCGCAGTCCAGCGACACCGATCATGGTGCCAGCTGAACCGGGTGAAAATCAAACAACGGCACCAACGGTTGATCCAATCAAAGCAGGCGATGAATCAGTTAGCGGAACGGCCGAACCTGGCTCAACTGTGACTGTGACACTACCTGATGGCACAGAAGAAACCGCCGAAACAGATGACGAAGGCAACTGGAGTGTCGATGTGCCTGAATTGTCTGAAGGAGATACCATCACAGTCGTCGCAGACAGTGACGGCAAAGACCCAAGTGATCCAATCACTGTCATCGTTGAAGGAGTGACTGTCGCAGCACCAACAGCTTCCATCAGCGGCAACAGCACGGATGGCTACCCAGTGACTGGTACAGCACCAGCCAATGCAGCGATCGAGATCTTGAACGCAGCCAATGAAGTCGTTGGAAGAGGCACTGCCGATGGAGACGGCAACTATACAGTGGCCTTAACTGCTGAAACTGTCGATCCAGAAGAAACCTTAAACGTCGTTGCCATCGTTACAGCTGGTGGGAAAGAGTATCGCAGTAATCCAACAGCGGTCATCGTACCAGCAGATACGGTAGTGGATCAGACAGCTGCACCAACGATCGATCCAATCACGGCGGGGGATACCAGCATCAGCGGAACGGCTGAACCAGGTTCAACCGTGACGATCACCGTACCAGATGCGGAACCAATCACGGCTGAAACGGATGACGAAGGCAATTGGACGGCAGAAGTACCAGAAGTTTCTGAAGGCGATGCAGTCACTGTTGTGGCACAATCACCTGACAAAGAGCCAAGCGCTCCAGTCACAGTTGGTGTAGGTGCGTTGACGGTCACTGCTCCTAGTGCAACTATCACAGGCAATAGCACGGACGGCTATCCAGTAACTGGAACGGCACCAGCCAATGCCACCGTACAAATCTTGAATAGCGATGGACAAATCGTCGGTTCAGGAACTGCAGACGCAGAAGGAAACTACAGTATCACTCTTGAACCAACAGCTGTTGCACCAGCGGAAAGCTTAACCGTCGTTGCAGTTCTGACAGCTGGCGGCAAAGAATACCGCAGTAACGCGACACCGATCGTGGTACCTTTGGATCAAGAAGAGCAACAAACTGCAACACCAACGATCGATCCAGTCAAAGCTGGCGATACGACGATCAGCGGGACTGCCGAACCAGGTTCAACGGTGACGGTAACGATTGGGGAAAATGAACCGATCACGACCGAAACGGACGAAGAGGGCAATTGGACAGTCGAGGTACCTGAAGTTGCGGAGGGTGATACCGTCACTGTTGTGGCACAATCACCTGAAAAAGATCCTAGTGCACCAATCACAGTGAGTGTGGATGGCATCACGGTTTCAGCACCGACCGCGTCCATCACTGGCAATCCAGAGGATGGTTACCCAGTGACGGGGATGGCAGCACCAAATGCAGCGATTGAAATCTTGAATGAAGCGGGAGAAGTCGTTGGATCAGGCACTACCGATGAAAATGGCAACTACACGATCACGCTTTCTGGTGAAGCTGTTTCTCCTGAAGAATCATTGAATGTCGTTGCGATCATCACCGCTGGTGGCAAAGACTATCGGAGTAATGCGACACCAATCGTAGTGCCCGTTGAGAATACGATCGATCAAACCGCTACACCAATCATCGAACCAGTCACAGCTGGTGACACGACCATTACCGGTACTGCTGTAGCGGGAGCGATGGTCACCGTGACGGTAACAGGCGAAGAAGCGGTTGAAACCGAAGCAGATGAAGCAGGAAATTGGTCAGTGGACGTTGCGGAAGTTTCTCGAGATGAAATCGTAACAGCAGTGGCGCAAAGTGAAGGAGAAACCGCCAGTGAACCAGCAACGACCGTTGTTAATGGCATCACGGTCAACGCACCTTCAGCATCCATTACGGGTAATTCCCAAGAAGGCTATCCAGTAACTGGGAACGGGCCTGCCAATGCAGCGATTGAAATTTTGAATGAAGCGGGAGATGTCGTTGGAACAGGCACTACCGATGAAAATGGTGACTACACGATCACATTGACTAGCGAGGATGTCGCACCAGAAGAAAACTTATCGGTTGTGGCGATCGTCACGGCTGGTGGGGATGACTACCGCAGTAATGCGACGCCAATCGTCGTACCTGTCGATGATGAAAGCATCAAGACAGATACACCAACCATTGACCCAGTCACGGCTGGTGATACAACGATCAGCGGAACGAGTGAGCCAGGTGCTACGATCACCGTTACCATCAGCGATCCGTTAACAAGTAGATTCCTGACCATCTTCGCGGCTGAAGGACCAATCACAACGATCGCCGATCAAAATGGCGACTGGCGTGTTGAGCTATCCGCGGAAGCGACGGAAGGTGAAACCGTTACGGTTCTTGCTTTAGCAGATGGCGAAACCCTAAGTGATCCGACGACGACCGTAGTCGATGCTTTGACGGTTGATGCACCAGTTGCTACGATCACTGGCAATCCTACCGATGGCTATCCAGTCTTCGGGAATGGACCAGCCAATGCGACAATCGAAATCTTGAATGAAGCGGGTGACGTTGTCGGAACAGGAACGACCAATGGAAATGGTGCGTTTAGCATCACATTAGATCCAGAGGATGTTTCACCAGAAGAAACCCTTAACGTTGTTGCGATCGTTACAGCAGGTGGCAGAGAATACCGCAGTGCAGCAACACCAATCGTGGTACCAATGGGTGACAATGGCACGGATGGTTCAGATGGTACGGACGGTACGGACGGTACCGATGGCACGGATGGTACGGATGGTACTGATGGCACCAATGGTTCTGATGGTACGAATGGTACCGACGGAAGCAACGGCGCTTGGGGCAACTGGGGCAACTGGGGAAACAATAATTGGAACAGCAACAATAACAACCAAAGCTGGTGGGGAAGTAAATTCTTGCCGAAAACGGGATCAGAAGGAACCTGGTACGCTTCAGTGATTGGAGCAGCAGTCTTCGTTGTCGGAGGAATCGGCTTGTTCTTCAAAGCAAGAAAGAAAAAAGACCAGCAAAAATAGCATGACTTTACCAGCGGAGTGGACATCCTCCGCTGGTATCTCTAGTGAATCAAAACGTTGAAGCATTGATCATCGTTTCGTAAAGAAAGGGTTAGAAATGGTATGGAAAGCAGAAGGAGGGAAAAACGTTTTTACAAATGGACGATCGCTCAGTTGATTTTCTTGTTGACCAGCATCAGTTTCGTCAATTTGTATCTTTTAACAACGACCAAAGAAGCCGAGGCGGCAGTGAACGTATTAGATGTGGAAATTTTAAGCAATTTAACAAGTGCCAATACAAGTGGTACTTCAGCAAGTGCACCTTGGCCAGGCAGTGTGACAAATCGACCAGTGACTTTTTCGATCAAAGGGAACGGGGGTTTGAACGCTTCTGTCAATGTCAACGGTGAGGATAAATTTGCTTTGTTGGCGATCCCCACAGAGTTGAGAACTAGCATCAGTGCCAACGGATCAGCAGCTATCAAAACGTCGACCACAGTCAATATTGCCAATGTCCCGCTTTTGAATGCGATCTTAACAGCGCTTGATTCCTTGACCAGCTCATTAAATCTCAATCTCGGAATTGTGCAAATCGATTTAACGGCTGTCAATCAGCAAATTTCCTTGCTAAAAACTGTTGGTAATTTAGGCAATGTAGAAATAAGCAGTCCGTTGCAGTTCACCACCCAAAGAGAAGCGTTGTATGCCAATATGAGTTCGAACCTCGGTGTCGTTTTAGGAACCAATGTCCCGCAAATTTTACGGAATTTAAGCACGGCGATTCAAAATACCCAGATCCGAGTGATCGGCATCGATATTGGTGGTGTCGTTCGTGCATTGCTGCAAGGGTTGCTGAATACCTTGCTTAGCACCGTAACGTCAGCGTTAAATAATTTGGCAACCGTCCAAGAACAAATGGCGGATGCAGCCGTTTTAGGAGCAACGGATGTTCAAATTCCGACGCTACTTTCGGGTCCAGGACAGTTGTCCGCAAATTGGACCGCCAATTTTTCGGCTTCTGTGTTGAAGGCAAAGCCGACGGACATCAATCTCTTGAACTTTAGTGCGCTAAATATCAGCAGTCGCCAAACCATGATTTATTTCATGGTCGAAGCACTGACGATGGATCGGACAAATCTGCCGACTCAGCTGAATTTTGGCCGACATGCCATTCAAACGAAAAAGAGTGAGACATGGCGGGCAACCGCCAACGGCGACCAAAGCGCAGCAGCTACAACTGGGATTTTACGGATCAATGATACCCGCAATCGTCAGAAAAAATGGCAAGTCAAGGTCAGACAATCCACCAATTGGGTCAATGGTACGCGAACATTGGCAGCTGCCGAATTAAGGGTTCAGCTTGGAACTGTCAATTCGTCATTTACAGACGGTCGAGTGGTTTTACCTGATAATGCAACGATTGCCCTGCAGCAAAATGTCGAAAAAAATGTGGTGACGTTGGAAAATGCGGCATCGACTGGTGGACTGACTGTTAATTTTTCCCAGTTCAATTTATTTGTACCTGAGAAAACACCGAAATTTCAAGGTCAGTATCGCGCCACAGTCGTGTGGACCGTTTCTGATACACCTTGAAAAGGAAGAGCAGAATGAAAAAAAATTCCCTTGTGCTGCTCCTGATTTTGATGATCGGCAGTTTCTACAGTATCGTTCCATCAGCAGTAGCCAATACGACGACCGGCAACATTGAGTTTTATGAAGGACCAACGGAAACAGCTAGCAGTGATTCCATTGATGAAGAAATTGAACCACCGACCAGTCAAGAAACGGTCACTAACGCAGAAGAACCGCTGCCACAGCTTGCAGAAACCAATCACTTTTGGTTGCCCGTAATAGGCGGATTCTTCACTAGTATGGCATTGATCATTTGCATCAAAAAAAGGAGGATGGCAAAATGATTTCAAAGAAAACGATAATAGGCGCATTGGGGGTATTGACTGCACTTAGCATTGGTGCGACAGTGCAAGCAGATGACACGACCGGTGTCGTAGAATATACCTCTGGGGGCATCGTGTTTGACCCGGATAAAGGCGGGAGTGATCCCAATACGCAGCTACCAACGAATTTAGATTTTGGTGCCCATGAAATCCAAACAGAAAATGCCGAAACATGGGTGGCTACTACGGATGGAACTGGACTACCTGGGGATGGGTCAACGCTGCAAAGAGGGGCAGTTGCGGTCAGCGATAACCGAGGACAGGCGAACTCTTCTTGGGCGATCAAAGTACGGCAAGCAACCCAATTTACGGCAGGAGACAGCACGTTGGACGGTGCGGTATTAACGGTAGATACGGGGACGTTGACCAATAACTTGAGTTCGCCGCCAACAGGAACCAGTGATATTGCCAATGGCGAGCTTGATTTTGCGGCGATCAACAATGAGTATGCGTTCTTGACCGCCAATGCTGGCGAAGGGATTGGTGAAACGTCGATGCCTTTAGAACAATTTACCCTTTCGATCCCAGCTAATACGGAAAAACAATCAGCAACCTACCAAACGACCCTCGTTTGGACGATCAGCAGTGCGCCGACGACCCCATAGGGCAGTAGTCATTGCGTAACAGTTAGCAGAAAAAAAGCAGCTTGCCTGAGCGGCTGCTTTTTATGCTAGCTGATTTTTCTTTCCTATTTTGTGTAGAAAGGATCTGACAGGATGCATCAGAAGAAAGTTCGAGGCAAAGGATTTCAGTATTGGGTAGTAAGTATTCTAACGGTCTTATTTTTCATTGGTACGAGCATTACGGGGGCAGCAGATTCACTTGATACCTTCGATGTTCAAATCAAATTGCCAGAGTCACAGCAAGACAAAGAGCTGATGTACTATGATTTGTTGCTGGAGCCCAAGGCAGAAGAAAAACTAGCGGTCATGGTTTCCAATAAAAGCGAGCAACCAATCAATCTACAGCTATCCTTTAATCGAGCGGTCACGAATATGACGGGCGTCGTTGAGTATTCTGGGGCAAATGAGGAAGCAACGCCTTCTGCTCCATACGCGATCGAAGAACTCGTCACTTTAAGTGATGAAACTCTTTCGTTAGCCCCTAGTGAGCAAAAAGAAATCACCTTGACAGTCCAGATGCCATCTGAATCCTTTGATGGGATTTTGGCAGGGGGACTATACGTCCAGCAAACCGGCAGTGAAGAATTTCAAGGAAATGTCCAAAACCTACTAGCCAGAGAAGTGGCGGTGTTGCTCCGTAACAAAGAGACCGACATCCCACCAGCGGTTCGGATTGAGGAAGCCCATCTGGAAGAAATCAATCGCCGCAATGTCATCATCGTAGCGGTGGAAAATACAGCGGCAAATTATCTTAGCAAGGCCACGCTTGCTTATGAAGTGTTTCATGATGGACAAGCAACAGCGATCAAAGGAGAAAAAGAGATCCAATTAGCGCCCAATGCGTTAATGAATTACGCACTGCCATTAGATGGAAACGAACTGCAATCAGGAGAGTATGAAATAAAAACGACCCTCAAAGCAGCTGATCAACAATGGCAAGGAGAGCCGACCTTCCAAGTTGCAAGGCAAGAAGCGCAAGAAAGAAACGAGCAAGATGTCAGTATTAAAGAAACCTCTTCGCCGATCCTTCTCTATTTATTGATCGGTGGTGTTTTATGTCTGATCATCGCCTATTTGATTTGGCATAATCGTAAGCTGAAGCGAGCATTGAATAAAAGTGATGATTAGCAGGTAGTGGAAATCAACGGTGGTTGCAGGAAAAGTCTACTATTATAGTAAGAAATGTTTTCAAATAGCTAAAAGCAGTACCACTCATAAAAAGAATCAGGAAAGAAAACCATTTATCATTGAGAATAAATGGTTTTTTCGTGTTCCGCACGTTTTGTTGAGAACAGTGCAGAGGGAATTTTGACATTCACCAATAGGAGTTCATGTCATCACTGATGAATAATTGTTCTTCAATCATTGAAAGGAGAGAAGCATCCAGTGGAAAATAAATAACGTTTGTGATGTTGGGTTCTGATCGTTTTTTTTCACATGAAATTATCATAAAACTTTACATAATAATGTTTCCGCTTCCCTTGAAGTCTTTCGTAGATATTGTTAAAAAAACATAATATTTTTCTGATGGCTACGCTTACTCCCTTATAAAAGCTTTAAGAAAACTCTTTAGCGTGTCTTTTTATCTATAATAGGTTTAGACCAATTACAGCGTCTTTTCTTACTTTGTTTTTAATTTAAACTACCTTTTTTGCATGAATGTTTCTTTAATTCGTTTGAAAGTGCAAGCAGGCATTTTTGATTAAGAATACAATTAGAAATGATGCAAAAAGGAGAATTAAGATGTCTGCAAATTTGAGCAATTTCGCTGTTTATATAGTAGATGACAACTTTTTTAATGGGAATTTGATGAAGAAAATGATTACGGAAAGTCGTGTTCCGCATTCTTTAGTGCAGATTCTTTCACCTGAAGAATTAGCCCCTTTTCTTGACGGATACCTAACAGATGTGAACGATCTCTTCTTATTTTCCATTGAAATGAAAGGATTTGATCGAAGTTTTCAATTAGCAGGAAGCTTGAGAGAACAATGCAAAAAGTGTCAAATCGCTTTTTATGGTGCCTATGCCTCCAAAATCGAAATCAAGAAGCTGAATCTTATCTGTCCTTTAGGGATCATCGATACAAAAGAAAAGGAGGTGGCAATGCAGCTAAGAAATTTATTAACGGAAGCGATCGAAGTCAAACGATCATTACTCGGAAAAAAGCACTTATTAAAAATCGTCAGTAAAAGAGAGTTGATGGTGGTTGATGCAGAAGCAATCAACTATATTACAACGATCAAAGGAGAGCGAAACCGAATCGCTTTTCACCAAAAAAAGTCGATCGAATTCCTCGAAACTTCCTTGAAGGTGATCAAACAATTAGAGCTGCCAGAGTATTATAACGTCTTCAAATCCTACATTATCAATGCGCGACAAATCAAAATGATCGATCGAACAAACAATGTTTTGTGCTTTTTTAATGGAGAAGAGTTAGAAGTCGGGAAAAAAATCCGTAAGGCAATCAGTTAAAACTACATACATTTATTGGAGGAAAAAATGAATAAGAGAAGCAAAAGAATTTGTCATGGGATCGTTGTTACCGCACTAGGAATCACTCAAGTGATCACTCCGATCATGGCGATAGCGGAAACAACCGAACAAGAACAGACCGTCAACACGCTAGACAAATCCGATCAACTACTAGAAACGATGACTGAATCGACAAATGATGCTAACGGAAACGAAGCACAAGCAGCTGAGGATGCTGAAACAGATTATTCTTCCGAAGCGAACAAAGAGGAATCATCAGCTGGTTCAGAAAACACGGAACCAAGTGAAACGACCACATCGGCTTCCTCAAATATAACGGAAGATTCTAGCCATGCGAGACAAGAAAGTTCTTCAACATCCGATTCAAAAGAAACCAAAGAAGAGCAACACACACCTCGTGTCAGCACGCGCATCAATGACCAAGAACTTTTGGAAAAAGGCACCCTGCTGACCATTTCTGGCGAAGAATTCAGCCGAACGGAAGAAACACGAATCTTAAACAATAGTCCAGTGAAACTGAAATTGGATTTTGAAATCAATGACAAAGATTATTTCGCTGGCACCACTGCTGTTTTTGACTTGCCGCAAGGCCTTGGCTTTAGTGATGTGCAAGGAACCAATGAAGCGATCAATGCATCGTGGGCTGTAGATAGTGCAGCTCATCAACTGATGATCACGTTTAATCAATCGGTTCATGATGCCTCTTTTTCGATCGAGTTGACTAGTTATCTATATTCAGAAGATAAGCCTCAGCTAACGATTGAGATCGGCGATCAAAACCAGACAAGCTATGCGATTGATTTGTATGAAGAGGTCGATCCGATTCAATATGTGTCAGAAAAAAATGTCTTTGGGATGGAAGGAATGGTTTACTACAATACCGATCGGATGTTGTCTGGGACAGAGACCCTCTCATTGCGATTGGTTGATACACCGGGAGCAGTGTTCAAAAAGATTGACACTCAACCATTAGAAGTTTTCAGCTATGAGGTCGATATCAATGGGAAAATCAAGCCAGAAACGCAGACAGCATTAGCTGAAGGGACTGACTATACGATCGCTTCAAATAGTCTCTATAATACTGCTGTTGAAATCAAACAGATGGACAAACAAAGGGCTTATGGGGTTTCTTATCAATTCACCATGAGTTTGACCGAGCTGACGGATTATACTGCTTCTTTTTCAAAAGGGTATCCAACGACCGGATTTGGTTCGGTACAGCTAAAACAAACAACTGCCCAAAACAGAGGGTTTTCCTTTATCGCAAAAACCAGCAAAGATGAAAAAGAAGTCGATTCTAGGTATTATATGGGGGTTGCTTCTGCCAGTTTTATGAATGGCCTTTCTAAAGGAAACTACTATGTATCAATTCATCAAATGCCGACGGAGATGAAAGCTGGTCAACAAATCATCCTTTCGAGTCAAAACGGACAGCCGATCACGGCGAAACAGTTAACAGCAAGAGATGCCTTCTATCAAAATGTGACTTTTGCGGATTATTTTTCTGTCGAAAATAACGGGGACAAACTGATTGTGACCGCTACAAAAGACAGCAATCTCACTCTTGGTTCCACGAACGTAACCGTACCCTTTGATCAGAAAGATATCATTCTTAATGTCTCGACACCGTTGATCGCCAATAGAGAATTCAAAATCGTTGAAGACAACTATGTCGAACCAATCAGTGTTCTTAATCCCAACAATGCTGAAACGGCTTGGGGAAATTATGAGCAAAATGGTGCTTACATGAGTGATACTTCCATCAACATCGAAGGCAGAAACTCACAACCAATCGAAAATTTACAAATGTTTATTGAACACCCAGAGTATCTTTCTTTGAGAAAGGTACCAAAAGTCAGTTTTTACTACACATTAGGAAAAGATTATACGATTGAAGAAGTAGCAGGAGGAACGATGGTCACCTTTACGTCGCCCATTACCTATTCCGTTCAATTTGATATTGGCTTCAATTACGTGCCAGACAGTTTAGCACCGACAAAATCGATTCCTAATGATACAATTCCAATCACGATTTCCGCAACGGGACTTGACACGGTTCATACCTCCGTCTATACCGGTAGGAAACTGTACTCTGAACGCACGCTCCAAAGCAGTAAGAATCAGTTTTTAGTCAACGCGCGTCAAGATACCATCAGTGATTTGACCGTTGAAACTCATGTACCGAAAAATACCGATGTCGTGTTTTCGATCATCGATGTTTCCAATGAACAAGTCAGTGGCATTTATCCACAGTATTGGGATCGCGGTTATTATGATAACCAAGCCATGAAGGAAAGTGATCCGAATTATCCAACGATCACCCATGATGAAGAAACCAACTATTATACCTTTGATTTTGGGACGACCAATCGGCGCTACATTATTTCCTATCAATACGCCAATGGATGGCAGGAAATGAGTACGATTTATGTACCTGGTTATGCAAAAGAACCGTTATCTAATAATCAACAAGGCACAGCCACAGTTTCAGTATCCAATACGGCGACAGATATTATTGGCATTACGCAAAATACCGTCAATAATACGAAAAACATGACGCAGGTCAAGGTCACGACAAAAAATATCGATGATGGCTCGAAAAAAGTAGCAAATCCAACGATCCTTCTAAAATCGTTAGGGAACACCAATGGCGAAATCGATTTAGGATCGATCACTGTTTCGAATGTGCCAGATGACAGCTATGAAGTCAAAGAAGTTGATGGGAACGTACAGCTTGTCTTTTCAAACTATGTTCTAACGAAAAATATCGAAATCAGTTACAACGTCCTTTCACAAAACGCCGGCCAAATCTCAGCCTCAGCCACGATCGTTTCTGATACGATCGATACCTTGTCGGAAGCCAAACGGACGGCTACCTCGACGGTGGCCAATCTGCAATTTTCGGCAGGCGATTCCAGCGGGATCATCTACAAAACCAATGCGACGCTTGATGTTTATAATACCGAAGAACCAACTGAGAAGATTGCGGGGGTTACTTTGACGCTTTGGAATCAATTGACTGGAGATATCGTTTCTGTCGTAACGGATGAAAATGGAGAATACCAATTAACTGATATTTATACGGGGAACTATACGCTTTATGTTTCCTACGTCCCAGAAGGTTACGTCATACCACAGGAACTTCAGCTTGGTAAAGAGGTGCAAGTGAACCGGACGGGCAATCATCTTTCTGTCGGCATCACACCAGAAGAAGACTTGTCGACGATCGACGCCAAGGATAGCACGATCTACGTGGGAGATGAATGGCATGCTGAAGACAACTTTGTTTCAGCGACAGACAAACACGGCAATGCGTTGACCTTCTCGGAAATCACAGTCAATGGCGAGGTCGACACGACAAACGTTGGCACCTATGAGGTCAAATACATCAACGGCAGTGTTAGTCAAACAGCGACGATCACCGTGGTTGCCAACCAAGAAACGGTAGCAGCCAAAGACAGCACGTTATATGTGGGCGATGCATGGACAGCAGCTGATAATTTTCTATCGGCAACGGATAAAGACGGCAATGCAGTGACAATCGCAGACGTGACTATCAACGGCGAAGTTGATACGGACACACCAGGAGAATACCAAGTCATTTATCGCAATGGCAAAGCCGAAGCGACAGCCACGATTACCGTGTTAGCTGATCAAACATCAGTCAAAGTAAAAGATAGCACCTTATACGTCGGGGACGACTGGCATGCGGTTGATAACTTTGTTTCGGCAACGGACAAAACAGGAGCGAATGTACCATTTTCAGGAGTGACCGTTAGTGGAACCGTGGATACTTCCAAAGAAGGTCAATATCCAGTGGTTTATCAAAACGGCAATCAAAAAGCAACAGCGACGATCACCGTAGTTGCCAATCAAGAAACAGTCGTTGCCAAGGATAGTACACTTTATGTTGGAGATGCATGGGAACTTGCGGATAATTTTGTTTCAGCAACGGATAAGAAGGGACAACCGTTAAGTTTGGCAGAAGTCACCACCAGTGGTGACGTGGATACGAAAGTACCAGGAGAATACCAAGTCATTTATCGCAATGGCAAAGCTGAAGCGACAGCCACGATCACCGTGTTAGCTGATCAAACATCAATTAAAGCCAAAGATAGCACCTTGTATGTTGGTGATGACTGGCAAGCAATCGACAACTTTGTTTCGGCAACGGACAAATCAGGAGCGAATGTCCCATTTTCAGCAGTGACCGTTAGTGGAACAGTTGATACGAGCAAAGAAGGTCAGTACAAAGTTACTTATAGCAATGGTAAAAAAGAAGCTATTGCTACGATCACGGTTGTTGCGAACCAAGAAACGGTGGCAGCTAAAGATAGTACGTTGTATGTAGGTGACTCATGGGAAGCCGCGGATAATTTTCTTTCCGCAACAGACAAAGACGGCAAGGCATTGCCGCTGACAGAAGTAACCGTTGATGGCACAGTTGACACCTCTAAAGCAGGCAGATATGAAGTGGTTTATCGCAATGGAAAGGCTGAGGCGAAAGCGACGATCACCGTAATGGCAGATCAAACGAGTGTCAAAGCCAAAGACAGTACTCTGTATGTCGGCGACGATTGGGAAGCTGCCGACAACTTTGTCTCAGCCACAGACAAAACGGGAGCAAACCTACCATTTTCAGGAGTAACCGTTAGTGGCTCAGTCGATACCTCCAAAGCAGGCGAGTACCCAGTGGTTTACCAAAATGGTCATGTCAAAGCAACGGCGACGATTACGGTCGTTGCCAACCAAGAAACCGTAGTCGCTAAGGACAGTACGATTTATGTGGATGATAACTGGCAAGCTGCCGACAACTTCGTGTCAGCCAAAGACAAGGACGGTAATGAGCTAAAACTTGCAGATATCACAACAGTAGGTACAGTCGATAGCGCCACACCGGGGAAATATGAAGTGGTTTATCGCAACGGCAAAGCTAAAGCGAAAGCCACGATCACCGTGTTAGCTGATCAAACATCAGTTAAAGCCAAAGACAGTACCTTATATGTTGGTGACGACTGGCAAGCAATCGACAACTTTGTTTCAGCAACAGACAAAACAGGAGCGAATGTCCCATTTTCAGGAGTAACGGTTAGTGGCTCAGTTGATACTTCCAAAGAAGGTCAATATCCAGTGGTTTATCAAAACGGCAAAGTAAAAGCAACGGCGACGATTACAGTCGTTGCGAACCAAGAAACGGTAGTCGCCAAAGATAGTACATTGTATGTTGGAGATTCATGGACAGCTGCGGATAACTTCCTTTCAGCAACGGATAAAGACGGTAACGCAGTGACAATCGCAGAAGTGACCATCAACGGCGAAGTTAATACGGCTACACCAGGAAAATACCAAGTTATCTTCCGCAACGGCAAAGCCGAAGCAATTGCCACGATCACCGTGTTGGCAGATCAAACGTCTGTGACTGTGAAAGATAGCGTGATTTATGTCGGTGACAACTGGACAGCAGCCGACAATTTTGTCTCCGCTACAGATCGTGACGGTAAGTCACTCGCATTGGAGCAACTGCTGGTGGACGGTTCGGTGGATACGAAGAAAACGGGCACCTATCAAGTCACTTATTCAATCGTCACTGATGAAGCAGCAACCCCTAACTTTTTCGCACGTTTATTTGGTACTCGCTCACAAGAAGCAGTCACTGCCACAGCGACGATCAAAGTCGTTGAAAAAGCAGAAGAACCAGAGGAGAACGATCAGCAGCCAGAGAAAGATGATTCTGACAAAGGGCAACAAAAACCAACGGATGAAGGGCAGACTGACAAACAAACCAAAGCGACCGCAAAGGACAAACGGTTGCTACCAAAGACTGGTACAGCCATCACTCAAGGCTATTCGATTGCAGGAGTGAGCCTTGTTGCTCTAGCGGGGATCGTCTTCTTTCGTAAGAAACACACGAACAAAAGCAGAAAAACGAAATAAGTCGCAATGACTCTAGCAGCGGATATCGTGAAGGATATCCGCTGTTTTTTTTAATACATGCTGTATTGCGGTTTTCTTGTCCGATAAGCAGCCGTATAAAGAAGATATAAAGATGCTAGCAGAAGATTTACACTATTTTTATTTCTTTTTGCGTATGCTTACGTCATGAAGGAGTGAAGAATATGAATCTTGTTTTAGGAATAATCGGAGTGATCGTAATGATCTATCTCTTTTGGTACTTGTTTGAGGGGGGAGAACGATGAGTAGCTATTTTGTGCAAGGCTTTTTATTTTTACTGATCTTACTAGCAGCAGCGGTTCCTTTGGGCTGGTATATCAAAGAAATCATGCAAGGAAAAACACCGCGGTTTGTCCGCTTTATTCAACCCATTGAACGGTTGACCTATCGAGTGATTGGTTCGGTCAGCAAAAAAGAAATGACCGCCAAAACCTATCTATTCTCAGTCTTGGCCGTCAGTGTCTTTTCCATCATCGGCTTGACCGGATTATTGATGGTCCAGCATTGGTTACCGCAAGGGGCAGCCGTTGAGAATATGTCCTTTGACTTAGCATTGAACACCGCCGTCAGTTTTGTGACGAACACGAACTGGCAAGCTTACGCTGGGGAAGAAGCACTGACCAATCTTTCCCAAGCATTAGGATTAACGGTGCAAAATTTCTTATCAGCGGCAGTAGGACTAGCCGTACTGTGTGCCTTGATTCGTGGGCTGCAGCAAAAACAAAAACGTACGGTAGGGAATTTTTGGCAAGACATCACCCGTTCCTTGCTCTATATCCTTTTGCCACTTTCATTGATGTTAGCGATCTTACTCCTGTCTCAAGGCGTTGTCCAAACGTTGAGCAGCGGCGTGGAAGTCAATGGATTTGAGGGGGAATCCTTTTGGATGGCGCTCGGACCAGTAGCGAGTCAAATCGCCATCAAGCAATTAGGGACCAACGGCGGCGGTTTCTTTGGCGCCAACGCTGCTCATCCATTTGAAAACCCAACGATGTTCAGTAATTTTTTAGAAAACTTAGCGATCTTGTTGCTGCCAGCTGCTTTGATTTTTGCCTTTGGCTTTTGGATCAAAGAGTGGAAACAAGGACGTACGATCTTGATCACCGCAACCGTCTTTTTGATCCTGGCTTTTATTGGTGTAGTGATCAGTGAAGCTTATGGACCGCAATTCAGTCAAGTGCTTGGGAATGCCAATCTAGAAGGCAAAGAAGTACGCTTCGGTGTCGGTTGGTCGAGTCTCTGGGCAGTGAGTACCACCGCCGCTTCCAGTGGATCAGTCAATGCCATGCTGGATAGTTTCACACCACTCGGGGGTGCGATCCCAATGTTCTTGATGCAGCTGGGGGAAATCATCTTTGGCGGTGTCGGTAGCGGACTTTATGGCATGATCGCTTTTCTATTATTGACGGTCTTTATCGCTGGTTTACTCGTGGGACGAACACCAGAATATATCGGCAAAAAAATCGAAGCCTTTGACATTAAAATGACGAGTATCGTTATTTTGACGCCATTGCTACTGACGCTTTTCGGGGCTATGTTGATGACCTTGCATCCTGACATCATGAGCTGGCTAACCAACCAAGGCGCCCATGGCTTTAGCGAACTGTTGTATGCAGCAACTTCCTTCAGCAACAACAACGGGAGTGCCTTTGGCGGCTTGACCGCAGATACTGTTTTCCTAAATAGTTTGGGTAGTATCTTGATGTTCGTTTCACGTTTCGTTCCCATCGCAGCTATTTTGTATCTGGCAGAAAACATGGGGGCCAAAAAGAAAACCGTTCGTAATGAAGGAACCTTGTCAACCACGAGTCCAGTCTTTGTCACGATGCTGATCATTGTGATCATCGTGATCGGTGCACTGAGCTTTTTACCAGCGATGGCTTTAGGCCCAATCGCAGACTTCTTTACAACGAAATAGGAGAGAGAAAAAATGAAAAAAATCTATCAATGGGCGATCGGCGAATCCTTTAAGAAATTGGATCCTCGCCAACAAATCAAAAACCCCGTAATGTTTGTGGTTTACTTAGGGGCGATCTTGACAACGATTTTATGTTTTCAAGAACAAACGGTCCCGTTGTGGTTTAGCATCAGTGTGACCGTCTTCTTATGGTTGACCTTGTTGTTTGCCAATTTTGCCGAAGCAGTGGCAGAAGGGCGCGGCAAAGCGCAAGCGGATAGTTTGAAGCAAGCAAAAAAAGAAATCATGACCTACAAAGTCATGTCCTTGGAAGATGTAGCGAAAGAGGCTTTTATCGAAGTCCGTTCCTCCGATTTGAAAAAAGGTGACTTGGTGTATGTTCCATCTGGCGAACAAATTCCTGCCGATGGGGATGTCGTGGAAGGTGCTGCTTCGGTGGACGAAAGTGCCATCACAGGAGAATCAGCCCCTGTCATTCGTGAGTCTGGTGGCGACCGCAGTGCAGTCACGGGAGGAACGTTAGTCGTTTCCGATTACTTGGTCATCAAAGTGACCGCTGAAAATGGCCACTCCTTTTTGGATAAGATGATTGCGATGGTGGAAGGGACGCAACGGAAAAAAACACCCAATGAGATTGGCTTGCAGCTGTTCTTAGTGACACTGACCATCATCTTCTTGGCTGTTTCCATCACATTGATTCCTTTTACCGATTTTAGCAGTCAGTTATCTGGTCGGGGAACGGCGATTTCCAGTGTGATCGTGATCGCGTTACTGATTTGTCTCGCCCCGACCACGATCGGCGCCTTGATTTCCTCGATTGGGATCGCTGGAATGAGTCGCTTGACTAAAGAAAACGTCATCGCCATGAGTGGCCGCGCGATTGAAGCTGCAGGAGATGTGGATGTTTTGCTGCTGGATAAAACAGGAACCATTACTCTGGGAAACCGCCGTGCCAGTGAGTTCTTGCCAGTACCAGGGGTCACCGCCAAAGAGTTGGCAGATGCAGCGCAGTTGGCATCCTTTGCCGATGAAACGGCGGAAGGCCGCAGTATCGTGATTTTAGCCAAAGAAGCCTTCAATATTCGTGAACGGGAATTTCAGCAAGCCGATGTCCATTGGATCGATTTTAGTGCCAAAACACGGATGTCTGGGATCGACTATCGTGGTGATGAGATCCGTAAAGGAGCTGCGGATACGATCAAGCAATATGTGACGGCAAAAGGGCAGACCTATCCCACTGCGTGTGACGAGATCGTAGAAAAAGTCGCTAAGGCTGGTGGAACTCCATTGGTCGTAGTGAAAAATGGCCAAGTACTCGGAGTCGTTTATTTAAAAGACATCGTGAAAAACGGGGTTAAAGAAAAATTTGCCGACATGCGCAAGATGGGTATCAAAACGATCATGATCACTGGGGACAACCCTTTGACGGCAGCTGCTATTGCCGCCGAAGCGGGCGTCGATGATTTCTTAGCCGAAGCAACACCAGAAAACAAAATGAACCTGATTCGCGAATATCAGGAAAAAGGGCATTTGGTGGCGATGACGGGGGATGGAACCAACGATGCACCCGCACTCGCCCAAGCCGATGTGGCAATGGCGATGAACACTGGTACGCAAGCAGCCAAAGAAGCGGGCAATATGATCGATCTTGATTCCAGCCCTACCAAATTACTGCAAGTAGTCCAAATTGGTAAACAGCTGCTGATGACTCGTGGGGCTTTGACGACCTTTAGTATCGCAAATGATATCGCCAAATATTTCGCAGTGATTCCTGTTCTGTTTTATGCCATTTATCCAGAACTCGCAGCGCTGAATATCATGAATCTTGGCAGTCCCTTAACGGCGATTTTGTCCGCAGTCATCTACAATGCAGTCGTGATCATCGCCTTGATCCCTCTGGCGTTGAAAGGGGTCAAGTACCAAGAAAAACCAGCCAGCCAAATGCTGCGGCACAATCTGGTCGTCTACGGCCTAGGCGGCATCATCGCACCATTCATTTGCATCAAGCTAGTAGATTTGCTTTTGTCAGCTGTTCTGCTATAAGAAAAATCCATCAGAGTCAAGGAGTCATTTAGGAGGAAAACATGATGAAGAACACCCTCTTTGCCAGTATCAAATTTTTACTAGTTAGTACCGTGTTATTTGGCGGTCTCTATACATTGTTGGTCACTGGTGTTGGACAAGTCTTTTTTGCCCATCAAGCCAACGGCAGTCAAATCGTGGAAGACGGAGCGGTCAAAGGGTCTGAGCTGCTTGCGCAACCCTATGACCAAGCAGGTTACTTCCAAGGGCGTGATCAAACCGTTTCACAATTGTCGCCCTATGATACGACCCAAAAAAAGACTGTAGCTGAGCGGACAGCGACGTTGCTGGCAGAAAACCCCACCCAAACCAGTGTGCCGATCGATCTCGTGACCGCTTCGGGTAGTGGCGTCGATCCTGATATCAGTGTCGAAGCGGCACTTTTTCAACTGCCACGAATCGCTGACACAAGAGGCATCGATGAACAAACAATTCATGATATAATAAACAGGAATAAAGTAGCTGATCTGTTCTCCACGAGAGAATACGTCAATATCATGACCTTGAATCAGCAGCTCGATCAATCACCCGAGGAATAGGGGGAAGCATCTATGAGTGAAAACAACCAGCAGACGATTCCAGAAGAGATGCTGCTGCAAGCAGGCTTTGGACCTAAACGTGGCAAACTACGGGTGTTTTTCGGTTTTGCTGCCGGTGTCGGAAAAACCTATACGATGTTAACCGAAGCCCATGAGTGTTTGCTCATGGGCAAAAATGTGGTGATCGGCTATATCGAACCCCACAAACGTCCCGATACCAATCGATTGCTTGAAGGGTTACCACAAGTACCATTAAAGCAATACCAGCACAAGCAATTGACCCTTTATGAGCCAGATATCGATCGACTGATCCAACTAAAACCAGATATCGTCTTGATCGATGAGTTGGCACATACCAATCCCATTGGTGCGCGAAACAAAAAACGTTACCAAGATGTCGATGAACTATTAAATGCAGGAATCACCGTCTACACGACCATCAATGTCCAGCATATCGAAAGTCTGAATGATATCGTGGAAAAGGTCACAGAAGTGGAAGTCAGAGAAACGGTGCCTGACACCTTTTTCCAACACGCCAGTTTGCGGGTAGTGGATGTTGAACCAGACGAACTGATCGATCGATTGGAACAAGGAAAAATCTATGCTGATGAAAATGCCAAACGAGCGCTAAAAAATTTTTTTACGCCAGAAAAACTTGATCATCTGCGGGGATTAGCGATCCAAAAAGCTTCCAATCATATCAATCAAATGAACGGCGGTCGAAAACGAGTTCAAAGCAAGCTTTTGACCATCATTGATGATCGCTTGCCGAAAATGGCAGAAAAATGCATTCGTTGGACCGCTCGCTTAGCCCAAGGAGTCGGTGCCGAATGGACGGTCATCCAAGTTCGATCGTTAGATGATACACCTACCGAAGTGCCGTTGGCAGAGCGTTTGGGTGCAGAAGTCATCAACATTGAAGCGGATGACAGTTTTGAAACCATCGTAGAGTATGCCAAAATGACGGGTGCCAGTGACATTATCATGGGAAAAAAGGTTTCTCAAAAGTGGTTCCAAAAATTGTTTGTCGAGGATTTAGAAGACCGCTTGATTCGGCGCCTTGATGACATTGAGATCCATTTGATTCCTTTTAAAGAAAAAATGCAGCGACCACGGCTGACGTTTTCGCAACTATTTGAAGGCGGCGGTCGAGATTTCACCTTGACCTTTGGGTTGATCATGCTCGCTACCTTAGTGACAGAAGGCATGCAGTACCTGCATTTCGGCGAGCAGAACTTGATGCTGGTTTACATCTTTTTTGTTCTCTTAGTGGCCCGTTACACGAGTGGCTATCTATGGAGTGCCATGGCATCAATTATTAGTGTCCTTTCTTATAACTGGTTCTTTGTCGAACCCTTGTATTCCTTGACGGTCTATAAAGCAGGCTATCCAATCACATTAGTGATCATGCTGATCGTTGCCTTGATGATCAGTAACTTGATGGTTCGATTGAAGACCCAAGCAGAAAATGCCAAGGAAAAAGAGCATCAAATGGAGATATTGTATGAACTGAACAAACAATACATGGAAACGCGGAATGAGCAAGAAATCTATGAAAGTACGACCACCTATTTGGCACGCTTACTCCAGCGAGAAGTGGCGTTATATGACAGAGAAGGCCATTTAAGAAGTCTGCATTCTTCAAGAGAAACACTGTCTCAACTGACTGGCAAGGATGAGAAAGCCGTCGCTTTTTGGGTCGTGAAAAATCAAAAAGAAGCCGGTCGCGGCACAGATACGCTGATTGGTGCCAATGGGTTCTACTTGCCGATCGTTTTAAACGGCAAACCACTAGGCGCCCTTGGGGTAGAACGCAACGAGGAGCATCAGTTGGCCAATAGTCAATTGAATTACTTGCGCCTTGTGATCACCCAAATCGCGACCGTGTTGGAACAAGTCTCATTGGCGAGTGAGAAAGAACAGATCCAATTAGAAAACGAACGGGAAAAAGTCCGCAGCAATCTACTGCGTGCGGTCTCCCATGACTTGCGGACCCCCTTGACGACGATTTCTGGCATTGCCGAAACATTGAGTGAAACCGAAGGCGTGATCAAAAAGGAAACGAAACAAAAGCTGCTGGGAGACATCCAAAGTGAATCCCAGTGGTTGATCCGCATGGTCGAAAACTTATTGTCGGTGACCCGCATCAACTTGACCAATATGGCGGTCAAGCGCAGTGAAGAACCAATCGAAGAAATTATCGAAGCGGTTTTGACACACCTAAAAAAAGTCTATCCGCAACAAAAGATCATCGTGAAGATGCCTGATCAGCTGATTTTTGTCCAAGTCGATCCAATCTTGATTGAACAAGCCTTGTTTAATTTGATTGAAAATGGGGTTCGCCATGGAACCGCCGATACACCGATTTTCTTGCGAGTTTCTCAAGAGCAAGAAGTGGTCATTGAAATCGAAAACCAAGGGGAGATCCCCTTAGGACAATACCAAAAAATCCAAGCGAATTTGACCAATGACACCGAAGTGCCGGTGGATTCAAAAAATGGATTAGGCATCGGACTGAGTATCGTGAAAACCATCATCCATGCCCATGAAGGCAAATTAGCAATCGAAACGAAAGCAGGCAGTACGATCTTTCGTATTTATTTAAAGCAGTAAGGAGGGAGAACATGCAGCGACATTTTTTATTGATTGAAGATGATTCGAATATCGTTGATTTTATGGAGGTCGTCTTGCAAAGAGAGCATTACAACTTTACGTCAGTCGGCACTGGCATGGAGGCATTGATGCTCTTGCAGGAAGAAACCATCGACTTCATCTTGCTGGATCTGGGCTTACCGGACATTGACGGCATGGAGCTGTTGAAAATCATTCGTAAGCGCATGAACACACCGATCATCGTGATCTCTGCTCGCAAAGATGAACAAGACAAAGTGCAAGCATTAGACCTCGGTGCCGATGATTATGTAACGAAGCCCTTCAGTACCAATGAATTATTTGCCCGTATCCGCACGGCATTGCGGCACAAGGAGACAACTGCCTTTAGCAGTAGCCCGATTCTTGTAAACAAGGAGTTAACGATCGATTTTGAGAAAAAAATCCTGTACAAGAATCAAAATGAGATCCATTTGACCAAAAACGAATACCGCATCATGGCAGTTATGTTTAAGAATTTGGGCAAAGTCGTCACTTACGATACCCTGACTAGCGAAGTCTGGGGACCTTTTGCAGCGGATGCACAAACCTTGCGAGTCAATATCTCAAACATTCGCAAAAAAATCGAAACCAATACGCTGCAGCCAGAATATTTGATCACTGAAATCGGCGTCGGGTATCGCTTGCGGGAGTATCCAGCAGAACTCTCTGAATAAATTCGTTTCAACTGTAAATAGCCTCTTCCTAAACTTTAGGAGGAGGCTATTTACTTTCATTGCATCAATTACCATAGTATCCACTGCTTTATACCCCATAATACAGTGACAATCCAAGGGGAGAAGGGACTGCATGAAGGGGGAAATAATCAAACATGTCGCTTATTCAAATTTTGTATATTTGTCCAATATGTATTGCTGGGAAATAGGTTATTTGATCAGTCATACTTTTTTATTAAATAGTTTCCAAAGGGATGGTTAACTAACAGGTACAAAAAATTGGAAAAAAAGCAGCATCAACGATGCCACTCCATGGTGTTTTCGATTTCATTGGTATCAGAGTCCAGTTGTTCAGAAACGATGGTAAAGCCATGTTTGAGATAAAACGCAATAGCAGCTGTATTTTTTTGGTAGACATTCAGAGTCAACTTCTCGTGTTCTGCTTGTACTTTTTGTAAAAGCTGCTTGCCAATGCCGAGGGCACGATAGTCTTTCAAAACGAAAATACCAGCGATATAATCATCCAACATCCCGATGAAGCCGACGGGCTGATCCTCCACCGAATAGGTGTAGATAAGGGCATCGGCAAAGGATTTTTTCACAAAGTCATAGTTATCTTGCCAATGGGCAGCTGAAATAAAGTCATGGGCATCCAAATTGCTTTGCAGCCAAATCTGGGCGATAGTTTCTAATTCAGAATCGGTAAATTGGGTCACTTGTTGTATCATGAGAACCTCCATTTTTTTATCCAGTATAGCATAGGTCCACTGCTGATTACTGCAAATCGCGGCATTTTCGTAGGCAATCGGACAGGAGATGAACCGATTGATAAGTAACGAAGGTTAAATGGCGAAGAAAAGCAATCTTTTTCGATGAAATATTCTAACAACTTTGTTTCAGCTAGATGTCAATTTCTTGCAGCCAGATGTTATTTGTGTGAAAACAGCCCCAAGAGTGAAATCTTTCGGTATGCTAAAGAAAGCGATAAGACACATCTAGTTAAGGAGAAAAAATGAAAAAGACACTTTTGGTTGCAAGTTCACTTGTTTTGCTGACGCTGCCTGTCGTGACGGTATCCGCAGACAGCTTTGATCAGAAGATCCAGCAGCAAAATGAAAAAATCAATGACATAAAAAATGAAACCACCTCATTAGAATCACTGAAACGATCTACAGAGGCAGAGATTCAATCGATTGAAGGAGAAATCCAAGCAATCCTACAAAAGAAAACGACGACGGAAGAAGAAGTCAATGCCTTGGCACAAGAAATCCAAGTCCTTGAAGAGAAAATCATCAAGCGCACAGAAGTACTGGCGAATCAAGCGCGTGACATTCAAACGTCGGAACCTTCCAATCGTTTGTTCCAAAAAATCGTTGAAGCGGAGTCCATCGGAGAAGCTATTCAACGGGCGATCGCTTCAGTAACGATCATGAATGCCAGCAATAGCATCGTCGAACAACAGCAAGAAGATATTGCAACAAGCCAGAAATTGGAAAAAGAGTTGCAGGAACAATTGGTTGCAATCGAAGAGCAGTCAAACGCATTACAAGGAAAACAAACGGAATTAGCTGATGTCAAGTTGAATCAAGAAGTTGCACTAGCCGACCTTGCCTTGGCGTTGAACACCGAAGAAGAGAAAAAAGACCAATTGGAAGCGGACAAAGCAGAAGCACAACGGCAAAAAGAAGCAGCGTTGAAGCAATTGGCTGAGCAAGAAGCACAAGAAGCAAAAGCGCGCAAAGAAGCAGAAGAAGCAGCAAAACGTCAGCAAGCAGCAGAAGCCAAGTCAGCTGAAACCGCCGAAAGTCCTGCCGTTCAACAAGCAGCAGTGGCAGCAGCCCAGCCTAAGACGGAAGCCGCAGTGGCGCCAGAAACATCGGTGTCGTCAGAAAAAACTGCAGCTACGCCTGCACCTGTGCAGCAAGCAGCTGAGCCAAAGGAACAAGCAAGCACAGGTGGATGGCAAATGCCAGTCGATTCGGTTCATATTTCGAGTCGTTTTGGGTATCGAACAGATCCAACAGGTGCATCAGGAAATCAACATAATGGCATCGACTTTACTGGGGGGACAGGAACGCCGATCTATGCGATCCAAGCAGGCGAAGTCGTTGAAGCGGGCTATGGTCCGTCAACTGGTAACTATGTGATCATCAAACATGCCAATGGCGTTTACAGCTACTACATGCACTTTAGTACGCTGCCAGCTGTTTCGGTCGGACAAAGCGTCTCAGCTAGACAATATGTTGGCGGTATGGGAACGACTGGGAATTCAACTGGCGTCCATCTACATTTAGGGATGTCAACAAGCTTATGGTCAGGATTCTTTGACCCAGCGCCAGAATTAGGCTTATAACAGTCAGAAAAACCGCAGAAGCGAACAGGCTTCTGCGGTTTTTTGGGTTGCTCTTCTTTTACGAAGTCTCGATTGGCTCAGCGCCAAAAGCGGGTCATCTCCGCTTTGTCTTTCAGGTTGAAAGCGATCATGTCCTCAATCAATGCTTGATCGATCGGCTCAGTCCACTTGATGCGAAAAATGTTATCCGTATGGCTGTAGCCAGCTTTTTCGATGGCATCGGCAAACTGTTCAAGACACTTGGTTTCAGGGGAGACAGAAAAATGCGGTTTTGAAACGCTGAAACCGATAATAAAGGTCTCATGGGCGGTGAACATCGGCTGATTCCACTTGATGACTGGAACGAGGTCAGGAAATTTCTTGGTAATAGCGGCAAATAAGGCACGCAGTTTTTCTTGTTTTACTGGATCTTCAATGCTGGTTAAGTAAGTTTCTAATACATCCATTGGGAGGATCTCCTTTCGTTTTAAGGAACGAGTACAGGGAATGTCGATCACTAAAAATAACGCGTGTTCGAAATCAAACACTTTGTTACTTAGAGTGTACTGTAAAGTTAGCAACTTTACAAACCTGTTGCCTTGTTTTGGGGAACGCCTTCAGGAACAAACACTGTCTGCAAAAACGAATGCTAAAAATAACTTTTTTCTACTCGAACAAAAGCCAAGAGTCAGGAACATTCCCTCTTTATCCTGCAAGGTTCCTTGAGATTAGCTTAACTTTTCAGAAATAACGAATGAAAAAGCAGATTATTTTCAGAGAACACTTTCAAAAAGAAATCGGTTGCATACAACAAGAATTCTGCTAGAATATAACTTGTTCGAACAAGTTGTTGAGCGAAAGCAAAACGAAAGGAGGAGGACTTGTGACCAAAAGGAAACCGGTAACCCAAGCAGCCAAGAAAGAATATGCAAACAAAAGTATGCGGTTTAATCGTTTTTTACTTTTTCGTTATATGACTGCGATCTTTTTCTTTGTCAATCTTTATTGGACCCTATTGAGTCTGTCTCAATGGACATGGGCTGGTTTGATTCCCATTGCCTTATTGATCGTTGATGGACTTATACTTATTGAACAAACTCAAAAATATTGGCAGCAATCGAATCGTTTACTGGTGACAAAAATCGGTTATTGGCTCCAATTCGGCGTCAATCTCATTGCAATTCTATTTATTTTGATCGGACAGCAAGCAACGTTGATTCCTTTTATGAATCAATCGGGTAGAGGGATCTTACTTGCCTTGTTTTCTGTCGGCATGATGGCGTGTTTGTTCATTCAGCGTAAAGCGTGGTTGATCGAGCATGACCGCGACAAATATTTCACGTATTTGACTACATTTGAAACTCAAGGAGGAACAGTCAATGGATTCAGAAAATAACAAAATGTTTGCCTTCTTGGACCGCTACTTAATGGGTCCAATGGGGAAAATCTCACAATTACGGATCGTTCGTGGGGTCATGGCAGCCGGGATGGCGTCGATTCCTTTCACTATCGTAGGATCGATGTTCTTGATCGTCAGTGTTTTGCCACAAAGCTTCCCTGCATTAGAAGGTATTTGGAGTGCGTCATTCGATAAAATCCAAAATCTTTACATGTTAGGTAATACCGCAACAATGGGGATTTTAGCCCTTTACTTCTGTGTCGTGTTTGGTTACGAGTACACGAAAATCCAAGCGCAAGAAGAGAAAATCGTTCTTAGCCCAGTCAATGGAGCATTGCTTTCAATGATGGCGTTCTTTATGTGCTTGCCACAATTAGTTTTTGAAGGCGGTATGGCAACACTAGTCAATGTGATTTCTGATGACCAAAAAATCATCGATGGCTGGGAAATGGCTGGCGGCGTTACTCGTTTAGGAACAACTGGGATCTTTACAGCGATCATCATGGCGATCATCGCCGTAAAAATCTATGCATTCTGTGTGAAACGCAATATTGTCATCAAAATGCCTGACACAGTGCCAACAGGAGTATCTTCCTCTTTTACGGCATTGATTCCAACGGCACTGACTTCATTAGCTGTGATCGTTATCAATGGTGCATTAGTCGCAATGGGCACAGATATTTTCAAAGTCATTGCGATTCCGTTTAGTTTCGTGACGCAATTGACCAGTACCTGGATCGGACTGCTTGTTATCTACTTCTTCATGCATGCATTATGGATCGTCGGTATTCATGGGGCAACGATCGTGACCTCATTCTTGACGCCAATCGTGTTGTCAAATATGGTGGAAAACCAAAATGGTGCCAACATTGCCTTTGCGGGTGAATTTAACAACAGTTTCGTTACGATCGGTGGTTCAGGAGCGACGTTAGGAATGGTGATTTTCATCGCATTCTTTGCAAAATCAGCGCAGTTAAGTGCTTTAGGAAAAGCAGCGATCGTGCCATCCTTCTTCAATATCAATGAACCGATTTTGTTCGGGATGCCAGTGGTATACAACCCGTACACAGCGATCCCATTCTTCTTAGCACCGATGGTTTCAATGTCCGTTGCTTATTTTGGCATCAACTTAGGCTTTGTTAACCCACCGATTGCTCAAGTAGCGTGGCCGACCCCAATTGGATTATCTGGCTTTATTGGTTCAGGTGGTGACTGGCGTGCCTTTGTCTTAGCAATCATCTGTGCAGTCGTTGCTTTCTTGATTTGGTTCCCATTCATCAAAATGTATGATGGCAAATTATACAAGGACGAACAAGCAAACGCAACGAAGGCATAATCAATCCGTTTTTTTGATAAGCCGGCTATGAAAAATAGCTGGCTTTTTTTACGCCAAAGATCATAATAGTAGTAGAGAATCCGAAGGAAAGGAGTAGGCAAATGACGAAACTCAGTATTGAAGACTTAGCAGCGGAATTGATCAGAAAGATCGAAGCGGGTGACATAGGAAATGAGCAGGGGAAGATGCCTAGTGAACGAGAGCTTTTGGCGATTTATCCAGTTTCTCGTTATACGTTACGTCAAGCCCTCAATAAATTGAGCAAGATGGGCTGGATCTACCAGATGCAAGGCCGCGGCTCGTATATTCGCTTTCAAAACAACCAAAAACCGGCCATTGAACAAGGAGATCTTGGCTTCAATGAAGACTTGACACGGGGCGAGAAAAACATTCGAACGGTCAAAGCCTCAAAGCGGCTGGTCAAAGTATCAGAGGCGCTGTTTCTTCCAAGTCAAAAACAATTTGCGAAAGATCAACACTTTATCGAAGTCCAACGGTTTCGCACGCTAGATGACAAACCCTATTTGATTGAACGTTCCTATTATATACCTGAAATCGTAGGGGAGATCTCCGAAACGATGATGGAAGGGTCAATGTTCCAAGCTTTGGCAGAAGAAAAACAACTGACAGTCGCCTTCATCGACAAGTTTATCCAAAGCAAACCGTTAACGAAGGAACAAGCTGCCTTCTTTCATTTAGGAGAAGGCATGCCAGCATTGATTGTAAGGGATGATAGTTACTTAAAAAATGGCGAACTATTGGCATTTTCGATGATTCATTATGATTATCGGATGGCAACCTTGTATATGCACAAAAAGATAATACTTTAAGTTATTAACAATGCAAATCGACTAAAAACGATGACAAGCATGGTCTTTGTTCCCCTCGTTTTTTCGTGCTAGACTAAAATTATCAGCAGCTTTTAGCAACTGGCAGCTAAACGTTGAGAATTTAGCGTCTAAAACGAGGAAAAGAAAGGACGTGCCGCAATGGCAACAACAGCCAAAGAAACCAAAGTACATGATGTATTTGAATCGATCGCTTCCCGTTATGATCGAATGAACGGTATTATCTCCTTTCAGCTGCACAAACGGTGGCGCAAGGACACCATGAAACGAATGGCAGTACCAATGGGTGCTGAGATATTGGATTTATGCTGCGGTACCGGGGATTGGGCGTTTGCGTTGAATGAAGCGGTCGGTCCGAAGGGGCAAGTGACCGGTGTTGATTTTAGCGAAGAAATGTTAACGGTTGCCAAAGAAAAGGCACAGAAAAAGCAACAAACGCAGATCCAGTGGCAGACTGGAAATGCGATGGCATTAAGCTTTCCAGACGAGCACTTTGATTATGTGACGATCGGGTTCGGGTTGAGAAATGTCGCGGATCGCCAACAAGTCTTGGCGGAGATCCATCGGGTGCTGCGCCCAGGCGGGAAAATCGTTTGTCTTGAAACATCACAGCCCACACTGATCGGCTGGCGGCAACTGTTTACTTTTTATTTTCACCATGTCATGCCGTTATTTGGCAAACTGTTCGCCAAAAGCTATCAAGAATACTCCTGGCTGCAGGAGTCTGCACGGGATTTTCCTGACAAGGAAGCATTGAAACGAGAATTTCAGGCAGCTGGCTTTGATGTGTTGCAAGTCAAAAGCTATGCAGGAGGTGCGGCGGCGATGCATCTAGGTGTCAAACCCTAAGCTTGCTTTCCCTTTGTCCGAGAAAAAACGAAAAAATGAAAGAGACCATCATGCCCTTTATGGCTTGATGGTCTCTTTGCGTTGAGCAATTCAGAGAGTGATTGTTATTTTTTCTTTGGATTTAAAACAATGTTGGTGTATAACCCAATGGTCACCACGTAATAAATGGCGTAGAGGGCGATAAAGATGCCAAAAGGTAGCCATAGGTCATGGTACGGATCGATCATCAAGGTGGTGAACATTTTTAGACCGAACAAGACATGGATCATTCCTAAGATACCAGGAACTAGGAAGAGCACGCCGATCTCTTTGCGGATCGAGCTTTTCAGTAAACGCGTGCGGGTACCGATTTTTTTCAACATCGTGTAACGTTGAATGTCGCTGTTTGCCCCTGAAAGAATTTTGAACATCAGGCAGCTAGCTAACATCGTCAAGAAGGCGATACCCAGGAAGAAGCCCATAAATTCAAAACCAGAGAAAATCCCGTTATAGCTGTCGTAAGCGAAGACCCGTTGTGAGAAATTCATATCGGCGGTTTCTGAAGAATTTGCGTCTTGATTTGCTTGCGCCAAATCACGCAGCCCATCGTAGCTTGCTTGAAAGTCTTTGACTTGTACCATTCGCAAGCTGGTTTCCGATGCATTGACCGCACCAAAAGTGGTCTGATCCACGACTTGGATCTCCTTACCTCGTTGTTCTGGTAAGAGGTAGCTACGCAATTGGTCTTGGGCGGTCACATCAGAAGCTAATTGATCGCCAGTCAGCTTGTTGTAAGTGACATCGACACTCAACTGATCCATACTGGAGCTGAGCAAGTTGTTTTCGTTGAATTGTTCCTTCACGTAATAAATGGTGTCATCTGTTTCTTTCATGCTGTAGGTCACATCAAGGGTCGGGTTTAACGCATTGACTTTTTCGTCAGAGGCGTTTTGGGCATTGTTCAAATACAAGTCATAAGGGGCAACAGTTTTTGCCAAGATAGGGATCTCGTTTTTAAAGCCAAGACCAACCGTCAAGGCACCTAATGCTAGAGCAAAAAGCATCGCCACCATCGAAAGCATCTGGGTATACTCACGAATCCGAAAGCTTAATTGCGACAAGGTGAAATTGTTTAACTTTTTCAACGCGATCGTATCGTTCTTTTTTAATAGGGATAAAAGAGCGATGATCACCGAACGAAAGACTAGGTATGTGCCAAGAACAATCGTGACAAGGGCGATGCCGATCCCGATCAATTGGAAGGTCATCAAATCGCTCATCATATAATAGCCGATGGCTAAGGAACAAAGACCTAAAATGGTTTGCAAGAAGAGCAAGAATGGCCGTTGTTTGACTTGTGCCGGCGTGCTTGTTTCTCGTAATAATGCTAAAATCGATTTTTTGGCAATTGCCCGGGCATTGAAGATGGCAGCAATCAAAAAGAGAACCGAGAAGAAGACGACGGTTACGATCAATGCCTCTGGACTAAATGCTGCATAATGGGTGATCTGCAAGTTTAATTGATTGACTAGCAAAGTATTGACACCACTTGCTAAGCCGATCCCTAAGATAGAGCCGACAGCGGTGGCAACGATACCTACCATAAAGGTTTCGATAAAAATCATTTGGGCGATCTTTCGTCCTTTGGCTCCTAACATCATAAACATGGCATAGTCCTTTTGTCGCATCGCCATCAAGAAAGAATTGGCGTATAAGATGTAGGCAAAGGTAATGATCCCTAAGAGGACCGAGCCAAAACGAAAGACGAAGACCACCATACTGATGATCGAGTTGCTTTTTAAAAAGGCTTCATTGCTCGCCATTGATTCGAACATATAAAAGATGGCTGAAGCCATGACTAAACCAGAAAAGAGGACGATATAATCCTTCAACCGAGCTTTGATCCCGGTAAGTGATAGTTTCCAAAGCATGTGTTCTTCCTCCTTATTGTTCCAAGTTTCCTAGAATGACAAGGATCTGGCGGTAAAACGCTTCGCGGCTTTGATCCTCACGTTTGACTTCTTGATGGATCTTTCCGTCCTTGATAAATAAAATACGTTGGCAATAGCTGGCAGAAAGGGGATCATGAGTGACCAATAAAATCGATACTTGGTCATTGGTATTCAAGTCGTCCATCATATTCAATAAGTCTTTCGCACTTTTTGAATCCAAGGCACCTGTCGGTTCATCCGCAAAAAGGATCGTTGGTTCCGTGATCAAGGCTCGAGCGGCTGCCACCCGTTGCTTTTGTCCACCAGAGATCGCTGCTGGATATTTGTCGAGAATATGTGTGATGGACAAGCGTTCTGCGACTCGTTTGATCCGTTGTTGGATGATCTTTGGTTTGACTCCTTGTAAAGACAACGGGACAGCGATGTTTTCTGAAGCCGTTAAGTTTTCTAATAGATTGAAGTCTTGGAAAATAAAGCCGATTTCACGGCTGCGGAAATCGGCCAAGGCATCGCCTTTTAGTTTGGTGATATCGCTATTGTTGATGCGAATGGCACCTTTTGTCGGATGATCCAAAGTTGAAAGAATGTTTAGTAGGGTGGATTTCCCTGAACCAGAAGCCCCCATGATCCCAATGAATTCGCCTTTTTCAATATCAAAGCTGATGCCTTTTAAGGCTTCGGTTTGTTTTTCGTTAGCTTTTCCATACACTTTGGTCAGTTCATTTGCTTGAATAATTTTTTCCATCGTTGCGTTACGCTCCTTTTAATTGGGTTAATGCTTTGGCAGGGATGTCTTTTTCTTTGACCTCTTCATAGCCAGTTACCCCTTTTTTTTCGTTCCAAGTAAGCTTCAAATAGGCTTCTTTACGCAATGGTCGTTCTTGGAAACCGTTGAAATCAAGGGTTTTGCTTTTGCCGTTTTCGTCATACCCTGGCAATTCGTAATGGTATTGCGTATAGACATTCCCATTGTCATCCTTAGAAGTCGTCTTTTCACCATCTGTAGTGATTTGGACATAGTAGCTGTCGCCGCCCATGATGACGGTTTGTGCGACTTGCAATGCGCCGAACCCTATGAGGAGGAGCGCTGCAAGTCCAATCAGAAGTTTTTTCATCTATCGGTCACCTCGTTTTTTATTATGATGAAAGTATAACGCTGGTTTTCTGAAAAGTAGTGTGAAAAATCTATCAATAAACTTTCATTTTTGTCACGACAAACGAACAAAAAACGTTTCTAAAGGGTGAAGGTCACCGCTTAGAAACGTTTTTTGCGTAGGGCTTTTCAGTTGTATTTTTTGCGATACAATTCAACGATCAATTGCTCATCCTCGTACATGATGGATGCTTCGTCGATCATCAATCCTAATAGATAGTAATCTTTTTCTTCATGGATCGTTTGATGACCGCCTAACAGCTCCACATAATAATTTTCTAACGTGCTATCTCTTGGTGTGTTGAGCATGTCGATAAAATGTTCTAAATCAGAGGGCTGCTCTGGAAATTGACCTTGCACAACTGCTTTAAACCCCTCTGCTTCAAAGGCCATCTCACTTATTATCTTTTGACAGTCATGGGACAAAAAGTAGGTGACCACTTCATCGACGATTCGCCGTGCCCGTTCTTTTTCAATCATTTTCTTCTCCGCCTTCTGATTTGCTGGTATTCATCTAACAATGGTACCATTGCTGCCGCGACAAATCCACTGGAAAAGCCATTATTGTATAAGTTCAATCCTCCATGTAAATAGGTGATATTTGTGACCAAGGCTGCATGGACCACCCCAGCGATTACGCCAGCAACTGGACCATAATACCCACTGATGGGGGCTAGACTGGTGCCGAAGATCGCTGTCAGCAATAAACTGAAGGTCGAGACATCAGAGGTCAAACCGACCTTGGTTGCTAAAACCACCCCAATCATGACAGGCAAACTATTTCTCCAGTGATTCCCGAAAGCACTGAAACCAATCACGGTCAGTATTGCGCCTAAAAGGGGACCAGATAGTTCGCCTTGTAAGAAGAAGACAAAGAACAGCATCAACATCCCCATCATCGCCATGTTCATCATCGTGACCCCAAGGGAAAAAATCGTGACATAGTCCGTCATTAATTTCCCTGACGTTTGAAAAAGCTCAGGCAAGCCTTTGAGGGATCGCTGATTTAGAAGATAACCGATAAGAAACATGGCAAGACAAAGAATGAGCAAGAACCCAGTCAGATAATAGTGATACTCCGTCGTCAACTGTTTGTTTGAATAGACTTCCAAGTCGAACAGCCGTAAAAAACTCGTGAAAAACATAGTGATGATGCCAGCAGCAAACCCGATATTATACAAAGAAAAACCTTGGTGGAATTGTAAAAATTGAGCTGCTAGAGGAGGGAGCGCCAAACCGATCAATAGACCGATCCCATAACCAAAAGCGATCCCGACTGGTAAAGGCAACCCTAAACCGAATGCTAAGTAACTGATGACCGGCGAGGCGGCACTGCCAAATAAGGCAACTAGTGAATATTGTGTAGCGGGGCGTTGCTGTATGTAAGAATATAAATAGACACCAAGTGGAATGGGAATCGAGTTAAAGATGTTTTTTCCAAAAAAAGAAAAGCCAGATATGGTAAAAAAAGCAGCGATCATTGGTCCACTAATAATCGTTCCTTGCTTTTTCGCAAGGAGGATACTGATCAATGTCAATAAGCCACTGTTTAAAAAGGCGCTTCCAAGATTGCCGATCGCAAAATAATCAGAAATCAAATTGCTGGGGGCATTTAAGATTGCCAGCGAGCCTTGCCACAAAGCTTGAGGAGGGGAAGCAACCAAGCCAATGAGGATCAAGACGATGCTATACGCCAAAAGCAAGCGCTGGGTTAAGAGCTGTGAGATAGGTGCAAAGGGTTTCGATTTTGTTTGTAAGAAAACTCGTTTATCTGCCATAGTTTCATTGAACGCTCCTTTTTTTCATAGTATCACACCTTTTAGCGACAAAAAAGTATTTTTTGACAGTTTTAAGTAGCAGGACGACGAGAGAAATGAGAACCAAAAAAGGGAGAAAAAGAAAAATTTAAGAAAATGCGAATAAAAATAACGGCGATGTATCAAGGAGAATCGCCCTTTTTTCAATAATTTCATCAATCGGTGAAATTATTGACAGAAAGAATTTTACGAAAATTGTTATAATTTAGTTAATCTCGTTCAGATTTTCTAATAAAAAAGCCATTTTAAGATAAAAAAAACTGTTTGCTTGGTTTTTTTATTCGAAGATCGAGTGATCACTGAATCACGAGGAAGGGATTTAAATAAGGAGGAAGAGTATGAAGAAAACGAAGTTTGGCATGATTACTTTATTGGCAGCGCTTGTTTTAGGGGCTTGCGGACAAAGTAACGAAGGTGGAACAGGTTCGACAGATACACAAGAATCATCAACTGAGGCAGCTGGATTTGATATCAATGATTTGCAGCTTGCAGTTGAAAATAACGATGAAGTGATCGATGGGGGCGTCTTAGATGTTGCGGTAGTAACAGATACGCAATTCCAAGGGTTGTTTCAATGGGAGTTTTATCAAGATGCTTATGACCGTGACTTCATGTTACCAAGCCATGAATATTTGTTCCTACAAGATGAAGATTTCCGAATTGTGAATGGTGGACCAGCTGATTTAGAATTAGATGTCGATAATAACAAGGCAACGATCACTTTGCGTGAGGACTTGAAGTGGTCTGATGGGGTCGATGTAACGGCTGAAGACGTGATCTTCTCTTATGAAGTCATCGGACATCAAGACTATGATGGCGTTCGTTACAACAATGATTTTACAAATATCGTTGGTATGGAAGAATACCACAGCGGCGAAGCTGATACGATCTCGGGGATCACAGCAGTCAGTGACAAAGTCGTTGAAATCGAGTTTAAAGAAATGCATCCAGGTATGCAGCAATCCGGTGGAGCGATCTGGAACTCTGCACTAGCGAAACATGCCTTTGAAGGCATTGAAGTGGCAGATATGCCTTCAAGTGATCCCGTTCGAACCAATCCAATCGGTTTTGGTCCATACAAAATGAGTAATATCGTACCAGGTGAGACGGTGGAATATGTACCGAATGAACATTACTATGGCGATACACCAACCTTAGAAAAAATCGTGATGCGTAACGTCCCTTCGGCTTCAATCAATGAAGCGTTAAACGCGAAGCAATACGATTTAGTCTTAAAAATGCCAACAGATACCTTTGATACGTATCAAAACATGGATGGCTACCAAATGTTAGGTCGTCCAGAACAATCTTATACGTATCTTGGCTTTAATTTAGGTTCATGGAATGATGAAACAAACAGTGTTGATTTTGATCCAAATGCAAAAATGGCGAACAAAGCATTGCGTCAAGCAATGGGCTATGCCATCGACAATGATGCGATCGGTGAGCGTTTCTATCACGGCTTGCGTTCAAATGCTTCAACATTGATCCCACCTGTTTATGGTACGTTGCACAACAGCGATGCAAAAGGATACCATTTAGATATGGAGAAAGCAAACCAACTTCTAAATGACGCTGGCTTTATCGATGTGGATGGCGATGGCTTCCGAGAAGATCCAGATGGCAACAAATTGACCATCAACTTTGCGTCAATGTCTGGTGGGGAAGTTGCCCAACCATTGGCGGATTACTATGTTCAACAATGGCAAGAAATCGGTTTAGATGTTCAATATTCAACAGGTCGTTTGATCGATTTCCAAGCCTTCTACGACAAGCTGAAAAACGATGATCCAGATATCGATGTCTTCCAAGCTGCTTGGTCTACTGGTTCAGATCCATCACCAACCAGCTTATGGGGACCAAATTCAGCATTTAACTACACTCGTTTTGAGTCAGATGAAAATACTGAATTGTTAGCTGCGATCGATTCAATCGATTCCTTTGATGAAGCAACACGGAAGGCTGCTTTTGATGCATGGCAAGAATATGCGATTGAAGAAGCTTTTGCGATCCCAACGTTGTATCGGAATCAAATCTTACCGATCTCTGATCGTGTCGCAAACTTTACCTGGGCATTTGACGCCGATCATAACCCATGGGCAACCATCGGTGTGACTTCAGAATCTCGTTAATCGGTTAGTAAATTACACAAATGAATCGGCAGCAGCGTGTTCGTTGCTTTTGCCAAGCAAAATCAGTTAGGATTAAAACCTAACTGGTTTTTTCTTGGTCCATGTAGACGGAAGAAGCAAGTCGCATGTTGAACCCTTCATTTTGAGCGGCTGTTTCGTGGGCGGGTTGGAGTGACATTGACGAAAAAGCTGAGCTCCGTTGGAAGATCAGCTTTTTTTGTTAGATAACATTACATAAATGTCCATTTAATAAGCGGCTAAATCGCACGATTGGTAACAGCAGCAAGCAACTGTTGGAGATCGTTTTTATGGTTCTGGTAACCGGCTTGTTCAATAACGACTAAGGTGTTTTTTAGAATCTCTTTGTTCAACTGAGCGGATTGCAAATACGAGTAAATTTCCTGATACAGCACTTGATGGATTTTCAAATAAAAATAGAGGGGTGTATTGGGGAGCGGTTCAGACAAGAGCAGAAACTTGTTTAGTAGATAGGCATCTTTATTTTCGCTGGCAAAGGCACAGCCGTTTAAGATCACGACACTTAACAGATTTGCATAAAATGGATCATTGGCGTAGTGAAGAATTTTTTTGATCCCATGATCTAAGTAATAACTGATCGTTTCTTGGTCAAAAATAAATAACAAATTTGAGAATAAATTTAACTCAAAGCGCCCCCAGGTTTCGATATCAAACAAGTATTGCTTTACCAGTTCGACTTCTTGAGTGTAAGCTCCTTGATTCATCAGAAATGATTCACGGTTGAGCAGCAGCAATCCTTGGACATACAAAGAATAATAGAAAAAATTTTGTGTCTCAAAGTAGCGTTTTTCCAGGCTAGTCAAGTAGTCGAGAGTCAGTGTTCGCTCATAGTAACGGGTATAGAAATCTTGCACCAGCTGACGTTTCTGATCCGTGACTTCGCTGTCGATCAACAGACTGAACTCATGAACCGTGATATTCATTTTGTCTAAGTAGTCAAATAGGGTTTGTGATGAGAGGTTTGTTTTACGATTTTCGAATGAAGAAAGGGTGGTGCGTGAGGAAATACCTTCGGCAAGCTTGGCTTGCGAGATTTTACGATCTGTGCGCAGTTTTTTGATTAAAGAGCCTTGCTGTTTCATGGGGGACCTCCTTAATTGTGACGCATTTCTGAACAATGTGATTTTAATAACATGTTATCAAATATAATAAGGTATAGCAAATAATAAAGGAGGTAGTTTTTCATGGAATTTGAACCATTCGGCCCTTGGGAAATCAACCCATTTAAAAACTAGTACTGCCTTTTCTGCGAAACCTTATCGTTGACCTTTCAATGATAAGTCTTGTGACTGTTTCCTTTATGATAGGAACAGCATATTCCTCGCTCTCTGCGGTTTTTATCGCAGGATCGAGCAACATCTTAAAGAATCGAAAGGTTATTTGATTGCTTCCCCCTCTCAAAGACACCTTTTCGTTTGTGGAAGTCATGAAGCACATGAATCGCTAAAAGCGGTCAGTCACATTGAATGTCTGTCATGCACCAGACCTTCCCCAATTCTTTGTGATTGATCGTTTTTTGTAAAGCATCATCCTTCTAGCTATGACCGTAATGTACGAAGATTACGGTTTTTTTTTGTTGTGTGCTATTGGATAAAATCTGCAAGAGTTGTCACAGAGGGTTTATACAGAAAAACCCCTCACTATCAGTAAGAAAACTACGAGCAAATAAGAGTGAAACGAAGCCGAAAACGAAAAAAGAAAAACGTTTGCAAAAAAAGTGTTGACATTTTTTCTCAGAATGAGTACTATTATCTCAACGGAACATGAGAGTGTTCTCATTACTGGATTCGTTACTGTTCGGCAGGCAAGACCAGAGGAAAAAAGTGCGTTGATTACCCAAAGTTTCTTGGGTTGTACACTTTTTTGCTTTGGTCTTCTTTTTTTGCTCCATTATTTCTAATAGCTAAAAAAAGAACCGGTTCCAAGGTAAGGTCCAGTCATTGATCAGCAAAGGAGGGGAGAAGTAAAACGCAATGAACTGCCAGCTAGGTTTGACGATAGCCTGCAGCACTGTCTGGAGCAGTCAATCACCTCGTCACTTAACGGCACATCAGAGAAAGAAAAAAATACAAGACCTTCTGCATAGACGTCAAAGGATGCAACGTTTTTACGGGCTATGCTGATCAAGGAGGATCGTTCGTGAAGATTATCAAGAGGATCAACAACAATGTTGTACTTTCAAAAGAAGATGAAGTTGAAGTGATCCTAATGGGAAAAGGGATCGGCTTTCAAACGAAACCGGGTGACCCGATTCCAGCTGAGCGAATCGAAAAAAAATACTATCCAGAAGATGATTTGACAGTGGAACATATGTCGAAAGTCATGACGAAGGCTGACGAAAAACAAATGGCCGTCATTTATGAAATCGTGCGTCTTTTTCGGGATAGTGTTGGAACCGATTTCAATCCAAATGTTTATTTCACACTGATGGATCATATCTTGTTTGCCATCAGTCGCCAAAAGCAAGAAATTGTTTTGACCAATCCCATGCATTGGGAAATCAAGAAAATCTATGCCAAGGAATATGCGGTCAGTGTCCAAGCGGTCGAGTTGATCCGCAAAGAGCTGTATCCCGATTTTTCACAAGAAGAAGCTGCGTTTATCACTTTGCATTTCGTCAATGCGCAAATTGAAAAAAGCGCCAATCAAAGTGCTTATGAGCACACCGAGTTGACGAACAATATTTTACGGATCGTTAAGTACAGCATGAACATCGAGTTTGATGAGAATTCTTCTTACTTCCAACGGTTCGTGACCCACATTCGCTATTATTTAATTCGACAAAGTCAAGAAAAAGAAGAGCCAGTATTGGCAAATCCAATGATTGCCTTGGCCTTCAGCAGCTATCCAAAAGAAAAAGAAACCGCAGATTCGATCAAAGAATACTTATTTGAACAAAAGGGCTGGCATGTCAACGATATGGAATTGATGTATTTGATTCTGCATATCGGTAACTTAGCCGCTCACTCAAAATTAACCTAAGAATGGAAATGGATTCGTTACAGTTCGGCTGGCAAGACCTGCACTTTCTTACAATACTAGATGAGGAAACCCGTCACTCTTTTTTTAGGGGATCTCTCATGCTTGTTTATTGTAGAAATGGCTGGTCTTTTTATTTTTATTAAATGACCAATAAAAAAGGAGCAATCAAAATGGCAAAATATACTGAATTAGCGCAAGACATTTTGGCCCACGTTGGTGGCAAAGAAAATGTCTCATCTGTAAAACACTGTGTGACTCGCTTACGGTTCCACTTAAAAGACGAAAGCAAAGCGGACACTGATTATTTGCAAAAACGTGACGGTGTCGTGACCGTCGTCAAAGCAGGCGGACAATACCAAGTCGTTATCGGCAATCATGTGCCAGATGTTTATGATGAAGTGTTGAAAGTCGGCGGATTAGCCGATGGCGGCAGTCTTGATATCGATGAAGGCGACGGGCAAAAAGGCAGCTTGTTTGACCGCTTTATCGATGTTATCTCAAGCCTGTTCCAACCGTTCTTAGGCCCATTAGCGGCAGCTGGTATCTTAAAAGGGATCACGGCGTTGCTGGCAGCAACTGGGATGGAAGCGACCAATGGTATCTATGTAGTAATGAATACTCTAGGCGATGGTTTGTTCCAATACTTACCAATGATCTTAGCCGTCACTGCAGCGAAGAAATTCAAGATGAATACCTATACAGCATTAGCGATCGCAGGGGCGATGGTCTATCCTGGCTTAGCAGAAAGCGTGGCTGAAGCGAGCAAAGTCTTCGGTCTAACCTTGACCTTGCCAGCAGGCGGCTACTTCAACAGCGTATTGCCAATTATTTTAGCGATTTTTGTCGCTTCAAAAATTGAACAGTTTATGCGCAAAGTCACACCTGACGTAGTCAAAATGTTTGTGGTTCCGTTTGTAACGATTTTGATCACTGTGCCGTTGACCTTCTTTGTGGTCGGTCCAGTCGCAAATACAGCCTCTAGCTGGATCGGTGTTGCTTTCCAAGCGGTGTACGATTTCAGCCCAATTATTTACGGCTTTGCTTTAGGGGCATTATGGCAAGTATTAGTTATGTTTGGTCTTCACTGGGGTCTTGTGCCATTGGCGATCATGGATATGGCGCAAAACGGCTCTTCGATTATTTTGACCGCAGCAGTGCTACCATGTTTCACGCAAACGGGTGTGTTAGCAGCGATTTGGTTGAAAACGAAAGAACCAAAAGTCAAACAAGGCGCAATGCCAGCTTTGATCTCATCAATCTTCGGTGTGACTGAACCTGCGATCTACGGGTACACGTTGCCAATGAAAACACCATTTATCGTTTCTTGTTTAGTTTCAGGTTTCGTCGGTATCTACTTGTCAATCTTTAACGTCACTGGTTATGCAATGGGTGGTATGGGGATCTTCTTGTATCCTGCATATATCGATCCAGCAACAGGCAGCTTCCATAGTGTGATCCACTTGGCGATCGGTACAGTGATTGCGATCGTAGCGTCATTTATCATCATGATGTTGTTGAAAGTACCAACATTGTATACAACTGTTGATTCACCAGTCGACGGTCAAGCAACACCAGCAGCGCCAGCGCCAGAAGCAAAAACTGTTTCTGCCAGCGTCAAAGATGAAACAGTCAAAAGCCCAGTAACTGGTCAAGTGGTTGCTTTAGCAGATGTGGAAGACAAAGTCTTTTCTTCAGGTGCTATGGGAAAAGGGATCGCAGTTGAACCAGCGATCGGTGAAATCACTGCGCCAGCAGATGCAGAAGTCAAAATCTTGTTTCCAACAAAACATGCCATCGGTTTAGTGACAGAAGATGGAACAGAACTATTGATCCACATCGGCATGAATACGGTAGAACTTGAAGGCAATCACTTTACTGCCTACATCAACCAAGGAGACAAAGTCAAAGCTGGTCAAAAATTGATTTCTTTTGATACAGAGGCGATTCGTGCGGAAGGCTATTCCTTGCTGACACCAGTCATCGTCACGAACTCTAACGACTACAGTGACATCCAAACGACACAGTCAAAAGAAGTAACAGCGCAGGATGATTTGATCGAAGTCGTAAAATAAATGCGTTTAACGGCACGTCGCAGGATCAGTAAGAATGCTTTCTTGCTGATCTGCTGTGTCGATCATTAAAGAAAAAGAAAGTAGGCTAATCATGACAGAAAAACAATTTCCAAAAGGTTTTTTATGGGGCGGCGCCACTGCAGCCAACCAATTTGAAGGAGCATGGAACGAAGGCGGACGTGGTCCAGCGACATCCGATACAGCGATCGCTGTCAAACCAGAAGACCGCAAAAACATGGCAGAATTTGCTGCACCAATGACACGGGAAAAAGTTTTGTTTGCCTTAAATGACAAAGAAGGCTTGTATCCAAAACGTTGGGGGTCAGACTTCTACCATCGCTACAAAGAAGATATCGCCTTGTATGCAGAGATGGGCTTCAAAACCTTCCGTCTGTCCATCGCTTGGTCAAGAATTTTTCCAAATGGTGACGATGCTCAGCCAAATGAAGAGGGCTTGCAATTTTATGACAATGTGTTTGATGAGTGTGCGAAATACGGGATCGAACCCTTAGTGACCCTCTCTCACTACGAAACACCTATCGGGATCGCGTTGAACTATGGCGGCTGGAAAAATCGCCAAGTGATCGATTTGTTCGTCAAATACGCAGAAACCGTGTTGACCCGCTACAAAGACAAAGTCAAATACTGGTTGACCTTCAATGAAATCAATATTATGGGGATCTCTGGCTATGTTGGCGGTGCCTTATTATCCGAAGACGGCACACAAAACCTTTCTGACATGTATCAAGCCGTGCATCATCAATTTGTGGCTTCTAGTTTAGCAACAAAATTTGCCCACGAAATCAATCCTGACATCAAAGTAGGGATGATGTTGGCACGAATGCAAGCTTACCCAGCTACACCAAATCCAGCAGATGTGATGGAAGAAATCAAGCGTGACCACGAGAATCTCTTCTTCTCTGATGTTCAAGTTCGTGGGAAGTATCCCGCATATACGAAGCGCTTCTTTAAAGAAAACGGCATCGAAGTGACCTTCGAAGACGGCGATTTAGACATTCTTGCGCAATACCCTGTCGACTTCATGTCCTTTTCTTACTACATGAGTTCTATTGCCCGCCACAATCCTGAAGAAGGCGGCGAAGCAACTGCTGGCAACTTTTCTTTAGGCGAATCAAACCCTTACTTGGAAGCTTCTGACTGGGGGTGGCAAATCGATCCAATCGGCTTGCGTGTGACTTTGAATAACTTGTACGACCGCTACCAAGTACCGTTGTTTATCGTTGAAAACGGCTTAGGTGCCTTGGATACAGTGGAAGAAGATGGTTCAATCCATGACAGCTATCGCATCGAATATTTGAAGGCGCATATCGAACAAATGTATGAAGCGATCGAAGATGGTGTGGAATTGATGGGCTATACGCCTTGGGGTTGTACCGACTTAGTATCGGCTTCCACGTCAGAAATGTCGAAACGCTACGGCTTTGTCTATGTAGACGCGGATGATGAAGGAAACGGCAGCTTTGACCGTTCCCGCAAAGATAGTTTCTACTGGTACAAAGAAGTCATTGCCACCAATGGCGGTAGTTTGTTACAGGATTAAAAACTAAAACAAAGCGGCTCTCTTTTGTGAGCGCCGCTTTTTTTGCTGGGTTTAGAGAACAAAGAAGAAAAAGGGAATCAGCAGCTGCCATGCCAGATAAATCAAAGAAACAGTCAACGCCCACTTCTTCATTTTTGGCTTAGGCACAACGGATTCAGGCATTAAATACACAAGGGAAAAAACCGTGAGAAAAAATAGCAGGGTCAGTGGTTGGACGACAAAGGTCAGCCAGCTCATAGGAAACGCTCCTTTCAAGAGGTTTGAAGATTCTTTGTTATGATGTGGTAATTTACAATCTTATTATATATTTAATTATTCAGGAAGGCAATGTGTTCTTGGGGATCGCAAGTGTCACAACGAAAGGAATCAGAGAGAAAGGCTTGGTATGCCGTGATCGGCGAAAAGTGATTTTTTCATCAAAGCAGACTGAATAAGAATGAGTGAGGATGAATAATAAAAAAATCCCCTCGAAAGGGGATCATGAGCCGCAATCCTTACGAAGGGGATGAAAGGAGCTGTTTCGTAGGTATAGCTCGTCTTTGTTGTAGTCAAATGAGTGTTCACTAAGAGGATGTTTTGGTGCGAGTGAGGCGCAGCTGCAGTCAACGTTTTCTACTACGCAAATAAAAAATATACCCAAGCAGACTAGCAGAAATCAGGAAACCCATAAAATAAACGGTTAGTTTCATATCTGGCATGACATAGGAGTATTCTAAGATTTTACAAACAAAGAGGATCAAAGAAACAGTGATCGTTAGAGAAACCCATGTGAAACGCGGCAGTCGTTTTGTCAGGAAGACCAAACCTAACGAAAAAAAGATGACTGGTACCCAAAAGATCAAGCGAGCAAGTTGGATCATTTTATCTCTCCTCATTCATTCTTATTTGAGTAAAAGGATAACGTAAATATTCAATTTTTTAAAATCATATCCATTGGTTGTGAAAAAAATAGTTAATAATCAGAAGGATATGTGAAGGCACGCTAATGTTTTTAGTACCGCGAATAAACAGCTTATTTTTTAGAAAACGAGTATGCTTTTTATTACTTTAGAAAGTTTCAGCACATATTACAGACACCAAACACTGGATGATCGACAGCCACCACAGTCATCCCGATGTTTTTCTACAGACCGCAAAGGAGATGGAGGCCTTTCGTCGGGCACTCCTCGAACTGCTAGAAAAGTAGCAAAATCAACCACTGCACACAAAAATTTCATTACGATTTCCCAGCAGAATGATGAGATGCCTGGGGGCGTTTTCACTACTGAGTCATGCATCATTTTCGTTTTACTAAGCATCTGTTTTCTTACAGATGCTTTTTTTCTGGTGAGCGTTTCGTTTCTCATTCGCTCCATCTTCCTTTACACTTTTAAGTAAGGTCATAACAAACGATGACAAATAAGATGTAGAAATAATCAAGGAGGAAACGAGCATGTCAGAAAAAATCAACAATCCGTTAACGAAGTATTATGATGGCAAATTTGAAAAACAGGTGCAAGAAGCACCGGCGATTCAAGGAAAGATGCAGCCAGTACCTGATTGCGGGGAAGAAAGCTACTCAGGTTCAGACAAATTAGCTGGACGCAAAGCATTAGTGACCGGTGGTGATTCTGGTATTGGTCGAGCAGCAGCGATCGCTTTTGCCAAAGAAGGCGCCGATGTTGCAATCAACTATCTTCCTTTTGAAGAAGAAGACGCGCAAGAAGTCAAAGCAGTCATTGAAAAAGCTGGACGCAAAGCCGTCTTGATCCCAGGAGATTTGAAAGATGAAACCTTCGCTCGTCAATTGGTTCATGAAGCAGCCAAAGAATTAGGCGGGTTAGATACGTTGGTTCTAAATGCTGGGATGCAACAAGCGGTGAAGGACATCAAAGAGTTGACTACGCAACAAATTCAAGACACCTTTACAACGAATATCATCTCGATGTATTGGACAGTCCAAGAAGCATTGGATTACTTACCAGCTGGTGGAAGCATCATCACGACCACTTCGATCCAAAGTGCGGAACCAAGCGCCCATCTTTTAGACTATGCAGCCACGAAAGGTGCCATTACTTCCTTTAGTAAAGGGCTAGCTGCGCAATTAAGTGAAAAAGGCATTCGGGTCAATACCGTTGCGCCTGGTCCAATCTGGACGCCACTTCAAATTTCTGGTGGCCAACCACAATCTGCGATCCCAGAATTTGGTCAAAAAGAATTGATGAAACGTGCTGGACAACCAGTCGAATTAGCACCAGTCTACGTTTTCCTAGCCTCTGATGAAGCAAGCTATGTAACTGGTCAAGTGTACAGTGTAACGGGTGGTAGCTTCTTCGCTTAACAACCCTGGATAAACTTGTAGGAAAAAAGCTCGAGCAAAGATGCTCGGGCTTTTTTTGTGGATGGAAATGGAATCGGCAGCTTACTTTCCTTGTTTGGCAAACATCTTGGTCATCATCAGTTGATTGATCTTTGCAAAAACGGCTGCCCACTCTTGTTCGGCTTGTAGGTTAGACAGTAAGACTAATTTTTCGGAAAAAATCACTTCTTCATAACTATCGGTGATCAATAGATCGGCTGCTTCCATCTGGTTAATAAAAGTCACTGAAGCTTTGGAATAAATCGAACGGATCCTTGTCTCGATCATTTGCTTCGTGCGGTATTGGATCGTCGTTTGAATATAGATCGACACGGTCGGGGGCGTATTCATCTGTGTTTCTAAAAACAAGAGATGCGCAAGATAAGGCAACTGTGTCTGTTCAAAATACTTTTTGTCCAAGTCAGCAAATGGATACCTTTCAACATGGGTCAGTAAAAGCTTGCAGATTGCTTCATAGGTTTTGTCATTCGAAGGAGTGTTTTCGGTCAACAGTTGGTGTTCTAGTTGCCACACTTCCAGAAGATCGATGCCGATAATGATTGATAGATTGAAGACCAGCAGACAGCTGCTTAATAATTTTTCAAATTCGGCGACTTCTTGACTTGGAGCAAAGGTATCGTGCCAATCTTTGATCATTGCGGTGAAAAAGCGCACAAGATCGGTATCAGAGTGTTTGATCTCTTGGATGATCGCTTGATTCTTCTCTTGGGGAATCACCCCTGGCAAAAAGACATGCAAAAAGAAATTTAAGTAAAGATATTCTGACTGAAGCGTCTTTTCTGAGGCATAATCGGCACTCAAAAAAAGCGATTCGAGGATTTCCTCTGGTAAAAAACAATAAAAATTCATCAATCCCATGTATTTTTCAGGAATCGCTGGCAAATATTTTTTCTGGATCGTTCGGCTGACCACTGCTTGCCAAAATGCAGCGAGTTTATTTTTCGTTAACGGATCAAAGTGAGAAACAGCAAAGAACGCTGTAAACTCTTCGACATTTTTATGGGAAACGCTCGGCAATAGCCACAAATCAGCAGGCGCACTTTGGGTCAAGAAACTGTAGGTGAAAATACGGATATCAAGCTCTTTTCCAGCAAGAACGATGCGATTATTCAGGTCTGTTCGAATTTGGATTTGAAACTTTTCCAATAGTTGATTGATTTTCTTGATCAACCGATACATATGCGATTGGCTGACATGCAAATCCAAACATAATTGCGTCAAGGTCATTTGCGGGCGCCCAATCAAGTAGTGAATCAAGGTATATTGTGTGGAGTTGAGCAAATAATGATACATCAATTTTGCATAGAAAGGTTCATCGTCCTCTGCTTGATCAACAAAATACTGATTGTAATGATTTTTTGATAGAAGCAGGTGAGGGGAGAGCAGCTGCAAATCTTCATTTAAAAAATAAATATATTTTTGCAGACTTTTTTGTGGGATGTTCAAAACTTCTGACAGTTGGACCAATGTCACGCCATTGGAATTACAGACAACTTTGAAAATCTCTAATTTCTTTTCTTCTGCGGGAGAAATGAATTCTCGATACATAAGGGATTCTCCTTTTTGGCGTTTTTTTTACGCTAAATCTGTGAACCGTATGATAACCATGATGGATTATACTTATGATAGATGAGAATAGAATGAAAAAACACCAATTAAATTATTATTTTTTAAGGCTGTTTTTTTCGATTAACCTCGGTTTCTCATTAAAAAAAGTGAAGGAAGAGATGAAAATGAACAAAAAGGCAGTAATGTTAGGTTTGGTCGGAATGGGTTTAGGAATGGCGCCGACTGCGGCAGCTGCAGCAGAAGCGAATCCAACGGCTTCAATGACGAGTCAAGCAACGCTAACGATCGAGCAAGGAATCTTGTCACTGGATCAGGTGACTAATTTTAACTTCGGTACAAGCAGTATCCAAGAGATCGCTACCGATGAACAAGTGATTCAAACAACGTCGAATGAAGTGACATCGATCACAGATTACCGTGGGCCGAATCAAGCTGGCTGGCAGTTGACGGCGCAATTATCGAAAATGACGAATGCTAGCGATAACGAGCTGGCAAATGCCAAAGTCACTTTAAATGGTACAACGGCTTCTGGCGATGCAGCGCTAGTATCGGGCACCGAATTGATGGTAGGGGCAACAGAACCTACATTGATCGCTTCTGCTAATGGCACAACTGGCTTAGCAACCAATGACTTTAACTTTTCCAATGCTTCATTAACCGTACCAAAGCAAAATGTGAACAGCGGCACTTATAGCGGCACGATCACTTGGACATTAGCGAACACGTATCAAGCAGAGTAGGAAAGAAAGGGCGACAATGAAAAAACAAATCAAGTGCTTCGTACTCATTAGTTTCTTTATCAGTTTGTGTTGCGTTACGAAAGTCACCGGTCATGCACAGACCACACGGTTCACTGTAACCCCTGAACTTCCCCAAAATCAAGTCAGTGACGTCACTTATTTCGACTTACTGGTAAATCATGAGACCGAACAGAATTTGACCGTTGCCCTTCATAACACGAGTTCGGAAACCCTTACGATACAAGCATCCGCACTGAATAGTTACACAGCTGCTACTGGGATCATCGCTTATCAGGCAGCCGAAACAGCAGAGGATTTTGGCGGGGTGTCTTTCACGACCTTGATAAAGAAACCAAATCAAATGATTCAGCTTGCACCAGGGGAAACACGCCAAGTGGTATTTCCTCTTTCAATGAATGACAAGCGTTTTACAGGTGAAATCTTAGGTGCCTTTTCTTTTGAAGAAGAACAAAAGGAGGGGCAAGAGGCGGAGGAAACAAGTCTTACGTCAACCTATAAAATCGTCCAAGGTGTCCGCCTTCGTCAGCAGTTAGATCCGCTACCTGATCCTGAACTTTCCTTGATCGAAAGTGAGGCGATAGAAAAAGACGGCATCGCATCCCTAAAAAGCCGCATTGAAAATGATCAGCCAGTTGCTTTTGGGAAGATTGCTGTTAAGACTGTGATTCGTGAGCAAGACAGTGACAGGGTTGTGGGGGGATTTACTGCGGAAAGTTTTCAATTTGGCCCAAACTCTACACTGGATCTTTATAGCGCGTTTGATGAAGAAATTGTAGAGCCAGGAACCTATCACATTCAAATCGAGCTGAGTGCCCCACGTGGAACGTGGGTTTTTGAGGATAGCGTTACTGTTTCTCGCCCAGAAGCTGAATCGATCAATCGAAAAACGATCGTGGGATCAGGCTCTCTTCACAGCAACCGTTGGGTATATATTGTTGCAGTGGTCATTCTCCTGCTTATTTCCAGTCTATTGCTCCTGATGTATTTGCGACGAAAAAAATCAAAGGAAACAACAGAGCAGGAATGAGAAGACTTCATTTAAGCACTTGATCAAACAAAGCGGAGGATGACGATGAAAAAATTTCTTACGACACGTTTTTTACTTTTCTTCTTGTTAGGTATCGCCTTATGCTATACAGGAAACGCATCTGTTGAGGCGACCGTCGTTGAGCCAGATTTTGCGACGTTGCCGATCGATGAGACCTTGATCACTACGGTGGGGCAAGCTCGTTCTCCGCAAGGATCGGATGGCTATAACTATGTTCAGATAAATGATGGGGTGACATCAAATGTTAGTGGGGGCGTTTGGTTCAACAAAGCGGTTTCTTTTACCCGATCTTTTCGTTTAGAAATGGCTTTTTGCATTGAAAATGCAGCTGCTGATAGCGATGGCTTAGCTTTTGTTATGCAAAGCATTGGCTTAAATGCACTTGCTCAACAAGCCGGTCCAACGATTGGTGTTTGGTCGAATGTAGGGGGAACCGACCCACTGAATACCGGAGCGATTCCGCAAAGCTTTGCCATCGAATTCGATACTTACTACAATTCTGGTAGTCTGGGTCTCCATGGTGCCATAGATCGTGATGCCCCCAATAGTCATCATATCGCATGGAATTTTCCAGGTTCAAACGACGCCTATACGACGGAAGGCTGGCTGCCGTCGTATAAAGTCGTCAACCATCTTGATACTGTTGCGGTCACTGATATTTCCGATAGCCAGTGGCATACGTTTACCGTTACTTTCGATCAGCCCAATCAAACCTTGCATTATTCTGTCCCAGATTTTGGGGTCGATGTCACGGTACCCGTGGATGATACGTTCAAAACGAACTTGAACTTGACCAACAATGCGCCAGTTTATTTTGGTTTTACTGGTGCTAATGGTGGAAATGTCCAAGAAAAAGCAGTGGCATTCATTGATGTCGAAGGCTTGGTCGATATGGAATTGCGTACAGGCGTATTTGAACGTGACCCCAACAAGCTTTTGCTAGATACTGAGACAGCTCTGAGTCAACCACCAGTCGTTGATGCGCAAAAAACAATTACTTATGCCACGTATCTTTCTTATAAGGACACCAGTGATTTAACGGAGTTGGAAGCAGGCATCAAGCTGCGTTCGTTTCTTCCAGAAGGCTTTTCTTTAGTCGATGAGACAGTGTATTTCGGTGGTCCTGATTTGATGGTAAATGGTATGCCAGAAGGCGGCACGCCGATTGATTTTAGCGTTGAAGCTGGTGAGTTGGTCGCGACCCTACCTGCATTAGCCAAAGGGAATGACTATCTTATCCACTATTCGATTACCTATACGGGGGCGCCGCTCAATGAGAACTTGAATCAAACAGTGCCTGTGCAAACGACCTTCCAAGGGAATGCCTTTGTATCGAGTCTCGTATCTGGCAGCCCTGAGACGCATTCCTACACAATGACCGGTGTGTTTCCGCCCACGCTGACAACGGGTGTGCCTACCTTAGAAGAAGCGAAAGAAACCCAGCAGATCGTGCGGGAAAACCGTTTGTGCTTTACCCCGATTACCATCGATGACCGCAATTCAACGCAAGCACGCTTGTATGTTACGGATTTTTTTACGGAAGCAGAGACGGTGACGGAGGCAGATTTCTTAGAAACAGCTCAGATAGAGCGTGCCACATTGGCAGATCCCTTTACATACACGTTGGAACGAGATACCGCGAATCTGGAGCCGGGAACCACTTATTATCTTGCTGCTTTTGTGATCGATGCAGAAGGAAATCAATCAGAAACCCATTATTATGGCATTGATTTTCGAGGCAGTGTACAATTTCTCAGTGCGCCGGAGTCGATCAACGGACCGACAATCAATGTAAATGAGCTCGCACGATCGATCCGAAGTGATGGCTTTGCCTATCTTCCTGTTTCGTTTGATCAAACCTCGGCACTGCTGTCTATCAGCAACAGCAGTGAAGGGACTTGGCAGCTTAGTGGGCAAATGACTGATTTCTTGCAAGACCAGCAGCAGTTGGCAGAAGAAGTCCAATTCGTGATCTATGATCCGCTCGACGATCACTTGGTGGCAACAGTTACGAAAGAAGAAACGATCCTTTTTCAGCAGCTTCCCGACGGCGAGGCTGATTTGACCCTTGCTTTAAGTGAATACAACTGCTATTTACGATTTGTTCCTGATTTTGATTTGATTCAACCGGGGACGTATACTGGTACGGTCAATTGGCAGTTGGAGAGTATGATTGTAGACTAATAAAAAAAACGCCATTACGGCGTTTTTTTTTATTAAAGTTCTCAGTCGATCACTGCTAACTTTGTCGACTTTTCGCAATTTTTAAAACTAATGATAGGCCTGCTAAAGCAAAACTGCCGTATTTAACGAATTTTTCCAAGGAATCTAAAGTTTGCTGTTTTTTGTGTTTACAGTCCGGACAGCTTTTTTCATTGCCAGTTAACTTCTTGCCGCATTTACAATGGTTCTTCATCTTTGCTCCACTCCTCGTCTCGTTTATTTTTGATGACTTTCTCTACTTTAATTATACATGTTGCTGAAGGTTCTGTCTGAGATTATGCTGTCTCCGTTTTTTGTGAAGGGCAATAAGGGCTGCTGGTTGTTTGTTTCAAATCGATCACGCTAAAGGATGCGATCCTTGGCGGCTGATTTTTCGTATAGAAGAGAGGCAATCTATCTAAAAAAGGAGGGAAATCTGACAAATTTCTCATTTTCAGATGTTGCTGATTCGCTTTGCTTATCAGTTCAGCAAAATTTTGCTATTGTGGAGTAAGATTGAGGAATCAAAAAACGACTTCTCCTTTTTTTCTTGATTCTATCCTTAATCTGAGAACGAAAATCACCGATAGTATGCTATATATAGGAACAGGGAGCCATCCTTGACGATGTCGAATATGGCATTTGAATGAAAGGATTGATGAAATAAGTGATTTCTTCAATAATCTATACGGACACAAAGGCTTATTTGGATAAGGTGGTCGATCAAGCACTGTTGAATTTGTTAAAATCTAATTATCCCAAAGTCTATGATCATGTACAACAATTGATTGCTAACTTTGAAGAAACGATCCAACAAATTGATCACTCAAATTTTTGGCAATTGATGCCAGAAATTTTAGGCTATGACTCACGCTTTGTCTTGTTGAACTCGCTGCAATTGTCAGAAGACAAATTTTTGACGGAAATCGAGGTTATTCAGATGATCGAACGCGATTATCCGAATTTGAATAAAGAGTTTTGTGGCTATTCCTTAAAAGAAAAAGAGCACGAAAGCCTGATCTTCAACATCCAATAAGCGGTTCTTCTTAGGATCACTTGATAGAAAAGAAAGCGACTAGCGCATCTAGTCGCTTTTTTTTTATGGAGAAGAAGGAGAATTAAACGTGTTATTTATCATTAAAATAAAAATTATTTTGAAATTATGAATAAAATAGATTATTATTGGTATATAATCCTTTTAGTGAAAGAAAAAACAATCGTAAAATGAAGAGGAAAGATAGCTTATGTCAATAGCTGCGATTGTTTTATTTAGAAAATAAGAACCAGCCTGATTGGCATGGAAAGGAGCAGTTATGGATTACTTGAGTTTTTCAAAAAAAGAGTGGGAAGTCTTAGTTTGTTTTTGGGCTGTGGATGAGCCGCTATGCTGTACCGAATTTAGTGAACGCTTCGGCTTGAATCGCAACACGTCATTGTCAGTGATTCGTAAGTTAGTCAATAAAGGGATACTTGAGATCGCAAGTATCAAGATGAGTGGATCAGTTTTGGCTCGTCGTTTCCAACCAGCCGTCACCGAATTGGAGATTTTGCAAAGTGGTTTGACGGAGGAACAAATTTTTGAATTGGTAAAAATTGCGATCAAAAAAATTGAAGACCCAGAACAATTAACTCAGTTGCTAAATGTAATTGGCGAATTGAAAACCAAAGCTTCGTAGGTCATCCCGTTTTCTTCGCTGTTTGTTAGTGAAGGTTTAAAAGATAAAAAAATGATCCACTGTGAAAACAGCGGATCATTTTTCTTGTTCTTGAAATTTTTGGACCATTTTGGTCGTCAATTCGTGGAGGACTGACAGTTCTTCCGGTTCAAGGGGCAAGAATTCAGTTACTTTGTAGGGGATCTCTAGCGCTTGTTCATGGAGTCCTTTGCCTAAATCAGTCAATGTGACCCGCAAGGAACGTTCATCGTCTTGATTTCGATTTCTTACTAGGTATCCTTTTGCTTCAAGCTTTTTTAAAACCGGTGTCAGTGTGCCAGAATCTAGACATAATTGCTTCCCCAATTCTTTGACACTGATCGCTTCATCTTCCCATAACACCAACATCACTAAATATTGGGTATAGGTCAAATTCAACGGGTCCAGTAAGTCTTTGTACTGTTTGATAATTTCTTTTGAAGCGGCGTATAGAGGAAAACACAATTGGTTTTCTAACGCTAAGACATTCATGTTTTCACCCCTTTTTCTAACATCCGCCTCTTATCATAGCTGTTTTTTCAGCGAAAGTCTACTCGCTAACGGCTTTGACAGTCACTTCAATGTTGCCAGCTGTAGCTTTTGAGTAAGGACATACGGTATGAGCGATTTCAAGCAATTCTTGTGTTTCTTCTGTTGATAAACCTTCGATTTGACCTTCGATCTCAACGCCTAAGACAAAGCTTGATTCACTTTCTGCGTATAAAGTCACTTGTGCACTGACAGTTGAAGCACCGTCGATTCCTTTGTTGCTTTTCACTAATTCAAGGGCACTGTTGAAGCAAGCACTAAAACCTGCCGCAAAAAGTTGTTCTGGATTGGTGGCATTTTCAACACGTTTGCCAGGTGCAGTGATGTTTAGCTCAAATGAATGATCGGGACTATGAACTTCTCCTGAACGGCCACCAGTGTTGATCATTTTAGTTGAATACATTTTTTTCATCATTTCTTCACTCCTATTTTTTATATTTTGTACAATTGAATTGTATGCAATTTAATGAGAAAATGCAAGGAATTGGTTTTCGTTCTATTTTTTTTTTCTAAAAAAAAGCGGAATCTGCATAAGTTTACTGTTCTCTTGGGTGAAACGTGCTATCATAGTTAGTAACACTTGTAATAGATTAACAAATGAGTTTGAAGCTTCAAATTTACTGCATGAAGGCAAAGAGGGTGAAAATCATCGTAGATTATATGGAAAAACGAGCGGTAGGGCGCTATTTTCGATCGTTGACGGATCATTATTCAGGCTATATACGGCTTTATGGCACCTATACAGAATATCGGGTGATTGCAGGGATTCCTGCTGAAAATGTCATGTTAGAGATTATCGGGGTTGAAAACGGTGTCTTATTGACCCGTGTAAACAATACATTATTTGAAAATGGAAGAGGGTTTTTACAATGATCATTATCCAAATTATTTTAGTTATCTTCGTATTAGTGATTTTGATTTGGCTGATTGCAAGCACTGCTGTGATCGTTCGTCAAGGGGAAGTCAAAGTTGTCGAAAGTTTTGGAAAGTACGTTCGAACGTTGGAACCAGGGCTTCATTTTCTTGTTCCGATTTTATATACCGTAAGAGAAAGAGTGTCCTTGAAACAGATTCCTCTGGAGATCGAACCGCAAAGTGCAATTACAAAAGACAACGTAATCGTGCAGATCGATGAAGCAATCAAATACCACGTCACAGATGTTCGTGCCTTTGTTTACGAAAATGAAAACTCCGTTATCTCAATGATTCAAGATGCCCAATCAAACTTACGGGGGATCATCGGGAAAATGGATCTGAATGAGGTTCTAAATGGAACTGAAGAAATCAACGTGGCTCTATTTACTTCAATCAAAGACATCACTGCTGGCTATGGGTTAGCGATCGACCGGATCAATATCGGGGAAATCAAAGTTTCCCAAGAAATCATTGAATCAATGAATAAATTGATCACAGCTTCAAGAGACAAAGAATCCATGATCACAAGAGCCCAAGGGGAGAAATCTTCTTCAGTCTTAAGTGCCGAAGCCAAAGCTTCTCAAATGACGATCGACGCGCAAGCTCGGGCAGAACAAACCCAAATCGATGCAGAGGCGCGGGCAAAACGTGTACGGATCGATGCTGAGGCAGAAGCGGAACGAATCGCGAAAATCACTGAAGCTGAACGCAAACGGATTTTAGCTATCAATGAAGCAATCAAAGAAAGCCAGCTAGACGAGCGCTCCTTATCTTATCTAGGGATCGAAGCCTTTAAAGACGTGGTCAACAGCAATACCAACACGGTCATTCTGCCATCCAATATGACGGAACTAGGAAATATTCCAGTCGTCAAACAACTTTGGGAAAACGCACCATCTAAATCAGCAGAATAACTTCGAAGCGCAACAAATGAAAAAAGCTCAAATGCACCGAGAACAAACCGGCGCAATTGAGCTTTTTTTACTTCGTTTTGTCCGCCGCTTGATTATCGACGATCAACAGAGCAATCATGACATAACCGATCCAACTGTCCCGAGAATATAAGATGTAGCGAGGGGACCAAGAAGCGGCATATTTCTGTTTGTACTCCCGCAATCCTTCAAAAGAATAGAAGCGAGACCCGAAGGTGTAAACGAGATAGGCGATCCGCTCTTGTAAGAAACTACTGCGGAAAGTACCAACATTGGCTAATGGTGCCATACCTAAATCGAATTGTTGGTAGCCTTGTTCTTTAAAATAGTCAAACAGCTGAATAAACAAGAAATCCATCGTTCCGTTCGGGGCTTTTTCAGGATCGTGACGCATCAGATCAATGGAAGCTAAGCCTGTCTGATAGGTTGGCATAAAGGAGGCAAACGCGACGATTTCTTGTTGCTGATTACGGACGACTGCAATTGGTGCGGTACTCAGATAGGATTCTGAAAAGAATCCAAGGGAGAACCCTTTTTCTTTCCGTCCATCTAGCCAGTTGTCAGAAATTTCCTTAAGTGTTGCAAAGGTTTCGGCTGAAAAGGGTGGGGTGAGCACATCAAAGGTAAAGCCTTCTTTGGTGATCTTGTTGTTCAAAGCCCGCTGTCCCTTCATTTTCTTTCCTGAGAGGGTGAAACTAGGCAGATCCACATAGGCTTTCTCACCGAATTTGATAAAGTCATACCCAAATTCATGCAGCAGCATCACCATTTCTTCACTACTTTCATAAAAGACTGGCAAGTAATTCCACTGATCCATCTCTGTTAGGAAGGTTTCCAGTGCCTGGGGAAAGTCTGCTTGCTTCCCAGAAGGATCCCCCATGACTAAGCATTTATTATTAAAGGTCGTAAATTGAAAAAAGACCGTCGGCTCGCCGATTTCTGGATAAACGTACACTTGCTTGTCTTTTAAATAGACAAGATGGCTGTCGCTATTGCCGCCATAAGTGTTCAAAACATGCTTCACTTTATCGGTGGCGGCACTGACGCCGAGTTGGTGCTTTGGTCCCATCAAGTAGCGTGCAAACAACAGCATCGCAACGGCGACGAATAAAATCGCAACGAAGCCTTGGAGCCATAATTTTTCAGAAGGGAAAAGCAAAAAATCCATCGAATGGTGATGTGTCGGATGCCGATTGATATGGGGCATATTGTAGACCCCGATAATGACATAGAGGATCGTCAACGAACCAATCAGCAACCCATCGATCGTTAGCCATTCCCAAGCGAAAACCAGTTGTTTTCGGAATAACTCGCTTTTTGAAAAAATCATGATCGCCAGTAATAATAGAAGAAACAGCATGGTCGAAAAGCGGAAACCCGCAAAAATAGCATAGCCGATCGTTGCTGCAATCAACAAAAGCGTCGGCATATACGCGCGACTGACACGGGCAGAGATGCCGCGACCGGCGATCAAAAAGAGATAGCCGAGAAAGATACTCGGGTACTGCATCACAAAATTCAAGCGAATCGGATTGAGGTGGGCTAACCATTTGATTTGATCAAAGGCTTCTGGGATCGTGGCGGAAAGCACCAACATCGTTCCAGTCAGATAAAGCAGCAACACTTCGATCTTGTGGAACACTTCCAACAACAAGCTTTTTGGAATACCAGAAAAGCGCTGGTTGAGGGAGACACCGACATTTTTTGAGAAAAAAAGCAAACCGATCAAAAAGGGAATGATGTAATAAAACAGACGGAACAGCAAGAGCCAGGCAATGACACTTTCACGGGGAATCTGTAGTGAACCCATTCCCATAATCATCATGATATCAAAGGTTCCCAGTTCGCCAGGAATCATCGAGACGATCCCAATCACGGAAGCAGCGATGAAAAGCGGCAACAGTTGAAACACATCGACCGAGAGACCCATCAACAGACCCGTCGTAAAGAAGGCGGCAAAAACACCTAGCCATTCCAATAAGGAAGCGGCGATCAGCTGCAGACGATCACGTCGTTGCAGCCCACCTAAGTAGGCATTTTTTTTGGAAAAACTAAGCGCATAGACGATTGGAAAATAAAGACTGCCGCCTAAAAGCCAGATCCAATACTGTTGGAGATAATCGGTCGTGGGACCGAAGAGGACGAATGCCAGCGCTGCAAGCGATAAAATCGAAAGACCAGACATCAAGTAGATAAAAATCTTCGATATTGCTTGGGCAACGTCTTTGCCTTTTTTTCCTTTGCCATAAAATTCCGACCGTAACCCGATACTGATGAAACCGCCAAAGCCGATCAAATTGTTCATGGTATTGATGATCCAGCTGGTTTCTAGTAAATAACGGCGATCAGGTTTGTCCCCTAGCAAGCGATTCAAGACGATATCATATAAGACCATGGGAAAGACACACAGTAAGCCAATGACAGCCATTAAAGCCACTCGCCAAAGGGATAGCTGCGCAAACAATTGTTTTAGTTGATCAATCGAGATCGTCTTGCTTAACGAAAGCAGCTCGCCGAACACGATCACGGCGACTGCAATTAAGAAGAGTGTTTTAAACAGTGAGCGGTGGTCGCGGAGCCAAGTAAAGATTCTCATAGTTATTCACCGACCTTTTCTAAAAAAGATAATACTTTCGTGTTAAATACCTCTGGATTCTTTCGTGCAAAACTATGTCCTTGTCCTTTGACGACGATAAAATTGGACTGAGGGATACTGTTTGCAATATAAAAAGAATGGGAAAGCTTGATCGAATCACGTTTGCCGACCAAAATCAATGTCGGCACACTGAGGTGATTCAAATCGGCTGTAGATAAACCGATTGGACGAAACAACAAACCCAAAATAGGCAGAAAGCCCCGCATGCCTTTGGAGAATGGGGAACAAAGCCAAACGATCAGATATTGCAAGACACTGCCGATTCGAGAAAAGAGCCTCACACCTCGCGGTTCCGTGTTGCCAGAGTTTAAAATCATGCAGCTGACATGCTCTGGGTAGAGATGGCAAAAGACCATCGCTAGATTGGCACCATCGCTAAATCCTAGTAAGGCGATTTTCGTTAGCTTTTCTTGCTGAATAATTGCTAAAAGATCTGTTGCCATTTTAAAAAAATCGATTTTCTTCTGCGTATTAGTGGATTTGCCATGCCCTCGACTATCGATTAAATACAGTTGATGTTTTTGACGCAAGGCGTCGACCTGCTTTGAGAAATAGGCACTGCTGCCGCCATTTCCGTGCAGTAAAAAAAGAGGGCGTCCTGAACCGGTTTTCTCGTAATAGAGGACAGACCCGTCCGGTAAGGGCGCGTAACATTTTTCAACTTCCATTTTTTCACCTACTTTCTAAGAGTATACCTTGAAGTCAGGGACTATCACAAACATATCACTAGATAAAATGAGAAAAAATAACATTCTGCTCATCTTTTTTTTACCAGAAGTTCAGGAAAAGGCTTTTTTCTTTACAATGTAAAGAAAAATAATTGGTAAACATAATTAATTTGTTTTCAGAAAATTCTTTACAAATGGACGATCGTTGTCTATAATCGAACTAACTAATTGAGAATGATTTTCATTTACGAAAGAGAGGCTAGCCAATGACCACTATAGCAGATGTTCTGATTATCGGCGGAGGACCCACTGGACTCTATGCGAGTTTTTATGCTGGATTACGTGATCTATCGGTCGTATTGTTTGAAGCACAAGCCGAATTAGGCGGGAAGATCAATTTCTATCCTGAAAAAATGGTCTGGGATGTGGGTGCATTGCCGCCAACCAAGGGGAAGAAAGTCAAAGAACACTTGATTGATCAGGCCAAGTTGTTTGATCCAACGGTCTATCTGAAAACGAAAATCATCGCATTGACCAAGGAAGACGATCTTTTTTATGCAGTGGATGACCAAGGGAGGACCCACGTTGGACGCACCGTTTTAGTCTGTATCGGAGGCGGTGTCGTTTCTCCGCAAAAATTGCCATGTTTCATCCATAATAATGTCGACAACTATATCCACTATCAGTTTCCTGACCAGCAAGCGATCCAAGGCAAGCATCTAGTGATCTCTGGCGGCGGTGATGCGGCAGTGGATTATGCGATCGAAGCAGTGTCTTATGGTGCTAAAGTCACCCTGTGTTACCGAGGAGAAAAATTGAAAGCCCATGAAGCACAAGTAAAGAAGATGAAAGCAGAAGGGATTCAAGTGCTGATGAATCACACCATCGATGGGGTGAATCAAGCAGAAACATTCAATATGGTTCTACGACTAAAAAACAGTGCCAACCATGAGACGATCGATTTTTTATGCGATCATCTACTGATCCAACACGGGTATGACCGTGACAGTGGCTTGTTAGATAAAGTTTCCTTTGATCTGGCACGCCATGAAGACTTTTACCTCAATTGCGAGATTCCTACAAAAACTAGCCATCCTGGTGTTTTTGCAGCTGGCGACATTCATTATTTCAAAGGCAAAGTGAATCTATTGGCGGGAGCCTTTCAAGATGCTGCGCAAGCAGTCAACCAAATCAAACACTATTTAGAGCCGACCAGTGTCCCACAGGCGATGGTTTCCTCCCACAACGAGAAATTCAGTGAAAGAAATCGCCAGTTGTTGGTGAATGAGTAGCCATACTTCTTTGTGAAAGAAATAGTAGAAAAAGCAGGAGTCCCTTGTGGGTCCTGCTTTTTTGGTGGCCTCAGAACAGAAATTCGTTTCACTAGAAGTGAATGTTTGCCGCTCCTAAAAAATAAAATCTCTCAAATAAATGATGCAAACTGTGAAAATTTCAGCTATTATTTTCAAGTTGACTATTTGGAGGGGATGACATGAATCAAACAAGATACGCAGAATTAAAACAAGCAGAAAGAGGCGCCATCTTAAGTATCGTTGCTTATATTTTGGTTTCGATCGCAAAACTTGCCATCGGTCGTTTGGCAAACTCTGAAGGACTATGGGCAGATGGGTTGAACAATGCGACGGATATCGTAGCGTCGATCGCTGTCTTGATTGGTTTGCGTTTGGCTCAAAAGCCAGCAGATGAAGACCATAAATATGGTCATTGGAAAGCAGAAAATGTGGCGAGTCTCGTAACATCCTTGATTATGCTGGCAGTCGGTCTGCAGGTCTTATGGTCTTCCATTCAAACGATTCTACTCGGAGAAACGCAAAGTCCCGATATGATCGCGGCAGTCGTCGGTATCATTTCAGCTATTTTGATGTATGGCATGTATTACTATAATAAGCGATTATCCGCTCGCGTAAAAAGCTCCGCTCTGCTAGCAGCTGCTAAAGACAACCGCAGCGATGCGTGGACGAGTATTGGAACGGCGATCGCTATTTTTGCCGCTTCATTTGGTATCGGTTGGTTGGACAGTTTGACTGCGATCGTGGTAGCTCTTTTGATTATCAAAACCGCCGTCGATATTTTTCGTGAGAGTGCCTTTTCACTTTCTGATGGGTTTGATGAATCGTTAGTCGTGGAGTATGAAGCGGCAATCGCTGGTTTTTCTGAAGTGAAATCTGTCAAATCGATTCGAGGAAGGATGTATGGCGCCAATGTTTTTCTCGATGTCGTCGTGACGATGGACAAATCTTTGACGGTTGAAAAGAGTCATAACGTGGCAGATGCTATTGAAGATCTCTTAGCTGATCGTTTTCAGGTGTTTGATACTGACATCCACATCGAGCCTGCTACCGAATAAATTTTCTGGCAAAACCTTGATAGGACAAGGATGTAAACTACCCGTTTCCTGTTTGTAAACTGAAAAGTTCTTACGGAACCTGCTCATTCATGGCAAACTAGAGGTAACAAAGGAAGAAAGTAGGGAGCCCTATGAATAATAAGCAGGTAGTAGAAAATGAATTAGTTATTTCTTTAGATAAAATGGATGAAACAGAAATGATGGCACTTTGCCAACAATATATTGCGGCTATTGATGATAGCCAAGTCCTCTTCGCTTTACTGAAAAAAGTTCAAGCCTCAAAAGCAGCAGTAAGTAAATAAAAAACAAACCGGCATCTTATGTATTGATGTTCCCCTCAGCGAAAGCGAAAGGCGCATTGATCAACAGGAAAAGATGCCGGTTATTTTTTGATTTGTTTGAGTCTTTTTAAAAACTTTTAAAGGACGTTTAATAGTGCGATTAATCCATAGACGATCAAAGAGGCTATTCCTAGAGGAACAATGCGTCGGAATATAATCTCTTTCAAGCGCTTGCCTGCTTGTCGTTCTTTTTCATAGTTAGGATCATGAGCGTGTGCTTTAAATTGCTGAGGAGAACGAGAAAAGATCAAGCCATTGGTCATCGATAAAACCCATCCAATCAACGTCATGAAGAACGAAACAAAAATGATTGCCAGTAAAAGTAGTTGCAAGAGCTGCATGGTGTTGCTACCTCCTTTTCGTCACCATTTTTTCACTTCTAGTTTACCACCTTTTGAGACGTTTTGGGGTCTTTGTTCCACGTGCCCTTTCTTTTTTTTCCCTATCCCTTATAATAGAGATATTTATAAACGAGTTTTTGTTTCGTGCAGCAGAAAGAAGGTGTTCTTATGGCAATCACAAAAAAAATCATTCAATCACCTGAAGATTTCCAAACGTTGGATCGTTTGATCAAAGAAATCTGGCCAGAAGTGTTTACACCTATCATTGGGTCCGATCAAGTCGCGTATATGCTGGCTCATTACCAATCACCAGCAGCGATTCAAAACGAAGTCCAGCAAGGAGCAGTCTATCTTTTGTTATTAGAAGGAGACCGAGCAGTAGGATATACAGCGTATGAAGAAACGCAGCAGCAGATTTATTTAAGTAAATTGTATCTCCATCAATCCACTAGAGGCAAAGGCTATGCCAGCCAAGTCTTTGATTGGTATGAGGAGATCGCCTCAGGAAAAACACTGCATTTAAACGTCAACAAACAAAACCAGCAAGCGATCGCTGTTTATGAGCATCGCGGCTTTACGCGTGTTTCTGAACGTACTGTTACGATTGGTTCGGGGTTTGTGATGGATGATTTTATTTATGAGAAGAAGATGGTTTGAAGGCGAAGGTGCGCAGCAAGGAGAAAACTGATGGAACTCACTGCCGAGAATAAGTCATTTAGTAAGAAAGAATGGCAACTATTTCAGTACGTATTAAATCAGCAAGCAGAAGTCTGTTCGATGTCTATTCGTGAGTTGGCGGATGCAACAAAAACTAGCTCAACGACTGTTCTACGGTTTTGTCGAAAATTTGATTGCGAAGGTTTTTCAGAATTTAAAATCAAGCTGAAAAAGACGTTACAGAAACAAGGAAAGACTGATCGATTATTCAAACAAGATAAAAAAGCCCTGCACTATTTTTTTGAACGTATGGATGAATCCTTCTATCGAGAAACATTATTAACGATCGCCTACCGAATAAGTAAAGCAAAACTTTTGATCTTAGCCAGTGACAGGGAATCAACACTTGCTTTGAGCTATGCCCAACAAAAGTTTGCACGTTTAGATAAGATCGTGAGCGTAGAGGAAGAAGCAGCACCGATTAAATCTGTTTGGCGAACCTTAAGTAGCGAAGCCACGTTGCTGGTTTTTTCTAATAAAGGCGCCGATCCATTCCTTGAATCCTTGATTACTGAATGTACCACCGCTGGAATTTCGACCATTTCACTGACAAATCGTTCAACAACGTCAATTGCTAAACTATCTGAGCGAAATTTTGCTTATTATTTTTCCGATAATCAAGCAGCTGATTCATTGTCCTCACAAATTCCAGCCATTTATTTGGTGGAACTTTTATTTGATTTAGTTACAGATTGTGAAGATCGCTGAATAAATGAAACTACCTGCGCCTATCAGAGAAGTTCTTCTGATAGGCGTATTCTTTTGGCAATTTTTTCAATTAAATAGATTGCTGGTAGTTGAGAAGTCAGTTCAATGGTTTTCTCTTTTTTCTGACTGGCTTTAAAAATGGTCTCTCTTTCGATGTAATAAGGCACCGTTAAGTCGGATAACTGGCTGATGGTTGAATCTTCGGTATTCGTGATGGCAATAATCTGACAATCTTTTTGATTTAACTTTTGTAAGTATCGAATCATTTCTTGTGTTTCTCCAGAAATAGACAAAACAATGATACCGGTTTTGCACAATATGTCTTCTGGAAACCAGTCGATAGGATAATTTGAGGGATCGTCAACTTTTAATGCCGTTTTTCCAAAGTCAGTAAAATAGAGTGCGCCATATTCCGCAATCGTTTCAGATAAGCCTGATCCAATAAATAGCACGAAGCTTTTGTTCTTAAGAATCTCTGTTGCTCGATCGATTCTTTCAGATAAAAAGGGCTGGTTTACTCGCTTCAAGAAATCAATTGTTTGGGATTCATCACTATCGGATATTTTAGATTTTACGAGAGAATCTAAGTAAAAGCGCAAATTGATCTTAAATTCAGTAAACGTATTACATTCAAATTTCTTGCAAAAGCGGCTAATACTAGCAGTACTGGTATGGGTCTCTTTGGCAAGTTCTTTCATCTTCATTTTAGACACTGAAGCCAAGTTTTTTGATACAAATCGGTAAACCTCGTATTCTAGTGCAGTAAGTTCAGGATTGTAGTCAAGAAAAAGCATGATGCACCTCCGTAACAAAGTGTTTTTTTTGTGGAACAAATGACAAGGGATGAATACGTTTTCTATTTTGGATTATAACATTATATTGATTTTACTTCATGCTATACTTTCGTTGTTCAATAATGTAAGCGGATGCTTCGCTTAGTAAAAAAGGAATTGTAGGAGGGCGACATGGCGTATAATTTTTCGAAGGACTTTTTCTGGGGTGCAGCAACAAGTGCGACACAATCAGAAGGAACGATTGCTGGAGACAATAAAGGAGAAAACATTTGGGATTATGCATCAAAAAACTATAACCATCGGTTTTTTGAAGGAGTTACAACAGAACATACATCAAGGTTTTATCAGGAAATGGAAGCGGATTTGGATCGAATGGCGGCACTTTCTTTTAATTCTTTTCGGACTTCGATCTCTTGGTCACGTCTTATTCCCGAAGGTACAGGGGAAGTTAATCCAGAAGCTGTTGACTTTTATACCAGAATGCTTGATGGGTTAAATCAAAGAGGCATCAAACCGTTTATCAATCTTTATCACTTTGACATGCCAATGAAATTACAAGAAATCGGCGGATTTGAAAATCGTGAGGTCATCGAAGCGTATCGGGCGTATGCAAAAATTTGTTTTGATCTATTTCATGAGAAAGTTGCTTACTGGTTTACCTTTAATGAGCCGATGATTCCAGCAGAAGCCGGCTATTTGCATGACCGACACTATCCTTATGTAGTTGATTTTAAACGAGCGGCGCAAGTACTTCACCATATCATCCTTGCTCACTGTGAGGCAGTTAAGGTCTTTCGACAAGGAACATATCAAGGAAAAATCGGTATCATTATGGATGTGATTCCAGTTTACCCAAGAAGCCAGCATCCTGCCGACTTAAAAGCAGCGGAAATGGCAGACCTCTTCTATACTCGCTCGCTTAATGAAGCGATTTTAAAAGGTCGTTACCCGCAGGAGTTAAAGGCTATTTTAACGCGCTACAACCAAATGCCACGAGTGGAAGAACAAGATCTTGCCTTGATTGCTGAAACAACGATTGATCTGTTAGGAATCAATTATTACCGTCCACGGCGAGTGAAAGCCAAAGAATCTTTGCCTAATCCCGAGGGAGTTTTCTCACCAGAATGGTTTTACGATGATTACGAGATGCCTGGCAGAAGAATGAATACTTCAAGGGGGATTGAGATTTATCCTCATGGCTTGTATGATATCGCTAAAAAAATCCAGTTAGAATATGGGAATATTGATTGGTTTGTTTCAGAAAATGGCATCGGAATCCAGGGAGAAGAAACATTTATCGAAGGGGGGCAAGTGCAAGACAACTACCGAATTGCTTTTTTAAAAGAGCATTTAATTGAGCTTCATCAAGCAATGATGGAGGGGAGTAACTGTCTGGGGTATCACATGTGGACATTTGTGGACTGTTGGAGTTGGCAGAATGCGTTCAAAAACCGCTATGGCTTTTATCGTCTGGATTTAGAAACGGGAGAAAAAACGATGAAAAAGTCTGGTCTATGGTTTAAAGAAGTGATTCAAAAAAATGGTTTTTCAAACGAATTTTAGGAGGGTTTTATAATGAAAGTTTTAGACTCGGTTGCAATGAAGTTATTACCGGTTGCCAATGCTATTGGACAGCAGCGGCACTTGCAGGCAATTCGAAATGGGTTGATTTCTATTTTGCCGCTCACGATCGTTGGCTCTTTTTTCACCATTATTTTAAATTTGCCGATTCCTGGCTATACCGAATGGGTCGCTCCTTATTTACCGGCACTTGACATTCCTTTTCGATTTACGGTGGGGTTAATGTCTCTTTATGCCTCATTTACGATTGGCTCCAACTTAGGTGCCAGTTACAAACTCGATCGAATAACAAGTGGGTTTTTATCCATGTTAGCGACGATTTTAATGGTCGTTCCGATCAATTTGGCGGAAGGCATCAGCACGACAGGAGATGCCGTACTTGCAGGAAGGTATTTACCCATCGCTTCACTTGGATCACAAGGATTATTCGGTGCGATCATTGCGGCGCTAGTTTCAGTAGAGATTTATCATTTTACAAAAGCAAAAAATTTGGAAATCAAGATGCCAGAAGGCGTACCGCCTGTTGTAGGCGAATCCTTTGCGGCACTCCTACCAACCTTGCTGGTTATCTTAGTCTTTTGGATTCCGCGCCACTTTTTCGGCTTCGATTTAAATGGATTACTGACGATCGCCATCTCTCCTTTAAAAGGTTTCTTAACAGGCAATAATTTGGTTGGCGGAATCATCACACAATTTGTTATCTGCGTTTTCTGGGTATTGGGTATTCATGGCCATGCCGTTTTAGGACCCATCATTCGTCCATTTTGGGATCAAGCAATTTTAGAAAATGCGGAATTATTCCAAAACGGTATGTCTGCCTTTGATCTACCAAATCTTTTTACCGAACAATTTTATCAATGGTATGCGCAAATGGGTGGTACTGGATCAACGCTTGCATTGGTTGTTTTGTTTATGTTCTCTCGTTCAAACTATTTAAAACAATTGGGTCGTCTTTCCATTTTACCAGGGATTTTTAATATTAATGAACCGATGATCTTTGGGACGCCAATTGTGATGAATCCACTGTTGGCAATTCCGTTTATTCTTGTGCCAATCGCTAATACTATCTTAGTCTATATCGTTACCGCTTTAGATTGGATGCCTAAGATGATGGTCAAACCACCATTTTCGATTCCCGCACCTCTTGGCGCATTGATTACCTCAAATTGGAATTGGGTTGCTTGTTTGATGGTCTTCGTCTGTTTCTTCGTTTCATTAGCGATTTACTATCCATTCTTTAAAGCATTTGAGAAACTTCAAGTGGCGCAAGAGCTAGAAACAGCTAAAGAAGGTGAGTAGAATGGTTCTAGTAGTGAGTTGTTTGCTTTTGATTTTTCTGACCCATCTTCTTTTAGAAAAAAATAATGCCAAAATCACGCTGGCTTTTTGGAAACTATTACTTGTTTCCTTACTTTTCTTACTCAGTTTGTTTTTCTTGTTGATCCGCACTCCTTTGGCACCAGTTTTCATTTTGTTACTTATTATCAATTGTACCGTCATCCAAAATCGTTTTATGTATCAGTATCGACCGAAAGGACAACGATAGGACGCTTGATGGTTACTGTAGGAAATGTTATTGCGAAAAGATTATTCTATCTACTGTTTAAAAAACTATTTACGAACCCAGATCCTCTGTGCTATTATCCTTGTATAAACATTATAATGTTATAAACTAAGGAGGCAATTATGAAAGGGTTTGTAGAATTTATTGAACAGAAGTTGATGCCGATTGCAAATAAAGTGGGGATGCAACGGCACATGGTAGCGATTCGTAAGGGGATCATCGCTACGTTACCATTAACGATCGTTGGGTCTTTCTTCACGATCTTACTGAATTTTCCCATCGAATCAGTCGCTGCGGTGATCGAACCGTATCGGGAAGTTTTGGATATTCCCTTTCGTTATACAGTCGGATTATTGGCATTGTATGCAACATATGGGATTGCTTCATCGCTAGCAAAAAGCTACAAGCTGGATTCATTGACTGCGGGTATCTTAGCAACGATGTCCTTTCTTGTAACCGCTGCACCACCGTTGCGCGTCTTTGATTCTGTGGAAGGCATCATTGATGCGGGACGCTATATCAATGTGGCAAACTTAGGCTCAGGCTCTTTGTTTGGCGCGATCGTCACGGCGATCTTGTCCGTTGAAATCTATCGTTTCTTTATCGTAAAAAACATTACCATCAAAATGCCAGATGGTGTGCCACCAGAAGTAACGAATTCATTTATGGCGTTGATTCCTGGAGGAGCGATCCTGATTTTGTTCTGGGTGATCCGTCATATGTTAGGCTTTGATATCAATGGCTTTTTAAGTAACTTGTTGATGCCGTTAAAAGACGTACTAGCTGGTAACAGCTTGTTTGGTGGCTTATTGACTGTCTTCTTGATCTGTTTCTTCTGGGTACTGGGGATTCATGGACCAGCCATCATGGGTCCTGTCATTCGTCCATTCTGGGATATTTCCATCGCTGAAAATATGGAAGCGTTCCAAGCATCTGGCAATGCGCATGAATTGCCTAATATTTTTACGGAACAATTTTTACAATGGTTCGTCTGGATCGGTGGAGCCGGTACGACCTTAGCGTTGGTCGTTTTGTTCTTCTTCTCCAAATCAAAATACTTGAAACAATTGGGCCGTTTGTCCATCTTGCCAGGCTTATTCAATATCAATGAACCAGTGATTTTCGGTGCACCGATCGTAATGAACCCGATCTTAGGCATTCCGTTCTTGGTGGCACCATTGATTACGACAACGATTTCTTACTTCGCGACTATTACGGGTGTCGTACCGATGATGGCTGCCAGACTTGGGTTTGCCATTCCAGCACCAATCGCCGCCTGGATGAGTACGGACTGGAGTATCGCAGCAGCGATTTTAGTGATCGTCAACTTCTTTATCACACTCGCAATCTACTACCCATTCTTTAAAGTCTTTGAGAAACAGCAGATTGCCCGCGAACAAGAAGAAGAAACAGCCGCTTAAGCAAGACAAAAAAGAGTGAGGTGCAAACATGGGGATTTATGCCATTTGTTTATTTTTTGGTTGTCAAATTTGGTTAACAAAATCAGCACAAGGGAAAAAAATTCAAGAAGTGCCGTTTTGGCGGATGCTTTTGTTCGGGATTCTTGGCGTTGCTGCAGCGATCCTACTGAGCCGTCAGTTTCCGTGGGGACCATTTTTGACGATAACGGCGACGATTGTTTGCAGTTCGCTTTTACTGACACGTTTTACTGCTTTTTATGAAGAAATGAGGATGAGATAAGTTGAAAAGACAACTAGGAGTATCGGTGTATCCCGATCACAGTGATTTTGAAACAGACAAAGCCTATCTGCAATTAGCCCATGATTATGGCTTTAGCCGCATTTTTATGAGTATGCTGGAAGTGAGTGACGGCAAAGAAAATGTGCAGAAAAAGTTTAAAGCGTTGATTGATTTTGCCAAAGGATTAGGCTATGAAACGATTTTAGACGTGGCACCAGCCATCTTTTCGGAACTAGGCATCTCCTATGATGACTTGACCTTTTTCCATGAACTAGGTGCCGATGGGATTCGTTTAGATTTAGGCTTTGACGGCAATAAAGAAGCGATGTTGACCTACAATCCCTTTGGCTTAGCTGTTGAATTGAATATGAGCAATGATGTGGCGTATTTAGACAATATTTTGACCTATCAAGCCAACATTCCTTACTTATATGGCTGCCACAATTTCTATCCGCAAGAAGGGACTGCCTTGCCCTATGATTTCTTTGAAAAATGCAGTCGTCGTTTCAAGGAAAAAGGCATTCGAACCGCCGCATTTATCTCTTCTCAAACGGGAACGATCGGACCTTGGGATATCAATGATGGCTTACCGACCTTAGAAATGCACCGGAAAATGCCTGTAGAAACAGCCGCAAAGCATTTGTTTGCCACAGGCTTGATCGACGATGTCATTATCGGAAATGCTTATGCTTCTGAAGCAGAATTGGCAGCGCTAGGAGCGATTGATCGCTACCAGACTGCATTTGCTATTGAATTTGTGCCTGAAATCAATGAAGTTGAACGCCAAATCGCCCTGGACGAGCAGCATTACCGTCGAGGCGACATCACCGATCGGATGATCCGTTCCACAGAAGTTCGTAAAAAGTATAAGAACCATGACAATCCTGTCCATGACCACGAAGGCGTCTTTCAACGAGGGGACGTTGTGATCGGCAACGATCGTTTTGGCAAGTACAAAAACGAGCTGCAAGTCGTGCTAGAGCCTCACTCAGATCCACGAAAAAATAAAATCGGTTCGATCGTCGAACAAGAGTTAGTTCTGCTGCCCTTTATCCATCCTTGGTCGAAATTCACTTTCACAGAGAGGAAGGTGTAACGAAATGTTTGATTTGATTATTCGTCAAGCCCGCACGATCGATGAAGAAGTATTTGATATTGGGATTCAAGACGGCAAAATCACTGCTCTGGCACCCACATTGCAGGAGCAGGCGAAACAAGAGCTGACCTTAGCAGAAGGGGAGTTCTTGTCAGCTGGTTGGATCGATGACCATGTCCATTGTTTCGAGGAAATGACGCTCTATTATGATTATCCAGACGAGATCGGTGTCAAACAAGGCGTCACGACCGTTATCGATGCGGGGACGACGGGCGCTGAAAATATCCATCGGTTTTATGATTTAGCCAAAGAAGCCAAAACCAATGTCTTTGCTTTAGTCAACATTTCCAAATGGGGGATCGTAGAGCAGGATGAACTTGCGGATCTGTCAAAAGTCAAAAAAGAATTGGTCAAAGAAGCACTGCAGAAGTTTCCTGACTTTATCGTCGGGATCAAAGCCCGAATGAGCAAAACGGTGATCGGCGAAAATGGCATCACGCCGTTGAAATTAGCGAAAACGATCCAAGCTGAAAATCAACCGCTGCCTTTGATGGTCCATATTGGTTCAGCACCACCGAATTTAGCAGAGATTCTCGCTGAATTGGAAACAGGCGATGTGGTGACCCATTGCTTTAACGGCAAAGCCAATGGGATTTTGGATCAGACAAACCAAACCATCAAGCCTTTCGTCTTTGCTGCCTATGAAAAAGGCTTGGTCTTCGATATTGGTCATGGGACAGACAGTTTCAATTTTGACGTGGCGGAGACAGCCTTTGCCAATCAGCTGAAGGCTTCTTCCATTAGTACAGATATCTACATTCGCAATCGTACCAATGGACCAGTCTTTGATTTAGCGACGACTATGGAAAAATTAGCGGTCGTAGGGTATGATTGGCGTGAGATCATCGAGAAGGTGACCAGTGCCCCTGCGAAGCAATTTCATTTACAGAACAAAGGCGAGATCGCATTGGGATATGATGCTGATTTTACGATTTTCCGCTTTGAAGCGGGCGAAAAGGAATTGACGGATTCTAACGGCAATCGCCGAATCACGACACAACAGATCGTGCCGCAAAAAGCGGTGATAGGAGGGGAACTTTTTGACACTGAATATTGAAGAATTAGGCTTGAAAGAAGTCATCAATGCTTCTGGCAAAATGACGATTCTAGGTGTCTCGAAAGTCAGCGAAAGTGTGCTTGCAGCCCAGCGCTACGGCGGGGAGCATTTCTTTGAAATGGCAGATCTAGCAGAAAAAACCGGAGCCTATTTAGCAGAATTGTTGAAAACGGAAGATGCACAGATCGTTTCTTCCGCTTCAGCGGGGATCGCCCAATCAGTGGCGGCACTCATCGGTCAAGGCGACAGCTATCATTTGTATCATCCATATAGTGAGAAAATCAGTAAGCGGGAGATCATTTTGCCCAAAGGCCACAACGTAGATTATGGCACACCAGTGGAAGTGATGGTGACACAAGGTGGTGGGAAGGTAGTGGAAGCAGGCTATGCCAATATGTGTACACCCGAGCACATTGAACAGATGATCACACCCGAAACGGCAGCAATCCTCTACATAAAGAGTCATCACACCGTTCAAAAAAGTATGCTGACGGTAGCAGAAACGGCCCAAGTTGCCAAGGCACACGATCTTCCATTGATCGTTGATGCGGCTGCTGAGGAAGATTTGTTTGCCTATACCCAAGCTGGTGCTGATTTAGTGATCTATTCAGGTGCCAAAGCATTTTCAGGACCGAGTGCTGGCTTAGTGATCGGCAAGCAGCCCTATGTCTCTTGGGTGCGCCTGCAATCCAAAGGGATAGGTCGAGCAATGAAAATCGGTAAAGACAATATTCTCGGATTTACCCAAGCCGTGACGGATTATCTAGCGGAGGGAACAGAATCTGGCGCTTCGATGCAAGAGCGTCTGCAACCATTTATTGCGGCAATCAATGAAATCACTGGTTTCGAAGCAAAAATCGTTCAAGACAGCGCTGGCAGAGACATTTATCGGGCGAGTGTTAAAGTGAAAGAACCAAGTGCCAAAGCAGTGATCGACGCGCTAAAAGCAGGAGAACCAGCGATTTATACCCGTGAGTACCAAGCCAATAACGGCATTATTGAATTTGATATTCGAGCAGTCAATGAACAAGAAATGGCAGTGATCACTGATCGCTTACAAGAAATTATGTTAGGAGCAACCCAAAAATGAAAACTTCACCCAATTATTTCGCTGACCGTGTCTGTCTAAATGTGTTAGCAAACTCCATCGACAATGCGAAAGCTTGTTACGAAGCAGCAGAGGGCAACATCGTCCTAGGTGTTTTATCAAAAAACTATGATAGTGACGAGGCGGCTATCGCTGACATGAAGAACTATCAAGTGGCAACAAATAATGCCCTTTCTGTAGGGCTTGGTGCTGGCGACCCCAATCAAAGTGAAATGGTCTCCCGAATTTCCGCTGTTCTTCAACCACAGCATGTTAACCAAGTGTTCACGGGAGCGGGGACCTCACGAGCTTTGCTAGGACAATCTGAAACGATCGTCAATGCCCTGGTTTCACCAACGGGAAAAGTCGGCTATGTCAATATTGCGACTGGTCCATTGAGTTCACAAACTCCATCTGCAGAAGTCCCAGTTGAAACAGCGATCGCTTTATTAAAAGACATGGGCGCTAGTTCTATCAAGTATTTTCCAATGAAAGGGTTGGCTCATAAAGCAGAATATCAAGCGGTAGCCGAGGCTTGTGCCGCGAATGATTTTTATTTGGAACCGACCGGCGGTATCGATTTAGAAAACTTTGAAGAAATCTTGCAGATCGCTGTTGATGCAGGCGTGAAAAAAATCATTCCACATATTTACAGCTCGATCATCGATGGCGAAACAGGGGACACACGCCCTGGAGATGTACAGACATTAGCAGAAATGACGAAAAAGGTGTTGGCAGCAGCCAAATAGGGGGGATCAATGATGCGGATCGGTGCTTACGGTGAGGTAATGATGCGGTTGACGCCACCAGAATATCGAACGTTGGAACAGACCCACTCTTTGCGAATGGATTTTACGGGAACAGGGGTCAATCTGTTAGGCAATTTGGCGCATTTCGGCTTGACGACGTCGATGCTGACGCAGGTGCCAGCCAACCGATTAGGAGATACGGCAAAAGCCAGCTTGCGTTCCTATGGGATTCAAACGGCATTTGTTGGCAAAAAATATAGTCATATCGGCAGTTATTTCGCCGAGATCGGCTACGGCGCTCGTCCGACCTATGTGACGTATCAAAATCGACATCATAGTTCCTTTGGCGTTTCAGGTCCAGAAGAATATGCTATCGATGGTTTTTTAGAAACGATCGATCTCATTCATATTTGCGGGATCTCTCTTAGTTTGACTGAGAAAACCTGGCAAACAGCTTTGGCTTTGGCGAAACAGGCCCATGCCAAGCAGATTCGCGTCTGCTTTGATTTCAACTTCCGTCCAAGCTTGAATGAAGAATTAAATCGGGAGGTACTGAAACAACGGTATGAAACGATCCTACCCTATTGTGACCTAGTTTTCGGGTCTGTCCGTGACTTGGAGGAGCTATTGGCTTATCCCTTAGAGGAAACAGAAGGCGCCGAGCTTGCATTGATCCAATCCTTTATTGACCAGTATCAACTAGAATGGTTCTGCGGGACACGGCGTCTAGCCGTGGAAGACAAGCAGTTTATCAGCGGAAGGATCATTACGGCACAAGATACCTATGAAACGGCACCGCAGCTGCTGCAAGTGTTGGATCGGATCGGGGCAGGGGATGCCTATGCTGCTGGCGTATTATTAGGCTATGCCGAAAAATGGTCGCTCCAACGCACCGCTGATTTTGCTATCACGAATGCAGTTTTGGCTCATACGATGCTGGGAGATGTCCCCTTAACCACCAAAGAACAAGTTGAACAAGTCTTACAGGCACCAGGGAAAGACTTGATTCGTTAGAAAAAACACTTGCGTCCTTCTCTTGATGGATGACTGCGCAAAAGTAGACCAATCGGCTGCTTGTGCGCAATCATTCACCGCTTTTAGGAGAAGGACGCAAGTGTTTTTATTGTTTTAAAAAGGTTTCTACTTTTTTCTCAGGGATCACCCACAACAATAGTACAAGACTATCCAGTGTGATGATAAATAGGGGATGGATCAGCCAGCCGAGGAGCAATGCCAGCACGTTGATAAACAACGTAAAGTAGAGTTTCTTGTATCCGCGAAACAGTTCCACGATGGCTTGATTGTCAGGATTGGCACGAACCAAGGATTTTCCAACTAGGAAATAGCTGAAATCCGTCAATAAAATGACAGCCCCGTATAGCAGCTGTGGGGCAAGAGCGACTGGATAACGACTGACCCATGACGTTACAAAAGGAAAGAGGGTCAGTGCCAGGATCAACAAATGATTCGCCCACAAGGTCCAACCGTCGATTTTAGACACTACTTGAAATAGATGATGGTGATTGTTCCAGTAGATCGCTAACATCACAAAGCTGATCAAATAAATAATAAATTGCTGTTCCACTCCTAAAAAAGAAGCAAAGGTATCGCCTTCGGGCTGGTGCAATTCCAATACTAATAAGGTCATTACGATCGCAATGACCGCATCGGTAAAGGCTTCGATTCGATTTTTTGACATGTACATCCATCCTTTTAAGTTTCTGTTTACTGGATCAGTGTACGCGATTGTCAGAAATTCGTCGAATGATTATTCTCGGGACAAAAGCCAACGTTCCAGCTATTTCGCAATTGGCCCATTGCCTAGTGCACCGAATAAAAACAAATCGATCGCTTCTGGCATCTTGTCTTCTTTTTCTGGTGAGTCCAAATGAGCCGCCATCAGTACTAACAATTGACTGGTGACAAATTCCGGGTCGACATCCGAACGGAGATTGGAATCACTGCGACGAAACAAGTCAAGAAACGGTTCTTTGTAATTTTTCCGCCAAAGCAAGTACAGTTTTTTAGAAGTGTCCTCAGAAACGGTATGCTGAATGTCGTGCATCATCATATAAAAATTGATCCGATGCCGACTTCTTAAAAAAAGAAACATGTTCAAGATTTTTTCAGAGATCGTCAAGGAAGTATCTTCAACGGTCTGATTTAGCTTTCCAGAAACCTCTTGTGCCAAAGAGACCATCACTTCATAATAGATGGCTTCTTTGCCTTTGAAGTGATAATAAAGATTGGGTTGGGTGATGCCGACGGCTTCTGCGATCTGTCTAGTAGAAGTTGCTTGATACCCCTGCTGCATAAACAGGTTCTCTGCCACTCGTAATATTTTTTCTCGCAAGTTCAAAGTCAGCCCTCCCAACGTTCCTGACGAAGCATTTTTTTCGCGGTAAACAAAAGTTGGATTTTCCGTTGTTTCGGTACCGCTGTTTTTTCAGCAAATACTTGATAGTTGTTTTTGCGAATCACAGTCAAGATTTCCCGATAGATCAAAGCAGCTGCTAATAGAGCTTCACGGCAATCTTCATCGATTTGCGGCATCATGACAAAAGATTCTTGATAAAGCGTCTCTGCCAGTTGCGCCTCGTGTTCCCACATCTCGATAAACTGCGGGTTTTGATTGCCAGCTGCTAAAGCCTCTCGCGAAAGGTTGTATTGCGCCAAGACCGTTTGCGGCAAATAGATGCGGCCCATCCGCAGATCCTCGCCAATATCACGTAAAATATTGGTGCGCTGCATCGCTTCACCCAATTTGATGGCAGGCTCTTGAATCGCAGCGGCTGCTTGCGAGAGAATCGGCAAGAGCATCAGACCTACACTGCCAGCTACGTAGTAACTATAGTCAGAAAGCTCTTTTTCAGAGGTGGGCTGCTGGAAGTCAAGGTCTTGTTTTTGCCCCACCAATAGATCGAAAAAGGGTTGAAATTGCAGATCAAACTGTTGGAAAGAAAGGGTCAATGCCCGCCAAATGGCTTCATCAGGATCTTCTTCCTTGACGGCTTGCGGCAAGTCGATCGTATCGTCTGATACTTGTTTTTGCATTTCTTCCAAGCGTTTTTTCATGGCTTCGATCAACAATGGGTCTTGCTTTTCATCGACGGCATCATCGGCACGTCGGCAAAAGGCGTAGACGGCATAGACGGCGCGGGCTTTGTCTTTTGGCAATTGAGAAAAGGCGGTATGAAAATTTTTCGAATGCTTTTTTATGATGGCCTCACAGTATAAAAAATCGTTGTCGTATTCATCAAAGACGCTTAATGATTTAACGGTCATCTTTTAACAACTCCTCCACAGCTAACTTGGCACTTTGCATCACGATTGGCACACCCGCTCCTGGATGCGTACTGCTGCCGCAGAAGTATAGGCCTTCTGCATAATCAAATTTATTATGGGGACGATAGTAATTGCTTTGGGCTAAGGTCGGTTTCAAGCCAAATGTCGCACCGTTGTAGGCATTGAACCGATCATTGAACGTATCTGGCGTATACATTTTTTCATACACGATGTGTTCATCGATATCCGTAAAGATCGTTTTTTCTTTTAATAATCCAATGATCTGCTGGCGGTAGCTTTGGATCGTTTCATCCGTCCATTGATCAAATTTAGATAATTCAGGTACTGGGACTAAAACATAAAGACCTTCTTGACCATCAGGTGCTAAGGAAGCATCTTTCAGGGTTGGGCGATACAAGTAGAAGGAAGGATCTTCTGGCAGCTTACCAGCCTCGAAAAGATCATCTACATTGCGTTTGAAATCATTGGCAAAATAAATGCTGTGGAGTGCGCTATCCTCATATTTTTTGTCCAGACCTAAATAAAGCAAGAAACAAGAACAAGAATAATCCATCGAAGAGATTTTTTGATTGGTGTATTTGCCGCGTTTTGATTCATCAGGAATCAAGCTTTCCATAGCATAAGGAAAATCAGCCGCACAAATCACGGCATCTGCGGTGATCGTTTCTCCATTGACACGAACGCCTTTGGTTTGCTTGTTTTCGATCAATAATTCATCGATCGGCGTATTGTAATGGATCGTACCGCCTAATTCTTGGAACAAACGTGCCATACCAGTGGCTAACGTATACATGCCGCCTTTGATGAAATAGACCCCATACATCAACTCGATCATAGGGATGATCGTATAAAGGGACGGCCCTTGGTAAGGGGAGACACCGATATACAAGGTTTGAAACGCCAATGATTTACGCAGGCGATCATCTTTGACAAATTTAGAAATGGAAGAGTAGGCGTCACTAAACGTTCGCAGCTTTAACCCTGCCCATAATGATTTGGGATTGTAAAAATCTCGCCATGTCCGAAACGACTTGGTGATGAAGGACTCTTTGGCGATCACATAGCGTTTGTAAATATCTGCTAAAAAGGCAAAATAGCCTTGAGCATCTTCTTCTGAGATCGCTTCTAGCGTTTTGGTCAATTCTACTAAGTCATTTGAGAAGGTCAGCGGTTCGTCTTGGGCAAAATACAGCTGCAGCATCGGATCGACTTTCTCCATAGGAATATAGTCATTCGGATCAACGCCAGCAAATTCAAACACTTCACGATAAATTTCAGGCATCATCACGATGGTGGGGCCCACATCAAAGGTAAAGCCGTTTTCCTTGATCTGATTCATTTTGCCCCCAGGTTGACCTTCTTTTTCGTAGAGGGTGACGTCATAGCCAAGTTTTTGCAAACGGACAGCAGCAGCTAATCCTGACACGCCCGCACCGACAACAATAATTTTTTTCATGCTTGCTCCTTCTGCGAATCATCTGATTCGGCTTCTTTTTTCGTGTGTTCTTTTTCTTCTAAAACGCCATCTTTCATGACGAGAACCCGATCACAATAATCTGTTAAACGGGTATCATGGGTCACCATAATGGTGGCTTTTTGTTTTTCTTTGGTTTCTTTTGCTAAGATTTTGACGACTTCGACGGCTTTTTTTGAATCAAGACTCGCCGTTGGTTCATCTGCCAATATGATGGTGGGATCATGATAGAGCGCTCGGGCAATAGCCACACGCTGTCTTTCGCCACCAGAAAGTTCATCGGGGTATTTGTTCTGCAGCTTTTCGATCCCAAGTTGTTCAAACAATTCAGTTGCTGATTGCTCTTGGGTTTCTTTGCTGACCTTATCCACTAATTGGAGTTGCTTTTTGACCGTCAAAAAAGGGACAAGGTTGGAAGCTTGTAAAATAAAGCCGATCTTTTTGAAACGAGTTTTTGCCCGTTGCTTTTCTTTTTGTTTACTGAAGGGTTCGTCATTGATAAATACTTCGCCTTCAGAGGGGGCTTGCAGACCACCGGCGATCGTTAGAAAGGTACTTTTCCCAGAGCCAGAAGGACCGATGATGGCGACAAATTCGCCTTTTTCTACCGAAAAGTTGGTTTCTTTCAAGGCTTCAATTGTCGCGTCCCCATCTTTAAATGATTTTTTGACTTGTTTGAATTCAATGGCACTCATGTTTTTTCCTCCTATCCGATTGCTTTCAATGGGTCGATTTTTACAATCGTTCGCACCGAGAAGAAAGCACCTAGCATCGCGATCAGAATCATCATGACACTGATACTAGCAAAGAATAATAGATTGATTTGGAATGGCACTGCCGCAGGTAACACGAGGGCGGTACCGATCGTTGCCAAACCACCGATCAAAACACCCGAGGTTGCCAATAAGAACGTTTGGGCGATCACCGAAAAAGCAATGTAGCGGCTAGAGATCCCTTGAGCTTTCATGACACCAAAAATTTCTGATTTTTGCATCGTTAGCACATAGATGAAAATTCCGATAACGATGGCAGCGATCACGATCAAGAACCCGATCATAAAGCCAAAGGTCAGCACTTGCGCGTTGTAACCAGGCAATTCATTAATAAATTTGCTGATATCCGTAGCGACCAGATCATCTGGCACTTCTTTGATTTTGCCACGAGTCACGATCGCGTTGATACGGGCATTTTCAGAATCATCTTCTTTTTCAAAACGAATTTCTTGATAGGCACCGATCGAGGTGTAGAGGACCGGAGCGACACTGAAGCGGGCGTTATCTGTAAAACCGACGATTTTTAATTTTTTGTCACTGCCTGCTAATTTGATGGTGTCACCAATGGAAATCCCGTATTCTTCCTCAATACTGCTGTCGGCGACCGCTTCATCATCTGACGCAAACATCTCGCCATCGGTAATATTGGGTGCTAAAAATTGATCTGGATCAATGCCGAAAAAGGTGACATCGACTTTTTCACCGTTGTCTTCTTTGGTCACAACTCCAGCGGTTTGCGCCAAAACTGCTTTTTCTGGTGCATCGACTTCATCATAAAGACTGCGAGGAAGCATCGACATGTTTAAATTATCATTTGCTTCTTCGGTCAACAAAATTTGATCTGCCTCCCATTTGTCGACCGCCATCCGATTATCTTGAGCCAACCCATAAGCTAACCCAGTTAAAAAAAAGACCAAATAGGCGATTAAAAACATGACCCCTGTGACTAGGGCGTAACGCAATTTGGAATGGCGTATTTCATTGATTGCCAAAAACATAACGATTCCTCCTAATATTTTATCACTTGATAAAATAAAAATACCATTTTTTTTATTTTCAGCAAACTATCTTGCTTACAAAGAGTAAATTCGGTGAAGAAAGGAAGGTTATTTAGAAGGGGTGTCTGTTGATTGAAGAAAACCACTTGCTGCCCTTTGATTTGAATAGGCGCGTAGGAGCAGCGAAGGGGCGGGGGATTTTAGTGGAGAAAGAACGTTTAGAATAACAGTAAAAGCCCTCTGATTCATTGCAGGCACAACTGCGGCGCTGAATCAGAGGGTTCCTATTTGAAGTTTGGTGCTGGATCAAAGTGTCAATCGTCAGTTTCTTTGCTTGTAGCGATAACTAACGGCACGATTTTTTCAAAGGAGTGACGGAAGCTTTCAGGTTGTGCTAATTTTTGATAGATGATCGCCAAACCGTCTTGGTTTTTGCGATAATCCAACCAAACCTTCAGCTTACTTTGAGGACCGTATTTCTTTGAAATGTACTGATACGCTTCATGATGCAATTGTTCTAAATCTGTCAGCTGCTTTTTCTCATAAGCAAAAAGCAAGGTACGCTTGAGGATTCGCTCAAAATCTAAGTCGCGATCGGCTTCGGAAATAATTTTGCCATAAAGCGAGCGAGGCTCATAGGGCAGCGAGGCGCGATGATCTTCTACAGCTTCGCCGATCATTGAAATGACTGGAGGAGAGAAAAAGCGTGGCAACACAGCATCTTGTTCAACGATCTTGCGGGAATTGCTTTCGTGGTTTTTGCGGCCATAGAGCAAGCCGATATCATGGTAGGCAGCTACCGTATAGACGATATTCAGGTCAACGGGCAATGTTTCAGCAATTTCAAAACTATTTTGGATCACTTGGTGGACGTGCGCTGGGGAGTGACTGCTATCCAATTGGTTGTATTGCGGGATGATGGAGCTTTCAATATAGTGCTTTAGTTGTGGATCAATCGGTGCATCAATCTTCATTTGTCTGGTTCTCCTGCCTTTCATGTGCTAGATGAGGGGGAATTGAGCCAGTGCCAAACCGATCAATTGTTTCTAGACCTAGCGGCTGACGACAAAAGCCAAAGGGCTGTCCATCAATGGTGATTTGCTGCTTGAGCCACGGAAGGTAACTGATGGTATTGGTTGGATCGCCAGCAGCTGCTTGTTCCATATTCTGCCATTCATTCGACGTAGAAATCGTTGCATCACCTTTCAATAAGCCCTGCCAAATCACCTGGATCTCCTTGGGACAAAGGTTTCCTGCCATTGATGACAGCCCGTTAAACCCTAGTGCGACCTTTTCCGCCAAGTCCGCTTCACCACCAGCATAAAAGCGAAAATCGGCAGCCGTCTTTGTTTTTAGTTGAGGCACTCGCTCCTTCCTGCCAGCTTCTTTTAAGCCGATCACCCGAGGGTCAGCGATCAAGGTCAAGATACTTTCTTCAGATAAATCAAAGCCCGTGCGGCGGGGATTGTTGTATAAAATAACTGGTTTTTCGCAAGTATGGATCAATCCCTGAGCATAGAGCACGGCTTCCTTTTGCGTCAGGCAAAGATAAGGGGGAAAGCCTAAAACCACACCATCGATTCGGGGATTTTTGCTGACTGCTTCTGCCAACGCGAGCGTTTCATGAAATACGATGCCAGCTAAACCGAAGAGGACTTCGAAATCGGCTGCCCAGCTGGTTTCTTGCGCTAAGGCATGTAGAAGCTGTTTTTTTTCTGTCAAGGTCAATGAGTGCTGTTCACCGGTGGAGCCGCACACCAAAACCGATTTGATCCCTTGCTTTTGCAGTTGCAAGATATGAGCGATCGTTCTTTTCGTGTCAAGTCTTTCTGCATGATCAAATGCTGTTGGGACGGCAACATGCAATGAGTGATTCAATGAAGTCATCCGATTCATCCTTTCTTGTGATACGTTTAGCCAGCGATGTTCTTCTTGCTTCTGGTGCAAGCCAAGGAAGACGAAACAACTAATTATCCACTAAGTGTAGCAAACTTCTCGTTTCAGCAAAAGGCTTAGCAAAATATTTTTAAAACGGTGGTTGCGTTTTCAAATAAAGCATGGTATTATGCAAGTAATAAAACAGGCATGTGACTGGTAATGCAGGCAGGACCTATAAAAAACATGGAAGGGATCGTTGGATTCCGTTCAATGTTTTTGTAGGTGCTGCCTGCTTTTTTCTTTGTTTGGCCAACAAAGGAAAACTAATTAAAGGAGAAGAAAATTATGAATGTAAAAGAAACGGCAACTGCCATCGTTGAGTTGATTGGCGGAAAAGAAAATATCGCACATTTGGAACATTGCTCCACACGCTTGCGCTTTACCTTAAAAGACAATAGCCTCGTACAAAAAGATGCCTTGGAAAAAGTCGCTGGCGTGATTGGGGTGCGACAAAATGTTCAATGCCAAGTCATCATCGGCAATGATGTCGTTGAAGTGTATGATGAGGTTATGAACGTGTTAGGTCATGAGCTAACAGCTGATGGAGGAAGTGAAGGCAAACAAAAACAATCGTGGGGTGCGGTCCTGCTTGATTTTATTATCTCGATTTTTCAACCGTTGATTCCAGCAGTCGCTGGAGGGGGCGTCTTGAAATCCTTACTGTTACTTGCTTCTGTCACTGGATTGATGGACAATACGAGCCAGACGTATCAAATTTTGAATCTGATCGGTGGCGCACCATTGTATTTCTTACCGATTTTAGTGGCGATCACCACGGCAAATAAATTAAAGGTCAACCAATTGGTGGCGGTTTCCGCTGTCGGTGCCTTGATTTTGCCTGAACTAACGACACTATTGACAGATGGCGCAGCGTTCATGGGCTTCGGTTTACAAAATATCGCCTATGCGTCACAAGTATTTCCAGCAATTTTAACGGTTTTATTTTACGCTCAAATTGAAAAGCTATTTACCCGAATCTCACCAAAACCGATCCGTATCTTCTTTGTTCCGATGATGAGCTTAGTTATTACGGTTCCAGTTGCTTTATTGATTTTAGGCCCATTAGGCTTTGAAGTCGGAACGATTTTTTCAGCAGCGATCATTTGGCTGTATGCCCATTTAGGTTGGGTGGCAACAGGGATTTTAGCCGCTGTTTTACCATTGATGGTGGTTACTGGTATGCACAAAGCCATGATTCCCTATGCTGTTTCGTCCATGAGTGAGATGGGGGCAGAGCTGTTATACTTGCCTGCCTCATTGGCACATAACATTGCAGAAGCTGGTGCTTGTTTTGCGGTGAGTGTTCGGACCAAAGACCAAAAACTTCGTTCAACCGCTGTTTCTGCAGGCATCTCCGCCCTTTTTGGCATCACCGAGCCTGCTTTGTATGGGGTGACGATCCTGCATAAACGAGTGCTTTACGGCGTGATGGCTTCCAGCCTAGTTGGTGGAGCGGTGGCTGGTTTGTTTGCCATCAAGGCCTTCGCATTAGTTGGCCCTGGTCTAGCAAGTATCACTATGTTCGTGGATGAAGCCAACCCGATGAATCTTGTGTGGGCATTGGTCACGTTAGGGGTATCCTTTGCTGTTTCTTTTGTCCTTGTCCTTTTCTTATTCAAAGACAAAGTGGTAGAAAATAAGACGACTGTTGCCGATCCCAAAGCCGAAGTATTGAGCAAACCAGTAGATGGGCAAGTGGTAGCTTTATCTGAAGTCAACGATGAAGTCTTTTCAAGCGGCATGATCGGAGAAGGGTTCGGGATCATTCCGACGTCTGGCGAATTGATCGCACCAGAAGATGGCGAGATCACGATGTTGTTTGAAACCAACCATGCGATCGGGTTAAAAACCCGCAATGGCGCAGAATTGCTCTTTCATATCGGCTTGGATACCGTTCAACTAGTAGGCAAACACTTTACCCCTTACGTAAAAGCGGGGGATCAAGTGAAACAAGGGCAACCGCTGATCCAATTTGATTTGGATGCCATCAAAGCAGCTGGTTTTGATCCAATCGTGATCTGTGTGGTCACCAATCAAGAAAACTTTACGGTCAAAACGATCGAATCAACCGATGAGCAAAGCGACCAAGGCGTTCTATCGATCGCACCGCTCGTCTAAACAAATGAGCAAAGCAACAAAAACAATGTAAAAGGGGATTGAAAAAATGACTGAAACAACTTTTCCAAAGGACTTCTTATGGGGTGGCGCAATCGCCGCAAATCAAGTAGAAGGAGGTTGGAATCTTGGCGGCAAAGGCTTGTCGGTGGCAGATGTGGCGACCTACAAACCTCATGTCGATAACAAAGATTATGCGGCGCACATGAACGTGACCGTAGAAGCCGTCAAAGAAGCGATGGCAGATCCAACAGATACCATTTATCCAAAACGGCGAGGAATCGATTTCTATCACCGCTATCCAGAAGATTTGGCTTTGTTTGCGGAAATGGGCTTTAAAGTGTTGCGATTGTCGATTGCGTGGACCCGTTTGTTCCCAACCGGGGAAGAAACGACACCCAATCAAGAAGGGATCGCTTTTTACCGCAATGTCTTTCAAGAAATGCAGCGCTTGGGGATCAAACCGATCGTAACGTTGTCTCACTATGAAATGCCGCTAGCGCTTAGCTTGAAGTACAATGGCTGGGTGGAACGCAAAGTGATCGATGACTTTGTCCGCTTTGCAACCGTCTGTTTTGAAGAATTTGGGGAGTATGTGGAGTATTGGCTGACCTTTAACGAAATCGACAGTATCCATCGTCATCCCTTTACAACAGCGGGCATCATTCCAGAACAATCAGAAGCAGGCAAAGAAGAACAGGATGTGTATCAAGCGCTCCATCACCAATTTGTTGCCAGCTCATTAGTGACCAAAATCGCTCATGAGAAAAACCCAAACAATAAAGTTGGCTGCATGTTAACGAAGCTAATGACATATCCATTGACTTGTGACCCATTGGATGTTGAATTGACCTTAAAGAAAAACTTGGAAAATGATTTTTATGCGGACGTTCAAGTCAAGGGGGCTTATCCGCGAATGATTGAAAAAGATCTGGAAAAACGCGGCATCAAAATTGAAATGGCACCAGAAGACCGCCAAATCTTAAAAGATCACACCGTTGATTTTCTTTCCTTTAGTTATTATATGTCTATGGCCGAATCAGGTGATCCAAATGCCGAACGGACACCGGGCAATACGGTTTTAGGGGTAAAAAATCCCAAGCTGCCATCAACTGAATGGGGCTGGCAGATCGATCCTAAAGGCTTGAAAATCTCCTTGCTTTCATTGTATGATCGGTATCAAGTGCCATTAATGATCGTTGAAAATGGTATGGGCGCCGTGGATGTCCTTGAAGACGGCCAAGTGCATGATCCGTATCGGGTCGATTATTTCAAGGCACACTTCAAACAAATGAAGGAAGCCATCGATGAAGGGGTCGATTTGATTGGTTATACTTCTTGGGCACCGATCGATCTGGTCAGTGCTGGGACGTCACAAGTGACGAAACGCTATGGCTTCATTTATGTGGATGCCGATGATGAAGGAAACGGCAGTTATAACCGTTTGAAAAAAGATTCCTTCGACTGGTACAAAGAAGTGATCGCCACCAATGGCGCAAGTTTGGCAGAATAAACAGTGAGGAGCGAGAGTGCATGATTTACATCAAGAAAGTCTTAAATTCAAGTGTCGTACTTGTTGATAAGGAAGGCCAAGAAATGATTGCACTTGGGAAAGGCATCGGCTATGGAAAGAAAGTCGGCGACAGCATAGCCGATACCCAGATCGATCAAGTTTTTCTGCCAATCGATGAAAAAAAATCAGGTCAGTTTGCCGATTTAGTGGATGAGATTCCGTTGTACTATTTTGAAATGACCAAAGAAATCGTCCAGCTGGCGCAAAAAATGCTGCCATATCCGCTAAATTCAACGATTTACCTCACCTTATCGGATCACTTGCACTTTGCTGTAGAACGTCAGCAAAAAGGCTTGAGTGTGACGAATCGGCTCTATTGGGAAATCAAGAATTACTATACAGAGGAATTTCGAGCCGCCGAACAGGCACTGCGCTTACTGAAAGAGAAGTATCAGATTGAGCTGCCAGAAGAAGAAGCCTCCAATATCGCGTTTCATTTGATCAATGCCCAGTCGAACACCGAGGAAAATCAAGATGGGTTGAAAAAGGCCAAATTGATCGGGTTGATCGTCAATATGGTGCGCTACTCGATCCAGCAAGACGTCAACACCAATTCGATCCATTACAATCGCTTTATCACCCACGTGCGTTTCTTCGTTGACCGATTCTTTTTGGATGGTCTGCTGCAAGAAGAAGATGAAGGACTATACCGTCAAATGTGGGCTCTTTATCCGAATGCTATGGAGATTGCGACAAAAGTCAAAGCCTATATCGATAAAGAATATCAAACGAAGATCCCTGTCAATGAAATCGTCTATCTAGGCGTTCATATCAATCGGTTGATGAACCATTCAGCGATCAATTCCTAAGCGTCCTCATTTTTAACAAACACAAACAAGCCGTTTCCCTTTGCTGGAAGAAACGGCTTGTTTGTATTTAGTAGGCTTGCTTGTCAGGAATCACGCCTCGAACGCCGCCTTTTGGTTCCTCCACGTCGCCTTGGTAGCGTGGGATCAAATGACAATGGCAATGAGGCTCTTTGTCAATAAGGACTGATGAGTTGTGCAAAATCAAATCTGGGTCAGAATGAACCACATTCTGGCTCAGATTTTTTGTTATCTTACATTGATTAATTGATTGATCAAAAAGATTCTAATTCTCATGTTCTCGAATGATTTAAATCCGTAGGATACTCGTTTCATTGTCTTTATGTGGGTATTCTTCGCTTCTATTTTTCCATTGGAATAAGGATAGATCATTGCGTTGGTGATGCCTTCTTCATGAGTAAGAAGGTTTTGAAGCTTTTCCCGAAAGCTGTCATCTAACGTTTCGGGAAGTTCTGCCAATAAGGAGAAAAATAAGTCAGGGTCTTTGTCTCGAAAGGCTTCAACTAATTCATGAAAAAAGGGATACGCCTCCTTTAGGGGCGGAGAAAACTCAAGCAATCGATCAATCATCATTGCTTCAGTAAGAAATGGGTATTTTGGTGCTCGGAAACTTTTCCATGTTTTGTATTCATAATGGTTGATGTTTGCACGATTTTTTAGCAAAAAGCGCCAGTTCTTTTTCAGTTTTTCTGCCTGGCTTTTCTGTCCGGCTTTACGAAGTTCATTCATTTCACGGATACGCAACTCATTGAACGCTTGATTCATGTGTTTGACAATATGAAACCGATCAATCACTACTTTCGCATTTGGCAGAACACGTTTGGTGAGCTGGAAGTAGGCGGCGTTCATGTCTGTCACCAAGAATTCTACTTCTTCCGGATTGGTACAACCTAAAAAATAACTTGTTAATCGGGGTAATTTACGCGTAGGCAAAACATCTATTAGTTTTCCTGTTTCGCCATCTGCGCAAATAAAGCTCATTTTATCTTCTATGGAAGCATGCGAACGAAATTCATCAACCATCAATACTCTTGGGAGAATCTTCTTAGATTGCTTTGGTAAATAGCTTTTAAACTCTTTCAATGTACGAATAACGGTGGTCAAAGATACCTGACAGCTTTTCGCAATAAAAGATAAAGATACTTTTTCAGTCAGTAAAGAAGCAATTTTATATCTAACATGATTTGCGATTGAATGTCTGGGTTGGACAAAATAACTTTGAGCAGTCCAATGGGTGCGACAGTTTTTACAGGTATAGCGCTGCTTTTTTAGGCGCATAATCAAAGGCATATGATTGTATTGTTCAAAACGGACAATCGTTTCCTTCTTCCCATTTTTCACTATAATTGCTTTCCCGTTTCCATCTACCACAGTAGAACCACAACTTCTACAAGCACGAGGAGTAGGCGAGAGAACAGCATCGACGACCAACGTCTTTTTCTTCTGAAGGGTCTCGTAAGAGACCTCTGTAATCATCAAATCTTTCTCTATTATTCTCAGCATTTTTTTGATAGAATCATTCATATAGCATATCGTCCTCTCAGTTGTTTATTTTGTGGTGATTTAATCATACTAGAGAACGATATGTTTTTTAATACCTAAAATGAAAATGGGGCTGAAGAATCAATTCTGATTCATCAGTCCCATAAATTATAGAGCCGGCAATGAAAGACCGTCTGTCCGGCAGCCTCCCCGCAATTGAAGCCGATGTTGAAGCCGTCTGGTCGATAGGTTTCCAACAAATAGGCTTTGCCTTCCTGCAACAAAGCCTGCAAGTCTTGTAATTCCTCTTGGGTGAGGGCAAAATAATCCCTTCGATGTTCTTTGGGGATCAATAGCAGGTGTCCAGGGGTGACGGGAAACTTATCAAAGATCGCATAAAAGCGTTCGTTTTCAATGATCGCATGTTTTGAGGCAGTACAAAAAATACAAGTCAAAATCTTCCGCTCCTTTTTCTCAGCTAGATAGCGTATCGATACTTATCTTTAATGTACCAAAAGCTGATTCGAAATGAAACGCACGACAAAAAGCATGTCCTTTTGAGTCATTTGCGAGTAAAATGAAAAAAAGTTTGCTGATTCGCTTGACTTAGAGTGCACTTCAACCTGTATGCTTAGTGTAACTTAAAAAACAGGAGGACGAGCAAATGAACTATGTAAAATTTGGCAATACGGGACTTGATGTGTCACCATTATGTTTAGGGACAATGGGATTTGGCGATCCCAATAGTGGCTTTCATGAGTGGGTGTTAGAAGAAGCGGATAGTCGCGAAGTCATCAAAAAAGCCTTGGATCTAGGCATTAACTTTTTTGATACGGCAAATGTCTATTCTTATGGAGCGAGCGAAGAAATCGTCGGTCGAGCATTGAATGATTTTGCTCCGCGGGATGAGATCGTGGTTGCCACAAAACTGTATTCAAAAATGAAGCAACGGCCAAACAGTGGAGGGCTGTCTCGAAAAGCGATCTTTTATCAAGTCGAACAAAGCTTAAAACGCCTACAAATGGACTACATTGATTTGTATATCATCCATCGTTGGGATTACCACACGCCAATTGAAGAAACCATGAAGGCATTACATGATTTGGTGGTTTCTGGAAAAGTGCGCTATATTGGTGCATCCGCGATGTATGCTTGGCAATTTGCCAAAGCACAAGCAGTTGCAGAGAAAAATGGCTGGACCAAATTTGTTTCGATGCAAAATCACTTAAACTTGCTTTATCGAGAAGAAGAGCGAGAAATGATGCCCTTGTGTGCCGATCAAAAAATTGCCGTGACGCCATATAGTCCTTTGGCTGCTGGACGTTTAACAAGAGATTGGGGTGCAGAGACCAAACGGTACTTAACGGATAAAACCGCCAATCAAAAGTACGACAAAACGATGGAACAAGACCGGGAGATCGTGGCACGAGTCGCAAAGATCGCTGATAATCACCAAAGCAAACGGTCGCAAATCGCCTTGGCTTGGTTATTGCAAAAAGAACAAGTGGTCGCACCAATTATTGGCGCAACAAAAGAAAGCCACTTATTGGATGCTTTACCTGCCCTTGATCTAAAGCTGACTGCCGAAGAGATTGCTTATTTGGAAGAGCCTTACTTGCCTCATGCAGTGGTAGGAGCGGAATAATCAGACACAGTCAAAAGCGGCTCCTTGATTAAAGAGGGAATACACCGCGAATGAGGAAGAAAAAACGCGAAACAAAGGGAGTGAAGCCATGAATATCAAAAAAGTCAGTGAACTGAGCGGTGTCTCAGCTGATACCATCCGTTACTATGAAAAAATTGGGCTGATTCCGCCGGTCAAACGCAATAAAAACGGTGTTCGTGAATTTGATGATGACGACTTAAAATGGATCACCTTTACCAGACAAATGCGAAACGCTGGACTATCGATTGATGGGTTGAGTCATTACCTGGCTTTATTTGAAGAAGGGCGAGGGACGGTTCCTGAGCGCAAGCAGCTCTTAGCAGAACAAATTGCGGTACTCAGGGAGAAAATCTCAGATATGACGGAAGCTGTTGAACGTTTAGAATACAAACTAGAACATTACGACGAGCATGTTCTGCCGACAGAAGAACGATTGCGTCAACGAAAAGCCAATTTGGTCACTAAGTCTTAATGACTGAATTCGCTACTATGGAAATTGAAACGTTCTGCTCAATGGAATCCAATAGAAAGGAAGCTTATGAAACGAGTTGCGATTTTAGGTGCTGCTGGAACGATTGGGCAGCTGACACGCCAAACACTTTTAGAAAGAACCAATTTCTCCCTAGTACTCTATGCCCGCCAGGCAACGGAGCGTTTGCAACAGATTGATGCTGCGCGTGAGACGATCATTGATGGTGACTTTCTCGATTTAGGACGACTCGTACGGGCATTGCAGGGTTGCCAGTCGGTTTTTTTGACGGATATCCATGATCCGCGGGCAACGCTGCGGGTGATCGAGGCGATGAAATTAGCAGAGGTCAGCCAATTGATCAGTGTCGCACCAGAAAGAAACCTTTGTCATCCAGATGTATTAAAGCAATTGGTGTCCGCAACTGATCTTTCCCTTTCCCCGAAAAAGCATCAGCTGCTTTTGCAGCAAAAAAATCGCTTGATGTCCTATCAATTTATTAAAGGATCAGAATTGTCGGTTTACTTTGTTCATTTGCCGTCAGAGAAGAAATGTATGGCGAATAGAAGAGCATGGCGGGAATCTATTGTAGAAGAAATCCTTTCCGCTTGTGATTGCTGTGCAGCTTAACAGCAATCTTAAAGGAATGAAAAAATAGCAGAATACTTTCTTGAAGGTCAGAATCAATTTTTTCATGTTTTCATGAAAAAATTGGTTCTTTCTTTTACAAATTTTTTGATAGAATAGACAGAAGCTTTTATACATAAAAATAGTTGCCAGATCGAAAGGAGAACGTTGATGGAAACACTTATCAAAAAAAATCTTGCTTTATTGCTTGGGGTGCTATGGATCTGCATCGCATTAAACTTCTTCCTTTTACCTCACAGCATTGCTTCTGCCGGCGTCGGGTCGATTGGCTACCTCATCGAAACTGGCTGGTCGATCAATCGCCATATCGTTGTCTGGGGTATAAATTTATTGATGCTGGCCCTTGCGTTTTTACTTTTGAAACGAGAGGTCTTTGTCAATACGGTTATCGGTAGTTTGGCATTTCCCGTTCTTCTAGCACTTTTACCAGAAATTATGCTGCTGCGCTTTTATTCCATCTCATTGATTTTAGGTAGTTTCTTCTTTAGCTTCGGCATCTTTTCGCTCTACAAAATTGGTGCGTCTAATGGCGGCGTGACGATTCCGCCACTAATTTTGGAAAAATACTATGGCATTCGCAGATCTAGTGGGGTTTTCTTAACCAATTTGATCATCATCTTATTGAACCTTCTGATCTTTTCTTGGCAAGAAGCACTTATTTCTGCCTTTTCAATCTACTTGATTGCCTTCTTCATGCGGCTCTTCATGAGAATCGAACAAAAAATGCAGGCCAAGAAATCTGTGAAAGTCCAAGGAACAGCAAAATAGAGTAACATTTCAGAAGCAAAACATCGGTGCAAAAAATCTGCACCGATGTTTTTTAATATTTTCTTTTTCTTAGAACAGCTATGGAACCAGTCAAACAAGCGATGATCAAAAAGCAAGTTAACAACAGTGCTGGCAGCAGTTCCCCTAGTTTGATTTGGTCGGTTAAGTAGTTAGGAAATTGGCTGGAAAGGGAATATGGATTCCAGTTTGTTACTTGACTCCATAGGTTGCCTAACATGCCCATCAGATAACAGACGCCAATAAACAACAAACCTTGATAGATACTTTTAGCAAAGCTGGAACCTAGCAGCAGGATGCTGATTGCTAGTAAACCGAAAAGCCAATAGCTGACCAAAGCGCTAGGGACTTGAGCAGCGCTGGAATCATCGAAATAAATCATCGTATAAAAAGCACTGACACTGGCACTTAGGAGGTAACTCAAAGACCAAAGAATCATTAAATAGCAAGCTTTGGCACAGACGATCGTGGTTTTTGGTAAGCCTCTGGTGATCAGCTGAATAAAGGTACCCTGATTTATTTCGGCTGAGAGCGTATCGGTAAAAAGAATCACAAATACTAGCAGGCCAATCGTGCCGATGTTGCTGTAAAACTGAAGCCACGCATCGATCGATGTCGGATCAGCAATCGTGATTTCAATCGATTCCGGCATCATACTGGCCATCAGTTCTGGCATGATTTTGGCAGTAAAGGGAGAAAGCATACCAATCAGGGCAAACAGGATCAAGCAAATCAGTAGTTTTTTGCTGCGAATACCGCCGAGAAACTCTTTTTTTAAGAAAACAAGAAACGCATTCATTTGATCACCTCCAAATAAATCGACTCTAACGATGGTTCGATTCTTTGAAAGGATTCTGGGACAATGTGTTGTTCGTTCAGCAATTGTAGCAGCTGTGAACCGATATTGGTTCCAGTTTGTTCATCGATCAGTAATTGATTGTTCTTTCTTTTTGCCGATATGCCGTGGATTGCTAACACTTTGGCAAATTTTAAATGGTCACCTTCGTCGGTAAAGACAATCCCAAAGACGGTTTTTCGATAACGGTTTTTTAAGGAATCCATCGTTTCGAACGCACGGATCTGACCTTTGTGCAAAATCGCAATATAATCTGACAGCTGTTCGACATCTGCGAGAATATGAGAGGAAAAAAGCACTGTCGTTTCTTCTTTGATTTTTTCCAATACATCAAGAAATGCTTTGCGTCCTAGAGGGTCTAGTGCGGATGTTGGTTCATCACAAATCAAGATGGCGGGGCGGTTGATCAGAGCTTGGGCTAACCCTAGACGTTGCTTCATGCCGCGAGAAAAGCCAGCGATTTTTTGTTTCGAAGCTTTCAGGCCTACCAACTCTAAGACTTCCATCACTCGCTGAGGCTGAAAAGATTCTTTATTTGGCTGAATTTTTCCGCAGAAAGTCAAATATTCTACAGCTGTCATAAACGAGTAAAACTGCGGTACATCTGGTAAATAGCCGATCCAGCGATTGGTCTTGGCTGAGCCGAATTGCACCACTTCGCCGCAAACGGTGATTTCGCCTTCATCAATGGGGAGCAATCCTAAAATCGCCTTCATGGTCGTTGTTTTGCCAGCACCATTTTCCCCGACAAACCCCACAACGCTGCCCTTTGGAACCGAAAAGGTTAGGTCTTGCAGCACTTGTTTGCGCCCAAAACGCTTGGATAAATGGTTGATCTCGATCATCTTCATTGTTGGTCCTCTTTTCCGAAAGCAAAATAAAGGATAGGACCGATCAGGCTAACAAAACAGGCGATGAAAAGCCAAAGAATGCGGGAGCCGAATTTAAATTGTTCTTGTTTTAAAATATCGCGAACCGCCAAGATGATCAAGACCAATTGCAAAACAATCAAGGGGATCAGTACGGGCAAATAATCAGACATATTTTCTGGTATATTTAGTGAAACACTATTCATGTGAAGCCCTCCTTTGTGGCTCATTTTCTTGTTCGGACAGTTTTTGCAGCTGCTGAAATAATTCTTTAAATGGCGGTTTTTCTTGATACGGTTCGAAAAATGGTGTCAACTGTGCTAACTCAAGAAATTGTTTTTTGACACTGCTGGAGTCTCGAGGGATCTGACTGCCTAATTCTAATTCGCTGATCCACTCATCGATATCGTGAAAATAATCATCCCCTTTTAAAACGATTTCTTCAGGTGTTGTTGCTATTGTTTTGACGTACTTTGCTAATGCATCTGCTAGTAAGTCCTCTTTTCCTAAAGCTGCAAACGAAACCATTCCAGCGGCTAAAAAGTTCAGCACAGAAATAGGATGTAGCCTGGCCAGTTGGAAGCTCTCGCTGAGTGCCAGTCCACGTGCATAGGTTTTTTCCAGTTGCTCCTCGTCTTGTGTGAGCATTGCTAAATAATTCGTTAGCAAACTCATAAAAATAATTAAGTACTGGTAAATCGCACTTTGCGTAACGATCTCAGCTTGTTGCAACTGATTTTTTTGCTGAAATGCTGCGGCAATCAACGGTTCGCTAGGTAAAAAAGAGAGAGTTTTCGTGCCAAGGATCGCCAAGACTTCTTCTGGCTTGTTTCTCATCAGAAGACAATAAGCATCGATCTGTTTCGCTTGTTGTGCCAGCTCACTGTCTCCTTGGTCCATGATCCGTTGGTACAGGGTTTCTGCTTCCTTCAAATAGGTATTTTTCTTTGCTTCCATCAAAGCGTCTTCGTAAGTTTGCCCTTTCGGGACGCATTCTACGGGGACATCCGGCAACAGATCCCAATGATTCAAGTAAAAGGACCCCATTTGTAATAAGAATGGATAACAAGAGTAATACCGTTTGGTAAAACTTTGAGCAAGAGCGAGAACTTCCGTTGGTGTTTTTGTTTGGAAGGCGTCTTTTAATAATTGATAGATTCGCTGGATCTCTTTAGGTGATAGCTGCGAGTCCAAAATCAATAATTCATCGACGCTGCAATCAAAATACGCTGCTAATAAGGGCAGCGAGGTGATATCTGGATAAGACTGTCCCGTTTCCCATTTCGAAACGGATGCTTTGGACACATTCATAAACACTGCTAATTCTTGCTGGGTAATACCTCGTTGTTTTCTTCTCCGAGCGATTTCCTCGCCAATTGGTAAGTCCATAGTGCACCTCCGATAGGTTTGTTTGGTATACTTCTATCATAAGAGGAGAAGAGATGACTTACAATGGATTGCTAGTTAATTTTTGGTTGATTTAATTAACTAAAAGTTGATTATAAGGCGAAGTATTCCAATCTTTGGGAAAGAGATGATCGTAAATGAGAGGTAGAAAAATGAAAGTTGTAGCAGCGATCGATTCCTTCAAAGGAAGTGCCACTTCCGCAGAACTAAATCAAGCGGTCTTAAGCGGGTTTTCAGACCAGTGGGAAACACGCAGTATCCCAATCGCTGATGGGGGAGAAGGGTCAATGGCAGCAGTCATTGCTGCGCTGGGAGGCAATTACGAAACGGTTTCAGTGACCGCTCCATTAGGCGGTAAGTTGCAAGCCCGTATGTTGGTCACAAAAATCAAGGAAGAAAAAATTGCCCTGATTGAATCTGCAGAAGTGATTGGGTTGCAACTCGTGGAACCTAGTGACGAGACCACCCGCAATAGCTCTTCTTTTGGTTTAGGCCAAATGGTCTTAGCAGCTTGCAGGCGAGGTGTGAAAAAAATTTACCTGACCCTTGGCGGTAGCGGCACTTCTGATGGGGGCGTAGGCTTTTTACTTGCGCTAGGAGCAACCATTCAAAGAAACGAGCGGATGGAAAACAATCCTTTGCTGCAAGCAGAATCTCTGGCGCTCAGCCAGTTGAACCCTCTGCTTGCACAAATTGACCTGTTTGCATTGGCCGATGTAACGAATCCCTATTTTGGCAATCAGGGATTTGCGCCGGTTTTTGGTCCGCAAAAAGGGGCATCCCAAGAAACGATCCAGCAGTTGGATCAGCAGGCAAAGCGCTTGGCTGAGCACATCAAGCGGACCGCGGGGATCGATCTGGAAGTCCCTGGCGCTGGTGCGGCAGGTGGGCTTGGTGGTGCTATTCGTTTGGCAGGTGGACAATTGGTTCCAGGATTTGCGACGATCGCTTCATTGGTTGGATTTGAGGAAAAAATCAAAGGAGCAGATTTATTGATCACCGGCGAAGGACGCATCGATGGGCAAACCGCTGGGGGAAAAGTACCCTATGGTGTCGCGTTGCTCGCCCACGAACATCAGGTCCCGGTTGTTGCCATCTGCGGCTCTCGAAATGACGATCTAGGAAAACTGCCGCAACTATTATCTGCCGTCTTTTGTATCCAGCAAGGTCCGATTTCGTTGACAGAAGCGATGGAGAAAAAGCGAACCTTAGTGAATGCTCAACAGACTGCTCAAGCCATCGCTAGTTTTGTGGAGCAGTGGCAAAAAAAGACTGAATCAGACACTTCACATAGGACTGAATAAGAAGATAACACCAAAAAAACTTCGTATTGGCTACTGCCTTTTGTACGAAGTTTTTTTGGTGTTTTTCTCTGTGCTTAAGCCATGGTAGCTTGTGCTTCAATCTCTACTTTAAATTCAGGGGCAACCAAGCCGGCAACGATGACGAGACTCATGGCTGGTTTGTTTTCTGCCAAAATAGTTGTAAACGCCGTACGGACAGCAGCTAAGTAGGCAGCATCTGTTAAAAAGACGGTCATTTTGACCACTGATGACCAGGACAGTTGATTGGCTGATAGAAGCTGTTCGATCTTTTTCAAAACGATGGTTGTTTGCTCTTGCGGGTCCTCAGGTGTGGCTCCGTCTTGCGACGGCGTTTGACCAGAAATGAAAAGAAAAGGTCCTTGAGCGATTTTTGTATCGGTATAGATTGCCATTTCTTTGGCTCCTTTCGTCTATCTTGCCTTTGGATGATGGGGGCAGATAGCAATTGATTGGGTGTGTCCTAGTTTACTTGATTCCACCTGCAAAAACAATCAACTTACGTTTTCATTTAGTTGTATAAAACCGCGCGACCAAGCCGCTCTTCCCCTTTAATAAAAACAATCATTTTTTTCAGGCTCGGCTGAAATTATCGCCAGAATTTTATGGTTTCAATGTCTTATACTATGTTCAGATCAAATAAATAAACAAGGAGGAAAAAAATATGAATTGGTACAAAAACACAACAGAAGAACTATTACACACGTTGCAAACATCACGGCAGGGCCTTTCCTCCGAAGAACGCAACCAGCGTTTAGCAAAGCAAGGTGAAAATAAAATTACTGAGGCAGCGCAGATCCCCACATGGAAGAAAGTCGGCAAGCACTTTACCGACTTACTGATGTTGGTCTTGATCGTCGCAGCCGTCTTAAAAGGGATTTCTGGTGATTATATCGAAAGCGGCATTATTATGGCGGTCGTCGTCATCAATGGATTCGTCGGCTACTGGCAAGAGCGCAAAGCCCAAGAATCACTGGATGGATTGAAGCAGTTCATGGGGCAAGAAGCAACGATTTATGTTCACGGCTGCAAAAAGAAAATTTCTGTTTCTTCCTTAGTAAATGGAGATTTAGTCGTTTTAGGACCAGGAGATGTCGTACCAGCAGATATGCGCTTGATCGAAACCCATGATCTTGTGATTGAAGAGTCGATTTTAACTGGCGAATCTGAGCCTGTTCAAAAAATGACCGAGCCTATTACTCAAGAAAGTACGATTGGTGACCAGCGGAACATGGCGTTTTCTGGTACCTATGTAGAAAGCGGAACTGCCAGCGGGATCGTCGTTGAAACAGGCGACGATACGCAAATCGGCCAGATCAATCAAGCGATTCAGTCTGTGAAAGCGCAAGAAACCCCGTTGATCAAAAAAATGAAGCAATTGAATCACCAAATCTTTAAAGGCATTATCGGATTAGTGGTTTTCTTGATCTTCTTTACTACCTTCCGCTACGGCTTTGATCTTGATCTCTTGTTCTCATCAGGTATCGCCTTAGTAGTAGCGATGATTCCTGAGGGCTTGCCAGCCGTGCTGACCATGATTTTATCGATGGGTGTCAAGGAAATGTCTGAGGAGCAAGCAATCATCAAAACGATGCCATCAGTGGAGACACTAGGTGCCATGACGGTGATTTGTTCAGACAAAACAGGAACCTTGACCAAAAATGAAATGACGGTCGTCGATGTTTTAGTTGAGTCAAACATGGATAAAGAAACGGTGCTTGATATCATGGCAAATTGTCAAGACTTGAAGCAAGACGAAGGACAAAAGGCTGCGGATCTCGTTGGGAACCCAACCGAAAAAGCCTTGTTGCAATACGCAGAATCAGCGCAGCAACCATTGCGTAAAACAGTCGATAAGATTCCTTTTAGTTCCTCTTACAAGTACATGGCAACACGCCATCAAAATCAAGAAGAGCCGAATGCCTCGGTAGTTTTTGTCAAAGGTGCGCCCGAAGTGTTGCTTGAGAAAAGCCAACTGACTTCAGATCAAAAGCAATGGTGGTTAGATGAAAGTGCAAAATTAGCAGCGAAAGGGCAGCGGCTGATCGGCTTTGCGCATCTGACGCTGTCGGCACAGGAGGCCTTGTCCCACGAAGGGCTAACCAATTTAACCTTTGTCGGGATCGCTGGTATCATTGATCCTCCGAAAGACAGTGCCATCAAAGCGGTAAAAGAGTGCTTGCAAGCGGGCATCCAAGTCAAAATGATCACAGGAGACCATGGCAAGACGGCTCAAGCCATCGGCAAGCAAATTGGCTTGAAGCACACGAATCACGTGTTGAAAGGGTTAGAAATCGATCTGCTGTCGGAGGAAGAATTGCAGCAAGCAGTCCAAAAGACAGATATCTTTGCTCGAACGACCCCAGAGCATAAATTACGGATCGTTAGTGCCTTGCAGGTGAATGAAGAGATCGTCGGAATGACCGGTGATGGCGTCAACGATGCACCAGCGCTGAAAAAAGCCGATATTGGGATCGCTATGGGGATCAAAGGCAGTGAAGTAACCAAGCAAGCAGCCGATATGGTTTTGGCAGACGATAATTTTCATACGATCGCCAATGCCGTCCGAGTGGGTCGTCGAATCTACGATAATTTGAAGAAAACAATCAACTTCTTCTTACCAACTGCGGTTGCCCAAGGATTGATCGTTATTGCGGCACTCTTGTTGAACCGACCACTGCCACTAACACCTGTCCAAATTTTATGGGTAAATATGGTGACAACCATCACGCTTTCTTACGCACTCGGTTTTGAAAAGGCAAGTGCGGATGTCATGAATCGACCACCACGGCCAATCAAAGAAGGTATCTTATCTTGGTACAGTCTGTTCCGCATCTTCTACGTCTCGCTGTTGATCATGATTCCTTCCTACGTCTTAGCGATTCAGTTTGAAGGAACGGTCCTTCAGCAAAGCATGCTACTGCAAAGTATCGTCTTTGCTCAAGCAGTCTACTTGTTGAACTGTCGTGAGCTGGTCAAGCCAGCCTTGAATCGCCAACTCTTTGCCAATAAAGCACTCTTAGTCTCCCTGGCACTGCTGATCGTATTGCAGGCAGCGATTTTCCTAACCCCTCTTGGGCACCAGCTTTTAGGGATCGGTTCTTTGACCTTGATGCAGCAGTTGAGTATCGCTGCTAACGGCGCACTCCTTTTCGCAGTCGTCGAAGGTGAGAAATTTATTACAAATAAGTTGCAAGGACGGCAAAAAGCCGCCCCAGTGAAACAATAAAGGCAGCTTGATGATTCTAGTGATAACTTAAATAATAGCTTTGGATGAGCTCAGTCACTTGATTGAGCTCATTTTTCGTTGGTACCATCGATAAGTAAAAAACTGGAACAGATACTTCCTCTAAAGGGAAATTTGAGAGAATAAAATCAACCTCGATTTTCGCCAACGCTTCTAGTTGACCAGGCTCGATCGCCGATAAAAGGATGCGGGCACCGAGGAAGTCATTCAATTCTTGCAGGAGATAAGCTTTCCAGGCAGGCTCACCTTGGAAAACAAAATATCCTTTTGCGCGAATGGGATTGATTTGTAAAATCGCTTGTTGGATCAGTAAGGTGGTGGTTGACCATAATGGAAAACTCATTTCCGATTGACTGGCTGTTTGCTCTTCTAAAAAGTCATGGATCGTCGCTTCGATCGATAGCGAATAGGGTTGATTTAACCGTTGGATCTCGTGAAATTCTAGCCCGAACAATTCTGAGAGCTTGGCTGACTCTTGCGATTTGATTAAAAGCAACAGTAGATTCTCAATCAGTTGTGTATCACTAGCTAAAGACAACTGCAACAAGCGGTCTAGTTTTCCAACAAAATGGGTCGTTTTCTGATAAATAGTTTGGTAGGATTCAAGGGTTGCTTGGATCGTAGCGGACCAGTCGTTATTGTAGTTCCAACTTTCTAAGAAGCAGTAGAAGCTAAAGAAGTGTTCGCTGCGTTCTAAATAAACGCCTTCTTTTTGATACAGCTGGCTTAATGGCTGTTGGAAAAGGCTATAAAGGGGATCGTCCCCCTGAAATTCAAAGGAATCGATACGGCAATTGGCTTTGATGCGAATCGTATTGATAAAAAACCAGCAGGTACCGTAGATTTGTTCCACTTCGATCTGCAGCTTGGCTTTTGCTAAGCGATCCAAGAAATGATAATAGTGGGACTCATGAATCGTATATTCCTCAAAAAAGTAATTGTTATGGGTGTATGGCAGTAACAGGCGATGAAAAAAAACACGGATGTTGATCTCACTTCCTTCAAAGCGGATCATGCGATTGGTGATCCGAATCCGCAACGAAAAATCAGTAAGGCTTTTGTTTAATTTTGTCACATGTCGTCGCAAGGTCTCATAAGATGTCCCTGTTTGGCTAAGAATATCTTGCGTACGGAGTTCGCTGGAAAAAAGCAATGCTTTCATCAAAGAAACACCGATCGATTGAGGGAAAAACGTTTCCCAGAGCTGACTCATCAACAATGGCCCATCATGGGTCAGAGCAAAGCCACTACTGGCAGCTTCGATCTGCCAACCATCAGGCAATTGTTGGCGAATATAGGTTAGATCGGAAAAAACGGTTCGCTCCGTCGTATCGATCAATTTTGCTAGTTGCTTGGCAGTGATCATTTTGTGATTCGCCAGTTGTTCCAAGAGAAGGATCTGACGTAATAAATCCTTCTCCGTAATGATTTTTTTCATCATCCCATCCATGACAAAAACTTCCTTTCCGAGTCTTGAAGGTCAAAAGAGTCACATTGACTGTTTTGATGAAAGACAACTCTTTCGTGTTCTTTTTGATTTTATACGAAAAAGGCAAGTTTTGCTATTTCCAATTCACTGGATGATGTTTTTTTTATTAAAAAAGATGGGATCGGCAACCTTCTGAGTAACTGTCTAAAGGAATGCGTTTGTTTTATGTGTTTTAACGGTTAGAGGTCTATCATGTGTTCGTATTTCTTCATTCACAAATACATAGAATAACTTTCTTTCGACAATTTTATTTTTGAGGAAAAAAGACTCTTTTTGCGAGAGGCGTAGAGTTTTCGATGGAGCGCTGAATTGATGATCCATTCAATTTCTGCTTGTTCTTCCTCGGATAATTCGACTTTTTTCTCATTGGATTGAATGAGAGAGTAAGTAAATTCTAAGCAGCTCATTTTATAAATAAAGGTGGAAAAATATAATTTGTCTATGTGCATTTAATCACCCTTTCTTACATTCGGTTCAATCATATAGAAGAATATTTCAAATAACAATTTTGTTTTTTCATGATGTTATGAAAATTTTGGATAAATGTCGATTTTTTGGCAAAATTATAGCAAAGTTTTCACTCTTTGATCTTCACGCAAGGGTTATAAAAAAACAAATATTATTTAAATAGAGTGGCAGCTATAATAAAGTACGCTGAAAGAAGTGAAGGAGATTTTTGTCCTAAAGAATGTCTTTTTATTTTGGTTAAGGCAACCCATTGTAGGTTGTTTTCTTGTATTGTCAAAAGGAGTCAAAAAAATAAAATTCGCTTTTTCCTGTTGACAGATCAGCAAAAGCCACGTAATATAGCTACCAATAACTAGTAAAGACCAAACAAAAGAGAAGTATGAGGACGTTCGTCTTGCAGAGAGCTGATGGTGGTGCAAATCAGCAGATTGACGCTTCAGAAATGGACTTTTGTGTCGAAAGGCTGAAATCAGTAGGCTTTTTTCGGGATCTCCCGTTACAGAGAACGATCGTTGATAGACGATCTAGAGAACCAATTGAGGTGGCACCGTGAGTAATCGCCCTCATGCAGACGAGTTTGTTTGCATGAGGGCTTTTTTGTTTTTCTTGCCCTTCAACCAATAGAAAAATAAACGTAAAATCAAACTAAGAGAAGTACTTGAGTCTTTTTTGGTTACAGAAAGTCGGCGGTGATGAGAGTCCGATACCAAGAAATCAAGGAAATGGCCTTAGCCGATCATTTTTTGAACCCTTTTTTGGCAGTAGGAAAATGCGGGAACTCCCGTTATAGAGGAAGACCGTTGTTAGACGGTTGATAGAGAAGAAGTTGTTTCTTTCGGCAACTTTCAATTGAGGTGGTACCGCGGTCATTCGCCCTCAAGCAGACGTTTTTATGATGTTTGCTTGAGGGCTTTTTGTTTACAAAGAAAGGAGCAGCTTATGTATCGAATGGAACGAATCAACAGCGATTGTTTGACACCTGTCTCAGTGTTTTTACGGATTCAAGGGGCGCATAAATGTTTACTGGAAAGTATTCCCAGAGAAGAAGATACCGGACGCTATTCGATCCTCACCTTTGATCCTGTTCAGAAACTGACATTTAAAGATGGTGTTTTTCAAGTGGAGGATCTTTTGGAAAAAACGGTCAACAAGTATCCCTGTCAGGACCCTTTAAAAGAAATGGAACGGTATGTAGTCAAAAAAGAAACCACCGCTTTATCTGATCTGCCGTTGCAAAGTGGGGCTATCGGGTATGCGGGTTACGATATCGCTGCTTGCTATGAAGACATTGGACAACTGCCCGCAGATGAATTACAAGTGCCTGATATGGCCTTTTGGCTTTTTGAAACCTTTCTCGTTTTGGACCATCAAAGGGAAACCTTGACGATCATCCTTGAAAATTGCTACAGCCAAAGGGGGACCGCCGAGATGAAGCAGGTACTCCAAGCGGTGCAGCAGCAATTAAGGACACCGGTCGCAGCTGAGACCCGTGGGTTATCGAATGAAAAGCTGCATTTTACAAGTAATGTTACCCAACATGCCTATGAAACGATCGTTCGTGAGGCAAAAGCCCGAATTACGGCAGGGGATATGTTTCAAGTGGTTCCTTCCCAACGTCTGCAAGCAGCATTTACACAAGATCCTTTTGACTATTACCGAAAACTGCGAGTGACGAATCCGTCTGCCTACCTCTATTATCTTGATTTCGATCACGGATTCAAAGTGATCGGCAGTTCACCTGAAAGCTTGATTCGGGTTCAAGGAACAACGATCACCACAAATCCAATCGCTGGTACCCGCAAACGAGGGGCAACCAAAGCAGAAGACGAAGCTTTGGCGGCGGAACTATTAGCAGATGAAAAAGAACGTGCAGAGCACCAAATGCTGATCGATCTGGGGCGCAATGATTTGGGACGAATCGCTGAACATGGCACGGTTCATGTTCCTTTATACATGGTGATCGAGAAATACCGCTATGTCATGCATATCGTTTCGGTGGTGGCTGCCAAGCGCAGAGCAGGTGTGACGGCAATGGATGCTTTGAAAGCAACCCTGCCAGCAGGCACGGTCAGCGGGGCACCAAAGATTCGTGCCATGACTCGCATCTATCAATGGGAAGCTGTTCGAAGAGGGGTCTATGCGGGAGCCGTTGGGTATTTTTCTCGAAACGATCAAGCGGATTTTGCCATCGGGATTCGGACAATGGTTTTGAAAGACGCGATCGCTTATGTCCAGGCAGGGGCGGGTGTCGTTTATGATTCTGATCCCTCATCTGAATACCACGAAACCTTACACAAAGCCAAAGCACTATTGGAGGTGTCAGCCAATGATCTTACTCGTCGATAACTATGATTCGTTTACTTACAATCTTCTCCAGCTCTGTCCAGAAGAAACAGTCGTCTTGCGAAATGATGATCCAGACCTTTTCCTTGTTGCTGAAGAAGCAGAAGCCATCATTTTTTCTCCAGGACCAGGACGTCCCGCAGAGGCAGGATTTATGATTCCTTTGATCAAAACATATCACAATAGCAAGCCGCTTCTAGGGATCTGCTTAGGTCATCAAGCCATTGGAGAAGCGTTTGGTGCCAAAGTGGTCCAAGCACCAGCCATTATGCACGGCAAGCAATCGAGCCTTACGTATCAGAAAAAAGGCGTATTCGAAACCTACCTAGGAGACATGACTGTCATGCGCTATCACTCGCTGGTCATTGAGCCAGCGACCCTTCCTACACAATTTGAGGTGTTGGCTGAAACAAAAGGGATCATCATGGCGATCCAGCATCGACAAAAGCCGATCGTAGGACTTCAATTCCACCCTGAGTCAATGGGGACAAACGAAGGGGCATTTTTTATCCAACGGTTTCTTGAACTCATTCCAGAAAACTCAGCAAAAAGCAGCAAATGAAAAAGGAGGAACATTTATGGAAGCAGTCAAAATACAGCAGCCGCAGCAAATCACCCAGCAGCTTTTTAATGGCCGTCATTTAAGTTATCAGGAGATGCGTCACTTTGCTCAAGGAATTTTAAGCGGGGTGTTTTCAGAAAGTCAATTGGGCGCAGCATTAGTTGCGATGAAGATCAACGGCATCACAGCTGCCGAATTGACTGCTTTAGCAGAAATTATGTTAGAGCATGCCGTGACCATTCCTTATGAAGGAGGAGACGCCATGGACAATTGCGGCACTGGCGGCGACCACTCCAATAGTTTTAATGTCTCCACTACGGCTGCCTTCGTTTTAGCAGCCGGGGGAATCACGATGGCAAAACACGGCAATCGCAGTATTTCTAGTCGTTCAGGCAGTGCCGATGTCTTAGCCTGCTTGGGGGTATCGATCCAAGCATCACCAGAAAAAATCGCCGATCTATTAGCGACAGTCGGCATCGCTTTTCTCTTCGCCCCGTCGTTGCATCCGGGCATGAAAGCAGTGATGAAAATACGGCAAGAATTAGCGACACCAACGATTTTTAATCTATTAGGCCCTTTGATCAATCCTGTTCCGTTGACTACGCAACTGATCGGTACTTACGCTGGCGAGAGCTTGGTAGACACCGCTCAGGCGTTAGGCAGTCTTGGTCGGCAACGAGCAATGGTGATCCATGGATGTAATGGGATGGATGAAGCCAATTTGGCTGGTGAAACGGCGATCAGTTTTTATCACGAAGGAAAGGTGACGAATTTTTCTTTTGATCCGCAAGCGTATGGCTTTACGCCAGCACCGATCGAGGCGATCGTCGGCGGAGATGCGGCTCAAAACGCCGCGATCTTAACAGCAGTTTTGAAAAATCACCCTTCCGTTTATCTAGAGACAGTGGTCTTAAATGCAGGGTTAGGCTTTTATACCAACGGCAAAGCCGCCACCCTAGCGGAAGGCTTTGCGATGGCACGAGCGTGTATCGCTTCGGGCGCGGCCTACGACAAACTGCAGATGCTGATTCGTCAGTCAAATAGCCATTAACTACGAAAGCTGTAAGGAGGAGAATCATGGATTTTTTAGAAACGATCATCCAGAAAAAAGTTGAAGAAGTTGCCGCGATGCCACAAGAAATCGAAAAGGTCGTAGCGAAACGTCCATCATTTTATCAGCAAGTCAAGGACCAACCACAAAAGATGCACCTCATTGCTGAAATCAAGCGTGCTTCACCCTCAAAAGGAGATATCAACCAAGGGATTGACCCAGTCACACAAGCGCAAGCTTATGAAGCCGCGGGTGTCAGCGGGATTTCCGTTTTGACCGACCAGCAGTTTTTTAAAGGCTCGCTGGCAGATCTTGAAGCAGTCAGTAATGCCGTTTCGGTGCCTATACTATGCAAAGACTTTATTATCGACAGAAAACAATTGATTCGCGCCAAGAATGCGGGTGCCAGTATTGTTTTATTGATCGTGGCCGCTTTAAAACCAGAACGCTTAGCCATACTTCATCAAGAGGCAATAGCACTAGGGTTGGAAGTACTCGTTGAGACTCATAATGCGGCTGAATTTCAACAAGCCCAAGCCTTAGGGGCCAAAATCATCGGCGTCAACAATCGTGACCTAAAAACCTTTGACGTTTCCTTGGATGTCAGTGTTGCTTTAGCACCTCAGCCGTCAGAGGCGGTTTACATCAGTGAATCTGGTATTCGAACTGCCTCCGATGTGCTGCAGCTTGCACCGTTTTATCATGGAGTCCTCGTTGGAGAAACGTTGATGAGAAGCAATCGAATTGCTGAAACAGCTGCAGATTTGCAGGTGAGCCGCCGATGACCAAAGTGAAAATTTGTGGACTCACCGAACGGCTGCATGTCGAAACTGCCATCAGTGCAGGAGCAGATTACCTTGGCTTTGTTTTTGCCGAAAGCCGTCGGAGAATCGATCCGACACAAGTCCGCAAGATAACGGAGCAAGTACCCCAAAATGTAGGGAAAGTTGGGGTTTTCGTTTCTCCAAGTTTTGAAGAAGTGCAAGCGGCAATTCAAGCCGCCCAGCTGACAGCGATTCAGCTCCATGGAAAGGTTCTGCCATCTTTGCAAACAGCCATCCAGACAGGCATTTTTGCGCATCAAAAGATCGCAGTGATCCAAGCCTTTGATGGAGAAGCTGAGACTTTAGAACAAGATTTCCTAAGCTGCGATGCAGATTTTGGGTTATTGGACGCTCCAGTAAGAGATCACCCTTATGCTGGCGGCAACGGCCAATCCTTTGATTGGCAAAAAGCGGCGAGAAAACCGTTGCCGTTGTCTGAGCGTTTTTTTATTGCTGGCGGTTTGCACGCGGAAAATGTAGAAGAGGCGATCCAATTTTTTAGGCCCTATGCTGTCGATGTTTCTTCAGGCGTGGAAACCCAGGGCAAGAAAGACAGTCGGAAAATCGAACAATTTATTTACTTAGTAAAGGAGAAGATAAAATGACCCAATACCCCACAGAAGCAGGATTTTATGGTCCCTATGGTGGCCAGTTTGTGCCAGAGACATTGATGTATGCAGTCAAGCAATTGGAAACTGTCTATCGTGAAGCACAAGCGGACGCAAGTTTTCAAGTAGAATTACAGGAATATTTGCAAGAGTATGTAGGAAGAGAGACCCCCCTTTATCATGCACAGCGCTTGTCACAACACTTAGGCGGTGCCAAAATTTATCTGAAGCGAGAAGATTTGAATCATACGGGCGCCCATAAAATCAATAATGCGCTAGGGCAAGTGTTATTAGCAAAGCGGATGGGGAAAAAGAAAGTGGTAGCGGAGACCGGTGCTGGACAGCATGGCGTCGCCACAGCGACTGCGGCCGCGTTGTTCGGTATGGAATGCACGATTTTTATGGGTGCGGTAGATGTTCAGCGGCAAGCACTAAACGTCTTTCGAATGGAATTGTTGGGAGCGAAAGTGGTTTCAGTCACTTCAGGCAATCAGACGTTGAAAGATGCTGTCAATGAAGCGCTACGCTACTGGGTCGCAACCGTCGAGGACACCCATTACGTGATGGGTTCCGTACTCGGTCCGCATCCTTTTCCAGAGATCGTTCGAGATTTTCAAAGTGTGATTGGCAGTGAGACACGACGGCAACTATTAGAAAAAGAAGGTCGACTACCGACGACAGTCGTTGCTTGTGTTGGCGGCGGCAGCAATGCGATGGGAATGTTTTACCCTTTTATCGATGATCAGACCGTTCGTTTGATTGGCGTTGAAGCAGCTGGGAAAGGTGTGGATACTACTGAGCATGCGGCGACCTTGACGAAAGGCAGTATCGGTATTTTACATGGTACCAAAATGCATCTGCTGCAAGACGATGATGGGCAAGTGATCGAACCTTATTCGATTTCAGCTGGTTTGGATTATCCAGGGGTCGGTCCCGAGCATTCTTACTTGAAGGAGATTGAGCGAGCGGAGTATTTCGCTGTCACTGATGAAGAAGCCGTTGACGCCTTTTATCTCTTGTCTCAAATCGAAGGCATTATTCCTGCTTTGGAAAGTGCTCATGCCGTTGCCTATGCCCTAAAGCTAGCCCCAATCATGACACCCGAAGAACGCTTAGTGATCTGCTTGTCTGGGCGAGGGGACAAAGATGTTCAACAAATCAAAGACCGGAAAGGAGCAGCGAAATGACCAGCAAAACATTGACGATGAAACTAAAGGAGCGCCAAAAACAAGGCAAGCCACTATTTGTTCCTTATATTATGGCGGGTGCCAACGGACTGGAACGCCTGCCAGCAGAAATCGAACTGTTGACGACACATGGCGCAGCCACCATTGAAATCGGCGTGCCCTTTTCAGACCCAGTCGCAGATGGAGCGGTCATCCAAGCAGCTGGAATGCAGGCATTAGCCAATAGGACCACTTTAAAAAAGATCATTGCTTTGCTGCAAACAATCCATTCCGAGGTTCCACTGGTATTGATGGGGTATGCCAATTCATTCTTTCATTATGGGATTGAACAGTTAGCAAATGAGTTAAAAGCGACAAATGTGAAAGGGTTGATTATTCCAGATTTACCTTTTGAACATCGATCACTAGTAACGCCTACTTTTGATGCGGCGGATCTCGCGCTGATCACACTGGTCTCTTTGACCAGTTCTCCAGACAGAATTCAGACGCTGATCGAAGACGCAGAAGGATTCGTTTATGCTGTGACAGTGAACGGTGTCACTGGAGAAGATCGCCAATACAACGAACAGCTGGATCAGCATTTGCAAGCCATTTCGGAAAAAAGTCCGATTCCTGTACTAGCTGGTTTCGGGGTCTCGACCCACGCAGACGTGCAGCGCTTTGCCCGAGTGTGCGATGGGGTAGTGATCGGTTCAAAAATCGTAGCAGCCTTACAGAACGAGCCACTGCCTAAAGTCAGTGAGCTGTTAGCAGAACTTGTTGGTATTTCATAGAAAATCAAGGTGAAGGAAAGAACCCGAGTTGGGTTCTTTTTTTTATGAGAAAACTAGTATTCGAGATACTGATGGGCTGCTATGGAAAAAAGAACACGATGTGTGAAGAGGAAAAAAGGCTGATGGAAGATCAGCCTAAATTATTTTGATTATGCCAGTGTATCGGTGTCGATGGTGACTGTCTCGCAAAAATGCCCTCTGCCCCCAACGTAAACATGTTGGATTTCCTTTCGCGAAGTCGTAGCTAGTTTGACAAAGATTTCAGAAGGTTCACCTAAATTGCTGCCTTGTTCAAAGCGATACACTTCTTTATCAAGGGAACACTTTTGATACAAGAAGCAAGCCAAAGCGGCATTGGAAGTACCTGTAGCAGATTCTTCATTGATGCCAAACAATGGGGCAAAGTTACGGCAAATGATTCGTTCTTTTTCCATTGCATATAAGTGTATGCCAACTACTTGTTGCAGCGCGCTTACTTTTTTTTTTCCTCAAAATCAGGTACAACATGCTGCAACTGGGCCGTTGTTTTGATTGGAACAAGGATATCTTTTAATCCTGTAGAAACGATTTGAATAGGAATTTGATCATTGATAGCATTGGTATCAAAACAGTCAGCTAATTGTTCTAGTGAAAGGACATCTGAAAACAGCGGTTTGTTCTGTTCCATGAAAATGACACCATCTTTGAGGGTGATCGACAAACGTCCGGCGTTGGTGTCGATGTGATACTGTTGCTTGGAAAGTTTGTTTAGATACGATAATAGTGCAAAGGAAGCAATTGTTGCATGTCCGCATAAGTCAACTTCTTCTTTTGGTGTAAAATAGTCAAATCGGAAATCGGCCTCCGGGGATTTCGATAAAAAAGCTGTTTCTGAAAAGCCTAACTCTTTTGCGATGGCTAACTTTTGTTGTGGTGTAAGGGGCTGTTCCAGCAAAACGACTCCAGCCTTGTTGCCACCTGTTTGATTTTTACTAAAACCGCTTGCGATATGTACCGTTATCTCCATAGGACACCTGCTTTCTTAATCCTTGTCAAGCATAGCATAATTTTTGCAGGAGGAGGATAAGAAAACGGATTGGTTGAGCGTGTTATACTGAAGGTACGATAAAATGAAAAAAATGAGTGATCGAAGAGTGCGGTATGTAAGCATACTATAGCAAAAACGTTCCTTTGAGCATGCCAACCTTTCTCGTCAACTATTATCTTATAGGTACCAGTAAATATTTTAGCTATCAAAAAAGCAAATGAGAACGTAGCATCCCTGTTGCTTTCTCATTTACTTAGATCGTTTGGTAAAAAGCGTTGAGGTTATGCTAAAATCATTGCTGCATATAAAAATGATAACCTTACTGCGAGGCGGAAATAGTTTAACTTTGATTGTAAACTTTCAATGCTTGTTTGAGACCAGCGTAAAAAAATCCGACTGTAACTATCAACATAGGGGTCACAGAAAACAGTTGACGATAATAACGATTTTTATCTAAGTAGCTGCCATCAATGGGAAAAATCAAGGAAGAGAGGTATTGCCAGAAGGAATTGAAGTTGAACAGAAAGACAATGAAAGAAATAAGTGTAAGAATCAGCCAAAAAACAACAACGAAATTCGTTTTTTTCATAGTTCGTCTCCTTTAATAAATTAGATTATTAGCTAATAAGTATAGCATGACGGCATCGAGTTAAGTAAATCAGATATTTCTTGGAATTGTGAAATTGAAGAAACTAAGCTGTTTAAATGGAACGATTTATAGATCTCATCGATCATACAGGCAAAGCCAAGTCTTCGTTTGTTAGAACAGTGTCTACTAAATAAAACGGCGAGGTATCATTTAACTAGAGAATGAGTATTTTAGGGAGAGAAATTGCTGACAATTAGAATAAATACGGAAACGATGATGCCAATGAAAGAAATTTGCTGAAGATTGAAGCGGATGGGAAGCGATCGTTTGATTGCTTTTGATGAGGAAGGGAACAGGCTGTTGATTAGTCACCAAATTGCTATGGCAAAAAAATTAGATCAATTTGGCACAAGAACAAACAAAAACCGCCAAGAACAAGGGTTCTCGACGGTTAAATAACGTTCCAGGAGGGATTCGAACCCCCGACCGTTCGCTTAGAAGGCGAATGCTCTATCCGGCTGAGCTACTGGAACAAATAAATTTCAGCGAATGCTCACTTCGCCTAAGCTGTTGAAATCAATCAGCAACAAATAACATTATAGAAAAAGGGCGCAGCAATGTCAATCTCTTTTCGCCCTTTTCTTATTTTTTCTTTGAAAAAAGGAAGCGCAGCTGCCCTCAACCTTTCTCAGGTTCCTCAAGGATTACGCTATCTGCTTCTTTCGTAATGAGAATCACGCCATCTCCTAAAGGGACGAGGGTGGAGGTCAATTGAGGATGGTTCATCACGGTATCCAAGAAAAGATTCAACTTGCGATGGATCGCTCGCTGGTTGCGCGGGATTTCTTCGATGGGTTGTAGAATCGTTCCAGCTTGAAACACGTCATCCACCATCAGCACACCGCCTTTGCGTAATAGACGCAGACATTCTGGTAAAAATTCAATGTATTTCGATTTGGCACTATCCATGAAGATAAAATCATAAGGGCCACTTAATGTAGGCAGGACGTCTGCCGCTTGTCCTTCTAATAGCGTGATTTTGTCTTCATTTCCTAAGCGAGCATAGGTTTCTTTGGCTTTGCGGATCATGACGTCAAAGCGATCGATCGTTGTGACATGACCCTCTTTCACACATTGTGCCATTAAGCTTGAAGAAAAACCGATCGCTGTGCCGATCTCAAGGATTTCTTTTGGCTGAAGCTGTCCCAATAAAAACTGCAAAAAGACCACAGTTTCATGTGGGATGATTGGCACTTCTTTTTCATGAGCGGCTTGCTCGATTTCACCAAGTTCGCCGGGTAATTGTTTTTGTTTTTCACGCATAAACGCCACTAGTTCTGGTTTGACTACTGGACGATGCATCATTTCGTTGCGCATCTTCATCCTCCTCATTTATCGCTGCCCCTTATTATACGAATAACTCACCTTAAGTTCAATCTTTTCGAGTCTTTGGAACAACAAAAAAACCAGTCATACGACTGGCAGGATAAAGGGGTGAAAAATATTTTTGGGATATTTCTATCATAACGATGTTATGTGGAGGTTTGGTTAAAATCCTGTGAAGATCTCGTCAGGTTCTGCTTAAATTTTCATCAAGGAAGAAAAGCAACCCATCATCAGGGCGAAAACGAACTTTTTGTCGAAATATTCAGAAAATTCAGGGAAAAGTGTTGACAGAGGAACCTGCTGTTTGGTATCTTCATAACAAGATAAAAAAAGTGATAGGTGACGACGATGGATAAACGATTGAAACAAACAGCTGCATTTTTATTATTATTATCGTAAGGACTCTTTTTCTATGACCCGCCTTTTTAAGGCATCATTTGAAGAGTCCTATTCGCATTGCATGAAGGAAACCCTTTATGGAGTGCTTTTTTTATACCATTTTTTCAATTTGTTTGAATGAGGTCGCGCCAAGCGTGCCCCTGCCACTGCCAAGGAGGAAATAGTGATGAGAAAAATCCAGTTTTTTGACACCACATTGAGAGACGGTGAACAGACGCCGGGAGTCAACTTCAATACAAAAGAGAAGGTTCAACTGGCGCTGCAATTAGAAAAATGGGGGATCGATACGATCGAAGCAGGCTTTCCGATTGCATCAGAAGGAGACTTTCAAGCAGTCCAAGCGATTGCTGGGGCGGTGACGAAAATGACCGTTGCAGGACTTGCCCGTTGTCAGAAAAAAGACATTGATCGTGCCTATGAAGCTCTTCATCAAGCCGTCGATCCCCAGATCCATGTCTTTTTAGCAACGAGTGAGGTACATCGCCAGTACAAGCTGAATATGACGAAAGCAGAAGTACTCGCTTCCATCAAAGAACATGTGGCTTATGCCCGTGAACGCTTTGAAAAAGTCCAATTCTCGCCAGAAGATGCCACCCGCACCGATAAGCCCTTCTTGCTTGAGGCGGTTCAAACAGCAATTGATGCCGGCGCGACGATCATCAATGTGCCCGATACAGTAGGGTTTACCAATCCTACGGAATATGGTGCGCTTTTTGCCTATTTGATCGCCAATATCAAGAGTGAGCAGCCGATCATTTTTTCTTCCCATTGTCATGATGACTTGGGAATGGCGACAGCCAATGCGCTGGCAGCTATCGAAAATGGTGCTGATCGGGTGGAAGGAACGATCAACGGGATCGGCGAACGAGCGGGCAATACCGCACTAGAAGAAGTGGCGCTGGCGTTGCATATTCGCAATGATTTCTATCAGGCTACCTCCAACATCAAGTTAAACGAAACAAAACGCACCAGCGATCTGGTGGCACGTTTGTCTGGGATCACGGTACCGAAAAACAAAGCGATCGTCGGCGGCAATGCCTATGCTCATGAATCTGGGATTCATCAAGATGGCGTCTTGAAAAATCCTGAAACTTACGAAATCATTACCCCGCAACTGGTAGGCGTACAAACCAACTCACTGCCTCTTGGCAAACTTTCTGGCCGCCATGCGTTTGTCGATAAAATGCAGCAGCTGGGGTACCAGTTTGACCAAGAAGAAACCAATGAATTGTTTAAACGCTTCAAAGAGTTGGCAGATAAGAAAAAGCAAGTGACCGAACAAGATTTGTTAGCGTTGGTGGCTGACCAGGGCCGCAGCCAAGAAGATGGCTGTGAGTTGGAGTCAGTTCAGCTGCAATACGTGTCCAATGGCCATCAAGGAGCGGTGGTTTCTATCATCAAAGACGAGGAAAAACAAGTGGCATCAGCCATCGGTGCCGGCAGTATCCAAGCAATCTACAACTCGATCGATCAGATTTTCCAGCAGCAGCCGAAGTTGTTGAACTATGAGATCACTGCCTTGACCAGTGGGGAAGATGCGCAAGCGGAAGTGCACGTGGTTATTGAATGTCAGGAAACCAATGAAAAAATCAGCGGGATCGGCTTAGACTTTGATGTCTTGCAGGCGTCAGCTAAAGCTTATGTACAGGCTAGCGCAGCTCTAAAGAATCGAGGTGTCCTTGTTTGAAAAAGATCGTGGTTTTAGCAGGAGATGGCATCGGACCAGAAATTATGGCCAGTGCGCTTGCGGTATTGAAAGCGGCTTGTCCAGACCATCTTCAACGCTTTCATTTTGACCAGCGGCCATTTGGTGGTGCGGCGCTGGCACTTACTGGAGAGCCATTGCCGCAAGAAACACTACAAGCTTGCCAGCAGGCGGATGCGATCCTTTTAGGAGCCATTGGTGATCCAGTTTGGGAAAACGCACCGATAACACCCGAGAAAGGACTTTTGAATTTGCGTCAAGCGTTAGGGCTATACGCCAATATTCGACCCATCAAAGTAGTTGATGCGGTGATTGCTTTATCTCCCATTAAAGAAGCGATCCTTCGGGGGACAGATTTTGTCATCGTTCGTGAGTTGACTGGCGGTATCTATTTTGGCGAAAAAGCAGAAAAACCTGAAGAAGCCTACGACATCAATCATTATCATCAAGCAGAGATTCGACGGATTTTGCGTAAAGCCTTTGAGATTGCCCGCACGCGGAAGAAGCGGGTTCTCTCTGTCGATAAAGCAAATGTGTTGGCGACTAGCCGACTTTGGCGCCGATTAGCGGAAGAAACGGCACAGGAATTCCCAGATTGTCAGTTGACCCATCAATATGTTGATTCCGCCGCTATGAAAATCATCCAAAATCCCAAAGACTTTGATGTAATCGTGACAGAAAATCTCTTTGGCGACATTTTAAGTGATGAAGCCTCGGTTTTGCCAGGGTCATTAGGGGTGCTGCCTAGCGCAAGTCATGGCGCAGAAGGGGTTTCTTTATATGAACCGATTCATGGCTCTGCACCTGATATCGCTGGGCAAAATTGCGCCAATCCGGTTTCCATGATTTTATCTGTCGTCATGATGCTAAGAGAGTCCTTTCAAGAGGAAGAGCTGGCGGATACCATCGAAAGTGCTTGTTACGAGGTAATGAATGCGGGAATCTTGACCCGTGATCTAGGTGGTACAGCAACGACAACTGCCTTTACAGAAGCGGTTATTGCACAGTTAGGAGTGAGCAATTATGGGGAAAACGCTGTTTGATAAACTATGGGATCGGCATGTCATCACAGGAGAAGAAGGGCAAGCGCAGCTGCTTTATGTCGATCTGCATATGATCCATGAAGTGACGACACCGCAAGCCTTCGAAGGCTTGCGGCAAGCGGGACGGACAGTCCGTTGTCCCGAAAAAACCTTCGCAACGATGGATCACAACGTGCCTACTAAAGATATTTTTACCATCACCGATCTGGTTGCAAAAAAGCAAATGGACACGTTACGAAAAAACTGTCGTGATTTTGGGATCGAATTGTGTGACAATGGCTCTGCCAATCAAGGAATCGTCCACATGGTTGGTCCAGAAGTTGGCTTGACCCAACCAGGGAAAACGATCGTTTGCGGTGATTCTCATACTGCCACCCATGGTGCTTTCGGCGCGATCGCATTTGGGATCGGTACGAGTGAAGTGGAGCATGTCTTTGCGACACAGACGATTTGGCAGACAAAACCGAAACGCATGGGAGTTGAGATCACCGGTCACCTGCAGCCGGGAGTGTACGCCAAAGATATTATTTTGGCATTGATCGCGACCCATGGCACTGATTTTGGTGGTGGCTTTGCCGTAGAATTCTTTGGCGAAACGATCCGTAGCCTGACGATGGAAGAACGCATGACCATTTGCAATATGTCGATCGAAGGTGGGGCGAAAATGGGCTTGATCGCACCTGATGAAACGACCTTTGCTTATGTGAAGGATCGACGCTTTGCGCCACAAGCGTTTGCCAGTGCGGTGGCTGATTGGCAAACCCTTTATACCGATGAAGATGCCAACTATGATGCCCTGATCACCCTAGACGCAACAACCTTAGAACCCTATATCACTTGGGGAACCAATCCAGAAATGGGGGTGCCAGTCAGCGAAGCGTTTCCTGAAGTGCGGGATCACAATGATCAGCAAGCCTATGAATATATGGCGCTGCAACCTGGACAGACAGCTGCTGATATCCCCATTGAATACATTTTTATTGGATCGTGTACCAATGGTCGTTTGTCTGATCTGAAAGAGGCAGCGGCGATTTTGAAAGGTCAGACCATCAAAGAAGGGGTCACTGGTATTATCGTTCCTGGTTCACGCCCTGTTCGTAAAGCAGCGGAAGCGATCGGTTTAGACAAAGTCTTTATTGACGCTGGTTTTGAATGGCGGGAGCCTGGCTGTTCCATGTGCTTAGGAATGAATCCTGATAAAGTACCAGAAGGCGTCCACTGTGCCTCCACATCAAACCGCAATTTTGTTGGACGGCAAGGGAAAAACGCGCGGACGCACCTCTGTAGTCCAGCGATGGCGGCAGCAGCTGCGATTCATGGGCGCTTTGTCGATGTACGAGAAGTGGTTGGAGGTGTTGGTTAATGGAAGCTTTTACGCAATTTGAAGGTACGACGCTGCCTTTGATGAATGACAATATCGATACCGATCAAATCCTACCGAAAAATTATTTGAAGCGCGTTGAAAAAACGGGCTTTGGCGAATTTTTATTTGACGATTGGCGCTATTTGCCGCAACGCAAGCCTAATCCAGCATTTATCTTGAATGATCCAGCATATCAGACCGCTCAAGTCCTCGTCACTGGTGATAATTTTGGTTCTGGCTCTTCTCGAGAGCACGCGGCATGGGCGCTGTTGGATTACGGCTTTAAAGCCGTGATTGCTGGCAGCTTCGGTGATATTTTCTATATGAATGCCACCAAAAACGGGCTGCTGCCCATCGAGCTGCCTTTGACTGTTCGCCAAAGGATCGCTTCGCTGCCTGCTTCAGAAAAAATCAGCATTGACTTGCCAAGGCAATGTGTGACCGTTGCGGGGGAGGAGCATTTCTTTGCAATCGATGCTACATGGAAACACAAATTGATCCACGGTCTCGATGAGATCAGTATCACGTTGCAGGAAGAGGCGAAAATCACCGCCTATGAGCAGACGATTCCAGCGTATTGGCAGTAGGGCTAGGGGACTGGTCGTTATTCGTCGGCGGGTATTTGTGAGAGAATGTTTCTTAACCCTCGCCAATCGGCTTCGATTTGCGGAGTCAACGTTCGATTGTAAAAGATCGCAGCGGGATGATACATCGGCACGATCAAATATTCTTTTTCCGACCATTGATAGCCATCTTTTGTTGGATTGCTTTCTTGTATTTTGGAACGGATCACTTCGCCATGGTGATCTTTGATATAATAGGCGTTGCCTAATAATCGCTGCAGTCCGATATTGCCAACAGTTGCAATGACAGGCGGATCTACAACGGACAACTCGTAGTCAAGCAGCGGTGCGTGTAGCAAGACTTCTTTTTTGGTAGGTGTCCGATTGGGATGGACGATCTCATGGGCACCGCTGCGTTTGTTGATTCGTTCTTTGACGGAATATGGACGGCTGCGGACAGCGCTGGTGATGTAAACATCCTCACGGGTCAAACCGGCTAAAGCCAACGATTTCATCAATTCTTTTCCTGCTTGTCCGCTAAAAGGAATAAAATTTTCGATTTCGGTTCGACCAGGGGCTTCCCCGACGATCATCAATTTGGGCTGCAGCGGTCCTTGACCGGGAACAAATCCTTCCAACGGATAACTGCGGGACGCCTGTTGAACGGCAGTGGCTAATTCTTTGGGGTATTGCATGAAAACTCCTCCAATTCTGTTTCACTTATGCTCTTTCTTCTATAGTAATAGAAAATAAAAAATGCACAAAAGGAAATGACTAGTAGCAAAAGAATTCTGTCTTTTCCTTAATTAGTGATTGACTTTAGGAAAACATTTTGATAAAGTTAATCTGTTGTAATTGTGGACTCCACAGCTACAACCGCACAGAACAAGTAGTAAGTACGAAAGTCACTTGGGATGGCGAGTCTAAGTATATTATAAGGAGGTGCTGTAGAGCATGTACGCAATTATCAAAACTGGTGGGAAACAAGTAAAAGTTGAAGTGGGTCAAGCAATCTACGTTGAAAAATTGGACGTTGAAGCTGGACAAAAGGTTACTTTTGATGAAGTTATCTTAGTAGGTGGCGAATCAACAAAAGTTGGTGCCCCAATCGTTGCAGGAGCAACTGTTGAAGGGACTGTTGAAAAACACGGCAAACAAAAGAAAGTCGTAACTTTCAAATACAAACCTAAAAAACATTCACACCGTAAACAAGGTCACCGTCAACCTTACACAAAAGTTGTTATTGACGCGATCAACGCTTAATTCTTACGAAAAGCAGGGTAACGAATATGATCAAAGGGACATTCAAACGAAATGACTCTGGTCGGATTGTTTCTTTTGAACTAGCTGGACACGCACAAGCAGGAGAATACGGCAAAGACATCGTCTGTGCTGCAGCATCCGCTTTAGCGATCAGTGCAGTCAATGGGATCGATGCTTTGGCTGGCGTTGCGCCAAAAGTTGAAGCAGATAACGAAAATGGGGGGTACTTATTAGTCACACTGCCTTCTCGTTTGACCCAAGAGCAGTCGAATATCGCACAAATTCTTTTAGAAAATTTGTTGATCGGCTTGCAATCAGTTCAAGAAGAGTACAACGATTATATCCAAATCAAAACTACTAAAGAAAACTAGGAGGTGCATCTCATGTTGATGAAAATGAATTTGCAATTCTTCGCTCACAAAAAAGGTGGGGGTTCTACTTCTAACGGACGTGACTCTCAATCAAAACGTTTAGGTGCGAAACGTGCTGACGGTCAAACCGTTTCAGGCGGATCAATCCTTTATCGCCAACGCGGTACTAAAATTTACCCAGGGGTAAACGTAGGTATCGGTGGAGATGATACATTGTTTGCAAAAGTTGATGGCGTTGTTCGTTTCGAACGTAAAGGCCGCGACAAAAAACAAGTATCTGTGTATCCAGTAGCGCAAGAAGCATAAGAAAATGACATCCAGATTACGTAAAAGTAACCTGGGTGTTTTTTTATACACCAATGAAACCGTTTTAACGAAATAGTTATTTATAATGGCTTAGATAAGGAGCGAAGCAATGATTCAGTTGAAAGAAATCACGAAGGAAAACTATCGTGCGTGCATGAATTTGAAGACAACGAAGGAGCAAGAAGACTTTGTTGCGCCCAATTGGTACTCAATGTTAGAGGCGATCTATGAGGAACCTCGTCAGGCATTTGCCCTATACAATGGTGAGGAAATGGTCGGCTTTATGCTATTTAGTTTTTACGAGGCAGATGAGGATTATCCAAAAGCTTCGTGGTGGATCGAGCGATTTATGATCGCAGAGAAATTCCAAAATCAAGGGTTAGGCACTCAGGCGTTTCTTGCTGGGTTAGATTGGTTCAAAACCCATATCCAAGCGCAAGAATTAAGGATCTCCGCTGTGGATGGCAACGAGATCGCAACGAAGCTTTACGAACGCAATGGCTTTGTTTTGACGGGTGAAATGATTGAGAACGAGCATGTACTCTTGTTGCAGCTGCCAACGGAGCAAGGGTAAATGACTCTTTCTACAGTAAGAGAATGAGGTCAAAAGCAGAGGTTCTTAAGGGAATCCTCTGCTTTTTTTGTGTTGTTTCGTAAAAAAAAGTGTGCGGTCATCTTCTGGTTAGACGTTTCAAGAAATTTTGTGCACTTAGAGTAAGAATGACGAGTATATCCATGCTTTGTTGTTCACAAAGTTCCTTTTGCTGTTAACAGAATCTTTACACGTTGACAACACAAACCTTATATTCATTTGATACTCTGAGGAAGTAGAACAAATGGAAAGAAACTTTCGAAAAACGTTGATTATTGAGAATGTGCTCACGAATGATTTTGGTCAAAACACGAACATTATCAAAAAAGAAAACGTTCGTAATTCGAAAAAGATTGTTTTTAATTCGTTGGTTTTTTATAATCAAAAAGGAAAGTTCGGAATTCCATGAGTTCGATTTTTTATATGAAAAGGAGAAAAAGTGATGAAAGTTTGGAAGAAAACGGCAATGTTTGGTTTAGGTTTGGTGGCAGCAGTTACGCTGGCGGCATGTGGCTCAGGTGGAGCAAGTACTGACTCGGCGGCTGAGGACGCAGGATATGTACCAGAAAAGTTGACCGTTCAATTTGTCCCATCACAAGCAGCAGAAACATTAGAAGCAAAAGCAAAACCACTTGAGCAATTATTAAGTGATGAATTAGGGATTCCAGTCACAGTGAGTGTTTCCACTGACTACAATACAATCGTCGAAGCAATGGCTTCGAAACAAGTAGATGTCGGCTTTTTACCGCCGAATGCCTATGTTTTAGCAAATGAACAAAGCAATGTTAAGGTACTGTTGCAAGCACAGCGTTATGGCATCAAGCAGCCTGGTGGCGAATCAACGGATGAATTGGTTGATAGCTATCGTTCAATGATCGTCGTAAAAAGCGGCAGCGACATCAAAGAGTTGGAAGATTTAAAAGGCAAAACGATTGCCACACAAGATGTTACTTCTTCTGCCGGTTATGTTTGGCCAGTAGCAGAAATGAAAAAAGCAGGCATCGATATCAATACGGATGTGACGACTGTTCAAGTCAAAGGCCATGACCAAGCGGTCTTATCTGTCTTGAATGGCGACGTTGATGCGGCGTTCGTTTTTGAAGATGCCCGTAACACGGTCAAAAATGATTACCCAGAAATCATGGATGAGGTAGAACCAATGTACTTTACCGAACCGATCCCGAACGATACGATCAGTGTTCGCAGCGATATGAGTGAAGAGTGGGATAAAAAAATCCAAGATGCCTTTATCGCGATCGGAAAAGATGAAGAAGGAAAACAAATCATCTCTGATATTTACTCTCATGAAGGATACGTTGTTTCACAAGACAGCAATTTCGACATCGTAAGAGAGTATGCGGAGCAGGTCGGACAATAATTAATAGATGAATAGATCGGGAGGGTACCGGTAGTTGAGGTACCCTTTTCGAATGGACAGCAATTTTTACCTAATGGAAAGAAAGTAGGAGAATCATGGCTCTAGAGAACGAAACGATTATTTCATTTCAGAATGTGACCAAGCAATACCCAAATGGGGTGTTGGGGTTGAAGGACTTGAACATCGATATCAAAAAAGGGGAATTTGTCATCGTAGTGGGCTTATCCGGTGCAGGTAAATCGACGATGCTGCGCTCCATCAATCGACTGCACGAGATCACAAGCGGCGAGATTTTAATCGATAACAAGTCGATCACAAAAGCAAAAGGAAGAGAGCTGCGCTTGATTCGTCGAGACATTGGCATGATTTTCCAAAGCTTCAATTTGGTGAAACGTTCGAGTGTCTTGCGAAACGTCTTAACGGGGCGAGTGGCTTATCATCCCACGCTCAAAATGCTGCTGGGTCTGTTTCCGCAAGCGGACAAAGAGTTGGCGTATCAATCACTGCAGCGGGTCAATTTAGCAGAAAAAGTCTATACCCGAGCCGATGAATTGTCTGGCGGTCAGCAGCAGCGGGTTTCGATTGCCCGGGCGTTGACGCAAGAGCCGAAGATTATTTTAGCGGATGAACCAGTTGCTTCATTGGATCCGTTAACCACTGAAAAAGTCATGAATGACTTAAAACGGATCAATCAAGATCTGGGGATCACAATCGTAGTCAATTTACATTCTGTCCAATTGGCTAGAGAATACGGCACGCGGATCATCGGGTTGCGAGACGGAGGCTTGGTTTTTGATGGTCCTGTCAGTGAAGCGACCGATCAGCGATTGAAACAGATTTATGGCAGCGAGATCATGGAAGAGCAGGAAGGGGCGGGACAATGACGACAAATACGTTGCCGAAACGCAGCGGACTATGGAAAAATGTTCTTTGGCTCGTCATTTTTTTAGTGGTATTGTTCGTTAGCGGCTCTATTTCAGGTGTTGATTTGGCACGGTTCTTTAGCAATAGCAGTCAAATGAATGTCATCTTACAAAAGATGGCTCATCCTGATTGGGCATATGCCAAAATCATTGTTGAGCCGATTTTGCAAACGATCCAAATGGCGATCATCGGCACAACCTTTGGTGCACTGGCGGCCTTTCCGTTTTCACTTTTAGCAGCACGAAATATCATGACGAATCATTGGATCAGTGGTTGTTTCCGTTTTGTTTTGAATATCATTCGGACGGTACCTGATTTGATGCTGGCGGCTTTATTTGTCGCCATTGTCGGAATTGGTCCCGTTGCAGGGGTGATCTCCATCTCTGTGTTTTCTTTTGGGATGATCACCAAATTGTTTTATGAATCGATTGAAACGATTGATGAAGGTCCGATCGAAGCGATCACGGCTTCTGGAGGATCGAAGTTTGATATCATCCGCTATGCAGTCGTACCGCAAGTCATGAGTCATTTTCTTAGTTACTTGCTTTATGCCTTTGAGATCAATGTGCGGGCATCGACGATTCTTGGGTATATCGGCGCAGGCGGAATCGGTGTTTTCTTACAACGATCTTTAAGCCAATTTCGATATGACCAGACGTCGATCATCGTCTTAGTGATTTTTGCAGTTGTTTTGGTGATTGATACCATTAGTAATAGATTAAGGGAGCGATTATTATGATGTTGCCAGCAGAACCGAAAAAGAAAAAAATACGGAATTGGCTGATCGCTGTAGTCGTTATCCTCCTTTATATCTGGGCTTTTGCTGGCGTGCCTTTTGCTGGTGTTAAAGAAAATGTCGGTCAAATTGTCAGCTCGATCTTTTATGGCCTGATCCATCCTGATTGGGGCTATGTTTATACCGGTGATGGCGAAGATTTGATCAGTCTGATGATCGAAACCGTCGCGATTGCCTTTGTTGGGACCTTTTTGTCATCGATTTTAAGTATTCCTTTTGCCTTTTGGGCGGCGCGCAGCAAAAACAGCCCTCGCTGGTTATCGGGATTTGGGAAAATCGTGCTGACGGCGATTCGAACGTTTCCAGAAATCGTCTTAGCCATCATGTTTATCAAAACGGTAGGTCCGGGTTCCTTTGCTGGCGTCTTGGCGGTCAGTGTCCATTCCATTGGGATGTTGGCAAAGCTTTACAGCGAAGCGATCGAAAACATGGACCACGGTCCCTCGGAATCCGTCATTAGTGCGGGAGGAAGCCGCTGGGATGTATTAGGCTTTGCGACATTGCCGCAACTGATCCCAGAATTTCTTTCTTTTACCTTGTATCGATTTGAACTGGCTGTCCGTTCAGCTTCGATCTTAGGGATCGTAGGGGCAGGTGGGATCGGTACACCGATGATCTTTGCCATCAATGCGCGTTCATGGAGCCGTGTAGGAATCATTTTATTAGGGATCGTGGTGACGGTCACGATCATTGATTTTATTTCTGGGCGTTTGCGTAAACGATTGGTTTAATAAAATGAAGTGAGTACTCGAAAAAACGGCTCTTTGTCAATAAGGACTGATGAGTTGTGCAAAATCAAATCTGGGTCAGAATGAACCAGATTCTGGCTCAGATTTTTTGTTATCTTACATTGATTAATTGATTGATCAAAAAGATTCTAATTCTCATGTTCTCGAATGATTTAAATCCGTAGGATACTCGTTTCATTGTCTTTATGTGGGTATTCTTCGCTTCTATTTTTCCATTGGAATAAGGATAGATCATTGCGTTGGTGATGCCTTCTTCATAGGTCAGAAGGTTTTGAAGCTTTTCCCGAAAGCCGTCATCTAACGTTTCGGGAAGTTCTGCCAATAAGGAGAAAAATAAGTCAGGGTCTTTGTCTCGAAAGGCTTCAACTAATTCATGAAAAAAGCGATACGCCTCCTTTAGGGGCGTAGAAAAGCCGAGTAATCGATCAATCAGCATTGCTTCAGTGAGAAACGGGTATTTTGGCGCTCGGAAACTTTTCCATGTTTTGTATTCATAATGGTTGATGTTTGCACGATTTTTTAGCAAAAAGCGCCAGTTCTTTTTCAGTTTTTCTGCCTGGCTTTTCTGTCCTGCTTTACGAAGTTCATTCATTTCACGGATACGCAACTCATTGAACGCTTGATTCATGTGTTTGACAATATGAAACCGATCAATCACTATTTTCGCATTTGGCAGAACACGTTTGGTGAGCTGGAAGTAGGCGGCGTTCATGTCTGTCACCAAGAATTCTACTTCTTCTGGATTGGTACAGCCTAAGAAATAGCTTGTTAATCGAGGCAATTCGCGCGTAGGCAAGACATCAATTAATTTTCCTGTTTCGCCATCTGCGCAAATAAAGCTCATTTTATCTTTTATGGAAGCGTGCGAACGAAATTCATCAACCATCAATACTCTGGGGAGAATCTTCTTAGATTGCTTTGGCAAATAGGTTTTAAACTCTTTCAATGTACGAATAACGGTGGTCAAAGATACCTGATAGCTTTTCGCAATAAAAGATAAAGATACTTTTTCAGTAAGTAAAGAAGCAATTTTATATCTAACATGATTTTGTGATTGAATGTCTGGGTTGGACAAAATAACTTTGAGCCGTCCAATGGGTTCGGCAGTTTTTACAGGTATAGCGCTGCTTTTTTAGGCGCATAACCAAAGGCATATGATTGTATTGTTCAAAACGGACAATTGTTTCCTTCTTCCCATTTTTCACTATAATTGCTTTCCCGTTTCCATCTACCACAGTAGAACCACAACTTCTACAAGCACGAGGAGTAGGCGAGAGAACAGCATCGACGACCAACGTCTTTTTCTTCTGAAGGGTCTCGTAAGAGACCTCTGTAATCATCAAATCTTTCTCTATTATTCTCAGCATTTTTTTGATAGAATCATTCATATAGCATATCGTCCTCTCAGTTGTTTATTTTGTGGTGATTTAATCATACTAGAGAACGATATGTTTTTTAATACCTAAAATGAAAATGGGGCTGAAGAATCAATTCTGATTCATCAGTCCCATAAATTATAGAGCCGAAAAAACACAGTCTGATTAGGCTGTGTTTTTTTTTTGTAGGGGGATAGGCGGAGGTCGTTTAAGACAGGTTTCGTGAAACTTGTTATACTGGATTCATAGAAAATGAACCCAAACAAGGAGGCTGTTTTATGAAAGCATTATTGATCGTCAATCCAAGCTCTGGTGGGGAACAGGCCCAAGAATATGAGCAGCTGGCAGAAGAAAAGTTGCGGGAAGCTTTTTCAGAAATCGTGGTCAAACATACCGAAAAAGAAGGAGATGCCACACGTTTTGCCTCTGAAGCGGCAGCAGAATTTGACAGTGTCTTTGCAATGGGCGGTGATGGTACCGTCAATGAAGCGGTCAATGGCTTAGCCCCTCATGACAAACGACCAAATTTTGGTTTCTTCCCGCTGGGAACAGTAAATGATTTAGCCAGAGCATTAGCGATTCCACTAGATCCTAAGGAAGCCATCGAATCATTTGCAGTGGATCACACCCGTAAAATCGATATTGGTCAGGTCAATCAAGCCTATTTTACCAATGTGGTGGCGATCGGTATGATTCCAGCGGCGATCAACAATGTGGAAGTTGAAGAAAAAACCAAGCTGGGAAAAATGGCCTATTTTGTTTCTGGTCTACGGGAAGTGCGTAAAAATGAAAGTCATCCGTTTGAAGTGACCGCCGAAAATAATGGCGAAAAAACGACGATCGCTGTGGAAAGCAGTACGATGATCGTTGGGTCATCCAATACGATCGGCGGTTTCGAATCTCTTTTGCCTAAAGCGAGTACCGATGACGGCAAATTGCATCTGATCTACTTGAAGGATACGAATCTTTGGGAAACCGTCAAAAGTGTCCCAGAGCTTCTCAAAGGGGTGACAGAATCAAATGATGTTCTTGGCTATCAAACCTTTGATAAAGCTGCAATTCGTTTGACGGATGGGGCAACGATCGAAACGAATGTCGATGGTGATCCTGGACCTGAATTGCCAATCACAGTAGCGGTGCTGCCACAACATCTTACCGTGTATTGCGGAGCTGAAAAAGCCCGCTAAATCATTTATCACTAGGAAACGATCCGTCAAAAGCGGATTGTTTTTTTTGTTCAGAAAGAGTATACTGGGAAAAAATTTACTGAAAGAAGGGATTCTATGACGATACGTTCTGCCACGATTGCAGATGCCCAAGCCTTGACAGCAATCTATGCTTATTATGTAGAAAATACACCGATTACCTTTGAAACGGAGGTGCCATCGGTTCAAGAATTCGCGGAACGCATCGCCAAGACCTTGAAACGCTACCCGTATCTCGTTGCAGAAGAGGCTGGTGAAATCGTCGGTTATGCCTATGCGTCAGCCTATAAAGAACGGGCGGCGTATGATTGGACCGTTGAAGTAACCGTTTATTTAGCACCGGATGCCAAAGCAAAAGGGCTCGGCACCGCTCTTTATCAAGCGCTTGAAGAAAAATTAAAAGCGCAAAACGTGGTCAATCTGACTGCATGCATTACAGGAGGCAATCAACAAAGCGAGGCTTTTCATGAGAATCTTGGGTATCGGAAAGTTGCTGATTTTGCGCATGTCGGCTATAAGTTCAATCAATGGCACGATGTGATTTGGATGCAAAAAGAACTGCAATGGTTTCCTGAGAAGGTACCAGCGTTCATTCCTAATGAAAAAGCCTAACGCATCCTGACTTTTGAATATCTTTTTTTGGTAAAATGCTTTATGCTGAGAGTAGCATGTGATAGGACGTTCTATTGCTCTTTCGAACAAAGTATTTTGCTTTTTCTGTGCGGAAAAAAAGTTGCTTTTTTATAGAAAAATGAGTAAAGTATTCAAGTGGAAAAAACAAGGAGGCGAAGCTGTTGGGCAAGCGAATCGAACGGATTTATCAATATATCGTCGAAAATACGATGAGCGGCTTAGGGGAAAAGAAAGGGTTGTCTACTTCAGAAGTTGCCGATCATTTAGCCATTCAGCGCAGTAATGCCAGTAAGGATTTAAATAAGCTTGTCAAAGAAGGGCGCGTCGAAAAAAGCGACTCGCGGCCTGTTCGCTACTGGGCGGCAGGGGTCGATCCCAGCAGTAGGGAAAAGTATGTGCCAAGCTACAAAGAAAGTCGCCCGCAAAGAGAAAAAGCCTTCCCTCAACGGGTACAAGGAAACCCCTCTGACCGAGATATTTTTGCGACGATCATCGGTGCCAACGGAAGTATGAAAAATGCTGTTGAGCAGGCGAAAGCAGCGATCTTGTATCCGCCAAAAGGGCTAAACTGCTTGATCACAGGGCCTACTGGTTCTGGGAAAACCTACTTTGCCCATGCAATGTTCCAGTTTGCCAAAAGCAATCAAGTAATTGCCGATGACAAAGAATTGATCGTCTTTAACTGTGCCGACTATGCAAATAACCCAGAGCTTTTGATGAGTCATTTGTTTGGTTATGTACGGGGGGCATTTACGGGTGCCGATCAAGAGAAGATCGGTATTATTGATCAAGCGGATGAGAGTATGTTGTTTCTCGATGAGATCCATCGATTACCGCCAGAAGGGCAAGAAATGATTTTTTACTTTATGGACCATGGAACGTTTAGTCGTTTAGGGGAGACGGGCAAAAATCATCAAGCGAATGTCCGAATCGTTGGAGCGACTACCGAAGACCCCAACTCAACGCTATTAGATACCTTTACCCGACGCATTCCTATCAATATTCAACTGCCCTTCTTTGAGAAACGACCCGCATCAGAAAAAGTCGATCTCGTTCGGGTGTTAGTCGGGCAAGAGGCGTCCCGTATTCAGCGGACGATCACCTTGACAGAAGATGTAGTCAAAGCGTTGATCGGCAGTGTCAGTTTTGGGAATATCGGTCAATTGAAATCCAATGTCCAGCTCGTCTGTGCCCGGGGCTTTTTGAATCATATGCAACAAGATGAGATTGAGATCGATTTGATCGATTTGCCAGAAGGGATTCGTTCAGGATTGATCGTTTTGGGGAATCGCCGCAATGAGCTGGCGGAGCTTTCTAAGATCCTTGAACCGAAGATCAGCATTCAACCGAATCAAAACTTAAACAATATTCAATCAGATTCCTATGAATTGCCTTACAATCTCTACGACATCATCGGGGATAAAGCAGCCTTATTAAAAGCAGATGGTTTGGATCAAGAAGCAATCAATCATTTTATTTCAACCGATATCAATGTTCATTTGAAATCTTTTTATAAAGATCACGGCTTCTCTTTTAATTCTGTCAATAAACTAAGTGAATTTGTCGATCAGAAAGTGATCAGTGTAACAAATCAAATTTATGAGATGGTTCGGAAACGGTTAAATTACGATTTCCAGCAAAACTTTATTTACGCGATGAGTCTGCACATCAGTTCTTTTTTGAAAAAGATCCATCTAGGAGAAGAACGGCAAACCAACGACAACATTCGTCAAATGGTGGCGGATTACCCGCAAGAGTTCGAAGTTGCCAAAGAAGTCCGCGACTTCATCGGCGACAGCTTTCACGTGGCGATTCCTGAAAGTGAATCCTATTACTTGGCAGTTCTATTGGTTTCACTGCGTACGACACATTCCTCTGGGAAAATTGGCGTCGTCGTTGCAGCCCACGGCAACAGCACAGCCAGTAGCATGGTACAAGTAGTCAAGCAGCTGCTGGAAGTCGATCAAGTGACAGCGGTGGACATGCCATTAGATATGCCACCGGCTGTGGCGTTGAAAAAAATCGTGGATAGTGTACGAGCAGTCAATGATGGCAGTGGGGTGATCCTCTTAGTCGATATGGGGTCCTTAGCGACCTTTAATAATGAAATCCAGCGAGAAACGGGTGTGGCTGTTCGAACAGTCGATATGGTGACCACCTCCATCGTCCTAGAGACGGTCCGTAAAGCGTCAGTGATCGGCACGGACCTCGATCAGCTCTATGATTCATTACGGAAGTTCCGCGGATATGGAGCGGTCACTGTGGAAGAACCAGTGACACAAAACCACCACCCTAAAGCGATTCTAGCGGTCTGCGCTTCGGGAAAAGGGACAGCGCAGCGCATCAAAGAATTGATCCAAAGCTCATTGTCAAAACGCCAAAATCAAAATGTTGACGTAGTGACCTTATCGGTGGCGGATCTGAGAACGGACTTGGATCAGATTCAACAGCGCTATCGGCTGATTGCCGCAACGGGGATCATTGATCCGCATATCGATGCACCGTTTATTTCATTAGAACGTTTTATCGACCAAGATGTTGATCTTTTGTTGGATGATATCTTATTGGAAAACGATTTGAGTTTTGAAGATGAAGTGCAGCTAGATGATCGGCAGGCAAAGGAAATCTGTGTTCGGTATTTAGAGGAAAACTTTACCTATATCAATGCGAAAAAAGTGGTAGAGCCGTTGTGGAAATTTGGCGAAGAGATCATTCACGATTTGGATTTGGTAGGGGCGCAGCAAGGCTTTCAGATCAATTTTGTGATGCATGGCGCAGGTATGCTGGAGCGGATCTTATTGCGTCAACCATTGACTGTTTCTGAAATTGATTTAGCAGCGATGGAGGAGAATCCTCTTTACGGCCAATTGCATGTGCATGTCCAATCATTTTCGCGCTTGATGAATATCGAAGTGCCGAAGACAGAAGAGTATTACCTGCTGGAGCTGATCAAAAACCATCACGAAAAAGAAATGTATTTTTAAATCCTGCAAATAATACAGATACACTAAAAAAGATACAGTATTTTTTAGTGTATCTTTTTTAGTGTATTGTACGAATGCTGATTCTTAAGGTTTTTTCTAGAATAGTGTATCGAAAAAACTTGGCACGCTTCTTGCTTCTATATAAGTGGATACAGGAGGTGATTGAAAAAAGAACAGATCCTCAATATGAAAAGCGGATCGATGGATGTAGGAGGCTTGCACAATGGGAATGGATATACGTCTTGCCCGAATCGACGATCGGTTGATTCATGGTCAGGTCGCCACAGCTTGGTCGAAAATGACTGGTATCAATCGAATCATCGTGGTCAGTGATGAGGTCGCAAATGACCAATTACGGAAGTTTCTCTTGAAAGAAGCTGCTCCACCAGGAATCAAATCCAATGTGGTGACAGTAGCAAAAATGCTTGAGGTGGCGCATAACACATTATTTAATACCCAAAAAGTCATGTTATTATTTACCAACCCTCAAGATGTCGTGACTCTGGTCAAAGGAGGCATTGACATTCGTTCCGTCAATATCGGCGGCATGAGCTTTTCAATGGGAAAACGGATGATCACTAATTTCGTGTCAGTCAATGATCAAGATCTTGCTTCGCTGCTTTATTTGCAAAATCAAGGCATAGAAGTAGAGATACGCAAAGTTCCAGCTGATCGTAAAATCTTTTTGAAGGATATTTTGGAAAAAGAAGGTAGTCACCCTTAATTTTTTCGATGTTGTTTTTTCTTTCGTATTCGTGTCACATTTTTCAATTTTGATATAGGAGGTAAAAAGATGGTAGGAATTATCCTAGCAAGTCATGGAGAATTTGCTAACGGCATTTTGCAATCTGGTTCAATGATCTTCGGCGAACAAGAAAATGTTAAAGCTGTTACATTGATGCCAAGTGAAGGTCCAGATGACATCAAGGCAAAAATGCAAGAAGCAATTGCTACATTTGACGATCAAGAAGAAGTATTATTCTTAGTTGATCTTTGGGGTGGTACTCCTTTCAACCAAGCAAACAGCTTGTTTGAAGATCACAAAGACAAATGGGCAATCGTTGCTGGTATGAATTTACCAATGGTGATCGAAGCCTATGCTTCACGTTTTTCAATGAACACTGCGCATGAAATCGCTGCGCACATCGTTGAAACAGCTAAAGAAGGGGTTAAGGTCAAACCAGAAGAGCTTGAACCAGAAGAAGCGACAGCACCAAAAGCTGTGCAAGACGATCAACCTAAAGGATCACTTCCTCCGGGAACTGTTCTAGGCGATGGCAAAATCAAAATCGTGCTTGCGCGTGTGGATTCTCGTTTGCTACATGGTCAAGTCGCTACAGCTTGGACAAAATCAGTCAATCCATCTCGGATCATCGTTGTTTCTGATGCAGTGGCAAAAGATGATTTGCGTAAAAAACTGATCGAACAAGCAGCTCCTCCAGGAGTAAAAGCGAACGTCATTCCAGTGGACAAAATGATCGAAGTTTCTAAAGACCCTCGTTTCGGGAATACGAAAGCTTTACTATTATTTGAAAACCCACAAGATGTATTGCGTGCAGTTGAAGGTGGCGTTGACATCACTGAAGTGAACGTTGGTTCAATGGCTCACTCTGTTGGGAAAGTTGTTGTAAGTAAAGTATTGTCGATGGGTACGGACGATGTGAAGACATTTGAAGATCTAAAAGGACGCGGCATCAAATTTGATGTGCGTAAAGTGCCAAATGACTCTCGAGACAACATGGACGAAATCTTACGCAAAGCCAAAAATGAATTGGCGAATAAATAGAAACGTATTCAACTAAATAGGAGGTCTATCATGACTATTATATCTATGGTATTAGTAGTACTCGTTGCCTTTTTAGCTGGTATGGAAGGAATCTTGGATGAATTCCAATTCCATCAACCGCTAGTCGCGTGTACTTTGATCGGTTTAGTGACCGGTAATTTGGAAGCATGTATCATTTTGGGCGGATCATTACAAATGATCGCACTTGGATGGGCAAATATCGGTGCCGCTGTTGCACCTGATGCTGCATTGGCGTCTGTTGCATCTGCAATTATTTTAGTTTTAGGTGGACAAGGAACTGCTGGTGTTGATACAGCGATTGCCGTTGCGATCCCTCTAGCTGTTGCTGGTTTGTTCTTGACAATGATCGTTCGTACATTGGCTGTGCCAATCGTTCACTTTATGGATGCGGCTGCTGAAGAAGGCAACATTCGTAAAATCGAAATGTGGCATGTGATCGCTGTATGTATGCAAGGGGTTCGTATTGCGATTCCTGCAGCTGCATTGTTGGCAATTCCTGCTGCAACTGTTCAAAACTTCTTAGAATCAATGCCTGCATGGTTAACTGATGGTATGGCTATCGGTGGTGGTATGGTCGTTGCCGTTGGTTATGCAATGGTTATCAACATGATGGCAACTCGCGAAGTATGGCCATTCTTCATTATCGGTTTCGTTATCGCAGCTATTTCTCAATTGACATTGATCGCTATCGGTGCTTTGGCAGTAGCAATCGCATTGATCTACTTGAACCTAACTAAAATGGGCGGATCATCAAATGGAGGCGGCGGCAGCAACACTGGCGACCCTCTAGGCGATATCTTGAATGACTATTAGAATCGAAGGAGGAGAAAAAAATGGCAGAAAAAATTCAATTAAATAAAAAAGATCGTTTAGCCGTAGCATGGCGCTCTACCTTCATTCAAGGTTCATGGAACTATGAACGTATGCAAAATGGTGGTTGGGCATTCTCAATGATTCCAGCAATCAAAAAATTATACAAAACAAAAGAAGACCGTGCCGCTGCATTGAAGCGTCACTTAGAATTCTTTAACACTCACCCATATATCGCATCGCCAATCTTAGGGGTAACTTTAGCGTTAGAAGAAGAACGTGCCAATGGCGCGCCTGTCGATGACGTAGCGATCCAAGGGGTAAAAGTTGGGATGATGGGTCCTTTAGCCGGTGTCGGTGACCCTGTGTTCTGGTTTACTGTACGTCCGATGTTAGGTGCTCTAGGTGCTTCTCTTGCTTTAGCTGGAAACATCTTAGGTCCAATCATCTTCTTCGTTGCATGGAACATCATCCGTTGGGCATTTATGTGGTACACACAAGAATTCGGCTACCGTGCTGGTTCAAAAATCACTGATGACCTTTCAGGCGGATTGTTGCAAGATGTAACAAAAGGTGCTTCAATTTTAGGGATGTTCGTATTAGGGTCACTCGTTCAGCGTTGGGTATCGATCTCATTTGCGCCAGTTGTCTCAAGCGTACCGCTTGATGAAGGTGCTTATGTCGATTGGGCGAACTTGCCTTCTGGCTCTGCTGGTTTGCAACAAGCCTTCCAACAAGTTGCTGAAGGCCGTGCGTTGACTGATACAAAAGTAACAACATTGCAAAACAACTTGGATCAATTGATTCCTGGTCTAGCTGCACTATTGCTTACTTTATTATGTATGTGGTTATTGAAGAAAAAAGTTTCTCCAATCATCATTATTATCGGTCTATTCTTAGTCGGTATCGGTGGACACTTGATCGGATTGTTATAATCTTTTCAATGAAAGGTGCTTGGGGCAACCCAAGTACCTTTTTATTTATTCGCCAAACCTGCTGCAAACACGTATAATAAGATAATAAGACGATATAGAATGGAGTAAGCGCAAATGGTACAATCTCTTAATACAAAAGTGGATTTGACGATCGATGCTACGTCTTTTTTAGGGATCAATGAGTACGGCAAAATCATGATCGGCGATAAAGCCTTTGAGTTTTACAATGACCGTGACAAACGCAAGTTTATTCAGATCCCATGGGAAGATGTCGACTATGTGATCGCTTCGGTCATGTTCAAAGGCCGTTGGATACCACGCTATGCGATCCGCACCAAAAAGAATGGCACGTATACCTTCTCCTCAAAAGAACCAAAAAAAGTCTTGCGAGCGATTCGTGAATACGTCGATCCTGACCATATGGTGCATTCATTAGGCTTTTTTGATGTATTGAAACGAGCCTTCACTCGCAGAAAATAACAAGAGAGCATATATTTTTCCAATTGATTCTCAATATGGTACCCTTTTTATAAGAAAGTTTAGGAGGGGTTAGTATGCACTTTTTATGGACATTGATCGTTGGAGCGGTCATTGGTTCAATAGGTGGTGCCATTGCAGGCGAAAAACGCGGTTGTATTTTTGATATCGTTGCAGGACTTGTAGGCGCATCGATTGGTCAAGGCCTTTTTGGCACTTGGGGACCGCAAGTAGCAGGAATGGCTATCGTGCCTGCGATTATCGGCGCGGTCATTTTCGTGGCGGTCGTATCGTTCTTTTTGGGACGTAAAAGATAATTATCAAAAAAGCAATTCATTGATTGAATTGCTTTTTTTGTGCACGGAAGCCATCATTTAGAAGAGAACAACGAAAGATCACACGGCAGTCTTTTTAAAGCACTCTATATTTTTTTCATATTGTTTGATTTTTTAGAAAACTTTTCGCTTGCTTTCCGCTTTTTCTGGAAGTTTGTTATAATACTATCGTATAGAACAAGAAAGTAGGGAACGATACATGTTAAGAGTTGAAAAATTACGTGAAGCAATGAGAAAAGATTCGATTGATGGGTTCTTGATCACCAGCCCATACAATTTGCGTTACTTGACAAACTTTACTGGGACAACTGGTTTAGCAGTCATTACGTTGGACAAAGCTTTTTTTGTAACAGATTTCCGATATACAGAGCAAGCAGCTGCCCAAGCTCAAGGTTTTGAGATCGTAAAAAATAGCGGACCGATTTTTGAAGAAGTTGCAACCATCTGCCAAAGTGAAGAAATCAATGTCTTAGCTTTTGAAGAAAGTTTCGTCAGCTTTGCCGAATACTCCGTCTTAGAAGACTTGATTGAGGAATCATCCCTTGCCCCTGTATCGGGGGTGATCGAGGCTTTGCGGGAAGTCAAAGATGAGGAAGAGATCGCATTGATCCAACAAGCCTGCCATATCGCCGATCAAGGATTCGAACATATTTTGAAAATGATCCGCCCAGGAATGACAGAAATCGAAGTGGCTAATCAGTTAGATTTCTTTATGCGTTCATTAGGTGCCACAAGCGTATCTTTTGAAACGATCGTTGCTAGTGGGCTGCGTTCAGCAATGCCCCATGGGGTTGCCAGTGAAAAAGTGATCGAACAAGGCGATCTGATCACGTTAGACTTTGGCTGTTACTATCAAGGCTATGTGTCTGATATGACTAGAACCTTTGCAGTAGGAGATCCTGGCGATAAATTGAAGGAAATCTATCAAATCGTACTTGAAGCGCAAGAAAAAGTCTTGGCAGCAGCAAAACCTGGAATGACCGGAATTGAACTAGATGCGATCGCCCGGGATCACATTGCTTCCTTTGGCTACGGAGATGCCTTTGGTCATTCAACAGGCCATGGGATTGGTTTAGAGATCCACGAAGGACCAAATGTATCCTTCCGCGCTGATAAAGCATTTGTTGTCGGAAACGTCATTACAGATGAACCAGGGATCTATCTTCCAGGAATTGGCGGCGTTCGTATCGAAGATGATCTTTTGATCACCGAAACTGGTAATAAAGTGTTGACACATTCACCGAAAGAATTGATCATTCTCTGATTCATCGACCTTGTTTTTCAGAAAATTCATTGAGAATAGTGGGTTATTATAGATTCTCAGTGCAGAAAATGATAAACTTAGAGCGAGAAGAAACACTGTGCCATGGATGTTATTGATTGAATCAAGCGCTGGCTTGCTTCAAACGGAAAAAACGAGCGATTTTTTTACAAACAATACGGTACAGCTGTTTAGAATGGAGGCAAAAACGTATGAATGAAGATAAAAACCTTGTATTAAATGCAAGTCCTGAATTAGGCGAGATCGTCATCGCGCCAGAAGTGATCGAGATCATTATTGGGATCGCTGCTTCTAAAGTGGAAGGTGTCTATGGGATGCGAGGAACACTGGCAAACAGTGTCACTGAATTACTAGGCCGCGCAGCTCATGGCAAAGGAGTCTACTTAACGATCGATGAAACAGGGATCAAAGTGGATATCTACTGCTATATCACTTATGGGATGTCAGTGCCTAAAGTGGCAATGGAGATCCAAGAACGGGTCAAACAGCAAGTCTTATTTATGACAGATGTGCAACTGGCTGAAGTAAATGTTCATGTTGTGGCAGTCGTGCCAGAAAAAGTAGATTTACCAGACATCGAAGAATTATTTGGAAACGACGAGGAAGAAAATGAGTAAAGAATTATCACGGCATGAAATACGGAAAATGGCGTTACAAGCTTTATTTCCACTAGACTTTAACAAAGATTTAACGAAACAAGATGCCATCATGCATGCCATCGAGTTGGAACACCATGAATTGATTGATGAAGAACAAGAGCATTTTGTCCCTGTTTATTTAGATCAATTAGTGGCAGGTGTCTGTCATTATAAAGAAGCCTTGGATGAAGTCATTCAAAGTCATCTAAAAGCCGGTTGGAAAATCCAGCGTTTATCAAAAATGGACGTGACGATTTTACGAATCGCTTTGTATGAAATGATCTATGTGGATAATGTGCCGAATCGTGTGGCTTTGAATGAAGCGATCGAATTAGCGAAAACCTTTAGTGACGATCAGTCAAGAAAGTTTGTCAACGGTATTTTATCGACTGTCAATCAAGAGCTAGAAACAAAAAACAACCAAGTAAGTGAGTAATTTTTAGCCTTAACACTATCGATCAAAAGAAAACAGCCTTTTTTCGATCGAGGCAGAAACCGAACGATTTTTGAGCAACCGCCTTGTTTTGACGGTCCTGCTTGATCGTTCGGTTTTTTTGCATACACTTTGTCGGTTTGCCCTCGTTTTTTCCGAAAAAAGGGAGCGTTAGACGGTGTTTTTCTTTTCAGAAAATGCTATGATAGAAAACATGAAGAAGCATATCGACAAACGATTGGTGCGTTTCTTTTTACAAAATAAGTCCGTATAATCAGGTTGGAGGAGTTGTCAGAATGGGTACATTAATCAATGGAAAAGAATTGGCTGAAAAAATGCAAGCAGCGTTTCTTTCAGAGACAGCAACACTAAAAGAGCAGGGTGTGACACCGGGATTAGTTGTTTTGCTTGTTGGAGAAGACAAAGCAAGTCAGACTTATGTGAAAAATAAAGAACTAGCTGCGGCGAAAATCGGCATCAATTCCCGTGTTGCCCGCTACCCTGAATCCATTACTGAGGCAGAATTATTAGCAGAAATCGAACAGTTCAATAACGATGATGCCTTTCATGGAATTTTGGTTCAACTTCCTTTGCCAAAACATATCAATGAAGAAAAAGTACTGTTAGCCATCAAACCAGAAAAAGATGTCGACGGCTTTCATCCAATCAATTTAGGAAAATTATTCGCAGGTGTACCTGACCGAATTCCTTGTACCCCTTATGGCATTATGAAAATGTTTGCTGCGTATGGGATCGAATTGGAAGGGAAAAATGCCTTAGTGATCGGTCGCAGCAACATTGTCGGAAAACCAATGGCGCACTTGCTCTTGGGGGCAAATGCCACCGTGACTATTGCTCATTCAAAAACCAAAAATCTGCCCGAGTTGGCAAAACAAGCGGACATTTTAGTCGTGGCGATCGGCCGCGGTCATTTTGTCACAAAAGACTTCGTAAAAGAAGGGGCTGTGGTGATCGATGTTGGGATGAATCGTGATGCCAACGGCAAGTTGATCGGCGATGTGAAATTTGATGAAGTCGAACCGATCTCTAGCTATATCACACCGGTACCTAGAGGTGTAGGTCCAATGACGATCACGATGTTGATGGCCCAAACGATCGAGGCAGCAAAGGAGACAATGAAAAACTAAATGGCGCAAGAATATTTAACGGTAACCGCATTAACAAAATATATCAAGTGTAAGTTTGACGTCGATCCGTATCTAGAGCGGGTTTATTTGACGGGGGAGATCTCCAATTTTCGTCGGCGCCCCAATCACCAATACTTTAGTTTGAAGGATGATGGTGCAAAAATTTCGACCGTCATGTTCAAAGGCGCTTTTGACAAGCTGCGCTTTCAACCAGAAGAGGGCATGAAAGTCATGGCGGTTGGGCGTATCACTCTGTATGAGGCAAGCGGAAATTACCAGATGGTGATCGATCATATGGAACCAGACGGTGTCGGCGCTCTTTATCAAGCCTATGAACAATTAAAGCAGAAATTGGCAGCGGAAGGATTATTTTCTGCACCGAAGCAGTCGTTGCCGAAATACCCGAAACGCATCGCGGTTTTGACCAGTCCTAGTGGGGCGGTGATCAGAGATATCATCACGACGACACAGCGGCGTTACCCCATTGCTCAGATCGTTTTGTATCCAACCGTGGTACAAGGCAATAAAGCTGCGGATGATGTGGTGAAAAATATCCAACGAGTCGAAGCCGATGGGACCTTTGATACTATGATCATCGGACGTGGGGGTGGATCGATCGAGGACCTCTGGCCTTTCAATGAAGAACGAGTGGCAAGAGCCATTTTTGATGCAAAAACCCCCATTATTTCTTCAGTGGGGCATGAAACCGATACGACGATTGCCGATTTAGTGGCGGATGTGCGGGCGGCAACTCCGACCGCCGCTGCCGAATTAGCGGTGCCAGTGCTGTCGGAGGAGATTTTGCGGATCGAAGAAAGACAAGCCCGATTAGAGCAAGCATTTATGCACCAGATCCAGTACAAACAAGAACGCTATCAGCGAGTGATTGGATCGTATGTTTTTCGACAACCAGAGCGCTTGTATGAGGCACAGTCCATCAAACTCGATCAGTTGCAGCAGCGGATGCAGCAAGGCTTGCAAACCTTGCTTTATGACAAGGATCGCCAAGCACAGCAATTGATTTCACGGTTGGCACAACAACAACCAAAAGCGCGATTACAAGCCAGCAATCAAGAGGTCAGCTATCTTTCTCAACGCTTAACGAAAGCCATGAAAGATATCTATGCAGCAAAAGAAAATCAATTTGCAAATGCAGTCCAATCCCTTGATTTGCTAAGCCCGCTGAAAATCATGGGGCGCGGCTACAGCTATACCACGAAAAATGAGCAGGTGATCAAATCGATTGATGCGATCGAGCCAGAAGATCAGCTGACGATCCATTACCAAGATGGCCAAGCACTGGTCGAAGTTATTAGTACAGAAGGAGTTAATCATGGCAAATCCAACATTTGAAGAATCATTACAAGAATTAGAACAAATCGTAACCCGTTTGGAACAAGGCGATGTTCCATTGGAAGAAGCGTTAGATGCTTTTCAAAAAGGCATGGTTTTGAGCAAGCAATGCAAGGACACCTTGAGTAAAGCGGAAAAATCCTTAACAAAAATGATGACTGAATCCAATGAAGAAGTCCCCTTTGAAGAGGAAAACCAATGAGTGCTTTAACAGAATTCACAAAAGAACACGCCCCATTGATCGAAGAAGTCATGGAACGCTTTGTCAAAGAACACACTTCTGATCAACGATTATTTGAAAGCATACAGTATTCGATCCAAGCCGGCGGCAAACGTATTCGCCCGCTTTTATTGGCAGCAACAGTCGCCGCTTTTCACAAACCCATCAATACCGCGGTGTACCAGTGTGCAGCAGCCCTAGAAATGGTGCATACGTATTCGCTGATCCATGATGATCTGCCAGCAATGGACAACGATGATCTGCGTCGAGGAAAACCCACCAACCATAAGGTTTTTGGTGAAGCTTTAGCGATTTTAGCTGGAGATGGTCTTTTGACGGCTGCGTTTCAATTAGTCGCTATGGCGGAAATCGAAGCCAATCAAAAAGTCTTGCTGCTGCAGCAGTTGAGTAAAGCAGCGGGCACGCAAGGGATGGTCGCCGGCCAAGCAGCTGATATTCAAGGGGAGAACCAAGCCCTTCGTCTTGAGGAGCTCATGTCAATCCATGAACGTAAGACTGGAGAATTGATCCGCTTTGCGGTGATTGCTGGTGGTGTCTTAGCCGATCAGACGGAAGAGGTTCTGCATGAATTGGATCGCTTTGCCCAGCATATTGGGTTAGCCTTTCAAATTCGCGACGATCTGTTAGATGCCACTAGTACGACCGAAGAGCTAGGCAAAGTTGTCCGCCGAGATGACGAGTTGGCGAAAAGTACCTATCCTGCTTTACTTGGTTTAGCAGGCGCGCAGCAAGCCTTGACTGAAGAATTGAGCAAAGCCAAAGAAATTCTGGCACAGTTAAGCCGATACGGTCAATTTACGCAGGATGTTTTATTAGCATTTGTGGAACGATTTGAGATTCGAGGGAACGCATGAAGAAAGAACGAGTAGATGTTTTAGCAGTCCAGCAAGGCCTCTTTGAGACCCGCGAGCAAGCCAAACGAGGAGTGATGGCTGGATTGGTGTACAAAGAAAAAAACAATGAGCGCCTAGATAAGCCTGGAGAAAAAATTGCCGCAGATACACTGCTGCAGATCAAAGGGAAGAAGCTGCCTTATGTTTCTCGTGGTGGTCTCAAGTTAGAAAAAGCACTCAAAGTTTTTGATTTTGACGTAACCGATAAAATCATGTTAGATATCGGCGCTTCCACCGGTGGCTTTACTGATGTGGCGCTGCAAAATGGCGCCAAAAAAAGCTATGCACTGGATGTCGGTTACAATCAATTGGCATGGAAGCTGCGGCAAGATGAGCGAGTGATCGTAATGGAACGGGTCAACTTCCGTTATGCAAAACCAACAGACTTCCTGGATGGTCTTCCTGAAGCTGCTACGATCGATGTTTCTTTTATTTCACTTAAACTGATCTTACCTCCCCTTTATGATATTTTGGTAGCGGATGGCGAAGTGATGGCGCTGATCAAACCACAATTTGAAGCGGGCAAAGAAGCGGTCGGAAAAAATGGGATCGTTCGTGACCCCAAAACCCATGAACGAGTGTTGCAGGAAGTACTGGCATTCGCTAAGAAAACAAAATTCGATGTATTAAACCTAAGTTTTTCACCAATCACTGGTGGCGAAGGGAATATCGAGTTTATCGTACATTTAAAGAAAAGCCTGCAAGAAGGCACCGCAGCAGGGATCGACATCCCGAAAGTTGTTGCATCAGCACATGAGACCTTTCATCAACCAAAATAAAGAATGGAAGAGAGTGGACATTTTACTTGTCGGCTCTCTTTCTTTCTTGCACAAAATAGGATAAAATTAGTAGGAATTCATTCAGGAGGAACAAGAGATGAGAAAAAAAGAACGGCATCGCTTGATTACACGATTGTTAAGTGAACAAGATATTCAGAAACAAGAAGATTTTGTCGAGTTGTTAAAAGATCGCGGCGTCTCAGTCACACAAGCAACCATATCAAGGGATATCAAGGAATTGAAGTTAGTGAAAGTTCCTTCCCAAAAAGGCGGCTATCGCTATAGTATTCCACAAGAGACAACGGAAGACGTGAGTGGTAAACTAGATAAAATCCTAAAAACGGCGTTTGTTTCTGTCGATCGAATGGACAAATTTGTGATCCTGCGCACACTGCCTGGCAATGCTTCGGCTTTGGCGAATTTGATCGATAAGCGTTATGCCAAAGAATTATTTGGCACGCTAAACGATGATGACAACGTCTTGATGATCACCAGAACAGAAGCAGATACCGAGAACCTATTCAAGGATTTCCAACGTTACGTATAAAAGAGGAGGCAAGGGATGCTTTTAGAATTGTCGATCCAAAATTTTGCGATTATCTCCAACTTGCACCTGTCTTTTCATGAGGGGATGACGGCTCTAACAGGTGAAACAGGTGCTGGAAAATCAATCATTATCGATGCGATGGGCTTACTAGCAGGTGGCAGAGGATCCAGTGACTATTTGCGTCAAGGCGCAGAAAAATGCCGTTTGGAAGGGATTTTTGAATGGCCGAATCAGCAGGAGTTCAAAGAATTGACTGCCGATCTGGGTATTGATGAAGAAGAAGTTCTGATCGTACAACGGGATATCTCTCAATCGGGTAAAACTATTTGTCGTGTGAATGGTCGAACCGTTACCTTGTCGGTTTTGCGCCAAATCGGCTTGTTTTTAGTTGATATCCAAGGACAAAATGAGCATCAAGAGCTACTGCAGCCAGAAAAACATTTGGCGTTGATGGATGGTTTTGGAGATGATGCCTTTAAAGCAGAACTTGCAAGTTACCGTCAAGCCTATCAAGCCTATCGCTCCTTAGAAAAACATGTGCGGACCATTCAAGAAAATGAGCAGCTCTATGTGCAGCGAATGGACATGCTGCGTTTTCAACAAGAAGAGATCGCCCAAGCGGAATTGATGGAAAATGAAGAAGAGCAGCTGATCGATGAACGAGAAAAACTGACCAATTATCAAAAAATCGTGGATGCTCTAGGGCAAAGCTATGGCGCTCTATCCGCCGAAGAAGTTAATAGCCTAGATGGAGTCAGTGTGGCATTATCAGAGATCCAGTCGATCGCCCATCTTGATCCTGCGTATGAAAAAATCAGTGAAGCGATCCAAAGTGCGTATTACTTGTTGCAAGATGCAGCCACTGATATTTCGCGGCAAGTCGACAACCTTGAATTAGATGAAGGCCGACTGGAAGAAGTCATTTCACGACTAGAAACGATTCGTCAATTGAAGCGCAAATACGGGGAATCGATTCCTGTGATCCTTGCTTATTATGACGAGATCAGCAAAGAAATCAGCGAATCAGCCTATACGGAAGGTCAGTTGGAGCAATTAGAAGAAGAGCTTGCCCAAAAAGCTGAAGCAGTTTGGCAGCTGGCGGAAGCCTTGCACGTCAAACGACGTGAACTGGCTCATCGTTTAGAAAAAGAAATCGTTCAAGAGTTAAAAGAGCTGTATATGGAGCACGCGCAATTTGAAGTACGGTTTGCATCTGGCTCAAAACAATTAAGCAGCAGCGGCTTTGATACCGTGGAGTTTTATTTGACCACCAACCCCGGTGAAGGCATGAAACCGTTAGTGCGAGTTGCTTCTGGAGGAGAGCTTTCTCGGATCTTATTAGCGCTTAAATCGATTTTCTCCCGCAAGCAAGGAATCACTAGTATTGTCTTTGATGAGGTGGATACTGGGGTCAGTGGCCGAGTAGCTCAGGCAATCGCCGAAAAAATCGCCAAGATCGCTGCGAATTCGCAAGTCTTGTGTATCACCCACTTGCCGCAAGTAGCGGCTGTGGCGGACAATCAATATTTTATCGAAAAAGCAATTCAAGAAGGTCGGACAGAAACCCATGTCCGTAAATTATCAGAAGAAGAACGAGTGGCTGAGATCGCCCGTATGCTCTCAGGTGCAGAAATCACCGATTTAACGATCGAACATGCACGAGAACTATTGGCGCTGGCTCACCGATAAAAATTGGAAACACTTATAAAAAGATTCAGGAGATGATGGACCCGCAAGTTTCGTCTGCCATCCTTTCCTGATCTTCTTTTTTGCAGGAGGACATGATGAGAAAAAGAACAAAAGTCTTGATCGGTGTATTGATCACCGTTGTTATTTTAACTGTTGCCGGTTGGTTCGGTTGGCAACAACTGCATTACCCAGCAGTGGATGCTGCAGTTACAGCTGCGAAAGAGGCAGATGATGAGGGAAATGTCCTCTATTTTGCTGGAGATGAAGAAAAGCCTTTGGTTATTTTCTATCCTGGTGCGCTTGTCGATGCCGAAAGCTATAGTGTATGGGCAGCAGCTTTAGCGGAAAAAGGCTATCCTGTCGCGATCGTTAAAATGCCCTTTAACATGGCTGTTTTAGCAGGCAATCGTGCAGAAGAGGTCTTGGAAGAAATTCCCCATAGCTCCTATGTCATTGGCGGTCATTCATTAGGTGGCGTCATGGCAAGCCGTTTTGCAGCGAATCAGTTGGCTGAAAATGACAACGAGTTAAAAGGCGTCTTTTTCTTTGCTAGCTACCCAGATGAAAAAGGATCCTTAGCTGATCAATCGATTGCTGTGTTGTCACTCTCAGGCAGTCAAGACCAAGTAGTGAACCAAGAAAATTGGCAAGCTGCCCGCAGCCTCCTTCCAGAAACTACGACGTTTGAAACGATCGAAGGCGGCAATCATGCTGGCTTTGGTACCTATGGGTTACAAAAAGGAGAAGCAGCAGCGGATCTACCAAATGAAGCACAGCAAGAAGCCATCATTGAGCAGATGGCGGCATGGTTAAGTGAATTAGAATAAAAAAAGACGGCAGAAGATGCATAGGAATGCTTCTTTCTGCCGTTTCGATTCAACAGACATTTTGGGGAAATGTTGATGAAATCGTGAAAACGCTGAACATAACAACATATTGTACTTGATTGGGGAAGCAAGATTAATAATTATGTTCTTTTTAAAATACGTTTCCTCTCACAGTATAGCACAGCATACCTTCTGGATGCACGTAATTTAATTAAGAAATCTTGTCATTTTATTTACAAAATAGTTATTTTGTAAAAGAAAAAAAGCGTTTTAAATAAAGGGACAGACTCAGCTCAAGAAAAAAAAGCAAATAATAATTTTCATTGATTTCAACTAATGGTAAAATGAAAATAATTGATTTTTACAATCAATGACTTTCGAAAGTACAAGGAGCGTTATGATGAAAAAATTAAAACTTCTAAGTCCTATCATCGGATTGGTTATTTTACTCTCAGGATGTGCAAGCTGGGCAGATCGAGGAGAATCGATCACAGCAGTCGGGTCTTCTGCCTTGCAGCCACTCGTAGAAACCGTTGCGGAAGAATTTCAAAACTCAAATCCTGGGCGATTTATCAATGTCCAAGGAGGCGGGAGCGGCACTGGGTTAAGTCAAGTCCAAGCAGGCGCAGTCGATATTGGGAATTCTGATTTGTTTGCAGAAGAAAAGCCAGGGATCGATGCGGATGCACTCGTTGACCACCGAGTGGCAACGGTGGGTATCACACCGATCGTCAACAAAGGCGTCGGGATCACGGATATTTCAACAGAGGACTTAAAAAATATCTTCTTAGGAAATATTACAAATTGGCGTGAAGTTGGCGGAAATGATCTGCCCATCGTTTTGTTGAATCGGGCGACTGGAAGCGGCACGAGAAGTACGTTTGAAAAATGGATCATGGATGGCGAAACAGCGATTCCTTCCCAAGAGCAAGATTCTAGTGGGATGGTCCGTTCGATCGTTTCAGATACACCAGGCGCCATCAGTTATGTTGCATTTTCTTATGTAACGGATGAAGTCAACGTCCTTTCGATCGATGGGGTTCAACCAACGATTGAAAATGTAACGACCAATGATTGGAAAGTTTGGGCTTACGAGCATATGTATACAAAAGGAGAACCAACGGGATTGACCGCTGAATTTCTCGAATATATGCTTTCTGATGAAGTACAAGAGCATATTGTTGGGGATTTGGGTTATATTCCAATTTCCATCATGCAGGTGGAAAGAGATTGGGAAGGCAACATCGTCGAATAATCTTTACACAAAATTTACACAAGCTTTAACAGAAATTGATGTTGAACCGATAAACTAATGGTTATGAGTTTAGTTTGATTTTTGAGGAGGAACCCTCGTGGAAAATGTAAAAGAAGTGTTAACAAAAAAATCCAAGCGCGCAAGAATGGAACAAAGAGGAAAGCTGGTTAGCTTTCTATGTATTGCGTTGATTGTATTGGTTGTGATCTCCATTTTTTATTTCGTTGCTAGCCGTGGATTAGCGACATTCTTTGTAGACAAAGTCAATGTTTTCGACTTTTTGTTTGGTACGCAATGGAATCCAAGTGCTGTTGGTCCTGATGGCCAACCATTAGTAGGTGCTTTACCGATGATCCTTGGTTCGTTCTTCGTAACCTTCCTATCAGCGATCGTCGCAACACCATTTGCGATCGGTGCAGCAGTCTTTATGGTGGAGATCTCCCCTCGTAACGGAGAGAAGATTTTACAGCCCGTCATCGAACTATTAGTCGGTATTCCTTCTGTAGTTTATGGTTTTATCGGTTTGTCTGTCATTGTACCAGCAGTCCGTTCGGTTTTTGGCGGTACAGGGTTTGGGATCTTGGCGGGGACCTTTGTCCTATTTATCATGATTTTGCCGACAGTGACTACGATGACTGTCGATGCGTTACGGGCAGTCCCTCGGCACTACCGTGAGGCATCCTTAGCTTTAGGTGCAACACGCTGGCAAACGATCTATAAAGTTGTTTTACGAGCAGCTGTCCCTGGGATTTTAACGGCAGTTGTTTTCGGAATGGCTCGCGCATTTGGGGAAGCATTGGCGATCCAAATGGTTATCGGTAATGCGGCATTGATGCCGACGAGCTTAGTGACACCTGCATCAACATTGACATCGATCTTAACCATGGGTATTGGGAATACGATCATGGGAACAGTCCAAAACAACGTTCTATGGTCATTAGCCTTGATTCTCTTATTGATGTCCTTACTATTTAACATTGTCATTCGCTTTATTGGGAAGAAAGGAGCATTGAAATAATGAATGCAAAACGTTCAGATAAAATTGCTACCGGCGTCTTGTATGCTGTTGCTGGAGTCATTGTTTTGATTTTGGCTTCCTTACTATTGTACATTTTGGTACGTGGTATTCCCCATATCAATTGGGAGTTTCTGACTTCTTCTTCAAAAGCGTATCAAGAAGGTGGCGGGATCGGCATCCAATTGTTCAATTCCCTATACTTGCTTTTAGTGACAATGATCATTAGTTTTCCGATTTCTTTAGGAGCGGGGATCTACTTATCAGAATATGCGAAGAAAAACTGGTTGACGGATATCATTCGGACATCGATCGAAATCTTGAGTTCACTGCCTTCTGTGGTTGTCGGTCTTTTTGGTTTCTTGGTCTTTGTTATCCAGTTTGGTTATGGCTTTTCGATCATTTCAGGTGCCTTGGCATTGACTTTCTTCAATTTGCCACTATTGACTAGAAATGTGGAAGAATCTCTACAAGCGATTCATTATACGCAGCGTGAAGCGGGCTTGTCTTTAGGCTTATCCCGTTGGGAAACTGTCACACGCATCATTGTTCCAGAAGCAACACCAGGAATTTTGACTGGGGTCATTCTAAGTTCTGGTCGGATTTTTGGTGAAGCGGCAGCGCTGATCTACACTGCAGGACAAAGTGCACCGGCCCTTGATTTTACAAACTGGAATCCATTGAGTGTTTCCAGCCCGATCGGTCTTTTCCGACAAGCGGAGACGCTGGCAGTCCATATTTGGAAAATCAATACAGAAGGTACGATGCCTGATGGCGCTCAAGTTTCAGCCGGGGCTTCGGCGGTATTGATCATTGCCGTCTTGCTATTTAACTTTGGCGCCCGTGCAGCTGGCAAACGGTTGTACAAGAAAATGACGTCAGCATAAGGAGAATGACAGTATGAACGATTACAATTGGGACGATCGAAATATCATTACCTTCGATAAACCAGAAGATGTGGCGCTTTATACCACTGACTTGCATGTATGGTATGGATCAAATGAAGCCATCAAAGGCATTGATCTACAATTTGAAAAAAATAAAATCACCGCATTGATCGGACCTTCCGGTTGCGGAAAATCAACGTATCTGCGTTCTTTGAATCGAATGAATGACGGGATCGCAAACACGAGAGTCACAGGAAACATCATGTATAAAGGAGTCGACGTCAATACAAAAGAAGTCGATGTCTTCGAAATGCGCAAGCGGATCGGCATGGTTTTCCAACGACCAAATCCTTTCAGTAAATCGATCTATGACAATATCGCCTTTGCTTTACGCCGTCATGGAGAAAGAAACAAAAAGAAATTGGATGAAGCAGTTGAAACCAGCTTGAAACAAGCGGCTCTTTGGGATCAAGTAAAAGACAGTTTAGATAAAAGTGCTTTGGCATTGTCTGGTGGACAGCAGCAACGTCTGTGTATCGCTCGAGCAATTGCGATGAAACCAGATATCTTACTTCTAGATGAACCAGCCAGCGCCCTTGACCCCATCTCGACCGGGACAGTGGAAGAAACCCTCATCAACTTGAAAAACGACTATTCTATCATCATCGTGACCCATAATATGCAGCAAGCTGCTCGGATCAGCGATTATACTGCCTTTTTCTACTTAGGAAATGCGATCGAGTACGATGAGACCCGTAAGATATTTACTCGTCCAAAAATTAAAGCAACAGAAGATTACGTATCCGGTCATTTTGGCTGAGCCGATTCGATCAGTAAACGGAGGCAAAACAATGGCAGAAGAAATTATTACATCGAAAGATCTGCATTTATACTATGGAAAAAAAGAAGCATTGAAAGGAATCGACCTTTCCATCAAAAAAGGCGAGATCACTGCAATGATCGGACCTTCAGGTTGTGGGAAATCGACCTACTTGCGTTCTCTTAATCGAATGAATGATTTGATCCCTGGTGTGACAATTACAGGAAGTGTTGTCTATAAAGGGAAAGACATTTATAGTCCAAAGCAAGACATCGTTGATTTGCGCAAAGAAATCGGGATGGTTTTTCAACAACCGAATCCTTTTCCCTTTTCAATTTACGAAAATGTGATTTATGGGTTAAAATTAAAAGGAGTCACGGACAAGGAGATTCTTGATAAGACGGTAGAAGAAAGCCTGAAAGCAGCTTCTGTCTGGGAAGATGTCAAAGACAAACTTCACCAAAGTGCGCTTTCTTTATCAGGTGGACAACAGCAGCGGGTTTGTATCGCTCGGGTATTGGCTGTCGATCCAGAAATCATTTTGCTGGATGAACCAACCAGTGCGTTAGACCCCATTTCATCAGGGAAAATCGAGAATACCCTTCTAGCGCTGAAAGAACGCTACACCATGATCATCGTGACTCACAACATGTCACAAGCTTCAAGAATCTCAGATAAAACCGCGTTCTTTTTGGACGGCAACTTGATCGAGTTCAATGACACGAAAAAAGTGTTCCTAAGTCCAAGCAAAAAAGAAACAGAAGATTATATCTCAGGAAGATTTGGTTAGGAGGAAAAGGGATGTTGCGTACACAATTTGAAGAAGAGTTATTAAATTTACACAATCAATTTTATGAAATGGGGATGCTAGTCAGCAGTGCCATTCATAAATCTGTGCGAGCATATGTCAGACATGACAAAGAAATTGCGCAGGAAGTAATTGAAAATGATTTGGCGATCAACAATATGGAGGTTCGTTTAGAAAAAAAGAGCTTTGAGATGATTGCTTTGCAACAACCAGTAACGACCGATCTACGAATGATCATTACCGTTATGAAAGCCAGCTCTGACTTGGAGCGGATGGGGGACCATGCGGTATCCATCGCGAAGTCAACGATACGGGTCAAAGGCGAAACGCGGATCGCCGAAATCGAAAAAGAAATCTCAGATATGTCGGATTACGTCAAAAAAATGGTTGATAATGTTTTAGTGGCGTATGTAAAGACCGACCAAGAAGATGCCCGTATGATCGCTCAAATGGACGATCGGGTCAATGAATATTACAAAGACATTTATTACAAAACGATCGAGAGTATGAAAGAAAATCCAGAAACAGTTGTCAGTGGGACCGATTATTTATCCGTTGCTCAATACTTGGAACGAATCGGTGACTACGTAACGAATATTTGTGAATGGATCGTGTATCTTGCTACTGGGAAAATCAGTGAATTGAATACAAACCGTACGGAAATGATTTAAGAAACCAGCTTGGGTTCTTGATCACATATCTCTTTTAAAAGAGATGGGACGGACCGTCGAAAGAAGTTGTCCTTTAAGGAGTAACTTCTCTCGGCGGTCTTTTTGATTTGGAAGAATCGCTTCAATCGATGACGTGAACAGGATAGGCAAATTAGAAAATGGCTCCACCATAAAGATGGCCAATGGAAATCGATTCTATCGTCCCTGAAATTTACTAGTTGAGCCGTCTATTCTTTTCGTCGCCGACCTGCAGTGAAAGGAGCAATCGCTCATTTGCTCTAGCAGGCCTATTCCTCAAGGCTGCTACTAGCTGAAACTTTTGTTTCTATTGGTTTTTCGTGGTACTGTTAATAATAGGAAGATCGTTTTGAGCCTAGTGTAATGAAGAAAAAGTGTCGGTTTTGCTTGCCAATCTGCAGATTGAGAAAAACTTGGTACTTAAGACCTATGACACTTTTGCAAAAACAAGGCATAATAGGTTCGTAAGCTAAACTTGCAATCACACATTTGCTGAAGGAGGCAATTTCCATGAACGAAAGAGAACGTATATTGGATCTAGTAAAAAAAGGTGTGCTTTCTACAGAAGAAGCCTTAGATTTACTAGAAGGTATGGCAAAAGCCAAAGACGAAAAACAAATTAACAAAGCTGCTGCTGAGGTAACCGCGGATAAGAATGCGACAAGCCCATTTGATGATACTGAAAACGACGATGAGATGTTCACGTTTGACAGCGAAGAAAAACTTCGTCAAAACGAAGCGCAAGACAAAGAAAATCTTGAAAAGATTCTCGATGGTTTAGCAACGGAAGCCAACCAAGCATCTGCTGAGTTGGACGAAATCAATGCTGAAATTCTTGGCGTCAAAGAAGAATTAAAAGAAGCACAAGAAACATTGATGCAATTGAACACCAAAGAAGAGTTGGATCAATTGTCAGAAGATGAATTGGCTACGCGTCACGAAACAGAAGCGACCATTACTGCATTGGAAGAAACCTTAGATGGTTTATCTGAAGAAAAAGCAGAATTGGAAGCAAAATTAAAAAATATTCGCAAAGACCAATGGTCTCAAACAAAAGAAAAAATTTCTCAAAAATTAGATATTCCAGAGGATTGGAAAGAGCAAGCGACTGACACCTTTAACCAAGTAAGTGAAAAAATGGTCGATGCCAGCACACACTTCGGACACTTCTTGAAGAAAACAGTTCGGGCAGTGACAGAGTCAGTCAATGACAACATGGAATGGAAAGACATCAACTTGAAAGTTCCTGGTGTTGCAGCGACAAAATTTGAGCACACATTCAGCTATGATGAAACGGCAGCGACATTGATCGATGTGAAATTGGCAAACGGCAATGTTTCCTTCCAATTATGGGATGAACCAGGTGTCAAAGTAGATGCCAAAATCAAACTATATGGTAAAATGGATGCGGCGGAGCCTTTCGATGCTTTTGAAGCAAGAAGCCAAATTAATGTCGATGATGAACGCATCTCTTTCCAAATTCCCAACAAACGCATTCGTGCCGATCTCGTTTTCTACTTGCCAAAACGTACCTATGATCATGTGGCAGTGAAATTGCTGAACGGCAATGTTACATTCAATGAATTGGATGCGAAAGATGTCTATACAAAATCAACAAACGGCAATATCGATTTCCGCAAAGTAAACGCATCGATGTTAGAGATTGAAGGCGTGAATGGAACGATCACTGTTCAAGAGGGTGAGATTTTAGATGCCATTATTGAAACGGTGAACGGCGACGTTACGTTGACAGCAACGCCACAAAATACCGGTATTTCTTTAGTTAACGGCAACATCCGTGTGACCTACAAAGAAGAAACGGTCCAAAAATTAAACGCCAGCTCTGTAAATGGGAATGTCAAAGTAGCATTACCGACAGGAATCGGTTTTGAAGGGATCGCAAAAACAAGTTTAGGTAGCATCAACAATCGTTTAAGCGAGATGGAAGTTGTGCGTGAGAAAAAAGAACGCCTAAACCAACTATTGCAATTCCGTCGGGTTGCCGATAAAGTCGCTCAAATCGATCTATCTACAACAACAGGAAATGTCTTTATCAAAGATACAGACAAATAAGAATCGCTGGGTTTACACTCATTAAAGAAAAGAAGGAAGGTGTAGATAAATGAACAAAAAATTAACAAAATCAGCCAATAACGTTGTCATTACAGGTACTCTAGGGGGGCTGGCAGAATACTTGCGAATTGATCCAACCATCGTTCGCGTGATCTATGTCTTTCTATCTTTAGTGACTGCTGCGTTTCCTGGAATCACTTTATATATCATCATGGCGGTCTTGATTCCTTCTGGTCGCAAGAGTACCTCAGGATATGGCCACGACAATCACTACTACAAGCAAAACAAATACAATGAAGCAAATCGTCCCCGTAAAGAAGCGGAAAAGGTGGAGGATGAGGACTGGAGTGACTTCTAGTGTCTTATTTTCAACGGCTTATCATGAATACATTGACGTTTGTCACATTGGCGGTTCTATTACCAAATATGATCCATGTTCAAAGCATTATGACTGCAGTGATCGCCAGTTTCGTACTGTCGATCCTGAATGCTTTGATTAAACCAATTCTGATCGTCATTTCATTTCCATTGACTTTACTGACGCTTGGTTTCTTCACTTTTGTGATCAATGCGCTCATGCTGAATTTGACTTCATATTTTGTTGGGTCAGCCAACTTCGGCTTCTCCTCGTTTGGGGCAGCGCTATTAGTGGCACTGATCATGTCAGTGATCAATATGATCGTGACCGAACACCATATCGAAAAATATTCACGTTAAAAAGACGTTTCACGTTTTCTCCCACTAGCTTTCAAGCTAGTGGAGAAACGGAAACGTCTTTTTTAGTTTAACTGTTCTTCTTTGATAGCAGCAAGGTACGTATCTACTGCCTGTAACGTCTCATCAAGCGCCCCTTTTTCAAAAGGTGAACGCAAATGAGCAAGAGACAGGATCTCAAGGAATGTTTTTGTGCCGCCGACTTCGCAGATGGCCAAATAATCTTGCCAAGCGGTTTCGTCTTTTGCCACGATGAATCGATACCAAAATTGGAACGCACACACTTGCGCCAATGTATAATCGATATAATAGAAAGGTGATTCAAAAATATGCCCTTGTCTAAACCAATACAAGCCACGATCAAGGTCAGGATATTCTGAATAATCCCGTTCTGGGCAATATTGGCGCTCTAATTCCCGCCAACGGGTTTTGCGCTGTGCTGGTGACCACTCAGGATGCTCATAAACGTCTTGTTGGAAGTGATCCACTAAAACGCCATAAGGCAAAAATTGCAGGCTACTAGCAAGATGCGCAAATTTGTATTTTTCTGTTTCTTCTTCAAAAAAAGCATCCATCCATGGCCAGGCGATAAACTCCATCGACATTGAATGGATCTCGCAAGACTCATAATTGGGAAAGAGAATTTCCGGTTCTTTGATCCAACGAGAGCGAAAGGCTTGAAACGCGTGGCCAGCTTCGTGGGTCAAAACATCGACATCGCCAGAAGTGCCGTTAAAGTTGGCAAAGATAAATGGCGATTGATAGTCTTGGATAAACGTACAATAGCCGCCAGATTGTTTGCCTTTTTTGCTTAGTAGATCAAGTAGGTCATGCTCGACCATAAAATCAAAAAATTCGCCAGTTTCAGGGGATAGTTCCTGATACATCACACGGGCTTTTTCTACTAGTTCTTCAGGAGTTCCTTTAGGCTCTGCGTTACCACTAGGATAAACAAGCGGCAGGTCGGTAAAGGTTGCCTGAGTTAATTGATTACGCTGCGCCTGTCTTTGGTACAGTTTTTGGGTAATTGGGACGACTTTTTCTAAAATTTCCCGACGATAGGTTTCGATCATTGAACGATCATAGTCCCAACGATTCATTTGGGTATCCGCAAAGGCAACATAATTTTCAAAGCCGAGCTTATGGGCGATCTCGGTACGAACCTTGACCATCTCGTCATAAATTTGATCAAAACGGTCTTCATTTTCCGTGAAGAAAGCCGTTTGTTTTTCAAACGCTTCTTTTCGAACACCTCGATCTTTGTTTTCGGTAAATGGTCGCAGTTGTGCGAGGGTATAGGTTTCTCCTTGGAAGTCGATTTGGGCAGAAGCGACCAATTTGCTGTAATCAGAAGCCAATTGGTTTTCTTTTTGAAATAATTCGATCAAGGCCTCATCAAAAAGCTTCACACGGCTTTCGGCAAATAAAAAAAGTGTTTCTGGATATTCGGCTTTTAATTCATCTAAGACAGGTGAAGCCAGGAGTGCTTGATAGAATTGAAAATCCAGAGCTTCAAAATGAGGTTGGTATTCATTCCAAAAGGTGTCTTCTGCTTCATAAAAGGCATCGTTAGTATCGATCGAATAGCGGATCGAAGCCAAGTTCATTGCGGTATCGATCGTTCCTCTTAGTTCGTTCAAAGCATCAAGGGCTTGCTTCGCCTCCGAGAAGGTATCGGCTGACTGAAGGTTTGCTAATGCTTTTTTGAATGTTTCTTGATAAACTGGAAAATCAGGGCGTTGATACTTGTATGCTGAAAATTTCATTAAAAATCCCTCCTTAGTAAAATAATAACACAAACGAAAAAGAATGAGGACTTCTATTGGCGAAGGTAGTAACTTTACTGATAGAATGATAAAATAGAACCAGAGTGTCGTTTACAAGAAACAGCGGCAAGAATCATTGAGAAAAGAGGGAAAACCTATGGCAGAAACCGTCAAAGTCAGCGAGCTGGCGGAGGCTTTAAATTTAGAGATAGTTGAAGGAACTGAAAACAGTTTAGAAAGAGAAATCATTACCGGCGATATTTCCCGACCTGGTTTGGAATTGACGGGTTATTTTAATTACTATTCCCATGATCGTCTGCAATTATTCGGCAGCAAAGAGATCACCTTTGCGGAACGAATGATGCCAGAAGAACGCTTGATGGTGATGCGCAAAATGTGTGCCGAGGATACCCCAGGGTTTATCGTTTCTCGCGGCTTGGAAGTACCAGCAGAAATGATTCAAGCCTGCAAAGAACATGAGATTACGATTCTACGTTCGCCCATCTCAACGTCACGTCTGCAAGGAGAGCTTTCTAGTTTCCTCGATGGGCGCTTAGCCACAAGAACCAGTGTCCATGGGGTATTAGTGGATGTCTATGGGCTAGGTGTTTTGATTCAAGGCGATAGCGGAATTGGGAAAAGCGAAACAGCCTTAGAGTTAATCAAACGTGGGCATCGGTTGATCGCTGACGATCGGGTGGATGTGTATAAGCAAGATGAATTGACTTTGGTAGGGGAACCGCCGAAAATCTTGCAGCACTTGATCGAGATCCGCGGGATCGGGATCATCGATGTCATGAATCTTTTTGGTGCCAGTGCCGTACGAGGGTATATGCAGGTTCAAGTAGCGGTGTATTTAGAAGCTTGGGCGAAAGACAAAAAGTATGATCGACTAGGAACCGATGATACGACGGTTGAAATTGGTGGCGTCGATGTACCACAAATCAAGATCCCGGTAAAAACTGGTCGAAATGTTGCGATCATTATCGAAGTCGCTGCCATGAATTTCCGAGCGAAAACGATGGGCTACGATGCAACGAAGACCTTTGAAAATCGATTGACGCAATTGATCGAAGAAAATTCTGGAAACTAGAGAGGATAAGATAGATGTTAGGTTTAGTAAATCGAGTCGCATTTGAACTATTTGGTTTGCCGATTTATTGGTATGCGATCATTATCGTATCAGGCGTGATCATTGCTATGTGGTTAAGCACGAGAGAGGCGGTTCGTGTCGGGCTCAAGCCAGATGATGTGACTGATTTTATGTTAATTGGATTGCCAGTAGCGATCATTGGTGCGCGGCTTTATTATATTCTGTTTGACTTGCAATACTACATTGATGACCCAAGTCAAATTTTCAATATTCGCTCTGGTGGGATCGCGATCTACGGCGCACTGATCGCCGGGGGGATCTGGCTATACTTTTTCTGCCAACGAAATTTTATTTCTCCCTGGACCTTCTTAGACATCGCCGCACCAAGTGTCTTATTGGCACAAGGCATCGGGCGTTGGGGCAACTTTATGAACCATGAAGCATTTGGCGCTGAAGTCAGCCGCTCCTTCTTAGAAAGTTTGTATATACCGAAATTTATTATCGATAATATGTATATTGATGAAGCGTATCGGCAGCCGACTTTTCTTTATGAATCGGTTTGGAACGTGATTGGATTTATCGTTTTGATCTTCTTGCGTAAGAAAACTGGGTTATTAAAAGAAGGCGAAGTCTTCTTGAGCTACTTGATTTGGTATGGATTCGGGCGCTTCTTTATTGAAGGAATGCGTACCGATAGTTTATACTTATTTGGTGGAATCCGTGTGTCACAGGCACTTTCCGCTTTATTGTTCTTCGGAGCGATCGCTTTAATGATCTGGCGCAGGAAAAAACAAGCGTTAAAGGATTACAACCGCAGCTTTGGTAAGAACCAAGCGATTATCTAAACAGTTATTTTATCGAAATTATGGTAAAATGATGAAGTGCATGAATTTGCGAAAAGGATAGAGGAGGTTTCCATAGTGAAACAGAAAATCGCCGTCTTAGGTCCCGGATCATGGGGGACTGCTTTGGCACAAGTCTTGTCTGAAAATGGACATGAAGTGACTATTTGGGGGAACAATCCCGCCCAAATCGATGAAATCAATACGTATCATACGAATCGGCATTATTTGCCAGATCTGAAGCTTCCTGAAAATATTCTAGGTTGTAAAGATTTAGAAGAGGCGATCCAAGGGGCAGATGCCGTCTTGTTTGTCGTACCAACCAAAGCGATTCGTGCCGTGGCACAAGAATTCACTAAGAAAACAACTGGCAAGCCAGTCATTATCCATGCCTCAAAAGGGTTAGAACAAGGCAGTCATAAACGAATCTCAGAAGTACTTGCCGAAGAGATCCCAGCTGATAAACGGCAAGAAATCGTTGTTTTGTCAGGACCATCTCATGCTGAAGAAGTCGCTGTCCATGATATCACGACGATCACGGCAGCTTCAGAAAATGAAGCGGCTGCTAAGTATGTACAAGAGCTATTTATGAATGATTACTTTAGAATCTACACGAATAACGATGTGATCGGTGTCGAAACTGGCGCCGCTTTGAAGAACATCATCGCCATTGGTGCCGGTGCTATCGCAGGACTGGGCTTTGGGGATGATGCGAAGGCTGCGATCATGACCCGTGGGTTAGCGGAAATCAGTCGTCTTGGTGTGGCAATGGGTGCCAATCCTTTAACCTTTATCGGATTGAGTGGGGTTGGCGATTTGATCGTCACTTGTACCAGTGTCCATTCGCGGAATTGGCGTGCAGGAAACCTATTAGGAAAAGGCCATAGCTTAGATGAAGTATTAGACAATATGGGGATGATCGTTGAAGGAGTTTCAACCACAAAAGCTGCCCGCGAATTAGCAGAAGCTTTGTCGGTGGAAATGCCAATCACAGAAACGATTTATTCGGTCTTGTATGAAGGCAAAGACATCAAGCAAGCAGCTAAAGATATTATGCTGCGAGACGGCAAAGAAGAAAACGAATTTTCGGTAGATCAATCATTATGATTAAAGGAGCGAGTCACATGAATGTTAAAAAAGCAGTTATCCCAGCAGCTGGTCTAGGTACCCGATTTTTACCAGCTACAAAGGCAATGGCAAAAGAAATGTTGCCGATCGTTGACAAACCAACGATCCAGTTTATCGTGGAAGAAGCATTACAATCAGGGATCGAAGATATTTTGATCGTCACAGGGAAAGCAAAGCGTCCAATCGAAGACCATTTCGATGCCAATTTAGAATTAGAGATGAATCTAAAAGAAAAAGGCAAGACGGAGCTTTTGAAATTAGTGGAAGAAACAACTGACGTAAATCTTCACTTCATTCGCCAATCTCATCCAAAAGGATTAGGTCATGCCGTATTACAGGCTCGGGCATTTGTCGGAAATGAACCGTTTGTAGTTATGCTTGGTGATGACTTGATGGAAGATCAAGTACCGTTGACGAAACAGTTGATCGATAATTATGAAAAAACGCATGCATCAACGATCGCTGTCATGGATGTTCCTCATGAAGATACATCAAAATACGGGATCATTGATCCTGGTATGGAAGTTGAAAAAGGCTTGTTCAATGTCAAAAACTTTGTTGAAAAACCAGCGCCAGAAAATGCGCCAAGTGATTTAGCAATTATTGGCCGCTACTTGCTGACCCCTGAAATTTTTGATATTTTAGCCAATCAAGAACCAGGTGCTGGTGGCGAGATCCAATTGACGGATGCCATCGACACATTAAATAAAACCCAACGCGTGTTTGCTCATCAATTTACCGGCAAGCGTTACGATGTTGGAGACAAATTCGGTTTCTTAAAAACAAGTATCGAGTATGGTCTAGTGCACCCTGAAGTCAAAGACAGCTTGAAAGAGTATTTGATCGAGTTAGGAAAAGAACTAGCTCCGGCTCAAAAAGAAGTCAAAGAAGCACCGAAAGCGTCAAAAAAATAACAAAAACTCCTAAACAAGGCGATTTCTGATGAAATTGCTTTGTTTTTTTATTATTTCTCGTTGAAAGCGGATAATTTTCTTAAAAATGCAGTCTTTTATTTGTAGAAAGTGCAGTGAAATGCTATTCTTAATATAAGTAAATGGGGAAAGGAGCCATTCTATGTCAGGAGGAGAACTAGCTGCATTGATTGCTGCGATTGCATTTGTCGTATTGGTCATTTTCGTCGTTCGTTTGTTGATGCAAGTCAGCAAGACAATGACCAAAGTAGACAAAACGGTCGAAGAAGCAAACACAACCATCCGTGTCATTACCAAAGACGTTGATATTCTCTCAAAAGAGGTTGAAGGTCTATTGGTAAAAACGAATGAGCTTTTACAAGATGTGAACGGAAAAGTCGCAACCATCGATCCTTTGTTCACAGCAGTTGCAGATCTAAGTACCAGTGTTTCAGAACTAAATGTTTCTGGAAAAAATTTAATTACGCGCGTGGGTAGTCTTGGCCGGACCACTGCCAAAGCAACGGTAGCTGGAAAAGTCGGTCAAACAGCCATGAAATTTTTCAAAGACAAAAATAACCAAAAATAAAAGGAGGACTTTCAATGAGTAAAAAAGGCGGATTTTTATTAGGAGCAATCATCGGAGGAACAGCAGCAGCAGCAGCAGCACTTTTGTTGGCGCCAGAATCTGGTAAAACATTAAGAAATAAATTAGCAAAACAAGCAGACGATTTATTAGATAAAGCATCTGATTATGGTGATTTAGCCAAAGAAAGAAGTACGGATCTTGTCGATATTGCTAAAGATAAAGCGGCAAAACTAAGCGAGCAAGCATCTGACTTTACCGGTTCTTTAACAGCGAAAGTCGATGACTTAAAAGAAACAGCAGCTGGTTCATCCGAAGAAACCGTTGAAGAGTTAAAGAAACAAGCAGGTGATCTATCAGAACGCTTCAAAAAATCAGCGAGCGATGTGAAAGAAACAGCGAAAGATGCCAAAGAAGATGCAGATGATACAGTCCAAGATATCATTATTGATGCAAAATCTTCTGCAGCGGATATGAAACAAACCGTCAAAGAAGGGGCACAAGAAGCAAAACCTGTAGTTGAAGAAGCCAAAAAAGACGGTCAAGCAGCCGCAGCTGATTTGAAAAAAGAAGCTGGAAAAGCAGCGGATGATGCCAAAAAAACAGCGAAAGCAGAAACAAAAGAAGCTAAAGCTGACTTGGAAGATGCCAAAGAAGAATTAAAAGACACATTAGAAAAAAACAACCCAGAAGCATAAGTAAGGATAAAACTTGATTGCTTTAAAAGATAAAAACGTTCGCCAATTAAATCGGCGAACGTTTTTTTGTGATTTCAGTAGTTATTCGTTTGATGCTTGGGCGATTTCCCAATCGCAAAGTTGGTAGATCCAATCCTGCAGGTGACTGAATGAAAAACCAATTTCCTCAGCGAGCTCCACATTGATCGAATAAGCAGGTGTACCATTGTAAGAGCCTTGATCGCCTGTTTCTGAAAAGAGCGGGGAAAGACCGGTTTTTTTCGATACGTATTGCAGCACTTCTTCTAAAGAAATCGTACCTTTTGACGCACCATTGATGGGTCCTGTGAATGAGCTAGTACCTAGAAACGCTAAAAATTCACCAGCCTCTTGGGCATCCACAAAGCCCATTTGATGCGTTAGATTATCGACAGCCATTGGCTTTTGCTTTATCAGATGGTCAATGTAAAAGGTAAAACGTTTTGTGTAATCATCTGCACCGATCACATAAGGAAAGCGGACAAAAACGGATGGGATCTGACTGTATTTTTGGGTCAGGATCTCTTCCACGGTTCGCTTGCCTTGTGCATAATCGACCTCCTCAGAGCTGACCAGTCTGAAGGGTTCTTTAGCAGGGTCAAAATCCGCTTCACTCAAATCGAAGTGTAATTCATGATACGCAGACATTGAGCTAGTAACGATGTAGCGCTTCGGTGTGACATGACGCAGTAGAATCTCAATGTCGTTGGAAGTATAAGCAATATTGTCGTAAATGACATCATAGGTTTCTTTTGTTAATGCCGTTTTGATACTTTCTTCCTCCATACGATCGAAGATGATTCTGTTGACTTGATCGCCAAAGGAATCTTTCGTGTTCCCTCGGGTAGCGATCGTCACGTCCAATCCTTGATCAATTAGTGATTGGACCAAATATTTACCGAAAAAACGCGTGCCGCCTAAAACCAACACTTTTTTACTCATAAGAACACTCCTTTTCATGTAATTCCAACATGTTGTGCCGTTTTATTAGAAAATCAAGATAAAACCAACAATTCTTTTGCTGTTTTGGTAAAAGGTACACAGCCATCTGCTGTGACATACACACAGTCTTCAATGCGGACACCGACCTGATCTGGTAAATAAATGCCCGGTTCGATAGAGAAGCACATGCCTTCTTCAATCACTAAATCATTGCCAGTGATCAAAGAGGGGAACTCATGAACCGTGGTCCCGATGCCGTGACCTAGACGATGGTTAAAGTAGTCGCCGTAGCCGTAGCCAGTAATCACATCACGAGCAATCTTGTCTAATTCTCCAGCGGTAATCCCAGGTTTGACCGCTGCTTGCGCTGCTAGTTCAGCTTCAAGAACGATGTCATAAATTTTTCTTTGTAAGGCAGTCGGTTCTTTATAGGCAACCGTTCTGGTTGCATCACTGCAGTATTCTTTCCAAACGACCCCTAGGTCAAACAAGACGAGTTCATTGGCAGTCACTTTGCGGTCACCAGGTACGCCATGAGGACTTGCTGCATTGGCACCAGCTAATACGGTCGTATCGAAGGACATATGGGAAACCCCACGTTTTTTCAACTCGTACTCAATTTCTGCCACGATTGCCATTTCGCTGACGCCTTCTTTGATGGCAGCAAACCCAATCTCAAAAGCAACATCTGCCCAGTTGCCAGCTTCTAGCAAGGTGTCGATCTCAGCAGCCGTTTTAGTTAACTGCATTTTTTGAATGACCGGAGTCACATCTAAAGAAAAATCGGTCTGTGGCAAAAACCGTTTCAATGCTTCATAGCGCTCGACGGAAAGGTCATTTTTTTCTAGTGCCAAGGAAGAAACTTGGTAACGAGAGGTCAATTCCTGACAGATTTTCGCCCAAGGGTCTTCGCTATCGAGATAACCGATAATGTCAAAAGGCCAGCCGCTATTTTTTGCTTCTTCTACTTCCAGATCTGGTGTGAAAAGAAAGGGATCTTTTCCAGGTGCGACAAACAAAGCAAGGACCCGTTCATGAGGTTCACTTTTAAAACCTGAAAAATAAGCGATCGTTGCTGGATTAGAAATATAGGCAACATCTGCGCCATTGGTTTTCAACCAGCCATTTAACTCATTGATTTTTTTATCATTCATTTGAAAAAACCTTCTTTCAAGTATTCTTTTTCTATTTTATCATGCTTTCGAAGAGAATAGGGGCGGGGAAAGTAGGAAATTGCTAAGTTTTCATGAAAACAAAATTAAAACGGTTGCAAATACGGAAAAAATTTGCTATCCTAACAAAGAAATGTAAATAAGATTTTCTGAAAATAGAATAAGGGAGATATATCATGGAAAAACAAACAATTACGATTTATGATGTTGCACGGGAAGCGAATGTATCGATGGCAACTGTTTCACGGGTAGTCAACGGAAATCCAAATGTAAAACCAGCAACTCGTAAGAAAGTGCTGGAAGTGATCGACCGCTTGGATTATCGTCCAAACGCAGTTGCTCGAGGGTTAGCAAGTAAAAAGACCACGACTGTTGGTGTCATCATTCCTGATGTCAGCAATATGTTCTTCTCATCACTTGCTCGTGGGATCGATGATGTAGCGACCATGTATAAATACAATATCATCTTAGCCAACTCTGATGGCGATACTATGAAAGAAGTCAACGTTTTGAACAACTTGTTAGCAAAACAAGTGGACGGCGTTATCTTCATGGGTCATCGCATCACGGATGAAATTCGCGGGGAATTCTCTCGCTCAAAAACACCAGTCGTTTTAGCTGGTTCGATCGATCCTGATGAACAAGTAGGAAGTGTCAATATCGATTACACAGCAGCTGCCAAAGATGCTGTTTCATTATTGGCGAAAAACAATCAAAAAATCGCTTTTGTCAGCGGTGCTTTGATCGATCCAATCAATGGCCAAAACCGCTTGAAAGGCTATAAAGAAGCCTTGAAAGAAAACAACCTTGAATATTCTGAAGGGTTGATCTTTGAATCACCATACAGCTTTAAAGAAGGCTTAGCCTTAGTTGATCGCATCATCAACAGTGGTGCGACAGCAGCTTATGTCACAGACGATGAGTTAGCCATCGGCGTCTTAGATGGTTTGTTAGACAAAGGTGTTAAAGTTCCTGAAGATTTCGAGATCATCACCAGCAACAATTCATTATTGGCTGAAGCCGCTCGTCCACGCTTATCAAGTGTGACGCAACCATTGTATGATATGGGTGCCGTTGCGATGCGTCTATTGACAAAAATGATGAACAAAGAAGATGTAGAACAAAAAACGATCGTCTTGCCTTACGGTATTTCAGAAAAAAGTTCTACGAAATAAGCAGCGATTTGATCAAACGATCAGTGGAACAACGCCTTGTTGTTCCACTTTTTGCTTCAACGATCGTTCGTGTGAGGAGAAAATCTATGGATTTTCTCCTCACACTTTTTTTTTGCATAAAAAAACTGATCAGCACAAGGCTGATCAGTCATCATTATTGTTGGTATTTTGTTGATTATTGTCTTGCTGTTCCTCATCGTCATCTTCATCATTTGCCGTAGGTGTAACATTGTTGGATCCGTTATTCGATGATGTATTCGACGAACGATTGGTTGAACGGCTAGAAGATGCTTTTTTCCAATAGTCAGCATAGTTTGTATCTGAACCACCGAGTCCAAATTTGAAATCGACCGTATCTGGTCCGCCAGTGGCCCAATACGAAGTAACGGTACTGCTTGGATTCGTATAGGTTCGATTATCGACTCGCACGGTTCCTCCTGGTTGGGTACCAGTAAACTTGGAAACTTGAGCTTTTTTGACATCACTAGAAAGTTCAAACTTCTGATTCACACCAAAGACTTCTTGGTTTGTTTGATAAATACGATTGATCAAGTAAGCCATATAGTTAGCTGTCCGAGTTCCTGCAGCGCTATCGGTCCCTTTATTGTCATCTCGACCTGACCAGCTGCTGATGGTGATCGATGGGGTGGAGACGACTAGCCAAGAGTCCGACCAGTTGTTGGTGGAACCAGTTTTTCCGACCCAATCGGCATTTCCGAGGTTCCAATCCAATCCGCTGATAACCGATTTAAAGGAACTGGTTTTTTGCTCATCGATGACACTACGCATCATGTCGGTCATGATGGAAGCCGTCGCTTCTGAAAAGACTTGGACAGGTTTGGCTTCATGCTGGTAAAGCACTTCGCCTTCATTGTCTTTGATTGATTCGATGATATAGCCTTGCTGATAAACACCATTATTGGCAAATGTTTGGAAGCCATTCGTTTGATTCAAGACTGTGACATCTGTAACCCCTAATGGCGCTGATTCATACGCCCAGCTATTGTCTTCGGGATAGCCCATTTTGCTTAAATAATTTGTGTAGGCATAAAAATGATCGCCTTCTTTTTCCCAAAGATCTTGGAAAATATTTGTCGCTGCGATATTACTGGAAACCTCCAATGATTCACGAATCGACATAAAAGTATTGGTTCCACGGTTTGTGGCATTGACGATCGGCTCACCGGCGTTTTCTCCTGTTCGCCATTTTGCAGCATAATCAGAAACCATTGATTCAGAGCCCATCAAGCCACTTTCGATTGCCGGTCCGTAAACCAGCATGGGTTTGATACTTGAACCAGCTTGGCGTTTGGCATCAAAGGCATGGTTGAATTGATTGTCAGCATAGTTACGACCGCCAATAAAGCCTAGTACTTTCCCAGTGGCGTTGTCCATCATGACATTGCCGACTTCGATGGTGGAGTCACCCCAGTTGTCTAGCATATAGCCGTATTTGTCGACGGCATCTTGCATCGCATTATAAATATCTTTATCGATCGTTGATGTGACGGTATAGCCACCATTAACAAGTTTTTGCTGCGCCAATTCGAAGTATTTTTGATAGGTTTCCTCTTTGGCGTATTCTTCGTCACTGACATCATCTTCATCTGCCAGCTGTTTGGCAATAATGTCTTTTGCTTCATTTAACACAGTGTAATAAAGGAAGCTTTGATCCGTTTGTTCAATGGCTTCTTGTTTTTTGAAGTCTTGCTTCAAGTCATAATTAAGCGCCTCTTCGTATTCCTCTTTCGTAATATCGTGGTTACGATACATACTGAAGAGCACGAAGTCTTTCCGTTCTAAGCCAGCGGTCAAGTTTTCCTTGATCTCACCCGTATTTGTATAAGGGCTGTAGACGATCGGGCTTTGTGGCAGACCCGCAATAAAGGCTGCTTGTGGTAAAGATAGGTCAGCTGCGTTGACGCCAAAAATTCCTTGCGCCGCTTCTTGCACACCTGCGATATTTTGCCCTTTATTGTTCCGACCGAAAGGGGAGATGTTTAGATACATGGTGACGATCTCATCTTTATCGAAAAATTTCTCCACTTCCATGGCTAATAAAATCTCATTGGCTTTGCGTTTGAAGGTCGTTTCACTGGAAAGGATTTGTTGTTTTACCAGCTGCTGGGTCAAAGTGGAACCCCCGCTGCCGCCAAAGCCTGTCGCTTCTGATAATAATGCCCGCACGACTGCTTTTGGTACGACCCCATTATGAATATTAAAATATTCGTCCTCTGTTGCGATGATCGCTTTTTTCAAATAATCTGAAATTTGATCGGAATTAACCGATGTTCGCATTAGATCCGAGCGAATCGTTGCGATTTTGCTGCCATCAGCGTATGCGAGTTGAGAAGTCTCTGTGATGTCGGTCAATTCTTTTTGTAACTCATCTTTAGAAGGAGCTGCGGTATCTTCCACAAGAAAAGCAAAGTAGCCGGCACCGATCCCTAAGGCTAAAGAACCGCCTAGCACCAGCAAAGAAATAGCAACTAAGAACAAGGCATGTAAAACCCTAAGACTGATGTTGAAATAGAACCAGCCTCTATTTTTGTTTTCTGTATTCTTTTGATTTTTCGTTTTCTGGGACAAAAAGAGTCACCTCAATAAATTAGAATAGATTCCGTGTAATTATAGCAAAAAACAAGGCGCTTGGGTAGCACCCTATCTGTTATCGAAAGAAGTGTGGGAGAAAATGCCAGTTGGTGTTTGTATTGAACCAGCGATAATAAAGGAAAATGAACGGATTTGCCTAAAAGTTTCTTTTTTGGTAAAGGACTTTGAGAGAAAGACTTTTCATTGACCTCTTTTTCAGTTAAGATGAACAATGAAGCAATTATTAGGAGGAGAAAGAATGAGTACAGACTTTTTTGAAGAGCTAAAGCAACGCGGATTAGTTCATCAGACCACAGACGAAGCAGCCTTGACCAAACAATTAAATGAAGAGTCTGTGAAACTATATATCGGCTTTGATCCTACCGCAGATAGCCTGCATATTGGTCATTTATTGCCTATTTTAATGTTGCGCCGTTTCCAACAAAACGGACATGTGCCGATCGCATTAGTAGGCGGCGGTACCGGAATGATCGGTGACCCATCCTTTAAAGATCAAGAACGTCAATTAAACACACTAGATACCGTTTTAGAATGGTCCCAAAGTATCAAGAGCCAATTATCTCGCTTTATTGATTTTGATGACCAAGAAAATCCTGCCATCATTGCCAATAACTATGAATGGTTAGGGGAATTGAAACTGATTGATTTCTTGCGTGACACGGGGAAAAACTTTACCATCAACTACATGATGAGCAAAGAAAGTGTCAAACGTCGGATCGAAACAGGAATTTCCTACACGGAATTTGCATACCAGCTTTTACAAGCCTATGACTTTTTGAACCTTTACGACAACCACGGTTGCTTATTACAATTGGGCGGTAGCGATCAATGGGGCAATATCACCTCTGGGATCGAATTATTACGTCGTGAGCGTGAAGTTCAAGGGTTCGGTTTGACTATGCCATTGATCACAAAAGCAGATGGAACGAAATTTGGGAAAACAGAAGGCAATGCGGTTTGGCTAGATGCCAAGAAAACAACGCCTTACGAGTTCTACCAATTCTGGATCAATACGGATGATCGTGATGCAGTCAAATTCTTGAAATATTTCACCTTCTTATCATTAGAAGAGATCGCTGCGATCGAAGCAGAATTTAACGCTGCACCAGAATCTCGAGCAGCACAAAAAGCTTTGGCAAAAGAAGTCACTACTTTGGTTCATGGGGCAGAGGCTTATGAACAAGCCGTACGCATCTCAGCAAGTTTATTCAGCGGCAATATCAAAGAATTGAACGCTGAAGAGATCGAACAAGGCTTTAAAGGGGTTCCTAGTCATCAGGTAACAGCGGATGATTCTTTGAACATCGTTGAAGTGTTGACGACTGCTAAAATCGAACCATCAAAACGTCAAGCAAGAGAAGATGTACAAAATGGTGCCATCTACATCAATGGGGAACGCGTCCAAGACCTAACGTACGAGCTCCAAGCAAGTGATCGGATCGGTGGAAAATACGTCGTGATTCGTCGTGGCAAGAAAAAATATTTCTTATTAACATTTTAATCGCAAAAAGCGAACCGCCTTGTTGGTTCGCTTTTTTCAAATTTTTGTAGAGGAAGGGTTTTTGTTGGAATGGGAAATATAGTGTTGAATGCCGCCGGTTTATTTGCCATGATCTTCTTAGGGTATTTTCTTAAGCGGCTAAATGTCCTTTCAAAAGCGGATGGCTCGATCTTATCCAAAATTATTTTGAATGTGACGTTACCGGCAGCAATCATTTTGAATTTAGCTTCAATGCAAGTACAAGTCAGTGCGCTTAGTTTGATTGTGATCGCGTTGATCATTACGATCGTCCAGATCCTCTTCGCATTTTTCTTGACCAAAAAAGAATCGAACACGCTGCAGCAGTTTGCGATGTACTGCGGTTCAGGCTTTAATATCGGCAATTTTGCGATTCCTTTTGCCCAAAGCTTTTATCCTTTAGGGATTCCGCTGATTTCGCTGTTTGATATGGGGAACAGTATCATGTTGGCAGGGGGAACGACGATTTTCATCGAATTCTTGATTGGAAAGCGGACGACGTTTGAACCAGGGAAAATCTTTTTGAATCTCCTGCGTTCGCCAACGTTTACTATTTATCTAGTGATGCTGATTATCCGCAGTGCGGATTGGAGGATTCCCGAAGCGGCATTGGCGCTTGTCCAACCAATCGGGATCGCAAATACGTTTTTGTCCATGTTTATGATTGGCTTATTTTTGGATTTCCGCTTACCGAAGCACACCACCCAAACAGTGATCAAAATTTTAAGCTTGCGGTACGGACTGGCATTCGTGCTGTTCGCAGCTTTCTATGTTTTACCAATCCCAGTTTTATTAAAGCCAGTTCTTTGTTTGTTAATGTTTGCTCCAATTCCTTTATTCGGTGTCATTAATTCCGTGATTGCTGGAATGGAGGAAGAAGCGGTGGGGTTCGTTTCTTCCATTAGCTTTTTGATAAGTATGCCGCTAATGACGGGTGTTCTGATGTTATTTGGACTCGCTTGATAAAAAAATACGGCAATGAGCAAAATAATCGCTTTACAAGGCGCTTTTATCGATAATAGAGAAGACTAGATTTAGGAGGAAAAGAAAAATGTTGATTGGTTCACACGTTTCAATGAGCGGCAAAAAAATGCTTTTAGGAGCAGCAGAAGAGGCAGCTAGCTATCAAGCTACTACGTTTATGATCTATACCGGAGCTCCGCAAAACACGCGGCGCAAACCGATCGAAGAGATGCAGATCGCAGCTGGACAAGATTTTATGACGGAAAAAGGAATTTCGAATATCGTCGTCCATGCCCCGTACATCATTAATTTAGGCAATACCATCAAACCAGAAAACTTTGGCTTTGCTGTTTCGTTCTTACAAGAAGAAATCCAACGAGCCCAAGCTTTAGGTGCAACTCAAATCACATTGCACCCCGGTGCCCATGTCGGTGCAGGACCAGAAGCTGGGATCAAGCAGATCATTAAAGGCTTAAACGAGGTCCTTGAAAAAAATCAAACTGCTCAGATCGCATTAGAAACAATGGCAGGTAAAGGCACCGAGATTGGTCGCAGCTTTGAAGAATTGGCAGCAATTATCGATGGTGTCACCTTAAATGAAAAATTATCCGTTACACTAGATACTTGTCACACGAACGATGCTGGCTACAATGTCAAAGAAGACTTTGACGGCGTGTTAAACGAGTTTGACAAAATCATCGGGTTGGATCGCTTGAAGGTCATCCATGTCAATGATTCAAAAAATCCACAGGGCAGCCACAAAGACCGACATGCGAACATTGGTTTTGGCACGATCGGCTTTGAAGCCTTGAATAAGATCGTTCATCATGAGCAATTATCAGCGTTACCGAAAATTTTGGAAACACCCTATGTCGGCGAAGACAAAAAGAATAAAAAAGCCCCTTATGGCTATGAAATCGAGATGCTGCGGGAAAAGACATTTGATCCTGAGCTATTGACGAAAATCATGGCGGGTGCTTAAACGGTTCATTTAACCATGAGCCAGCTTATTATTGGAGGAAGAAAAATGGACTTTCAGTTGCTGATCGATGCCGCGAAACAAAAACTGGGATTCAGACAGCTCTCTCAATTTGCAGAAGCAGGGAGTGTCGCGGCAGCTCTGGCTACTGCAGATGGACAGATTTATACAGGGATCTGTATCGATACCAGCTGTTCTATGGGTTTTTGCGCCGAACAGGCTGCGGCTGCGCAAATGATCACCGATGGTCAGCAGCGGGTGTTACAGATGGTTGCAATCAATACGGCAGGTGAGCCGATCCCACCTTGTGGTCGTTGCCGTGAATTTATCAGCCAGCTGGATCCTGCCAACCATAACACGCAGGTCATGATCGCAGCAGGAAAAATCATGACGCTAGAAGAGCTGTTGCCTTTTGATTGGAAAGCATCAAAATAAAAGAGATTTAGCCCCTTAGACCGCTGTGTTCTATGGGGCCTCTTTGTTTTATCGATCCCATAGACGAGCTACGCTTTTGGATAAAAAAACTCCTCAACAAGCAATAGCGCTTTGTTGAGGAGTTGATCGATAGCAATGATTAGAATTTTTTCGCAGCAGCTGCTACGCGTTCTAAACCTTCAGCAATGATTTCTGCTGTTTTAGAAGGATCTGCATTGTGGCCTTCAATGATTACTTCTTCTGTGATGTTCATGCCGAACATACCACCGAAAACTTTTTCCATAAAGGTTACAGCGTTTTCCATTGCGCTCATTTCGCCTGAGTAAACACCACCACGGGCATTCAATAGAACGATTTCTTTGTCTTTCAATAATTGGTTCATTGAACCATCTTCGTTATAAGAGAAAGTAAAGCCAGCTTGGAAGATGTAGTCGATGAATGTGTGCAAGGCAGCAGGAATCGTTAAGTTCCACATTGGGAAAGCGAAAACGATGGTATCCGCTGCTGCGAATTTGTTCATCACGTCTTGACGGACAGTCATCAATTCTTGTTCTTCTTGGTTTAATTCTTGTTCTTGTGAAAGTTTGCCAAATGCTTCAAATAACGTTTGACCGATATAAGGCATTGGTTGTGCGTACACATCAAAGGTTACAACGTCCACATTGTTGGTATCAAGATTTTCAACGAACGTATCAAACATTTTTGCAGATACTCCATCAGGACGGTTATTGGCTTTAACAACTAAAATATTTTTCATTTTTTTCCACCTTTACTTTAAGTAAGTTTTAATCACAAAATGTAGTATACTATAAAATAATTTTGCTTACAATAAATAAGTACACTTTTTTTAAAAAAGCTGGAATTTTGCAGTTTTTTTCACACAGATTTGGTAAACTTTAGAGAAAACAGGAGGATTTATATGAAAATATTCGTGGTCGAAGATGACAAATCGTTAGTCAAAATGATGGAAAATCAATTATCCCGCTATGCGTATCAAACCTTTGTTCCAGAAAATTTCGCTGCGGTTTTAGATGAATTCTTGATGATCCAACCTGATTTGGTTTTGTTGGATGTCAATCTTCCTTATTATGATGGGTTTTATTGGTGCCAAAAAATCAGGGAACGCTCGTTGGTTCCAATTCTCTTCATCTCCGCCCGTGACGGCAATATGGATCAAGTGATGGCTCTAGAATATGGTGCTGATGATTATCTAGTCAAACCTTTTTCTTATGATTTGCTGCTGGCAAAAGTAAAAAGCCACATTCGTAGAGTCTACGGGGATTATGCACAGTCTGATCGGGCGAGAAGTTTGAAAGCTGGCGAATTGATCTACTATCCCGAAGCATTGAAGATGGTCTATCGTGAAGCCAGTGAATGGCTGACTGTTCGAGAAGGAGAATTATTGACCCTGTTAATGTCGGCACACCCAGAGATGGTCAAACGGGAACGGATCTTAAATCTATTATGGGATGATGAGCGCTTCGTTGATGACAATACGCTTTCTGTCAATGTCGGCCGTTTGCGAAAAAAATTGGCGGCAATGGGCATCAATGATCCGATCCAAACGATTCGCGGAAAGGGCTACGCTTTATCAGTGGTAGGTACGGAAGAATGAAAGCATATGCAAGTGTTCATTTACCTAAACTACTCGTTACCGTCCTAGCCATTTCATTGTTCGTTTTAGTGATTTGGTTGGATGGCTATCGAAATTACCTCGTAATTGGTTATGGTCTGCTTCTATTCGGGCTGTTCATTGTTCTTGTTTATTTGGCAGATTACCTTTCCAATACTGCGTTTTATCAGTATATCAAGCATGGAAGAGCGACACATCGAAGCAATGGCTACCTTTCCAAGCAATGGCGCAAGCAGTTCGATGCACATGAACAGCAAGAGCAAGAGCGGCTGACAGAACTAGATCAGCACCATAAAAATCATATTCGTTTCATGAATATCTGGGTTCATCAAATGAAAACACCTGTCTCAGTTTTGGCGCTAATGGCTGAAAGTGAAGAAGTCGATAGCTATGATCTTTTGGCTGAAACAGATCGCTTAAAAAGTGGCTTGGCGACTGCGCTGAATTTTGTGCGCTTGGAAGATTTCACGGAGGACTTCGTTATCGAGTCAGCCTCACTGTTGGAATTGTTAAAACGCAGTATCGGTGACCAGAAGCGGAATTTTATTCGTAGTGAAGTCTATCCGAAGCTGATGAGTGAAGCAGATATCACGGTGACAACAGACAAAAAATGGCTAGGTATTCTGCTCTTTCAACTCATCAGCAACGCCATCAAGTACTCCAAGCCAGACAGTAAGGTCTATTTTGAGATCGATCCTTTTTCTAGAAGCTTAACGATCGCAGATGAAGGCTGCGGGATTGCAGCAGCGGATCTACCGCGGGTTTTTCGCCCCTTTTATACAGGTCAGAATGGGCGGCAAACAGGAGAGGCAACTGGGATCGGTCTTTATTTAGTTGAGACGATCAGTACGCAATTAGATATCGATGTATCGCTTGCCTCTAAGGAGAATCAAGGCACGACGGTTACCTTAACATTTCGGAGGTGAAGTCTTTCTTACAATTTTGTAAGCTTTCTATCACGAAATCGATAACTGATTGCGGTGCCGCCTGCTAAACTGGTAGCAAAGGAGTGAAGATGATGGCTTTACTAGAATTGAAAAATGTATCGAAAACCTATACAGGGGAAGTGTCTGTTGAGGTTTTACAGCAAATCGATCTCAAAGTGCCAGAAGGAGAATTTATCAGCATTATGGGTCCATCTGGCAGTGGCAAGACCACCATGCTGAATTTGGTGGCAACATTGGATAAACCGACTTCAGGTTCGGTGATCCTCAAGGGAGAGCAGCCACTGGAATTATCTAAGCAAAAACTCGCGGAGTTTCGTCGTCGACAATTAGGCTTTGTTTTTCAAAACTACAATTTGCTTTCGCCATTGAGCGTGCTTGAGAATGTGATTTTACCACTGACATTGGATCGGGTGCCGGTTCCTGAGATGAAAGAACGTTCGGAGCAGCTATTACGTGAACTTGGGATCTATGAGAAAAAAGACAAACGCATCTATCAGCTTTCCGGTGGAGAGCAGCAGCGAGTTGCGATTGCTAGAGCTTTGATTCATCAGCCGGAATTGCTTTTAGCAGACGAACCGACGGGTAATCTTGATTCCAAGGCAGCACGAGATGTCATGGAAATACTAAGTCAGATGAACAAGCAGCGCAAAGTCACTACCATGATGGTCACCCATGATCCGTATTCCGCCAGCTTTTCTGATCGGGTCGTTTTCATCAAAGACGGAAAGCTGTATAACGAAGTCTATCGTGGTGCTGATCAACAGCAATTTTATCAAAAAATTCTTGAAGTCCTAGCACATTTAGGAGGTCGCCGTCATGAATTTCAGACAGTTGATCAATCGTAATCTGCGGGGGAATTTTCGAACTTATGCGGCCTACTTCGTCAGCAGTGCCTTTGCGGCGATGGTGTTTTATATCTTTAGTCTTTTGCTCTTTCATCCGCAATTGGAAGAAAACTTATCTAATAGCGATACACTTTCAAGCTTAGCTAAGGTTGGTCTATCCGTCGCACTCGTGGTGATCGCCTTACTGTCGCTGTTGTTTTTATGGTATACATTTGTGGTCTTTTTGAAACGACGCAAACGTGATCTGGCGATCTACTTGATTTTGGGGATCGAAGAAAAAGATCTGCGAAAGATTTTATTTGTCGAAAATGCCTTCTTAGGGACCGGCGCTACAGTGACCGGTATTGGGTTGGGGATTTTAGTGACGAAATTGTTGCTGCTGATTGCGCAAAATGTCATGTACTTAACAGAAGGACTGAAATTTATGGTTCCTCTGGAAGCTTTAGGATTGACCTTTGGGATCTATGTCTTCATTTTTCTTTTGATCTCCTTTTTCAGTACTCGCGCCTTGCAAGGAGAACAGATCATCTCATTGATCAAGGAAAATGAAAAACCACGTCCTGAGCCAAAAAGTCATTGGGCATTGGCATTTTCAGGAATTGTGCTGTTACTAGTTGGCTATGGATCGGTCTTTTATTTTAGCTACCAAACCTACTCAATGCTGCCACTTATGCTAGGAGTCTTGTTGACTGTTGCAGGCACGATCTTGTCATTCCATCAGTTCAGCGTATTTCTATTGAAACGATTAAAGAAACGCCCAACCTTCTTACGGGGGACTCGGATGCTGACTATCAGCGAATGGATCTTTCGCATGCGAGACAATGCGGCGATGTATAGTCTGATCGCTATTAGTACCTCCGTGGCATTCGTTGGGATTTCCGTGATGCTGGCGATCGGCAGTTCTTCTTTTTCTTCGATCCAAGGAATCAGTGTAGCCTATGTGTTTCCGTGGTCGGGGCCAGAAGACCTCGATCATTCTGAGGGGAAAATGAATGAAATTAAAACTGCCATAGAAGAAAAAGGGTATGCGCCTGTAACGGATAGTGTTTCCTTACTATGGGCCTATGCGAATCTTGATGAATCTGCAGTTATGAATGATTCATTTTATACGACGAATGGCTTTTCAATTATGCGAGAAAGCGACTATCAGAAAATGATGAAACAAATCGGTGAGGAAGCTGATTCCGTTGCAGATAATCAAATAATGACACTTAGTGCTAATTATTCACGTCGAAAACAGCTTCTAGAAGTCCCTGAGAACGAACGCACAAGTATCTATCCACTTGAATTAGGTTCAGAAACCGGTATAAAAAAGGATATTACGATTGTCCACAGCCCCTCAATGCTTTCTCTGGATTACTTTGGATTGTCAGTTGTGACAGATAAGACCTTTGAGGAATGGCAAGCTCTCTTACAAGAATTTAACGATGATATGGAATCTGGTTTTATTTGGTTAGACTATCCAGAATGGGCTGAAACACCTGAATTGGTATCTGATTTCAATGGGAATTTAGATAAAGAAAATGCCTTGATCGATCAGCAATACGAAGAACTCAGTCGGGAGTTTGAAGCCAAAGGTGACTATACAGATGAAGAGTGGTCAGAAGCTGCAAAAGACATTCCGATGCGTACGTCTTATACCTCAAAATACCAAGTTTTCCAAGAAAATCGTCAAGGAAATGGCATCATCTTAATGATCACGGTATTACTAGGTTCGGTTTTCTTTATTTTCTCCGCTTCGATTATCTATTTCCGTTTATTTGCAGATTTAGATAAAGATGGGGCGTACCATCGTTCCTTGCATATTTTAGGTGTGTCGCCCAAGGAGCGTCACAACGTTCTGAGACGCCAGCTGCAAGTGATGTACTTCTTGCCAACAGTCGTTGCAATGATCCATTTTGCGGTGGCAATGACCGCTCTGCGTATTTTAGTAGAATTGCCTGTTTGGCAATACTATGGTGTGATCGTTAGTCTCTTTTTGATTTTCCAAATCGTTTTTTACTTTGTTTGTCAGTATCGGTACTTCCAGCAAATTGATAGGATCGCCGATCCGACAGAGTGATTTATTTTTTAGCCAAATCCCTTTCAATCAACACGGATTGGGATTTGGTTTTTTTGTTTGCTGCATTGTTATTTTCTTTCACCAATGAAGCGTTTTAATTGTGTAAATCACCGAAAAGCAGATAAAATTAGTTAACACTGATTCTATTAGGCAGTCGCTGATACGCTGCAAGAATGTGGCAACTGGAAGTCTATTTTTCTCACCGTGAAACGAAAAGACAACTGTTAATGACAATATTCATGTCGAGTACAGTAATTGCTGTGACCGATGGGGTTAGCTAAGCGCTCACTTAAGGGAGGAAACCAATGATCAAACGTTTAGGAAAAGCATTTGCTGTCTTGCTGCTGTTGATTCCTGTTTTTGCTGGTATGCGGGTAGTTTATGGGGAAACCGATGTGGGTGCCAAGCTGATTACAAATGTATCGATCGTTAATAGCCACAACGAGGTCATCACAAGTATTGAAAAGGATGATTCCTTCAAAATAGATATGACCTGGAGTTTGGAGGACTTAGGTGATTTAAAAGCAGGTGACAAAGCGACCGTCACCTTGCCAGCTGAGATTGAAGGCGTTAATAATACGTATGCTTTATACGATGAAAATAACAACTTAGTGGTCAATGTTACCCAAGTTGGCAATCAGCTGATCTTTGTTTTCACAGAATTTGTCGAACAAAATACCAATGTACATGGGGACTTTTATTTTTGGACAAAGTTCAGTGATGACGTGATAGAAAATCAGATCAACAACATCAACTTTGAAACGGCAAATGGGACGCAATCGGTGCCTATTTTTATTCAAGCAGTGGATGACACAGGGGAGGGTGCCTTACTCACCAAACAAGGACTGTATTTAGGTACGCAAGAACCCAAACGGATCATTGATTGGCGTGTGTATATCAACTCGTTTGACACGGACCAAGTGACGATCAAAGATGGAACGTTTATTGACTTTGTAGGTCCTCATCAGACTTTAGTTAGTACGAGTGCTCGAGTGGTCTATGGACCCAGCGTTTCCAACCCAACGTATGTCGAGCAAGTACCGATCGTTTTAAATAGTGATGGGTCCTTTGAAATTCCTTTGCGGGATACGGAGGAACGGATCTACATTACCTACAAAACAGAAACGGATGGTTCATTGGAACAATATACCAATCGGGGCATCCTTGATGCTTTGGTCAATGATGTGCCAAGAACAAGCAGTATTACTGGCTATACGCCACGCTATGGTGGCGGTGGTGGCGGAACCGGTGAACCAGGAGAGTCCAGCAGCACGGAACCAAGTAGCGAAAGCAGTACAAGTAGTACGGAACCAAGTAGCGAAAGCAGCACTAGTAGTAGCACGGAACCAAGTAGCGAAAGCAGTACAAGTAGCAGTACGGAACCAAGTAGCGAAAGCAGTACAAGTAGTACTACCGAACCAAGTAGTGAAAGCAATACAAGTAGTAGCACGGAACCAAGTAGCGAAAGCAGTACAAGTAGTACTACCGAACCAAGTAGTGAAAGCAATACAAGTAGTAGCACGGAACCAAGTAGCGAAAGCAATACAAGCAGCACGGAACCAAGTAGCGAAAGCAGTACAAGTAGTAGCACGGAACCAAGTAGCGAAAGTAGTACAGGTAGCAGCACGGAACCAAGTAGCGAAAGCAGTACAAGTAGTACTACCGAACCAAGTAGTACAAGCAATACACTGGAAGGTTTGCTAAATAATAGTGGGTCAAGTCACTCTTCCAGCTCGGCAAGAAGTGATGATGCCAACCATAATAAGCAGAAGCTTCTCCCGCAGACGGATGAAGTCTTGAATGATCGGTTGATTTTCTTAGGAATAGTCATACTGTCTATCGTTACCTATGTGACGCTAAAAAAATCAATGGGGAAAAGTCCCTTCAACAGATAACAAAAGTCTATAACGGGCAAAAACAAACATAATTATCCAATGGGGACTTGGGTTAGCAGAAAAAAGAATAAAAAGTAGTGACAAAACCGTTCATGTGTTTTGATCGACTGATTCAGTAAAATTTAGTTCTTTTTACTGAAAGAGGTCATCAAGGGCATTATCGGTTTTTTTGCTATTTTCTCGATGGGTGACCTACAGTTTTTTCGCTTGTAGCCCGCCGATTACAGAAAAAATTTGGCTTTTTTGGAATTCTTAAAATGGTTTCTGTAACATTTATCAAGCAGAAACGATGCGGATAACTATCTCACATACCCTTTTTATTCGCGAAGAATATTTGTATTCTTAGAGCAAGTTAATGATCATAAACCGCTTCCATACGCTGACGCTTTTTCGACATATGACTGGAAATGTGCGAGAAATATCAGAAGTTCCCTTAGTCTAGTTAGTGTTTCGGACCCTTCTTTCTAGAAACTGATTTTTGTTTCGATTGCTCGAAAAATGAGCAGAATTCTTCAAAAACATTTACTGACCAATGGATTGTGATTTTGTTAACAAGAATGAGCGAAGAAGGGTTCAGTGGTATGCACAGGAAGCAATTTATAAAAACCTAAAGCGTTTTGATTACGAATCATGTTTTTTCTTCAAACTGAACAAACCAAAAATAATAGAGAAGGTGGAATGAATATGAGTAAAAATGGTTCTCCAAAAGTGACAAAGATGCAGGTGTTTCCGATTGCTGGTTATGACAGTCCGACCCTTACCTTAAGCGGGTGTCATGCACCTTATTTTACGAGGAATATTGTTGTATTAGAAGACGAAACTGGGAATAGAGGCATTGGTGAGATCCATGGCGGTGAAGACATCACCAAAATGCTGGAGAGTTACATTCCTTTTGTCGTGGGGCAAGAAATTGCCAATTATCGTAATGTGATTACAACGATTCGCAAAAATGCAGCGGCGATGAAAGGAAACGATGGGGAAGGACTTCAAGGGTTGGATTTAAAAAATCTGAAATTTGTCGTCCAAGCGGAGGCAGCGGTTGAATGTGCGATGCTGGATCTGCTTGGTAAGTTTCTAAATAAACCAATGTGTGCGTTATTAGGTGATGGTCAGCAGCGTAATGAAGTTGAAGTGTTGGGGTATTTGTTTTATATCGCCGATGCAGGGAAAACCGATCTGCCTTATCGCATAGAGGAAGAGCCAAAAGATGAGTGGGAGCGCATTAGAAGACAGGAAACATTAACACCTGAGGGAATGGTGCAGCAAGCAAAAGCACTTGAGACACGCTATGGGTTCAAAAATTTCAAAGTCAAAGGTGGCGTGCTGAAGGGAACAGAGGAAATGGAAGCAGTAGTTGCTTTACATGAGGCGTTTCCAGAAGCGCGGATCAATATTGATCCTAATGGTGCTTGGTCGTTAGCAGAGGCAATCGAGCTTTGCAAAGACAAACTAGACACGATTTCTTATGTGGAGGATCCATGTGGCCCTGAAGCAGGTTTTTCAAGTCGTGAGATCATGAATGAATTCAAAACAGCCACGAGACATCAAGTGGCAACAAATATGATTGCGACCAACTGGCGACAATTTTATCATGCATTAAATTCAAAAGCAGTAGATATCGTTCTGGCTGATCCGCATTTCTGGACATTAAACGGAAGTGTTCGCATGGCCCAAATTTTGAATGACTGGGGATTGACTTGGGGTTCTCACTCCAATAACCATTTTGATATTACGTTGGCAACGTTCGCACAGTGTGCCGCAGCTGCACCAGGAAATATTACACCAATCGATACACACTGGATTTGGCAGGATGGACAAGAACTTTGCGATGACACTGTCTTGATTCAAGATGGCGTGATCAAAATCACCGATAAACCTGGCCTAGGTATTGAAATCAATATGGAGAAATTGCTGGAAGCACATCAATTGTACCAGTCAATGGACCCAAAATACCGTGATCGTGATGATTCAATTGCGATGCAATACTTTATTGAAGATTGGCAGTTTGACTCAAAAAAACCTTGCTTTGTGCGCTAAAGGTATTTATTGAAGGACTACTTGATGTCAGAGATATAGCTGAAATTTTTGCTTGAAGTTTCGGCTATATTCCTCTTTGACTGATCTATTATTCGGAGGGATATAAAAAATGAGCTATTTAGCTATTCTTGGCTTTGTCATGATGACATTGATCACGGGTTTATTACTAAGAAATAAAATAAATATACTTGTCTGTTTTGCATTGATACCTGTCGCATTTTCTTTTTTAAGCGGGGCAAGCTGGACAGCGACGGAAGGATATATCGCTGACGGTCTTGATATGACACGAGACATCTTTTTGATGATCATGTTTTCATTACCTTATTTTTCTCTGATATCTGATGCAGCAGTTTTCGATATTATGGTATTCAAGTTTTTGAAAAAAGTAAAAATCAAAGCGCCGATTCTCTGCAGCTTGACTGTGTTTATTTCTGTGATCACCACATTAGATGGAAGTGTCATGTCGACCTATCTAATTGCGATCCCGTTGTTTTTGCCGCTATTTAAGAAGTTGAAAATCGATCCGGTGATACTCGTCTTTCTTTGCTCAGTCGGTATCATGTTAGGATCGATCACACCATGGAACGCGCGGATCTTACGGGCTGCAAGTCTGCTTCCGGATGTACCCAATGCACCGATGACCTTATTTACCACCTTGCTACCTGTTTGGATCACTGTCTTTATCGGAACGATGATCCTTGGTTATTTCTTAGGTTTAGGTGTCCATAAAAAGCATATGGCAAATGGAGAAAAGTTTGAAGGGATCGCTGATTCATTAGCGAAAGAGCAAAACTATGGACCGCTTGCTCGTCCCAAGCTATTTTGGTTCAATCTGATCTTGACCATCCTCTTAGTGATCGCTTTGTCGTTTTCAAACCTGCCTTCTTACTATATTTTCGCAGCTGGTTTGATCATCGCTTTGTGCGTGAACTATCCGGACTTCAAAGATCAAAATCAATTGATCAGCAAATATGCTTCAAAAACATATCCGATTGCGCCCATCGTTTTGCTTTCTGGGGTTGTCGTCGGGATCTTGCAAGGAACGGGCATGATGGATGCGATGGTTCAAGTTCTCGTGAATATTATTCCCGCTGCTGTTGGTCCCTATGTTCATATTGCGATCGCTATCTTCAGCACACCATTGATGCTGTTGTTTACCAACGATACTTGGTTTTTTGCGCTCATTCCGATCATTGCAGCTTTAGCAGGAGAATATGGCGTTGCTCCAGATATTGTTGCCTTGACATTATTCTTTAATATTGGTGCGTTTGCTTCACTGATTGCCCAACCACAAATCATCATGGCTTGTGATTTAGGGGAAACCAATGTACGAAAATTCTTGCGTTATTCCTTCTTTAAATTCTGGGGAATCAGCTTGGCATGGACGCTAGTAGGGATCTTATTGGGGATCTTTATTTAAAAATGTTCTTTAGCACATAAATTCACTGTTTTTCGACGAAAAGTCTGCACTCGATACTCTGTATTCTTTTTTTGGAAAACAGTATATTAAAAACTATCAATTTGACTAGGAGAGATTTTGATGATTCCAAAAATCGTAAAAATGGAAGTTGTCCCTGTAGCAGGACATGACAGTATGCTATTAAATCTAAGTGGAGCCCATGGCCCTTTCTTTACTAGAAATATCGTTATTTTAACTGATGACACGGGTAATACAGGTTTAGGAGAAGTGCCAGGTGGTGAGAAAATTCGTCAGACATTGGAAGACTGTCGTGAATTAGTTGTGGGTCGGACTTTGGGCGAATACAAAAACATCGTGAAAGAGATTCACGAACGTTATGCGCAGTTGGATGCTGGTGGGCGCGGGAACCAAACATTTGATTTACGAACGACGGTTCATGTTATGACTGCTGTTGAAGCACCATTGTTGGATTTACTAGGACAGCACATGCAGGTGCCCGTTGCCGCTTTGTTAGGTGAAGGACAAGTGCGGGAATCAGTGAAGTTTTTAGGTTATCTGTTTTATGTAGCAGATCGCAACAAAACAGACTTGCCTTATGCTTCTGACAATACGCTCGATGATTCATGGGGAGCACTACGTCGTGAAGAAGCGATGACACCAGAAGCAATCGTCAAGTTAGCGAAAGCTGCCTATGAGCGCTATGGTTTTGAGGACTTTAAATTAAAAGGCGGCGTGTTATCAGGGCAAGAAGAAGTACAAACCGTCAAAGCGTTGAAAAAAGAATTTCCCAATGCTCGGATTACCCTTGATCCGAATGGCGGATGGTTACTAGATGATGCAATTGCGCTTTGCAAAGACCTTCACGGCGTATTAGCGTATGTAGAAGATCCTTGTGGTGCAGAAGGTCGCTTCTCTGGTAGAGAAACGATGGCAGAATTCCGCCGAAAAACAGGATTGCCGACGGCGACGAATATGGTTGCAACGGATTGGCGAGAAATGAAAGCAGCGATTCGCTTAGATAGTGTGACGATTCCGCTGGCAGATCCGCATTTTTGGACGATGCAAGGCAGTGTGCGTGTGGCGCAGTTATGTCATGACTTAGATTTGACTTGGGGTGTGCATTCCAATAATCATTTTGATATTTCTTTGGCGATGGTCGCTCATACTGCAGCGGCAGCACCTGGGGAAGTAAATGCCGCCGATACCCACTGGATTTGGCAAGATGGCGAAGGCTTGACCAAAAATCCGCATCAAATCAAAAACGGTGAAATTACCATTCCAAGAAATTCCCATGGCCTTGGGCTGGAACTTGACCGAGAAAAGCTAGATGCGGCGCATCAATTGTATTTAAAAGAAGGCTTAGGGGCGCGCAATGATGCGATTGCCATGCAGTATCTGATTCCTGGCTGGACATTTGACAATAAAAAACCAGCTTTAGTCAGAGAGTAATCGAGGGAATACAAATTAATCGAAGCTTTCAGTGAGAGGATTGACCATAATGGAAAAAGAAAAAATTAAAGGGATCATTGTTCCTTTACTCACGCCAGTGAATGAAGAAGAAATGATTTGCGAAACTAAGTTGCGAAAGATCGTACGGCATGTGATCGATCATGGTGTTCATGGCATTTTGGCTTTTGGCAGTAATAGTGAGTTTTATATGTTCGAACATGATGAAATGCTTGCAGCAACAGAAATCATTTTAGATGAAGCCGCTGGAAAAGTACCTGTTTTCTTTGGGATGGGCCCAATACGTACGAAACATGCGGTGGCACTTGCCAAACAGGCAGCAAAATTGCCGATCGCTGGTATTTCCGTTTTACACCCAATGTTCATCAAACCCACAGAAGAAGCATTGTACAATCATTTTAAAGCAATCGCAGACGCGGTTTCCGATACGATGGTGCTTTTGTATAACAATCCAGCAAGAGCTGGGTATTCGTTGAGTCAACCATTGATCGAAAAGCTGGCGCATACCGTTGAGAATATCGTAGGGATCAAAGATTCAAGCGGAGATTTGACCTTTCTAAGCGAACTGGTTCGACGGAATGCTGATGTTGGCTTTCGAGTGATTGCAGGAAAAGATACCATTGTTTATCCTTCACTCTGTGTGGGAGCAGTCGGCGGGGTGTGTTCAACGGCAAATATTTATCCTGAATTGGTTTGCGGTATTTATGACCAGTACGTATCTGGTGATTTTCAAGGCGCGCTAAAGAACCAATTTACCCTGAACCCAATCCGTTTATCGCAAGATGCAGCAAGTTTCCCTTCAGCTACCAAAGATATGGCAAACTTGATGGGCTTGAATGTGGGACCTTCGATCTTGCCGACGGAAGCAAGTAAGGGCGTTGTTTTAGACAAGATGATTGATGAAATGAAGAAGGCGGGTTTCTTATAATCAAGCCTAACTATAGAAAAGGGGGTGGATTCATGGAAGAACAGCGAATTGTGATTGCAGCAGATTCTTTCAAAGGAAGTGCCTCCAGTAAAGATATCTCAATGTGGTTAGAAAAAGGGATTCGTCGGGTTTTGCCCCATAGTCCTATCGATAAATTTTCAGTCGCCGATGGTGGAGAAGGCACAGTCGAAGCTTTAGTTGATGCCTTGGCAGGAAAACGAAAAAGGATAACTGTTCAAAATCCATTGGGAAATCCTGTGAAGGCGCAATATGGTGTTTTACCTAATCAAATCGTCGTATTAGAAATGGCAGAAGCAAGTGGGATTACTTTAATCGAGCAAAATGCTGAGAATGCCTTAAACGCTTCGACTTACGGGGTAGGGGAGTTGCTTTTGGCTGCCCTCGATGAAGGCGCAAAAGAGATCTACCTTGGCATAGGCGGCAGTGCAACGAGTGATGGCGGGACTGGAATGGCAAGAGCATTAGGGGTCTCCTTTTACGACGATCAAGGAAAGGACATCCCGAGAGGATTAGCTGGATTAGCAAAGCTTGCTTCGATAGATATTTCTAAAATCGATCCACGATTAAAGGATGTAAAAATCAATATTTTATCGGATGTAACGAATCCGTTAGTCGGTGAAAAAGGTGCCATTGCTATCTATGGTCCTCAAAAAGGCATTCCGATTGACCAAACGAAAACCTATGATCAGTGGATGAAACATTATGCCTCTGTGATCAAAAAAGAGATGCAGATTGATATTGCTGACGCACCAGGTGCAGGGGCAGCAGGCGGTCTAGGGGCTGCATTGCAAGTGTTTTGCCAAGCCAAAACGTGCAACGGTATTGAAACGATCTTAGATTTAGTAGAAATTGAAAAGAAAATTGCCCAAGCTGCTCTCGTCATAACTGGCGAAGGCAAGCTTGACCAGCAATCGCTGAATGGCAAAGTTCCTGTGGGGATTGCCGAGCTAGCCAAAAAGCACCATAAACCGGTGATTGCTGTGGTCGGTAGTCGGGAGAAAGAGGTTTCGGCAGCTTATGCCGCTGGAATTGACCTTATTTTGCCAATCATCCATCGACCAATGAGTTTGCAAGAAGCAATGACACAAGTAGAGGAAAATGTGGTGATCGCTGGAGAAACCGCGATCCGAGCATATTTATTAAATCAACGAAAGTAGGAGATGGTATTGATGAAAGTAGGATTTGTCGGTTTAGGAATCATGGGTAAACCAATGGTGAAAAATATAGTAAAGAATGGCTATGAGGTTATTGTGTTTGATTTTAACCAATCCGCAATCGATGAAGTTGTTTCAGCTGGTGCACATGCAGCAGAATCAGGCGCCAAGGTGGCAGAAGTAGCAGAAGTGATCATTACGATGCTGCCGAATTCTCCAAACGTAGAAGCGGCACTATTCAATCCTGGAGGGATCGCTGAAGGCTTGTCAGCTGGTAAAACAGTCATTGATATGAGTTCAATCGCACCAAAAGCCAGCCAAGACTTTGCAGCTCGTTTGAAAGAACAAGGAGTCCATTTTATTGATGCGCCTGTCTCTGGTGGAGAACCAAAAGCCATTGATGGAACGATCGCGGTAATGGTTGGCGGAGAAAAAGCAGTTTTTGAGAAATATGAAGCTTTATTGAATACGATGGCTTCTTCTGTGACACGAGTGGGTGAAGTAGGAGCTGGAAATATTACGAAACTAGCCAATCAAATGATTGTAGCGATCAACATCGCAGCTATTTCTGAAGCTTATTGTCTAGCCAAAAAAGCAGGTGTTTCTCCTGAAGCAGTTTATCAAGCCATTCGCACAGGTTTGGCAGGAAGCACAGTCATGGATCAAAAATCAGAAAAGATTTTTTCTGGCAACTTCGATCCTGGTTTCCGTATCGAATTGCATATCAAGGACTTGCAAAATGCATTAGACACCTCACATGATAGTAATGTTTCTACACCATTTACAGCATCTGCAATGGAGATTATGCAATCACTGAAAGCCTACGGATTAGAAAAAAGTGATCATTCTGCAATCGCAAACTATTATGAAACGATCAATGATTTAAAATTGCAAGGTTAACAGTAACGAATCGAGGTCATTTGTTTTACTTTTCATTGAAAAGAGAGCACGGAGCTGTTCACAACTAAAGGACATAATAAAAGAGCGTTTCTTCTCAGAGGAGCGCTCTTTTTGTTATGTGTATTGAAACTCAGAAATACAGTGTAAAAACAATTTTGCGTCAACTGGAAGACAGAAAACAGGGAAACGTTGCTGGTGCTATGAGTTAGGCTGTCGATGGATGATCACGCTGGTTGGAAACAGATGACTTGAACAACAAATGATACCATCGATTTTAAATGCGAAGTTTGTTACGCTGAAGCATTTGCTTGTTCAACAAATCATCTCTCTAGATTAGACAAGCGATAACTCATAAAAGCAGCCGACAACACAGTAAAATCACTCAAATTACGTGGATTGTAGCCCGTCTTTTCCGTGATGCGATTCAGTTTGTTTTGAAAAGTATTCTTGTGTAAAAAAAGTGCCTCGGCACACTTCATAATACTACCATTGTAGCGTTTATACGTTTCAAAGATCAATTGGAACTGCTCAATCTCCTCAACTGTCAGACTGCCAAGCACTTTCTTTTGCAATTGTTTATTATCTTCTGTAGAAATCCCGACAAAGAGCAACCCATAATCCATTTTTTGATAAGAAGAGATGGTCGCACTTTTTTGATTGATCAACCAATTGACGGTTTTTTGCGCCTTTTCATAACTAGATCAATACTCATCGATGGTTTCTGCTAAACCGCCGATCCCAAAGGACATTTGACGATCAAAACGCTTAGAAATATCCTTTTGCATTTGCATCAGTAGGGGGATCAGCGAAGCTTCTTCCTGCTTTTCGAAAAACAGGCAAATTTCTTGATTGATCAACGAGAAGAAACTACCTGGAAAAATGTGCAAATGCGATTGGATGGTATGGAGCAGTTTTTCATAATTCAGATTATTTTTTTCTCTAGTAAAAAGGAATTTCCCTATCACGAGGATGCGAGGTCGTTCCAAATCAATGTCCAAGAGCGAGGCTAAATAAGCCGCCAAGCTATCATCTCTTTGAGGAGCGATCAGCATCGTAGCTAGATTGTGGTAGTTTTGCCGTTGATGGAAATTTGTCAATTGAATCCAGTTTTCTCGGATCAAAATCTCCGTCATTTTTTTGATAATATTCCCCAAAGGTTCTACCTTTGTACGCTCGCCAGTAATTCCAATAATTGCTACAACAGATTGATTAAAAAGGACCGGGATATTGATTCCTTTTTTTGCTCCTTTAAATTGATTGTCATGTTCAATCGTTAATGTCTGTTGATTTTTGGCTGCTAAACGGGCGCCTTCATGACTGGTACCAATCCGCACGGTATCTGTACTAGCTATGATCGTACCCGAGGTATCAAAAAGATTGATTTCATGGTTGATGATATCTTTTAAGCTTTTAACAATCAATTTTGCTACTTTTGGCTCTAATTCCATCGATCACGTACTCCTAAAGGTTGATTTGCTTATACTTGAATTTTAGCACAAAAATGGTCATATATTATATATAATATATATTTAATGATAAGTAATAAACTGTTTTATTGGCGGTGGTAAAAGTTCGAGAGAGTTTCAAATGCGGAAGAGGGTGGTAAATATCTTTTCTATATATAATACTCGAAATTAAAGATGCCATTTTATTGGGTCTTTCCTTTTTTTTTCGGCGCATGTTTTCTCTGAGAATTTATTATAATTTCCTTATCAAGTTATCTTGAAATATTCATTTAGGAAGTGAGGAAATGAGAAAACTGGTTGGAATCGTGTTGATTTTGCTGTTAGCGGGATTATTGCTGCTGGTGTTTGGTTTCGATCATACTTCAGCAAAAGAACGAGCGGGAGGGAATTTATCGTTTTCTGTTCAAACGAACCGAGTGATCTATGATGAAGCCTTGAAAGTCATTACGATCCCGGTACGGCCGAACAAAACGCTGACTTCACAAAACGTTTGTATCCGTTTAACTTATGGTTGGGATGGCAATGGACACAGTGAAAAGGTGATTGGTGAAACGTATCTAACAAATGTCGATTGGTTTTCAGGTGTTGAAAACTACTTAAGGATCTATGCTGAGATGGCCATCGATGAGATCAAAAGTGTGGATAAAGTAGATTTAGTTGTGATTTATGACGGTGAAACAACGATTACTGAAAACTTGAAGCCTAGTCAATGGCAGGTAATAACACCCCCGAGCTCTAGTGAGCGCACGAACTCTGAGATAAGCGCAAGCTCTAAGGTGTCTGAAGAAACAGGCTCTTCCTTTAGTAGTATCGAACCGAAATTTAGCGACTCTCAATCGACGGATCCAAGGACTTCTACTACGGAAAACACAAGTCAGGATTCTCAAAGTATCGAAAGTAGTCACAATGCAAGTGAGTCAGAAAACTTCAACACCCAACCAGTTAGTGAGAGTGAATCGAGTCAGACAATTAGGAGTCAAGAAACCACCGAAACAACAGGAACAACGACCGTTAGTGAAGCGGCATCTGAGGATCTTTCAGATTCAGAAACGAAACCAAACAAATTAGCGCCTAACCAAAGTCAGTCAAGCAAGCGAAGTGTTTCCTCCAATGATCCCGCAGGCAAACAACTCGCTAAAGCATCGTCTTCAGTGAAAATGGAACAGGAACAACGTACGGAGACAAGCAGCGCTAAGGAGGTCAATGGAGCCTTACTACCGAAAACCGGCAGCAAAAATACGAGTATTCGCTATTTACTCTTTGGTCTAGGCGTGGTTATCCTTACTGTCTTCTTTTACTGGCTGAATCGAAAGTTATTTTCTGATGAGAGACAGTAAAGAAAAAAGCCGAGGATAATGAGAGAATTGATAACCCACGATTGGAATTTTCTTCCCCAGAAAGCACAATCACGTTTTGTTTTACCGTTTTTAACAAAAAGTCTGACGATCGTTTTGAGGCGTCAGACTTTTTTTATGAAAATATACAGATAACGAAAGGAAAATTTGTTAAAAGTGATTTGACAGAAAAGAGCGCACGGTGGTACGATCACCAAACACTGCCAGCTTACAATTTTGTAAGATGACAAATTTAGGATAAAAACAGCGTTTGCTGATTATACAAGCGAGGGAAATTTCATGTTACAGGCACTTTTGGATACGACAGAAAAACAAATTTATGCGTTTCTAAGTTATTGTTACGAAACGAACAAGAAAGACTATACAATTAAAGAGCTCTCAGGTGTTTTCGATAGGAAAACCAACAAAATGCAGTCGATCGTTCAGCAAGTAGAGGTGTTTCGTGCACGCTATCCTCAGTTTACTTTGACCTATGATCGGCTGGAAAAAGAAGTGTCGATTGCTTTTTCTCCACGATTTCTATTGAGCCAAGCCTATAGTGTATTGTTGCAGGGAACCGTTGGGTTTATCTTGCTGGATGCACTCTTTCAGGGGGATTATCATTCCCTTGAACAACTCAGCCACAAAACCTTTAGCAGTCCCCGCACGATTCAACGAAAATTGCAGGAGTTAAATCATGTTTTGGCGAACTATCATTTGTCCTATAGTTTAAAAAAAGGTGATCCTTTGGCAGGTGCTGAATATGCGATCCGCTATTTTTATCATCTTACCTATTGGCAAATTTTTGATGAGAAGGACTCACAAGTCTTGGCATCGATCAAGGAGAAAGAGCAGGCTGAAGCGTTGTTTGAAACCCATGCTTCTTATATGAGAAAAATCGATATCGATAAATTTCTTCATCTATTCGCTATCTCCGTGCAAAGAATCCATCAAAAGCATCCGCTTTCGTTTTTACCAAACGAAGTACTTACCTTTGAGCACCCATTAATTGAAAAAAAACAGTTTGATCAGGTCTTTTTGAACCCATTGTTTAACAGGAATCATCTGCCGTTTTCTGAAATTTCGGAGGTTGAACGCAGCTTCTTGTATTATATGTTTGGCGTAATGAACACCTATCTTGAGGAGGATCTCGATGCTGCCAACATCTCGTGGCTGACTCAGCCAACGTACCAGCAAGAAGCGCAGCTCGTTGAAAAACTAGCCGTGTATTTTCGGTTGACGTTTACAGAGGCCGAAAAAAACTATTTACTGGTTAATCTGGTCATGATCCATTCCGCCTCTGGCTGTTTTGGTACGCGACAAAAAAGCGATAGTTTTGGCAAAACAACCGACGAGCAAGAGCTACAAGCCGCTTTTCCAGTGCTTTATCCAACCATGAAACGGTTTTTTTTGGAAGCGACTGTTTCTTTACCAGAGTTGCGTAGATTACTGCAAATGAATGATCGCTTGATTTTCCAATACTGTATGTTACTGAGAGTTATTTTTATCAAATATGAACAGCCGGTCACGTTCTCGATCCATTCGAAATACGGAAAAACGCAAGAGCTTTGGATCAAGAACCGCTTGATGAATGCCACGCATCGAGCGATGGCCCATTATTCGCTGTCTCAAAAACCAGATTTGGTCATTAGCGATTATCCGATCCATCAGGAATTTTCCGAGGAAGAACAGCCTTACCTCTTTTATTGGAATGGTCACCCAAGCGCAAAGGAGTGGAAACAGCTCAAGCAAGTGATCAAACAGATCAGAAGTGCCAAGAACAAGGCTGCGTTCGCCCAACTGGCATTCACCCAAACGGAGTGAGCCAGCTATAAGATCGAGCAAATAGAACTTATAATTTTGCCAAGCTTTTGACTAGCAGCAATAGGGCAAACGTGAAAAGCATCAGTGATAAACGAAGTTGTCAAGAAGCAATAACAGGAGCATCGATGTTCCTTTTTCGCTTCTTGACTTTTTTTTACAGAGATGGCATGGTATACATATTATCATAACGTTTTTTATTTAAAATCGTTGCAGAAATGGTGTTAGGAAGAAGGGGTAACTTTGACAGAAGTATTAGCACTGCAAAATGTTTCCAAATTGATTGGAACCAAACGAATCATTGATGATGTTTCCTTTGTGGTGGACCAAGGACAAGTCGTTGGTTTATTAGGGCCCAATGGGGCTGGGAAGACGACGATCATCCGAATGATCGTTGGCTTGATGAAGCACAACACAGGATCGATTGCCATTATGGGGAATTTATTGGATTCTTCTTTTAAAACAGCGATTGCCTCAGTCGGAGCGATCGTTGAGAATCCTGAGTTTTATAATTATATGACCGGTTATGAGAATTTGATGCAGTATCAGCGTATGGCGAAGAAGAAAGGCACAGCCTCTGAGCTAGAAGCCCTGATCCGTCAGGTGCATTTAGAAGGACATATCCATCAAAAAGTCAAAACCTATTCTTTAGGGATGCGTCAGCGTTTAGGTGTTGCCCAGGCGCTGGTCCATCAACCAGATCTATTAGTTTTAGATGAGCCGATGAATGGTCTGGATCCTAAAGGCATGCGGGAGTTTCGGGAAATGATTCTTTCTTTGCGATCAAAAGGGGTCTCTGTTTTAGTTTCCAGTCATCAGTTAAGCGACATCGAGCAAATTGCGGATCATTTGATCGTGGTGCAAAAAGGAAAAGTCACCCATCAAGTAGCAATGGCAGAGTTGAAAGCAGAGAAAAATGTGTTGATCATCAAAACCGATGATAACTTGCAAACAGAAGCACTGTTAAAAGCTTCCTTTGACGTCGAGGTCTTGCATGTAGAAGACGAATTGCACGTCACGTTGCAATCAGATCAGCGTTCAGAAATCGCTGCAGCGATCGTGACGGCGGGTATCGGCTTAAAAGAACTACGGACAAAGCAATCTTCTTTGGAAGATACATTCTTGGCTTGGACCGAAGAAGGAGGTTTGTAAGCATGCTGACATTGATAAAAAATGAATGGATCAAATTAACCAAAAAGCGTTCTACTTGGATCATGCTGCTTTTATTGGTTTTAATGACGTTTGGCTTGACCTATGTTGTACGCTTAGGTAGTCCAGAAATTGGTGCCAATGATTTATTTGCTTCTTTAAGCGATATGACGTCGTTCTTAAACTTATTTGTAGTGATTGTGGCGGCTTCTTCAGTAGCAGAAGAGTTCAGTCGTGGAACGATCAAGTTCTTATTGATTCGGCCTTTTTCCAGAAGCCAAATCTTAGCAGCAAAAGCCATCAACACGTTTTTATTTGCGCTTTTAGGGACTGCTGTTTTACTGATCAGTAGTTTAGCAGCCGCCAATTTATTTTTAGCAGCTGAATCACCTTTTGCTGCTACTGGCTACAACGGGCTAGCGGCGATTCTCGTTGCCCTTGTTTTTGCGGGAACCAACTTGCTATTGATTGTCTTTTATATTGCATTGACCATCTTTATCTCAGCCGTCATTCGCTCTCAAAGTTTGGCGGTAGGCTTAGGCTTGGGTATGTTGTTTGGAAGCAGCATCATCAACTCGATCATGCTTTTTGCGCAAGAAAAATACCCATGGCTGAAGTGGAATCCATTTAATTTTATGAATATTAAAGAGCAAATACCGAGTTTATTAAATAGTCCTGACATGCAGATGACTGCCTTTGATCCGGGATTGGGCTATTGGGAAATGGCGATCGGGATCCTTGTTTACAGTGTTTTAATCTACCTTTTAACAAATTGGTTATTCAACAAAAGAGATGTCGCATTAAGTTGAGGAAACGAGTGAAAGTTTTTGGATAAATCCAGCTTTCACTCTTTCTTTTTGTGTTTTTTTCTAGTAAAATGATTCATTGAGAGTACAAGAGAAAGGAGAGTTTTCGAATGGTTAGTGTAGGAATCGTAATCGTGATCGCTGTTGTTGCAGCATTACTAGGCGCTGTCGGCGGCTTCTTTTTGGCGCGTAAATATATGCAAGATTATCTAAAGAAAAATCCTCCCGTTAATGAGGATATGCTTCGCTCGATGATGATGTCAATGGGTCAAAAACCTTCTGAGAAAAAAATTCGTCAGATGATGCAGCAAATGAAAAACCAAAAGTAGGTTTTTTTCTAAGAAGCGGGCTGATTTTATCAGCTCGCTTTTTATTGCGGTAAAACGTACCAACTGATAAAAAATGTCCCCAGGCTGCTTTTTCTGTTTACGTTCTGTAAATAGTGGGGTAGCAATTGTAACTGAATCCAATGAATATTCGGAAAAATCGCAAAATTTAGGCAACAGGTCATAAAGAAATGGAGAGTGTTATGTCAATATTTAGGAAGTTAGGTTGGTTTTTTAAACAAGAAAAGAAACATTATTTGTTAGGCGTAGGCTCTTTAGTCTTGGTCGCCTTGGTACAGTTGGCACCTCCCAAAGTTATCGGGATCATCATCGATGAGATTGCGGAAAAAGAGATCTCGATGCAGACGATCTTTTTTTGGGTCATGATCTTGATTGCTTCAGCCATCGCTCAATACGTGTTTCGTTTTGTCTGGCGAACGCATATCTGGGGCAGTGCCGCTCGGCTAGAAAAAACGTTACGCAGACAGCTATTTGCACATTTTACAAGGATGGATCAGTTGTTTTATCAAAAGCATCGGACAGGTGATTTGATGGCCCATGCCACCAATGACTTGAATGCCATCCAAAATGTGGCAGGGGCAGGGATCTTGACCTTTGCCGATTCCTTCATCTCGGGAGGGGCAACCATCATTGCGATGGTTCTCTTTATCGACTGGCGGTTAACGATCATTGCACTATTGCCGCTGCCTTTCTTAGCAGTCATGGCACGGGTTCTTGGCAGCAAATTGCATGATGCGTTTCGTGACTCGCAAGAAGCATTTTCTTCCATCAACGACAAAGCTCAAGAAAGTATTACTGGGATGAAAGTCATCAAAACCTTTGGACAGGAAAAAGAGGACATCGCTGATTTTCAAACCAAAATCGACCATGCCATCATCAAAAACCGCAAAGTCAATTTTCTGGATGCCTTGTTTGATCCGTTTATTACGATCATCATCGGAATCTCCTATGTGCTGACGATCATCGTCGGCGGCAATTATGTTATGGACGGTACCATCTCGATCGGTCAATTGGTATCCTTCATCAGTTATATCGGTATGTTAGTTTGGCCGATGTTTGCCATCGGACGTCTGTTTAATGTGCTGGAACGAGGCAATGCTAGTTATGATCGGGTTGCCGAATTGTTGGCGGCAAAGACCCATATCATTGAAGCCAAAGATGCGGTCGATGCCCCAGCCCAAGGAACGGTTGACGTTCAAATCAATGATTTTCACTATCAAGGAGATGATTTTGCCCTGCAAGACATCCACTTTACTTTGCCAGCGGGTCAGACACTAGGTGTCGTCGGGAAAACCGGTGCTGGAAAAACCTCTTTGATGAAGCTCTTGTTGCGAGAGTATGATTCATTTGACGGGGTGATCACCTTCGGGGGCATCGACAGCAAGCAATACTCCTTGAATGCTCTTTTGGGGTCGATCGGTTATGTTCCGCAAGATCATTTCTTATTTTCCATGACGATTCGAGACAATATCCGCTTTGCTCAACCACGGGCTTCTCAAGCAGAAGTGGAAGCAGCTGCTGGATTGGCAGTGATCCACGAGGATATCAGTCAGTTTCCTGAAGGGTACGAAACGATGGTGGGGGAACGTGGTGTTTCTCTTTCTGGTGGACAAAAACAGCGTTTATCCATTGCCCGTGCTTTGATCACTGATCCAGAATTGTTGATTTTAGATGACGCCCTTTCAGCAGTAGATGCCAAAACGGAAGAAGCTATTTTACAACAATTACGGACGTTTCGTCAGAATAAAACAACGATCATTGCTGCCCACCGCCTAAGCAGTGTCAAGCACGCAGAAGAAATTCTCGTGATCGACAATGGGAAAATCAGTGAACGCGGGACCCATGAACAATTATTGGCTGCAAATGGCTGGTATAAAAAAATGTGGGACAAACAGCAACTAGAAGCCAAAATCGAAGGGAGTGAAGCCTAATGCAAGAATCAGAATGGAGTAAATCGATTCCCTTTAAAGAGCAAAAAAACATCATCAAACGAATGTTTCTTTTTGCCAAGCCATTTCGAAAAACCTTCTATGCAGCGATCTTTTTTGCTTTTGTGCTATCGATCGTCAATATCCTGTTGCCTTTGATCATTCAAACCTTTATGGATAATTATTTGACCAATCAAACGGCGACCCAGCAAGTCATTTATTTCTTTGCTGCATTGTATTTCTTTGGGGTGTTGGTAAAAGCTGTGATTTGGTTTTTCCAATGGTTCCTTTATTCGATGGGTTCTTTAAAAACCTATCAATATATTCGAGCAAAATTATTTGAAAAATTGCATAGTCTTGGGATGCGCTATTTCGATCAGACGCCAGCGGGTTCAATCGTTTCACGGGTCAGCAACGACACAGAAACGTTGTATGAATTTTGGTATGTCTTCTTGATGGTATTGACAGGGATTTTTGCGGTGGTTTCTTCTTTTGCCGCCATGTTTCGCATCAACGTCAAAATTGCTTTACTGAACTTGATTTTTCTGCCAATCCTAATGGTAGTCATCTGGTATTATCAAAAATTCAGCTCTCGTATCTATCGTCAAATGCGGGAAAAACTGAGTCAACTGAATACGAAATTGAATGAATCAATTTCTGGTATGCAGATCATTCAGCAATTCCGTCAAGAGGCGCGGCTGAATGAAGAATTCGAAGCGACCAACGATGATTATTTGAAAACTAGATACGCTATGATCCGCACGAATGCGCTGCTATTATCACCAATCATTAGTTTGTTGTATGCCTTAGCGATCGCCTTGTCGTTGACGGTCTTTGGGTTTGATGCCTTAGAATCGCCCATCGAAGTCGGGTTGATTTTCGCCTTTACGACCTATATTCAAGGATTTTTTAATCCCATGACACAGATGATGGATTTTCTCAGCGTCTTTACTGATGGGATGGTCGCCGGCAGCCGTATTCTAAAGATTATGGATAACGAAGAATACACGCCCCAGCAAAACCCCGATGCTAGTCAAACCATCACCAAAGGAAAAATCGAATTTCGCGATGTCAGTTTTTCCTATGATGGTAAAAACAACGTATTGAATCATATTTCTTTCATCGCCTATCCAGGTGAGACCGTAGCTTTAGTCGGTCACACAGGAAGTGGCAAGAGCTCGATCATCAATGTGTTGATGCGTTTTTACGAATTCGGGGAAGGGCAAATTTTGATCGATGATCAAGATATCCGCGACTTCACGATGGAAGAGCTTCGGAAAAAAGTCGGACTCGTATTGCAAGACGCCTTCATGTTTTATGGGGACATCGCTGACAATATCCGCTTATTGAATCAGGACATTCGTGAGGAACAGATCGAAGCAGCAGCAAAATTTGTTCAAGCAGATGCCTTTATTCAAAAACTACCTGGTAAATACCACGCCAAAGTGATTGAACGGGGCGCCAGCTATTCAAGTGGGCAGCGGCAATTGATTTCCTTTGCCCGCACCATGGTGACCGATCCGAAAGTACTGGTCTTGGATGAGGCGACTGCCAATATCGATACTGAAACAGAAGGACTGATCCAAGAAGGGTTGGCAAATATGCGTCAAGGGCGAACCACGATCGCGATCGCCCATCGTTTGTCTACCATCCGCGATGCCGAGTTGATTTTGGTGCTTGATAAAGGCTCGATCGTCGAACGAGGCACCCATGATGAACTTTTGGCTCAAAAAGGGTTGTATGCCGATATGTACCGTTTGCAGGCAAGTGAAGTTTAATAGTTTTAATAGTAACGCTAACCTTAAAGACTTTCGTTTTTAAGGTTTTTTTGTACGAAAAAAGAAAGAAGGGATGAAAATAAAAATAACGAACAACGATTGACAGCGCTTTCTACCTTTGCTATGATAAAGATAATAAAACTGGTTCTAATGGATAGTGATTGTTGATTTTTAACAAGCTAAACCTGATGAAGCTGCGGTATTTGCGCTGCTTTCATGAGGTTTTTTCTGTGTTGACTGTTGGCTCAGCAATAAAGACAAGCAATGAACCATATCCGCAATGATAAAGTAAGTGGGGGTAGGACATGAAAATCAGTAAAGTGTTAAACAATAATGTTGTGATCACTACCGATCAAAGTCAAAACGAGATTATTGTTATGGGGCGGGGGATTGCATTTAAGAAAAAAGTGGGAGATGAAATTTCTTCAGAAACGGTCGATAAAGTGTATCGCTTAGAAAATCAGACGATCTTATCTCAATTTCAAGAGTTGCTTGCTGACTTACCACTGGAATATCTTGAATTGTCCAATGAGATCATTGAGTATGCTCGGCGAGAATTGTCTTCCCCAATCAATGATTCCATTTACATCTCGTTGACGGATCACATGCACTGTGCCATTGAACGATCGAAAAAAGGAATGACGGTCAAAAATGTCTTGTTGTGGGATATCAAGCGTTTTTTCCCCGATGAATACCAAATAGGCTGCAAAACAGTAGAAAAAATCAAAGAACATTACGGGATTCAGCTGCCAGATGACGAAGCGGGCTTTATTGCTCTGCATCTGGTCAATGCGCAAACTGAGAATGGTGACCAAGGCAATATTGCTGAACTAACCCAAACGATGCAAGACATCATAAACATTGTTAAATATTTTTTCAAAACAACCTTTGATGAAGAGTCCGTTTATTTTTATCGCTTCACTACGCATTTGAAATTTTTTGTTTCAAGAATGCAAAACCATACTACTCATGTGGATGAAACCGATGAAGATCTTTTGGCTATGGTCAAAGTGAAGTATCGAAATGCGTATCAATGCGTACAAAAAATCGCTGAGCTATTAGAAAATCAGTATCAGTATCAAATGTCCAGTGACGAAAGTTTGTATTTAACGATTCATATTGCCAGACTTGTGCAAAAAAATCGTTGATTTAAAAAAAACAAGAAAGGAGAAGGATTTCTTGATTCATGAGAAGATGTCGAAAAAGAAGTATTTCTTCGCAATGATTCTTACTAAACGTCAACTTCAAGGCATCTGACCATGTAGCAAGAAATCAAAAAAAGAAAACATTTTGGATAGTGACATTCAGTTGGCTAAACCTTCAATACAAAAAAATTGGAGGAATCAAAAATGGGAAAATATCGTGAATTAGCAGAAAAAATCGTAGCAAATGTTGGTGGGAAAGAGAACATCAATAGCTTGACGCATTGTATCACACGCCTGCGTTTTAAATTAAAGGATGAAGGCGTCGCAAATGATGAAGTCTTAAAGAACATGGATGGGGTCGTGACGGTCATGAAGAGTGGCGGTCAATACCAGGTGGTTATCGGAAACCATGTACCTGATGTCTATGCAGAAGTGATCGATGTAGCAGGAATCAGTGGTGATGCTGAAGAAACAGCTTCAGGTGGCAACTTGTTTGATCGTTTGATCGATATTTTGAGCGGCTGCTTCCAACCCTTCTTAGGGGCTTTGTGTGCGGCGGGGATGATCAAAGGACTAAACGCACTGTTGCTTTTTATTGGTACAACAGGCTTGATCGATTATACAACGACGACTGGTACCTATGTGATGTTCAATGCGATCGGCGATTCGATCTTCATGTTTATGCCAGTGATTTTAGGATATACGTCAGCGAAAAAGTTTCGCTTAAATCCAATGGTGGGAATCGTGATCGGGTCAGCGCTTTGTTACCCAACAATTCAAGGATCTGCTTTGCAAGCCGCATTTCTTGCAGGCGCTGGCGAGGGAGCTGCTGCACCGTATAGCTTGTTAGGCTTGCCTGCGTACGAAACGTTTTTAGGAATTCCGTGGGTTGGCGCAACGTATACTAGCAGTGTGGTGCCGGTCATCTTTATCATTGCCTTTGCTGCGCAAGTTCAAAAATTTGCGAAAAAAATCATTCCTTCTGTTGTCCAAACGTTCTTAGTGCCGTTCTTGGTTCTCTTGATTGCATTGCCAATTGGGTTTTTGGTGATTGGACCTGTAATCAGTATGTTGACGGATCTTTTGAGCTCAGGATTTGAAGCGTTGATGGACTTCTCACCAGTTGCCTATGGCTTGTTGCTAGGTTTCTTCTGGCAAGTATTGGTTATTTTCGGTCTTCACTGGTCAGTCGTACCGTTACACATTATGCAAATCACGCAACTTGGTTATAGCCAGATTTTGGTAGCTACGTTTGGTGCCAGCTTTGCTCAAACTGCTGTAGTGATGGCGATGTACTTTAAACTGAAAGATAAAAAACTGAAAGCACTATGTCCACCAGCTATTATCTCAGGGCTTTTCGGTGTAACGGAGCCAGCGATTTATGGGATCACGTTACCGAAAAAAATGCCGTTCTTCTACTCAATGATCGGTGGTGCGGTCGCAGGTGCCTTCTTGATGATCAATGGAACAACGAGCTACACCTCTGGTGGGTTAGGGGTCTTTGGCATTTTCAACTATATCACTCCAGAAGGCGATGCTAGTGGCATGTGGTTCTCTGTCTTCGGAATCTTGATTGCTGCAGCGATTGGCTTTGGTTTGACCATGGCTTTCTGGAAAGATGATGCAGTGGAAGAAGAAATCGCAGAAGGACAACCAGCGATGACTGTTCGAAAAGAAGTGATCACTTCTCCAGTAGAAGGAACGATCGCGCCACTAAGCAGTGCCAAAGATGAAGCCTTTGCTCAAGGAGTGCTAGGAAAAGGCATCCTGATCCATCCATCAAAAGGCGAAGTTGTGGCTCCTTTTGATGGTACTGTGATGACATTGTTCCCAACCAAACATGCCATCGGGTTGATTTCTGAGAATGGTTTAGAACTTTTGATCCATATTGGTTTGGATACTGTTCAATTGAATGGTGAGTTCTTTGAAGCGCATGTGAAGCAAGGCGATAAAGTCACTCGTGGACAAAAATTGATCAGCTTTGATAAAGATGCATTGATCAAAGCAGGATTCAATATTGAGACCCCAGTGCTAGTGACCAACTCAGCGGATTATTTGGATATCATCGAGTCTGACAAACGAGAAGTTGGTTGTTCCGATGACTTGATCACGGCTTTAGTTTAGGAAATGTTTACTTGCAAAACAGCTATATAAGGATAAAAGCGATCGGTCGTGAAGGCTCGATCGCTTTTTGACAGTCATTTAATTGGGAAATAGTGAGTCTTTATAATGAAGGTTTTTATCATAGGTTGGTTCAGCGATTATCGTTGATGAAGTGGGGCGCTTATCATACGCCATCCCAATATCGATCAAATGCTGCAGATTTTTCTCATAGTGCTCCGAAAAGACGACTGCATACAACAAATCTAGCAAGTAGCAAACCGAGGTATTGATCGTAAAATTCGCAATCTTTGAATAAAGCCTTTCTCTTGTTGTGATATTTAAGACACAATCGCTTAATTTCGCTAACGCATTCTCGCCAATACTAGTCATCCCAATGATGGAGACCTGCCGTTCGGCAAGGATCTTACCGATTTCTTTAACCATTTTGTTTTCACCTGTGTAAGAAATCAAGATTGCGGTCGTATCGGAGGTACAGTTCGATGCCTCATAGGCACTTTCGCCGAAGGTATCACAGACGTGGATGCTTTTTCCTAAACGCCGCATCTTCAAAACAAAGTCTTGAGAAATCAAGGTGTTAGCATTGCTGGCGAAAATCCTGATATGGTTGGCATTGAGCAACGATTGTTTCGCTTTTTGTAATTCATCATGATGGATCAAGGATAGCGTATCTTCGATCGTTGTTTGTTCAAGCTTTGCCAACTTTTTGGCGATGGTCATAATGCCGTCATGGGAAGAGAAGGGAAAGTTCGCATCCACATCGGTAAAATGGCTGCTCATATAAGTTTGCTCTTCCACAAAGGCCGTTTTTAAGTCGAGCCAACCATTGAAGCCTAATTTTTTTGCGATCCGAATAAAAGTAGAAGGATGAACGTAGGTTTTTTCAGACAATTCCTTGATGGTTTGATCCGCCATCGCAGTCGGGTTGGCTAATAAATAATCGATCAACGATCGTTCCGCTGGTGCTAATTTGATTTGGCGCATTTTTTCTTGTAACAACATGGTATGTATGCTCCTTTTTACATTTTTTTAAGATTATTTGTAAATGGTTTTTACAGAAATTCGTTTTTATTCAGTACCTAGCGAATCGTTTACATCCTAATTATTCCTTATTTGATGCTCTTTGTAAATCTTTTTTACAAAACACCTGCAAGAAGAAGCGAGATTTGCAAACGCTTTTTCTAAATAGGCTATTTACATTGAATCAAATGTTTTTATGAATGATAATAAGAATGTAAATAAAATAGCAAAGGAGCAATACAATGACAAAAGGAATTAAAATTGCAACCATTGGTGGCGGCAGCAGCTATACCCCGGAGTTAATGGAAGGCTTTATCAAACGCTATGAAGAATTGCCGATTCGTGAGATTTGGCTAGTAGATATCGAAGCAGGAAAAGAAAAATTAGCAATCGTTGGTGCGATGGCACAACGGATGTGGGATGCGTCACCCTACGATGTAAAAATCCACATGACATTGGATCGAGAAGAAGCATTAAAAGATGCTGATTTCGTTACGACTCAATTCCGAGTAGGATTGCTGAATGCCCGTATCAAAGATGAACGAATTCCTGCTTATTACGGCATGATTGGTCAAGAAACCAACGGCCCTGGTGGTATGTTCAAGGCGTTTCGTACGGTTCCAATCATTCTTGAAATCGTTGAAGATATGAAACGCTTGTGTCCCGATGCCTGGTTGATCAACTTTGCGAATCCAAGCGGTATGGTGACTGAAGCAATCGTGCGTTACGGAAAATGGGACAAAGTCATCGGGTTGTGTAACGTGCCTGTCATGGCAACGATGGTTGAACCTGCGTTGCTTGGCAAAGAACCTGACGAATTGATTTACAAATTTGCAGGATTGAACCACTTCCACTGGCACAAAGTTACCGACTCACACGGCAATGACGTTACGATGGACATTATTGATAAAATGTATGAAGAAGACAATGGCTTACCGAAGAATATCTTTGATGTACCATTTTACAAAGAACAGCTGGAACAAATGAAGATGATTCCTTGCGGGTATCACCGTTATTACTATCGTCAAGAAGAAATGTTGAATCATGCGATCGAAGAGTACAAGACTGTCGGTACACGCGCACAGCAAGTAAAGCAAACCGAAGCCGAATTGTTTGAGTTGTACAAAGATCCTGAATTGGATCATAAACCTGAACAGCTGCAAAAACGTGGTGGTGCTTACTACTCAGATGCAGCGTGTGAAACGATTGCTTCCATTTATGCTAATAAAAATACCCAAATCGTCGTTTCAACCAAAAATGAAGGCGCCGTTCCAGATCTTCCTGCCGATTGCGTAGTCGAAGTAACAGCTTACGTTGGCGGACAAGGGGCTAGAAATGTTGCCTTTGGTGAGTTACCGACAGCTGAAAAAGGTTGGTTACAGGTAATGAAAGCAATGGAATTATTAACGATCGAAGCAGCTGTGACGGGGGATTACAATATCGCATTACAAGCCTTCACCATCAACCCATTGGTTCCATCAGGTGATACGGCAAAACGTGTCATGGACGAACTGTTTATTGCCCACAAAGATCACTTGCCTAAATTTAAGGAAACGATCGCACGTCTTGAAAAAGAAGGCGTAGAAGTACAAGATGAAGTAGCCCGCGAACTTGATCGCGAACTAGTTAAATAAAGAGAAAGTAGGAAAGAAACATGGCATTTAGAAAAGACTTTTTATGGGGCGGCGCAACAGCTGCCAATCAATGTGAAGGAGGCTACCAAGAAGGCGGACGCGGCTTGGCAAACGTTGACGTGGTACCGATCGGCAAAGATCGTTTTCCAGTCATTACTGGTCAAATGAAAATGTTCGATTTTGATGACGAACATTTCTACCCAGCAAAAGAAGCGATCGATATGTATCATCGCTACAAAGAAGACATCGCGCTATTTGGCGAAATGGGCTTTAAAACCTACCGTTTGTCGATCGCTTGGAGTCGGATTTTCCCTAAAGGGGATGAAACAGAACCAAATGAAGACGGCTTGAAGTTCTATGAAGATCTTTTCAAAGAATGCCACAAATATGGGATCGAACCATTAGTAACGATCACTCACTTTGATTGCCCAATGCATTTAGTTGAAAAATACGGGGCATGGCGTTCTCGTGAATTGGTCGGATTCTATGAAAACTTGTGTAACGTGATTTTCAACCGTTACAAAGGATTAGTAAAATACTGGTTGACCTTCAATGAAATCAACATGATTCTCCATGCGCCATTTATGGGAGCAGGTCTTTACTTTGAAGAAGGCGATAACGTTGAGCAAGTGAAATACCAAGCGGCTCACCATGAGCTATTGGCCTCTGCGATCGCAACGAAAATCGCTCATGAAGTCGATCCTGAGAACAAAGTAGGCTGTATGTTAGCTGCTGGCGCATACTATCCATATACAAGCAAACCAGAAGATGTCTGGGAATCACGCAAAGCAGATCGCGAAAACTATTTTTTTATTGATGTTCAATCACGTGGGGAATATCCACAATATGCGCTGAAAGAAATGGAACGCAATGGGATCGAAATCAAAATGGAAGAAGGCGACCTTGAGCTGTTGAAAGCTCACACCGTAGACTTTATTTCCTTCTCTTACTATTCTTCCCGCGTATCAACCACGGACGCTGAATTATTAGAACAAACGGCTGGCAATATTTTTGCCTCTGTGAAAAACCCATACTTGGAAGCAAGTGAGTGGGGGTGGCAGATTGATCCACTTGGTTTGCGCATCACAATGAATGACATTTATGATCGCTACCAAAAACCATTGTTCATCGTTGAAAACGGCTTAGGAGCTGTGGATACACCAGATGCAGATGGCTATGTGGAAGATGACTACCGGATCCAATACTTGGCAGAGCATATTCAAGCAATGAAAGATGCGGTTGAACAAGATGGTGTCGACTTATTGGGTTACACGACTTGGGGTTGTATCGATTTAGTTTCAGCTGGAACAGGTGAAATGAAAAAACGCTATGGTTTCATTTATGTGGACCGTGACAATGAAGGAAACGGCACCTTGAAACGAACAAAGAAAAAATCATTTGATTGGTACAAACAAGTGATTGCTTCAAACGGTGAAGATTTATCGAATAACTAATTATAAGAAGCTGCAGTTGATCCCTTAGAGAAATCTAAGTAGATCGACTGCAGTTTTTTTAAAGTCTTTTTAAAAACTATTATCACGAATGATTTCTATAAGTAGAAATGGCTGCTCCGAGATTATTGATAACCGACAATGAGAGTGCTGTAAAAGGCTTGCGTTGCAGCAATTACAAAAAAAGGCGACCTTAAGCATGACATGTTTTGTCCTTAAGGTCGCCTTTATCCATTTTTTAAAGAACTTTTTCAATTTCTGGAATCATTTTTTGAGGATTGGTTTGTGGAGCAAAACGCTCCACGACTTTACCTTGGCGGTCCACCAAGAATTTCGTGAAATTCCATTTAATGGCTTTGCCTAGTGTACCCGGTGCTTCTTCTTCCAAATAGCGAAACAAGGGATCGGCGTCTTTGCCATTGATCACCGTTAACTTGTGCATCGGAAAATCAACACCATAGGTGGTTCGGCAAGCGGCTGCGGCTTCTTCGGCTGAGCCGACTTCTTGTTTGAACTGGTCAGAAGGAAACCCTAGAACGACCAACCCTTGGTCTTTATAGGTTTCATAAAGACTTTGTAATTCTTTGAACTGCGGGCTCAACCCGCACTTTGTAGCTGTATTGACGATCACCAGCGGTTGACCTTCGTAGTTTGCTAGCGAATAAGTTTCGCCGTTTTCTAATGTTGCTTGGTAGTCATAGATTGACATAGCAAACGCTCCTTTTAATGTAAATCATAGTCAATAGCTTCTGAGATAAGTATAGAGCAAAGTCTTCAAAAAAACCAAGCGAACTTCTTGGTGCATTTTATTTCTTATAAAAAACAAAAAATCCAGCGGCCATTGGGACCACTGGACTCTTATTATGCTTCTGGTAAGACTTCAGGTTCTGCTTCTTGTGGATGAACGACAGATTTAGTTTTCCATACCCCAGAATGCCAGCGATAGATCATTAAGACACTGCGCAATGCTTCGTCAATGGCATAAGCGATCCAAACGCCGATCAAGCCAAATTTAAAGACGATGGCAAGTGAGTACGAAAACGGTAAGCTGATGACCCATAGAACAATTAGGCTGCAGATCAATGGGAACTTCACATCACCACTTGCATTTAATGAACCAACTAGGATCATATTGACTGCACGCGCTGTTTCTAAGACGATCTCTACTAAAAAGACACCTTTAGCAATCTCGATTACTTCGGTATTGGAAGTAAAGATCCCCATGATCGGTTCAATAAATAGATAGGTCAATAAGCAGATCGTTACCGAGGCGATGATCCCGATCACCATCGTGCGCATGCCTCGCTGATGCGCGCGATCGAATTCACCCGCACCGACATTGCGGCCAATCATGATTTGGTTTCCTTGACTTAATGCGGAGGCGATCAAATAAACAAATTGGGTGATAGCTGTTACGTAAGATTTTGCAATCAAGACACTTGCGCCAAGTTGCGCCACGATCATCGTCACCACGACTTGCGCTCCTTGATAGGAAAGAGACTCGCCAGAAGAAGGCAATCCGTAAGTCAAAATGTTTTTCATCACGCCCCAAGAGACATTCGAGAAACGGGCAGATAAAACAGAAAAATTCACATGTTTCTTCAGCAACATGGCGGCAATTAGTAAACCGATCGAATTACCAAAGACGCTAGAAAATGCCAATCCAGTCACACCGAAATTCGGTAAACCAAAGGGGCTGTATAAGACAAAGTAATTGCCAATGACGGCTAGGATACTAGCAAACATCGGTACCAATAACGCAGGTTTTGTGAAACTGTGGCTACGCATGACAGCAATTATGACCGCCGTGATCGATGAAAGGAACAGACTTCCGCCATACACTTGTAAGTATCCATGACCTAAAGCAACTAATTCAGCATCTAAGCCCATGAATCGCAAAAGGTAGGTTGAGCCGAAAAGGAACATCAAGCTGATCAAAATCCCGATGAACAATGACCCAAAAAGAGCGGTATTGATGACTTTCGGTATCTGGTCGCGTTTTTTCGCACCAATCAATTGTGCGATAATGATCTGAGTACCCACGGTGATGAAACCGTAAATAAAGACCGTTAAATTCAATAGTTGATTGGCAGCACTGACGGCCGCTACTGCTGGCTCGGAGTAATGAGAAATCATCCAAACGTTGACATTCCCAATAACGACCCGCAAAAATAGCTCAACAAAAATTGGCCAGCTGAGAAAAATCAGTTCACGGTCTGATTTTCCTAAAAGTTTTTTCTTATTCAATTGTAAGGACTCCTTATTTTCTATATAATAGACGTATCGTGAAAATTTTACAAAAATTGAAAAGAAAGTCAATGTAATTTTCAAAAGTAAAAGCAGGAATATCTTATTATTTTTTGTAAGCAGATGAGTTGAAAGAATTTGCTTTTGAAAGTAAAGTATGGGTAGTCCAAATTGGAGGGAAATATATGTATGATGTAATTATCATCGGCGCAGGCCCTGCGGGGATGACAGCAGCGCTTTATGCGTCAAGATCGAATTTATCAGTACTAATGATTGAACGAGGAGCACCTGGCGGACAAATGAACAATACGGCTGAGGTTGAAAACTATCCTGGCTTCGAATCAATCTTAGGCCCTGAATTAGCATTTAAAATGTATGAAGGTGCCATTAAATTTGGTGTTGAAAATGCCTATGGGATCGTTCAAAGCATCACGGATCAAGGTGAGTTCAAAGAAGTTGCCACCGAAGACAAAACCTATCAAGGGAAAACAGTCATCATTGCCACAGGATGTGTACATAGAAAGTTAGGCGTCAAAGGCGAAGAAGAATTCGCAGGACGCGGTGTTTCATACTGTGCGGTTTGTGACGGTGCCTTTTTCCGTAACAAACGCTTGATCGTTGTTGGTGGAGGCGACTCGGCAGTCGAAGAAGCTATCTACTTAACGCAATTTGCTTCTGAAGTATCGATCGTTCACCGTCGTGACGAATTACGAGCACAAAAAATCATCCAAGACCGCGCATTTGCCAACGAGAAAATCTCTTTTATTTGGGATTCTGTTGTAGAAGAAATCAAAGGCAATGAAATGGTCGTAACTGGCGTGCAAATCAGAAACGTAAAAACGGATGAAGTGACAGAAGAAGCTGCTGGCGGTGTCTTTATCTATGTTGGTTTAGATCCGTTGACAGAACCATTCAAAGCTAGCGGTATCACGAATGATGCTGGCTGGATCTTAACAAATGATCAGATGGAAACTTCAATTCCTGGTGTTTACGCGATTGGCGATGTTCGTGAAAAAGGCTTGCGTCAAATCACAACGGCAGTCGGCGATGGCAGTATTGCTGGTCAACAAGTGTTTGATTTTATTGAAACACAAAAGGATGCGCAATTAACAAAATAATCTAATGGAATTAGCTGTTATTTTTAAAGTGTCAATCACTTTTGATAGCAGCTTTTTTTATTTTTCGTTTGGTTATTCTTTGAGAAATCTGTAAGTAGTGTTATACTAATTTTAGAGCATTTTAACGGAAAAAGGAGAGGTTATTTTATGGCATGGGAACAAACATTTAATCAATGGAAAAACAGTGAACACTTAGATCCACAATTAAAAGAACAATTGACCGCATTAGAAGCAGATCCTGCGATGTTAGAAGACGCTTTTTATATGCCTTTGGAATTTGGGACTGCTGGCATGCGAGGGATTTTAGGACCTGGTATCAATCGGATGAACATTTATACGATTCGTCAAGCAACGGAAGGCTTGGCTCGCTTTATGGATACACAAGATCCCGAAACAAGACGTCGTGGCGTAGCGATTGCCTATGATTCCCGTCATTTTTCACCTGAGTTCGCGATGGAAGCAGCAAAAACATTGGCAAAACATGATATTCCAGCCTTCGTCTTTGAAAGCTTACGTCCGACGCCAGAATTATCTTTTGCTGTGCGTTACTTAAAAACTTTTACTGGAATCATGATCACTGCTTCTCACAATCCAGCCGAATACAATGGCTACAAAGTATATGGGGAAGATGGTGGGCAAATGCCACCAGCAGATGCGGATGCATTGACAAAATTTGTTCGGGAAATTGAAAATCCGTTGGAGATTCCTGTATTAAGTGAAGAAGAAGCCAAAAACAGCGGCTTGATCTCTATTATTGGCGAAGAAATCGATACTGCCTATCTGAAAGAAATCAAAGAAGTCACGATCGATCAAGAATTGATCGATACGGTGGGCAAAGATTTGAAACTTGTCTATACACCACTTCACGGAACAGGGCGGATGCTTGGCGAGAAAGCGTTGAAACAAGCTGGTTTCCAACAATTCATTATTGAACCCTCTCAAGCGGTTGCTGATCCAAACTTCAGCACAGTAAAATCACCGAATCCAGAAGAGCACTCTGCCTTTGAATATGCGATTGCTTTAGGTGAAAAAGAAGGTGCTGACTTATTGATCGCAACAGATCCAGATGCCGATCGCTTAGGGGCTGCAGTAAGAATGCCAGATGGCAACTACCAAGTCTTGACAGGTAACCAGTTAGGTGCATTGATGATCCGTTACATTTTAGAAGCCCATAAAACAGCTGGAACATTGCCAGAAAATGCAGCAGTCTTAAAATCGATCGTTTCTAGTGAATTGCCAACAGCGATCGCTAAAGCCTACGATGTTGATATGATCAATGTTTTAACTGGCTTTAAATTTATTGCCGAAAAAATCCAACAATTTGAAAAAGACCATTCTCAAACTTTCATGTTTGGCTTTGAAGAAAGCTATGGCTACTTAGTTAAACCATTTGTACGGGACAAGGACGCGATCCAAGCGCTCGTTTTATTAGCAGAAGTGGCTGCTTTTTACAAACAATCAGACAAAACATTGTATGATGGTCTGCAAGATATTTTTGAAGAGTACGGCTACTATGCAGAAAAAACGATTTCTGTAACGATGAGCGGCATGGAAGGGGCAACTAAGATTGCTGCCTTGATGAAGACTTTCCGTGAAAAAGCACCTTCCGTCTTCGCAGGAACCCCTGTCGTGCAAACAGAAGACTTTAAATTGTTGACTCGTGTGGGCTTAGATGGTCACCAACAAAAAATGACCACACCGCCTTCTGATGTTTTGAAATACACCTTGGAAGATGAAAGCTGGATTGCTGTTCGTCCTTCTGGGACCGAACCTAAAATCAAGTTTTATATTGGTGTAAAAGGCGATACGGCAGAAGCAGCAGAACAAAAAATTGCTGATCTGCAAGCAGCGATCGAAGAAATCACAGGTGAATAAAGTCATCTGATGTCTTCATAATCAAAAAAATTGCAATTGACTGAATGATCCGAGTGGTAGAAAAAGAAGCTTTCGCTTCCCTCAGCAAACAGGTGTTGAGGGACCGAAGCTTCTAAAGGGAATTTTCTGACGCTTGGATCTATTCTTGTCTTTTAGCTCGTTTCTTCTCCTTGATCGTCGAGCATTGATTGACAAGCTGTCTATCAAGGGCTAAAATGCAAAAGGAAATAAGAGAGGATGTGGCGCGATGACTACGCCGAAACTAGAAGAAATTCAGCAAGTAACACAGATTTTTAAAATGCTTAGTGATCCCACTAGACTAAAAATTTTGTTGTCTCTTCAAGAAGGAGAGCGCAATGTCACTTCGATTGCAGAACAAGTACATATGGAACAATCAGCAGTTTCTCATCAGCTGAAACTTTTGAAAGATAATCGGATCGTAAAGTCGGAAAGACAAGGAAAAACCATCCTTTATAGTCTTGATGACAAACATGTTGTGGATATTTTGCAAAAAACATTCGAACATATCCATCACCGTTAAAACTAGGGCGAGAATTTCTCAAAAGTCCTAGTTTTTTCTTATTGTTTTTGGTATGCTAGTGGAAATATTAAAATTAGATGAACGGTTTTTAATAACGTTTTCAGTTAGGGGGCATTATGGGTAAGCAATTGAACATTGGATTATTAGGAATGGGTGTTGTCGGCAGCGGGGTATGCCAAGTGTTGGCAGAGCAAAAAGAAGCCATTCTGGCACGCACAGGAGTCAGTGTGCAAATCACGAAAGCATTAGCTTCGCCTTACGAGGATAAGTCTGCGTTAGCGGCTAAGTACGGGTTTGCGTTGACGAATGAGGCAAATGAGTTGTTTGAAGATGAGACCATCGACGTAATTGTGGAATTGATCGGGAAGATCGATCCGGCAAAAGCGTTTATTTCAGCTGCTTTAGAAAATAAGAAGCACGTTGTGACGGCAAATAAAGACTTGATTGCCACCCATGGACCTGAACTGCTGGCAATCGCTGAAAAAGCCGGGGTGTCTCTTTATTATGAAGCCAGCGTGGGTGGTGGCATTCCGATCTTGCGTACATTGAGCACCCACTATCTGCCTGATACCATCACAGGGATTTTTGGCATCGTCAATGGGACGACCAATTATATGCTGACGAAAATGACGGAAGATGGCATGACCTATGAAGATGCTTTGTCACAAGCACAAGCAAAAGGTTTTGCCGAATCAGATCCTACTAATGATGTTGACGGTATCGATGCGGCTTATAAAATGGTGATCCTGACCAAATTTGCTTTTGGAAAAACGATCCATGTTGCTGATGTGGCAACAAAAGGCATCCGCGGCTTAGCTGTGGCAGATATTAAGCAGGCACAAGCCTTTGGTTATGAAGTGAAGTTGATCGGTGCAGCACAAAAGACAGTTGACGGTTCCCTTACTGTGTCAGTTGGACCTGTATTAGTGCCGAAAAACCATGCGTTAGCGACGATCCAAAACGAGTTTAATGGCATTTTTATCGAGAGTGAAGGCATCGATCAATCAATGGTTTATGGACCAGGAGCAGGATCACGACCGACGGCCACCAGCGTGGTAGCGGATTTGACCGTTTTAGCAAAAAATAAAAGCTTTGGGATCGTTGAACCTTTTCTAACTTTTGAAAAAGAAACAGCATTAGCAGCTGTAGAAGAAGTCCCTAGCCAGCATTATGTGTCTTTTTCAAGTCAAGAGATCAAAGGGAACGCTCTTCCAGAATGGTTTGCGTTTGAGCAAACGGTGTTCAACGAAGCAGACCAACGAATAGCTGGAATCACCAATCCAATGAGCGAAAAAGAGTTAACAGAAAAACTCGCAACTTATACCGATGCACAAGACATACAAATAATGAAAGTGATGGAGGAATAAACATGTATCAAGGATTATTGCATCAATACAAGGAATATCTGCCAGTCAACGAAAATACACCAGTATTGTCGCTGGCTGAAGGCAACACGCCGTTGATTCCCTTACCAAGCCTTTCCAAGGAATTAGGGATTCAATTGTATGGAAAATACGAAGGGCTGAATCCGACAGGCTCTTTTAAAGACCGAGGGATGGTCATGGCGGTGGCAAAAGCGGTGGAAGAAGGTGCCAAAGCAATCGTCTGTGCATCGACAGGAAATACCAGTGCGGCAGCAGCAGCTTATGCGACCAGAGCGGGGATCAAAGCCTATGTTGTTATTCCAGATGGCAAGATCGCTATGGGAAAATTGGCGCAAGCAATCGTTTATGGAGCCGACATCATTTCGATCCCAGGAAACTTTGATGAAGCGTTAAAAGCAGTACGAGATATTGCAGAAACCGAAGCCGTGGCGCTAGTAAACTCAGTCAATCCTTATCGTTTAGAAGGACAAAAAACAGCGGCCTTTGAAGTATGCGAACAATTAGGACAAGCACCGGATGTTCTTGCGATTCCTGTCGGTAATGCAGGGAATATCTCGGCATATTGGAAAGGGTTCAAAGAATGGCATGAGAAAAAAGGCACCGCGTTGCCAAGAATGCATGGGTTTGAAGCTGAAGGTGCTGCTGCGATCGTCCGTGGTGAAGTCATCGAACAACCAGAAACGATTGCTACAGCGATTCGGATCGGCAATCCAGCCAGCTGGCAGTTGGCAGAAGCCGCTCGTGATGAATCAAATGGACACATCGATGCAGTAACCGATGAGGAAATTTTGAATGCTTACCGTAAAATTGCTGCGCAAGATGGTGTGTTTATTGAACCAGGCTCAGCTGCCTCGCTGGCTGGTGTCATCCAGCACGTGAAAGCAGGTAAAATCAAACCAGGTGAGACTGTCGTTGCCGTCTTTACTGGAAATGGTCTGAAGGATCCTAATACAGCTATCAAAGCGACAGAAGTAACCATCAATAAGATGAGTGATTTAGAAGAAATGCGTCAGCATCTTCGTGAAGGAGTTGCCAATCTATGAAGATCCGCGTTCCTGCAACCAGTGCGAACTTAGGGCCTGGTTTTGATTCCTGCGGGATTGCCCTGTCAAAGTATTTGTTCATTGAAGTTTTAAAAGAAAACGATACGTGGGAAATCATCCATGAGCTAGGTTCAGAGATCCCAACGGATGAAACCAACTTGCTTTTGCGTGTGGCATTGAAATTAGCACCAAACATGAAGCCTTTGAAGATTCGTATGAGTTCGGACATTCCTTTGGCACGAGGCTTAGGCAGCAGTTCCTCGGTGATCGTCGCCGGGATTGAACTAGCCAACCGCATGGCCCACATGAATCTGAGTGCAGCACAAAAGCTTGAGATCGCAACTGCCATCGAAGGGCATCCTGACAACGTTGGACCAGCAATTTATGGAGATTTTGCGGTTGCTGCTTACGACCATCAGCACAAGCATACGTATTTAGTCAAGCATCATTTTCCAGAGTGCGAGATCATTGCCTATATTCCTCATGAAGAACTGTTGACTGAAGCAAGTCGTCAAGTCTTGCCGCAGACCCTTTCTCACGAGCAAGCTGTCGAAGCCAGTGCGATCGCCAACGTGATGATCGCAGCGGTCATCAATGGCAATCTGCCTCTTGCAGGAAAATTGATGCAGCAGGATCGTTTTCATGAAGCCTATCGGGAAAAGCTTGTACCGCACTTGTCGACCATTCGCCAAATCTGCGAAGAAGAAGGCGGCTATGGCTGTTTCTTAAGCGGCGCAGGTCCTACGGTCTTAGCGATCGTCCCAGAGGAACGGGCAGAACGAATCTCAAAACTTTTGCACGCCTTGGAGAGCAATGCGTATATTGAACAATTGCAAATCGATCGTGAAGGGCTGCAAGTGTTCTAAAAGAGAATAATAAATGAGCCACAGACCAAAAACGGTGAGCAGAAGATTTTCTGCTCACCGTTTTTCATTGCTTCATCGAGGTTAGTCTTTCGTTTCTGACGTGTAATAACTATGATCTTCTAAGTTTAATGCATTTAAAATCATAGAGGCGGTTTCTTCGATGGAAAGAGAAGCGACATTGATCACGACACAGCCTAGTTTCTCGTAAAGATCATTGGCAAACGTCAGCTCCGCTTTGATTTTTTCTATATCGGAATACGCAGAATCTGGGTTCAAGCCGTAGGAGCGCATCCGTTCTTTGCGAATACTGTTTAACACATTCGGATCGTTTGTTAGCCCGACGATTTTTTTCGGATCGATTTCCCAGAGCTGTTTTGGGATGTGGGCTTGCGGTACTAAAGGCAGGTTAGCAACTTTTAAATTTTTGTTTGCTAGAAATAGACTCAAAGGCGTTTTTGACGTCCGAGAAACCCCTAGTAACACGACATCTGCTTCCAAGAAGCCACGAGGGTCTTTCCCATCATCGTACATAACCGCAAATTCCATGGCTTTGATGCGTTTGAAATAATTTTCGTTTAAGTGGTGCAAAGCCCCTGGCTCTCGTGAAGGTGCTACGCCAGTTCGTCGTTCTACTTCACTTACTGGAGGGGTCAATACGTCGAAATGGTAAAGGTCAGCTTCTTCACAAAAATGATTCGTCAAATCCACAAGTTCTTCTTTGATCAAGGTATGAAGAATAATGGCGTTGTGTTTTTTTGCATCAGACAAAGCTTTGATCAAATGCTCTTTTGTGTGGATAAACGTGCGTCTAAAAAGGTTAAATTCGACGCTGGGGTATTGGGCCATTGTCGCTTGTGCAAGCTTTGATGCCGTTTCGCCGGCAGAGTCCGACAACACGAACATCGTCACTGCGGCACTGGTTTGCAATTTTTCTTGCAAGTCTGGTTGTTCAGGTTCAGTTGGCTTCATAAGAAAAATCCTCTCTTGCTTTTTTATTGATTTCATTATACCATACTTAAGATCGATAGAATCGGAATGATTTTGATTTATCAGGAGGGCCTACGATGAAAAATCAAACACTTATTGAGCATGCCATGACTACATTGAAAGAAAATGGCTTTAAATACACCAAAAAAAGAGAAGCGATCATCACCTATTTAGTGAAACGCAATCGCTATTTGCCAGCCAAGGAAATTCATGAATACATGTCAGAAAAGTATCCTGGCTTGAGCTATGATACGATCTACCGTAATCTGCATGATTTTTCTGAGATCGGTATTTTAGAAGAAACAGAGCTGAACGGGGAGATGAAGTTTCGCTATAACTGCTGTGCAGAATTAGAGGACCATCATCACCATCACTTTATTTGCACGGTTTGTGGCAAAACAAAAGAACTGCATATTTGCCCGATGGACTTCTTCCAAGAACAGCTTCCTGGCTGCTTGATCGAGGGACATCGCTTCGAGATTTTGGGCCGTTGTGAAGAATGTCAATGAAAACCCAAACAAACTTGATGGGATCGAAGACTTTTTTAACAGAATGCCTTGACACTTTTTCAGGGGTTAGCTATAATTTTTAAAGGACAGTCGTGTTTTTTGGGATTTTATTTCAATAACAACTACGGTTACTTTTTAAGCTCGGAGGGAGGGAATTTACATGTCAAAAACAGTCGTTCGCAAAAACGAATCACTTGACGATGCTCTTCGTCGCTTCAAACGTTCCGTGTCAAAAGCGGGTACTTTACAGGAATCTCGTAAACGTGAATTTTACGAAAAACCTAGCGTAAAGCGTAAGAAAAAATCTGAAGCAGCTAGAAAACGCAAAAAATTCTAATTTTCTACTGTTTTGAGAATTGGAGCTGGTAGTGTGACACTACTAAGTACACTGAATGATGACATGAAGACAGCGATGAAAGCCAAAGACAAGGAAACCTTGCAGGTGATCCGCATGTTGAAAGCATCAATTCAAAATGAGCAGATCAAAAAAGGTTCTGACTTGAATGAAGAAGAAGAGTTGACCGTTTTGTCTCGTGAGATGAAACAGCGTCGTGATTCTTTAAATGAGTTTGAGAAAGCTGACCGAAATGATCTAGCAGAGAAAGTCAAAGTTGAAATTGCAGTTGTTGAAAAATATTTGCCAGCACAACTCGATGAAGCGGAAATCCGCCAAATCGTCGCTGGAGCGATTGAAAAGACTGGTGCTTCTTCTTCCAAAGAATTTGGAAAAGTGATGGGTGCTGTAATGCCACAAGTTAAAGGCAAAGCAGACGGCAATCAAGTCAATGCGATCGTTAAAGAATTATTGGATCAAATGTAAGCTCACGCCGCAAGTATGGATGACATGCTTGCGGCTTTTTTTTCTGATTTCGAAAACTTAAAAAAAGCATAAGGACAAGGGGAAACGACTGTTGTGCTTGATAAGTAATTTTTCTTTTTTCCATCTTATGTTATTATTAATAAGAACGCCAAAAAAGGAGCTGTAACATATTTGACAGACAAAACAATAACGATCGAGATAACACTTAGTGAAAACGATGACGTTCGTTTATTATTAGGTGCCCACGATAAGAACATCAAAATTATTGAAGACTCCACAGAAACGGTCATTCACACTCGTGGTGAGCTGATCCAAATCGTAGGAGAAACTGAAGCCGCTGAAAAGGCACAATCCGTGATTCGGGCTTTGCAAGAGTTGATCAAACGAGGCATCAATATCAGTACCCCTGATGTGATCACTGCGTTGAATATGGTGAATAAGGGCAGTCTTGATTATTTCAAAGATATGTATGAAGAAGAGATCATCAAAGACCGTAACGGCAAACCGATCCGAGCGAAAAATGCTGGGCAAAAAAAATATATCGAAGCCGTCCGTAAACATGATGTAGTGTTTGGTGTCGGCCCCGCTGGAACCGGAAAGACCTTCTTAGCAGTCGTAATGGCAATTGCAGCTTTAAAGAAAGGCCAAGTGCAAAAAATCATTTTGACACGTCCCGCCGTTGAAGCAGGAGAAAATCTTGGTTTCCTACCAGGAGACTTGAAAGAAAAAGTCGATCCTTACTTACGCCCCGTTTATGATGCGTTGTATCAAATTTTTGGGATGGATCATACGAACCGTCTCATGGAACGAGGCGTCATTGAGATCGCACCATTGGCATATATGCGTGGACGTACGCTAGAAGATGCCTTTGTCATTTTAGATGAAGCGCAAAATACGACGATCGCTCAAATGAAAATGTTTTTGACCCGTTTAGGATTCAACTCTAAAATGATCGTCAATGGCGATACCAGCCAGATCGATTTGCCAAAAGGGACTTTAAGCGGCTTGATCCACGCCGAACGGACGTTACAAGAGATCCCTAAAATTGCTTTTGCTAATTTTGAAGCAGGAGATGTCGTGCGGCATCCAGTTGTTGCCGAGATCATTCGCGCATATGAAGAAGCAGATCTTAAAGACAAGCGCTGATCGTCTTTTAGGAGGAGAACTATGATCATTCAACCACTACGGAAATTTAGAGAAAGACTTGGGAAATTCTATCTACCAGTTTTGATGTTCCTTTTCTTTCTTTTTTCGATTGGTATCATGTACACCAGCGTCAAACAAAACAATGTCGATTATAGCGAAGGTCAAGTGGCGGAAGAAAATATCCGTGCCAATAAAACGATCGAAAATACCGCTGCGACGGAACAAAAGCGTAAACTGGCTGCCGAAGCTGTACCACCAGAGTACACGTATCAGGATACACTGGCGCAAACGCAGCATGATCGTATCGATCATTTATTTGACTTAGTTGCTTCAGTCAAAAAATCAGTGGATGAAGCCCATGAAAAAAAAGTGGCTGAGGCCGATGAGGATGAAAATATCCCTAAACCTAGTACAGATGAATATATCGCAGCCTTAAAACAAGAATTTGAAAAAATGAGTGATGATGAACTGGATTTTTATCAGTCATTTACCAATAATTTTTTGACGACGATGTTCTCATTAAGTGATGATGAATTAAATACAGTGCGTACCTATGCGCTACAATTAGTTGATGAACAAATGGCGAAACAGATCCGCCAAACGGAATTAAGTACGTTTCGTTCTGAGGCGGAAGATAAGATCCAGTTCTTAGATGTTAGCTCAGACATGGCTTCTGTCTTACGTTTCTTAGTCAATCAAGGAATCGTCGTGAACGATATCCCAAATGAAAAACGGACAGAAGAAGCACGGCAAACCGCCATGGATGCTGTTCCTCCAGTGATGATTTATCAAGGAGAGATCATTGTCCGTGAGGGCTCGCAGATCGATGCTAATGCCCTAGAGAAGCTGCAGCTTTTAGGAATGACTAATCAGACCTTTTCTGTTTTTCCATTGATCGCTTTAGTGTTAGCAACAGTCTTACAGATGCTGATGGTGTTTTATTACACGAAACAGACGAAAGACGTGGAAAAACGGATGAATGCGGTCACGTTTTATATTTTGGCAATGGCATTCAGTATTTTGATCATGAAGTTTTTCCAACTTTTCCAATCTGAATTAGTGACCTTTATCCCACTGTTTTTCCCAGCTGCGTTTACACCGTTGATCCTGAGTATTTTCTCCAGCCGTCGTTTGGGGATTTTGTCTGCGATTTTCCAAGTAATCAGTGCACTCTTTATTTACTTTGATTCTAGCGGAACCAACTTGTTGACGACCGTCTTAGTCACCTATTTGTTCTCTGGCTTGATGGGAACGATGATCAAGCGCGCCCGCATCGCTAGTCAAGGGAAAACGGCAGTAGCGTGGGTGATCGTCTTTCCGCTCTTACTGAGTTTTGTGCTGGTGATTTTCCAAGGAATGGATTTTGCTCGCGGGAACACTTGGACCACGATCATTTGTGGTTTAGCAGGCTCTCTCTTAAGCTATTTGCTAACGATGGGACTACATCCTTACATCGAATTGTTGGTGACGGATGAGAGTATGATCGTGTTAAATGAATTGAGTAACCCGAATCATCCATTGTTAAAACAGTTGCTGGAAGAAGCGCCAGGAACGTATCATCACAGTATGATGGTTGCTAATCTTAGTGCCAATGCCGTTGCCGAAATCGGCGGGCAAAGCTTACTGACTCGTGTGGCTTGTTATTACCATGATATCGGCAAGGTCAAACATGCCAATTTCTTCGTAGAAAATCTACCTGCTGGTGCCGAAAACCCGCATAATTTCTTGTTGCCTGAAGACAGCAAACAAATCATCTTCGGTCACGTGATCGATGGGGCGGAAATTCTCGAAGAAGCCAAAATGCCGCGCATGGTGATCGACATTTGTCGTCAACACCATGGCACGACCTTGATGCGTTATTTCTACGTGAAAGCCAAAGAGCGTAATCCCGAGGTGACGGAAGAAGATTTCCGTTATCCTGGTCCAAAACCGCAAACACGAGAAGCTGGCGTTGTGAGTATCGCGGATAGTTGTGAAGCAGCTGTTCGAGCGATGGAAAATCCAACAAATCAAAAGATTCAAGAATTTGTTGCAAATCTCATCAATGATCGGATCTTAGACGGTCAACTGGATGAAACAGGCCTGACTTTGAAAGAAATCCGAATGATTGAAAAATCACTGGTCAACGGACTTTGCAGTACCTTCCATTCACGGATCAAATATCCAAAAATGAAGTCGGAAGCAGAGAAAATGAAAGAAGAACAAGAAAGAAGAGAGCGCTAATGGAGATTACCTTTTTAGATGAGACAAATTCAGTGGGGGAAACCAAGATCAAAGAGATCGAAGGACTGCTGCAATTTGCTGCAGGACATTTAGAACTTCCAGAGGATACTGAAATGTCCGTCACATTTATGGACAATGCGGCGATCCAAGAAATTAATCGGGAGTACCGCGGCAAAGATATACCAACGGATGTCATCAGTTTTGCCTTTGAAGAAGAAACAGACGAAGAGCTGTCGATCATTTTTGACGAAGCCCTTGAAGAGCTGCCGCGTGATCTTGGAGATATTATGATCTCCATTGAACGAGCGAAAGAACAAGCTGCTGAATACGGGCACACCTATGATCGGGAGCTAGGTTTCTTGGCGTTACATGGTTTCTTGCATATCAATGGCTATGATCATATGACACCTGAAGATGAAAAGGAAATGTTTGGATTGCAAAAGGAAATACTGGATGCCTATGGACTCAAAAGATAAGAATATTGGGAAAAACAAACAATTTATTTCGTCGATCGAATTTGCTTTCACTGGTATAAAAACCGTCTTTAAAGAGGAACGCAATATGCGTAAACATGTTGCACTAGGAATCGTTGCGATCATTGCAGGCTTTATTTTCCGTTTGAGTCAAATGGAATGGCTCTGGTTGCTGCTAGCTGTTTTCTTAGTCTGGATCGTTGAGATCATCAACACCGTCTTTGAAAACGTCGTAGATATGTTTACAGATTTCCATTTCCATCCTATCGGAAAAAAAATCAAAGATATGGCAGCTGGTGCCGTGCTGATGACCGCAGTTTTTGCGTTAGTCGTCGCAGCGATCATCTTCTTGCCAAAATTGCTGCAGCTCTTCTGATGCGCACCAAAACACAAGATAAAGGGGAACAACAATGACAACACACAAATCAGGCTTCGTTGCGATCGTCGGGCGGCCAAATGTTGGGAAATCAACACTACTAAATCGAGTCGTAGGACAAAAAATCGCGATCATGAGTGACAAAGCGCAAACGACCCGTAACAAAATCCAAGGGGTCTACACGACGGATGACGCACAGCTGATCTTTATCGATACACCAGGGATCCATAAACCCAAACACCGTTTAGGCGATTTTATGGTTGAAACCGCCTATAGTGCACTGCGAGAAGTTGACGTGACGCTATTTATGATCAGTGCGGACCAAAAGCGTGGCAAGGGCGATGATTTTATTATCGAACGATTGCGCCAAAGTCAGACACCGGTTTTCCTCGTGATCAATAAAATTGATAAAGTCCATCCAGATGCCTTATTGGCAATTATTGAAGACTACTCCTCACAAATGGACTTTGCTGAGATCGTACCGATTTCCGCAACAGAAGGCAATAATTTCGAAACGTTAATGAAGCTACTGATCGATGAAATGCCAGAAGGACCTCAGTACTTCCCAGAGGATCAAATCACGGATCATCCAGAATACTTTATCGTCTCCGAATTGGTGCGGGAAAAAGTCTTGCTACTGACCAGAGATGAAGTACCTCACTCAGTAGCAGTCGTCGTTGACTCTATGAAACGAGACCACAATGACAAGGTGCATATTCAAGCGACGATCATTGTCGAACGTGACAGTCAAAAAGGCATTATCATTGGTAAAGGCGGAAAAATGCTGAAACAGATCGGTACGAAAGCTCGTTTAGACATTGAACACTTGTTAGATGACAAAGTCTTCTTGGAATTATGGGTAAAAGTGCAAAAAGATTGGCGCGACAAGCAAACCTTCTTAACGGACTATGGCTATCGCAAAGATGAGTATTGATGACATGCAGATAAAACATGATCTGTTTTAATGAGGAAAAACTGATGCAGTCAGCGAACTGGATCAGTTTTTTTAAAGAAATGGGGTGCGACGATGAATCTTGTTGAAACAAAAGGAATCTTACTTTTTTCAAAAGACCATAAAGAAAAAGACAAGCTAGTCAAAATCTTTACGGAATCTGCTGGGAAGCAAATGTTTTATGTCAAGGGTGCCCATCGGAAAAATAACCCCTTGGCACCAGCGCTGCTCTCCTATACTGAAGCCACCTACATGGGAACCATCAAAACGGAAGGCTTGTCCTTTTTAAACAATGCCAAAGACATCCATCCTTTTCGTACGATCCAAAGTGATATTTTTATTGCTGGTTATGCAACCTACTTATTGAATTTGGCTGATTCTGCTATTGATGATCGGGTCTATGACCCACATCTATACCAATTTTTACATGAGGCCTTGCAATTAATGGATCAAGAAAACGACGCAGAGATCATCACCAATATCTTTGAGATCCAGATTTTGCACCGTTTCGGGATCACCCCGAATTGGACCCATTGTGCGATCTGCGGAAAAACCGACGGTCGGTTTGACTATTCCTCAAAATATAGCGGTATTTTATGTGAACAGCACTGGGGGATGGACGAACGTCGTTATCATGCTGATTCTCGTGCGATCCATTTTATTCGCTTATTTTCGCAAATATCCTACGAGCAGATTGCTTCAATCAAATTAAAGCCAGAAACGAAAGCCGCGATCCGACGAGTGATTGATTTGTTATATGATGAATATGTGGGCATTCATTTAAAAAGTAAGAAGTTTATCGATCAGATGGGGCAATGGCAAGACGTCTTAAAACCGAAAAATCAATGATAGAGTTGGCGAAACTTCAATGGAGTTAAGCCGACTCTTTTTTTGAATAATGCAGTAAAGTGACTTGCATCTTGAAACCCCACGGCGAAGGCAGCTTGTTGAATGGGCAGATCTGGCTGTGCCACCAAAAGCTCTTTGGCTCGGGTCATGCGGTAGTTCAATAAATATTGTGCAGTAGATTGCCCCAAAAAACGTTGGAACAAACGTGAGAGATACTGTGGTGACACATAGACGAGCCCTGCTAGTTCTTTGATCGTGATCGCCTGATCGTAATTCGTTTCGATTTCTTGTATAACGGGAACCAGATATTGTTGGAACAGCGGGTGTTTTTCTGTTGGATTCCCTGAGCGTTCTTGCATGATCGCCAATAAAAAGCGGTAACATTCGCTAGAAGCCCGTAGCGGGTCCCAACTGATTTGTTGGTCTTCTTTGATCCGTTGATTGATCCAGGTGACATAAGAAAAGGTTTCTGACTCTTCAGCTAATATATAGGGCTGATTCGTGTACTGCTTTAACACCTCAGCTGCCAAAGGGCCTTGGAATGTGGCGAAGGATGTTTTCCAGTTAGTCAATGGATAATAGCGATGGGGCGTAAAAGGAAAAATCAAAATGCCTTCATTCGGACGTAAGATAAACGATTCCTGACCAAATGTGATTCGGCCTTCCCCTTGCTCGGTTTGCAGCCAATGGAAGTAGGGATAGCCATCAGGACGAGCGACGTCATCTTGCGCCCAATCGTTGCCGATGCTTTCCAGAGATAAAGGCAGCTGCTGATTGGTTTGATAAAAGTAGATAGGCATAGTGTACCTCCGTGTTTCGAAAAGTTATAAAATAGTGTTTCATGTATTATACTACAACAGAATGAAAAGCCTTACAATAAGAGAGTAGAAATCATTTTATTTTAAAGGAGCGTTCACTTACATGACAAAATTTTTTGATAGAATTCTATTTGGCGGCGATTACAATCCAAATCAGTGGCCGAAAGAGATTTGGGAAGAAGACATTCGGATCTTTAAAAAAGCAAGTATCAATAGCGCGACCGTCAATGTTTTTTCATGGGCAAAGATCCAACCCTCTGAAAATTGTTATGATTTTGAGGAATTGGATCAAATCATCGAAAAATTAAGTACGGAAGGTTTCGACATCGTCTTAGCCACTTCCACAGCTGCTTTGCCAGCTTGGATGTTTAAGAAGTATCCAGAAGTCGCTCGCACCGATTATGATGGACGCCATCATAAGTTTGGGCAACGGCACAATGCCTGTCCCAACAGTTTGGTTTATCAAACATACGCAGAACGCTTGGCAACGAAATTAGCCGAACGTTACGGCGAAAATCCACAAGTGACTTGTTGGCACATCAATAATGAATACGGCGGCGAATGTTATTGCGACAACTGTGAAAAAGCGTTTCGTGTCTGGTTAAAGGATAAATATCATACGATCGAAGCACTGAATAAAGCCTGGAATATGGAATTTTGGGGTCATACCGTGTATGAATGGAATGAAATCGTGCTGCCAAATGCGCTGTCAGAAGGAATCGGATATGACAAGACGGCATTTGCAGGAATTTCTATTGACTACCGACGGTTCAACTCGGATAGTCTTTTAAAAAACTACATGATGGAGCGGGACGCTATTCGGAAAATCGATTCCACAACACCGATTACAACGAATTTGATGGGAACCTTTAAAGGACTGGATTATTTCAAGTGGGCAAAGGAAATGGATTTGGTTTCATGGGATAATTATCCATCGTACAATACGCCATGGAGTTTAGTAGCCATGACTCATGATCTAATGCGCGGGTTAAAACAGCAGCCCTTTATGCTGATGGAACAAACACCTTCCCAACAAAACTGGCAGCCTTATAACTCATTAAAAAAACCAGGACAGATGCGGGCGCAAAGCTACCAAACGATCGCTCATGGGGCAGATACGATCCAATACTTCCAATTGCGACGTTCCATTGGTGCTTGTGAGAAATTCCATGGTGCAGTCATCGAACATGTCGGTCATGAAGATACGCGGGTTTTCCGAGAAACAGCAGCTCTTGGGGCTGAATTAGCGCAGCTTTCAGACATCATTGGCACGCAAACCCAAGCACAGGTTGCCGTGATTTTCGATTGGGACAATTATTGGGCATTAGAATACACGAGTGGTCCGACCGTTGATCTGAAATATGTTGAACAGATCCATCGCTACTATCGCTATTTTTACGACCAAAATATAGCGGTCGATTTGGTTCCCGTGGATGCTGACTTATCAAAATACAAGCTAGTCGCAGCTCCGGTTCTTTACATGATCAAAGAAGGGATGCAAGAGCGGCTCACTGATTTCGTTAAGCAAGGTGGTGCCTTACTTACGACGTATATGAGCGGCATCGTTGATCAATCAGACAATGTTCACTTAGGCGGTTACCCTGGCCCCTTGCGGGAGTTAGCTGGCATCTGGGTGGAAGAAATCGATGCATTAGCCCCAGAACAATCAAACGGGGTTTCGTTAGTCAATGAAGAACTTACAGGAACAAGTAATTTAGTCAGCGATTTGATCCATTTAGAAAACGCCGAAGCGCTAGCGCATTACACGAGCAATTTCTATGCAGGAATGCCGGCAGTGACCAAAAATACATTTGGCGATGGAACCGTCTATTACTTTGGTGGACAGTTGGAAGTTCAGCTGCAAGATCAGCTTTTCAAAACGATTGTCGAAGAAACCGGTATTACCCCAGTGATCGAGGAGGCAACAAAACTAGAAATTGCCTGTCGTGAAAATGCAGAGGCGAAATTTTTCGTCATCATCAATTTCCACGAAGAAGCACAACCGCTGCCAGAAATGTTTGTTGGAAAAACGGATCTTCTGACGGGCGAGGTTCTTTCTTCAGAAATGATGCTGGCACAATACACCACCTATATCGTCAAAGAGGAGCGTAACTGATGCGAACTTTTGCTATTGAAGATGACTTTTATTTAGACAACAAGCCGTTTAAAGTGATCTCTGGAGCGATCCATTATTTTCGTGTCGTTCCTGAATATTGGCAAGATCGTTTAGAGAAACTACGCTTGATGGGCTGTAATACCGTGGAAACCTATGTTCCGTGGAATCTCCATGAAGCACAGGAAGGCGTCTATCAATTTGAGGGGATCCTTGATTTGCGGCGATTTATCCAAACGGCACAAGAAGTAGGGCTTTATGTCATTTTGCGACCAGCACCTTATATTTGTGCGGAGTGGGAATTTGGTGGGTTGCCTTATTGGCTATTGCAAGATCCTATGATGAAGCTTCGGTTTGATTATCCCCCATTTATGGAAAAAATCACTCGTTATTTCGCCCATTTGTTTCCACAAGTGCGGGATTTGCAGATCAGCCAAGGCGGTCCGATTATAATGATGCAAGTAGAAAATGAATACGGCAGCTACGCCAATGATAAAGAGTATTTGCGGAAAATGGTGGCTGCGATGCGGCAGCATGGTGTAGAAACGCCGTTAGTGACCTCTGACGGACCTTGGCACGATATGCTAGAAAACGGCAGTATCAAAGACTTGGCATTGCCTACGATCAACTGCGGCTCCAACATCAAGGAAAACTTTGAAAAACTTCGAAGATTTCACGGAGAAAAACGGCCACTGATGGTCATGGAATTTTGGATCGGCTGGTTTGATGCCTGGGGTGACGACCAGCACCATACGACCTCAACACAAGATGCAGTAAAGGAATTGCAGGATTGTTTAGCATTAGGTTCTGTCAATATCTATATGTTTCATGGCGGGACCAACTTTGGCTTTATGAACGGGTCAAATTATTATGAACACTTAGCGCCGGATGTCACTAGCTATGATTACGATGCCTTGTTGACAGAATGGGGAGAACCAACTGCCAAATACCAAGCTTTCAAAAAGGTGATCGCTGACTATACGGAAATTCCAGAGTTTCCCTTGAGTATGGAAATTGAGCGAAAAGCTTATGGAACATTCTCAGTGAAAGAACGAGTCTCCTTGTTTTCGACGATCGACACAATCAGTCAACCGATCATAAGTAATTACCCCTTATCGATGGAAGCCTGCAATCAAGCGACAGGTTATATCTATTATCGCTCACTGATTGGGTCTGCTCGGAAGATTGCCGACTACCGTCTGATCAATACGATGGATCGTGCCCATACGTTTATCAACCAGGAACTTTTGCGCATCGATTACGATCAAGAAATCGGTCAAACCTACAGTTTCGATTTATCAGAATCAGAAAACGAGTTGGGGATCTTGGTGGAGAATATGGGGCGGGTCAATTATTCTGTAAAAATGAACCATCAGCACAAAGGCATCAAAGACGGTGTGATCATCAATGGCGCCTTCCAAAGCAACTGGGAAATCTATCCCTTACCGATGGATAATTTGCATGCCATTGATTTCCAAGGGAAATGGCAAAAAGGACAACCAAGTTTCTCACGCTTTGAATGTGTTTTTGATGAATGTGCAGATACCTTTATCGAATTGCCAGGCTGGGGTAAAGGGTTTGTCCAAGTCAATGGTCATACGATCGGCCGTTTTTGGGAAAAAGGACCGCAGCAGCGCTTGTACGTCCCAGCACCGTTTTTAAAAATCGGAATGAATGAGATCATCGTTTTTGAAAGTGATGGGAAAATCGCTGATGAGATCGTCTTTCATGATCAGGCGGATTTAGGCCCAGAAGCATAAAAGTTCAAATTAATCATTGACAAACCCTAGCTTCAACTACTATCATAAGGGTAATCGAATCCGTGCTATGATCGGAAGAAAGAAAGAAGACCATTCCATGAAGCGAACTTGGGAGAGTGAAAGCCAAGTTGGAACCTTATTTCGCAGGCGTCCGTGAGCATGATCAATGAAGCTGCCGACTTGTCGGAAGTAGGGTGGAACCGCGAATTTATCGTCCCTATATCTATACACTTTGTATAGATATAGGGACTTTTTTATGTTTCACACCAAGAATAGCCAAAAACAAAGGAGGGTTTTTATGTTATTTGATATGACGATTCCAGCAAGTGCGTTTACCGAAAAAAAGCTCAAAGTATTAGCAAGTATTCCACTGCAAGTTCGCCTTTTAAAGGATGAACAGCTTTTACATGAATTTACAACGAATCCAGACCAAATGCTTTACGACTTATCGGATGTTTTAGAAGCAGATGTCGTGGTCGAAGTGAAATTGATCCCTGGATCAGTTGTCGAATTTTATCCTGTCGTCAATGCGTTATAAGAAAGGAAGAAAAAGATGAGTAAACTAACTGTGCAAGAGATGATTTTGACCCTGCAAAAATTCTGGTCCGAAAACGGCTGTATGCTGATGCAGGCCTATGATACAGAAAAAGGGGCTGGAACCATGAGCCCATATACATTTTTACGTGCAATCGGTCCAGAACCATGGAACGCCGCTTACGTAGAACCTTCTCGCCGTCCAGCTGATGGCCGCTACGGGGAAAACCCAAATCGTTTGTATCAGCACCACCAGTTCCAAGTCGTGATGAAGCCTTCTCCTGAAAATATCCAAGAGCTTTATTTAGAAAGCCTGCGTCTTTTAGGGATCGATCCATTAGAACATGATATTCGTTTTGTCGAAGATAACTGGGAAAATCCTTCAATGGGTTGTGCAGGTCTTGGTTGGGAAGTTTGGTTAGACGGGATGGAGATCACTCAGTTTACCTACTTCCAACAAGTCGGCGGCTTAGCATGTAAGCCAGTGACATCAGAGATCACTTACGGCTTAGAACGTCTAGCATCTTATATTCAAGAAGTTGAAAGTGTCTACGATCTTGAATGGTCTGCAGGTGTCAAATATGGTGAGATTTTCCGCCAACCTGAGTATGAACATTCAAAATATTCCTTTGAAGTCAGTGACCAAGATTTGCTTTTAGGGAACTTCGATCGTTTTGAAAAAGAAGCAAAACGCTGTATCGATGAACGCTTAGTTCATCCAGCTTACGACTATATCTTAAAATGCAGCCATACCTTCAATTTGTTGGATGCACGTGGTGCAGTCTCCGTCACTGAACGTGCTGGGTACCTCGCACGTATCCGTAACATGGCACGTCAAGTAGCAAAACTATTTGTAACAGAACGGGAAAACCTCGGTTATCCATTGCTTGATCCAGAAGTGGCGCAAAAACTGATTGAGGAGGGAAAATAAGATGGCACAAAACCTATTATTAGAAATCGGCTTAGAGGAATTACCTGCGAATGTCGTAACCCCAAGTATGAAACAATTACAAGAAAAAACGGCAGCTTTCTTAGATGCTCATGCGTTGCCTTATACAACGATCGAAGCCTATTCCACACCTCGCCGCTTGGCTGTCTATGTCACCGGTATTCCTGAAAAACAAGCGGATACGCAAGAAGAGGTCAAAGGACCAGCGAAAAAAATCGCGTTAGATGATGCAGGCAATTGGTCGAAAGCAGCTCAAGGGTTTGTTCGTGGACAAGGATTGACAACCGATGACATCACCTTCCGTGAATTAAAAGGGGTTGAGTATGTCTATGTAACAAAACATACCCAAGGTCAACCAACCGTTGAGGTATTGAAAAGATTGCAGGAAGTAATCACGAGTTTGACGTTCCCAGTAACGATGCACTGGGCAGACTACGATTTTGAATATATCCGACCAATTCATTGGATCGTCGCACTCTTTGGTGAGCAAGTCATTCCTTTCCAAATCCTTGATATTGTTACCGGTCGCGAGTCAAAAGGTCATCGTTTCTTAGGTGAGGCAGTCACGTTTGATCATGCGGACGAGTATTTGGAAAAAATGAAGCATCAGTTTGTCATTGCTGATCCAAGCGAACGTCAACAAATGATCACTGCACAAATCAATGCGATCGCTCAAGAAAACAACTGGCGGATCGATTTAGATGAAGACTTGCTAGAAGAAGTGACAAATCTGGTTGAATACCCAACAGCCTTTGTAGGGGACTTTGAAGAAAAATATCTTTCTGTCCCTGAAGAAGTATTAGTTACTTCTATGAAAGAACATCAACGTTACTTTGATGTCCGCACCCTTGATGGAGAATTGCTGCCGCACTTCATCTCTGCCCGCAACGGGGATGCTGTGAAGATCGATAATGTCATCAAAGGAAATCAAAAAGTCCTGACCGCTCGTCTAGAAGATGCTGAGTTTTTCTACAATGAAGACAAAAAGCTAACCATCGACCATTGCGTGGAAAAGCTTAAGCAAGTCACCTTCCACGAAAAAATCGGCAGCTTGTATGAAAAGATGCAGCGTGTCGGACTAGCAGCGCAAATCATCGGGAAGACCGTTGGTTTAACACAAGAAGAACTGACCGACCTTCAACGGGCAGCTCAAATCTATAAATTTGATTTAGTGACCAATATGGTAGGGGAATTCCCTGAATTGCAAGGAATCATGGGGGAAAAATATGCCCTGATCCAAGGAGAAAAACCAGCAGTTGCCCAAGCGATTCGTGAACACTACATGCCGATTTCAGCAGAAGGCGAGCTGCCACAATCGAAAATTGGGGCTGTTTTAGCGATTGCGGATAAATTAGACAGCTTACTTGCTTTCTTCGCTGTTGATATGGTTCCAAGCGGTTCAAACGATCCTTATGCACTTCGTCGGCAAACCTACGGGATTATCCGCATCCTAGCTGAAAAGCGCTGGTACTTCCCATTTGCTCAGTTGCAAGAAGAGATTCGTGAAGCCGTTAATGCCCAACCAGAAGTTTTTGGGATTCAACTTGCCGCTGGTCAAGAACAAGTGACCGATTTTGTGAAAGGTCGTCTGCGTCAATTCTTACTCAGCAAAAATACGCGTCATGATGTCATCGAAGCTGTCTTAGGCGCACGTCAAGCAGACATCAGTACGTTGTTTGAAACGGCTCAAATGTTAAGGGAGCATCTGCAAGACACCGACTTCAAACCTTCGATGGAAGCTTTGACACGGGTGATCAATTTAGCGAAGAAAGCTGAATTGGATCAAGCAGCAATTGATCCTGCCTTGTTTGAAAACGACTCTGAAACTGCCTTGTATGAAGCGGTCTTAACAGTAGAGGACAAGTTCCCACATCAAACGATGGAAGAAAACTACCAAAGCTTAGTGGCATTGCGCCCATTGATCGAAGCTTATTTTGATCAAACAATGGTCATGGTGGAAGATGAACAAATTCGCCGCAACCGTTTTGCCTTGTTGGATAAAATCGCGAAGATGAGTCTGGCAGTGGCTAGTTTAGATGCTTTGATTACGAAATAAAAGAAGCTTGCAGTTGCAGGTTTCTAAATAAAAAAAGCTGGAACTGAAAGAATGCTGGGCTCCCCGTCAAGTGGACAATGAAATAGAATAAAATTATTTTGACGACTGTCTACCGAAATTCGGTAGGCAGTTTTTATGTTTTTTACTTTGTTTAACCTCAACTTTGCTCGACTGGCCTCCTTCTTGGTTAAGCGGATTTATTCTATTCGCTTGTCCAAGAGGGGGAGTGATTAAGCTGCCATTAATAATTCTTGATGAACTTGGCTCGGTGTTTTGCTCTTCAAACATCGTTGATAGCGACCATTGTTGTAATAGTTCATGTATTTCTCGATCATTTCAACGAGACTTTCTCTACTGATAAACTTTCGCCGATAATATTTTTCGCTTAAGCATTCCCCAGAAGCCTTCCATTGGACCATTATCGGTACAACGGGCGACACGAGACATACTCTGCTTCATTTTCGCTTTCTTTAGCTTTGTGCAAAAAACTTTACTTGTATATTGAAATCCGCGATCGCTATGAAATAGCGGATGAGCGGTTGGTTCGGCGGCGACTGCTTGATCGAAGGTATCAAAGACTAATTTATTATCATTTTTGTCGCTGATGACAAATGAAACAATGCGACGATCGGCGAGATCGAGAATAGCGCTCAAATAGATTTTCTTCACTTCGGCCCCTTCATAATACTTGAATTCACTCACATCTGTTAGCCATTTTTGATTCGGTTGATCCGCATAGAACTTTCGATTCAAATAATTTTTCGCAATATGATACGGAGTCTTGGATGCCTTAGTGATACTATTGCCTGAATGCTTGATGGTTGATTGGATTTGAAGTTTGCGACAGATTCGAAGAATACGCTTGTCATTCACTTGAAAGCCATAATCATTCACGAGATCTTCACAGATTCTGCGATATCCTTTATCGTTGTCTGCTTCATAAATATAACGAACAAGGTCTGCCAACTGTTCATTCAATACCACTTCAGGCAGTTTGGGATTTTTTAACCAACGATAATAGGCCGATCTTGTGACATGGAGCAGGGTACACATGGTGTTAATTGGATAGCTTTTTGTCTCGTGCAGCTCTTTGATCGATTGGTATTCAAACGTATGACGAACTAATTCAAATCCCGCCTCCTTTCTAACTCGCTGACTTTTTTTAACAGGTCATTTTCCATTTCAAGCAACTTGATCCGTCGTTCTTGTTGAGCCAGTTTATCGCGCATTTCTTCTTCGGGTGTTCTGGCTGGTTTACTTCCCGCTCGTTGCCCTCGACGGTCTTCTAAGCCTTTTTCTCCCATCTCGTCGTATTTCAACACCCAGTTCCGAACTTGTTGGTAAGAGACTTGGTACTGAATCGCGGTTTTCCCATAGTCTCGACCGTTGATAATACAGTCATGCACAATTTTAATTCGTTCATTCAATGTTGTTTTTCTGGATTTACTCATTCTACTTCCACCACTTTCTGATTTGAAGTTTCTATGAGTATTATATATCTTTAACCAGTCTTCTAATTGTTTTTTGTTACGAAGCCCGTATTTCTTGGCGACAGCTCTTAAGCTACCATATGTTCCAGCTAAATAATCATGGACCGCATTCAGTTTCAACTCTGTTGAGTATGATTGATTCCTTTTTGTAGGGAGTAAACCTGTGGGTCCTTCATTCTCATAAAGAGTGATCCACCTTTCTATCGTACTGAAACTTACTTGTGCTTCTTTGGCCAGGCTGTTTATGCTAGCTTCATTTTTTAAAGCTCTTTCTACAAAAGCTAGCCGTTCTTCTGAACTTAATTTCATTTTTCCTCTAGACATACAAACTCCCCCTATATAAGCCACTTTATATTTCAGTGTCCTATATAGGGGGAGCATATCAGAATCAGTTCTGGCTTTTTTCTATGTTTCTCGATTTACTTGTGTTCAGTCCCAAGAAAACCGTCCTTTTCGTACAATGAAAGGACGGTTTTTGATGTTAAATTTTATAGCCGATCCCCCAAACGGTTTTGATATAAGAGGACTTCTTGTGGGTATCGTGCATTTTTTCCCGAAGGTTTCGAACGTGGACCATGATAGTATTATTGGAAGACGTGTAATATTTTTCGCCCCAAACCTCTTGAAACATTTCCTCAGAGCTTACCACTTGGCCTTTTCGCTCCATCAATAATTTTAAAATGGAAAATTCGATGGGCGTCAGGAAAAGTTCTTCTTCTTGCAAGAAACATTTTCGCTTATTGACATCTAATTCCAACTCCCTCACGATCAATTTGTTTTGATCTGAGCCGTTGTATTGGGTCGAGCGGCGTATCTGAGCTTTCACCCGAGCGATCACTTCCAACGGACGAAAGGGCTTGGTGATGTAATCATCGGCACCAAGGGTCAAACCAGTGATCTTATCAATTTCCTCAGATTTAGCTGTCAACATAATAATTGGGTAATGATGCTTTTTGCGGATGATTTTACACAGGTCAAAGCCTGTGATATCTGGCAGCATGACATCAAGAATTGCCAAAGAAAAGCTGTTTTGCTCGATCTGTACCTGAGCTTCATTCCCATCTGCACAAGTGATGACAGAAAAATTTTCGTTTCGTAAATAAAAGGCAATCAAATCTGAAATTTCTTTTTCATCTTCAACTAAAAGTATCTTTTCCACTCGTATTGACCTTCCTTTTCAGTGAACTGACTTTCTCGTTTTTTCGTGTTGGTTTGTCGCTAAAGGCAATGTGACGATCATTTGAATCTCATTGTTCTTGCTAGCAGCTCGGATCATTCCCTGATGCGCCAAAATAATTTCTTTGGCGATCGCCAATCCGAGACCTGCTCCACCTGTCTTGGTTGAACGAGCTTGATCCAGACGATAAAATTTTTCAAATAATGCCTCCAATTGTTCTTGTTCGATCGGCTCACTTTGATTCGCTAGGATAAAAGTTGCTGCTTGTTCGTCTACGGTTAGCTGCATTGTGATCGTGGTTTGATCAGGCGCATAGGCAATGGCATTTTTTAACAGATTGTTTAACACTCGCGCCAACTGTTCACTATCGGCTTTTAATTTCAAGCTCTCTGGTCCAGAGTAGCAGATGGTTTGTTCTTTTTCTTTCAGCAGCGGATAGAATTCTTCTTGGATTTGCTTCAGTAAGAAGACGAAATCAAGTTCCCGTTGATACAATTGGATGACTTGTAGATTAAAACGGGTGATGTCGAAAAATTCATTCATCAGCGTTTCCAAACGCTCAGACTTTTCTAGAGCAATCGTCAAGGATTGCGTCATTTGTTCATTGGTCAAGTTTTTCGTATCCAACAATAGGTTGAGATAGCCGATCACTGAAGCTAAGGGAGTCTTCAAGTCATGCGCCAAATAGGTGATCAAGTCCTTGGTGCGCTGTGTTTCTTCCTTTAAAAGAGCCTCATTGCGGTTCATCGAATCTTTTATTTTTAATAATTCATGATCGATCGCTAGGCTGCCCGTCGAACTTGCTTCCGATTGAGAGAAAAAGAGCTGAATTCCTTCGGCGATCCTTGCAATTTTTTTCCTTGAAACATAACGATAGATAAAATAGCAAATCAAGGTAACGGCAAAAACGAGAAAGAGGGAGAATGCCAAGAACAATTGTTTAATAGGGCGCCAGTCGACAAAGGTACCAACGATCATCCCGCCTTCGCCATCACTTGTTTCCACAACGCCATCTGTAACAAGGTTTGACAAAAAATTATCTAGCACCATTTGAATGAGTCTCGTTTCCTTTAATAGCCATAAGGCTCCTACCAATAAGAAGAAGCCAACCAGAAAAAAAACAAATGAAGAATATTTACTACGCATGAAACAGTCCTTTCTAACTCGTTCTTGATTCTTTCTTGATTATAGCAAAGAGGAGTAAGAGCGAATAGCTAATTCTTCATATTAATAAAAAAAGAATGGAAAAATTCTATTTTCTTAAGAAATTTTCAGCAGATATTAAGAGAAACGTTCAAAACGGAAATTGATTCAATGGTTAAATAAAGGTGGTCATTCGATTAACCAATCAGGAAGGTGAGATGTTTGAGAAAGCATATGAACAAATCAAAAAAGAGTTTTATGATCATCAGTAGTTTACTGATCATCGGCAGTTTAGGCTGGACGAGTGCCTGGGGGATTGCTCGTCGTGAAGAACCTTCCATCACTCAAATAACTTTGCAAGATCTGCAACCGAGAGCAGATTTTTACTTAGTAGGAGTCGTTGAACCAGCAAGAACGGTTGAAGTCAAGGTGGATAGCTCAAGAGGATCAGTTGTTGAGAAAAAAGTAGAGGCAGGGGATCAAGTCAAAGCAGGGCAAGCTCTTTTTGTTTACTCTAACCCTGAGGGGGCTTTGGCCATTAAAGAAGCAGAACAGGCGACGGCAAATCGCTCGAGAGCTGTGGAACAAGCAAGACGGCAAACGAATCAAAAATGGGAACAATACAATAAGGTCACGAATCAGCTGGAGGAGACGAAACAAAAAATTGCCAGTGCGGAAGAAGAGGACAAAGAAGGGCTGGAAGATCGTAAAACCGATTTGGAAATGCAGCAAAGTCAATTACTGCTAGAAGCGCAAAACTTGGAAAGCAGCATTGGCGATGCCGAATTAGAGCTGGAACGGGCAGAATTAGAACTACGTTCAGTCAAAGAGCAACATGGCTCAGACGTCGTGGAAGCCGAAATTGATGGAATCGTTAAAGACGTGGACGAGCGACAAATGAATCGAAGCGCAAGTGAAGCGGCTCCAGAGAATCCTTTTATGACGATCGTTGATACCAGTCGGCTCTTTTTAAAAGGGACTGTGGATGAATTTCGCCGCAATCAACTTGAGCCTGGTCAAAAGGTTGAACTTAGAGACCGTAATGGCGGCAGTCAGCGATGGACTGGAAAGTTCACCCGAGTTGGGGATATGAAAGAGCCTTCGGTAGTGGTTGAAGAACAAGGCGCAAACCCCAATTTGTCGCAATTTAGTTTTGAGGTCGTTTTAGATGAAAGTGAAGAGCCACCTAGTATTGGCATCCATTGTTTTGTAGAACGCATTGAGGAAGAGCAAACCGCGATCAAGCTGCCCAAATCTTTCGTGTTTTATGAAGAAGATAGGCCCTTCATCTACGTCGTTGAGGACCATAAAATCAGTAAACTATCCGTGGAAATCATGGAAGATGAAACGGATGAAGCCATGTATCTGTTAGAAAGTGAACTGGATATGCAAGTGGTGCTCGTCTTCCCAACAGTTCGGATCCAAGAAGGAATGGATGTGAAACCAAATGATCCAACTGATTGATGTCTGCAAAACGTTCCCACAGGGCACTAGCGAAATTCACGTTTTGAAAAAAATCAACTTAACAATCAATGCTGGCGAATTTGTTTCCATCATGGGCCGGTCAGGATCAGGCAAGTCGACCTTGATGAATATTATTGGCTGTTTAGACACGCCAACAACGGGCAGCTATCTACTTGATGGTAAAAATACCAGTCAATTGAGTGAAGACGAACTGTCCGAGATCCGCAATCAAAAAATCGGCTTCGTGTTTCAAAATTTTGAACTGTTGCCCAAACTATCCGTTTTACAAAATGCTGCCTTACCGCTCTTGTATGCTGGTATCAATCAGGAAGAACGTACGTCTCGAGCTATTCACGCCTTAGAAAGTGTCGGATTGAGGGATCGGATCGATTTTAGGATCAATCAGTTGTCGGGGGGGCAAAAACAACGAGTAGCGATCGCTCGGGCATTAGCAGGAGAAGCAAATGTGATCTTAGCAGATGAGCCGACAGGTTCTTTAGATACCGCTAATAGTCATGAGATCATGGCGCTATTTACTAAGCTGAATCATCTAGGAAAAACAGTGGTTTTGATTACCCACGAACAAGAAGTCGCGGACTATGCAAAGCGGCAAATCGTCATTAAAGATGGTGAAGTTGTTGAGGAGGGCAAAAGATGACCGAAAATATTCGCTTAGCCATTCAAGCAATCTACCAGCATCGTTTGCGTTCCTTGTTGACGATGCTAGGAATCATTGTCGGGATTGCCTCCATCATTTCCATTGTGAGTATCATCAACGGAAATACTGAGAACATGAAAAAGCAGCTGATTGGTGGTGATACTAACTCGATGCGGATCGAATATGACGCTAGAAGTGCTTTTTTAGCGGGCGAAAGCGGCAGAAATGATCGTTTGCCTGATTACGCCCCGCAACTATCAGAAGGAGAGCTGCAAAAGCTGTTGACTATTGATCACGCCAAGAACGTTAGCTTGTTCTATGAAGCCAATCTGACAGTTTTCCAAAGAGACCAGCAAACCGATACGACAGTGCTAGGCATGGATGGCGGGTTCTTTGAAATTTTGCCCCATACGATCCTTGCTGGCAGAGCAATGACTGAAACCGAATTGCAGACACAAAAACAAGTTGCGGTGATTACGAAAGATTTGGTGGAAATTTTTTTCTCGTATCGTGATCCTATCAATCAACTGATCGAAATCAATGGGACGCCCTTTCGCATCGTTGGCGTAGCTGTTTCTGACACGGAGCAACTGTCAGGGAAATATGTCTTCATCCCTCGAGGCAGCCAAAGTTTCGTCGAAGGAAAGCTCAACCAAAGGCCAACAGTGCTGTTTCAGGCAACGAATGCGGACGTCTTAGAATCAGCAGTCGTTCAAGCCAGCCATGAATTGACCAAGAGTATTCCGCCTTCAGATTTTGTTTTTTCCATCCGCAACTATGATGAAGTGCAGAAAATGACCGATGATATCAATCGATCGAATATGATTTTACTGGGGGGAATTGCTAGCATTTCCTTACTCGTCGGTGGGATCGGTGTAATGAATACGATGCTGGTCAGTGTGACAGAGCGTACCAGAGAGATCGGTTTGAAGAAAGCATTGGGTGCCAAACGTAAAGTGATTTTGCAGCAATTTTTGACAGAAGCAATCGTTTTATCGGTGATCGGGGGGCTGATTGGCATCATCGTCGGTCTGCTCATCAGCCTGATCGCTTTGCGTCTGTTAGAGTATCCGATGACGATCTCATTGTTATCCATTTTGATCAGTGTGTCATTTTCAATGCTGATCGGTACTATTTTTGGTTACTTACCCGCTTATAAAGCGTCGAAATTAAAACCGATCGAAGCATTACGCTATGAATAAAAGGAAGGTGTTTTTTATGATAAAAAAACAAACAGCAATTATCTTGTTTGTGGCATTACTTAGTGGTTGTGGTGTTGCTGCGAATGACCCACAGACAAACAACGACAACGTACCGATCAACAACCAAATCAATACGCCGCAAACGCAAACAAGTCAAAGTGGAGACGAGACCCAAAATAATCACGATCAAACCGATCAGACAAAAGCGCAACAAGTGACTCAGACTGATGCAGAGCGAGCGAATGAGGAATTGGCACAAGCAGATGAAACGGGCACACTCATTCTTATTGATGGTGATCGTTTTGAGATGGAATTGACGAACATTTCTCAAGGAACAGGGGAAGACGGCGAAGTCTTTGATATGGCGATCGCATCTGAGGAAAGATTATCTTTTACGATTACTAGCGAGACTGAGATAAAAGTAATTTTATATGATGCACAATCGCATAATTCTCGAATCGTGGAGGGGTCACGTGCGGATCTGCAGCTTGAACGATCGGTAAGTCTTTATGGGCAGCGAGTAGGGGACACCTTTATTGCCACGAAAGTCCTCGTCTTACAAATCAATTAATCGTTATGCTTAAAAGACAACGAAAACAATATTCGCCTGACAAATCATCTTGTGATTTGTCAGGCGAATGATTATTTGCGAGTCAATTTTACCACTACTTCGCAGCGGGCGGTTTGTGGAAACATATCTACTGATTGCAGATATTCTACGTGAAACACTTTGGCTAATTGGACCAAGTCTCTTGCTAAAGTAGAAACATTACAAGATATATAGACCATCTTCTTCGGTGGTTGTTTCAGCAAAGCTTGCAATAATCGTTCATCCAAGCCTGTCCTTGGCGGATCAACAATGATGCTATCAGGTTTGAAGCCTTCATTGAACCATTTTGGTAAGAGCTCCTCAGCAGTTCCCGTTTCATAATGGGTATTTTGGGCACCAATGCGGCGTGCATTTTCTTGGGCATTTTCAATTGCTTGAGGAATAATGTCCATGCCGCGGACTTCTTTGGCATAAGGAGCCACGCTCAACCCAATCGTTCCCACACCGCAATAGGCATCAACGACTGTTTCATTTTTGCTCAAGTCAAGGGCTTTTAACCCTTCTTGATACAAGATGCTGGTTTGCTGTGGATTCAGCTGGAAGAATGCGCGGGCGGACAAGTCGAAGGTCAGTTCATTCAACCGTTCTTCGATCGCTTCTTTGCCCCAAAGATGAATCGTTTCCTCGCCCATCACGACGGACGTTTTTTTGTTTTGCACATTTTGCATGATGGAAACGACTTGCGGCAAGCGCTGATTGATCTCGCGAATCAGCGCATTTTTTTGCGGCAGTTTGACAGAGTTGGTAATAAACACGACTTGAACTTCGCCAGTCGCGATCCCGATACGAACCATCAATGTCCGTAGAATCCCGCTGTTTTTGCGTTCATCGTAAATCGGGATCTGGTATTTATTCAACAATTGGACGATGCCGTTGATCACTTTTTGCGTATCTTGTTCTTGTACGAGGCAATCATCAATGGCGACTAAGCGATGAGACTCCATTTCGTATAAACCCGCTTCGATTCGTTTGGTTTGACTGTTGTAACGCAATTGAAATTGTGCTTTGTTGCGGTAATGCCAAGGAACATTCATGCCTAAAGTATCCCTTAGTTCAAACTGTTGGTAGCCTTTTGGCTTAAATTTTTCAAGTGCTTGTTTCAATAGGTCTTTTTTGAAGTCTAATTGTTTGTCGTAGACTAAGTGCTGCAATTGGCAGCCGCCGCACCGGTCGTAAAACCTGCAGGGTGGTTGGATGCGATCGCTGCTTGGCTTGATGATTTTGGTCATCTTGGCTTCAGCAAAGCGGGGAGATGCTTTGGTGACTTCGGCAATGACCTGTTCCCCCGGTAGAACACGGGGAACAAAGATGATCAGCTTTTTGTAATACCCGATGCCTTCTCCGTTGATCCCCAAGCGTTTGATCGTTAGTTGTAGTTTTTGTCCAAGCTGGACTTGTGTATTTGCCATGTGAACTCCTTAAATAAAATAGTCAGTTCATTTTACCACATTTTTTCAGCTTGATTAGAAGGAATTTCATCGTAGTTGTGGTAAAATAGAATGTACGTTCGCGAGGTGAAGAAGATGAATACAATTATTCGTATCAGTAAAGGAAAAGGACCATTTTATGAAGTGGCGACATCAGAAGGTGAAACGCTGCGGGTCTCAGAAGATCTTTTGGTCCGTTTTCGGCTATTAAAAGGCAAGGAACTGAGTGAAGAAGAATTAAAAGAAATCAAAAAAAGTGCGGGGTTTGATTTAGGATTGCAGCAAGCCATGAACTATATTAGCTATCAGCTGCGTTCTGAAATGGAAGTCCGTACCTATTTGAAAGACAAAGAAATCGAAAAACAAGACCGAGACTTAGTCGTTGAACGTCTGAAAGAGCTGAATTTGATCGATGACAAAAACTATGGAGAGAGCTACATTCGCACCCAAGTCCGCATGAGTGACAAAGGACCCGTGGTCATCAGTCAGCAATTGAGAAAAAAAGGATTAAAAGATCCCGTGATTCAGGAAGTATTGCCTTTGTATACCGAGGAAATGCAGTTTGAAGTCGGTTATCATACGGCTGAAAAAGCGAGGCGTCGTTTTCACAACAAAAGCCATAAGGAAATGATCCAAAAGATAAAAATGCATTTGATGCAAAAAGGTTTTCATCAAGGAGTCATTCAAATGATTTTGGATGAATTACCAATGGAAAAAGATGAGGACCAAGAAAATGAAGCGCTCCAAAGAGAAGGTGCTCGCCTTATGCGGCGGCATCAGCGATTACCGTTGATGAAACGAAAAATGAAAATCAAGCAAGGCCTTTATCAAAAAGGGTTTGCCATCGATGATATACAACGATTCTTAGATGAGGAAGTAATGGATGAGTAAGCAATGGGAAACTTGGGATGAAGAAAAAATCAAGACGTTCCAAGAAACATTTTTAACTTGGTATCATAAAGAAAAACGCAATCTGCCTTGGCGGGCGACCAACGATCCGTATGCAATCTGGATCTCAGAGATCATGCTTCAACAAACACGAGTGGAAACAGTGATTGGCTATTTCTATCGTTTTATGGAACAATTCCCGACGATCCAAGACTTGGCGGCAGCCGAAGAACAAAAGCTTTTAAAGGTTTGGGAAGGTTTAGGTTATTACTCTCGTGCCCGTAACCTTAAGGCTGCCGCCCAGCAAATCGTTGCCGAATTCGACGGAGAAATGCCCCGATCAATTGAAGAGATTCGCTCATTAAAAGGAATTGGTCCCTACACAGCTGGAGCCATTGGCAGTATTGCTTTTGGCTTGCCAGAACCGGCAATCGATGGAAATGTGATGCGTGTCGTCAGTCGGTTATTTTGTATCGAAGCAGATATTGCGAAAGCCAGCAGCCGAAGACCATTTGACGAGGCGATGAGAACGATCATTTCCCCCGATGAACCTGGTGAGTTTAATCAAGCCTTGATGGATCTTGGCTCACGAATCTGTACACCCACCACACCGAAATGTGAAGAGTGTCCCATCAGTCAGTATTGTCTTGCTTATGCGGAGAATCGACAAACAGACTTTCCAGTGAAATCGAAAAAAGCAAAGCCCAAAGATGTCTATTACATTGCAGGCGCCATCGAAGATCAAGGCTCGTTTTTACTCGTGCAGCGACCTGAAACAGGCTTATTGGCTTCTATGTGGCATTTTCCTTTGGTAGAAGTGACGAAAGAACAGTACGAGGCTCTGCAGCGAACATGGGCAAAAGAGGAGCAGCTGCAGTTGGATTTGATTGCCGAAGATGATGCACTCGAGATTTTTCCTGATCTACCTGTCGTTTGGCAAAAACGACATTTTGGCGAAATCACTCATATCTTTAGTCATTTGAAATGGCACGTCCTTTTATTTTACGGCAGAAAACGTGGAGAGCTCACGTTACAAGACAGCGAATGGGCAGCAAAAGAATCCTTTCAAAACTATGTTTTCCCAAAACCCCAGCAGAAATTGGTGGATCAATTAAAGAAATATCAGAAACTCGATAAAGATTTCTAGGCAAAGCTTTCTTTTATTGCTATAATATTAACGATGTCGGTGTAATGAACACCCAAACAAAACGCAAGTTTTCTTGCTGAGGGAAGGGTTGCTATGCGAGTTCCAAAAGAAGGAGAGTTTGTCAGCATTCAAAGCTACAAACATGACGGCAATTTGCATCGAACGTGGCGGGATACGATGGTCTTAAAGACCAGTGAATTCTCAGTGATAGGGGTCAACGATCATACATTAGTGACCGAATCAGATGGAAGACGCTGGGTTACCCGTGAACCAGCAATTGTATATTTTCATAAAAAATACTGGTTTAATGTTATTGCAATGATTCGAGAAAAGGGGGTTTCCTATTATTGTAATCTTGCTTCACCGTATTTACTTGATGAAGAGGCATTGAAATATATCGATTATGACCTTGATATCAAAGTATTTCCTGATGGCGAGAAACGTTTACTAGATGTGGATGAGTATGAATTGCACAGTAAGATTATGCAATATCCGCAAGACATTGATTTTATCTTGAAAGAAAATGTCAAAATTTTAGTAGATTGGATCAATAATGGCAAAGGACCCTTTTCGCAAGGGTATGTGGACATTTGGTATGATCGCTACAAGCAGTTGTCTCAAAAATAAGTGAAATGGGTCGGATCGCTCATTTTTCCCGAGAAACTTCAACCATTTCGGTTGAAGTTTTTTTGTGCTGTGAGAGGGTTGCTTCTAGCAGTTGCCTTTAAGTTCTGTTTAAGCTGCTAGTCCCATGATAGAAAGACCAAGAAAAAAGTGGGGGAAGCAAATGAAGAAAAAAGGGAAGCTTGTTATCGGTACTACCATGATTCTACTTTTTGCGGCAGGTTTTGCTGTGTTGAGAAATGATCATTTTGTTCAAGAAGAGACCCAAGAAAGCACGGCTCAAACCGAGTCGGACGCTCAAGCAGAAGAGGTCGCACAAACGGCAAGTATGGTCCAAATTTACGTGGATCCCTCAGAATACGATGCAGCGATTGAAAGTGAGAACGATTATGTATCGATCTATCAGACAACAAGTCAAGAGACCGTCATCGGGAAGATCCACCGTGGAAGTTGGGCAACCGTACTTAGTCAAACAGAAGAGATGGTTGAAATCCAAACAGACGATGGAATAACGGGTTACATTGAAAAGCATTCTGCATCCATCCAAGAAGTTCCACTTTCGGAGACTCCAAAAAAATTGTCAGACTTTAAAGTCGTTCTTGATGCGGGGCACGGCGGCGAAGATTCTGGGGCACTGTCAACGGATCAAACGATCATGGAAAAAGATTTGACGTTAGCCACCGTCCAAACGATTGGCGAAGTACTGACCCAAGCGGGAATTCAAGTTAGTTATACACGCACCGAAGATCGCTATTTAGCGCTGTCTGAAATTACTGCAGCTTCACTCTCGGAGGAACCAGATCTATTTATCAGCATTCATTACGATAATTCAGAGCTAACAAATAGCATTCAAGGACTGACAACTTACTATTACTATACTGGGGCAAAAGAGATGGCAGAAACGATCACTTCCAGTTTGAGTAGTTCAGTGGCATTGAGTTCCAACGGCACTCGTTTTGGTAACTATTATGTTTTACGAGAGCAATATATTCCAGCAGTTTTGTTGGAGTTAGGCTATTTGAACAGTGACACTGATTTAGCGGTGATTACAAGTGAAGGCTATGATCAAAGGGTGGCGCAAGCGTTGCTGACAGCGATTGAAGAGATCGTTGAAGCAGAGGAATAAAAAGCAGCGACCCCAAAACAGAGAAAGGATCTGTTTTGGGGTCGCTGTTTTAAGTAATCACTGCTCGTTAAAAGGTTTTGCTCATTTTGATATGGGGCATATCCGCGTCTAAAAAGACATCGCCTTCAGGCTGATAACCTAACTTCAAGTAAAATTCTTTGGCAGTTAACTGTGCCCCTAACGTGACTTTTTTGATTCCTTGTTTTTGAATGAATGCTTCCGCTCCCTCGATCAACTGCCTGCCGTAGCCTGAACCTCGATGAGCAGCTGGCACCGCCATTCGCTGTAATTTCACCTCATGATCAGAGATCGGTAAAAAACGTAAGGTTGCGACTGCTTCATTGTCATTGTCATATAAGACGAAATGAACAGCCAATGCCTCATTTTCATCTACTTCTAATGCTAATGGAACCCCTTGCTCTTTTACGAACACTTGATTTCGTATTTTCAATGACGCCAAATAGATCTCACTTAGCGTATCTTTTGTTTGTGCGATATGCATAAAAAAAAACTCACCTCAGCTATGATTTCTCCGTTATTTTTATTAGTATACCACTTTTTTTACAAATTTCTTTTTTTTGCGGCTAAAGTCGCAAGCTTTTTTTTACAAAATCAACTATAATGTTATAAAAAAGGGAGGGAATCTTTTGTTCGACAAATTCAAACAATCAAAACTGTTCTTTTGGTCATTGGAAGCATTGGTTTTAGTGACACTCGTGTTTGTGTTAAGTAAAGTCAATTTTCTATTTGCACCGATCGGCACGTTTTTTTCTACTTTATTTGCACCAGTATTGATTGCTGGCTTTCTGTATTATCTGCTAAATCCAATCGTCCTATTTTTGATGAAAACGACAAAAATAAAACGACTGTTTGCTGTCATATTGGTTCTATTGTTATTAGTAGCAGCAATCATCTTGATTTTCGTCAGCGTTATTCCTAATCTGGTGAGTCAGATTACTTCATTGGCGGAAAATATTCCAACATTTGCCAAAAATATGGAAAGCTGGATCTCAAGGATCGCAGATGATCCATTTTTCAAACAAATCGATATCGCGCAGCAGTTAGAAAACCTAAATCTTTCTTATGGTTCTTTGCTGCAGCAGTTTCTTAGTGGGTTATCCACTAGCTTAGGATCGATCGTCAGTACGATTGCTTCCGCGACGATGATCATCGTTACAGTCCCATTCATCCTTTTCTATATGTTGAAGGATGGAGAAAAGCTAGTTCCTAATCTGAAAACAGTCTTTCCAGAAAGAAGACGAGATCAGATTGTTGGGTTGCTAGGTGATTTAAACAAGACACTATCCAATTACATCAGTGGGCAAGCGATCGAATGTATTTTTGTCGCTACCTTCACGTTTATTGGGTACTGGATGATCGGCGTCAACTATGCCTTTCTTTTTGGGGTGATCGCAGGGGTCACAAACTTGATTCCTTATTTAGGTCCGTATCTTGGCTTGATTCCAGCAGTCTTAGTAACGGTCTTTGATGAACCGTTCCGCGCATTGCTGTGCTGTGTCGTGGTACTAGTCGTCCAACAATTAGATGGAAATGTTATCTACCCGAATGTGATCGGAAAATCATTAGCGATCCATCCATTAACGATCATCTTGGTTTTATTGGTCGCTGGAAATCTGGCAGGTTTGCTGGGAATTTTCTTAGGAGTACCGTTTTACGCAATTTGTCGGACGATCGTGGTCTTTATTGTTCGTCTGATCAAAGATGACAAAATCAAGAAAAATCAAGAACGGTTGATCGAGTAATCAATGACTGGTGTTTTTTATTGCAAAGAAAAAAACTTTGTGATAGGATTTTATCGTGGGCTAAGCCCACGATTTTTTTTAGAATATGAAAAAATAAGGAGAGAATGCTATTATGAATGCTGACCCCGAGAGTCAGTCGCTTCTAGCGCAAATTTTATTATTGATCGTTTTGACATTGATCAACGCTTTTCTAGCGGCCTCTGAGATCGCAGTCGTCTCAGTCAACAAAAACCGTGTGGAGCAAAAAGCGGAAGAAGGAAATGTCAAATCACAAAAATTATTGAAAATCATTGATAATCCAACAAATTTCTTGTCAACGATCCAAGTTGGGATTACCTTGGTGAATATCTTATCTGGGGCATCTCTGGCAGATACCTTGTCGACCCGTCTGGCACCTTTATTAGGTGGAGGAACGGCGGCTAAAAGCTTAGCGAACATTATCGTTTTAGCGATCTTGACCTATGTGTCGATCGTTTTCGGTGAGTTGTATCCAAAACGTATCGCCATGAACAAATCAGAAGAAGTTGCCCAGTTCACTTCTGGTGTGATTCGAACGATCGGGATTATTGCAAAGCCCTTCGTCTGGTTCTTATCTGCTTCAACAAGCTTATTGGCGCGGATCACTCCAATGGAATTTGACGATGAAGACACAAAGATGACCCGTGATGAAATGCGGTATATGTTGGAAACAGAAGGGGTCTTTGAAGAAGATGAATTAGAGATGCTGCAAGGGATCTTTTCATTAGATACGAAAGTCGCCCGTGAAGTCATGGTTCCTCGAACCTCTGCCTTTATGGTGGATATCAATGACTCAGTAGAAGAAATTTTGACTGAAATTTTAGCAGAAAATTATTCTCGTATTCCTGTATATAATGAAGATAAAGACAAAGTCGTTGGGATTTTGCATACCAAAAACCTTTTGAAATGTGCCTACAAATACGGTTTTGAAACAATGGACATCAAGCAGATCTTGCAAGAACCATTGTTTGTTCCAGAAACAGTCTTTATCGATGATTTGCTTTATGAATTAAAGAAAACCCAAAACCAAATGGCGATCTTGCTTGATGAATACGGCGGAGTCGTTGGGTTAGTTACGTTAGAAGACTTGCTTGAAGAAATCGTCGGTGAGATCGATGATGAATCCGATGAGGTCGAAGAGCTTTATGAAAAAATCTCTGATAAAGAATACGTGATCCAAGGTCGGATGCTGATCGATGATTTCAATGAAGCTTTCAATATGAGCTTGCATATGAGCGACGTCGATACGATGGCAGGCTACTTGATCACTGCTTTAGGAATGATTCCAGATGAAGGAGAGAAACTTTCCTTTGAAGTCGATAACGTGAAATTGATTTCTGAAGAAATGGAAGGATCACGTGTCTTGAAGATCCGTGTAATCTTCCATGATCCAGAAGAAGGCGAAGTGGAACCAGAAGAAGAACGCCGCTATTTCCGCAAAGATTTTGAGGAAGATGAGCCTCGCCGTTAAAGTTCCGCATGAATGAAATGAGAAAGACCAAGGCAACTGCTTTGGTCTTTTTTGTTCCTTTTTTTTACTTATTCCCCTTGATTTGTTTGTAAGAAACGGTTACGATAAATCTAATCAATAATACAGTTTAAAAACAGATAAAAAAACAAGTGTATCTTATCGTTAAGCAGTTTGATTGCAATTTTCCGTAAGAAAAGCGAGAATATCCATAGAAATCTAATAAGAACGAGGGGCTTGAAATGAAATTTTACCGTATGCTTAGTGAGGATATCCGTTACAATTTGGCAACTGAAGAGTATTTAATGAATAACGTAGATGTTTCAGAACCTTGTCTTCTGTTATACATACAAAAACCATGTGTTATAATCGGCAGAAATCAAAATGCGTATCAAGAGATTGATTTTGACTATTTAAGGAGTCGCAATATCGTGTTGACTCGCAGGACATCTGGCGGTGGAGCGGTGTATGATGATCTAGGCAACATGAGCTTTAGTTTTGTCACTAAAAAAGATGCCACGAGTTTTGGTGACTACCAAAGTGCAACACAACCGATCATGAAAGGTTTAGCGGCAATGGGAGCCAAGAAGGTTGAAGTACATGGCCGCAATGATCTGTTCATTGATGGGAAAAAGTTTTCTGGCAATGCGATGTATACAAAAAAAGGCCGAACGTATTCTCATGGCACATTGATGTATGATGTGGATCTAGAAGAATTAACAAAAGTTCTACACGTTGCCCAAGAAAAAATTGCCTCTAAAGCAACGAAATCCGTACGGAAAAGTGTGACGAATATTAAACCGTATTTGGCAGAACAATACCAATCAATGGATACCAAGGCATTTCGAGATACACTCCTTTGCCATATCTATGAAGTAGAATCGATTGATGAAATCAGTGAGCAAGAGATCGTCTTGACGGATGCGGATCGCCAAGCGATCCAAACGTTGTTTGAAGAACGTTACGCGAACAATGAGTGGATTTTTAATGAAGCGCCTGCTTTTGAATGGCAAAAAAGAAAGCGGTTTGCGCAGGTTGGGATCGTTGAAGTCGATTTTACTGTCAACAAAGGCAAGATTGCAGCGATTCAAATTACCGGTGATTTTTTTGGACAAAAAGAGATCAGTGAACTTGAAGCGATGCTACGAGGTATTGATTTTGAACAAAACACCATTAGCCGCTTGCTAAAGGATATTGCCATCGAGCAATTTATCCATCAGATGACTAACGCTGAATTTCTTGCGTTGCTGTTTGATTAGGAGGAAAAAAGATGCTAGAAGCCATCAACATCACAAAGCGTTACGATCGAAGCGTCCTAGATGGTCTTTCTTTTGCTGTTCAGCCGGGGGAAATTGTTGGGGTCGTCGGCAAAAGCGGCTCGGGGAAATCAACGTTGCTTCGGCTTTTGAACTTAATTGAGACACCTGACAGTGGGGAGCTGCTCTTTGACGGGAAACGAATCGATCCCTTAAACAAAAAGCAACTGCTACATGCGCAGCAGGAAATCGGCATGATTTTTCAAAATTACAATCTGCTACACAATCGAACCGTTTTTGAAAATGTCTATTTGCCCTTGAAGTTAATGGGGAAATCATCGGAGAAGGTGTTGGAGATGCTTTCATTTGTTGGGATGGAAGACAAAGCCGACAGTTATCCAGCCAAGTTGAGCGGTGGGGAGAAACAACGAGTAGCTATCGCACGGGCGTTGATCCGTGAGCCGAAAATCTTGCTGTGTGACGAACCCACTAGTGCGCTGGATGAAGATACGAAAGCCGATGTACTTGCTTTACTGCAAAAAGTTCAACAGACGTTTCAGCCAGCAGTCATTTTCGTTAGTCATGAGCTAACCGCAGTCAGACAAATTTGTCAACGTGTGTTTGTATTGGAAGATACCGTCTTTGCGGCGGAATTTGTCAATCATCCGCAGCCAATTGTCCGCAAAGAAAGCTCTTATGTGGACAAAGTGGAGAGGAGTTTGCTGCATGACGATCAGTGAGAGTATTTTGTATTATTTACCTGAATTACTTCAGTCTTTGAAAGAAACAGCGATCATGATGGGGATTTCGATGCTCGCAGCCATTGTCTTAGGACTACCGCTAGGTGTCTGGCTCTTTCTTAGCCGCAGTCGTGGGAAAAAAATCTCATTTCTTTATGAGGGTTTGAATCTCGTTGTGACGATTATCCGCTCATTTCCGTTTCTATTATTTGTCGTAGCCTTGATTCCACTGACGCGAATGCTTTTAGGTAGCTCATTTGGACCAATTCCCGCCAGTTTCCCTTTGAGCATCGTTGCTATGAGTATTTTTGCTCGTTTGACGGAGCAAGTATTGCTGGATGTCCCCGAAGAAGTTTCTTATTTGGCGAAATCCCTTGGTGTCAGTCAATGGCAATACGTTTGGTCGTTTTTACTGGTGGAAGCTAGAAGCGGCTTGATTTTATCTTTAACGACGACAGCAGTCAGCATGGTTTCTTATTCAACAGTGATGGGGATCGTCGGCGGTGGTGGTATCGGCGATTTTGCGATCCGCTATGGCTATCAACGCTATGAATATGGCGTCATGTATTTTGCAATTATCATCATGATTCTTTTGGTCTTTATCCTGCAAGGGATTGGCAATCAGGCAGCAAGAAAACTTGATAAACGAAAATAGGAGGAATGAAAGTGAAAAAAGGATTTGTTTTAGGATTGAGTGTATTGGCATTAGGTGTATTGGGAGCTTGCGGTTCCAGCTCTGATGAGGCGAGCGAAGAGAAAATCATCAAAGTCGCTTCGCAAACGACACCAATGACCGATGTCGTAAAAGTTGCAGCGGAAGCAGTGGAAGATGGCTGGGAAATCCAGTTGGTCCAAGTCAATGACAATATCCAGTACAATGAGCTGCTGAATAATGACGAGGTCGATGCCAACTTTGCGCAACATGAACCATATATGCAAATGTATAATGAAGAAAAAGATGCAAACCTAGTGGCATTAGATAAAATCTACAACGCAAAAGTCGGTTTTTATTCCAAAGAGTATACGGATATCAATGATATTCCAGAAGGAACAAAAGTTGCATTGCCGAATGATGTGTCTAACGAAGGTCGAGCGTTAGCGATTTTAGCAGAAGAAGGGTTGATCACTCTTAAAGAAGGCGTTGGTGTCAATGGAACACTTAAAGACGTTACCGAAAATCCGAAAAATTTTGAATGGTTATCTGTTGATTTACTGAATCTTGCGGAAGCCTATGATGAGCCGAATGTATCCTTGGTATACAACTACCCAACCTATATTGCGAAAATCGGTTTGAAACCAGCCGATGCCCTTTTCTTAGAAAAAACGATCGATGATCGCTTTGCTATCTCATTGGTTGCTCGAGAAGACAATCAAGATTCTGAAAAAATCGCCGTCTTGCGCCGTGCCATGACTAGCGATAAAGTTCGCGAATTTTTAGAAAACGACCATAGCGATACCTTACTGCCAGCATTTTAATTTATTTCCATCAAATGGAAGGAACGCCCTTTGCCTAACTCTGTAAAAGAGAGTAGTCAAAGGGGTTTCTTGTCTTTTTTTGCTTTTTTATCACCCTTATCCATGATATACTGATTTGGTCAGAAAACTAGCGACAGTCTAAAATGGTCACTGTTCGCATTGTAAATACAAGAAATGGAGCAATAGAATCAATGGATAATCCAAAATTAAAACAACAAGTAGATAGTCGCCGTACCTTTGCGATTATTTCCCACCCGGATGCGGGGAAAACAACCATTACAGAACAATTATTATTATTCGGTGGCGCGATTCGCCAAGCTGGTACGGTCAAAGGGAAAAAGACTGGGAATTTCGCAAAGTCCGACTGGATGGAAATTGAAAAACAACGGGGGATCTCCGTGACCAGTTCCGTTATGCAGTTTGATTACCAAGGCAAACGGGTCAATATTTTAGATACCCCTGGGCATGAGGACTTTTCTGAAGATACCTACCGTACCTTGATGGCGGTGGATAGTGCGGTCATGGTGATCGATAGCGCAAAAGGGATCGAAGCGCAAACGAAAAAACTCTTCCAGGTCGTTAAAAAACGCGGTATTCCGATCTTTACCTTTATCAATAAACTCGACCGTGATGGCCGCGAACCATTAGAATTATTAGAAGAACTAGAAGATCTTTTAGAGATCGAATCATTTCCAATGAATTGGCCGATCGGCATGGGGAAAGGCTTAGAAGGACTGTATGATATCCATAACCAACGGGTCGAATTTTATCGTCCAGACAATCACGGTGGGGAACGTTTAGTTGCCCTAGATGAAAATGGTCAATTTCCTGCAGATCATCCATTTGCCGAAGACGGGTTGTTCCAACAAGTTTTAGAAGAAGTAGAATTACTGCAAGAAGCTGGCGATGCCTTTGATACAGAAAAAATCGCACGAGGCGATCAAACGCCCGTGTTCTTTGGTTCCGCCCTTACGAATTTCGGTGTGCAGACCTTTTTGGAAACCTTCTTGTCCTTTGCACCAGCGCCTTACGGTCACAAAACTTTGGCTGGTGATGAAGTCAGTCCATATGAACCAGAAATGTCTGGGTTTGTGTTCAAGATCCAAGCAAATATGAACCCTGCCCATCGTGACCGGATCGCCTTTGTCCGTATTTGTTCAGGAACCTTTGAACGAGGCATGGACGTGACACTTGAGCGTACTGGCAAAAAAATGAAACTCAGCAATGTGACACAATTTATGGCAGATACCCGAGAAAATATTGAAGAAGCAGTCGCTGGAGATATCATCGGGGTTTATGATACGGGAAATTACCAAATTGGCGATACGATCTATGAAGGAAAACTAAAAGTTGCTTACGAAGAGCTACCATCATTTACTCCGGAACTCTTTATGAAAGTCACTGCAAAAAATGTGATGAAACAAAAATCTTTCCACAAAGGAATCTATCAGTTGGTCCAAGAAGGAGCCATCCAGTTGTACAAGACGTATCTTAGTGATGAGTATATCATCGGTGCTGTCGGGCAACTGCAATTTGAAGTTTTCCAATACCGCATGATGAATGAGTACAATGCCGAAGTCATTATGACCCCAATGGGCCACAAGATCGCCCGTTGGATCGATCCGAAAGACTTGGATGAGCGTATGAGCTCAAGCCGTAACATTTTAGCGAAAGACCGTTTCGACCAGCCATTGTTCTTATTTGAAAATCAATTTGCAATGCGTTGGTTCGCAGATAAGTACCCAGACGTCGAATTGAAGAGTTTGATGTAAGAGTCGTTTCCCGCGAGACTGTCTAGGTAGGTGCAAGTTTGTACGTTAGGCTAATCTTTTTTAATTGAACGATCGTAGAAAGTCCTTTCTTATTCAAATGGATAAGAAGGGGCTTTTTTTGCTGAAAACGTGCTTTTGATACAGAAGGAAGGTTGCATGATTGGGGGCAATCGTCCAATGATCAGACAATTATCCTAATTTATAACCATTCTTTTAAAAGAAGATAAAATGAGTCGGAAAAAGAGCGTAGTATTAAAGGTGACCACAAGGAAATGCATTTGAAATGAATAGAAAAATATCATAGGCCCATTTGATGATTCAGGAAATTTTCACTTGTTTGAAAGTAGAGGGATAGCAGAGAATAGATTGCCAGTGATAGAGGTCGTTTAATCATTTGATCGAGGACATGTTCTTTTTGTCAGATGCTACTAGTGAAGCCTAAGCTTTCTTTATCTGAGCATGAATCGGTGATAGCCCTTGAAACTTCATTTGAAGCACTTCTAACAGATGGTTTAAGTTTTCAGTTGGTGAACCATGGCTTCGGGACGCCAAAATGAATTAGTCTTATTGCTAGTCTACTAGTTATCTATCTATCGATTTTGCTAAAGCAAATGATTATTTATTAAATAAAAGTGATTTCTGAAACCAGAAAGGGGACCAGGTAGTGCTAAAAAGTTTGTTATTCATATTTTCGGCGATATTTTTCTTTCCAACAATAGAGGCTGCAGCTGATGAGGTTTCCGAAACGTTGATTTTTGATTTGAACACGATTGACTTTAAGGACGAACACTATTATTTGTTGAAAACCACACAAGATCTTCAGCTGACCGTCAATAGCAACGGCAGTGAAGGTGCTTTTGACGTAACGATCACGACTGTCGGAGAAGGATTTTCAGCAGAACTAAACAGCGTGAACGGTTCGGAAGAGAAGATCATTCTGATTGAGGATACTGATGAAACATCAATGATTCTTAACGTAGCTGCAACATTGAACATAAAGGAATATCTTGATGCCAACTCTGAGTACTACCTATCAGTCACGTTTACAGCAATTGATGATTCAGAGACCTTTACGAAAGAGATGAAAATGAATCAGACGGATGAGGAAAAAGAAGAGATTCCAGATGAAAACTTGACAGATGAAGACCAAGAGGATGAAAAGCAAGAAGACAATGGCATTGAAGATGAATCTGAACGCCCAGAGGAAGAAGACTCATTAGAGAATGATTCATTCAGCCAAGAAGAATCACTTGAGGATATCAATGATGATACTGTCCATGAGGATCGTTTAGAGGAAGAGTGCCAGTACGAGATAGCGACAATTTTTACAAAAGAAGTGATTTTTGATAAAAGATATGTTTAAAACTAGTGTAGAAAAAACCGCTTAGCTGAATAGGAGCGGTTTTTTTGCACATCTTTTTCTAATACTAGGTGAAAAGTGCTTTTGCTGAATAAGTTTGAGACTAATTGGTGGTACTAAAAAAAGGAGCTTTGAAGCGACCTCCAAAAGTTAGTCCTAAAAGCTAACTTTTGGGGTCACAACACTAGCCCTCTCTTTTTCTTTTTGATTTAAAAATATAGATGACTTCAGCTGCCAACGCTGCAACGAGAACAAAGATGATCCAGATAAGGATTTGATTATTTGTCTGAACATCGGCAGTGTTCGTTGGACGGTTCTCTTTTTTGAAGTTATCCAAGTCTTCTTTCTCATAAGAAAAAGTAGTCGTGATCGCTTTTCTAGTTGTTTCTATAGTTAAACGGTATTCGCCTTCAATAAGTTCACTATCGTCTATTAAAGGAATCTGCATTCTTGATTTGGTTAACGGCGTTAAAAGAACGGAATCTGCTAACTCCCCAGAGGCAATTGTTTCTCCATTGGGGTTTATTAGTTCGTAGAGCGCATTGTTTAAGTTGCCTAAAATAGGATTATAGTTAAGTGCATAAAATTGTAGGTTTGCCATGTCCTGAAGAGCAACGAAGGAGAAGTCTTCATAAACGACGTCTTTGATCTCTTCCACTTCACTAAAAAGTAAGTTGATAAAAATGATAGACTCGTAGGCAGACGCAATACTAATAGAATCTTCAGCTGTTTGAACACCTAATATTTGCTTAAAATTAATTCCACCCATTACAGTACCTTCAAGCTCTATGTCGTCTGGAACATTTATGGTAATGCTGACACCAACAGATTCATTAGGGGCAATTTCTATTTGATTCTCTTCGTCTATAGCATCTGAAGCGATAGTAACATAATTTGAAAAGTCGTATTTATCATCGAGAAGGTTCTCTGTATTCGAGGTGTACAAAATAGAGGATTCTCTTGAAATAGCAGTTGAAGAAAAGGGAGTGACCGCTATTGATGAATCACCAGCTCCAATGTTTTCCAGTTTAATTTCAAATGTATACTTTTTATCAACATCAGAAGGAAAAGTAAGAGTATTTCTTGATGTTTCATATTCGGTATCACTAAGTGATAGTTTTAAAGTATTCGTCGTCTCATTCGCTGTTGCAATACTTATATTTATATTTGCGATTATTGTCAATATGAGGAAGAACACAGAAACTCTTAGAAAAGAGTCTCTGTGTTTTGATATTTTATCCATATGCTATCCTTTTTAAGAATTAAAGTTGTTGACCATTGCCTGAGTCAGTAGTATCTGATGCAGTTACTGTGATAGTGGGTGTGCCATCTAGCAAAGCAGTTTGACGATTGAATGTGAAGTCAACGGGCTCGCCTTCTGTTGAACGAGCGATAGGGTCTGCAGTTATTGCTGTCAAAGAGATTTCTTTCAGTGAATTTGAGAAGTAGATACCATCAGATCCAGAAGAAACTCTAATGGTAACGCTCATAGAGTCACGGGTCAAGTTTGTTAATGTTCCACCAACGTTTTCAATAGTTCCTTCCTGAGTTCCATCCAATAAGTCTTCACTAATTTCGAATTCATTTAAAGTCAAGGTGTTAAATGTAAAGCTAACACCATTTTCTGGTTCGGTGATAGTAACAGCGATTGGGGGAGCGGTAACCGGGTCTCCAATAGTCGCTGACGCAGTGATTCCTCCTACTAGTAGTAAAGATGTTGCCAATGTTGTACCCAAAATAACTTTCTTCATAATAAAACCTCACTTTAATTTTTGCAGATGATTTACTGCTTAAATAAAGTATACAATGATGGTGTATTATGTTATTATCCGTTTTTTCGCTATTTTTAATGAAAAAGTAGAAAGTATTTTATTAATCTGATTTTTTTATACAATAATTTAATTAAATATTCTAGTGGTCAAATGATGCTGATTATCAAGTCGACCTATCTTTCTGTCTACGAATTATCAATTCGGTAATAATCACTATGAAAGTAAATTTGTTGCAGGGTTATATTTTGGCTTTTATTTTAAGTCAAAGTCTTCTCAGAGTTAAAAGAATTGTCGTTCCAACTAGAATTGGACCTAAAAAACGAAAAAAATGTTATTCGTAGTCTCTGAGAATTTGCTCTGAATCAGTCGCTGTCAGAGAAACTAGTTCTGAAAATTCATGTTTAATATTTCTTTAGTGAACCCCTGCAATTCAATAGAAATCAACTTTTTATCATTTTTAAGAAACTATTTTGGAAGTAGCTTTACGCGTATGAACAGTTGCGTAGGGTGGGGATTGAAAAGTATGATTCTATTTATGCGTTCCTATTGGATAGGTATATCGAAGTTACTTATGAAAAAATATCAATTAACGTTTTCATTCAATTAGTAATCTGCACCTACAATTCTTCTAGCTTCAAGCGACAGAGACATCAAGGGTTACTCCTGTGTTAATAAACGTTCATGTTTGTTTCGTTATAAAGAAATCTCAAAAAACTAACTGTGTGGGATGGCTATCTCATGAACCATAGATTTTAATAGGAAGCATATTTTTTTAAGAATATACAATCAGACTCTTTGAAGAAAGCTTTGAAAGAGTTTTTTTGTCTTTCTTAATTTTATGAAGTTGCTACTCGTTTCTAATCGACAGGTCTTTTAGTCAGTAGAAAGAAAAAGAGTGACAATGATTATTTTATTTGTAGTTTTTTTGAAAAAAAGACGATAAAAATCAGCTGGTTCTTACTATATCCTTAATAGCAGAGGATCAAAGTTCTTTTAAGGAGTGAATCAAAATGCTGCAAACCAGAATAAATTTCAGTGGACAAAAGAATGCTACCATGTTGACTGTGCGCTTTTTCAGCAACAAGACGAACACGATTTTAGAGAGAAATTTAATTGTGGATCAAGAGGATGATCGTCAATCGGTTCTTGACTACTTAGCAGAATCACTAGGGGAAATCAACATCTTGCAATACTCTTCGAAAAACGTTTTGTGTATCGCTGAACGTTCAAGGCTAGAAAAAGCAGGAGGCACGCATCGATTGGAACATTTTTGGGGAGATGTCATCAGTTATATCGTTGAGTGCGTGGATAAATCTGGTATTCATTATGATTTGCATGTCATTGGCAATGTTGATTCGGATGATGAAGAAATTATGCGGTCAATTAATGAGATCAGTGATGAATTGTCGATCATCAACATTTATGAATACAAAGATTGCTGGCTAAAAAGAGAAGATATTTTATTACAAGCTCTTTGAAATGAACTTGATTCCTCAAAGAAGTTTGTCCAGCTAGAAAATGATTTTACTCTCCAAGTCACTTACCAATCAATGAAAGAATACGAATTTTTTCTAAGTCTATGGAAACAGCTAATTCACAGGATCTTTTTAATGGTTTCCAACACTTTTTTGTTATAAAAGGTAAGAATCGTTTCACAAGTTTTTCTCACCCGTTCTGTTTTAAAGAAGCGGGGATTTTTCTGAAGTTTTTATTAAAATTGTCCGTTTAATGAAAAAAGAGGCTCAAATTTAAGTTTATTTTACTATAATTGGAAACTAGGATACTTTTTAAATAAGGCGGGTAAAAAATTTTGGAGTATATAGAAAAGTTGTATAGGTTTTATTTAACCAAAAAACAGGTAGATAAATTAACTATTATTAGAAATATCATTTTGGAGAAGCAGCTGTCTCTTGATAAAATATGTGAAACGATAAACAAATCTTTGTATCAGGTGAAAATATTGATCAATGAAATCGCCGAAGATATGAGAGAGTTTACGACCTTTGACGAGTCTATTTTTTTGCTGAAAAAGAGAACCGTTTATTTGTCACGAGAATTAAACGAAGAACAAAGCCTGCATATTTTTGTGAATCTAAAGAAGAAGTATTTCTTAGAATCTCCTTATTATCGTCTATTATCCTATTTGTTAAGAAAAAGAAAGACCCGTATGGTGGACATCTCAGAAGAATTGATTTTTAGTATTTCTTATTGTTATAAATTGATCAGCTATCTGAAAAAAATGCTGGTTATCCAAAATGTCCCGATTACTATCAATAACAATACAGATTCCATTGATCTGACAGGGGCAGAGCCTTGTGTGCGGATGTACCATTATTTAGTTGAGATCATGGCTTGCAATGTTTACATCAATCAGCGCACCCGTGCAAGCGTTGAATTAGCTGCGAAAGAATATGAGCCGTTGAAAACTACTAAAGTGAAGCACGACATTATGTTTTCAATCATTGAAAATGCGGTGTTGAGGGGCTATATCGTCAATGAATTAGACGAAGCTTCCATCGCTATTTATGAGCAAATCAAGCAACTCAATGGGGAAAAGCAAGTGATCAAGCTGCTGCCGATCAGAAGTCAGCAAGATATCGAGAAAGAACAGATTTTTTATCACTTCTGGGTTTTTCTCTTCATACCTGAAACGATCTCGGATCAAGAGAAACTTCTTTTGGGGAAACAGCTGCGAAACCTCTCGGGGAATCCATTGGTCGAATTTTCTGCCGATGTTGTGGCTGTCTTGTCGCAAAAGTATGATCTTTCCAAAGCGATCGAAGCGTTTCTTACCTATGAATTAGTGATGAATACATGGGGCTGTCTTCATCTCTTTTTGGATAGTTTTGTGTCTACTGAAGATTTGTCCTCTACGAACGAACGTGTATTAGAGGTGGAGGAGTTGATTGCGACCGTCTTGCAGCGCCATTCGTTTGTAATAGAAAAAGAAGCCCTTTTCTTAAGGAAAATCGCTCAGATTACAGCATCTTATTTACCTATCCAAAAAGAGGAACCGATTCGCATTGGTATTTCTCTTTTGAACCACCCAGAATATATTCCGGTCATTAAGAACAAACTATTGAAAATTTACAATGAAAATGTGATTCACTTTAGTTCGAACTTAGGAGACTCAGACATACTGGTTTCTGATGGCGTGCTGATCCATAATGAGTCACAGAAATTTACATTTTTTGGCAATGTTCATAGTACCAAGGATTGGCACAATCTACATGTGATGATCCAGTCGATGATTTCTAATAAATATACTTGAAAAAGAGAGCGTAACGCTCTCTTTTTTTGCTTGACTATCAGGTAGCGTTGGTCGAAGTACTAGACGAAAGAAGGAGGAGAGAAGACAAAAAAAGATATCTATAAAAGAGGGCTGCGACAGTCACCTTTTATAGATATTTTTTAAACACGTGATTAGGCAAAGCTAACGTGAGGAAGACAACGTTTTTTTGATGGAGATTTCTACCACTTCGGGCATTTGAATCACAGAGATCGTAGCAGGATCATAGGAGCCATCAGGTAATTTTTTCAAGAAGTAATTTTTGATTTCTTCTACCTCCGTCGGGCGAATATTCCGTTTTTTATTGATCAGCAAAATTTCATTGTGGTTCGGCGCTGAGGTAAAGATCACTGTCGTGTCTCCGGCAGTGTAAACCTTTACAAGTTCTGCGTCGGTATTTTCAAGTTGATTCAATACTAGTCGAGAATGGCTGTTTGTAACGTTGATTAATTTCACCAGACTCACCTCACATTCTATGTATTTATTAATAACATTATAGGTCGTTTTTTTTCAAAAGAAAAGCCAGACAACTCGGAATTACCCAATTTTTTGGCAAAACATGGTTGTCTGGCAAAACGAACGGTTTGGTCACCGTTTTGACACGTTATTGCTCATCTGTTTCCGATGGTTTTTCCTCTTCAGCAGAAGGTGTTTCTTCAGGAAGTGCAGAGGATTCAGCTGAAGTTACAACGATTTTATCGGAATCCTCCAATTGTGCTTTTAATTGACGAACTTGAGGATGCTCAAGATAATATTCAGCAATCCCGTCTTCGATTTGATCTTGGATGGTCCTGCGCAATGGGCGAGCACCCATCGTTGCGCTGTAACCTAGATCGACCAGTTTTTCTTGCACGTCTTGTGGAACATCGATATGCAATTTTTGATGACTAAGTGTTTGATTGACATCATGCAGCATAAGGGACACGATCGATAACAAGTTTTCCTTGCTAAGTGCTTTGAATTCGATGATCCCGTCAAAGCGATTGAGAAATTCTGGCGTAAAGTAATTGTTCAATTGATTTAACACGGAACGAGTGATGCCTTCACGCGCTGCTCCAAAGCCGACGTTGGCTTCAACTTTGCCAGTTCCAGCATTACTTGTCATGATGATCAAGGTATCTTTAAAGCTGACTGTACGTCCTTGGGCATCCGTCAAACGACCATCATCGAGAATTTGCAAGAACATATGCAATACATCAGGATGGGCTTTTTCCACTTCGTCTAATAAAATCAGGCTATATGGATTCCGACGAACTTTTTCCGTCAATTGACCCGCTTCTTCATAGCCAACGTAACCAGGAGGAGAGCCAATCAGTTTGGATACACTGTGTTTTTCCATGTATTCTGACATATCGAAACGAATCATCGATTCTTCAGAACCAAACATCTCATAGGCTAATTGTTTTGCTAATTCGGTTTTCCCGACACCGGTTGGACCGACGAATAAGAAAGAGCCAATTGGACGGTTTTGTTTGCCTAAACCGACCCGATTTCTGCGGATCGCTTTGGCTACTTTATCGATCGCTTCATCTTGTCCGATAACTTTAGCTTTCAAGTCATCCGCAAGATTTTTCAATTGCGTTTGTTCTTTTTCTTTCAATTCACCAACTGGAATATTTGTCCGTTCTTCAACGATTTGTTCCATGTCTTTTTCGGTAATGACTGGCGTTTCTTCTTCGCTGATTTGGCGTTCCTTCATTTTTTGCAATTTATTGATTTGATCGCGATAGTAAGCAGCTTTTTCGAAATCTTCTTCTCGAGAGGCAGCTTGTTTTTGTTCTTCTGCTTCTTGTAATTTCTTTTCGATCGTTTTTGGATCAACGATTTGGATCGTTAAGTTTTTCTTAGAACCTGTTTCATCTAGTAGATCGATTGCTTTATCAGGCAAGAATCGGTCTTGGATGTATCGGTTAGAAAGGGTAGCGGCAGCTGCAATCGCTTCATCAGTATATTTCACATGATGATAATCTTCATAACGTGGTTGCAAACCTTTTAAGATGCGGATCGTTTCTTCCACAGAAGGTTCATCCACACGTACTGGTTGCAAACGGCGTTCTAAAGCAGCATCTTTTTCGATGATGCGGTATTCATTTAACGTCGTTGCTCCGACCATTTGTAGTTCTCCACGGGCAAGAGCTGGTTTTAAGATGTTTCCAGCATCCATATTTCCGTCGCCAGCTGCACCAGCGCCAACGATTTCATGGACTTCATCAATGAACAAAATCACGTTTTCTGCTTGCTTGATTTCTTCAATCAATTTTTGGATGCGTTCTTCAAATTGGCCACGAATACCTGTGCCTTGAACAAGAGACGCAACGTCCAAACGAATGACTTCTTTGTCCATCAGTTTTTGTGGTACATCGCCATCGACGATTTTTTGGGCTAACCCTTCAACGACGGCAGTTTTCCCAACCCCAGGTTCTCCAATAAGCACAGGGTTGTTTTTTGTTCGACGATTAAGGATCTCAATCACTCGTTTGATCTCTGAATCACGACCAACGACTGGATCGACTTCGCCATCACGAGCCATTTGGGTAATATTGATACCGTATTCTCCTAACAGACCTGCAGGTGCTTGGTTATTGCGTGGAGGCTGACCGCCGACAAAACCGTTACCGCCGGTTTGCGTCGGAGGGGTTTGTTCATAAGGGGTATTTCCTTGCTGCATCTGGCGAGACATTTGACGAAATAGATCATCAATATTGCCGAATCCAAAAGGATCTTGCGCCATTGCAGCTGCAGCATTCCCAGATTGAGCTTTTAATTTTTGGTAACAACTTTGACAATAATCGAGTTGTTTTCTTTGACCATTGACACTGGCATATAAATGAATAGACGCTTCATTTTTGCCGCAATTTTGACAAAGCATAGATTCACGACCTTTCATATTTGTTCCAACACCCTTATTTTACGGCGCTTTTTTACACTTGTAAAAGAAAAGGGGCTGTGTGCATAGAAACGGTCATCTTCGAGGTAATGTGTTATTGACCTTTACTGACCATAATTCTATTATACTAACTTTTTGTCAGACTGCAAGAATTTTACTCGTAAAAATTTTTGCCGCTCTTTCATTAGCAGAAGCGTCTTTTAAATAAAAAGTAATTCCATTATAATAGAAAGAAAGAGGTGAGAATTGAGGATGGAGAACAGAGATTTTGCTTCAGAAATAACGCGTTTGCGCAATGGAGAGATCCAAGAATTGATTGTCCAACAGCCAGAATTCCTGGCGTTTAGAGATGTCTGGCTCCAGTTGGAAGATCGGTCTTCTTTTGTCGGAGAAGCGGGCTTAAATGGGAAGATCATCTACCGTTATGTGCAAGAAAATAAATAGGACATTTATTTCAATCGTTTATTTAAGAGAAAACGGTTGTCTATCGAGGAAAAAAATGGTAATCTTAACAGTTGAAAGGGCGATTTTTTTCGGGTGTCATTGCATGCATGGAAATTTTGCCTTCACACAAAAAAACGTATCATAAAGGAGATTGATCAATATGGAAAAGAAAGATTTTCACGTAGTTGCTGAGACAGGGATTCACGCACGTCCAGCTACATTATTGGTTCAAACAGCAAGCAAATTCAACTCTGATATCAACTTAGAGTACAAAGGTAAATCAGTAAACCTTAAATCAATCATGGGCGTAATGTCATTAGGCGTTGGCCAAGGTTCTGATGTAACTATCACTGCTGAAGGTGCTGACGAAGCAGATGCAATCGCTGCAATCGTAGAAACAATGAAAAAAGAAGGTTTGTCTGAATAATGGTTGAGATGCTAAAAGGAATTGCTGCTAGTGATGGTGTAGCCGTTGCGAAAGCCTACCTGTTAGTACAACCTGATTTATCTTTTTCAAAAGTATCAGTTGAAGATACTGCAGCAGAGGAAGCACGCTTAGATGATGCGTTAGCGAAGTCAACAGCGGAATTACAACAAATCCGTGACAAAGCAGCGCAAACTTTAGGTGAAGCAGAAGCACAAGTATTTGATGCTCATTTAATGGTTCTTTCAGATCCTGAGATGATTGGTCAAATCAAACAAAACGTGACAGATAACAAAGTCAATGCAGAAGCTGCGTTGAAAGAAGTTACTGACATGTATATTGGTATGTTTGAAGCAATGGATGACAATGCTTACATGCAAGAACGGGCAGCTGACATTAAAGATGTCGCAAAACGTATCTTGGCGCATTTGCTGAATGTGACTTTGCCTAATCCTTCAATGATCAACGAAGAAGTAGTCGTTGTTGCGCATGACTTGACACCAAGTGATACTGCACAATTAGACCGCAACTTTGTAAAAGCTTTTGTAACAGATATCGGTGGACGTACTTCTCATTCCGCTATCATGGCACGTTCTCTTGAAATCCCAGCAATCGTTGGAACAATGGAGATCACTGCAAAAGTGAAAGCGGGCGACATCTTAGCTGTTAACGGTATTATCGGTGACGTTATCGTCAACCCGACAGATGACCAAGCAGCTGAATTTGTTGAAGCTGGGAAAGCCTACGCAGAACAAAAAGCAGAATGGGAAAAATTGAAAGATGCCGAAACAGTTACCGCTGATGGCAAGCACTTTGAATTAGCTGCGAACATTGGAACGCCAAAAGATTTAGAAGGTGTCCACAACAATGGTGCAGAAGCAGTCGGTTTATACCGTACTGAATTCTTGTACATGGATTCTCCTGATTTCCCAACAGAAGAAGACCAATACAAAGCATACAAAGCAGTTTTAGAAGGAATGGCTGGCAAACCAGTGGTTGTCCGTACAATGGATATCGGTGGCGATAAAGAACTTCCTTACCTAAAATTGCCTCATGAAATGAATCCTTTCTTAGGCTATCGTGCATTGCGTATCAGCTTATCTGAACTTGGGGATGACATGTTCCGTACCCAACTTCGTGCGTTGTTACGTGCTTCTGCTCACGGCAACTTACGTATCATGTTCCCAATGGTGGCAACATTGAAAGAGTTCCGTACTGCGAAGAAAATGTATGAAGAAGAGCGTCAAAAATTGATTGACGAAGGCGTTGAGGTTTCTAACGAGATCCAAGTCGGAATCATGATCGAAATTCCAGCAGCTGCTGTCTTAGCAGACAAGTTTGCGAAGGAAGTTGACTTCTTCAGTATTGGTACCAATGACTTGATCCAATACACAATGGCTGCAGACCGCATGAACGAGCGCGTGTCTTACTTGTACCAACCATACAACCCATCAATTTTACGTTTGATCAAAAACGTGATCGACTCAGCGCATGCTGAAGGCAAATGGGCTGGTATGTGTGGAGAAATGGCGGGCGATCAAACTGCTGTGCCACTTCTTGTAGGTATGGGCTTAGATGAGTTCTCAATGAGTGCAACATCTGTTCTGAAAACACGTAGCTTAATGAAACGCTTGTCAACGACTGACATGCAAGAATTAGCAAAACGTGCTTTAGAAGATTGCGATACAATGGAAGAAGTTGTTGAGCTAATCGAACAGTATGTTAACTAATCATTTCTAGGCAACAAGCAATTTTGCTTGTTGCCTTTTTTTTGTTATAAGAAGCCATCTTGTTCGATTTGACTTGCAACAGCCTGCTCGTTTTTTCAGAAAACGAACAATTTTGTCATATCTTTGTATAAAGCTATGATTCCGTAGGTTTTTCACGTATCATGATTAAATGGGGAACAAAATCTAGGACCATGGTAGGAGTATGTCTCCGATTGCCTATGGTATACTAATATCAGATATAAGCATTTCCAAGGAGGAATCATCTTTGAAAGTACTTCTTTATTTTGAAGGAGAAAAATTATTAGCTAAATCAGGTATCGGTCGAGCGTTGGCCCATCAGCAACGAGCGCTGACATCTGTCGGGATTCCTTTTACTCTTGATAAAAATGATGAGGACTATGATATCCTTCATATCAACACGTATGGGATCAATAGTATGCACATGGTCAACAAAGCCAAAAGACAAGGGAAAAAAGTGATTTACCATGCCCATTCTACAGAAGAGGATTTTCGGAATTCATTTATCGGCTCAAACCAGCTTTCGCCATTATATAAAAAATATTTGATCAATCTTTATTCTAGAGCCGATCAGTTGATCACCCCGACTCCTTATTCGAAAGAACTTTTGGAAGGGTATGGTATCCAAGTACCGATCGAGGCAATCTCAAACGGCATCGATCTTGACAAATATCAGCCGGATCAAGAGAAAGAAAAAGCCTTTCGCGAGTATTTCAATCTCTTACCAGATCAAAAAGTCATTATATCCGTCGGTTTATTTTTTGAACGAAAAGGCATTCTTGATTTTGTAGAGATAGCTAGACAGTTGCCTGAGTATACGTTTATCTGGTTTGGTCATACACCAATGATGACGATTCCTAAACAGATCCGCGACCTCGTCAATGAAGACCATCCAGAAAATGTGTTGTTTCCAGGTTATATCAAAGGAGACATTATCGAAGGCGCATATTCCGCTGCCGATTTATTCTTCTTTCCTTCTTATGAAGAAACAGAAGGGATCGTAGTCCTTGAGGCGTTAGCCAGCCGCCAAAATGTGCTTGTTCGGGATATTCCTGTTTATAAAGGGTGGCTAAGTAATGGGCGCAATGCATACATGGAAAAAACCAATGAAGGATTTATTGAGAAAATCAAAGGAATCGTGGAGGGCACGTTGCCACCATTGAGTGAAGCGGGTTATGAAACAGCAAAGCAAAAGAGTATTGATGAAATTGGGTTTAAATTACAAGAGGTTTATACAAAAGTGATGAATACGGAATGAAGAAACTAATGTAAAGTTTGGAGGTACCGTTTTGAAAATCGGATTTTTTACAGACACCTACTTCCCCCAGGTAAGTGGTGTGGCGACATCGATCAAGACATTGAAAGAAGAGCTTGAGAAAAAAGGCCATAAAGTGTATATCTTTACAACGACCGATCCAAATGCTGATCTGGATGAAGAAGATATCATTCGCATGCCAAGTGTCCCGTTTGTGTCCTTCAAAGATCGGCGAATCGTGGTTCGCGGCATGTTGTATGCCTATTTGATCGCCAAAGAATTAGAATTGGAATTGATCCATACCCATACAGAGTTTGGTTCTGGGATGTTGGGGAAAATGGTGGGGCGTAAATTGCAGATTCCTGTGATCCATACCTACCATACAATGTATGAAGATTACTTGCACTATATCGCAAACGGAAAGGTCTTGCGGCCATCTCACGTGAAATATCTTTCACGGCTATTTGCCAACCACTCGACAGGTGTTGTTTGTCCAAGTGAACGGGTCATCGATACGCTGAGAGGGTATGGTGTGGTTTCACCAATGCGGATCATCCCCACAGGGATCGAAGTTGAGAAGTTTCGCCGACCGGATATTACAACTGACATGAAAAAAGAATTGCGGGAGAAATTGGGCATCACTGAGAATCAGCCCATGCTGCTTTCCCTCAGTCGTATTTCTTATGAAAAAAATATCCAAGCAATCATCGACGGCATGCCAGAAATTTTAACGAAGATTCCTGATGCGCAATTAGTGATTGTTGGGAAAGGTCCGCATAAAGAAAAATTAGAAGAAAAAGTGGTGGATATGGCTTTATCTGACCATGTTCAATTCGTCGGTGAAGTGGCAAATGATAAAGTGGCGATCTATTACCACGCTGCGGATTACTTCGTTAGTGCGTCCACATCAGAAACACAAGGACTGACTTACACGGAAGCAATGGCTGCTGGAACGCCATTAGTCGTTGAAGGCAATGACTACTTAAATACCTTGATCGATGATCCGTCTTTAGGCGTCACCTATGAGAGTGATCGGGATTTCGCAAAAGCATTTATTGATTATTATGAACGAAAGATTCCTGCTGATCCCGAAGTTCTTGCTAGAAAAATGTACGAGATCTCGGCATTGCGCTTCGGTGAGTCGATGCTATCTTTCTACCATGACATGGTCGCTTATTATGAAACAGAACGCATCGAAAAAGAAACCGAGCAGACACTAGAAAAATTCAAAGTAAAATTAAAGGCCTTTCGCCGAACGATCGATTAAACAGAAAATTTTCGCAAGTTCATGTTTTTAGCGTATACTAAAGACATGAACTTTTTTATTTTGGAGGGATCTGCATGGAATTAGGATTTATCGGTACTGGTGTCATGGGTCAAGCGATGGTTGGTCATCTCTTAGCTGCAGGACATACAGTGAATGTTTACAATCGGACGAAAGAAAAAACAGATGAACTCGTTGCGAATGGAGCAATTTGGTGTGACACCCCAACAGAAGTTGCATCAGAAAGTGAAATCATCTTTACAATGGTTGGTTATCCATCCGATGTTGAAGAGGTTTACTATGGGCCTCAAGGGATTTTTCAAACGGCTGTGACGGGCAAAACATTGGTGGATTTTACCACCAGTACACCTGATTTGGCAGAACGAATCTACCAGACAGCGAAGGAAAAAGGAGCAGCGAGTATCGATGCGCCAGTTTCTGGTGGGGATCTTGGTGCGAGAAACGCTACGCTAACGATTATGGTTGGTGGCGATGAAGAAGCTTACCAACAAGTAAAACCACTTTTTGAAGTATTAGGAAAGACGTTTCAACTTCAAGGAGGGGCAGGAAAAGGTCAGCATACGAAAATGGCCAATCAGATCATGATTGCCGGAACCATGACGGGGATGACAGAAATGCTGGTCTATGCGAATCAAGCCGGTCTTGATTTACCACGAGTGATTGACACGCTTTCTGGCGGTGGGGCAGCCAATTGGTCCATGACGAATTACAGTCCTCGTATCCTAAAAGAGGATTATTCACCAGGCTTTTTTGTCAAACATTTCATCAAAGATTTGGGGATCGCTTTGGATGAGGCCAAGAAGATGGGATTGGATTTGCCAAGCACCGCTTTAGCTAAAAAATTGTATGATCAGTTAGCTGAAAAAGGCTTCGAAAATGACGGAACGCAGGCGCTGATTAAACTTTGGTGGCAAGATGGAAAAAAATCTTAAAATGACAAAAAAAATACGAAAAATCAATGCAAGATAGAGGATGTTTTGATACAATATAACGGACAGAAAAAGGAGGCTTACGAATGAAAAGTTCGCAATTAGTCGCTATCATCAAACGTTTAGAAGCGATGGTCGAAGCGCAAGACAATGAAGTTCAAGTACGTCGTTTTGAAAAAGAAGGCGTCGAAAAATGTACCGTTACTTATGACAATTCGACAGAAACGTTTGAATTAACGGAAGCAGAATCAAGTCAATCTTATCAATTTGATAATGTTGATATTGTAGCCATGGAAATCTATGATTTGATCCAATAAGAATGAGTGGGACGTTCGTCGTCGCTTTCTCATTTCTAAACAGCAAGCCTACTTGGGCTTGCTGTTTTTTATTTATCTGCTGCTTTTTCTTGGCGATACAAGTGATTAAGGATGATCCCTAATGGATCGAGATCTTCCGGGGCTAAAGGAAGCGCAGCGCTTGCTGGCGGGAGTGGCTGGAATGTTTCCTCGGGAGAAAGAACTTTTGTTTGGATCAACTTGCCAAAGCTAACTTGATAGTATTTGATTTGAGTCGTCTGTGATCCTGGCTCCTCTAAGTCAAGGAGAATAGAAAAAATCACTTCTGGTTCTTGAATAAACTGATTGACCCTCACGATTTCTTGGTAAAAGCTTTGTGCTAAATGGATCTGGCGCTGCAGTACACTAGCTTGTTCAAACAATAGGTGATCAATCAGATATGCTAAGCGTTTTTTAAGGAGTGAAAAACAGTCGGTCTTCTTTCCTGCAAAAAAACAGCCGATCTCTCGCCACTTCTCTTCCAAGGGATACGCCTCCATTTGAGGGAGTTGTTTACGTAAGGTTAATAGCGTCAGTTCGTTGACAGTCGGCAATTGAAACGTTTCTGACAATAATTGAAACAACACAGGCAATTTTTTTGTTTGCCGAAAGGGGCCATAACTGCCAATTTGTGGTGTTTGAGTGATCGTGAAGCTATGATTCGTCAAATCAACAAAGCAATAGTTCGCTGAATGGTTCATTTGTCGGTTGTAGATAGGATGAAAAGCTTGGATCAAACGACATTCAAGTAATAGTGCATCCAATTCTGTATCTGTTTCGATCGTTTCAAAATCAACGACATTATAAACAAGTCGAAGCACCTTATTGGCATGCTGCTGATTTTTTCGGAAGTAAGAAACGACACGCTGTTTCAATGATTTGGCTTTTCCTACATACAAGACTTCGTTGTGCTGATCTTTCATTAGATAAACACCAGGATTTTCAGGCAGTGCATTTGCTTTGTTTTTTAGAAACTCTTTGTTCGGATTCATCGATCGTTCCTCTCCTTCCTCCAAAGAGTAGCAGATGAAGCGTAAGAGAGCAACGTTTGCTGGCCATTGACAAGAAAAAATTAGAAATAGAGTGGAGGCAACGCAATGATAAACTTTGACATTCAAAGGAAATTTCTCTATAACGGAAACAGATTATTTTGTCAACTCGCAGCTTTTAAAATCTTAGAAAATCAATTCTTAAATAAAAATGCGCTTAAAAATAAAAAAAGTTCGAAAAAATTCTTGCATTTCTCAATAACTTCCGATATAGTTTGACTATCAAATGATTTGATTATCAAAGTATTCGGATGGTGAAGGTTATGGAACCCAATTTAGAAACAGTTAATGACTACTTAGTCAGCGTCTTTAATGACATCTTAGTGATTGAAGAATCTGAATTGAAAAAATCTCAATTCAAAGACCTTTCAATTACCGAAATGCATACCATCGAAGCCATCGGGATGTACAAAAAAAAGACCACGACTGAAGTTGCCAAAGAGCTTTCGATCACTGTTGGGACTTTGACCATCGCGATCAATCGTTTGGTGAAAAAAGAATATGTAGAACGGATTCGCAGTGAAGATGATCGGCGAGTCGTCAAACTAGGTTTGACGAAAAAAGGAAAACTCCTTTATCGTGTTCATCAGCATTTTCATCGTGAGATGGTGAAAGGTGTCTTGAGTCAGATGTCTCCTGAAGAGGAACAGGCACTGTTGAAAGCACTGAAAAATCTGCATGACTTTTTACAAGATTATAAGTGAGAATAATGGATGAATATGTTTGGAAAAATTACCGCGACTGCAAGTTATGTTCCAGAAAAAATCGTAACAAATGATGATCTATCAAATTTGATGGATACTTCAGATGAATGGATCCATTCTCGCACGGGAATCAAAAAAAGAAGAGTCGCTGTTGGCGAAAACACTTCAGACCTTTGTATTCGCGTCGCTCAAACGCTCTTACAAGATGCTCAGCTTTCAGCAGAAAGTCTAGATTTTATCTTGGTAGCGACGATCACACCGGATTTCAATACACCGGCGGTTGCTTGCCAAGTCCAAGGGGCGATTGGGGCAGTCAATGCCTTTGCTTTTGATATCAGTGCAGCATGTGCTGGTTTCGTGTATGCATTGTCTATGGCTGAAAAACTGATTCGAACGGGCGCTAAAAAAGGATTGGTCATCGGTGGAGAAGTACTTTCAAAAGTCTTGGATTGGAACGACCGTTCGACGGCTGTTTTATTCGGAGATGGTGCCGGCGGTCTATTGCTGGAAGCATCTTCAGAGCAGCATTTGCTCAAAGAGTCTTTAAAAGCAGATGGGACGCGAGGCATGTCCTTAACATCTGGTTTTCGAACGAATGAGAATCCTTTTTCACAAAACGCTCCGGCGTATAGTGCTTGTATGCAAATGATTGGACGAGAAATCTTTGATTTTGCGACGCGTGATGTGGTCGCCTCGATCAATGATCTGACACAAGATGAAGCAATCGATTATTTTTTGCTTCACCAAGCAAATTCACGTATTTTAGACAAAGTTGCTCGCAAGCTGAAGCAGCCCCGTGAGAAATTTTTGCAAAATATGCAAGATTATGGCAATACTTCGGCAGCCTCGATTCCGTTATTGCTAGATGAAGAAATCAAACGAGGTACACTGTCACTTGGCAGTGGTCAAAAAGTGGTGTTCTCAGGTTTTGGCGGCGGATTGACATGGGGAACTATGTTAGCCACCTTATAACTTGTTCACGAAACAAAATTACTATTGAAAAACACATTGGAGGAATATACACATGGTATTCGAAAAAATTCAAGAAATCGTAGCAGAAGAATTAGGAAAAGAAAAAGAAGAAATCAAATTGAACACAAACATCCAAGAAGATTTAGAAGCAGACAGCTTGGATCTTTTCCAAATCATTAACGAGATCGAAGATGAATTCGATGTGAAGATCGAAACAGAAGATGGTATCACAACCGTTGAAGATCTAGTTAAATATGTAGAAAAACAACAAGCATAAAACAAAGGCTAGGCAGACAGCCTAGCCTTTCCTTTTTAAGAACGTGTTTTTGCTGATTCATAGATGAACTGCAAGAAGCCATGTTCTCCAACGACAACGATCAAAGTAAAGAAGGAGTGCAAGATGAAGACAGCCTTTTTATTTAGCGGTCAAGGCGCACAGTACCCCCAAATGGGAGAAGAGCTCTATCACCAAGAAGCAATCGTTCGTGAGACGTTTGAAAAAGCCAGCACCATTCTAGGATATGACATGGCCGAGCTATGCTTTACTGAAAACGAACGTTTAAACCAGACGGAATATACGCAGCCTGCCATCTTAACGGTAAGTACGGCTTTTTGGCGTCTTTTGGATGCGCAAGGAATCAAAGCAGATGCTGTTGCTGGCTTGAGTTTAGGCGAATATACAGCCTTAGTCGCTAGTGGTGCGCTTGATTTCCAGACAGCAGTCGCATTGGTACAAAAGCGCGGTCGGTATATGGCAAGTGCGGCGCCAGCAGGTGTTGGGAAAATGGTCGCTGTGATGAACACACCCGCTGAAACGATTGAAGAAATCTGTAAAGAAGCAAGTCAAGTGGGGATCGTGACACCAGCGAATTACAATACGCCGCAGCAGATCGTCATTGGCGGTGAAGCGCCGGCAGTGGATAAAGCGGTGGAATTGTTACAAGCTGCTGGAACCAAACGGGTGATTCCTTTAAATGTCAGCGGTCCTTTCCATACTGCTTTGTTGGAACCCGCATCGCAGCAATTAGCACAGGAATTAGCTCAAATCACCTTTGATGAGTTACAAGTACCTGTTATCAGCAATACGACCGCGCAGCCAATGCAGCAAGACCAAATCAAGGAACTGTTGACGCTGCAGGTGAAATCGCCAGTACGTTTTTACGAAAGCATTGCGACACTGAAGCAGCTTGGCATCCAACAAGTCATCGAGATCGGACCAGGAAAAGTATTGAGCGGTTTTATGAAGAAAATAGACAAGGAAATCCAGACTGCGCGTGTAGAAGATAGCCAAACATTGGCAGATACACTAGCCCGATTCAACTAGGAGGAATTTATGGATCTGCAAAATAAAAACGTCTTTGTAACTGGTAGCTCGCGAGGAATCGGTTTTACCATCGCGGAAGCCTTTGCCAAAGAAGGAGCGAATATCGTTTTAAATGGACGAAAAGAAATTCCCCAATCACTGATCGATCGCATCACCAGCTACGGCGTGAAATGTGTAGCGATCAATGGGGACATTTCTGATTTTGATCAAGCGGCAGCCATGCTTTTGGAAGCAGAAGCGGCAGTCGGACCGATCCACATTTTAGTCAATAATGCCGGGATCACGAATGACAAATTATTGTTGAGAATGAAACCCGAAGATTTTGATTCAGTGATCAAAATCAATTTGACTGGTACCTTCAATATGACGCAGCACGCGTTGAAAAAAATGATGAAGCTGCGAGAAGGCCGCATCATCAATTTGACGAGTGTGGTCGGCTTGACGGGAAATATCGGGCAAGCCAACTATGCGGCAAGTAAAGCTGGCGTGATCGGTTTTACGAAATCTGCCGCTCGTGAAGGTGCCGCTCGGGGGATCACCTGCAATGCGATCGCCCCAGGATTTATCGAAACAGAGATGACTGAAGTGCTGTCGGATAAAGTCAAAGAACAATCATTGGCAAATATTCCATTACAGCGTTTTGGTTCCACACAGGATGTTGCGCAAACAGCAGTCTTTTTAGCAAAAAGCCCCTACATCACTGGTCAGGTGATCAGTGTAGACGGCGGGATGGCAATGCAAGGGTAGGAGGAAGAATAGATGAATCGAGTAGTAGTTACAGGATACGGCGTCACTTCTCCAATCGGAAATGACCCAGAAACATTTTTAGCAAGTTTACAAAACGGGACCAACGGCATCGGCCCGATTACAAAATTTGACGCAGAAGCAACAGGGATCTCAGTTGCCGCTGAAGTCAAAGATTTTCCGTTAGAAAAGTACTTCGTTAAAAAAGATACGAAGCGGATGGATCTTTTTTCCATTTATGGAATTTATGCGGCGTTAGAAGCGATGGAAATGGCGAAGTTAGATACAGAAACCATTGATGTGGATCGTTTTGGCGTGATGGTTGGTTCAGGGATCGGCGGCTTGCCAACGATTCAAGACCAAGTGATTCGGATGCATGACAAAGGAGCAAATCGGGTATCACCAATGTTCGTACCGATGTCGATCGTAAATATGGTTGCCGGCAACATTGCGTTACGGGTAGGTGCGAAAGGCATTTGTACGACGACTGTTTCCGCCTGTGCTTCTGGTACCCATTCAATCGGTGAAGCTTTTCGGAACATCAAGCATGGCTATGCAGATGTCATGATCGCTGGTGGTTCAGAAGCGACGATCTGTGAAATCGGTATTGCTGGTTTTGCGTCTCTGACGGCGTTAACCACTGAATCAGACCCTGACAAAGCTTCCGTTCCGTTTGATAAAAATCGTAGTGGGTTTGTCATGGGTGAAGGCGCTGGCGTCTTCATTTTAGAATCATTGGCGCATGCGCAAAAACGTGGGGCAACGATTTTAGGTGAAGTCGTAGGATACGGTGCGAACTGTGATGCCTACCATATGACTGCGCCAAATCCTGATGGATCAGGTGCTGGAAAAGCAATGAAATTGGCGATGCAAGAAGCAGCGATCTCCCCAGCTGAAGTTGGCTACATCAATGCCCACGGTACAAGCACGCCTGCCAATGACAGTGCAGAAGCGACATCGATCCAATACGGATTGGGCGAAGACTATAAAAAACCATATGTCAGCAGTACAAAGTCAATGACTGGCCATTTGCTTGGGGCGGCTGGTGGAATCGAAGCCATTGCTTCACTATTAGCATTACAACATCAATTTATTCCACCAACCATCAACGTGACAGAACAAGATCCTGAGATCGACTTGAACGTTGTTATCAATCAAAGCCAACCAGCAGAATTGACCTATGCCATGAGTAATTCACTTGGGTTTGGCGGTCATAATGCAGTGATCTTGTTGAAACGTTGGGAGGAAGCGTAATTGGAAACACATGAGGTAAAAGAGCTGCTCAGCCAATTCGATCAATCGACGTTAACTGAGCTTCAATTAAAAAAAGAGACATTTGAACTTTATTTTAATAAAAATACGACAAGTGGGCTACAAAATGCATCCTCTGCACCTGCTCCTGCAGCGAATGCTGCGCCAACTCCTGTTGCACCAACGCCTGCTGTCTCAGCAACACCTGACACAGTAGAAACGGCAAAACCTGTTTTAGAGGGCAAAGAAGTTGTCTCTCCATTAGTGGGTGTCGTTTATTTGAAACCAAGTCCTGATAAAGACAACTTCAAACAAATCGGCGATCACGTGAAAAAAGGTGATATTCTCTGTATCGTTGAAGCGATGAAAGTCATGAATGAAATCGTCAGCGACGTCGATGGCGAATTAGTTGAAGTCTTGGTTGAAAGCGAACAAATCGTTGAATACAATCAACCATTATTCCGTGTGAAAGAAGGGTAAAAAAATGAGCGCATTAACGATTCAAGAAATCAAAGAAATCATCCCTCATCGTTATCCGATGCTTTTAGTGGATCGGGTAGAGGAGTTAGAAGAAGGCAAACGGGTCGTTGCGAAGAAAAACGTTACTATCAATGAGCCGTTTTTCCAAGGTCATTTTCCCCATGAACCAGTGATGCCCGGAGTATTGATCGTGGAAGCAATGGCACAAGCAGGTGCTGTGGCATTGCTATCATTGGAAGATTTTCGTGGGAAAACTGCCTACTTTGGCGGTTTAGACAAAGCGAAATTCAGAAAAAAAGTAACACCAGGCGATACCTTGATCTTAGAAGTAGAAATAATCAAAGTGAAATCTGCAGCTGGCATCGGCAAAGGAATTGCCTATGTTGATGGGAAAAAAGTGGCGGAAGCAGAATTGACTTTCATGATTGGATAGGTGAGACATGTTTTCTAAAGTATTGATCGCAAACCGTGGCGAAATCGCCGTACGAATCATTCGCGCTTGTCGCGAATTAGGTATTCAAACGGTCGCCGTTTATTCAGAAGCAGATAAAGAAGCGTTGCATACAGAGCTTGCCGATGAAGCGATTTGTATCGGACCTGCCAAAGCAGCCGACTCTTATTTGAATGTACAGCAGATCCTAAGCGCTGCGATCGTCACAAAGGCTGAGGCGATCCATCCTGGATTTGGCTTCCTTTCAGAGAATAGCCGCTTTGCTGCGATGTGCGAGGAATGCAATATCGTCTTTATTGGGCCAAAGAGTGAGACTATCGATGCAATGGGAAACAAAATCAATGCAAGACGCTTGATGATCGAAGCAGAAGTACCGGTCATTCCCGGAAGCAAAGGCGCGATTTCTGATGTGGAAGAAGCTTTAACGATCGCTGAAGAGATTGGTTACCCAGTCATGCTCAAAGCAGCGGCCGGCGGTGGCGGTAAAGGGATACGTAAAGTCACCGATAAAGAAGCGTTGCCGCATCATTTTGCTTCCGCACAGCAAGAAGCAAAAGCAGCATTTGGCAACGATGAAATGTACATTGAAAAAATCATTTATCCTGCTCGACACATAGAAGTGCAAGTGTTAGGTGATTCTTTTGGTAATATTATCCACCTTGGTGAACGCGATTGCTCGCTACAACGCAACAACCAAAAAGTGTTGGAAGAATCCCCTTCTGTGGTGATTTCTGAAAGCAAGCGAGCAGAACTAGGAGAAGCAGCGGTGCGTGCCGCACAAGCGGTAGGGTATCGTAATGCTGGCACGATCGAGTTTTTAATGGCGGACACTGGGGAGTTTTATTTCATGGAAATGAACACTCGAATCCAAGTGGAACACCCGATCACCGAAATGGTGACAAACATTGATTTAGTCAAAAAACAACTTGAAGTCGCTAGTGGCGAACCGCTAGGTTTGACGCAAGCAGACATCAAGATGACGGGCGCGGCGATCGAATGTCGGATCAATGCAGAAAATCCAGCCTTCAATTTTGCACCGTCACCAGGCAAGATCAACAATTTGTTTTTACCAAGCGGCGGTCTAGGCGTTCGTGTAGACAGTGCCATGTATTCTGGCTACACGATCCCACCTTATTATGATTCTATGATCGCTAAAGTGATCGTTCACGGCGAGAACCGTTTCGAAGCGTTGATGAAGATGCAGCGGGCGTTAGCCGAATTAGTGACCGATGGTGTCATTACGAATGCAGAATTCCAAATGGACTTGATCAGTCACCCGAAAGTGATTGCGGGAGACTATACAACCGCCTTTTTACAAGAGGAATTTTTGCCAAATTGGACACCTGAACAATAGGAGGGAAGATGAGTGGCTTTATTTAAGAAGAAAAACTACATTCGCATCAATCCTAATCGAGGTCAGCTGCCAACGAACGAACCAGTCGTACCAGATAATCTTTGGGCGAAATGTCCTAGTTGCAAACGAACGCTTTATACGAAGGAGATGGGGGCAGAGAAAGTCTGTCCTCACTGCGGGTATAATTTCCGAATCAGTGCCTGGGAACGGATCGCTATCACGATTGATGAGAAAAGTTTTGAAGAATGGGACACAGATGTAACCACAAAAGATCCTCTTGATTTTCCTGGATATTTGGATAAAGTCGCACAAATGCAAGAAAAAACTGGGTTGCATGAGGCTGTCCTCACAGGAGAAGCAAAAGTTCAAGGATTGCCATTAGCGATCGGGATCATGGATGCGAATTTCATCATGGGCAGTATGGGAACGGTCGTGGGGGAGAAGATCACCCGTTTGTTTGAACGTGCGATCGAAAAACAGCTACCAGTTGTTCTTTTTACCGCTTCAGGTGGTGCACGGATGCAAGAAGGAATTTTGTCACTGATGCAAATGGCAAAAATCTCTGCCGCGGTAAAACGCCACAGTAAAGCTGGCTTGTTTTATCTAACGGTTTTAACGGACCCGACAACCGGTGGCGTCACCGCTAGTTTTGCGATGGAAGGGGATATCATCCTGGCAGAACCGCAAGCCTTGATCGGTTTTGCTGGACGACGTGTGATTGAACAAACCATTCGTCAGGAACTACCTGAAGACTTTCAAAAGGCAGAGTTTCTGTTAGATCATGGCTTTGTCGATCAAATCGTTCCACGGACGAACTTGCGGGAGAAAATTCACCATTTGATTTCTTTGCATACGCGGAAAGGATGGGATCGCAATGACTAGAGCAGCCCACGAGATCGTTGAACTCGCTCGCAGCAAAGACCGTTTGACGGCACTGGATTACTTTGACGGCATTTTTTCTGAGTTTGAAGAGTTTCATGGAGACCGTCTGTTTGGCGAAGATGAAGCCGTTGTTGGCGGCATTGCTTGTTTAGATGGCAAGCCAGTGACCGTGATCGGTATTCAAAAAGGCCGTAATCTGCCTGAAAATTTACGCAGAAACTTTGGCTCGCCACATCCTGAAGGTTATCGCAAAGCGTTACGCTTAATGAAGCAAGCAGAAAAATTTCAGCGACCTGTGGTCACATTGATCAATACAGCAGGGGCGTTTTGCGGTATTGGCGCGGAAGAGCGCGGAGAAGGCGAAGCGATTGCCCGTAACTTGATGGAAATGTCCGATTTAACGGTGCCGATCTTGGCAATCATCATTGGTGAAGGCGGCAGCGGCGGTGCCTTAGCACTGGCATTAGGCGATGAGGTTTGGATGATGGAACATTCGATCTATGCCATTTTATCTCCCGAAGGCTTTGCTTCGATCCTATGGAAAGATGGCAGCCGTGCCAAAGAAGCTGCTGGCTTGATGAAGATCACAGCTCAAGAACTATATGAACTCGGTGTTATTGAAAAAGTGATTGCAGAAACCCATGAAGAGGCCTTTTTACCGAAAGAGCAATTGATGGAACAGATGAAAGCGGCAATTTCAACGAAACTTGCCGAACTTTCTACCTTGCAAACAGATGAATTGCTTGAGGCAAGGTATCAACGTTTTCGCCGATTTTAAAAACTAGGATATCCACTCTGATTAGAGGATGGGTATCCTAGTATTTTTTTATTAAAAGTGTTATTGAATAAATCGTACAAATGGCGAAGTTTTTAGTTTAAAATTTAATTATTCTGTGCTATTATGTATATATTCTGAATATAAGAAGATTATATTGCATAAATATTTGTTTTGAAGAGGAGCGTTTTTAATGAAAAAATTATTTGGAGCACTTGTTGTATTGACGGGGATTTTGGTTTTAGGAGCTTGTGGGAATGGCGGCTCATCGAGTACTGGAAGTTCTAGTGCCAGCGGTTCGGCGGATAATCAATTGGAAGCCATCAAAGCAGCTGGTGTGTTAAATGTGGCAACTTCTGCTGACTTTGCCCCGTTTGAATTTCATGCCTTGATCGATGGCAAAGATACGATCGTGGGCGCAGATATCGATATGGTCAATGAGATCGCTGATCGTCTTGGTGTCGAAGTGAATATTTTGGACCTTGATTTCAATGCTGTTTTGACTGCTTTGCAACAAGGGAAAGCCGATATCGCTGTTTCAGGCATCTCAGCAACTGACGAACGTAAACAGACTTTTGATTTCACCGATAACTATTTTACACCAGAACAAAAATTAGTTGTTAATAAAAACAATGAATCGGCATTTGATTCAATCGAAAGCTTGTCTGGCAAAAAAGTAGGCGCTCAAAAAGGCTCGATCCAAGAAATGATCGTTCAAGATCAATTAGCTGATTCGCAATTGGTTTCCATCGCCAAAGTTCCGAATCTAGTCAATGAATTGAAACAAGGCTCGATCGACGGTTTGGTCCTTGAAAGTGCGGTTGCTGAATCGTATGTTGCACAAAATGATGACCTCGTGATCACTGATGTAGCATTAGAAGCATCTGAAGGCGATTCTTATGCAATTGCTTTACCTAAAGGGAGTATCGAATTACAAGAAGAACTAAACAGTATTTTGAAAGAATTGATTGAAGATGGTACAATCGATGAGTATGTACAAAAGAACACAGATCTAGCCAACGAAAATGCGGCGCAATAGATAGAACGGAGTAGACACAATTATGGATTTATCCTTTTTAGCGATATATTACCCTTATTTTCTTTCTGGTGTGGTGATCACCATCGTGATCTCTATCATCACCGTGATCTTTGGAACGATTCTAGGGGTGATTTTCGCCCTAATGAAATTATCAAAAGTGACGCCTTTGCGCTGGTTTGCTAATGCGTATATTGAAGTCATCCGCGGCACACCGATGCTGGTGCAGATATTGATCGCTTTTGGTCTTTTGCAAGGAATGTTTGCCTTGCCGACGGTCTCGATCGGCGTGTTGAGTCTTGATTTTGGGCGGCTATTTCCTGGGATCATTGCGCTCTCGCTTAATTCTGGGGCATATGTTGCTGAGATCGTCCGAGGGGGAATCAATGCCGTTGATTACGGTCAAACAGAAGCGGCTGGTTCTTTAGGGTTGCGGCCTTTTCAAACGATGCGTTATGTCGTATTGCCACAAGCACTACGCAACATTTTGCCGCCACTAGGCAATGAATTTATCGTTTTGATTAAGGATTCCTCTTTGCTTTCAACGATCGGCATCTACGAGCTGATGAACAGTGCGCAGATCGTTGTCACCAGTTCTTTCCAACCATTAACGCCTTTCTATGTGGCGGCGGTCATTTACTTCATCTTGACGTTTACGACTTCGCGACTATTGAGTTTATGGGAAAAGAAACTAGGCAAAGGCTATCGTCGTTAAAAGGAGAAGACAAGCTATGATGTTAGATATTCAAGATTTACACAAAACCTTTGGCAGCAATCAAGTGCTAAAAGGGATCACAACGACGATCGATCAAGGAGAAGTCGTTGTGGTGATTGGGCCATCTGGGTCAGGAAAAAGCACGTTTTTACGCTGTTTGAACCTATTAGAAGTACCGACAAGCGGAAAAATCTTTTTTGAAGGAACCGATATTACCGATCCAAAGAATGATTTGTATAAGATGCGTGAAAAAATGGGTATGGTATTTCAAAATTTTAATCTTTTTCCGAATATGACGGTTTTAGAAAACATTACTTTGTCCCCGACGAAAGTCAAGAAGGTAGCAAAATCGGCGGCTGATCAGTTGGCAAAACAACTACTAAATGATGTTGGCTTACCAGACAAAGCAAAAGCCTATCCTCAAAGTCTTTCTGGTGGACAAATGCAACGAATCGCTATCGCACGTGCCTTGGCGATGGAACCAGACGTGATGCTCTTTGATGAACCGACTTCAGCGTTAGACCCAGAAATGGTTGGCGAAGTATTGTCCGTCATGCAGCGTTTGGCTCAGCAAGGAATGACGATGGTCATCGTCACTCATGAAATGGGCTTTGCGAAAGAAGTCGCGGATCGGATTTTATTTATGGATCAGGGAATCATTATGGAGGAAGGAACGCCAGAACAGATCTTTGATCATCCGAAAAATCCACGAACCATTGATTTTTTGAGTAAAGTATTGTAAACTGCGAGAAGTTCGCAGTTGTTAGTGATAAATTTGGACCTTTCCTAAGCATCCTTTCAGTAAAAGGATGCTTTTTTGACGGAAAAAAGACTACTTTAAAGAAGTGATAGGACAAACGGTTGTCTTGGCAGGTTCCTTTTTCAGTTCTTTTACAAGAAACCTGCAGAAACTGGCGCACTTGCTAGTATTCAAAAAGATTCTATTGTATAATTACAGGTTGAAGAGGTCTGATCTTGATAGAAACCATCTGCGTGATTGTAGGCAGATCGGACTGTTTCTTTTTAAGGATCGACAATTTGGATCGATGACTAGTCGCCGATTTTTAATACGTGAAGAAATCATGCAGCAAAGGAGATTTTATGTTTTCAAATTATAAACCGACTTGGATGGTCGATGCGATTTATAAAATCACCCCTAGCCAACTAAAGGCACAGGGGATCAAAGGGATTTTGACCGATCTTGATAATACCTTGATTGCTTGGAACAATCCTGACGGAACCGAAGAACTAAAAAACTGGCTACTGGAAATGAAAAATGCTGGGATACCGGTAGTTGTCGTTTCCAACAACAATAGTGAACGAGTGGCACGGGCAGTTGCGCCCTTTGGTTTAAAGTACGTACACCGCGCATTAAAACCCTTTTCAAGAGGGATCAAACAAGGCTATCAACAATTAGGCTTGAAAAAAGAAGAGGTCGTGATGATCGGCGATCAAATCATGACGGATGTACGAGGTGCCAATCGTGCCGGTGTTCGCAGTATTTTAGTGAAACCAGTGATCCCAACGGATTCTTGGAAAACCCAATTTAATCGAGCCGCAGAAAGAAAAATCATGAACTATTTATTGAAGCACAACCCAGAGTTAAAATGGCGTGGAGGAATTTAATATGACAGAAGGAATCGAAGAAATTCACTGTATCGGCTGCGGGGCAGTGATTCAGACAACGAACCCCAATGAATTGGGCTACACCCCGCAATCCGCATTAGAAAAAGGACTTGAATCAGGAGAAGTCTATTGTCAACGCTGCTTCCGTTTGCGCCATTACAATGAAATCCAAGATGTTTCCCTTACCGACGATGATTTTCTGCGTCTACTGAATGAAATCGGGGAAAAAGAAGCCTTGATCGTTAATGTCGTTGATATTTTCGATTTTAATGGTTCATTGATCCCAGGACTGCACCGCTTTGTCGGCAATAATCCTGTTTTATTAGTGGGCAACAAGGTGGATATTTTACCAAAATCTTTGAAAAAATCGAAGATGACCCAATGGATGAAGGAACGTGCTCATGAAGCTGGTTTAAGACCAGTGGATGTATTATTGACGAGTGCCAAGAAGCCAGGTGAAACGGAAGCTTTACTGCAAGCGATCGAAACGTATCGTGAAGGACGCGATGTCTATGTGGTGGGTGTGACGAATGTTGGAAAATCAACATTGATCAATCAAATCATCAAACAAACAGCGGGGATCAACGAATTGATCACGACTTCGCGTTTCCCAGGAACCACATTGGATAAAATCGAGATTCCATTGGATGACGGACACTTCTTGATCGACACACCAGGAATCATTCATCGTCATCAAATGGCGCATTATTTAGGTAAAAAAGATCTAAAAATCGTGGCACCAGCCAAAGAGATCAAACCAAAGGTGTATCAGTTGAATCCAGAACAAACTTTGTTCTTAGGAGGACTTGCCCGATTTGATTTCATTCAAGGAGAACGCAGTTCATTTATTGCTTATGTAGCAAATGATGTGGCGATCCATCGGACCAAATTAACGAAAGCCGATGAGTTTTATGAGAAACATGTTGGTGGGCTGCTGCAGCCGCCGCGAGCAGATGAAGTGGCGGATTTTCCTGAACTCGTCCGTTTCGAATTTTCAATCAAAGAAAAAACCGATATCGTTTTTGCTGGACTTGGCTGGATCACGATCACCAAACCGTGTGTCATCGCTGGGTGGGCGCCAAAGGGTGTCGATGTGCTTAGACGTAAAGCATTAGTATAAGGAAGAAGGAAGAATATGGACTTACGAGGAAAACAAAAAAGATTTTTACGAAGTGAAGCGCACCATTTAAACCCGATTTTTCAAATCGGCAAAGGCGGCTTGAATGACGCGATGATGGCGCAAATTGAGGAAGCGCTAGAAAAACGAGAATTGATCAAAGTCTCATTGCTCCAAAATACTGATGAGGTTGCTGACGAAGCAGCTGAAACGATCCGTGAGAAAGTCGGCTGTGAAGTGGTACAGATCATCGGACGAGTGATCGTTTTATTCAAACCGTCAAGCAAAGAAAAATACCAAACGATTTCAAGCAAAGTTCGTTCAATTTAGGAGGGAGAAGGCATGCAAGGACAAACATTTGGAAAGGTACAAACGGTTTTAGAGACACAAACACAAGAACTTGTACCGAAAAAGCAAGTGGGCATTCTTGGTGGGAATTTTAATCCAGTACACTACGCACATCTGGTTATGGGTGAGCAAGTAGGGCAAGCATTAGGGCTGGATAAAGTTTATTTCATGCCTGAGTATTTACCGCCTCATGTTGATGAGAAAAAGACGATCCCAGCTGAGCACCGCTTGGCGATGTTGGAGTTGGCGATCGCCGATAATCCGCGATTTGCTGTAGAGACCATTGAGTTGGAACGAAAAGGTAAGAGTTATACGGTTGATACGATGCGGGAATTGACAGCTAAGAATCCAGATACCAATTATTATTTTATCATTGGCGGGGATATGGTGAACTATTTACCAAAATGGCATCAAATCGATGAGCTGATGGAATTGGTGACTTTTGTGGGGGTTCGTCGTCCAGAAGTGCCGATCGATAGCCCATACCCGATTATTTGGATCGATATCCCGCTAATGGATGTCAGCTCAACAACAATTCGTAAAAAAGTGCAACAAGGTTGTTCGGTTCGCTACTTATTGCCAGATAATGTGTTACACTATATTCAAGAAAAGGGGTTGTACTTGGATGAAGAGTGAACACTACACACAAGCAGAACGGGAACTTTTGATGCAAAAGGTCCAAATGCAGATGAGTCAAAAGCGCTTTGAGCATGTGTTAGGTGTCGAAAAAACGGCCGTTGCCCTTGCGGAAAAATATGGTGCTTCACCGGTCAAAGCCAGCATCGCCGCCTTGACGCATGATTATGCGAAAGAACGCAGCGATGAAGAATTTCAATTAGTCATTCGTAGAGACGGATTCGACTTGGATCTCTTGAACTGGAACAATGCCATCTGGCATGGACTTGTCGGTGCTGATTTCGTTCAACGAGAATTAGAAATCGATGACGAAGAAATCTTACAAGCGATCCGTTTGCACACCACCGGAGCTGCTAAGATGAGCCTGTTAGATAAAATCATCTATGTGGCAGATTATATCGAACCCGGACGTACGTTTCCTGGAGTCGTTGAAGCCAGAGAGATCGCAATGATTGACTTAGATGCCGCTGTTGCTTACGAAACGAAACATACCTTGCTTCATTTGATCGAAACAGAAGCAGTTATCTACCCAAAAACGATCGAAACCTACAATTTTTGGGTAGCCAAATATAGGAGGGAATTACCATAGATAGTCAGAAAATATTAGAAATTGCTGTAAAAGCCGCCGATTCCAAACATGCCGAAGATATTATGGCATTAGATGTGCGGGAAATCTCTTTGCTAGCAGATTACTTTGTGATCTGTTCAGGAAATAGCGAACGTCAAATCAATGCGATCATTGATGAAGTCATCGATAAAGAAGAAGAAAATCAAGTATCTGTTCGCCGTGTCGAAGGAAAAGATGGTGGAAAATGGGTCTTGATCGACTTAGGTGACGTGATCGTTCACGTATTCAGTGCCTCAGAACGTGCTTTTTACAACCTAGAAAAATTATGGTCTGATGCGCCGCTGGTGGATCTTAATGAATGGGTCGTGGCGTAATGGCTTACGAAACCTTCGCATTTGTCTATGACGAAGTAATGGATTCCAGTCTCTATAAAAAGTGGCTGGATTTTTCTTGTCGTCATTTAGGAAAAAGAAAACAGCTGTTAGAATTGGCTTGTGGAACTGGTGCGTTAGCCGTTGAGTTTGCCAAGGCTGGTTTTGACGTGACTGGGTTAGATCTTTCAGAAGAGATGCTGATGATCGCTAGTCAACGGGCTGAAAAAGAAGAGGCGGCTGTGCAATTTGTTGCGGGTGACATGCTGGATCTCGTAGATGTTGGCACCTATCAAGCAATTACCTGCTATTCTGACTCCCTTTGCTACATGGAAGACGAGCAGAGTGTGCAGCAAGTGTTTGATGGTGTTTACAGTTGTTTAGAAGAAGATGGCGTCTTTTTATTTGATGTGCATTCCGTATATCAAATCGATGAAGTCTTTCCTGATTATAGCTATCATTACCAAACCGATGAATTTGCCTTTCTTTGGGAAAGCTATCAAGGCGAAAAAGACCATAGCATTGAACACTTCTTGACCTTTTTTGTTGCACAAGAGAATGGGTTGTTTGAACGCTTAGATGAGCTTCATCAAGAAAGAACCTATCCTCTTGAAAGCTATTTAAGAATGTTAGAAAATGCTGGTTTTGCTAATGTTGAATGCTACGCTGATTTTATCGATACAAAACCAAATGAAAAAAGCCGTCGCTGGTTTTTTGTCTGCCATAAGTAACCGTTATGTAAAACAGGAGGGATGTCGATGAAGGCTTGCGGACTAGTCGTAGAATATAACCCTTTTCACCATGGCCACCAATACCATGTGGACAAAGCCAGGCAAGAAACCAACGCTGATGTCATTGTAGCTGTGATGAGTGGGAATTTTTTACAGCGTGGCGAACCAGCAATCATCGATAAATGGCAACGAGCCCAAGCGGCATTGCAAAATGGCGTCGATTTGGTCGTTGAACTGCCATCCGCTTGGGCCGTCCAGTCTGCTGATTTTTTTGCAGAGGGAGCGATTAGGATCTTACAAAATCTGCAATGTGATTCTTTGTGTTTTGGAACAGATGCGAAACAACCCTTTGACTATGCAAAGTTCGCTCAGTTTGAAAAAGAAAATCAGCGGATGATCGATGACGCATTTCAACGCATAGCTAGGCAAAATGCTACCTATAGTAAAAAAATGAGTATGGTCCTCAGTGAGCTTTATCCTGAGTACCATGCAGAAAAAGACCAGCCGAATCATCTGTTGGGTATGGCGTATGCACGGGAAGTGCTGCATTATGAAAAACCAATGCGTTTGGTCCCCATCCAACGCGTTGCGGCGTCTTATCATTCAGAACAATTCGATCATCCAACAATCGCCAGTGCAACAGCCATTCGCCAAGCAATCAAACAAGGTGCAGCTGTTGTGGATTTTGTTCCTGAAGCCACACAAAACTTTCTTTCACAAGCAACAGTCGACTGGGAAGCCTTTTGGCCGTATCTTCAATACCAGATCATTTCTGCCCCAATCGAAAAATTAGCTGCTATTTACCAGATGGAAGAAGGACTAGAATATCGACTAAAACAATATGTGACGGCGGCGGATTCTTTTGCAGATTTTATCAAGTTGTTAAAGACAAAACGCTATACCCAAACGAGACTGCAGCGTCTTGCTTGTTATGTATTGTTCCAAGTGACAAAAGCTGAAATGAAGGAAGCTCAAGAACATTCCTTTATTCGAGTCTTAGGGTATACGAAGCAAGGGCAGCACTATTTAAAAGAGGTCAAAAAAGAGCTGACCCTGCCGCTGATCGCTAAATTTGGTAAGCAAGAAGCACAGCGCTATGGCTTGTCATTGCGGATCGACCAGATTTATCAGCAAGGGAATCCTCAAATCACAGAACAAAATTTTCGAAGAATTCCGCTTTTTATTGATAAATAAGTGAAAATTACTTCACAGAACGCCATTTGACAAGTATAATGAATAAGGATTTTTAAAAACAAGAAAGCGAAGTGAAATCATGGGTCGTAAATGGGCAAATATCGTAGCGAAAAAAACTGCTAAAGATGCAAACAATAGCCGAGTTTATGCAAAATTTGGAATCGAAATCTACGCAGCAGCAAAATCGGGTGATCCTGATCCTCACGCGAACCAAAAATTACGCTTTGTTATCGAACGTGCGAAAACCTACAATGTGCCAAAACACATTATTGACCGTGCGATTGAAAAAGCCAAAGGTTCTGGCGATGAACAATACTCAGAACTTCGATACGAAGGATTTGGACCAAATGGATCAATGGTGATCGTCGATACGTTGACAAATAACGTCAACCGTACCGCAGCCGATGTTCGGGCCGCTTTTGGTAAAAACGGCGGGAATATGGGTGTTTCAGGGGCCGTTGCTTATATGTTTGATAACACGGCACTCTTTGGCTTTGCCGGTGACGATGCGGATGAAATCTTAGAATACTTGATGGACAAAGAGATCGATGTTCGTGATGTCGTTGAAGAAGATGGACAAATCATCGTTCACGGTGAACCAAGTGACTTCCATGCCATTCAAGAAGCCTTGAAAGAAAAAGGAATCACTGAATTCTCAATTGCAGAAATGCAAATGATTCCTCAAAATGAAGTAACCTTGACGGGTGACGATCTAGAAAAATTCGAAAAAATGATCGATGTGTTAGAAGATCTTGAAGACGTACAAAACGTCTATCACAATGTGGCAGATGCGGAAGAATAAGTGTCACTTGGCAGCCTAGAGACAATCTGGCTGCCATTTTTTTAGTATGTTTTTTTATGTAGAGGCTTTGTCGCTTATGCAAGAGAAATAATGAAGCGGTAGCGTTGCTCATTTACTGAAAATTCTTCTGTGTTGATCATCTTTTCAGTTGGTTTCTATACATTTTATGTGTTATGATTTACTACATAAGCAAACAAATCGTTAGGGGGGCAGACATGGAAGAAAAAATCGTTTTAGAGCCATTTAATCGAATCTTAAGTGGTTTTGAAAAGCTAGCAGAAGTGTCTGTATCGATTTCTGACTGCTCGGCTCTTTGTCGGAAATATCAAAAGTATGGGGTAGAAGGGTATCGTCTAGGTGATTATCGTGGTTCTTCTTATTTGAATCGTTATTTAAATGTCGTCGTTGATCGCGCACCCTTATTAATTTATAAAGAGCGATTCTTGATTCCATTAGTCTTTCGCATGTCGGAATACTCTGAACGGCTCTTTATCGATGAGTATCGAATGGAAGGGTTCTTCTTGCTGTTGGATTGGCTTTTAGAGCACCGACCAGAAAAAGCAATTATTGATTATAAACGAACGCGTGCTTTGCCTCATAGAAAAGAATTTGTCATCGACAGTTCCTATGTACTTTTTCGATTGACAGAAATTCTGGATGGCGCTGGCTTTCCTCTTAGTCGCTTTACGACGATTGAAGAATTTAGTGAGTGGAATCGTACCCATCGCTTGATCGATAACGGCAGCATTGGACGACATACAAAATTATTCGTTCCAGAAGATCCCGAACACGTTTCTGAGCTGCAAATGATTTTAACCATCGTAGGGATGCGCTATCCAGAAACCCGTTTATTTATTGGCGAGTTAAAAGGCTAAAAAAACATCACGATCGGCTTGTTTCCTTTGGGAACTCGCCGATCGTGATGTTTTTTGTTATCCGATCGTTGATGCTTCTTGGAACTGATAAGTGGTAGGATCAGCTTTTGCTAGCAGCGGCAATTCCTCTTGGGTGAGGACGGTCAACTGATGCATCGCCCGTGTCGCCATTGTATAAAAAATCAATTGGTCTTGTTCAGTCACGAAAGTGGAACCTGGTGTCCAGACAAATACTTGGTCAAACTCTAGCCCTTTTGCTAAAAAGGCCGGGAAGATCATCACATTGCGTTTCATGAAGTCTTCTTCAGAGGTGATCAGCTGCACTTGTTCCTGCATTGTTTCTGCCAGCTGGGCATATAACTGCTGGCAATCCTTTGCGGTTTTACAAATGATCGCGGTGCGCCAACGCTGATTCTCAGCGGCGTCACGAATACTGGTTTCTAGGAAAGCCAGATTTTCAGTTGCAGTTCCTTTAACAATTGTTGGTACCGCCCCTTTACGAGCCGTCAATTCCACTTGATCACTGCCAACTAAAAATTGATTGGCGAAATCTGTGATTTCCTTAGTCGAACGATAGCTGGTTTTCAATTGATAACGTTTCACACTTTCGCGGGGGAATAATTCTGCTAATGCCCCGACGATCGTTTCATTGCCATACACTTTTTGATTCAAATCGCCGCACAGGGTGATGCCAGCCTTTGGATAAAGCTGACGCAGTAGAGCCACTTGTGCTGGTGGAAAATCCTGCATTTCATCGATAAAGATAAACCGAGCTTTTTCTTCGACGTGAACAGGATAAAGCTGTTTGATCAGTAAGAAAAACAAAACGGCGTCTTCTTGTTTGATCTGTCTTTGGCGCATGCCTTGTCGAATATCGGCAATACTTTGCTGCCAAGCCGCAGCCTCGATGCCAGTTTCTTTGACTGCAGCAGACTCAACCGATTGTAAAAAGTGTAAGTATTGCTTGGCTTGGTTGATAAACTGAAAGTTTTTCACTCCCCGCGTCAAGGAACGGAACTTCTTGCGGACGATCTGCTGTCTAAGTTTCTTCCGCAAACGGCGTTCGTTTTCTTCGCTGTATTCTTGATGAGGATCATTGGCAAATACTTGTTGCAATTGTTCTTCGGTCGCTTCTTTGACCCAGTCTTTTTTGGCTTCATCTTTTTCCAAGCCGCCGATTTTTTTTAATAATTTCGTTTGAAGCAGTTGGGTTCTTTGGTAAATCGGCAGTTCGTTATTGGTTTCTTGATACCAGCGGCGAATCTGTTCTTTTGTCAAATAGGTTTGCCCTTGGATTTTTAGATCACGGAACAAGGGACCGATCGGTGCAATCGAACGGACATAACGGTTGATTTTTTCCACCAAGAAAAGACTACTTTTGATTTTTTCAATGGCATCATCATCGCCGCTTAAAAAGGTTTCTTCTTGTTGGGTTTCTTTCGTCACTTCATAGCCAGTCAGAATCAATTGGATAAAGTGGTGGAAGGTTCTTGTGGGCACTTCACTTTCACCTAAAGAAGGCAGGACCATGGAAATATAGTCAGAAAACAAATGATTGGGTGAAAACAGCAAGACTTGTTTTTCGTCCAACCATTTGCGATTCCGATAAAGTAAAAAGGCGACCCGCTGCAACAAAGCAGAGGTTTTCCCACTTCCAGCAATCCCTTCGATCAGTAAGAATTTATTGGTGGTATCACGAATGATTTGATTCTGTGCTTTTTGGATCGTCGAAACGATGTTACGCATTTGAGAAGAAGAGGCTTCATCCAATATTTCCAACAAAAATTCGTCATTGATGATCTCCGAAGTATCGACCATCGACAAGATTTCACCATTTTGAATTTTAAATTGGCGTTTCAAAAGCAATTCTACCGTAAACCGATCAGTGTCTGTTTCGTAGAAGGTCTCACCAAGCTCTCCTTCATAATAAAGATTGGCGATCGGTGCGCGCCAGTCGATGACGATCGTTTCTTCATCTTTGTCTCGCAATGAAGCGATCCCCAAATAGAGGGTCTCGGTTTCTTGTTCTTCTTTGAAATCGATTCGAGCAAAATACGGATTGCCCGCCATCGTTGTTAAGGTTTTGACGCGTTTTTCTTGTGATTCTGCGGTTTGGTATTTTATCAGCAATTCTTGTTCATGCTGCTGGTACTCGATCACTGATTCATAAAAGGCTTCACTGTCGCCCCCGCGAATTTTCTTATCGGCGATTTCTTTTAATTGATCATCCATTTTAGCGGCTAACTCTTGTTTTTGCTGCGAAAGGATCGCTTGTTCTCTGTGGATCAGAGCAATGGTTTCATTGACATGTTGTTGTTCTTTTTGACGTTCGTTCACGAAGGATCCTCCTTAAAAAAATTGCGACATAAAATTATAGCATATTTTCCCTGCGAATGTCGTGGAAAAAAAGAAACTATGCTAATATTTATAAAAAGAGCTTAGGTGTTCAAAAACGAAACGAAAAAGAGGTGGAGACGGTGAGGGAAGAAGCAGAATTGCACCAATTGATCCTGTCTGTGGGGCAACGTGTTGGGGCACGTGCCATCGGTTTATCTGGTTCACGGACCGATCCACAGGCGCCAAAAGATTTTTTGCAAGACTTTGATGTGGTTTACGTAATGGATGATATTCAGCCCTTGGTCGATGATCCTTCATGGTTAGAAGCCTTTGGACCGATCATGATCAGGCAAACACCGGAAGCTAGCACCATCTATCCGCCAAGTTTGGGCGGGTGTTTTACGTACTTGATGCATTTTTTAGACGGAGTAAGAATCGATCTCATGCTATGTCCTCTTGCACTGGTCGATCGTCTGGCTAACGAACCAGGCTTGCAGCCGCTGCTTGATCCAGACCAAATACTAAGTTTTGCTAATCAAGCAAATCATTCGCATTACTGGATCAAGCGCCCGACCCAAGCCGCTTTTCAGGAACACTGCAACGAATTTTGGTGGGTAAGCACGTATGTCGTGAAAGGGCTGCTTCGAAAGCAGCTGATTTATGCTGCGGATCATTTATACACTATTTGTTGGCAAGAATTGTTATGGATTGAAGATTTGTTCGTTGCCCAAGCTCAGCAATTTCAGGTGAGTACAGGGAAAAATCATAAATACCTACAGGAGTTTCTAACGGAAAAGGAGTGGCGGGAATTGACCTCATTGCTTGATTTTTCCACGATCACTGCCTGCGGTCAGTCCCTCTTGAAGATGCAAAAACGATTTGATAAGCAAGCAAAGAAAATCAGCGAGAAATTAGGGTTGGCCTATGATTGGCAAGAAGCTGAGAATGTCCAAACATATACGAAGTATTGGAGTGAAAAAAATTGGCAGATGAGACCAGAGAACCAAAAATAAAAGACAGTCAGATTCAAGCGTTTTGGCAGCGGTTTTTAAAAGCAAATCCAAGAAATCAATCTTCTCTGACCTATGAAGATGCTTGGTCCTTTGGTGATACTTCAGAAATGGCGGATGAACTGGCAGCACTTGTTTTAGCTGGCAAAAAGACAGCGACGACCTCCGCCGCTGCGCTCTATGAAATCGAGCAAGAAGCATTGCCACAATCAGAAACGTATAGTGTCCTTTTAGATGGTTCGGATGTACCAAGAGCTGTTCTTTATTTAGAGTCAGTGTCGATCGTGCCATTTGATGAAGTGACAGCAGCGTTTGCCTTTTTAGAAGGGGAAGGAGATCGCACTTTGGCTTATTGGCGCCGTGTTCATGAAGCTTTTTTTCGACGAGCTTATGCCTCAGCGGGGTTGTCTTTTCACGATCAAATGCTATGCGTTTGTGAAAAGTTTTCTGTCGTGTATCAGGAGGAATAAAGACACGTTTTTCTTTGGAAATCATGGGAATAGCTTTTGTCTTTTTGAAAAAGGTGTATAATCAAAAGCAAACAAAGGAGGAAATCGTATGCCATTTATTCATGTCGAACTAGTTGAAGGGCGTTCGCAAGAACAACTGACGAATATGATGAAAGAAATCACTGAGGCGGTCCATAAAAATACGGGTGCCCCTAAGGAGCATATCCATGTCATCATCAATGAAATGAAGCAAGGAACCTATGCTGTGAATGGCGATTGGAAATAATTCTCTTGCTTTTTCTTGTAGGTAGTGGTTTAATTGAGCCATAATCGATCAATAAAAAAGACACCTGAGTTTGAGAGTCTTCGATAAGAGAGGGAAATCTTGGCTGAAAATTTCCTGGAAGAAAACCAAAGGATGACCACTTTTTTTAGACCTCTGTCGAAACGGAGGCGGTTGAACCGTTATCTCATGAAGAGGAAAACAGACTTTTTCTGTTTTCGAACAATAGGTGGAACCACGAGTGATCGTCCTAGTATCGTAACCGATACTAGGACTTTTTTATTGATTGAAATCATTCAAAGGAGGACATTCATATGTCATTATTTATTACATTTCCTGATGGCGCAAAAAAAGAATTTGCTGTTGGGGTAACAACTAAAGAGATTGCTGAAAGTATCTCGAAAAGTCTTGCAAAAAAAGCCTTAGCTGGAAAAGTCAATGGACAACTGATCGATCTTTCACGTCCGATCGAAGAAGATGCAACGATTGAGATCGTGACACCCGATCATGAAGACGCCTTAGGTTTACTTCGTCATTCGACAGCTCATTTAATGGCTCAAGCCATGCGCAGACTCTATCCATCGATCCATTTTGGAGTAGGACCTGCAATTGATTCTGGTTTTTACTATGACACAGACAATGGGGAAAACCCAGTAACTGCGGAAGATCTACCAGCAATCGAAGCAGAAATGATGAAAATCATTAAAGAAAATCTGCCAATTGAACGACGTGTATTAACAAAAGAGGAAGCTTTGGCTCTTTTTGCTGAAGATCCATACAAAGTTGAGTTGATTACAGAATTACCAGATGACGAAACGATTACTGCCTATCAGCAAGGAGAATTTGTTGACTTATGCCGCGGCCCTCATGTCCCATCGACAGGTCGTATCCAAGTGTACAAATTGTTATCAGTAGCCGGAGCCTATTGGCGTGGAAGTTCTGACAACCAGATGATGCAAAGGGTATATGGAACAGCCTTTTTCGATAAGAAAGACTTGAAGGAATTTATTCGTTTACGAGAAGAAGCAAAAGAACGCGATCATCGTAAATTAGGGAAAGAATTAGAATTGTTTATGTTGTCCCCTGAAGTCGGCGCGGGTTTGCCTTTCTGGTTGCCAAAAGGAGCCACGATCCGTCGTACGATCGAGCGTTATATCGTGGATAAAGAAGTTAGCCTTGGGTACCAACACGTATACACACCAATCATGGCAAACGTGGATTTATACAAAACATCAGGGCACTGGGATCATTACCACGAGGACATGTTCCCACCAATGGATATGGGGGATGGCGAAATGCTGGTTCTACGACCAATGAATTGCCCACATCACATGATGGTTTACAAAAATGACATCCATTCGTATCGTGAACTACCAATTCGGATCGCTGAATTAGGAATGATGCACCGCTATGAAAAATCAGGGGCACTATCAGGGTTGCAACGGGTTCGGGAAATGACCTTAAATGATGGTCATACATTTGTTCGTCCTGATCAAATCAAAGAAGAATTCAAACGGACACTGGATCTTATGGTGGGCGTTTACGAAGACTTTAATATTACTGACTATCGTTTCCGTTTAAGTTATCGCGATCCACAAAACAAAGACAAATATTTTGATGACGATGCGATGTGGGAAAATGCGCAAACAATGCTAAAAGCGGCCATGGATGAATTAGAATTGGATTATTTTGAAGCTGACGGTGAAGCAGCTTTCTACGGACCTAAACTAGATGTCCAAGTGAAAACAGCTTTAGGTATGGAAGAAACCTTGTCAACGATCCAATTGGATTTCTTATTGCCTGAACGGTTTGATCTAACATATGTTGGTGAAGATGGCGAAAACAATCACCGTCCAGTGGTGATCCACCGCGGAATCGTTTCAACGATGGAACGTTTTGTGGCTTACCTGACAGAAGTCTATAAAGGGGCATTCCCGACTTGGTTGGCACCAATCCAAGCATCGATCATTCCGGTCTCAGTCGAAGCCCACAGCGACTATGCTTACGAAATCAAAGAACGCCTGCAAGCGCAAGGACTGCGAGTGGAAGTGGATGACCGCAACGAAAAAATGGGGTATAAGATCCGTTCATCACAAACCCAAAAAATTCCTTACCAAATTGTTGTTGGGGATCAAGAAGTCAATGATGCGACAGTCAATATCCGTCGCTACGGCAGCAAGGAGACCCAAGTCGAAGAATTGAATTTGTTTGTTGATGCAATGGCTGCTGAAGTGAAAAATTATAGTCGAGCATAGCTTTTGGTTCAAAGAAAACGAATGATTTTATAGTATAGGCACCTGCTTTCAGTAGGTGCTATTTACTTTTTTTAATCTATATAAAATAAAATATTTAGATTTTTTTTGTTTTTGTGAATAAAATCGTGTATAATTAGTAAGTGATAAAAAGGAATAAACTAGAAGGAGTTTGTGATGAATTATAATTACGGAGTTAGAAAGAAATCGGTTGTATCGGTCATTTTATTAACATTTATTACTTGTGGCATTTATACATTCTTTTGGATGTACCAAACAACCAAAGAGCTGGCAGAATACAGCGGGGATAATCGTCTTTCGCCAGAAACGTCGATTTTACTCACGATCCTTACTTGTGGATTGTATCAAATTTATTGGTGGTACCGAATTGCGGATATCTTTATGAGTGCACAACAACGAGCGAATATGCCTCGTCTGAGTGACAACAAAATTCTTTTTGTCGTCTTGAGCCTGTTTGCTTTTGATTTCATCAACATGGCGATTTTACAAGGTGATATGAACCAAATGTGGGAAGCGGCTGATCAAAATGCCATGACCTCATCTAACAATACAAACGATTCGTCTGATTCAGATGATTGGGTAGATTATTGATTTGTCCGTTTAAATGGTTAACGGGGTTTCCTTGTCCAGGTTGTGGCATGACGCGCGCCTATTTGCACTTATTTCAGGGTAATCTTGAAGGTGCGCTGCATTTTCATCCCTTGTTTTGGTTAGTGCCGATCGTATTCGGAATTGTTTTATTCAAAAAAAATCCGAAAATCAGCAAACTTTACTACAGTCACAACCTGTGGGTGACATTGACACTTTTGGTACTAGTGGTTTATGGTGGTCGGCTCTGGCTTCATTTCCCACATGACGCGCCAATGGACTTTGATCCAGAGAGCATTTTCCCACAACTACTACGTCGGATTGGTCAAGTGATTCACTAACAGCCATTCACCCAAGCATTAAAAATCTTTAAGAAAATACTTTGTTTTTTCTGAAAGCGAAGGGAACATGCGACAGTAGTTGAATCTTTATGAAAATTGTGTTATATTTACAATGTAATGATACTTAGAGTGAGTGAGCGGTTTTTTCGCTCACTCTTTTTAATGGAATGAAGTTCGTTTCGTTGAGAAATAAAGGAGGCGATGTTGTGAGTACGGTAGTGGAAACTGTTACAGATATAGTGACCCCTATTCTGGATGCGCAAAAATTTGAATTAGTTGAAGTAGAATTCGTGAAGGAAGGGAAAAATTGGTTTCTTCGTGTGTTCATTGATAAAGAAGGCGGAATCGATATCGAGGAATGTGCCTTTGTCAGTGAACAACTTAGTGAACAATTAGACCAATGCGAACCTGATCCTATTCCACAGGCCTATTTCTTGGAAGTTTCTTCCCCTGGCGCCGAGCGTCCATTGAAGAAAGAAGCAGATTATCAACGGGCAGTCGGCGAGTACATTCATGTTTCTTTATATCAACCGATTGATGGAGAAAAACAGTTCGAAGGCTTTTTACAGTCATTCGACGAAAATCAGCTAGTTATGAAGACCCGAATCAAAACCAGAGAAAAAGAACGAACGATCGACCGGAAAAATATTGCCAAAGCTCGTTTAGCCATTCAATTTTAAACACGGAGGAATGAAAGAATCATGAGTAAAGAAATGTTGAATGCATTGGATGCATTAGAAGCAGAGAAAGGCATTTCAAAAGAGATTGTCATCGATGCCTTGGAAGCGGCATTGGTTTCAGCGTACAAACGTCATTACGGGCAAGCACAAAATGTGGAAGTAGAATTTGATCAGAAAAAAGGCAATATCCACGTCTATGCAGTCAAAGAAGTGACAGAAGAAGTCATGGACTCGCAACTAGAGGTTTCATTAAAAGAAGCGATGACAATCAACCCCGCTTATGAAATCGGCGACAAAATCCGCTTTGAAGTAACGCCTAAAGACTTTGGTCGTATTGCGGCGCAAACGGCAAAACAAGTCATTTTGCAACGGGTCCGTGAAGCGGAAAGAAACATTATCTATAACGAATTTAGTGCGTACGAAAAAGACATTTTGCAAGGAATCGTTGAACGCCAAGACAATCGTTATATCTATGTAAACTTAGGCAAAATTGAAGCCGTGCTTTCAAAACAAGACCAAATGCCAAATGAGTTTTATCAACCCCATGATCGGATCAAAGTATTCGTTTCTCGTGTTGAAAATACTTCAAAAGGGCCTCAAGTATTCGTTAGCCGCAGCCATCCAGATTTGCTGCGCCGATTATTTGAACAAGAAGTGCCAGAAGTATATGATGGTACTGTAGAGATCGTAAGTATTGCTCGTGAAGCAGGGGATCGTGCCAAAGTTGCTGTTCGTTCCTTTGATGCCAACGTCGATCCAGTCGGCACTTGTGTTGGCCCTAAAGGTCAACGGGTTCAAGCGATCGTTAATGAACTAAAAGGCGAAAACATGGATATCGTGGAATGGAATGAAGATCCAGCGATCTTCATCGCCAATGCGTTGAATCCAGCAGAAGTCAGCGACGTTATTTTTGATGTTGATAATCCGAAGGCTTGTACTGTTGTCGTGCCTGATTACCAACTATCATTAGCGATCGGTAAACGCGGACAAAATGCTCGCCTAGCAGCCAAATTGACTGGCTTCAAAATCGATATCAAATCAGAAACAGACATGGAAGAATTTTATGCGAAGCTGGATGAAGGCGACTATATCGATGAGTATGATGCCAACGCTTCAGAAGCTGCTGAAGAAATCAGCACAGAAGCAACAGAATCTGCAGAAACAGTTGATGAAGCGATCCTTCCATCAGACATGACTGCGGATGATTATGAAAATGTTGAGTTTGACGAAAAATAGTTGAGGTGAGATCGTGATGAAAAAACGAAAAATTCCTTTACGAAAATCAGTGATTTCAGGCGAAATGCTACCTAAGAAAGAAATGCTTCGTATCACTCGTTCAAAAGAAGGCGTTGTTTCCATCGATCCGACAGGAAAAATGCCAGGTCGGGGAGCTTATATAGCGATCGAACCGGCTGAAGCCCAGAAAGCATGGGATAAGCGTATCTTGGATCGAGTGCTGGAAACGAAATTGACAGATGAATTTTACCAAGAACTATTGGACTATGTAACGCACCAAAAAGCGCGAAAAGAGTTATTTGCAAATGAATAAAACCAAAGCATTAAATATGTTAGGACTAGCCATGCGTGCTGGGAAATTAGTAACTGGTGAAGAAATGACTTTAAAAGAGATTCGCAATGAGAAAGCTGCTTTAGTCATTATCGCCAGTGATGCTGGTAAAAATACACAAAAGAAAATTAAGGACAAAAGTTCTTATTACGAAATTCCGCTCCTAGATGCATTTTCTGCTGATGAAATCAGTGCGGCCATTGGGAAACCAAGAATGGTCATTGGCATCTTAGATCAAGGATTTGCAAGGAAGGTGCAGGAATTAATATTAGGTTAGGAAGGTGATTGCATGGGAAAAAAAAGAATTTATGAACTTGCAAAAGAATGGAATAAGTCGAGCAAAGAGGTTGTTGAAAAAGCACAATCTTTAGGCTTTGATGTCAAAAATCATATGGGCGCGATCTCAGATGGAGAGGCGCAAAAATTGCAGCAGTCATTAGGCGGCAATCCAAATGGTAAAACATCTGCAAACTCAAATCCCGCAAATCAGAAACCAGCCAACCAGCCGGAAAAACAAGAACAAAAGAAATTTAAAACGCAAAGAAATAATCCTAACTTCCAAAACCGTCATAACAATCAAAGTCAACAGCGAACTACGCAAAGCAATAACCGTCCTGCTGGTCAAGGACAAGTAGATCGCACGAACAGTCAAGGAAGTAACAGACCAAATAACCAAGGAAGTCATAATCGAGTGAATAACCAAGAGAATCGTAACAATCAAGGGCAACAAAACCGCCCAACAAACCAAGGACAACAAAACCGTCCGAATAATCAAGGGCAACAAAATCGCCCAACAAACCAAGGACAGCAAAACCGTCCAAACAACCAAGGGCAACAAAATCGTCCGAACAATCAAGGACAGCAAAACCGTCCAAACAACCAAGGGCAACAAAATCGTCCGAACAATCAAGGACAGCAAAACCGTCCGAATAATCAAGGGCAACAGAATCGCCCAACAAACCAAGGACAACAAAACCGTCCGAATAATCAAGGGCAACAAAATCGCCCAACAAACCAAGGACAGCAAAACCGTCCAAATAACCAAGGGCAACAAAACCGTCCAGCCGCTCAATCTGCAGGAAATACGCAAGGGGCAGACCGCAACAACAACCGTACGCAAGGCTCGAATGATTCCCGTGGAGGAAATCAAAACCGCGGCAAGTCAAATTACGGTGGACGCAATAACAATTTCAACAACAACAATCGCAATAAATTTAACAAAAAAGGGAAAAAAGGCCGTCAGCAGACGGAAAAGAAACCGCCAGTTCCAGCACGTAAATTCCGTGAACTGCCAGAAGTATTGGAATATACAGAAGGCATGAACGTAGCGGATATCGCGAAAAAAATCTACCGTGAACCAGCAGAGATCATCAAGAAGCTCTTTATGATGGGGGTTATGGTCAATCAAAACCAACCTTTAGATAAAGATACGATTGAACTGCTTGCTACCGATTACGGAATCGAACCACAAGAAAAAGTTCAAGTGGATATCGCAGATATCGATAAATTCTTCGAAGCAGAAGAACAAATTGAAGAGAATTTAGTATCACGACCACCTGTTGTTACCATCATGGGTCACGTTGACCACGGGAAAACAACATTGCTTGATACATTACGTCATTCACGCGTAACAAGTGGTGAAGCTGGAGGAATCACGCAGCATATTGGGGCTTACCAAATCGACATCAATGGCAAACCAATCACTTTCTTAGATACTCCTGGACACGCGGCGTTCACCAGTATGCGTGCACGGGGAGCAAGTATCACTGATATTACGATTTTAGTTGTCGCAGCTGATGATGGTGTCATGCCGCAAACGGTGGAAGCGATCAACCATGCGAAAGCAGCAAAAGTGCCAATCATCGTTGCAGTTAACAAAATCGATAAACCAGGTGCTAACCCTCAACATGTGATGCAAGAATTAAGTGAACATGAGTTGATCCCAGAAGCTTGGGGTGGGGATACGATCTTCGTTGAAATCTCAGCGAAATTTGGGCAAAACATTGAAGAATTGCTTGAAATGATCCTCTTAGTAGCAGAAGTCGAAGATTTGAAAGCTGATCCTACCCAACGAGCGATCGGTACCGTTATTGAAGCGCGCCTTGATAAAGGCAAAGGTCCTGTAGCAACACTATTGGTACAACAAGGAACTCTTCATGTTGGTGATCCAATCGTTGTAGGGAACACTTTCGGTCGTGTCCGCGTGATGACGAATGATTTAGGTCGTCGTGATAAAGCAGCTGGACCTGCAACGCCAGTCGAAATCACAGGATTGAACGATGTCCCTCAAGCAGGTGACCGTTTCGTTACCTTTGAAGATGAAAAAACGGCTCGGGCAGCAGGTGAAGAACGTGCAAAACGTGCCTTGATGGAGCAACGCGCATCAAGCAGTCGTGTGACATTGGATAACTTGTTTGAAAGTCTAAAAGAAGGCGAACTGAAAGAAGTAAATGTCATCATCAAAGCAGACGTACAAGGTTCAGCTGAAGCATTAGCTGCTTCATTGAAGAAAATCGATGTTGAAGGTGTGCGAGTGAACATCGTCCATTCAGCCGTTGGTGCAATCAATGAAAGTGATGTAACGCTAGCAGCAGCAAGTAATGCCATCATCATCGGATTTAACGTACGTCCAACACCGCAAGCCAAACAGCAAGCGGAAGCGGAAAAAGTCGATATTCGTTTGCATCGCATCATCTACAAAGCGATCGAAGAAATCGAAACCGCGATGAAAGGGATGCTTGATCCTGAATTCGAAGAAAAAATCACTGGTCAAATGATCGTTCGTGAAACATACAAAGTATCTAAAGTGGGCACGATCGCAGGTTGCTACGTAACGGAAGGCAGTATTCGCCGTGACAGTGGCGTCCGCGTGATCCGTGACGGCATCGTTATCTATGAAGGAAAACTTGCCAGCTTGAAACGCTTCAAAGATGATGTCAAAGAAGTGAAGCTAGGGTTTGAATGTGGCGCGATGATCGAGAAATTCAACGATCTTAAAGTTGATGACGTGATCGAAGGCTATGTCATGGAAGAAGTACCGACAAAATAACGGAATGACAACTATACAAGGAGGCTTTTTGAATGGCTAACTATCGAGATCGCCGAGTGGCGCAAGAAATCTTAAAAGAAGTCAATCAAATTCTTCGTAAAAAAGTTCGTGATCCTCGCGTGCAAGATGTGACGATCACAGATGTACGAGTAACTGGAGATTTACAGCAAGCAACGATCTTTTACAGCACCCTAACGGACTTAGCTTCAGATAAGCAAAAAGCCCAAGCAGGACTGGAAAAAGCAACTGGCTTGGTTCGTCGTGAATTAGGTCAAGCGTTAACGCTCTATAAAGTTCCAGAAATCCAATTCGAATTGGATGAATCAGTACAATACGGGAATAAAATTGATGAAATGATTCGCGCATTGCACTCAGAAGAATAAAAAAAAGAGCAGCTTCCAATCGAAGCTGTTCTTTTTTATTTGAAAAGAGCATCAGGTATTCATCAGTAAAGTAACCAGTCCAGCAACACCTGCCCCTAAGAGCCAACCACCGATCACATCTGTTAAAAAATGGATTCCTAAGTAGACTCTGCTAAAGCCAATCATAAAGCTAAGCAAAATTGCCAGTAAGGTCATCGGGATGACAGCTGAGGGAACCAATTGTCCAAGATTCAAGGCGATCGTTCCATACATGGCAGCGGATGTGGCAGCATGAGCACTAGGAAAGCTGTGATCTTTTTCTTCAACTAAACGATGATCAATAGGACGATCTCGTCGGACGATTCGTTTGATCAAGTAAGCAGCTGCTGATACTATGAAGATACTGACTGCTGTTTTTGGTGCAAGATCCGCCCGCGATAATGGAAAGGCAAACAACAGTAAAGCAATCGCAACTGTCGGAAAGGCTTTTCCTAAATTGGTAAAAAAGTGCATCATGCGCGTCAAAGAGGGCGTACGGCTTTGGATGATCTGCAAAGCAAACGCTTCTTCCCAACGCTGCATCGTGCCGAGCTGAATCATGATCAAAAAAATGGCAAATCCAATAAATGACCCTATCGTTAAAACAACCATTTTAGGACCTCCTTATATGCTTAGTTTATCATGTAATGAGAAAGAGCGAAAAGGATTTTGTCGTGCAATGAATTTTTTTTATATGTTATAATAAGCAAGTTGAAGTGAAATGGAGGAATACGATGGACGGGATTTTACCATTATGGAAAGAGCGTGGACAAACAAGTCACGACTGCGTGTTTAAATTACGAAAAATATTAAAGACAAAAAAAATCGGACACAGCGGCACACTAGATCCTGACGTGGATGGTGTCTTGCCCATTTGTATCGGAAAAGGAACGAAGATCGTCGAATACTTGGTTGATTCTGGAAAAGTCTATACCGGGGAAATCACTTTGGGCTTCAGTACCACTACAGAAGATCGGTCGGGGGATATCGTTGAACAACAAGCACTAACTCGTCCGTTTACGAAGGAAGAGATCGATCAGGCAATGAAACAGTTGACGGGGACGATTACCCAGATCCCGCCGATGTATTCGGCGGTCAAAGTCAATGGCAAACGACTTTACGAATATGCTCGTAACAATGAAACTGTCGAGCGGCCACAGCGCAAAGCAGAAATTTATTCCTTTGAACGAATTTCAGAGCCGATTATTCATGAGGACAATACGCAAAGCTGGCGTTTTGAAGTTGCTTGTGGAAAAGGGACCTATGTTCGCACATTAGCGGTCGACACAGGGAAATTGCTGGGTGTACCCGCGCATATGTCTGATTTGACTCGCCTAAAAAGCGGTGGTTTTTCAAAAGAACAATCCTACACGATTGCAGAGGTGCAAAAGGCAGTCGATGAACAACGTGTTTCGGAACTACTACTACCTTTAGAATACGGGGTATCAGAATTTCTTCAAGTGACGATCGATGCAGACCTCTGGCAGAAAGTAAAAAATGGCATGCGTTTGCCCTTCAGCGCGTTTGGATTACCAAAGCGCCCAGAGGAATTAGTGGCGATTTTTTATCGAGAACAATTGATCAGTATCTATAAAGCTCATGACAAATACCATGATATGATGAAACCGGTAAAAGTCATCCGTACAGAAATAGGAGAATGAATATGGAAATCATTGAAATAAGACACCCTTATGATCACGCAGCGATTCCTGATGAGGAGATCGTCTTAGTTTTAGGCTTTTTCGATGGCGTACATTTAGGTCATCAAAAAGTCATTGAAACAGGACGAAAGATTGCAGAGGAGAAAGGGTTAAAATTGGCGTTGATGACCTTTAATCAGCATCCCTCGATCGTTTTTCAAAAGGTTGATCCTGAAAAAATGCAATACCTGACCAGTTTGCCGCAAAAAGAAGCGCACCTGGAACAACTTGGGGTAGATATTCTTTATATCATTGAATTTACTTCTGCTTTTGCAAATTTGGCACCGCAAGTATTTGTAGATGAATACATGATCGGACTGCATGCAAAAGTTGTTGTTGCAGGTTTTGACTATACCTATGGCAAGAAAGAGATAGCCAACATGGCGCTTTTGCCAACCTATGCAGAAGGACGTTTTGAAGTCGTGACTGTCGCGCAAGAATCGTTTCATGAGGAAAAGGTCAGCTCCACACGCATTCGCTCTGCACTACAAAATGGTGATATGGTGCAAGTCAATCGCTTGTTAGGGTATATTTATGAATTTGAAGGAACCGTCGTTCACGGTGATGCTAGAGGACGAGAACTTGGGTTTCCAACCGCAAATATCAAAGTGAAGAGCACCGTTCGGTTGCCAAAAGAAGGCGTCTATGTGACGGAAATCAAAGTTGGTGACAAGTGGTATCCATCGATGGGATCGATTGGTCACAATGATACGTTTGGTCAAGGTCGCCAGTTAACAGTAGAGATTTATATTCTCGATTTTCACCAAGATATCTATGGTGAAACCGTGACGATCCGTTGGCATCATTTCTTACGTGATCAAGTCGCTTTCAATGGCGCACAAGCGTTGATCGAGCAATTAAAGCAAGATGAACGAGACACTGAAGCTTATTTTGATGGGCTTTCTGAAGAAAACTAGTCGTTCGTAGTGAAAAGAAGCGTTTCTGGCTTCTTTTCACTTTTTCTTTTTCTCTCTTTTTATAACGTAGTTTATTTGAATTCTAATGCTTTCCCCATGAGGAAAAAACGTTTTTTCGATATACTAAAAAATAGGCTAAAATGATAATTTATGCAGTACGCTGCAAAGGGAAAGGGAGAGAAAAAGTGACAATTGGAAAAAAAGCGAAAAAGGGGAAAGAAAAGAAAGATTTAACCAAAATGAAAACGCCGCATACGTATGTCATCATTTTTGGGGTCGTGCTGTTGGCATGGTTGCTGACTTTCTTAGTTCCTGCTGGGAAATTTAGTACACAAGAAATCGAGTATACCGATGCAAATGGGGACATAAGTACCAGAACGGTCTTGATGCAAGATTCGTTTCGTTATGCCTACCCGTTAGATAACGAATACGTCTATCAACAGTTGAATCAATTGGAAGACGATCCACAAGAGCTGGAAGAATTAGATGTCGATCCTGAGGCTTTAGCAGCTGTTCTAGCTGAAGGGCCTAAAGAGTTGTCCCAGAGTCAATTAGATGAGGTCGGGCTAACGGATGACACCCTTTACAGCCTTTATGGCGAAAAGATTTATGATACTTCAGAAAAACTGCATAAAACAGCCAAGGTTTGGGGAACCGATGACTTTGGCGGTTTCGGCTTTTTAAATTTTGTTTTTGAAGGGTTGGTTTCTGGCGACAAATACGGCTCAGCAGTAGGGATTGCAGCACTGATTTTAGTGGTCGGTGGTGCATTTGGTATTATCATGCAAACGGGAGCGATCGATGCGGGGATTTTTGCATTTATCAGTAAAACCCGTGGATTAGAACGTTTGGCATTGCCACTGTTGTTCTTTGCTTTTTCATTTGGTGGTGCTACTTTTGGGATGGCAGAAGAAGTCATTCCGTTTTCGATGGTCATGGTGCCTTTCGTGATCGCATTAGGGTATGACTCGATCGTGGCGGTCACTGTCACCTATGTCGCCTCCCAGATTGGGAATGCCACCTCGTGGATGAGTCCATTTAGTGTGGCAGTGGCTCAAGGGATCGCAGGTATTCCCGTTCTTTCAGGCGCAACGTTCCGAATCATCATGTGGGTCGTGGTTACCGCATTATCCGCAGGATACCTCATGATCTATGCCGAAAGAATTCGCAAGAATCCTGAGAAATCGCTCACGTATCAATCAGATGCGTATTTTCGAAATCATCTTGAAAAAACCTCCAGTGAGCAAAAACCATTTTTATTAGGTCATAAATTGATCTTGGTTGAAATGCTGGCGGTCTTGATCTGGATCGTATGGGGTGTGACACAAAAAGGCTATTATATTCCCGAGATCGCTTCTCAATTCTTTGTTATGGGCTTAGGGGCAGGAATCATAGCGGTTCTTTTCAAATTAGAAAATATGGGCTTGAATGATGTGGCGAGTGCCTTTCAATCAGGGGCCTCAGAATTAGCGGGAACTGCAATCGTTGTAGGGATGGCCAAAGGGATTCTTCTGGTTCTCGGCGGTTCTGATGCCAACGTGCCGTCAGCCTTGAATACGATTTTGCACAGCATCGGTGGTTTGTTAAGCAATGTTCCAGCATTTATTGGGGCATGGTTCATGTACATTTTCCAAAGCTTCTTCAATTTGATCGTGACCTCCAATTCAGGTCAGGCTGCATTGACCATGCCGATCATGGCGCCATTAGCTGATCTTTTAGGTGTTTCCAGACAGATCGCTGTATTGGCTTATCAATTAGGCTCAGGCTTCATGGATGCCTTCACTCCAGTATCGGCAAGTCTGATCGGTGTGCTAGGTGTCGCAAGAATCGAATGGGTGAAATGGGCGAAATTCCAGATCAAAATGCAAGGGTTCTTATTTGTATTAGGAACGATCTTCATCTTTATTGCAGTCGCGATCGGCTTGCAATAAGAAGCAATCAGACACGAGGAGGAAGCACTCATGAAGGTGATACGACAAGCGGAGGTTTATGCGCCTGACTATTTAGGAAAAAAGATATTCTTTTAAGCGAAGACAAGATCATTGCTATTGAAGATTCGATCGAAGGAGGATTCTCAGGGGTTCCTCTTGAAGAAATCGATGGCACAGGGTTACTTGCTGTTCCCGGCTTTATTGACTGCCACTTTCATATCTTAGGAGGTGGCGGGGAAGGTGGCTTTCAGAACCGGACACCAGAAGTGAAATTGTCTCAGCTGACCTCAGCGGGGGTAACGACAGTGGTTGGGTGTTTGGGTACTGACGGAGTAGGCAGAGATATGACTGCCTTGATCAGTAAGGCCCGTGGACTAGAGGCAGAAGGCATCACGACGTACTTGTATGACGGTTCTTATCGATTGCCATTGACTCCGGTCACCGATTCTATCATTCAAGATTTTTTGACTATTGACAAAATCATTGGTATCGGTGAAATTGCCGTTTCTGACCATCGTTCTTCACAACCGAGTTTCGAAGAATTTACCCGCGCGGTGGCGGATGCCCGTGTTGGTGGGATGCTCTCTGGAAAAGCAGGCATCGTAAACGTCCACTTAGGGGGAGGAAAGAGAAAATATGAGCTGCTTTTACGAACTATCGAAGAAACAGAGATTCCAATCAGCCAATTTTTACCGACACATGCCAATCGGACTAGCGAGCTTTTCGAAGCAAGTATTGCTTTTGCAAAAATGGGTGGAACGATTGATTTTACGGCGAGTGAGGATCCTGATTTCTGGGAAAAAGAAGACGATGAGGTTCGCTTCAGTAAAGGACTGAAGCGTTTGTTAGCAGAAGGGATCGGGCTGGATCAATTTACCATGACCTCTGATGGGCAAGGCAGCCTCCCGTACTTTGATGAAAACAATCAATTCATAGGTCTGGGTGTCGGTAGTTCGCGAGCGCTGATGGTAGGCATTAAAGAAGCAGTCCAAAAAGAGCAGATTCCATTGGAGATCGCCATTCGAGCAATCACTTCTAATCCAGCGAAAGTATTGAAGCTTGATCAAAAGGGACGTCTTGCAGCAGGGATGGATGCTGATATTTGCTTGCTGAACAAAGAATCATTAACAGTAGAAACGGTTCTAGCGAAAGGCAGAACGATGGTAGAAAAACAAGAAGTAAAAGTGTGGGGTACCTTTGAGCAACTAACATAAGAAGATTCCAGCTTTGACAAACTAAGAAACGGTTGTTTTTTTAAACAGAGTTTTAGAACAAAATAAGCAGCCCGATCCATGACCAGCATTTACTGGACTTGATCGGACTGCTTTTTTCAATTAAACGCAAGCATTCTTAAGCTTGCAACGCATCCAATTTCTTCATGTCTTCTTCAGAAATTTCAAAGTTAACTTTGGCATTGTCAGAAATGTATTCTTCATGAACGGATTTTGGCAATGGCAGAATGTCTTTTTGTAGCAAGTAACGAATTGAAAGTTGTGGAATAGATTTTCCATAAGCTTCCGCAATCGTCTTCACTGCATCGTTATCGAGTAAACGACCGGTGGCGATTGGAGAATAGCCTTCCACTAAAATTTCGTGGTCTTTACAAAATGCCAATAACTCTTCATTTGTGCGTCCAATATGGTAAACAAACTGGTTGACCATCGGTTTCACATCGCAATGATCAAAAATATTCTGTAAATCTTTTTGATCGAAGTTGGAAACACCAATTGATTTTACTTTCCCACTTAAGTAGGCTTCTTCTAATGCTTTCCAAACATCGATGTTTTCAAGATAAAAATCTTTGTTTTCTGGATTGTTTCCCATGATTTTCCAAGGACGAGGGGCGTGGATCAAAATCAAATCGATATACCCTAAGTCAAGTTTTTTTAGAGAAGCATCAATGCTATCAACCGCTTCTTGGTAGGTCTTCAACTCAGCAGGTACTTTCGTGGTAACAAAAATTTCTTCGCGGGCAACGCCTGAATCGCGCACAGCTTTCCCAACCGCTTCTTCGTTTTTGTATGCTGCCGCTGTATCGACATGTCGATAACCGTTTTGAATGGCAAATTTTGTGGCGTTGTAAGCATCTTCTGGAGAAGATTGCCAGGTTCCAAGGCCAATCTTAGGAATCGTCAGTTTGTTCTGCAAGGTAAATGTTTCTTGTAATATCACGTATCTCAACCTACTTTCATCGCTTTTTTTGTTACATCTTCCATTATAAAACGTTTTCTTGTTTGAAACAAATCAGACGCTGAAACTTTTTCGGTAAATTGACTTTCAAAAGGATCTTTGATACATTATCAGCAACCTAAACGCAGAAAGATGTGGAAAAAATGGATTTTGTAAAAGAAGATTATGCCTATTATCGGCGCTCTTTTGAATTGATGTATCGCAGTTATTTCCGTAGAAGAATGATTGCCCTGGGTGTGGCGATTTTGATTATCTTAGGTTATTTAATTTTGTTACAAGAAAGTTTGCTTTTAAATATCATCTTGCTAGGTATTTTGCTAGGGATGATGGCGTGGCTGGTTTCACTTTCTCAGAAAGCGAGTGAGGTCGTACGTGCTTTTGAAGAAGAAAATCAGGTGCCGCAAATTCATCAACTGACAGAATTCGAGGATCATTATGCGTTCCCAATGAACGATGGAACAACGATGCGCGTGAAGAAAAACGGCAATCGCAATTTCCCTTCCAATAATAAACAGTACACGTTGATGGCAGGCTATAAAAAAGTTTTCTTTGTGCAACAACCCTTGATGATTTTTTACTATGACCTCTTGGAAATGAAATATGATGAAGCGTATCGTTTGAAACGAAATCGCCAAAACGGGTTCAATCGTTGGTCGCGTTATTTCAGCTTTCGCTCCTTTAAGGGATCGATCGGCAATGTTTTTCAATTCTTGCTGGGAAATATTTTCTTCTTATTTATTGCGTATCGGTTGATCCGTTATCTGATCGATATTTTGCTACACATTCTATAACGGTCGCCAAGGGGATGATTCTCATCGTTTTCATAGACTGGTGAAAAAGATGATAGGACTTAATTTTTAAAAAAAGGTATACTTAAGTCAGATAAGACAAGCAATTGTCTTTCAAGAATAAGAGTCCTGCTCTTTTTAAGTAAGCCGTCAGCAACAGCTTATCTATTGTGGCGCTAACAGTTTGGGGGAAGTGTTAGTTCTTGTAACAAACAGATTTTTTTCTGGGTGGGATAAGAACAAAAGCGGTATTTTACCGTACTTAATAAGAGGAGTGCTCTTAATTTTTGCTATGACTATTTGAAGACATCACTTCTTGGAAGTGGTGTTTTTTCTTGCCCAAAATAGTCCAAGTGATAGGAGAATTCTAAGAACTATGCTACAATGAGTGCCGATGCTCTCAGCGATGGGAGTAAAAAGAAGGTAGAGGAGAATCACTTAGGAATGCCTGAAGGTCAAACAATAAACGATCCATCTACAAAAAGCGCGCAAAATATTTCTGCGTATATACATATACCATTCTGTGAACATATCTGCTATTACTGTGACTTCAACAAAGTGTTTTTAGAAGGGCAGCCAGTGGATGAGTACATCGAAGCGTTACTAAAAGAAATTGAGCTGACCCTCTTGCGTCAGCCTATCAATGAGGTGGAAACAATTTATATCGGCGGCGGGACGCCAACGTCGCTTTCGGCGAACCAGCTGGATCGATTGCTTTCAGGTGTGCATGAATTGCTGCCGACCCACACAACCAAAGAGTTTACCGTGGAAGCAAATCCTGGTGATTTGAGTGAAGAAAAAATGCTGGTTTTGAAAAACCATCAAGTCACTCGCTTGTCGATGGGGGTCCAAACCTTTGATAATCGCTTGCTTAAAAAAATTGGCCGCAAGCATACCGCTGAAGATGTTTATTCAACCATTCAGCTGCTGGAAAAACATGATTTTCAGAATGTGACGATCGATTTGATTTATGCACTTCCGGGACAAAGCATAGAAAGCTTCCGTGATACACTGACGCGAGCGATTGATCTCGGGTTGCCTCACTATGCGATGTATTCCTTGATTTTAGAAAACAAAACCATGTTTATGAACTGGGTTCGCCAAGGGAGAATGGCGCTGCCTTCTCAAGAAGCTGAAACGCAGATGTTTGATGAGGCGATCGCCGCGATGACAAAAGCTGGCTTGAATCAATATGAAATCAGTAATTTTGCACGACCAGGGTATGAGTCCTTGCATAATCTAGTGTATTGGAACAATGAACATTATTTTGGCTTTGGGGCAGGCGCCAGCGGGTATCTTGGACAGACCCGCTACAAGAATAAAGGTCCAATCCAGCATTATTTGAAACCATTACAGGAAAATCAATTGCCAATCCATGAAACCGAAGAATTGACAACCAGTAATCAAATGGAAGAGGAACTGTTTTTAGGCCTTCGTAAAAAGGCTGGCATTTCAAAAATACGCTTTGCAGAAAAATTCGGGAAGTCTTTTCAGGAAATCTATGGTTCAACTAGCGAACAGTTGGTTCAAAAAGGCTGGTTGGCTAGTCAAGGTGATCGTGTCTTTTTAACGAAAGCTGGGATGTTCATTGGCAACGAAGTGTTTGAAGCATTTCTCTTGGATGGAGAAAAATAAGAAAGAACAAGGAAGAGAAGTAGCCATTTCGCGCTGCTTCTTTTTTTGATTTCTTTTTTTAGCACTCTCTTAGAAAGAGTGCTAAAAAAGTGATGCAAATACTTGACATTCCTAGCAAATATGGTATATTTATAATCGTGTTAGCACTTAATAGGAATGAGTGCTAACGGAGGAGTGGATAAAATGTTGACACCTAGACAACAAATGATTTTACACCTCATCATCCAAAACTATACGAATACTGGTCAGCCCACGGGCTCGAAGCGATTGATGGAAGATGGGGTTGAAGCTAGCTCTGCCACCATTCGTAATGAGATGAAGGCGCTGGAAGAAGCTGGTCTTCTGCTAAAAACACATTCATCTTCAGGGCGTGTGCCATCAATAAAAGGGTATCGCTATTACGTTGATCACTTATTGAAGCCATCTGAAGTTGACCAAAACGAAATTCAAACCATTCGTCATTCTTTTGGAAAAGATTTTCATGAAATCAATGAAATCATCCAGCAGTCTGCCACGATCTTGTCCAACTTGACTAGCTATACAGCGTTGTCTCTCGGACCAGATATGAAGGAAAGGAAATTGACGGGCTTTCGAATCGTCCCTTTGAATGCACGACAGATCATCGCGATCATCGTGACGGATAAAGGAAATGTCGAAAATCAAGTCTTTACTCTTCCTGAATCAATGAGCAGCGAAGATTTGGAAAAAATGGTAAGGATCATCAACGACAAATTGATCGGTGAACCTCTAATGACGGTCTACCATCGATTAAGAACCGAGATTCCTATGATTCTGCATAAGTATTTTCAAACGACTGACGGAATCGTTGATCTCTTTGATACGATGCTGAGCCATATTTTTGAAGAAAAAATCTTCGTCGGCGGGCGAATGAATCTTCTGGATTTTGAACCGACGCAAGATGTTAGTCAGTTCAAATCGATGTATTCATTTATGAAAAACGCAGATCAGCTGACACAGCTGCTGGCGCCAAGAGATTCTGCGATTCAAATCAGAATCGGCTCTGAGCTTGGCAACGACTTGTTACAAAATATGAGTTTGATCCAAGCCAGCTATGAAATCGAAGGTCATGGACAAGGAACGATCGCTTTATTAGGTCCATCAAGTATGCCGTATTCACGGATGTTTGGATTGATGGAAGTTTTTCGAGGCGAGTTAGCAAAAAAATTGGCCGATTATTATCGCGCATTAGACGCTGCCAATGAATAAGCGGCAATGAAACAAATCGTAGAAGGGATGGTTGAAACGTGACGGAAAAAGAAGAGCGTTTAGATGAAGAATTAGATAAAACTGCTGAAGAAACCGCAGAAACAACTGAATCTTCAAATGAATCAACTGAAACTGAAGCACAGACTCCTCAACCAGAGGAAGAAGCAGTGGAAAAAAGCGAATTGGAACTTTTGCAAGAAAAGAATAACGAATTGGAAGATCAATTCCTGCGTGCTCGTGCAGAGATCGCAAATATCACTTCACGTAACCGCAACGAGCGGGAACTTTTACAAAAATACCGCTCGCAAGATCTTGGCAAAAAACTGTTGCCAGCAATCGACAATTTGGAACGAGCGATGGCAGCAGATGTCGATCAAGACCAAGCTGCGAATTTGAAAAAAGGCGTTGAAATGGTTCTTGAAAGTCTGCGTCAAGCCTTAAAAGAAGAGGGAATCGAAGAGATTCCTGCTGAAGGTGCAATGTTCGATCCGAACTTGCATCAAGCGGTGCAGACTGTACCTGCCTCTGATGAAACACCGGCAGACACAATCGTTACTGTCTTGCAAAAAGGGTATAAATTGCATGATCGTGTCTTGCGTGCAAGCATGGTCATCGTTGCACAATAGTTCTTTCTATCTATAAGTAGATGTTTAAATTAAAAAAGGGAGTGTATTACTTATGAGTAAAATTATCGGTATCGACTTAGGAACAACAAACTCAGCTGTTGCTGTCCTTGAAGGCGGCGAAGCAAAAATCATTACGAATCCAGAAGGAAACCGTACCACACCTTCTGTTGTCTCATTCAAAAACGGTGAGATCCAAGTAGGGGAAGTTGCAAAACGCCAAGCAGTAACAAACCCGAATACGATTTCTTCTATTAAACGCCATATGGGTGAAGCTGGATACAAAGTAGAAGTTGAAGGCAAATCTTACACACCACAAGAAGTTTCCGCAATGGTTCTTCAATACATCAAAGGATTTGCTGAAGACTATTTAGGTGAAAAAGTTGAAAAAGCAGTCATTACTGTTCCTGCATACTTCAACGATGCACAACGTCAAGCAACCAAAGATGCTGGTAAAATTGCCGGTCTTGAAGTAGAACGGATCGTCAACGAACCAACTGCCGCAGCTTTAGCTTATGGGTTAGATAAAACAGATAAAGATGAAAAAATCCTAGTCTTTGACTTAGGTGGTGGTACTTTCGACGTATCGATCCTTGAATTAGGGGATGGCGTCTTTGACGTATTATCAACTGCTGGGGACAACAACCTAGGTGGGGATGACTTTGATAACAAAATCATCGACCACATGGTAGCAGAATTCAAAAAAGAAAACGGCATTGATCTTGGAAAAGACAAAATGGCCTTGCAACGTTTGAAAGATGCTGCTGAAAAAGCGAAAAAAGACTTGTCAGGTGTAACAAGTACTCAAATCAGCTTGCCATTTATCACAGCTGGTGATGCTGGTCCATTGCACTTGGAAATGACCTTGACTCGTGCGAAATTCGATGAATTGACCGCAGACCTAGTCGAACGGACAAAAATTCCAGTACGCCAAGCTTTGAAAGATGCTGGCTTGTCACAATCAGAAATCGATGAAGTCATCTTAGTTGGTGGTTCAACACGTATTCCAGCAGTAGTTGATGCTGTTCGTAAAGAAACCAATAAAGAACCAAACAAATCAGTAAACCCAGATGAAGTGGTAGCGATGGGTGCTGCGATCCAAGGTGGCGTGATCACAGGTGATGTGAAAGATGTCGTCTTACTAGACGTTACACCATTATCATTAGGTATCGAAACAATGGGTGCCGTCTTCACAAAACTGATCGATCGTAACACAACGATCCCTACAAGTAAATCACAAGTCTTCTCAACTGCAGCAGACAATCAACCAGCCGTTGATATCCATGTCTTGCAAGGAGAACGCCCAATGGCAGCTGACAACAAAACATTAGGTAGATTCCAATTGACGGATATTCCACCAGCACCTCGTGGCATCCCTCAAATCGAAGTAACATTTGATATCGATAAAAATGGGATCGTCAATGTTTCTGCAAAAGATTTAGGTACACAAAAAGAACAAAAAATCACGATCAAATCATCTTCAGGTTTATCAGATGAAGAAATCGAACGCATGGTAAAAGATGCTGAAGCAAACGCTGAAGCCGACAAACAACGCAAAGAAGAAGTTGATCTACGCAATGACGTCGATGCTTTGTTGTTCACTGTTGATAAAACATTGAAAGAGCTTGAAGGCAAAGTGGATGCAGACGAAGTCAAAAAAGCGGAAGAAGCTCGTGATGAGTTGAAAGCTGCACTTGAAGCAAACAACTTAGAAGAAATGAAAACGAAACGTGATGCTTTGAATGAAATCGTACAAAACTTAACTGTTAAATTATACGAACAAGCAGCACAACAACAAGCACAAGAAAATCCAGAAGCTGCACAAGGCGGCGCAGACGATGTGGTTGACGCCGACTTTGAAGAAGTAGACGGTGACGATAAATAATCGCTGTTTGTGAAAAAGCCAAAGTCACCGCTTTGGCTTTTTCTTATGAATTTGCGAAACGTATTTTTCTAGAGCGAATTATATGCTAAAATACGAGAGACGCAAGAATATAGTGGAGGGAAGCCAATGGCAGACAAAAGAGATTATTATGAGGTCTTAGGTCTACAAAAAGGGGCTTCGGATGACGAAATCAAAAAAGCTTATCGTAAGCTTTCAAAACAATATCATCCAGACATCAATAAAGAACCTGATGCAGAAGCAAAGTTTAAAGAGATTTCTGAGGCCTATGAAATATTAAGTGATTCCCAAAAAAGAGCTGCTTATGACCAGTATGGTCATGCTGGTACCGATCCGAACTACGGAGGCGGTTATGGCGGTGGATTCGGCGGCTTTAACAGTGGCGGATTTTCCGGTGGCGGTTTTGGTGGATTTGAAGACATTTTCGAATCGTTTTTCGGTGGTGGAGGCGGCAGAGCAGCCAATCCTAATGCACCTCGACAAGGAGCGGACTTGCAATATGCGGTTGATCTTTCCTTTGAAGAAGCGATTTTCGGAGTGGAAAAAACTGTTCAATACAATCGTGAAGAAACCTGTCATACCTGCGGTGGGAACGGGGCAAAACCAGGTACTTCACCAGAAACCTGTCATAAATGTCATGGTGCAGGTACCATCAATGTTGAACGTCAAACACCGCTTGGTCGTGTGATGAGCCGTCAAACCTGTGATGTTTGTCATGGAACTGGGAAAGAAATCAAAGAACCATGTACAACATGTCATGGTACTGGCCATGAAAAGAAAAAACACAGTGTGAAAGTCAACGTACCTGCAGGTGTCGAAGATGGACAACAAATGCGCTTGTCTGGTCAAGGAGAAGCTGGCACCAATGGTGGTCCTTATGGTGATCTGTACGTTGTTTTCCGAGTGGAAGAAAGTGATATTTTTGACCGTGATGGGTCGGAAATTTATTACGAACTGCCGTTAAACTTTGTCCAAGCTGCTTTAGGCGACGAAGTCAATGTACCAACGGTTCATGGGAATGTGAAATTAAAAATTCCAGCTGGTACGCAAACAGGCACAAACTTCCGCTTACGCGGTAAGGGAGCCCCTCGCTTACGGGGAGGCGGCAATGGCGATCAACAGGTCAAAGTGAAGCTGATCACACCTAAGAACTTAAATGAGGAACAAAAAGAGGCATTGCGGGCTTATGCAAAAGCCAGTGGCCATGAAACGAACGAACAACAACCAGAAGGATTTTTTGATAAAATGAAAGATGCTTTTGGTGGGAAAAAGAAATAACCATGAAAAAATCCAACTCATGCCCTTATAAAACCATCCGTTTTATAAGGGCATGAGTGTTTGTATGGCTATAAATGTGCAGTATGGGCAAGAATCGAATCTTCTTGGCCATCTTTTTTTCTTTTCCTTTGAAATCGCTTGCTTAGTGTGTCACAATAAAAGTAGACCAATTAAAGGAGGAGATACAATGGAAAGAATATTTGCGAGTCCGTCACGATACGTTCAAGGAAAAGGGGTCTTGAAGCATGGGTTATCCCATATCAAAGATTTAGGAAAGAAAGTGCTTCTTTTGACCGATGAAACGGTTTGGAAAATTGCCGGTGAAGAACTATTTGAGAACCTGAAAGCAGCCGAGTTAGAACCGGTAAAAGAAATTTTTGGTGGAGAAGCTTCTGCAAATGAAATCGATCGTATCGTCTCTAAAGCCAAAAGTGAATCAATCGAAGTGATTGCCTCATTAGGTGGTGGGAAAGCCATCGATACTGGGAAAGCTGTTGCGGATGAATTGAAAATACCGATCGCTGTTTTGCCAACGATTGCCTCCACTGATGCACCAACTTCGGCACTTTCTGTTATTTATACTGATGAAGGTCGTTTTGAAAAGTATCGTTTTTATAACAAAAATCCTGAACTTGTCTTAGTGGATACCGCTGTGATTGCCAAAGCGCCTGCCAAATTGCTAGCCGCTGGTATTGCGGATGCACTCGCAACCTATGTCGAGGCACGTGCTGTTGCTCGAAGCCATAGTAAAAATATGGTTGGCGGCGTGCAACCAATTGCCAGCATGGCAATCGCTGAAAAATGCGAAGAGATCCTTTTTGAGAATGCCTTAAAAGCCTATCAAGCGAATAAAAAACAAGTCGTTACCGAAGCTTTTGAACAAATCGTGGAAGCCAACACTTTGCTAAGTGGATTAGGCTTTGAAAGTGCAGGTCTGGCAGCAGCTCATGCGATTCATAATGGCTTGACAGCCCTTGAAGGAGACGTTCATGATCTGACCCATGGTGAGAAGGTTGCTTACGGAACACTCACTCAATTGATGCTGGAAAATGCAGATCCTGAAGAGCTCGACCAATATATAGAATTGTATCAGGCATTAGAATTACCGACGACATTATCCGACATGCATCTTGCGGAAGCCAGCGATGCAGACCTATTAAAAATTGGCGAGCAAGCAACCATCGAAGGGGAAACGATCCACAATATGCCATTCCCAGTTTCTGCAGAAGATGTTGCAGCAGCGATCAAAGCCGTGGATGCCTATGTGAGTGCTTACTATCCTCTATGATGTTATTTTATTAAAGACCATCAATGTGTGCTCGGTGATTTCAAAAAATGTTTGACAATAAAAAAGAGTCGTGCTATTTTGATAACAAGCAAATTAAAGGAGGGAACAAGACATGACAAACGTCAACACACAAACTACCTGTTGTTGTTGTATGGTGCAAAAAGCAGCATACCGATTTGTCATGCCTATTATTAGTTCCTTTGTCGCAGAAGATCGCTGAAGTTTCTTTAGTGATTCACTTCTATCCGGATAAGACGACATGTTTTTGGGGTACTGATGTAATAGTCAGTACCCCTTTTTGTTTGCTGTTTTTTACCGCTTTCATTGGCGACGGCTGATGATAGCAAATGAAAATGAGTACATGAAGCATACGAGCTGTACCAAACAAAGTTGAGCGAGGAGTCGAGCGATGATCGTTAATAATATAAAAGCATTGATTGGGCACACCCCATTCTTTGAATTTGATGCCGCAGCATTTGGCGGCAAAAAGGGAAGTACCATCTATGCGAAACTTGAGTATTTAAATCCTGGTGGAAGTATCAAGGACCGCTTAGGAAAGTATTTGATCGATGAAGCGTTTCGTGAGCATGTGATCGATCATGAGACAACCGTTATCGAACCGACAGCGGGAAATACTGGAATTGGTTTAGCTTTAGCTGGGATCGAGTATGGCTTAAAAATGATTTTTGTCATTCCTGAAAAATTTAGCCTTGAAAAGCAGCAACTGATTGAAGCGTTGGGCGGGACCATCGTTCATACGCCCACTGAAGCAGGCATTCAAGGTGCGATTGAAAAAGCAAAGGAAATAGCAAAACAGCTACCAAATAGTTATATGCCAATGCAATTTCACAATCAAAACAATCCTGCAGCCTACCAAGCAACCTTAGGCCCAGAGATCTTTCAGGAGTTATCTGGAAAAATTGACAGCTTTGTTGCTGGAGCTGGCAGCGGGGGGACCTTCGCGGGTGTCGCAACATACTTAAAGAAGCAAAAATCAAGCACTCGACTTGCTGTCGTTGAACCAGAAGGATCGATCTTAAATGGCGGGCCTGCCCATGGACATGAGATTGAAGGGATCGGTGTTGAGTTCATTCCACAATTTTTTGACGATTTGCTTATTGATCAAATTTATACGATCAGTGATGCGGAAGGCTTTGCTTTTACGCGTTACTTGGCAAAAAACTATGGTCTGCTTGTTGGAAGTTCAAGTGGAGCGGCAATGGCAGCAGCAGTAAAAGAAAGCCTCGAATTACCAACTGGAAGCTCGATCGTTACCGTCTTTCCAGATGGAGGCGATCGCTATCTATCAAAAAAGATTTATGCGGGTGAATCAGCAATCACCCCATTCATAGGAGGAGCAAACCATGCATTTTAATACAAAAGTAATCCACGGCGGTATCAGCGAAGACGAAATGACTGGTGCTGTTAGTGTGCCAATTTACCAAGCATCAACCTATCGGCAAAATGCTCTTGGTCAGCCAAAGCAATATGAATACAGTCGTTCAGGCAATCCAACTCGTTTTGCCTTAGAAGAATTGATTGCGGATCTGGAAGAAGGCGCCCAAGGGTTTGCTTTTGCCTCAGGATTAGCAGCCACCCATGCGGTCTTCTCGCTGTTTCAGACTGGAGATCATGTCATTTTAGGGGATGATGTATATGGCGGGACGTTTCGTTTGCTCCATCAAGTATTAGAAAAAAGCGGATTGTCTTATACACTTGTCAAAACAAGTGAGCTAGCTGCCATTGAAGCAGCCATCCTTCCAGAAACCAAAGCGATCTTTCTGGAAACGCCGACTAATCCATTATTGAAGATCACGGACATCGCAATCGTTGCCCAACTAGCTAAAAAACAGGACATTTTGACGATCGTGGATAATACCTTTGCGACCCCTTACTTTCAAAAGCCGCTACAATTAGGCGCAGATATTGTGATTCACAGTGCTACCAAGTATCTCGGTGGACACAGTGATGTAGTAGCTGGGTTAGCGGTTGCCAAAGAGCCGCAAATCGCCAAAAGAATTGCTTTTTTACAAAACGCCATTGGTGGTGTATTGGGGCCTCATGATAGCTGGTTGATTCAACGAAGCATCAAAACTCTTGCTTTGCGGATGGAAGCACATCAAAACAACGCGATGAAAATTGCTCACTACTTACAAGCACATCCAGCTGTCGCAAACGTGTATTATCCAGGATTGATTGCCCATGAAGGACATGAGATCGCCAAATCACAGATGTCTGGGTATAGCGGTATGATATCTTTTGAACTAAACAATGAATCGAAAACAGCAGAATTTGTTGAATCATTAAAGATTTTTACTTTAGCAGAAAGCTTAGGTGGCGTGGAAAGCTTGGTAGAAGTGCCAGCCGTGATGACCCATGCCTCGATCCCTAAAGAAATTCGTGAGCAATCTGGGATCAAAGATGGCTTGATTCGGTTGTCTCTCGGCATCGAAGACGGTGAGGATCTGCAGGCAGATTTAGAGCAAGCGTTTGAAAAGGCAGGTAGCTAGTGATGGGGAGAGAGTTTATTCCAATTTTTTCTGACTGGGCAGCTGAGTACGATGAAACAGTTGCAGGTAAGGATGAAGAATATCGAGCGGTTTTTTTCAAATATGAACAGTTACTCGCTGAAATTGCTGAAAAAGCAGGGCAGTCTGTGGTAGAATTTGGTAGTGGAACTGGAAATCTAACACAAGCTCTGCTTGATCAAGGAAAAAACGTGCTGGCAATCGAGCCATCGCCAGAGATGCGGCGAATCGCCAAGTCAAAACCCAGTCTTTCTAAAGTGACTTTTGTAGATGGTGATATGGAGGTTTTTCCTGAGATCACGGATGTGATTGATACGATCGTTTCTACCTATGTTTTTCATCATCTTACGGAGGACGAAAAACAACGGGCAATCGGCAAATATGCTGCGATGCTGCCCAAAGGCGGGCAAGTGCTTTTCGGAGATACGATGTTTCTTTCTCTAGCCCACCAAATGGAACGAATCGATGAAGCACGGCAAGCTGGTCACCAGCGACTAGCCGCTGATCTGCAAAGAGAGTACTATCCAGTTATAGCGGATATCGAACGATACTTTCGTCAGCATGGGTTTACCAGTCGTTTTAAGCAGATCAATGAGTATGTTTGGCTTGTGGAAGCACAAAAAGAGTAGGAGAGAAGTACAATGAAAATGAATGTTGAAAGCTTTAATTTGGATCATACGAAAGTCAAAGCACCTTATGTACGGGTTGCCGATAAAAAACAAGGAACGAATGATACCATCATCAAATATGATGTCCGTTTGAAGCAGCCGAACCAAGCGCATATGGATATGGCAAGTCTGCACTCGCTAGAACATTTGACGGCAGAATTGATTCGTAATCATGCGGATTATATCGTGGACTGGTCACCAATGGGCTGCCAAACCGGCTTTTATTTGACTGTCTTGAATCACGACGATTATGAAGAGATTTTGACCGTCCTAGAAAAAACCATGAAGGACGTTTTGCAAGCAACTGAAGTACCTGCCAGCAATGAAGTGCAATGCGGTTGGGCGGCGAACCATACCTTAGAGGGTGCGCAAAAATTAGCGCAAGAATTTCTTGATGAACGTGACAATTGGTCGACCGTTTTTGCCTAAATAAAAATAGAAGTAGAAAAAAGGTGCCTGCGTTTGGATTCGCAGACGCCTTTTTTGTTAAACCCGCAAAGAGACGGGGGTTCGATAGTTTTTGTTTATGGTTCTACTGCTTGGACAGTGATGCCGACTCCGTTTGGATTATAGGTTTGACTAATGTAAAACTCAAATCCTTCATGAACAAAGAAAAGTCTCCGAATGGCGCTAACGTCTCTGATGTGAGCATCTAAACCATACTATTCGATCAATGTCTCTTTGATCTCCTCAATATCATCCTCTTTCCCGAATTGTGAGAAATCAATACCGAAAAATTCTGGGACATCAACCAATGTGATTCTAGATAAATGTTCATTTCCCGCGTTATCGGAGTCAAAATCAAAGCTGATTTTGGACAGTTTGTCCCTTGAACCTAAAGGAACTCTTTTTGTCTCGAGAGCGCTGCTGTCAGCCATCGTTGATAACAAATCAATGGCTGAATCAGGTAAACGAGTGGTTACTTTTCTTACTTCATCAACCATTGCTCCTTGATCGGGAGAAAAAACTTTTCTAGTCTCTTCCGTGACGATCACATTTTCGCGGCGCCGCTTTCGGTTAATGGCACTGCGCTCTTGGTTTACCCGATCACTACGTTTGATGAGAGCGAGGCCAAGATCGCTGATGGATTCAGGGGAAGGTCTTTCTTCCAGTAAAGCAGTTAAGTAATCGATCTCTAAAAACTGCTCGTAGGCAGCTGCTGGTTGATTTTCGCTGTAGAAGAGGACAGCTCCGAGTAAAAAACAACTAATGCCCAAACAAAGCAAAAGACTTCTTCTGCGATGCTCTCGGATTTTTTTCTGAGGACGATTCAGTTTCATTTTATCCTTCAACTCCTAAGTTTTTTAGACGACTCATGATAATAGAGGTGTTTGAATTTCATCACGCATTTTGCCAATCTTAGTTACGAGAGATCGCTTAATGGATTACTCAATTTCTGTTTCAGAAAACTGATCATGCCAGGCCACATCAGAAACGGTTCGGTTAATAAGAGTTACAATGATTGCCTCACCATCGGAATTGATCCATGCATTAGATTCCACACCTACAACCGCTAGTCGCCAAGAAGGCAGTCCACCCATGATCTCAAGAACTTGATCGCAGGACATTCCTTCTTGCAATTGGTGGAGTAAGTCTTTGTTGACTGTTCGATTCCACCGTCGCGGCAGCCCGATCTGCAATTGTTCACAATACGAAAATTGAGGGGCAGCTGTTTCGGTACTGCTCTGAGCTTGTGCAAAGTCATCAGAAGAACGAGCTGTTTCAGATGCGGGTTCTGATGTGTGGTTCTCAGTTCTGGAAGAAGAAGCTATGGTTTCTGAATCAGCTGACAAAGATTGAGAAGACGACGTTGCTTCTGGTGAGAAACTACTCTTGGTGGTGTCATCCATGATTTCGTCAATTAAGGTACAGCCAGTGAGAAAGAGGGAGAGTAACATTAGTAAGGGAAATAAAAAGATGGTTTTCATAAGATAGGTTCCTCCAAAATGATTTCGTGAATTTTCTTTGTTATTTTAATGTTGGTTTTTTATTAGAAAAATCCCGTCAGTTGCTATAAAATAAAAAAGAAAAATGTTTGTATACCTATTTAGATTTGGAGGGAGTGTTGTTTAATAAGTGTAACATGTTGCTTCCGATCTGGCTACTTGATTTCCAATATCCTTTCGTGGTTTTAGTAAAACTGGTATCTGCAGCTTACGATGTTGAAAAGTAAATGTTATAATAGATTTAACTACTCAATAAAAATTTGCTATTTTAAAGGTGAATCCTGTTTACTCTTACCAGATCAACAGGAACCAGCATACCTTTTGCTAAGAATTTATGTAAGGAATGATTTTTTTCATAACACGGAGAGGAGGAAGGAATATGAGCATCTTAAAGCAATGGCAAGCAAAACATCAAGCGAAAAAAGAAGCAAAAAAACAGGCATTACGGTTAAAAAATGCCAAGCTTCGTGCAGCGGGGAAAGAGCCGTTGAAGGGCTGGGGGAAAATGGTTGATACTGGCATCGGCGGGGCGAACAAAGCAAACCCCATCGATACAAAAGTGTTTTTGGGGGAAAATCAAAAGCGGATCGCAGATGAAACGAAACGGAACAAACAATAAAGAAAACCTCTGCAACAGTTCCTTCGTCGGACTGTTGCAGAGGCTTTTTTAAATATTCAATACTTTGTCTAAGAAGTCTTTGGTACGCTCATGCTTAGGATTGGTAAAGATTTGCTCAGGTGTACCGTCTTCCAAGAAGTTCCCGCCGTCAATAAACATCACACGGTTTGCTACTTCTTTGGCAAAACCCATCTCGTGAGTTACGATCACCATGGTCATTCCTTGTTTTGCCAAATCCTTCATAACATTGAGTACATCGCCAACCATTTCTGGATCGAGTGCGGAGGTTGGTTCATCGAACAACATCACATCGGGATTCATTGCTAAAGCTCTAGCGATCGCCACCCGTTGTTTTTGTCCTCCAGACAGATTGTCAGGGTACATGTCTTTTTTATCTGCCAAACCGACCGTTTCTAATAAACGAATTGCGTTCTTTTCCGCTTCTTGCCGAGAAGCATTTTTTAGATCCATCGGTGCTAAAATGATATTTTCTAAAACCGACAAGTGAGGGAAGAGATTGAAATGCTGAAACACCATGCCGATATGTTGACGAACAGCATTGATATTGGTGTTTTTATCCATCAGATGTGCGCCGTCAACGATAATATCGCCGCTGGTTGGTTCTTCTAAGCGGTTCAAACAGCGTAAGAACGTCGATTTCCCAGATCCTGAAGGACCGATCACACAAACGACTTCTCCTTCAGCGATTGAAACATTGATATTGTTCAATACGGTATTGTCGCCGTATTTTTTTACAAGATTTTCAACTAAGATTTTTTCTTTCATGCTATTTCACCTTCTTTTCTAAAACTTTTGCAAGTTTCGTTAAAGCTGTGATCACGACTAAGTAAATAATCGCGATGATCAAGTAAACATAGGTACTTTGCGTAGTCCGAGCAACGATGATTTTCCCAGTTTGCAATAATTCTACGACTCCGATAACCGAGATGATCGTTGTATCTTTCAACGAGATAACGAATTGGTTAACGAAAGATGGAATCATGATTTTGATCGCTTGCGGTAAAATGATTTTCTGCATTGTCCGAGTGTAGGTCATCCCCAAACTACGAGAGGCTTCCATCTGACCTTTTGGCACTGCATTGATCCCGCCACGGACGATCTCAGCGATATAGGCACTGGCATTTAAAGTCAATGTAATGACCCCGGCTGCAAAGTCGGGAATCGTGATACCAATGGCATCGGAAAGGCCGAAGAAGATGAAGAAAGCCAATACCATCATAGGAATACCACGAATGATATCAACATAGATCCCTGCAAAAACCCGCAATGCTTTGATTGGAGCAACACTAAATAGTCCAAAAATGATGCCGATCACTAATGCTAAGGCAAAAGAAATCAATGCTAGTAAAAGGGTATTCCATAAACCTTTTAATAAGACGTTATAGTTGTTGCTGATCAAACCAGTGATCGTTGATTCATCCACTCGTTTTTCTGTGGCAGAGCCATCTTCAATGTATTTATTGATGATTTGATCGTACTCGCCAGTCCGTTTCATTTCTTTCAATGCTTCATTGAACATTTGGATCAGTTCAGGATTTTGGCCTTTTTTCACCGCAAAACCATACTGACCGCCAGATTCTTTTTCAATCGGTGTCACTAGTTTTTGACCTTGGCTGATGGCATAACCGATCACTGGATAATCATCCATCATGGCATCGATTTGTCCGCCGTTAACAGCCGCATATAATTGATCGGCCGCATCATAATATTTGATCGAATAGCCATATTTTTCTTCGTTGGCGATCAAGAAGTCTGCACTTTCTGTTCCCACTTTCGCACCAACGGTTTTTCCATCTAGATCTTCATAGGAATTGATGGAATCATTGCCTTCTTTTACAGCGATCTGAATGCCGCTTTCAAAGTAAGAGTCTGAGAAGTCGTAAGATTGACGACGCTCATCAGTGATCGTCATCCCAGCGATCATCCCATCTGCTTGGTTACCATCCAAGGCTTGCAAAGCTCCTGAAAAACCGATGAAATTGAATTCAATGTTGAACCCTTGCAATTCTGCCGCCCGATTCATTAAATCAACATCGATCCCTACATACTCATTGTCTTCATTTTGGAATTCAAAAGGAGCGAAGGCGGAGTCACTGGCAATTCGGTAAACATCTTTCTTTGGTTCGACTTTCACCATTTCACTGGTGTCTGCATCTGAATCAGACGTTGTGATGTAAGTATTGACGATTTCGTCGTATTTGCCAGAAGCTTTCATGTTGGCTAAACCAGCATTGAATTTTTCAAGTAGTTCTTGATTTTGGCCTTTTCTGACAGCGAATCCGTAAGAAGCACCTTTTTCAGGTTCGCCGACAAGTTTCATCGGTTCGCCGTTGTTGATGGCATAGCCAAGCACTGGATAATCATCAAAAGCGGCTGCCACAGTACCATTGCGTACAGCGCCATACAACCCAGTAGCGTCATCATAAAGTTTGATGTCGTAGCCATATTGGTCTTTATTTTCTTCTAAAAAGCGGGCACTTTCGGTACCAACCTTTGCACCGACCGTTTCGCCCTCAAGATCTTCGTAGCTAGTAATGCTGTCATTGTCCGCAGCTACCGCCATTTGAATCCCACTATCAAAATAAGGATCTGAGAAATCAAACGTTTCTTTACGTTCATCAGTGATGCTCATCCCAGCAATCATGCCATCTAACTGATTTGATTGCACGCCTTGAATGGAGGCGTCAAAACCTAAAGGACGTAAATCAACTGCAAAACCTTGATCTTCAGCGATCGCGTTTAATAAATCTATATCGATCCCAACGTATTCATTATTTTCATTTTGGAATTCGAAAGGAGCAAATGTTAAATCTGTTCCTATCTTATACGTAGTTTCCTCCGCACTTGCTGACTTTACTGATAGCGTAAAAATGCTGATAATCAGCGCGATTAAAGCGAAGGACATGTGTTTTCTTTTCAAGAAAATTCCCCCTTTAGATATAACGTATTTATAGATTATATGGATTTTTTCTTCTACACACAAGTCTTTCTCTTTAAAAATATGACAAAATTGCTTAAACCTCACATCAGATGTTAGAAAATCAAACATGTTAAGTTATGCTTAATCGCATGAAACTTTCATAGCAAATGATGGCGAAAGTATGTTCGCTATGATATACTTATTTATGGAAAAGCGGCAGCGAGTTTTTCTTTTTTTGTTGTCGTTTAGAATAATCGAGGGGGAATGAAGATGATCGAAAGAACAACTTCCCATGAATTTGACTTAGTATCAAAATATCAACCAGCTGGGGATCAACCAGAAGCGATCCATCAATTGGTTGACGGGGTGGTCGGTGGAAAAAAAGCACAGATTTTGTTGGGAGCCACTGGGACCGGTAAGACTTATACGATTTCTAATCTAATTAAGGAAGTCAATAAACCGACATTGATCATTGCCCATAATAAAACACTGGCTGGACAATTATATGGCGAGTTCAAGGACTTTTTCCCAAATAATGCGGTCGAGTACTTTGTCAGTTACTATGATTACTATCAACCAGAAGCGTATGTTCCTTCCAGTGATACATACATCGAAAAAGACTCCAGTGTCAACGATGAAATCGATAAGCTGCGTCACTCGGCCACAAGTTCTTTATTAGAGAGAAACGATGTGATCGTTGTAGCTTCTGTCTCTTGTATTTTCGGTTTAGGTTCGCCGATCGAGTATGCCAGACAGGTTGTTTCTTTACGAGTAGGGATGGAAAAGTCTCGCGATCAACTATTAAAAGAATTGATCGAGATCCAATTTGAACGAAACGACATCGATTTTCAACGGGGGCGTTTTCGCGTACGTGGCGATGTTGTGGAGATTTTCCCAGCTTCTCGTGATGAGCGAGCGTTACGCATTGAGTTTTTTGGCGATGAAATCGATCGGATTCGTGAAGTCGATGCCTTGACGGGCGAGATCATGAGTGACACCGAACATGTGTCGATCTTTCCGGCAACGCACTTTGTGACCAATGAAGACCATATGGAACATGCGATCGCTTCGATCCAAAGTGAACTCGATGAACGACTGAAAGTTTTGCGAGCAGAAAATAAGCTGCTGGAAGCACAGCGTTTAGAGCAGCGAACCAACTATGATATTGAAATGATGCGAGAAATGGGGTATACCTCAGGAATCGAAAACTACTCTCGCCACATGGATGGACGAAAAGAAGGCGAACCGCCTTATACGTTATTAGATTTCTTTCCTGATGACTTTCTGATCGTTATTGATGAATCCCACGTGACCATGCCGCAAGTTCGTGGGATGTATAATGGTGACCGTGCTAGAAAACAAATGTTAGTGGATTATGGCTTCCGTTTGCCTTCTGCACTGGATAACCGTCCGTTACGCTTGGAAGAATTTGAGAAGCATGTCAATCAAATCGTCTATGTTTCAGCAACACCTGGACCATATGAATACGATCAAACCGATACCGTCATTCAACAAATCATTCGTCCGACTGGTCTGTTAGATCCGGTGATCGAAGTACGACCGATTATGGGTCAAATTGACGACCTCGTAGGAGAAATCAATGAGCGAGTCGAGCGAAATGAACGGGTCTTTGTCACGACCTTGACGAAAAAAATGTCTGAAGATTTGACGGATTACTTTAAAGAATTAGGGATCAAAGTCAAATACCTGCACAGTGACATCAAAACATTGGAACGAACAGAGATCATTCGCGACCTGCGTCTCGGTGAATTTGATGTACTGGTCGGAATCAACTTATTGCGAGAAGGGTTAGACGTCCCAGAAGTTTCCCTGGTTGCGATCCTTGATGCCGATAAGGAAGGCTTCTTGCGCAGCGAGCGTTCATTAGTCCAAACCATCGGACGAGCAGCTCGTAACTCAGAAGGAAAAGTAATCATGTACGCCGATAAAATGACCGATTCGATGCAGCGAGCGATCGACGAAACAGCGCGACGCCGAAGTATTCAAGAAGCCTATAACGAAGAACATGGAATCGTACCGAAAACCATCATCAAAGAGATTCGCGATCTGATCGCAATCACGAAAGTGGCGGAAGAAACTGGCGAATACACCACGACTTCTTATGAAGAATTGAGTCGTGAAGAAAAAGCAACCTTGTTGTTGAAATTAGAAAAAGAAATGAAAGATGCTGCGAAAGCACTGGATTTTGAAACGGCTGCTACCTTGAGAGATACTATTCTTGAGCTAAAAGCTGCTGATTAGAAGGAGAAACAATATGGCAAATGATAAAATCGTGATCCATGGGGCACGGGCCCATAATTTAAAAAATATCGATGTGACGATTCCCAGAGACCAGCTCGTTGTTGTAACTGGTCTTTCGGGTTCAGGGAAAAGCTCCTTAGCATTTGATACGTTGTATGCCGAAGGACAGCGCCGGTATGTCGAAAGTCTATCGGCGTATGCCCGTCAGTTTTTAGGGCAAATGGATAAACCCGACGTAGATAGCATTGATGGACTTAGTCCAGCGATTTCTATCGATCAAAAAACCACTAGCAAGAACCCGCGATCAACAGTGGGGACGGTTACTGAAATCAATGATTATCTGCGGCTTCTTTACGCCAGAATCGGTCACCCAATCTGTCCCAATGATCATATTGAGATTACTAGTCAGTCGGTTGAGCAGATGGTGGATGAAGTTTTGGCATTACCAGAACGCACCAAGATCCAATTGTTGGCACCTATCGTTTATCAAAAGAAAGGGCAGCACAAAAAAGTCTTCGAACGTATCCAAAGAGAAGGTTATGTTCGGATGCGGGTGGATGGCGAAGTCTATGATGTCTCCGAAGCGCCTGAATTAGAAAAAAATAAAAAGCATGATATTGCCATCATCATTGACCGAATCGTTGTAAAGGAAGGCATCCGTTCTCGTCTGTTTGATTCCTTTGAAGCGGCATTACGTTTAGCTGATGGCTATGCGGTAGTCGATGTGATTGGTCAAGAAGAGATGCTTTTCAGTGAACATTATTCTTGCCCGTATTGTGGCTTTACAGTTGGTGAATTAGAACCACGGCTCTTTTCATTCAATGCGCCTTTTGGTGCTTGTCCAGACTGTGATGGTCTTGGTGTGAAGCTCGAAGTCGATGTCGACCTAGTGATTCCCGATCAAAGCAAAACGTTGCGTGAAGGCGCACTATTGCCTTGGAACCCAATCAGTTCACAGTATTATCCGCAAATGCTGGAACAAGCCTGTCAAGAGTTCAATATCGATATGGACACACCCTTTGAAGAACTGCCAGAAGAACACAAAGACATTATTTTGAATGGTTCGAATGGCGAAATTTTCCATTTCCATTATGAGAATGATTTCGGTGGCGTGCGTGATGTTGAGGTAGCTTTTGAAGGAATCTTACCAAATATCAAACGCCGTTATCATGAAACCAACTCTGATTTCACCCGTGATCAAATGCGTTTGTATATGACGGAATTGACTTGTAAAACTTGTCATGGCTATCGTTTGAACCCCCAAGCGCTGTGTGTGCAAGTCAACGGGAAACACATTGGGGAAATGAGCGAGATGGCAATCAACAATGCGTTGAACTTTGTCGAAGAATTGAAACTATCGGAACAAGAGCAAATGATCGCACGTCCGATAGTGAAAGAAGTCGATGATCGGTTAAGCTTCTTGAAAAATGTCGGATTGGACTATTTGACCTTGAGTCGTGCATCAGGCACACTCTCTGGTGGGGAAGCGCAACGGATTCGTTTGGCAACACAAATCGGCTCCAATTTATCTGGGGTGCTTTACATTCTTGATGAGCCGTCGATCGGTCTTCACCAACGGGATAACGATCGCTTGCTAGATTCATTGCGGAAAATGCGTGATCTTGGGAATACCCTGATCGTCGTTGAGCATGACGAAGACACGATGCGGGCAGCGGACTACTTGATCGATGTCGGTCCAGGTGCAGGACACGCAGGTGGCGAGATCGTCGCTGCAGGAACTCCTGATGAAGTCGCAGCCAATGCGTCTTCCTTAACAGGTCAATACTTATCAGGAAAACGACAAATCCCGACACCAACGGAACGCCGCAAAGGCAATGGTGAAAAGATTCGTGTGACCGGTGCTTCTGAGAATAACTTGAAAAACATTTCGGTCGATTTTCCATTAGGAAAGTTCGTCGCCGTTACTGGTGTCTCTGGCTCTGGTAAATCGACATTAGTCAACGAAATTTTGAAAAAAGCCTTGGCGCAAAAAATCAATCGGAATTCGAACAAACCTGGTCGCTTTAAAACCATTACTGGTTATGAAGCGATTGAGAAATTGATCGATATCGATCAAAGCCCTATCGGTCGGACGCCTCGAAGCAATCCGGCGACGTATACCAGTGTCTTTGATGACATTCGCGATTTATTTGCTAAAACCAATGAGGCGAAAGTCCGTGGTTACAAAAAAGGCCGCTTTAGTTTTAATGTAAAAGGTGGACGCTGTGAAGCATGTAAAGGGGACGGAATCATCAAGATCGAGATGCACTTCTTACCTGATGTCTACGTACCTTGTGAGGTTTGTCATGGCAAACGTTATAACTCAGAAACGTTAGAAGTTCATTACAAAGGAAAAAATATTTCGGAAATCTTAGATATGACTGTGGAAGATGCAGTGGAATTTTTCCAACATATTCCTAAAATCCATCGAAAATTGCAAACGATCGTCGATGTCGGTCTAGGTTATGTCACGATGGGACAACCAGCGACTACTTTATCTGGTGGGGAAGCGCAACGGATGAAGCTTGCCAGTGAACTGCACAAAAATTCCAATGGCAAGAGTTTTTATATCTTAGACGAACCGACGACTGGTCTGCATACGGATGATATTGCCCGTTTGTTGAAAGTTTTGGAACGATTTGTCGACGCTGGCAATACCGTTTTAGTGATCGAACACAACTTGGATGTCATCAAATCAGCGGACCATGTGATTGATCTAGGTCCAGAAGGTGGCGAAGGCGGTGGAACGATCATTGCAACTGGTACACCAGAAGAAATTGCTGCGGTTTCTGAAAGCTACACCGGTCATTATTTGAAAAAAGTCCTTTAAGCAAGGAAAAGAGCACTCACTTTTTTACTTGTCTGTCAATAGGTTTCTCTAAAGTTTAAGGAAGCGTGAAATATCTGCAAATTTCATGATAAGGGCTTGAAATCAAAATTTTATTTGATAGAATAGCAATAGGTATACGTATATTCGCATTGAATAAACTGCCTATAAGTTCTATCCGTTCAAAGTGGGAGAAAGCAATCAAAGATAGATACTTTGATTGCTTTTTTCTTTGTGGTATTATAATTCTATTGTAATTAAACGAAACGAGAGAGGTCGTTTTTCGTATTCAAAAGAGAGAGTGATTTTTGATGAGTCAGGAAAATTTTCTTCCCATATTATTAGGAAGCGATATGAATGTTTATGGTATGGCCAGAGCATTCCACGAAGCATATGGCATTCAATCAGTTGCCTATGCTGGTGCGGAACTTGCGCCAACCCGCTTTAGTAAAATTGTTACAATCAATCAAGTGGAAGGTTTTGACCATGATCCCGGATTCACTGAGACGTTGATCAAGTTAGGAAAAAATACTTACAACGATCCTGCCATGAAATATTTATTGATTCCCTGCGGAGATGGCTATGCAGAACTGTTAGCGAAGCATAAAGAAGAATTGAAGCCTTATTATACCTTTATTGCCAATGACTATTCCCTATTAAAACGGTTGATCAACAAAGTAAGTTTTTACGAAGTCTGCGAGGAATACGGCTTGCCTTATCCTAAGACCTTCATTTTAACGCCTGAACTGTTGACGGAAGGAACGTTCAAAGAAGAGTTGCCTTTTGATTTTCCTGTGGCTTTGAAACCAGCAAATAGTGTCGCGTGGCTGTCAGTTGATTTTGAAGGGCGCAAAAAAGCCTTCATTATTGACAATCGAACAGAATTTGAAGAAATCGTTTCTCGCATTTATCAAGCGGGTTATCAATATGAAATGATCGTCCAAGATTTTATTCCTGGCGATGACAGCAACATGCGGGTCTTAAATGCCTATGTTGATGAGAATCACGAAGTTCGCGTGATGGGTTTAGGTCATCCTTTATTAGAGGATCCAACGCCTGGAGCTGTTGGGAATTATGTCGTGATCATTCCAGATGAAAATGATCAAATCTATCAAATGATCCGTAAGTTTTTAAAAGAGATTGAATATGTTGGATTTGCCAATTTTGACTTGAAATATGATGCGCGAGACGGGCAATATAAATTATTTGAAATCAACTTGCGTCAAGGAAGAAGCAGTTTCTTTATTACCTTAAGCGGATTGAATCTGGCGAAGTTCATCACAGAGGATTTAGTCTTCGAAAAACCTTACACAGAAACGGTTTATGGCAAAGCTGACGCGCCAGAAGCGAAATTATGGCTAGGGGTACCAAAAAACATTTTCTTGACTTATGCAAAAGAAAATCCTGCGAAAGAACGAGCAAAAAAATTATTAGCAGAAAATCGCTGGGGAACGACTGTCTTTTACAAAGAAGACTTATCTCTAAAGCGTTGGATTCTATTAAAGAGAATGTTCCATCTGTACAACAAACGATTCAAAACGTATTTCCATACGAAAGAAGGCTAGAAGATGGAGAATTTTTTTAGTATTTTAGGCGGCATGGGAACGTTAGCGACGGAAAGTTTTGTCCGCATTTTAAACCGACGGACACAGACCCATAAAGACCAAGATTACTTGAACTATGTTTTATTCAATCATGCGACAGTCCCAGATCGAACGGCATATATTTTAGACAACACGTTAGAAAACCCTGTTCCATATTTAATGGACGACATCGAAAAACAAAATTTGTTAAAGCCAAATTTTATTGTGTTGACTTGTAACACCGCCCATTATTTTTTTGATGAGCTGCAAGCTGCCACTGAGATCGAGATTTTGCATATGCCTCGTGAGGCTGCGAAAGTCGTTTTTGAAAAAGGCGTCACTGGAAAAGTGGCCTTTCTTGGGACAGAAGGCAGTGTCAAAGCTGGCATCTATGAAAAAGAATTGCGGAAGTTCGGACTTGACGTCTATCTTCCAGAGCCGACGATCCAAAAAAAGGTCAATACATTGATTTATGATCGAATCAAAGAAAATGATCATTTGGATCAAGAACTTTACTTTGAGATACTGGAAGAAGTCACCGAACGTATCGGCTGTGAAAGCGTAGTGCTTGGATGTACCGAGTTGTCCTTGATGGATGAATTTGTGACTGATAATCCGTATCCAGTCGTCGATGCCCAATCGATTTTAGTTGATCGGACGATCGAAAAAGCATTGGCAAATCGCCAATCAATCTAAAGCTGATAGCGACGTTAGCGGCATTTTTTGAGCTAACGTCTTTTTTTATGCCAGTGTTCCAATGATACGCCCGGCATGATATAATAGAGTTGTTTCAGAAAGGAGTTTTACCTATGACTGAAGTGGATCATTTAGAATTGGTCATTATTACTGGGATGAGCGGAGCCGGCAAAACGGTCGCGATCCAGAGTTTTGAAGATATGGGGTACTTTTGTATCGATAATATGCCCCCAAGCTTGATCCCTAAATTTTGGGAACTGATCAAAGAATCAGGAAAAGTGACAAAAATTGCCTTAGTTGTCGATCTGCGTTCAAGATCGTTTTTTGAAGAAATCCAAAGTATGCTGATCGATATTGAAAACACGAATTTTATTGACACACGGATGCTCTTTTTAGATGCATCGGACAATGAATTGGTGTCAAGATACAAAGAAACGAGAAGAGCACATCCATTAGCGATGGATGGCTTAGTTACGGAAGGGATTCGCAAAGAGCGAGCGATCTTAAACGATTTGAAGACGCGTGCCAGTATTGTTATCGACACAACGACGCTGACCCCACGGCAATTGAGAGAAAAAATCAATCAAGAATTTCGTGCTTCTCATGAGACAGGGTTTCGTATTGAAATACTTTCGTTTGGCTTCAAGTATGGCTTGCCGATCGATGCTGATATTGTGATGGATGTTCGTTTCTTACCGAATCCACATTACATTCCAGAGTTGCGTCCTTTAACGGGTAAAGATGAACCCGTGTATGAGTACGTCATGTCTTTTCCAGAAACGGAAGAATTCTATCAGCAATTTAGTACACTGTTGCAAACGATCATGCCAGGCTATGTCAAGGAAGGCAAAAGCAGCTTGACGGTGGCTATCGGCTGTACTGGGGGCCAACACCGTTCAGTTGCATTATCTGAGCGCATCGGTGCGGTTTTGGCAGAAGACTATCGCGTCAATATTACTCATCGCGACAAAGATAAGCGTAAAGAGACGGTGAATCGTTCATGAAAATGAAAACGTACCGAATCAGAAAGCCGAAGATCGTTGTGGTAGGTGGCGGAACTGGGTTACCAGTCATCCTGAAGAGCTTGCGGAATCAGGGTGTCGACATCACAGCGATCGTTACGGTCGCTGATGATGGCGGTAGCAGTGGCGAAATTCGCAATTTGGTTTCCTCTATCTCGCCACCAGGGGATCTGCGCAATGTTTTGGCGGCTCTATCTGATATGCCGCAACTGTATAATGATATTTTTCAATACCGTTTTAAAGCCGAAGACAAATTTTTAGCCAATCATGCCCTGGGGAACTTGATTATTGCGGCGATTGCTGAAATGCGCAGCAGTACCTATGAAGCCATTCAAATTTTGTCAAAAATCATGCATATCGATGGACGAGTTTATCCTTCGTCAGATCTGCCATTGGTGTTGCACGCTGTTTTTAAAGACGGCACCGAAGCGGTAGGAGAGTCCAAGATCGCGGTTGATCGCAAAACGATCGATCGGGTCTTTGTTCGTAATCAAGAAAATAATGATGAGCCGAAAGCAGCTCGTAAAGTTGTTTCTTCAATTATGGAGGCAGATATGATCGTCTTGGGTCCTGGTAGTCTCTTTACTAGTATTTTGCCCAATCTCATGATTAGCGAGATCGGCCAAGCAATGTTGGAAACACAAGCTGAAACGGTTTATATTTGTAATATCATGACCCAAAAAGGTGAAACTGAACACTTTAGTGATGCCGACCATGTGCGGGTCCTGCATAAGCATTTAGGCAAACCCTTTATTGATACGGTGTTAGTCAACACCGAGAAAGTTCCAGAAGGGTATATGGACCCAGAGATTTATGATGAATATCTTGTACAAGTGAAACACGATTTCCAAGGACTGCGAGAAGAAGCCAGCCGTGTCATTTCAGCTGACTTTCTGGAGCTTAGAGATGGCGGAGTTTTTCATGACGGAGATAAAGTGATTGAAGAACTTCTACGTATCGTTTACGGGGCCAAAATCTAAGAAAGGAGGGATTTTTTTATGTCCTTTGCAGCAGAAGTAAAAAAAGAATTGACCGCATTAGAAGTTCATCGCGAACATGCCAAGGCAGAATTGGCCGCTTTGATTCGGATGAATGGGTCATTAAGTATCAATAACCAGCAATTTGTTTTAAACGTTCAAACAGAAAACGCGGCGATTGCCAGACGCATCTATTCGTTACTAAAAGATCATTACGACGTGCGCAGCGAATTGCTGGTCCGTCGTAAAATGAAATTAAAAAAGAACAACGTTTACATCGTTCGTTTGAAGCAAGATACACAGCGCGTGCTTTTGGACTTAGATATCATGGACGGGCTGATGTTTCAAAGCCATGTTTCTGATGAGATCATGGGCAATACTCAAAAAATGCGTTCCTATTTACGAGGCGCTTTCATGGCATCTGGGTCCATCAACAATCCAGAAACCAGCCGCTATCATTTAGAGATCTATTCCATCTATGAGGAGCATAACCAAGATATTTGCGATATGCTAAACGCATATGGATTGAATGCCCGTGCATTAGAACGCAGAAATGGGTATATCTCTTACTTGAAAGGCGCTGAGAAAATCGCTGATTTTTTGACACTGATCGGTGCCACCAATTCCATGCTGAAATTCGAGGACGTGCGGATCGTGCGTGATATGCGTAACTCAGTCAACCGTTTGGTGAATTGCGAAACCGCCAATATGAACAAAACGATCGACGCTGCTTCGAAGCAGATCGACAATATCGAATTTATTCAAGATCGAGTTGGCTTGCAAGCTTTACCTGAAAAGCTGCAAGAAATCGCCGAATTGCGTTTGGAACATCCCGAGGTCAGCTTGAAAGAGCTAGGGGAAATGATTCCATCAGGAGCGATCTCGAAATCAGGAATCAATCATCGCATTCGCAAAATCAATGAATTTGCGGATCATTTGCGTGAACAAGTCAGTTAATCTAAGTAGTGAATGAAATCAAAAAAGCAGGAGCTTGCATTTGACATGGATTTTAGTGTCAAATCAGCTCCTGTTTTTTTGTTAGAGGTTATTCATTGATCAATGCAGTTAATTCCTCAGCAGAGATCGATTCATCAAAAATGTGCCCATCTAAGATAATCGTTGGCACAAATTGAATGTTGGCGTTTTTCGCTTCTTCCACAATTTCTCCTGCGATCGCAGGATGGTTTTGTTCAGATAGCCCTAAGGTATTTTTCGCATATTCTGCCACTTCAGGTAAAGATAAATGCCCCCATTCGTCTTGTGTTTGATAAATTTTTGTGATCTCAGCGCTCGTTGCCTGAGGATCTGTACTGGAAACAAAGCGGTGCATCACATTGCCTCGTTGCAATGATTCTTTTTCTTTGTCGAATAATTTGATGACACGGCGTAGTTTCCCAGCTGCGACAGCTTCACTTAAGATCGGTAACGATTCCTCAAACCATTGCCGACAATAAGGACAGCGCAAATTCATAAATTCGACGATCGGTTTAGCGGAAGGGTCTCCGATATGTATCCCTGTTACCGCATTTGTTTCCTGTGCTTTGATGATTGAAATATCCATTAAGATTCCTCCTTTTTCTTTTAGTTTACCGAAGTTTCTACTGAAAGAAAAGCCTCAGGTCTTTTGATTTAAGTCTGTGAAAAGAGGAGGAGAATGAGCTAAATACTATGTATTTCGTTTCACGAAATTATGAAAAATCCCCTGACTGTGCTTTTATATTCCTTGATTTTCAGCTATAATGAATTGTGTTTTATTGTGCAAAATGATGATTAAAGGAAGTTATATAGATGAGAAAAAGAAAAACAATGGATGGCAATACGGCAGCAGCCTATATTTCCTATGCCTTTACGGAACTTGCGGCGATCTATCCGATAACCCCTAGTTCAACCATGGCTGAATTAGTGGATCAGTGGTCTGCTCAAGGAAAGCATAATCTTTTTGGGCAGCCGGTGAAAGTGGTTGAAATGCAATCTGAAGCAGGGGCGGCCGGTGTGGTTCACGGCTCATTAAAAACGGGCGCCTTAACGACGACCTATACGGCATCCCAGGGACTTTTATTAATGGTACCAAATATGTACAAGATTGCTGGGGAAATGCTGCCAGGCGTCTTTCATGTCGCCAGCCGAGCAGTGACCACCAATGCTTTGAATATTTTTGGAGATCATACCGATGTAATGGCCACCCGACAAACAGGCTTTGCTATGTTAGCGGAAAGCAGTGTCCAAGAAGTAATGGATTTAGCGCCAGTCGCTCATTTAGCAGCTATCGAAGCCAATATCCCATTTTTAAATTTTTTTGATGGGTTTCGAACCAGTCATGAGATTCAAAAAATAGAGGTCTTAGATTATGAGGAATTGGCACAGTTGGTCAATCATGAAAAATTGACTGCCTTTCGACAAAAAGCCATGAACCCGAATCACCCGACGACGAGTGGAACGAATCAAAATCCTGATATCCATTTTCAACAGCGGGAAACGATCAATCAGCATTATCAAACATTGCCTGAGATCGTTCGTTTTTACATGAAAAAAATCAATGCTTTAAGAGGAACCAACTATGATTTAGTGGATTATTATGGTGCTGCGGACGCCGAAGAAGTGATCGTTTCGATGGGGTCCTCGACGCAAACGATCCAGCAAACGGTGGATCATTTGTGCGCTTCAGGACGCAAGGTGGGGGTCTTGTCGATCCATTTGTATCGACCATTCCCATTAGAAGTCTTCTTAGAAAAACTGCCTGCTACCGTTAAAAGTATCGCTGTATTGGATCGCAGCAAAGAACCTGGTGCCAATGGCGAGTCTTTGCTTTTGGATGTGCAAAGTGCCATGTATGATGCAGCGATTCGGCCGACGATCATTGGTGGACGCTATGGTCTTGGGTCAAAAGATGTGACGCCTGATCAAATCGTTGCCGTTTATGACGAATTGATTAAGCCAAAAGCGAGCCAAAAGAAACGCTTCACCATTGGGATCACGGATGATGTGACGCAATTGTCGTTGCCCTCAAAAGGCACGCTAGATCTAACTGATCCATCCACCTTCCAAGCGAAATTCTGGGGATTCGGCTCTGATGGGACCGTTGGGGCGAATAAGTCAGCAATCAAAATCATCGGTGACCATACCGAAAAATATGTGCAAGGCTATTTCCACTATGATTCGAAAAAATCTGGTGGTCTAACGGTTTCCCATCTGCGATTTGGGGATACCCCCATTCGTTCCACCTATCTGATCGAACACGCGGATTTCGTTGCATGTCATACACCTGCGTATTTGCATACGTATGATTTGCTGAAAGGACTCAAAAAAGGCGGAACCTTTTTATTAAATACGACCTGGTCACAAGAGCAAATCTTAAAAAATCTACCGAAGAAAATGAAACGTTATCTTGCTGAAAACGAGATCCGTTTTTATACCATCAACGCCATGCAGTTGGCAATGGAAGTTGGCTTAGGTGGGCGGATCAATACCGCGATGGAAACAGCCTTCTTTTACTTGGCAAACATCATTCCGACCGAGGAAATCTTGCCGATTTTAAAAGAAGAGGCACTGAAAAGTTATCGGCACAAATCGATGGCGATCGTTGAAAAGAACCAAGCAGCCATCGATCGTACCATCGAATTATTACAAGAAATCCCTGTTCCAAGCAAGTGGGCAACTCTCGAAGTGCCGGAGAGGACATCCACTGCGACAACACAATTTGTGCGGGAAATCGTGGAACCCATCAACCGTCAAGAAGGCAACCAACTAACCGTGGGCACCCTCGTACGGAATCAAATGACCGAAGGGGTGATCCCTGTCGGGACAACAGCGGTTGAGAAGCGGGGCATCGCTGTTGAAGTGCCCGAGTGGCTATCAGATCGCTGTACCATGTGCAATGAGTGTGCCTTTGTCTGTCCTCATGCGGCGATCCGTCCGTTTTTGGCAGATGAAGATGAATTAATCGAAGCACCGGAAGGCTTTATCGTCAGAGAGATGCGAGGAGCGAACGGCCAAAAATATCGAATTCAAGTTTCCGTTGAAGATTGTACAGGTTGCGGCCTTTGCGTGGAAGCATGTCCTGCCAAAGGGAAAGCTTTGACGATGCGTCCTTACGAAGAACAAAAAGAACAAGCTTTAAATTGGGCTTTTGCGATGACTTTACGTCAAAAGGAAAATCCAGCAAAACCAGGAACTGTTTTGGGCTCTCAATTCAATAAACCTTTGTTGGAGTTCTCTGGTGCTTGTGCGGGCTGTGGGGAAACCCCCTATGTGAAACTATTGACCCAAATGTTTGGTGATCGCATGATGATCGCCAATGCGACTGGCTGCTCTTCGATTTGGGGTGGAACCTCACCAGTATCCCCTTATACAACCAATCACTTAGGACAGGGGCCAGCTTGGTCAAACTCGTTGTTTGAAGACAATGCCGAATATGGCTATGGCATGTTCTTAGCCAACCAAACCCGACGGGAGAAATTAGCGGCCCAGCTGCAGTCGTTGAAAGCCAATGTATCAGAAGAATTGCAGGCTTTGATTGATGATTGGGACCTTCATCGAGAAGAAAGTGCTGGGACGCAACAGCGAGCAGCAAAATTGATCGCCGCCTTAGAAGCTGAAGCTGCCACAACACCTCAGCTGAACAAAATCTTGCAGGAGAAAGATTTGTTTGTTAAGCCAAGCCAATGGATGATAGGCGGTGACGGCTGGGCATATGATATTGGGTTTGGCGGTATCGATCATGTCCTCGCTTCTGGTGCAGACGTCAATATTCTCGTGTTAGATAATGAAGTCTATTCTAATACAGGGGGGCAAGTCTCTAAAGCGACACCGACTTCGGCCATTGCTAAATTCGCTGCGAGTGGCAAGTTTGTTTCCAAAAAAGATTTAGGAATGATGGCGATGACCTACGGACATGTCTATGTCGCACAAATCGCATCTGGTGCCAATCAAATGCAAACGATCAAAGCCTTTGAAGAAGCCGAGCGGTTCCCAGGACCGTCAATCATCATTGCCTATACGCCATGTATCACCCACGGTCTTGCAGGCGGAATGCGTCAATCCTTGAAAGAAGCACAAGAAGCAGTTGCATCGGGGTATTGGAGTCTCTACCGCTATAACCCGCTGTTGGCAGAAAAAGGGAAACAGCCAATGACACTCGATTTCAAAAAGCCAGCATTTGATCAAATGCCTGCCTTTATGCAGACACAAGTTCGATTTGCATCCTTGCAGTCTGCCAATCCGAATGCGGCGCAAGCATTGTTTGAAAAAACCGTTTCAGATGCGAAAACTCGTTTCTACAACTATGCCCGCTTAGCAGGTCAAGAAGAAAAAATACGAGCAAAGCTTGAAAATAAGGTAAGTACTGATGCAGAACGACCAACGGCAGTAAAAACGGAGCGTGTACGAAGAGAAAAACAGCCGTTAAGCGAAGAACAGCTCGCTGAAAGAGCAGCACGGCGTGCAGCGCGCGCAAAGCGCCGTCAGCAAGAGTAATCGCTCGCTGAGGAATGACCCTGCAAAACGGTTTGACCCGTTTTTCAGGGTCATTTGTTGTTTTTCCTAAGAAATGAGTGCAAGAAGCTCGTTTAGATGAAATCTTCTAAGACCTTTGACAAACAATGATTTCAGGATAATGGTAAACTAAGTAAAAGAGCTGTTTATTTTTTCAAAACTTTTTCATAAATTTGTTTTTTTTCAAATCTTTGAAGAGGTCCTATGTTATACTATTATCTGAAGTCTTAAGAATAAAGGAAGGCTGTTTATGTTGATAAATTTCAGGGATTTTTTTAATTTAGATTATTGGAGAGAATTGCTCTCATTTGATATATTTTCTTGGTCATTTTTAGTAAATGTTTTAGATGTGATCGTTGTTTGGTACTTGGTTTATAAGCTGATCCAGCTTGTGCGAGGAACAAAAGCGATCCAGTTGTTTAAAGGCGTCGGCCTATTCATTGTTCTAAGGTTTTTGGCAGGTATCGTAGGATTAAAGACGCTATCTTGGTTGATGGATCAAGTCATCACATATGGGGTGATCGCCGCGATTGTTATTTTCCAACCAGAAATTCGACGAGGGCTGGAGCATCTTGGCCGTAGCTCTTTCTTCAAGACTTCTAAGAATGAAAAACGACGGGATGAAGTGTTGGTCCAAGCGTTGGACAAAGCTGTTCAATATATGGCAAAACGAAAAATTGGTGCATTGATCACGATCGAACGGACGACGGGGTTAGAAGAATATATTGAAACGGGGATTCCTTTAGATGCGGACGTGACGGGCGAATTACTGATCAATATTTTTATTCCCAATACACCGCTACACGATGGTGCAGTCATCTTAAGAGATGATAAGATCGCTGTTGCTAGTGCCTACTTACCACTGTCAGAAAGTCCGTTGATTCCCAAAGAATTTGGGACGCGCCATCGAGCGGCTGTCGGGATTTCAGAAGTTAGTGATGCGTTGACCATTATCGTCTCAGAGGAGACGGGAGACGTCAGTATTACCCTGAATAATCGGATGCTTACTGAGCTTTCGCGACAAGAGTATCTCGACGTGTTGAATCGCGAATTAGTGCCAGAAGAAAAGCCTGGTAAACGCAACTTGCTGCAATCTTTCTTTGAAGGGGTCAACAAAGGAGGAAGAAAATGATCAAGAAAGAACGTCGTCAAAACGTATTTTATGGTATACTAGCGCTGTTCTTTAGTCTGGTTCTGTTTTTCATCGCCAGCGGATCAAGCCTGCAAGTCAACCTTGCAGGAACTTCAAATCCTTATGAGGAAGAGATCGATAATGTACCGATTCAGACCACCTATGACACAGATGAATACTTTATCCAAGGATTTGAAACAACAGTAGACGTGACTTTGTCTAGTCGAAATCGGGTGCAATTGAATGCTGAACGTAGCGAGGAAACGCGGAGCTTTCGAGTAGTTGCTGATTTGACTGGACTCGATGAAGGAACCCATGAGGTCCCTTTAGAAGTGAAAAATCTTAGCTCAAGTGTGACAGCCGAAATCGAACCCAAAACCGTCACTGTGACGATCGAGAAAAAAGTCACCCAAACGTTTACCGTTGAGCCAGTCATCTCGACTGATGGATCAACGAGTGGTTACGGCGTTGATTCAATGAGTGTTGAACCGCAAGAAGTAGAGATCACTACTGGCGACAAGACACTGGCAGAAATCGACCGAGTGGTAGCGATCGTGAATCCAGATGATATTACTGGCGATTCGATTACGGTGGATGGAACGATCGAGGCTTGGGATAGTGAAAACAATCCTTTAGCGATCATTCCTGAGCCAGATTCGGTCGATGTGGCATTGATGATGGAAGCACCAAGCAAAGAAATTGAATTGTTTGTCACTCAACAGGGGACAACACCAGACGGGATCTCTCATTACATCTACCGGATGAGTAGTATCAGTGCGGTGCTAACAGGACCACAAAGTATTTTGGATGAGACCCAGCAGATCGGTGTCCCAGTGGATGTTAGTGAGATCACAACCACGACCGAACGGACAGTAACGATTCCAGTACCAGAGGGAACAACGATCAATCCAACAGTTGTGACGATCCAAATCACTCCGGTTGCAGAAACAACTACTGAGAATCAATCAAACAATGATGGCGATGAAGCAACGAACAGTGCGAATTCTCAAGCCAATTCTTCGACAGTCGACACGACGCAAGAACAAACAGAGAATTCCGCAAGCAGCACGACGACAAGCAGTTCTTAGTCGTTTGACTGTAGAGAATGAATAAGAGAGGTTATTAAAATGGGAAAATATTTTGGTACTGATGGTGTTAGAGGAGAAGCAAACAAGGAGTTGACACCTGAATTAGCATTTAAATTAGGTCGTTACGGCGGCTATGTATTAAGTCAGCATGAAACTGGTGACCGCCGTCCCCGCGTTTTGGTGGGACGGGACACACGGATTTCTGGACAGATGCTAGAAAATGCATTGATCGCTGGACTATTATCTGTCGGGATCGAGGTATTCCAATTGGGTGTTATTTCTACACCGGGTGTTGCGTACTTGACGAAAGTGCAAAAAGCGAGTGCAGGTGTAATGATCTCTGCCTCTCACAATCCTGCACAAGACAATGGCATCAAGTTTTTCGGGAATGATGGCTTTAAATTAGTCGATGAACAAGAAGCTGAAATTGAAGCATTACTTGATGCGCCGGAAGACACACTTCCACGTCCTTCTGCCGATGGCTTAGGAACGGTGGATGAGTTTCCAGAAGGGTTGTTGAAATACTCTCAATTTCTACGTCAAACGATTCCTGATGATTTGGAAGGAATCACGGTGTGTGTTGATGCAGCAAATGGCGCAACAGCAACAAATGTCAATCGTTTGTTTGCCGATCTAGAAACAGAATTCTTCACAATGGGGACGTCTCCAGACGGGTTGAACATTAATGATGGTGTGGGATCGACTCACCCTGAAGCGTTAGCTGAATTTGTCGTTGAAAAAGGGGCGGATGCTGGTCTTGCGTTTGATGGAGATGGTGATCGGGTCATCGCAGTAGATGAACTAGGAAACATCGTTGATGGCGATAAAATCATGTATATCTGTGCGAAATATTTAGCGGAGCAAAAGCGCTTGAACCAAGGAACGATCGTGACAACAGTCATGAGCAATTTAGGGTTCCATAAAGCAGTGGAAGCAATTGGACTGAAAGATGTCATCACACAAGTCGGTGACCGTTATGTCGTCGAAGAAATGCGTAAAAACGATTATAATTTTGGTGGCGAGCAATCAGGTCACATGATTTTCTTGGATTTCAATACGACAGGTGACGGTTTGCTATCAGGAATTCAACTATTGAATATCATGAAACAAACGGGCAAGAAACTGTCGGAATTAGCAGGAGAGGTAACGATCTATCCACAAAAACTTGTCAACATTCGAGTGACAGATAAAAATGGCGCGATGGATGTTCCAGCTATCCGTAAAATCGTGGAAGAGACAGAAGCAGAAATGAACGGCGAAGGCCGTATCTTGGTTCGCCCTTCAGGAACAGAACCATTGCTTCGAGTGATGGCAGAAGCGCCAACCATTGAAAAAGTCGATTACTATGTTGAAAAAATCGCAGCAGTCGTTCGAGAAGAAATCGGTGCGGAATAAATGAAGAAGTAAGACGATCAAAGATATCCTTTGGTCGTCTTTTTTGTCTACTTGCCAGCAAGTAGACAACTTGCGAAATAAATAAACTTGTTAACGGATTTGTCGACGACGCTTAAAAGGAACGCGCATTGGACAAATCTTGCGGAGCATAGTTGCTTTTAAAAGTCTTTCCGGATTTGTTGTGCAGAAAACCAGAAAAAAGAACCCCTATGAACGATCGAGTTATCGAACGAGGAGTTCTTTTTATTATACAGAAAATAACCAATTCGGTTTCAATCTTTTAAAAAACTTATTCAACGGTAACGGATTTTGCTAAGTTTCTTGGTTTGTCAACATCGAATCCACGTTGTAAAGTAGCAAAGTAAGCCAGCAGCTGTGTTGGAACGACTGCCACTAAGCTGGTTACCAATGGGTGAACATTTGGCAAAATGATTTGATCAGTCGCTTTTGCTAACTCTTGACTAACGATCACAAGGGTGTGAGCCCCACGAGATTCGACTTCTTTCAAATTGCCTCGCGTATGAGAGCCGGTCACTTCTTCCGTGATCACACCGATCACTGGTGTACCTTCTTCGATCAACGCGATGGTGCCGTGTTTTAATTCACCAGCTGCAAAGCCTTCTGCTTGGATATAAGAAATTTCTTTTAATTTCAATGCCGCTTCCATCGATACATAGTAATCATTTCCACGACCAATATAAAAGGCGTTGCGGGTATCAGATAAGAAATCTTCAGCAAATTGACTGATAACAGCTTTTTCATCTACTAGAGCTTCCATTGCAGAAGCAACGATGCTTAGTTCATGGAAGACATCAAAGTCCAATGCTTCAGGAACAGCTTTTTCATCACCAATGGCTTTTGCTAACAACGTCATCACTGCGATCTGTGCAGTATACGCCTTTGTAGAGGCAACAGCGATTTCTGGACCAGCATGAAGCAATAAGGTATGGTTCGCTTCTCGAGAAAGAGTAGAACCAGCAACGTTGGTAATCGTCAGACTAGGAAGACCTAACTGGTTGATCGTCACTAATACTTGACGGCTATCTGCCGTTTCACCACTTTGTGATAAGAACAAGAAGAAGGGTTTTGCTGACAACAATGGCATGTTGTAGCCAAACTCACTAGATAAATGAACCTCAACAGGGATCTGTGTTAGTTTTTCTAAAATGGCTTTTGCTGCCCAGCCAGCATGATTGCTGGTACCACAAGCAATGATGTAGATCCGATCGCTCGCTAAAAGTTCGCTTTTTAACGCTGGATCGATCACTACTTCACCGGATTCTCCTTGATATTCTTGGATCAAGCGGCGCATCACAGTTGGTTGATCATCGATTTCTTTTAACATGTAGTAAGGGTACGTTCCTTTTTCGATGTCAGTCAGATCTAGTTGGGCTTCATAAGACTCACGGTACACAAGGTTTCCTTTTGGATCTTCGATTTCGATCGCATCGGCTGTTACGGTCACCATTTCGCCATCTTCGATCTCAACAAAGTGAGTCGTTTGATCGAGCATTGCTAAGGCATCGCTGCAGATGACATTGAACCCATCTCCCAAACCGATCAATAAAGGACTTTTGTTTTTGGCAACATAAATGGTTTCTGGATCATTTTTTTCTACTAAGGCAAAGGCATAAGAGCCGCGAATCAAGGACAAAGCTTTTTTAAAGGCTGCTTTGGTCGTGCTGTTGTCTTGCTCCTTCAATGCTTCAATCAAATGAACAACGATTTCCGTATCTGTTTGACCTTCAAATTGGTGGTTGCTTAAATATTCTTGATGAAGCTCTTCAAAGTTTTCGATCACACCGTTATGAACCAACACGAGTGCTTGGTTTGCTGAAGTGTGAGGATGAGCGTTCATTTCTGATGGCTTGCCGTGGGTCGCCCAACGGGTATGTCCGATACCGATCGTTCCTGTTACTTCAGAAGTCACTTTTTCTTCCAAGTTTTTGATTCTTCCTTGGGCTTTAATTAAGTGATCCGAAGTCCGATCAGCGACATAAAGACCTGCTGAGTCATAGCCGCGATACTCTAAGCGTTCCAATCCGTTCAAAATAATTCGTTCTGCATTTGATTTTCCTACGATTCCTACAATTCCACACATAATGATAATCCTACTTTCAAAAAATTTAGTTTGGCATTATGTATTTCTATCTGCGTAGCAAGTCTTTGTCATCATCTTACGATGAGATTTGTTCTTGCCTGTAGAGTGCAGTCCCTAGAGTCATCCGCCGAATGTTTCGATAAACTCTTTCCTCGTCATCTGTTTCCAGATCAGGCGCTATCCTTATTGGTCTATCTATCCTCCTTGTGAGATATTTTATAGAAATACAAGCAATATCATAATATTTATTCCTGTTTCTGTCAACTGTAAGTTATATAAAAATAATTGGTATAGTTATTGGTAAGGTTGATTTGAACCTGTGTAAAGGAAATCAAAACAGCTGACATAGCTTGGTCGAATAAGATTCCCAAGAAATTTCCTCATAAAGCTATGCTTTTTTTTTTAAGTTCGCTACAATAAAAAAGTAAGAAAGTGAGGGAATGAAATGCCAGAATTTGTAAATTGTATGACTTTTTCCGAGCTAAAGAAAATGGTAGCTTCGATAGAAAAAGATCCTAATGTCACAGATGAAACAAAGGTCATGTTGGATACGGGCTGGGACAGCTTGCAAGAAATTTTGCCTGGATCAGTCACCGTGGAAACCGCGCAAACATTCGAAGTCCAAGATGAACTAACAAAGGAATTTTTTGGTGGCTACGTCTTAGCTGAAAAAAGCGAGAAATTTGATGCGGTTGGAGACGAAGAAGCAGTGATCGTCATCAAAAATCTATACTAAAAATGGGAAAGGTGAAAAGTTAGGTGGGAGAATGAATAAAAGAAGATGGATCGCAGTGGCGATCGCAGCAGGGTTATTTATCTGCTCGGGGGTTTTTTCAGTAATCACAAATCGTCCAGAGCAAGAGGAAACTCAGACGTTACAAGGGTTAAATGCTTTGTTCTATGGAAGTAATGCGATCGAAGAGACAACGTTAGTTGCCGGAGATCAAGACAATCGCATCGTTCGCTTATCTTTAGAAGGAACCATCGCCAGCAGCTCCAGTGGCGGTTTATTCACAACGGAATCTTATGATCATCAGCGGTTTTTGGAAGAACTACGGATGATCCAAGAAGATCCAACTATTGGGGGCATCTTGATGGAAGTTAATACCCCTGGAGGCGGCGTCTATGAAAGTGCGGAGATCGCTCGGGAGTTAGCAAAAATCAAAGAGTTAGGGATTCCGATGTATGTCAGTATGAAAAACATGGCAGCCAGTGGCGGTTATTATATCTCGGCAGGTGCTGATAAAATTTTTGCAACGGATGAAACCATTACTGGTTCAATCGGAGTGATCATGTCAGGGCTAAACTATGCTGGCTTATTCGAAAAGCTAGGGATCGAAGACAATACGTATAAAAGTGGCGCGCTAAAAGATGTAGGTTCAGCAACGAGAGAACCAACAGAAGCCGACAAAGAAGTCTTGCAGACCTATGTCGACAATGCCTATGGTCGGTTCGTTAAAATCGTAGCAGAAGGACGCGGCATGACAGAAGAAGCCGTTAGAAAGATCGCTGATGGCCGTATCTATGATGGGCAGCAAGCAGTGTCCGTTGGTTTAGTGGATGAAATCGGTTTTCCTGAAGATACATTAGCAGCAATGCAAGCAGATCTAGGCTTGGAAGATGCCGAGATTTTCAGCTATGATGTTTCATCTACTGGATTTGCTTCTACTTGGTTAGGTTCAAGTTTAGCCGAACTACAAGGATTAAAAGAATCAAACACAGAGCGGGTGATCCAATTGATGGAAAGCCTTGGAACCAGCGATGCTCCGAAACCTCTTTATTATTATGGAGGTGAATGACTATGACAGAGAAAAACAAGTATTCCGCTGGCACATCGTCAACGGATGACAATCACACAAGTACGTCAATCGATCAAAGGGAACAGCGGGAAACCTCGACACCGTCAACCGATCATATGGATGTGCCAACTGAGGCACAGGTTTCAGAAACAACCGAACCAGTAACTGCCAACAAAGCGATGAGGAACACACAAGTAAATCATCCCGATGATTTTTACCAACAAGTCTTGACGTCTTTTAAGGAAGAAGAGTATACCCAAAGCGAGATCGAGGAAAAACAACAAGCCTGGCAACGGTACGAAGAACCTGAAAAACAGGCAGAAGACAAACGGTTCTTCAATGATTTTCCTAGCTACTTTTTTGCTGGGTTTTGGATTCGTTTCTTTGCTTATCTCGTTGATGTGTTGGTGATCCGAGCGATTACCCAAATAACGATCGGTAGTATCTACAATCTAGCGAATTTAACGGCAACCAATCAGCGGTTTGGCCTTTACAACATCTGTGCCTTAGCAATCTATCTAGGCTATTTTGTTCTAATGACAAAGCTAAATCATGGTCAAACCATTGGGAAAATGCTCTTTGGTATTCGAGTGGTTTCTTTTGTAGAGGAAGAACTCAGCTGGCAAACTGTGTTGATTCGCGAGCTTTGCGGACGCTACGTATTACAATTCAATCTTTTCTTTTATCTCGGTTATTTGCCAATCGTCTTTAATAAAAATAAGCAGCAGGCTGCGGATTATTTCGCAGAAACCAGTGTGGTGACCATTAATCTGATCAAAGCTTTCAATAAACAGGTGGATGCCAATCACGTAATGATTGGCGCACAAAACTAACTAGCAGATCAAGCAAGTAGTAAAGGAGGGATCGATAATGGGTGAGACGATTGATTTCCCAGGACCAAATGAACGGCTTCGGCTGGCGGCAGAAAAAGCCTACCAGTCAAAGGAGTTTTTGCAAGCTTTTCGCCTGTACAATGAACTCTATCAAAAAAATGCCAGTTTTGAGATCAATCAATGGCTGGTTGAATGTCTGCAGCAGTTGAATGATTTTGCCAAAGCGTTAGATCTGGCGGAAGACTATTTGGATGACTATTTAAAAGAAACCGACGGGTATTTACAAATTGGTCATCTGCTGATCTTGGATGGTCAGTATTTAAAAGCTCGGCGCTGGCTTACATTAGGTAAAAAAACAAAAATTGCAAGCCGCTATCAGGAACAGTTAGCAAGTGAATTAGCAAAGGTAGAAGAAGTGCAGCAAATTTTAGGGCTGGAAGATTTTCATGGGAAACGCAAGCATTTACGTGCATTAGATGAAGCCAATCAACCGGTGAGTGCAACAGAATGGCACGTTTTTACCCAAGCCATTACCAAACCACAATTTGTCACGCTGATGCATGAAACGTTAGCTTCCATCAAAAATCCATATTTGCTGCCCAAATTAGTGGATGAGCTCGTGCGTCTTGAAGTGGACGAACCTTTTGAACTGATCGATTACCTTGGGAATATGCAGCAAATCGTTCCGAAAGAGTTAAAACTTTTGCAAGAAGATGCCGCTGTTAAAGCGATCCAGAAAGAGATTGACGAAACGATCGCCCAAGAAGATCCGATTTTAGCAGAAAGCGTCTCAGCAGAAATCAATGATCATTTAGCCATCAGCTACCCATTTTTACCTGCAAAAGAGGAGGCAAAAGCATGGGTGGCAAGCTACATTGAAGATTATCGTGGGTTATTTGAAGAAAAAGAACAGCCAAAAGCAGCGAATGAAATAGAAGAACGCAAACGACACCTACGCAATATCCTTCGATTGAGCATTCGCTGAAAGAAAAATTCGCAACTTTCATGGTAAAATGTTTACAATTAAACAACGTTAGTGTACTATTTAAAGGTATGCATGAAGCTATTTCATATGTAAATCAATTAATATTCGGAGGGAAATAAATGACTGCAAAATGGGAAAAAACAGGCACCAATGATGGTGTTTTGACATTTACGATCGCTCAAGCAGAAATCCAAAAAGGCTTGACGACTGCATTCAATAAAGTGAAAGGCAATCTTAACGTACCTGGCTTCCGTAAAGGGAAAGTTTCACGCCAAGTATTTAACCGTATGTACGGCGAAGAAGCGTTGTATGAAGATGCATTGAACGCTGTTCTTCCAGAAGCTTATGAAGCTGCTGTAAAAGAAGCAGGGATCGATCCTGTTGCGCAACCAAAAATCGACGTTGACAGCATGGAAAAAGGCCAAGATTGGGTTATCAATGCAGAAGTTACTGTAAAACCTGAAGTAAAACTTGGTGATTACAAAGAATTAACAGTTGAAAAACAAGACCGTGAAGTAACAGAAGAAGACGTGGATGCACGCATCAAACGTGAACAAGAAGCACAAGCTGAATTAGTTATCAAAGAAGACGAAGCTGCTGAAAATGGCGACACAGTCGTTATCGACTTTGAAGGCTTCTTAGGGGAAGAAACATTTGAAGGCGGCAAAGGTGAAAACTACTCACTTGAACTTGGCTCAAACTCATTCATCCCTGGTTTTGAAGAACAATTAGTAGGAACAAAAGCTGGTGATAGCAAAGACGTTACCGTTACTTTCCCAGAAGATTATCAAGCAGAAGATTTAGCTGGTAAAGAAGCAGTCTTCAAAGTAACTGTTCACGAAGTAAAAGCAAAAGAACTTCCTGAATTAGATGATGAATTCGCAAAAGACGTTGATGACAGCGTTGAATCATTAGCTGAATTAAAAGAAAAATACCGTGCTGAATTGACTGAATCAAAAGAAAAAGCAGCTGAAGATGCAAAAGATGAAGCTGCGATCCGTCAAGCAGTTGAAAACGCAGAAATCGTTGAATTACCACATTCAATGGTTCATGATGAAGTACACCGTTCAATGGATGAATTCTTGAACAACATGCAACGTCAAGGAATCTCACCAGAAATGTATTATCAATTAACTGGTTCAACTGAAGCAGATCTGCACACACAATTTGAAGGTGAAGCAGAAACCCGCGTGAAAACAAACCTTGTTATTGAAGCAATCGCTAAAGCAGAAGGTTTGGAAGCAACAGAAGAAGATATCGAAAACGAAATCAAAGAACTTTCTGAAGCTTACAACATGCCAGTGGATCAAATCAAACGCGTCTTAACAGAAGACATGTTGAAACATGATATCACGATGAAGAAAGCAGTTGAACTTGTCACAGGTACTGCAAAAGAAGCGTAAGCAAAATGCTTAAAAACGGCGAACATCTAGCGGTGTTTGCCGTTTTTTCTTGGGAGTAAGAGGGGCTAGTTTAACAATTACTAACAAATGATAAGAAAACGTTAGGCAACGTAAAAAGAACTTTTTCTTTCAAAAAAGTTATGATATGATTGTTTAAGACTGCAAAGTTAGTAAACAAAATTCCACTCCTTTAAATAGGTTGGAAAATTTTCAAGGGGTGAACAGTATGTACGATAATACAAACGGTAATGAAGCTGTTCGTTGTTCTTTTTGTGGCAAAACGCAAGAAGAGGTGAAAAAGATCGTTGCAGGTCCTGGGGTCTATATCTGTAATGAATGCATCGATTTGTGTAAAGAAATCATTGATGAAGAGTTTTACGAAGAAGCAATTCGTGAATTTACCGAAGTGCCGAAACCGCAAGAACTACTGAATGTTCTCAATGAATATGTGATTGGACAAGATCGTGCGAAACGGACACTGGCTGTAGCGGTTTACAATCACTACAAACGGGTCAATGTAGAAACGACAGCAGAAGATGTAGAATTACAAAAAAGCAATATTTGCTTGATCGGACCAACAGGTTCTGGGAAAACATTTTTGGCACAAACGTTAGCACGTTCACTAAACGTGCCTTTTGCAATCGCTGATGCAACCAGTTTGACAGAAGCCGGCTATGTCGGTGAAGATGTGGAAAACATTCTTTTGAAACTGTTACAAGCTGCTGATTATAACGTAGAAATGGCAGAAAAAGGAATCATCTATATTGATGAGATCGATAAAATCGCCCGTAAGAGTGAAAATGTATCGATTACTCGTGACGTATCCGGTGAAGGCGTGCAGCAAGCATTGCTGAAGATCCTAGAAGGAACGACTGCTAGTGTACCGCCACAAGGTGGACGAAAACATCCACATCAAGAGATGATCCAAATTGATACCACCAATATTCTCTTTATCGTTGGTGGGGCGTTTGACGGAATCGAAACCATCGTTAAAAACCGTTTAGGTGAAAAAACAATTGGTTTTGGCACGAACAATAAGCGCCTTGAAGAAGGCGAAAGCGTGATGCAGCAAATCATTCCTGAAGACTTGCTTAAATTCGGTTTGATTCCTGAATTTATTGGCCGCTTGCCAGTGATGGCTGCCCTAGAGAAATTAACAGTAGATGATTTAGTGCATATTTTGACTGAACCAAAAAATGCGCTGGTCAAACAATACCAAAAGTTAATGGCATTAGATGACACCGAGCTTGAATTTGAGCCAGAGGCTTTGCGTGCCATTGCTGCGCAAGCCATTGAGCGAAATACCGGTGCTCGTGGGTTGCGTTCGATCATCGAGAATATCATGATGGACGTCATGTTCAATGTCCCTTCTGATGAGTCGATCCAAAAAGTCACCATCACGGAAGAAGCGGCAAAAGGACTTGGTGAACCAAAAATCATTTACAATGAAGAGACCAAAAAAGCAGTCTAATCGAGACCAAGTCGGATAGTTTCATTGCTATCCGGCTTTCTTTTTGAAAAAATAGAAAGGAGCGATTCGATGAAAGTACATGATGCTGAAATCGTCATCAGTGCCGTTTCTCCAGCACAATATCCAGCTACACCTTTACCGGAGATTGCCTTAGCAGGCCGCTCAAATGTCGGAAAGTCATCCTTCATCAATACATTGATCAATCGTAAAAATTTAGCCCGTACCTCATCAAAACCTGGGAAGACGCAAACGCTGAACTTTTATTTGATTGAAAATACGCTGCATTTTGTCGATGTCCCCGGCTACGGCTATGCAAAAGTATCGAAAACAGAGCGAGCGAAATGGGGGAAAATGATTGAGACATATCTTGAACAAAGAGAGCAGCTGCGTGCAGTCGTATCTCTTGTTGATTTACGTCATGCCCCCTCACAAGAAGATATTCAAATGTATGAGTTTTTGAAATACTACGAGATTCCAGTGATCGTGGTCGCCACCAAAGCAGACAAAATCCCTCGCGGGAAATGGAACAAGCATGAAAGTATGATCAAAAAAGCATTGTCCTTTGACCCAGCAGATACGTTTATCCTATTTTCTTCCATTACCAAACAAGGAAAAGAAGAAGCGTGGAAAGCGATTGAAGCAGCAATAAAATAATTATCAATTAGGAAACCGAAGCAAGAAAGTCCCTTGCTTCGGTTTTTCTCATTTTACAGTGGAAATTAGCTGATTTACGCTATTCTACGTAGCATAGAGTGCTAAATTTGCCCAATTTTAGCGAAAATCTCCTTGATATTTGTTAAACTTGTAACAAGGAGGTGTGGTCGAATGCATGAATCATTAAGCAAAAAATTAAAAGAGTATCGATCAAAATATAACTTAACACAGAAGGAATTAGCTGCAAGGTTATTTGTTTCTGATAAGGCCATTTCAAAATGGGAACGAGGAAATGGGTTGCCAGACATCGAGACATTGGTTCGTCTAGCCGATTTACTAGGCACACCCGTGGAAGAGCTATTAAAAGAAAAGAAAGAAACCTACTATTATGAATACAAAAGTGAACGGACGGTTCTGCGGCTTCCATTAATGCACATTTTGATTCCTAATTTATTCTTACTACTGAATCAAGTGACGAGCGTTCGAGAGTTTTTTGTTCTAATGAAAGAGCTACCAACTGCCAGCGGCTGGTTTAGCCTTGGTGTCAAAGCCAAAGGGGTTATTGCTTTGGGGATTGTGAGTTTAGGCTTTTTATCGATTGGCTTATTGTCCTTCGGAATGCTGGGGATTGGGACAGTCAGCACCGGTGTCATTGCAATAGGGAACCTCTGTTTTGGCTTTTTAGTTGGGATTGGCAATCTTGCTGTCGGCTCGATCGTTGTTGGTAATCTTGGCATTGGCTGGCTCGCTCTAGCAAATGTCGCAATTGCTTGGATTGGGGTTGCTAATTATGGTGTAGGGAGCTTTATGGCTGTTTTACCCTCAAATTCAACCACGGAAGATTTTAACCAAGCGATTCAACAACTCATAGTCTCAGAGATCCCTGACTTGATTAAAACCACTATCTTTGAACCAATGATTCGTTTTACAAGCTCACCGATTTTTGTGATGATCTTCGTGGTGACGATCTTAGCAACCATCTTTTTTATTCTTTGCTTGTTGACCATCGGCTTGGTGCGATTACGTCAAAGCATGTTGTATGAAGAGCTATAAGAAAACCTCTAGATGCCGTTTCTGATCGTTAAACATATGTAGCTTCAGGGGCTCATTTTCTGTTACCACAAGTAAAAAAGGCAAGGGACTATGGAGTCTGTAGTGACCCCAAAAAGTTAGACTTTTATAGAGTGGAGAAATCCACTCCTTTTTTGTACGATAAGATTAACTGTTAGACAGCTGTTTTTACAGCTTCTCGAAACTGAACCGGACTTCGCCAATTTAATTTCTTTTTGATGCGTTTATGGTTGTAATAATAGATATATTGGTCAATTTTTGTTTTCAATTCATCTAAACTCCGATAGACTTCTCCATGAAAAATCTCTTGCTTTAATAAACCAAAGAAGTTTTCCATAGGTGAGTTATCTAAACAATTCCCTTTACGAGACATACTCTGGAAGATTTTATGCTGCTTCAATTTATTCTTATAAGCATTCATTTGATAGGCCCATCCTTGATCTGAATGGAAGGTTCTACGAAATGGACAATCATTTGTCATCTGGATTGCTTCTTCTAATCCTTCCATTATGGCTAGTGCGTTTGGTTTTTCAGAAATCCGATAAGATAGAATTTCACTATTGTAGAAATCCATGAAAGGATCTAAATACAGCTTTTTCTGACGAACGACACCTGCGGTGTCTACTTCATAATACTTAAACTCTGTGGTATCAGTTGTAATTTTTTGGTGACAGATATTTGTATAAAACCGACGATGAATACGATTTTTGGCGACAGTACCAACCTTCCCACGATAAGAATTGTACCGTCGAGATTTTCGAGTGTAAGACTTTACTTCGATACCTAGTTTTTTTATCAGACGTTGAATCTTCTTTTTATTGACATGAATCCCTTGATTCTCTAATTCTTTTTTTAGTCGCAGACAGCCATAGTCTTTATGCTCTTTGCGAATTTCAAGCATTTTTTCTTCAATTTCTTGGTCTGGGTTTGGTCTGTCAAACCGTTTCTGCCAATACATATAGGTTGCTTTAGGAAATTTCAATGTTTCAAGAAGCTCAACTAGTTTGAATGATCCTCGGAGGCTGGCGATGATTCGTGCGATTGATTCTTGCGTCTTTGCTGGGCTTCCTGTTTTCGCAGCTTCCTCAACTCTTTTAAAAAGGCATTCTCAATTTGAAGGGATCGGACTTGCTTTTCTAATGCCTTGATACGCTCGCGTTCTTCAGTTGTTGTATTTTCTTTTTTGTTTTCTTTTTTTCTAGTCAAAGTAAGTGGTCGCCCTTTCTCTTTTGAGAGCCCCTCAATACCTGCTTCTCTGAAATTACGCATCCAATTGGCAATAAGCGCAGGGTTGTTCATTTCTAAAGTGCTAGCAACTTCTCGATAGGACATCTCACTTGTTTGATATAACTCTAGCGCATTTAACTTAAATTGAACAGAATATTTCTGATTTTGATGCTTTCTCAATAGACCTTCCTCTCCGTATTCACGATAGGCATTCACCCAATCACTTACTTGAGACTTGCTTGAAATACCGTATTTGTTGGCAAGATACCGATATCCGCCCACGCCACTAAGATATTCTTTAACGATTTTTAGTTTTAATTCAAAAGGATATTTTGCCATACAAATAACGACCCCCAAAAGTTAGATTTTTTGGTCTAACTTTTGGGGGTCGCTTCAGTCCTTTGCCTTTTTTATTAGTCTGCTTTCTTACTATCTTTAGGTTGTGTTTTTTTCTCTTCAGCAGGTTCGTTTTTCAAGAAACGCTCAATATCGTTTTCCTGTTTTTTCTTGTCTTTGTCGTTATCGGGAAGAAAGGCAAAATCATCAAACATTTTATCTAGCGAGTCTTCTCGTTGGAATTTTAAGCCCATAGGTTCACCTCCAAGCGCCTTAAGTTTACCACGAACGGTGGTAGATTTCATCAAAAAAAGCGAAATAGTGTTCAATCGTTTCCCCCTTTACTATAATTAAAGAAAGGGGATAGAAAAGAGGGATAGCGATGATCAAAACTGAAAAAATCTATGGCTTTCTACAATCGACCCAAATGGAAGCAGCACAGTTGCGTTTGTTGATTGAAAATTGGTTCGCTTTGGTTCGTCTTAGCTATCAGCCGACGGAATACTACTACAATCAACAAGCAAAGAAACCTTATGATTTTGATGAAATCAGTCGGTTGTTGCATAACGCCCCTGAAGAAATCAATACAGAAATTATTGTCACGGATGGACAAAATGAGTCTAGTATCCATGTCATTCAAGAGGCAGTTTTACAACGGCATCTGTTTACAAAAGAGGTGTTTTCCGCGCAAAAACCAGTGATTTTAAGTTACTTTGATGAAACGATGCAAAGAGATGGCTTGTTCGGCTATTTGCGTTCATATGACGAGTACTTGATGCATAACGTCGAAGGAATCGAGAAAAGACAAAATTTTCAATCGATTGCTGAAATCAACGCGTTACCGAAGCGGAAAAATTTTGAACAAGAAATCGTCATCGACTGCAATCAATTTGCTGGGTACGATGTTTTTTACAATGGCTATACATTGACTTCTTGCTGGCGCATGTACTTTTCGGCATTCTACGCGCATATCATTCCTCAAGTGATCATTACTGATGCGCAACAGGTGGAGCAAGTGCAGGTAAGAGACCAAGGGGTCGTGATGGTGGAATTGTATCGCGATCCTTTCCAGTGGGATCACGAATTGAATCTATCCTATCAGCGATTGTTTCGCGATCAAACTGGAATCGATCAATTGACTTGGGATAACGGGGTCGGTATTTTGAGAGAACCATATATTGAATATGCCTTTTGGGATCACTTGATCCAAACCATCCAATACCAAAATGATCGACTGCAGCCGACAACAAAACGCAGCGCGACACATTTTGTCACCAGAAGCTTCGACCTCGTGAACGAAGAGTATCAAGAGCGGCGAGTGAAAGGGTATCTGAATGCCCAAGCGTATTTTCCTTGGGTGGATCAAGAGCGGTTGCGAATGATGGATTATATCGTATTAAAACCGGAATTGACTGTAGATGATGGGGTCGAGGCATATGCCTTTTATATTCGGAATCACCTCGAAATTGATTACTCAGAGGATCGCTTTAAAGACTACACAGCTTGCTTACAATTTTATTTACCAGAAACAGCCTTGAAGGAGCTGCCAATAGACGGATTGAAAGCAGCGATGCCGGATGTTCATTTTGGGTATTTGCACCGCACGCGCAAATATACGTGGGTCAATCTAAAAAAGAATGGCAAGAAACTTCGAGTGTATTTTATGAATACCCAAAAGTTAGTCGAGCAGCAGCTTTTTACCAATCAAGAATGAAAAAGACCCGCAAGATCACGAGGATCTTGTGGGTCTTTTCAATTAAGCTGCTTGCTCAGGCGCTTTTTTCAACAAACCGAATACGACGCCAGAAACGATCGCACCGATCAAGATGAATAGCAAGAACAAAATTGGTTTCGATAATAACAGGACAACGAAGATCCCACCATGTGGCGCCATTAGTTGGATATCAAAGGCACCGACAAGCGCACCAGTCAGTGCAGAACCAACGATAAAGCTTGGGATCGCCCGCAATGGATCTGCTGCTGCAAATGGGATCGCACCTTCTGTGACGAAGGATAGCCCCATGACGATATTTGTCAAACCTGCTTCTTTTTGGTCTTTTGTGAATTTATTTTTGAACAATAACGTTGCGACAAAGATTGCTAATGGAGGAACCATTCCGCCCGCCATTACAGATGCCATCACGACGCTACCACCGTCAGCAACGGTCGTTGCCAATGTTGCAGTACCGAAAACATAAGCGGCTTTGTTGATTGGGCCGCCTAGATCGGCTGCCATCATCGCTGCTAACAAAGCGCCAAGTAAAGCTGCGTTGGTACCACTTAAGCCAGTCAAGAAGCTGTTCAAACCGTCGTTGATAGCTTTCATTGGCACGTTGATCAGTAACATCAAGAAGCCAGTGATCAATAGGCCGAAAACAGGGTAGAAGAGGATCGTTTTGATTCCTTCTAATGATTTTGGTAAGCCTTTGAATAATGAACGTAAGAACTTGATGACGTAACCAGCTAAGAAACCGCCGATCAAGGCACCTAAGAACCCAGCACCACCTGTATTTGCTAACGCACCTGCTGCAAAACCGACGATCAATCCAGGTCGGTCACTGATACTTGAAGCGATAAATCCAGCTAAGACAGGTAGCATAAAACCAAATGCCGCGCTACCGATTTGATTGAACCAAGAAGCTGCTTGGTTGTAGTTTCCTAATTGACTCAAGGCATCTTGAGGGACACCCATGAACTGGTCCACCATGAAGGAAATAGCGATCATGATTCCACCGGCAATAACAAATGGCAGCATATGAGAAACACCATTCATCAAATCTTTATAGATTCGTTGACCGACTGAACCATCAGCAGAAGCGTCCTCTTTATCAGAAGCTTGGCCGCTACCATGAAAAACAGGAGCAGTACCGCTCATTGCTTCATTGATTAATTGCTCGGTTTTACGGATACCATCACTGACAGGACGGTTTACTAAATGTTTGCCGTCAAAGCGATCCATTTCTACTTTTTTATCAGCAGCTACGATTACACCAGTAGCTCGGGCGATATCAGCTTCTGTTAGACGATTTTTGATTCCTTCTGAACCATTTGTTTCGACTTTGATGTCAACACCCAGCTCTTTGGCTTTCTTTTTCAAAGCATCTTCTGCCATGTAGGTATGGGCGATTCCTGTCGGGCAAGCTGTAACTGCGACGATATAGGGACGTTCGCTAGCAAGTGCTGCTTCTTGGTTTGCCGCTTCTTCTGCTAAAGCATCGGCTTCTTGCTGTGCCTCAGCTTCTGAGAAAAGTTGCTGTACTTGATCAGCAGTCGTCGCTGTTTTTAATTTAGCAACGAAATCCGGATCGATCAACAAGCGAGATAGCGCTGCTAATGCTTGTAAATGAGTATCATTTGCTCCTTCTGGTGCTGCGATCATAAAGAAGAAGTACGTTGGTTGTCCATCTAACGCCTCATAGTCAACACCCGCATTACTTTTTGCGAATAAGACCGTCGCTTCTTTGACCGCACTGTTTTTGGCATGAGGCATTGCGATGCCTTCACCTAGCCCTGTTGATGTTTGAGCTTCTCGGGCAAGAATTCCTTCTTTGTAGACCTCGATATCTGAAATTCGTCCGACAGCATATAATTTTGCTACCATTTCATCAATGGCACCTTTTTTGTCTGTTGCTTGTAAGTCCATAATCATGGCATCTTTCAGCATCAACTCATTGATTTTCATTTTTTCCATCCTCCTATAGATTCACTTGTTCAATTATGACTTCCGGTAGTAATTCTTCGATAAATGACGCCTCAGCTAAATCATCTGAAAACGCAGTGGCACTGCCACAAGCGACTCCCCATTTGAATGCTTCAACCACATCTTTGGTCTTTGCATAACGCCCAATGAATCCAGCAATCATGGAATCTCCAGCGCCGACTGAATTTTTCAAAGGTCGTTTCAACACATTGGATCGATAGATCTCATTGCCAGTAAAGAGCAGGGCGCCATCGCCGCCTAGAGAGACAATGACATTTTTAGCGCCATCCTTTAGCATTCTTTGACCATAAGGCAAAATATCTTCGATTGTTGAAAAAGAAGTTTCATAAAGTTCGGCTAATTCATGATTATTTGGTTTGATCAGCAAAGGCTGATCGGATAAAGCATCAAAAAGTTCCGCGCCGGTCGTATCAATGACAAATTCCGCACCCGCTTCTTTAACGATTTTGATCAATTCTTTATAAAAGTCGGTTGGAAGACCAGCTGGTTTACTTCCTGATAGGATGACGATGTCTTCGGCAGAAAGAGTGGCTAATTGGTGTTTCAATTCAGCAATTTCTTGCTGGCGAATGACTGGACCAAGACCGTTGATTTCTGTTTCTTCGCCGGATTTTAGTTTGATATTGATTCGTGTGTCCGCAGCGACTTGGGTAAAGTTGCTGTTGATTTCCTCTTTGGTCAGCCACTCTTCAATAAAACGACCAGTAAATCCGCCAACGAAACCAAGGGCAGTCGAGGCGATGCCGATGCGTTTCAAAATCCGTGAGACATTGATTCCTTTGCCGCCAGGTAGTTTAAAGTCTTGTTTCATTCGATTAAGGGCGCCGATTTCCAAATGATCGACATGGACGATAAAGTCGATCGATGGATTGAGTGTTACTGTGTAAATCATTGTATTACCTCCATAATGGTTGTTTTTGCTCTGAATTTCGCTAAATAGTTTTTTGGGCAATAATCGGTGATGATCGTCGCACCTTCGATAAAAGCAACTTGAGCAAAAGTCGTTTGCTGAAATTTGGAATGGTCTAGCAAGACATAGGCTTGTTGACTGTGCTCTAAAGCGATCTGCTTGATCAGGGCTTCTTCAGGATCAGGTGTTGTGAATCCAGCCTCAGAATGAGCCCCGTTCATGCCCATAAAGCAACGATTAAAGCGTAGTTTTCGCAGTTGCTTACCAGCATTGATCCCTAACACAGCGTTCGTCGATATCTTAATGGTCCCCCCTAAAATCATGGTGTCGATCCCGTGATCGATCAATAGGGAAGCGTGTTTGACGGAGTTTGTGACCACCTTAAGGCCTGAGATAGCCGATAGGAAAGGAATCATTTCGAGGGTCGTTGTGCCAGCATCTAAGTAAATGACTTCACCATTTTTGATCGTCTGGGCAGCTGCTCTTGCTATCTTTTGTTTTTCCGTTTGAAACTTCGCCGTTTTTTCTGACATGTTTGGTTCGAAGCCTAATTGCTGACTTTTCTTGGCTCCACCGTGAATTCTGACTAAAAATCCTTTGTCTTCCAACTCTTGCAGGTCTCGACGGATCGTTGATTCTGAAGCATCCAACAGTTGAATCAGGTCACTGACCTTGACGATTTCTTCTTGTTCCAATCGTGCCAAAATCGCTTGATGACGCTCCTCTGTAAGCATTTTCATCACCTCTTCACCTGCCATGATACCATATGATTCGTTCAAAAGCAATCATAAACAGTAAAAAACATTCAAAATGAAAGCGTGAATAAATGGAATCGGTCATAAACGGTCATGATAACCGTCATTTTGATTTAATAGCTATCCTTATATTTGACAATTTTTACTATTATTTGGCTTAATTGAAGTAAGGGGGGATAAATAAATGAATAACAAAGTCATTTTACAAGGGTTCGAATGGGACCTGCCGGCAGATAGCCAGCACTGGAACAAATTGAAAGAAATGAGTAAAGAAATCAAAGAGTATGGATTTACCGCAATTTGGCTGCCGCCTGCCTATAAAGGGACAGCTGGGTCCGAAGACGTTGGGTATGGTGTCTATGATTATTATGATCTAGGCGAATTCGATCAAAAGGGGTCGGTGCCAACAAAATATGGGACAAAGGATGAATACCTAGAAGCCATCAAAGCACTGCAAGAACAAGGAATAGAGGTTTATGCCGACATCGTTTTCAATCACTTGATTGGTGCCGATGAAAAAGAAGTCGTTCCAGCGGTTAAATACAATACCGAAAACCGTAATGAACCGATCAGTGATGAGGAAGAAATCGAAGCTTGGACCAAGTTCACATTCCCAGGACGTCAGGGGACGTACAATGATTACGTTTGGACGTGGCATAATTTTTCTGGTGTCGATTATGATGACCGCAACAAAGACCACGGGATTTTTAACTTCGCTGACAAGGGCTGGGAAAACCAAGTGGATGATGAGATGGGCAATTACGACTACTTAATGGGTTGTGATTTGGACATGGAAAATCCCGAAACAGTGGAACAACTCAATAAATGGGGCCAATGGTACCAAGAACTGACCGGCGTTGACGGGTATCGACTAGATGCGGTCAAACACATTGAGTTCAACTATTACGCGGATTGGATCTTAAACCGACGCGAGGAAAAAGGCAAACCACTATTTGTTGTCGGAGAATATTGGTCAGGGGATCTGCCAAAATTAGAAGAGTATTTAGATTCTTCAGGAAATTTGATTTATTTATTTGATGTGCCATTGCACTACAATTTATATGAAGCATCTCACTCAAATGGCGAATACGATATGAGCCAAATTTTTGCAGGTACGTTGACCGCCGCTCGCGAAGATTATGCAGTGACTTTTGTGGATAATCATGACACGCAGGTTGGGCAAAGTTTACAATCTTGGATAGACGGATGGTTCAAAGTCCATGCCTATTCATTGATCCTTTTACGTAAAGCTGGCGTACCAGTAGTTTTCTGGGGGGATTTATTTGGGATTCCCGCGCAAGAAATCGCCCCTGTCGGGGATGCGCTGGTCCATATGCTGAAACTTCGGGAGAAGCTTGCATTCGGGAATCAAGTCGATTATTTCGATGATCCTAATTGCATTGGCTGGGTATTAACTGGCGATTATGAACATGAGCTTTCTGGATTAGCGGTCGTGATGACCAATGCCCAAGGAGCGGAAAAAGAAATGACTATCAGTGCGATCCATGGTGGAGAGACATTCGTGGATATATTGAGAAACAATGAAGCGAAAGTTGTTTTAGATGATACCGGAAAAGGTGTTTTCCCGGTCAATGATGGGCAAGTCTCGATTTATGTAAATGAAAAACTAGTAGAGAAGTACTTTAGTTAACCAAAATCTTCAAACGAATAAAAAGGCTGGTAGGTTTACAGCCTTTTTATTATGTAAACAAACCAAGCCTGCTTTCTCTTGAAAAATCGCATGAATCGTAAGGGAAAAAATCAGAGCGCTTTTAATTAAAAGTTTTCAAAGCGTTCGGTTTTCCCCTTTCCCGGATAATGCTATAATTGAGAAGATTGAGAAAGAAAGGATGTTTAAAATCATGTCATCCAAAAGTGAATTACTTGAACGCATGAACCCACGGCAAAAAGAAGCCGTTATGCATACGGAAGGACCGTTGCTGCTGATGGCAGGTGCAGGAAGCGGGAAGACCCGTGTCCTAACCCACCGAATCGCCTATTTAATAGAAGAAAAAAATGTGAATCCATGGAATATTTTAGCCATCACATTTACCAATAAAGCGGCACGTGAAATGAAGGAACGGGTCAGTCAACTATTAGGATCGGGTGGAGAAGACGTTTGGGTTTCAACCTTCCACTCGATGTGTGTCAGAATCTTGCGCAGGGACGTTGATCGTATTGGCTATTCGAAGAATTTTACCATCATTGACTCTTCTGAGCAAAATACACTGATGAAACGGGTATTAAAAGAACTGAATATCGATCCCAAAAAATATGATCCTCGTTCTATTTTGGGAACGATCTCTCATGCCAAGAACGAGCTGTTGACACCTGAAGCTTACCAAGCCATGGAAGGTAGTCTATTTGAGCAGATCGTAGGTCGTTGTTATGAAAAATATCAAAAAGAGCTGCGCAATAATCAATGCATGGACTTCGATGATTTAATCATGAATACGATCCGCCTCTTCCAAGACAATGAAGATGCGCTGCAATTTTATCAACGGAAATTCCACTATATCCATGTCGATGAATACCAAGATACCAACCACGCCCAATACACACTGGTCAATTTATTGGCCGCTCGTTTTCGAAATCTTTGTGTTGTTGGGGATGCGGACCAAAGTATTTACGGTTGGCGTGGTGCCAACATGCAAAATATTTTAGACTTTGAAAAGGACTATCCAGATGCCGCAACGATTTTGTTAGAGCAAAACTATCGTTCAACGCAAACGATTTTAAATGCGGCAAACCAAGTAATCAAAAATAACCGCAACCGTCCAGATAAAAATCTATGGACAGAAAATCATGATGGGGAAAAGATCACTTATTATCGCGGGGATAGTGAACGAGATGAAGCACGATTTATCGTCAGTGAAATGCAAAAACAAATTGCAGAAAAGAACCGTAAATTCGGTGATTTTGCGATATTGTATCGGACCAATGCCCAGTCACGGATCATTGAAGAAATGCTTTTAAAAGCCAACGTTCCTTATACGATGGTCGGCGGCAGAAAATTCTATGACCGCAAAGAAATCCGTGATATTTTGGCCTATTTATCGGCGATCGCCAATCCGCGAGATTCCATCAGCTTAGAGCGTATCATCAATGTACCAAAACGTGGGATCGGTGCGACATCCGTCGAGAAACTACGAGCGTTTGCGAATCTTCATGAATGGTCATTGTTAGAAGCAGCCATGAACGTCGAGTTAGCGAATATTTCTGGAAAGGCTGGCAAAGAATTAGGAAGCTTTGGGATGATGATGGATGGCTTCGCCCAGATGGTTCCTTACCTATCAGTAACCGAACTGACAAAAGAAATATTAGAAAGAACGGGTTATCGTCAAGAGTTAGTCAACCAGAATAATTTAGAAGCACAAGCTAGACTTGAAAACTTGGAAGAATTTTTATCGGTTACCCAAGAATTCGACAAACGATTTGAGGCGCAAAACGAAGACGATGCAGATGCACCAGATGAGAAGTTGAGTGTTTTCTTAAATGACTTAGCTTTATTGTCAGACGTCGATAGTTATGAAGAAGAAAGTAGTCAAGTGACTTTGATGACCTTGCATGCTGCAAAAGGACTAGAGTTTCCAGTGGTATTTTTGATTGGGTTGGAAGAAAATATCTTCCCGCTTTCTCGTGCCTTAATGGAAGAAAGCGAGCTCGAAGAAGAACGGCGCCTTGCTTACGTGGGAATCACTCGTGCCGAGGAAGAGCTCTTTATGACCAACGCTTTTTCCAGAACATTATACGGTCGGACCCAATACAATCGTCCGTCTCGGTTTATCGAAGAGATCGAACAAGATCTGCTGCAATCATTAGGCGAGCGTTCACAGCCGAAAGCTGCTGCACCGTTTCAACCAAAAGTGTTCAAACCGAGCTATACACAGCCGCGTCAAACGACTGTCGCTTCTAAACAACAGACTTCTGCAGCTGGTAATACATGGCAAGTTGGCGAGAAAGTTCAACATAAAAAATGGGGAATCGGTACCGTCGTTCGGACGACTGGCAGCGCGCAAGATGTTGAATTAGATGTGGCGTTCCCACAACAAGGAGTCAAACGATTGTTGGCGGCCTTTGCGCCGATTGAAAAAGTTGAAAAATAAGGAGGATATTAGGATGGATGTCCCTTCAAAAGAAATCCAATCACGAGCAGAAGAGCTGCGCACACAATTAAATCAGTATGCTTACGAATACTATGTAAAAGATCAGCCTTCCGTGGAAGATTATCTCTATGATCAGCTATATGCAGAACTGGTTGAAATTGAAACCAATTATCCGCAGCTAGTAACCGAAGACTCACCCACCCAACGAGTAGGCGGTATCATTTTACCTGGCTTTGAAAAGGTCACGCATGATATTCCGCTATATAGCCTGAACGATGTCTTTGACAAAGAAGGAATCGTGGCTTTTGATGCCCGTGTTCAAAAAGCACTGGGGAAAGCGGTAGATTATGTCTGCGAGTTAAAGATCGATGGATTGTCAATTTCCTTGAAATATGAAGAAGGGCGCTTTGTTCGTGGAGCAACTCGAGGAGATGGTACGGTAGGTGAAAACATTACAGAAAACCTAAAGACCGTCAAATCGATTCCACTGAAATTAAAAGAACCGATCTCGTTGGAAGTTCGCGGCGAATGCTATATGCCAAAGGCTTCGTTTTTGAAATTGAATCAACAGCGAGAAGAAGAAGGGGCGGAAGTTTTTGCCAATCCTAGAAACGCAGCGGCTGGAAGCTTGCGACAATTAGACACACGGATCGCAGCCCAAAGAAACTTAAGCACCTTCTTGTACACACTAGCTGACTTTGGACCAATTGAAGCCAATGATCAATTTTCAGCATTGAATGAACTGGATCAATTAGGCTTTCGTACAAATCACGAACGCAGAGTGTGCCACACCATCGATGAGGTTTGGGCATATATCGAAGAGTTTCATGACAAGCGCAGTGAGCTTCCCTATGAGATTGACGGCGTAGTCATCAAAGTCAATAATTTCAAAGATCAAGATGCGCTAGGCTTTACCGTAAAAGCACCCCGATGGGCGGCGGCATATAAGTTTCCACCGGAAGAAGCGGAAACAGTGATCGAAACGATCGAATGGACCGTGGGACGGACGGGTGTTGTGACACCGACCGCTGTGATGACCCCTGTTCGTGTTGCTGGAACGACGGTCAGCCGTGCCAGTCTCCATAATGTAGATTTCATTAAAATGAAAGACATCCGCATTGGCGATTCGGTCATCATCTTTAAGGCGGGGGACATTATTCCAGAGGTTGCGAAAGTCTTGGAAGAAAAACGAACAGAAGCAAGTCAACCCTTTGAATCGCCTACACATTGTCCCGAATGTGGGAGTGAGCTGATCCATTTAGATGAAGAAGTTGCCTTGCGTTGTATCAATCCAAAGTGTCCAGCACAGATCAAAGAAGGACTCAGCCATTTCGTTTCACGGAATGCTATGAACATTGACGGTTTAGGACCCCGTGTTTTAGAGCAAATGTTCGATAAATCCTTAGTTAAAGATGTGGCCGACTTGTACTTTTTAACAGAAGAACAATTGTTGACCCTTGATAAAATCAAAGAGAAATCAGCCAATAACCTGTTGCGGGCGATTCATCAGAGTAAAGGAAATTCGGTTGAACGTTTGATTTTTGGGCTAGGCATCCGTCATGTCGGTGCGAAAGCGGCTCGGATTTTAGCAGAACATTTCGGTGATCTGCGGGCGCTCAGCAAAGCCAAGGAAGAAGAAATCATTTCGCTAGAAGCTATCGGCGCAACGATTGCTGAAAGTGTCGTCACGTATTTTGACAATCAAGAAGTTCACGACCTGTTAGATGAACTTGAAAGAGCGGGTGTCAACTTTGCTTATTTGGGGCTTAGAAATGAACAGTTGGAAGACGTCGAATCACCATTTAAAGAGAAAACCGTCGTTTTAACAGGAAAATTAAGTCACTTCACTCGTGAAGAAGCCAAGGAACGAATTGAAAATCTCGGTGGGAAGGTAACAGGCAGTGTATCGAAAAAGACCGATATCGTTGTTGCTGGGGAAGAGGCAGGCAGCAAACTGACCAAAGCACAATCCCTAGGTGTCACCGTTTGGGATGAAGCTCAAATGGTGGCTGCGATCGAAGGCAGTCATTCGGCAGATCAATAACCTTTAAGCATTGTCACAGACGAGAAGCAGTTGTTTTTTCTTGTCTAATTGAAATCATTTCTTCCCTGCACTACGAGGAAAGAAATGATTTCTGCTTTTATTTGCAATTATATTTGATAATTTTCAAATTCTATTTCATGATTTGTTAAAAAAATGATACAATACATTGGAAAAACGTAAACGTAGATTACGGATACGAGAAAGAGGAGGATTTTATGGCGATCAGCGAAGAACAAGTCAAACACGTTGCCAAACTAGCAAAACTTTCATTCTCAGACGATGAATTACATGAGTTTACCTCTCAGCTAGGGAAAATTATTGATATGGTTGAAACACTTGAAGAAGTGGACACCACAGGAGTACCATTCACATCGAATGTCGCAGAAACGATTAACGTGATGCGTGAAGATGTAACGACCGGCGGCTGGGACCGTGATGAATTAATGAAAAATGTTCCAGAATCCGAAGAAGGCTTTATCAAAGTGCCTGCAATCATTGATAATGGGGAGGCGGGTGCCTAATGACTGAATTATATAAAAAAAGCTTAGAAGAATTACACAGCTTATTAGTGTCAAAGGAAATTACTGCAACAGACTTAACGAGCGAAACCTTTGCTCGCATTAAAGAAACAGAGCCGAAAGTCGATGCGTTTCTAGCGTTGAATGAAGAAAAAGCCCATGAGTTAGCGCAAGCTATCGATCAAAAAGGTATCACTGAAGGCAATGTGTTGGCAGGGATTCCCATTGGGATCAAAGATAGCATTGTTACGAAAGATCTACGCACAACAGCGGCTTCTAAAATTTTAGGCAACTTTGACCCAATCTACGATGCAACAGTCATGGACAAAGTTTACCAAGCAGACATGATTCCAGTTGGTAAGTTAAACATGGATGAATTTGCGATGGGCGCAAGTACCGAAACGTCGTTCTTTAAGAAAACGAAAAACGCTTGGGATGAGACAAAAGTACCTGGTGGTTCATCAGGTGGCTCGGCGGCTGCCGTTGCAGCGGGACAAGTCCCATTATCTTTAGGTAGCGATACAGGTGGTTCGATTCGCCAACCAGCAGCTTTCAATGGAATCGTCGGGATGAAGCCAACCTACGGACGGGTTTCTCGTTTTGGTCTGATCGCGTTTGCATCATCTTTAGATCAAATTGGACCGATGACGCGTGGTGTGAAAGACAATGCCTTTGCATTAAATGCCATCAGTGGGTTTGATGCGAAAGATAGTACGTCAGCAGGCGCCGCTGTTCCTGATTTTACAGCAGGTTTGACGGGTGATATCAAAGGAATGAAAGTCGCTTTGCCTAAAGAATACTTAGGTGAAGGGATCCAAGCAGGCGTTCGAGAAGCAATCTTAAAAGCAGCGGACACTTTCCGTGCGTTAGGAGCGACTGTGGAAGAAGTCAGCTTGCCACACTCAAAATACGGGGTAGCCGTTTACTATATCATCGCTTCTTCTGAAGCAAGTTCTAATTTGCAACGTTTTGACGGTATTCGTTATGGTTTCCGTTCAGAAAATGTCAGCAATCTAGAAGATGTCTATGTCAATTCTCGCAGTGAAGGATTCGGGGAAGAAGTAAAACGCCGGATCATGTTAGGTACGTTTTCACTAAGTGCTGGCTACTACGATGCCTACTTCAAAAAAGCCGGTCAAGTACGGACGTTGATCAAACAAGATTTCGATAAGGTCTTCAGCCAATACGACTTGATCATTGGCCCAGCTTCCCCAACGGTAGCATTTGGTATTGGAGAAAACATCAATGATCCGATCACCATGTACTTGAATGATATTTTAACCATTCCTGTGAACTTAGCAGGACTGCCAGGGATGTCGATCCCAGCAGGTTTTTCTGAAGGACTGCCAGTCGGCTTGCAGATCATTGGGAAACATTTTGATGAAGCAACCATGTATAAAGCGGCTTATGCCTTTGAACAAGCAACTGATTTCCACACGAAAAAACCAGTGATTTTAGGAGGGGATAAGGCATGAACTTCGAAACAGTCATTGGGCTTGAAGTCCACGTAGAATTAAAAACAGAATCAAAGATTTTTTCTCCAGCACCTGCTCACTTTGGCGCTGAACCAAATAGCAACACGAATGTGATCGACTGGGGCTATCCAGGTGTTTTACCAGTAATGAACAAAGCGGCTATCGAATTTGGGATGAAAGCTGCGCTTGCGCTGAATTGTGAAATCTCAAAAGAAACGCATTTCGACCGCAAAAACTATTTTTATCCCGACAATCCAAAAGCGTATCAAATTTCGCAATTCGATCAACCGATCGGTCATGATGGGTGGATCGAGATCGAAGTGGAAGGCAAAAAGAAAAAGATTCGCATCGAGCGAGTTCATTTGGAAGAAGATGCTGGGAAAAACATGCACGGCAAAGGCGGTTATTCTTATGTTGATCTAAATCGTCAAGGAACCCCTTTGATCGAGATCGTTTCCGAAGCGGATATGCGTTCACCAGAAGAAGCATATGCGTATCTAGAAGCGTTGCGTTCAATCATCTTGTTTACAGAAGTATCCGATGTGAAGATGGAAGAAGGTTCCATGCGTTGTGATGCGAATATTTCGTTGCGACCTTACGGCCAAGAACAATTCGGAACAAAAACAGAACTGAAAAACTTAAACTCTATGTCCTTCGTGAAAAAAGGGTTGGCATTTGAAGAAAAACGCCAAGCCAAAGTATTGCTTTCTGGAGGCGAGATCCAACAAGAAACTCGACGTTTTGATGAAGCAACCAGCAAAACCTTATTGATGCGTGTCAAAGAAGGTTCTTCTGATTATCGTTACTTCCCAGAACCAGATATCCCATGGTTTGTGATCGATGATGAATGGATCGAACGTGTACGTCAAAGCTTGCCAGAAATGCCGCAAAAACGTCGTGCCCGTTACATCTCTGAATTGGGCTTACCAGAATATGATGCAATGGTCTTGACTTTATCAAAAGAAATGTCCGATTTCTTTGAAAAAACCATCGATGCTGGTGCTGATCCTAAACAAGCTTCTAACTGGTTGATGGGTGAAGTTTCAGCGTATCTGAACAGCGAGAAATTGGAACTGCCAGAAACGAAATTAACCCCAGACAATTTAGCGGGAATGATTCGTTTGATCGCCGATGGCACGATCAGTTCGAAGATTGCGAAAAAAGTCTTCAAAGAGTTGATCACAAACGGCGGCGACGCTGAAGAAGTCGTAAAAGCCAAAGGATTGATCCAATTATCAGATCCTGCGCAATTACTACCAATGATCAATGAAGTATTAGATAACAACCAACAATCCGTCGATGACTTCAAGAACGGAAAAGACCGCGCAGTCGGTTTCTTAGTTGGTCAAATCATGAAAGCAACCAAAGGACAAGCGAATCCAGGCGTTGTGAACAAGCTGTTGCAAGAAGAACTAGCAAAGCGATAAGAGGCAAGCGATGAAAAGAGCAAGAGTAATCTACAACCCGACATCTGGGAAAGAATTGATTCGAAAAAACTTAGCAGATATTTTAGATGTTTTGGAAACTGGCGGTTATGAGGCGAGTGCATTTGCCACGACCGCTGCGCCATTTTCCGCTCGTGATGAAGCAAGAAGAGCCGGCGAAGCTGGTTTTGATTTGGTGGTAGCTGCCGGTGGGGATGGCACGATCAATGAAGTCGTCAATGGGATCGCTCCTTTAGAAAAGCGACCAAAAATGGCGATCATTCCTGGAGGCACGACCAATGACTACGCACGAGCACTAAAGATTCCCCGTACGGATATCAAAGCAGCTGCGGAAGTGATTTTGAAGCAGCAGACAGTGAAAATGGATGTCGGAAAAACACCCAACATGTATTTTATCAACATTGCTGCTGGTGGGCACTTAACGGAATTGACCTACGATGTTCCTTCTGAACTGAAAAGTGTTTTTGGCTACTTAGCTTATCTAGCAAAAGGAGCGGAATTACTGCCTCGTGTCAAACCAATCAAAATGCATCTAAAGTATGAAGACGGAGAATACATTGGCGGAGCGTCGATGTTCTTTTTAGGGCTGACGAATTCAGTGGGGGGCTTTGAACAGATTGCGCCTGATGCAAAGCTTGACGATGGGAAATTTTCGTTGATCATTGTCAAAACGGCCAATATTTTTGAGATCGTCCACTTAGTTGCTTTAATGATGAATGGTGGAAAACACATCAACGATCGTCGCCTGATTTATACGAAAACATCTTTTCTTGAAGTAGACGCACCAGAACAGGTCAATCGTTTAATGATCAACCTTGATGGCGAATACGGCGGAGATGCTCCTATGCGCTTTGAAAACCTACACAATCATATTGAGTTTTTTGCAAATGTCGATCAAATCCCTGACGATGCGGTCGTTGGTGAGCAAAATTATCAAGAGATGAGCGAAGGTTTTATTAAAGAAGTCGAACGTCTTTCCGATGAGGACATCAATGGGGATGGCAAGATCGGCGACGAAACAAAGTAAACGATTTTTCTTTTCATGCGAGTTGAAAGAACAGGGACTTTTGGACCTGTTCTTTTTTTAAAACGTAATTGTGGAAAAGCAGGCACCGATTTTTTTTCGAATACTTGATAGAATAGCTTTTCTTAAATTTTAGTAAAGGACGTTTTTTATAAAGTGTTTCACGTTTCGCCTTTGTTTCACGAGATCGGGCGCGGATCATATAAATAAAACGAATAAAATTTCCAAAACACGAATGATAATCATCAAAAAGCGAACTTTTCGAATATATGCTCATTAAAGTTCGTTATTTCCGTATTTCTATCCAATCTATGGATGCAAAAGCGAATAAGAATATGCTATAATGGTGAAACGAAGAAATGGGGGGACCGGAATGGAGCAAATCGATTCTACAAAAGCGCTTGATCTGCTGAGAGATGACGCAGAACGAATCAAAAAGCTGATCCGAAACCAAGAAAATAGTTTATGTATCGCACAATGCAAAGCATTTGAAGAAGTGGTTGATACCCAGATGTATGGTCTATCACGACAAGTGGCATTTGCGATCCGCTTGGGGATCGTTGATAATCAAACAGGACAGCAATTGATGGCGGATCTTGAAAAAGATTTGAACCAATTGTATAGCGAGGTCTACGAGGACCAGCGGACACCTGACATCGGCAAGGAGGCATAAACTTGCCAGAGAAAGTAAAGAAAAGACATTTATTAGATTATAGTATTTTATTACCATATATTGTTATGTGTGTCACGGGCTTGATGATGGTTTATAGTTCCACATCTTACGTTGCGATGACCGCCACACAACCGACCACAGCTGCTTCTTACGTCATCAATCAAACATTATTTTGGTTGGTGAGCCTAATAGCGATCACTGTCATGTATAAAATGAAAACGGATGTTTTTCGGAACAAAAAATTTGTCCAGATCGCCATGATCGTCATCTTGTTCTTATTGATCGCTGCCTTCTTTTTCCCAAGAAGAAATGGGGCACTCGGTTGGTTATCGATTGCTGGCTTTTCCATTCAACCAGCAGAGTATTTAAAGTTTATTGTGATTTGGTTTTTATCGGTGACGCTATCTTATCGTCAAAAAGGTATCCAACAAGAATTTTGGAAAACGGTTTGGCGTCCAATCGGAATCGTTTTTGTCTACACCGGGATCATGGCACTTTATCCCGACTTAGGGAATGCTGTAATCGTTATGTTGCTGGCATTTGTCGTGTTATTGTCTAGCGGATTGAATTACCTGTATACCTTAATATTAGGTGTGGCAGGTATTATCGGTAGTATGTTGATCGTCTTGTTTGTGAATCTAACCGGTGGTAAGCTTTTACCCGACTATGTCTATAGTCGTTTTTCATCTTTTTTGAACCCGTTTGCTGATGAATACGATACAGGTCATCAAATGGTTAATGGGTATTACGCAATGTTCAACGGTGGGCTGTTCGGGCGCGGGCTTGGAAATAGTATCCAAAAACGTGGCTTCTTAAACGAAGCGCACACCGATTATATATTTTCGATCGTTATGGAAGAATTAGGGCTGATCCCATCGATCATCATTTTAGGTGTTTTGTTCTATATGGTGGGACGAATCTTTCTTGTCGGTATCCGTTCAAGAGATCCCTTTAATTCCATGATGTGCATAGGTATAGGGACATTATTTATGTCTCAGATTTTTATCAACTTAGGTGGAATCACTGGTTTGATCCCGTTGACGGGAATCACTTTCCCATTTCTAAGTCAAGGTGGATCAAGCTTGCTGATGCTATCGATTTGTATCGGTTTTGTGTTAAATATCAGTGCCGAAGAAAAGAGGAAACAGGTTTATTTGAATTATTGATCAATTGAATGGAGTGGATTAGATGAAGAAAATTCTTGTTGCCAATCGTGGAGAAATCGCGATCCGTGTCTTCCGCGCATGTGCGGAACTTGGGATCAAAACTGTCGGAATTTATGCTGCGGAGGATGAATACTCCGTCCATCGCTTTAAAGCAGACGAAGCGTATTTAGTAGGGAAAGGCAAACGTCCGATCGATGCGTATTTAGACATTGAAGATATCATTCGCACGGCGAAAAAGGCCGGTGCCGAAGGAATCCATCCTGGATACGGCTTTTTATCAGAAAATCTGGGATTTGCTCAACGCTGTGAAGAAGAAGGTTTGATTTTCATCGGACCATCCACCCATCATTTAGATATTTTTGGCGACAAGATCAAAGCAAAAGCAGCAGCGATCGAGGCAGGGATTCAATCGATTCCTGGCTCTGACGGTCCAGTTGCATCGATCGATGACGTTTTAGCTTTTGCAAACGAACATGATTATCCAATCATGATCAAAGCAGCCCTTGGGGGCGGTGGGCGAGGCATGCGTGTCGCTCATGATGAAAAAGAAGCAAGAGACGGCTACGAACGTGCCAAAAGTGAAGCCAAAGCGGCATTTGGTAGCGATGAAGTCTACGTTGAAAAATACATTAGTAATCCAAAACATATTGAAGTCCAAATTTTAGGAGATACGCACGGAAACGTCGTTCACTTATTTGAACGTGATTGCTCGGTTCAGCGCCGCCACCAAAAAGTAGTCGAGGTGGCACCTTGTGTGTCAATGACTGATGAACAACGGGAAAAAATATGCCAAGCAGCCGTTCAACTAATGAAGCATGTCGGCTATATCAATGCTGGAACCGTGGAATTTTTAGTAGAGGGCGACAAATTCTACTTTATCGAAGTAAACCCACGGGTCCAAGTGGAACATACGATCACTGAAATGATCACCAATTTAGACATCGTGACGACACAAATTTTGATTGCACAAGGCAAAGACTTGCATAAAGAAATCGGGATTCCTGAACAAAAAGACATTCGCTTTGAGGGTGTTGCGATCCAATGTCGCGTGACGACAGAAGATCCAGCGAATAATTTTATGCCAGATACTGGTAAGATCGATACCTACCGCTCTCCAGGTGGGTTTGGGGTTCGTTTAGATGTCGGAAATGCTTATGCCGGTGCAGTGGTAACCCCTTATTTCGACTCGCTACTTGTAAAAGTCTGTACGCATGCAGCTTCGTTCGACCAAGCAATTCAAAAAATGATGCGCTGTCTGAAAGAATTCCGAGTACGTGGTGTAAAAACAAACATTCTCTTTATGCGTAATGTTGTTTCTCATCCAGCCTTTCGTTCAGGGGAAGCCAAAACCACTTTTATCGACAATACGCCAGAACTATTCAATTTCCCTCGGATTCGTGACCGTGGAAACAAAACCATGAAGTATATCGGTGAAATCACGATCAATGGATTCCCGGGAATCGAAAAACAAAAGAAACCTTTCTACAATGAACCACGGATGCCACAACACATCCAAGCAACGCCTGATTTTGTCAGCGCCAAAAATATTTTAGATACGAAAGGTGCAGAGGGTGTCGTTGAATGGATCGGTCAACAAAAGAATGTCTTACTGACGGATACAACCTTCCGAGATGCCCATCAAAGTTTGTTGGCAACTCGTGTAAGAACCCATGACTTTAAGAAAATTGCCGCGATGACGGAAGCTGGCCTACCACAATTGTTCTCAAGTGAAATGTGGGGTGGAGCAACCTTTGACGTTGCGTACCGTTTCTTAACAGAAGATCCATGGGAAAGATTGCGGATGTTCAGGAAAAAAATGCCGAATACCCTGTTGCAAATGTTGTTTAGAGGCTCCAACGCTGTCGGATATTCCAATTATCCAGACAATGTTTTGGAAGAATTCATCAAAGAATCTGCGGCACAAGGAATCGATGTATTCCGAATCTTTGATAGTTTGAACTGGGTCCCACAAATGGAGAAAAGTATCCAAGCCGTTCGCGATACGGGGAAAATTGCAGAAGCGACGATTTGTTATACAGGGGATATCAATGATCCATCCCGCCAAAAATATTCGGTACAATATTACAAAGACATGGCAAAAGAATTGCAAAATCTTGGTGCCCATATTATTGCTATCAAGGATATGGCTGGATTATTAAAACCGCAAGCGGCTTATCGTTTGATCAGTGAGTTAAAAGATACGATCGATGTACCGATCCATCTGCATACGCATGATACCAGCGGGAATGGGATTATCACTTACTCAGCAGCTACCAAAGCTGGCGTTGATATCGTGGATGTCGCTATGTCAGCTATCAGTGGCGCAACGAGTCAGCCAAGTATGAGTAGTTTGTATTATGCTCTTTTAAACGGCGAGCGTTGCCCAGAGATCAATGTGGATAATATCCAACAATTGAATCACTATTGGGAAGATGTTCGCATGTACTACCATTCCTTTGAAAATGGCTTGAACGCCCCTCAAACGGAAGTGTACAAGCATGAGATGCCAGGAGGACAATATACCAATCTCCAGCAGCAAGCCAAAGCCGTTGGTTTAGGCGAAGAATGGGATGAAATCAAAGAAATGTATCATGAAGTCAATATGATGTTTGGAGACATCGTGAAAGTGACACCTTCTTCGAAAGTCGTGGGCGATATGGCGCTCTTCATGGTACAAAATGGCTTGTCAGAAAAAGATATTTTTGAAAAAGGCGATACATTGAGCTTCCCAGAATCAGTGATCACCTTCTTCCAAGGCGAGTTAGGTCAGCCAGTCGGCGGTTTCCCGAAAGAATTGCAACGTATTATCTTAAAAGGACGCCCAGCCTTTACGGAACGACCAGGAACCTTTGCCAAACCAGTTGATTTTGCCGAAGTGAAACAAGAACTAGCGGAAAAAATCGGCTATGAACCAAAACACGAAGAAGTCTTGAGCTACTTGATGTATCCGCAAGTCTTCCTGGATTATCGAAAAGCGTATGAGCAGTTTGCCGATGTAAAAGTCCTTGATACACCAACCTTCTTTAATGGTATGCGCTTAGGCGAAACGATCAATGTCGAATTAGAAAAAGGCAAAATCTTGATCATTCGTCTTGATGAAATCGGTGAACCAGATATCGAAGGCAATCGGACCCTCTTCTTTAACTTAAACGGTCAACGACGAGAAATCGTTGTGAAAGATAGTTCGATCATCAGTTCTGTTCAAACAAAACGCAAAGCAGAGCCAACGAACAAAGAACAAATCGGTGCCTCCATGAGTGGTTCAGTTTTAGAAGTATTAGTCAAAAAAGGTGACCGAGTGGCACGTGGACAGACTTTGATGGTCACTGAAGCGATGAAGATGGAAACTTCCGTCGAAGCTCGCTTCTCTGGTGTAGTTGAGCATGTTTACGTAACCGATGGGGAACCAATCCAGTCAGGAGACCTTCTGATTGAAGTCAAAGAAAAATAAGGAGTCGATCAGCAGATGAAGCGAAGGGGATTATTATTTTGCGGCTTATTTGTCCTAGCCCTGATAATCGTGTATTTGCAGCCAGTATTCATGCAAAACGCTTCAGATTCAAGAATGACGATCGAGAACCCAATCAAAGCACCAACGACCATGAATTATGAACCAATCGCAGCCAAAGGATTAGCTGAATTGATTGGGGAGCCTGTTTCTGATTTTGAAGAAATCTACGGGCTTCCAGTTCAAACGTATCGCTCGGGCTACGAGTTTGAAATTCGGGTCTACAATCAATTAGACGATCAGCAATATGTTGAGATCAATACGGATGGTGAGAGTGTGCAGGCAATCAAAGTGATCGGCGCCGGGGGATCTTCCCTAGCGCCCTTTGCAATGGGCATGACCTTGACTGACTTGACTGAGCTGACCATGATTTATCCAAATTTCACCTTGACACAAAATGATCGCACCATCAGTTTTGAATTGATGGAAGAAGATATGAACTACCGACCCTTAGTAGCGTTTGATAATGGGACATTTGCTGTTTTATTCTTTGATCAAGAGACGGCTCAACTGCAGGCGATCACTTACTTGGATCAGACGACCCTGCTTAAGTTAGCGCCCTATCCCTTGACGGAAGGAGAACGACCGCTGTTTCAAGTTTCGCAAACGATTGACCAAGCACAAGCTGATCTTGAAAAAGAGACGTTAGCCTTTGTCATTATTGATAAGCTTCGTAATCAAATCGGTTTGGAAAGCTTTGTACAAGATACCCAGACGCATCAAGATGCGGTCGGACTTTTAGCAGATTTGACGAATAATCTATCGGATCATTTGACCTCTCAACGCATCCATTCCTATCAACGTGCTCTTTCTTCGGAAAAAACGAGTAATTTTGTTTTGACGAACGATGAGTGGCAGGAGTTATTAGCAGCGAAGGAGTTAGAGGCTTCTGCTTCGATTTTTGAAGCGCCTGTCTATGATCCAACCTTTACTATTTTATCTTGGTTCAGCAACCCAAGATTTACTGAACGTTTGACCCATGAACAATCAGAAAAGATAGGAATTGCTTTTTCTGAAGCAAATATGGTAGTCTTAGTGCAAGAAGATGTAGAAGGGACCGAGGATAGTACATCAGATGATTTACGATGAAGCCTTTTTCGAGATTGAAGATCAAATCGATTCACTTGTGACGGCAATCAAAGCGAGTGAAACGTGTAGAAACTATCAAATAGCAAAACAAACCATGCATCAAGATCCTGTTGCTCAGGAATTGATGCAATCGTTTTTAGAAAAAAAGCTGGATTTTGAAAGAATTGAAGCGTACGGCGCATATGCCCCTGATTACAAAGAGAAAAAGCGTGCGATGCGCACAGCTAAGCGACAGCTGGATCTCAATGAGCAAGTGAGCGAGTACCGCTGGAGTGAAACGCAGCTGCAGCGTTTGCTGGATGAACTGACCGTAGCGATTTCTACGTGTTTTTCACCAACTGTCAAAGTGGATGCTGGAAGTCCTTTTTTTCAATCAAAATCAAGTTGTGGAGGAAATTGTCATGCACGAGGATAAAACGCCTTTTACGATGCAGAAGCGTCGAGGATTGATCGTATGGGTCTACAGCCTACGCCAACTAAAAAATTTGCGTCGTTTTGGCTTCGTTCATTATGTGTCACGCAAAATGAAATATGTGGTCATGTATTTGAACGAAGAAGAATACGAAAGCAAAAAAACAAAAATCGAGCAGTTTCACTTTGTTCGACAAGTTGAAGCTTCCTATCGACCAGATGTCGAAATGGATTTTGCTGAAAAAATTGGTACATCAGCAGCCTATCCAGTGAAAGATGAAGGGTTTGATATCGAAGAAAAAAATACGATGATTCGATTGGCAGAAAACGTGTAATAGAAAAGTGGGGGTGCCTTGAGTCACCGCCATTTTTTTATTGCTATTTATAGAAACAGTGCTATATTTGTATTTACGAAGATCTTGGAGGGAAAAACGCATGCGTGTAGTAGCCGGAGAATATGGTGGCCGCAGATTAAAAAGTCTTGCTGGAGATAACACTCGCCCCACGACAGACAAAGTAAAAGGGGCGATCTTTAACATGTTAGGGCAATATTTAGATGGAGGAGTTGTACTGGATCTGTTTAGTGGGAGCGGGGGCTTAGCGATCGAAGCGGTCTCTCGTGGTGCGGAGCATGCCGTTTGTGTCGACCGTAGTTTTCCAGCTATCAAAGTGATCCGTGAAAATATTGCAATAACCAAAGAACCAGAAAAGTTCACGGTACTAAAAATGGATGCCAATCAAGCCTTACGCCAGTTTGCAGCTGAGGGACAAAGTTTTGACTATCTATTTTTAGATCCACCTTACGCAAAGCAAGAGATCCTGCAACAGCTAGAAGCTATGCTGAAGGATGAATTGATTCGTCCGTTTGCATACGTAGTTTGCGAAACAGACAAGTCCATCGACTTACCAGAACAAATCGGCTCGTTGCATTTGGTCCGTGCCCAAACCTATGGCATATCGGCAGTGACGATCTATAGAAATGAGGGATAACGTGAAAAAGATTGCTTTATTTCCAGGGAGTTTTGACCCATTGACGTCCGGTCATGTTGACCTGATTGAGCGAGGAGCCACGCTTTTCGATGAATTGATCGTCGGCGTTTTTACAAACACCAATAAAAAAAGTTTTTTTACGAGTGAAGAAAAAGTTCATTTGATCGAAGAAGCCCTCGCCCATATTCCTAACGTCAAGATTTTGGCACAAGAAACGGAGCTGACGGTTACGATCGCAAAAAAACTAGGTGCTCAGTTTCTGCTTAGAGGCATTCGCAGTGTGAAAGACTATGAATATGAGCGGGACATCATGGAGATGAACCATCACCTAGAACCCTCATTAGAGACCGTTTTTCTTTTAGCAGACGCAAAGCACAGTTTCATCAGTTCCAGTTTGTTGAAAGAAATCTTGACCTTTAACGGCGATGTTGCCGAATATTTACCTCAAAATATCTACGATGCTATAGTAAAGAAGCGTGATACCAATGAATCTTAAATCAACGATCAAATATGTTCTCTTGTTTGTTTTAGCACTGATCATCGCAGCCTGTGCCTTTTTGCCTATTCCTTATTATATCGAGCAACCTGGTGCAACGATCGATTTAAAAGAATTGATTACCGTCAATCAAAAAGAAGACACCTCAGCTGGCTCCTTTTCTTTAACCAGTGTCGGGATTCGACAGGCTACCGTGTTTACGGCGATTGGAACAAAATTCAATGAATTTCAAGACTTGATCAGTGAGGAAGAACTTTTAGGCGGTGCGACAGATGAGGAGTACAATCGCATCCAGCGCTATTATATGGAATCCTCGCAAAATAGTGCGATTGAGCAAGCATTAAAGCTGGCAGACTTGCCTTATGAAATGACCTATAAAGGGGTCTATGTCATGGGGATTGATCCAAATTCCAGCTTTGCGGGGAAAATATCCGTTGGAGATACCGTTACCGCAGTCAATGGCAAAGAGTTTAAAAGTAGCCAAGACTTTATCGACTATGTACAAAGTCAAACCATTGGTGATGAGATCACCGTGACTTACTTGCAAGATGGCGAAGAAAAAGAAGCAACAGGCAAATTAATTGAACTGGAAAGCAATCAAAAAGCTGGGATCGGTATCTCACTCGTCGATCATACAGAGATCACTTCTGATGAAGAGATCGTGATCGATTCTGGCAATATCGGTGGGCCTTCAGCTGGGTTGATGTTCACCCTTGAAATCTATGAACAGCTAACTGGAGATAACTTGCGTAAAGGCCATAATATTGCTGGAACCGGAACGATCTCAGCTGATGGGACGGTTGGTCGAATCGGTGGGATTGACAAAAAAGTAGCGAGTGCCAGCGAAAGTGGTGCAGAAATCTTTTTTGCTCCGGACGATGAAATCACTGATGAAGAGCGTGAAATAGATCCTTCCATTAAAACGAATTACGAAGAGGCAGTGGCAGCAGCGAAGAAGTTAGACACAGACATGAAAATCGTTCCGATCGCCAATGTCCAAGATGCATTGGACTACCTAGCAACACTAAAAGAAGCAAATTAAAACGGCACTTGCCGTTTTTTTTATTGTCTAAAGAATACAGTAGGCTCAAAGAAAAGGTTATGCTATACTTTTAGATAAGGAGTGTGAATCTAGTGGAATTAAAAAGACAACAACCGATCGTTGAAGCATATCATTTCGATATGAAACCGAAAGACAAAGAAATGGAAACAAAATTGAATGTCGGCTTTGCGCCGTTAAAAGTCAAAGATGAAGAATATATGGAAAAAAACAGTATTATTGGTGCCCGTTTAGAATTCCAATTGGTGTTCCCTGATTACGTTTTGTCAGGACGTGTCGGACAAGTCAATCATATTTTGAATCGCAAAGTCAATTCTGGAGAGGATTTGACGAAAGCCGAAACTGATCGCTTGGTTGAGCCCTTGTTTGATATCGTCAAACGCTTGACTTATGAAGTGACAGAGATCGTGACCGACAAACCAGGTTTACAATTGAACTTTAATACCAATTCGAACGCTGCACAAGAAGCGAAGGAAGAAGACGAATAACGAGAAATAGGAGGGATGCCCATTGTTTTCCAATCAAATGCAAGTGATGCTATACGTCGATGATGTGACGAAAGCAGTTGAGTTTTGGCAAGAACTAGGGTTTGTGATCATTGAACAACAAACCGTTGATGGAACATCCGTCGTTGAAATTGCGCCATCAAAAGAGGCGGAGGCACATTTTGTCTTATATGACCGTGAGTTTATCGAAACACATTCACCTGAAGTCGCTTTGAATTCCCCATCGATCATGTTTTTTGCAGAAGATATTACGACACTTTATAAGAAGCTTTTAGAGATGGAAGCAGAAGTGGGTGAATTGATTCAGATGGAAGAACAACTGGTTTTCAATTTTGCCGATCCGGATGGTAATTATTTTGCTGTTTCAGGAAAATAGCTTTTGTCGATCGTAACCAATCATTCGTCCTTTTGAACCCGACTTTATGTTGTCGTACTGTTCAGGACAAATGGTTGGTTTTTTCGTTTTATTGCAAGACATTTTACGGGCAAAGGTCTAAAATTGATAACAAGAGAATCAATTGCCTTTAAGGAGGAAATGACTATGCAAAACTATCTATATGCAATCAGTGATATTCATGGAATGGCCGATCTGTTTAAAAAACTTCTTACCGATTATGACCCTAAGCTCCATCAGCTGCTTTTGATTGGAGACTTAAATGATCGGGGGCCGAAGTCAAAAGAGTGTTTTTTGCTTGGAAAAAAGTTAGTCGAAGAATACCAAGCGATTTATTTACGCGGCAATCACGAAGAGTATTTTCTGCAATTTCTAAATGCCCCTGAGGATTGGTTTGCCGCTTACGTACGCAATGGCGGCAAAGAAACGATTGAAAGTCTTTTGCATACAGGCGCTACTGAGGAGTATTCGCCGACGGAAATCGCCTTAATGATCCGCAGTAGCTATCGAGACTTAATAGAGTTTTTGATGGAGCGACCGCTTTATTACGAATGGGGAAAGTATCTCTTTGTTCATGCGGGCGTGGATTTAAGTAAAAAAGATTGGCGTAAGACCGCAGACCATGATTTTATCTGGATTCGCGAGCCGTTTCATAAAGGAAAAAACCGTACAGGAAAAACGATCGTTTTTGGCCATACCATCACGCCCATGCTGCATGGAGATATGCAGACGACGGATCTATGGCAACAAGACGACAAAATCGGCATCGATGGCGGGGCAGTATTTGGTGGATCGGTGCATGGCGTGATTTTCGATGACAAAGGGATCGTTCAGGACATCGAATACCAAAATTTAGCAGGTCCTTGGCAACCAGACTTTTAAAAGTCTTTTTGAGAAAAGACAAAAGCAGCCATAACAAGAGTCGCGAAAGCAACATTGTTTTCGTGCAATCTTGTTCGCTCAATGGCTGTCTTTTTTATGTTAAAATAGCAAAAGCAACAAAGGAAAGGTGAGAACAAATGGCAGAAATGAATCAAGAGGTACTTGATTTAGTAAAACAAGAATTAACCGCTTTTACCCAAAAACAAATCAGTACGGTGTTGCAGTTATTGCAAGAAGGAAATACCGTCCCCTTTATTGCCCGCTACCGTAAAGAAATGACGAATGGACTTGACGAAGTTCAGATTCGAGAAATTGAAGTGCGATACCAATACTTAGAAAACTTAGAGAAACGCAAGCAAGAGGTTTTGCGTTTGATAGAAGAACAAGAAAAGCTAACGCCTGAACTATCACAGGCGATTTTAGCTGCGACAAAAATGCAGGCCGTCGAAGACCTGTATCGTCCTTATAAACAAAAACGACGCACCAAAGCGACGATCGCCAAAGAGAACGGCTTGGAACCATTTGCTCAGTGGCTGTTAAGCTTCCCAAAAGCAGGTGACGTTCAAGAAAAAGCGGCCGAATTTATCAGTGATGCTGTTCCTACTGTAGAAGATGCCTTAGCAGGCGCGCACGAGATCATTGCAGAAGGCGTTGGTGATACTGCAGAGTTTCGTAGTTGGATCCGCAGCTATTACACAAACAAAGGACTGTATCAAAGCACGGTCAAAAATGCTGAAAAAGATGAAAAAGGCGTTTATGAAATGTATTACGATTTCCAGCATCCTATCAATAAGATGGTGTCCCACCGAATTTTAGCCACTAATCGTGGGGAACAAGAAGACATCTTGAAGGTCGCCCTTGTGGCAGATGAAGAAAAAATCATGGATTACCTACGTCGCAAATTGATCACGAATAGGGATTCACCCGCAGCCGGTTTTGTTGAAGCTGCAGCTGCTGATGCGCTGAAACGGTTTATTTCACCAGCCATCGAACGAGAGATCCGCAATGAATTGACAGAAAAAGCTGACGAACAAGCAATTGCGATTTTTGGAGAAAATCTTCGCAATCTGTTGCTGCAGCCGCCATTGAAGGGCAAAGTCGTTTTAGGTTTTGATCCAGCGTATCGTACAGGCTGTAAACTAGCCGTCATTGATGAGACTGGAAAAGTACTAGCGATCGAAGTGATCTATCCTCATAAACCAGCGCCTATGAATAAGCGAGAAGCTGCCGGACCAGCGTTTCGTCGCTTATTACAAACCTATAAAGTCGAGATGGTCGCAATCGGTAATGGGACTGCGAGTCGGGAATCAGAGCAATTCGTCGCTGAACAATTAAAATTGATCGATCAAGAAGTATATTATGTGATCGTGAATGAGGCAGGCGCTTCTGTTTATTCTGCCAGTCCGATCGCTCGTCAAGAATTCCCTGATCTGCAAGTGGAAGAACGCAGCGCCATCAGTATTGGTCGCCGTCTGCAAGATCCCTTGGCAGAATTAGTCAAAATTGATCCACAATCCGTGGGCGTCGGACAATACCAGCATGACGTTTCGCAAAAACGCCTCGCTGAACAATTGGATTTTGTTGTTGAGACTGTTGTCAACCAAGTTGGCGTTGACGTCAATACCGCAAGTGCGGCACTCTTGCAGCATGTAGCTGGTTTAAATAAAACCACTGCTCAAAATATCGTGACTTATCGAGAAGAAACTGGTGTATTTACGCAGCGGAATCAACTGAAAAAAGTCCCTCGCTTAGGACCAAAAGCTTATGAACAGGCGATCGGCTTTATGCGGATACCTGGCGGAAAAGTCATTTTGGACAATACCGGGATCCATCCAGAAAGTTATGACACTGCCAAAGAAATTTTGGCGATCGCGGGTATTTCTTTAGCGGAGCTAGGGAAAGAGCAAATGGAAGAAAATAAAGCGAAACTTGCCCAACTACGCCCAGCGGAGCTTTCCGCAAAATTGTCAGTCGGCAAAGAAACCATCACGGATATCCTAAAGGCGTTAATGCAGCCTGGACGCGATATGCGTGATGAAATGCCAGCCCCATTATTGCGCAAAGATGTGCTGAGTATGGAGGACCTAAAACCGGGAATGGAACTGAAGGGAACGGTTCGAAATGTGATCGACTTTGGTGCTTTCGTCGATATCGGTGTCAAACAAGATGGACTGGTGCATTTGTCGAAGCTGAGCCGTTCGTTTGTAAAGCATCCGAAAGACGTTGTTTCCGTCGGTGATGTCGTAACCGTTTGGATCGAGCAAGTAGATGTCAAAAAAGGCCGTATCAGTTTAACCATGGTCGATCCGGGAAATGCAAAATGACCCAACAAGAACTGCAGCGGTTGGTGGAAGAGCTGTCGCTGTCTGTTTTCAACAAACCATTCACGCATCGAGCGGTGTTTAATTCTCGCTTAAAAACAACCGGTGGCCGCTACCATCTAAGTGATCACCACTTGGATTTCAATCCAACCATGCTCACAGAACACGGGATGGAGGTTTTTATCGGCATTATCAAGCATGAATTGTGTCATTATCATTTGCACTTAGCAGGTCTTGGTCACCGTCACCAAGATCCTGCCTTTAAAGCATTGCTGGCAAGAACGGGAGGCTTGCGTTATGCACCTCCTGCCAAAAGGACAGCCAAACATCGCTATCGATGCCAAAATTGCGGCTGCGAGATTCGGCGGCAGCGACGTGTGGATATCAAAAAATATGTTTGTGGAAAATGCCGTGGACGTTTGATAGAAATAGGAAATGATGAGAAAAGTCAAGTCGAAAAATAAAACTCGTTGCTATTTTTTTCATTTTGTATGATAATGTAGGTCGTGTGACAACCTGATATTTGTCAATACACGCGTTTTTTTTACGACGCGGATTTGAGAAAAGAGGATTATAATAATGGAAAATCAAAACAAAATACATCATTTTGTTGGAATCAAAGGTTCCGGTATGAGTTCATTGGCTTTGATTCTGCACGAAAAAGGCTACCAAGTACAAGGCTCTGATGTGGAAGAATATTTCTTCACTCAACGTGATCTAGAAAAAGCAGCGATCAAATTGTTGCCTTTCGATAAAGCAAACATTCAACCAGAAATGGTCATTATCCAAGGGAATGCTTTCCCTGACACCCACGAAGAAATCGTACGGGCAAAAGAACTTGGTTTAGAAGTTACTCGTTATCATGACTTTATTGGCCAATTCATTCAGCCCTATACGAGTATTGCGGTGACCGGTTCTCACGGGAAAACCAGTACGACAGGATTGCTTTCTCATGTCTTAAGCGGCATCCGTCCAACAAGTTTCTTGATTGGCGATGGTACTGGTCATGGGGAACCTGATGCGGAATTCTTCTCGTTTGAAGCTTGTGAATACCGTCGTCATTTCTTAGCGTATTCACCGGATTATGCAATCATGACCAACATCGATTTTGATCACCCAGACTACTTCCACTCGATCGAGGATGTCTTCTCAGCCTTTCAATCGATGGCAAGTCAAGTGAAAAAAGGCATCTTTGCTTTTGGTGATGATGAATACTTGCGTAAACTTGAAGCCGATGTCCCAATCTACTATTACGGCGTCAACGATAACGACGATGTCCAAGCAAAAAATATTGAACGCACCACCCAAGGTTCAGAGTTCGACGTCTTCATCCATGGTGAAAATATTGGCCATTTTGTCTTACCAGCGTTTGGTCAGCACAACATCAACAACGCATTAAGTGTGATCGCTGTGGCTTACAAAGAAGGATTGGATATGAAAGAAGTTGCTGCTGAGATGATTTCATTTCCTGGAGTGAAACGCCGCTTTAGCGAAAAAATCGTGGCGGATATGACGATCGTGGACGACTACGCCCACCATCCTGCAGAAATCAAAGCAACGATCGATGGCGCTCGTCAAAAATATCCAGAGAAAGAAATTATTGCTGTCTTCCAACCACATACCTTTACCCGCACGATCGCTTTGATGGATGAATTTGCGGAAGCATTGGATCTTGCAGACCATGTCTATCTATGTGACATTTTTGGATCTGCTCGTGAATCACGAGGAGATGTTAAAATTGAAGATCTAGGCAAGAAAATTCAAAAAGGCGGAACTGTGATCAAAGAAGAGAACGTATCTCCGCTATTGGATCATCAAAATGCTGTCGTGATTTTCATGGGAGCAGGCGATGTGCAAAAATTTGAGACAGCCTATGAAAAACTATTAAGCAATACAACTCGTAACGTATTGTAATCAAAGACTCTTGTGGCGTGTTTGCTGCAAGAGTTTTTTACATGTGAAGTTTTTGCAAAAGCAGCACCGCGAACTTGCACTTTTGTCGGCATCTGATAGAATATACTCAGATGAAACTATTCTTTTTGGAGGAATTAAATTTTGAATATAGGGAAACCGCGAAAAATAGGAAAAAGTATTGAAGATATCGAGGAAGGCGATTCGTTATCCTTAACAGAATCGATCGAAGACAATCAACTGTTGTTATATCTAGGGCTGACTAATGATGCCAATCCTTTGTATATACAACATGACTACACGCAAAAAACTGAGTACCAGCGTCCCATCGTACCATCCATTATGTTGATGGGGATCATCACCAGTGCCGTATCGAAACATTTGCCTGGTCCTGGCTCTCATGTAGTCAATTTTTCGGTAAACTTTATTGAACCTGTATATCATTATGAAACGTTGACCTTTGAATTCGAAGTGATCAAAGTGGATAAAATGAAAGACGTGGTAACTATTTCGGTTGAAGCGATCAACACAGAAGATCATCGTATTTTAGATGCTGTGGTCATGGTCCAGCCGCCAAAAGCAGTAGCAGAAAATGAGGAGGAACAACAAGATGAATAATTTAAATAATGAAACCGTCCAAGCCCAAGGCTTAAATCGCTTTTATTCAAAAGTGTATTTATTCTTCGGCGTTGGGCTTGCGATCAGTGCGATCTCAGCCTATATATTTGGGGAAGTCTTTCAAGCGCAAACGCTGCAATTTATTGACAACTTTCCGCTAGGATTTACCGGTCTTTGGATCTTACAGATCATTCTAGTTATTGTATTAGGGGTGAAGGCGCAGAAAAATCCGTCCTTGACCGTTGCTGGCTTTTTAGTCTATTCGCTCTTGAATGGATTGACCTTGTCTGTGACACTGATGATCTATGACTTTGGATCGATCGTGGGAGCATTTGTTTCCGCAGCTGTCACTTTTGGTGTCATGTCAGCATTTGGGATCATGACTAAACGGGATCTAAGTGTGGTTGGTCGTATCGGCTATGGTCTGTTGATCGGGATCATCATCTCGACGCTCTTGAATGTATTTATTTTACGCAGTCAACCGGTTGACTTTTTCTTATCGATCGTGACCGTCTTTGTCTTTATGGGGATCACCGCCTATGACAATCAGCAAATCCGCAATGTATATTTCGCAACGAATGGTGGCGCAAATACAGGAATGGCCGTTTTCATGGCATTACAACTGTATTTGGACTTTATCAACTTATTCCTTGCGTTATTGCGAATCTTTGGGAAAAACAACTAAAAAAAGTGCGAGGAAACTCGCCTTTTTTTTTGCATAAAATAAGAGAGAAAACAAAGCAATTCATCGCTTTTGTGCCCGTTCTTTGATAGAATAAAGAGGAACTTTTTGAGAAAAGGAGTAATCAAATGCCAAAAAATAAATTACTACTCGTTGATGGGAATAGTGTGGCTTTTCGCGCGTTTTTTGCGTTGCATAATTCATTAGAACGGTTTAAAAATGCCAATGGGCTGCACACAAATGCCATCTATGCGTTTCATACTATGTTTGAAAATGTGATGGCAAAAGAACAGCCAACACATGTTTTAGTGGCTTTTGATGCTGGAAAAACCACCTTCAGAACAGCAATGTATGAAGACTATAAAGGTGGACGTTCAAAAACCCCTGGGGAATTCAAAGAACAAATGCCTTACATTCGCGAATTGATCAACGCGTTAGGTGTTCAATACTACGAATTAGATAACTACGAAGCCGATGATATCATTGGCACATTGGCAAATAAAGTCGACAAAGAGCTGTTTGATGTCGTCGTTTTATCTGGCGATCGCGATTTGACCCAGCTGGCAACGGAGCACGTGAAAGTTGATATTACGGTCAAAGGAGTTAGCGAAATTGAAAGTTATACGCCCGCTCATGTGGCTGAAAAATATGACGGCCTAACGCCCTTACAAATCATCGACATGAAAGGACTAGCCGGCGATGCTTCCGATAATATTCCTGGTGTCACCAAAATTGGTGAGAAGACAGCCATCAAATTATTGAAGGAATATGGCTCCGTTGAGGGGATCTATGAACACATCGATGAAATGAAAAAAAGCAAGATGAAAGAAAACCTGATCAATGACCGTGAGATCGCCTTTCTTTCAAAACAATTAGCAACCATCGATGTGGATGCGCCCATTGAGGTCGATGTTGACAAACTGAAATATGAAGGCAAAGATTTAGAGAAATTGGTGCCATTCTACCAAGAAATGAACTTTAATAGCTTCTTAGAGAAGTTGCAGATTACAGCTGAACCAGTTGAGATGGAAGACATTTTATTTTCGGTCGTTGAAGAAGTTACAGAAGATATGTTCCAAGGAGACACAGCATTGTATGTCGAGATGATGGGGGATAACTATCATTTGGAAGATATCGTCGGTGTTGCTTGGGGCAATCAAGAAAAAATTTATGTCAGCAATCGTGAAGAATTGTTTGAAAGTCCAGTCTTTACCAATTGGTTAAAAGACGAGGAACGTAAAAAAATCGTCTATGATGCCAAACGCACGTATGTGGCATTAAACCGATACACGACAGCACCAAAAGGAATCGCTTTTGATGTTTTATTGGCAGCTTATCTTTTAGACACGAATGATACGAATAATGACATCGCAGGTGTTGCCGCTCACTATGGCTATGATGCGATCCAATCGGATGAAGCGATTTATGGAAAAGGTGCGAAAAAAGGTCTGCCAGCGGATGAGGAAGACTTCTTTGCTCATTTAGCCCGGAAAGTAGCAGCGATTACGAACCTAACACCAAAGCTCACGGAAGAATTGGCAGCGAAGAATCAAACAGCGCTATTCGAAGAAATGGAATTGCCTTTATCAATGATTTTAGCTGATATGGAGATTACTGGAATCAAAGTTGATGCGTCTCGCTTGCATCAGATGAAGGGCGAATTTGCGCAACGGTTGCATGAAATTGAAGAGAAAATCTACGCCGAAGCTGGTGAAACCTTCAACTTAAACTCACCGAAACAACTGGGTGTAATTTTATTTGAAAAAATGGGCTTACCAGTTATCAAAAAAACCAAAACTGGCTATTCGACAGCAGTCGATGTGTTAGAACAACTAAAAGAGCAAGCACCGATCGTTGAAGACATTTTGACTTATCGTCAAATCGCTAAGATCCAATCAACCTATGTAGAAGGCTTATTAAAAGTGATCCAAGGGGATGGCAAAGTCCATACACGATATGTACAAACCTTGACCCAAACTGGTCGTTTAAGTTCTGTCGATCCGAACCTGCAAAACATTCCGATTCGTTTAGAAGAAGGTCGAAAGATCCGTGAAGCCTTTGTGCCACGAGAAGCTGATTGGGTGATCTATTCTTCTGACTACTCTCAAATCGAATTGCGGGTGTTGGCACATATTTCAGATGATACCCATTTGAAAGAAGCCTTTATCGAAGGTCAAGATATCCACTCAAGCACAGCGATGCGAGTCTTTGGTATCGAAAAAGCAGAAGATGTGACACCAAATATGCGTCGTCAAGCCAAAGCGGTCAACTTCGGTATCGTTTATGGTATTTCCGATTATGGCTTATCCCAGAATCTAGGAATCACCAGAAAAGCCGCCCAACAATACATTGATACGTATTTTGAAAAATATCCTGGTGTGAAAACGTACATGGAGGATGTGGTTCGTGAGGCGAAGGACAAAGGGTACGTTGAAACCTTGTATCATCGCCGTCGTTACCTACCTGATATCAATTCGCGCAATTTCAATATTCGGACTTTTGCTGAAAGAACCGCCATCAATACACCGATCCAAGGCAGTGCGGCGGATATCTTAAAGATTGCCATGATCGATTTGGCGAAACGTTTGAAAGAAGAAAAATTAGCAGCAACGATGCTGCTGCAAGTACACGATGAACTAGTCTTTGAAGTACCTGAATCTGAATTGCCTCGTCTTGACGCTTTAGTGAAAGAAGTGATGGAGCAAGCCGTTGCATTGCATGTCCCTTTACTGACAGACAGCAATTGGGGCAAAACATGGTACGATGCAAAATAAATGAGGTGAACAGAGGTGCCTGAATTACCAGAAGTTGAAACGGTCCGCAAAGGACTTGAAAAACTTGTTTTAAATAAAACGATCGAATCGGTCGAGATCCTTTGGCCGCGAATCATCGAAAGTCCTGAAGTGCCGATCTTTTCGGCACTGTTGAAAGGGCAACGTTTTGAAAAATTTGAACGACGTGGAAAATTTTTGATTTTTAAATTGACAGATTATGATCTGATCTCTCATCTACGAATGGAAGGCAAGTACGAGTATTTTGAGTCAGACCCGATTGTCGATAAACATACACATGTCATTTTCCATTTTACGGATGGCAGTCAGTTAAATTACCATGATGTAAGAAAATTTGGTCGTATGACTTTAGTGGATAAAGACCAAAGCGCAGCCTATAAAGGCATCATGCAATTAGGTCCTGAGCCTAAGCCTGAATTGTTTTTATTAGAAGCATTTGAGCAAGGATTGAAGCGGTCTAAAAAAGCCATCAAACCCCTTTTGTTAGATCAAAAACTTGTGACTGGTTTGGGCAATATTTATGTAGATGAGGCGCTATGGCAAGCGAAGATCCATCCTGAACAACCAGCAGATTCGCTCACCCCAGCAGAAGCCAACGTGTTGCATCAAGCGATCATCGATGTCTTGGAACGCGCCGTTGAAGCAGGGGGGACAACCATTCGGACCTATCTCAATGCATTGGGCGAAGCAGGAAAATTCCAAATGTCATTAAATGTCTATGGCCAAACGGGCAATCCTTGCGGGCGATGCGGGACACCAATCGTCAAGACCAAGGTTGCCCAACGGGGGACGCACTTTTGTCCTCAGTGCCAAAAATTGCATGTGAGGTCCAGCAAATGAGCTTTGTCTTAGGGGTCACTGGCGGGATCGCCACTGGGAAAAGTACCGCAGTCGCACATTTTCGCTCACTGGGCTTACCGATTATTGATGCCGATATCATCGCCAGAGAAGTCGTTGAACCGAATACGGAGGGCTTGCAGGCGGTGACACAAGCCTTTGGTCCGCAGATTTTGACCGATGACGGACACCTGGATCGGCAAACCCTCGGTGCCCTGATATTTAATGATCCAGAAAAACGTCGCTTGCTGAATCAGACGCTGTCGCCATTTATTCGACAAGAGATTTTGTCTCAGATCGAAGAAAAAAGGCAGCAAGTGCCCTTGTTGATCGTTGACATTCCTTTGCTTTATGAAGCCGACTATGACCAATACATGGATCAAACCGCAGTCGTTTATGTGCCAGAAGCGCTTCAAAAAGAGCGGTTGATGGCACGTAATCAACTGAGTGAGCAAGAAGCGCAACAACGAATCGACAGTCAGCTTTCCATTGAGAAAAAGAAACAACGGGCCGATATTGTCTTTGATAATCAAGGAACGATCGCCCAACTCAATCAGCAGATCGATGATTGGTTAGCATCCTTAAACAAATAGATAAGACAGCAGGTTCCCTTCAGCAAAAGGGAACCTGCTATTTGTCTTTCAATAGCAAACCTAGCCCTATCATTTCCAAAAACAACTGGCGCTGAAACACGTCGGAAACTGTTTGGTTTGGAAAGTAAGACGATCGTGTATGAATGGTTAAACATCAAAGTACCAGCCCAGATTTATTTTGGGGTCACGATCACGCGATTGCTGGAAAAGGGGTGAAGAACGATCGGCTGATCATAAAAAGAGGTGAGAACCTCCTCAGTAAAAATCGTCTCTCGTTGACCAGCGGCGTGGACTTTGCCGTTTTTTAACATCAGCAAATGAGTGAAAATCGGTAGTAGCTCTTCCGTATGATGGGTAACGTAAAGAAGAGTCGGCGTATTCGGCAGCTGTGAGAAAGCCTCCAGACGGGTTAGCAGTTCTTCTCGTGCAAATAAATCAAGGCCCGTACATGGTTCGTCCAAAATGAGGATCTCTGGTTGTGCCATCATGGCACGTGAGATCATGACAAATTGTTTTTCCCCTTGAGAAAGGACGTGATAGGAACGATGGATCAGATGCGACAAACCTAAGTCAGCCAAAAGCTCTTTTGCTTGGATCAGCTGTTCTTCTTCGTAGGACTCATAAAGACCAATACTGGAATAAAGTCCGGAAAGAACGATCTCTTCGGCAAGATCGCGACCATAAAACTTGCTTTGCAGCGCTGAACTGACCCAACCTATGCGCCGTTGAAGATCGGGCACAGACGTTTTTCCGTAACGCTCCCCTAAGACCGTTCGTTGACCAGAAGAAGGCCATAAACTTCCCGTGATCATTTGGAGTAATAAACTTTTGCCAGCACCATTCAGACCTAAAATCGCCCAATGCTCATTTTTTTTCACTTGCCAATTGATCGCTTTTAATAAATAGTTCTTGTTGCGAACGAATGAAACCTGTTGGAAATCGAGGATTGTCATCTATTGTCGAACCTTAAACAGGTTCTTCACCTCCAGTTGTAAGAATATTCAGAAAATAATCGCTCATATTATAGCATAAAGAAAAACATTTTGCTGGCTATTTGGTATCGCATTCATATCTTTTGTCAGAAACCAGAATGCTTGTTATGATGAAACTATACAGGAGGGATGATAACTATGGGTACTTTTAAAGATGAAAAAGATGTGATCGTTGGCAAAGCCAAAGAAAAAATCGGGGAGTGGACCAACAATGAAGAACTTGCCCACTCTGGGAAAGAACAAGCACAAGAAGGTCAAATCAAGAAAGAGCACGATCAAAAACGAGTCAATGAACTAGATATTCAAAATGATGAGCGTGATGCCCGCAATGATCGAACCACCCCTGAAAATGTCAGTAGCGAAGAACTATTGCGAGCTGAAAATCCCGATGCAAATAAAATTTCTTCGAATGATCGACGGGATGCAGACCAGCTGAAGCATTACACAGGAATTGAAGATAAATTATAAACAAACGTGGATGCCTTCGTCTTCTAGACGAGGCATTTTTTGTTAATGAGACCAAAGAGAGGTTGAAAGACAACCACCTGCACAGTTGACAATTTCTCAACCTCTCATTATAATCCATTAAGATCGCATGGAAAGCAGCAAAGAAATTGGGAGGTGGTCATCAAATGCTTATTTATGCATTGTGTACGACTGTCAAGAAAGTAGAACAGCCGCAATAGGAAACGGAAAATTAGAAAGAAGGCTTTTTTATGATCGAACCTTACCAATTTCATTCAATTAAACATCAAGTATACCAATTAGTACGAACGTATCAATCGGTCAATGATCCTCGAACGATCAAAACGGTTGAAACGATGACAAAAGACGCCATAGAACAATTTTTTCCTGAAGAAGATACAGCGCCACGTGAAATTTTAGCTGCTTTTTTTCAACCAGGGATGACGATCAGTCGCAGCAATGAGCTGTTAATAGAGCTCAAAGAGTACGTCCGACCCTTTCAGGTACCGACAACAAAACAAATTGAAAAAATGTTTCGGAAAGTAAAAAAACTAAAAATACCTGATTTTGCTTCCGTTGATTTAAAAGAGACCACCTATCTTTCTTGGGATGATATCGGTAGTCAAAGTAAGTTTATGATCATTGCCACTGAGCAGGGCTTTACAGGACTTCACGGTCATGTCTCAACCGAGGTCAAGAAAGGAATCTGTCCCTTGTGTCAGCATGAGGGGAATGTCTCGATGTTTCTTTCTTTGACAAAAAGCAATGGCGATGGAACGTATACCAAACGGGGGAACTATATTTGCCGGGATAGCCAACGGTGCAATCAGCAGATGGAACAGCCAGCAAATTTGCATGACTTTGTTTCTTTGCTGCAAATGAAAGATAAATAACGAAATGAAACGGCAGAAAAATTTCTGCCGTTTTTTCAAATTCAAAAAAACAGTAGTTATAACATTATTTAAATTTTGTAATAAATGAACAGAATAAACCACTTTGGCTATTGTACCAACGGATTTCATGTTATAATTAATCATAGAAACCGATGACTTTACGTAAATACGTAAGCGCATAAGAGAGAAAATGAGGTGGAACTATGCAATGTCCAAAATGTCATCATAACAATTCTAGGGTAGTTGATAGTCGACAAGCCGATGATGGACGTGTGATTCGCCGCCGTCGTGAATGCGAAAATTGCGGCTATCGCTTTACAACATTTGAACGTATCGAAGAGGCACCCCTACTTGTCATTAAGAAGAATGGTGCCCGTGAAGAATTCAATCGCGAAAAAATCCTACGGGGTTTGATTCGTTCTGCTGAAAAACGACCAGTGACAATGGATCAAATGGAAACGATCGTCGATCATGTGGAAAGTCGTGTTCGTGCTCTTGGTGAAAATGAAATTTCTACAACACAGATTGGTGAGTATGTGATGGAAGATTTAGTTGATTTAGACGAGATCGCTTATATCCGTTTTGCCAGTGTCTATCGCCAGTTTAAAGACATGTCAGTTTTCTTGAAAGAACTACAAGACATCGTCGAAAAAGCGAAAGAACCACAAGAATAGAGGGGGACAACAAGTGGGCAATAGTTTACCGAATCAATCGTACAAAGTGTTCAAAAGCCGTCCACTTACAACGGAAGGGAAAGACGCCCTCATTTATTTGTATCAACCAATTATTGAAAGTGATGCTTTAGCGTTGTATTTAACACTCGCAAGCGATGTCCAAGCCCAAAGCTTTTCTGGCGAGGAGTCGATGACGACCGTGCATCTAGATATCTTGAATGCCATGAATGCCGGAATGCCTCGCTTCATAAAAGCCAAGCAAAACTTAGAGGGCATCGGCTTGCTAAAGTCTTATGAGAAAGCAGATGCTCAAAACGGAAGCTCGTATCTGTATTGGTTGCAAGAACCGGTCCATCCAGCAGCGTTTTTTCAAGATGAATTGTATGCTTATCTGTTGTTGGAAAGAGTCGGGGAGCGTAAATTTGATCAGCTGGTCAAGCTGTATCAACCAAAGCAGTGTTCCTTGACCGATTATCAGGAAGTGACGCAATCCTTCTCAGCCGCCTATGGGTTAAATACCGCACGTTTTGCTTCACATGAAGAAACGTTACAGGCAGTCAGTGATTCTTTTCAAGAAACCAAAGCGAACTTGGTGCTTGACGAAAAGCAGTTGGATTGGGACTTTCTTTTATATGAAGCGCAGCGTCGGTATATCCGTGCCGCTAATTTCACGCCAAGTTTTCGACAAAAGTTAGTTCTATACCATTCTTTATATGGCTATGATGTGTTGGAATTGTTGGATTTGATGGCGGACAATGTTTCTTTGACAACAGGCGAGGTCGACCAGAAGAAGCTGGAACAAGCTATCATGAAGAAATCACGGCAAACATTCACGAAAACATCAAAAAGAGAAGATCCCCAAGCGGAAAGTCAGTTGCGCCGCTTCAATACCTTAAAACAGAATGGTTTTTCAGAAAATGATGTGTTATTGATTCAAGAAAGTGAGAACAATGCACCGATCGCTTTTCTCAAGGCGATCAAAGCGGAGAAGAACAGTTTCATGACGGATTCAGAACAATGGCTGATCAAGAGCCTTGTCGAACGGTCACCATTGCCAAATAGTGTGATCAATGTTCTGGTTCATTATGTCTTGGTGGTCCAAAACAATGCCGCTTTGTCAGGGAATTATGTGAACAATATCGCCGCTCAGTGGTCAGAATTAAAAATTGGTACGGCAGAAGATGCCATCAAACATGTTCGGAGCCTTGTTCGAAGTGCCAAGGAAAAACGCAGCCGACCACAAATCAGCGGCAAAAAAATCATTCGCGAAGAAAAGCTGCCTTCTTGGGCTGAAAAACCAGTGGAAGAAACAGCCTTAACGCCAGAGCGACAAGCAGAATTAGATAAAAAACTGCAAAACTACTTGCATAAGAAAGCTGGTGACAAGTAATGGAAGATGTAGGGAAAAACTTAGGAAAACTATTGGATAAACGCAATTACCGTGATCAGTTTTCAGCAATGATGGCAGAGGTTTTACAAGATCCTGATGTCAAAGCGTTTATTGCCGAAAATGAAGAGGTATTGACCGAAGCAGATATTCAAAAAAGCTATGCGAAACTGTATGAGTTCGTCCAAGAAAAGCGGAAATTCCGCATCAATGATCCATCCATGATCGCACCGGGCTATGAGCCGCGCTTAGCGTTAAATTTTCATTTTATTGACGTCACCTATGTACCAACGAAAGAACTACTGGCGTATCAGAAACAAGAAGAGATCCGCAGTCGCATCAAAGCGATGGATATGCCTAAAGATATACAAGAAGCAAGTTTTGCAGATTATCAGCAAACGCCTGGCCGAATGGAGGCCATCGCAGCTGCCGTTGATTTTATTAGTGAGGTGACAGCCAATCCGCAGGAGTTTCATAAAGGACTTTACTTTGTAGGGAGTTTTGGAATCGGAAAAACCTATCTGCTTGGCGCGATCGCCAGAGATTTAGCGGAGGCAGGCTACACGACGACATTGGTTCACTTCCCGACATTTGCAGTAGAGATGAAACAAGCAATCGGCAAAGATCAGGTGGGGGATAAGCTGAACGCAGTGAAAAAAGCCCCAATCTTAATGATGGACGATATCGGTGCGGATGCGATGAGCAGTTGGATTCGTGATGAAGTCTTCGGTGTGATTCTACAATACCGAATGCAAGAGCAACTCCCGACGTTCTTCACCTCGAATTTTACCATGCATGAGTTGGAGCAGCATCTTTCAGTAACGCAACGCGGCGAATCCGAACCATTGAAAGCCAAACGTATTATGGAGCGTATTCGTTACTTGACACAAGAGATCCAAATGACGGGCAAAAATCGACGAAATGATGCCTAAAAAAACCATTACTGGAGGAAGAAGATGATGAAAAAACAAGTGATTCTAGGCTTGTCCTTAGCAGCAGTGCTGCTGTTAACGGCTTGTGGCAGTCCCGAAAACAACAATGCATCAAGTGGCGATAACACGCCTTCTGAATCAAGTGAGAATGCTAGTTCCGTTGCCAATAGTTCTTCAGAGAGCGAAACAGCGACGGTTTTTACTGGTATTATTCAAGAAGATGCCCGAGCAGGTTCAGATGATACCTTTCAATTATTTTTGAAAGACGTAGCGGCAGTTGAAGATGAGGATCAAGTCGTCCAAAGTTTTCAAAATGATGGGGTCATTCTCCATGTCCCTATCGAGGCCTATTCAGGAGAGATCGAGGAGTTAGTTGAAGGAGACAAGGTCCAAGTGTCGCTGCAAGGCGTCCCAATCATGACGATGTCGATCCCACCGCAAATTCCCGGTAACTCGATTCAAAAGGTTGAATTAGTGAACGATTAATGCAATGTGCGCCTTGGCAATGGCACCACAGTCAAGACGCACATTTTTTTCTATTTATGGAAAGCGTGTTATACTACGAAAGAAGGAGTGACAATATGAACGAACATGCATTATCGGATCGTTTGGCTTGCGTGGGCGAACAAATTCCCGACCAAGCACGTATCGCCGACATCGGCTCCGACCATGCTTATTTACCTGTGGCATTGATGCTGCAGAACAAAATCACTTATGCTGTAGCTGGAGAAGTCGTTCAAGGACCTTATGATTCTGCCAGTAAACAAGTACGTAAAAACGGGCTAACAGAGAAGATCGTGGTGCGCTTAGCAGACGGATTGGACGCTATTCAGCCAGCAGATAAGATCGACACGGTTGTTGTTGCTGGAATGGGGGGAACTTTGATTCGCTCTATTTTAGAAGAAGGCAGCAGAAAAAATCGCTTAGCGGGGGTCAAGCGTTTGGTCTTACAACCGAATGTTGGCGAAAGGACTTTGCGGGAATGGCTCGTTGATCACAATTTTACGATCATTCATGAAGTGCTGTTAGAAGAAAATGACAAAAATTACGAAATCATCGTTGCGGAAACTGGAAAAGCGACGTACACGCCCCAGCAATTATTTTTTGGTCCCTTTTTATTAAAAGAAAAAAATCCAGTTTTTTATAAAAAATGGCAGCATGAATTGAAGCAGCGTCAACGAGTGGTCAAAGAGTTAGAGAAAGCCAAAGAACCACCTGCTGAGAAAATGAATGAATTGAAAGAACAAATCGAATGGATCAAGGAGGTACTGGCATGATTTCTGGTCAAGAATTTATCAAACGCTTTGAAGCATATTGCCCATTATGTTTGGCAGAAGAAGACGATCCTGTTGGTCTGCATGTTGGTACATTAAACAAACCCCTCGAGCGAGTCATGATGACCCTTGATGTCCGTCCAGAAGTGGTAACCGAAGCCATCGAGAAAAAGATCGACTTGATCATCGCGAAACATCCACCGATCTTTCGCCCTTTGAACCGCTTGCTGACCGATGATCCGCAACAAAAGATGTTGATGGATCTCGTCAAGCATGATATCGCCGTTTACGCCGCCCACACCAATATGGATATTATTGAAGACGGTTTGAACGATTGGTTTTGTGAACTGCTAGAAGTTGAACCAGATACGTACTTGAAGCAAACCCATCAAGTAAAAATGAAGAAGTTAGCTGTATTTACACCTGTTGAATCGGCACCAGCATTGCGAAAGGCATTAGGAAAAGCTGGTGCTGGTCAGCAAGGCAATTACCAAAACACCAGCTATTCATTGATTGGCACCGGTCGCTTTACGCCACAGCAAGCGGCGCATCCTGCCATCGGTGAGATTGGAAAAGAAGAACAGGTGCAAGAAGCGAAAATCGAAGTCATTTTTCCAGAAACGATCGAGAAAAAGGTCCTTTCGGCAATGATCGCTGCTCATCCTTACGAAGAGCCAGCTTATGATCTGTATGCCTTAGACAATTTGCCGAAGACCTATGGAATCGGACGGGTTGGCAACCTCGCTGAGCCTCTTTCCATTGATCAGTTTGTCGCACGTGTCAAAGAGCGGTTTGGTTTGACTGCTTTACGTGTTGTCAGTTTTCCTAACTCACCTGAAAAAATTCAGCGAATCGCCATTTGTGGCGGCAGTGGTCAATCGTTTTATTCCGATGCCTTACGCCATCAAGCGGATGTGTACATCACTGGCGATATCAGTTACCATTTCGCCCATGACATGCAAGCCAATGGGTTGATCGCGATCGATCCAGGGCACAACATCGAAAAGGAATGTATTCCTCGGTTTATTGAGAAATTCAATCAGTGGAAAGCAGAAGAGAACTGGGCTGTGACCTTTGTTCCTTCCACCACTTCAACAAATCCATTTGACTATAGATAGGAGAATCTTTTATGTACGAAAATTTATTGCCTCGCTTTTTAAAATATGTCAAAACAGAAACACGTTCGGATGCAACAAGCACCACAACCCCTTCCACCCAAACACAAGTCGCGTTTGCTAAAGAACTGCAAAAAGAACTTGAAGAACTAGGGTTAAGCGATGTTCATTACAATGAATCAAATGGTTTCGTGATCGCAACATTACCAAGTAACGTCGATCATGACGTGCGCTCCATCGGTTTTATCGCCCATATGGATACCGCCGATTTTAATGCAGAAAATGTTGATCCGCAGATCATCGAAAATTACGATGGCGAATCGACCATTAAATTAGATAAAGAAGGAAAATACACATTAAATACAAAAGATTTTCCGAATTTAAAAAATTATGCTGGGGAAACCTTGATCACTACTGATGGTACCACTTTATTAGGTTCTGATGATAAGTCAGGTATTGCAGAAATCATGACAGCCATGGAAATTTTACTGAAAAACCCAACGATCAAGCATGGGGAAATCAAAGTCGCATTTGGACCTGATGAAGAAATTGGTGTTGGTGCCGATAAATTCGATGTGGAAGATTTCAATGTTGATTTTGCCTATACAATGGATGGCGGTCCAGTAGGAGAATTGCAATACGAAACCTTCAATGCGGCGCAAGCTGAAATTACGATCCAAGGAAAGAATGTCCACCCTGGAACAGCTAAAGACACCATGATCAACGCCTTGCAACTAGCAGTCGATTTTCAAAATGCGCTACCTGCTGATGAAGTTCCTGAGAAAACCGAAGGGACAGAAGGGTTCTTCCATTTGATGAGCCTTAGTGGTTCAGTAGAAGAAGCGAAAATGGCATACATTATTCGAGATCATGACCGGAGTCGTTTCGAAGAAAGAAAAGCACAATTATTAGCGGTTCAAGAAAGCTTGAATGCCCGCTTTGATGAACCACGAGTGCACGTACATCTATATGATCAATACTACAACATGAAAGAAATCATCGAAAAAGATATGAGCATCATTGATTTAGCGAAAGATGCGATGAAAGCAGTTGGAATCACACCGATGACAGAACCTGTCCGTGGTGGTACGGATGGCTCGAAAATCTCCTATCTAGGGATTCCAACCCCGAATATCTTTGCTGGTGGAGAAAATATGCATGGACGTTATGAGTTCGTCTCACTACAATCGATGATGAAAGCGACCGATGTGATCGTGAAAATCGCCGAACTGAATGCGCAAGCATAGCAGCAGCTTCTTCATTGAAAGAAAAGAATAACTTTAGGGCTGGGAACTCTTCACGCAGGTCTTGCGTAAGGCCCGGCCTTTTATTAGGATGTGAATAGGATGAAAATTCTCGTATTATACAACGATACAGCGGGGAAAAGTGAAGCAAAAGAAACAGCAGAAAAATTCCAAGCCTATGTGAACGAACAAGGCGATGAGCATCAAGTGTTTTTACAAGCATCAAATCCCGATGTTGACCCTGAGGATGTTAAAGAGGCAGCCAAGAAACATGCGGTCGATACGATTGTTATTATTGGTGGGGATGGAACGATCCATCAGGGGCTGCAAACATTCAAAGAAAAGCTGGATGAGCTGAAGATCGGGATCATTCCTGGAGGAACGGTAAATAACTTCGCTCGAATGTTAGGTATTCCAGTCAAGCCAGAAGAAGCGTTTGAGAATATTTTAACAGGGGTTGAACGTCCGATCGATTATGGGATGGTCAATGATCAAGTAATGATCTCGACGATGACCATTGGTCTTTTAGCAGATACTGCAGCAGCAACTTCCCAAGAAGAAAAACAACAGTACGGTCCGTTGGCGTTTATGAAACGGTTCATTCATCTGTTGATCAAAAAGAAACAATACAAATTGGAAGTCATCGCTGACGAACGGAAATGGCAGGGGAAAAGTCAATTACTGACGATCGTCATGTCGAATTCAGCAGGTGGGTTTAAGAACTTTGATGAAGAAGCAAAACCTGACGATGGCTTGTTCCATGTTATTCTTTTGCCAAAATTGAACATTTTACGGTTTATTTTGTATTTGCCAAGAATCATTCGTGGTAGAATTGCCAAAGTACCAAGTGTTGAATATTTCACTGCCGCAAAGGTCTCGATCAAGGCGAAAGAAAAAACGGTTCATACTCGGACCGACGGCGATCCAACGGATGATCTGCCAATCGAGATGAAAGTCATTAAGCACGGGTTGACGATGTTGGTACCTGAGGAAGCACAAGAATCAAAATAATGGTCCCTACGATCAATCATATGGAGGAAATGGATGGATGCACTGATTTACAATCCATTGTGGTTTTATTTAATTGCAGTCAATCTTTATCTTTTCTGTCTGATGGGGTATGATAAATATCAGGCAGTGAAACAAGGTTGGCGGGTTCCCGAAGCAAATCTCCTTTTTATGGGGGCGATTGGCGGAGGATTAGGCGGTTTAATTGCGCAACGCGTATTTCGCCACAAAACAAGAAAGAAGAAGTTTCACCTCTTTTTTGCTTTTGGCACCGTTTTTGCTATCCTGCTGATGGTCTTTTTTGCATAAATTCGGTATAACAAGCAAGGAGTTAATATGAAAACTAAAGTGAAGTTCGCCCTTAATTTACTTTTACTAGTAGGGATTCTGGGTGTGATGTATTTTTTTGTCCGTAACTCGATGATGGATATTTTGGCGGGGCTAAGAGAGACCAGCTTTCTCGTCGTCTTACTGGTTATGGGGCTTGGCACACTGTACCTAGTGATTGAAGGACGAACAGTCAAAGAGATCGCAGTGACTTTCCAACCGGAATTCACCACCAAGGCGGGGTTTCTGACCGTCTGTTACAGTGGGTTTTATCGGATTGTGACGTTTGGGGCAGGCACCTTAATCTCAGAGGTGAATTTTTACCGTAAAAATGGCTTGCAGTTGTCACAGGGCGTTGGGGTCACCACCTTACACATGGTGATGTATAAGTTCGCCATATTGACTTATGCAATCGCTGGGTTGATCATTCAATTTTCGCTATTCTATGACAATGCACCCAATATGATTTGGGTAATTTTAGCGGGGATCGTACTCGTTTTTTTGATCATTGCCGCTTTGTTAGCACTTTCGGTCAGCATCAACATTCAAGTCTTTTTCGTGATCGTCAGCAATAAGCTGTTCAAAAGTGCGACATTAAGAGGAATCGTTGACAAATGCAACACCCAAATTTATTCTTTACGAGAAACAGTCAATGCGATCATTACCGACCGCACCGCTTTCTTGCGTATCTATTTGTGGAATCTTTTGAAGATGCTGCCTTGGTATGTGATTCCTTATGTGATTCTTGTTGTGCAGCATCCAGAGATCGATTTCTTGTTGACGTTATCCTTCATCAGTTTTGCCGTCGTCTTGTCCGGGGTGATTCCAACACCGGCAGGGATCGGATCATTTGAATTTATTTATATGCTGCTTTTTGGTCCATTAGTTGGCACGGTCGATGCTGCGTCTTCCATGCTACTGTACCGTTTAGCAACATTCATTTGGCCCTTCATAATTGGTTTGGCTTATGTAATGAAAGAAAAACGCAAAGATATTAGCCAAGAGTTGACTGAATTAAGAAAAGAAAAAGTGGAAAGTTAAAAACACGCTTATCTTCGAATAGAGGATAAGCGTGTTTTTTTAGTCTTTCAAATCAATGATCCGATCAACAAAGGATTCATAAAACTCGCCTTCATGGGAAACGATCAGAACGGTTCCGGGAAAAGCTGCCAGGGTTTCTTCCAAATTGTTTTTCGTGTCTTGATCGATATGGTTGGTCGGTTCATCAAGAATCAAAAAGTTGCTTTTGATCAACATCATTTCGGCTAGTTTGACTTTTGTCTGTTCACCACCACTTAATAGCTTCAATTCTTCCTGGGCTAATTGGCTAGGTAAACCTGCCCGAGAAAGTTGCCGTCGCAATTCTTTGTTGGTGGCCTTCGGAAAAAGATCCTCAAGGTATTGAAGAGGGGTCTGCAATGGATATTCCCAGTCAAGGTCTTGAGAAAAGTAATTGAATTTTGTATGCTGTGGGTAAGAAACGGCCCCTTCAATTGCTGGGATCACACCAAGAATTGTTTTGATCAATGTTGATTTACCGATCCCATTAAATCCCCGTATAGCAATTTTTTCGCCATAGCGGATCGTTAGGTTGATCGGGGAGAGTAAGGGCTTTTGGTCGTATCCGATGACTAGATTGGTGGTTTCCAAGGCCAAGGTGGTAACGATCGGTGCTAAATCAAATCCTAGATGCGGTTTAGGGACATCTTGGGGTGGGGTCAAACGTTCGATTTTTGCCAATTGTTTTTCACGACTCTTTGCCATTGTTGAACGAGAACCAGCTTTGTATTTACGGATATAGCTTTCGGTTTTCTTGATATGCTCTTGTTGTGCTTCGTATTGCTTCATATAACTTTCATTTTGCAGCGTTTTTAGCTTTAATGCTTTGTCTAAATTCCCCGTATACTTAGAAAGCTTGCCAAATTCGATATCAATGATATGGGTCGTGATTTCATTCAAAAATTGACGATCATGAGAAACGACTAAGTAGGTACCAGTAAAGTCCTGTAAAAACTCAACCAGCCATTTGATATGCTCATCATCTAAGTGGTTAGTCGGTTCATCTAAAATCAGCATGTCGGGTTTTTCTAGCAGCATTTTTGCCAAGATCAGTTTTGAGCGTTGACCACCACTTAAAGAAGCGAGGGGGGTATCCATTCCGAGAACAGAAATACCTAACCCTTCTGCTAAATCATCGATCAATGTATCCATTTGGTAGAAATTTCCTTGATCCAATTGATTTTGCAATTCGCCCGCTTTTTCTAAAAGCTTATCGTCGAGGCTTTCGCCATAAGAAGTATAAAGATCGGCAATCTGTTGCTCTTTTTCGAAGTCTTCTGCAAAGGCAGAGCGCAAAAAATCACGGATCGATTGCGTTTCATCAACATTGACGTATTGATCCAAATAGCCCATTTTCAAATTTTTCGGAAATTGGACGAAGCCATCATCGGGGAGAATTTCTCCTGTAATGATTTTGATTAAAGTACTTTTGCCAGCGCCGTTCCGTCCAATCAAACCGACTTTTTCACCACGGTTGATTTGAACGGAAACGTCTTCGTAAAGCAATTTGTCGCCAAATTGTTGGCTAATATTCGTTAATGTTAACATCATTTCCTCCATATAAAAAAGCTGTAAACAGTAGACGTTACAGCTAAGTAGATAATCTTACTGAATAAAAATCGCCAAAAAGCGATCAAAACGATCAGGAAAATCGATTGTTCCTGACCAATCAGGACCTAGCATACCATTGCTGCTTCCCATCTGTCAATTTTCATGAAAGAATACTGAAAAAAATCTTGATGTTCGAGGGAAAACTTTTGACCATTACTGACCAACGTTGTATAATAGAAGAGTAGAAAAAAGGATACTGCTTGCAGCGTACTTTTTTCTGACTACCATTTTGGGAGGGAAAAGTATGAACCCAGAAAAAATGACGACTACATTACAAAGTGCTATCGCTGAAGCCCAGCAGATTGCCATGACCCGTCACCATCAAGAAATTGATATTCCGCATTTATGGAAGATTTTATTGCAAGCCAATCAATTCGGCCGCAATTTTTACACGGACACAGGTCTCGATGTCGATGCTTTTGAAAAAGAAGTCGACCGACTATTAGATGAACTGCCTTCGGTTGAAGGAGGAAATGTTCGTTATGGTCAATCCATGAGTCAAAATCTGTTTCATCTTTTGTCTGAGGCAGATCAATTAAAAAATGAATTTCAAGACGAGTATCTTTCCACAGAAATCGTCCTTTATGCGTTGATGAAATTGAAAAATCATCCATTGACGGTGTATTTAAAGAAACAAGGAATCACCGCTAAAGAAATCAAGCAAACGATCGAAACATTAAGAGGAGGGGATCGTGTGACCTCACAAAATCAAGAAGAACAATACAAAGCATTAGAAAAATACGGCGTTGACTTGGTCCAACAAGTCCGCAGCGGAAAAATGGACCCCATTATCGGACGAGACGAAGAAATTCGCGACGTGATTCGCATCCTTTCTCGGAAAACAAAAAACAATCCCGTTTTGATTGGTGAACCGGGGGTTGGTAAAACAGCCATTGTTGAAGGATTGGCTCAACGGATCGTGCGAAAAGACGTCCCAGAAAACCTAAAAGACAAAACGATCTTTTCTCTGGATATGGGTGCCTTGATCGCAGGTGCCAAGTTCCGAGGTGAATTTGAAGAGCGTTTGAAAGCCGTCTTACAAGAAGTGAAAAAAGCCGATGGACGGATCATTCTCTTTATCGATGAGATCCACAATATTGTAGGTGCTGGTAAGACGGAAGGCAGCATGGATGCTGGAAACTTACTAAAACCAATGCTGGCACGGGGAGAATTGCATACGATTGGCGCAACCACCCTTGATGAATACCGTCAATATATGGAAAAGGACAAAGCCTTGGAACGTCGTTTCCAAAAAGTGCTGGTACAGGAACCAACCGTTCAAGATACGATTTCGATTTTACGTGGCTTGAAAGAACGGTTCGAGATCCATCATGGCGTCAATATCCATGACAATGCGCTTGTTGCTGCTGCGACCTTATCTGATCGGTATATCACGGACCGCTTTTTACCAGACAAAGCCATCGATTTGATCGACGAAGCAAGTGCCACGATTCGGGTGGAAATGAATTCGATGCCTACCGAGCTCGATCAGGTCACTCGACGTTTGATGCAATTGGAGATCGAAGAAGCCGCACTGAAAAAAGAATCTGATGATGCATCGAAAAAACGTTTAGGCATTTTACAAGAAGAATTGGCGGAATTGCGTGAAGAAGTCAATACCATGAAAATGCAGTGGGAAACGGAAAAAGAAGAAGTCAATGCAGTTTCAAATAAACGGGCAGAGATCGATAAAGCCAAGCATGAGTTGGAAGATGCTGAAAATAACTATGATTTGGAACGGGCAGCTGTTCTTCGTCATGGGACGATTCCCCAACTGGAAAAAGAACTCGCTGAATTGGAAGAAAAAAACCAAGACGAAGGCATTCGGATGGTTCAAGAGTCAGTGACAGAAAATGAGATCGCCTTAGTCGTGGGCCGCTTGACAGGAATCCCTGTTGCGAAATTAGTGGAGGGCGAACGAGAAAAACTGTTGAAATTAAATGAGACCTTGCATCAACGAGTGATTGGACAAGACGAGGCAGTCGATGCCGTCAGTGACGCAGTCATTCGTTCCCGAGCTGGTCTGCAAGATCCAAATCGACCATTAGGTTCCTTTTTGTTCTTAGGACCGACCGGCGTCGGTAAGACCGAATTAGCGAAAGCGTTAGCGGTCAACCTCTTTGACTCTGAAGAGCATATGGTTCGGATCGATATGAGCGAATATATGGAAAAACATTCGGTGTCTCGTTTGGTCGGTGCCCCTCCAGGCTATGTTGGATTTGAAGAAGGCGGACAATTGACCGAAGCCGTTCGACGCAATCCATACACGATCGTCTTATTGGATGAGATCGAAAAAGCCCATCCAGATGTCTTCAATATCTTATTGCAAGTGCTTGATGATGGCCGTTTGACAGACTCAAAAGGACGCGTCGTTGATTTCAAAAATACCGTCTTGATCATGACTAGCAACATCGGCTCTCAAGTCTTGCTAGATGGCGTGACGGCAGAAGGGACGATCCCAGAAACTGTCGCAGAAACTGTCCGTAATCTCTTGAGAGGCCATTTCAAACCAGAATTCTTAAATCGGATCGACGATACGATTTTATTCACACCGCTTAGTCTAAGCGATGTGACAGGCATCGTCGACAAGATCATCGCACAGCTTTCACAACGACTGGAAGTCCAAGATATACTGTTGACGATCACTGAAGAAGCCAAACGCTGGATCGCTGAAAATGCTTATGAGCCAGCGTATGGTGCGCGACCTCTCCGTCGGTTTATCACAAGAGAAGTCGAAACCCCATTGGCAAAAGAAATCGTTGCTGGCAGAGTCTTACCAAAGACCCAAGTCACGATCGAATTATTGAACGATCAGCTGGTTTTTGAAAATACGCCAATGACCGAGTAATAAAAAGAGAACAAATGAATAAATACAAAACGATGGTTGCCATTTCATTGGCAGCCATCGTTTTTTTGTCTCTCAACATATGACAAAAAAGTTCTCCTTGCTTGTTGTTTGGAGGAAATTCGCACTTCGATTATACTGTTCTTATGGAGTAGGAGAGGAATGAAAAGATGAATACTTTTTTTGAAACGTTGAATGAGCGAAAAGGGGAATTGCTGACAGCTGTCTTTGAACATTTGTCATTGTCGATCATTGCGCTGCTCGTGGCGATCGTTATTGCTGTTCCTTTAGCTATTTGGCTGGTTAATCATAAACGGGCAGCGGAAGTCGGCCTACAAATAACGAGTGTGTTACAGACGATTCCATCACTGGCACTGTTAGGTTTATTAATTCCATTCGTGGGGATCGGAACGCCACCTGCATTGATCGCATTAGTTATTTATGCGTTATTGCCCATCTTTCAAAATACCTATATTGGCCTTTCGGAGATCGATCCATCAATCGAAGAAGCTGCTGCGGCATTTGGTATGTCTCGGATGCGCCGATTGATCAAAGTCGAGTTGCCGATTGCTTTGCCTGTCATAATTTCTGGGATTCGTACGGCGCTGGTCTTGATCATCGGAACAGCGACCTTAGCCGCTTTGATTGGCGCTGGCGGGTTAGGTTCCTTTATTTTGTTAGGGATCGATCGAAATGCGCCTGAGTTAACGTTGATTGGTGCGATCGGGTCTGCCTTGTTGGCGATTGTTTTCAGTACCCTGATCCGTTACCTGCAACATTTAAAACCGCGCTATACCTTGATCACGTTGGCAGCAATCATCTTGCTGATTGGTGGGGTTTCCTTTTCACAAAGCGGATTTTTCGCTCCCAAAACCATTACCATCGCAGGAAAACTAGGATCTGAACCAGATATCTTGATCAACATGTACAAAGAATTGATTGAACAAGAAGACCCTGATGCCCAAGTTGAACTAGAGCCAAATTTTGGAAAAACCTCTTTCTTATTCAGCGCATTGGACAATGGTCAAGTCGATATATATCCAGAGTTTACTGGTACCGTGTTGGAGAGCTTAGTTGAGGTACCAGAAGAGCTTGCGAGTCAAAACCTTGACTCCGACGAAACCTATACCGAAGCAGTCAATCTATTGAAGGATCAGTTTGAGATGACCTTGCTTCAGCCGATGGCGTATCAAAATACCTATGCGTTGGCTGTCAAAAAAGAATTTGCTGAGGAAAATGGACTAACCACGATCTCTGATTTGAAGAAAATCGAAAATCAAATCAAAGCTGGCTTCACTCTCGAATTCATTGATCGGACGGACGGATATGCGGGGATCCAAGAACTTTATGGGCTAGATTTTCCAAGTGTCCAAAGTATGGAACCGGCATTGCGTTACCAAGCCATCAATAATGGTGATATCAATCTACTGGATGCCTATTCCACGGACAGTGAATTGCGTCAATATGGCTTAGTTATTCTAGAAGACGATCAGGAACTATTTCCACCTTATCAAGGAGCGCCTTTGATGAAAGAAGCCTTTGCCAAGGAACATCCAGAAGTCGTCCGTGCATTGGAAAAGTTGGCAGGGAAAATCACCGAAGAACAAATGAGTGAAATGAATTATCAGGTCAATGTCGAAGGAAAAAATCCAGCAGAAGTCGCACGTACCTTCCTGATAGACGAAGGACTAATTAAGGAGGGACAAGAATGACACCAATTATTGAATTTAAAAACGTCAGTAAAAAGTTTGATCAAAAACTAGTGATCGATCAATTAGATCTGAGTATCAATAAAGGAGAAATCTTTGTTTTGGTCGGTCCTTCTGGGAGTGGGAAAACGACGACTTTGAAGATGATCAACGCGTTGTCAGAACCGACAGATGGTGATATTTACTTCAAAGAAAAACGCATCAAAGAATACAATATTCAAAAGATGCGTTGGCAAATGGGGTATGTTCTCCAACAAATCGCTCTGTTTCCGACGATGGATGTCAAACAAAATATCGAAGTGATCCCAGAGATGTTAGGGTGGTCAAAAAAAGATCGCTCAGAAGCCGTGGATCGTTTGCTGACACAGGTCAAACTTGACCCAGAGCAATACCGTCATCGAATGCCGAAAGAATTGTCTGGTGGAGAACAGCAACGGATCGGGATCTTGCGCGCGTTAGCTGCCAATCCCGAAATCATTCTGATGGACGAACCCTTTAGTGCCCTTGATCCAATTTCTCGTAATTCCTTACAGGAGCTAGTCCTCGATCTGCACCAAGAGCTTGGGACAACGATTATTTTTGTCACGCATAACATGAAAGAAGCGGTAAAATTAGGGACGCGCATCGCTGTGATGAATCAAGGGAAGATCGTTCAATGCGATACACCAGAAGTCATCGTTTCACAACCGAAGACCGCTTTTGTGAAAAGCTTCTTTGAAGAAACCGGGGAAGATGAAGCAAAACTGGTCACAGCAGGAGATTTGATACGGATGAACTTTTTCAGCAATGATATCAATCAAGCTGACCCGAAAATTGCAGCATCTACGCCATTAAATGAGTTGTATACTTTATTTGCGAGTCATGAGACGGTGGTGATCGAAGAAAATCACCAACTGATAGGGAGTCTACGTCGAAAAGATGTGTTTGCTTTCTTGAGTCGTGATCGAACGTAAACGATTCTTTTCGCAACGAGAAATATCATAAATTTTTTAAAATCGATGATTTCTCTTGCTCAAAGCAAAAATTCCACGTAAGATTGAGGAAGATATCTTTTGTCAAAATGGCAGAACAAGCTTTCGCCGATGACAAAAGATGCAGTAAAGGAGCGAAAGAGCAGCTATGGTAAAAATCCTCAAAGAAAATTGGTTACTGCTTTTCTTTATCGTCGCCGTGGTTCTCATCCGTCTGTTTGTCCTGACCCCAGTTCAAGTCAGTGGCCATTCTATGGACCCAACGTTGGCAGATAAACAGCGTTTGATTGCATCAAAAATCTCCTCCTATGACCGACAAGACATCGTGATATGTGTTGAACCAGATGATCCAAGTAAAATCGCTGTCAAGCGGTTGATTGGTATACCCGGTGATACCATCGAGATGAAAGATGATGTCCTAACGATCAATGGAGAAGTATACGAAGAACCCTATTTAGATGAGTTTAAAGAGAAATTTGCAGACGATCAATTACAAGACGAATATTCTTATCGCGAAATGTTTCAGCAAATCGCCGCTGGTGCGGAACAGTTTACGGAAGATTTCTCAGTAACGGTGCCTGAAGGCAGCTATTTTGTGATGGGAGACAATCGTTTGATCTCTAGAGACAGTCGCAGTTTCGGGGTTGTAACGGAAGATCAAATGGAAGGGAAAGTGCTGCTGCGCTTTTGGCCATTGAATCAAATCAAACTATTTTAATCAAAAGAAAAAACATTCTTGCCAGTGCAGCGAAAACGATCGCAACTGACAAGAATGTTTTTTAGATGACCCAAGCGACAAATGCAACCATTGAAAAGAACATTGTCCAAACCGCAATAATAGCTGATGCAATAAAAATAATTTTGATTGATAAAGGTTGGACAAATTTTCGAGCATCTTTAGAGAACGCATAGGTGATCGATGAAAAAATCAAGCAGCATAAAATAAAAAACACTGTTAGAACCATAAGCCTCTCCTTTACTGACGCAACGTCAAATGAATAATGTAATTATAACAGACCATGGTTTTTTGGGGAAATAAAAATGATTAAACGAGGGAATTTTTTTGTGGATGTAATCGTTTTATAGGGAAGTGTAAGAAAGGTCAAACCTTGATAGACAGCGAATCTATAAAAATAAGATGTGTTATTTAAGTATTTTTATAAATTTTTCTTTATGAATAAAAGAACAAAAGAAAAAAGCTTGTTGAAAAACGATGGTTTCAACAAGCTTTTAAAGGTCGTTTATGATAATTTTTTAATCCGATAACTTTCAAAGTAATCAGGTTTGCCTCGACCTTGCACATACGCGATCACGCCCATTAAGGCAGCACCAATCGTGTTGGTCAGTAAATCACCCATCGTATCCATCAATGCTTCACGACCGATAAACGGAGTACCATCTAAGGTTGCATAACGTTGGAGGTTCATTCCACCAACAGAATCGCAGATAAACTCCCAAAACTCCCAGAAGATACCACACAAGCCAGCAAAAGCAAAGCCCATCAGTAAGAATAACCAGGGAGAGACGTTTGAAACTTTGACTTCTTTCAGTAGCAGACAGATCAATCCATAGCCGACAGCCGTCAAGACCATTGGGCTTACCGCATGCAAAATTTTATCCCAGAAAGCAATGGTTTCGATCAAATGTAAGATCGTCCCCATAAATACAGAGATCAGCAAGAAAAACCAATAAAAGTAGACGGTGGCGTTTGGTAGCTGGATTTTCAAGAACTTTTTACTCATTTCTGGGACGAAGATCAATAAAATCCCAAGCAAGGCTTGGGCGAGGAAAATCAATCCTTGTGTTTGCGGATAGACACCACGGAAAAATTCCCACAAAGAAAAACAAAACACGAGAATACCAAAAATAGTGAATACCTTTTGCAGTCGCTGATAATTTTGCCCCATTTAGTTGTCCTCCGAAAGATAGTCGGCTAAGCCAGCTAAAAGGGCTGCTTCAGAGGAATAAATTTCCCCGTTTAGCTTGATCAAACCCACCGTATAAAGATTAACATAGTGGAACTGATTTTCCGCAACGGTTTGTAATGCTGCCAGCTTTTGCTGATTGTCGGCACCTTGTTGGCGACTATCCGTATAAAGCCCTAAAACAGGAATGCCTTTTGCATAGGCGACACCGATCTCAGAGGCAACCCCAGCATCGATGGTCAAACCATCCAGCAATGCGATCATCAAATCACTTTCCAGTACTTTTTCGGTATCTGCCAAAGCGATCATTTTGCTATCCGCATAGGCGGATTTTTCATTGATCGCGGCATTTTCTTGAGGTAAATAAATCTCCAGCTGCGGATACTGCTGACGAATCGACGCAACAAGTTCGGCGTTGTAGCGCAGGTCACTAGCAGCAAACAGGGGAGCAGCAAAATATAGTTTCATTCAAAAACACTCCTTAATCATTCATAGTTGTACATTTTGTTGATTCGTTGTTTAGAAATAATCGCTGAAATAGGCTTCCATATCAGGGATGATCGATTCCAGTAATGCCAGTGTTTCTGAATCGGTATTTAGCCGTTCCACACGCTCTAAGTAAGCTGGGCGGCGGTAATTCATCAACAGACAAGACAATGTCTGAATATCCAGCTGGACCGCTTTTCCGATAGCTTCTCTTGAAACCACGATCTCCCCGTGATTGTATTGGACACCGAAGATCCCGTTGTTCCAATCGGCAACTGGGTCGGAAACAACAAAGTGAAAAGGTGTTTGGAAGGCTTCAAATGGGAAGTTTTTCAAAAACTGTTCAACATCGACGATCCGCGCCATGTAATAAGGCTCTATGGTTTCTTTGATTTGGCTATCGTCCAAGTAGAAGGACAGGGGTTCATTTGAATATATGTCTCCTTTGACCCAATAAACCATTGAGAAATGGGCAGAGATAAAATTCCAAAGACCATTGCGGGCTTCTTGATTCAAGTAGAACATTTCCTTTACATGGAAGACTTCTTCGGCTACCCAATAAAAAAGTACACCAGTCGGATGACCACTGGCATTGTAATAAACAGCCGCGGTGCGCTCTTCTTCATTTTCATAGCGCCAATACTCTTCCCAGTGAAAAGAGGTCCGCTGCAAGGCACCATGGTTGTCGCGGGAGAATTGGTTGTAGACAGTAAAGACATCAGGATCATCCACTTCTTTGCGCTCTACGATCCCAGGGACTTCTTTGGTTTTCGGAAGCTGGGTATCACGAATTTTGAAGGTCAGCTTGTCGGACATGATCTCCCAGCCTTTGCGACGATAGTAGGGCACATTATAAGGGTAAAGGTAGGAGATCCATTGCTGATCTTCCCGCATCGTTTCTAAGGCAAGCTTGATCAAGTCTTTCATCAGGCCATGTCCGGCATATTCTGGGTAGGTCCCAACACCGGTCACTCCGCCCATTTTGATCAATTTGCCGTGTATATTGACTTCACAAGGATAAACGGCGATTTGCGAGATCAACTTGTCTTCATTGAACCAGCCAAAGACCTTGGAAAGCTCTAAGATCGGGCGCTTAGATTTGATCATTTCCCGTTTGCTCTCATAGCCGCTTTCTTCAATATCCGATTCAGTGATCTGAAAAACATAGCTTAACAGTTCGTTGAACTGATCAACGTCTTTTTCTTCCACCGCTCGAATATGTAGATTTTGATGAAAATTATTGTCCATTCTTTCAACTCCAATTTATTTGCTAGCTCTAGTATAGCAAAACCTGAATGAATATGTCTAAATAACGGTTAAGAAAAATACTTTATCTATTGGCGTTTCGTTGGTATAATAGAAAAGCTGACTAAAAGAAATGAGGAACGTATCCATGAACATAGAAGAAATGAAAAAACGACAGGAGAAGATTCGTAATTTCTCCATTATCGCCCATATCGACCATGGGAAATCAACATTGGCGGACCGTATTTTGGAACAAACCCATACGGTGACGTCACGAGAAATGCAAAACCAACTATTAGACTCCATGGATCTTGAACGTGAACGAGGAATCACGATCAAATTAAATGCCGTGGAACTTAACTATACCGCCAAAGACGGCGAAACCTACATCTTCCATTTGATCGACACCCCAGGGCACGTCGATTTCACCTATGAAGTTTCCCGCAGTTTGGCTGCTTGTGAAGGCGCCGTGCTCGTCGTTGATGCAGCTCAAGGGATCGAAGCACAGACATTGGCAAACGTCTACTTGGCGTTAGACAATGATTTAGAGATCCTACCAGTCATTAATAAAATAGACTTGCCAGCTGCCGATCCTGAGCGAGTACGAACAGAGATCGAAGATGTGATCGGTATCGATGCCAGTGAAGCTGTTTTAGCAAGTGCCAAAGCAGGTATTGGGATCGAAGACATTTTGGAACAAATTGTTGAGTATGTCCCAGCTCCAGCAGGTGATATTGAAGCACCGCTAAAAGCGTTGATCTTTGACTCCGTGTACGATTCCTATCGTGGGGTGGTCTTAAACGTCCGCATCATGGACGGGATGGTCAAACCTGGAGATAAAATCAAAATGATGAGCAATGGCAAGACCTTTGATGTTACGGAAGTTGGTGTCTTTTCACCAAAAGCCATTCAACGAGATGCGTTGATGGTGGGCGATGTTGGGTATATCACTGCTGCCATCAAGACCGTTAAAGATACCCAAGTCGGGGATACGGTGACATTAGCCAACAATCCAGCAGAAGAAGCCTTAGCTGGTTATCGTCAAATGAATCCGATGGTTTATTGCGGATTGTACCCAATCGATACTTCACGCTACAACGACCTTCGAGAAGCATTGGAAAAATTACAATTGAATGATGCAGCATTGCAATTTGAACCAGAAACCTCTCAAGCATTAGGATTTGGGTTCCGTTGCGGCTTCTTAGGCCTATTACACATGGATGTCGTGCAAGAACGGCTAGAACGTGAATTTAACCTTGAGTTGATTACGACTGCACCATCCGTAATCTATCATGTCAACAAGACAGATGGCTCAATGGTCGTCGTTGATAACCCGGCAGAATTTCCTGAACCAGTCACGATCGAAAACGTACAAGAACCTTACGTCAAAGCACAAATCATGGTGCCTAATGATTACGTCGGTGCTGTAATGGAATTGTCCCAACGCAAACGGGGAGACTTTGTCACAATGGATTACTTGGATGATTATCGTGTAAACGTCGTTTATGAGATCCCACTATCGGAAATCGTCTTTGATTTCTTTGATAAATTGAAATCCAGCACCAAAGGCTACGCATCACTGGATTACGAAATGTCTGGTTACCGCACCAGCAAGCTAGTGAAGATGGACATCTTGCTGAATACTGAAAAAGTCGATGCGTTAAGCTTTATCGTTCACCGTGACTTTGCTTATGAACGCGGTAAAGCCATCGTTGAAAAACTGAAAAAACTGATCCCACGACAACAATTTGAAGTACCGATCCAAGCAGCCATCGGACAAAAAATCGTTGCGCGTTCTGACATCAAAGCCTTGCGTAAAAACGTATTGGCGAAATGTTACGGCGGTGACGTTTCTCGAAAACGCAAACTCCTAGAGAAACAAAAAGAAGGGAAGAAGCGGATGAAACAAATCGGCTCCGTCGAAGTACCGCAAGAAGCCTTCATGGCAGTTCTGAAAATGGATGAGGACGAACCGAAGAAATAATCTGTTTTGACGGATGTCAGTAAGAGGAATAAAATGAAAGTACCTTCGAGAGAAGGTGCTTTTTTTGAATAAAAGGAAAATCTAAAATGACCGAAGGGACATTCATCGGTTGTTTAGTAGATAGTTTCAATCGATTGATGCGTGGCTTTTGATAGATTGAAGATCGGAGATGATTTGCGCATGAAGGCGTTGTATTTTAATGAATTCGGTGATTCAACTGTTTTAACATATGGGGATTTGCCTGATCCCATCATTCACGAAAATGAGCTAATGGTAGAGATGATGTATATTGGGTTGAATTATGCTGATATTTATCGGAGAAAGGGTAACTATCATATTGAATCCCGAGACCCTCTTATTAATGGCTATGAAGGGGTAGGGAGGATTATTCAAAAAGGAACATCTGTCTCCAAGTTTCAGCTAGGGGAAACGATTCTTTTTGTGGATGTTCCTTTTGCTAATGCAGAATTGGTGGCTGTTCCTGAGGAAAATGCTATCCGTATTCCATCAGGTATACCACCTAAATTAGCAGCCAGTATTGGTCTGCAAGGGTTGACAGCTGATTTTTTAGCTCATGATCTTGGCAATAATGTGAATCATAGTAAGGTCTTCGTCCATGGGATAAGTGGTGGCGTCGGACAAATTTTATCGCAATTATTAACCGCAGATGGTCTAGAAGTTTATGGCGTCACTTCTACGGAAGAAAAGCGGCAACTGGCTTTAGACCAAGGAGCAAAACAAGTCTTTTTAAGAAATACAGAATGGCAAGATACCTACGCTTCTTTCTTTGATACCGTTTATGATGGCATTGGGCATACATTAGTCGAAAGTGTCGACTTGCTCAAAAATAGAGGGAAGGTTGTCTTTTTTGGCATGGCCGGCGGAAATCCTCCAGCAATCGACTTTGTTCCCTTGCTATCTAAATCAAAAAGTATTTTGACAGGAGATCTCTGGGATTACTTGACAAGTTTTCAAGAGCGGGAGAGAAGAAGCTCTCGATTGTTTGACTACTTTAGCAAGGATCAAATGAAAATCAGTCAACCAACCATTTTTTCATTAGCTGACGGAAAAGCTGCCCATGATTATCTAGAATCTGGAAAAAGTATCGGGAAAATTCTGCTGCAACCATAAGAAGGTAAAAAACTAGATGTTTTTATTGCAAACGATACACTGAATGTTTGATGTTTCACTAAGGCATTTTTTTATATAATCGATAGTTCTCTTATGATACATCTTTAAGGATAAAAATAAATGTAAAATGAATAGAATATTGCAAAAAAATTATAGTTTCTATCTATTCAGTGAGAATAAGATAAAACTTTGTGATACACAGTACATTTAATTTGAAAATATTTAATTACAGCAGTATGATAAATATATCAAATACTTAAGGAGTGATATCTATGACAAACTATGAAGAAAAGGAAGCAAAAGCATTGGTAAAAATTGCAGAGGTTCTTGATAAGTTAGATGAAAATTTAGCTGAATTAGACACACTAGATGCAGATGCAAAAAAACATAGTATGAAGAAATGGATCGTTGAGAAAAAAGCGATTCATGAAATCAAAAAGATCGCACACGAAGCCGGTAAGTATGAAAAGTACGATGAAAAAGCACTACAAAAAGAAATTGATGAAGTTGAGAAGTATATGTAATTGAAGAATAATAAGAAATTGTCACCATTATTCAGCAATTGAAATCTGAATTGATAAAAGCCAGATTTCAATTGAAGATTTAGAATTGACAATGATCTCAATAAGCCCATGCTCTTATGAGTATGGGCTTATTTGTGTCAGTCACAAGAAGTAACTCTCTGAGAATAGTTGCGTTAAAAAACATGGGCCAAAATTTACTAATTGAAGGAATATTTAAGAAGATGCCAAAATTATTTTTCTTATTTTTGAAACGGTCTCCGCAACAGAGTAATGGGAAATATCAATTTTTCTTGAACGCAATTCAGTATATTTTGGTAACCTATCCAGTGAACGCTGTAAATCAGATAGTGTTCGTTTCCCGGTGGTTATATCTCCTTCAAAGTTTTTCTGCAATTTTTCTGGCGAGGCAATTAATGAGAAGTGTTGCACGTCAATATCTTCCAATGCGATGCCGTTCAAGACTCGATCCACAATTTTTTGCTCATCCATAACCCAGCAAAAATAAATGACGTTGATCATAGAGTTATTGATAAAAGAGTTTAACAGAAAATGGATATTGTTGATCACCATATCCTTATTCTCTTCATTGACGATAAACGGATTCATCATCCAGCACCAATCCCCGTCAAGGTAAATAGACTGCTTTGTTTGTTTGGATAGTTCTTCAGTTATAGTTGATTTACCAATTCCCATCGTACCACTGATCAATATAAGCTTTTTCATCAGACTACCGCCAGCTTTCATATAAAAAGTATTTTTTTCTCAATCCAAAAACGTGTTTAGATTTTTAACTGTGATCCAACCATTCTCTTTCCACAGCCCAATCTCTTCAGAGCAAGCTATTTTTTCACTCGGTTCCTCATGCAAAAACAATTGGATTTTCTGTCCGTACAGTAGTTTTCGAGTCAAAGCAAAGGTTGCTTCCGCAAAACCAGCTGCACCGATATAACCACAGATGCCATTTTTTTCTGTGTTATGCAAATAAAAAATCTCGGCTTTTTCTATGTCTTTATAAAAGTCTACGAATAAGGTTGGAAACTGAGTAGAAAGATCGTCCGTGGCTTTTGGATAATTGATCACCTGATGACCGTTTTCAGTAAGTGTATTCGTCAGTTCTTCAAAATCCTTTTGAAAAGCGATACTTCCAGAAATAATTATTTTTGACATGCTATGGCTCCTTGTCGTTGATTTACTTCATTATATCAGGATGAAGGTGCTAAGCGAGGGAAATTTTAGCTAACTTGTATCGCCAATCTAGTAATGGGAAGGACGAAATTATTGATTGAATTAAATTAATCTATCTATGAGAGACGTGTTTACTTAAAAGAAGACGATTAAAACCACAATACGAAAAAAGTCTGTTTTTTTAATTTTTTCATCGATTTTCTCTATTTTTTTGGGGAAAGGTTTCGTTTATTCTATACTTGTAAACGATCTCAAAGTGTTTAGATGGGGATTATTAGAATGATTTTTAGAATGTTGTCCTATTTTTTCTAAGAGCGAATTGACTATCAAGTTATAGATAGAATATTAGTTACAGTACAGTAGTTGGATTTTCATTAGAGTTAAAATAATGAAAGAAAAAGATGAAACGGGTGATTACATGGAAACAACATTTTTCATTTCGAAAAATACTTCTGTCACGTCAAAACAGCTGGAAAATGAAGTGATTGGACATGCTTGCAAGATCTTGCAGCGTGACATTTTAACCGTTGTGACAGACACGAGGAAGGCAAATGAAATCGAATTGGTTTTACTTGATGGAAAAAATGAAACGGATGCTTTTCATATACTTTTCGTATCGCCAGATAAAGTAAAAGTGTGTGCTGAAACACCGCTAGGATTAATGTATGGGGTTCTTGAAATCTCTCATAAAATTTTAGGTGTTCAACCCTTTTGGTATTTCATGGAGATTCCCCCAATAAAAAAGCCATTTATTGAATGGACAGGTTTTGACTTAACATTGCCTGATTTTTCAACGGACTATCGGGGCTGGTTCGTTAATGATGAGTTGCTACTGGATCAATGGGAAGATAATGGTTCAAATGAATATGTATGGGAACGTATTTATGAAACATTGTTACGTTTAGGCGGAAATGTCATCATCCCTGGAACAGATAAGAACAGTCATAGACATCGAGAAAGTGCGCAAGCGATGGGGTTGATCTATACACATCATCATGCCGAGCCACTAGGCGCTGAGATGTTTGCTAGAAGGTATCCTGGTTTGAAGGCTTCATACGAAGAACATTTTGCGTTGTTTCAGGAATTATGGAAAAAAGCCTTACACGAGCAAAAAGGTACCAAGGTTATCTACACACTTGGTTTTCGCGGACAAGGGGATTGTCCTTTCTGGGCAGAAGATCTTGACCGACAGTGGTCAGCAGCAGAAAAAGCAGCAGTGATCAACGAAGTCGTCCATCTGCAATATCATATGGTTAAAGAAGTCGATCCTCATGCAGTATGTTCAATGAACATTTATGGGGAGATGACGGAATTATTTAATCTTGGCTTACTTGAGCTTCCGGATGATGTGATTGAGATTTGGGCGGATAATGGTTATGGCAAAATGGTTTCTCGTAGACAAGAAAATCACGATCCACGAGATGAGGTGCTAACAAACACATCAAAACCAAATCAATCAAGAGGAATCTATTATCATGTTGCCTTTCATGATTTACAAGCATCTAATTTCTTGACGATCTTGCCTAATAGCCCAGAATTTGTTTCTAGAGAGTTAATGGCGGTTAGAGAAGTCAAGATGGATAAGTTTGTCTTAGTCAATACAGGCAACATAAAACCGCATATTTTGTTCTTACAAGAAATAGCGAATTTCTGGCGAGCAGATTATCAGTTACGAACCAATCAAGAGATAATTTCAGAGCATGTAACACAATATTATCAAAATCAGCAAGAAGAGATCCAAGCTGTCTATGAAGCTTACTTTGAAGCGATTATTCGCTATGGAACACATGAGGATCAAACCGCTGGGGACGAGTTTGCCTGTTATTTGATTCGAAAAATTATTCAATCTTGGCTCAAGCAAGAAACAAAAATTCCGAGGATAGAATGGTTGACGGGTGATCGGAAAATCAAGGAGCAAGTCACAGAAATTTTCTCTATGGTAGGAGAAAAGATAGCAGCCTGGGAGAATCTATTGCTGAGATGCCAGCAGATTACATCATCCCTTCAGGATAAACGTGCGCAAAATGCTCGCTTTTTTAATGATATTTACCTCTCAGTAGCCGTTCAATGCAAAACATTAAAAGCACTGCTCCATTTGTTAGACGCTTATCAGATGCTTGATCGGGAAGAAATGGTCTTTGTATTTGTAAAAGTTTTCGATGCGTTAGAAGAAATCCATCAACTAATTCAAATACTAAAGGAAAATCCAAGTGATACATGGTATGATTTTTATGAAAATGATGGCTATACCAACCTAACATTGACAAAAGAGATGATCAAAAGTCTGTTGTCTTACATTCGTATCATTGGCGATGGTCCAGATCAAGATCAATGGGAGAGAAAATATATTATGGATCCCACTGAATCAAGAGTTATGTTGCTTTCAAATACTAAAAAAGCGTTGACGGATGAAAAGTTAGCAAGAAAAATCAGAGTAAGTTTTAGAAAAATTCCTAAATAATATTAATTTGAGATGAAACGCCATTCAAAAGTTAGACTAAATATCTTACTTTTGAATGGCGTTTCATTTAGTATGCAGTTTTTATTAGAATTCATTAAGCGTATCGTCCAATTCTAGCACCATATTATACCAAGCAACACCAGCATGTTTTGATTCTGACAGTCCTTCTAGTTGATAGCCCTGCTTTTCGTAATATGGAATCAATGATTCTAAACAAGTTAAGGTGATTCCTTTTCTGTATTGAAGACGACATTGTTCTTTTAGGGCTGACAGTAGTTTGCTACCAATCTGACAGTTTCTATAATCAGGAGCGACAGCTAAGCTCAGAATACTTTGGTAGCCACCAAAAGGCTGATTAGGAAAAGTACTTTCAAAGAGATCGTCAGAGAGATAACGTTTAGAAATAATGGGCCCTACAACGTAACCGATCGGACAATCCTTTTCATTTATAGCAACAATAAAACTGTCACTTATTGTATGTATTCGATCCATCATCGATGTTTTGGATGCTGCTTCATCAACTGTAAATCCTGCATTTTCAATCTGCATGATTTGATCAATATCATCTTCTTTTGGTGGTCTGAAGAAAATGTTCATTCAATCACTCCTATCTTTATTCAAAAATAGTTTATCACAGAATGATATATATCGTTTATATTTGATGACGATAAAAATTTATAGACTTAAAATTTCTAGTACAGAATCGTTGTCATACTTTCATTCAAATGAAACAAAAATAAGAATTAGTTGTTGTTAACTGAATGGGTTTTTATAAGAAAAAGTCAAATTAATGATAATAAATCGCAATTCTTCATTTTATTCTAACAAAATGACAATTTTCTTAGGTATTCATCACAAATCTATCACATTTCCAAGCTAAAGTTTGTTATTATCTGAAAATTTTCATCATTCAGATAAAAGCTTCTTCATTATGAGCAAATTTTTTATAGTTAGTTGATAGAAAACAGGACGAGCGTATGTGTTTTCGATCCAAGTTACACGCCAATGCGTCTAATTTCTATATTTGCTGGTATGAAGAAGAGCGCAAAAAAAAATCCTTAAGTTACAGGGGACGAAATGGAGGATAACATGAAAAAAAGGAAAACAAGCTGGGCTCTCGTATTGTTAACAAGTCTGATGGTATTAGGTGCTTGTGGCAGTGGAGGCCAAGACCCAACAGATAGTTCGGGAGGGAATGTGTCAGGGGGAGCTAGTTCTGATCCTAATGTATTAGTGGTCGCATCAGGTGCGGATCCAGTGACATTAGATATCCATCAAACGAACGACCAAGCAACTACCAGGGTAGCAAGACAGATTTACGAAACACTGATCAAACAGACGAACGATCTTGAGTTAGTGCCAGGGTTAGCAACAGAGTGGGAAGAAATTGAAGAGAACCTTTATGAGTTCAAGTTGCGAGAAGATGTTGTCTTTCATAATGGGGAAGCGATGACAGCTTCTGATGTTGCCTACACCCTTCGACGGGCGGTTGACTCACCTTCGATCAGTCATATCATTGGTTCGATCGATCCTGATACGATCGAAGTGATCGATGATCATACGATCCATATCGGGACAAATGGTGCCTTCGGGCCTTTCTTGACTCATTTAGCACATCCTGCGGTTGGAATTTTGAGTGAGAAAGCTGTGGAAGAAGCTGGTGAAGATTATGGTATCAGCAGCGTTGTGGGAACGGGTCCCTTTGAATTTGTTGAATGGGCAACCGGTAGTCACGTGACGTTAGATCGATTTGACGATCACTGGGATGAGCCAGCGGGAATGGAAAGAATTGAGTTTCGGACAATTACAGATTCAAGTGTTCGTTTGATTGAACTAGAGTCAGGAACCGTCGATATTGTTTAAGATATCGCTCCTTCTGATAATGAAAAGGTTGAAGAAAACGATGAATTGACTTTATTAGCGACAGAAAATTTAGGAACGGAATACTTAGGTTTCAACGTTCGAAATGATACACCATTGCAAGAAGTAGGGGTACGTCGCGCGATTGCCCATGCTATCGATGTCGAATCGATTATCCAAACGGTTCATATGGGGATCGGGACTCAAATGAGTGGACCGATCAACGAATTGGTTTTTGGATATAATGAAAACTTGGAAGCTACTCCTTATGACGTTGAATTAGCAAAAGAACTATTAGCAGAAGCTGGTTATCCAGATGGCGGGTTCTCCCTTTCGTTGTATGTCGGTGATAACAATCAAGAACGAATCCGTGTCTCGCAGGTTGTTTCCGCTGCTTTAGAAGAATTAGGTATCACTGTTGAGGTCAACCAAATGGAGTGGGGAGCATTTTTAGATGCTGCAGCAGCTGGTGAACCAGATATGTTCTTACTAGGTTGGACAACGATCACAACAGATGCTGACTATGGATTGTATCCACTGTTCCATTCAAGTAGCTTTGGCGAAGCTGGAAATCGTACGTTCTATCATAATGAACGGGTAGATGAATTACTTGATGCAGCTCGTAGCACTTCTGACCAAGAGGAACGCTTGGCCTATTATCATGAGGCGCAAGAGATTATCAATGATGAGATGCCATGGGTTTACTTACAAACCAGAGAAAATGTTTCAGGTATCCGCAACTGGGTGCAAGGGTTCGAACATCATCCAACTGGAAGTTACTTCTTAGATACGGTGTCAAAAAACTAAATTGGATTGAGAGTATAAAATAAAGAGCCGCAATGGCTCTTTATTTTGAGGAGATGAATAGATGTTCCAATATATTGTAAAACGAATTCTGTGGTTGTTTCCTATCCTGCTAGGCGTCTCTTTTATTGTATTTACGATTATGTATCTATCACCTGGAGACCCTGTAACGATGGTGTTGGGGGAAGGAGCGACTCCTGAACAATATGAGGCCATGCGTGTGCAAATGGGGCTTGACCGTAGTTTTATCGAACAATTTTTTCATTATATAAAAAATGTTGTCGTCGAATTTGATCTTGGGAGATCGTATGTTTCTGGCCGGGTGGTCATGGATGAAATCCTAGTCCGTTTGCCCAACACAATCAAATTATCAGTATGGAGTGTGTTATTTGCCTCGCTGATTGGTATTCCACTGGGAGTGATCTCTGCTTCGAGACCTTATTCCAAGGTTGATAATTTCGTGATGTTTCTTTCACTAGTTGGGGTTTCTATGCCAACCTTTTGGCAGGCACTCCTTTTAATTATTCTTTTTACTTCTACCCTGGGCTGGTTGCCAGCATCTGGTTTTGATACTTGGCAGCAAATGATCATGCCAGTATTTGCATTGGCTTCCTCGTCAATTGGCACGATCGCCCGGATCACAAGGTCGAGTATGATGGACGTTTTAGACCAAGATTATATTCGCACGGCAAAAGCCAAAGGAGTAAATGGTTCAAAGGTGACGTTCCATCATGCCTTAAGAAATGCCTTGATTCCCGTAGTGACAGTCATTGGTTTGCAGTTTGGGGCTTTATTAGGTGGGGCTGTATTGACCGAAACTGTTTTTAGTATCAATGGGATCGGGACATTGATGGTGAATGCGATCCGTACAAGAGACACAATGATCGTCCAAGGCGGCGTTTTATTTATTGCATTTATTTTTACGATGGTTAATCTATGTGTCGATATTCTCTATGCATATATCGATCCGCGAATTAAAACCTCATATGATTAAGGGAGGAACTCATGTTTTCTAGAAAAAAGGCCATAGCGAAAACGCAAGCACTTGCAGGCGTACCAGAAGGATCGAAACAAGAGATTTGGCTTTCCTTAAAAGCAAATCGCCGAGCAATGTTTGGGTTACTATTTATCACGTTACTGACGATTACTGCGATTTTTGCAGACTTTATAGCTCCCTATGGTATGAGGGAGCAAAATCTAGCCAATGCATTGCAATTTCCAAGTCGTTCTCATTGGTTTGGGACAGATGACTTGGGACGTGACGTATTGTCTCGTTTGATTTACGGCACGAGAATATCGCTTACTGTAGGCGTTTGTGCGGTGTTACTGGCACTCTTTTTTGGTGGCATCTTAGGTGTCTTATCCGGTTATTTCAGAGGGTGGATCGATACGCTGATTATGCGTTTTTGTGACATCTTACTATCCATCCCTTCCATTTTGTTGGCAATCGCCATCGTGGCTTCTTTGGGATCCAGTCTGCCGAACATGATCTTGGCGATCGGGTTGGCGAATATCCCCATTTTTGCTCGTATTATTCGGGCAAGTGTGATGGCGGTCAAAGAGAAGCAATTTATTGAAGCTGGAAAAGCGCTGGGCGCAAATAATGGATTGCTGATTTTTAAACACATCTTGCCAAATATCCTTTCACCAGTCATTGTGCATTCATCAATGGGCGTTGCCACAGCAATTTTATCTGCTGTTGGCTTAGGATTTATTGGCTTAGGTATGGAGGCTTCCGTTGCGGAATGGGGAACGATGTTAAATTTTGGACGAGGCTATATCCGAACACATCCCTACCTGACGATTTATCCAGGGATCGCGATCATGTTGACCATTTTATCCTTCAATTTGATCGGTGACGGAATCCGAGATGCCATCGATCCGAAGATGAGAGAGAGGTAAGCAGTTATGGACACGATCATGCGCGTCAAGAATCTACAAAAGTATTTTCCTGTGAAGAAGAAAAACTTTTTTGGGGTGGGAAAAGACTATGTGAAAGCAAATAAAGATCTTACGATCGATATCTATGAAGGAGAAACATTAGGCATCGTCGGTGAAAGTGGCTGTGGAAAATCGACCTTTGGACGCACGATTATTCAGCTCCAACGACAAACCGGAGGCTCGACCCTTTACTATGGAGAGACGATCGAAGATTTCATGCCTCGTTACGTAAAAAAAGTCTATCAACAACTGCCACAAAAGATGAAACAGTTTACTGATTCTGTCAATGAGCTCCAGTCGATCGAATCAAAACTCGCTACCGATTCAGCTGCTGATGTAGAAGCAACAACGGAACGGTTGCGTCTAAAGAAAATCGCTTTTGAAAATGAATATGGCAATACCCTACGATTAGTCGGAGGCTTGATTTTGCATGATGATCTACAAAAGGTCAGTAAGCTTCTTTCGTCTCGTTACGAAGCTGCAGCAAAAGTTGCCGCTAGTAAGCGAGCGTTAACGTTTAATCAGCAAAAACAAGCGATGAATGGGGCAGTGGATCAAACAGAACTCATAAACTTGGAAAAAACGATCGCTGAACAACAAAATGATTTAGCAGCTATTGATAAGCAAGTCGCACAACTAAAAAATGAAGTCATGAACAAAAAAGACTTTTCATACTACGAAGAGCAGCTTGATTCTGGCATCGATCTAGCTGCTTTGACTCAAAAGGAATCAAGAGTTTTACGAAAAGACCTGCAAATTATCTTTCAGGACCCTTACTCCTCACTAGATCCACGGTTAACAGTGGGTGATATTATTGGAGAAGGTTTGTTGATACACAAATTTTTTGCTAGTAAAAAGGACCCAAACTATGAAACCTATATTCTTGATATCATGGAAAAATGCGGGTTAAAGAAAGAATTTATTCATCGCTATCCGCATCAATTTTCTGGTGGACAACGACAACGAATCGGGATTGCTCGTGCCTTAGCTTTAAAGCCCAAATTCATTGTTTGCGATGAAGCTGTTTCAGCGTTAGATGTTTCGATTCAGTCACAGATCATCAATTTGCTTCATGATTTGCGGGAAGAACTCAATTTGACTTACTTGTTTATCACCCATGATCTTGGAGTCGTAAAATTTATTTCTGATCGGATCGGTGTGATGTATTTTGGGCATCTTGTAGAATTAGCTTCAGCTGAGACGATTTTTTCTAACCCGATCCATCCGTACACACGGCAATTATTAAATGCCATTCCAACGCTAGACGAAGAGTATCGCCCATGGGCTCTTGATGAAACCCATCCTGATTTGGCATTCAACTATTCAAAAGAAACTGATGCTGATCCAGATTGGGTAGAAGTCGAGCCGAATCATTTTGTGAAGTGTACGCGAAAATAGTTTTTTTAGAACATAGGAATTGAAACATGGTTGATGAGTCAATCACTCGAACCATAAGCATGATACGATTGGTTTAATGTGAAAAAATCAAAAGGAGGTCCAGATGGATTTACTAGAAGTTGATAATCTGCATACGTATTTTGATACGAAACGGGGCACTGTCAAAGCTGTCAAAGGCGTTACTTTTTCATTAAAAAGAGGGAAGACATTAGGAATTGTTGGAGAAAGTGGGAGTGGCAAAAGTCAAACAGCCATGTCGATCCTTCAACTTTTTCAGCGAAATCAGTATATAGCGGAAGGGCAGATCCGTTTTGATGGAAAAAATATCCTCGAATTAAGCAAAAAAGAGCTTTTAAAAATTCGTGGAAATGATATTTCAATGATCTTTCAAGAGCCTATGACAAGTTTGAATCCGGTATTTACAATCAAAGCACAACTGACAGAAGCCTTGAAACTTCATCAGCACGTCGACAATAAGACGGCGACTTTACGGGCATATGAGCTGTTAGAAGCTGTCAAGATCACAGATCCTAAACGAGTAGCCAAGCAATATCCTCATCAGTTATCTGGAGGAATGAGTCAGCGAGTAATGATCGCAATGGCATTAGCCTGCAATCCGAAGCTATTGATTGCCGATGAACCGACTACCGCACTCGATGTGATCATCCAAGCAGAAATCCTTAAGTTAATGAATGAGTTAAAAGACAAGCTGGATACAAGTATTTTATTTATTACCCATGATTTGGGTGTCATTAGTAAAATGGCCGATGATGTGATCGTGATGCATGGGGGAAAAATCGTCGAGAGTGCCCCAATCAATGAGATATTCAAAAATGCTTACCATCCGTACACAAGGCGCTTACTTGCTGCATTTTTAAGAACCGACATTCGAAACAAGAAAACAGCGCCTGATGACTTTTACAGTAAGGAAAACAATGTCTTTGATTTCACCACATTTAAAACAGAAGAAACAGCGGACCCGGATTGGGTTCAGGTGGGAACAAATCATTTTGTCGCTGCTAATTTGAGAAAAATCGATAACTAAATGAAAAAGTCGTAAAACAAAGCTTTGTTTACGACTTTTTTCAGTATGCTGGGAAGGAAGACTTTTTGTGAGGAAGTTGTGAGAAAGATGTAAAAAATAGGGGAAGGTTTGCTCAAGAGCCTTGCCTTAAAGTCCACTTCAAGAATTATACTGGAACTACCATTTTTGGTGGGAATAGAAGGGAGCAATTCAATGAATGACGAGCCAGACATTGGTACAACGGAAACAAGTACTAGTGACACCGTTACGCAACAAATGATAGAAACAGGGATTGATGGGGAGGCCGATATTTTGATCGCCTATTTCACAAGACCAGAAAATTTAGAGCATGAACCAGCGGTTGAAGCAGTTTCTGGAAGTAGTTTTAATGTAATCGATGACACCTTAGTAGGAGATGTCCAGGTGATAGCAGAAATGATCGCTGAACAGACCGGTGGTGCGTTGTTCTCGATTCAAACAGAAGTAGGTTACCCTAACGTTTACGATGAACATACAGCTTTAGCGACTAGAGAGGTGGAAGAAGATGCCCGACCAACGTTGAAGGCTGACGTTGCCCAAATGACTGAAGTGGATGTTCTCTTTATCGGCTTTCCCGTTTGGTGGAATCGTGCCCCAAGAGCCGTTTTAACATTTCTTGAAACCTATGATCTTACGGATAAACAAATCATTCCTTTTGCAACCCATGGGGGAAGTGGACTGACCAATAGTCAAAACGAACTTCAAACGTTGTATCCAGCGTATGACTTTCTTGAAGGCTTTGCAACAAGAGCGGGAAGTGTTGAAGACGCTGAACCTGAAGTATTAGAGTGGCTAAATCAGATGGGATTATAAAAAGAGCAGCAATAAAGAATAAAAGAATTTCTTTAATTATAGAGGGAGCCTTGTTTAAAGGCTTCTTCTTTGTTTTATTTTTCTATGAGACTGTTAGACGTCTATTTGAGATATATGATATGATTAATCTAATGATTTAGCGTAAAAGCAAAGAACCTTATTTTCAGCTATAATACTCGTCGATTCAATAAAAATTTTTAATCAATTGCTGTCTTAATTTAGGTAAATTAAATATTATTCCATTTAGCTAAAATTGCGTACATAAAGATTGTTTTAGGGGGACTAAAAGTGGCTGTATTAAAATATGAAAAAATCAAACAAGATATTCTTCGAGATATTGAAGCTGGTAAATTTAAACCGGGGGACCGTATCTATTCAGAGGGAGACTTGAAAGCAAAATATGGGGTAAGTAATACAACCGTCATCAAAGTGATGAATGATCTAGTTGCACAAGGTTATCTCATTCGGAGACAAGGCGAAGGAACATTTGTACGAAAAAACATTCTAAATAAACGTGTTTTCTTTAGTGAAAATACACGCCCCTTGACTAATGATAAAAAAGAACCAATATCTGAAAAGACTGTCGTGGAAGCGGTAGATCTCATTCAACCAATAACGAATTCAGATATAGCAAAGATTTTACATGCTCCTTCGTTTGAAGAAACAAGGGTACCGTTTTTAAAACTAAGTCAAGTTGCATTTATTAATAATAAGCCGTGGAAACTTCAATTTAGATATGCACATATCACTGGACCGACTGATATTCCAATCGCTCAGCTGAAAAAGGGGTTGTCATTTACTAAAGTGCTAGAAGATTTAAACCAAATACCAGAATCAGAGAAAATGACAATCTCTGTATCTGACTTTGAATCGATCATAGATAATTTATCAGAGAAAGATCAGAAAATAATGAAAAGCTATTTTAAGAATAATCGACCAGCAGCTTTGTTTGTGAGGAATCGAATTGTTTATGATCGTTTTGAAAATGCTATTGAATATGATCAGGCATTTATTCATCCTGATTACTATAGTATTGATATTATTAATTAGTTAACAACTATATTTCAAAAGCATATAACTGACGTTATGTGCTTTTTTTTATTCCATTAAAGCAAAAAAAAAAACTTGAAAACGCTTGCATCGAAAGTGAGAATGTTATATACTGCAACCAGATAACACGTTAACGCTATAAGTTGCGAATGGAGGAAAAACATGCTTTCTAAAAGAATTGAACCTTTAAAGGATAATTATCAAAAACTAGAAGTATTAGAATTAAGTACGAAAGAAATTGATCAAGCGATTAATCAGTGTTTACAGAAAATTGATCAAAATATGGCTATATTTGGAGAGAAATTTCCTGCACCTGCCACTAAAAACCAAAATTACCAAGTTATTGATAACACAGAATGGACGACGGCTTTTTGGACAGGCATTTTATGGCTCGCATATGATATTACCAGGGAAAATAAGTATAAGGATTTAGCAGAAAAGCATATGGAAAGCTTTTCCAGAAGATTGTCTCAAAATATAGAAATCAATCATCATGATCTAGGTTTTCTTTATACTCTTTCGTGTGTCAGTTGTTACAAAATCACAGGCAACTCCCAAGCTAGAGAACTTTCCATTAGCGCAGCTGACAAACTCGTTGAGCGATTTCAAAATAAAGGGAAATTTATACAAGCTTGGGGAGATTTGGATGACTCTAATGAATTTCGTTTAATTGTTGACTGTCTCTTAAATCTACCATTATTGCATTGGTCATATGAGGAGACTGGTGACGATATCTATAAAGCTGTGGCAGAGAAACATTATGAGACCACCATTAAATATGCGATTCGAGAAAATGCTTCAGCTTTTCATACTTATTATTTCGATCCCACAACAGGTCAGCCCCTATATGGTAAAACGAAGCAAGGATTCTCTGACGACTCCAGTTGGGCACGCGGCCAAAGTTGGTTGATTTATGGAATAGCATTAAATCAGCATTATTGTAGAAAGGAGGAAAATGTAAAACTTTATGAAGCTGTAACGAATTACTTTTTAAATCGTTTGCCTAGTGATCTAATCTGTTATTGGGATTTGATTTTTGAAGAGGGATCTGATCAACCTCGGGATACCTCTGCTAATGCAATAACCCTTTGTGGGATGAATGAAATGGAAAAATATCTAGCGGATAACCATCCTATGAAAAAAATGTATCACAACATCCAACAAGTTATGCTAAGAAACTTAATGAACCGTTACACAGAAAAAAAGGGCACAGGAGCTGTAGCGCTCATCAATGAGGGGGTCTATTCCTGGCATTCCGGAAAGGGTGTGAATGAAGGGAATATTTGGGGGGATTACTTCTATATGGAAGCACTGGTAAGACATAAAAAAAACTGGCAATTATTTTGGTAAAAAGACTAAAGGAGGGAATCAAATGGCGAAACCAAATATTAAAATGACACGAATTGATGAACGCTTGATACATGGTCAAGGTCAAATGTGGATCAAATCATTGGGTGTCAACTTATGTATCGTAGCTAACGATCAAGCCGCAAATGATCCATTTCAACAACAATTAATGAAAGCAGTGGCACAAAATGTGAGTATGCGATTTTTCACGATTCAACAAACATGCGAAATCATTCATAAAGCCTCGCCTAAGCAAATGATTTTTATCGTTGTGGCTAATCCGCAGGATGCACTGGCACTTGTCAAAGGAGGTGTACCAATAGAACAAATCAATGTTGGGAACATTCACAATGCAGTAGGAAAAACGAAAATATCCAACTATATTTTTATCGGTGAAGAAGATAAAAGAGCGTTAAAAGAATTAAAGGATGCATTCCAAATCAAGTTTGATACCCGTACCTCGCCGATGGCTCCAGACGTTGATTCATTGAAACAACTCATGTCTCATCTTGAAAACGAATAGGAGAGAATAAAATGAATATATCAATTATGCAAGCTTTTTTACTGGCACTTATGGCAGGCGTTTGTTATTCGGGTCTATTGCTAGGCATTTTTACAAATCGTTGCATTGTCCTTTCCTTTTTTGTAGGGTTGATTCTTGGTGATGTTCAAACTGGATTAATGATGGGTGCCATTGGTGAACTTGCTTTTATGGGATTTGGCGTTGGCGCTGGGGGAACGGTCCCACCTAATCCTTTAGGTCCAGGAGTGGTGGGGACCATAATGGCTATAACTTTAAAAGATCAAGGGGTCACACCTGAAAGTGCCTTGGCATTATCTTATCCATTTGCAGTATTATTTCAAATTTGCCAGACACTCATTTATACAGTATGTGCTGGTTCATCCGAAGCTGCAAGAGTTGCGGTAGAAAATGGCCGTTTCAAACGCTTTAAATGGTTTGCACATACAACTTTCATTAGTTTTTTCTTTGTGGGATTCTTTATTGCATTACTTTCTGCTTTAAGTATGGAGCCTCTTAGAAAATTTGTCGAAATGATTCCGAATGAATTGGTTCAAGCACTGACTGTTGCTGGAGGCTTACTACCCGCAATCGGTTTTGCAATGATTCTATCGGTCATGGTTTCCAAAGACGTTATTCCTTACGTGATCTTAGGCTACATTTGTATTGCATATTTAGATTTACCTGTTATGGCGATTGCATTAGTAGGAGCAGTATTTGCAATGATCGATTACTATAATCAAGAAAAAAGACAAGAACTTTCAATGACTTTCGCTCAACAAGGAGGAATCGAAGAAGATGGAATCTAAAGAACAAAAACTAACGAAAAACGATTATTTTGTAGCAACTATGCGCTCATACTTTCTCCAAAATGGCTTCAACTATAACACGTACCAAGGAACGGGTTATGCAAATATTATTTTTCCGGGATTAAAAAAAATCTACAAAGATGATCAGGAAGCATTGAAAAAAGCAACTATTGATAACTTGGAATTTTATAATGTAAATCCTCAGACAGTCCCCTTTGTTACTAGCTTACAACTAGCAATGCTTGATCACGGGGAAGATGTATCAAAAATTAGAAGTATAAAAATGGCATTAATGGGTCCATTGGCAGGAATTGGGGATGCAATATCTCAATTTGGTGTAGCACCGTTATTTTCAACGATTTTTGCTAGCATGGCGATTGCGGGTATTACTGCTAGTCCAATCATGTTTTTGGTTTGTATGATTGGCTTTAATCTGTTTCTTAAGTGTCTTTTAGGCTGGCTGGGTTATCGAATGGGCACAAGTGCGATTGAAATGCTCAGCCAAAAAATCAACCAAATCTCTCGGGCAGCGAATATTGTAGGAGTCACAGTTATCTCTGGTTTAGCGGTGAGCTTCGTAAAAGCTGAAATGGCGATCGAGTACGCAACAACAATTGAAGGCGAACAACAAGTAGTAGCGCTCCAAACTGTTTTTGATCAAATTTTGCCTCGGCTTTTGCCTGGGTTAGTTACGATTATGGTTTATTATCTAATTAAAAAGAAGAATTGGAATGTTTACAAGCTGCTCATTCTATTGTTTGTTTTGGGTATTTTAGGGTCGCTGTCAGGTATCCTTGGATGACTTTTCATGTAGTTATTAGACCATAGTTCTATCAATTTAATAGTTATTCAGTTTTTATTCAACTCAATGACAGTTTCTTTATGTATATGATGACAAGAAGCCTCCGCCTAATGCAGAAAGGAAAAATATGAAAATACTTGCTTTATTTCTGTTCCTGACTCATTCGCTTATACTACCAATCACTGTTCACAGCACAACGATTGAACATAATTTATTATTGAACGGGAACTTTTCACAACAATCTGAGAATACGAATGGATGGCATGATTCAATTGGAGCAAATCACTGGCGCCTTTGGTTCCCTTCAGATATCCGTCCAAAAGTGAGAGTAACAGAAGAAAACAGCATTGAAATTTCTTCCAATCAAGTCAGTCGTGCAGCAGTTTTTCAAGAAGGTATACCTGTTCTTCCAAATACAGAATATCGCGCAATTGTCGAGGTGAAAGCCACAGATATTTCTAATGCACTTGGTGGAAGAATAAGGGTTCAGTACATGGAAAATGGAACTCAGATATCTCTTTACTCTAGTGAAGCTGTTTCAGGAACTTCGGGATGGGAAAGCCTTGCAGTTACTTTTACGACTGGAGCAGATACGGAACAAGTAAAATTGGAGCTTTTTTTTGATAATACCTCGGGATTAATTGAATACAGAAATGCACGTTTGTATGATCGCATATATGAAGAAATTCAAGAGATTATCATTTCTCAAGAAGAGCTGCATTTGCAAATTGGTGAACGCCAGTTAATCGAGCTGGAAACTTACCCCGAAGATTTCCCTCGGAAAAACCTATCTTTTTCTTCAAGTGATCCAAAGGTAGCTCAAGTAAATGAGCGGGGGTATGTTACTGGTGTAGCATCAGGGACCAGTGAGATCATTATTAGCGATAAAAATGAGACTATTCAAGTAAGTATCCCCATTTTCGTTACAAAAGATAGACATGATAATGTACATCTTACATTAGATCAAATGCATATCATACCTCTCTTCCAACCACTTGAAGAATTAGACGTTTTTGTGGAAAACCAAGATTTATTAGAGGTCTTTGATGGGATTATTCTGCCTAAAAAGGAGGGAACAACACGAATAAAAATAACCAATAAAAGTGGTGAGCTGATCGTTCTCGTTAATGTATCGATTGATAAAGGTGACCACAACAAATTTGATGACATGAGAACAAAGTGGCACGAAATGATTCTTGGAGCTAACTATTTTGATTCTGATGATTCGTTAATGATTGATAAGCAAAGATCAATGGATAGAACAGCCAACCTATTATGGGAAACATTGAATAAAGATGAAGATAAAGAGGATTTGTGGGATGAACAATCTGAATTGACAGCATCAGCTAATTTAACAACTAGTTTTAGAAATTTAACGACTTTAGCTCTGGCAGCAACCAATCCTTATTCAGAATATTATCTCAACAGAAATTTATTAGAGGATGTCTTTTCGGGATTAGAATGGATGTACATTTATAAGTATAATCTCTCTGTCCAAACGTATGGAAACTGGTGGGATTGGGAAATTGGTGTTCCTCGAGCTATCAATGACTTGGTTACTACTTTACATCCTTTTTTATCACAAGAACAGATTGGCGATTTTTTAAGACCGATTGACCGCTTTTTGCCAGACGTCAATTATAATAGGTATAGTGTAAATCCAGAACTTGCACTTGAAGCAACTGGAGCTAATCAAGTGGATAACACCCGAATAATACTAATTAAAAGCATCTTGGAAGAAAAGGATTCTGGTGTTAGTGAAGCGATAAGCGCATTAGAAAAAGTTTATCCTTTTGTAACCGAGGGTGATGGCTTTTATACTGATGGTTCGTTTTTACAACATGACAACGTTCCTTATATTGGTTCATATGGAAATGTTCTTCTTGATGGTATCTCACAGATATTCACAATGACTCAGTCAACAGACTATTTTCCAGATGATAGTATAGTTAAAGTGATAGATTTCTGGATTCAAGAATCAATCGTCCCGTTCATGTATAAAGGAAATATGATGGATATGGTCAGAGGAAGAGCTATCTCAAGGAGCCAAATGGAGAGCAATGTTGCTGGAGCTGAAATGACAAAAGCGATGATTCGTTTTGCGAGTATTCCAGAACTATCGAACAGCGAAAGATATTTTCATTTTGCTAAGCATTGGATAGAGGCAAATAGTGCGAATTTTGACTACTTAAATAGTTTATCAAGCTTTAGAGATATTTCACTAGCAAAAACAATATTATCTAATCCTGATATAGCCTCCGATAGTCCTTACACAACAAAACTTACAAATTTTGCGAATATGGATCGAATGACCTATTTTAATAAAGATTTTGATTTTAGTTTTGGGTTAAGTATGTCCTCTAGTAGAATCAAACGATATGAAACAATGAATAATGAAAACCTTCAAGGATGGCATACGGGCGATGGAATGCTTTATCTATATAATGATGATCTAAATCAATTTAATCAAGACTTTTGGGCGACAGTTGATCCCTATAGATTGCCAGGTATTACTGTGGATAAGCAAATTCGACTTAATCAAAGCGGTTATAGTGTAGCGGAAACAGACTTCGTGGGAGGTTCCACTGTTGATGATCGTTATGGTAGTTTTGTCATGGATTTTATCAATTATGAAAGAACGTTGACAGCTCAAAAGTCATGGTTCATCCTTGGTGACGAGCTTGTTGCTATCGGAAGTAATATAAACTTTCAAAATGACCGTATCATTGAAACAGTTATAGAGAACAGAAAGCTAAATGAGACGATTGATTACAGATTATTTGTGAATAATGAACAGATTGATTTATCAAATGGACAACAAAGCTTTTCTAATGTTGAAAGTGTTTATTTGGAGGCTTCTGATCCGCAACAATCTATCGGATATAAATTTATCAACCCTCAAGATTTAACTTTGATGATTGAAGAACGTACAGATAGTTGGAATCGTATCAATGGATCAGGGAGCATTGACCCGATTACGAGAAGCTACTTTACAATGTGGAAAACGCATACCCATCAAGAAGATGGGTACAACTATGCTATCTATCCTAATAGGGACAGAACTGAATTCGAAAAAATTGAACCTGCTAAAATATTGCGCAATGATAAAAACATTCATGCAGTACAGTCAAATAATGTAATTGGTATTAATGTCTACAATGAGACCGAAGTCGAAATCCTTGATATGAAATTTCAAACCCCAATGGCACTTACACGAGTGGACAGCGATGAAATGATTATACTTTCACATTCAGATCCTACAATGAAGCGTGCTCAAAAGGATCTGATTCATCTCAAAGACGATGGTTATCGTATTAAAGAAGCAGATAGTAATATTTCAGCGAAAAAAGTCACTTCTCTAGATGGAATGTATTATTGGGAGATTGAAATTGATACAACCGATTCAAACGGACAAAATAGCCAGATTTTATTTAACAAAGATTAAAGAAAACAATTGATGATTGTATAATCTCTTTTCAAACTTAGCTTTCTCCATAGAAGGACTGTATTGCCAGTCCTTTTTTGTCAATTAACAATTAAAACTAGGTTTCTTTTAGTTCTTTCGATAAATATTCTTATTTCGGATAAGAAAGGTAGATCATGACCAAAGAGATGACTAAAAGAATCACACCAATAACCGACAATGGCAGTACAGGACCATTCCACGGACGTTTATTCAGCAACGCACGCACTCTAAAGATGAATCCCGCAAGTCCGAGTAAAGCGATCGCTACACAAAATAAAATAATTGATAAATTTAACATCATATTCCTCCAAATCATTGTATGAGGACTCATACCAAGATACTCATATATCCTACGCCAAAAGCCGTAAAAAGCAAGCAGCTGACAAAACTGTTCGTTTATGCGAACAGTTTTTACATGTCGTTGACGAATCTTTTTACAATTCTGTAATTTCCTACGCTTTTTTAGTTAGATTCGCTGGAACAGTGATTCTTTGCTATCATAAGAATTGAAAACGAGACTGGAGAGAGAGGTTCCCTTTTGTTTCGAACACCTTGAATGCACAAGAAAAAATTAGGAGGAGATTTTGTGGAAATTCGGTTATTAAAATATTTCTACACGATTGTGGAGGAAGGGACGATTTCTCAAGCTGCAGAAGTGCTCCACATCACACAACCGACATTGAGTCGACAATTAAAAGAATTAGAAGACGAGTTAGGGACGGCACTATTCACTCGTGATAATCGTAAAATGGTTTTAACGGAAGCGGGGCATTTTTTAAAAAGCCGTGCAGAAGAGATTTTGAGTTTGACAGACCAGACAATGCAAGCGTTTGAAGATCGTAAAAAACATTTATTTAGCGGTCACTTCACGATTGGCTGTGTGGAAGCAGATAATTCCGATACGCTTTCCTTGATGTTGGAAGAATTTATCAATGATTATCCTGATGTTCGCTTTCATATTCATAGTGGTACAGGAGATGACATCAGCGATCGTCTAGAGAAAGGCTTGTTGGATCTAGCGATTTTGATCGAACCGATCGAAATCGAGAAGTACGAAAAAATCGTTCTTCCACGAAAAGAAACATGGGGCTTTTTGACATCGGCTGATTCTTTTCTTGCGCATACAGAAGAAATTACACCCGAAGACATCAAAGGTGTGTCTTTATTGATCTCGAAGCGTCCAGAAGTACAACAAATGTTCAGTCAATGGTCGAAGACATCAGTGGAAGAATTGCCGATCGTAGGCACCTACAATTTAATATTCAATGTCTTTTCCTTGGTAGAAAATCATGTTGGTTCGGCACTGACTGTTAGTGGCGCTGTTGGTCAGCGAAGGAATGAGGCAATCAAGTTTCTGCCTTTAGTACCACAAATCGAGACCAGCTGTGTATTGGTCTGGAAAAAGAATCGGGTGCTGTCACCAGTCGTTATCGAGTTTATTCGGCGTTTTCGCGATTCCTTTCAATAGTCTCAGTGTAAACATCAAAAGAAGCGGTGATATCCGCTTCTTTTTTGTATATCGAAACCAGCTATGCTTTGTAAGCATAAGGTCTTGTGTGAAAAAGCATTAGCCAATCCAACTCGATTGGCTTACCATTAAATCTATCAGGAAACAAAGAGTAGGAGGTGACAAAATGGCGGCAATACTTGTTTGTTCACGAGCTGGTGAAAATCTGATTGAGGGACAGCTAAAAAAACTGGGCTTAGGAAATACGCAGATTCTAGCAGAGAAGCTGTCAGAGCAGCTGCAATGCCCCCTCTATACCCTTGCCCCTGTGGAACCTTATCCTGAAAGCTATCAGGCGATGGTCGAACAAGCACAAAAAGAAAAAGCTAGTAATGATTTTCCCCGCTATCAAACAGTACCGTCTGCGTTTTTTAAAGAACGGATACTATTTGTTGGATTTCCCAACTGGTGGGGGAGCTATCCGATGATCGTGGCGAGTTTTTTAAAAGACTATCATTTCGATGGGAAGATTATTTTTCCCTTTTGCACTCATGAAGGCTCAGGATTCGGCAATAGCCTAGAAGACTTTAAAAAAACTTGTCCTGAAGCCCTCATATATCCTGGATTAGCCATCCGTGGTTCACGAGTGAATAAGGCGGATACTGCCATTCAAAATTGGGTGGACCAGCATTTCATCACAATAGAAGAAGGAGTCGATCGATATGGTAAAGAAACAAACAGCAGGAAGAGATAACTTAGGCAAATTTGCGCCGAAATTTGCGCAACTGAATGATGATGTATTATTTGGTGAAGTTTGGTCACGTGAGGCAGAATTGGCTCCTCATACGAGAAGCTTATTAACGATATCGGCCTTGATTTCCGGTGGCAATTTTGAACAGTTGCCCGCCCATTTAACGATTGGCAAGGAGAACGGGATCACTGTAGAGGAAATTGCAGAAGTAATCACTCATCTGGCTTTCTATGTTGGCTGGCCCAAAGCTTGGTCTGCTTTTAACATCGCCAAAACGGTTTATCAAGAAGAGCTAGCTGAATTGGAGGAAAAATAAATGTCAGAACTCGATGCAGCAAAAGAAGCTGGAATCTTTTCACTGGGCAACACAAATGACGCCTATGCACAATTTTTTAGCGGTCAAAGTTACTTGAATCCTTTAGTAGCTGATCCAGCGATTCCAGTCAACGTTGGCAATGTGACCTTTGAACCAGGTTGCCGCAACAACTGGCATCGGCATATCGATGGTGGGTATCAATTGTTGTTGGTGACTTCAGGAGAAGGTTGGTACCAAGAAGCAGGGAAGAAACCGCAAAAACTTACTGTTGGGGATGTCGTAGTCATCAAGGAAGGGGTCAAACATTGGCATGGTGCAGCAAAAAATAGTTGGTTTGCCCATGTAGCGATTACTGCTGGTGCTTCAGAATGGTTAGAAGCAGTCAGTGATGAAGAATACGATCAATTGCCTGACGCATAAGCGATGATAAAGTAGCCGTACTGGAAGGCGTGTAACAAATCTTATGGGGTCTCATCTGACTGGCAACCAATAGTGTGGCTAGTCAAAAGAGATCGAAGACCAATGTGAATGAATGTACGGTCGAGCCGATGATTCACCCTTTGTAAATAGGAAAGAAAAAAGAAGCGTCCACTTGCACAGCTAACGTGCGAATGGACGCTTCTTTTTGTTTAGCCAAGATAAAATTCAATCAACGTTTTTGCAATTAGTTTTGTCATGGGATGACCTTTAGTAAAGCTTGATGCTAAATAAATCGTCCTTGATAAGGGGAAATCTGCTAGTTCACGTAAGACGAAAGGCGCCTGATTTTCATAGCCCCAAGTAATTTTAGGAAAGAACGTGATTCCTAGTCCTTGATTGATAAGGGAGCGCAGCGTCGCCGGATCGTCCGTCGTTGAACCGATAGTCAAACTGATTTTTTTTGCTTCAAAAGCTTCGTCGATGGTTCTACGCAGTGGGCTGTTTTCAACCAGCATCAGCAAAGGCACTTGTTGGATATCGGCAACTTGCAAGTCTTTTTTTTCTGCCATAGGGTGCTTTTGGGGGATCGCCAGTAAGATGGGTTCCGTGAATATCGGCAGATTAGTCAAGCCGTTCTTTGGCTCTGAGGTAATGTAGAAGGCTTGTTCTTTGTTGGTCTCCTTACTGCCGTGCTGCTTGATCGAAAGTTGGATCTCAGGGTGCTTTTCAACGAATGTCGCCACCAGGTTAGGCAAGGAAACGGATGCGACTTCAGAGTAGATCGTCACCGCCGGGACCATTTCTCCATTTAAGGCTTGGATCGCACTCATTCCTTCGTCGAAACGTGCTAACGTCTCAACGACATAGGGATAAAATTCTTCCGCATACATCGTCAACTCGATATGCCGACCGGCATGATAGAACAAAGGAACGCCTAGTTCACTTTCTAGGTGTTTCATGGCACGGCTCAAGGCAGGTTGTGAGATGTATAATTCTTGTGCAGATTGGGTAATATTTTTCGATTCGGCTACTTTTTTAAAGTAGCGTAAATGATCAAGGTTCATCAGATACTCCTCTTTCCATACCTTTTGGTTATGGATATTCATGAAACTGGTATTTTTTATTATAACAAACTTCCGTTATTATGACACAGGAAAGAGAAATTGTTTAGGAGGTGTTTCATGAGTACAGGTTTCTTATACCCAGGACAAGGCAGTCAGACCAGCAAGATGCTTGAGGACGTGCCTGCCAGTTATTTCCATCGGCTAGAACAGGCGACAGGCTTTGATTTACACCCTGTATCGGGGGATCTCAAACAAGATACCGTCTCTATTCAGTTGGCCCTTTTAGTAAAAGCAGCTTTTTACACGGACCAGATGAAAGCATCTGGTGTGCAACCTCAGCTTGTGGCGGGGCATTCGATTGGCGCTTTTTCCGCTGCGTTAGCTTGTGAAAGCTTGAGTTTCGAAAATGCCGCTAGCTTGGTCTATCATCGGGCGACATTGATGAAAGAAGCCTATCCGACTGATTATGCCATGGGGGTACTGGTTGGTGTAACGAGAAGTGAAGCAGAAGCGCTCGTGGCAAAAACATTTGATCCTGCTGCTCCCGTCTATTTATCAAATGAAAATTGCCCCATGCAGCATACGATCTCTGGTCATATCAAAGGCTTGCGCAAGACGCTAGCTCAAGCGAAAGATTATCATGCGCAAACCGCCAAACTTTTAGCAGTGCCTGTCCCGTCTCATTGTGTGTTGATGGCAGAACCCGTGAAACGGTTTGCGCCATTTATGAACACGGTATTCCTTGATGTGCCTATCTGTCCGTACCTCAAAAATACGGATGGTCGGATGACCATGAACCCTGAAGAGATCCGTCGCGATTTGCTGCAAAATATTGCTTATCCGGTGCAGTGGAACAAGATCATGGATGTTGCCTACGAAGCAGGACTTGATTTGGCTCTTGAATTTCCTCCTGGCAATACCCTAACAAAACTGATCCAAGCAAAATTTGGTGAAAACAAAGCGATCCGTGTGATCAATTTGGATCAACATGGCTTGGATGATGCTTTATTCCTATATCAAAAATGGAGATGAATAGAATGGAAAAACCTGCAAGAAACTGGGCAAGTAAACGTGAAAAGAAGGCCCAAACCATGAAAAAAATCGAGCATCTTCTCGATGGAAAATATGTCCCAACGGAAGCGATCATTGAAGTCTTAGAACAGTTGATCCGTCCGGGAGACAAAGTGGTCCTTGAAGGCGACAATCAAAAACAAGCAAGCTTCCTATCAAAAAGCTTAGAACAAGTCGATGCTCAAAAAGTCAATAATTTGCATATGATCATGTCGAGTATCTCCCGTCCAGAACATTTGACGATATTTGAAAAAGGCATTGCAGCGAAAATCGATTTTTCTTATGCAGGCGCACAAAGTACGCGCGTTGCCCAAATGATTGAAGACAAAACCATGAAATTAGGGGACATTCATACGTATTTGGAATTATATGGTCGCTTATTTATCGACTTGATTCCGAATGTGGTCCTTGTGGCGGCGGACAAAGCCGATCGCCAAGGAAATCTTTATACAGGTTACAATACGGAAGAAACGCCAACGATCGTCGAAGCAGCAGCCTTTAAAGATGGTATCGTGATCGTCCAAGTTAATGAAGTGGTCGATCGTTTGCCGCGGGTCGATATTCCCAGCGATTGGATCGATGTTGTCGTGGTAGCAGATCAACCGTATCAATTAGAAGCCCTCTTTACGAGAGATCCGCAAAACATTACGGAATTACAAATTTTGATGGCGATGATGGCATTAAAAGGAATCTATGCAGAACATGAAGTACAATCGTTGAATCATGGGATCGGTTTTAATACCGCTGCGATCGAGTTACTTTTACCAACCTATGGAGAAACCCTTGGAATCAAAGGAAAAGTAGCGAAAAACTGGGTCTTGAATCCTCATCCAACGATGATTCCAGCTATCGAATCTGGTTGGGTCGAAAGCATCCACAGTTTTGGTGGGGAAGTTGGTATGGAAAAATATATTGCCGCTCGACCCGATGTATTCTTTGTCGGAAAAGACGGCACGATGCGCAGCAATCGAGCATTATCACAAACTGCAGGTCAATATGCCATCGATATGTTTATCGGTTCGACCTTACAACTAGATTATCAAGGAAATTCTTCTACAGTGACGAAAGGCCGCTTATCTGGGTTTGGTGGTGCACCAAATATGGGGCATAATCCGGGGGGCCGTCGCCATTCGACTCCAGCTTGGCAATCCTTGCGGGATGAAACAGATCCTTTAGCAAAAGGACAAAAATTAGTCGTTCAAATGGTTGAAACGTATGGTTCCAATAAAAAACCTGTTTTTGTAGAAACGTTAGATGCGTTGGCTGTCCAAAAGCAAGCTGGTTTAGCCAATGCCCCAATTATGATCTATAGCGAAGATACGACGCATATCGTGACAGAAGAAGGCATCGCTTATCTTTATAAAGCAAACTCAAAAGAGGAAAAACAAGCAGCAATCGCAGCCATCGGCGGTGTAACCCCACTAGGAATGACCAGCACAAAAGCTTCTCTGGATGCCTTGCGCAAAGCGGGAATCGTGAAATTACCAGAAGACTTAGGGATCAAACGCAGTGATGCCAAACGATCATTGCTAGCAGCTCAAACCGTTGATGATTTGATCGAATGGTCCGATGGGTTGTACGAACCGCCAATGAAATTCAGAACGTGGTCTTAATAAGAGCAAGAGGAGAGAAGAAGAGATGGAAAAATTAGCTTATACGTATCAAACAACGAAACCAGTCACCAAAAAAGTCCATGTTGGCGTGGTTGGTTCTGGAGACTTGGAAATTCTGCTTTTTCCAACAGACAAACAAGAAACCACCGTTTCAGTTTGTACAGGAAGTGACGGCTTTGGCGATGTGTGGCAAAATGTCTTGACGCGTTTTTTTGAGCGCTATCCAATCAGTGCGCAAATAGTGATCAACGACTTTGGCGCCACTCCCGGTGTGGTTTACCTACGATTAACCCAAGCAATGGAGGAACTAGCAGATGAAGAATAGTTTTGTAGAATTAAATGCTCGAGAACGGGTGCACGCATTATTGGATGCCAAGAGCGGTCGTGAATTGATCGATCCATTCGACCAAATGATCGCACCCAATCTGGTGGCTCAAGACATCGTGCCACAAAGCGATGATGGGATCGTTGTGTGTCGTGGAACGATTTCTGGAGAAAACGTAGTCGGGATCGCTATGGAAGGGAAATTCCAAGGTGGCGGGATCGGTGAAGTTTCTGGTGCTAAAATCATCGCTGCATTGACGCATGTGTTGGAAGAAAACCAAAAGGGCAATCCGATCACACCGATCATCATCCCCGATACTGGTGGGGTACGCCTCCAAGAAGCGAATTACGGCTTATTGTCGATCGCAGAAATCGGCAATTTGATCGTTGCAATAAAATCGTATGTGCCAGTGATTGGCTTAGTGCCAGGTCGGGTGGGTTCTTTTGGCGGTATGTCGATTACCTCAGCACTTATGAGCTACTTGATAGCGACGAAGAAAGCCCGTATCGGTTTGAACGGTCCTGAAGTCATCGAACAAGAAGCTGGCGTGAGAGAATTTGATTCCAGTGATAAAGATTTGATTTGGAATACCATTGGCGCCAAACAACGTTTGGAAGCACAAATGATCGATGAACTAGTGACTGACAGTGTCGAATCGATCCAAGAAGCTGTGATTGCGGCGATGGTTGAAAAGAAAGACAGTCATCGCAGCGAAAAAAGTGGTTTTTATCTTTCTCTTTTAAACGAACTTGATCTATCAAAGCCGCTGACTATCGAGGCATACAATAAGGCTCTTGCAGCGCATAAAGCAACTGAAGTGGCACCTATTACTGTAACAGAAGGCCAAGAAGCTGCTGCTGACAGTATCGGTTATCATTGGTTTTCAGCATTGACGAATCTGCAGTTCCCAACCTCAACTAGTGCAACAGTCTATGCAGCTGCATCTGACCTTTTTACTGAAGAAGTCGTTGTTACAGCAATCGTGCCAAACCCAAATAATCCGATGTATCGGGTACGCAATGGAGAAGTTGGTTTAGTCGAAGGGTACGAGATGGGCCATCTGTTAGAAACTGTTTATCACGAAGACAAAGAGAAAGCAATCAAACGGCCAATCGTTGCGGTCATCGATGTCCCTAGCCAAGCGTATGGCTATAATGAAGAATTGATTGGTATTCATGCAGCTTTAGCAAATAGTGCGGCAGCTTATGCCAAACTACGCCAAGCGGGTCATCCAGTGATCGGTTTTATCGCTGGTAATGCGATCTCTGGGGCTTTCTTAGCGCATGGCTTGCAATCAAGTCGTCTGATCGCATTAAATAGTGAAAAGATCACTGTTCAAGCAATGTCAAAAGAAAGTGCAAGTCGGGTCACCAAACGGTCGATTGCAGCGATTGAAGCCGCGGCGGAAAAAGTACCAAGTATTGCTTATGATATCAAAAATTATACGAAACTTGGGGCAATCTTCACTTTCTTATCCTCCATTACGGATCAGTCTGTCACCTCTGAAAGCAAAGCGACTGTAATTGAAGCGATCAATGAGGCGATTGATGATGTGCGTAAAACGAATGACACGATGTTGACCAGTCGCTACAACAATCCGATCGCTAAAAAGAGCGGCCGGCTGGAAACGAATAACGTATTTGAAAAAATGAATGCAGAATGGAATGAGTAACGAATGAACCGTGCCCACGATATCGTTCAATTAGATAAAGAAGTTCTTGATATGATTGATATTCCCAAATGGTTTTCTGAAAAAGAACAGCTTTTTGCGACCGTCCGTCATGGGAAACCCCGTAACCCCAGCTATTTACCAGTGGGGTTGCGCGGGGAAAAGCGGCAAGAACGGTTTGCCTTTGAGGCACCCTGCAACATGATCAAACGAACGATCCATCCTTGGGAATTGATCACTCGTGAGAGCTTTCGATTCAATGAAGTAGCCAATTATACAGTTTACCGCAACTATCAACAAGCACGGCTTTTATTGAAGCACTATTCTTGGGGAATCGGTGGCAGCTTGGGTTTTGAATTGGCTGCAAAACAGGCAGCAATCAAGCCGACCAGTGATTTAGATCTGTTGCTTTATGCCGACACGAAAGAAAAGCTGCCACTGGAACTATTGGAAAAGCAGGCAGCCTTTTTTCAACAGATCGATGTTCAAGTTATCACAAAACAAGGCGGGTTTGCCTTAAAGGAGTATTTGGACCATCCATCAAAAAAAATCTTAGTAAAAACAGACGAAGGGCCAAAACTCACCACTGAGATTTGGTAATTATTAGAAAAGTGAGCGAAAAACATGTTTGAGAACAACGATTTAAAAATCAACATCAGTGATTTCCAAAAAGTATTTGCCGTGACAGCAGTAATGATGCAAACGATTTTGACTTTTGCCTTATCCAATACCCAAGATGAAAAGACTGCAGCATTCATCGGTCCCTTTTATGTCTTGGTGAAATTTACCGCACCCCTGTTTATTTTTGCTATTGTTTATAACATGGTTAAGACAAGTCAACATCTGTCTTATCTAGAATTTTTGAAAGAAAAGTTTTTTGAACTTGTCGTGCCATATGTGCTTTGGACGACGGCTTATTTATGGCTGTTTCCCGCTGTCCAACAAGGAAAACCTTATACTGACACAGCAACGTTTTTACTGAAATATGTGACGGGGGATGCGGCGCCACACTTGTGGTATACGATCATGATGCTGCAGATCCAATTGTTGATGCCGTTTTTTGTCTGGTTAGGCTACAAAGTGTTGACGAAGAAAAAAGCTGTTTGGCCAGTATTGATCGTCGCAACTGCTTTGTATGTCGCTTGGTATGTGTTTTATGATCGCCAAGTTTTTGAAGGACCGCATCATGAAAGCTGGTATTTATTGGATCGGTTTGTCTTTAGCTTTGTGATCTACGGGATCTATGGCGAGGCCGCTTTGATTTATCACGAAACCGTCTATCGCTTCCTATACAAGATTCGCTACGCTTTCTTGCCAGTGGGCTTAGCATTAGGGCTATTATCTGCCAATCATCTGCTACATTATGCAGGTGATCTAAGTTTCGCTCATGCACCGTATTTAAATACATTGCAAAGCTTATATAGCTTAGTATTGATTTTTGCAGTCTTTATGTTTGGATCAACCATGATCAAAAACAATGCCCCACAGTTAGGGACGTTTAAGTGGCTGTCTACTTATGCGTATCGAACCTATCTTGCCAATGTTTTTGTCTTTCAAGTCTTGTTGCTATGCTTCAAAGATTTATTGCTGCAACTGCCAATGGGCATCATGATCATCGTCGCTTATTTGGCAACTGCCAGCTGTGGTTTTTTAACAAGCTATGTTTTGCATGTTTTATGGGTAACGATCAAAGGTCAAATCAAAAACTAGAGGAGGAGTTGGATGTTTGCATTAGCTGTAGAAGAAAATTGTCGACGACTCGCCCAATTGGTAGAAGAAGCCTTGATTGCAGAAGTGACATTGTCCCCAAAACCTGGGTTAGTGGATGCCATTGATTCAGGTGCCCATCACGATATGGATCAAGCACTCTTTCTACGATCAGCTCGAGCATTGACGCCATACTTTGAAGAAATGGCCTTGGTGTCTTGGGGAAGCAGCATGTCTCAAGAGTTGCGGGAAGCAATCGCTGCAATCGGTCGGAAGGCAGAACAGGCGATGTTGGCAGCCACTGGTGGCATCAACACTCATAAAGGAGCCATCTGGGCATTAGGCTTGCTCATCAGCGCCGTCAGTAGCCAACTTAGTCGCAAACAGCGGATTTTTTTACCAGAAGTCTTTTCTGACATCCAGCTTCTCACTGCATTTCCTGATCGCGCGCTGATTCAACAAACAGAAAGTCATGGCAAAACTGTTCAAGCCAAATATGGACATCTCGGTGCGTATGGGGAAGCTGCTGCTGGGTTCCCTCATGTTCAAATCGCTCTAGCAGATTATTTTTCTCGGGATTGTTCCAATGAGACCAAAAAAAGGCTCCACATGCTGTTGGCGATCATCGCTACGCTGGACGATACGTGTATTTTATACCGCAGCAATCAAGAGGTACTGGCACTGGTTCAGCAACTCGCACAAAAAGCCAATCAGCAAGCGTTGCCGAACCCAGCATTTCATGCACTAGCAGCCTTCTGCCAGTCAGAAAATGTGTCTCCAGGCGGCAGTGCTGATCTGTTGGCTGCCAGCTTCTTTTTATTGTCCATCAACTCGGTTTTACCCGTAAACGAAGGAAAGACCGTTTACCAATAACTCTTTTCCTTAGAAGAAAGGCAACGATTCTTCTAAGGATTTTTTGTTTCATTTTTTCGCTCGATTAAGAAAAATAAAATCTCTTGCTATTTGCATAGTTTAATGATTAGATAATTCTTAGGCACTACTGAAATGCTTCGTTGCTCCATTGCAACGAATAAAGGAGTTACAGATGAAATACTATAATGCTTTTCTTCAAAATCTTGTGTTGCGGCGCTGGACTGTCCTGTTTATGCTTGCGGGCATTCTTTTTTTGTTTCGCAGTCTGATGACCATTCTTTTGCTGACCTTTATCTTTACGTATCTGATTTATCGGCTGGTTCTTTTGCTCCATCGAAAAAGCCATCTGCCCATCAAGCTTACGAGCATCCTGACCTACAGCTTGATTGTTTTTATTCTTTATTTAGTAGCAACAAATTATGTACCCATCATCATCAAACAATCCGTCCAATTAGTCAATTCCGTTGCTGATTTCTACCAACGGACAGACTCCAATAATGAATTGATCGAATATGTCTTGAATTTATTGCAGACCAGCGAATACATCCAGAAATTACAAAGCGGCGTTCTAGTCGTGATCAATTATCTGTATAATTTCGGTGAGTTGGCGTTGACTGTGCTGATCTCCTTTCTGCTTAGTTTCTTCTTTATGATCGATAACAAAAAGACCGTTGCGTTTTCTCGGCTGTTTTTGCAAGGGCGAGGGGCGTGGTTCTTTGAAGATGTTTACTATTTAGGGGCTAAGTTCACGCGGGCTTTCGGAAATGTGATCGAGACGCAGTTGGTGATCGCCTTAGTCAATACAGCGATCACTGTTTTCGCCTTAGCGGTGATGGGCTTTCCGCAGCTGTTGAGTTTGGCGTTGATGATTTTCTTTCTCAGCTTGATTCCTGTTGCTGGTGTGATCATCTCGTGTATTCCATTGACGTTTATTGCCTATTCTATCGGCGGATTTAATGACGTGATCTACATTTTATTCATCATAGTGTTTGTTCATGCGTTGGAATCCTATATCTTAAATCCCCGCTTGATGGCTAATAAAACAGAGATCCCGATGTTTTACACGTTTATTCTCCTGTATCTTAGCGAACATCTCTTTGGCTTGTGGGGCTTGATCATCGGGATCCCATTGTTCACTTTCTTTTTAGATTTAATGAATGTGAAAGAGATTCCGCGATTGCGTAAAAAAACCGATGACACCTTGCAGGACCAATAAAAATGATTGCTGTAAAGGATGGCAATTGATAGAAAAAACCATCTCTGCCGATGAAAGGCGAGATGGCTTTTTTATTTCGCAGCAATTTTTTTCGTAAAGGAGACAAAGCAGATTGCTGAAGAGGGGCTTTGAAACCTGCCTGTTGGGAAATACCCCAAAGAATGATAAAAGTGAACCAGCTTGGGTTCGTGCCGTCGGTGTTTTATTGAAAAAGATCATTTATCGATGTAACCAAGTCGTCATAGGTTTGACCGGTAGCGATTGCATAAACGGAAAGCAAAAAGACGAGTGCTGCTGCCAACACGTAAAAAATACGGAGGCGATAGCCGTCACCTGTCCGGCGATTTTTTACAAAAGTAAAAACCGTCACAGCTAGATAAGCGAAGGTCAATAAACAAATAAGATACGTAATAATTTCTGGAGTCATAAGCGTTTTCCTTTCTTTTTTTCGTTTGTATAAAAATATAATATAACCATTTCGATACCGTCAAAGAAAGCGCTCAATTTTTGATACAAAAAACTGACCGAGTGGTAGCCACTGGTCAGTTCTATTCAAAAACGATGGGGCATGATCTTAATTGTCTTTTTTTCCGCATCTAGTAAGCTTCTTAGTTCATCAGCTAAAGCGATACAGGCAATGCTATCTGTTAAGGACATCAGGGGATTTTCGAGTTGTCCTTGTGCAAGAGCGGTGTGAACTGCTTGAATCTCTGAATGGAAATCATCGATCTCGTACCCAATATCATAGACCATGTCTTCTTGGTCAATCGTCACGGTAAAAGAAGCGGGGCGATGGAAGTTGGGGATCGTGATTTTCCCTTTTGTTCCTTGTAATTCCGCCACCGTCTCTTTTGTTTGGTCAAATCCAGTCTCAATCACTGCGACAAAGTCTTCACTGACAAAGCGTGCTTCAACGTAGGTATCAACCCCAGTTTCATAAAGGCTGTAACCGATCAATTCGGCAGTTAAATTTTCTGGTGAAAAATCTTGAATAAAGGCTAAGTTATAGATCCCCATATCCAGTAAAGCACCACCTTGTTTTGGCAGATAATGATAAGAACTGCCTTCGACTGGTAAATGGCGGCGAAAAGTAGTCGTAACACTGGTCAGCTCGCCGATATGACCACCATCCACAAGTTCTTTTAGTTTGCGATACGCTGGGGTGAAGCGTGGCTTCATAGCTTCCATAAAGAAGACTTCGTGTGCTTGGGCTTGTTTTTGTACATCGCGCATTTCTTGTGCAGTCAAGGTTGCTGGTTTTTCACATAAAACAGCTTTTTTCGCTTGAAAGGCTTTGATGATCCATTCATAGTGATACAAATGCGGCAAAGCAATATAAACGACATCGATAGTTGGATCATCTAATAGGTTTTGGTAGTCATCAAAGACGACGTCACACGGAAATTTTGCTTGAAACGCTTGCGCTTTTTCCATCGTACGACAAGCAACCCCATAAAGCTGGGCGTCTTGAAAATTTTCTAAACTTGCAGCAAAGCGATTGGCGATATTTCCGGCACCAATAATTCCCCAATTGATCATTTCATTTCCCTCTTTTCTTCAGTTGACGGGTATTCTGAGAGAATCCCTGATTCCAAAACAGTTTGTTTTTTTCTTAACTCGACAATATTTTTTTGGTATTCTTTGGCATACAGCAATGCAAACAGTGAATCTAAAATATACTCAAAAGCGACCTGTGAAGAAAAGGTACCGACTTTGAGAAAATCACGTTCATCATGAGAAGCGATGATCGCATGGGTCGCTAATGGGATGATTTTCGCATAGGCGTTACCAGAAATCACAATCACTGGTACGCCGACATCACGAAAGTGCTGCATGATTTTTTCGTATTGCGTATTTTTCCCACGGTAGGTAATAAACACGGCACAATCATTTTGCGTGACGTTCGATGCATTCCACGCATCATCCCCATATTCATCAGCAACGATCAGATACTTATTGATTTTGACTAACTTATTTTGAAAACTTCTTGCCCGAATCTGAGAATCGCCGCGAGCAAATAAGAAAATCCGTTGCGCAGCTTCCAACGATTGCACCACTGCTTCCATCGTTTCTGGGGCAACCTGAGCGTGGGTTTTGTGGATCGAGTTGATCGTTAGATCGGCCATTTTTTTCAAAATGTCAGGTGTTTGATCCTTGGGCGAAAAGGGGAAATTCGCGTCAACAAAGGTTGGGTTGAACATCTGATTATGGGCAATTTCAGCCAGACCTAAGCGAAAACTTTTAAATCCTTCATACCCCATCTTTTTGGCTAGACGAATGACGGAAGAGTGGGATGTGTAGGTATGCTTGGCGATGACTTCAATCGTCAACGAAGGCACATCATTGATATTTTGCAAAATATAATCGGCAATCCGTTTCTCCGTATTGGTCAATCCTTCTTGAAGCCGTAATTTATCTCCTAATAACATCAAACCACCTCTTTCTAATCATAGCCTAGGACAAAGAAAACCAAAAGCAAAAACTGTACATTTTTGTCAATTTGGTAAAAATGTTCAGAACCACTGAGCAGTTTGCGAAAAAGTCTGGTCAAAAGAACCTGTTTTTGGCAAAAGACTTCCCATTTCGAAGGATTTCATCAATAATCAAGCTATCAATTCATAGGAGGCGTCACAATGTTAACTATCGCATATCTCGGAAACGGAAAAAGCACCAATCGCTACCATCTGCCTTTTTCAACCAAGCTACAGGATAAGATCAAAGTAAAGACGATCTATTCACCAAGCGGAAAGCTGACCTGGCCAACACTAGAAGGCGTTCATTACACCTCTGACTTAGAGGATATCTACCGTGATCCTGAAATTCAATTAGTTGTGGTCACGACCCCCAGTCATTTGCATTATGAATTAGGCAAGGATGTCTTGCTTCATGGGAAAAATGTCTTGATCGAAAAACCTTTTACGGAAACTTCGGCACAAGCAAAGGAATTGTTCGCACTGGCGCAGGAGAAAGGCTTGTTTGTGCAATGCTATCAAAATCGCCGCTTTGATTCCGATTTTTTGACCACGCAAAAAGTGATCGAAAGCGGCGTGCTCGGAGATCTCTTAGAAGTAGAGATGCATTATGATTATTTTCGTCCAGAGATTCCACGGTCAGTGACCGAATTTTCATTGAATACTAGCTACTTGTACGGACACGCTTGTCATACACTGGACCAAGTGATCTCCTATTTTGGACAACCAGACGATGTCCATTATGAGGTTCGGCAATTGCTTGGAAAAAATCGCATGAATGATTACTTCGATTTGGATCTGTTTTATGGTCGAATGAAAGTCTCAGTCAAATCTAGTTACTTCCGATTAAAAGAGCGGCCTAGTTTTGTCGTTTATGGCGAAAACGGCGTTTTTGTAAAACAAACCAAGGATCGACAAGAAGAGCATCTAAAACAGTTTTATCTCCCAGATCATGCCGATTTTGGGATCGATTTGCCAGAGCACTATGGCACACTAACTTATATGGATGCTAACGGGAACTACCATGAAGAAAAAGTCATCTCTGAAATTGGTGATTATAGCCGTGTGTATGAGGGCGTCTATGAAACGATCATCCATGGCAAAGAAAAAATCGTGAAAGACGAAGAAACGATTTTACAAATCGAAATGTTAGAAACAGGCATCAATCAAGTGATCACTGAGTCATAAGGCAGAGTGATTATGGGGCTTTTGACAAACAAAGCGCCTGAAGGCATCAACTGACTCAACGTAAAGGAGTTGATCCGAATCGAACCTTCAGAAATCCTGCAAGAAGAACAGCAGCTGCAGTTTGCTCATTTTGACAATGACCTCGCATTGCGGTTGGTTATTGCCATCGATCAGTACGTTAAAAGGAACTACCCGAAGCCGGTAGGGATCAAAGTTGTTCATCAGGGCTTGCCGATCATTCGATTTTTAATGGCAGGGCGAAAAGAGAGCCCTTGGCTTGAAAGAAAAGAACGAACGGTACTAGAAAGCGGGCATAGTTCACTATACGTCTATGCGCAAAAAGATAGAGATATACAATTTGCTAAGTGGGCACAAGACGAACATTATGCAATTTGTGGTGGTGGTTTTCCAATTATCGAAGACAGAAAAGTCACTGGTGCTATCTGTGTGTCAGGTTTGGCCCATTTAGAGGATCATAAAGTGGTCACTGAAGTATTGAAACAAATGATCCAAGAAGATAGAAAAGGGGAAGCAAGATGAACTTAGCGATTTTAGGGGCAGGCATGATCGTCCATGATTTTTTAACGGTGGCAGGGGATGTCCCACAACTTGAACTGTCCGCTATTTTTGGGACAGAAAATGATTTAGAAAAAATGAATCACTTAAAACAGCAATACAAGATTCAAACCGTCTACACAGAGTTAGGGGCATGTTTGGCGGATCCATCCGTTGACACCGTGTATGTCGCACTGCCCAATCATTTGCATTATTCCTTTGCCAAAGAAGCAATCCTCGCTGGCAAACACGTCATTTGTGAAAAGCCATTTACGTTGCAGACACGAGAATTAGTAGAATTAGCAGAAATGGCTGCTGCCCACAAGGTGCTTTTGATCGAAGCCATCACAAATCAGTACTTAGCCAACTATCAAGGAATAAAAGCGCAGCTTGAAACATTGGGAGAGCTGAAATTGATTGAATGCAACTATTCGCAGTATTCTTCTCGTTATGATTTATTCAAAGAGGGAACCGTTTTACCTGCATTTAACCCGAAAATGGGTGGTGGGGCATTGATGGATATCAATATCTATAATATTCATTTTGTCGTCGGGCTTTTAGGAAAACCAAAAAGTGTCCGCTATTTTGCTAATGTCGAACAGGGGATCGATACTTCTGGCATGCTGTTTTTAGACTATGAACAAACAAAAGTCGTTTGTATTGGCGCCAAAGATTCGACAGCGACGATTCGTTCAACGATCCAAGGGACGAAAGGATCGATCATCGTCAATGGGCCGACGAATATGCTTGCCAGTTATGACGTTGAATCGGTTCATGGGGCAAAAAGCCATCAGGATCGCAGCGTTCACGGACATCGTATGTTTGAAGAATTTGTCCGCTTTGCACAAGCCATTCACGAAAATGATCAGGCCTTTGTCAAGGAACGCCTTGCCCATAGCAAGCTGGTGATGGAAGTCGTGGAAAAAGCATTGGCAGATGCCCAGATCGTATTAGGATAATCGCATCAATGAGGAAAGACACCAGCTTCTTAGAAAAGTTGCTGGTGTCTTTGTCTGTTGTCTTATTTTTTCTTCTTTAAACTCAATAAGGTTAGTGGGATACCCAAGATGAGGTAGCCGACAATCGTCATCAAACAGACCGCCAGCCAAAAGTTTTCTACTGCTAGAAATGCAATCAGGCCATATGCCGCCAGAATCGAGAGAAAATAAAAAAGAAAGAGCTGAAAAAAACGTTTAAAACTCACAGTCATTCATTCTCCTTTGTCGTTAAACTGACAAGAAAAGTATACCACATCAAATGCAACTTCAAGGGCTGATTGTGATCATTCGCAGGAGCCACAAAAGGCGAATTGTTTTGTCGGCTGACCGTGATTCGCTATACTTGAAGGGAAGAGAAAGCGCAGGAATATTTTTTTAGGAGAAGGAGGAGACAGATGAAAAAGGTGGATGTACTGATTATCGGAGCGGGTCCAGCTGGAACGGCTGCTGCCTACGGGTTAAAAGCCAAAGGTAAGACAGTCGCGATCGTTGAAGCCGATTTATGGGGTGGCACTTGTCCCAATCGCGGGTGCGATCCGAAAAAACTACTGATGCGAGGCGTAGAAGTCAAAACAGAGGCGAAACGTATGCAAGGCAATGGTGTTCAAGGACAGGTAGCCATTGATTGGCCGGCACTGATGGCGTTTAAGCGCTCGTATACCGATCGGGTGCCAGAGTCAACCAAACAAGGGTTACTAGCAGAAGGGATCACTACTTACTACGGACAAGCCGCTTTTCGTGATGCCCATACGGTCGTCGCGGACGCAGAAGAGATTCAAGCAGAAAAAATAATTATTGCGACAGGACAGCGTCCAGCCGTACTGCCCATCGTCGGCAAGGAGCATTTACAAAGCAGTACTGATTTTCTTTCCTTTGAAAAGATGCCAGCAACGATTGCTTTCATAGGTGCTGGGTATATTACCTTCGAATTGGCAATGATCGCTCAAGCAGCAGGTGCTGAAGTTCATGTGATCCATCATAATGACCAGCCGCTAAAAGGATTTGATGCTGAATTGACCGCAGAAATGGTTCGTTCAATGCAGGACCAAGGCGTTTCGTTCCACTTTAATCAGAACACGCGGCGAATCACGAAAGAACAAAACCACTATACGATCCAGACACAAGCATTGTCTCTCACCGTAGAAGCAGTGATTGGTGCCACGGGACGCAGACCCAATAGCGATCAGCTGCAACTGGAAAAGGCAGGGGTAGAAACGTCAAAACAAGGGATCGTAGTAAATGAGTTTTTGCAGACTAGTCAAAGACACATCTATGCAATTGGGGATGTGCTAGCGAAAAAGCAGCCCAAACTGACGCCTGTTGCCAGCTTTGAAGCCGCCTATCTTGTCGATCATATAGATGACCAGAAAACACCCATCCGCTATCCGCTGATCCCTACGCTGGTTTTTGGTGCGGAAAAACTAGCAAGAATCGGGATCAGTGAGCAAGAGATTGCCGATAATGCCTCAGAGTATCATAGCGAGGTGATGGATCTTTCTTCTTGGTATACCTATCGACGAATCAATGATCAAGATGCAAAAATCAAATTGGTTTATAACACATCTGATACCATCGTTGCGGTCACGATTGTTTCTGCATTGGCCGATGAGTTGATCAACCACTTCGTTTTTGTGTTGGAGAATCAGCTATCGAAAGAAGCGCTGGCCCAAATGATTTTTGCCTACCCAACACCTGCTAGCGATTTGTCCTATTTTCTATAAATAATCAAACAAGCCTGCGCTAGTTTCCGCTAGCACAGGCTCTAAATTATTATGTCCGTATTGACTATAGTCCGTGAACCTTAAATGAACCTTAAAGTTAGGCTGGGTTTCATTTAGGCAATGTCTTTGTTTTCTAGTAACCCTAGGTTTAGGCTTTTTTTGACAGTCGGCGGACAGCTGCAATCAGTAAGATCGCTGACAAGAAGAGTCCGACCAAATAGATGATGAAAACAGAATCTGGCTCATAGTGCCGATAATTGAATATTTTTACCATAAAAAAGAGAAACGGGATCGCTGCAATAAGGGTTGAAACGAAACGTTTCCGCCATTGTATGAAAAACGATCCAATCACTAGAAAAAGACAAAACGGGATCCAAAAGACCAAATGTCCGATAAGTTCGATTTTTCACACCTCCTAGCAAGTAAAATCATCATAACGTTTCTTCCTAAAAAGCAAGCGTGAAGGAAAAAATAATCCCATTAGGCATGTATGAAATTATGAGTGGAGTCTTCTGAAAAGTTCACAAGAAATCTGAGAATTTCAAAAGGAAATGAAAAAACGAACGGTTAGGAATATCCCAATAGTCCGAGACAAAAAATACCTCTTGCAGCATTCATTTTGACTTGAATCCTGCAAGGGGTACTCTTTTGTAGAAAATCTGGTGCTTTATTCAATTGATATAAAAGAAATGCCTAGGAAGGAGCAGCAGTCCTTTCTTATGGCAAGATGTTCTTACTATAAAAAAGGGAAATGACCATACCTATGTCCAACAGATCCTTATAATAAAATCCTTTTAGTGGACCAATGTGTAAGAAAAATCCGAGAATCATTAATACAAACAGCAGCAGAAAAAGCAGGTTGAAAGCGGTCATCAAGCGAAAACTGAAATGCCAATTACTCAGGAAATACTGATATTTCGCTGCTCGGTAAACTTTGTTTTGAATCGGAATTTTCTTGAGTGCAGGGATCGATTCATGATAGGACGTAAATAATTCGTAGTCTTTTTTCGTCAGTACTTCTGAGAAAATGTGCGTCCCTGCCTGAAAGTCGAAATAGCCCCAATGGAATTGTTCTTTATCCTCTGGTGATTCGTGCTTCATCAGCTTTCTTGGCTTGATCGTGAACGCCTTGATGGTCTCATAGGGGTAACTGAAATAGGTGTTACTTTCTAAATAGTCGATGATGACCAGAAAAAGCATGCGGGTTTCTGTGAAAACTAACAAACGATTGCCGCGGGTATCATGAAAGATGTCACGGTATGCTTTTGCTTTCTCGGTTGTTGCATAGGCATAGGCGCCAAGTCCTTGATTGGCGAAGGCGAGGTTTCCATCTGGCGTCAAAGGCAGATAGCCAAGAATCGTTTCGTCTTTTGCTAAAAGCGTCTGAAGCTCCTCTAATAGATCTTGCAAGAAAACATATTGTTTGGACAGCTCGAAAGTTGTTGCTTTTACTTGTTCAGATATTTTTGTCAGTGAATTGTTTTCATTTAAGACTAACTGTTTAAAATCCATCGATAGTCATCCTTTCTTTTAAGCGTTTGCGGCCACGGGAAAGACGATTGTAGATCGCTGAGACATTTAAGTTCGTCTGCTCTGCGATGGTTTCTGGTGACTCTTGGTAAAAATAGTAGAGCAGAAAAATCCTTTGATCAAGGGCTTCAAGGTCTTCAATAAAGCCCAAAAAGGTTTCCTTTGTCAAAGGTGATTCTTCAATAGCTAGTTCCTGCTCATCAACAGGTTTTTCTTCCAGTGAGCGCTTGTTCAACTTCCGCTTGTGGTCAATCGCACGACTACGACTGATCAAAAGCAGCCAAGTAATCAAGCGGCTTCTTTCTGGTTGGTACGCAGCAATCTTTTGCCAAACCTCGTAAAAAACTTCGTTCGCTACATCTTGGCGCTCGCTCACTTCATGCGGTTGGGAGAGGACACTATGAATCGTCCTCAGCATGCTATCACCATAAACAGCTAACAGTTCTTCTAAGCCGGCATAGTCTTTCTTTTTGATTCGTTCAATGATTTCTTCATCCTGCACCTTTTTCACCCCTTCACACTATATACGAAGAATGTTTGCCTTTTCTATCAGAAAAAGAAAAAAACCTCTGTTAACGAGGTTCATGTTCTTTGGCCAGAAGATCTGTTGCCAAGCGCTGGGCCAAATATTCCCAAAGAATGCCGCCAAAAAAAGCGCCTATCATATAAAGAATGACTGCTTGCAGCTCCAATGGATTATTTGCTAGCCAGAAAGAAAATAGCGAGCCGATGATGAATAGGTAGCTGCCAAAAAGCACTTGCCGCCACGAGCGTTTTTTAACAAACTTGCTAATGAGAAAGGTTGAAAGGATCATCAAGAGAATTTGGATGAATGCCAGCGAAGGCAAAAGTGCAAAGTCAGAAACAACCATTTCCCAAAATTGTTGAATCAAGAAAAAGAAAGCAAAGAGAATGAGCCCGCTTGATAATGTACTAAGCCGCAAGGAAGATATTTTTTTTTGCATTGGTTTACTCCTTGAAAGGTTTTCTTTATTATAGCAAATTTTTAGTTAAATAATGTAAAAAGATGAACGAGAAGGTCTGCAAAAAAACTACTCCTACATGTGCCTACTTTTAGTATACTTGAAAGAAACGAGTGGATGGACTCGATATATAAGGAGGATTTCATGCCAACGATTCTTTTTGCGCCTGCGGTATTCAACTTGGCTGAAACGACAAGGATGATCGAAGTCGCTAAACAAATGCAAGGAAATCACCACTGCGAGTTCTTTGGTTTTTCAAATACCTTTGCTTCACTTATCACTGAAAGTGGCTTTACGTACCATTTGCTGACGCCGACTCTGACAGAAAAACAAGAGGAACAGATCATAAAATTAGATCAACTACGCTCAATCAAAAATCCCTTCACCAAAGAGATGGTTGCCGCGCGTATTCTGAGCGAACAAAAGCTGATCGATAAACTTGCTCCTCAGGTCATTGTAACTGGATCGAATGTCACGATCTTTCTATCAGCTCGCAGCAAACAGATTCCCTTAGTCTACGTAAAACCCTATGCGATGAGCGATCCCTTTTTTCGATCAGATAGCGCATTTATCCCTTCTAGTTTGCGTTTCTTCGGACCGCTAAGGAAACCACTTTGGTATTGGATAAGAAAACAATTGGTAAAATCCCGCTGGATGCCCCGAGCATTCAAACACGCTGCTCAAACAGAAAAACTTTTTATGCCTGAAACGAGCTTACGAATGATGGACGCTGATTTAAATCTCATCACCACTCCTGATTTATTTTTAACGAAAGAGCAGCTGCCAGAAAATTATCAAATCGTTGGGCCGATTTTTGCGAAGCTCGGGTCTTCTTTACCAGACGAAGTGTTGACTTTTATTCAACAAAAGCGGCGGGAAAGAAAACGAATCGTTTATTTTGCGATGGGCAGTTCGGGGAATCCGCGCATGGTGCGAAAAATCTTAGCTTTCTTGCGAAACCGTTCGGAACTAGCGATCATTGCTCCGGTTACACATCTACTCAAGGGGAAACACAACGACTCAGAGAATCTGTTCTTGACCGAATATCTGCCAAGTCATCTATTGCATGAGCATATCGATTTTTCTTTTATCCATGGTGGGGAAGGGACTGTTCAAACAGCTTGTGCATCTGGGAAGCCGTTTATCGGAATTGGGATGCACTATGAGCAATGCTGCAATATTCAGTACTGCGTGGCGTATGGCAATGCAATCGCGCTGACAAAACCATTAACTGAGAAAAAGCTGGAAGCTGCCCTGACTGAGGTTGGAGCTCCGAAGATTTGCCAACAAGCCTATCAGTTAAAGAAGGATTTCCCGACAAATGGTCCTCAGAAAGCGATGCAGGAGATTGAACACTTTTTAGAAAAAAACAATTTTTCTAAATTTTCCTATTAAAAAAGAGCGATTATCATTGAGATAATCACTCTTTTTTAATAGAGATCTACTAGCATCAGCAAGCCTGGGACCCACGTAGTGAAGATACCACAAGCGATCGCAAAATAATGAATCTTACGACCAAAGTTTACCTTCACGATCGTATCCAAAAAGCCGCAAAACCATAACGCTCCCCATGTTAACCAAATCAATGCAAAGAGGGGATCTTGCTCCCATTGCCAAGAGACCCAAGCAAAAGGTAAGGTATTGATGGCTACGAATAGTGCGAAAATCCCATAAATACGTAGATCTAAATCAAAAAGGTAAATGATCCCTACCAACAAATACGTGAAGGCAAAGAGAAAGCCAGTGCCTGCTTCATAATAAGCGCCTTGAAGCATATAGATTAGATTGATAATAAAAGATAACGTACCTGTAAAAAGATTGATCAAAGCAAGTGAGCGGTAGTCAATGTGAAGTAAGCTGCCCCATCCGTTGATTATCAAAGTAATTCCTACAAAAAATAAACCGATCCCTAACATAAAATCCTCCTTTACTTAAATTTAGAATAACAAATTCTAAGAAAAAATAATAGCTCTATTTATTTTTAGGTCAATAAAAAGGAAAATAATTTTGAAATTTGCTATTTTTGCTGCTAAATTTGATAAAATCAATACCAAAGAGCGCTGCTAGCCGATGCTTTTCTCGTTAAGGGGAAAATTCCAGCGTTTAAAAGTAACTTTAACTCGTTGGAAGAATGGGAAAAGAGAGAGGAACAATAGATTTTCAGTGTATTAATTGGACAAAAAGCTGACGAGGCAGTAGCTTATCGGTTTTTACGAATTTGCAGCAGTGAAGACTGTTTTGCGGAAAGGAGGAATTATGCCGAGAAAAGATCGAATCTTACTTTTTATTGACGAATATATGCAAGCTCAAGGTTGCGCACCTACCATACGAGAAATCTGTGCCAATGAAGAGATAAAAACAACTTCTTTGGTTTATCGTCATTTATTGCGTCTTGAAAAAAGAGGCCTGATTTACCGAGCTTATCGCTTTAAGTCACGTTCGGTTCGTTTTACAGACGAAGGGAAGGCCTATGTCAAAGTGTTGCGACAAGCACAAGCCAACGAAGAATAAATAAAACCAAAATAAAAAAGCCTAAGGCTTTTTTATTTTGGTGCACGGTAGCCGGCAGCTTCCGCTTCAGCGATGGTTTTGAACCATTCTTTCGGGTTGGTAGTATCCTCGTAGTATTTAGATCCGGGCAAATGATAGATGCCGCTTCTTGATCCTTTGATCAAACCGTTTCCTTGTTGATCGACATATTCTTTCTGTTTTTCCTCTGTTTCACTGCTTTGAGAAGTGGCTGTTGTCGTGTTGTTTTCACTACTTGTAGCATTCTCCGGCTGCGTCATATCTTCGTTGGAAATCTCGCTGCTACCATCCGCATAGTTGATTGTGACACCATCTTGGATGTTGAAGATATAATAGTTGAATTGGATCGTATCCTCGCCAATAGATTGGGCTTGCATCTGTACCCCACGGGCAACCAGCTCGTCATCGCGATAGATCGGGGTGACGGAATATCGGACATAATGATTTTTATCTTGCTTGAGATAATAGTTGATATCCATTTCTAAGCGCAACATCTCGGGATTGTTCAACTGACTTGTCCCTGTGATCAGATTCTTCCAGTTTGCATTTTCGCCAGCTAAAGCAAAGCCAATCAAGTGGGTTCGATTATATAAATATTTCCCATTGGGGAGCTGTTTATTACGCCAACCTGTCGGTTTCACACTGGAAATATCGCCACGCTTTTCCGTGGGCATCAAGGATTGATTCAACATTGCTTCAGCAGATGTCGCACGATTGAGGTGATCGAGGTCGCCGTATGCTTCCCAGGCGCCATTTTCAAGGGAAAGATCATCTTCTGAAAACTCAGGAATGTTCTGATTGACTTCAATCGTTTGGGTGCCTTGGTAAGTTAACTGTGCCAGCTCATCTGCACGAATATCCTTAGCAGAAGTGACTGCCACTTCTGATGATGGTGTTTTGTGATTTGGGAATAGATCATTACTGTGTAGGAAACTAAATCCGACTGCTGCGAGTGCGAGAAGCGCAGTGACCGATCCGATAAATGTTTTTTTCTTTGCCATCTTTTTTTGCCTCTCTTTTCATTGATGTATAGTTAGCATAAACGGGGAGTAAAAAAACTGCAACCCATTCATCATACCATTTGCATGGAGCGTTTTACAGAACTTTCAGGTTTCTTTTGCTTTTTGATCTCAAATGTTCTTAACCCACTTTCTTTACCAAGGGAACATGCCTGAATGGTTTTTTTTTATTTGCAAGTCAAATTTTTCATGTTTTAAAAAAACTATGTGATATAATGAATAAAGTTGTTGCTATTTCCCTTTGATGCTTGTTTTAATAACAGGCATCTCCAGCTGCGGAACGAAATTTCAGCTGTATAGCACGCAACCTTCAAACGAAAGAAATCTGGACAATTTTCTGAACGATTTCCTTTCTTTCTTTGAGCAAAATTACAGGAGAAGGAGTGTATCCCATGAACCAGCAAGAAACCATCTTACATTATTTAAATCAGAAAGACTCTGAAAAATTAAAAGAACTCGTATCAGGAATGGAAGAGCTGCCGTTGTTACAATTGTTCAGCAATTTATCCGCGGATGAAAAAGTGATCGTTTTCCGACTATTACCGAAAGATAAAGCACTTATCCTGTTTGAAGATTTGACACCAGCTACACAACAACACTTATTACGCTCTTTCACCGATGAACGGGCAACCGAGTTTGTGAACGAAATGGCACCAGATGTCCGAGTAAGACTCTTGGATGAGTTGCCAGCGACCGTAACACAAAAACTTTTACAATCAATGGCACCGGATGAACGTGCTGCAACAAACCTCTTACTAGGGTATGAAGCCGAAACTGCGGGTCGTTTGATGACACCGGAATTCATCACATTGAAAAAAGATATGACGGTCAATCAAGCGTTAGAAAAAGTGCGAATGCAAGCCAAAGAAAAAGAAACGATCTATACGCTTTATGTTACTGATCAAACGAAAACGTTAGAAGGTGTTTTGTCGCTGAAAGATCTCTTAATGGCACAAGGGGAGCAACGCATCAGTGAGATCATGTCCCAAAAAGTTATTTATGTGACCACGGACACCGACCAGGAAGAAGCAGCCCGTTTGCTAAATGAACTAGATATCATTGCGCTGCCAGTCGTAGACAAGGAATCACGAATCGTTGGGATCATTACCGTCGATGACGCGATCGATGTCATCGAGCAAGAAACAACGGAAGACATGTTTAATGCCGCTGGTTTAGTCGATGTTGCTTCTAATGAAGCAGACCGTAGTAATGTTTTGATCAATGGCAGCCTGTGGCAAATCTGGAAAGTCCGCTTGCCATTCTTAGTGATCACGCTTGTTGCTGGGCTTTTAGCTGGGGTCGTCATTGATGAATTTGAACAAACGTTGGAGTCGGTGGCAGCCGTTGCGATTTTTATTCCTTTGATCATGGATATGGGTGGAAACGTTGGTACACAATCCTCTACTGTATTTGTTCGGGGAATGTCGTTAGGGCATATTGATCTTTCAACCTTCACCCGCCATTTCTTTAAAGAAGTTTGGATCGGTTTGAGTCTAGGCTTGATCGTCGGGATCATCTCTGGAACCGCTGCTTCACTTTGGCAAGGGATCCCGATGTTAGGGGTCGCTGTTGGGATTTCATTAGTTTTTGCTATGACCTTAGCCGCAGCACTTGGCTTTTTAGTCCCGTTTGTACTTATTAAACTAAACATCGACCAAGCAGCCGGTTCGGCACCGATCATCACCTCGATCAAAGATATTGCTGGCTTGTTTATCTACTTCGTTTCAGTAAATGTTCTTTTGGGTCATTTGCTTTAGCATACTGTCCGTTCCAGTGGTATAATAAAGCGACATCGCATGATGAGCACAACATAGAAAGGGGAAATGTCCTATGACAAATCAAATGAAGCAACATCAACTCGGAGGTTTCTCTTTTTAAGTGCGGCCTCCTAATTAACTGGAGGGAAATCATGGAAAAACAAGGAATCGTGGTCTTTCAGGCTAAGGATATCGCAAAAGTCCGCCTGACCACAGGAGAAGAATGTTTAGCAACCGTTTCAGGAAAATTTCGTCAACAGGCACGAGTGCCAAAGGATTATCCTATTGTTGGTGATTTTGTCCAAGGGCAGGTGTATGATCAAGATCATTTCTTGATTGATGCTTTGCTCCCACGAAAGAGTTTTTTACAACGAAAAGTAGCTGGAAATCGGACGGATGAACAAGGGATCGCTGCGAACATCGACACGGTTTTTATTGCAACCAGCGCCAATGAAGAATTCAATTTCGCTCGGTTAGAGCGCTTTGTCACGATCGCTTGGGACAGTGGCGCTAACCCAGTGATTCTCTTGACCAAAGCCGATCAAGTCACAGCTGATGAAAAAGCAGAGCTGTTGCAAGCATTAAACGATGCTTTTGGTGTGAAAGCATTCGCTACTTCTATTTATGAACCGAACGAATTGCTGACAGAAGCCTACTTTTCAGACGGAAAAATCAGTGCATTTATCGGTTCGTCAGGCGTTGGGAAGTCCAGCTTATTAAATCAGCTCATGGAGCAAGCCGTTCAAAAAACCAATGACATACGAGAGGATAGTCGAGGACGACACACGACGACGAGTCGCCAGTTGTTCACACTGCCCTCTGGCGCAATGATCATCGATACTCCTGGCATGCGGGAAGTTGGCATCAGTACCGTTCGGTCAGCTTCGATCGAGCAATCCTTTGAAGCGATCAGTCAATATGCTGAAGGTTGTTTCTTCAGAGACTGTCAGCATGAAACAGAACCGAAATGTGCGGTCAAAGCAGCTATTGCTGCCGGTGAGCTTTCAGAAGCAGCCTTCGCTCGCTATCGCAAAATGGAAAAAGAGCTGGCGTATTTGAAACGAAAAGAACAGATCAAAGAAATGAAAAAGTAATAGTTAGCACTCCTTTCTATAAGAGGAGTGCTTTTTTGTACGTGTCAAGAGCGCCTTGTTGAGTAAAGAAGAGGAGAGCCGCAGCCAACGTTCTTGTGTTTTCACGAAAAGGCGGCCAATTCCAAAGGGCACTACATGCTAAGTGGTTGAACTAAACTAAGATCGCCTGCCTGGTTACAAGCTGTCGTCAAGAAAAGCAGGATAAAAAAACACAGTGGGGTGTTGTCCCACTGTGTTTTGAGCAATGATTTGCCCCTGCCAAGGTATTTCTAGTATAAAGCGTTGATTCTTAAATAGCAACTCGAAAAAAACGCCTCATTCAGCAGAGCGCAGAATTTTCGTCATGGCTTTTCCTTTCGCCAATTCATCGATCAGTTTATCTAGGTAACGAATTTCTTGAACTATTGGCTCTTCGATCTCTTCTACCCGAATCCCGCAAATCACACCAGTAATCTGTTTTCGTGCAGGATTGAGCTGAGGGGCTTGCTTAAAAAAGCGTTCAAAAGAAACATCATCAGCCATCTGTTGGAGTGTTTCTTGGTCATACCCAGTCAGCCAGGTAATAATCTGATCTACTTCTTCTTTTGTCCGATTTTTCCGTTCTGCTTTGGCAATATACAGAGGATAGACTTTCGCAAAACTCATTTGGGTAATCTTTTGATTTTTCATGATAAACTCCTTTAGTCTTTACACAAAGTATACTTCATTTTTTTCTTTTTGCCGAGATTTTCAACGTTTGTTGTGTGCCAAAATAGGCGAGGGGACTAAAGGATGATTTTTTCTTCTTGTTCACGAAACCCCAATACCTTTTGTCGTGACTCGCCATCCCAATAGAGCAAGTCCAAATTCTTATGCAGCATTAGCTGTGTATATAATTCTTTCAGAGTCAAAGCAGGCTTTTTGGGTTCGAAAAATAAAATCAATTGGTTATGACTATCTTGTGCGATCGTCGTAAAAGGAATCAGGTTTTCTTTGTAAGTTAAATAAATTCCTTGGTAATCTGCTGCACTCGACGACGTTGTCAGTGCTGTCAAGAGGTCTCTTGCTCTCATAATGAACCCGCCTTTACTGTTTTTTGTCGATAGGCATCGATATCCAACATGATTTTTGTTTTGCCGTATACCGTATACTTTTGCACCACGAATTGGTGGCGCTTATTCCAATAGCCACCCACAGTTAGAAACATGCCCTCATCAACATCGCCTAAAAAATTCAAACTGTGCTTCGCAATCAAACAGTTGGTGGTGCCTAGTGTAAAGCGGACCAAAGGGGAGGGGGCAAAGGAGACGATCCTTATTTTTGAGACAGCGCCTTTTTGTGTTTGCATCAGGTATTCCTCCTTTAGTAAGTAGTAAAAAGCGGATCATTCGTTGAGATCAAACCATTTTTTCTCTTCATAAAAAGCAACATGACGAATCTCATCATAATGAATTTTTTCTGTGGTTTCTCCCGTCAAATAAATGCCCAATGTGTCGTATCCGTTGATTTTTCCGACAATATCTGGGGGATAGCCACCTTCTTCATTGACTTCTTCTCGTTGGATCGCCACAGTTAGATTCTTTTTCATCGCTTCGAATAAGCATTGATTGATTTCTTCCGTTGTGAGTGACGGCTTAGGCGGACAATCAAACGTGCGTGTCGGCTCTTCTTCAATTTCAGTTGTATGCTCAGATAAAAAGAATCCTTGCCACTTTAGCTTTTTCCGATCTTCATATGGTTGCAGCATACCCATAGCAATCACCTCTTATCTATATAATACAAACATACGTTCTCTTTTGTAAAGCGAACAGATTTTTAAATTTCTGATTCTTCTATGAAACATCTAAAAAGTGCATCAAACAAGGGGATAGTGGCGGGTATCGTTTTTTTATACTATATATGTTATAATTTATCCTGAAGTAATCATGAACGTTTTAGAAAATAGCTGGCGAAAAAGGAGAATAGTATGTCTGGATTAATCGTGGTCCTGCTTACGATCTACTTTGCAAGTAGGAAAGATAAAGAACAGTGGCTTTTTGATCCCAAACGATTGACTATTCTGGCGCTTATGTTTGTGATCGTCGGCATAAGTTGGGGCTTAAATGACAAAATAATGAAGGATCCTCGGAACCAAAATATTAGAAGTGATTTACTGTTTAATTATTCGTTCCCCTTATTGATAGGTATGCTAGGTCTATTTATCAAAGAAATACCACGGTGGGGACGGATCGTGACTTTGTCATTTGGCTTTATGATTTTTGGGTATTTAGCTATGCACTATTTGATAGGGTTTCACAACCCGTATTGGGAAAATCTACAGCTAAGTCCATTGTATTGGCTACCAAGTGACTAGCCATACGAAAGTATCGCCAATGGAAACGAAAAAAAGCACTCCCTTTATTGAGTGCTTTTTTCGGCTAAATCACTGCAGCAAGATGTTTCTTTTCCCAAAAAATGGGTTGAACCTAAGTAGCAAGGGGGATCATATAAGGAGAAGTCACGACTGTTTGAATCAAACCGATTGATTCTTGACTAAACCGTGTCTTTTGATCATTGCCAAAGTAAAATATGCGACGAGCGTTCCTGCAATCCCAAAAAGTAAATCGATTCGATCAGGGGTGTTCATAAAGCCCAAGACAGTCTCGCTCAATAGATTGGCAATGAGTAAGAGCAGGGTCAATAGCGTGACGGCTTTAAATGGCGCACCTACGAGAAGCCAAAAGTACCCCAGTAAGCCAATAATCAAACTAATCGAAAAATTGGAGATATGAAGATAAAAGTCAGGATACATCGAAGTAAAGAAAGAAACGTCCAAGTACTTTGATAAGTAGAGGAAGAGGGCTGTGAACACGAAAAGCAAGTAGAGGAGTGACGCCCAGATTTTTGGTAAAAAGACTAGCTTTAATTGCTTCTTCTTTTTCATTATTATTCTCCTTTTAAAATTGTCAGCTTATACGGATGGAATTGCTTTTATCGGGTGTTAATTACACAGTGGAAAAAACAAGCTGCAAACCAGGCAAATCAGTAGTCTGCAACTCATTAATGGTAAAATGAGTTGAGGTGATAAAATGACAATAATAAACAATCAGCGATTATGGTTAGGTATAGGGATAGAAATTATTTTGCTCATATCATTCAGCATGATTATGTATTTCATCCTGACGAGTGGCAACTTGAAGCAAAACCCGTTCAGCAGTCGACGAAAAGGAAAAATAAGCTTATGGGTAGCTGCTGGTTTGATTTTACTTGCCATGATTCTAGTATTCCAAGGAATGATCAACGGCGCTTTATTCAGACTTTTTTAGCAAAATATGGACGTTTATGTCGACCTATGAACATTACAATTATATTAAATAACGAAATACCCTAAATTATCTACATGATTTTAGGGTTCTTTTTTATCGAATCATGTAATAGATATTTGCTGGCATTTGCAACGTCTAACTACTTGTGTAAGAACTTTGAAATGGATTGGCTATATATGAATAAAGTTCTAGGTAAAAGCTCAAAGATTTTCAACATGATTATAGCATACAATCAAACCGATTGGTTCGTGAATCAAGGCTGATAGCTTGATTCTGTATTTGCTGAGATAAAAAAGACGAATCCGTATGTAACTTGCTACAAGACCGTTAACAATCTGTTGATTAGTAAATCCAAAAAGAATCTGAAGAAACTTGTAAAATAAGAAATTCTTAGCTTTAGTTAAATTTTAGATGAATTAGAGACAATTTTCTGATAAAAGTCATTCGGAGGGAGGTAAAATGATGCAAAATTGACTTGAACTGTCTAAAATATCACGAACTCTTTTTCGAATATAACTTTGTATAATATATATTATGTAAACTAAAATATAAAATTTTTCGAACACCGTATTTAACTGGTAATTTTACGGCTCTCCTCCCTCTTATTTAGGATTATTTCCTTCAAATTCACCTAATTGGCAGCATAATCCAAAAAAACGGTTATTTGAGCGATAGTTTAGGATTTTTGTTTATTTTACGACTGACAAGAAAATCAACTGACAAATTATCTCTGTACCTTTGTCTGTATTTGATTTTGTTGATTCTTGAATCTTTGAATTCAAGCTTTGGTTTGCAGCTGCTGGCCAAACTCAATGAATCAGTCAAGTATTGTTGTTCACGATCTTATCAGTAATGATTCGTACTTAACCCAGTAACTAATAGCCTAATGGGAATCTTGATCACAGGCAAACCAGCAGCGATAAACAAGAAACGTTTCGTTGCGTTCAGTTTTCACCTAAACGGATCAGATTCCCATAGCGAGTCCTAATCAAGGGTTCACAGTCATCTAAGTACAATTTTCGTTTTATTGCTGCCAATAAAGCAATGACAGCAACAAAAGTTTCAAACTATGTAATACAGGATCGCCGAAAAGACAATGATCAAAATGACCAAGACAACGATTAGTTGATTTAAACGTCGAATAAGCAGGTTTTTCTTATTTTTTTCAAATTCTTTTCCTTCATTTCGATAATATTCTCTATCTTTTGTTCCCACGAGCGCCAACTCCTTTTCCCTGATTTTATCACTATCCTGAAAACAATGGGTGCAATCAAGGTGTTTTGTACAATAAATGGCAGTATTTTGTTAGAGCCTACAATCGTATGCGTATAGCGACTAAATAAGACGACTGACGAGTTCCACGTGATTCATAACGGCAGCTTTCCGAATAACGCCCATACCAGGAAACGACCTTTGCTGATAAGCAGCAACTAATAGCTGCAGCCCAGCTGTTTGTGTAGGATACTCTTCTTCATGCTGTAACAAAGCTTCCATGACTTCGAAAAACTTTTCTTTCTGATTTGGTAATTCTTCCTCAGAAAATAAGTGAACGATTCGCAAGTCTTGCTCTGCTGTCGGATAGATCCAATGCAAAACCAACCGTTTTGAGGGATAACTATGCTCATAATAAATTTTGCTATCGACAGAAAAATCACTAAATCCCGCATAGCCCAATTTATGATAAAAATGATGGGTTTTTGAAAATCCTTCCTCCGGACATTCTGTATAAAAACTATTTTTAGGTAAACGGGTAAAGGGATCTTCCATCAGTAGTTTCGGGCCGTTGATTTTATTTAACAAACGAAACTCTTTGCTTACCAGCACCGGCAGCGTATTTTCCCGCCAATCACTAGCGAGTGCTTGGTCCGCTTGATGAATGATCCAAAGATCAGGCTTTTCTTCCACTGTTTCAATGGGCCGATCTACGATCATTGCTTTAGGGGCAGCAACATTTTGCAACTCTGCTAACCCCTCTGCAGTCAGAAAAGCCCCCGCCTGTGGATTGCGAACCAGATAAAAAGGATGCTGCTTTTTTTGAAACAGGTCAATAGTCGTCCAAAACGTTTTTGATTGCTTGACCGGTTCAATGATCGGCTGGATCGCTTCTGACAAACAATCTTGTTCCAACAGTGCTTTCAACGCCAATAAATCAAATTGTTTTCCACGAATATACGGGAAGTACATCTTCTTCTCTCCTTCTTACTCGCCTGATAAAAAACGTTTTTCCAGCGCTTCATAGGCTGCTCTCGTAGCGGCCAATTCTTCTTTCAAGGCTTCGATCGCTTGCAGCTGAGTATCTTCAATAAATCGATCATAGTAATTGACTCCACCACCGAACAAGTCATACTCAGGCTGACGTTTCTTCAGTTCTTGGTACAAACGTTCTGTTGAAAATACCCGCAATCCTCGAGCAGTCTGTTTTGCTTTGCCGACTTCTCGCGCTTGTGCCGAAATCAACCGAAACAATAAGGCGTTTTCTGGAACCTGCAGCTCTTGCCGTTGGGGTTTCTTTTCGACGCTGAAATACCCTTTGCTGCCCGTTTCTTTTTCAAGAAATGCATGATAGACCAAAACACCAATTGTAGGTGCAATCTGATCTTTGACTTTCTCATACAATGCCTTGGGTAAGACAAAATAATTATAATTCCCAATAAAGGATAGTTTTGCTTTTGAGCGAAAATCTGCCAAACTAACTTTGAGTTCGTAGCAACGCCATTCAAAGGTATTTTCAGTCGTCAAGCGACAACTCAAAGTATCCACGATGCCGTGATCATCTGGCATGACTACCTCTTCTACCACAATATCACTGTTTTCCCGACAATAATAATAAAGTGCCTCTTCCATTTCTAAAGTTAAGGATGTCTTCACAAATTCACGACCTTTGTCTTGTTTCACCTATTATAAAACATACGTTCGCATTTTGGAAGAGGGAAATAAAAGCAACCTATCATCCCCTCACCTATTCGGGCATCCGTTAACGAGAATCTCTTCAACCGTCCTCTTTTTACCGCGGAATCGTAACAAAAAAAGCAGCAAGAGCACACCAAGTTGAGCGATTAATAGACCTTTAAAGGGAAATTCAAAAGTAAAGCCTGCGGGAAAATGAAAGAAATGAAAAAAATCCTGCAGTGCTTTTTGACTAAGCCACAAACCGCTGACAAGCCCTATCAAACTAATAACAATGCTTTGAATGCCTACAAAGAAAAGCTCTTCTAAGGTGATTAACAACGGAGACTGTCCTAACAACAACCGAATACTCAGGGATTGCTGCTCCTCCCCCATCAAATGAAAACGATACATGTGATTGCAGTGCCATAAAAAGGCAGCGATCAAGCCTACAGTTAGAACGCCTAGTACGAAGCGAAGCAACTGCAAAAAGAAAAGCCAACTGGCATACGTGAGATCCATCTGATTTTCACTGCTATTTGTTTCATATTGTAGCCATCGATGAAAAAGCACTAGCCAATGCTCTGCAAAGATGGCGATGATCAGTAGAAGAATCGCCAATACACCACTCATCAGCAAATTGCGCCTACGAAGTGCTGCGTGCCAGCCGAATTGGCAAGGATAGTAGAAGTACCGCCATTTGTTCATGATATCCCTCCTTTTGGCGTCTATTTTACAGAACTTTCCAAATTTAGACAAACATCATCTTGTTTACATAATATAATTATAATCAAAAAAAGAGTGCGGCACACAGCCCACACTCTTTTCCCTTTAGCTATCGACGTTTACAAATACCTTGTCAGCAGCTGCAACAAACGCTGCGGAAATTCTGTTAGATTGGAAAGATCAATAAAGCGTTCTTCCCCATAAATCGCTTTGATCACCTCTTTGTCTTGCCCAATAGCAGCTGCAAGAAACAGCACCCCTTGTCGTTCATAGTCAGCGATCACCTGCTGAATATCTTCTTTGGCTTTTACCCCTGTATAATCAGGAAGAGCTTTTGGCTGGCCATCACTGATATTCAAGAGTAATTTAGTGGTTGCCGGCTGATGAGCGAGCTTTTCAGCTAGCACGCGCAAGACAGCTCCATCACGGTTATTTTGCCGAGGCTTCATTGTCATGAGTTTCTCTGGCACAAATTCAAAGCCTTCATTGAATTCTTTGTATGCAAAAAGCGAGGTTTTTTCACGAGCGGTCACGTCCGCTGTATCGCCATAGATCATCAATGGCAAAGATAAACGTTCGGCAAAAGCATTCACCGCTAAGACCGTCTGTTGGGCATACAATATCCGATCTTCTCGAATCATCGAACCTGATTCATCGATGCGCAAAGCAAGAGCTAAGGAAGGCTGTTCTTGAGGTGGATTCTTCTTGTCAAAGGTCCGAAAATCCTGATACGCAACCTTGCTGGCATCAAAGCGTGTACCACTGTATTTACCTCTACTGTATGCCGAAGCTTGTTCGTTTTCCAATACTTCTTGGGTTTGCTTGATCAATGACTCTACGATTGGCAGCAACGGCTGCAAACGCTGTTGGGCTTCAGTCGCTTTTTCTAAATCGACGGGTGGTCGATGAACGATCAGCCCTTCTTTGGCATGGATCGATTCTTTCAATGCTTGTCGTGCTGCCTTTGATGCCGTGGTTTTCTTTTCTTTCTCATGGGCTTCATACGCTTCGATGGACAAAGAATGAGAAGCAGGAGTTGCCTCTTGTGTCTCACTCCCAGCTTTTGCTTGGCCATCATGACTATTGCGTTCTAGTTCTTCTGAAAACGTCGCCTCAGTTGCTGCGCTTTTCGCTTCTTGTTTGTCAGAATCACTGGTTTCCATCGTTCCCGCCTCAGTTTCTTGATTGGCGGTCTCAAGGACTTGCTCATTTTTTAGGATGGGCGTGCCTTCTTCCACTACATTGCGTTGGTCAGCCTCTTCGCTGCTGATTCTGCGTCCTTTGATTTGTTCTTTAAAGGCATTTAGCGGTTGTCCAGAAAACAAAAGCCGCAATTGCGCCAATAACCCTGAAGCTTCTAACGCCTGTTGTAACAGAGAAAGCTCATTTGGATCGGTAGTGATTTTGTAGAGCACTTTGCTATCAATTGCTGTAAAGGGATCTTGTCCTTGTTTGACTGCATTTAACCAATAAAAATAGGAACGCATGCCCGCCACTCCTTTGATGGCGTTGGCTTTGGCGGTCACGTCTAGTAAGCGTATGATTTCAGCCATTTTCTCTGCAGTCGTTTTGTCCGGATAATTGGTTTTGGCAATGCCTCGCTGCACCATGACTGCTAGCTCAGGTAAATCCATTTTTTCAGCATGCTGCATCCGATCTCGCAAGGATTCGTTCAAGGGGCGGTTGCCTTGGTAATTCCGATTCGTTGTGATGATCACCACACAGTCAGGGTGTCGTCGGACAAAGCCAGTCGGGATATTCAGCATCCCGTTTTGTTCAAGGGCCGAGTTTAGTGCCACTAGTACCGAAGCATCACGAATGACCGTTGGCTCTTGAATCTCAAGCAAGTAGCCTTTTTCCAGCGCCCGTACGATTTCGGAGGGATAAAATTTGTATTGAATCGTCGGTTGCTGATCACTGGTTTCGATCCGTTCGATCAGTTCCGCAAATTTCGCCCGTGCCCGCTCACGAGTCAGGGAAAAATGCCGCTGGATCAACCCTAAGACATCTTCAAAACAATCACTTTGATAAATCGCATCCAGCAAGTCCTTGTCCTCTTCTTGGTCGGTGTTGATCACTGGTAATAAAGCACCAAATACATCTGACTTATCCATATCCGCAAAGCAGGTGATTTTGGTGTAGGGCAGTTGCAAGTCAGCAGAAAGTGCCTTTGCCAACTGGGTCTTACCAGACCCAGCATCGCCTTCCAGCAACACATTGAAGATCTTCATCTCTGGATCCGTCCAATTCAACGCGATCTCTGAAGCAATTCGCTGTTCTTCGGCACTGGTCTGATGACTTTGTGGTTTTTTCCAAATCATGGTTTGTTCTAATTTGCTAAAAGCGCGTCCTTTCGTTACGACAAAAGACGGTTGATGTTGTGTCATGGCAATCTGCTCCTTTTCTTAATAACCTAGCTCATCTAAAAGCCGCTTTAGGATTTTGAAGCGTTCACCGTATAGCTCGCCATCTTTTTGCAAGGAATCATAAAAAAGCAAAATGTCTTCATCGATTTTAGGATTTTCGGTGTCTACTTCAACGGTCATTCGATTTCCTTGTAAGCCAATGATCTCGATCAACGGGTTTTCAGGATCGTAAAACTTTTCATGGCGATAGGCCTCTTGAAAATACAAACTAGATTGCGCCACTAAGATTGCTAAATCTAAGATTCTAGTGAGGGGTAGTTCTTCTGACTGACGAGACCATTTTTCACCTGTATGGCGCCAAACCTTGCCTGAGATATCGACTTTTCCGCGATCATTCCATTGTGCTAATCCGAGGGAAAGGCCTTTTGCATCTGTGTGTAATGCATTTTTTCCGTCAACAGTATCATAGTCTTCCACTTTAATGACGGGCTTATGTTTCAAGTTTTCTGGTATTTTCATTATTCTCACTCCTTGTTTAGTAAATTAGTAATTTACTAGATAGAGTAAGTATAATGAGGAAGCTGGTTTGGAACAAGCAAAAGGTCTTTTCTAGTAGCTAGGGACAGATGTCTAGTTGATTTTCAGTGGCAAACGATTCTATCCATGACTGCGGCGATTTCAGGAACCAATACCAATGTGACCAATGTGTCTTCGCTGAATGAGGAAACAAGCCGTAAAAAAGCACTTGATAAGAAGCATCTAAAAACAAACGCTCTTAAAAAGTGCTTTTTTATGACGCATTACTTCACTAACTCAATTGATTGAAAAAAAGGCGCAACGCTTGTTTTCTCTGATATGTAAGCTGCGCTTTAGGAATGCCTTGGATCGCCCCTTCAATGCCGTAGAACATATGCAAGCAAGCGCCCGCATCGCATCGCTGGCGGATAGCTAGAAAAACCTCTTCAGCCGTTTTTGTGCGTAGTTGTTCAGAGGTATTGATGCCGATACGAACCAGGTGATCCGCTAAAACCTGACCTACATTTGGTAACTTTTGCAGTTCATTCATAGGTTTCTCCTTTTTGATTGTTGTCATCCTGCCCCTCTTTCTCTTGACGAATCAACGCATAGAGCTTCATATCGAACAGCTGCTGGTTTTTCTCCGCATGCTTTCGCAAGACGCCTTCTAACGTAAAACCTGCCTTTTCCAATACACGACAAGAGGAATGATTCTTCGCAAAAGATTCTGCAGAAATACGAACAATAGTTGATGTAGTAAATACATAGTCACATAGTTGCTGAACAGCTTGGGTCATCAAGCCTTTTCCCCAATACTCTTGTGCAATAGAGTAGCCAATCTCAGCCGTTCTATAATGGATATTTTCTTTGCGAACAGCACGGATACTGCCGACTGCTCGGTCATCCACAGTGATCGCAAAGGCAAATTCTGCTTCCTCCACAGATCGAATATAGGCTTGTGCATCTGCGACCGTATAGGGGAATGGCAACCCATCTTGTAAATAATCGTGGATGGTTTGATTATTTAACGCATGGGCTAAATCTTGCGCATCGCTCATTTGCCACCTTCTTAAGGAACACTTCATAGCAATTCCTCCTTTGTCAGTCCTTCATTTTGATCCTATTGTACGAGTTTGTGTGATTTTTTACAAGCGAACCTCAAAAAAGCAGAAAAAAGAACCAGCTAGACAAACGTCTAATTGGTTCTTACATACAATGTCTTGAAAAGATAAAGGCGTGAATGAACATAGAAAAAATAATAATTATTGCGCTGAAATAGCGATCCCAATGGCTTTTTCTCCTAAATGCGTGCCGATAACTGGTCCGAAGTGACCAATCTCAATTTCTGCATTTGGGTATTTCGCTTGTAGCTTCGCTTTTTCTTCTTTCGCTACTTCTAAATTGTTGGCGTGGATTACATAAAATTTAACAGGCAATGCGATTTCTTGCTCCCGTTGACCAATGATATCCTCCGCGCGATTGAATGCTTTTTTACTGGAACGAATGCGCTCGTAAAGCACAATTTTACCTTGATCAAAGGTCAAGATCGGTTTGATTTTTAATAATCCGCCAATCAAGGCTGCCCCATTGGTTAAGCGACCGCCGCGAACCAAGTTATTCAAGTCGTCCACGATTAGATAGGCATAGGTATTGTCTCTGATAGTGTCCAGATGGGAAATGATCTCTTCTACGGTTTTGCCTTGACTTGATAGATCAAGAGCGGTTTCTACCATGTGGCCCATCGGCATACTTGTGATCTTCGAATCGTAAGGAATGATTTGAACGCCTTCGATTTCATCGGTGATTCCATAAAGCGTTCCGATAAATCCAGAGATCCCGCTTGATAAGTGGATACTAATGATCGTGTCGTAACCGCGATCTTTCAATGACTCATATAAGGCTAACACTTCTCCTAATACCGGTTGAGAAGTGGTTGGGAATTCTTTGCTGTTTTTCAGCAAAGCGTAATACTCATCAGCTTCAATGTCGATACCTTCATTGTAGACTTTTCCATCTAAAATAACAGGAATCGGTATGATAAACAAATCTTCATGGTTTTTGATCCGTTCCGGCAGATAAGCTGTACTGTCAGTAACAACGGCTAATTTCATTCTTTTTCCTCGTTTCAACAAATTTCAAACGTCATTAATAATATAGCATAAATTTACTTACTTTCAAATGGTTTTCAGAACTTTTCATTCTGCTTACTCATTAAGAAAATTCCTGATCGCTTGTTGATTGGTTTCAAGATTGACGACTAACACACTTCCGGCACTCGCACTTGAACCGTATTGCCAAGAGTCAGCGACTGGGACAGTCAAGCTGTCGACTCCTCCCGCCCCTCGAGCAATCGAGAAGGTATTTTTTAATAGGAAAGACATTGGCAGGTTGGTGGAAGCATAGCCTAAGACTTTTCCAGCTGCATAAGGCAATTTTAAAATAGCTAAAGGATTTTTCATTTCGCTAAAGATCGCATCCATTACTTGCTGCTGTCGTCTTACACGACCGAAGTCACCTTCTTCGTCCATCCGAAAGCGTGCGTATTGCAACAGCTCAAGCCCATTCATTTGTTGTTGCCCTTGCTTGATGGCAACTTCAAGATTTTTACTCATATCTTTTTCCGCGTTGATAGCAACGCCTGAGGGAAACAATGTGTCGATCACTTTTTCAAAGGAACGAAAGTCAACTTTTGCATAATAGTTGGTTTCTAGCCCGAAGTTCTCCGCTAACGTTTGTCTAACCAAATCAGCACCACCAAAAGCATAAGCCGCATTGATCTTGTTTTCGCCATAACCGGGAATCGTAACTAAAGTATCCCGCATAAAGGAAAGTAGCTTCGGTTGCTTACTGGGACCATCTAATTGCAAAACCATAATAGTGTCTGCTCGTCCAGCTTCTCCTTCACGACTATCACTACCAATGAGCAATATATTCCGAGCACCATTTGCAGCGGCCGTACCATTAAAGGACTCTTCATCAGTCGTAGCAAAAGCAGCGTCACTTCTTGCGACTTGCTGACCGACAAGAAACGCAATCAATGAATAGGCAAAAAGCACCAATAGTACCCGAACCACAATACGCAGAACTGGGTGCTTCCGCTTTTTCTTTTGTTTGGGTTGCTTGGTCTTCTTAAGCTTTGACGGTTTTTGTTTGCTTTGTTCCTGGCTTTGATGCATCGCAGGCCTCTGAGCAGATAGCGGAGGGATCGCGCTTTTTCGTCCCTCAGATTTTATTGCTCCTACTTGTGACTGTTCTCGAGAACTTTGAGCCGCACGAGAGTCGCTTGCCCTAGGATGCTCGGTGTTTTGATAAGGAATGTCTCCTACTCGCTCATCAGCAGAAGAAGTAGAATCACTCGGTCTGACGCGCTGGTTTCTTCTTTTGGCTTCTCGACGGGCAAAGATACTTTCTTTGGCTGCCTGACTGGATTCCTTTTCTAGCCGTTCATGCAGTTTTTTATTTTTTTCCATCCTGCTCATTGCTTCTGATCCTCCAACTAAAAAATAGCTCTCTGTCTATAAGGATACCCTAGACCTTATAGAAAGAAAGCTATTTTCTGAAATTTTAACCTTTTTCTAGGAAATTTCTTCATATTTTACCTTAGATGCTTTGATGCACCTTGTCGTAAGCTCACAAATCCTGCTTGCTCATAAAATGATTTCACTTGGTTTGCCGACCAAAAGTTTAGTGAGAGATCATCGAAGCCTTTTTCCAGCGCAACATTTTCAGCAAATACCAACAATTGTTTTCCAATATGCATCCCTTGGTACCGAGGGTCAACAGCGATCGCTGCAATTTCCAGCCACTTTCGTTCATGCATCATCGCATTTTGTGGCAAACAGACCTCTTGAAGATGCACAAAGCCACAAGGCTGGTCCGCCAACCAAGCGATAAAAAAGTGGTGGCTTGGCTCTTGCAGCTGCTGTGTGATTGCTTGTTCAAATCTTGACTGATCAAAGGGCTTAAAAATCGTTGGGTACCATTGATGGTGCTGTGTTTGGATCTCTTTATGAAACGTTGCTAAAAGGGTTTCATCATGGCTAAATTTTATTTTGACTTGAGTCATTTTTTGTCACTTCCTCAACAACATTTACGGAATACACGCCGAGAAGATGGACTTGACCACCCAACAACTGAATCTCTTCAAAGGCATTTACAATCAGTTGCCACGGCTTGTCCATCACCAGATCGATCACGAAAAAGTATTCCCCTAAGGTGGTTTTTGAAGGCCGCGATTCAATTTTGCTTAAATCAATTTCTCGCCAGCCAAAGGTTGCTAAGATTTTGTGCAAGATCCCCGGTCGATTTGCTGGGAGCGTCACAAAAATCGTTGCTTTCTCAGCAGTCTGCTCTGGTAATTGGGTGTTTGCTGCTTTCTTCGTCAAAACCCAAAAACGGGTTTGATTAAAGGCAACATCTTGAATATTGGTTTTTTTGATCGTTAATTGATAGGCCAATGCCGCTTCTTTGGAAGCAATCGCCGCAACTGCTTCTTCTGGATGTTTTGCTACGTAGGCTGCTGCAGTCGTTGTGGAAGCAACCGCCTCAACAGTAGCTCCAGCAAATCGGGCTTCGATGAAGTCGGCACATTGCGCTAAGGCTTGCGGATGAGAAATTATCTTAGTGATGGGACGGTTGTCTTTTGCTGATTGCTGAGAAACTAACAATTGATGATTGATCGGTAAAATAACTTCCTGTTCGATGCTCAACTGATTTTGACGAAAGAGCGTATCAATCGTGGCATGAACAGATCCTTCTAATGAGTTCTCGTTCGGAACGACCGCGCGATCGATCACGCCGTTAGCTAGCGCTTGAATACAAAGCGGAATCGATCCATAGGGGATACAGGTATTTTCCGGATAAGCTTCTTGCGCAGCTAAATGCGTAAAGGAACTTTTCGGTCCTAAATAACCAATCTTCATTTTATGCACCCGCTTTGATCAAAATTTCCTGTACGATTTCTTCTGGTGCTTTGTTCGTCGTTTCAACGATCAATGAAGCAGTTTCTTCATAAAGAGGGATCCGAGGACGGTAAACAGCCAATATTTCTTCTGGTGATTTTGAGACGACTAAGGGACGAATGCTGCCATTATCCGCCTTTAAGCGATGAATCAGCTCCTCGGGATCTGTTTTTAAATACACGACGAGCGGCATCTCTTTTAAAAGTTGACGATTTTCTTCTTTTAATACGATGCCCCCACCAGTGGAAATAATTTGTTCCTTTGCCAAAGTTTTAGCTAAAATATCCGTTTCGATTTTGCGAAAGGCTTCCTCACCGTGTTGGTCGAAAAATTCTTGAATGGTCATGCCGATCTCAGCAACGATCAAGTCATCAAAATCCACATGAGACTGTTTCGTTTCTTCAGCCAAAAGACGACCAATCGTGGTTTTTCCAGCACCCATAAATCCAATTAATATCACTTTTTTCACTCGCTGTTTCCTCCTTTAGCCAAACGTGCGACATCCTCAAAAAAATCAGGATAAGAAACTGCTACGGCTTCGGCTTTTTCTAATTCTACCTCTTCATCTGTCAATAAGGCGGCAATTTGCAGCATCATGCCGATGCGATGGTCCCCCCGACTTGACACACGTCCGCCATGCAAAGGGGTTGGACCGTTGATGATCAACCCGTCCTCGGTGGGAGTGATGTCCGCCCCAAGTTTTGTCAACTCTTCGGCAGTTGCATCAATTCGGTTGGTTTCTTTTACTTTCAGTTCTTCCGCATCTTTGATCACCGTTTTGCCATGAGCCTGCGTGGCTAACAACGCAATGATCGGCAATTCATCGATCAAGCGTGGGATAATATCGCCAGCGATGGTTACTGCCTGCAAGGTAGAACTTCGAACGGTAAGGTCAGCTGATTGATTCTGATCGTCTTGATTGGAACAAGCAATCGAAGCACCCATCTCCTCTAGCACGTCAAGAATTCCTGTACGAGTGGGGTTGATCCCGACATTTTTTAAAACGATCTCACTTTCTGGCATAATCGCGCCGGCTGTTAGGAAAAAAGCAGCGGAGGAAATATCACCAGGAACAATTACTTCTTGTCCTTGGAGTGTTTGAGGTCCCGTCACAGTGATCGTTTTGCCTTGTGTTGTGATGACGCCACCGAATTGACGGATCATTTCTTCAGTATGGTTACGGCTCGCCTCTTTTTCAATAATCGTCGAGGTACCTTGTGCTTGCAATGCCGCAAAAATCAGCGCCGATTTTACTTGGGCACTTGCTACGGGCATCTGATAATTGATGGGCTGTAAAGAAGCAGTACCATTAACGGTGATCGGTGGGAACTCCGTCTGCTCATGCCCTCTCACATTGGCACCCATTTCTCTTAATGGCAGCATCACGCGATTCATTGGTCGTCTATTCAATGAGTCATCACCGAATAAGGTAGTTGTAAATGGCTGTCCAGCCAAAATCCCCATCATTAGACGAATCGTTGTACCAGAATTACCGATATCGATTGGTTCGTGGGCAGGCTTAAGGCCATTGAAGCCCTGTCCTTCAATCGTGATCGTCTGACCGTCATCATGGATCGGAACCCCTAATGATTGAAATGCATGAAGGGTGCTATAGCAGTCTTCTCCACGTAAGAAATTTCGGACAGTCGTTGTTCCTTCAGCTAACGCCCCGAACATGATACTGCGATGCGAGATCGATTTGTCAGCAGGGACCGCTATCGTCCCTTTTAAATGTGTTGCTTTTTTTAGTTTCATCCCAGCCTCCTATTTTTTTCGACACGAATAGGTCGTCTTGTTTTGGATCAGCTGCTCTGCTTGCAGCAAATCATTTTGCGTTTTAAATGAAATCTGTAAAACACCAATGATGTCTTCTCGAGTTTCAAGAATTTTTAAGTTGATCAAAGAGAGCTGATGTTCGCTCAATAGCCCCGTCACTTCAGCGACAACACCAGGATGATCCGGTACATCGATGAATAGATCATAAAATGCCGGGATCGCGCCATTTTGATGAACCGGCAATTGATCCCGTGTTTCCTTCGCGGATTCAAAGAACCGAAAGATCGCCCGTTCGTCTTTTTCTTGCAACCAGTGAGCCATGGTCGTCATTTGTTTTTGCCACTCATCGATCAGCTGCAGCAGTTCCTGTCGATTACTCAATAAGATATCGGTCCACATGCGAGGATCTGAAGAAGCGATGCGAGTGATATCGCGAAAACCGCCTGCTGCAAGTTGTTGCGCTCTGGGGTGGGCTTGGTTGAAAGCGTCTGCCTGATTGACTAATCCAGAAGCAATAATATGGGGCAAATGGCTCAACATCCCTGTGATTTGATCATGCTCTTTTGGCGCAAGCGCCACATATTTGGCTCTAGTGCCGCGAAAAAGCTCTTGCAGCTCTTCCATCCGCTGACTTTTCGTCGGTGTGAAGATATAGTAAGCATTCTCGAAAAGGTTCTCATCGGCTGCTGTGATCCCTGATTTATGAGAGCCAGCCATCGGATGGCCCCCAATAAAATCAAAGGAAAAGGACTCGGCGAATTGGGTGATTTCCGCTTTGGTACTGCCGGTGTCTGTTACTAGCACCGAAGACTTTAATGAAAGTGTCCCCAGTTCGGCAAGATATTTTTTGGTGATCTCTACCGGCAATGCCAACAAAATCACGTCGGCACGGACAGCACCTTCTGAAAATGAAGGGGGCACTTCGTCTACTAAACTTGTCGCTAATGCGATCTCATTGGTTTCCTGACAATCCCAGCCCATCAAATGCACTTGCGGATGTGCCTTTTTGATACATTTTGCTAAGGAAGCGCCGATCAATCCTAGACCGGCGACAAAGATATTTTGGTTCATGAAAAGAATCCTCATTTCTACTGGAATTTTTGCTGGTTCTTTAATCAGTAGGTTAACAAGTATTCTCGATACGCCTGAACAGATGCAGTCAATTCTTCGAATGAATCACTTGGGAACTTTTCTAATAGTTCATTGGCCACCACTGTCGCCACCACACTCTCACAAACAACACTGGCTGCTGGTACAGCGGTGCTATCTGAGCGTTCGACGCTTGCTTTATACGGTTCTTTGCTGTCGATATCCACACTTTGCAACGGCTTGTACAAGGTCGGGATCGGCTTCATAACACCACGAACCACGATTGGTTCACCGTTCGTCATGCCGCCTTCAAACCCGCCAAGGTTGTTGCTGCGACGGGTATAGCCTCGTTGTTCGTCCCATAAAATCTCATCCATGACTTTGGAACCTGGCAAAACACCAGCCTCAAAGCCAACGCCGAACTCAGCACCTTTAAAGGCATTGATGCTGACCACGGCTTGGGCGATTTTCGCATCAAGTTTTTTGTCCCATTGCACGTAACTACCTAAACCAGCAGGAACGCCGCCAACAAGTACTTCCACTACACCGCCGATCGTATCGCCATTTTTCTTCGTTTGATCGATCAGCTGCTTGATTTCTTCTTCGACTGACGGATCTAACACCCTTACTTCTGAAGCTTCAGAGCGTTCTGCGATTTCTTTGACGGTCAACCCTTCAGGAATTTCCGCTTTGATGCCGCCTAACATTGTTACATGACCTGCCACATCGATGCCAAGCTCCTTTAAAATTTTCTTCGCGATTGCTCCGATGGCTACCCGCATAGTCGTTTCCCGGGCAGATGAACGTTCCAAGACGTTTCGTAAATCTTGATGATGGTATTTCATGCCGCCGACTAAGTCAGCATGACCAGGTCTTGGTCGTGCCACTCGTCTTAGTTTGCGGTCTTTTTCTGGTACCTCTTCGATCGCCATGACCTTGGTCCAGTTTTTCCAATCTTTGTTCTCAACCACTAAAGTCACAGGAGAGCCTAGTGTTTTTCCATGACGGATACCCGAAGTGATACGGACTTGGTCTTTTTCAATCAGCATCCGTCCCCCACGGCCATAGCCGGTTTGTCGTCTCGCTAATTCAAAATTAATGTCTTCTGCTGTTAATGGCAATCCTGCCGGTAAACCTTCGATAATGGCGGTCAACTCTGGTCCATGTGATTCGCCTGCTGTAATATAACGCATGATCCGTTACCTTCCTTTCTTATAATAGGTAGTCTTTGATTTTTTCAGTCGGGATCGTCACGATTTTCGCCTGTCCGATCGCTTCTAATAGAATAATCTTCAATTGTTGCCCGCGGGCTTTTTTATCATGAGTGATTGCTTGGTATAATTGCTCTTTATCTATTTCACTTGGTGTGATCGGCAAATGAAACTTCTCAACCATTTCTGTAAGCTGCTGGGTCGTACCTTTTGGTGTTAATCCGATGGCTTCTGCATGACGGGTGATCATGATCATCCCCATTGCAACCCCTTCGCCATGACTGGTGTCAAACGCGGCTGTTCTTTCTAAGCCATGCCCGATCGTATGACCGAAGTTCAGTGTCAGACGACTGCCATGATCAAAAGGATCTTCTTCTACTACTTTTTGTTTTACCTTTAAAGAAGCAGTGATTACTTTCTCAGCATGTGCCAAAAGATCGACTTCATCTTTCAAACCTGCTAACGTTTGCCAAAGCTCAGGATCTGCAATAGCGGCTGACTTGATGATTTCAGCAATGCCTTCTTGGACGCGTTTGAGGGGCAAACTTGTAAGTAAATCTGGATCGATCATCACACCGGCTGGTTGTGCAAATGTCCCGACGAGATTCTTGGCACTGCCAGTATTTACAGCTGTTTTTCCGCCGATACTTGAATCGACCTGTGCCAATAACGTCGTTGGAATCTGCAAGAAATCAATGCCGCGCATATAAGTAGAAGCAACAAATCCTCCAAGATCACCAATCACACCGCCACCAAGGGCAATGATCCCATCGCTTCTGGTCATTCCGAGTTGGGCAAGACCATCATATAAATTAGCTGCTTGCTCTAGTGATTTGCTTTTTTCGCCAGCTGGTACGACTAACAGTGTTGCCTCAAACCCTGCAGCGGTTAAGGAATCGACGATTTGTCCGCCATACAGGGGTGCGACGTTGCTGTCTGTAATGACGGCAATACGCTGTTTGTCCCACAACTGTTGCACCCAGGTTCCGACTTTTTGAAACGCCCCTCGTTTGATGAGGATATCATAGGAATGTTCTTCTAAATGAATGTGTAACATTGATTTTTGCACCTCTTTTATTGGTTGTCTTGACGCTTAGTCTTGCAACGCTTTGATTTCTTTCATCGCTTTTTCCATGATATGGACTTCTTTCATCATGTTCATGTACGTTTTTTCATTAAGTGATTGAGGACCATCAGACCAAGCATTGGCTGGATCTGGATGGATCTCAACGATCATCCCATCGGCGCCAGCAGCAACACCCGCTCTAGCCATAGGCGGTACGAGATCCCAGATACCTGTTCCATGACTAGGATCAACGATGATTGGGAAGTGGCTCAGTTTTTTGATGATTGGTACCGCACTTAGATCAAAGGTATTACGGGTTGCTGTTTCGTAAGTTCGGATCCCACGTTCAATGAAAATCACTTCACTTTTATCTTGAACGGCGATGTATTCCGCTGCATTCAACCATTCGTCGATCGTGCCAGAGATGCCTCGTTTAAGGCCAATTGGTTTCCCAGTTTTCCCAACGGCAGCTAGCAATTTGAAGTTTTGCATGTTCCGAGCACCAATCTGCAAAATGTCACTGTATTCCGCAACCATATCGATATGTCCTTCGTCCATGACTTCTGTGATGACTTTCATGCCCGTTTCATCCGCTGCTTGACGAATGTATTTTAGCCCTTCTTCTTCCAGCCCTTGGAATGCGTATGGCGACGTGCGTGGTTTGAAGGCACCACCACGTAAGATTTGTGCACCACCAGCTTTAGCGATTCGGGCACATTCACGAATTTGGTCTAAGCCTTCAATCGAACATGGACCAGCCATCGTAACAAAGTTGCCGTCACCGATTTTCACGCCATCTACATCCACAACCGTATCTTGCGGATGGAACTCACGAGAGGTCAATTTGTAGGTGTTTGAGATCCGAATGGCATCTTCGACACCCTCGTAGCTGCGAAAAGCAACATCTTGGATGCGGCGGGTATCCCCTTTTAAGCCGATAACGACCTGTTCTTTTCCTTGGTTGACTTGAACATCTAAGCCTTCTTTTTTGATTCTTGTTACAACAACTTCAACTTGTTCTGGCGTAGCGCCTGGTTTCATAATTACGATCATTTTTTCTTCCTACTTTCGTTTTTTTCTGTTTTTTATTTTTTACATGGATTCGATGAGTGCTTTGACTTTTTCAACAGGCATCGCTTTGCCAGTCCAAAGTTCAAATGCGGCTGCACCTTGATAGAGTAGCATGCTTAAGCCGTTTGCAGTTTTGGCGCCGACTGCTTTCGCATCTTTCAAAAGCTGCGTTTCTCTTGGATTATAGATGACATCATAGACAGCTAATGATTCCCGCAGGAGTGTTTTATCTTTCAGAGGACTTTCGGTATCATTTGGTTTCATTCCCACGCCCGTGGCATTTACCAATAAGCTGCTTTGATCGATGGCTGTTTTTAAAGCCATCTGATCTTCTAAGTCGGTTAAGGTAATTTCACAAGCTGTTTTTTGTGCAATCTGTGTTAATTTTTCTTGGATGATTGGATAAAACTCATCCTTGCGGTTAAAGACATGGATCGTTTTGACGCCGTCTAGTGCGGCTTGGCTACTGATCGCTGTCGCCGCTCCACCAGCTCCAATCACCGTCATGGTGTCGCCAAGGATGGATACTTGAATGTCCTCAAGAGCTCGCATAAAGCCGATGCCGTCTGTATTGTGCCCAATCAAGCGTCCTTCTTGATTGACGATCGTATTGATTGCGCCGATCAACTCGGCTGCTGGTGAACATTCATCCATCAGCGCTACAGCCGCCATTTTATGAGGCATCGATAAATTGACACCTAAGAGGTCCAACTGACGGATGCTTTGGATACTAGCGGCTAAATCATCCGGCTCAACATCAAAGGCCAGATACACGGCGTCGATCCCTTGTTCTTCAAAAGAAAGATTGTGCATCGCTGGAGAGATGCTGTGTTTGGCTGGTTTGGCAAATAGTGCCGCCAACCGTGTGTGTCCGGTTATCATTTGTTTCATCTGGTTCATTCCTTTCAACAAAAAAAGATGTCCACCGTAAATTTAAGAATCTACAGTGAACACCTTCAAACATTACATAACGACAGAGCCGATATGTGAATATAAAAAATAGCCACTATAGATTTTACGATCTACGTGGCTGCGAATTCATTACGAAATGCTCTAGCCATCATAGATACAAACTTAGCGTTTGTACCCATGCCTTCATGAATACAAACCTATCTAAAATAGCTAAAGTAATATTTATTCAGTTGTGTGGGGTTCGTTAGCAATAATTTTTGCATAGTCGTTCGCTCCAAACTGATGTAAGATTGACCTAAGTATAGGTTTAACTTTGAAAGATGTCAATGATTTTTTCTTATTTTTTTCATTTATTTGATTGTTTTTTTTGAAAACACTGTTCTATCAAGGGTTTATAAGTCATCCTCAAAGAACAATAATAGTTCAGGTAAGCTTAATTGCGCTTTTTCCTCTGCTGAAAGATCTTTGACGATCTCCCCTTTTCTGAGCAGGATCAAGCGGTCTCCGTATTTTAATGCATCTTCCATCCGATGGGTGATCATTAGACAGGTCAGGTTTTGTTCTTCCACGCGTTTTGCAGTGATTTGCATCAGCTGTTTGGAGGTCTTTGGATCTAACGCAGCCGTATGTTCATCTAGCAACAACAGTTTTGGAGTTTGGATCGTTGCCATCAATAAACTTAGTGCCTGTCGTTGACCACCAGATAAACTGCCCGTTGGCGTATCCAAATGATTTTCCAACCCGTTGCCGATTTCTTTACAAAGTGCAAAGAACATTTCCCTTTGTCCTTGGAGTTGTCGAAGACCAAGTGACCGTTTTTGCCCTCTTTTTTGGGCTAACAGCAGATTTTCTGCCACTGTCATACGGGGAGCAGTGCCCATTTTCGGATCTTGGAAAACCCGCGCCAAAAAGCGTGCGCGTTTTTCTTCCGAAAGTGTAGTCACATTTTGATCATCGATCATCACTTGCCCACTCGTCAAGGGCATGGTGCCTGAGATGCAGTTGAATAACGTGCTTTTGCCGGCGCCGTTTCCTCCAACGACCGTGACAAATTCTCCTGGCTTTAAAGAAAGATCGATTTTATTCAAGAGTACTTTTTTCTCATTTGGTCCGTTGCCGACAACTTTAAAGGCTTTTTTTAAGGCTAACATTATTCGTCCTCCGTTTCAAAACCAGTGCGTAGATGCAAGGCTTGTTTAAATTGAGGGATCAACAAGCAGATCGTCAAGACGATTGCAGAGAAGATCTTCAAGTAGGTCGTATCAAATCCAGCTTTGATCACAAATAGGATCAATAATTGGTAAATAATGCTGCCAATCACAATAGCGATCAAACGTTCCAGCAAGGTCAGTTCCCCGTATAACACTTCACCAATGATGATTGACGCCAGTCCGATAACGATCACACCGATACCTTTGCTTATGTCGGCATAGCCGTCATTTTGCGCAATCAATGCGCCTGAGAGTGCGATCACGCCATTGGAGACGATCAATCCAATGATTTTCATTCGATCGGTATTGATCCCCATCGATTTTGCCATATGCTCATTATCACCTGTAGCGATGTAAGCTTGACCCAAATTTGTATGGAAAAAGTAAACCAAGACGCCCCCGATCAACAAGACCATGATCAATCCAATGATCACCGTATCATAATAATTCGGTAAATTCATTCTAGTAAAAAAATCTTGAATTTTCGGTTGGTTTAATAAAGAGAGGTTGGGTGAGCGCATCACAAACAGCATGACCGAGTTCAATGAAGACATCACCAAGATTCCAGCTAAAATCACGGGAATTTTGCCTTTTGTATAAAGAAGTCCTGTCACACAGCCCGCACACATCCCAGCCAATACTCCTAAACAAGTCGCTAAGACGGGCGACACCCCATGGGTGATCGCTGTCACACAGACAGCACCGCCTAACGGAAAGGACCCTTCCGTCGTCATATCCGGGAAATTTAAAATTCGATAGGTCATAAAAATCCCTAATCCCAGGATTCCCCAAAGTAGTCCTTGCCCTATTGCTGAAACAATCATCATTCTTCCTCCATATTCTTACAAGTTTTCTCTTTCAAGACCCTCTCGATGATCGCAGGTGGTCGCTGTTCTTGGTTGTTACTCGTCACTTGCTTCGCTTTCTGGCGTCGTTGTAATCAGTTTCGCCTCGTCTTTGAGGTTTTCTGGGATAGTGATGCCCAATAACTGCGCCTGAGTTTCATTGATGATCGTTTCGCCATCGCTGAATGTATAGATCGGTGTTGTCGCAGGTTCTGCTGTCCCATCAAGAATTGCTGCCACCATCTTCCCAGTTTCCACGCCTATCGTAAATTGATCTTGTCCGACCGTTGCCAAACCGCCTTGTTCCACCATCGTGTCTACGGAAGTAATGATTGGTGTTTTTGATTTATTGGCTTCTTGAACTACGGTCTGCATAGCATTTGCGATCGTATTGTCTAACGGAATATAGATAAAATCGACTTCCCGTGCCATCACTTGGACCATTTGCGCAATTTCATTACTTGAAGGAACGGCATACGATTTGCTGGTCAAGCCATTTTCTTCGGCAGCAGCTTCTGCTTCTGCCACTTGGTATTTCGAATTGTCTTCGGTCGAAGAATACAAAATACCGACTGTTTTTGCCTCTGGCAGCAAATCTTTTGCTAGTTTGATTTGTGCAGCAACTGGTGCTTTATCGGAAACACCAGTGATATTGCCGCCGGGTTGATCCATATCTGCCACCAGATTTGCCCCAACTGGATCAGTGACCGCTCCTAAAACGATCGGTACATCCTGAGTGACATTCGCCAACGCTTGTGCTGCGGGTGTTGCTACCCCAACCAAAACGTCGGCATCTTTATTTAGCAGCTGCTGACTCATCGTTGCCAATTTGCTTTGATCCGCTTGACCGTTCTGGAATTCGATCGTCAAGTTGTCCCCTTCGGTATAGCCTGATTCTTTAAGGCCTTCTTTGATCCCCTCGGTGATCGCATCCAGTGCTTCATGACTGACAAATTGTAGGATCCCGACTGTTTTTTCAGCTTTTTCTACTGGTTCCGAAGTCTCACTAGCTTGATTGGTCCCACTTCTCATTCCTAACTGATAGACAAATGTCGCTCCTAAAAATAATAAAATAACGGCAACCGATGCAATTAATCCCTTGTTTTTCATTTTTCATTCTCCTTTTTCTGCTTACGTTTTTCGTGTTTTTCATTTTATGGTTTTTGAGAACAAAAAAAGCAACTGCCTATGTGACGGCAATTGCAAGTAAGCAAAAGCCGCATAGAAGCTTGTCCTATGCGGCGATAAATTCAACTACCAGCATAGATACAGCACTTTAGAAGGTTCTCTAAAAAGTTGTATCTATGGAATGAGGTCCCATCAATACAACTATCTACGCCAGTTTTGCCATGATTTCACTTGCAATGGAATAAATAGTTTCATGATTGTTCCTCCTTCTCAACTTGTTTTCTTTCTTGATTGAATTCAGTTTAGCTTATTGATAAAAAAACGTCAACAATTTTCTGTCAAATTGTCAGATTTTTTTATCGATCATTGGCCGAAGAACGAATCGTCCACATCGGTAAACGATTCAATTCTGGGATGAATTCCGTCGTTGGCTGCTCAAATGAATCAAAGGTAAAGCGATTTTTCTCAATCCCTTCTTCATAAAAAATAAACGTCACTTTATCAGGATCAACGCTGTATTCATTGGAGAAAAAAGCCGCATCATAGACGATTGGATAATAAAAAAATGTCCGATTCAGCTCATCTTCTTGCGCTTGGATCAGATCAAATACTTGATCGAGTTGAGGTCCGTTGGGCTTACTAAACATCACTGAGATCGCTCGTGTTTCACGAATCGTCTTGTCTGCAGTCAGATAAGGCAATGGCTGTACTTTTTCTGACGGCAGCTTGTCAAAAGCGATCCGATCCACTAAAGAAGCATTGATACTATTTTGAGAAAAGACGATCAAACCTGCGAAGACCAGTGCGAAAAGAATTCCCCCGATCAGCGTGAAAATCGTTTTTTTCTGATCTCGATAAAGATCATCTAAAAAAGCTTGCCAGCTTTCAACTATTTTTTCTTTCGTGTAATGAACAAAGTTCCTAACTTGTTCCATAATTTGCCCACCTTTTTTAAAAATCCTACTATTAATTCATACTATCAATTCCCTCCTAGAACGTCAAGAAACTTCACATTTCTTCGATAATTCGGTAAGATAAAAGAAAACGGTAAAGGAGTCATTATGCATAATCTAGCTGATTCATTGATGTCTGGAGCCAATCCCATCTTCGATTTCATCGTTGTCTGTTTGAACTTTCTCTCCATTTTTGTCATCGTTTGGGGTGTATTGATCGCAGGCATTGACTTTGTGCGCTACGAATTAACAGAAAAGGATCGATTGGTGGCAGCCAGAGAGAATAATTTTATCCGCAATTATTTAGGGAGCTATGTCTTATTAGGTCTGGAGATCTTGATTGCAGCAGATATTATTGAGACGATCATCCACCCTACTTTCGAAGACATCGTACGTCTAGCTGCCGTCGTTATTATTCGGACAGTCATCTCTTATTTCTTGAATAAGGAAATCGAGCGTGCACTGCAAACCACCGATCACCAACCTACCAAGAAAAAGGAAAGCTAGCTGCCATGGCTTTTCTTTGGATTCTTCGGTATAATAGATAGGAATATTTGACATTGGAAGGATCAATCCCTCAGTCAAACTATTCTTAAAAGAAAAGAGGGAAACAATATGTCTTTTGATGGTGTCTTTACCCATTTAATGGTCCAAGAATTACAAAATCAATTAACCAGTGGACGTGTAAACAAAATTCATCAACCTTATGAAAATGAGGTCGTATTTGTGATTCGTTCCCAAGGGAAAAATCACAAACTTTTGCTATCCGCACACCCCACCTATGCTCGTGTACAATGCACAACGATCGCCTATAGCAATCCAGAAACCCCACCGAATTTCTTGATGATGCTACGGAAATATTTAGAAGGGGCGATCTTAGAATCAATCGAACAAATCGACAATGACCGTGTGATCCATTTTCATTTCACGCGACGAGATGAATTAGGTGATTTGCAAGCCCTCGTCTTGATCGTCGAACTAATGGGCCGTCACAGTACGATTTTATTAATGAATAAGACGAGCGGAAAAATCGTCGATACGATCAAACACATTGGTCATTCACAAAATACGTATCGTACCTTATTGCCAGGTGCTGTCTATGTTGCACCACCAAAGCAATCGACGCTTAATCCTTTCACAGCCTCTCGCACCAAGATTTTTGAAGAATTATCTACTCTTGATCCATTGACGGCAAAAGAACTTCAACAACGATTCCAAGGCTTAGGCCGCGATACAGCAGAAGAATTGATCGCTCGAATCAATGCCAATCCCAATGAAAAACTGCGTCAGTGGGAAGCTTTCTTTACAGAGCTTACCCAGGAGCTAGCACCAAGTTATCTCCAGTCAGAGAAAAAGGAATATTTTACACCAATTCCCTATCCATCATTAATCGATGCGACCACCACTGTCACCCATTATCAGAGTCTGAGCGAGCTTTTAGATGCGTTTTATCACGACAAGGCGGAAAGAGATCGGGTCAAACAACAAGGTGGCGAATTACTAAAGAAGATTGAGAATGAACTGAAACGGAACCAATTGAAGTTAAAGAAACGCCAACAAACGTTGATCGATTCAGAAAACGCCGAAGAATTCCGTCAAAAAGGTGAGCTTTTGACGACCTTTATGAATCAAGTCCCCCGTGGTGCTGCATCAGTTGATTTGGAAAATTACTATGATGAGAATCGGCTTTTGACGATCAAACTCGATCCTGCTCTTTCTCCCAATCAAAATGCTCAGAAATATTTTCAACGTTACCAGAAATTAAAAAATGCAGTCAAACTGATCCATCAGCAGATTGCCGAAACGAAAGAAGAAATCGCGTATCTCGAATCCGTGTTAGCCCAATTAGAAATTGCCTCTCCCATGGATCTGGCGGTTATTCGGGAAGAACTGATCGCACAAGGCTATGTCAAAAATCGGGCGAAACAGCGTAAAAAAGCTGCTCCTTCGCAACCAGAACGATTTCTTTCTTCAGACGGAACTGAAATTTTCGTCGGAAAAAACAATTTACAAAATGACCAACTGACCTTAAAAACAGCTCGTAAGAGTGATATCTGGCTGCATACCAAAAATATTCCTGGCTCTCATGTCATCATTCGTTCGGATGATCCTAGTGAGACAACCTTAATGGAAGCTGCAGAGCTTGCCGCATATTTCTCAAAATATCGTCAATCTGCCCAAGTACCAGTGGACTACGTGCAAGTCAAACATATTCGGAAACCGAATGGTGCCAAGCCTGGATTCGTCATTTATGAGAATCAAAAAACACTTTTTGTGACACCTGATGAGGGAATTTTGAGATTAAAACAGTCCTAGCTGTTCCTAAGTCTATTCGGATCAAAAAATCATAAAGTAATCAATCAAAGAACCGACCACAAAAGCGCAGCGAAGCTACACGCGCTTGTGATCGGTTTTTATGCTTTTTCGTTCTATCTACTGCTCTTTCAGCAACAATTTTCCTTAGCTTGAACCACAAAAGGCAAGCCTTCTCAGAATTCAGCCATCGACGTATCTGCTAGATCCGCTAGAATGGCAAATGAAAATCTCCTGCAGCCAATAGGTTCTGCTGGCTAATAAATCCCGCCATCCTCCATAGTGACTTTCTTCTCAAAATCAAAATGATACAGCTTTTCCCAGTGATTGATATTCAACGTTCCTTTGGTCAAACGGATCGCTAGAAAACAACAGCCTTTATCATCCTCATTGTTAACTTCGTCGTACCAGACAAAGGCTTTGCGAATTTTGCTTCTTAATTCTGCATTTTTAGGGTCTAGCACCCACCCTAAATTCTCTCCTTGACCGATCGCAGTAAACCATTCACCACTGACAGCAATCGCAACTGCTGAATTCTTACTGATTTGCTTCATTTTGTTTGATTGCTCATGAGTTGACACGTAAAAAACGCCGTCTTCATAAAAAGCATCTACTTCTCGGACGACTGGCTGTGTTCCTCCCTTGTCATTCTCGTTACAAGCAGTCGTGGCAAGGGCGATCACATTGTCTTTAAAATGTCCGAATTTTTCTTCAAGTAGCTTTACTCCTTCTTCAAACTGAGTCATTGTACTGTTCCTCCTTACATCTCACTTCTTTTTTTAAAAGGAATCCATAATTCAACATGAACGACCTGATTTTCTTTTTTTTGATAAAGCTCAGGGAAAAAATCCTCAGCAATCCACCCATTCTTCTTTAACCAGAAACGGGTATAGCGCATCGCTTTCCCCATATTGATGATCAGTTGCTCTGAAATCGTATCAAAACTGCAAACAACGTAATCCCGAGCCGGTAGCGTCCATTCACTGAAGGTCGATCCCTGTGAGTCATCACCTACTTGGCCAACAAAGTAACTCGAATAGCCTTCTGGCGCATCTCCTGGAAACGAAACACCGATCTGGTAGTTGGCTTTTCCCGGTTGATGGGCAATCTTTTGAAGAAATTCATGCCAAATTTCTTCAATCGGGTCGATCCCTGTTCGTTGCCCTAGCATTTTCCCATAGTTGAATGGGTAGTAACCGACGATCCCATAGAAGACCAGCGGATGCGGATTGCTTTTTTTCTGGATTTCTAAAACAACCCCTTCACTGATCAATGGGATACCCTCTTCCGTCACAATATAGCCTAATGAAAGATCTGGCTTATCAAAGTTTTGTAAGCCAATGGGCTTTTTCTGATAAAGTGAGGGTGAAATTCTATAGACCGTTTTAAACGTTCTTGAAAAAACGGCATGACTGCTAAAGCCGACTTCAAAAGCGACATCAATGACTCGCTTCTTTTGGTTTTTCAATAAAAGCGCACCTCTTGCCAAACGACGCAGTTTTATATATTCCCTAACAGAAATTTTAACCAAACGAGTGAATAAGCGCTGATAATAAAAAACGGACAATGATGCAACTTGCGCCAACGTATCGATCTCTAATGGCTCGGTAAGATTGTCTTCAATATAATCGATTGATTTTTGGATTGCCTCCCATGCATGCATATGAATTTCCTTTCTTTTACTATAAAATAATTCGCTAAAAAAGCTTTACCGTGTCTGCTCTTTTTCAATTGATTTAATTGTGTTTTATTTCACAGGAAAACGAATGCTTAGAACCTGCTTATTGATTAGTTTAGCATAGCCTTTGTGCTCGATGGCTATGAAAATAAAAAAAGACGAGGATTTGAAGCGACCCCCAAAAGTTAGACCAGAAAATCTAACTTTTGGGGGTCGTTATTTGTATGGCAAAATATCCTTTTGAATTAAAACTAAAAATCGTTAAAGAATATCTTAGTGGCGTGGGCGGATATCGGTATCTTGCCAACAAATACGGTATTTCAAGCAAGTCTCAAGTAAGTAATTGGGTGAATGCCTATCGTGAATACGGAGAGGAAGGTCTATTGAGAAAACATCAAAATCAGAAATATTCTGTTCAATTTAAGTTAAATGCGCTAGAGTTATATCAAACAAGTGAGATGTCCTATCGAAAAGTTGCTAGCACTTTAGAAATGAACAACCCTGCGCTTATTGCCAATTGGATGCGTAATTTCAGAGAAGCAGGTATTGAGGGGCTCTCAAAAGAGAAAGGGCGACCACTTACTTTGACTAGAAAAAAAGAAAACAAAAAAGAAAATACAACAACTGAAGAACGCGAGCGTATCAAGGCATTAGAAAAGCAAGTCCGATCCCTTCAAATTGAGAATGCCTTTTTAAAAGAGTTGAGGAAGCTGCGAAAACAGGAAGCCCAGCAAAGACGCAAGAATCAATCGCACGAATCATCGCCAGCCTCCGAGGATCATTCAAACTAGTTGAGCTTCTTGAAACATTGAAATTTCCTAAAGCAACCTATATGTATTGGCAGAAACGGTTTGACAGACCAAACCCAGACCAAGAAATTGAAGAAAAAATGCTTGAAATTCGCAAAGAGCATAAAGATTATGGCTGTCTGCGACTAAAAAAAGAATTAGAGAATCAAGGGATTCATGTCAATAAAAAGAAGATTCAACGTCTGATAAAAAAACTAGGTATCGAAGTAAAGTCTTACACTCGAAAATCTCGACGGTACAATTCTTATCGTGGGAAGGTTGGCACTGTCGCCAAAAATCGTATTCATCGTCGGTTTTATACAAATATCTGTCACCAAAAAATTACAACTGATACCACAGAGTTTAAGTATTATGAAGTAGACACCACAGGTGTCGTTCGTCAGAAAAAGCTGTATTTAGATCCTTTCATGGATTTCTACAATAGTGAAATTCTATCTTATCGGATTTCTGAAAAACCAAACGCACTAGCCATAATGGAAGGATTAGAAGAAGCAATCCAGATGACAAATGATTGTCCATTTCGTAGAACCTTCCATTCAGATCAAGGATGGGCCTATCAAATGAATGCTTATAAGAATAAATTGAAGCAGCATAAAATCTTCCAGAGTATGTCTCGTAAAGGGAATTGTTTAGATAACTCACCTATGGAAAACTTCTTTGGTTTATTAAAGCAAGAGATTTTTCATGGAGAAGTCTATCGGAGTTTAGATGAATTGAAAACAAAAATTGACCAATATATCTATTATTACAACCATAAACGCATCAAAAAGAAATTAAATTGGCGAAGTCCGGTTCAGTTTCGAGAAGCTGTAAAAACAGCTGTCTAACTGTTAATTTTATCGTACAAAAAAGGAGTGGATTTCTCCACTCCATAAAAGTCTAACTTTTTGGGGTCACTACAATTTTCGTCTTTTTTTCGTTCGTTTTTAAACGATTGTATTGTTAGAAGGTTCCCACTACGTCGGGTTTTATAGGATAATCAGAAGAGAAGTCCGAGAAAAACTACGCAAAAGGGACCATTTTTATAAATCAATAGAAATAAATAGGCCGATCTTTGCGGTCTTGTAATGGGCGATTATTATTTTCTAATACTTCTTCGCGGAATTCTAAAATGAAGCGACGACTCATCTCACCAATCCAGTCAAAGACAAACCAGTTGATTGGCCCTTTCGTTGGCGGGGTCGTCAAGGAACCCACATAATGAAAATGATGAGTGCGCTCTGGCAAGAACATGCTCGGATCAAACCATTGGGTATGGTTCTCAAAGTCCCAGATGCTGTCGTCTTGCTGATTGCAGATCCAGTTGAGTTTATCCGTCAGTTTGAATAAGATACCCACCACCAAGTTTTCTCCGTCCTCATTCATATGAACGAGGTGAAACTCTAACTCTTGCTGCTCGTCATCGATAATGTGTTCAGACGGCATGTGAAAATGAATATCCGTCAAATAGTAGTTGATCCCTTTAAATGTGACATAGCTTTCTTTGTTATAAGGAACGAAGTGAATCGTATTTTTGAATTCTTTTTCCGTGAACCGCTCTCGTTTATAGTGAAAAGCCAAGTCCTGATCGATGGGTTCTTCGGTCTCATCGTGGACTAAAGCGATTGGGGATTGGTAAGGAAATTCGGCACCTTGTGCATACCAGTCGCACAAAGTGTGCCAATGTTCAGGTCCATTGTCTCCAGAATAACTCCAGGGAACGTCCATATTTCTTTTCAAAAAAAACAGCCTCCTAATTCAAGTTGACAGCAAGGTATAGCCCTTCCTATCAAAAAACTTTCTCCCAATGCTATCAGAAAATAGGTAAAAATAAAACGAATATGCTTGGTCATTCCCTCACATATCCGTTTCTTATTTCAATTCCTTATTCACTCAACCAGGCAGCAGGATCTTTACGCCACTCTTGTAACAGGGCAACATCAGACTCTTGAATAGCACCCGTTTCTAAAGCCGACTCGATCAACGCTGTATAGTTTGTCAAAGTCACATAGGATAAACCTGCTTGATCAAAATTTTCTTGGACTTGAGGCAGCTCGTAAGTAAAGATCGCAGCGACGCCTAATACATCGGCTCCTTCTCTTTTGGCTGCTTCACAAGCTTCTAAGACACTGCCACCTGTTGACAATAAATCTTCAATGACGACCATTTTTTGATTTGGTTTAATACGCCCTTCAATTTGATTGCCTTTACCGTGTTCTTTTGCTTTGCTGCGAATATAAACCATTGGCAAATCTAACAATTCAGCGACCCATGCAGCATGGGGAATCCCAGCTGTTGCGGTCCCTGCAATCACTTCTGCTTCTGGGTAAGTCGTTTTGATGACTGCAGCTAAGCCTTTCGCAATGGCGCGACGTACATGTGGATAACTCATAGTGATTCGATTGTCGCAGTAAATAGGGCTTTTGATGCCGCTTGCCCAAGTAAATGGTTCATTCGGTCGTAAGAAAATCGCCTCGATGTCTAAAAGATCTTTGGCAATTTGATTGGATTGTTCTTTCATTGGCTAGCTTCCTTCCATTCTTGTTTTATTTGCAGATAACTTTCATACGGTGCCTTAGATTGGGTGATTGGACGTCCCACAACGATCATGGTAGCCCCTGCTTTACGAGCTTGTGCAGGTGTCATGATCCGTTTTTGATCACCAACTTCACTGCCAGCTGGTCGGATACCAGGCGTCAAGCGGATGAAGGCATCCGTTGTCCTTTGTTTGATCTGCTTTGCTTCGTGAGCGGAGCAAACAACACCGTCTAACCCAGCTTTTTGGGCACAAGTGGCGTAATGGATGACACTTTCTTGCAGTGACGTCATGATCTGCTGATCATGATGCATTTGTGCCTCACTAGTGGAGGTCAATTGGGTAACTGCAATCAAATCAGGAACTTTGTGTCCTGCGGGGGTTCCTTTTTGTAGGCCTATTTTTGCAGCAGTCATCATTTCGATCCCGCCGGCTGCATGAACATTCGTCAAAGCAACTCCTAACGAAGCTAAGCGTTCCATTGCTCGTCCTACTGTATTGGGAATATCATGTAGTTTTAAATCTAAAAAGATATCATGGCCACAGTCTTTTAACCAAGTAACGATCGCTGGTCCTTCTTGGTAGAAAATCTCCATTCCCACTTTCACAAACAACTTTTCCTCTATAGGAAATTGCGCTAAAAAAGTTTCAATAGCCTGTTTGTTAGGAAAATCTAAGGCAATAATTGGCCGTTCACTCATCACATGTGCTCCTCTCTCACTTCTTTTATCAGCTGTTCCAAAGAAGGGATCCCTAATTCTGCCATTCGGATAGGCAATTCTTCAATCAACTTTGGGCAAATGTAAGGATCGGTAAAGTTTGCGGTTCCGACTGCAACAGCACTAGCACCTGCCAGATACATTTCAAGGACATCATCCACTGACATCACGCCCCCCATGCCAATAATTGGTAATTGAGAAACTTGCGCCACTTGTTTGATCAGGCGAATCGCCACTGGTTTGATTGACGGACCAGACAAGCCCCCCGTTTGGTTAGCTAAAATTGGTTTCCGTGTTTTTAGATCGATCCGCATGCCTAAAAGTGTATTGATCATCGTAAACCCGTCGGCGCCGCCTGCTTCGATCGCTTGCGCAATTGGGACGATATCCGTCACATTCGGCGAAAGTTTGACATAGATCGGCACTTGCGAGACTTTTTTGACCGCTTCAGTCAATGCACCAGCAACCGCAGGATCGGTTCCGAACGTGATGCCGCCATGCTTGACGTTCGGGCAAGAGATATTCAATTCGATCGCTTTGACATTTTCTGCCTGACTGATTTCCTGACACACAAGAACATAATCTTCGACGGTCGAACCAGCAACATTCGCGATGATTGGCAAATCGGGGTGTTTTTGAGCTAAGTCGGGTAAAATTTGATTCATGACCGCTTCTAACCCAGGATTTTGCAACCCGATGGCATTCAACATACCGCTAGGCGTTTCTGCTACCCTTGGGGTCGGATTGCCGAAACGCGGTTCAGGTGTGGTCGCTTTGATCATCACCGCACCTAATTGACTGATGTCATAATATTTATCATATTCTGCACCAAACCCAAAACAGCCGCTGGCAGGCATGATCGGATTTTTCAGGCTCAATCCGGGTAGCTCGACATTGATCGACATTAAATGACCACCTTTCTCGCCTGAAATACAGGCCCTTCGTCACAAACTTTGACACTTTTTGTGCCTTGTTCATCATCTTTCGTATGGCAAACACAGGCATAACAGGCACCCATCCCGCAAGCCATTCGCGCCTCCATTGATAATTGAACATCTGGAAGGTCTTCGAAAAGCTGGGCGGTGGTTTTTAAAAGACCGTTATTTCCGCAAGCAAAGACCGCCGCAGGTGTTTGCTCTGCAGCTAATAACAGGTTGCCAACATTTCCTTGTAAACCCGCGCTGCCATCATCGGTAGCGATCCTCGTATCTCCCAGTGCGCGAAATTCCTCTTCATAATACATGACGTCTTTGCTGGCAAAGCCCAAAAAGTGAATGACGTGGACGCCTTGTTGCGTCAGGCGTTTCGATAATTCATAGAGCGGCGGTACACCGATCCCGCCACCGACGATAAATGCAGTGTCCCCCTGGTTTAAATGATGATAGCGAAACCCATTTCCTAACGGCCCCATCACATCGATTGGATCACCAACAGTCATTTCTGAAAAAATTCTTGTGCCATCTCCTTCGACCCGATAAATGATTCGGCATTCTTTTTTCTCAGCATCAATATGATTGATACTGATCGGTCGGCGAAGAAGAAAGGCATTTTGAGGAACCCGCAGGTGTAGAAATTGCCCTGGGGTCCTCATCTCATTGACTAATTCACCCGTCAATGTCATTTCAAAAATCCGCGGTGCCAGTTGACGCTGTTTGCTGATGGTCATGATTTCTTGCTTCATCAAAAAACTCCTTTATCTGCGTTAAATTGCTTTTGTTGAAAAACTGCGGGATTCCATCACTTTTAGAATCGCATCCGCTGTATCAAGAGAAGTAAAGGTCGGTACACCATGTTCCACCGCTTCTCGGCGGATGATAAATCCGTCTTCCGTTGCATTTTGGCGATCTTTGTCCATGGTATTGACTACTACTTGGGTCGTTCCTTTACGGATCAAATCAACAACCGTTTCTTCTGCTTGCTGTTCGGAAATCTTGGCAACCCGAGTCACTTGTAGTCCTTTTTCTTCAAAGTAATCGGCGGTTCCATTGGTAGCCAATAAGGTAAAGCCGACCTCTACGAAACGCGCTGCCAGCGCTGCGGCCTCTTCTTTGCTTTCGTCTGCAACGGTGAAAAGTGCTTTTCCAAATTCAGGAATATGCAGGCCTGATGCCTCAAAAGCTTTATAAAGTGCTTTTGCCAAATCTTTGTCTGATCCCATTACTTCACCCGTTGATTTCATTTCAGGGCCTAAGTAAGTATCGACTTTTAAAAGTTTTGTAAAGGAGAAGACAGGTGCTTTGATGTGTACTTCATTTGGTGTTGGCGCAAGTCCGTCTTGATAACCTAACGCTGTGATCTCATCTCCGAGAATCGCCTTCGTGGCAATTTGTGCCATTGGGATCTCTGTTACCTTGCTTAAAAATGGTACGGTTCGGCTAGCACGAGGGTTTACTTCAATGACATACACTTTGTTCTCATGGATGACAAATTGGATATTCATCATACCGATACAATTTAAACCTAATGCCAAGCGTTTGGTATATTCTTCGATCGTTGCAATTAATTCATCCGAAAGATTTTGCGGTGGATAGACCGCCATTGAATCTCCTGAATGGACCCCTGCACGCTCGATATGTTCCATGATTCCAGGAATCAAAACAGTTTTGCCGTCACAGATAGCATCGACTTCACATTCTTTACCGACCAAGTAACGATCGACCAAGACAGGATGTTCTGGTGATGCTTTCACTGCATGACGCATATAATCTTCTAAATCGGCTTGGTTTTCCACGATTTCCATCGCACGTCCCCCTAAGACATAACTTGGGCGGACTAAAACAGGATAGCCGATTTCTTGAGCGATGGCGATCGCTTCTTGTTCGTTCGTCGCTGTATCCCCTGGTGGTTGCGGAATATCTAGCGCTTGTAATGCTTGCTCAAAGAGATCACGATTTTCGGCACGATCAAGATCTTCAATGCTGGTGCCTAAGATTTTGACCCCAGCTTTTACTAAAGGCTCTGCTAAGTTGATCGCCGTTTGCCCGCCAAATTGGACGATGACCCCAATGGGTTGTTCCAAATCGATGACGTGTAAGACATCCTCTAAGGTCAATGGTTCAAAGTACAGCTTGTCGGAGATAGAAAAGTCAGTCGAAACCGTTTCAGGATTACTGTTCATGATGATCGCTTCATAGCCAGCAGCTTGGATCGCTTTCACCGAGTGCACTGTCGCATAATCGAACTCCACCCCTTGTCCGATTCGGATCGGTCCAGAACCTAGGACAAGAACAGATTCTTTTTCACTGCGCTTGCTTTCATTCTCAAACTCATAGGTGCTGTAGAAATAAGGTGTTGCAGATTCAAATTCGGCGGCACATGTATCTACCATTTTGTAGACGGGCAAAATCTTTTGCTCATGACGCAGCGTACGGATCTCAGCTTCCGTGGTTTCCCACAGCTCAGCAATCTTTTTATCCGTAAAGCCATTTTGCTTGGCTTTTTTCAACACATCAAGGGATTGTGGTTCGTTTGCTAATGCTCGTTCGATCTCAAAGATGTGAAGCATCTTATCCAAGAAGAACAAGTCGATTTTCGTCATTTCGTTCAAATCTTCGATGGTGTACCCTCTTCGGATGGCTTCCATGACGTAGAATAGGCGATCATCCTGCGCCTTGATGACTTTTTCCATCAGATCATTGTCAGAAAGAGCTTCTAATTCTTTCATTTCGATATGGTGTGTGCCGATCTCCAATGAACGAACGGCTTTTAATAATGACTCTTCAATATTACGACCGATCGCCATCACTTCACCAGTCGCTTTCATTTGTGTTCCTAATCGACGTTCCCCAGTTTCAAACTTGTCAAACGGCCAGCGAGGAATTTTTGCGACGACATAGTCAAGGGCGGGTTCAAATTCTGCATACGTCGTTTCTGTGACTGGATTTTTCATTTCATCCAATGTTAAACCGACGGCAATTTTCGCTGCCAGTTTGGCAATCGGGTACCCTGTAGCTTTACTTGCTAACGCAGAGGAACGTGAGACCCGTGGATTTACTTCAATGACATAGTAGTTGAAGCTATTAGGATCAAGCGCCAATTGAACGTTACAGCCACCTTCGATTTTTAACGCGCGGATGATTTTTAATGAGGCATCCCGTAACATTTGGTATTCATGGTCTGACAAAGTTTGGCTCGGCGCAAAGACGATGGAATCGCCGGTGTGGATACCGACTGGATCGAAGTTTTCCATATTACAAACGACGATCGCGTTGTCAGCAGAATCTCGCATCACTTCATATTCGATCTCTTTATATCCAGCAATACTCCGTTCAATCAAGCATTGGGTCACTGGCGAGAGCTTCAAGCCGTTTTCAGCGATTTGGCGAAGTTCTTCTTCATTGTTACACATGCCGCCGCCCGTTCCCCCTAGCGTAAATGCTGGACGAACAATGATTGGAAAGCCGATTTTTTTCGCAAAATCAACTGCTGCTTCCACCGTTGACACGATTTCGGATTCTGGGATCGGTTGATCCAATTCTTCCATTAATTGTTTGAATAGATCTCTGTCTTCTGCCTGGTCGATTGCTGCTAATTTGGTTCCTAGCAACTCAATTCCTAATTCATCCAAAATACCTGAGTTGGCTAATTCCATCGCCATGTTCAAGCCCGTTTGTCCACCTAATGTCGGTAAAATTGCATCAGGTTGTTCTTTACGTAAAATCCGTGAGACAAACTCAAATGTGATTGGTTCAATGTAGACTTTGTCAGCAATTTCTTTGTCCGTCATGATCGTTGCGGGATTCGAATTGACTAACACCACTTCGTAGCCTTCTTCTCGTAATGCTAAACAAGCTTGTGTACCAGCATAATCAAACTCTGCCGCTTGTCCTATAATAATCGGTCCAGAACCGATAACCATGATTTTCTTGATATCTGTACGTTTTGGCATATTAGTTCTGCTCCTTCCATGCATCGATCATCTCTAAAAATTCGTCAAATAAGTGGACTGCATCATGCGGGCCCGGTGCCGCATCTGGGTGGTATTGGACACTGAATGCTGGGTAGCGGCGATGACGAACCCCTTCGATCGTGCCATCGTTCACTTCGACGTGGGTTACCATTAGTTTTTCTGGATCGATGGATGCTTCATCCACAGCAAAGCCATGGTTTTGTGAGGTAAAATCGATCCGACCAGTGGCGATCTCTCTTACCGGATGGTTTAATCCGCGGTGACCGAATTTCATTTTATAGGTATCTGCCCCATTCGCTAATGAGAAGAGCTGATGGCCTAAACAAATCCCGAAGATCGGTACCTTGCCTTGAATCCCTTGTATCATTTTAATTGCTTCTGGCAAGCTTTTAGGATCACCCGGTCCATTTGTCAGCATTACACCATCTGGTGCGAGGTCTAAAATTTCTTGCGCTGTCGTATTGTATGGCAAAATCGTTAAATTGCAGTTGCGGCGTGACAACTCCCGTAAAATACTGTGCTTCAAGCCGAAGTCGATGACCACGATATTGCGACCCGTTCCAGGACTTGGATAAGGTTTTGAGGTAGAAACTTGTGCCACTTGATTGGTTGGTAAAACCGCCGCTTTTAATTGATCAAAGGCATGGTCAAAGACATCTCCTGCATCAACGATACTCGCTTTCATGGTCCCATGTTGACGGATCTTTCTTGTCAGCGCGCGTGTATCGATTCCTGCGATCCCTGGAATATTTTTGCGTTTTAAAAATTCATCTAACGTCAGCTGTTTCCGCCAATTGCTCGCTAGACGCGCGTGTTCTTTCACAACGACCCCTTTACAAGTCGGTGAAATTGATTCGTAGTCGTCTCGGTTGACGCCGTAATTTCCAACCATCGGATACGTAAACGTAATGATTTGTCCGTTAAAGCTTTGATCCGTAATGGCTTCTTGATAGCCCGTCATGCTGGTGGTAAAAACAATCTCACCAAAAACATTGATACTGGCACCAAAGCCTTCGCCTTCAAAGTATGTTCCATCTTCTAAAATAAGCCAACGTTTCATATTATTGCCCACCTTTTTGCCATACTAATTTTCCATTTACAAATGTATAACTTGTATCCCCATATAACGTCCATCCACCGAAAGGCGTATTGACTCCTTTTGATAGAAATTGCTTAGGATCCACGTTATAAGCTGATTCTAAGTCAAAAATCGCGAGATCGGCTTTGTCTCCGACCATCATCGTTCCGGCGCTTAGACCAAAGATTGATGCTGGTTTCACGGTCATCCAATCCACTAGTTGTTGCAAGGTAAAGCGTCCTGTTTTGACAAAATGAGTGTACAACAATTGGAAGGCATATTCTGATCCGACGATGCCAAATGGTGCTTTTAAAAAGCTTTGCATTTTTTCTTCATAGCCATGTGGGGCATGATCCGTCGCGATACAATCGATCGTGCCATCCAGCAGACCTTCGATCAACGCTTCACGGTCTTCTTGCCCACGTAACGGTGGGTTCATTTTCCAAAAGCCTTCATCGGCAGGAATATCTTCATCGATTAGAAGTAAATGATGAGGAGAAACTTCGGCTGTCACATGGATACCAGCTTTTTTGGCATCTCGGATCACTCGAACACTTTCTTTGGTCGAGACATGGCAGACATGGTAATGAGCACCCGTTGCTTCCGCCAAAAGTACATCACGAGCGATTTGAGAAGCTTCCGTTACACTCAAGATCCCCGGTAGTCCAAGTTCTTCTGCTTTTTTACCAGCATGCATCACGCCGCCAAAGAGTAAGGAATCATCTTCTGTATGGGCAACCAAGGCCAAGTCATTTTCGGCGGCTTGCTTCATTGCCAAATACATTGTGCCAGCAGTCTGAACCCCGACACCGTCATTTGTTAAGGCAAATGCCCCCGCGGCTTTCATTCCAGCTGCATCCGTCAACGTTTCGCTGCGCAAGTTTTCGGTGATCGGGGCGTATTGTAAGACATTGATTGACGCATCTGCGTTGATTTTTTCGTAAACAGCTGCTAATTTTTCCGGTGTATCGGGAACTGGGTCAAGGTTTGGCATTGCGCAAACTGTCGTGAACCCACCGCGAGCTGCTGCCATGCTGCCCGTTTCAATTGTTTCTTTGTATTCAAAGCCTGGTTCTCTGAAGTGTACATGAACATCCACTAAACCTGGCGTGATCAATTGCTCTTTGGCATCGATGACTTCGTCAAAATCTGTTTCGGGAAATGCTGTACCGATCCCGCGAATGATTCCTTCTTCGATCCAAATTGCTGCAGGAACACAGTGATTGTCTTTTTTGATGATTTTACCGTTTTTAATGAGTGTTTTCATGTAAACTTCCTCCTCTAATTCTTTCCTTTTTGCCTGTTAGGCCTTACCGTTCAACACCGCTTCAAGAATCGCCATTCGAACAAAGACGCCATTGGACATCTGTGTGATGATTCGTGAGCGTAAGCTTTCAACTAAGGCATCAGCCAATTCCACATCGCGATTGACCGGCGCTGGGTGCATTATGATCGCATGCTCTTTCATTCTTGCGGCGCGTTCGACGGTCAACCCGTGATTTTTTAAGTATTCTTCTTTTGAAAAGCTTTCCGTTCCATCATGGCGCTCGTGCTGGACACGAAGCATCATCATAACATCGACTTCTGCGACCAATTCGTCTAATGGTAGCCAATGACCGTATACTTCAAATTCTTCGTCATACCATTCCTTTGGACCTGAGAAGAAGACTTTCGCTCCGAGACGCTTCAACATTTGCATGTTTGATTTTGCGACCCGTGAGTGGGTGATGTCACCTACGATTGCGACTTTCAAGTCGTCAAAATGCCCAAACTCTTCATAGATCGTCATCAGATCTAGCAAGCATTGAGTTGGGTGTTGGCCGCTGCCGTCCCCGCCATTGATGATACTGCACTGGATCGTTTTGCTTTGGATCAAAGCGTCGTAGTAATTTTCATCGCCGTGGCGAATGACCGCAACGTCTACACCTAAAGCCGACATCGTCAAGACCGTGTCATACAAGGTCTCGCCTTTTTGAACAGAACTGGTGGAGGCTTCAAATTCGATGACTTCGATCCCTAGTTTTTTCTCAGCAACATCGAAGCTTTTGTGGGTTCTGGTACTGTTCTCAAAAAAGAGATTTGTTGCGAAATATTGTTCTTTTTGGGGCATCCATTTCGCCCCTCTTTTGAATTCTTGTCCTCTGCGGATGAGTCCCATCACTTCACGGTCCGTCAATGCTTCTACCGTCAAAAGATGCTTTAAGCTGATTCTTTCGGATTGAATAATCATGAATGAATTCCTCCTTTGATTCTGTTTAAACGATGAGTTGGCACAAGTTATTTTTCTTCGCTGCGAGAGCTGTCAGGTAAAATAAGATTCAAGAAGATCCCTAGGACAGTTGCTAACGCCATTGCGGATAATGTGAAGGTACCGACCGTGAAGACAAGACCGCCGATTCCTACCACAAGGATCACTGACGCAATGATCAAATTCTTCTTACGATCAAAATCGATTTTGTTGTCGATCAAAATTTTCAACCCGCTGGCAGCGATGACGCCAAAGAGCAGGAAGCTGATCCCTGAGATGACTGGACCAGGAATACTTAAGATCAATGCGCTTAGTTTTCCAACGAAGCCTAGTACGATGGCTAGAACTGCTGCACCACCGATAACGAACACACTGTGGACGCGTGTAATTGCTAAAACCCCAATGTTTTCTCCGTAACTTGTCACTGGGGGGCCCCCAACGAGACCGGCTGCAATTTGAGCAAACCCATCTCCCAATAGTGTTCGGTTCAAGCCTGGCTCTTCAAAAAAGTTCCGCTTCGTTAATTTGTTCAAGACCATCAGATGACCGATGTGTTCGGTCATGGTAACAAAAGCGATCGGCGCCATCGTAGTGATTGCATTCAGATACAGTTTTGGTTCATAGTTAATGAAGGGAATCTCGAAGCTCGGCATGCCAAACCAGTTGGCGTCAATGATGGGCTGTACATCGACGATTCCCGCTGCTAAGGCGATCAAGTATCCGCCCACGATCCCCAGAAGGATCGGAATCAGTCCTAAGAACCCTCGCAGAAACATATTGAAGAAAATCGTTAATCCTAAGGTAGCCAAGGCTACCAGAATGTACTTGAAATCGTAGACTGAGTCATTGTACATCGCATTCTGAGCTGCGTTAGCGGCTAACCCTAATCCAATCACCATAATCACAGGACCGACAATGATCGGTGGTAAGATCTTATCCAACCAAGCAGCACCCGCACGTTTAATGATCATCGAAACGATCACGTAGACCAACCCAGTCGTGATGGCGCCTTGTGCGATAGCTGGGTAGCCGTCAGATTTCATCAGCATCTGCATCGCTGCGATAAACGCAAAGCTGCTGCCTAGATACGCTGGAATCTTCCCTTTCGTCGTAACCAAGTAAACCAATGTTCCAATACCTGAACTAACTAGAGCGATGCTGGGGTTGATCCCAACGAGGATCGGAACTAAAACGGTTGCCCCAAACATCGTGAAAAGATGTTGTAAGCTTAGGCCTAACCAAGGCAGTGCTTTGGGCCGATCTTTGATGTCTAAAACTGCGTCTGGATTACGAAATTCTTGCTTCTGCATGTTGCTGTCACTCTTCTTCCTAGTCGTTTTCTTTATTGATCATGATCCGGTCAGAACCATCGGATTCTTCCATCTCCACGATAATTTCTTCACTTAAAGCAGTTGGAATATTTTTTCCAACAAAATCTGCCCGAATCGGCAATTCACGATGACCGCGGTCAACTAAAACGGCGAGTGAGATTCTTTTTGGTCGACCAATATCCATGATGGCATCCAAAGCTGCCCGAATCGTCCGTCCTGTAAACAAGACATCATCGATCAAGATGACTTCTTTGCCATCAATGGCAGTCGGGATGTCTGATGAATGGATCTCTGGATCATCTTCTGTCTTTTTGTCATCTCGGTACAAGGTGATGTCCAATTCACCGACAGGTACTTCTACGCCTTCTAGTTGTTTTAAACGTTCTGCTATTCGTTGCGCGATATAGATGCCGCGGGTTTTGATCCCTACCAGCACCAAGTTATCAATGCCTCGATTTCTTTCAATAATTTCATAGGTGATCCGCGTTAACGCTCGTTTCATTGTTACTGCATCTACTACTTCTTTCGCTGCCATATGTTATTCCCTCCTAATTTTGAACATAAAAAAACTCCTACCTGCTTGAGGTAGGAGTCATGTTTTCCGATCGTTGCCTAAAATCCCATTCTGTGGATTTTGGGTACACGTTATCATCTAGTAAGGGTTCGAATCTCCAACGCGGGAGTCGTCTGCTTACTCATTCCTTCTTAGCCTCACGGGACTACATTTAAAGGAGCTATTTAGTTGTTACAATTACTATACAGTTCTCACACAAAAAAATCAATCATTTTTTCGCAATTTTTTTAACGTGTCCGCGAACAGCTCTGGTAATGGCGCTTCAAAGACCAGCGACTCGCCTGTTGTTGGGTGGGTGAAGCCTAGAAGCTTGGCATGTAAAAACTGCCCATTGCCTTTTAGCGTGCGCTTAGGTCCATATAGCGGATCGCCAGCTAGCGGAAAACCGATGTACTGCATGTGGACTCTTATTTGATGGGTTCTTCCAGTTTCCAATTGCAATTCCACCAAGGTAAATTGATCAAAGCGTTCCAACACGGTGAAATGAGTCACTGCGGGTTTGCCATTCTCGATCACGGCTTGCATTTTCCGATTAACTTTCGAGCGGCCGATCGGTGCATTGATGGTGCCTTTTTCGTGGCTGATATTGCCATGGACCAATGCTACGTACTTGCGTAACGATGTTTTGTCTTTCAATTGTTTCGCTAACGACTCATGTGCCTGATCATTTTTGGCGATCATTAACAGACCCGACGTATCTTTGTCGATTCGATGAACGATTCCTGGCCGAACAACATCATTGATCGTGGATAAATCATCCATATGGTACAATAACGCATTGACCAAGGTGCCATTGGGATGCCCAGCGGATGGATGAACCACCATCCCTTGCGGCTTGTTGATGACTGCCACATCAGCATCTTGATAGACGATCGTCAAAGGAATATTTTCTGGTTGTAAGTCTACAACTTCAGGTTCTGGTACTTGGATGATCAAGTGATCACCTGCTTTTACCTTATAATTTGCCCGAACCGTTTCGCCCTTCAATGTGACCGCATCTTCTTTTAGCCACTGCTGGATTTGTGACCGACTATGATTTGGCAAGCGTTCAGCCAACACTTTGTCGACCCGCCCTTTTTCTTCTTTAATGATTACTTCAATTTGCTTTTCCATTTGATTCTCCTTGTTTCCCTTTTGCTTCGTCATCTACCAGTGCATAAATAAAAATCAAGATCACCCCGAACACTAATGACATATCAGCGATATTGAAAATTGGGAAATTGATAAAATCAAGCTGGAACATATCGACCACAAAGCCATGCTGCAACCGATCGATAAAATTACCGATCGCCCCACCTAGAACAAACGCAAGTCCGAAACGAAACCATAGACTGCTTTTTTGGTAGCGAAACAATAGGTAAACAACAACAGCAACCGCGATAACGGTGATGATCGCAAAAAAGGTGATTTTTCCTTCTAGAATACTCCAAGCTGCGCCCGTATTCTGAAGATAGGTCAGGGACAACACATTGTCGATCAGAGAATGTGTTTCACCCAGTTGATAATTGGCAACGATCCAAATTTTCAGCCATTGATCCAAGCCAATGACAACAGCACTTAACAAAAAAAACAACGCGATCATAAATTTTCCACTCTTTCTTCTTTAAAAATATCTCGCGGACGGATGATGCCCAAGAGATTTCCATTCGGATTTTTATCCTTGGTGATCAAAACCGCCTCAAGCAGGGCATTTTTTTGAAACAATTCTTCCACTTCTACGATGGTCGTTTCAGCCGACACGAAACAATAATTCGATCGTTTCCCATCTCCTGCTAATAATTCATCTGCCGTTCTGCCTGCCAACTTGATTTCACCATGGAGGCTTTCTTTCGCTAACCAGTATCCCAGCATCCGCAAGGTGATCAATCCCAAAAATCGACCATTATCATAGATCGGAAATTGTGAATAGCGCTTTTGGGCAACGATTTTCAATAACTCTGGTAATGGCAGGTGCTTTTCAAAACCAGTCACTCGTTTCGCAAAACGCGGCATGACTTTTTCAGGTGCCAGTAAGGAGCGTTCAATTTCTTGGATGCGATTGACAACCCATTCATTCGGTTCTGCAATGACAAAGTTTTCTCCGATTTTTTCATGTACGATGGCATTGCGCAGCTGAGCCATTTGTAATAGATCATCTTCTGCTCTTCTGACATTGATATTTTTGCTTTTTGACAAGCGACGAACCATTTCAGAAAAACCCATATTCCGCGGATTATCCAATTCGTCACGAAGCCGCTTTTCGATTCGATTAAAACTGCTCAAAAATTGATCTGCACCACTAGCCATGAGGAACCTCCTTGATAAGATACGCTTTTTTTAAATAAATCAAAACAAAGACAAAATATGCCACTAAATACACACCGACAAAAAGCAACGAGTAAAGGGAGATGGATAATAAGCCCAATACCCCCATCATGAGAAAAAGGCTTAAATAAAAGCCGATATATATTCTTTTAAGCGCAGGATTCATCACGACCTCCAGCTTGAGCGCTGATTGGTCTTTTGGTAAATGAAAAGGCTGACTTTCTAAAAAAAACATGCGCACACGAATCGGCGTCTGCTCAGCCAGCGCCAAAAAAATCGTTTGCTGATGATTGATGGCAGCGATTCTTTTTTTTCCTTGCATGACCTCCAAGGGACTGCCCATTCCATAAAAACCAGTCCTCCTAGTTAGTTGTAGCTCCATTGACAAAGATCACCTCAATTGGTTAAGTATACTTGATTATCAAAAGAAAGAAAATAGACTTTTGCTTGCTTCCTTGATTATTATAACAAGAATCCCTACTTTTATCTTCCATCACGTCTAATGAACGAGAAAAAGACGAATGCCGCTTGCACCCGTCCTTTCAAGTCATCTCTTTCCGTTTTTCCGTTTCAAATGCCGCGAATGCCTTCTTTGTTTGTGATAGCTCTTTTAAAAAAGACCGATCGCTTGGCCATCAGAAGTCACGTCCATATTGATGGCGGCAGGTTTCTTCGGTAATCCTGGCATCGTCATCACGGCACCAGTCAAGGCTACGATAAAGCCAGCCCCTAATTTTGGCACGAATTCGCGAATCATTACTGTAAAGTCATCTGGTGCGCCCAATCGCTTTGGATCATCACTAAAGGAATACTGGGTTTTTGCCATACAGATCGGCAGCTGATCCCAGCCTTGTTCTTTGAAGCTTTGCAACTGTGCCTTGGCTTTCGGCGCAAACTCAACCTCTGCCCCGCCATAGATTTCCCGCACGATCAAAGAAGCTTTATCCGCTAAAGGCAAATCGTCGGTATACAAGCGTTGATAGTTGGCAGGTTTTTCCTCGATTACTTGAACCACTGCTTTTGCTAAATCCGTTCCACCTGCACCACCGTCTGCCCAAACGGCTGTCCGTGCGATGGTGACGTCGATTTTCTGGCACATGGTTTCGACTAATGTTCGCTCCGCTTCGGTGTCTTGTGAGAACTCATTAAGCGCAACGACAACTGGAATCCCGTATTTACGCATGTTTTCAACATGTCGCTTTAAATTACTGAAGCCTAACTCTAATGCTTTTAAGTTTTCTGTCCCTAAATCAGCCACAGCGACCCCACCATGCATCTTCAGTGCTCTGATCGTCGCTACTACTACGATCGCATCTGGTGCCTTTGATAAGTTCGGTGTTTTGATATCAAGAAATTTCTCTGCCCCTAAGTCAGCACCAAACCCAGCTTCGGTCACCGTGTATTCGCCTAAGTGCAAAGCCGTCTCGGTTGCGATGACACTATTACACCCATGAGCGATATTTGCAAAAGGTCCGCCATGGATCAGCGCAGGGGTTCCTTCAATCGTTTGAACAAGATTCGGTTTGAGGGCATCTTTTAAAAGTAAGGCTAAAGCACCTTTGACCGCCAGATCTTTTACGTAAATCGGTTGTTTCTCAAAAGAATAACCAATTAAAATCTTTCCTAATCGCTCTTTTAAATTATCAATGCTTGTTGCCAAGCACAAAATCGCCATGATTTCACTAGCAACGGTGATGTCAAAACCGTCTTCTCGGGGAACGCCTTGTAACGGTCCCCCTAGACCGACGATCACTTGTCGTAACGCTCGATCATTCAAATCGACAACCCGTTTCCATGTGACCCGACGTCCGTCGATCCCCAGCTCATTGCCTTGCTGGATATGATTGTCGATCAATGCAGACAAGGCATTGTTTGCTGCTGTGATCGCATGCATATCGCCAGTGAAGTGTAAGTTGATGTCCTCCATCGGCAACACTTGTGCTTTGCCGCCGCCGGTGGCGCCGCCTTTGATGCCCATTACTGGTCCTAAAGATGGCTCACGTAAGGCGATGACGGTTTGCTTGCCGATTTGATTTAACGCATCTGCAAGTCCAATGGTCACGGTTGACTTGCCTTCTCCAGCGGGTGTCGGACTGATCGCTGTGACTAAAATGAGTTTACCCAGCGGATTGTTTGCTTTTTCGTTGATTGCCGACCATTCGATTTTTGCTTTATATTTGCCATAAAGTTCCAGGTCATCGCCTGTCAAACCAAGTGGTTCAGCAATTTCAATAATCGGTTTAGGCATTGATTCTTGTGCAATTTCGATATCTGATTTCATTTTTACCCTCAATTCACGAACTATTTAGCACTTTAAAATGTATTTTGTTTGCTATGCTCTTATTATACTTGATTTTATTCAGAAAGAAAGAGTGATTTTTCACACTTTTACAAGAAGTTTCACGAATCCTTTATGTAAACAAAAAACAACGTCCCTCCTAAGGCTGTAACGCCAAAAGGAGTGATCGCTGCTTTCTAGATTTCTATGAATTACTCGTTGGTTTTGACCTGCACCCTTTTTTCAGGGATTTTTTCTTGAAAAAAAGTTTCTAACCATGCCACATCTTTTTTACGCAACGTGAAGGTATACGTTTTTTGATGATCGGTAATGCTTATTAAACGGTTTATAATTTGCCATTTTTCTATCTCAGGTAAAGAAATAAGGCTTTTCTTCCATAAGCGCGCATAGCGAATCAGGAGCAAATCATTCCTGATGAGCATGCTTCGGTGAATCCCTAACCATACAAAAAAGAAAAAGACGGCTAATACGAGGTTGCTTTTCCAATAAGGTCTGGTATTTTCTAACGAAAGAATCAAACTGATAAATAATATCATCATAGTAAACGACCAATAAATGATCGCTGTAGCAGCTTCCGGTTGCCAATACAATTTACGCTTCATAAAAGTTCCTCACAACATAAAATTTCTAGTATACTATCTTTATCATATCAAAAAAGGGTGAGACAATGTTAAAAGTTTATCTTGATGCTTCCACGAAAGGCAACCCCGGCCCTAGTGGCGGTGGAATCGTCATTGTCGGTACTGATCTGCATGAACAAATTGCGTTTCCGCTACCTGATTCAACCAACCACCAAGCAGAGTTCGCTGTGATGGTCAACGCGTTGCAGCTGCTGATTGACAAAGGTTTACAGGAACAGACAATTATGCTCTATACCGACAGCAAAGTCGTTGCGCAGACCATCGACAAGAATTATACCAAAAACCCTGCTTTTTCTGATTATTTAACAGAAATTCAATACTTGTTGAAACAGTTCTCTTTAGCAATCATCCAATGGGTCCCTGAGAGTCAAAACAAAGGTGCCGACCATTTGGCACGCCAAGGATTAGCAAAAGCGATGAAATTAAAGGATCGGAGACAATAACCGAGAGAAGTTTTGTTTGAAGCGCAACCAGTAAGATTGCTTCGCCAAAATTTCATCCGTCAGTAATGTTGATTGTGCCATATCCTCTTCAAAGAAGCCTTTCAACGTTTGCGTGACATCGTGATCGTAGGCGAAGGCATTGACTTCAAAATTCAAGGCATAACTCCGAATGTCTTGATTCGTCGTCCCAAAGGAACTAATGGTATCATCCATCATGACCGTCTTCGCATGGAGGAAACCGTTGTTATAGATGTAGATTTTTGCACCACGACGATGCAAGTAATTGGCATAATGCTGCGTTGCCCGGTAAATAAATGGGTGATCCGGCATACATGGAATCATGATTCGGACGTCTACACCTGAGTGAATCGCAATTTCTAATGCATTCATCATACTGTCATCGGGAATCAAATAAGGCGTTTGGATCCAAATCGATTCTTTGGCAGCCAAAATCATTTTCACAAAGCCGCCTTTGAGAATTTGGGTCTCACTTTCAGGCCCATCAGCGACGATCTGCAAATCAACATTTCCAGAGCGCTCTTTCGGCGGTAGAATAAAGTAGCGATCCTCGTATTCCAGCTGATCCTCTTCTCTTTTTACAGATGCGTTCCAGTCACGAATAAAAATCTCTTGTAGTGTAAAACTGGCAGTACCTACGATTCTCGCATGGGTGTCTCGCCAATAGCCAAATTTGGCCTTTTTCCCTAAATATTGATCGCCGACATTAAAGCCGCCAGTCCATCCGATTTGACCGTCGATCACAACGATTTTTCGATGTAGATGGTAGTTCAATCGTGTGTTGCGGATTAGGTTCTTCGAAGTGATGAAAGGCACGACTTTTCCACCGGCATCAATCAACGGTTGAAAGAATTTCCGATTGGCCTTCGGTGACCCCCATGGATCATAGACCAAACGCACTTCAACACCTTCACGGGCTTTATCGATCAAGATTGACAAGAATTGGCCACCGATCTCATCATTAAAAAACGAATAATACTCCACATGCAGATTATCTTCTGCTTGCTTCATGTCCTCAAACAATGCTGCAAATTTTTCTTTTCCATCTGTATAAAATTCTACTTTGTTTCCTTTCGTCAAGGGAGATTCATCAAGGTTCTTAAAATAGCGCTCTAATAGATGATTGTCATCTGAGTAAGGATGTTCAGGAAAAGAATAATTGTGCACTTTGATGATTTGATTCAACTCATTGATCCTACTTTGGTGGTGCTCACTAAATTTATAAATAATTTCTCCGTCGATCCCCCGACCACAAAACAAGTACAACAAGAACCCGATGCCGGGGATGAATACCAATGTCATCATCCAAGCAAAGACACTTGCAATCGAGCGTGGTTTCCGAAAAACAGTAATAAAAGCAGCAATCGTATTTATAAACAAAAGTGCCAATAAGACCGTGGAAATCATGCTCATATCCATTTTTATCATAGTTTCCTCCTATATCCTGTAACCCTATAATAGGTAACTGTGATCGAAAGCAAGCTTCAATTCATAGTCCCCTAGTGTTTCTTTGATTTTTTGTTTCAGCATTTCTTCGATTTCATGATCACTATACGCCGGTTTTGCGGGAATCACTAAATCAAAAGCCAACAGATCTCCTTTGACCTGAAAATCATGCATCCGTAACTGTGGGTCAACGAAGCGAATGATCTTTGACACTTCTTTTTTTAAATGCCGATACTGCTGATCTTGAATTGGTACGGGATCAAGATGACAGACCAAGTCGACCTTTAAAGATTGGCGAAAATCTTGTTCAATGGCATCAATCACCTCATGCGCTTCTCGTAAAGTCCATGTTTCATCCACTTCGATATGCACACTGGCAAAGCGATTTTTCGGTCCATAATTATGAACCAGTAAATCATGGTAACCGAGAATCGTCGGATAGTGATCCAAGCGTTGCTCCATGGCAGCTACTTCTTCTTGCGTTGGGCGTGCCCCTAATAATTCGTTGATAAAGGAACGAATCATTTTGATTCCGCTAATCAAAATATACAAGGCAATCAGACAGCCGACAAAGCCATCGATACGTAGGCCAGTCAGCCACTCGATCGTCGCTGAAAACAAAACTGCCCCCGTTGTATACACATCGTTGAGACTGTCTTGTCCGCTGGCTTTAAGTGTTTGAGAGCCGATCAGGTTCGCCAGCTTGCGGTACATCGCTCCCTGCCAGATTTTGATCAAAATCGATAAGACCAAAACGATAAACAATAGTGGGGAAAGACGGATACTCGTCGGTTCCATGATGCGTTGCACAGAGCTGATGAGAAATTGGCCGCCAACAAACGTGATGATCAAAGATACTACAAACCCACTGATGGCTTCAAATCGCTCATGACCATATGGATGTTCACTGTCGGCTGGTTTCGCAGAGATCCGAAAACCGATCAATGTTAAAATAGACGAAGCGGTATCTGAAAGACTGTTGATGGCATCTGCCATAATCGAAACAGACTGGGCAGATAAGCCAATGATAAATTTCCCAGCAAATAATAGTAGGTTGGAAAGCAACCCGAGGCTACCTGCTAATTTCCCGATGGCTGTACGTTCGTAGACACCATTTTTTTTGCTACGATCTAAAAAAAAGTTTAGCAAATCATCACCCTCTCAAAAAACCATCTTTCTTATTTTACCCCGAAGGAATTCAATTAAACAACTATTCGTATCGTTTTTTCGAAAAAAAAGCGAATTCCCTTCAATTATCAAACGCATTTTCAGATAACACGTAGGAAAAAAGGAAAAAGATAACGGAAGGGTCTCCCCCTCCGTCATCTTCGTTCAAAAAAGGAATGTGTTAAAGACCTACGCTCCTCTTTCACCTATCTTCTTAAAGGAAAGGAACTCGCGGGTATAGATTCAACCATAGTGTGCTTACTTGGCAGCTAACCACGCTGCTGCTGTCTCAAGTGCTGCTGCGATTCCTTCTGGATTCTTCCCGCCGGCTTGTGCCATATCAGGACGGCCGCCACCGCCGCCGCCAACTTTAGGTGCGATCTCTTTGATCAAATCGCCCGCTTTCAATCCTTTTTCGTTGGCTGCTTTCTTCATGGCAGCTAAAAGATTCACTTTGCCATCATTCGCGGTAGCTAACACTAAAATATCAGAATGGTCTTTTTGTTTCCATTGGTCAGCTAGTTGACGTAATTGGTTCATGTCCTTTACAGTCACTTTTGCTGTGATCAGACGCAGACCATTTACTTCTTTGACATCCTTGAAAACATCCCCTGCTTGCTGGTTTGCTAACTTGCTGGCAAGAGCTTCGTTTTCTTTTTGCAATTCACGCAGCTGCGCTTGCAGTTGTTCTGTTTTGGCAACGACTTCTTTTAATTGGGCGGATTTAACGATCCCTGCAATTGCTTTTAATTGCGCTTCTTCTTCATGCAATAACGTATAAGCTTCTTGACTAGTCACTGCTTCAATCCGACGAACACCAGCACCGATCCCTGATTCAGAAACGATTTTGAAAATACCGATATCCTCCGTATTTGCTACATGGGTTCCCCCACATAATTCGATCGACCAATCGGCAACATTGACGACGCGAACGTCATGCCCATATTTTTCACCAAAGAGTGCCATCGCTCCCATGCCTTTTGCGGTATCGATATCCGTTTCGATCGTCACAACAGGAAGAGCTTCCCAAATTTTCTGGTTTACGATTTGTTCCATTTGGCTCAGCTCTTCGCTGGTCACTTGCCCAAAATGACTAAAGTCAAAGCGCAAATGTCCTGGAGCAACTAATGAACCTGCTTGGTTCGCATGGCTGCCCAATACTTCTTTTAAGGCTTTATGCAATAAGTGAGTCGCTGTATGATTTTTAATGATCTTATTGCGACGATGCTGATCCACTTGTAAGAAATAGTTCATGCCTTCTTGTAGTGGCGCTTTGATTGTAGCAGTATGCAAGAACTGACCGTTCGGTGCTTTTTTGACATCCGTCACTTCCGCTACGATCGTACCATCTTCTGCTACGATCGTGCCTGTGTCCGCAACTTGTCCACCCATTTCTGCGTAAAATGGTGTTTCGGCAAAAATCAGTTTTGCTTCACCTGTCGAAACAGAATCATGTAACGCTTCGTCTTGGATGATCACTAATAATTCGCTGTTTGCTTCAAGTGAATCATAGCCAACGAAACGGCTGTCTACTTTGATATCTGTCAATAAAGCGGATTGTACGCCCATTGAAAGCTCCGTTTGTCGAGCTGCACGAGCACGGGCACGTTGTGCATCCATTTCTTGTTCAAACCCTTGGTGGTCCACTTTCAACCCTTCGTCTTCCGCCACTTCTTCTGTCAATTCAACTGGGAAGCCGTAAGTGTCATACAATTTGAAAATATCTTGACCAGCTAACGTATCTTGACCGTCTGCTTTTACTTGGGCGATCACTTGATTTAAAATATCTAACCCTTCATTGATGGTTTCATGGAAACGTTCTTCCTCGTTGCGGATCACTTTCTCAATAAATTCTTGCTGCTCTAGTACTTCAGGATAGTAGCTTTCCATGATCTCGCCAACGATCGGTACTAATTTGTATAAGAAGGCAGCATCGATCCCTAATTTTTTCCCATGCATGACTGCACGACGTAATAAACGACGTAAAACATAGCCACGGCCTTCATTTGAAGGAAGTGCCCCATCGCCGATCGCAAAAGAAAGCGCGCGGATATGGTCTGCAATCACTTTAAAGGAGATATCTGTCGTTTTGCTGTCGCCGTAGTTCACACGACCGCTTAAATCTGCCACTGCATTAATGATCGGCAGAAACAAGTCTGTTTCAAAATTGGTTGGTGCATTTTGAACGATGGAAACCATTCGTTCCAGCCCCATCCCCGTATCAATGTTTTTATGTGGTAGTGGTTCATAGGAGCCATCTGGTTGATGATTGAATTCTGAAAAGACCAGATTCCAGATTTCCAAATAGCGTTCATTTTCGCCACCAGGATAGTTTTCGGGATCATCTTCCGCTACGTCATTAAACTCAGGACCACGGTCATAGAAAATCTCTGAATCTGGTCCACATGGTCCTGCACCGATGTCCCAAAAGTTGTCTTCAATCTCAACGATATGCTCTGGTGTCAAGCCGACTTCTTCTGCCCAGATCCGTTTTGCTTCTGTGTCTTTTGGATAAACCGTGACATATAATTTTTCTGGATCAAAAGCCATCCATTCTGGTGATGTCAAAAACTCCCAGGCCCAATGAATCGCTTCATTTTTAAAGTAATCGCCGATCGAAAAGTTGCCTAGCATTTCAAACATCGTATGGTGTCTCGCTGTTTTCCCAACATTTTCAATATCGTTGGTCCGAATCGATTTTTGCGCATTGGTAATTCTTGGGTTTTCAGGAACAACACTGCCATCAAAATATTTTTTTAGCGTTGCCACTCCTGAATTGATCCATAATAGGGTTGGATCGTTGACTGGGACAAGGGACGCACTTGGTTCAATTGAATGACCTTTTGATTGAAAGAAGTCCAAAAACATTTGGCGTACTTCTGCACTGGATAATTGTTTCACGTTATTCTCCTACTTTCTTCTGTGTTCGCTTAAGATACAGGGGCTGACAAAATTGCTGGTAAGGCGCTCTTATGCCTGTCGAGTCATTTTGACGAAAAAAAACACCATTGCAGAGCAAGGACGTCGATACGCGGTACCACCTTGCTTGCAATGATGTGACTCATTACCTCTTAGACTCGTTAACGCGGAGTGGACGGCAACATTTCTGCTACAGTTGAGCACCAAAGGGAGCAATCCGTCTGAATTCATGTTTTTCTCTCAGCAATGAAAAACTTTCTGTAATGAATCATCAAACCGACCATATCCTTCGTCATTCAAAGTATAAGGAAATGTGTCGAAAAAGTCAATCCTCAAATCCGTTCTTTGTTGATCAGAATCGCTTTGCGGTAACGATAGCTTTGCGGAGAAAGCTTTTGATCTGGCTGCAGCATTTTCCGTGAACGGTAATAACTGGCATATGGCAAGGCATCGAATAAAGGATGCCCACAAATCTGCCAGTTCTCCATTTTTAAAGACAAGCCATCTGTCAGCTCCCACGCATCCGCAAGCCCATAGGTGCAGCCAAATAAATTCGGTTCAAGCAATTCAGCGGTTGACAAAGAGACACCATCGTCGCAGGACTTTTCATTGCCCCAGCGAAAAAGTCGCCGAGTCGCAGCACCGCAAACGTATTCCCATTGATCCTCTGATAGTAGCTGAAAGCCTTGTTTATCTAACTGCTGTTTCAATTCTGTTTGACTGACGGATTCGTGGGTAAATAACTGATAGGTTTCCGATAACGGCTCTAGTGCAGCAAAATAGCGATTCTCTTCGTGGTAAAAAGCGGGTAATTCCCAACGCAAGCTTTCCTCAAAGGACGCTGGTGCTGTGAATTGTGCCTTTAGCTCTTTTTCGAAAACACTGAATTGATCGACTAACCCGTGAAACTCCCCAGTGATTGTATTTAACTGCCCGATATACCTTGCGCCAGCAGGCAGAGAACTTTTTTGGACTAGCATAGGATCAATCACAGCTTTGCGCAAAGGGCTCGTAGACTCATTGACAAAAATCCCCCAATCCTGGCTGGTTTCTAACTCATAGATTGTTTCCAGCTGGCGAATGATCTCGTTGGGGGCTGACTGCCAATTTTTACTCCAGCAAGTAGCTGGTAATCCTTGCACACCGAGATCCCAACCTAAGATCGCCTCAGAGTTCCCTGGTATAAAGACAAAGTCTTCGCCATCGATCGTTAATTCAAAGGTCGCACATTTCAACCCTGCATACGTCAACTGACTAAAATGGACATCGGTGATCTCCTTTAAAGGACTGACAAAATACATTAAAATTTGCTGGATCAGCTGTTCTTTGATTTCAAAGGACAGTGTCTTCCAATTTGACCATTGTAACGCCTCAAAAAAATCCACGTCATTTCTCCTCTCATCTGCTACAATTACTATATAACGAGTATACCACGAAAAAGGAGGAAAACGACTGATGCTTTATTTTGGACGCAGTCCGTGGATGCTACAAGCGGTTTTCGCCCTGCGGCAAGCCGTTTTTGTGGAAGAACAGCACATCCCTATAGAATGGGAATTTGATGAAAAAGACCAATCTTGCCCATACTTTCTTTGGCTAGATGGACGCATCCCGATCGCGACCATTCGCTATCAATTCTCTTCACCGAACACTCTGCAACCTGATCGCTTTTGCGTAGCCAAGGCCTATCGGCACCAAGGATACGGCACCAAATTATTGCATTATCTCGAAATGCGTGGTGTCCAAGAGGGTGCCCTCCAATCAGTGTTATCCGCAGAGATCGACGCTTGTGCGTTTTATGAATCCTGTGGGTATCAAAAAACATCCGAGCCCTATACTGAAGATGGTGTATTGTGTGTAGAAATGACCAAACAATTAAAAACAGCAGTCAAGTAAGAGAACACCCCTTACATGACTGCTGTTTTGGTAACCATTAACTATTCGAATTTTTCTTGTTTTTGCGGGCAGTTCGAGTCGTTTGACGACGTTCGATCTTCCGTTTTTCTTTGTTCTTCTTATCAACAGCCCATTGAATTTTTTTCTTGTAGCCAGGCTTGATTTTTTTCTTCTTTTTCTTGACTAAGCCAATCAAGGTTGGGTCTAATTCGTCACGAGATTTTTCCCGCTTTTGCCGACGATTCCGATCGTAAGTCGCAACGATCTCGCCATTTTTGATTTCCTTCGGTTGGAAAACAACCCCTAAATCTTCGATGGCTTGGATTGCTCCTTCATCGCTTGGATCATATAACGTGATCGCGGTCCCATCCATTTGGTTTCGACCGGTCCGACCAACACGGTGGATAAAGAAGTCTAAATCAGCTGGAATCTCAGCATTGATGACATGAGAAACCCCTTCAATATCAATTCCTCGCGCAGCTAAATCTGTTGCGACAACATATTGGTAGTCCAAATTTTGCACTTGGCGCATGATCCGTTTTCTTTCACGAGGACTGATGTCGCCGTGGATCTTCGCTACTTTTAAGCCTTGTTCCTTTAAGTAATCCGTAATTTCATCCACACGGCTCTTCGTGTTGGCAAAAACGATGGCAAGATAGGGATGGCCTGTAGTCAATAATTGGTAGATCAATTTATTGGTATTTTTCCCTTTGGTAGAAATCAACCAATTCTCGATCGTATCAGAGATGACTGCTTTCGATTTGATTTCTTCGATCAATGGATTGGCCATGTATTTTTTCAAGAATGGGCGCAATTTCTCTGGAATCGTTGCGGAGAAAACCAGCATTTGTAGTTTCTCAGGCAAACGTCCCGCAATTTGATCGACTTCTTCTAAAAAGCCCATATCCAAGGTCATGTCTGCTTCATCCACGACAAATACATTGGCAGTGTGAACCCCTAACGCTTGTTCGTTGATCATATCCAGGATACGACCAGGTGTCCCAATCACGACATGGGGCTGTTGATTTTGCAGACGGCTTAATTGACGTTGCTTATCCGTTCCTCCGACGAAATTTGACACTCGAATTTCAGGATCATGAAATCCGCCGATTTGTTTTGCGGCGTGATAGATTTGCGTGGCTAATTCACGACTCGGTGCAGTGATCACTACTTGCACTTCATCTTTTTCGGCATCGATTTTATCCATCAATGGCAGTAAAAATGTGTGGGTCTTACCACTTCCGGTCTGTGATTGCCCTACAACACTGCGTCCTTTTTGGATAACAGGTATCAGTTTTTCTTGCACTTCTGTTGGCTTAGAGAACTTTTTATCAGCAAGTGCTTCATAAATAAATGGTTGAAATTTAAATGACTCAAAAGACATTCAAACACCTTCTTTCTTTTAGCATCCTTTGGATTATAGCATATGTTGCCTTGTTTTCCTAACTTTCTTTTGTAATCGATTGAGGATCGATCGTACTGATAGTATACGTTGCACTGCGGCGTTCATAGAAAAAGCGGCTTTCTTTTTTTATTGCTGCCCACAAGAGATTCAAGTAAAAACCAAACTGGATCAACCCAAAAATAACTACCATCAACAAACTAACGACTAAAAGCAGCAGATTGTTGGACTCAAGAAACGGTGCGAAAAAGATATTGACCCGACTGATGCTGGCATAAATCAGATAAAACAAACCATAGCGTTTCAATAAAGCCCCCAAGCTGACACGCTCACGGCCTTCTTGCATGATTTTGATTCGTACGAGTTTTTTTCCAATCGTTTGTCCTTTGGCAAGGTAAGCCAACAACACAAAGTACAGCAACACTTCAAGAGCAAAGTACCAATAGTCCCCACTAAAGTCCCGTACCGTCTGTTGAGTGAGCAAACGAACAGCGATCACCACAATAAAACTGACCACTTTCAGTATTCCCCAGTCGATCAACCAAGCAAACACCCTTCGTGTCACAGTCACCCGAGTACCTTTGGCGTAAGAATCCGCATCCATCTCTTCCCTTGATGGCAATAAGAACGTAAAAAGTGGGGCGATCGTCCAGCCCACAAGCCCTCCAACTGTATTGACAAAGAGATCATTGACATCGAATAAGCGATACGGACGAGGATAAATAAAATACAGTCCCGTCAACTGCGTTAATTCAAAAAACAACGTCAAGCAAAACGTAATAACGAGTGTTTTTAAAAAGGAACATTTGAAGTAATAACGCAAATAGACCCCAAATGGTAAGGTCAACAATAAATTAAAGAGTGGCTCAAGGAAGACCCCCTGCTTCATAGCGGGAAGATAGGTTTGCGGATCGTGAATGTTTAAGACGGTCTGTTGGACAAAATGTTGCCACGATGCCCCTAACTGCAATTCCATCTTAGGACCAGTCATCTGTGCTACCTCTTCGATCGAGGGCAATGGTAGGATAACTAAGAAATAGGCGCACAATAAATAGAAGACAAATGAATACAAAACCAGTGCGCGTGACAAGATAAAACGACCGTATTTTCGATATTGGATAACAAAAAAAATCATTGATATCGCCAATGCTAGGAAAGGAAAAACCAGCAAGGCAACCTTTATTGGGGTAATATAAGCGGACATAAAGAACTCCTTCACGTTTTCTTTTTATCTTACACGCTATTTCCCAAAACGTAAATTTTGGAGTATCATAAAAGAAAAGGAGGTTAAAAAACCATGTTAAATCCCTATTTTGCCTTTGGCGTACCGGCATTCCTTTTGGTTTTATATGCAGCTTTTGCTCTTTTTCGCCGGTCTTCCGATATTCCCTATTTAGGCTTCGTCCTTTTCATCATTGCTGGTTTTCTGACAGGATTTAGTTTACAAGTCATTCAACAAGCCATCAATGAAGTGGAGAAAACATCTCTTGAACACGTGCAAGAAACCCACCTTTACTCGCCTTACTTATTAGCGATTCCATTGATTGTGGGCATTCTTTTACTGATTGTCAACTTGATTCGCGGCTATTTAAAAGTCAAAAACGTTCGTCTGCGGACAAAATAAAAACAACTTACCTAGAAATACGAATTGATCCTGCTCCTCTTGACGGGAAATGAGATCGCTTCGTATTTTTTTGGTAAGCTGCCTAGATTGCTAGACCCCTTCTAAAGATCCATCCGCCACTTTCGTAGTAAAACAGTTTATCAACTAAAAAAAGGTTTATTCGTCGGCTAGTTCTTCATCCAGGTCTGTCTCTGAGGTATCAGCAAAAGACTCTTTCACATCATCATTGACTTGCTCCAATAAATATTGCCAATCACTATTCGACACAACCACCACATCGATATTCTTTTCTTCATCGATCAGCTCGAGATTCGAAACATCCTCTCCTAACTGCTGGAATAGGTCGATCAATGTTTGGTCTTGTAGCGTTACGTATTCAGTCCGTTTCATCCTTCTTCCCCCCATGAGTCAAAAAATTCATAAAACAAGATATCGAAACTAGTAAGATCGGTCATCTTTTGTAAAGTAGATAGATCTAAACGAATAAACGCTTTTTCCACTAATAAATAATGGTTTTCTTCCAGCGCTTCTTCGATAAATGGTAAAATCTCTTCTTCATCCCCTAATGTTTCACTAGAGATTTGGTCGATTTGATCAAACAAGCGATCATCTTGCAACAAAAAGAATTGATCGTCGTAAAGATAGACTGCGATTTGATATTGCCGGATGGGTAGCTCAGCCCGAATGACAAAAAAGCATTCCCCTGAATTGGAAATCGCTGGCAATAGTTCATTCGGTTGTAATGCCTGTTGGTAGTACATTTCCATCCCTCCTTTGTACTTATTATTATAAAGAACAATGGAGGAAAAAGGAAATAATCGAATTTCAGTTTAAAAAACTCTAAACAAAGTTAAACATCCCACTCTGCATAGAATTCTTCTAAAAAATCCTTCATGAAAGCCACACGTCGTTGGGCTTCTTTTTTGCCATACGCCGTGGTCATCTTTTCAGGAAGCAAAAATAGTTTCTCATAAAAATGATTGATCACCGTCGTTCCTTTTCGGTAATCTTCATGATTTTGAAACGTCTTTGGGGCTAAGTCACTGACATGGATCGGGTGTTGATGACTGCCACCAAAATAACTCGTCCGTAAAATACCGATCGCACCTAAAGCATCGAGACGATCTGCATCACGAACGACGCGGCCTTCTACTGAGACAACTTGCGCGCCTTGCAAAAGTTCTTTTGAAAAAGACAGATTCTCGATAATAGAAAAAATTTCTTTCGTTTGTGCTTCACTGGCTCCCGCTGTGGTCAAACAAGCTCGCACTTCATTAGACGCCGCTGTGACATCCGCCACAACTTTGTCATCCACCGTATCATGGAGATAGGCTGCCGCCTGTACGACAAAGCAATCAACTGCCAATTCGTCGGCATCAATGATGGCTTGACTTAACCCAGCCACTCGTTTGACATGATCAAACCCATGTCCTGTGTAATCATTCCCCAGAATACTTTCGGCATAAGCAATTACTTTGCTAAGATCGGCAACATTGTATTCTTCCTTCATTTTTTTCCTTCTTTCGATATGAAAGCAGCTAGCCTTCTTTTTTCGATGGTGTTTGATACAAAAGGAAAAGAAGTTCAACAAGACGAGCACCCCATGAAATAATTGGGGCGGCAACGTCTTGCGAAGCTTCTTTCCACTCGTTACTTTTAAGCGAAATCTTGCGTCTCGCTGATTTTATAGACGCTAAAATAGATCTTGCGTAAATAGTCTAATAGATATTGAGGATTCAATAATTCATCCGTTGCATCTAAAATCAATTCATTTGGTTTCTTGGATGCGCCATATTGATGGATATTTTCAGTCAACCATTTACGAATCGGTGAATAATCATCCGAAGCCAACACTTCATCGACATTGATTTCTTTTTCCATGGCATGGAGTAATTGCGCTGCATACATATATCCTAGAGCATAGGATGGGAAATACCCGAAGCTTGAACCTGACCAATGAACGTCTTGTAAGATCCCTTCCAAGTCATTTTCTGGACGAATCCCTAAATATTCCTCGTATTTGTCATTCCAGATTTTTGGCAGTTCATCGATCGATACGGTTTCGTTAAAGATCATTTTTTCGATCTCGTAACGAATAATAATATGAATGACATATGTCAGACTATCAGCTTCAATACGGATCAAGCTAGCTTTTGAATGCTTTAAGGAGTCATAGAAAGTGTCAAAAGACACATCATCAAACGTGCCTTCCGCACATTCTTGGAAAAATGGGTATTGCTTTGCCCAGAAATTGCGGTTGCTGCCGATAATGATTTCATTAAACAGCGATTGGGATTCGTGGATTCCCATGGACGCCCCTTCATGAACAGGCGTGCCTTCGTATTTCTCATCGATGTTTTGCTCGTACATCCCGTGACCAGCTTCATGAATCACACCGAACAGTCCCATCGAAAAGTCAGTTTCGCTCCAGCGTGTGGTCAACCGTACATCATTGTGGTTGATCCCCGTAGCGAATGGGTGGACCGTATTATCCAAACGGCCGCGAGAAAAGTCATAGCCTAAGTCGGCGATCACTTTTGAGATAAATTTACGTTGTTGCGCTTCGGTCATCTTACGTGAAAGGATCGAAGTATCTGGCGCTGTTCCTTTTTCAGCCAATTGACGACGAATATCCATGATACCGTCTCTCACTTGTGAGAATACGTTATCCAAGATCTCAACCGTCATATTCGGTTCGTATTGGTTTAACAAGACGTCATAGTTCGTCAGCTCATTTTTCTTCCAATAAGGAATCAATTCTTTTGTCAAGCGAATGTTTTCAGAAAGAGCGTCTTTAAATAAAGAAAAATCTTTTTCTTTACGGGCTTTGAGCCAAGCAGTATGTGCTTTTGACGTAGCTGCGGAAGCCGCCATCGCCAACTCATTGGGTACATCTTTTTGCAATTCATATTCTTCTTTGACTAATTGATACGCAGCTTTCCCTACTTCTGATAATTCATCTGGGTGTTTCCCGAAATAGCTGATCGCTTCTTGGATTGGTTCCCCCACTTTTTTATCAAAGTATAGACCATATAAATAGCTGTCAACTTCGGCACGGTAATCACTGGCTTTTTCTGGCATCCCTGTTTGATTATCCCAGCCTAAGATCCCCATTGCTTGTTGTAATAGATCGATTTCTTTTAATTCTTTCAGAAATTCTTGTTCTTTCATTCAGCAGACTCCTTTTTGCGTGGCGGACGTTGTCCCCAGTATTGGAAGAGATCGGTACGAATCGCACCGTTGTATAATTTGCGTTTTTTTGTCGCTTTTTCGCCGTAATGGGTCTCAAAAGTCAAGTCACTGGTCAAAAAGTACTTGCTCCAGGTTTTTAGCGGCCGAAACACTTGGCCCATTTCCTGATACAGTCGCTGAACGGACGCTTCTTCTCCTAAGCGTTCGCCATAAGGAGGGTTAGCCACAACGACACCATACTCTTTTTCTGTTTTAAAGTCTTTAACGGCTTGTTGTTTGAAGGTGATCGAGTCTCCTAGACCGATTTCTTCCGCATTTCTGCGGGCGATCTCAATCATTCGACCATTGATATCCGAACCGATAATATCTAATTCGACATCATAATCTGCTGCTTCATCTGCTTCTTTCCGTACTTTTTCAAATACTTCTGCTGGGAACCAATCCCACGTTTCGCAAACAAATTCCCGATTAAAGCCAGGGGCGATATTGTGACCGATCAACGCTGCTTCAATGCACAACGTGCCTGATCCACAAACGGGATCGACAAACGGCTTGTCTTTGTACCAATTTGTCAGCATCACTAAAGCCGCAGCCATGTTTTCTTTCAGCGGCGCGCCTCCTTTTTCTAAACGATAGCCACGTTTAAACAAACTAGGGCCAGTCGTATCCAATGTGATCATCGCATGGTCTTTCAATAAAGCCACTTCTAATTGGAAAAAAGCGCCCGTTTCAGTCAGCGGCACACTTGCTGGACGATGGTATACTTCTCTTAAGCGATTGACGATTGCTTTTTTGGTAATCGCTTGACAATCAGGTACACTATACAATTTTGATTTGATTGATTTTCCAGCTACTGGAAATTCAGCATCTAAAGGTAAAAAGTCTTCCCACGGTAACGCTTTAACTTCTTCAAACAGCTGATCGAAAGTCAATACGTCAAATTCCCCGACGACAATTTTGATACGGTCCGCTGTACGGAGCCACAAGTTCGCGGTAGCAATGGTCTCCATCGTCCCTTTAAAACGCGCTCGGCCGTTTTCAACCTCACACTCGATCCCTAAATCCCGTAATTCTTTGCCCACTAGTGCTTCTAAACCGCTCGCAGCGGTGGCAATACAATTAAATGTTTTTTCAGTCATAACGCTCTCCTTCTTGGTATAAAAAAACCTTCCGTTGCTGGAAGGATTCCCTGATAGGTTGTGATTTTCTATAAGCCATGTTTTGTCCGTATTTTCCTCAGGGAGAAGAAAACACTGGGTAATTATCTATCTGCAATTACTTGCCTTCTTGCTCCGTTCATTTCCGTGCAAAAAGTGCCCCTACCATTGTTTGGGTTGCTCGCTCGAGGGGTTTACCGCGTTCCACCAAGACGGTTTCCCGCCTTGCTTCGTCACTGTGGCACTTTCAAGGATACTTTGGCATAGCTTACACCTTAGCCATTTTTCCTGCCGTTACTTTCTCAAGTACCCTAGCTTATGGTTTCGCTAGGCACGAACACTACAAGCATCTCAGCTTGTGCGAGCATGGACTTTCCTCAGCATAATCGAGTTATGCCGCAATTACCCGAAAACCACAACTATCTTTTCTAAAATAGATTAGAATTGACGGGTTTTTTCGTTGTCATCTTCAAAATCAGCATTTGTATAGTTGCTGTTGTAGGAAGAAGAACGAGTGACAGGTTCTGATTCACGATCAAGCTTTTTGCCAAACACTTCTTTTTCAAGATTAGACAAACGTTTCAAAATATCAAAGTTTGTAACGGTTTGGCTTTTCGGCGCTTCTTGTTGAACACGAGATGCGATCGCTTGGTTTTTCGACAATTGATCGATTTTCGCTGTCAGACGGTCATTTTCTTCTTGCAGGGCTAAGATCTCTTTATTGTAGCTTTCGTAGTCTTTAATGATATTATCTAAAAACTCATCCACTTCAACTGGATCATACCCGCGCATTTTTGTTTTGAATTCTTGTTGCAGAATATCTTTTGGACTATAAATTAAATTTGCCATTATTTACACCTCATTGTTTATTCCAAATGGTTTTCACTTTCTAGACCATTCTATCAAAAAATATACGAAAATCAAAGTAAATTACTATCAAATGTTGCGTTTTGTAGGTCATCCATTGTTATTTGATGAATAAAGTAGGGATTTTGCTCACTATAAGCTTTGGCATCTCTTAAGAAATAATTAGGTTTTCCTGGAAATTCGTCATCATATAACACAAGTGCGCCTTCGGTATGCTCCAGTAAAAATGCCGTGTGATTTCTTAATTGACTGGGGTCTTGGTAAGGCTTATGGCTGGTGGCATTGACATAATCGGCAAATGACTTCGCTGTTTGCAGTGCCTGCTGATTTGTTTCGTTCCAATTTTCACCAAACCCTTCAAAAGGAAAAATAATTCCTAGTTTCAGTTCTGGGTATGTTTGTTTTAATTGTTCAACGGCTTCGGCACACCACAGCTCCGCGCCAAGATTCCCGCTGATCAAGAGCCATTCTAACCCTTCTTCGACATAATTGGTCAAAGTCGACATTATTACTTTCTTAATAACTGCAATCTTGGGATCTTTTGCTTGAAAGACACCTAATTCATAATTACGATAGCCAGTAAAGTATAAGGTTTTCATTGTTTCTCTGGTCATCTCTTTTCTTTCCAAACGACTTTTTGGTATAATGTTGCCTAGGAGTGTGAACAACATGGTTATTCGTTACCCGAATGGACAATCTACTACCTATGATGACGGCAAAAAACAAAAAATGCAAGAGAAACTAATAAAGCCAAAAACGTATGCCAATCGTGGGATGCGTTTTGAAGAAGCGATCAATGAAAGCAACCTTTATTATTTGAATCGGAAACTTGCTGTCATTCATAAGAAACCGACACCAATTCAAATCGTGAAAGTAGATTATCCAAGAAGAAGCGCCGCCGTAATCAAAGAAGCCTATTTCCGTGAGGCATCCACCACTGATTACAATGGGGTTTATCAAGGGCAATATATCGACTTTGAAGCGAAAGAGACTCAAAACAAAACGTCATTTCCCTTTAAAAATTTTCATCCACACCAAATCAAGCATATGGAAGACTGTTTGGAACAAGCGGGTTTATGTTTCGTTCTTTTATGGTTTTCTTGTCTACAACGCTGCTTTTTTCTCGATAGCAAGTGCTTAGTTTCTCAATGGCACCTGCAAAAAGAAACGGGAAAAAAATCAATGACACTGGCCTATATTGAAACGAATGGGATTGAAATCATCCCTTCAATTGCGCCGCGTATTCCCTATTTAAAAGCAGTTGATCAATTTTTAACGATGAAGGAGAATGATTAGTATGGCAAATGGATCACAATCGAGGACCTCTCGGCATGATTCTAAAAAAGGTACAGCTAAAAAAGCACCAAAGCCTCCTAAGGCAAAAGGCAAACGAAGCATTGGGAGTATTCTTTTAAAAGTATTTATGGGGCTGTTTTTCTTAGGCTGTATCGGGATTCTATCCGGGATGGGGCTATTCTGGTGGTATGCCAAAGATGCGCCTGCACTTGATGAAACACGTTTGGATTCAACGGTTTCTTCTCGTTTCTATGCGTCAAATGGCGAATTGATCACTGAATTCGGTAGTGAAACCAGAGAAAAAATTACAGCAAGTGAGATTCCTCAACTGCTGGAAGACGCGATCGTCTCTGTCGAAGATCGCCGCTTCTACCAGCATATCGGAGTCGATCCGATTCGGATCGTCGGTTCCGCATTATCCAATGCCACAACCGGCGGTATGCAAGGCGGAAGTACGTTGACACAGCAATTGATCAAGCTATCCTTCTTTTCTACCAGCGCTGAAGACCAAACATTACGTCGTAAAGCACAAGAAGCATGGATGGCGGTTCGTCTTGAACAAATGAAATCAAAACAAGAGATCCTCACTTACTACATCAATAAAGTATATATGTCCAATGGTGTATATGGGATGCAAACGGCCGCAATGAAGTTTTACGGCAAGCCGTTAGCTGAACTAGACCTTGCCCAAACCGCTTTGATTGCTGGTTTACCAAATGCCCCTTCTGCGTTTGATCCTTTCGCTCATCCTGATAATGCGAAAAGTCGTCGAGATGTGGTTTTAGGCGCAATGCTTGAAAACGAGAAAATCACGCAAGCGGAATATGATACAGCCGTTGCCGAAGATATTCAAGAAGGATTGCAAGAAAACCCGCGAGAAAACCAAGAGTGGAAGTACTTTGATAATTACTTCAACGAAGTGATCGCAGAAGTCAAAGAAAAAACCGGCAAAGATGTTTATACCGATGGCTTAGATATTTACACCAATGTCGATATCGATGCGCAAAAACGGTTATATGACATCGTCAACAGCGATGATTATGTTAATTATCCAGACGACAAGATGCAAGTTGCCGCTACTTTAGTTGATGTCAATACGGGCAAAGTCACGGCTCAAATTGGTGCCCGCAACGTTGATGACGTTCTAGCAAACAACCTGGCTGTCAACGTCGCTCGGGACTTTGGATCGACCGTTAAACCGATCACAGACTACGGCCCTGCCTTCCAATTTCTACAAGACTCTACCGGTAGAATGATTTTAGATGAACCTTATACTTACAAAGGAACCGATATCCCTGTATACAATTGGGATCGCCAATACATGGGCAATATCACCTTGCGGACCGCTCTAGCAGAGTCTAGAAATGTGCCGGCAGTGAAATTGTTTGATGAAGTCGGCGCGGACAATATCGCAGACTTTCTTAGCGGTTTAGGTATCGAATACCACACGATTACTCAATCTAATGCAATTTCGAGCAATACGGATAAATTAGATGGCACAAAATATGGGATCTCCAGCCTGAAAATGGCCGCTGCTTATGCTGCGTTTTCAAATGGTGGTACCTATTACGAACCACAGTACGTCAATAAGATCGTCATGCAAGATGGTACAGAAGACGAAGAATCCTTTAAAGTTTCTGGTCAAGAAGCAATGGATGATACGACAGCTTACATGGTGACCGATATCTTGAAAGATGTTATTTCTGTCGGAACTGGAACCAACGCGCAAATCGATGGATTGTACCAAGCAGGGAAAACGGGAACGTCCAACTACACCGATGACCAGTTAGCACAACTGGATACATCGAATGGTGCCTACCCTGATATTACCTTTGCCGGCTATACTCCCTCCTACTCATTGGCGGTTTGGACAGGCTACAATGACAAAATGACACCGATCACTGATAGTAGTACCCATGTGGCTTCAGATGTCTATCGTGAATTGATGCGCTATGTTTCTGCTTCTGTAGAAAACACGGACTGGACAATGCCTGACGGATTAACACGGATCGGAAGAGAGCTTTATCTTGAAGGGACGTACACCCAACCAAGCTATTCAGCACCAAGTTCGTCCAGCAGCAGTTCCTACGTTGAACCAACGACACCTTCTACAGAAAGTAGCGAATCAACACCATCAAGTACCACAGAATCATCAAGCGAAGTAACACCACCAGTGACAACACCTGATGAGGATGATTCATCATCGGTCGTTACGCCTCCTGCTTCTAGTCAGGATCCCGGTTCAACAACACCTTCCAGCAGTGAGGATAATCCTTCCTCACCACCGGACCCGCCGGAACCAAACGATGGTAGTGTCGAATAATGGAGAATCGCAAAAAAACAGTAGATCAAAATCTGATCTACTGTTTTTTTTTAATTCCTGTCATATAAATGTAGAAGCTTACTTTTCAAGCTCTTCAAACAGCAATTTTTTATCGGAAAGCTGATAAACTTGATTATGCAGATCGTCAAATAAATGAATCACATTTTCTTTCGTCTCGTTCACTTCAAAAAGAATCTCTTTGGCACGATCATGAATCCCATCGATCCGCATTTCTGTTGTACGGATCATTCGTTCAGATTCGATTTTCGCTTCTTGAATCGTGCGATTCGCTTTTCTTCTAGCAAAGACTAAGACCTCACTGATTTCTGTTTGGAACTGCTCGTTTTCGATTTGTAGGGCTGCATTTTCTTCCCTTAATGCTTCGATTGTCGCCTGAAGCTCTGCGACTTCTTCATTTGATTCGCTAGCTGATACATTTGCAGCAAGCTCTTCTTTTTCTGCCAATTGCTGTTTCAAATCAGCAATTACCTCTTGCAGCTGCTGGATTTCTTGCCGCTTCAAGGTCCATTCAGCGCGTTCCTTTTCGTAAGTTTGTTTCTCTTGTTGCTCTTTTTCTTGCTGAACAGCTAACTTGGCCTCTAATTGCTGGATTTTTGCTTCAAGTTTTTCTGTATCTACTTTTGCAAACTGTTCTTCTAGGTCTTTGACTTTCTTATTTGCTTCTACTAGCGAAGCTTTTAATTCTTTTGCCTCTGCTTCTTGTTGAACCATTATCTTCTGCTGTTTTTTCAACTGATTTTTTTCTTCCTGTAGTTGCTCATTTTCTAAAATCAATTCTTTGATTTCAAAAGATAAATTTTCAATCATATGATCCTTTTCTTGTTCTTTTGATTCTTGCTTATTTGTTTGGTTTGTACTCAATTCTTTCTCCATACGTTCTCCTTTATCTTCAACGAGTTGACTATCCTTGGCGTAGCTATCACGGTTGCCAGAGGACTTTTGCTGCACTGCTATCTTTTTGACACTTTGCTCTTTCTGCTGATCTCCAGCCACTCTTTGGTGAGAAATCGGTTTTGCGAAAGTTTGTGCGACAGGTTTTACTGCTTCTTTCTGGGTTTTAGGGAGTTCATTGTCTGCTGGTCGATTGGTCTCGTCCTCATTTTTTTCAGGGGTAGCCTTTGCGGACCCTTGATCCTCAACGATTCCCTCTTCTTGATTTGTCTCCTCAAATTCATTCAGCTCTTCTATGGATAATTGATTCACTTCATCCATTAGCTTTTGGGCAGAAAACCAACCTTTGTTTTTCTTTTTCATCATTAATTTTTCACACTGCCTTTTTGTTCATTTGTATTGATCGTTTCACTTTGATCCGTTTGAGGAGTAGACGATATGCTCTCGCTCCTCTCGTTGTTGGCTACTTCTTGAGCATCAGTGTTTGGGAATCTGCGTTCTAAAAGGGTCCAGACCCCATTCTCGTCACGAATGATCGTCTGCTCAAAGGACTGATCAGAATCCTTGGAAAATTGGACAGAGAAGGTTCCTTGGGTGATCAGGGGAACGTTCTGCATATCATGGAGTAGACGAGAAAAATTCTCTTCCCATCCGTTTAAGTCATCAATTGATGGTAATTTGCTAGATAGAACAATCGAGATTTCTTGCAAAGGCTGATCAACAAAAATCATCGCTACAGTGCGACCTAGATATGGTGATAACTGATAGGCCAACTCATATTCAGCTGCAAACTGTGCTTCACGATCATTGGAGACGAGTAAATGCTCCCAATCAATCGCTTCAAAAGAAAAGCCGTTCTCAGGATATGCAAAAATCGGCATCCGCATCCATTCCGTTTGCTCAGTTCTAAGCGCGAAGACTTCCTCTTTTAATTGATTGGTTTCTTCATGCAGCTTTTGCAAATGAATGCCGCCTGTCAGCTGAAAAACTGTTAGTAGCAAGACACTTACGATTATGGCACTACTGCAGCCCAATACAATCAGCAGGTGCCCACTGCGGAGGTTGTGCTTAAATAAACGAAGTTTCCTTTTGGCTAAAGCATCTGACGACAGCTGCTTTTCAACTTTTCTTAATAAATATTCTCGATACAATCGCCAACCGATGATACTACCTGCTCCAATGGCAAGTAGTATCATCCCAATATAGATAAAAATCACAGTCTCTTCCTTCCATCAAAACTAAAATTCGTTTTATTCATCCATTTTGATACAAACTTAGTCTCGTTGATATGTTGCAAGAAATGAATCATCGCAAACTTCCTTTCAAAAAGCTGATGTGTCAGAAGAACGTGGTCACCACACCATAAAAAGTTTTACTTGAAATGATTCCAAATTCTCTACTATCACTTGAAGTGAGCAGTGCATCGCCAACGACAAAGTACTCATCTTCTTTGAGGTACCCCCGAATCGGCAACGCCTCAACGGCTTCATCCTTCACAGTGATCATAAATGAAAAATCAAAGTCAGTATCCTCCGCCCCAATCAACAACCGCTTCTGTGTACGAACGAAGGAATCCCCTGGCACACCAATCACTCTCTTGATCAAAAATTTTCCTTCCTGTTCGAAAGCGATCAGCTGATAGCGATTTGGCTGGCGCTTTTTATGAACCAGCACAACTTGTCGATCCTCGATCGTCGGCAGCATGGATGTTCCTCTGACTAACGCCAGTCGATACGGCTGAAGAAACACAATAAGCAAAAGGACCATCAAAAAGATACCACTGATAGGAAGACCTATTTGTCTATGCCTTTTACTCATATTGCCAGCCCTCCATCCTTATTTTGGCATAATATATGAAACACTTGATGAGTGCGCCAATTCATTGCTGATCACGCGATAAGAGATTGTGGTTCCACCATAGACATTTCCTTCTGAAACCAAAATACCATTTGGACCAACGGCTTCAACAAAAGCGACATGACCATAACGAGGATCAGATCCAGCTGTTCCAGGTGCAAAAGAGATCATACTGCCTGCTTTAGGCGTTTGACTGACGTTGTAACCTAAACGTCGTCCGGTATTGCCCCATTGACCACCATTTCCCATGTAGTCATCTACTTGACCGCCTAATTGACTCACGCGATTGAACACATACCAAGTACATTGTCCAACAGGATACGAACCAGAAAGATTGTAGTCACGACCGTTGTATTCTGGGAATGTCATAAGGGAGCGATACTCTTCTGGAATTTGTTCTTTTCCTTGGATAAACAAGCCTGTTTCTGTTGCGATCACTTGGTCATATTGCGTCAATCCATAGACCGCAATCAGTGAATTGATTTTTTTACTATAATTAACATCAGTCGCATAAGTGCCCGTCAAAGCATCTGCTGCCCGAAGATAGTTTTTTGATTCAGAGCGCCACACGTCTTGATAAAAGGTTGGATTTCCAGTGATTCCTCCGCGAATCAATTTGACATAATCTGCCATGGAATCTCGATAACTTGAATAGGAACGAAAGGCGGCTTGAATTTGGAAAAGTTCCCCGTTGCCTTTATCTTCCATTGTTGGTAAAGTCACGCTGTTTCCTTGATAACTGCCTTTGATGCCAAAAAGGTTATAATGGGGACTGCTGGAAAGCCCGCTGTCGCCACTGCCGCTTTCAAGGATCGCTTGCGCGATCAAAACAGAAGCAAAGACATCGTATTCTTGCCCTAAGCTTTGGGCTTCTTGTGCCAATGTTTCAATAAACATCTGGGTCTTTTGATTCACTGTAAATTCGTAAGGGGCTGGATATTCAGCAACTAGCTTTTCGCCATATGTAGCCAATTCAGGATTTGATAGCCGTCTGATCGATAGCGGCTCTTCGATAGAAACCCGCTGAACTTCGATGGCAGTTTTCATTGGCTCTTCTTGATTTGTCACTAAACTTGCTTGGTAACCATCTGCGAGGTAGATACCGATTAACTTATTTGCGTCATATAAAAGATCCCCCGGTTGTAATTGTTCAACCTGCTGTTCTTTTTCTATCCAGCTAGCTTCCCCATTTATAACCGCTTTGATCCGTTCATTGATCCATTCGTCCATCGTCAATGGTTCTTCTAGTTCACCAATTTGTCCGATGATCTCGTAGACGAATGCCGCTTGCCATTGCGCATCATAATCAGCTAATATCGGCAAGGTGAAATCTAACAGATTCGAATCTGCGATCTTTGCTGCCCGAAAACTCTCTGGTAAATCAATAGTACGTCCATCATAAAAAGAATTTTTCAAGTCAGAAGTAGCATCTGGTGTTTGAACGACAGGGTTTATTACTTGCTCAGGTGCAATAATCGGAGGTGTTTTCGGCTCCTCTTTTTTTGCATTTTCAGTATTTTCGTTGCTATCAGTTGAAATTTCATTTTCTTTTGGTGCCAATGACTCATCAATCAAGTCGGTCTCTTTTGGCTTGTTCTCTGTTTCTACTTCTAGATCGTCCGTTTCAGCATCTATTTTTTCCTCTTCCTCGGAAGGTTCCGTGGACTCTGATTCCTCTATTTCGGTCGTTTCCGCTGACTCGGTCGTTTGCGTTGAGTCTACTTCTTCAGACGAATCGGGAGTTTCTACAACGGTATCTGCTGTTTCTGAATCCATAAGCGTCTCATTTGATTCGGTGGATAGCTCGGTCGAGCCCTCCGTTTGCTCTTTGCTGACGTCTTCTTGACTCTCTTGGTCTTCTGCTGCCGATGAATCTTGATCATCAAGTTCCTGTTCGACATTTGTATTTTCTGAATAGTTATCAGGCTGAGGGCTTTCTTTCGCCAGCAATACGGGAGAAACAAAAAGTTGGCTTGCTAAAATCCCAGCACTGAATAATGTCAGATATGACTTCTTTTTTTTACTCTTCATACAGTTTCCTTTCTCTTGTTTCAGCTGGCATCATTGGTTTTGAACAAAACCTGACGAACTGATTCAAAGCTGCTTGAATAGTTTTTGCACGAGTTTAGGTGAACTCTATATCTTCGCGGTTATTATGAAGTAAGCGTGATCTACCGCAAAAAAACGGTAAAACCCACTGCTTTTCAAGCGATTTACTCACTATCTTCCTATCAAGAATGGAAGCTGTCATAGGTGTCAACAGCTTCCATTTGATAAGATTGAGCATTGATCATTCGGTAGATGGGACAAAACTTAACTCCCATTCAATCGTTGCTTGGTAGGTCATGTTACGCGGATTTGATCCAATGGGAACTTCAAGTTTGACACTATCCCCCATCGTCCCCATATCCCCGTAGCGCTGAATCCAGGTACCGCTTCCTTCATTTGCATCTGCTTCAGCGATCAAAGCGGGTACCCCAGGATCAAGGATCATTGATTCACTATAAGTGGGAGGAATTGCTGAATTGGCAGCATTCGTCAGCATAACTGCATTTTCTAAAATAATTCGTGCACCCCGAAGTTCTTCTCCTCGATCATTACGAAATCCTGCAGCGGATAATGTCGCGTTAAGTTCCCAACCGGTAAATTGAGCGCGCCGGTCAGAAATCTGCACGTAATTTGGCCGTTCCTCAGTTACTGAGCCATCTGCACTGCTAAGACGTTGCGGCAATGCCTTGTACTGTTTGGTATCTGCACTTATTGATACATCTCCAAAGCTATACTGGGAGATGAAATCGACACTGATAAACCCTAAATGGTCTGGTATATCCGGTTTATTTTCTGGGTTCACTTCAATATCTGGCGCGATCGGATCTCGTGGATTCATTGTGGCAATCTCTTGAACAACTGTTTCATCTGTATCGAATTTTCCATTTAAGAAAGCGTAAGCCGTCACCGTATTATGTTTTGTAAACCGATCCCCCTCGGCTAAGGTCAAGCTGAAATCACCATTGGCATCTGCTTGAAGATGAAACAAGCTGTTATCATCAAAAGAAGGTGATTGCAGTTGCGGTGCGGGAATAACTGGATCTCCGTCAAAACGAATCACACTATAAGGTGTGGCTTTTCCTCTAATGATTCTTGATCCATCTAGTGCCGGGTCTTCCGTTAATGGTTCTAAATGAACTTCGACATCTGGAATATATTCAAATAGGATACGTTGTGCTCTTGTGGTAAAATTCGCGCGAAAATGATCAACGATCTCTTGTGAGATGGAAGAAACATTCGAAATCGATGACAAGGTAGAGGAAAAATTCACTTTTAAATTGAAGATTGGACTCCAACTGAAGTCTGGTTCCTCCGTCAAGTTTCCATGCCGCCATTGCTTCGCTGCTTGAATATCCACATCTAATAGCCCGCCGCTGCCGGAAATCGAAATAAGGCTACTATTTGCTGCATTTCCGGTAACCGCCCTTGTTTTCTCTAAATTGATGCGTTGTGCATCCGCAAAAGTGAAGGTTGAGGCCGAGCTCAAAAATGTCATCAAGGAATGAGAGGGATTGGTTCCGTCTGACTTAATATCCAAGATTCCTTCTTTAGCAACAATAAATGTGGCGGCACCGGCTACATGGATCACTCCGGATGTGGTGGTCCCTTGATTCACTGCATCAATTTCGACACTGCTTTTATTTCCAATAAGCATCGTGCTTCCAGCACCCATGTAGATAATGTTATAGGACCATCCATTGAGGCTTGTGGTACGTCCGTCAGCTTTGATTACCACTTTGCTATCCTCAGACATTTCAAAGTGGGCGCCGCTTGCATACATACTGATTGCGGGGGAGTTGGCTCGGGCATTCAAATGCAGCTCTGATCGATTACCGATATTGATCCGTCCATTCGCAATATAAATATTTGCTCCAAAAGCCTCACCGGCTGTTCCAGCTGCACGCAGGGACATCTTTGCATCATTGCCAATAGTCATACGCCCCGTTGCATAATATAAATAGATATTGCCGGAATTTATTGTCGACATGTCAACTGTTGCGTTATCAAGAATTTCCAATTGTGTTACTTCCATATTCGCTTGGTTGGTTGCATTGATCGTTTGCACACGTCCAGATCTGGAAGTATATGTCGGAGTTTGATGCGATATTACTTCGCCAGACATAATAACAGGTGTCGCTAACGAGTGGATCAACTGATTGCCCGCGTTGGTTAAATTGTGGTAACGCATTCTGGATAGATTTTGCTGAGGAATACTCATATTCGTAAAGTTCATAAACCCATACCAGTTGCCATGAACGACATCGATATTTTGATACGTAATGTCCCACGGCGTTGCACTATTGACGGTACTATCATAAAATCCGACAGCAACAGCTCTAAAGTCGATTTGATACCCATTGCCTTCGATCACAAGCGTTCTTGAAATTCCAGAAGCATTGGTCCAAATATAGGCTAATCCATTTGTTGGGTTGGAAGTTGCACTTCCCACAGCCACTCCAGAAACTCCTTGAGTAGGATTATCCGAAGATTCAAAGTCGTTTACGATATTGATATAATTTACATCTTTGTTCACGATTGCCGCCATAAATTCTTGCCAATTGGAAACATCTCGGTGACTGATTTCGTTTAACGGTGTGACCGGTTCTGTCAATTGGGCAATCGCTTCTGCTTGATCAGCTTCTGTGTCTTGCTGATTCTCGTTTAGGTTCGCGTCATTGGAAGGTTGCGTGGTTCGTTCCCCTTCCTGCGGCGTCTCTGATGGTGAGACTTCTGTCTCGATCGTTTCATTATCTGCATCATCATCCGAGTCCTCTTCCCCGTCATCTTCTGCCTGTACTTCGATCGTTAGTTCCGCTTCACCTATAATCAGTTGATAATCGCCTATTTTATTAAAGACGATAGGAATCTCGAACTCCATTAGCTCTTCATCAAAGGTAAGCTTCCATTCCTGTTCTTCTTCAGACAGCTTTTTACTCTTCACTTCTGCAGCAAATTCTTCTTCCACGATCAATGCTTCTTTCGCTACAACTAGCGTAATCTCATCTAACGGTTGGCTTGATACGACGAAAACATCGATCGGTTGATCCACGATACCTTCAATCACACTAACTGGAAACTGAAAAAAAGGATTATGGATGTCAAATTCTTTTGTTTGGATCGGTTGTGTTGCTTTATCAAGCAAGGACATGTTCTGCGTTTCGTCCAATGGTTCAATCGTGTGATCGATGGCGTGGATTTCTGGCAATAGTAAACTACTCAGACTTGGAAAAAAAGTTTGCACACTTAGTAATCCAATAATGATCGCAATTATTACCTTGTGTGGGGTATTCTTCATTTCAACTATTCCCACCTTCCTTTGCCTTTTTTTTCTTATGAACAATTAGGATGATCACAAGCAATAAAAACAAGCTGATTAGACCAGCCGTGGCGATCATCCACCAATTGAGCGACGTATCTACATTGACATCGAGTTCATTTAAGCGGCGAGCATCTTCTGCCTCCACGCTAAATGTCTGTTCCCAAGACCACTCTTCCTCTCCTGACCGTGCAGTAAGATTTAATACATACTCCCCATTACGAAAACGATCGCCATTCAAGGGAATTGGGAAATGCATATGTGAATTAGGAGCCATTTGCATCGCTGCTTGACTTGCTTCATATAAGATCGTCTCACTGCCAACAGATCGAATTTCAGCTGTTACTTCCAATTGATTGACAAATGTCGATGTATAATTTTGGATAACAGCACTAAATACGTTTCGGTAATTTACTTGATCGGCAAAAACATCAAGCAGTTCCAATCCCGGATCCATTGCGGACCGATTGTTGCTTACTACCACACCAATGACATAGGAAAATGCATTCCGTATGCCTAATCCTTCTTCAGCAGATTGTGTTTGCTCCTCTTTAGAAATAACTTCATTGATTCGAATGCCACCTGCCAAAACCCCTTTGAATTCCTCTTCTGGCATCGCAATCGGTAAAGAAATGATTCGTTTTTCTAATGGATCTAACGATATGGTTTCCGGCACCTCTACCAGTTCATCAATTGATGCAGGTAAAGTCGGATCAGGGGATTCTGCATCCCGGCCATATTCCACAACACCATTCACATTCGTAAATGCCGTATGGGCAGAAATTTCTATTTCGATCGCTTGATCAGAACCATTTTCGATCTCTAAAGCCAATTCATCACGTTCTCCTGCCCCAAGATTTAAATCGAAATACCCCAACGCCCCTCCTTCCAGCTGACTTTCTGGTAAGATAGGCGTCACATAGAAGTTTAATTCTGATTCTGTCTGAGCATAGCTCAATCTTGGCGAAAAAAAGAATGATAGCAGGATGACCGCACAGGTAACCGTTTTTATCCATTTCATTCTTATACGTTGTTCAGTCAAAAGTGGTTCTCCTTCCAAAAAAGGCAGGAATAATTTACTATTCCTGCCAGTTGTTTCTTGTTGCAAGCTATGATCCTTCTTACGGATTTACTGTTTCGCCGCCACTATCAACAGAAGCAGTTAGCGTCCATGTCATTTCCGCAGTATAGTTGGTTGCTAGCTGCGTGGTAGAGCCTGGTACAAATAGTTGAATATCATCATTTCTGATAATTTCGTCTTCTTGTTTATTAAGATTTTGTTCCGTCAATTTTTCTTGATCTCCCCAGTAAATCGATGAAGCGCCCGCGCCTTGACCGACCGAAGCACGCATGACAGGAATGTCTTGATCGTTGACATCTAGGATCAACGCATTTTGTTCTTCACTATTGATAACGGCACTTGGCTGTAAGTCTCGATCACCTTCGCCTTTGTTGAACACGATCTCAGGGTTTGCCAACTTGATTTTTGCCCCAGTCAAAACATCCCCTGATTCAGAAGTAAAATCAGTTAGACTAACATTTAATGTCCAACCAGCATGCGTTCCTCGGGTATCTTGCACTTGGGCAAATGATACATACGGTGTCGTACCTGATTGATCAGCCAAATTACGCTCATCTGCAACCATTGAATACCAACGATCACTGGTAGAGATAGCATTCTGACCAAAATCAAAAGTTTTTGGTGCATAAGCAATGGTAAACGGACCCGTTTGCCCTGGCGGTGTTGGTTCGATTGTTTCTACTTCTGGGTTTACGACTGGAGGCTGTACCTCTGTTAGATCGCTTCCGTCTGAGGTAAATCCTATAACGTTATCGGTAGTCGTTTCTAATGAAGATTGGGCAAAGGCTTGAACGCCTCCGGCTAGTAAAGTGGTGGATAATACAGCGACCGTAGCTAAACGAATCTTTTGCATTTCTAGTTCCTTCTTTCTTTTTTATTCAGTACAAAACCAAGTTATTGAACCGTTTCTCCGTCCGGTCCGGCTGTTGCAGCCAATGTCCAAGTAAGGGTTGCTTCATAAAGAGCAGCGTCTTTTGCTGTTGATCCAGGAACAAGTAATTCGATTCCGGCATTTTCAACAACCTCTGCGCCTGCTTCCACTTGTCGATTGATTTCTTCCTGATCGCCCCAAACGACTGACGAAACGCCGGCACCTTTTGTTTGAGCGGCGGTCAGAACCGAACGCTCACTATTTGTAGCATCTAAAATCAATCCATCCGCATGAATTTGTGGTTCATTTTCTTGGTTGCTTCCGTTATATTCCAATTTCGGCGAATTAAAACGAATTCTTGCTCCAGTCAGTTCATTATTTTGTGTTCCTGATTCAAAAGCACTTAATGAAACTTTTAAATCCCAACCAGCATTTGTCCCGCGCGTATCTTGGACTTGGGCAAATGAAACATACGGAACTCTTTCTTCACTATCTTCCGCGTCTTTTAGCTTGTGTAATTCAGCCACTAGCTTATATTCTTGATCGGTATTAGAAATCACTTGCTCACCGAAATTAAGCGTAGGTGCGTAAGCAATCGTCAATGGTCCTGTTTGTCCTTCAGGGCCGACTGGATTGATCTCTACATCTGGACCATTAGGACCAGGATTTGGTGGTTGAACCACTGTCGCTTCGCTATCGTTTGGTACAAAGAGAACTTTCCCTTCTGTATCATGGTTTGTTACACTTTCAGTAGCGAAGGCTTCCGCGCTAATAGTAAATAAAGTTGCAGCTAAAACAGCTGCCGATGCAAATCGTACGAATTTCAAATTCATCCCTGCTTTCAAATTATTTGTCTTTTCTTTTTAACCATCATAAATTTTGATCGATGTTTGGTATATTGCGCATACAATGCAACCAGTACGAGCAGTAATCCAAGCAAGATTACGCCGTAAGTTTTTGTCTCGTTGGTCTTTGGTAAAATGCCACCTGGTTTTGCTACCTCTTTTGGTGGCGAGATATTCTCTGTAGGGCCTGCTGGCGGTGCTGGTTTGGGTTGGCCAATAGGCTCATAAACACCGGTAAAAAGCACAGAGCTTTCTGTTTCAACCGACTGCACTTCCTGAGCATTCACCGCTGCCGTAGAAATAGTTATCCCATAAAAAAGAGTGCAAAACAGAACCATACGAACTAATTTCCATACCTTTTCTCCTTTCATTCTCCCTCCTCCTCTATACTTGCCACATCTTATAAGTGATCTTTTCAAAACTGCGTTTGTCTAGTATCCGTAACAAAAATGATTATGAGATTGTTAAAGAATCATTTCGAAATTTGCAACGCTTTTTCTGTCATTAGCAAAATAGCAGAGAAAGACTTATAACCTTTGACAAAGTTCACTATACTGATGATTTCCACAGATTTGAAATACTATTTTTCACCAATAGGTGAATTTTCTTATTAACGTTACTTATTATTGACCAAAAATAGGATTTTATAAAAAAGAGAAGTTAAAATTTTTGCGAAAGAATCCCATCATATTAAGCCTACAAATACTTTCATAAAAAGGCGTATTGGAAGGTTTAATCTCGTATCGAGCAACAATCGTCACACGCGCTCTTTGTGAAAAACCACCTGTTTTTGAGTGGTGTAATCAAAAAAGTTCAGTAAGCTTATGTTTTTCCAGTTACTTGAAACGGCTTTATCAAAGGTTGTTACGTTAATCACCTGTTCTTTTATCAACTTATGCAAAAAAAACGCTAAGCGATTTCGCTTAGCGTCTTGATCCTAGTTACTTTTGGTTTATGTTCACCATTAAATGGTTTTCTTCCCCTTCATCCGAAGTTTTCCTTCTTGGCACATTGTCAACAATGGACAAACCTCACACTTAGGTGCCCGTGCTGTGCAATGATAACGACCAAAGAAAATTAACGTGTGATGCGTTTTGACCCACAACGTATCTGGAATCTTTTTCATCAATGTTTGTTCGACTTCTAATACGTTGGCGTCTAGTTTACAGATGCGCAGCCTTTTTGATACCCGCTCGACATGCGTATCGACAGCGATTGCTGGAATGCCAAATGCATCGCCAAGAACGACGTTCGCTGTTTTTCTGCCGACACCTGGCAAAGAAATTAAGTCTTCTCTGGTTTGAGGCACTTCGCCTCCAAAACGCAGCAACAATTCAGAGGCACAAGCTTTGATATTTTTCGCTTTGTTTCGATAGAGGCCAATCGATTTGATTTTTTCAATAATGTCTTCTAACGGCGCCTCGCTGAGAGCCTGCGGCGTTGGATATGCTTCAAAAAGTGCCGGTGTCACTTTATTGACTGACACATCCGTTGCCTGTGCGCTTAGGATGACAGCAATCAGCAATTCAAAGGCATTTTTTGACACTAGTTCTCCATGTGCATCAGGAAACATCTCATACATTATTTCTATCGCAGTCATTGTTTTTTCTTTACTGATCATTGGACGAATTAAACTCCTTGTATCTTACTCTCCTTCTAACCAATTATGCATAGGGATTTTGGGCATTGGGCCATCTTCTTGTGGCGTAGTTTCATTTTGAAGAAACTGTTTTTTTCTTCTTTTTTGCTCTTCTTCTACTTGCGCTTTTGAGGTAATATTCTTGCGTTCCCACGAAAGCAAAATACGATCGATATAGTTTAAACTATACGCTTGATTCAAGACCGCTTCTCGCAAAGCAAACTGGACCAGCTCGGGATCATAGTGGTCCTCATCCAACCACTGCCCGATCCGTTGGTATTCGATCGCCGATAAGGGGCGACCAAATTCTCCTTCAAATAAGCGATACAACTCGCGTATCTTCTCTTCATTTGTTTCAGCGGATTCCTTTTTAGATTGCTGCTTCAAAAGAAACTCGAGCCGTTCATAAATGCCAGTGAAATCATAATAATCCACCATTTTTCCTGCGTCGTCTTTTTTTGAACCCATTCGCAGCACATCTTTTTTCAGCAATTGATTCAACCAATGATAGATCTCTTTTTGGTCGCTGCCCATCACCGAGGCGATCTCACGTAAATCTGGAAAATCATTGCCTTGCTCATGGCTGCGATACAGTTGCAGCCATAACAAAAATTCATCATTCGTCAAACCAAGATGATGGTAATTCTCTAAAAGCAAATTTGAAATCGTCGTTTGCCCTTTTGCCAAATATTCCTTTAATGAAACCATACTACATCCTCTTCTCCTTGGCTCATCTGAAACATAAAGATTCATCCTATCAGGATCGAATCAATAAAAAGGGGACGACGCAAATGCGGACGTCCCACGATTCTTTGTTGGTTACGCTTTTTCTTTGACTGCTGCGATGATCTCAACTTCAACCAAAACATCTTTTGGTAAGCGAGCAACTTCGACAGCAGAACGTGCAGGTAACGCTTCATTGAACAATGTGCTATACGTATTATTGAAAGGAACGAAATCATTCATATTTTTTAAAAAACATGTCGTCTTAACGATGTCATCTGGCGTAAGTTCCGCCGCTTCAAGAATCGCGTTGATATTTTTCAATACTTGCTGAGTCTGTACTTCAATCGTCGTACCGACAACTTCCCCCGAAACAGGATCTAATGGCACTTGACCAGAAGCAAACAAAAAGCCGTTTGCGATTTTTGCTTGAACATAAGGACCGATTGCTTGTGGTGCTTGATCTGTAGAAATTATCTTCATTTTGTTTCCTCCTCTTTCACTTGGCATTCGGGACATAGGCCATAAACTTCTAGTCGATGGTTATTTATTTGATACCCAGTTAATTTCGAAGCCGCCATTTCGACATCTTCCAATCCTGGATAGTAAAAATCAGCGATCTTTCCACACTTTTGGCAGATAGCATGATAATGAGGCTCCGTTGTAAAATCAAAACGACTGGAGGCATCTCCATAATTCATTTCTTTTACAAAGCCAATTTCTGTGAACAAACGTAAGTTATTGTATACCGTTGCGACACTTATACCAGGAAAATGAACTTCGATCGCCCGATAAATCTCTTCAGCGGTCGGATGGGCATCGTGACTGGCTAAAAATTCTAATATCGCTACTCGCTGCGGTGTAATACGAATATTTTCATGTTTTAATCGTTTGATCGCTTCATCGTAGATCGTACTCACAGGAGTTCCTCCATTTCTCTTATCTTACCTATCATACTATGTAAAACCTAAAAATTCAAACAGCTTTCCTTGTTTTTTTAAAGGAATAACGCATTTGCCCAGCCCGTCTTCCCTCAGTTTTTCGAGAAAGAAAAGCAGACAAACGAATGCCTGCTTTCCCCCTCTTTGTTAGTCTTCAAACTGATACAGTGCCGTAGACAAATAGCGTTCACCATTATCTGGTACGATCGCTAAGACTTTTTTGCCTTTTCCTAAGTCCTTAGCAACCTCTAATGCCGCTTTGATCGCTGCACCAGAAGAAATTCCTACTAAGATTCCTTCTTTCATCCCAACTTGACGCGCAGTTTCCATGGCATCCTCACTAGCGATGGCAATGACCTGATCATAAATCTCAGTGTCTAGTACTTTAGGAACAAATCCCGTGCCGATCCCTTGGATCTTATGGGGACCAGGTTTGCCACCTCCTAAAATAGCTGATTCTGCAGGCTCAACGCCCACGATCTTCAAATTAGGATAGACGCGCTTCAATTCCTTCCCCGCACCAGTGATCGTGCCACCTGTGCCGATCCCAGCAACAAAAGCGTCTAACCCTTTAGATTCAAACGCATCCTCAATTTCTTTCCCTGTCGTTTTTTCATGGACTTCTGGATTGGCTGGGTTTTCAAATTGTAATGGCATATAATAGCCGTCTTGTTCTGCTAATTCTTTTGCTTTATTGATAGAACCAGTGATTCCTTCAGACCCAGGGGTCAAAATCAACTCTGCGCCATAAGCTTGAACAATTTTACGTCTTTCAATACTCATGGTTTCTGGCATAACCAGCACGACACGATAGCCTTTTGCCGTACCGATCATGGCTAAGCCGATCCCAGTATTCCCAGATGTTGGTTCGATGATGGTATCACCAGCTTTTAACAAGCCATTTTTTTCTGCTTTTTCAATCATGGCTAAAGCAATTCTGTCCTTGACACTTCCCCCAGGATTGAAGAACTCTAATTTCAGATACACATCCGCAGAACCTTCTTCTACGATGTGATTTAATTTGACGATTGGCGTATGCCCAACTAACTCATTGACCGATTGATAGATTTTTGTCATTGAAAATCCCTCCCGTTCTTATTCTTCCATTCTACCTAAAATAACCCCGAGTTGCGAATAAAAAGTAAGCAATTTCAAGTTTTTTCTTATTTTTTTATATTTGTTTGTATTCACTTTCTTGATTTTGTTTTTCCATTACAAAAAAACCTTAAGAATGATGCCATTTAGAGCAATCATTCTTAAGGCGGTATCAGATAATTAAACGATTAATTCTTGGCCAACAACAATGACCTCACTAGATAACCCATTTGTTGCCATTAGAGCGTCGACCGTTGTGCCAAATTTATTGGCGATATCCCAAAGTGTATCGCCTGAAGCAACGTGATAGCTCTGCGCTGTAGATCCGCTGTTTACCTGAGTCGTCGTTGTAGTTTGCGTAGTACTCGTGCTAGTCGTGCTCGTTGTACTTGTCCATGCGGTACTTTGCGTTGTCCCAGTATCAAAGCGTGTGAGCTGATACGTTTCAATTAACCAGTTCAGTTTTTGTGCATACCCTGGATCGGTAGCATAGCGCCCCGTCAAGTAATTCGTTGCATCATAAAATGAGGTTGTTTGGCTTTTCCAAACACCACTGTAATGAGCAGTTCCTGTCGCGAAACTCGTGCTGAGCAAGACATTCGCATGATCCTGAAACGATTCCCAGTAAGAGTTATATTGACGAAACGGTTCATTCATCTCTACCCACTGACCATTCAAATACTCTTGTGTAGGCATATAGACACTTTGTCCGTTGTAACTGCCTTTGACCCCAAACAAATTGTAATAGGGTGCATTGGATAACGCGGAAGAACCATAGCCGCTTTCCAAAATCGCTTGAGCAATCATCACAGAAGCATAGAGATCATTGTTGGCAGCAACATCTTGTGCTGACCAGCCAATTTGCTCAATAAAACCTGAGATGTCCTGCGTCGCGTATTGATTCTCAGCAGCTTGTACCTGTTGAGGAACGAAAGTGACCGTCATTGGCGCTAACATCATTCCTGCCCCCATCAAAGAGACCACCGCCTTTTTAGTAGGTCTTTTTATCGTCTTCTTTGGTTGATGATGTCTTTCACTTCTTGTTTGATAACTTCCCATTTTTTTCCTCCAGTAACTGTACGTTTTTTCAAATAAATCAATACAGCTATTATACGGAAAAACATCTAACAGTGCAAACAATGATCACTTTGCAAACAACAAAAGACTTTTAAAAAACTGTATGGGTATCCCGCTTGGATTGCTAACTACTGATAAGTTTTTTTAAAAACTGTTAGATTGCTATTTTATCGATTCCCTCTTACTATTCACAAGTGCTTGTGCCTTGCGGTACAACCATTTTTTGGAAATCTTAGCCACTATTACTTTAAATAAGTCACTCTAACACGTTTAAAGTGGCAAGAATCCAGACAAAAAAACACGCTCGAAAATCGAAAAGATTCTCGAACGTGCTATTTTTGATTGATTGTCGATCAATTAATCGATTGATTTGAAAGTATTCACGACATTCTCAACACTGAAGCCGAATTCCGCTAAGACTTTGTCACCAGGTGCCGATGCACCGAAATGATCGATCGCGATCACTTTTCCATGGCAACCGGTGTAACGTTCCCAACCAAATGGGGAAGCTGCTTCGATCGCTACCCGTTTCTTCACTGCTTTTGGCAAGACGCTTTCTTTGTATTCTGAGCTTTGTGCTTCAAACAGATCAAAGCTTGGTAAGGAAACCACCGATACATCGATGCCTTCTTCTGCCAATTTAGCTTGTGCTTGGACCGCAAGATTCACTTCAGAACCTGTGGCGATCAAAATCCCCGCTGGTGTTTCACCAGCTTGTTTTGAAATCACGTAGCCACCTTTTGCGACATTTTCATCCGCACCGGTTTGCGTGCCTTCGATCACTGGTAGATTTTGTCGGCTTAAGACTAAGACCGTAGGTTTATCCGTTGTTGTCATGGCCAATTTCCAGGCAGCACGGGTTTCATTGCCGTCTGCTGGACGAATCACTTGGACATTTGGCATGCAACGGACGCTGGCTAATTGCTCGATTGGCTCATGCGTCGGTCCATCTTCTCCCACCGCCACGGAGTCATGCGTCAAGACATAGATCACAGGTGCATGCTGGATCGCAGACAAGCGCACCGCTGGACGTAAGTAATCAACGAAGACGAAGAAGGTTCCGCCATAGATTCGCGTACCGCCATGCAATTGGATGCCGTTCATCGCTGCCGCCATCGCAAATTCTCGGACGCCAAACCAAATGTTGCGGCCTTCGTATTGGCCAGGTTCAAAGTCTTTTTCTGCTGCCACCATCGTGTTGTTGGATCCAGAAAGGTCAGCCGATCCACCCCAGAGACTAGGGACGGCTTTGGATAAGGCTTGGATCATCTCTTTGCTAGATACTCGACTAGCTTGTGAGCTGCCAACTTCGTAGCTTGGTAATGCTGCATCCCAATCTGCTGGCAATTCACCCGCAAAGGCTTGTTTGAATTGCGCAGCAAGTTCTGGGTAGGCTGCTTCATAGGCAAGGAAGGTTTCGTTCCAAGCTGCTTCAGCTTTTTGCCCTTCATCGATCATGGTTTCTTTGAAGCGCGCGGCAACTTCTTCAGGTACGGTAAATTCTGGGTATTCCCAACCATAAATCGCTTTGGCTGCAGAAATGCCTTCGGCACCGATCGGCGCACCATGAACGGCAGAGGTGCCTTGATTTGGCGCACCGTATCCGATCACAGTCTTGATTTCGATCAAGGTTGGTTTGTCGCTTTCAGCTTTTGCTTCGTCGATCGCTTTCGAGATCGCTTCTAAATCATTGCCGTCTTCAACGAGAATGTGTTGCCAGCCATACGCTTCAAAACGCGCACCGACATTTTCTGTAAAGGCTTTTGAAGTTGGGCCATCTAGGGAGATGTCATTTGAATCGTACAAGACGATCAGTTTGTCTAATTTCATGTGACCAGCCATGGATGCAGCTTCTTGCGAAACACCTTCCATCAAGTCGCCATCGCCACATAAAGCGTAGGTATAGTGATCAATGACTTGATACTTGTCGCGATTGTAGGTTGCAGCCAAGTGGGCTTCGGCCATTGCCATACCGACTGCCATGGCGATCCCTTGTCCTAAAGGTCCAGTGGTTGCTTCCACGCCGTCTGTGTGATCGACTTCTGGATGTCCTGGCGTGCGGCTATCCCATTGACGGAAGTTTTTTAGATCCTCAATGGTCACATCGTAACCAGACACGTGCAACAAGCTGTACAATAACGCCGAACCGTGTCCAGCAGACAAAACAAAGCGGTCACGATCCACCCAGTTGCGAGAAGTCGTTGGATTGACTTTCAAGTGTTTCGTCCACAAGGCATAGGCCATGGGTGCTGCCCCCATCGGTAATCCTGGATGTCCTGAATTGGCTTTTTGTACGGCTTCGATACTTAATGTACGAAGGGTGTTCACTCCTAATTGATCGATTTTATCAAACAATGGTAGTTCCTCCTAATTTAGGTTTTTTTTACCTTTATTACATCTTTCATTATACGTGATTCAGAAGCTTATTTCAATAGCAATGAAAAGGAATTCACAATTATCTGCCGTGGAGACCTTTTTTCTTTTGAATCTCTTTTAACTTCTCTGGTGTTACATCAGCACCTTCAGGGTCAACGATTTTCATTCCTTCGATATGGTGTCGCATCCCTCCACGAAAGGCGGTTAAATACTCTTCACGCAGAACTTTTTGTTCGTGGGTCTCAGCCTCAGTCAAGCCTTCTGTTTTTTTCTTGTTGGCAAGTTCATTGATTCGAGCTAATTTTTCTTGAGATAGCATAGTTGTTCCTCCTTTTCCCTCTTGATTTTACTACAAACTAGCGAGCAAAAACAATAGCACAAAAAGCGAACATTTGTTTGAATAATCGATATAGCTATGGTACACTAAGGTTATCAAATGAAAGAAGGTGTCAGTTTTGGCAAAACGAACAGAAAATCGACAAATCGAAATTCTTAAGTTCATTCATACACGTGTCACTGAAAAAGGCTATCCGCCGACTGTTCGCGAAATTGGCGAAGCCGTTCAGTTATCTTCTACCTCAACTGTTCATGGCCATTTGTCCCGACTTGAAAAAAAAGGGCTGATCTTACGAGATCCTACAAAACCCAGAGCCATTGAATTAACTGCTTCCGGTCTTGAAAAAATCGATGTTCAACCAGCATCCATTCCGATGCTTGGTGTCGTAACTGCTGGAGAACCGATTTTAGCCGTGGAAGATGCATCCGATTTCTTTCCGATTCCGCCAGATTTAGCGAATAGCACAGGAAGTTTATTCATGTTGACGATCCGAGGAGAAAGTATGATCAATGCTGGCATTCTCGACGGTGATCAAGTAATCGTTCGTAAACAACAAAGTGCTCAAAATGGCGATATCGTGATTGCTATGACAGATGAAGACGAAGCTACGTGCAAACGATTCTATAAAGAAAAGAATTACATTCGTTTACAACCAGAAAATGATTATTTAGAACCAATCATTTTGCCTGACGTAACGATTTTAGGATTGGTTGTTGGATTGTATCGCCATCTGCTTTGATGCTCAACGAGCTGACTAGGAAATCTTCGTTTTTACGAAGATTTTTTTTCTTTCCTCTTTACAAAGCGAACAAACATTCGTATAATAAGTATACAAACATATGTTCGTATTATTTAAGGAGTGAATGAGATGAAAGCAGTTCGTCGATTTGGTTTTATGTTGTGGGTATTATTGATGGGAATTGTTATTGGCTATTTTGGCGTTTTAAGTGCTGTTCTGATTTTTTGCCCTCTAATGATGCTTTGGTTCATGCTTTGGGATGAAAAGAAATTCCGCCAAGCAGAGCGCAAACGTAACCGCCATTATTATCACGATCATGATTTTTATCGTTATGAACCATGATCCTTCCCCTACATACGCCCATAAGGCAGCAGAAACAAAAAAGGACTCCAGCGAGTCCTTTTTTGTTTCTGCTTTTTTAGTATTCCATTAACGTCTTGATTTCGACACCTTGGATCTTGTCTCTTCCATGTAGATCCATCAGTTCGATCAAGAAGGCACAGCCAACAACGATACCACCTAGTTTTTCTACGAGTTCGATCGTTGCTTTGATCGTTCCACCAGTTGCTAGTAGATCATCACAGATCAAGACACGTTGACCTGGTTTGATGGCATCGGCGTGCAGCGTCAAGACATCCACACCGTACTCTTTTTCATATTCTGCTTCAATCGTTTCCCGTGGCAATTTGCCTTTTTTACGTACTGGGGCAAAGCCGACACCTAATTGATAGGCAACTGGACAACCAACGATAAAGCCACGGGCTTCAGGTCCTACCACCATATCGATGCCTTTTTCTTGTGCATACTCAACGATTTGTTGTGTCGCATACCGATACGCTTCTCCATCTGCCATCAATGGCGAGATGTCCCGAAAAATAATTCCCTCTTGGGGATAATCAGGAATACTAGCAATATACTCTTTTAAATCCATTTTCTTTCCTCCTAGACTGTCAACCACTGACGAAGGGTTGATAAATCACTCATTAATAAAAATTCTTCTGTTTTGATCAGTTTTTGTCGTTGCTGATACAAATGACTCTCCGTCAATGGACGGGAAACAGGATCAGCAGTTTTATTCAAAACACCATCTTGTATTGTAACAAATTCCAGCTCAGAAAACACCTGAATCATGAAAATAAGTAATTTTTGTGGAATTTTTAGATAGTCAGCGACCATCTTTAGTTTGTAACGAATGTCCAAACGAGGCTGCTGTTTGATCAGTTGAAAGAGACGACTGTATTGCTCTCTTGTCCCTACCCCATCTAAATAAGCATCTTCTGTCGAGTAGAAAACAAAAGCAACTCTTGACGCCTGGAGCGCTTGAACGATCTCTTTGATCACTGCAGGGTCAGCAGGACAATCTAAAAATGCAATCTCTTGGAACTGACCAGCACGAAAAGTATCTTCCAAGGCTGTAACTGAGTCAAATATGGTGGTTTGCCCACAAAAGCCTTGCAATTCCCGAGGAAGTTTCTGCTTGAAAAGAACGCCTAGTGTTTGACTGCCCAGAGAGACACCTTGACGGCTTCTTTTCGAACGATAATCAAATAGCTGAATCCCTTCCACTGCAAAATCATCCAACATGAGCTGCGGTTTTTTGTTGCCATTCCATTCATTGATGGAAAGCTGACCAACGATCGATAAGCGGTCGTTTTCAAACGCTACTAAATCTTTTCCAAAACCAAACCCAATGACATCCAGCTGCGTGTTAGACTCATCGCTCATCACTAACTTCAAATGCTGATTTTCTGAACCAATCTGGCGAGCACTTTGAGTCATCAGATTAGAAAATAAAAATTTCGGTAAGGGGTTGTCCGTTCCAAAAGGCGCTAAGACTTTTAATGATTCAATAAAACTGATCGAAACTTCTGTTAACGGTAGCTCCTCATCGATCGCTAAGGGGATGCCCTGACTGAGGTCAATGGCATTTTCTTCAACGTAACGATTCATTTGGGCTTGCAGCATATCTAAATGATCGATGGGGATACTTAATCCAACTGCTGCATGATGGCCGCCAAAGCTAGTAAACATGTCTTTCATCGTCGACAGCATTTCAAACAGATTCAACGCAGCAATGCTTCTTCCCGACCCTTTGGCTAAGCCATTTTCTTTTTTGGTCAAAACGATCACTGGTTGTCCTGTACTTTGCATGATTCGCCCTGCCACGATCCCTAAAACGCCTTCGTGCCAATGATCTCCCACCACCAAATGAACATGGTTCGCAGGATCGATTTTTACTTGTGCTTCTTTCATGATTTCTTCAACAAAGGTTTTTCGCTGCTGATTGATTGTATCTAAGGTTTTCGCTAAGCTTACTGCCTCTTCTTCATCGAAGGTAGTCAACAAGCGAACAGCCGGATTGGGATCCTCCAAACGACCGATCGCATTTAACCGTGGTCCAACGGCGAAGCCAATATCTGTTTCGTTGACTGTTTGTTTTTTTAAACCGCTGACTGACAGCAACTCATTCAGTCCGATGCGATCCGATTGCTGAATCATTTTCAACCCGTTGCTGACTAATAGCCGATTCTCATCGGTTAAAGAAACCATATCAGCGATCGTCCCAATCGCAACAAGATCAAGCAATTCCACTGGCACTTCTTCTAACAAAGCGCAAGCCACTTTAAATGCAACGCCGACTCCAGCCAAATCACCAAAAGGATAGTTTCCTTGAGGGTGACGGGGATGGACAATAGCAAACGCCTCCGGTAGTTCTGCAGGTAGTTCATGGTGATCTGTGACGATCACGTCAACTCCTTGTCCTTGAGCATAAGCAATCGCCTCATGACCAGACACCCCATTGTCGACGGTGATGATCAATTGCGTCCCTGCTGCAATTTTATCTTGATAGACAGTTAGATTGGGCCCATATCCATCTGTAAAACGATTAGGCAAATAATACTCAGCTTCCGCCCCTAGCAATTCCAACGTTTCCTTTAACACGGTAGTGCTCGTAATCCCATCCGCATCGTAATCACCATAAATCAAGATTCGTTCGCCATTTAAAATCGCTTCATGGATTCGTTCCACGGCTTTAGCCATATCATGAAACAAAAACGGATCATGAAGATATTGCAGGTCCGTTGATAAAAAAGCATCGAGCGCCTCTGCTGTTCGAATATTTCGCTGCCATAGCAACGCGCCGATCCGCTCAGGGATCTTTCTTTCTTGGATCAGCTCTTTAAATACTGGGGTCGTTTCGCTTTCTTGCGGACGCACCCAATGAAAATTTGCACGTTTCACCAAATCACTCCTAACTAGGATATTATAGCAAAGTTTATGCAAAAAAGAAAAACAACGAGAGAAACAGCACTCGTTTTACAACACAAAAAAAGAGCTTGCAGCAAATCTTGCACTAGCAAACTCTTTTTTTGTGAAACGTCGTTCTTTTAGGCTTGCGATTCAAAAGACTTCATTTCCTCATCGATCGTTGGCGGCGTGGATGCGCCCGCAGCACGTGAGGAAAGCTGGGCTTCTTGATCATCGAGCTGCTGCTGTCTTGCCGCTAACTCCGCCTGCTTGTTCGTGTATTCCCGTTCCAAAGCTTCTCGCTGTTCTTGGAGAACCTTCTCGTTATTCGAACGATAATCTGAGAGCTCTTTTCTCAATTGCTTTAGTTCTTTTTTTTGGCGGAACATTGCGCTTGTGGAAACCAGCAGCAAAATCAATGCGCCTAACAAAGCAGAACCAATAATGACTAAGATCAGTGGCGATTGAATCGTTGTGAAGCCAAAGTTGATCGGGACAGTCATATTGTTTGCAACGGCAAATAAAACGATCACTAAAATCAGTAAAATACCAACGATAACACGCCATTGATTTTTCATGGGCTTCAACTCCTATTTTTTGTTGAACATCGTTCCCGCCATATAATCGCCGATTGAAGGAAACAGCGTATATAGTTTCGCAGCAGCGCCTAAAATATGTGGGCGATTGATTTCTCGTTTTGGATGGATCATCGCTTTGACGATCGTTTGCGCTAATTTGTTCGGTTCGAGCACTAGGCTGCCCACCGACGATAAGTAACTACCGCTTGGGTCTGCTTGGTCAAAGAATGCCGTTTCGATCGGTCCAGGATTGACCGTTGTTACGTTGATCCCTAATGGTTTTAGTTCTAAACGTAATGCGTTAGAAAAACCGAGCACAGCAAATTTTGTTGCAGAGTAGACGGCCGTTTTTGGCGTAGCGATCTTACCTGCGATCGAAGCAACATTTATGATATGACCATGCTTTTGTTCAGCCATTTGGATCGCTACTTGCTGGGTCAAAACCATCATGCCAAGCACATTGACTTCGAACATATTTCGGATGACCGCCGGGTCCATCTCTGTAAATTCTTGAAAGATCCCGTAGCCAGCATTATTGACGAAGACATCGATCTTACCAACTTTTTCATTGATTTTTTCTAGTAAGCGCTCCACACTTTCAGGATTTGCTACATCCAATTGAAACGCATACGCTTCTTTGCCGCTTAATTCCATACATTGTTCTTTGACTTTCCCAATCAGATTCGTTCTTCGGGCACAAGTCACGACGATCGCACCACGTTTTGCGGCTTCATAACAGATTTGTTCTCCAAGTCCAGCAGAGCCACCTGTTACAACGACAACTTTATTCTCTAAATTCATCTGTTTCTTCCTCTCCGGCAAAAGGGATCTCGACAATATCAAAATCTTTGACGATCAACGTATTCGGAAATACTTCTTTTGCTTCATTTACTAAATTTGTAATATCTTTGCCAACGTAACGCGCACTGATATGGGTCAACAGCAAACGCTTCGCTTGAGCTTCTTGTGCCACTTCGGCAGCTTGCCGCGTCGTCGAGTGAAAATAAGCGCGAGCCAACTTGGCTTCTTCTTTGTTAAAGGTACTTTCATGCACCAATACATCCGCATCTTCTGCTAGCAGTACGGCGTTTTGACATTTACGCGTATCACCTAATATCGCCACGATCCGACCTTTTTTCGCTTGGCCCAAGAAATCAGCCCCATTGATTTGACGTCCATCGTCAAGGGTAACTACTTCACCTTTTTTCAAACGACCGAAGAGCGGCCCAGGTTTCAACCCAAGTTCCAGTAAAGCCTGCACTTGCAATTCCCCTTGATGGCTTGCTTCAACAATCCGATAACCAAAACTGTCAATGCCATGATCAAGACGCAGACACGATACTTCAAATTGCTGATCTTTAAAAAGAATCCCTTCTTCTTCAATCTCGAAAAAATGTAAGGGGTAGCTGACTTTGGTCTGAGAAATCCGCAAAACGGTTTGAACGTATGCTTTGATCCCCTTGGGTCCATAAATCTCTAGAGGCGTGTCGCCTCCTTGAAAGGAGCGGCTGCTGATCAATCCTGGCAACCCATAGATATGGTCACCATGAAGATGAGTGATAAAGATTTTTTCAATCTTTCGTGGACGAATCGTAGAATGCAAAATCTGCATTTGCGTCCCTTCGCCACAATCAAAAAGCCAAACGGCATTCCGTTCATCTAAAAGTCGTAACGCAATGCTGGTCACGTTTCGATGTTTCGCAGGCACACCCGCGCCTGTTCCTAAAAATTCTAATTCCATAAGCTTCTTTCCTTTCATCTCTTTCCAATTTTAGCGGAAAAGAAATCAAGTTGCAATTGAAGCTTGTGGATTTTATTTCTCAGATTGGCGATCTTCTGCGTCGTTATGAGAGTTTTTCCAGTCTTCTTGAACGCGTGCTTTGGTGGATTCTTCGACTTTCTTAGCCGTTTCAATCTCTGCTTCCACTTCATCGTAGTCAAAGCGCGTGATGTCACCGCCTAATTCATTCATGATCAATTGATTCAAAGGACGATTGTCTTCTTCATCTGCGATCAATAATAACCCCGTATCACCAACACCAATTTGGTTTCCGACATGTTCAAAAAGCATTTGCGCATTTTGGATCTCTTTTGCATCACGAGTAGCACCGATCATACTGCCACCAAACCAGCCCAGCATGATTCCTAAAGGTCCGCCTAGCACGCCAACGAGCATCCCGATCAATCCACCCGTTGATGTCTTATTGTTCCCAGTAAAATCGAGAAAGTCCTCGACTTTAAATTGATGCACGCCTTCATTGGTGTGGGTAAGAACTGCCATTTGTTCCCCTTTGATCTTCCGTTCCATATGCATCCGTTTCACTTCCGAAAAGGCTTGGTACGCTTTGGCACTGGCATCAAAATTCATTACAATGACACGTTTTGACATAAAAATCGCTCCCTTTGGTTTATTTGTTCTCTTCTTTATTTTAACAGTAAATCATTTAAATGAAAAAAGAAACCAAAAAGACTACCGATCATTGATTTCTTAGTGAAAATCAATGATCGGTAGTCAAATCCACTGCAGCTAAAAAGGTATTTTTTAGGCAAATGATGTTCTTTTAAACGATTATTCGACAAACTCGAACTCGAAGTTGCCGATCCGAACGATATCGCCGTCTTTGGCACCGCGCGCCCGTAATGCTTCATCGACACCTAAACCACGCAGCTGACGAGCAAAACGCATCACGGTCTCATCATGATCAAAATTCGTCATCTGGAATAGTTTTTCGATTTTTTCACCGCTCAAGATCCAAGTTGCATCAGGATCGCGATCAATTGAGAACTCTGGTTCATCCGATTGGAAGCCATAATGAACAACATCTTCTTCCATTTCTTCATCGTATAAAAGAAACTCAGGGGTGACTTCCAATAGATCCGCTGTCGCATTCAACAAGGCATCGATTCCCTTACGAGTGACACCAGAGATTGGGAAAATCATTGGTTCATCCGCGAACTCATCCGTTTTTTCTTTTGCCAGCTGCTCTTTGAAAAGGGCTAGGTTTTCTTCAGCATCCGGCATATCCATCTTATTGGCAACGATGATTTGTGGTCGCTCTAGTAAGCGCAAGTTATGGGTCGACAATTCATTGTTGATGGACAAATAGTCCTCGTATGGATCGCGTCCTTCCATGCCACTCATATCGATCACATGTAAAATGACGCGGGTCCGTTCGATATGGCGTAAAAACTGAGTCCCTAAACCAACCCCTTGTGAGGCTCCTTCGATCAGACCAGGTAGATCAGCGACCGCAAAACTACGGCCATCAGTAGTTGTTACCATACCTAAATTTGGTACCAGCGTGGTAAAATGATACGCACCAATTTTTGGTCGAGCAGAGGAAATCACAGAGAGTAATGTAGACTTCCCAACTGAAGGGAAACCAACTAGACCAACATCTGCTAAAACTTTCAATTCGAGCTCGATTTTTCTTTCTTGACCAGGTTCTCCATTCTCAGCTAATTCTGGGGCTGGGTTTTTCGGAGAGGCAAACCGAATGTTGCCACGGCCGCCACGGCCACCTTTAGCAATCACTAATGTTTGGCCTTGCTCAATCAAATCACCTAATAAGGCACCTGTTTCAGCGTCACGAACGGTCGTTCCCTGTGGTACTTTGATGTAGGTATCATCTGAGCCACGACCGTGCATTCCTTTACTCATGCCGTTTTCCCCGGGTTGCGCTTTAAAATGACGATTAAAACGGAAATCCATTAATGTACGCAGACCCTCGTCTACGACTAAAATGACATCACCACCACGTCCACCGTCACCACCTGCGGGTCCGCCGTCTGGGACATATTTCTCTCGGCGAAAAGCAACCATTCCGTCGCCGCCTTTTCCTGCTTTGACATCGATTGTCACTTGATCTAAAAACATGGACATTATTTGTCCTCCATTCTTTTTTTACTACCTTCTATACTTTTTGATTATCAGTTATCTCACCTTAAGTGGTTACTATTTCTCTAATAAGAAAGTCTATTTTATTGTAACGACCGAAACGTCTTTTGTCTATCTTTTCTCATGGGTTTCCGTAAGAAATCGCGAATTCTTAAGGGTTATTCTTTGACAGTCACTTGAAATCGTAGCAAACTTTTAAGTGTACCAGACACAATCAAAGGAGGAAACAAGAAATGACAGTAAAAGTTGGAATCAATGGTTTTGGACGAATTGGACGTTTGGCTTTTCGTAGGATCAAAGAAGTTTCTGCCGATATTGAAGTTGTGGCAATCAATGATTTAACGAGTCCAGTCATGTTAGCACACTTATTGCAATTTGACTCGACCCACGGCACGTACCCTGGAACTGTTACTGCAACGGATAATGCTATTGTTGTCGATGGCAAAGAGACCCGTGTGTACGCTGAACCAGACGCAAGCAAAATCCCTTGGGCAAAAGAAAATGGCGTCGATATCGTTTTAGAATGCACGGGTTTTTACACTTCCGCAGAAAAAGCACAAGCCCATCTTGATGCGGGTGTCAAACGCGTCGTTATCTCCGCACCAGCTGGTAATATGAAAACGATCGTTTACAATGTCAACTCCGACACGTTAACACCAGAGGATACTATAATATCCGCAGGTTCTTGTACGACCAACTGCTTAGCTCCGATGGCCTACTTTTTAAATGAGGAATTCGGGATCGAAGTTGGTACGATGACGACGGTACATGCCTATACTTCTACACAAATGCTATTGGATGGTCCGGTAAAAGGCGGAAACTTAAGAGCCGCTCGGTCCGCTGCAGATAACACGATCCCTCACTCGACGGGTGCTGCTAAAGCGATCGGTCTAGTTATCCCAGAATTAAATGGCAAATTACAAGGACACGCCCAACGGGTTCCTGTCGTCGATGGTTCTTTAACAGAATTAGTCTCAATTTTGAAAACCAAAGTAACCGCCGATGAAGTCAATGAAGCGATCAGAAAACACACCGTCGATAATCCGTCATTCGGTTACGATGACCGTGAGATCGTCTCTGGAGATGTGATTGGTACCACCCAAGGTTCTATCTTTGATCCGACACAAACAGAAGTAACCACGGCTGGCGATTTCCAACTGGTGAAAACCGTCGCTTGGTATGATAATGAATATGGCTTTACTTGCCAAATGATTCGTTTACTAGAAGAATTTGCTCGTTTGTAAGTCAATGAGTAGGCAAAAAGTGCCGGTTCTGAAAAAAGAACCGGCACTTTTTTTATTCACTTGCTGGATGATCGTATTTTTCCAAGAAAGCCGCGATTTTTTCTTTGTAAAGCGCTGGATCTGTTTTGTAGCTTTTCGCATGCTCGGCACCTGAAACAACCCACTTTTCTTTTGGTGCATCGGTCGCGTTATACAAAATTTCCAGCATCGAATAAGGAACAAACGTATCCGCATCGCCATGGATAAAAAAGATTGGACGCGTATTCTTTTGCAGTTGTTTGACTGCATCTGCTTCACCAAAGAAATACCCCGCTCGGATTTTTGTGACAAGACTAGTGACATTCATCAATGGAAAGGCCGGTAGACCAAACAATTGATCGAGTTGATACCCCAATTCTTCATTGACGTTGGTATACCCACAATCTTCAATGATAGAAGTGACATTTTTCGGCAAGTCTTCCCCACTGGTCATCATTACCGTGGCAGCCCCCATACTGATGCCATACAAAGTGATCGTCTCTTCAGGACCATTTTTTGCGAGTACTTCATCAATCCATTGCAGATAATCCTTACGTTCGTGCCACCCAAAACCAATATAATCTCCTTCACTTTGACCATGCCCTCGAGCGTCTGGAACCAAGACATTATAGCCTAAATCATGATACATCTTAGCATAGTCCGCCATCGTTTCTGCATTCCCCATGTAGCCATGCGCGATGATCGCCGTTTTTCCTCGATTCTTCTCCTCTGCCGGTAGATAAATGGCGGATAATTTTAAATCGTCTTCAGAAGTCAGCTGCCACATCTCACGATTTGCTGGATCTGTAAACCAATTTTGCGATTCATTTCCTGTCTGATTTTCATCCGTACCAGGGGTATCTCCTTCCAAAAAATCTTTTTCTGAAGGAACCACCGCATAATCGTAAAAATAATTTCCTGCATACCCTAATCCTGCAATTGCTAATACAGCCACTCCGATGGCAATCTTCCAGCGCAATTTCACACTTGTCACGTCCTCTTGTTATATAGTTTACATAATATTATTATGGTTTCATCGTTCTTCATGGAAAGAACCCCCTACATAAATTACCGTTTTTTGCTCGTGTTTGTCAATTGCAAGCGCCCAAAAAGAAAACCATTGCCAACACGCTTTGTTGGCAATGGTTGATTTCTCGTGATAATTAGTTATTTTCGACCAATTTAAAACTTGACCAAGGTTTCAAAAATTCTAATAAGAATAGTTCCTCATCAGCGATTTTCCCAACGACATTGACGCGGCCATCATTTTTCATTGCTTTCAAGGCGATTTGCGTCTCACCTTTGTATTGTCCATAGCCAGCATTATCGATCAAGACATCCCCTCTTACCATATCACGGGTATCATGAGGTGGAAATTCCTTGTCTTTATAATAGATCCGCGTCATCGTTGAACGCAAGATGTACTCTGAGCGATCTCCTCGATAGCTGTGCAGATTATCGAAGAGACAAATTCGTTCATCTTCAGTGATTCCGTCAACGACATCGACTCTTAATGTCGGATAATCAGCATGAAACGCTTCAGCCATTGCTGCCAATTCTGCTTCTGAAGCATAGGCATTTCCAATAGAGATATCATCGATCAAACCAGTCAACACTAAATGTTTGACTTGTGTAGCTAGTGGCAGATCACGATGGTCTTCCAAAGAGCACAAACCATCTTGTGTTGGCCATGGACCGAAATCAGCTTCGTGAGAATTCACGAAAGCCATCGTATTTAAATTGTATTTGCGGAATTTTTCCGAACAAAAAACAAAATGGTCATAGCCTAACCCTGAATAGCGATGAGGATAGAAGTTATGCGAACCGAGTAAATTTTCAGTATTAGGTGAATAACTCATGATGTTATCCACGTAGCTCGTGCCGCTGCTCATATTGATTTCGATTTTGATCCCGTAAGGATTACGGGTCATTTTGGCTTCTTCTGAACCAGTGAAACCAATATCTAACCGAACACCGTAAGCCCCCATCTCATCAAAGAAGGATAAATCATCATAAGAAATACCTAACTGTTCGAATAAACCAGGATTGATATCTACCATGACTTCCATTCCTAACTGATTGGCATAATCCACGACTTGTTTAAAGTCTGCCAAGACTTTTTCTTTATCATCGTTGATTTGCAGCAAACTGGTAAATACCCGTTTAAAGCCGTATTTGTGTGCCAAGTCTAGATACGCTTTGTCCTTTTCAAACGTTGAGCGCTCTGGATAAATCGATATCCCTAATTTTCCCATCAAAAAAACCTCCTGTAAATTCTATCCGTTTATTATAATGAATCCTCTTTCATTATAGCAAACATCTAAAAAGTGGTCTACACCTTTCCGTCTGTTTCTTTCTCATTCCACAAAATCTGCGCTTTCTTCTATGTCTCTTTTTTGTTATGATTATCATTAAGAAAACTGGAAGGAATGAAAGAATGAAAAAAATCCTATTCACACTGACAGCAGCTGCTAGCCTTTTATTACTAGCTGCTTGTACAGGTTCAAGTACCACCGATCCCTCATCAAGCAATTCGGCAGAAAGCACGTCAACCTCAGAATCTGTTGACTTGAATGCCCTGGAATTGCCGCAATTATCAACGGATGTGCAAGAGAATGAAGCTTTAGTTGAAATGGTAACGGAAGAAGGCTCGATCAAAATCAAACTTTTCCCAGAGATCGCGCCCAAAGCAGTCGAAAACTTTTTGACCCATGCCAAAGATGGGTATTATGACGGCTTGACTTTCCATCGTGTCGTAGAAGAGTTTATGATCCAAGGGGGCGACCCTAATGGTGATGGCACTGGCGGAGAAAGCATTTGGGGCGAAGGATTCGGCGAAGAATACTCGAACCAGCTTTATCACTTGCGAGGCGCATTAGCAATGGCAAAATCAAGTGCGCCAAACAGCCAAGGCAGTCAATTCTACATCGTTCAAAATGATCAAGATGTATCTGACGGTCTAGCGATCCAACACTATCCTGAAAAAATCATCGAAGCCTACAAAAATGGTGGAACACCACAATTGGACGGCAGCTATACCGTTTTTGGTCAAGTGATTGAAGGCATGGATGTCGTAGATAAAATTGCACAAGCAGAAACCCAAGACTCTGGCAATGGTGAGAATTCTCAACCGGTTGAGCCAGTGAAGATCGAAACGATCAAGGTCTTACAAGAAGCCAAAGAATAAATAAAAAACCGCTGAAGTCTCCGATATTCGGGAATTTCAGCGGTTTTCTTTTATTTTTGGTCGCCAACGATAAAGGTGAATTCGCATTCCGCAGCTTTTTTGCCGTCCACTGTAGCGACCGCATCAGCAGTTCCTACAGAGCCTTTGATTTTAGTGATCTCGAAAACAAGTTTCATGGTATCTCCCGGAACAACTTTTTGACGGAATTTGGCTTTGTTGATGCCGCCGATATACGCCGTTCTACCTTGGAATTCCTCGGATTTCAAGATCAGGATCGATCCTGCTTGTGCCAATGTTTCTAAAATCAAGGCACCTGGCATTACTGGATTTCCTGGGAAATGTCCTTGGAAAAAGTCTTCGTTGATGGTGACATTTTTCGTTGCGATAATCTTTTTGCCAGACTCGATTTCATCGACGTAATCAATATATATAATTGGATAGCGATTTGGAATCAAATCCATGACTTCTGTTTCAGTCAATAGTTTTTTCATGGTTTCCCTTCCTTGCTTAAGAATTTATTATAGTTTGATTATCAAAGTATCATAGTTCAGCGAAATTCGCAACTAAATATTTATTAAGAAAAAAATAGTTTGACAATCAAACAATTATGCTTAATAATTAGAAATCAAGATAGTTTGATTTACTATTTGTCATTATACGTATTTTATTATTGTTGAATTTATTAAGGAGTGGAATTATGAGTTTTTTAACCGGTAAAAAAGTTGTCGTCATGGGCGTTGCTAACAAACGCAGTATCGCTTGGGGCTGTGCACAAGCATTAAAAGCACAAGGAGCCGAAGTGATCTACACGTATCAAAACGACCGCATGAAAAAGCCTTTAGAGCGCTTATTGGAATCTGATGAATTTGTAGTGGAATGTGACGTCGCCAATGACGAAAGCATTGCTTCCGCCTTTGAAACGATCAAAGAATATGCAGGTGAGATCCATGGTGTTGTCCATGCCGTTGCTTATGCCAATAAAGAAGATCTATCTGGCGATATTTTGAATATTTCTCGTGACGGTTATGCTTTGGCGCAAGACATCAGCAGTTATTCATTGATTGCCGTCACTAAATATGCCAAACCAATCTTAGCTGAAAATGCTGGAATCGTTACCCTTTCCTACTTAGGTGCCGAACGGGCAGTACCGAACTACAATATGATGGGGATTGCAAAAGCCGCTTTAGAATCAAGCGTTCGCTATTTAGCTGCCGAACTTTCACCGCAAAAAATCCGCGTCAATGCGATTTCAGCTGGTGCCATCAAGACGCTGGCAGTAACTGGTGTAAAAGACTATCAAAAACTGATCCAATTGTCAGAGGATCGAACACCTGATCATATTGGTGTGACGATTGAAGAAGTGGGCAATACTTGTGCCTTCTTGATCAGTCCATTATCAAGCGGGATTATCGGCGAAGTGATTTTCGTTGATAAAGGCGTTCATTTATCTTAATCAATGATTGTCATAGAAAAGCCTGCCTACCCGTTGGCTAAGCAGGCTTTTTCTGAAAAAAACAGGTATTTCAGAAAACCTCCTTTGCATTTCTATTTTATCTTCGTTAAAATAGATGCAGTAAGACTTGGAGGGATTTTATGAAACAACTGCTACTTGCAGCTAGCACGACCGATTCAAGTGGTTCCAGCATTACCGAACCAGCAGCTGCTCAGCTCAATGCATTACAAAAATGGTGGGCATCGATCGACTGGGAATCGATCATTGGCCTACTGATCCAAAAAGCACTGATGCTGCTTTTTTTGTGTATCTTATTCGGAATTTTATTAAAAATAAGCAACATGATCATTGACCGGATCTATCGGTCCTATGAAAAAAAAGCCACCTTCAATGTGAGTCGAATCAACACGATCCATACTCTGATCCGCAATACGGTTCATTACACATTAGGCTTCTTTTTTGTCTATGCACTCCTTTCTACCATCGGTGTACCTGTAGGCTCGCTACTAGCCGGTGCCGGAGTCGTCGGTGTCGCCCTCGGTCTCGGTGCCCAAGGCTTTATGAATGACTTGATTACTGGCTTCTTTATTATTACCGAACAACAAATCAACGTTGGTGATTACGTCCGCTTGACCAATCTGACGCTTGAAGGTACAGTGACGGCCGTCGGTATTCGGACTGTTCAATTAAAATCCGTTGATGGAACCGTTCATTATATCCCAAATCGTAACATCACAACCATCAGTAATACATCCAGAGCCAATATGCAAGTCGTGGTAGACGTACGTATCTTACCATCTGAAGGCTTAGATGAAATACGTGCCATCATTGAAGAAGTCAATGAACAGATTGCTCAGCAGCACGAAGAAGAGATTCAAACGGCCCCTACGGTCTTCGGTCTGGTGGATCTAGGAAACAACAACTTTGCAATTCGCACGACCATGTATGTGACCAACGGTACGCAATGGAAAATCAAAGAGGAATTTTTGGCCGCATCGATCGATGCATTAACTGCCAAAGGCTATACGATCCCCAATGCGCCGATCGTCGGTATTTAAAAAAAGGTTATCCCGAAACTGGGATAACCTTTTTTCTATACCACATGTAGTTCATCTGTCATCTTTGGGGCATCTTCTTTCGAAATCAGCAAATAGCGTCTTTCGATTTCATGCGCCAAATGATTGACGGATTTTAAAATCTCTTTGCGGGTGATAATCCCAACAAAGACATTGTCATCATCAACGATCGGCAAGAATGCTTGATCCACTAACAGATGCAGCATACTTTCCAACTCATCGTTTTCTTTGATGCAATTCACATTGACTTCCATGACATCTGCCACAGTCAGCCCTTCAATATTTTCCATACTGAAGCCAGTGAGATCCATCATTCGTTCTACGATGTTTGAGAGGCTGATTAAGCCGACTAAATGGTCCTCACTATCTAGTACTGGGATCTTTGAATAGCCCACTTTTGATAAAACAAGCAATGCGTGACTCAAAGGGTGGTTATAAAATACCGATGCCACATTCTCTGCCGGCACCAAGAAATTTTCTTGATTCTCGAGTAATATTTTTTCTACGGTCTGTCCTATCAATCTAATTGCCTCCATTTCACAGCTACTCTTCTATTTTACTTGAAAATGAGAATAGAAAGTAGAAACCTGCAAAATTATAATGAAATTTTTACTTTTTGATTCCGCTTACTTAACGTGTAAAAACGAAAGCTAGCTCTGGGACTTTATGAAAGGAACGATCATAGTATTGGATTGCCCATTGTTCTGGCGTACTTTCAATAATCGCAAAACTTTTGATTTGAATTTGCCCTCGCGGTTGGGAAATACTGCCGGGATTCAAGAAAAGTCGATTCCCGACTTTCTCACAAGCAATTTGATGCGTATGACCAAACAAAGCGATCGAGGCATCTGCTTGTTGCGCTTTTAAGCCTAATTTGGTTACGCCAAAACGAACATCCGCCAAATGGCCATGGGTCATATAGATGATATCCAGCGGCGTTTTAACGATACGCTCATTCGGAAAACCACCACCGTAATCGCAATTCCCACAAACGACTTGGAATGTTTCCCATAAAGGATCCGTTTCAGGAAGTTCTGAATCCCCACAGTGAAGGAACAAATCGACTTGATTTTCGAATTCATTTTTAAGATCAACAAGAATCTCACGATCTGAATGATTGTCACTGACAACTAAGTATTTCATACATTTTCTCCTTCTAACCACTCCTGCCACTGTTCCTGCAGTTTTTTGATTGCTAGACCACGGTGGCTCACTCGGTTCTTTTCTTCTTGACTCATTTGGGCTGCGCTTTGCTCTGAACCATCAGGAATAAACAATGGATCGTAGCCGAACCCATTTTCTCCGCGAGGGATGCGACCGATTCTCCCCGGCCATTGAGCTTCAACCACCAAACTCTCTTTTCCTGGCGCTGCAAAAACTAACGTACAGTGAAATTGGGCACTGCGTTTGTCATCTTCGACATCCGTCAATTCATAGAGCAATTTTGCATTATTGGCAGCGTCACTTTTTTGCTCACCAGCAAATCGAGCAGAGTACACCCCTGGTCGCCCCCCTAGTGCATCGACTTTCAGTCCTGAGTCATCAGCTAACACCGGTCTTCCCAAAATTCTGGCGATGGTTTCGGCTTTAAGGCGGGCATTTTCTTCAAAGGTGGTGCCGGTTTCTTCAACATCTGGCAAGGAAGGATAGTCTTTTAAGGTACGGACATCGTAACCTGCTGCGCCAAATACGGCTTTAAACTCCTTGGCTTTTCCTGGATTGCCTGTAGCAATGACAATCGTTTTTTCGGGAATCTCATAAGGGGGTTCATCTGGTAAAAACAGTGCCTCTTTTTGATAGGCAATCAATTCTTCGATAGCCGTTTTTCCGTAAATCAGCATCTCATTCAACTGCTGACCATCAAAGGTCGCTTCTTCCCCAGTTCCTTGCAATTCGACAAATCGACCAGATTCCGTCATCACCAAATTCATGTCAACAGCAGCTGAAGAATCTTCTTGATAATCAAGATCGGTCACACAGGTGCCATCTGGTAAGATCCCGACACTAATTGCTGCCAAATGCTCCTTGATTGGATCTTCCGTCAACGCTTTGTCACGCAACAAGGTATCGATAGCTAAACGCAACGCGACAAATGCGCCGGTAATACTAGCTGTTCGGGTACCGCCATCTGCTTGAACGACATCACAATCGACCACGATACTGCGCTCCCCTAATTTTTCTAAATCGACTACTGCGCGCAAGGAACGAGCGATCAGCCGTTGGATCTCCATCGTCCGACCAGAAAGCTTGCCTTTGGCACTTTCTCGACGATTACGAGTGTTGGTCGCTCGTGGGAGCATACTGTATTCGGCTGTGACCCAGCCTTTTCCCGTATCTCGTAAAAACGGAGGGACCCGATCTTCAATCGTTGCCGAACAGATCACGGTTGTGTCACCAAAAGAGATCACAACCGATCCTTCGGGGTGTTTGTAGACGTTGGTTTGAATTTTAACTGGTCTTAACATTGTTTCTTTTCTGCCATCATGTCGCATTTAAAAGCCTCCTAAATCAGTGTGAATCGATGAGATCGTGTCTAAATCAAGCCAATCATTGGCAATCTCATCAAACATTTTCGGTGAACCAGTAGTAAAAAATGCATGTTGCGGATGCGGATCGTCCTGACTCGTTGCAGCAATGGAAAAATAGTCCAACAAGGTACTGACTTCCCCCACCGTTTCTGCCCCTGAATCAATCAGCTGGATATGAGCGCCCAATTCATTTTGAATCAAAGGACGCAATAAAGGATAATGGGTACAACCCAAAATCACTGTATCTAGCCGTTTGTTTTTCAATGGACGCAACGTTTCTGCCACGATTTTCTTGGCGACCGAGCTATGGTATTGTTTGCTTTCTACGATCGGCACAAACTTCGGGCAAGCCAAACTGACGACGGACGCATGGGGCGCTTTGCCATGAAGCGCGCGCTTGTAAGAGTCACTTTTGATCGTTCCGTTTGTCCCGATGACACCGATGCGTTGGTTTTTGCTTGCTTTGACTGCTGCTCGACTGCCAGGCAGGATCACGCCGATCACTGGGATCGCTAGTTGTTCTTTGATTTCTTCAAGGGCGACCGCTGTCGCTGTATTACAAGCGATCACCAACATTTTAATGTTTTTTTCTAATAAAAAACGGGTCATTTGCCACGTATACTCGATGACTTGCTCAGCAGGTCTCGGACCATACGGGCATCTGGCTGTATCTCCCAGATAAAGAATCGATTCGTTGGGTAATTGCTTGATTGCTTCTTTGACGACCGTCAACCCACCAACACCAGAATCGATAAAACCAATTGGTCTGTTGTTTGTCATAGTTTCCATCCTTTACATGAAAGAAAGAGTTTGGTGCATTTTTCTCTCTTATTCATTTTGGACTTTTTTTGACTATTTTTCAAGTATTCCTTTCGTTTGCTAAAAAAGCTTTCCCCAAAAACACGAAACGGTCAAAAAGAAAAAATCCCCAACGATTGGCTTACACCCCACAAGTTGCACTTGCATGGGTGTAAGACCGATCGTGGGGATTTTTTTGACGATTATTCTTTTTAGTAATCGTACTGACGTTTTTCCAAAAAGCCAGAAAGCAATGACAAGGCATAACAAACCAAAAAGTATAAAACAGTCATTGCCAAAAACATAGGCAAAACATAGTTTGTATTTTGGCCATAAATGATTCGAGCATGATGAGTCAGCTCTGGTAAAGAAATAATCACGGCTAATGACGTATCTTTGATCAAAGAGATCAACTGACTGACGATCGCTGGCAGCATCGCTTTAAATGCCTGCGGCACGACGATGCTCCGCAATACTTCGACATAGCTTAGCCCTGTAGACAAACCAGCTTCCATCTGCCCTTTTGGCACAGAATTCAAACCAGCACGAAAGATTTCAGAGAGCATCGCTGATTCAAAAATCGTCAACGCCACAACCGCTGACCAAAAAATATTAAAGCGGATACCGATCTGCGGCAATGCAAAGTAAGTGAAAAAGATGATCAAGAGCAAAGGCAAGTTACGAATAACATCGATCACGACACCTAATACTTTGGAAAAGACTGGGATCGAGCTGAATCGCAAAATACCGGCGATCCCTCCGATTATAAAGCTAAATAAAATCGATAGGATCGACACTTCAACTGTTACCCGCAAGCCATCGATCAAGAAGCGAATGTTAATCGCTGAAAAAGCTTCAAAAAAGTCCATAGTTCGTTAGCTCCTTTCTATGAGCGGACAGCCCAACGCCGTTCCAAGTAAATCATCAAATAAGACAATGGTAGGGTAATGATCAAATAGAAAAGACCAACAATGATATACGTATCAAATGTATTGAAGGTCTCACTTGCGATCAAATCGCCTTGATACATAATATCTAATCCTGCGACCATCGCCAAAATTGATGAATTTTTGACAAGATTGATAAATTGATTGCCTAACGGCGGTACGACGATCTTAAATGCTTGTGGCAGAATAATGTAGCGCATCGCTTGGCTGTAAGTAAAACCAGAAGACAAGGAAGCTTCCATCTGGCCTTTAGGGACCGTTTGAATCCCTGAACGGATCGTCTCAGCGATAAATGCCGATGTATAGATCGTTAAGCCGATCGTTCCTGCTTGAAAGCCGTCAAAAGAAACCCAATACATTGGCACAACGACATAAAAGAACATCACGATGATCAATAAGGGAATATTTCTAAAAAACTCAACATACGCTTTGGCAATCCCTTTGATGAGGCGATTGTCTGACAACTGAAAAATTGCCATTAAGGTTCCGATCAAAAGACTAAAAAACAGTGCGATCAAACTCGCCATGACTGTGTACTTAAAGCCTTCAATAAACTGACCGGTATACGTTTGAAATAATTCAACCATTCAGTTTCCTCCTACTCTACTTTTCCTGATTCGTCTTCAGGGAACCACTTGTTGTAAATCTCATCATAGGTTCCATCTTCACGCATTTCCCGCAACGCTTGATTCACTGCATCAAGAAACGGCTTTTGTCCTTTATTGATAGCAATACCATAAGGTTCTTCTGTAAAAGTTTCGCCAACTAAATGGTAATTGGGATTTTCACTCGCCATCCCTAATAGGATCGCATTATCCGTGGTCATAGCATCCCCTTGACCAGATTGTAAAGCGGTAAAGGCTTCCGCATAATTCTCAAGTTCCAAAATTTGCGCTTCTGGTGCTGCTTCACGAATGTTCACAGCGGAAGTAGAGCCTTTCACGACCAATACAGTGGTATCTGCGGTCAAATCTTCGATCCCTTGAATAGGGCTGTCTTTGGCAACTAATAACGATTGGCCTGCATCAAAGTAGACATCGGAAAAATCGACCTGTTTTTTACGTTCTTCCGTGATAGTCATCGTGGCGATAATTGCATCGATGTTGCCGTTTTTCAAAAGAGGAATCCGAGTTTTTGAGGTTACTTCAACAAAGATGGCATTGCCATCACGACCTAAAATTTTCTCAGTGATTGCACGAGCGATATCAATATCGAATCCTCGTACTTCTCTGGTCGCGATATCCATTAATCCAAAAAGACGGGTATCGTTTTTTACGCCCCAAACGATCTGATTCGTCTCTTTGCTGTTTTCTAAAATATCGATCTCTGCGGCACTTTGTCCTTTACAACCTGAGAAAGTCACAAGGGCAAAGGCTAAGACTAGAAAGGAAAATATTTTCTTTCTCATAAGGGTTCCTCCTATTGCTTAATGATTGCTGACTTTGCTCAAGAATTGTTTTGCACGTTCGTCTCTTGGTGCATCAAAGAATCCATCGACATCGCGCCGATCCTCTAGTACTTGTCCTTCCGCCATAAAGACGATTCGATCTGCTACTTCACGGGCAAAGCTCATTTCATGGGTAACAACGATCATGGACATGCCTTCACTGGCAATTTTTTTCATGACATCCAAGACATCACCAATCATTTCTGGATCCAATGCAGACGTTGGCTCATCAAAAAGCAGCATCTCTGGTTTCATCGCAAGCCCTCTGGCAATTGCGACCCGCTGCTGTTGTCCGCCGGATAACATGGAAGGATAGGAATCTTTTTTATCTAACATCCCTACCCGATCAAGAAGCTTTTCCGCCAAATTGATGGCTTCTTGCTCATTTTGTTTTAATACTTTAACCGGTGCCAACGTAATGTTTTCTAACACGGTTTTATTTGGATACAAATTGAAATGTTGAAACACCATACCGATGTTTTTTCTAATTTCTGTCATTTTGACATCTTTGTCAAACAAGTTCTTGCCATTGACCAATAATTGACCACCTGAAATGGTTTCTAGACCATTAATCGTACGGAGCATTGTACTTTTACCAGATCCTGAAGGTCCGATAACAACAACGACCTCACCTTTTTCAAATTCAAGGTTGATATTTTTTAATGCATGGAACTTTCCGTAATATTTCTCTACGTTCTTAAATTCGATCATTGCCATTGATTCACACTCCTAGCTTTTTTTAAAATTAAATGAGTAATTGGAAAGATTTGATTCATATTATAGCTCAATCTTTTTTCATTTGTAAAGGTGCTTTTCCAATGTTCCCCCCTTATTTCTGAAAAGACAAGTGCTATTTTACTTTGATGTGAGGTTTTTGTCCATGAAAATTTTTCTCACCCCATCAGATCACAAGGAGAACCGGTTGTTTCTTTTGCTAAAAAAAGGTAAGATAAACCATATAACAAAGGAAAAGGTGGAAAAAAAGTGAATACGATTTTAACTGGCGACCGCCCAACTGGCAAATTGCATCTTGGCCATTATGTGGGGTCTTTAAAAAAACGGGTCGAAATGCAAGCTGACCCTGAAAATCAGCTTTATATCATGGTCGCTGACATGCAGGCACTAACAGATAATGCGAAAACACCTGAGAAGGTCTCAGCGAATATTCTAGAAGTTGCTTTGGATTATTTAGCCGTTGGATTGGATCCAGCAAAAACAACGATGTTTATTCAATCGCAAATCCCTCAGCTCTCTGAATTGACGATGTATTATCTCAATCTAGTCAGTGTTGCTCGAGTACGACGCAATCCAACCGTTAAAGCCGAAATTGAACAAAAAAAATTTGGTGAAGGCGTCCCTTCAGGTTTCTTCATCTATCCTGTCTCTCAAGCAGCGGATATCACCGCTTTTAAAGCAAATTTAGTCCCCGTTGGAGAAGATCAAAAACCAATGCTGGAACAAACGCAAGAAATCGTGCATAGTTTTAATTCTACGTATAGTGAAGTATTAGTCGAACCAAAAGCGGTTTTACCGCCAAAAGGCATGGGACGTTTAGCGGGGATCGATGGGAACGGGAAAATGAGCAAATCACTGAACAATGGTATTTACTTAGCTGATCCAGCCGATGTATTACAAAAGAAAGTGATGAGTATGTACACGGACCCAAATCACATTCATGTCAACGATCCTGGACAAGTTGAAGGCAATATGGTCTTTACGTATCTTGATGTATTTGGCACTGAAAAAGAAAAAATTGCTGAATTAAAAGAACATTACACCCGTGGTGGATTAGGCGATGTCAAAATCAAACGCTATTTGATCGATGTTTTAGAAGCCGAATTTGCACCGATTCGTGAACGCCGTGAAGCTTTTGCAAAAGATCCCGGTGAAGTGATGAACTTATTAAAAATTGGTAGTGAAAAAGCAGAACAAGTTGCCGCCCAAACGTTAGCTGAAGTCAAAAATGCAATGGGCATCAATTACTTTGCCTAAAAAAACAAGCCTTTACGGCTTGTTTTTTCGTTTACAAATCGGAATGAATTCTTTCATACAAAACCTATGTGTCAACTCTGTGTGAGATTTCACGAGAACCTTCCTCCCCAGACTGACACTTTGTGTAATTTGATTTGATGCTGTTTCTTGCACAAAAATCAAGAGAGCTGTCCTAAAAAATAACCTCATAAAATGCGGATTAGAAAATCCTTTTTTTCAACCTCGCCAGTGTTTAAAAAAGTTGTACCAAAAAAACTGGATTGCCTTCTATAGTGAAATCTTTTACGGCTCTCACTCAACTCCTAACATTCTTGTGTCATCTGAGCATCTATTATAATAGTAGAAAACGTTCCCCACCCAACTTCTTTGTATGGTGGAGAACGTTTTTCTACTTATTTGATTAGCGGATTTCTGCTTGAACTTTTTCTTCTAAGTTACGAGTAATTTTCGCTATTGCTTGATTGATCTCTTCATCCGTCAGGGTAGCTTCCGGATTGCTAAAGGTCAGGCTGTACCCTAATGATTTTTTGCCTGCTTCGATGTTTTTCCCTTGATACACATCGAATAAACGAATCGCACTTAAGAAGCGACCTGCACTTTCGCGAATGATCTCCATCACGGACTGGTTATCGATCGTTTCATCAAGCAAGAGTGCCATATCCCGCGTTACTGATGGGAACTTAGAAACTGGCTGATAGACCAATTGTTCTGTTTTCGCTGCTAACAGTTGATCTAAGTTCAATTCAGTAACATAGGTTTCACTCACTTCATAATCTTTGGCGATCGACGGGTGGACTTGTCCCAAGAAGCCGATTTCTTGGTCATCTAGCAAGATCATTGCCGTACGGCCAGGATGCATCTCTTTGATAGCTGCCGTTTTTTGATAACGTATACGGTCGGTTAATGCCAACGAATCAAATAGATTTTCTAAAATGCCTTTCAAATGGAAGAAATCAACTTTTTGAGCTTGGGTTTGCCAGTCTTTCTCATGGATATTTCCTGTCAAAGCTAGCCCTAAGTGATTGACTTCTGTTGGCAGCTCGTGCTTACTGTCGCCTGTTTGATAGAAGACGCGACCAATTTCATACAAAGCAACACGATTGTTTTTACGTGCCAAATTGTACGCAACGTCGTCTAACAAACCTGAAATCAGATTCAAGCGCAAGACGGCACGCTCTTCGGTCATTGGCCAATCCAATCGAGTCACTTGGCTCGATTTATCCGTAAATTGTTGTGCCTTCTCTTCAGTGGTCAAAGCATAGCTGATGGCTTCACTGACCCCGTTGCCTTCTAATAGCGTCCGAACTTCTCTAGTCAGACGTTGCGCTTTGGTTAGATGACCGGCAACCGTTTCTCCTTGCGGTAAAGTCGATGGCAAACGATCATAACCGTAAATACGCGCCACTTCTTCAATGATATCTGCTTCGATCGTAATATCCCAACGACGAGGTGGTACAGAAACAATATAGCTGTCTGCTTCTTGACGATGACCAAAGCCTAATGCATCAAAGATTTCTTGCACTTCTTCATCCGTGATTTCTGTGCCTAAATAGCTATTGATTCGAGCTAAAGTGATTGTAACCTCCACAGGTTCTACTGCTACTTGGGAACCTATTACTGCTCCTTTTAAGACCGTTCCGCCAGCAAGTTCTGCAATCAGTGCTGCTGCTGCATCACAAGCTTTTGCAACCGTTGCTTGGTTGATCCCTTTTTCAAAACGAGCAGAGGACTCACTTCTTAAATTGAATTTCTTTGAGGTTAAACGAATCGCTAATGGATCGAACAAGGCCGCTTCTAAAGCGACTGTGGTCGTTGTTTCCGTGATTTCAGAATCAAGCCCTCCCATGACGCCTGCGAGCGCAACGGGTGTCGTTCCGTTGGTGATAACGATGTCTTCTGATGAAAGCTGACGTGTTTCTCCATCTAAGGTTACCAGGCTTTCATTTTCTTTGCCGCGACGTACCAGTATTTCCTTGCTGTCTAGCTTTTGATAATCAAAAGCATGCAATGGTTGGCCAAATAATAGCAAGATATAATTTGTCACGTCCACGACATTGTTGATTGGACGAATGCCTTCATTCATCAAGCGATTTTGCAGCCATTGTGGACTTGGAACGATCGTTACACCATCAATGATTCGAATTTGGTAAGCGGGTGCATCGGTTGCTTCCGTGACCTTCACCTGAATTTTATCGGCAGCAGCTACTTCACTTTCATTAAGCGCAATTTCAGGAAACTTCGGTGTTTGCCGATAGATGGCACCGACTTCATAAGCAACCCCCCGCATGCTCAACGCATCCGCACGGTTCGGTGTGATCGATAATTCGATAATATGATCATCCATATCGAGATAAGGAAAAACCGGTGTTCCTACTTCTGCTTCTGCCGGTAAATAATAGATTCCTTCTGCGTATTCTTTGGGAATCACGCTATCCGCATATCCCAATTCTTGCAATGAACAAATCATGCCGTTCGAAACTTCTCCCCGCATCTTGCCCTTTTTGATTTTTACATTGCCCGCGATTCGAGAGCCTGGTAATGCCACGATGACTTTGATGCCACTTTTGACATTTGGTGCCCCACAAACGATTTGCGTGTCTTCTTCCTCACCAATATTTACTTGGCAAATCGATAGATGATCAGAATCTGGATGTGGTCGGCAGTCGGTCACTTCTCCGACAACGATTTTTTTTAAACCCTCTTCAGGCACGTCAATACCTTCGACTTCGATCCCCGTCACTGACATTTTGTCCGCCAGCTCTTTTGGTGTGATCTCAGACAGATCAAGGTATTCATTTAACCATTTGTACGATACTAACATTTATTGTTCCCCCTTGAACTGGCGAATGAAACGCACATCATTTTGATAGAATTGGCGAATGTCGTTTACGCCGTAGCGCAGCATTGCCACTCGATCAGGACCTAAACCAAAAGCAAATCCTGAATATTGGGTTGGATCGATCCCTGACATTTCTAAGACGTTAGGATGCACCATTCCAGCACCGAGGATCTCGATCCAGCCAGTTTGTTTACAAACGTTACAACCCGCACCACCGCACTTGAAGCAGCTGACATCAACTTCGACCGATGGTTCTGTGAAAGGGAAATAGCTTGGTCGCAAGCGAATTTGGCGATCTTCCCCAAACATTTTTTGCATCATGACTTCTAAGGTTCCTTTTAAGTCACCCATCGTAATATTTTTATCGATCACCAATCCTTCAATTTGATGGAATTGGTGGCTATGGGTCGCATCATCTGTGTCACGACGGAAAACTTTCCCTGGTGAGATCATCCGCAGCGGCCCTTTAGAAAAATCATGAGTCTCCATTGTTCGCGCTTGCACTGGTGACGTATGGGTCCGAATCAGCACTTCCTCTGAAATATAAAAAGTATCCTGCATGTCTCTGGCTGGATGATCTTTTGGCAGATTCATCCGTTCGAAGTTGTAATGATCTTTTTCCACTTCGTAGCCTTCAACTACTTGGTAGCCCATACCAACAAAGATATCTTCGATTTCTTCCATGATTTGCGTTAGCACATGGCGTGTTCCTCGGTCCATCTTTTTACCAGGCAAAGTCACGTCGATGGATTCTTCAGCGAGGGCTTTTTCCAAGTTTGCTGCTTCGATAGACGATTTTGCTTCTTCAATCGCTTCTGTCAAGATATCACGAATCTCGTTGGCATAGCTCCCCACCTTCGGCCGTTCTTCCGCAGAAAGATCTTTCATCCCTCGTAGAACTTCAGTAATGGGACCTTTTTTTCCAAGCACTTCCACTCGAATCTGATTTAAGTCATTCATGGTTGGACTTTCTTTGATTTTAAGCAATGTCGTTTCCTTCAATGCTTCTAATTTTTCTTGTAAAGACATGTGTTTCCTCCTTCTATACTGTGAATAGCGTAAAAAACGATTTGACTGGAAAAAGTGACGATCTTTTGATAAAAAGACAAAAAAAGACGTCATCCCTAAAAAAAGGAACGACGTCTCGTGTTACCATCCTCATTCGCGAAAAGTTCCGCGCACTCACTTCGGCTAACGACAGCAACACTGCCGACTGATTGTTCTCAGCAAGCTCCAGAAGTGAAATTCATTTTTCGAATACAGGACTTGCTTTCAGTCTGTGACAAGTCTCCCTTTTTCTGATCCAGCCAAATTACTAGTTTCTATCAACGCTTTTTTTACTATTCATTTAAGCTTAGTTTACCTAATTTCCGTTGAGAAATCAACTGCATTCTTCCTCACGTACCCAGGTTTCTGCCCAACGCTTCACACTCATCATACTCTTTTCAAGAGCAATACCTCTTGGCGTCAAGCAGTAAAGATTGTTTTCTTTGCAGACAATTTCTTCCCGCTCTAATTCTTTCAAGCGTTCGACTAACACCCGATCACTCACTTGAGGAATCTTGTTTGCTAACTCAACAAATCTTTGTTTGCCGTCTTCAAGAAGGACATCAATGATCAAGCCGTTCCACTTTTTGCCTAAAATAGAAAAAGCTTTTTCAAATTTAGGACAAAGGGCATAATCCGATTCTACTTTTATCATTCTCCATCACCTCTTTTACCTATTATAGCATATGACTTACGAAATGTAAGAAACTAGGATCGATCAGCTAGAATGCCACGATCATCTTAGGTTTTAACAGCACTAAATAGGTCTGTTTCACTGGTTTGTTCAATGCTTTCTCCAATGCTTGGCAATAGAGTTTTAATTGACCATAATATCGTTCGCGCATTTTCTGTTCAATCTTAGCCTGACTGCCGAACACATCATCTGTTTTAAAGTCATACAAAATGATTTCATCCGCCAATTCAATATAGCCGTCAATAATACCATGGATCAAAAGCGGCGCATCTGGTTCGTCAAACCCTTCAAAGATCGTATCGGCCTCTTTTAGCATCGAAAACGGCTGCTCCCGCTTCACCACATCAGAGGGTTGGTTCAGCAGTTCACCTAGTTCAGTTTGATAAAACCATAAAATACTCGATCGGTCAATTTTTTTGGCGATTTCTTCAGAAAAAAATTGCTTTTTCACGAGTTCAGCAATCAGGAGCGCCAAAGTATCTTGTGTTGGCTTCATTCCTAAGGGGATCATTTGCAAAACCGTATGTGTTGCGGTTCCGATACTGCTGGCGAGAGGCTTCGTTTCTTGCAGAAATTTGGGTTTCGCCAATTCATCTTGTACGTAGCGATATTGCTGAGGATTCGTCTTCTCGGAAACCGACCGCCATTCCAACAAAGTGGTCTGTTGATCATCAGGATCGTTATAGAGTCTTTTCAATTCTGAAACAGATTGATAACTAGTCGTTTGGGTCGCTTTTTGATAAGGATAGCGATAGGCTAGGCGTTTCAAAAGATCATCGATATTGCTATCTGGCTCAATCAATCGTTTAGGCTCCTCGACTGGCGCAAGGATCTCTTGGACTTCTTGCGTGATCGTTTCTTGATTCCACCATGACAGACGAAAATGAGCCGGATGATCGATCGTCCGCTTGCGCTCTGACGCTTCGGAGAATACTGCTTCCATATCTGGATGGCGCATCAGGGTCCGTCCGACCCAATCCATCAAGCTCCCCCGTGCCACTAAGCGCAACGCTGGATCAAGAACCATCTCGGATTGTGTCAAGCCAGATTGCCATGTCTTGAAGGCATCCGCTTGATTTTTATAGGAGCCTACTAAGAAAAGCTTCTGCTCTGCTCGTGTCAATGCTACATATAATTTTCGCATCTCTTCTGACAAGGCTTTTTTCAAACGAACTTGCTTGATGGCTTGAAACGGCAGTGTTTCAAATTTAAGGTTTTCTGCGGGTTCCACATATTGGATCCCAGCCCCCAGCTGTTCTTCAAAGATATAGCGTTTTTGAAAATCTTGGTAATTAAAGAATTTTGTTGTATCCAATAAGAAGACTACAGGAAATTCCAAACCTTTACTTGCATGGACGGTCATCACACGAACCGCATCTTCTACTGGTGTAGCTAATGGCTCTGCCAAGTCCTTGTTTTTTTCTTGCATCTTTTCGATGAAGCGAATGAATTGGTACAACCCACGGAAACTGCTCTTTTCGTATTTCTCCGCTCTGTGGACCAATGCCGCTAAATTGGCATAACGCTGCTGACCTGCAGGCAGTCCCACGACATAATCCAAATAGGCAGTATCTTCATAGATTTGCCAAAGTAAGGTCGGGATTGGTAATCGTCGTGCCTCCTCTCGCCATTGTTCCAGTTTTGTTAAAAACCCATCCACCGTTTGCCACAAGGGTGACGCTTCTTGTTGCCCATGGTAATCCAATACTGCATCGTAGTAGTCGCTGGAACGATTCGCCAAACGGATCTCAGCCAATTGATCTTCTGTTAGGCCGACGATTGGCGAACGCAAAACGGCTACAAGTGGGATATCTTGGTACGGGTTATCAATGATCTGCAGCAAAGAAACGACGGTTTGGATCTCCGTTGCCTGAAAATAGTTTTGAGCATCATTGACCGCCATCGGAATCCCAAACTGCTTAAAGACATCCAAAATGACAAGATTGTTTTTACGTGTGGGGGTCAACAAGACGATATCGTTGTAAGTGATTGGTCGATTTGTTTTGGCTTTTTTGTCATAGATCATGAAATTTGATTCAATCAGCTCCTGAATCTTCAAGGCAGTGATCTGCATTTCACCTTCTGTTTTGTCATCAATCAATTGTTCTTCGGATTCATGCTCTTTTTCATATAACAAGAGCTCTGTGGCGAAGGCCTCGCTTTCTGGAAAATCAGGAAAACCGGTAATCAAGGCTGCCGCCTCATCGTAAGGGATTTGTCCAACCCTTTCATCCATCAGTTGTTGAAAAACTAGATTCGTAAAATCCAATACATCGGAACGAGAACGGAAATTTTCTGCTAAGACGATTCTCCGCCCACCATTCTCTGTTTCAAATGCCAAGTATTTTTCGATAAATAGCGTCGGATCTGCTAGTCGAAACGAATAGATCGACTGCTTCACATCCCCCACCATAAACATGTTGCCAGGATTATGCTCGACTTGTCTCACCCAATATAAAATTGCCTCTTGCAGCCGATTGACGTCTTGGTATTCATCGACTAAAACTTCTTCAAAGCGATCACGATAATAGGTCGACGCCTCACTTCCACTGCCATCTCCTTGTAAAATCTGCAAGGTGAAATGTTCCAAATCATTAAAGTCTAAACGGCCTTTTGAAAGCTTTCTTTCTTGAAATGCTTTCATAAATGCTTCGGTCATCGCTGCCATTTTTTCAACGACAGGTGCTGATCGATGAAGCAACTCCATCATTTCAGCTGGTGGATACGGGAAGGTGGCTTTCAATTGCTCGACCAATTTTTTCGCATCATCGCGTAAGGGCTTGATTTCTTGGGACAATTCCTTTTGTTCTGGTTTGCGAAAAGCTGGGTAACGACCAAAACGCAATGTTTGGATCTGCTCATAGAAGCCATCGACATCGTCTGCATCCAGCAGAGCCTTTAAGGTTTCCACCATGCCCAATTCGGTATCGATCAACTGTGCCGCTTTTTCCATCGCTTCATCAGAACGGGCATAGTCTTGCGCCGCCTGCAGCAAATGCGCCGCTGTCTTCAAATTTTCTTGCAAAGTCGGTTTTATTTGCGATTGATACAGGATATTTTCAGCAAAGGTTTCTTTGCCGATATAGTGATCACTTAGATGAGCTAGCCAGTTGACTGGATCTGGATTGGCTCGGGCAAAGTCATAGAGAGACAGGATCAGATCCCCGACGCCTTCATCAGAACGATCACTTGAAAAATTTTCCGTCAAACGAAAGAAGGCTTCATCATTGGCTTCATATTGTTGATCTCTCAGCTGTGTCCATATTTCTTCTTTCATCAATAAAATTTCGGTTTCATCGGTCATCATGCGGAAATTGGGATCTAAATCGATCAAATAATAAAAACGCCGAATCACAGTTAAACAAAACGCATGCAAGGTAGAAATGTTAGCTGTCGGCAACAGCTGCAGCTGACGAACGAAGTGCTGGCGCTTTTGCTCGTCACTTTCTTGATTGATGGCCTGTTGCAATGCCACTTGAATCCGTTCTTTCATTTCTCGAGCAGCTGCTTCGGTAAAGGTTACGATCAGTAAAGAATCGATCGTCGTTCCTGCTTTTAGCTTTTCGATCACTCGCCGAACCAAAACGGTGGTTTTGCCTGAACCCGCTGAAGCGGAAACGAGGATATTATCCCCTTTATCAAAAATGGCTTGCCATTGGGTATCCGTAAAGGTTTCATTTTGCGGTTTTAAAGGGATCTTACTCATCTTCTTCCTCCCTTAAGCGATGGATAATCTCATCTTTAGATAAGTTTTCTAAACGGTGGTACTCATTTTCTTTCAACAATACATCAAAGTCACAGATGCTGCGAAACGGACAAAATTCACACGCCCGTTTTTTGTCTTTTATTTTATAAGACGGGTTTAAGGCGATTTCACCGCTCAACAGCTTCTCACCGCTTTGCTGCATGTTTTTACGATTGTGTTTTCTTAACAGTTCAAGCTCTTCTTCTTTATAAAACTTGTTTTTCGCCTGCGTTGTTTTTTGATAATTGCCGTTTTTGTCTTTTCGAACAGGAAATATCGGTGAATTTTTGCTGGCTTCAACATCCTCATCTAGCAATGGGAAAACAGCCGGTTCGTCAATAAACAACCCGTCATACTTGAAACGTTTTAAACGTTCTTCTTCACTGGCTTCTTGTCCGTCCAAAAGCGGATTATGCACATGCAGATAATATGCCCCCGCTGGTCGCACATTTGGCGAACCAACCAGTTGGACAGCATCCGTCAATGCGACATCGAGATAGGTGATCAACTGCATCGCAAGTCCGTAGTATGCTTCAGAAAGGTCAAAATCTCGGCTGCTAGATTTATAGTCAACAACAGAAAGCCATTGTTCTTCTTCCGTTTTTGCCGTATCGACACGATCGATCTTCCCCCGCACATGCAGTTTCCCGCCAGAACTTAATGGTAATTCGATCCCATTGATCCCATTTGAGCCAGCGATCTGTCCGAATAGCACCTCCGTCTTTTCAGGACTAAAATGCATTTTTTGTCCTTGTTTCGCTAATGCCCACGCTACTCGCTGAATCGTCTTGCCTAATTGATATCGAATAAAATTCATCCGAGCAGAGCTCGTCAGTAAGCGATAACGGCTTTCGCCAAAAATTTCCTGCAAAACGACTTCCACAAATTGCACGCGTTGGTCAGTAGTTAACTGGGTCAAGGAAATATTTTCAGCAATCAGGACTTTGACAAAGCGGTCCAACGCATCATGGAAAAACTCACCGGTCATTGCTGGATTTAAGCCATAAACTTCCCGTTCTTTTAACCGTAATCCGTAGCTGACGAAATACTTGTATTCACACTGATAGAACGTCTCCATCTGAGAAATGGAGCTGTAGATCGACGGGCCATATAGCGCCGCAGCTTGTGCTTGAGACAAAGGAATCGGAATATTTTGATGAGTTTGGCTTTCAAATACTTGGGCAGCTAAATCTGTCCATTCCGAACGCAGCAGTGCTTGTTTCAGCTGCTCCCAAACCCTAGGCAAATTCGCTTTGTTTTTTTGCGCTTGCTGACTGAGGTTATTGATTTGATAGATCAGGCCACGGTAACTGCCGACATAGTTTCTTGGATCGCTGACTAGCGTCAATATCCCTCGCTCTTGCAGTGGGACATCCAAACGTTTGACCACGCGATCTAAATAAGGCGACATTTTGATGTTTTGCTGGGTATCAAAATTAACGGCATAGGACAGTGATAAGTGTTCCGTTGCTGAAAGCAAGACAGAGTAAAAAGCAAATGGCTCTTTGACACTGCCTTCCACCACTGTATCTCTAAGGTATTTTTCACCATTGAACAACTGATTGAAATGCTGACGTTCTTCATTCGTCAACAACGTTTTGTTCTCTATTTTTCTTGGCAACGCCGTTTCATTCAATCCCGGTGCAAATGTGATCTTTGCTTGCTTTGGACGTGCCAGATCAAGGCGATTGATGTTGACTTGGTCGATCGCTGTTGGGATCTTCCCGAATGTGACATTTTCTAAGCCAGTCAATAAGACATCCTCAAAGAGTACAAAATCAAAGGACTCTTCCCCATAGATCGCAGCATATTCATCCAGCAAATCCATCAAGGCTTGCCATGCTTGTTCATGATTACGGGCTTGATCCAACTTCCCTTGCTGGATCGCTTGATCTCGCCAATGCCGCAGTTGTTCTTCAACGCCGGCATTCAGTAAAAAGCGATACAGCAGTTCGACCGCATCGCGGTTCGTTCTAGCGGCCGTCAGCCAGTCAAGAGTATCAGCAACATCTTGCTTAAAGGCCCTGCGCAACTGGTTGGTATACGCTGTCAAATCCACTTTATCCGTCTGCTCTTCTTCCGATTGTAAATACTCGATCAGTTCCCAATCTTCGTTTCTCGTCCAACTCGCTCCTTGGAAATCATGAGCCAACGCTTTGTTCTCGGTAATATCCACCAACTTACGAAACTGGTCACGGCCGACGAGCCAATCTGCTTCGGAGCGATAGGCTGCCGGTAAGTAAAGTTCCGTTCTAAGCAGCCGCAAAATATCATTTAAGCGAAAGCCATAGGATTGACAAGCAAAAAAAGCATTCAAAAACTCAACCAATGGGTGTTGCGCCATCATCTGCTCTTCATCGATATAAAAAGGAATCTCAAACTCAGTAAAAATTTTAGGGATATATTGATGATAGATTTCTGGTTCGGCGATCAATAATTGGATCTCCCGGTAACGTAATGCTGGATACCGTTTGTTATCGCTCATCATCCCACGGATCGACGCTGCAATCTGACGGATCTCTTCTTCTGGATTCCCAACTTTCCAAACTGCCAGAAAGTCCTTCACAGAGGACTGTTGCTGATAGCTGACTTGTGACTGGGTATGCCGCCAAAATGTTTCAATTTCATTATACGCCTGTTGCATCGATCCCTTGGCTTCCTCGTCCACCTCTTGGTTGACCGAAAGTTTCTGATCCAAATAAATCGGCACTTGATTTTCTCGGGCAAAACTAATCAATTGATAATAGGTTCGCCCTGCTTCATAAAACAAATTCAACGGTGAAGGCAGCTCTTGTGGATACCCACGATCCAGAAAAAGATCAATAATGACATGACTTTTTTTCATCAACACTTGAATCAGCTGCTGTTCCTGTGTTGAAAAAGCGGAAAACCCACTGATAATAAATAAGGCATGGGAAAGATCTGGCGCTTTGTTCATTGACACTGCGTTAGGCATTGCTTGCTCCACTGGAGAATCATCCAGCAAGGAACCTTCAAGAAAGCGTGTCAACAAGGTGATCGGTTGTTCGACTTGTAATGCACGCTCCAGAAGTTCTTGTTCAAATCGTTGAAATATTTTCGCTAATTCACTGTATTTTTTCTCCTCGTCTTGGGTTGCGCTTGGTGCAGCACCACCTGCCAATAAATCTTCGATCCCCAATCGACTTGTATGCATTTCTTGATAGAACGCCAACAATTGTTGGATAAAACCCGCTTTATTGATCTCACCACGGTATAAGACGAGTTCTTCTTCTAGTTCCAAAAGCAGCTTACGCATGATCATGGAGGCACCATTTTCAGTGATGGCATTTTGAGAAAGCAAGCCGGTTTGTTGCAGATAAAACCAAGCCAAACGGTGAAAACTGTACACTTGCGCGCGAATAGAAGCAAAATCTTCTACGCGATCCTCTCTCAGTAATTGAAGGATCTCGCGTTCTCGTTCAAATTTGTTGTAGTTAGGCACCAAAAAAAATACTTCTTGATGGTCTTTTTCTAACCAGCTTTTTGCATTTTCTATCACTGCTTGATCATGACGACAACGGCCATCGCCAAGGATAAATCGTAAACTCATGAAAGGACTCCTTCTCTCCATCGTCTTTTAAAAAAAACACTAAAAATCAGCGGCACGTTTTTTCAAATGCGTCTTTGTTTTTAAAAGAATCTCCTTAAAAACAAAAAAACGGTCGCAGAATTTCACTCTTTGCCTAGCATACCAAAATCGGCAATTGGCCAGAATACAAATTTTACATCACCCAAAATCGTTGCTTCATCGATCAGACCTAATTGACGACTATCTTTGGAAATTCGGCGGTTATCCCCTAACACTAAAATTTGACCTTCAGGAATGACTTCAACACCAAATAACCCCATATCAAAATCACTGGTCAATGGAAAGCCATCTGTGACAGCTGCTTTGAATTCATCCAAGTAGGGTTCATCATATGCTTGTCCATTGATATAAAGGGTATCGTTTTGATAGGAAACCTGGTCGCCAGGCAAACCGATCACGCGTTTGATATAGTTTTTGCCTGCTTCATCCGGTGCTTCAAACGTTATGATATCGAAACGTTCGATCTCGGTATTTTTCAAAGCAATTACCCGCTCACCATCATGTAATGTGGGGTCCATCGAATCTCCTTTTACGATCACAGGAGTAAAGACATACTGTCTTAATAACAAGAGGAATAAAGTGAAGATCACGACAAATCCTACTGTTTTTAAAAGCTCTTTTACTTGTTGCACGCGTCCCTCACTCCTTGAATATTTTACTATATTTCCCAAGAATCGAACAAACATTCTTATTTTTCTATTCTACCATAAAATGATAGGAGCAGGACATTTCCCCTTTGGTTCTTTACAAAAATTTGGAGAATCAAGAGACTTGCATATGAATTGTCATCCTTTCTGATCCGTGCTAGGGTTTAATAAGAACCCATTATTGAAAGGAAGTGCCAAGATGAACCAACAGTTACCACAAGTACCAACAAAGTTATTGATTAACGGAAAATGGCTTGAAGGAACAAAAGAGTCGGTTTCGGTTACCAATCCTGCCACTAATGAAGAACTCGTAAAAGTCAGTCAAGGAGGGATCGAGGAAACCAAGCAAGCAATCGATGCCGCAGCGATTGCTTTTCCCGAATGGTCAAAACGCTCCCCTCGAGAACGTGCCGATTTGATGAACGTCATTGCTGATTTGATGGAAGAAGAAAGCGATCGTTTAGCAAAAATCATGAGTATGGAACAAGGAAAACCATTAAAAGAAGCGGAGGCAGAAATCCAATCCAACGTTGACAATTTCCGTTGGAATGCAGCTGAAGCGCAACGGGTCTATGGCGAAGTGATTCCAGCCCCTGAACACAATCATTGGCTGGTACGCAAAGAAGCGATCGGGGTTGTTGGCGCGATCACGCCTTGGAACTTTCCTTCTAACATGATTGCAAGAAAAATTGCGCCTGCTATGGCCGTTGGCTGTACCCTTGTTATGAAACCATCTAAAGAAACACCCCTATCAGCATTGGCTTTAGGTGAACTTTTTCAACAAGCGGGCCTTCCTGACGGGGTCGTCAATATCGTCTTAGGAGATTCTTCTGAAATTGGGAAAGAATTGACCGAAAATGAACAAGTCAAAAAAATCACCTTTACTGGCTCCACGAAAGTTGGGATGAAATTATACGAACAAGCTGCACCAACTCTGAAAAAAGTTTCATTGGAGTTAGGTGGTCATGCCCCGTTTCTAGTTTTTGCTGATGCTGATTTAGATTTAGCTGCTGAAAAATTAATTGCAGCAAAATTCCGTAACAACGGTCAGGTCTGTACATCCCCCAATCGAATTTTTGTCGAAGAGTCCGTCAAAGACGCCTTTACCAAAACATTACTAGCGAAAATGGAATCCGTAACGGTCGGCAATGGTCTGGAAAACCCTACTGTTGGTCCTTTGATCAACCAAGCAGGCGTTGAAAAAGTCATCGAGCAGTTGGAAGATGCAGTAAATAAAGGAGCTAAAGTTTTACTCGGTGGTAAGAAGCTTACTGAAGGTGAATACGAAAAAGGCAACTTCTTCGCACCAACGGTCATCGATGGGATTACTTCTGAGATGGCTATCTACTATGAAGAAACCTTTGGACCCGTGATCCCATTGATCTCATTTACGGATCGACAAGCAGTCATCGCTGCGGCAAATGATACGGAATTTGGACTAGCTTCCTACTTCTTTTCAACGAATTTGCAAACGATCTCGGATGTAGCCCAAAACCTCCAATATGGGATGGTTGGGGTCAATGACATTGCGATCTCAAATCCGGCGGCTCCCTTCGGTGGCGTCAAGCATTCCGGTTTTGGTCGTGAAAACGGCAAATATGGTCCTGAAGAATACGTGACCGTTAAATTCATTGCTATCGATGCCCAATAAGAAAAAGTCAGGTGCGTTTGCCTGACTTTTTGACGTCCCAAGCATTTTCTTTTACTAACATTAAGTAAGAATGTATACTTCACTCTATGACAATAGAAAAGGTGGGAATACGATGACAAAATTTCTTGATACGATCAAACAGCGCCGCTCAATCTATGGGCTAGGTAAAAATGTGGCTCTTTCCGACACTGAAATCGAAGACATTGTGAAAGAAGCAGTGAAAAATAGTCCAACTGCGTTTAACGCACAATCACCAAGAGCCGTGATTTTATTTGGCGAAGCCCACGAAAAATTGTGGACATTAACAGAGGCTGCGTTAGAACCATTGACACCACCCGAAGCGTTTGAAGCGACAAAACAAAAGCTTGCTGGTTTTAAAGCGGGTTACGGAACCGTTCTATTCTTTATTCACACGGATACCGTGAAAAATTTGCAAGAGCAATTTGCTCTATATGCAGAGAACTTTCCCGTTTGGGCAGAACAATCGAATGGGATCGCTCAAGCGAACGCTTGGACCGCTTTAGAAGAAGCTGGATTAGGTGCCAACTTACAGCATTACAACCCTGTCATCGATGACGCTGTTGCAGCTGAATGGTCAATTCCTGAAAATTGGCAACTGCGGGCGCAACTAGTCTTTGGTTCAAAAGAAAGCGAACCGAACGAAAAAGAATTTCTAAGTGACGATGAGCGCTTCCGCGTGTTCCATTAATCAATTTTCGACCTAAAAAAAGACCCTTGATTACGCCTTAAACTGGCAGTAATCGAGGGTCTTTTAGTCCTTTGTTCCTTGATCATGATCGACTAAAATATCGATCGGTGTCCCTTCATTCAAGTGTTCTGACAAGAAAACAACCAATTCTGCTAATGGCTGCTTGAATTTCATCAATGGGCCTCTCATCCCTCTTCGAAAATAGTTCATCTTGATGGGCTGCCCTTCCTTTTCTTGAAATAAAACGACTCGATCGATCTCTTGGTAGAGTACCCCTTTGATACTCATTGGATGGACAATGATTCGATCAAGTGCTAAGCCGCGGCTATCTAAAACAAAGCTCAAAAAGACCAAACCCGAAACGATCCCCCGCACCCGATTATCAAGTGCCTCTTCCATCATCACCATAGATAGGATAATCATTACTGAAAAAATCGTAATGGCGACCTTGCTTAGTTTGCGCTCCACAGCAAGAAATTGAATGTCTTTCCTTACCACGAATAAATAAAGGTATAAAACGATCGTAAAGGCACACATCACTAGCGTTAACCCACTCATAATACTCTCCGTTCTGTTTTCTTTTCCTTATTTTACCAAAAAACCCTCTGATACAAAAGGCTTAGCCTATTTCGTAGGTTTTTTGATATCTATTTTAACAAGAATTCGGTACAATAGGAAAAAAAGGAGGAATTATCATGAATGCATTTTTTGATAAATTACAACGCTATGATTTACTTCGTGCCGTCGTATATATCGTCTTTGGCTTCATCATCTTGATTGCACCACGATCTGTCTTCAACACGATCGTTTATCTTGTTGCCGGGTATATTGCATGTTTAGGGATCATTAGCTTGTATACGAGCTACAAAGAAAAACAAAAGGGCTATCGCAATGTGCAATCCGTCTCTGGTATCTTACTGTTGATTGCGGCAGCTGCGATTTTAGTTTTTGCCAAAGGGTTACTTGCCATCGTGCCATTTTTCTTAGGAATCATGATCACCATCAGCGGTTGCACCCGATTGATGGCAAGCTTTAACCAAAAACGCATTGGTTTACCTTATATCACTAGCTTGATCATCAGTCTATTGATCATTGCTGCAGGGATCATCCTAGTATTGAATCCCTTCGCCACTTGGTTGTTATTCTTCCAAATTTTTGGCGGGATCTTGATTTTCATGGGTGCCTCCGATGCGGTCAACCATTTTCAACGAAAAAGAGCCTAATAAATGAGAATGTTTTAAAATTTCCTACGAATCTAACATCTACATGTAGACTTTTCCCGCTATTCCTTTTAAAATAGGAGATATCAAACAGTCAGTCCATTGACACGCGGGAGGTGCGACATGAAGAAAATCAAGCAAGAAGCAAAACATCCAAACGATGTACCGGTAATTTTTTTGACCGATGCAACTGGCAAAGTCGTACGAAAAATCTCGATCAATGAGTGGCGTGCGCTTAAAGCAACCCCTGACCAGATCGAAGAACTTGATATCAAATTGTATCGTGAAGCAATCAGTTTCTATCTTCAAGAAGACTACGCAAAAGCAAAAGATCTCTTGCATTTCTTGATCAACAAAACAGACTATAGTCATTATGAATACGTGGAACGACTAGCAAATATCTACCGCATCGAAAACCGTCCCGCTAAAGAAAAAGACCTGTTACTGACTGCTTATCATGCAATCAAACCGTTGGATTCCTCTGAAGGGATTTTAAGAAGGATCGAAAATCGATTGCAAAAAATCGATGCCTTTGATTTTCCAACTTCGACACAATTCAGTCATTAAAAAAGCAGCTATCCTTCGATAGCCGCTTTTTTTTATGCATCTGGCAGTTTGCGCAAAAGGCGCAACCCGTTAAACAATACAATCAACGTACTTCCTTCATGGGCAAATACCCCCAGTCCAATATTCATTTTTCCAAATAGATTCAACCCGACTAATAATGCGACGATAAACATGGAGAAGAAAATATTTTGCCAAATGATTCGATCCATTTTCTTCGCTAAGCGATAGGCATACGCGAAGCGTGAAAGATCATTTTTCATGATCACGGCGTCCCCCACTTCGATAGCAACATCTGACCCTTCCCCCATCGCAAAACCGATGTCTGCCTGAACAAGTGCGGGCGCATCATTGATGCCATCCCCCACCATGGCGGTTTGTCCGTAGGCTTCTTGGAGTGCTCGAACCGCTTCCGCTTTGTTCTCAGGTAACACATTAGCCGCCACTTGATCAACGTTTAGACGCTTTCCGATGGCTTCCCCAGCAGACGCACTATCTCCAGTGATCATAACGGTATGGATCCCTTCATTTTTTAAATAACGAATCACAGAAGCTGCCTGTTCGTTCGGCTCATCCATCAAAGCGATGATTGCGACAACCTCTTCATTGATGGAAAAAATGACCATCGTTTTTCCTTGCGCTTCCAGGTGACGGTACTGTTGCTCCAACGAACCTGTTAACTGGGAGTTTTCGGTTCTTTTTCCTAATCGATAGGTTTTTGTTCCTGAGACGGCTACTAAACCGGAACCAATCTCATTCGTAACCGTCAGCTGTTCGTTTTGCTGCTCTTTATTGTTCTTCTCAAAATAAGTAACGATCGCATCTGCCAATGGATGATTGGCTTGTTTTTCCAGCGAAACGATGATGGAAGCGGCCTCTGCTTGATCGATGGCTTCAGCGAAAATGACATCCGTGACCGTTGGTTTTCCGACGGTCAACGTGCCCGTTTTGTCAAATGCCACCGCTTTGATCTGAGCAAAATTCGTTAAGTAGTTGCTGCCTTTAAAAAGAATCCCTTTTTTCGCTAGATTTGAAATCGCAGATAAACTAGCAGGTACCGCACTTGCCGCTAACGCACAAGGAGACGCTGCAATCATCATCACGATCCCGCGATAAAAACTGGTATACCAATCCCAACCAAGTAGAAACGGTGCTGTTAAGATGAACAAAGGGACTGCAATGAAAACAATGGTTACATAGATTGGTTCGATTTTTTTGATTCGTGTTTCTGTTGGTGACTGATTCGACTGTGCCGCTTCAACGACTGAAAGAATTTTGGCAAAGACCGTTTCCGAGCTGTCTTTTGTGACTTCCATCAAAAATGTTCCATTGCCATTGATGGTACTGCCATAAACTTCGTCTCCCGCTGTTTTTTCTCGCGGTATACTCTCGCCATTGATGGAAGCTTCGTTGATGGCACTCGTGCCAGAAAGAATCACCCCATCTGTTGCTAACTGATCACCAGGCAAAACTTGTAAAATATCCCCTTTTTTTATCTCTGAAGCAGCAATTTTTTTGGCTTTCCCATCTGGGCCCATCAAACGTGCTTCCGTTGGATTCAATTTGAGAAGATTGGTAATTTCACGTCGACTTTGCCCTTCCGCGTATTCTTCTAAAAAGTGAGCACCAGCAAAAATCAAAATCAGTAAGGCTGCCTCATTAAAATTGCCTATGATCATTGACCCTATCGCTGCTAATAACATCAATAGATGTACATTTGGCGTAAAGCGCCGATTGATTCTTGTGCTTTTTACGGTATCCTCGATCCCTTCCCACGAAATGTGGTAGCCCGCTAATAAAACTGCAGCAAAATAAACCCCGTCTTTAACCCATTGATTCGAAATAAACAGCGCCACTATAAAGAAGATTACCCCCGCGAAGTAAACTTTACGAGGAAACGTCCCATGATCATGGGTATGCGTATGTCCCTTCGTTTTTGTGTGCTCGTGTTGACAAGTATGTTCAGCCATCATCAAAACCTCCTCTATTCCATCGAACATATGAACGATCAATCATGTTTATACCCTGATTATATATGAACAAACAATCATATGTCAACCGAAAGAAGTTTTTCTTGTGAAATGTAAGCGTTTATGGTTTTGAGAATGCGGATGGCATGCTAGAATAAAGTTAGGAGAAAAAAGGAGTGTTGGCTATGAGAACATTTACTGGTGGAATTTCACTAAGTCCCCCGTTACAAATGTTAAAAGAAAAATTAATGATCGAACAAGATGAAATCCTTACCTTTTCACCCACGATGATCTTTATCCCTTTGGCACAACATATTGGTGCCCCTGTCGAACCGACGGTTTCCGTTGGTGAGTACGTCAAGCAAGGGCAAGTGATCGCTGAAGCAGATGCCTTTGTGTCTGCGAAAGTCCATGCATCTGTTTCAGGCAAAATCGTCGATATTGTCGATTGGCCAAATCAAAACAATGAAGAAGGAAAAACCATCATCATTGAAAACGATTATGCCTTCGATAATGATTTTTTGTCTACCCCATTCAACTGGCAATCTGCTGCTAACGAAACGATCCTCAAAAAAATCCGTCAAGGCGGTATCGCCGGCAAAGGCGGTGCAACGTTTCCCACCCATGTCAAATTCAGTATTGATGAAAATAAAAAAATCCATACCTTGATCTTAAACGGATCTGAATGTGAGCCCTTTTTGCGCAGTGATGCCTTCTTAATGCAAAAAGAAGCCCAAAAAATCATCCAAGGGGCAAAAATTGCCCAAAAATTGTTAGCTGATCCAAAAATCATCATTGGCATCGAGGATGATAAACCGCTAGCCATTTCAGCGATGCAAGCCGCAAGTGCAGAGGATGACACGATAGAAGTCGTTACTGTCCCAACTGTTTATCCAACCGGTGGTGAAAAGCAGTTAGTAGAGTTATTGACCGATCAGGAGGTACCTTTAGGCGGCTTGACTGCCGATATTGGGATCGTATTGATCAATGTTGCCACCAGCTTTGCCATCGCTGAAGCGGTCTGTTATGACAAACCGCTGATTGAACGCTATACAACCGTGACTGGTGATGTTCAACATCCACGCATCGTCAAAAATCCTTTAGGAACACTCGCAGGAGAGTTGATCGATTTTGCTGGCGGCTTTCAAGGTGCGCCCAGCAAGCTGATTCTTGGCGGCCCCATGATGGGGAAATCCGTCAAAACATTAAAGGTTCCGGTCACCAAAGGCAGCAACGGGATCGTTGTTTTTAATGAAGAAACCGATTGGCTATATGCCGAAAACCCCTGCATTCGCTGCAATAAATGTGTCGAAGCTTGTCCGATGCGCCTGATGCCGATGGAGATTGATCAATTCTATCGAGCAGGCGATTATCAAAAATGTGAAGAATTGCTGGCAGAAGCGTGTATCAATTGTGGTGCTTGCACCTTTGTCTGTCCAGCCAAACGTTCCTTAGCTGCCAACATCACTGCCGCAAAAGGCAAGGTTGCACAGCTGCAGAAGGAGGCGAAGGAAAGTGCCTGATTACTACAAGGATTCCGATAGCGAGCGCCTCTTTCAGCAACGAAAAAACCAAGAAACACCACCAAGCCCCCATATTCGCAGCAATGACGAAACAGTCAAAATCATGGGCTGTGTAGTACTAGCCTTACTACCAGCAGTTTTATTCTCGGGCTACCTTTTCGGGCTCAAGGTATATGGGTTGTTTTTCATTGCGCTAGCCACGGCGTTTGCCGCCGACGGAATTTGGTCCTACCTCATCAAACGGCCATTTCGTTTCGATCTAAGCATCGTTGTGACGGCATTGCTTTTAACGATGAATCTTCCACCGACCGCACCTTGGTATTTCCCAGTGATCGGGGTGGCGTTTGCCGTGATCATCGTCAAAGAATTTTTTGGCGGTATCGGCTATAACTTTTTAAATCCAGCCCTTGGCGGTCGCGCCTTGTTGATTGGCTTGTTTTATAACCAGATGTTTTTGATCAGTTGGCCAGATCCACCTTTTGGCAGCATCGCTCCTGATGTGGTTTCGCAAGCTACGGCGAACGATGTCGTTTCCGGTGCTACGCCATTAGCTGTCATGAAGGCCGGGGACACCTTAAGCGGTTCTGATCTGTTGGATGCTTTTTTAGGATTTACTGGGGGACGAATCGGTGAAACCAGTGCCTTGCTTTTACTTCTGGGTGGAATTTTTCTCGTTTACAAGAAAATCATCTCCCCTCGTATCCCACTGATTATTTTTGCAACGATCGGGCTCTTTGCTTTTATCCTTGGTCCAGAAGGACTTTTTACTGGCAGTTGGCAAACGGTGATTGGGCATATCATCAGCGGTGGTGCCATGTTGGGTGCGATCTATATGGCGACTGATTATTCTTCGACTCCAGGAACAAAAGCAGGAGAAAATCTTTTTGCCTTAGGCGTGGGGCTTCTCGTTGTCCTCTTCCGTTTCTTTGGTTTCACAAACGAAGGCATGAGCTATGCCATCTTGATCATGAATTGTTTTACTCCACTCATCGATCGCTTCTTACGCCTTCGCATTTTAGGGGAAGGAAAAAAGACCCCGTTCAACCTTAAAATCATGAGCTAAAACGCAAGAAAGGAGCGTTCTCATATGATGATCGCCAATCGACTAGTGGTCTTCCTAGTCATTCTACTCACAAATTACGCCTGTCAAAATTTGGCGCCGACCGTCAAAGAAAAAAAACCGAACGTGACGACACGGGTGGTTTTCCTGTCAGGGATCATTGCAGTCGCATACTTGTTGAGCGGTTTAAGTTTTTATCTTTTGCTTCAAAATCGCTTTGTCTATGGCAATCAAGTGGTCACCAATTTGGTAAGTGCTGCCATCATCGCCTTGATTACTGCCAGTTTATGCTTACTGATCGTTCCAGCAAAAAAACGTTTCTTGACGAATGATCTAAAAAAGACGACCCTAGTCAGTGTCATCTTGCTGACGATCGCCACTGTGACCCAATTTCCCTATACCGATTATTTAACCAATTTATTTGTTGCTGTAGGCATGTATTTTCTCTTTTCCTGTGCTTTGTCAGGGGTTCATACACGAAATCAAATTGCCGCAATTCCGCCAATTCTGAAAGGCTTACCTCTGGACATCGTGACACTTTTTCTATTTTATCTGAGCTTTTCCTTTCTCAACGGTGTCTTCTTCAATTATTTATTCTAAACAAAAAGCAAGTCCCGCTTTGGCAGCGGAACTTGCTTATTTCTTGCGGAATATTTCTCTGAAGGAACCGATCAAAAAACCAGTCGAAAAAGCATTTTGTGCTTTTTGTTCTTTTTCAGCAGCGATTTTTTGTCGTGTTCGCAGCCCTTTATTGGCATTTTTGGACTTCTTCCCTTCACGGAGTTCTTTCGAAGCCTTTTGAAACTCTTTTGAGAAACGGTTATACCCAACCACTCCTTTTGCCTCCTTTCTTTTTGCGTGACACATAATAACGAGGATTTTTTATAGGAATTGCCTTTCTGATGCAAATCAGGTAACATAACAGACAGAAAGATGATTTATCCCAGGTTTATCAGAAAGGAAGATCCCATGAACGAAACCCACACTGGATTGTTAGTCAATAGCCGTGTTTTTCAAGAAACGCCAATGATGCTAACAGGTATCCAACTTTTAGAAGACCACAAAATCGTGAATTGCATTATTAAGGATCGCTACTTAGCCAGTTATGTCTTACGCCTTCCTTTAAATAAATACCAATTAGAAGTCGAAGGAAAATGGAACAAGCGGGAACAGTTAGTGATCAAGCATATGAAAATCAAGAATATCGATGAGTTTATTAAAATCGTCGGTACACCAGAATAACAGGACTCACGAAAAGCAAGTGCAGGCAACTGCCCTTGCTTTTTTTTTGAAAAAATCCAGCTGATTTTTCCCGCGTGTTCCTCCGATGTTTATCGCGACATTCTGGTAAACCGATCGATCAAGGCTTTTTGCTCCTCTTTGATACCGATCGCCAACGGTTTGATCATTAGTTTGACAGTGGTCGAAGGTGTCTGAATCTGGACTTTTTTATTTACCACACCGCCTAGTTGTAATTTTGTGATCTCGTGGATCATAATTGTCTGCATCCCTTTTTCATGAAATTGCAGATCTAACTGAATCAAGTGGATTTTTTCTTCGTCAACCACCACGATAAAATACTTTGGTGTTGGCAGGGCAATCATTTTGGCTTCCTCGGCATAACCAGCCAGTTTTCCATGGAACTTCGCACGGTAGCTTTCTAAATCATCTTTTTTCACGATCCATTTCATCAAAAGCCACATCCTTCCTTAGATACCTTAAGGATACCTGCAGAAACCGCTTTTGCACAACAATATGCCTGCTTGTTTCCTCACATAGCCCCTTTCACCTCGCTTGATCGTCAAAGACTTTTCCTCTAGTCATGGACGTTTTGCCCGACACTAGCTAACTCAACAAAAAAGCGAAGCGCTTAGTGCCCTTCGCTGTTGTTCTTTGGATAGTAGTGTTGGAAAAGCCGCAGAAAGATCGGTGCTAGTAACAGATAAAAAATGCCATTGCCTATTGCGTGGAGGGCATCAAAGCTCAATCCTTGAAAATAATAAGCCCAAAAGCTAGGAAACCCATAAAGTTTGACACTGATCCAAGATATCACAAAGCCATAAGCAAACCCTGCAAATACACTGTAGCTGACTTGTAAAAGCAACCGTTTCATAAACAGCTTGCTTTTGGACAACAGATACATCCCCAAAATAATGATTGCATAGCTAACTAATTGAGCAATCGTCCATATTCCCATTCCCATGTAAAAACTGGTAATCAGCATCGAGAGCAGACAAACGATCAATCCACGACTAAGACCTAAATGGATGGTTACTAATAAAAAGATCACCGTCATTGGTTGAACATTGGGTAAGGGTTGAAAAAGTGACCTGCCGACGACGGCCGCTGCTACAAGCAGCCCTAAATAAGCAATTTCTTTTCCAGCAAATGCAAGTGGTTTATTCGAATTTTTCATAGGTGAAAACCACTTTATCGTTGTTTCCTAAAAAGGTATCACCTGCCCCAGTTGTAATCATTTCATCATTGATCGTATATATCCAATAATAGCCAGCTTTTTCATCTTGCGCTAAACCGTCGATGCTGGTGATCATCCCTTGATTTTCTTCCAAGTCAAAGTTCTCTTTCATGATAGTCATCAAAGAAACCCCTTCTTTAAAATTGACCGTTTTGTTTTCGATTTCCTGGTCTTGCTCTTCACTTTTATTATTGAAGCTGATTTGGGCAGTGCGCTCTTCGGCGTTTTGTTGGACTGACGAAGATTCACTGGAGGAGTTTCCCGCATCCATCGACGGTTTGGCACAGCCGGCAAAAACCAGACTTAGTAAAAAAATATAACTAAAAATAACTGTTTTCTTCATAATAATGGCTCCTTTGATTTTTTTTACAACACCTTATTGTACTAAAAATAAATAAAAAAGGCGAAATTTTTTTGCTCCTCTCTATAGAAAGCATTGTAAAACCATGAGACTATGGGTATACTAGCTTCAATCATTCGTAAGAAGAAATGAAGGAGTGTTGGAAAGATGGATAGAAAAAAAGCGTCCTGTACCACTTTACTAGTAGGAAAAAAAGCATCGATCGACGGCTCGACCATGATTGCCCGCAATGAAGATTCTGGAAGCGGTTCGGAACCGCAAAAATTCGTCGTCATCACTCCAGAACAGCAAGGAAATGAATTTTACGCCGTTTTAAGCGACTGTCGAATCAGTTTACCAGCAAAATCATTACGCTATACTTCAACCCCTGAAGCAGATGAATCGCAAGGAGTCTGGGCAGCTTCAGGAATCAATGAAGAAAATATCGCCATGACTGCGACAGAAACGATCACAACCAATTCACGCGTTTTGGCTATTGATCCATATGTGGAAGATGGTATCGGGGAAGCTGATTTCGTCAGCATCGTACTGCCTTATATCCATTCCGCTAAAGAAGGTGTTTTGCGCTTAGGGGAACTCTTAGAAACCTATGGGACCTATGAAGCCAACGGGATCACTTTTTCTGATGCCGAGGAAATCTGGTATATGGAAACCATCGGTGGACATCACTGGGCAGCTGTTCGCATACCAGATGATGCCTATGTCGTGGCACCCAATCGAATAAACATTGATCACTTCGACTTCGCCTCAGAAATGACGTTGTGTTCGCAGGATCTCGAACAGTTGATTGAAGACTATCAATTAAATCCTGATTTTGAAGGCATTAATCTACGCCATATTTTTGGCAGCTCCTCAGAAAAAGATACCCGTTACAATAACCCGCGGGCATGGTACATTCAAAAACACTTTAGCGGAACAGCCGCTGAACCGATCGATCAAGAGCTCCCGTTTGTATGCTACCCAAAACAAAAGCTATCCGTGGAAGATGTAAAATGGGCATTGAGCTCCCACTTCCAAAATACGCCATTTGACCCTTACGGTACAGGGAGCGAGACACAAAAAACACAATTCCGATCGATTGCTCTCAATCGCAACCAGCAAGTCCATATTTTACAGATCCGCAACCACGTGCCCGCAGCAATCGCTGGCATTCATTGGCTTGCCTTTGGCCCCAATACCTTCAATGGCGTTGTGCCCTTTTATGCAGCTATCACTAAGACCCCACTTGGCTATTGTGATACGACAAAGACCTACGATCCATCAAATAGCTATTGGTTAGGACGCACCTTGGCGTTGATTGGAGACAGCGACTACGATCGCTATAGTGATCTTGCCAACCGTTTTGAAATGGAAACGATGGCGGCTTGTCGCCGCATCCAACAAGAAACTGATCGTAAAGCTTCCGTTGACAAGCAGCCTACTCGTCTGCTTGAAGAAGCCAACGCTGAGATGGCCGAACTGTATTTAAAAAATGCAACAACGTTACTAGGAAAAATGGTGGATTCTGGCAGTAATAAAATGGCCTTGCGTTTTTCTTTAGCCGATTAGTCAATCGCTGAAAATAAAAGGATTAACAAAAACTTTACATGGAATTGCAGCAATCTAAACATTGCTCTCCTATACTAAAGATACCAATTCGTTTTCTTTTTCCTTGCTGGTACAAATCAAGCAATTGATTTGTACTAGTCCCCCTATTGAAGATCAATTGGTAAAAACCGTTGGGAGGAATGAACATGACTACAAGCATTTATCGGACTGTCACCAACGAAATTGTTAAAGGTGAGATCATCAAGAGCAAGAGTCAGCAAGATATGCTGATCATTCAAGACAAAGAAGGTTATTTCCATGTCGTTGAACCAATCCCCGTTACTACTGCAATGGCTCCCCGCACGACGAAAGACTAAAAAACCACTGGCGATCAGAAAGAATACAGGATCTTTCTGATCGCTCAGTGGTTTTTTTTTTATGTCAAACTCAATGTGAATCGCTTCAAGCCATCAATGAGTTTTTTTCGCGAACAGCCAATGTTTAGGCGCAAAAAATTTCTCCCCTCTTTCCCATAGATCTCCCCTGACATAATCGCGACTTTCCCCTTTCGAATCATTCGTTGCTGCAATTCCGCCATCGTTAAACCCAGTGCTGTACAATCAATCCACATAAGATACGTGGCTTCGCTTTTCGTGACCATGAGTTCTGGGTGATGTTCCTGTAAATAAGCGATCACATAAGCAATGTTACCATCAAGATAGTCATTGAGCTGATCCACCCACTTACTTTCATTATCGTAGGCAGCAATCGTTGCGGTCATGCCAAAAATACTGGTGGAGCTCAACCCATCGGCTTCTTTTAACTGAGTTAAGAAGCGCTCACGCAACTTGGGATCAGGAATGATTCCATAAGAATAAATCAACCCTGGGAAATTAAATGTTTTACTTCCCGAAGTAACAAGGGCTACATTTTCTTGCAACAAATCAATGATCGGTTGATGCCTTTGTCCTTTTCTTACAATGTCCATATGGATCTCATCAGAGATGATAAATACATCATGGGTTTTCGCCAATTCGATGATTCGTTGCAACTCATCCTTTTGCCAGACTCTCCCAGTTGGGTTATGAGGACTACAGAGGAGAAGAACTTTATTTTCAGGCTGTGCCATCAATCTTGTTAGCTCTTCGAAATCAATGCGATACGACTTAGCATCATAGATGAGTGCATTAGGTACGATTTTTCTTTTGTTCTCTTTGATCATTTTATAAAACGCATCATATGCTGGCGTCTGAATAATGATCCCATCTCCTGGTTCACTGAGTAGGGTGACGAGCTGTTTAACGCTATACATAACGGAAGGACTGTAGACCAGCCAATCGCTTTTGATCATGCTGTTAAAACGTTCAGAATACCATTTGCAGACCGCTTGCTTGAATTCATTATGATTCCAACGTGTATACCCAAAAACCGGGTGCTGCATCCGCTTGATAAGTGCCGCTTCAACTGCAGCTGGCACCTTGAAATCCGTATCGGAAATCGTAAATGGCAACAAGTTTTTTTCACCAAAACGGTCTTCAACATAATCCCATTGAGTACACTGGGTTCCTTTACGATTGATTGGTTCATCAAAAAACATTTTCTTCACTCCTACTACTTGACAATTTTGCTAAAGAATCGCATCAAGTTGATTTCTGACTGTTGTTACTTTCGTTCCAATGATTACTTGCACGTTAGTATCATCTAAGTGAACGACCCCAAGCGCACCTAGTTTTTTCAGCCGTTCATCATCAACCAATGTACCATCGTTTAGAACGAGGCGTAGCCGTGTAATGCAATTGTCTAAAGAATCAATATTGCTTGCTCCCCCTAATGCTGCCAAAATACCATGGGCATCATAGCCACTCTTTCCAGAATAGGTCATTTCCTCTTCCAACTCATTCGTTTGATCACTGTTCTCTTCTCTACCAGGTGTCTTCAAGTTCTTGCGAAGGATTACTGTTTTAAAAACAAAGTAATAAAGGGCAAACCAGCAAGCTCCTACAATCAGAACGAGCCACCATTTTGTATATGCGCCTTGCATCACGCCAAAGATAAGAAAATCAAGCACGCCCCCATCGGTATTTCCAATCGTGACACCTAATAGACTCATTACCATAAATCCAGCACCTGTCATGATGACATGAAAAATCCATAATAAAGGGCTGATGAATAAGAATAAAAATTCGATTGGTTCAGTAATTCCTGTCACAAAAGTTGCAATGACGCCTGAAATCAATAAACCTTTTATTTTTGAACGATTCTCAGGTTTTGCCGTGTGGTACATAGCTAATGCTGCTGCCGGTAAGCCAAACATGAAGGTTGGCATCTTCCCTTGAGACAAGAACGCAGTTGCACTTGGTGAAATGCTCAAGCCGTTTTGTAATTCCGCATAAAAAATATTCAACGCCCCAAAGACTTGCTGACCATCGATCAGCTGACTTCCCCCGGCTTCGGTAAAGCGAATCATGGAAACCAAAATATGGTGTAATCCAAATGGCAGTAACAAGCGCTCACCTGAACCAAATAAGAACGGACCGAAAGGACCAGCTTGTTGGATCAAATGTCCGATTCCTGTGATGATCATAGCAAACAACGGCCAAATCATCGGAATGATCACCCCGACCATAGCTAAAGTAAGCGAGGTGATGATTGGAACAAAACGTGCTCCTGAAAAGAATGCAAAACTATCTGGCAATTGAAAATGGTAGAAGCGCATATGCAATTTATAAACGATCAATCCTGCGATAATACCTCCTAGAACACCCATTGATAATGTTTGAATGCCAAAAACGATCTCTTGCCCTGCTTCTCGTAGTTGATCTGCAGCAGCTAATTGATTCGTTTCTTGCAAATAAAAATTGATGGATAAATGCATCACGACATAGCCCACAAAGCCTGAGAATGCCGCAACTCCCTTCTCTTTTCTTGCTAGACCTAAAGGAATCGCCATCGCAAACATGACGGGTAAGTAACTAAAGGCAAACCCACCGATCGTTGACATGAAACGAAAAACCACTTGGAGCCAAGGGGCACCTAAAAATGGGAAAACGTCGATCGTTGAAGACGATGAAAATGAACTACCAATCCCTAAAAATAAACCCATGAATGCGAGTAAAGCGACTGGCAACATAAATGTTTTCCCAAGTCCTTGAAAAATTTCCATCCAGCTTGCTTTCTTTCCTTTTTGCATATCATTTCCTCCTAACACTTTTATCTCTTAAAATGTAAACGATATCAAGAAGGCTTACAATACAGTTCCCCAAAGAAGAATGACCATTCACAAAATGGAATGGTCATTCAGGATCAAGTCCTGCTTCGATTTGATTGGCGTATTGAATAATTAAAATATCCAGTAACGCCGCTAAGGAGATCCGCGGGCTCAAATCGACTTCATGATGATAAATCGCTGTCATTTCAACAGGAAAAGAGAAGGTGGCAAGCTTTTCTAACGTGCTTTTTGGTTGACCAATACAGGCTAAAATCGGCACGCCTCTTTGTTTCAAACGAGTAGCATAATTTAGCATCCCGATCGTTTCTCCACTATGACTAATAAAAAGAGCTAAATCATTTTTTGATAGTTGGTTCGCGATGGTTGTCAATTCATCCCAATCCGTTGATGCACCCACTGTTTTACCTAAAAAGCGCAATTTTCGACTTGCAGATAATGCGACCGGCGCACTTTGCCCTAAAGCGAAAAATTCGATTCGTTGTGCTTGCTGCAGCATTTCCACGGCACGCTGAAAGTCAGCTTCTTCAATCATTGATAAGGATGTCGTCAGCTGGTCAATCATTTGCTTGATCAGTGGGGATAAGCCAAGAGAGGCTTGGGTAGCAGACTCGTTTCTTTCAAGGCTTTGATAACTTTTCAATGAAAATTTGAATTCTTGAAAACCCGTAAAGCCAAGCTTTTTCGCCATTCGACTGATCGTTGCTTGACTAGTATAGGTTTGAGAAGCTAACTCATCGGCCGTCATTTCCGAAACTTTCTCAGGCGCCCTCAAACAATAGTTAAGGACGGTTCGTTCTACTCGGTTTAGCTCAGGGATTTTGTATTGGATTCGTTTGTATAAATGGTTCATCACCTGCTTCTCCTCTCTACTGTTTCTTCATTCTTCTCCTCTCCACTATGCTTCATTTACTCATTATACCTTCCCTCAAGAAAAGTACCAACTGATGATGAAGAACTTGACAGTAAAAAAGTGACTCACCAGGTAAAAGGTGAGCCACTTCTTCTATTTTCTCTCTATCTATCATTTTTGCGCAGTCAATTCTGTAAACTCTTGCCCATTGCCATAGTCACTTTCTTTTGAGGGTTGCTTTCCAGATATTCGTTGTCGGCAACTGGCAAGTTTATTTTCGACATATTCCACTGTATTGGCGGCGAACATTACTACATTTGCTAGACCTTTGATCAAGGGATCGTTTGGTTCCATCCTCTATTCCCCCATTTCCTTCACGTGTAAGTCGTTACTGACACTTCCTTATCAATGAATATAGACGAGGTACCTTAAATCAAACTAAAAGAGGACCAACACTACGAAAAGCAAAGCAGACTAGTTTCCCTTTCTGGTAAAATATGGTACATGTAGTAGGAAAGGATGATCAATCTCATGATAAAAACCTTAGTGGTGGCTAGCCACCCAGATTTCCACAACTCTCTTTCCCAACGTTTTTTCAGTGAAAGTGCCAAACTTCCTAATGTCACCATACACTTTCTTGATGATTTTTCTGACTTTTCTCTTGCCGATGAACAGGCGCTGCTGCAAAACTGTGACCGTTTGGTTTTACAATTCCCCTTATATTGGTACAGTGTTCCAGCAAAAATGAAAGCTTGGATCGATACGGTTTGGGAAAATTGCGCGCCTGCTTTGGTGGGAAAAGAAATCAGTTTCGCCGTTTCTACTGGTGTTGCTGCCAAAGAATTTCAGTTAGGCGGTCGAGAAAATACGACCTTTAACGAAATTTTGCATCCACTCGTACTGATGGCAAAAAAACACCAAATGACCGTGTTACCCATCGTTGTCCTTGACCAACTGATGTATAAAACGGAAAAAGAAAAGCGTGCCTTTGTCATTGCCTATCAGCAATTATTATCGATGCCCGCTCCCTTTACGTTTGACCAAAAGCAACAATGGTTTGCTGAGAAACTGGCACATTTGGTTTCTAAAAAACCGCAGCTTGCTCCTTTGCTATCCCTGTTGCAGGAAAACCATGAAACATTGAACGAATTAGAAGATGCTTTAGCTGAATTGGAGGTGCTTTGATGGGGCATGATTGGCTAACACCGCTGATAGAACAATCCATTCAAGAAACCACTGATTACCATGAAAAAGCATTTTTGCAAGAGCTGGGACAGTTGTTGCAGCAGCAAGAAACCCGCATCGAATTGAAACAAGGAGAACTTGACGGGAAGTTGTGGAACCCTAGTGAATGGTAAGAAATAATTTTCAACGCAAGAAAAAGCTTTGGTCCCACCCAGCCTTAAAAATACTGGGTGTTGCCAAAGCTTTTTTAGGTGGTTTCTATTGCATAATCACAATGAATCGCTTTTATTCTTTGTGGCAGCGATATACGCTGCTTGCAATTGTTTCGTGATTGAACCCAATACGCCAGTGCCAACGGGTTTCCCATCAATGGCAACGATCGGAACGATTTCCCAAACTGAGTTGGTCAAGAAACACTCTTGCGTGTTGCGTAGTGCCTCAATCGGGACGGGTTCTTCTCGATAGGGAATTTCTAATTGGCGACACAACTGAAGGACCTTCAATTTCGTGATTCCCGGTAAAACCAAACGCCCATCCGGATGAGTATAGACGATCCCATCAATGACAAACCAGAGATTGGATGCAGATGCTTCTGTAAAAAAGCCATCTCGTTGCAGTATCGCATCATCGAAGCCAGCTTCGATCGCTTGATCCAGCGCCAAAAGATTCCCTAACAAACTCAATGATTTGATATCACAATGCAACCAGCGTTCATCAGGAAGGACGGTTGCCGAAAGCCCTGCTTGCTGCATTTCATCTGGTCGTTCAAAGGGGATCACATTTGCCGTCACCACCCCTTTGACCGATCCAGCTGGTGGAAACTCGTGATTTCTCGGAGAAGCGATTCCTCGGGTGATCTGAAGATAGATTTCTCCTTCTGTGATTCCTTCAGTCTTAATGAGTAACTTTAGGTTTTCAGTCAATTGGGGAATCGAATAGGGTAACGTTAGCTTAATTTTTTGTGCACTGCTTTCCAATCGAGCCATATGCTCCGCTAACATAAAACAGTGGCCATTATATATTCGGATAACTTCATAGATCCCATCACCATACTGATAGCCACGGTCTTCGATATCAATTCTCACTGCCTCTCGATCAATGATCTGATCATTCCACAAAACCTTCATTTCCTCACTCCTATCGTCGTTTTCGTTTCAATCAGTATAGCATGAGTCTTTGTACCGTGCTATGTGTCATCTAAAACAAAAAACTTGCTGATGAAGATTTCTTCAACAGCAAGTTTTATTGTTACAATGACTCCTTGTCGATCACAGAACGTTCTAGTTTGCGTTCCTGGAAAAAACGGAGTAGCGTGCCAGACATCGCCATAATGATCGAATACACTGGAAGTGCAACGATCATACCAACAAATCCCAGCAAGTTGCCGGCGATCAATAATAAGAACACCGCAATAATCGGATGGATATGCAACACTTTATTCATTACTAGAGGTGAAACTAGATACGATTCACCCAATTGAATGATCGTGATGCCCACTACCAATAAAATGGCGGTACGGATATCTAAACTTAAAGCAAATAGAAATGCGGGTGCCGCTCCGATAAATGGTCCGAAGTATGGGATGATATCCAAGACACCGCAAATCAGGCCTAAAAGCAACGCATTCTGCAAACCTAGCAAAGAAAAAATCAAATAACTGGAAACGGCAACGTACGAACATACAAGCAATTTCCCGCCAATATAAGCAGATGCTGCTTGGTGGAAATCACTGCATAATTGACGCATCAAACCTTGGTACTTTTTCGGTGTTTTGTTTGCTAAAAAGTCTGGCACTTTCTCACCGTCTTTAAACATATAGACTAAGAGCAGTGGGATCGTAAACAAAACGATCGCTGAGTGAGAAACGATGGAGATCAAACTCGTCAGACTATTCGTTGCCCCTGTAATAAACTGCAAAGCGAAATTACTCGCTTGCGAAATATCGATCGAATCAATGAAAGGACCGAAAAGTTCCTCCAAATAGGAATGATCGATGTTATCGATCACTAAATTGATGATAACGGGTATTTGATTGATAAAGCGTCCCATCTCATAGGCTAATGCGGGTCCAATCACCTGAATGATCAAATAAGCTGCAAAAACGATCAACAACAGTGTCGCATACAGCGCGATGCTTTTCTTTTTCGTCCTTCTTTTTACCCAATTAAAGAAAGGCAAAAAGATATAAAAAATAAAAATTGATATCAGTACAGGTAAAAAGACACTAGAAAAGATTGCTTCTAATGGTCGAAAAACAAACAGTATATTTGAATAGATCCAGACGGCGATCCCTAAAAGGCAGACGATCACCAGACCTGCAAAAATTTTTGATTTTTTAAGAAACTCCAATAATTGATCCTCCTGATTCTAGAAAATACGTTCACTTCTTTCAGTTTATCATAATTTTTTAAGCGAATGATCCTTTTGCGAATATTTTTTCAAAAATCCACGTTTTACATAGGAAACTTTTGAGTAATTTAATTATTTCCCCCATAAAACCCTTCTGCAAAATCAATTTTGATGAGCAGAAAAAGGAACCGAGAGTTGCAAGTGTTTGATACAGTAAGCTGCCACACCGAGCTGGAGTAAACCTAACACTAAGAAAATCAGATGCAAAACATTCCCGCCCCTTAATAAAATCACTTGAACAATGATCCAGATAACTAAACAGATGCCTAAAAGCAATTCGCCATGATACCCTTGGTTGCGCCACAATCGGATAGCTGACAATAAATTGCCCAGTCCTAACACAATTAGCAAAAACACCCCGGGAATCAAAAATGTTGTAAATGGCGTTCCTTGGAGCATGGACGATTCCAACCCAGCAAATGACTGTCCTTTCCTTAATGGCTCAATACTCATAAACGCCAGCATGCTTCCTCCACATGCGCCAACACCAATCACTAAACTTAACACAAATAACGCAAATCGCAGCTTCATTTCTCCCACTCCTTCATCAAACATAAAACCGTTAATAAATTGACCATTTTCAACTAGCGATCGGGTCTCTGGCTATTTACTCGTTTTTAGGTAAATAAATAAATGCTGCAATTTGCTGCGTTTCTACAGAGGAAAAGCCGCAAGACTCATAAAATCGGCGCGTTTTCTCTGTGTTGTCCGTGATCAAAACCTTTTGTCGAATCGATGGATATCTCGCCAGCATTTTTTTGAGCAATCGCTGGCCAATTTTTTGACGTTGGAACGCTGGCGCTACTAACAGATCCTGAATATAAAGAATAGTTTGTCCATCGGTTATACATCGAATAAGTCCGACTAGCTGCTCTTCAACATAGGCAGTGATCACCTGCGACTGAGCTAGGCCGTTTAATAGTCGCTCTGGCTCTTTCGTATAGGCGACCCAGCCAACACATTTATATAAAGCGAGTATCTGATTTGAATCCGCTGGTAATTGATCTTTAAAGATGATAGTCATTCTTTTCCCCCCTTGTAACTTTTAACCAAACGATATAGCAACAAATAAAGAGTTAACAGTCCTTCTCCGAACAGGATCTTGCTACCCTTCAAGCCGAATTGCTTTGCTTGACTAAAGAGTATCCTGAGGAAAAGCAGCTGTCAACTCTAATCACGATTTACTAGAGGAACAAAGAGGAAGTGGTGTTATTACTAATTAAACCCAAGGCTTACTTAATCAAGCATTAATTCGCTTTTTAAACGCTGACTCGTCGCTTGTTGTTCTTCAGGCGACACTTCTTGATAAGAGATACCGTATTCACCTCTAAAGCCATCGCCAGTGAACCCAGTACCCGCCATTTGGTAAGATTCGACAGTAACGAGTGCCGATTGATATTGGGTGAATAGTTGACTCATCTGAGAAAACGTTAAATCTGTTTCACCATTTTCCCCAATAATCGTTAACAGATCCTGAATCCGCATCACGCTTGATAGAGAAACTAATTCATTCGCCAAAATCTCTGTCACTTCTCGCTGACGACGTTGGCGTCCATAGTCACCTTCGGGGTCATCTTTGCGCATACGAGTATATTGAAGTGCTTCCCAGCCATCCAAATCAAGGATACCTTCTTCAAAATAGATATCCTCAGCAGTAAATGCAAAATCGTTTTCAACGGTAATACCGCCAATCGCATCAACTAGATCTGCCATACCATCCATATTTAAAGAAAAATAATGATGAATCGGAACATTAAGGTATTGTTCCACTGTTTCAATCATCATCTTTGCTCCGCCAAAGGAATGTGCGTGGTTGATTTTATCTTCATATCCTTGACCAACAATTTCAACATACGCATCCCTGGGAATACTCGTAAGTGTCGTTTTTTTCGTAACTGGATTCAACGTTGCAATCATGATCGTATTGGCACGATAATCTGTTTGCCGGCGAGCATCATTGGCAATTCCTAGCAAAAGCAGACTTAAAGGCTCTGTGTTTTCTATCACCTCTGCTTCTTGTCTTCCTTCTATCGGCCGATGAATCGAGTGCGCAACATTTTCAACTTGAAAATATACTTTGATTCCGTACGCAGTCCCCGATGCCACAACCACTGTAAGCAAAGCCAAAAATACAATAATTATTTTTTTTACCAAACTCAATTTATTCCCCCCTAAGCACCCTTTTTTTTATTGAAAAAACTATTGAACACGTAATCGAGCTGATTCCACTTGCCAATAAGATACTCGCTAACAAGTCACTAGGATAGTGAACCCCAAATAGCAAGCGGCTCATCATAATAAGCAGTAAATAAACCAATCCCAAAAACATAGCTAGTTTTTGGCTAATAGGACGTTTGCCTCTTTTGCCAGAAGCTGTTTGTGCGAAGAAAAAGAGGAGAGAAATAATTAGCGTGGTCGCTAATAGCGTATGCCCACTTGGAAAACTGGCGGACGCCCGTTCCATACTGTCAGCAAACTCCGGTCTTGGGCGATCAACGAATTTCTTGATCACTTGGCCAACACCACTGATTATGATCATATTTCCCATCAACCAAAAACTCTCGATCCGTTTCTTCCGAAGAAACAAAATTGCTGCCAATAGAAAATGAATAGCCGCTATCGGGACGATCGTTGCCGTGCTAGCAAGCGGAACAAAAATCGCTTCTACTGTAGCCGTCCGCCATTGAGGCACGTGGGAAAACAGGGTATCAAGCGTTTGGAACCACTGCGGCTCTAATGCTACAAGGAAAAACAACCATGCGAAACAGCTACAAAGCAGTCCACCTATCACCCCTTGTTTTGCTGTCTTGCTCATGTTAATCCCCTACTTTCTTTTAATGCGTACGATCGTTTCTTCGCTTTAGTCGGAAATTTTTCTAACCCAAAAATAATTCCCATCGCAATACTGATCGCAATCAACGAGGTTCCTCCTTGGCTTAAGAATGGCAGAGGAATTCCCGTTAATGGCAGCAACCCAATCGCCGCTCCGATATTTTCAAAGATCTGAAAGACTAAGCCAAAAACGTACGTGATGGCGATATAGACCGACGCCTTGTTATTCGTTTTTAATGCGGCGAAGATGATTTGATAGATGAGATAAAAATACAAGAAGATCACTAAGGTACTTCCTAAAAAGCCATAGGTTTCACCAATAACTGTAAAAATCATATCTGATTCACGAACCGGCACGTACACTGTCGTATGGGTGTCAGGCGCTCCCAATAAGCCTCCTGAGCCAATCGCCCACATACTGCGAACTTGTTGGAACGCGATAGAGTCTTGGTACGCTAGGGGATCTGCCCAAGCTCGCACTCGGTCTAATTGATACTGCGAGAAATGAAGTCGAAACAAGACACGATTGCCCCATTCCGTAAACACGAGCAGCAATAAAATAGCGCCGAGGGCTGCGATCAAACCGATCACTACGGTCAAAATTTTCCAATGAACACCCGAGATAATAAATAAAGCCCCTAACATCACAATAAACACTAAACTTGTACCAAAGTCCCGTTGCATAAACATCAATAGAAATGTCGGTATACTATAAAGCAAGATCTTAGTGACGTAGATCAAATCAGATTTAATGGTCCGTTCGGCTTTTCGTTTTTCATACACTAAGGTGAGATAGACCATAAAAAGCATAAAGGCCACTTTCATAAACTCTGAGGGCTGAATGGTAAAGTCGCCGATTCTGATCCAGCGTTTGGTATGCGTCTGTTCAAACATCGTTTGATCGTAGAACCAATGAAGAGAAGCCATCAGACCTAGTGCCAATACATACAAAAGACCCGAAAAGCGTAAGAGCAAATTGGTTGGGATCAAACTCGTAACGAAGAGCGCGATGGCGGATAGAACACAAAAAACGAGCTGTCGAAAAACGATTCCAGAAGGATCATTGCCATCCATTACAGAAGCTTGATGTTGTACCCAAATGCTTAGCAAAAAAAGTAGAAAAACGGGTAGCAGCAAGGCATAGTTTGCATCATGTCGTTTGAGGAACTTCATTTCGTTTGCCCTCCTCTCGCTCTAATTTCAGGCACATACTAAAGGCAAATGAAAGAATAAAGTAACTGGAGCCACCATAGCTGATAAATGGTAACGGTACCCCCGTCATCGGCATCAACCCTAAAATACTGGCTATATTGATACTTGTTTGCAACAAAAGTAATGTACTTGTTCCTAGCAATATCAATCCAATCTGAGGGTTTTCAATAGCTGCGGAACGAATAAATAAACGTAAGATGATTACGAATAATAAGCCAATAACAAAAATCCCGAAAAGCAAGCCAAGCTCTTCTACTAAAACGGAAAAAATAAAATCGGTTTCCGCAACTGGTAAAAAGCCTTTTTTCGTAATACTGTTTCCTAAACCGAGACCAGTAAGCCCTCCATTAAATAAAGCATAGTAAGAATGGATCATTTGGAACCCCTGATTGTAAGGGTCGGAGAATGGATCGCCTACTAAGCGAATTCGGTTATATACGTGCATAAACATGTGGGGCAATAAATCATTGTCACCTAAAAACATGATCAACAGTGCAACCAGGAATAGACTGATCACTAAGCCACCAAATAAAAGAGCCGTCAGCTTCACGGGGACTTGTACCGTAGTTATCATGACAAATGCTAGAAAGAGTAAAATCATCACACCGGCTACTTTCGGTTGAATCAGGATCAACACACAGCACAAAAACAAAACGAAAAGCGGACGTTTCATTTCCTGCAAGGTGGTTTTTGCTGTTTGAAAGTAATGAGCGAGGTACAAGACCATCCCTACATTCACAATCTCTGATGGTTGAAATTGAATCCCTGCGATCGAGACCCAGCGTTGTGCCCCATTAACAGAGACACCGAAAAAGGGCAAACGAGCTAAGAGCAAGGTAAAGATCCCAAATGCTAGCAGACCGATCGCTAAGTATTTGCTAAGCAAAATCTCTCTTCGCGTCCGCTGAATAATGAATAAAAGAACCCAGCTAAGTAACAAAAAGACCAATTGACGGATAAATAGCGACGCTGGTGGTTGATCTCTCGTTAATAAACGGTATGAACTTGCACTATAAATCATTAAAAGACCGATAAGGCTCAATAGCAAATAAGCTATGATCAGCAGCCAATCGATCTTCTTTTTTTCTATCATTGCTTCCACTCCTCTTGCCTTGGAGTAGGTGTTCAGACGGTACCAGTTATTTTGCTCTATGAGCTTCGTCATCCATCAGAAAGAAAAGCAAAAAAGTCTCACTTCTCTTAGGACGTCAGACTTTAGCAGCAATCTCATCGTCCGAGTTTTAGCACTATACAACGTAAAGAAAGTCATTTGCTCTCTTAGCTATTTTATGAAAAGCCTTAATCCGACAATTCCTGTTTTACACATTGGCGTCTTTCGACGTTTCTGCGCAATAGCTTGTGTTTGTATAGGAGCCTCACCTAACAAGGTTATATGTTATTTTTCAATCCAATATGAATGGTACCCTTCCTCGAATAAAGATACAACCAATTCTCTGTTATTTTTATTTTTCTTTAACTTTTCTTAAAGAATTTAGATATTTCGAATATTTTCTGCTCTATAAAGAAAAAACAACCAAAATAATCATCCAAACAAAGGAACGGCATCGATAAAGGACGTTATTAAAAATGAACATTTAAAAAAAGCAGTCCTTTTTCTAGGTGCTGAAAAAGGACTGCTTGCTTGATTTTGGTCTATCGATTGAAAGTTTTCTTAATCTATCAATCCACGGGTCGATTGGTTTGCCGTTCTTGCGCTGCTTTTCGTAACTGCTTCTGCGCTTTTTTTGATCCCCGTTCAATATCTCGAGTAAACTTGCGCTGCGCAAACTCAACGAATAGCTGATCAAGATCATAACCTGCGGGATAGAGCACCTCTCGCTTTGTGAGGAGTTGCAAGCGACGTGCGGCAACAACAAAAAATTGTTTCTCAATTGAAATTTTCGCTTGTCCTTGTTCCAAATACTCATAAAAAATCCCGCGCTGGTTATGTTCTGTTGAAAAGACCAAGTCTCCTTTTTGAAAAATAAGATCTATCTTGGCTTCTTGTTGAGGGGGTTGTTTCTTCCCCTTTTCAAAAGGTTCCTTCTCAAAAGAATAGGTTTTATGCTTTAAATATTCCTTTGCTGTTTGGACTACGTCAGCGGGGATCGCCATCTTTTCGGCAATCCAAAACGCATTACTATCACCGACTGCATTCGTCAGCAAACGATATTTTGGTGTCAAGGTTTTGGCATCAAAAGCCATTGCCGCTGTTTCGAAATCTTGATGATCGACGGCAAACTGCTTGATTTCACCATAATGCGTTGTTGCGATCATTAAAGCTCCTGAGCGATAGATGGATTCCATGATGGCGATCGCCAAAGCAGCCCCTTCATTAGGCTCAGTGCCGCTGCCGATTTCATCCAATAAAACAATACTGTGTCGGGTAGCATTCTTCATAATCTGAGCAATGTTCGACATGTGCCCAGAGAAGGTACTTAAAGAATTTTCTAGACTTTGTTGATCGCCAATATCCATCCAAAGACTTTTTAAAAACGGAACAATGCTTTTGCCATTGTGCGCTGGAAATAAGCCATAATGAGCCATGGCGCAAACAAGTCCAACGGTTTTTAAGACGACGGTCTTGCCTCCAGCATTGGGTCCAGTGATGACCATGCAGCGGTTTTCTTCGCCAAGTTTTAAAGAAAGAGGAACCGCATCACGCCCCAGCAAAGGATGGCGGACTTGATCAAGAAGCAAAACTTCTTTCTCAGTCATAGTTATCGGCTGCCCATTGATTTCTCGACAATATTTTCCCCGAGCAAAAATAATATCCAGCACAACTAAAATGTCAAGACAGGCAAACACGGCGTTCATTTGTTCGGCGATCGCCCCTGTCAACTCTGACAACACTTGGTATTGAGCGGCTGTTTCTTCTGCTTGTGCCAAGATCAATCGATCATTTAAACGGGCAGCTGCCTCCGGTTCAATAAAGACAGTCGCTCGTTTATTGGAACGTTCGATGATCGTTCCGTTAAATTGCTGTTGAAATTCAGCACGCACAGGTAACGTATATCGGTCGTTCTTTTTGATGACACGATTTTCTTGTAAATAGCGACTTTCCTTAAAAAACTTTGCAAAAACTTTTTTCAGATCAGCTTCATATTTTTCGATCGTACCGCGAATTTTCCGCAATTCTCGGCTGGCATTACTATCAACCTGACCATTGCGAATCTTTTGGAAAATCATTTCGGCGATTTCAGAAAAGTCTTCTAACCCTTGTGCATATTGATGTAATCTTGGGGCAATCGATTGATTCTTTTCGAACAATTGACGGATGATTCGAAAAGACCGTAAAAAGTCTCCATATTCGATAAGCTCCTGTGGTTCTAAAACAAACCCTTTTTCAATTTTCTCCGTATGGTGTAAGACATGCTGCAGCCCCATAAAAGGCACTTGACGACCAGCAGCTAATAGTGCCATCGCTTCAGTGGTCTCTGTCACTCGTTTTTGGGCAGAGTGGATCGTCGCTGCTGGTTTTTCATTCGCAAAGCGCGCTTTGCCGTAATCGCTGATTATTTTTTTACTTACTTGTTCTTTAATTTGTTCAAATTCAGTTGCTTGAGGTATCTTCATGAGTTATCCTTTCTTGTGCCTGAGGATTCCGATCAGATCCCCGTCCAAAAAAGTGTACAAAAAAAGCGATAGTCTCCCATCACCTGATTCATCAATAACGATTTTTATCGGTATCTACAGGCACAACAAATAAACAGTCTGTTTTTGCTTATTTGTTTTAATTGGCTGATTAGATACCTACGACACTCATCAATATACCTCTTTCTTTTTTGAACGAGTTTTTTTCATTGTAATATAGAAGCTGTCCTTCTGTCAACTGCACCCAAACTGCCCTTACAAAAAGAAAAAACGCTCAGTAGCTCCTAAAAGCCCCTGAGACGTTTTTTGATTTTAAATGATGCAAGGCGCTTACGAGCGAATCAGGTGATCAAAGGCACCTAATGCCGCAGTGGCACCTGAACCCATTGAAGTGATGATCTGCTTGTATACACTATCGGTACAATCCCCTGCTGCAAAGACCCCTTCAATATTGGTTGCGCCGTGTTTGTCTACGACGATCTCATTGCGTTCGTTTAAAACGATGCGATCTTTTAACCATTCGGTATTCGGCATCAAGCCAATCAGGATGAAGACACCCTCAACAGCTAATGTGAATTCGCCATTCGTTTCACGATCAACGTAGGTCAATTGTTCGACATGATCGGATCCAGCAATTTCCTTCGTTGCCGCATTCGTAATAACAGTCACATTTTCTAACGTGTTCAAACGGTTTTGTAGCACAAGGTCCGCTTTTAGTTCCGGTAAAAATTCAAGAACATAGACGTGTTTTGCCATGCCAGCTAAATCGATCGCTGCTTCGATCCCAGAGTTTCCGCCGCCAATGACAGCAACCTCTTTCCCAGCAAATAACGGACCGTCACAATGTGGGCAATAGGCAACACCTTTATTTTTGAATTCTTTTTCTCCTGGAACATTGATGTTACGCCAGCGAGCGCCAGTTGCTAAAATGGCCGTTTTGGTTTTTAATACTGCACCATTTTCTAATTCAACTTCGATGACATCATTGCGACGAATATCTTTCGCACGCTGCCCTTTCATCACGTCTACATTGTATTCGTTGATGTGCTCTTCTACCTGACGCATTAATTTTGGTCCTTCGGTATAAGGAGTACCGATCATGTTTTCGATCCCCAGGGTTTCCATTACTTGTCCACCCATTGTTTCGACGACCATCCCAGTATTGATGCCTTTACGCGCTGCATAAATCGCTGCGCTTCCGCCTGCAGGTCCGCCACCGACAACTAACACATCGAAAAGCTCTTTTTCAGCAAAGTCATCTTTACTCGTCGGACCAGCTGCTTTTTCCAACAACTGTTCGATCGTTTGACGGCCGCTTGCAAATTCTTCACCGTCTAAAAAGACGGTTGGCACAGCCATAATTTTTTTCTTGTCAATTTCTTCTTTGAACATCCCACCTTCGATCATGGTGTGACTGATGGAAGGATTTAGCACTGCCATGATATTTAACGCTTGAACAACATCAGGACAGTTATGGCAGGTCAAACTGACATAGGTTTCAAAATGTAATGGCTTATCGATCGCTTTGATGCGCTTTTGAAGTGCTTCGTCAATTTTCGGCGGACGACCGCTTACTTGAAGCAACGCTAAAATAAACGAAGTGAACTCATGTCCTAACGGTAAACCAGCAAAAGCGATGCCGCTTTCTTCACCGGGACGATTGATCGAAAAGCTTGGTGTCCGTTCACTTGCTACAGCTTGGATAGTGATTTTTGGCGACATTTCTGCGATTTCTTCTAAGAATTCACGTACTTTCGTGGAAGAATCATCCTCACCTAAAGTTGCCGCAAAAACAACCTCTGATTCTAGCATCGCGAGATACTGCGTCAGTTGGTCTTTGATTGCCTTATCTAATGCCATGAGAGCCTCCTAAATCTTGCCTACAAGGTCTAAGCTTGGCGTTAAAGTTTCTTCGCCTTCTTTCCATTTTGCAGGACATACTTCACCTGGATGAGTACGGACATATTGTGCAGCACGGATTTTATCGATCAAGCCACTAGCATCACGACCGATACCGTCCGCATTGATCTCAACTGTTTGGACTACGCCATCTGGATCGATGATGAATGTTCCACGTTGAGACAACCCAGAAGCTTCATCTAGTACATCAAAGATCTCTGAGATCACATGAGAAGGATCTGCAATCATGATATATTCGATTTTATTGATGGCATCAGAATGATCATGCCATGCTTTATGAGTGTAATGAGTATCTGTTGATACAGAATAAACTTCTGCGCCTAATTCTTTTAATGATGCATATTGATCTTGCAAATCTTCAAGCTCTGTCGGACAAACAAATGAGAAATCTGCAGGGTAAAAACAAACAACGTTCCATTTTCCTTTAAAATCTTCTGATGAAACATCGATAAATTTTCCATTGTGGTAAGCTTTCGCTTCGAATGAACCAATCTCTTTTCCAATTAATGACATATCATTTCCTCCAATTAGAATAATTATTTGAGAATAATCTCTATTAATTATTAGTATATCTAACTATAAAAAGCAATAGTTTATTCAGAAATAGTCAAAAAAAATGTTATCCTCCTCAGAAATGAGCATATTTATTTCCTATCCAATACAAATAGAGTATAGTTGTAAGTTTGACTAATCGTTTCCATTTCAATTCCCTACTTGTTAGATTCTCAATTACACCTCTCATTCTCAATTAAATAAAAAAGATTGCCTCTTCCTATGATTCCTCACCAAGTAAAGTGAGCCATAGAAAAAGGCAATTTTTTATTTAGTATTTAAATAGTTGAACAATCCACTGATCGTTCGATCCCTCAATGTAATCCGATTACCGTCTAAAAAAACTTCTTCGACTGGGTAATGGTCTTGAAAAGGTGGAACTTCCAAGTATTGACTTGCGAGAAAGCGCTCCGGAGATTCGACTGTTGCTATTTCTTTGCTGCCATTTTTCAGATAATGAATTTCTAACATATTCATTGCCTCTTTTCTTGTATTCTGAACTTTAAAAAAGCATTGAGAGAACCATATTTCTCGAAGTTCTATTTTGATTGGTTCAGTTACAAGGCGTATTATAATCTTCCTTTTTTTAAAAGTAAAGAAAGCACTCTCGATTGAAGTGTCTCTTATTTTTTTGCTTTCGTATGTCCGATAAAGTAGTCCTCTAAGACACCACCAACAACAAAAATGACCCAAGAGTAAGCCCATGCATGAAACATGAAGGACCAAAGCATGTAAACGACCAAAATCACTGGCCAGTAGACTGTTCGAAAAAAGGTAACTCTACCAGCGGATTCGCCATATTTATGACGTGTTGCTCGATCCCCCGGATGGTCTTCGTCGCGAATAAAATACGTCTCAGTTGCCAGCTTCGCAAAGCCTGTACGGATAATACTTACATAAATAATAAAGAACACACCTGCTGCAACCGTCAAGAAAAACAAGGAAATCCCAAATTCAACAGAATAATAAAACAATTCACTTAAAAGTACAGGCGCAATTGATAAAATACAGGCACCAATTCCTAAAACAAGACCAATCCGAAAACTTTTTTCATAATTTGCGAGTTGCTGAGCGGCTTCTCGTTTGGCATCCCTTTTTATTGGACGATCATCCAACTGTTTACGCGCACCGGAAAAGTGCAAACTGCTAGAGATAATAAAACCGACCCCGATGGCGATAAAAAGAAACATCACCATTATTCCAAAGGTCTCAGCATATATACTAACAAAGAGCATCAAGGCTGCTAGGGATGCGATACAAAAACCGATTCCTATAGATAACGAGAAAGCAAAGTGTCGCACAGTTCCCCAATAATCAAACGCATCGTCTTCTGTGATGGCATCGGACCAATCATCAATCGGCGCTTCTTCTTTTGAAACATTTAACTCTTGCAACAGCTCATCTATGGAACCAAACTCACTGATTACTGCACCGATGGCTTCATGCTCGCTTTTCCCTTGGTGAATCAGTTCTAAGTAGTGGTCTTCCATAATCGCTAAGAGGTCTTCTTTCGCCTTTTTGGTTTCCGGTGTGATGGGTACTGATAAAAATAAGCTGTCTAGATAGTCATGAATGGTTTTCATTTGTCTCCTCCTTGTAAGAACTGGTCAACGACGATCTTTGTCTGCTGCCACTCCAATAGTTTCTCCGTAAGGCTTGCTCTTCCGTCTGCAGTTATCTGGTAATACGTCCGCTTTTTGCCATGCGTCACTTCTCCAGGATATGAGCGGATCAATCCTTGTTTTTCTAACCGAGTAAAAGCGGAATACAACGTCGTTTCTTTGATCACATATAAAGCATCTGTTCCTTCGCGAATACGCTTGGATATTTCATATCCATAAGAATCTTCATTGGAAAGAATGGATAAAATGATTGCGTCGTTATAGCCGCGAATTCCGTCACTCGAGATCACGCAATCGCCTCCTAAATTACTTCATCTGTCGTACTAATTATAAAACAATTACTACGACAGGTAAAGTAAAGCAGGGAAAGTTATCAAAAATCAGTCGTAGGTCTTAGAAAATAGGAAAATAAAAAGGGACACGCATTCTCAGTAAACTGATACGCGTGTCCTAATTACTTGATTGCTTTTCTCACCTATTTATTCAACGGCTGGTTTGACATCGTCCATCATTAGTTGGATCGACTCCAAGCCTGAACCTGCTAAATACCAAACCGCGGCATCCAATTCAATGACTTGATCGTTTTGCCCAGCATTTGTTTCTTGGACGATTTCATTTGCAACAAATTCACTTTCACTTTCATTGCCGCCGATCGCTTTTGTCCGGTCGATCACGAAAATGATATCAGGATTTTTCTCTAGCAAGTACTCATAAGAAATACTTTGTCCATGTGTCGACGCCTCTAATTCCTCATCTACTGCAGGGAAACCAAACGTATCATACAAGATACTGTGACGAGAACCTGGCCCAAAAGCAGAAAGATTGCCTTCATTTACCATAACAACCAAGGCTTTCTCGTCAGCATTTTGCGCTTGCTCCTTCAAGGTATCGATCTGACCTTGTAACGATGCTAGTTGTTCTTGCGCTTCCTCTTCCTTACCAAAAATTTGACCAATGGTCGTAATGTTGGCTTCGATCGATGCCCAAGTATCACTATTGTCAACGCTTAAGAAAACGGTTGGCGCGATTGCAGACAATTCCTCTTGGAAATCACGTTGTCGCCCAGAAATAATGATTAGGTCTGGCTGCAGTTGATTGATTTTTTCTAAATCAGGCTCTTTGATTCCCCCTGCTGATTCAACATCTGCATACGCTGATAAATAATCTGGTAAATTGCTGGTCGCAGCAGCAACGATTCGATCCCCAAGGCCAAGCGCATCCATCGTGTCTAAGGCACTATTGTCAAAAACCACCACTTTTTCTGGTGCATAAGGAACAGTAACAGTCCTATTGCTGTCCGTAATCTCGATTTCTGTCGGTGCTTGTGTACTTTCTTCTACTTGGGTTTGAGCTGTACCCGTTGAATCTGTTGTCCCTGTATTATTCGAGCCGCATGCGGTCAACCCCGCTAATACGAAAATACTCATAAAGCTTACTACAATTTTTTTCATTTTTTTCCTCCTTAGAAATACATTTTATTGGAAGGTATAGCAAAATTGCCGACCATCCACTTGTACCAGTTTGATTGGAATCTCATATAACGATGCCAACACTTGCTCCTGGATCACAGCCTCAGTGTCGGCCGCTTTAAAAATCTGACCGTCTTTCATGGCAACGATGTGATCGGCGTAGCGAGCGGCAAAATTAATGTCGTGCAAGACGATCACAACGGTTTTCTGATAGTCTTCCACCAAGGTGGTCAATAACTTCATCAGCTGGTTGGCGTGCTTCAAATCTAGATTGTTTAACGGTTCGTCCAACAGCAGATAATCTGTATCTTGAGCCAAGATCATCGCCAAGTAAACTCGTTGTAGCTGACCACCAGAAAGCTCATGAATCGATTGATTGGCGTATTCGGTAAGGGATAGCTTAGCCAAAGAATCATCAATGATCCTATCATCCGCTGCCGATTGTCGCCCGCGGTTATACGGATAGCGACCAAATGCCACCAGTTCTCTTACAGTCAGATTGACTGCATAGCGATTGCTTTGTTGCAAAAAAGCCATTTTTTTGGCTAGCTCTTTGGATTTCCATTGGCGAATCTCAGTTCCATCTAAATAAATATCACCAGTTCTCTGGTCCAGCATTCGACTGACCAAGGAGAGTAAGGTGCTTTTTCCCGCACCATTAGGCCCGATAAAGGCAATCATTTTCTGCTCAGGTAATGCTAAAGAACACTCGGTCAACACCTGTGTTTTCGCATAATTTTTAGATACGTTTTTTGTTTCGATCATGATTTTTTCCTTTCCAGCAGCAATTTGCTTATAAAGAAGACGCCACCTAATAATTGAATCACCGTACCAATGGTCGTTTGCCATTGAAACACTTGTTCCACTAAGAACTGCCCTCCTACTAACAGGAGAAAACCAATCAGGCTGCCACCAGCAAACAACCACCCATGGCGATAGGTGGGAAAAAGCTGATAGGTGATCGTTGCCACTACAAAGCCGAGAAAAACAGCTGGACCTACGAGTGCCGTAGCGGTACCTGTCAGAAGCGCAATCAAAAATAAAATACCTCTATGAAGCCATTGAACAGGAACGCCTAGACTTTTGGCTTGCCCGCTTCCTAAATGTAATAGATTCAATTCTGGAATCAACAGAATCAGGCAGCTACTACCGATCAAAATGATCACAGCAGCAATTAAGAGATGTTGCGTATTGATATTGCCAAAGCTAGCGAATAAGCGACCTTGCAGTAAATCATATTCATTCGGGTCCATCAAGACTTGCAAAAACGTGCTCAGACTACTGAACATCGTGCCGCATACCATTCCAGCCATCAACAACAAAAACAATCCGTTGACGGCTTTTTGATAGAAAAAACCGATCAATAAACTTCCTAGAATGGCAGTCAGACTGACAGAGAATAAAAACATCGCTGCTGTTTCTTGGCTTAGCATCTGGATCCCGCCGATAAAAAAGAAACATAGGGTCTGAACCAGGACATATAGTTGATCCAAGCCTAAGATTCCTGGTGTTAAATAGCGATTGCTCGTAACAGTCTGTAAGGTGATCGTACTAAAGGAAATTGCGATCGCCACCAGAGCAAAGGCGAAGATCCGACGGCCCCGCAATGCAAAAGCAAATGACCAATTACCATAGGTGTTATAGGTCAGATAGGCAGTAGCGGCACAAAGGATCAGAAAGAACAAAAGAAAGAGTTTTTTCTTCATTGAAACTTCCTCCCCAGCAGCAAAATCAAGAAGCAGCAACCACCTAGTACACCGGCAACCACACTTACGGGCATCTCATACGGAGCAATCACGATGCGTGCCAATACATCACATAAAAGTAAAAATGCACTTCCAGCAAAGCTGATCAGCAGTAGATTATTCTTCAAATGATCCCCAAACACCATGCCGATCATATTTGGGATAACGATCCCTAGAAAAGGGATTTGTCCAACGGTCAATAAAACGACACTACTGGCAAACGTCACCAGAGCGAACACAGCAAAGCGTAAATACAGATAATTGATCCCCAGACTCTTGGCGGCACTTTCTCCTAAACCAGCAATCGTGATCTCATAAGCTAGGAAATACAACAGACCGAATACTGGAATCGTCAAATACAAAAGTTCATACTGGCCAGCCATAATAGTAGCGAAATTTCCTTGTAGCCAAGAAGAGACATTTTGAACCAATTGGAAGCGATAGGCCAAGAAGCTGCTAATGGCACCGATGATATTACCGAACATCACCCCGGTCAAAGGGAGCATCATTGGATCTTTCTTTGGTAGAAATTGGCTTAAAAATAAAAAGAACAAAACACCTGCATAAGCAAACACAAATGCTGCGGTTGTCCGAATCAAGTTTGAAGCATTTGGCAGAAAAAGCATGACTAGCAAAATTCCTAAACGAGCACTATCAGATAACCCGATCGACTCTGATGCCACAAATTTATTTTGCATCATATGCTGCATGATTTTCCCACATAAACTAATGATTCCACCTGCAATGATCAAACTGATCGTCCGTGGGAGCCTAACTTTTACCAAAACAAGCCAATGATTCGGATCACCCTGCTGTAAACCACTTAATGATAATTCATGGGTACCTACCAGTAAAGAACAGCCCACAAGAAGAATCAAGATCAGCAGTAATCCGATTTTTTTCAACATGCCCCGCCCCTTCCTTATTGAGAATGATTCTCACTCTCTTTAATAGGGTAACGTATTTCACTTAAAATCACAAGAAGTTTTTAAAAAAAATCCCTTTACTAACGCAATTTCAGTGAAAACGAATCTGCCAAGGCATGGGATTATGTGATATTTTTCTCTTATAAAAGACTGCAAGCACGTCTTTTTTTATCAATGAAGTCTATTTAATCGCTTTAATCAAATAAATACTTGAGAAGGCTAGATTCAACTTCTGAGTTTCATTCAATAACAAATCATTCACACGTTCATTCGTTTCAATTTGTTGAACCCCCTGTGTAGTTCACACATGCTCATCCCATGCTAGGCGTAGCTTTTCAGATAAAGAGTACTGATGAGCTAACGTGTCCATACAAGGAACATTCGTCTGCCGATAACAATCATTTACCAAAAATCGTTCAGTCATAAAACGAGCGTCGTCATATTTTTTACGAGTTTCTTCATCAAAAAGATAGCAATACCAGTTGGCATCAAAGTTCAGCACAACCCCACCTGGTTTTAATACGCGATACCTTTCATGGGCGCAATCGCTATTTTCTCCCGATTAACGTCAATTCACAAAAATAAACCTGCGATCATCGCAGGTTTATCAAGACTTACTATTTTACTTTAACAAGCCATCAAGGGCCAATTGATTCAAAAAGTGCAGTGGAAATGAGATGGTTGGATTGAAAAAGTAATCCATTGTTGCTAATTGGTGCAAGGTCGTCTTGCTATTGATCAAGGTTGAGATCGTATTGATGATCTCCAAACTTCCACGATCACTCGTAATGATTTGTCCCCCCATGATCACTTTCGTTTGCTGATCAAAAATCAGTTTTAACGTTACTTCAAAATCCTCATCTGTCGCGAAAAATGTCCGAGAATGAAATGTTTGCGTCACTGAATCTACTTCAAAGCCGTAATACGGTGCCTCGGTCTCATTAATACCTGAACTGCTGACGAAATAGCCAAACAATTTACTGACGACGGTCCGTTGCATTTTTGGAAAAGGAATTTTCGTTGTTCCCCGTTCATTTGCCAATAAATTGGTGGCAGCAACGATCCCGGTGCGGTAAGCATTTGTTACTAAAGGAATATACAAGGAGCTATCCGAATGATTAAATGGGATCGAAACAAGATCCCCAATTGCATAAATCGCTGGGTCAGACGTTTGCAAATACTCATTTGTCGATACCGTGCCATCCAGATTTAGTTTTAGAAAATCTTCTACTAACGCGACATTTGGACGTGGATTGACAGCATAAACGACCACGTCAGCTTGAATCTTCGTTCCATTTGACAGCTCAATACCTTGATAATCGCCTTTCTCATTTTTGATCGTATGAGCGACATTGCTGTTAAGATAGATCTGCAAATTTTTAGGAAAGCGTTCCATCAAAATTTTGGCAATTTCATGATCAAAATAACGGAACAACAGCGTATCCATGCGATCGATCAAATGAACGGCTTTTTGTTGTCCGCTTAAAGATTCCGCTAATTCAAACCCGATCAGACCAGCACCGACGATCGCAACGGTTTGGGCATTCTCGATTTTTTCTAATGCTTGCTTTGATTGACCAATGGTTTTGTAGGTCGTTATATGTGCTTCGACATCTGAGGCAAACTCCGAACGGAAAGTACTCGATCCCATCGCCAAAATCAAGCCATCATAACTCACTTCATCTTCTTGCTGATAAGATTCCGTTGATGTGACAAAATGAACCGTTTGTTCTTGCGGAAAGATTTTTGTGACTTCACTGTTTAACATCACATTGATTCCTTCTGAAAGAAGTTCACTGGCAGTTGCCGTTTTGGAATCTTCCAAACGCTGAATGTAACCTTCCAGTACTAAATTCAAACTGCTGGCAACATAACCAAGAACGCTTGATTTTTCTATAATTATCACATCGACTTTTGGGTCAACTTTTTTTAAATGACGGGCAGCAGCAATTCCTGCATGAGAGCCTCCAATAATCACTATTCTCATATCTTTTCCAACTCGCTTTCAAGGTTCTCATTTCGTATTTCATCCACGATTTGATGAAGCCGCTCTTCTTCAAATGGGGTTGCACCACCTGTTAAAATCAATCGTTTTTTATAACGATAGCCTTCCGAGATCTCAGAATGATCAACGATCAATAAATCATAGTCCCTCTCCTTCGTCTCATCGAAGTGAATATTCGGATAGCCAGCCAATTCTTTGATCAAAAAGCGCCGCAAAAAGCCACTGCGTAATCGTGATTGAGTCAGCAAAATGCCTACCGTAAATGCTTTTTCCTGTTTTACTTGAATCCATTGACGGATCAAAAGCAATTCATTGGTCAAATGCTGCTTTTTCTCAAGAGAAAAAGACTGGTTTACGTTTTTCTCCAACTGTTCGATTGCTTGCTGTGCCACTTCGATCAAGCTCTCATTCGCAACACTTTGGGGCTGAAATTCAGCAAAGGCAATAATGCCGCCATGAATATACAACGCTTGGATCGTCACACTCGTCAAGAAGACGCGTAATTCCGTAGAAGTTTCCGTAGTCTTTCTTTCACTATCACCAATGGCCTGCAGCAGCTCCCCATTTAACGCATCGATCTCTTGGAAGAAAAGTGATTTTTGCAAGGAGTCATCCAGTGAAGGGCGAATCAAGCCTTCAGCTAATAAAAATAAATAGAAATATACCGTTTCATAATCGCTCCAGGATACGGCAAAACGACTGAGATAGCGCCCTAATATATTCCGCAAAAGCTGGAACATCGCTTCATTTTCCAATGACTTCAACAATGGATACGAGGCTTCATGCTGTTGCGAGCCGCGATAATCAAAACGGGCTTCCATAATGCCTAACCAAAGCCCGACTTTCCAACGCTCTGCTTGACTAAACGTTGTCTGCAACTGTTTTTCAATGACTCGAATCAAATTGTTGATGACTGGTGCATTCAAGCGAGCGATCAATTCTTCATTGGGATAACTTTGTGAAAAAAACTGATAATAGAAAAAGCGAATCTGTTTTTCATCCCCAATCAATTTTTTATTTTTTAATTGGATGTCGAATTCTTTCAATAACTGATTGATCGCTTTGAAACGACGAAACAATGAAGCTTCACTCAACATCAGTTCTAACATCATTTTCGTCGTTGACTCATCTCGATGAAAAAACAAATACGACAATATTTGAAAATCGATTGCTTCTGAAAGATACGCATAAAAAAATTGCTTCAGGGAAAAATCAAGGGGCAATACCAATTGCACTTGATCATTTTCTGAATAGATCAAAGCTGCGTCTTCATGGAAAGCAGCTAAATTTTGATGAAGATTTTGAAGTTCTTTTTGCAAAGTGGGCGCGGAAATGGATAACGTTTTTGCAAGTTTTTTATACGAGACTTCTGAGCCATTCTGAAAAAAAACAGCCAAAATTTGAAAATGTACCTGCTGATTTTTTTCAAGCAGCTGCATCACATTCATTCTTGAACCTCCTTCACCTTTCACATACTAATTTCCCAATTAATGAGTCGTTTGTCAACTATAAAAATTGCCTGAATGACTTTGAGTTCGATGGAAAAAGCGTTATTTATTGTTCCTAAAGCGCGGGAATGGTAAAATTCTTGAGAAGAAAGGTGGTGAACTATGGGAAAACGAATGTTAGCATTTTTTCGAACGGATCGATTATTTTCGATTTCCCTGCTACTAGCACTTATTACGTGTTTTTTCGGCACCTTCCGTTGGTCGTTTATTGACTTTAAAGTGATTTTATCACTGTTTGGATTAATGTTAGTAATCAATGGGTTAGAAGAAGCTGGTCTTTTACGAGCATTTGGACAAAAATTAGTGGAAAAAAGTCGCAATCTGCGTGACTTGATCCGCGCAATCGTTTTGCTAAGCTTCTTCAGTTCGATGTTTTTAACAAATGACGTGGCTATCTTAACTTTATTGCCCATCTATTTACTCTTAACGAGGAAAGAACAACAGCACACCAGTGTCTTATTAGGCGCTGTCTATTTGATCGTAGCAGCCAATTTAGGAAGCAGCCTGTTTCCATTTGGAAATCCGCAAAATCTATTTTTATTTTCTTACTATCAGATTTCGCTGCCACAATTCATGTGGACTACTGGCACCTTTGTGGGACTTTCATTACTATTACTCCTTGTTTCGATCCAGCTCATCCCAAAGACTCCATTGGAAATCGCCCTGCAAGAAGAACCCTTTGAAAAAAAGCCAGCGCTGCTTAATTCAGGATTATTTGTTCTTATGATTCTTGGTATTTTTAGTGTTCTCCCTATTTCAATCGCCGTGCTTGTCGTCGCAGCCGTGGTTTGGTTTAGTAATAAACGATTATTTGCAAAAGTTGATTATCGATTACTACTTACCTTTCTCTGCTTCTTCTTGATCGTCGGGAATATTCAAGACCTATCTCTGGTCACCGATCACATTCGACCGTATTTTCAAGAAACGCATCGCGCTTTTTTAGGTAGTATTTTACTCTCCCAAGGAATATCTAACGTTCCAGCAGCAATTTTGATTGCTCCTTTTACCGATTTAGAAAAAGCCGTTCTTTTGGGCGTCAATGTTGGTGGTTTGGGTACATTGATTGCTTCTTTGGCGAATTTGATTGGGTACAAATTATTGAAACAAGCCAGACCAAAAGAAGCGAGAACGTTTCAAAAGCTGTTTTTTATCGTCAACATCATTTTTTTACTGTTATTAGGCAGCATCGTATACCTTCTATTGTAGCAAATTCACTGTAAAACGAGATTCCAGCATAAGATGTTTCCAGTCAGCAGCCAAAAGAAGCCTAGCTCCTGTACCTGTTTCTTGATCTTATGTCAGAATCTCGTTTTTTTGATACCCATTGTGTGATTTTACTTAAGCTAAAAGAAGCTCAAAAGTGATTTTCGTTTGGCTTTCGACAGTCAATGCCTCACCAAAGACATGTTGAACCATTTGTTGCCGTTGTTCCAATGAGTACTCCTCCTCAAAATAAAGATGAAATATTTCTTGATCGATCTCTTCCTTCAAAATATACTCGAATTGCCGACGCTGCCAATCGATCGCTTCTTCTGAAAACCACTTCTTGTACCAAGTGTTTAGGTTCAGGTCATTCTTCGCTGAAAGATTTTTTTCATATGGCTGAAACACGTTTTCTTCTTCTGTGATCATTCTTAGAATAATCAATTGATGGGCCTTTTTTTGAAACTGAAGCAATGTTTCCTTGTCTCTGACTGCGGGATTCATTGCCATAAAAATACAGGGCCAGTGCTGGTCTGCAGATAAAAAGTCTTTTTGGCTCTGCTGAACCAGATGGAGCTTGTTCATCGGATCTTCCGTCGTTTCTTCAATGATTTTTAACATTTCTTTTGAAAAATCAATTGCGTAATACTCATCTACATAAGGATAAAATGCTGAAATGTAGCGGCCAGTCCCCGCAGCAAAGTCAACGAAGGCCGATATCGGGAACACTTTCTGCTCCACCAAAAAAGCTGCTACCTCTTCAGCAATTTTCAATTGGGATTCTCTTTGAATCTGTGCATATTCTTGGGCAAATTCATCCCAAAACAGCATCGCTTCCTCTTCTTCCATCTAGCGGACGCCTCCAGTGATCACTGTCTTTCCTTTCGTTCCTTGCTCAACCGCTTTTGTAGCGAGCTTTAAGGTCTCGATGGTAATTCCTCCATCAAACGTTTGGACCGCAGTCGTATGAATCTTTTTGTCAGCAAGCAACGAGGCGATCCGTTGCAAAATGCTCCCTTGTGTTTCAATCATCAACTGAGCATCTGTTTTTGCAAACATATACTCCCAATAAAAATCGATGCCGAGGTTTTTAAATGGATTTAAATCTAGCGCTTCTTTCGTATTCACGATCATTCCGACTTTGCCAAACGGCAAGATTGCTTTCGTTAATTGTGGCAAATAGGCCGAGGCGTCATAAAAAATTGCAACGGCTGAAAAAGGCTCAGTGATTTGTTCAGCCAACGGCAAGCGATGATTAAGTACTTGATCCACTTGATTGTTTTTAAGCCACTGATCGTTCTTAGGACTCGCAGTGCCATAGACTGTCAATCCTGCCCATTTTGCTAGTTGCGCCGCAATTGAGCCAACACCACCGCTGGCATTGACCAATAAAATCGATCCATCATTCGCGTTTTCTTCAGGCACGTACCCAAATTTTTCAAAAAGCAATTCCCACGCTGTAATACTCGTTAATGGCATAGCTGCAAGATCGCCATCAGAAAAGCCGGCTGGTGCCTTTGCTGTGATCCGAGAATCAACTGTTTGGAACCTTTGATTCGCACCAGGTCGTTGTGTGGTTCCAGCATAAAACACCCGATCACCAACGGCAAAGCCATTAACTGCTGAGCCGATTTCTTTAACGATCCCAACGGCGTCATACCCTTGGATCTGGAACGCTTCACTTAAAGCAGTCATTTGCCGTCTTTTTGTATCGATTGGATTGACCGAAACTGCCTGTACTTCCACCAATAAATCATTTGCTTGGCAATTGGGTATCGGAATTTCCTTTTCAATAAATACATTTGACTCATCTAAAGATCGTCCTTCATAAAAACCTAGTGCTTTGTTTTTCATCATACTGCTCCTTCCAAAAAAAAAGTGCTGAATAGTTATAAAAACCATTCTAGCACTTTTAATGAATTTAGAACATTTATTCTTCACCTTCCACGACAAGCGGAACCAAAAATGGATAGCTTGTGAAGAAATCTAATAAGGATCGCTTCCATTGATCTGAATCAATCGTTAGTAAAGTGGACTCTGTATACAAATGAATCGTCAATCGTTGATTTTTATCAAGTAAAACAAGAATTTCACCTTTGTTTTCTGTGATAAAATCATATTGCTGATTCTCCATTGTAATAATGAAAATTTGATCGAGAACTTCTGCTGCAACAGCAAAGTCCGTCTCCATATCGACAGCCAATGTTTGGGTATTGTCGATCAAGCTTGGTGAAACCGTAAAGCCTAATTCTTTTAAATGCGCCAATACCAAGTTGACATCATAATTAAAGAGCGAAAGCTGATTGACCGAGAAAATATTCTCCGCATGCCATTGACTGATTAAATGCAAAATCTGTTCATCATTGACAACCACCGACTGGGAGTTTGAATTGATAGTCAACAATGTCAAATAATTAGATTGATACGTAGAATTGACTGGATTAAGTTTGAAACTAAACTCGAGCTCCTTTGTTTCTGTTAAACGAAAACGGACATTGAAATGCTTTGTCTTCCATGTGTCATAGTTATCAGTAGCAGTTAAATGAATCGTTTTTAATGGTTTCAAGAATTCATAGGCATAGTATTCAAGCAATGTCTTTTTGGCGATCACCGAAATATCTTGATCTGTTAAAATCAACTGGCGGTAATGAGCAAGCAATCCAGAAAAATCAGCTTCCATAATTGATTTTCTCAATTTTAAATCAGCTAGTTCGTTTTCGGCTTGCTCAATAAGCGATTCGATTCGTTGGTGATCTTGCGCTTTTACAGCATAATAATCATCTTCGTAGTCAGTTTCTTCTTTTGCTGAATCAAAAGAATCATCCCCTACATTTCCACTATCTTCTACTAAAGGACCGTCATTCACTAAGTCCGTCGCATTTGTTGATACGTTTTCCTCGACTTCATTAGCTCCTTCTGTTTGGACCTCTAGAGTCGGTTCCTGCTCCAGCAGCTGTGATTCCTCAGGATTCGTCTGCGTTTCTTTCGTCAACTTCAGTCAGCTCCTTTCCAGTATAGTGAGCTAAGAAAGCCATTATTTTTGCCGTAAATTCATCAAATGATCCAAAAAAGGTATCAATTTGACGGAATTCTTTTTCCACGATTGCTTTCTTTAAGCGCAATGTTTGGTATTGCTGTTGCAGACGCTCTTTTTCAGCAAAAACCTCTTCGTCATTATTTGAATATCTTTCCCATTCCCGACGTTTGGCTTCTAATGCTTTTCGCTCAGAAGTCAACTGCTCTAGTTCTTCATCGATTTTTGTCCGATTGAAAAAGCCCTTTGACTCACTCAATTCATTTACAGATGCCGTAAGCTTATCGATCTGATTTTGGATTTCCTTTACTTCTGATAGGGCAGTGATCCGTTTGGCTTCCAGCTTATCCATTTGTTGTTCGATGGCTGTCAGCATCTCACGATCGCCTCGTTGAAACTTCTCCCATTCTTCGTCTATCTCAGGGATAACAAAAATTTCTGGAATGCTCGCATCGATACCAATCGTCGCTCGCTCATGATAATAGGTCCCTAACTTATAGTAATGCACGGTAGGAGATATTTTGGCACAATGCATCATGAAAGGAAATGTTTGGGTGAAGTTATCATGGAACTTTCTTGATAGTAATTCGTCAATCTCATGATTTTGATTTGATGTTTCTTTTAGCTGTTTATGCAATCGACCATTATATATACGATAAATTTCAGGAATATCCTCTTTTTCGATCGCTACTTCAAAATCTTGCAGGTCTTGCAGCATCTGACCGATATTTTTTGAGGCTACTTGTTTGATATCGCCAAAGGATACTTCTTCATTCGTTGAAACTGAAACAACGTCTTGATCTTGAACAAATTTTTGTTCTTTTTTGGCATCGTCAGTCATATGATCCCTCCTAAAAATACTTCACTACTAGTGTATCATTTTTTTCCATAAAAAGTTATTTTAAGTGATTGTTTTTAGAAAAATGATACATCGTTGTAATAACAAAAAAACACATGTCAGTGAAGACATGTGTTTGACTGCGTGGCGACG
>NZ_CP172955.1:937500-1490000 GCF_050547255.1 Enterococcus sp. AZ079 | reverse complement strand
GCACGCTATCACCCATTAACGGGCTCTAACTTGTTGTAGGCACACGGTTTCAGGATCTATTTCACTCCCCTTCCGGGGTGCTTTTCACCTTTCCCTCACGGTACTGGTTCACTATCGGTCACTAGGGAGTATTTAGCCTTGGGAGATGGTCCTCCCGGATTCCGACGGAATTCCTCGTGTTCCGCCGTACTCAGGATCCTCCTAGGTGTTATCCAAATTTCGCCTACGGGGTTTTTACCCTCTTTGACATACTTTTCCAAGTATTTCGACTATCTGAATAGACTACCATATCGGAGTCCTACAACCCCAACAAGCAAGCTTGTTGGTTTGGGCTTTTCCCGTTTCGCTCGCCGCTACTCAGGGAATCGAATTTTCTTTCTCTTCCTGCAGGTACTTAGATGTTTCAGTTCTCTGCGTCTACCTCGACTGCGCTATGTATTCACGCAGACGTAACATCCTATAAAAGATGCTGGGTTCCCCCATTCGGAAATCTCTGGATCATAGCTTACTTACAGCTCCCCAAAGCATATCGGTGTTAGTCCCGTCCTTCATCGGCTCCTAGTGCCAAGGCATCCACCGTGCGCCCTTATTCACTTAACCTTTGACCTTACGGTCGGTTTTGAGTACTTCTTCTAGCGATAGAAGGTTGCTCAAGAAAATAAGCGTTGAACTTATTAAAAAACTCTTTTAACATTTCAACTCGGTGTGTGTTACTTGTTTTGATTATTTCTTCGATATCCAGTTTTCAATGAACAAATTTTGTTTGAGAGTAAACCTCTCAAAACTGAACAAAGGCAAACGATGTGTAGTCTTCCGAAATATTCCTTAGAAAGGAGGTGATCCAGCCGCACCTTCCGATACGGCTACCTTGTTACGACTTCACCCCAATCATCTATCCCACCTTAGGCGGCTGGCTCCAAAAAGGTTACCTCACCGACTTCGGGTGTTACAAACTCTCGTGGTGTGACGGGCGGTGTGTACAAGGCCCGGGAACGTATTCACCGCGGCGTGCTGATCCGCGATTACTAGCGATTCCGGCTTCATGTAGGCGAGTTGCAGCCTACAATCCGAACTGAGAGAAGCTTTAAGAGATTAGCTTAGCCTCGCGACTTCGCAACTCGTTGTACTTCCCATTGTAGCACGTGTGTAGCCCAGGTCATAAGGGGCATGATGATTTGACGTCATCCCCACCTTCCTCCGGTTTGTCACCGGCAGTCTCGCTAGAGTGCCCAACTAAATGATGGCAACTAACAATAAGGGTTGCGCTCGTTGCGGGACTTAACCCAACATCTCACGACACGAGCTGACGACAACCATGCACCACCTGTCACTTTGCCCCCGAAGGGGAAGCTCTATCTCTAGAGTGGTCAAAGGATGTCAAGACCTGGTAAGGTTCTTCGCGTTGCTTCGAATTAAACCACATGCTCCACCGCTTGTGCGGGCCCCCGTCAATTCCTTTGAGTTTCAACCTTGCGGTCGTACTCCCCAGGCGGAGTGCTTAATGCGTTTGCTGCAGCACTGAAGGGCGGAAACCCTCCAACACTTAGCACTCATCGTTTACGGCGTGGACTACCAGGGTATCTAATCCTGTTCGCTCCCCACGCTTTCGAGCCTCAGCGTCAGTTACAGACCAGAGAGCCGCCTTCGCCACTGGTGTTCCTCCATATATCTACGCATTTCACCGCTACACATGGAATTCCACTCTCCTCTTCTGCACTCAAGTCTCCCAGTTTCCAATGACCCTCCCCGGTTGAGCCGGGGGCTTTCACATCAGACTTAAGAAACCGCCTGCGCTCGCTTTACGCCCAATAAATCCGGACAACGCTTGCCACCTACGTATTACCGCGGCTGCTGGCACGTAGTTAGCCGTGGCTTTCTGGTTAGATACCGTCAAGGGATGAACATTTTACTCTCATCCTTGTTCTTCTCTAACAACAGAGTTTTACGATCCGAAAACCTTCTTCACTCACGCGGCGTTGCTCGGTCAGACTTTCGTCCATTGCCGAAGATTCCCTACTGCTGCCTCCCGTAGGAGTCTGGGCCGTGTCTCAGTCCCAGTGTGGCCGATCACCCTCTCAGGTCGGCTATGCATCGTTGCCTTGGTGAGCCGTTACCTCACCAACTAGCTAATGCACCGCGGGTCCATCCATCAGTGACGCAAAAGCGCCTTTCAACTTTCTTCCATGCGGAAAATAGTGTTATACGGTATTAGCACCTGTTTCCAAGTGTTATCCCCTTCTGATGGGCAGGTTACCCACGTGTTACTCACCCGTTCGCCACTCTTTTTCTTTCAGTGGAGCAAGCTCCGGTGAAAGAAAAAGCGTTCGACTTGCATGTATTAGGCACGCCGCCAGCGTTCGTCCTGAGCCAGGATCAAACTCTCATAATGATTTGTTTGAATGACCATACGGTCATTAAGCTCATAAAAATTAACTTTGCTAGCTATTGCTTGCATGTATTTGTTTCAATAAATTGAAACGTCCTACACATTGGTTCGTTTGCTTGCTTTGTTCAGTTTTCAAAGGTCTACCATGCTGTGTTAGCAACTTTTATATCATATCAGAGCGACATTCGATTGTCAACTCTTTTTTAAAAGTTTTTTTCGCTCGTTGTTTTTCAACTTCGTAGCGGCTGTCTCAGCGACTTAATTAGAATAACAAATGATTTGTTATTTGTCAACAACTTTTTTCAATGAATTTTGTTGATGTATCAACATTGATTAACTGTTTTATTATTGCGACTTCGTTATAATATCATCTGTTTTATTTTTGGTCAAGTCTTTTTTTGAAGTTTTTTCAACTGTTGTTTTGACCCGCTGGCTCAATTGCCAACGTTGAATACTTTATCATTCTATGAATGAAAGAGCAAGCTTTTTTTCTGAAATTTTTCCAATTAACAAAAATAAAGAAAAAAACTACCAAAAGGTAGTTTAATCAATATCGATCGTACGGAAACGGATTTGATTTTGATCGTCTCGTTTTAAGGTTGTTTCTTCTTTCAAATAAGAGAACTTCTTCTCATCGATCGCTGGATTTTCAAGCATTTCTTCATACCCTGCAAAAATATCATGGATGTATTTTTTATAAGCTTTTTTCTTTTTGATTCTTTTCTTCATTTGGCACCGTCCTTTACGTGCTTATCTTAGCAAGCCGAAAGGATTCTGACAACCATTATCCGCATTTTCATACCAAAAATTCACTTTGACACAACTTTTCCATTCTTTCAGCCAAGTGACAAGAATGGAAAAAGAATGTTTAGTTTGTGATCAAACGTTTTTGAAAAGCCAATCGCTCTCCATTCGGAAAAGGAAATGTTACCTCTCCTTTATATTGATAGCCAGCTGCTTGGATATTCTTTTGCATCCCAATATTGGCTTTATACGTATCGATACGCATATCAACGATTCCTTGCTCTAATGCAACCACTTCAAGAGCTTGCAGCAATTTGGCACTTAACTTTTGCCCTTTAAAATGAGAACTGACAACGACGCGATGAATGGATAGATACGGACCGTTCCCATCCCACCCTGCGCCGGTAATTGCGTTGTAGACAGGATCATCACCAGAAACCAGTGCCGCAGACGCTGAGATTTTCCCATCTTTCACTAACACATAGCTTTCGCCTTTTGCAATATCTTCTTTGATTTGAGTTTCTTTTGGGCCATAGCCATTTTGCCATTGTGGTGATCCTTGAGCTTTTAAAAAAGCAATTCCTTCCTCAATCAGCGCCATTAACTCCGTTAAATCGCCCTCAGTTGTTTTACGAAATTTCTCCATTTAACCCCACCTTTCTTCTATGACTTTCTTCTATAAAAAGAAACAGAGGATGATAGAAAGTCGTTTTAATCAATCGTTTTTAGTTTGCCTTGAAATTCACTGATTGATTGATATCCTTTTTCTTTCATGATCGTTTCTAATTCTTTCGTCAATCGTTCAAAGATCGCCGGCCCTTCTTTTTGCAACTCTGTGCCGATCTGCAACATAGAGGCACCACACAACAAATGCTCATACGCGTCTTGACCATTACGAATCCCACCTGTACCAATAATTTTGATTTCTGGCTTGAGACGTGTATAGAAAGCCCGCACATTGGCTAATGCCGTTGGTTTCACATATTCGCCTCCGAGACCACCAAAACCACCTTTTGGTTTGATAACTACCGAGTCAGTAGCAGGATCGATGAATAAAGCATTCCCAATACTATTGATTGAATTGATGTAGGTTAACGGATACTTGTTTAATATCTTAGCCATCTCATCAAAGTGAGCCAAATCAAAGTATGGCGGCAATTTGACACCTAAAGGTTTTGTGAAAAAACCAAAGACTGTTTCAAGAATTTGATCGGTCAAAGGAAAATCATAGGCAACTTGTGGTTTTCCTGGCACGTTTGGACAAGAAAGATTCAACTCAGTGATTCCTTCAAAATCACTTTCTTGGATCTTCTTCAATAACTCAATGTTTTCAGCCATGCTCATACCAGCGACAGAGAAAAAGAAAGGCGCTTGCTGATTCATTTCCTGCTGTTTTTTGATGGCATAATCTAAGTAGTAGTCCACCCCTAGATTTGGTAATCCCATCGAATTGATGCTTCCTAACGGTAAATCGGTATAACGTGGTTCTGGATTTCCGGCACGTGCTTCTAGCGTTGCACTCTTTGTGACAAATGATCCAGCTGCTGATACCGCTAATTCATCTAATTCCTCGATCGTCATACAATGGACTCCTGAGGCGTTCATAAACGGATTTTCGTATGTATATTTCCCAAAATTCGTAGCTAACATTGATTCATTCCTCCAATCTTTTCAACTAGTTTACCGTTTCATTTCTGAAAATGCAACGGTGTCTTTGAGTGGGACAGGTTTTAGAAGGAGCAACCTCTTTAATCACTGTAGCAAATAAAAAAACCATATCCATACAGCTTATTAAAGCTTGCTGAATAAATATGGTTTTTGAAAACAATCTGTTTGTTCTGTAATCATATGTTGGTTTTTTAGAGCATGATCATGATTTTATTAAAGCTTTCACTTCTATTTACCGCTAAATCAAATGCTCTTTGAAGATCCTCTAACGGAAAGCGATGGGAAATCATATGACTGACACTTAAGCGTCCGCTTTCTAAAAAGGTGATCGAATCAAACCATTCTTTACCTGGGAAAGGTGCAGAATAGCTATTCCAAAAACCCTTAATGGTTAATTCACTGCGAAAGATTTTTTCAAATGCCCGTTGCTTAATCAAAACATCAGAATAAGCGATCCCTTGAAATCCAATTTTCCCGCCTTTTTTTGTCACTAAGAGACATTGTTCTTCAGTTATTTTAGTACCTGCACATTCCATTGCAATATCTACGCCTAAACCATCCGTTATCCGAGAAATCTCTTTTTCAAGGTCTTGAACACTAGGATCGATCGTATCGGTGACACCTAAATCTAATGCTTGTTCCAGTTTCTCTGATTGAATATCAATGCCAATGATCGTTTTCACACCCGCAATTTTTAACCATTGGATCGTCAGCAACCCAATCGTTCCTAACCCAAAAACGGCAACGACATCGCCCACTCTAGGTTCGATTCCATAAACACCATGCGCTGAGACAGCAAGAGGCTCAATCATGGACGCTTCTTCAAACGTCAACTTAGTTCCTATTTTCACGATATTGCTCGCTGGCACGGAGACGTATTCAGCAAATCCTCCAAACCGTTGCGAGCCCATCATGATATAGTCCGTGCATAATTGATACTTCCCGATAGCACAATATGCACAGTTATGACAAGGAATAAATGGGACAACAGCAACTCGATCGTCTTTTTTTAAATGATGAACAGAACGACCAACTTTTACAATAGTCCCAGCCATCTCGTGCCCCATGATCATAGGTAACTGGTATTTCCAACCTTTACTCATTTTGTGGATATCTGACCCACAGATTCCTGAAGCTTCAACTTTTACAATCACTTCATTCTGATGGCATTGTGGAACATCCATTTCTCGAATCTCAAATTCATTCAGTCCAATTAAGAAACCAGCCCTCATCTACTCTCCTCCAATCTTCATTCATGGGATTCATAGGTAACGTTTGTTTTATCAGTATAATATTCATAGCCCTGCTGGAGAAGCGCTTGCGAATGTAAATGCACATAAGCATTTGTTTCTAGTCTCTACAGATAATCATTTGCAAAAGCCAAATTAGTGGCTCCAACAATTACCCCATGTTCTCGCAGTAACATTCCATATGGTAGTCTTTCTTTATTTGTCACCATGTTTTGAGAGTAGTCACCAACAAAGTTTGCTAACTTTTCAGTTGTTGCAGGTGCATAATCCAAACAACGGATCGCATCCGGTCCGAAACGAAGGTTTTCACAGACGATGGGCATATCAGTCCCTATACAACTGTAAACCATCAAATTTAATGGATGAGCATGAATCACTGCTTTTATCCGTGGATCTGAGTGATAAAAACTCATATGCATATTGATTTCCCTGGTCAAGCGACCAGTACCTTCGATGAGGGATAGTTTCTTATCTACCAAAATAATTTGCGCTGCCTCTAATTCCCAAAGATACTGAACAGATGCCAAAGTAGGCGTCATCAAGAAATGATCTTCTGAAACTTTTATAGAGATATTGCCACCAGCAGCATCCGTTAGCTTCCTGTCAAATAAAGATTTGGCGATCTTACATATGAATTTCCGTTCTTCTAAATAATCCATCGGCTTCCTCCTGTCTAAAACGTAAATATTTTTCAATTAATCCATATTTCCCAAGAAACATTATATCTTCAACAATTTCTAAGTATTCTTCACTTCTTACAAGAGCGACGAAGAAAACATAAGTCACTTGAAAATAATCCTCAGATCCGTAAGAGATTTTTTGTTTATTCGTCAAAAGGCTAATCGTGCTACGGTGGACATTTCCCCGATTGTTCGCATGAGCTAAAGCAACACCTTCACTTATTACGATATAAGGTCCATTTTGTTTCACGTTTTCAACGACTTCTTCTACATAGCTCTGCTCGATACACTCATTTTGTGTCAATACTTCCCCTGCTAAGCGTAAAGAACGCTCCCAAGAACATTTTTGGTCGATTCTGATAACATGCGAATTTAACAAGTAATCATGCAATCTCCTTTGTGGTTGTTGGACAAATTGAACAAATTTTTCTTCAGTCTCTTCTTCATTAATCGTAAACAAACGGTCAACCATCTTTACTATTTTTTGGATATCTTCTTGGGTCACAAAAGGTGTTATTCTTAAAACATCCTCTTCCAAAAAAGGCAAAGAATCAGCAGTTAAGATTAAACGATTGGCTTTTTGACGGAAGCACATCTTACGATAAGTACCAAATGTTAGCACATCCATAATTTTGAACTGCTTGTATCGACTAATTTTCATAGCAATCATTTTCGCTATCGATAAATTTTCACACACGATCCAGATATCGATTTTGCTCATCTTATATTCTTGTCGGGTTAAGGCAGTTGCGATATGAATAGCGATCGTAGTAATAAATGATTCATTGAAGGATCGGGACAGGTAGTTTTCACTGACACCACTATTAGCCCTTACAGCTACGATAATATCCATAAACTGATGCCGCAAAAGACCGATATTTTCAATATCCAAAATAATGTTCTCTTCTTCAATAATTTGTAAGTGATTGTATAGATCAGAAATTAAGTCAAATTCGTACTTTAGAGTCGTCCTTAAATCTTCATCAATTTTATTCAGAAAATAGATGACCAAATTATACAATTCAGCATCCTTCGCATTTTTTCGCTTTTTCAAATGACAAAATTCTGCTATTGCCTGTTTGTCTTCGAAAGAGATCGTTCGATCAAATCTTTTTTCAATTTGATCGATGAGTATGCTCAGGTTTTCCGACATAACGACAAATTTGGGAGATTCACCTTGTTCTTTGCGAGGCATATTGATAACGATAAAAATATAGACGAAAAGATCAAACTGCTGATACTTTTCTGCATACTTTAACTCGTTAAAAATGAATCCCAAAAAGTCTAAATACTCCATTGACCCGTCAAATGCCCGAAGGATTTGCATTCCGACATAATTGATGTATCCTTTTGCGTCTATATTTTCTAAAAACAATGTAAACAAATACTCTCTTTTCTCCGATTGATTCATCTTAAGGATAACCCCTTCACCCCTAAGCGTTTCGATATATTTACTCATGATCACTTCTTGTTTTTTCAACGTATTGATATCGCGGATGATTGTTAATCGACTGACGTAAAACAAATCAGCAAAATGATCCATCGTAAGAACATCTTCTGTTATCAATAAATTGATCAGAAGTAATGTGCGTCTTTCATCAGGATTCAAGGAATAGTCGTAAGGGGACAATTCTAAAACAAGCTGATAAGCTTCTGACAAATCTAGTTCATCAGGAACCCGTAAGTATCCGCTTTCAATTTTCACTTGCGGCATATCGTGAGTATTTAGAAACGAGTTCATGACTTTGATTTCACTCGTGAATTTCTTTGGCGAGAGATTCAAGTTTTTATAAAGTTGCTCCAATCTAATTTTCGTTATTTTGTTATATAGTAGGAGATAGATGATTTCAGCAGTAATTTTCCTCACAGCACTCCTCCTTAATGAATAGACAAATTCTCTCTTAAAAAATCAACAAGGTTTTCAGGTTCACACTTGCTTAATTGAACAATAAAATTTTGAGACTGGATGCTTAAAATCAATTTTTGAAGAAAATCAATATAGGTATGCTCATCTTTTAGTGCCATGCAAAATACATGTTCGACTGCTAAGTCGTCTACTTGAGTATCCATCTGTTTAAAAGTCACAGGCTTTTTTAGTCTTGCATAACAAACAGAAGATTCTTTCACAGAGGGATCAAAGGTATGCGGAATCGCAACTGGCGGGTCAACTGGCAAACCAGTAGGAAAATGATGTTCGCGTTCGATACAAGACTCAATAAAACTATTCCCGACGATCCCTTCGTTAAGCAGCTCAAGTCCGCATTGTTTAATCACTTCTATATTTGAGCGCTCATTCAATTCGATTGCTTTAAATTTCATACACTATTTCTCTCCCACTAAGCCATTTATTTTGTCAATAATTCGTTTATTCATTCGGTCAATTACCCAACGATTCGATGAAATAAGCTGATTATAATATTTGCTAAATTGTAGCCCCAGAAACTATCTGTCACAACACCTTCCACAGGCACACCGGTCGCATTCATCATTTCGGTTGCTTCAGGTGCAAAGGTGTTTGTTCCAATTAGAACGATGACTAAGAAGAAAAAGCCAGTGACGAGTGTTCGAAAAAGATTGCCATTTGATGCTAATGCTAGCAGTGGAATCATATATACGATTACTGTTAAAACACCTACTGGAAAATAATGCATACCAGGGATAATAAATGCTAAGAATATTGCTATCGGAATCAGAATCACTGTCGTTGTGATCGCTGTCGGATCTCCAAGACCAAGAGCAATGTCCATTCCGATATATAATTTTTTCCCTTCGCCAATATGTTTCTTCATAAATTCTTTGGCAGCTTCTCCGATCGCAGTCAAGCCTTCCATCATAACAGAGACCATTTTGGGTATCAGTACTAGCACCGCCGAAACTCCAACCCCCATAGAAATCGCTACCGTAAATTCTTGGCGTGTCAATACGCCTAGAAAAGTTCCCACCAACAAACCGATAACTGCTGGATCTCCAAAAAAACCAATTTTACTTTCCACTTTTTCCAAACTGATATCGATTTTGTTAAGACCAGGAATCAGATCGATCAGTTTATTTACTAATAGTCCAAAAGGATAAGCGAATGTAATAAATGAAAATGTCGTACAAGTCGTGCCTTCCAGTCCGTAATACGCCTCCCATCTAGGAGCAAACCACTGAGCCACGAATAAAGTGACAATTGATAAGCCAACCGTAACAGTCAAACCTAGCCAAAAACTATCAAACAAGGCATACGCTAATGCTCCAGGAATCAAAAAATGAATATAGTTCCAAATGTCGACATTCATGACCGTTGTCCATTTCAAAAGAATAAACAATACATTCAACCCCACGATCATCAAAATAGCAATCGCTGCAAAAGGTACTGACCACGAAGCCGCTCCAACAGCAGCCCAGCCAACATCCATCGTGGTATATCCTGATCCCATTTCCTGATAATAATCGATGGCTGGTTGCAAGGAAGTACCAAGGAGTCCTACAACAAGTCCCAACCCTTGAAAGCCGATGCCGACTAAAAGCCCTGTTTTTAGCGCTTTGCCAATTTTCATCCTAAAGACACAGCTCAAAATAAAAATGACAACGGGTAGCATAACCGATGCCCCCATATCCATGATGTTCTGAATAACTGATAATACAGCTTCCATTTTTATCCCCCTTTAATAATTCGATGGCACTCTTCAACGATTTTCTGCGCGGTCTGCTCTTCGTTGATTCCAGAGATCAAACTGAAAACAGGAAGAATCGGTACTTTTACTGGCTTGACATATCGAGTAGTCACCAAGATTAAATCCACCGTTTCTGCTTTTGAGGGAATTTGACTAATATTCCCTTTGGTGATGGAAGCCTGAATGTTGCTCTGAGCCAAGATTTGTTTGACTTTCTCTTGAACAACTGTGGACGTGGCGATCCCACTACCACAGGCAATATAGATCTCAATTTTTTTATTCATTTTCTTTCTCCTCCTTTCCTTACTCTATTTTTGAGATTTCAATATAGAATGAATTTTATACTCTTCTTCTGGTAGTAAAACGACTTTTAACGCCTTCCCTTCTCTTGTCAATTCGATGGCCTGATTGATGTCAGTTAAAGGCAACACATGAGAGATAATTTTTTCAGCAGGCAACTGATCTGATAAGGATAAATGGAAAGCTTTTTCGACTTGAATACTATTTGCACCATAATGACCATAAATCCAGAGATTGTTATAATGAACTGCATTCGTATCTATAGGCGTTAGTTGATTCTTTGCTACACCACCAAAAAAGACGACAGTCCCACATTTTCTAGCCATAAAAATACTTTGTTGCTGTGCTTCTATTGATGGATTGGCTGAAATCACTTTATGTGCGCCATGTCCATTCGTATACTCTTTCACCTTTTCAACAGGATTTTCTTTTGAAGAATCGATCCTATGATCTACATCAAACGCTTCCATAAGAGCTAGTCTGTCAGCATTTTTATCAATCACGATCACCTTGCTTGCTCCACGAATCCTTGCTAGAATCGCTAAAAAGACCCCAATTGGACCTGCACCAATAATGACGACCGAATCACCTAACGAAACCTGAATATTCTCCATGCATGCATAAGTGGAGGATAAGGGTTCAGCTAATGTTGCCGCGATAGGCTCTCGTCCTTCTGGCACTTCAAAAATCGCTCCTCGTTCTACTCTTGTAGCACTATATGCTATATACTCTGCAAAACCGCCTTGAAGATCGGTGTAACTTTCAGCTTCCGTACAACATTCGTGCTTCCCATTACGACAATTTTCGCAACGTAGGCAATGAGCCATAGGGTATACATAAACCATCTGCCCTCTTTGATACTTCGTCACATTTTCATCAATTTCGACGATCTCACCAACGATTTCGTGTCCATAAATATGAGGGTAGCGCCCCGCTTTTGAATCAGTCAGCAAATTGCGAATATCAGATCCGCACAGACCAACTGCCTTAACCTTCAATAGAAAACCTCCTTCTGGACAGCAGGGTCGCTCTACTTGTTCATAGCGAATATCTCCTGGTCCATACATCAACGCAGCCTTCATTTTTTTCACAAACGTTCAACTCCATTCATTCTTTCTTATTTTACATGTTCATTGTAAGGTGCGTCGGATGTACCTCACAAGTAACACTTTTAGTATTTCAAGTTCCATATTTGTTACTTGAAAGAGAAAATGTTTGTGAAAAACCAAGAACGATTTTTCCTTTTTGCAATTATTTCTGAAGTCACGTAAAAAACAAAAAACCTCGTAACAATGAGTCACGAGGTTTTGGTGAAGCAATCTATTCTATTTATGAGTATTTAAAAACTATCTGTAGCTCATCACTTCCGCCAATAAAACGGATGGGTAAACTAAATTAAGCCATTCGTCGCAGGAAATTTCCTTCGGTTTTGGTTTTATTTATGCGACCTCATAAGTAGAAATTCTCAAGTGTTACTCGATAATACTTGCGTTTTCCATCGAAAGCGTACAATTCAAATCATTTCAAATGATAAGACACTTGAATAGGAGTTTTTTAATTGACTGTTCAACTTTTTTTTAAATTGAAAACGAATAAACACATACTATATACATACAAATTTTTTACCTATCAAGTGAATTAAACCTTTTTCTTTGATACCTCAACACTCCATTATCTCCGATGACGTATAATTTGTATTTTCCATACCCTACTTTAAATTCTAATCTTTCGCCACTTGCGATTTCAAATAAAAGATAATAGGTAATGGATTGATTCGTAAAGCCGTTTGCAGCAATATTCGTGCTACTAGTCATTCGTTTGTCTACTAGCGTGGCAAGTACTGCCACTTCTGGCGTAGATTGATCCTTTAAGAATTCGACAATATGATATAAGATAACTGCGACGAAAATAAAAGCAAATAAAGTAAATAGAAAATCCACAAAACACACTCCTTTTTGTTTTTATGATCAAGGGAATCAACCAAATCATTTTTACAACTTAACTATAATTATACATTAATACAATTAATTAATCTCGAATCTCTAATAAAAATATGTAACTCGCTAAATGATTGACCGAAACTGTAGTTTGGCTATCGTTTTCCTATATGTATGGTTGCATAGAACACATTTGTATATTTGTTAACCAAGAGTCAGTTGATAGGATGAAATCACATGACCTTTGAAAAAGCATTCCTAGAATCATCCTTCTTCATTCTACATTGACTCCTTAAGGAAAATTCATCGTATCCCAAAATCTCTGACTAAATTCAGTAACTTTTATTTAGACATGTTTTCTGGGATGCACCTTAAGGTTATCAATGTGGATGAATAAGAATTTAATCTATGCTCTCTTTTTGTCAAAGTGATCGAAGGTTTATAGAAAGTATTACTATTTCGGCAAAGTTAAATACTAACTCACTTTGAGTTGTTATATGAATGGAAAATACGTTGAGCTTTCAAGTTTTAAAATATATGATTTTCTTTAATGCTTTTAGTAAAAAAGCATAACTTTTTCACCAAGTAACTGTTTATTTAAGAAAGTATTCTATAAAAAAACTCTTCTACCAACTTTTTCAAAGTTAATAAAAGAGTTCTGTGTTTATATCCTCATTTTGCCAACTGTCCGACACCTAAGAAAACAGCTTGTTCCATCTAGTTAACAAATATGAAACAACTTTCTATGATTGAAAATCCTTAACGAATCCCCAAAGCAATCCTTGCATAACGACTCATTTTATCGGTCGTCCAAGCGGGATACCAGACTAATTTCACCTCTGGATTTTTGACTTCTGGAATATCGCTTAGTGCTTCGTGTATCGATTCAGTCAATACGTCGGCTAAGGGACAGCCCATTGTTGTTAAGGTCATTTTGATTACGGTATTGCCTGTTTCTGCATCAAATTCGACTTCATAAACTAAGCCTAGATTCACTATATCAATCCCCAACTCAGGGTCAATCACGGTTTCCAAGGCAGCCAAGACACGCTCTTTGATTGCTTCTGCTTCTACTTCAGTATATGCCACGGTTGAAGACCTCCTTTAATTCTTGTTTCAAATAATACCTTCTTTTGCAAGATTTGTAAATGGACGATCCTTGATTATGGCCGGCTTTTCTTGTGTATTTTCAGTTCTGGGAAGACCCCTGTCGTTTTAAAGGTCCGTTGTTCATCATCTGTCGCAAAACGGCCTGTAATCGATTGGGTCGGCACAAAATTAATAAACGCATTGCCGTCAGCTTCTAAAACGGCTTGTTCTAAATCGTAGATCTCGTAGCGGGTCACGACCATCATGATCATATTACCAGGTACGCCTGAATACCCTCCGACTGAGGGGAACAAAGTCATGCCGCGAAACACATGCTTAGAAATATTTTTCCCAACAGCTTCCGCATTGGTCGTAATAATCATTGCCGTTACCTTTTGATGACTTGTGTGCAGCATGTCCACAACGTAGCTCATTGCGAAAATCGAAATGATCGTGTACAGCGCACTTTCCCAAGAAAAGACGAAACCTGAGACCATGACAATGATGCCGTTTAAAATAAACATATATTTACCGACTGTTTTTCCAGTCGTTTTTGATAATATCAACGAAAGGATATCCATTCCGCCGGTGGTAAAACCCATTTTCAGTGAAAACGCAACGCCGACGCCCAACAGTACGCCACCTAGCAAAGCGTTAACCAAAATATTGTCAGTGATCGCTCCTTGCGGAAGGATCATCGTTAAGACGGAAACGACAACGACATTGATAAAGCTCAATAGTGTCGATGATTTCCCGAGTTTGATGAACCCGAGAACAAAGATAGGCAAGTTTAAGAGGAAAATAAACAGCCCTGTACTAAGGTGAACGCCAAAATGTTCCAAGGCAAGTGCCACGATCAATTGGGCGACCCCGTTCATCCCAGCAGAAAGAACGTTTGCGGGAATCAAAAAGAAATTTAAAGCAATGGCTGCAGTGATACCTGACAGCAAAATAACCCCTATTTTTTTCAATCGTTCTGATTGTTCGTGCTTCGTTAATAACTTACTCACAATGATCTAGCTCCTTCACTAAAAATCTCCTTCCAAAGAATAGCAGTTTGTGTGAAAAAATGAAACAATTATTTGCAAAAATTTACTTTTCATTCCCGCATCGTTCGCCTCCATGTTAAAATCATAGGTAAGAGATGAGAGGAGTGATTGATTTTGGCAAAAGAAGCAAGTTTTGATGTCGTATCTGAGATCAACACAGAAGAAGTGAAAAACGCCATTCAACAGGCGGAAAAAGAATTGAAAAACCGATTTGATTTTAAAGGCTCCACGGTAGAAATCAAGATGACTGAGGGCAAACTGACGATCGTTGGAGATGACGAATTTAAGTTGGAGCAAATCAAAGATGTGCTCTTTGCGAAGCTGATCAAACGGAATGTACCAACGAAAAATATTCAATTTGGCGAAACGGAGCATGCCTTGGGGGCAAAAGCTCGTCAAACGGCAGAATTGATCAATGGCATCGATAAAGAAAACGCCAAAAAAATAACGACAGCGATCAAAAACGCCAAGCTAAAAGTTAAAACCCAAATTCAAGACAATCAAATTCGGGTAACAGGCAAAAGTCGTGACGATCTGCAAGAGGTGATCCAATTGTTGCGTAAACTGCCCCTGACGATCGATTTACAATTTACAAATTATCGCTAATCAAAAAAACTAGAACAGAGCCTAACGTGATGGTTAGGCAAAATCAGCTTTATCTACTGATTTTGCGCAACCGCTCTTGAAAGCTCTGCTTCTAGTTTTTTTCTTGCCAAAAATGAGTCAATGCCTTTGATAACTCTTGCGGCCGACGAATCTGCAAGGCATGCTGCCAATGCAGTGGGAAAAGTTCTTGGTAACGCGGTGTCCGAAAGCGCTGATCCAGCAATAACACCACGCCACGATCGCTGACATCCCGAATCACTCGACCGGCTGCTTGCAGGACTTTATTCATCCCTGGCAGCTGATAGGCATACGCAAAGCCAGCTGCCTTTTTCTCATCGTAATATTCCCGAATCAATTCTTGCTCGTGATTGATTTGCGGCAGTCCGACTCCTACCACTGCGGCACCGATCAAGCGATCGCCTTTTAGGTCGATCCCTTCAGAAAAAATTCCTCCAAGGACACAAAATGCCACCAAAGTTTTTGGTTGACTCTTTGGTTCGTCTTGACTTTTATCCAGCAAGGATGATTGTTGCGAGTCAAAAGATTGAAACTGCGCAAGAAACGCCTCGCGCTCTGCTTCGTTCATAGCAGTCCCCTGAATCAAGACCTCCACCTCTGGCGCCTGTTGAGAAAATGCTGCCGCCACCTCATCCAAATAACGATAAGATGGGAAAAAGACCATATAGTTTCCCGCTTTCGCTGCCGTCATTTGCTGGATCGCATCAACGATCGCAGGAATGCTGGCTTCACGTTGGCGATATGTCGTTTGGATATAGTCCGCAATAAAAATCCCCTGATTTTTCGGATCAAAAGGACTTGGCAAGCGATAGCGCAAAGCTTCATCGCCGCCACCTAATACTTCTTGATAATACGACAAAGGGGTAAAGCTCGCAGAAAACAACAGGCTGGCCTTGCCCTTATCTAACACAGATTCCAAAAACGGCGCTGGTTCGATGCAAAATTGCCGTAGTTTGATATCATAGCGGTCGATCTCCACCGTCGTTTCGTAGTGATCATCATAAAATTCACTGATCTTCAAATAATGGTTAGCTTCAAAATACACTTGCAGCACTTCTTCTTGCAATTCATGCTCAGGATTTGCCGGCAACCATTCCTTCATCAATTCAGCTAATTTGTATAGCTGATTGACCATTGTTTCATGGGGAGCTGCTTGATGGTGGTATGACCATCCTTCCTCTTTTGCTAATTGGGCTAAAGCCGCAAATTCTTTATCAACTCTGTTTAGTGCGCGTTTTAATTTCTGTTGATCCTTCGGCAGCTTCTTCTTTAATTCCTTAAATGGCTGTCGTAAGATCGTTGCGGAATACATTTCTTTCGAACGATTAACTAAGTTATGGGCTTCATCCACTAAAAAGAAATACTCTTCGTCTGGCTCTTCAAAAAATCTCCGTAAATAAACGGTTGGATCAAACAAATAATTATAATCACCAATAATGACATCGCAAAAGACACTGACATCCAGTGAAAGCTCAAAGGGACAAACCGTATGCTTCATTCCATAAGTCTCGATCACTTCTCGGGTTATTTGGTTTTCGTGATGCAACAGATCCCACAATGCTTCGTTGATTCGATTGTAATAACCTTGTGCATAAGGACAATGCTCTGGCGTACAATTTCGTTCATCCAGAAAGCAAATTTTATCTTTGGCAGTGATCGTGACACTCTTGGTTTCACTACCGTTGTCTGCTAACTTGCTCAACGCATCTTCAGCCACTTGTCTGGTGATCGTCTTCGCCGTCAGATAAAAGACCCGATCTGCCCCTTCTTCCCCGAGAACTTTTAATGCGGGAAACAGCGTTGACATGGTTTTTCCAGTTCCCGTTGGCGCTTCCGCAAAAAGTCGCTTGTCATTTTTTAGTGTTTTATACGCCGCTGCTGCTAACTCTCGCTGCCCTTTGCGAAAGGTTTCAAAGGGAAAAGACAGCAGCTGCAAAGACGTATTGCGGACACGGCGCCAATTCTCTTGAAAAACTAACCATTTATGATATTCCTGAAGTAATTCTTCATAAAAAACAGCTAATTCTGAGAACTGAAATGTTCTTCTCGTACGGGTGGTCAGCTTTTCAGTGGTTTGATAATAAGTCAATTGTACGGCGATCCGATCGATGGGTCTCCTCGGATCATTTTCTCCATCAGCAGTAGCTTCTGCTTCTGGTTTCTCTTGTTTTTCACTGTCATTAAGCGCTGCTTGTTCATTTTCTTGTAGTAAAAACAAATAAGCATAAACCATTCCCTGGGCAAAAAACAAATCGATTTGATCTTCAGGGATATCTTCGAAAGCTGGTTCTGAAGTTTTGATCTCATCGATCACCCAAGAATTAACAGCTGCATCAAAAAAGAGACCATCGGCACGTCCTTCGACAGTGATCGAATCTTTCTCAATTTGGCTTTCTCGTTTGAAAAAGACTTCTTTTTGATACGCATCCCCAGCCTCTTTTTGTAGTTGGCGATGGATACGGGCGCCTTCTTGTGCGGTATGATTACTGACTTTGCGGCTATCAATATCGCCTCTGCGCAAAATAAATTCTACGATTTTTCTAACCGCAACTTTTCCTTTATACACGTGTTCACCTTCTCGTTTGCCATTATAGCGGATAGATCACTTTTGGAAAAGCGAACAGAAACAGCTTTTCATCCTCTGCGGAGAGTATCCTATCCAAACAGGTTTGATCTCTAAAAAAATCACTTGCGGCAAAATGCCTTCTCATCAGGTAATCAACGCCATTTCCACTTCCAGAAAATGGGTTTGACGAAAGGTCACCAAAAAAACCTACTCTACTCACCTAAGCAAGTAAAGCAGGAATATTTTTTTAAGAAAATTTATTGATCGACCTGAATGTCATAGCTAACGCCATTTTGATCATAGGCCTTCTGATTATTGGGATCTAAGGTGAACTCAAAGGTTCGCCCATCTGCCATGATCGTCAAACGTTTTCCTTCGACGATGTATGAGGCATCTTGATAGGTGATCTCATAAATTTGATAAGGATCGTTGGACAACTGTACCTCTGAATGGGAAAAATGACGCTGAAAATCACTTTCGATTTGTCCTTTATACAAGGCAACATCACTAGAGCTGGCTGAACTATCTTCTAAGTCTGCCATCGGCAAATACTGCTTAACGATCGTCAACTCATTCTCATGGAAATCATAAACCCCTTGGCTTTGCGGAAAGATGACACTCTCATCTTGGATCAACATCAAATCAAGGTCGCCATTTTCAACTGCTTTGGAGGCGGAAGTAACGGTTTCAGAAACTTCTTTCGAATCATCGATGGATAGCTCTTCCTCACCACAGCTCGCTAAAAGAAGCACAGCAAAGCATACAGTGAAAAAGAATTGGAGCGATTTTTTCATAAAAAACACCTTCTTACAAAAAGTTGATGTAGACCAATCAAAACGAACACAAGGTCCTGAACACTTACTTTCCCCGAACTTAGTCACGACGAATGTTTCTGCTGCAGGAAAAAATTAGACCAGTTTCAAACGAAACACGCGCTTTCTTATTTTAATTAGTATAACAGCAGTTTTTTGCTAATGCGGTTTCTTAGAAAAATTTTCGAATTCCCACAATAATTCTGAGCTTTTCTCTCATCAAACTATTGGTTAGCCTTATCACCTGCCTGCCATAGGGTGGTCACAGCATCTTCACGAAATAAAGCCTATCCGTGCCAAGTACAGGTGTGTCAGAAAGCACAGCAAATTGTTCGAAGCCGACTGCTTGATAGAACTGTGGCGCTTGGTAGTCTTGGGTGGTAACTGTCACGGAACGACACCCCGCTTTTTTACCGTGATCGAAAAGTGCTTCCATCAATTGTTTCCCCACCCCTTGATTCTGATGGTTTGGATCAACTGCAAACAATTGAATATGAATCGTATTACCTGTCCGTTTCCCAATCAACCCACCAAGTTGATCGTGATTGTCAAAAAATGCAAATGAAAGCTGCTCTTGATCGGAAAAGGCACTCACTGCCTCTGTTTTTTTCGTTGAATAATTGAGCCATTGACAGATCGCCTGACGATTGTCTTCTGTGTTCATCGTTTTTATCATTAATTTTTCACTCCTAAAAACCTTTCTTTGTTTCCTCTTATACTTTAAGCTATACTTATAGTCAGACACAAGTATTTGTGATCCTAGGAGGTTTTAGCATGAAAATCATTGGTTTAGTGACAGGACCCGTTCAAGAAAATTGTTACCTTATTTGGAAAGAAGATTTTTTGTTGATTATTGATCCTGGAGCAGAAGCAGCGAGATTGATCGCTGAGATCGAAAAAACAGGCGCAAAACCAGCAGCGATTTTATTGACCCACACTCATTATGACCATATCGGCGCAGTTGACCATTTGCGGGATTATTATCAGATCCCCGTTTACGTTAGTCCACTTGAGCAAGAATGGCTAAGTGATCCTATGAAAAACCTTTCTGGTCGTCATCCTGAATTAGGAACCATCACCGCACGTCCAGCAGAATTCGAGCTAGAATTGAAAGAGTACGAGATAGCTGGCATGTCCTTTAAGGTTGTTGCAACCCCAGGTCATTCCATCGGCAGCGTCAGTTTTATTTTTGACAAGTTTGTCGTTTCTGGAGACGCCTTATTTAAAGGCAGCATCGGTCGGACCGATCTACCAACTGGCAACCTTGAGCAATTGCTGACCAGCATCCAAACGCAACTTTTTGTTTTACCGAATCAGATGGCCGTTTATCCTGGCCACGGGGAACCAACAACAATCGAGATTGAGAAACGGACCAATCCGTTTTTTAACGCATAAACGAATTACGAACCAAAGGAGGAATTACTACTTATGGCAAAAACGGAATTGTATGTCGTGCGTCACGGGAAAACCATGTTCAACACATTGCAGCGTGTGCAAGGCTGGTGCGACACCCCATTGACTCGTACTGGTGAACAAGGCATCCATTATTTAGGACTCGGGTTACGAGATGTGGATTTTGTGGAAGCAGTATCCAGTGACAGCGGCCGCGCGATCGAAACGATGCGTCTGATACTGGGTGAACATGTCAGAGGACCAGAGATCCCTTATCATATCGACAAACGGATTCGTGAATGGTGCTTTGGCTCACTTGAAGGTGCCTATGATGCAGAAATGTGGGGCGTTCTGCCACGGATTCTTGACTTTCCTGATTACGATGATATGATTGCCAATCATGTCTCGTTTGAGGCGATCGCCAATGCGATCTACCACGCAGATACAGCCAATTGGGCGGAAACCTTTGATGTTTTGACCGAACGTGTCAAAACAGGGTTTGAAGATATCGCCTACCGCGTTGAGAAAAAAGGCGGCGGCAATGCGCTAGTTGTGTCTCACGGCTTAACGATCGCTTTTCTTTTGCATCTGATCAATGATGAGAACAATGTTCGCATGGATATTGAAAATGGCTCGGTCACTCGACTGATCTACGAAGATGGCAGCTTTACGATTGCTGAAGTGGGCAATACCGATTACATCAAAAAAGGCTTAGCACTCTCTCAAGAACTTTTATCCTAAGAGAAACCTTTGGCAGTTGATCAATTTCTTTAAGAAAGGAGCAGTTTTTGTTTTAAAAACTGCCCCCTTTTTTTAGGAAAAAGATTGGTATTCGAATCAGGAAACGGTATACTAAGAGTTGTATTTTGTCATAGAAAGGACTGAACCAATGTTTTTTACAAATTTCATAAAAGCGATTTTATTTGGGATCATTGAAGGGATCACGGAATGGCTGCCAATCAGCAGCACGGGTCACTTGATTCTAGCCGACGAATTTATCGGATTGAATGTAACTCCCGAGTTTATGACGATGTTCAATGTTGTCATACAACTGGGTGCGATTTTAGCAGTCGTCTACTTATATTTCCATAAACTAAACCCTTTTTCACCGCAGAAAAATGAGTTAGAGAAAAAAGATACATGGACGTTATGGTTTAAAGTCGTCGTGGCGGTCTTGCCATCGGTTATTATCGGATTACCGTTAGATGATTGGTTAGATGCGCACTTCTACAACTTTTTCTCCGTTTCGATCGTCTTGATCGTTTATGGGATCGGCTTTATCGTAGTTGAAAAACGAAACAAGAATAAAGCACCGAAATGTACCGATTTGAACAAATTCACCTACAAAGCGGCCTTGATTGTCGGCATGTTCCAGGTATTGGCATTGATCCCAGGAACTTCTCGTTCTGGTGCTACTATCTTAGGTGCTATCATGATCGGCGCTTCTCGTTATGTTGCTGCTGAATTTTCATTTTTCTTAGGTATTCCCACCATGTTTGGTGCCAGTGCCTTGAAAATCTTCAAGTTTTTGAAAGATGGCAATGCCTTTGATTTCCAAGGAACCGTCATCTTATTAACAGGAACCATCGTCTCATTCATCGTTTCGATCATCGCGATCCGTTTCTTGATGAACTACATCAAGCGTAACGATTTTACCGTATTTGGATGGTATCGTATCGTTTTAGGAATCATTTTGATCGGCTATTGGCTGATCCAATTATAAGCAAAAAGAGCAACTCTTGGGCAGGTAACTGCCGCAATAGTTGCTCTTTTTTTTCGTTTGAATGCTCTCTAGTTCCTCACGTGTTTTTGATTACCATACCGTCAATAATATCCACCGCACTTTCGGTGTCGTTGATAATTGATTCAAAACGATCATAAACATCTTTCCATTTAATGATTTCAAGAACGTCCGTTTCGTCTGTGAATAACGCTTTTTTCATTTTTGAATACAAACGGTCTGCTTCTGATTCAATCGTATTCACATCATTAATCATTTGACGCAATGTTTTTGAATTTTTGAACTTAGGAAATTCTTTTAAGGCCGTTTCAACGCCTTGTGTCGCTTGAACGATCATTCCAGCAAATAAGTTGGTTTCAGGGCGGATCTTCGTAATGACCAAATTCTCAAATAAATAAGTCAGTCCCATAATGCCATCCAAAATATCATCTAGACGCTCTGAAATGACTAGGATGTCCTCGCGATCGATAGGGGTGATAAATGAATCATATAACTCATTGGTTAGCTCAGCGATCACTTTATCCCCTTCTTTTTCCAAAGCATGAATCTCAGCTGCTGCTTCGGTCAATGCTCGTTCAGAATAATCGTTGATCAAAAGCGAAAAACGTTTGGCAGCTAAATGGCCGTTCGTCGCCAACTGCTCCATTGCTGCAAAATAATCGAATCCTTTTTTTCGTTCCATTACTTTCTCTCCTCACAAAATTAGCAATAAAAATTTGACCATTAGAAACGCAATCAATCCACAGCCAGGAAAGGTTAAAATCCAAGCATAGATCATTTCTTTTACAATGCGCCAATCAACGCTAGAAAAACGCCGAGACGCTCCAACGCCCATGATAGCGGTCGTTTTCGTGTGCGTTGTTGAAACTGGGATACCAAATACGGAAGACAAGAACAAACAGATTGCTGCAGTAACATCTGCAGAAAAGCCTTGGTATTTTTCCAGTTTTACCATATCCATCCCCACTGATTTAATGATCTTCATCCCACCGACCGATGTACCGATCCCCATGGTCAAGGAACAAAGAACCATCACCCACAGTGGGATGGCAAAGCCATTGCCGGTCTTTTCAGCAAGATTGTTGTAAAAAAGGCCTAACATGAACACACCCATGAATTTTTGTCCATCTTGGGCACCATGCAAGAAGGCATTGGCACCAGCCGCGATGGCTTGACCAACCGTAAAAATTTTGTTGGCTTTTCGCCGTTGGGTATCGCGAAAGAGCCATACGATCAGTTTCGTGATCAAAAATCCACCAATAAACCCCATTAACGTAGACACAACGAGACCGATTAAGACTTTCATCCATTCTTCACCGTTGACTGCATGTAAACCACCCAGAGCCATGGCAGCCCCTGTCAATCCCGCAATCAATGCGTGAGATTCACTGGTTGGGATCCCAAAATACCAAGCTGCGACCGTCCAAACAACAATTGAAAACAAGGCAGCGGCTAATGCGATCTGTGAGACCCGAAAACTCCCGCCTGAGTCAAAAGTCACAATATTACTGATGGTTTCTGCAACTTGCGCATTAAAATACGTCATCACCAGCACACCTAAGAAATTCATGACGACTGCCATGCCAATGGCGATATTCGGGCGTAAGACTCTCGTGGAGACAGCGGTTGCAATAGCATTCGGCGCATCCGTCCACCCGTTGACGAAAATCACCCCTAATGACAAGACAATCGTTAGAAACAAAGCGATATTCACATAGATTCCCCCATTTAAAAATTCCGAAGTAATCATAGCATAGAAAGCTCTTTCTGTGTAAACTTTTTATAACTATTCAGTAAAAAATGTGTAAAGAAGCATTTTTCAAAACCATAAAGCAAAAAATAGCACGGTCAAAAAACAAATTTTTGTGTTAAGTAAAATTTCTTTACAACTTTTATTGCAATCACTCTTGGCATTAGGTATAATGACTAGTGTTGATTTATACGTTTTCTAAACGTAATTGAACTTTTTTTTCGGAGGTGAAATACATGCCAAACATTGAATCTGCAATCAAACGTGTTCGCACAAGCGAAGCGGCTAATGCTAAGAATTCATCTCAAGTAAGCACAATGCGTACAGCAATCAAAAAATTTGATCAAGCTGTTGAAGCTGGTGCTGATAACGTAGATGCGTTATATAAAGATGCTGTTAAAGCAATCGATATGGCTGAGACTAAAGGATTGATCCACAAGAACAAAGCTAGTCGCGACAAATCTCGTTTAAGTAAAAAAATTGCAAAATAAGCAAATTAAGAAAGGCGCAGCAATCGATGATTGCTGCGCCTTTCTTTTTGACTTACTGTTTGCCATGTTTTAAAACAAATAGCTGGAACAAATACTCTTTGTCCATCTGACCACTTTTCACTAAGTAATCATTTTCGATCAATTCACTATATAGTGCCGCTAATTGCTTTTCTCCAAACCCCCGAGCTTGCTGCATCGCTAACTTCACTCGGTACGGATGAATCCCCAACGTTTCTGCGATATTGGCTTGCTGGTAGCCAATTTTCATCAAAATCGCCGCCTGTAACAGCAGACGGACTTGGCTGATCAAGATAGCATTGATCTTGATCGTCTCTTCCCCTTGCAATAATAGATCGTCATACAAGCGCAACGCATCCGATACGTTCCCCTTTAAGACATCGCTGGTTAATTCAAAGACATTGTGTTCCAACGTCTTAGGGATCAACTGCAAGACGATCTCTTTCGTAATTTTATTGCCATTTCCTGCATACAGCCGTAGTTTCTGTAACTCCTGCATCGCTTTTGATAGTTGCAGATCCGTTAACCGTAAAAACAAATCAAACGCCTCTCGGCTCATTTCGATGCCATCATTTGCCAACGACTGTTGGAGATACTGACGCACGTCGGCTTCTTTCATAGGTGCGACATCAATCACAACTGCGGCTTTCTTCAGCTGCTTAGTAATTTTTTTCCGTTCATCTAATTTATCGACATCTGCAAAAATCACCATTACCGATGATTCCAATGGGTCTTTAATATAAGTCAAAAAATCATCTAGGTCATGCTCAGGTACATTGCTCTTTTTTTCAGCCGTTAAGAAAAATGGCCGCTCAACGAAAAGTAATCGCTGATCGCCAAAAAAAGGCAACGATTGGGCTTCTTGGATCACCATATCAAGGGGATCTTTCTCCATATCAAAGGAAGCAAAATTCAGGTCATCTTTCCCAACAGAAAACCGTTCTAAAAAGGCCGCACGAACTTGCTCTTGTAAAAACATTTCACTACCGATGACTAGATAAATCGATTGCAGCTCCTTGGTTCGAATTGATTGCAACGCTTTTTGTAATTCCATCGTCCCCCCCGCTTTCATTCTTATCCTACCATTAGTCTATCGGATAGTCTAGCAGCGTTTTTATCAAAAATGTTTGTTGTTTTTCAGACCAAATAAATTGGATCATGCCCTGCTGATCCGTTCGCAAAACGGTCTGATTTACCAACGTTTCAAGCACCTCTTCATGAGGATGCCCGTACCGATTGTTCCGTCCACTTGAAACGATCCCGAATTGGGGATCGATTGCCGCAACAAACTCAGGTGCCGTCGAGGTTCGACTGCCATGATGCCCTAGTTTCAATACATCAACTTTAAGATTCGGATAATCATGAATCAACTTTTTTTCCCCTGCTTGTTCGAGATCGCCAGTAAACAAAAATGTTTTATCCCCTACCTTGGTTTTAATCACCATCGAATCTTCGTTTTGTCCTGCACCTGATTCTGGTGCCAATACTTGCAACTGAAGGGAATCCCCCACCACTTGGTCAATCGTCGTCCAAACAACGTTTGTCTGCTTAGGCAGTTCGTTTAATAGCTTGGCGATGCGGTGATCTTGTTCACTTCCTGGTACGAGATATAACGTTTCAACGGGGATCACCTTCATCAAGGCTAGTGCGTCCCCCATATGGTCCGTGTCCCCATGAGTTAGAAACAAACCAGTAATCTTCCTGACTCCCTCCCCTTTCAAAAAAGGAATCAATGTAGATTCCGCGGCAGCTTGTCGTTTGCGCTCTTGCCAGTTTTCTTTCGGAAAAGACAGAGAACCTCCAGTATCGATCACATAAACTTCGCGATTTTTTTCTGCCTGTAAAACGATACTATCGCCTTGACCAACGTCGACATAACTAATGGTGGGTAAAACGCGATTCTTCTGAAAGACGATTGGTACAACAAGCGAAAAACAGATCACCAGCAGCCACCGTTTCTTTTGGTAACAGAGCAAGCTGAGCAAACAACAACTAGCAGCCAATCCTGCAGGAACGGCACCCACCGTTATCGACACGCCTCCTACAGCGCCCACGACAACTTCCATAAGCAGCAAAAGCCCTTCAAAAAGGGCAATCAGCCCACTGATGGTTGGGAAAAGTGTCCCAGCAATGAAAATTACGAAACAGGCTGGCAGCAAAACCATTTGAAAAAATGGTAAAAAGACAAACGTCAAAAAGCCCCCAAATAATGGGAATTCATAAAAGATCGAGGCAATGACAGGCGCAGCCAGCACCGTGAGGAACTGACTACGCCAAAACCACGTCAATTTGATCGGTTGCTGCATTACTATCAGGAAGGTCATCAAAAGACTTAGTTGCCCCGATGTTTGAAGCAATACTTTGGGATCAACGAATAAAAGAGTCGTTAAGACGATCCCATAATGATCACTTGCCGATAGCCGTTGTTGATAAAGAGTTGTTACTTGAGTAACCGATAATGCCAAGACAGCACGCCAGACACTAGTGCCGCCGCCACAAAGACCAATTACGGCTAAGAAAAAGACCCCCATTGGCAACAGCATCTCTTTTTGCGTAAACCCCAATCGGCAGAAGCATCCGCGAAACCATTTGAAAAATAAGACGACATGCATTCCTGAGATCGTAAAGAAATGCAATAAGCCACTAGCATGATACATTTGACGTACTTCTTGAAAGCCATGGTCTTTAAAACCAAAGAGCAATGCATTGATATAGGCAGCTGAGCGTTCAGGAAAGATTCGTTGAACAGAAGAAATAACATCTGCTCGAACTTTTGCAAGTGAAAAGCCTGCATCTGCTTCTTCCATACCTACCATTTGCTCGATATGGACTGTGCCAATAATTGATCGACTAGCCAGATAGGCAGAATAGTCAAATCCATGGCGGTTTCGTGGTTTTTCAGGAAGAGAAAAAAATCCTTTCACCAGCAGCTTTCTCCCCCAATCGGATCGATCCTGCCATTGCTGTTTTTCAGTCTCTGAAGAAATTGTGTAACGGCCAATCACTTTACCTGCAGAGGATTTTGCTTCAAATGTAAGTAGATCGCCATTGATTTTGATCGTGTCTGGCAGCACATTGACTACCCCTTGATACTCACCTTCTTGTATGTTCCCAGTCCGAGAAAGAGAAACGCGGACACTTAACAGCAACAGTCCGACAAAACAAATCATGCACAAAAATGCTTGTCGTTTTAAGACAAGCATCCCGAAATAATAAAGTGCAATGAGTCCCAGTAAGATGGACTGCCGATAGTAAGCAGTCACCGAACAAGCAAAAATAATACTAAGAAATAAAAATGAATCAGTTCTTTTTTGTTGGTTGTGCATCATTCAGCACACCAAACGAAAGTTTTTCAAAATACACCGGATCGAGTTCAACTTGGTGGACGGAAGCACCTACTTGTTGAATCAGTTCCATTGCATACTGATTGTTGCGATAGTCATTCAAATAATGGATCTTTTTGACCCCTGCTTGCAAAATTGCTTTCGTACAGGGAAGACAGGGAAAATGCGTCACATAGATTTCCGCATTGTCTGTTGACACCCCTAATTTTGCACATTGCAATAAGGCATTCATTTCTGCATGAATCGTCCGAATACAATGGTCATCGACAACATAACAGCCATCGTCAATGCAGTGTACATCGCCACTGACGGACCCGTTGTAGCCTCCAGCGATGATTCGGCGATCTTTGACTAATGTAGCGCCGACTTCAAGTCGGGAACACGTACTGCGTAAAGACAGTAATACAGCTTGTGCCATAAAATACTGGTCCCATGGAATTCTCGTATTGCTCATTCGTTTGCTCCTTTGTCATTGATTAGTTCTATTCTAATCGAATTTCTTGAATTTTCAACCGTCATTTCTTAGTATTTCTTACATTTATTTGGTTCAGTCCGCCACTGTAATCATCTCTTTCAAGGACTCAAAGGTCTTCTCTCCGATGCCTGTGATCTTTTTTAGGTCATCAATCTGTTTAAAAAAGCCATATTCTTCTCGGTAAGCGATGATTGCTTCTGCTTTTTTGGCACCCACACCTGGCAGTTCTTGCAGTTGCTGCGCATTGGCTTGATTCAGATTGATTTGTGTCACTGCTGTTTGGCTGCCACCTACTCCTGAAGCATTCATCTCCATAAACGCTTGATCCTCTTTATGAGGGACGATCACCATCTGTTGATCTTGCAGCACTTGTGCTAAGTTTATGGCTGTTTCTAACGCCTCTTCTGTCAGACCACCTGCTTGTTCGATCAATTCATACATCCGCGCACCTGATTTCAAGCGATAAATTCCCGGTTGGTGCACTTCCCCTTTGACATCTATAACGATCTCATACTCTTCATCGTGAAGACTATCTTCTTGAAGGGCTCCACCTTTCCCCATTTCAGACGATTGACCTGCTGCATCTGCCATTGAATGCCAGTTTGTTTCTTTTTTTTGCGAGAACGGTACAAACCAGATGATCAGCAACACCATCAAAACAGCACCACCAACTGCAAATCGCCAATAGTCTTTGAACAGCTTCCATCGATCCATTTTCACCACCTCATAGATGAAATACGCAGATAATTCAGTATTATTTGGAAAACGGAAAAATAAAGACGATCTTTTTGCAGCAAAAAAATGACGGAACCAATCATAGTGCCATTTTAATAGAATGCAAATTCTTAGACAAAATGACAATGTATTGCAGAATTAGGGTGCTGTTAAGGAAAATCTTCAAAAAGCGCTTGAATCAGATTGAAACTATTGATACACTATTTGATAAAAAATCACAGGGAAATGTTGGATGTCTAAAGTAACCCAGCGTCTCAAAGTCCATGGATAAGAATGCTGCCAATGATAATCACCCTTGTGATAAATTGAACATTTCATTTGAAATTTTTCACAAAAAAAAGGAGGCCGACTTGATTAAATCGTATAGATGGCAAATGATGCATATCTTACTGGGGAGTTTCTACCTAATCTTGATGATTTATTTCACTCACACTATTTATCAAACTACATATTTAGGCATTCGGGCTTACCAAATAAATGACGAATGGTTTATAAAACGTATTTATGATGGTGGTCTGGGAGCGGATACTTCGCTGCAAATCAATGATCAGCTAGTAGAGCTCGATGGAAATTTGCCAAAAGAGAATAAACAATTAACAAATTGGCTAGTTGTCGAGCAAATCAATTCACTCACGATCCAAAGAGAGCAGCAACGAATCACTTATCGCTTTGATTCGCCCAAAACATTTCTGCCGATATTTTTTACACTTTTAACTTTTAGTGGATCGTTAGTTTTATTCTTGCTCTTTTTTTATCGAAAACAGCTTCTTTCAAAAAGATCACGGCTTTTTCATTTATGGCTCTTTGTATTTGCGTTTATTTTTTTAGCGGCGTTTCCTTCAAGTATTGGGAATACGTTAGGTAGAGTGATTTTGATTATCTCCTTATCCACTTTTCCATTTTTCTTGAATTCATTTTTGAAGATCAACAGCTCATATAAAATAAGCAATATAGGAATCTTTCCAGCACTGCTCCTCCTATTAAATCTAGCAGCAACCTGTTATGCCGCTTTTTTTCAGATTGGCTATGTACTCGCTGAATATTTAGCAGTCGGTTTTGTTTACAGCTTGATGCTACTGATGCTTGGCGAATATTGCTTCTCTTTTTTTAATAAAAGTCACAAAAAACATAGAACAGCTACCAAAGTCAACCTTCCAGTAATTCTATTTGTAAGTATTGCCCCTTTTCTTTATTTATATGCATTCCCTATTGGATGGAGTGCACCTTACTATATGCTGGTATTTTTTATCTTTCTGCCTTTTATAGGAATTTTCCATCGCTTAGCAATTGATCGCGTCTTGAAATTTCGGTACCGTATCACAACCAGATCGATCTATCTGATACTCTCACTATTTTTAACGGTAATCGTCATTTTTATCAGCCAACTTAACGCTTACGTTCCTAATCTACTAATTATTCTTTATCTCTTCCTTTTAATATATACTCTTTTGCCGCTTCTACAAGAATTATTCTATTTAGCAAGTCGCCATAATGAACCAATGAATTCACTAGATGTATTTTTAGCAGTTGAAAAAGAACGAGAGACAATTTCAAGCTATATTCACGATGGGATCATTCAAGAGATCATCCACTTGTTACGTCAAATTGAAAATGATAGACAAACAGTGCCAAAAGAAAAAATCATCCAGCAGCTTGATGAATTGATTTATGATTTAAGAGAACTTTGCTCAGATATATATCCTCTGCTTCTGCAAGAAATAGGATTAGAAAAAACATTGGCTTCTCTTTTCGTTCAAATACAGCAAAACCACCCTGTGCTCATACATTTTGCCTATGACCGAACCATCCATTCAGATTCACCTGAAATCAACAACTTCATCTTGCGCTCAGTCAAAGAATTGCTCAATAACAGTATTTTGCATGGACATGCAACAGAACTGATAATCACAAATGCAGTTGAGGATGATACAGTAGTATTCGAAATTAGTGATAACGGAACTTTTGGACAAGACTCTCTTAGTAAAGGTCCTCATTTCGGATTAAATGTAATTAAAGAAAAGCTTTCGTTATTGTCGGGTAGATTTGTCATTCACTACTCACCTACAACCATTCAGCTTAGAATTCCAAAAAATATTTTCGAAGGAGCAAACTATGCCGATTAAACTTGCATTGTTAGACGACCACGAACTCGTCCTTGAAGGAATCAAAAATACGCTGCAAAAAGAGCCCTCATTTTCGATTATAGGCGCATTTACAAAACCAACAGATTTTTTTCAAGCTATGGCAAACCAGTCAATTGATATTGTCCTCCTCGATATGATGCTAAAGGGCACGCATGCCTTTGAGCTGATTCCTCGTATTCATACCTTAACTGATGATACTTTGCCAAAAATAATTATGCTGTCGGGTTTTTATGAACCACTTCTTCATAAGCGTGCCTTTGAACTTGGTATATGGGCTTTTTTGAGAAAAGAAGCTTCGTATGATGAATTGATCACAACGATAAAAACGGTCTACCATGGCAATAAAGTTTCCCCTGAACACCTTTTTCTTGAAAAAGACATGCGTCTCTTAAGTGAGATAGAACGGCAAGTATTAGAATTGATTTCGCAGGAACAAACCAATGAAAAAATCGCAAAAAAACTATTTATCAGTCGCAGAACCGTCGAAAACCACGTTTCATCTATCTGCAATAAGTTGAACGTACAAACAAGGATCGGTGCTGTTCGAGAAGGAATCAAACTGAATTTAATCAAATGATGAACTCCGCAAAAAAACATTCGGATAATACGGATGTTTTTTTGTTTTTGCTTTATTAAGATAACAGTACATACAAGAAAACTTTAGGAGGATCAAAATGATCGAATTGAAACATATCAATAAATTTTATGGTGAAAATAATCGTAAAATCATTGCATTAAATGATGTGAGCCTCACGATCAATAAGAGTGAATTCACCATCATTTTAGGGCCATCAGGCTCAGGAAAAAGCACTCTTTTAAACCTATTAGGCGGTATGGATCGTCCAAGCCAAGGAGAGTTTCGCATGGGAGAAAAAGAAATCTCTCATCTTTCTGATGAACAGCTTTCAGATTATCGGCGTGACGTCGTCGGTTTTGTCTTCCAGTTCTACAACTTAATTCCTAGCTTAACCGCTTTAGAAAATGTCGGCATTGCACAACAACTGAGTACAAATAATGAACCAGCCTCTCACTACCTTGAATCTGTAGGGTTATCCCATAGAAAAAATAACTTCCCTAACCAATTATCTGGCGGAGAAATGCAGCGAGTATCGATTGCACGTGCTTTGGCAAAAGCCCCAAAACTCTTACTTTGCGACGAACCAACTGGCGCTTTAGATTCACATACAGGGAAAAAAATATTATTTTTATTAAAAAAAGCTGCGGTGAATGTGGATACTGCTGTGGTGATGGTCACACATAATGCAGAGTTCGCTCAATATGCGGATAAAATTATTCATTTGCATGACGGAAAAATCAAGTCGATTGAACAAAATAAGCCTCTGAAGGCAAAAACAAAGGAGTCTTGATATGAAATTTCTGTCTATAAAACTGGTTAGAGATCTTAGAAGAAATTGGACGCAATTCTTCTCCGTCTTCTTAATGGCGTTTCTAAGTGTCCTTGTATTTGTTGGGTTACAAGGTGTTTGGGGCGGTTTGAAAAAAAGCCTGGACAACTTTATTGATGCAAATGGTCTGGCAGATGCTTGGGTTTATGGTACTGGCTTTACTGAAAACGATATCCAATCAATCCAAGCACTAGATGGGATAGAAAAGACATTCTCTCAGTACGAATTTACAGTTTCTGATTTGACTAATCAAGCGCCTTCCTCATCATCAGAACGCACTTTGACTCTTAGTGCACCACTTGGAAAACCTATCGCAGAGCCTTATTTCGTTCAAGGTACTACATTCCATGAATCCCCTGGCTTTGTTTGGATCAATCACGACTACGCACAGGCGAATGATCTTACCTTAAATCAATCACTGAGGATTATGGTTGACGGTCGCGAAATTGAATTGACCATAGCAGGGATGATTTTAACAACTGACAAGCTTTTCTTCACTGGTACACAAGAGTATATTGCCCCCGACCCGAAACGCTATGGCTACGGGATTTTATCAGAAGCGACTTTAGAAATGATGCTGGAGACATCCGTTTTACCTAACGTCGTCGAAGTCTCTGGGACTAACTCTCGCTTAAGAACCGAAATTGAATCGATTATGGGGGAACGCCATATTGCGTACTATGATCAAGTAACCTTGACGGAAGTTTCTGAAGCCTTGGGCCGCGTCACTCAAATTCGAAATCTATCCTTTATGTTTTCGTTCTTGTTTATCTTACTAGCAATTCTTGCAATGTATACAACGATCAAACGGTTGATTGATACCCAAACAAAAGAAATCGCAGTCCTTCAAGCATTGGGGTTTTCAAATAGAACAATCGGGTTTCATTTCACTAGCTTCGGCTTGATCATCGGCAGCTTTGGCATCGCCGCTGGCTTGGCAGCAGCGCCCTTGCTTTCGCATTTTGTTTTAGAAACGCAAAAGAATATTCTATCTCTCCCACACTGGACAGTTTCTTACAATTCCCTTTCATTAATCATTTGTCTGCTCGTGTTAATCATTTGTATGGCTTCTGCTTATTTTGCTTCTGATCAAGCATGTACTGGCCTGCCAGCGGACTTCCTTAGAGGGAATACAAAAGGCAAGAGTGCCCATTTGTTACTAGAAAAGCTTTCGTTCTTCTGGAACCCGTTAAGTTATGAAGCCAAATGGGGGTTTCGCGATGCTGCTTATAACAAAATGAGAGTTTTAATGGGGATCATCGGAGTTGCTGGTGGTATGATGCTGATCACAGCCGGACTAGGCATGCCCCAATCCATCAACCACTTAGTTAACAAAGCTTATACAGAGGATTTTACTTATCATCAACGAATAAATACTAGTGATTCAGCATTTTTGGAAGAATCCTTTGGACAAGAGGTGCAAATTTTGCCTACCCGTTTTGCACCTGATGACGGCTACAATCGCTTACTGATGATCATTGATCAAGGGGATTTTGTTCATATGAAAACAACTGACAATGAGTTGATCACTCCTGGCGGTATTTATCTAACAGAAGGTTTTGCTAACAGAGCGGGCATTCAAAAAGGCGATCAAATAGAAGTCTTTCCTGCATTTCATGAAAGCTCATTTCGCTTTGAAGTATCTGGGATCATAACTAGTGAAACGAACCAAGGTGCTTATTTGTTAAAAAAAACTTGGCTGGAAGCTGGTGGGACTTTTCTGCCTCAGACGCTTTTAGTAGACGAGGAAACTGCTGAAGCATTGTCCGGCAATCCTGCAATCACATCAACGATTGCGCGACAAGATCAAATGGACAATGCGTATGAATTTGTTGATAGTCTAGGAGGGATCTTTACAATGATCATTGCTTTTGCAGTTTTGTTAGTCATCGTTGTCCTATACAATTTAGGGACGCTAAATTTTGTTGAACGAACTCGTGACTATACGACATTAAGCGTCCTTGGCTTTAGAAAAAAAGAACTTCGCCGAATCACCATGATTGAAAATGCTGCAACAACGATGGTTGGCTGGCTGATTGGAATTCCTGCAGGAAGTTGGTTCCTTTCACAGTATGTAAGCACCTTTTCAACCATTACGATTGAATACACCGCCCACTTCACCTGGATTAATGTCGCAATCGCCTCTATGATTGTTTGGCTTAGTTCGTTAAGTACAACATTTCTTGTCAGCCAACGGCTTAAAAAACTAGACTTGGTTTCTGCATTGAAAAATGTTGATTGATTCTCTGCAAAAGGGGGCACATCTATGATTGGTTTCTACGATTACACCGTCTTTCTAACCTATTTAAACTTTTTTTTGGAGGTATCGGTATTTATAGCACTTCAGTTTTCTGCATCTCTTTTTTCTTCTCTGTTCATTGACCACGATTGCTGCTTTTTTAATCGAAAAAGTGAATTGGGGTCTCTTTGGTACTTTCGGTATGTACAGGCTCGGACTAATTTGTGACTCATCACTAATTTTTTTCGTCATTGACAGTCTCATTCGGATATCTGGGAATATAGGAACGATCAACATTTCTGAAAAAGGAAAGCTGCTGATTGGTATAGGGTCGATCGTTTTAATCATAAGCTGCTTGATTTATGGGATTGCGTCGACAAATCGTATTGTCCATACGACGTATAAAGTAAAGATTGACAAAAAAGTCCTTTAGAATCACTAAAGATCGTGATGTTTAGCGATTTACACTTAGGATATGTGAATGGTCAAGAAAGAGTTGCTCGAATCAACCAGCTTCATCCCGATATCGTATTAGTTGTTGGTGACTTTTCCGATGGCAATCTTCAGGCAATTTCAAACCCAAATCAACTCATCGAATCACTTCAACAATTATGATCAACTTATGGCAATTGCTTGATTTTGGGGAATCATGATGCTGGAGCCACTTTCTTGCAAATGCTATCGTTTATCCAGGAAGCAGGAATCGAAATACTCTCTGATGAAGCAATTTTGCTCGACGAAGCCTTCTATCTTATTGGTCGCAAAGATCTTTCACCTATTGGTTATCAAGGAACGATGCTAAGAGCAGACTTGTCAGCTTTAGTCGCACCAGAGATGACTTCCTATCCTGGGATCCTCACGGATCATCAACCTTCGCCTCTGTCTGACTATCAAGATGTGGATCTCATCTTATCTAGACATACACATCATGGACAGCTATTCCCTTTTAATTTAGTGACCAAGGCTTTTTACGAGATCGATTATGGTCACTTACAAGCAGCATCCGGTGAACAAATCATCGTCTCTTCTGGTGTTGGTACCTAGGGACCGCTTCTAAGACTAGGTACAACCAGTGAGATCGTCACAATCAACGTCACTTTTGATTAAAAAAAGTGTATAAAGCAACCAGACAAACTTTCATAAAGATTGTCTGGTTGCTTTTAGTTGTCTATTCTTTTTCAAACAAACAGCAGATCCGCTGATGCCCCCCCTCATCCTCTATTTTCTCACTGACTATTCTAAAACCTTTCATCTGACTGATTTCATAGCCACATGTTCGTGGCAACTCCACCGTTAAGCGAACGGTACGATCAGTCTTTTCCCAGCTTAAAGTTACTAATCCAAACGTACTTTGTAAGGAGCCTTTGACATGGGCTACAGGTACATCGAAGGCTGGTTGTATCAGTATCCCAGCGCTTGTCATCTGAATGCCTAATAAATGACGGACAAACCAATACCCATAAGAAGCAAACATGGCATGATTCAACGAACCCTCGTAAGTGGCTGAATGTTGCGGCGTTGGAAAATGTTCCATCAAAGTGCCGTTTCCGCTTGCCAGCATTGCTGCATAACTAGGTGCAGATTTCCTCGTTAACCAATTAAAAATAATATCATTATAGCCAGCTTCAGCCAGCAACTGATAACTCCATGCCATCCCGAAGATGCCGAAAGAGAAAATCCCCTCTTGCTGCTTGATCCGTTGTACTAATTTTGGCAAGATTTGTTTTTTTTCACTGAGTCCTGTTTTCATTGCAAAGATCATGCTAGACAAGGTGCCCGCACCGTATTGCTCATTTCCTTTAGAAAACTGCTGTTTGATTTGCTGTGTCGTGTACTGGATCGCTGCTGTCACTCGCTGACAATAGTCCTCGTTACCAATGATCCTCAAGTCGATCAATTCTTGGTAACGCTGTAGTAAATGCAGATACATGCAGGCAGAGCAAAAGGACTGATCTGGCGAAGTAATGACCCCGTTTTGCTGAGTTTCATCAATTGCTCCCCAATCACCGAGGCAGCACTGGGCGATATAATCAAAATCAAAAGCGAGTAAATAGTTGAGATGCCGTTCCAACTGTGGACGCAGCTTGGCAACCGCTGCTTGTTTCCCATAGGTCTTAACCAATGCCAAAGCAAGCTCTGGAACTACCAATTGCCACCCTAACGCACCACCACCATTTGATGGACCATTTGTCATGATTCCTACAAATGGCGCAGTTGCAGTCATTGCACCATCCGGTCGTTGGTCGTTGGCAAAATCCCACAACACTTTTTCCAACAACGGCTCAATCGCCAGATCTGCCATCTGTGTTGGCAATAAAGCGACGATGTCTCCGCCATATCCGAACCGCTCACGGGTGCAGTCCTCAAAATACGAGTGGATGTTGTTCAACCGCGTGGCTTGGCCAACCGCCCATAACTCATTTAAGAAGGGATCGGAGGTTTCAAGGGTTACCAACGATTTCACATCCGTATGCAGGCGATAGGCTTTGATTGCGCCTACATTCGCTTGAAGGTTGTTAGCAGGTTTCGTCTCGATCAACGCATAGCGAAAGGAATGATACGTGTAGCGGTTTTCAAAAACGAACGTCCTCGCTGCCGTTTTCTCAATGATGTCTCGTTGAACGATGGGATCATCTGGCTGCTTCCCTTCAAAGGGATCGTATATGCCATAAGTTCCACTGATCGTAGACGTATAATCTGGGTTGCCTTGCTCATCTAATGTTTCTGCATAGCTGATTCTGATCTGACCAATGAAATCTTTCTCAAGTGTACAAGCAAATTGACCGCTGATGATTTGACCGAAGTCAATAAGCAGTCCCGCTGCAGTTTCGGTCATTTTTTGGGGAACGATCGATTGTGTGCGCTTGATTTTAGGAATAAAGCTTGGCTTAAAACGTCCCGCGGGACCAGCAATTTGTACCGTTTTTCCTTCTGGACGAGGATCAGGTACATCGGTAACGATTTCTCCTATATAAAGATTGTTTTGCAAATAAGGCCCAAAACTACTTTGCCACTGATTGTCTGAGTAAATGTAGCGATTCTTTCCTCCGTCATTTAACTGAAGCTCCCCCCAGAAACAGGGTTTACCGATCGCTAGTTGTTTGCGGATGTTATACCGACCTAAAATCTCAATCGGAGCAGGGTTGTACCAGCCATTCGCAAGTTCAACTTCGATCCGATTGTCTCCCTCCTGTAAAAAATCAGTTAACTCATAAGTATCATAGTAGACGACTCGATCATAGTTCGTTACATCACTGTTTAAATAAACATCTGATACCGTTTTTCCATTAACAGACAAGCGATAAAAACCAAGCCCGCAGCAATCGATCACTGCATAGGAAGGACACTTTTCCAGTGTGAAGGAGCGGGACAAGCAGCTATTTTTCTCTTCTGAAAAATAAAACCGTTCTTTTTTAATTGGATCATCTAAGCGAGTGATCCACTTGCCCATGGTTTCTTTAGGTTGCTCACGCTTTTCTATCGTGAAAAACACACTGCTGTAAATGGTGACATCGTTGCCTGCTCCTGCTGTCAATTTGACTTGATATTTTTTTCGCTGTGGATGCTGTGGTAAATGGACCGCCATTTTATTCTCAGAAGCGGCTATGTTGGAAACGTCATACACTGCTTGCTGCTGTTCATTGAAGAGTTGCAATCGATAGCCTTGGTGATTGGTCATTGACCATTCAATAAGGATCGGATCATTTAAATCCACTGTTAATGGCTTTGTCTTCCCGTTGATGGTTATCGTTTCTTTCATAAGCTGCTCCTTTCGTGGGTTATTGTGCTTCTTCAATACAGATCTGCTTATCAGCAACTTTGATAAATGGCAACCAAATCAGCGTTGCGATCACGATCAAGACGATTTGTAGCAATGCGCCCATGATACTACCAGTGACAAAATAGCCGCTAATGATCGGCGGAGTCGTCCAAGGAATTTGTGCAAGCCCTGTTGGGATCGGGACTAACCCGAAATAAAAGGCAAAGTAAGCGACGATCGTTGTGACGGCATTCGCAAAAACAAAGGGAATGAGAAAACTGAAATTCAACATTAACGGTATCCCGAACAACGCTGGTTCACCGATATTGAAAATATAAGGAACACTAGCAATTTTTCCAACCTCTTTGTACTATTTGCTTTTTGCTACGATCAAAATAGCAATGATCGCACCGACGACCCCAATCGAGGCAAAATGATTCCGAAAGCTCATACTGATAATATTCGTTGGAATCTCTCCCGCCACTGATGCCACACGATTTTGATCTTCAAGGACTTGATGGATTGGGTCCATCACTGCTTGAATGATCGAAGTTCCATGAAGGCCAAAAAACCACAAGAATTGCTCGAAAATTTTCACAACGACCATTCCAACTAGGGAGCCACCTAACATAGTTAATGGAATCCCAAGGGTCCCATTGATCAACGTCATGGCATCACTGTTAAATAAGGCTTCGATGATGATTCGGATGACCCAAATCGTCATGATCACAAGAAAAGATGGAATCACCGATTCGAATGGACCAGAAACAGCTGGTGGTACCGCTGCTGGCATTTTGATTTTGATTCCTTTGCCCTCAATTTTTTTATAAAGAACTGTACTAAAAATACCGACAATAATCGCTAAAAACATCGATTGCGCGCTAACGCGGGTGATATCTAAAAAAGTCCCTGCTTCCATTGCATCCAACGGTGTTAATAGTAAAAAGGAAACAAAAGCAGTTAAGACACATTGCAAAACATTTGTTTCAAGTTTTTCTGCCAGTGATTTTGCGAGGGAAATAACAACTAGCAAACCACCGATTGCGAGTGTGGCATTGTTGACATAGAGCAATTTCTCTTGCCAGACACTAGCATCTTCTGTTCGCAACACCATAGTAATAAAATCGGTCACTTGTTGGATCGGAAAAAAAGCAATAATTAAAAAAATCGACGCAATAAAGGTGAATGGCATGTAAGCTAACATTGCATCCCTAACTGAAGTAATATAAATATTCCCATTGACTTTACTTGCAAATGGACCAAGGGTACTTTGGATCTTATCCCCTAATGATGGTTTGTCGTGGTTCATGGTGATTCCCCATTTCTTTCGAATTTGCTGGTACTATTGACTATTATTATCATCCGGATTATGATAATTGATAACGCTACCATACAAGTATTATATACTATCTCTACCTGTCTTCAATGACGATACTCTACTATTTCATTGACTATTTTTTACCTAAGGAGAAAGCGATGGATAAACAAAACATTCTGCAGCAGTTACAACAATTGACGACTACTGAAGAAATAGCCCTTAAAAAGACGCAAACCCTTCCATACAATTATGAGGATTTCAAGAAAGTCTACACTGAGAAAAATGAGCCAATTTACCAATATACCTTCGAAAAACACCTTTCTCGTCTCATACGGAAACGACCGCAGGATAGCGGATTTCTTAAGACAAGCCAGCTCTTGATTTTAAAACATGCACGCTTTTCTTCTACACCACTACATCAGCATGATTTTATCGAAATGAATTATGTTTTTTCTGGAACAGTCACGATCATGATCAATGAGAAAAAAGTGATCCTAAAGGCAGGTGACTTTTGCTTACTAGATACTGGGGTGATCCACCAAATTATCGAAACAAATCAAGACGACATTGTTATTAACTTTTTGATCAGCAAAGAGTACTTTTCCACGCAGATGCTCAGTCGGTTGGCCTCCAATAGCATGATCGCCGATTTTGCCATCAATGCGTTATCTGAAAGCCAAAAGCACAATCAATATCTAGTGTTTGAAACGAGTAACAACGACTATTTGATTGATGCGATTTTCGGGGTCTTGGCCCAGTTCTTCAACCCCTCCTTTGGTTCTCATGAGGTCATCCATTCCTATATGATCATTATTTTTTCCGAACTCGTTCGTAATTTCCAAGAAAAACAACGGATCGAGTCGCAAAAAAGTGACCAACTGTACCTCGGAGAAGTGTTGGACTATCTGGAGAAACATTTCGCTACTTGCACACTAGCTTCGGTTGCGGAGGCATTTGGATACAACCCGAGCTATTTGAGTCGCCGTATCAGTCAGCAGCTTGGTGGATCCTTTGTGACGATCCTTCAAGAATTAAAACTCAATCAAGCCAGTTTATTGTTGAGAAACTCTTCCCTACCTGTGGAACAAATCGCACACCAAGTCGGCTATAAAAATGTCTCATTCTTCTATAAGCTGTTTCAAAAGAAGTATCAGTGCTCTCCTCATGCCTACCGTCAAAACTAAACAATACTGCTGCACACCATTTTATCGACAAAAAAACACTGCTCACTTGATGCTGCTAACGCAGCAATCTCAAATGAGCAGTGTTTTTTAACTAATCAGTTTCAAGCAATTCAGGAATTTACGACGCCGATCCTCGGTGATACAACGTTGTATAATATGGCTGTTCGCTGGTATCGATCGCAATACCGATCCCGAGAAATTGATACTCATCATTTAGAATCGTTGCCCGATGTCCCTCTGAATTCATTAAACCTTGATGGGCGTAAATACTGCTGGCTTGGCCAAATGCCAAATTTTCCCCTGCAGAAGTGAAGCTGATCCCGTCTTCTTGCATCCGATCAAATGGAGTTGATCCATCTAATCCGATATGGTCAAAGTATCGATGTTCTGCCATATCTTGGCTATGCTTCACGGCAGTCTCACTGGTTGCTTCGCTGAAACCAAGGGGTGACAAACCAAATTTCACTCGGGTGGCATTCGTTAATTCAAATAACTGTGTTCGTAAACCGCTTAAAATGGCGGCTTGATTTTGGCGAAAATCATTCGCATGGCGTGTTTCTAGGGAGCGATTGATGATTTGGATCGCAGTCACTGTATCTTCGGCATGAACATCATAGAAAAAAGTAATCAATTGATCGTCTTGCAAGAACAGATCATAGTCGGCATCCGAATCGATGCGATACCGTCGTGATCCTCGTTGTAGACTTTCTTGACGCGTCCCCATCTGATTACGAACGCTTGCTTTTGAAGATCCGATACCTAGCGTGTCATCGATAAGAATCGTATCTTGATTCGTATAGATCCCTTGCGCAATATCATGTTCATCGTACATCACCATCATGAAGTTACGAAAATCATCGTGATAGGAAGTCCAGTTCAGTCCATACCGATTCGCTGATTCATTGATCGCTTCCCCAAAGGTTTCTTCGATCACTTGTCGTGATTCATTATATAAATATGTCTGGGCAGGCGTTTCTGCCGCTGGCCTTGCTGAAGTGTCTTGTGAAAGAGAAAATTGGGACGAGAGAGATTGAGTGATCTCGTTGAGTCGGGCATCACGAAATGCCAAGCGCCCGTCTTGCCATGTGATCATCTGGCTTGCAAAATAAAGAAGCCCGATGAGAAAAATGCTTTTGATCAAGAATTTTATTTTTTTCATATGACACCTCCGTCAATGAATCTTTATGTGTTAGCTTTAGCGCGATCGTTTATCCATTCATTCATCCCTAGATTGGATCGCTGATGCACCCTTCCTGTCTTTTCTAAAGACTATCATTCCTGTGGGAAGTTGACCAGCTGCATCATGAAATTTCTTAGATGATCTAGGTCTTTTTAAGCTCCTGTTAAGAAACTTTTTTTACTCACGAAAACTTTGCAGCGCCATCGAACGCTCCATCAAGGGATTGGCGATTTTAGCTAATGTATGTCGATCGTATTCTTCTGGTCGCTTGATAGTGAGGTAAAGAATAAACTGTGGATCATCCGTTGGGTAGATGGAGACCGCCGAATAAATATAATCAAACTCTCCCGTCATGTAGCCTTGACCATTCTCATTGGCGATCTGAGCAGTCCCAGTTTTGACAGAAATCTCATGGTTCGTCAGTTGGTATACATCATAAGCGGTGCCATAACGTTCATCCGTCACTACATCGGTCATGTATTCCAATACAGCATCAGCTGCTGCTTGTGAAATAGGCTGGGAAACGACTTCTGGAAAAACTTGGGTCTCTTCCCCTACTCGCCGAATCAACTGCGGACGTATCATCTCGCCACCATTGGCAAATGCACTAAATAGCTGCATCATCTGCATCTGATTGACGCCGATCGCATGGCCATAGGAACTCATGGCATAATCCACCCGATTTCTTGAAGGTAAGATCCCAGGCACTTCCCCAGGAAGCTCACTTCCTGTAACTTTCCCTAGTCCAAAATCAGTTAAATACTGTGTCCAATTATCAAAACCGATCCGTTGCTGAAGTCGAACCATCCCAGTGTTGCTTGACCAAGCTAACGCTTGCCGCATCGTCAACTCACCATTTGCTCCTGAGTCGTGGTCATTAATGACTCGATCTTCAATCTGCATACTCACAGGATTGTAGCGTTCCGTCGGATCAAAAACACCTTCATCAATAGCTGCCGCAACGGTTGCCAGCTTCAAGGTCGAACCAGGCTCATACATCTCTTCCGTAAAAAGATTACGCCAAATAAAGTGTTCATCCGCAATTCCTTCTTGGGTCTCTGGATGAAAACTAGGTCTTTGAGCCATCGTTAAAATCTCCCCAGTTTTCGCATCCATCAATAAAGCCGTTAGATTTTCTGGTCGTGTTTGTTCCATAACTTCATCCATCACTGATTCAGTGAATAACTGCAGATGAGCATCTAATGTCGTCCAAACATCATTCCCATCTACTCCTTCTTCTACGGTTTGATTGGTTGCGGGAACAGGATTCCCTGAAGCATTGACTTGAAAGGACTCTCGCCCATTTTGATTCTTCAAAAAGTCGTTGAGTACATATTCTAATCCAGAAACTCCGACTCGGATCTCTTCATCATCTGACGTTGTCCCTATCAAATGTGAAGAAAAGATACCATTCGGATAACTGCGACTTGAACGAGCATCGAAATAGATACCATTGATTCCAGCTGCATCAAACGCCGCTTCGATTTGATTTCGAGTAGTCACACTTAGACCACTGCCAACATTGCCAAATTCCACTTGAAAGACAGGCGGATCTGTTTGATTCGCACCATCTGACAAGATTGACAAAACTTGCTCGTTAGAAATAGGTAAATACTCCGAAAGAATCGCTGCGGTCTCTTCAAAGCGCGCTCTGTCTAGATACATGGGTCGTCCATTATCAATGTAATCTTCAGAAAGAACCGCTCGAACAGTATAGGAAAGAATATCTTGTGCGATCACTGTCCCCTGCCGATCAAAAATCGCCCCTCGACTTGTTTCGATCGATCTTGAACTATAATACAAATTTTCTATTCTTTCAGACAAAGAGACGCCAGCAATCACGCCGACTTGAACAATGTAAATCAAACGTGCAGAAAACCCCATAAAAAGCGCAAGACTGATTATGTATAACCAATGACCGACTAGCTTACGATTTTTCTTTGCTTTTTTCTTTCTGACCATATGATAGTCATACATTGCCAAAGCGCTCCTTTCGATTGAATATACCTCTATAGTATTGGGTATTTGTGATGATCTTGTGAGGGAAAGAACAATTATTTTTCAAAGAGTCATTTTCCTATTAAATCAGCGATTATGCTGTGATATACTTTAAAAAATATAAATTATTTTTAAGGATGTGAATAAATTTGCAAAAAATATTGATCGTTGATGATGATACTCATATGCGTGCCTTAGTGAAAACTTATGCGGAGATCGAAGGGTATCTATGTTTTGAGGCAGCGGATGGAAAAGAAACTTTGGAAAAATTAACCAATCATTCATTCGATTTGATCCTCCTAGATGTCATGATGCCGGGAAAAGATGGCTTTCAGACGCTTTCGGAAATCAGAGGCAGCTGTAACACGCCAGTCATTATGATTACCGCTCGAAAGGAAGAGTATGACAAACTCTTTGGCTTCAATCTCGGTGCCGATGATTATATTGCCAAGCCATTTAGCCCTAAAGAGCTGATGGCTCGCATCAAAGCTGTGTTGAAACGAAGCAGTCAGTTTCAGTTCGAAAAGATCGTTTTTGGTGATCTCGAAGTCAATGTTTTTTCTCATACTGTAACGATCAAAGGGAAACCTCTGCCGCTTACACCAAAAGAATTCGATCTGCTGGTCTATTTGACGAAAAATAATCATATCGCTTTGAGCCGAGAATCAATTTTAGAAGGTGTCTGGGGCTTTGATTATTTCGGAGATACCAGAACAGTGGATACACACATCAAGTCCTTGCGAGAGCGTCTAGGGGATTACCGAGAGTTGATCCAAACGGTTTGGGGAGATGGGTATAAATTTGATTATGAAGACTAGTCGGTTAGGTTTTACTTACATCAAAAGTAAATTACTCGTGCGGCTTTGGTCCGCCAATATGCTGCTGGTCATCATTGGCATCGCTTTTTTGTGGACTGTTCAAATTTTGCTATTTGAACCAAATTATATCAATGTAACGAAAGAATCACTTTTAGAAACAGTTCAGGAAACAGCTGCCGCTATTGAAGAAATGGCAGTAGATCCAGATGACTTAACAGAAGAGCCATTACTTTTCCTCAGTAAAACGATCGTTGGGACTCTTTTCTTAGTCGACGCGGATGGCGAAATTCTGGCGGCATTTAACAATGGACAGCAATTAAACATAGATGGGTTGAGCAACGAATACAACTGGTTGTTATCTCACGCACCAACTGTCCTTGATGGTGAGAGCCTGAGTGCTGTAGAAGACTTTGAAAAGTCTTCTGCCATTCTTATTGGCGTTCCTACCACTCTTTTCCAACGCCCAGCTGCCCTTTTGCTCTCCAATACGATCACTCAAATCGAAGCGCTTCAAAGCTTGAATCGACAGCAACTCTTTCTATTCACCATCATATTAACTATTTTTGCGTCAACGATCTCCTTTTTTTTAGCACAGCATTTTATTCGCCCGATCAAAACCATCAAAGAAGCCATCATCCGCTTAACCAACGGCGAGCTTTATTCCGTACCCAAACTTAAGCGTAGTGATGAATTAGGTACACTTTCTGAATCGGTTGCGGACTTAAGCACAGAACTTCAGCGAGTAGACGTCTTGCGAAAAGAAGTCATTGCCAATGTTTCTCATGAACTACGCTCCCCCCTCGCGTTGATCACTGGCTATGGGGAGATGGTACGTGATGTATCTGGAAACGACGAACGCCTTCGAAAAGAACATATGGACCTAATTATCAGCGAAGCCCACCGCATGAGTGCTATGGTCGATGACATCATGGATTTCTCTATCATGCAAGCTGGCTACACACAACTTAAAAATGAAATCTGGAATACATACGAGGTGGTTTCCTCCGTCGTTGCTTACGCAAGAGGGATCGCCAATCAATATGACATCACTGTCGATTTTGAAGCAGATCGTACGGATGGAAATGCTGTTTTTGATCGCATCAAAATGGAACAGGTTTTGCGTAATTTAATAAACAATGGCATCAACCATACACCTAAAAATGAACGACTCTTAATCAAATTAACGAATACATCTGCAGGAACAAAAGTTGCTGTCATCAATCCTGGAAAAGATATCCCTCCAGAACAACTCGAACTTATTTGGGAAAGATACCAACGCGTCCAACATCAAGCAGGACATAAAGAAGGAACCGGCATCGGCTTAGCGATCGTAAAAACCATTTTGACTTCTCATGCCTTCGAATATGGCGCTGAGTCGAAAAATGGCGTGACTTGTTTTTGGTTTGTTGTGCCGAGACTAGAAGATCATGCAGTTCTTTAATAAATGCAGCTCTTATATTTTCAGGCACATCTAAAAACCTCTTACAACTCATTTCCTGTAAGAGGTTTTTATGATTCGCTGATTTTCACTGAGTTTCAAGGACCTAACCATGAATAAGAGGTCAGAGTTAAGAATTAAAAGACATCCAACGCTTCCCAGAACTCTTGGAATTTTTTAAACAGATTTTTTGATTACTTATTTTTTCTATGTTCTTCCAGACGAAAGACATTCAACAATGACACAGAAACGGGAGAAGAATCAGGATTTGTTTCCATGATATCCTCCATAAATGCCCACCATTTTTGATTGACCTTCGTCCTTGATGCTTGTGCCCAAAGCTTCTCATCAGTTATTTCTAAAATACCAAACAAATCATTTGTCTTAGGATCTAAGTAGATTTCATAGCTTTGAACACCATGCTGGGAAAGCATATCTACCATTTCAGGCCATAACTCGTCATGACGTTTTTTATAAAGTTCTTGATACCCATCAAGCAATTTCATTCGGATCGCTTTTTTGATCATCACATCTTCACTCCTTCACTATTACCTGTCAATTTTATAATATATGATTCTCATATTCTTTTCGACCATACTTCTTTTGGGGGGATTTTAGTCTCTTGACAACCCTTACATTATCCGTTTACTCTTAAAATAGAAAAAATTAGGAGGAAACTTATGTCCTACTGGCAAAATGATCACCGAAATTGGTCACCAGATTCGCTTTATTTAATAGAAACACCTAGCCAGATGTGTAAAGAACTGCTTTTCTACGTTCAAGAAACTGGTCATTTCAAGGCGTCTAAACCTTATTTTACTGAAAGAGAAAATTACCCTTCCTACCTATTGAAATTTACCCATAGTGGGCAAGGAACGCTTTTTTATGAAGGAAGTACCTATACTCTTGAAAAAAATAGTTTCTTTTTGATCGATTGCAAAAGATACCAGCATTATTTCACCTCCAGTAATGAGCCATGGGAGATGGATTGGATTCACTTTTATGGTCTTGGTACAGAAACTTTTTACAACTATTTTCTTCGATCAGGATCAAATAAATGTCAGTCTGCAAATTCAAAAATTCCAGCCATCATCCAAAAAATACAAAACCAGCTCTTACAAAAAAGTGGTAAGAGCGAATTCAAAGTATCTTTGTTGATCCACGAACTCTTAAATGAGGTTATCCTCAACAAGTATTATTCCAATGATTTTGAGGATGACATTCCCTACCATATAAAAGAGATTCGTGCATATTTAGAAGCAAATCTCACTAGAACCGTTACCCTTGACGAACTAGCCACAGCTTTCAATCGTGATAAATTCCATCTCAGCAAAGAATTTACGAAATTTCAAGGAGTACCGCCAATCGAATACCATCTCTTAGCTAAAATATCTTATGCAAAAGAACTGCTGCGATTTACCTCACTCAGTATGAAAGAAATCAGTGAGGTAATCGGCATCAAAAACTCATCTTACTTCAGTCGTCTCTTCAAAAAAAGAACTGGTATGACTCCATTAAACTACCGTAAATCAGATTAAGATGCAAAAAGGTGCTTGTTTCCCTCAAGCACTCTTTTTGCCATTTTTTTTAATAGACTTCTTTCCATTCGTCGATGTTGCTGCTATCAAATCGGAACGGCTCTCCTAGGAAGGACTCTGTGCCGCCATCAGGTGCTTCGGTGATTTCTTTCGTTCCTAAATCTCCTGCTTCAAATGTTTCCCCTACGGAACCGCTAATGTCTTCTTGTGCCAATGCGGTCAACAAATAACCGGTCATATAGCCAATATCGATAGGATTCCAAAGATACATATATGGGCAGACATCATTGTCAATGTATGCTGCCATTTCAGAAGGAAGCCCCAGTCCTGTGACTTTAATATTGTCCGAAACGCCTTTGTCTTGAACAACTTTAGCGGCAGCTGCGATACCGACGGTAGAAGGTGACATGATCACCCTTAAATCAGGAAAAGATTGCAATAATGCCTCTGTTTCAGAAGTAGATTTATCTCTCAGGTCATCTCCATAAGCAATTTTTACAAGCTCAAGTCCGGCATATTTTTCATCTTCTGCCATCAGTTCTTCCATCCCAGCAATCCAAGTATTTTGATTCGTGGCAGTACTGGTGGCGGAAAGAATTGCAAATTGTCCCTCTCCTCCTGCCAGATCTAAGACAGCATCCATCATTGCAACAGCAATCGCTTTCGGGTCGGCTTGATTTACATGAGCCTGTCTTGATTCTTGGTTGACTGCAGAGTCAAAGCTCGTGACAGCAATGCCTTGATCCATTGCTTGCTTTAATGCAGGCTGCAATGCGTTCTCATCGTTTGCTGCGATGGCGATTCCATCCACGCCTTGTGTGATCAACTCTTGAATTATATTGATCTGCTGCTCTGCCGTGGGCTGATCTGGTGTTTTTTCAATGACTTGATACCCTTGCTCTTCAATCGCCTTCTTGAAGCCCTCAATCTGTTTCTCATTAAACGGGTTGCCAGCACTTTTAGCCACGATTGCGTAAGTTCCTGATGAATTCTCTACATTTCCAGCACTTTCCTGCCCATCGCCGCAAGCAGCTAAAAACATGACAGCTGTGGCGATTGATAAACCGATCCATTTACTTAGTTTCATTGATTGTCCCTCTTTTCATCCATTTAGTTGAGATTTTTGATAGATCAAATCTAGTAATTAAAACGCTGATAATCAGCAATACACCTAAAATCATCGTAATCGTCTGCGCTCGCAGATTGATGATTCCCAAACCATACCTTAAGAAACCAATGATAAAGGTTCCTAAAATCGGACCAAAAACTTTTCCTTTGCCTCCACTAGTACTGATTCCGCCAAGGACACACATGGAAATCACTTCCAACTCGTAACCAGAGGCAATATCTGCCCGAACGCTAGACATTCTTGAAGACAAAAACAAAGCGGTGATTCCAGCCATAGCCCCCATTAGTGTATAGACGATTAAAAAATTCTTTTTCGTTTTGATTCCTGAAAACAAACTTGCTTTTTTGTTGCTTCCCATCGCATATAGTTCTCTTCCAAAAGCTGTCTTCGTCATAATCAAACAAAAAACAATTGCTGTAAAACCAAAGGCAAGAGCAATCAGCGGTATCTCCCCTAATTTTCCCCATCCCAATTGTTGGAACCAATCCGGAAAGCCTGAGATCGACTGATTCTCCAATAATATATAAGCAAGCCCTCGGTAAATCGTTAGCGTTGCCAAAGTGATGATCATCGTTGGCAACTCAGGAAATAAATTGACGAGGATCCCGTTAAGCAAACCACAGACAGATGCCAGTATAAGACAGGCAACGATGGCTATTACCATAGATCCGGTCTGCTGATAAACGAGTCCCATGCCGACCGCTGATAAAGCAACGGTTGAACCGATAGAGATATCGATCTCCCCCAGAAGTAAAATCATCGTCATAGGAAAAATCATAAAAGATTTATCAAGGAAATTCATCATCGCTGTACTTATGGAACCTGCGTTTAAATAATTTGGTGAAATCATACTGTTCATTATCTGGATTCCCACCAGTATCAAAAGCAGAATAAATTCCCAAGAAAAAAGAAATCTCATCCATGGGGATTTTTCATAATCTGGAACGGTCTCTTTTCTTTTAGCCATTACAATTCTCTCCTTTTCAGTGCGGCAGCATCCGACCGACGTTTCATTAATACATTCATTACAATAGCAGCAACGATGACCACCCCTTGAATCGCATCCTCCCAAAAGGTTGACGCATTTAACAACGGCAAAGCATTATTCAAGATACCGAAAAGTAATGCCCCCGTAATCAAGCCAGAAATTTTCCCTACGCCTCCATTAACACTAACACCCCCTAATACGCAAGCTGCAATCACGTTTAATTCATACCCAGAAGCAGTATCTCCTTGTGCAGAAGCAAACTTACTGACCCATAAAACACCCGCTAAGCCAGCAAGCAAACCATTGAGCATGTATACAAGAATCAACGTTCTTTCTTTACTGATCCCTGTGATCGCCGTAGCCTCTTCATTGGATCCCACAGCATACATGCGACGACCACTTCTAGTAAAATTCAAAATATAATAGAAGACTGCCAGAACGATGAAAGCTGCCCAAATCAAATGATTTATACCTAAAAATGAACCTGTTGCGATCTCTTTAAAAGCATCAGTCATTTGAAAAGCACTGACCCATTGATTATCACCAACGATGTAGGTTAAACCGCGATAGACATTCATCATCCCCAGTGAGGTAATAATCGGCAGGATCCTTCCTTTGGCAATCAAAAGGCCTAAGACCAGTCCTGAGAAAAGCCCCACGAAAAGCCCCACGAGCACGGCAACTATAACCGGGATGTTCGGAAAATCTCGGATAAAAACCGCTGAGGACATCCCAGATAAAGCAACAACTGCCCCCACAGAAAGATCGATTCCGCCTGTGATCAAAACCATCATCATTCCCACAGCCAAAATAGCTAAAATAGAAGTGTTGGTCAACATATCGGTCAAATTGACCATTGTCAGAAAACTGCTGTTTTGAGTTTGGATAAATACTGATGCTACTAAAATAAATAAGATCAATCCAAGTTCCCGTGAATTAGGAAGTTTATCTTTTAATCGCTTGATACCAAATCCGTTTTGCTTTTGCAACTCATTAAGTTCCATTACAAAACCTCCTTTACTTTTTCAGAGTTGCTGGATACCTTCTCAACATCCTGGGCGATCATCGCAAGGGCCAGAATACGTTCCTGTGTGGCTTCTTCCACTGACATCTCGCCAGTGATTTTCCCTTCCTTCATGACATAGATACGATCAGCCATGCCCAAAACTTCAGGCATCTCCGAAGAGATCATTAGAACTGCATAACCTTTAGAAGCAAGATCGCTGACAATTTCATAGATAGCCGCTTTAGCTCCGACATCTACTCCTTTCGTCGGTTCATCGAGAATGATCAGCTTCAAAGAAGAGGTAAGCATTTTTGCAACAACGATTTTCTGCTGATTCCCTCCTGACAACGTGGAAGCTTTATCTGAGATACTTCGACACTTAATTCCCAGCTTATTCGATAACTCCTGAGCCAACTGATTTTCTTTTTTGGGCGCTAGCCAAATTGAATTGCTAATTTTTCGCATGTTGGAAAGAGTAATATTATCACCGATCGAAAAATCTAAAATCAGCCCTTCTTTTTGACGGTCTTCCGGTAGCAGACCGATTCCATGAGAGAGCGCATGGTTTGGGTTTTTCGGAACGAATTTTTCCCCATCCAGATAAATCGTTCCCTGATCCGCTTGGCTGATTCCAACAATCGATTCCACTACTTCAGTTCTTCCAGCTCCTACTAAACCGGTCAGAGCTACGATTTCTCCTGCTCGAACACTGAGATTAATATTTTTGTAATAGCCTATCTTCGACAGTTGCTCCACACGAAGTACTTCTTCTTTGGGAGTCAGCGTTTGTTTTGGAAAGAGTTGGTTGATTTCTCTGCCAACCATCGCCACGATTAAATCATGGTTGGCGATTCCGTTCACATCCCAACATCCAATATATTGTGAATCCCGAAAAACGGTGACTTTTGAAGCAAGGCGATACATGTCTTCAAAACGATGAGAGATAAAAATGATCGACTTACCTTCATCTCGCAAGCGTTCCGCCAATTGATAAAGCTCTTCACTTTCAGAAGCAGTCAAAGCTGCAGTAGGCTCATCCATGATAATGATATTGGCCTTCTGCGAGAGCGCTTTTGCTATTTCAACGATCTGCTGCTGGGCGATTGAGAGCTCTCCCATCCGATCTTTTGCAGAAAAATTAGCTTTCAGTCTTTTGAGAAGACGGTCCGCCTGCTCATTCATTGCCTTCCAGTTAAGTGTTTTTAGTAAACCGTTCGTCACCTCATGCCCCAAGAAAATATTTTCTGCAGCAGTCAAATCAGGATATGCGACGATGTGTTGGTAAATGGCAGCAATTCCCGCTTCTCTTGACTCGGTGGTATTTTTAAAACATACTTTCTTGCCTTTAAGATAGATATCACCTTCATCCGGCTGGTGGACGCCAGTAATTACTTTGATAAAGGTTGATTTTCCTGCACCATTTTCTCCCATCAGTGCATGAATCTCGCCTTTGCCTAATTTGAAATGGACATTATCAAGTGCCTTGACCCCAGGGAATGTCTTAGTGATACCTTTAAGCTCTAAAACCGTTTCTGACATCTTCTTTCATGACCTCCTTTGAAATCGTTTTCTATAACGAAAAGTATAGCCCGTATATGGTGAGGAAACGAGGGGAATTCTTTGGTTCAGTGAGTGTTTTTTTTCGAAAAATCAGCATAAATGACACTTTCTTGGCATCATATGTTCCAATATTGTCAAAGCGATTTCAACAAAAATTATCCTTTCTAAAATTTGCTATAATTTCACCTGTACTGAGTGGGAGAGATTAGCAAAGGGGTGCATATAATGAACGAGGAGAAAAAAAATCAGCCACAAACCCTTAAAGGCGAACAGTCCTTTAAAATGACTAAATTGAAGGGTTCCCCTACAGTGATTCAAAGAAAATACTACGAGGAGGCCATTTTTATTTATGTAAGAAGTGGTCAGGGTTCGTTATTTATTGAAAATACTTGTATTAAAATCAATCGGTATGACTTCGTAATGATCTCGCCTTCCGTTCCTTTTCATATCGATCAGTCAGACAATGATGTGATCATGATTATTCAAGCACCACCTAAATTTATTAAAAAAGATCTTTTTCCAGCCTTAAAAAATAACGAACAAGTAAGTCCTTTTTTCTTTCCATTCGTTTACGAGACACCAATGAAAACACCTTACATATATTTTAAAAGCCGAGACACCTCACCGTTAAACTCTTTCAACAATTTTTACTACGAGTGGCAAAAAAAAGACAAAAACCCTCGAATCATTACTTTGTTTTTGGCAATCATGATTGAAGACATCAGCCAGTCCTACGAGATGATTACCTCCTGCAATCTTTTCAAAAAAGAATCGGTGGATATTCAAGGAATCATTGATTATATTGAACTGCACTTAAATTCGATCACACTAAAAAAATTGGCACGTCATTTTCATTACAATCCCACTTATCTATCCACTTTTTTCAAAAAGAATACATCCATGAAATTTTCTGATTATGTCAAGATGCAAAAAATGGAAAAAGCTAAGGAATACTTGTTGCATACCGATCATTCGATCGATCAAATTGCTATCTTGTTAGGTTACTCTGATCGCAGTCAATTCTTTCAAGTCTTTAAAGCCTATTATGGTATTTCACCCAGCGATTTTAAAAAAAGTCGACGTTCTCATACCTTTTGTGACAAGTAATTTCATGATCGTTATCAATGGACAGGAAAGAACATTTTCACCACAAAAAAAGCCTTGATTTCTCAAGACTTAATGATTTCTTGTATTTCAGCCATTGATTGGACGGTATGGTCGGCAGATACATCTTTTAAGAGACCTTCTATATCATAAAATATCGTCTTGACACCTGCTCCTTGTCCTGCAAAAACATCCATCGTGCGATCACCGATCATGACAGTCTGATCTTTGTCTAGTTGATACTTTTCAACAAGATAAATCAGGGAAGTTGGATCCGGTTTGCGGGGGAAGTTGTTTTCTGGGCCAACGATCTCAACGATCAGGTCTGCCATCTGTTCTTTTTCTAACAACTCTTTCGTTGAGACGACATCGCGGTGGGTCAAAATGTAGTTCTTGCCACCAGCAGCAACCACGGCTTCTAATGTTTCTTTGGTTCCTGCAAAGGAAAGCGGCAAACGATCATCCAGCGCTTCATTTGCTTTGAATGCTTTAGTGAACTCTTGAAAATCTAAGTTGTATTTTTCAGCAACTTTTTTGGAAGATGAATCTTTCAGTATATAATAAATCTCCGCTGGATCTGGATCAAAGCCATACTCCTTCAATGTCTTGATAAAAGCTTTTAACATGATTGGGTAGCTGTCGTAAAGTGTTCCGTCAAAATCCCATATGTAAGATTGGTACATGATATCCCTCGTTTTCTCCCTTTTTCAAATGAATGAAAGTTCCATTCATTTTCAGTAACTCTAAAAAGTTTACCACACTTTGTTTGGTTTGTCTTATTTATCAAGGGATTTCCTCTACAAGAAAAAACGCCATTGACCATACAATCCTTCCGCTTGCACAAACCAACATGCAAGCGAATGCATTGCAGAACAATGAACGTTCCTCACTACGAAAAATTACCAGCTACCAGAAACACCGCCACCGCTGCTGCTTCCTCCGCTAAAGCCGCCAAAATCATTCGAAGAACTTTGCGTATCGGCAATGACTTGTTCTTGATGGGTCACATGATTATTCATCATCACAAAGAACAACGCCATATTCATACCATGGGGGTCATACTCTTGGCGAGCATTATTCAAAACGGCTGCTCGATCAGAAGCATCAAATGAGGATAATTTGTTCGCTAAATCTGGGTGATTTTGATAAACCTGTTTCAAGTCAACTTGGAACAAGGCATCTGTTTTCACTTCCGCTAGAACATCAGAAACTTCTTTTGGAATGGCTTGTACCATCTCAGGATAGGTCGCTTTTTCCGTCACAAGTTGAGCTAAGTATCGCCCTTGCTCATTGCGTCTTCTGATCTCTTCTTTGGCTTGCTTGGCTATTTCTGCTCGATAAGCATCTGCTAAAGGCAGATTTTCGGGTAACACCGCATCAGTCAAATCGTAGTCTGCCATCCGTTCAGTCACTTCCCTGCCTAATTGGGCTTCATAGGTTTTTAAGGTGTCATGTTGTGTAAGGATCACCTGACCGAAATGTTTGACCGTGGTTTGTTTCTTCATCAGCAAGTTTGAAAAATAAGATCCAATTGCTGGATTCGTCAAGGCATGTTGGAAAACTCGTTTATCCGCAGTCGACAATCCGGTGATCGAGCTCAATTTCGCTGGCACGTAAGTACTCGTCACATACTGCGTAAATGCTTGTTGACAATCTTTTGCTGTCTGATACTGATGGTAACGCTGATAGTTCTTTCTATTGCTAGCCCATTTCAAGAAATCTTTCTGTTGGAAGTGACTATCTTCTAACAGATGTTTCGGCAATGGCAGGTGCTCTTCAAAACGCCGTTTGGTTTTAAGATGGCGAAAACTGATGAACCCGACAAGGCCTGCAGCTGCTGCCGCTACGACTCCACTGACGATTTTACCAATAGTGAACCACATCTGCTTAGTGGCTTCTGCTTCTTGTGCCTGTTTTTCTGCTAACATTTGCTTGCCATCTTGATAGATCGTCCCTAAACCAATCGTTTCATCCGCTTCTTTCATTCGCTGATAGACTTCATTAGAAGCTGCCAATATCGCTGTATCATAATCTTCATCTCGTAATGCGTCTTTGGCATCTTCATCCACTAAATCATCTTCCGATAGCTCACTGAAGACATAGGATAGTCCATCGCCATAACCTAGACGAAATTCACGATCGTCAATGGCAAAGAGAAACAATAGTCCATTATTGTCCTCTGGATTTCCTAAACCATACTCATTGAACAGTTCCAAATTACGCTCTTCAATCGATTGCCCATCTAAAGAAGGGATCGTGATCACAGCATATTCTGGCGCTCCAGTCAATGATTGGAAGCCCTCTTTATTCAAAGCATCGATCTGTTTGATCGTCTCTTGTGAAAGGACCCCGGCATCATCACGAACAAATGTCTGTCCAAAGGCAATTGATGGTTGAAGGACAAAAAATCCCATCAAACCAACAAAAACCAACATCCCAAGTTGGAAGATTTTCTTCATTTTACCACCCCTTTTCATCGTGTTATCTTTCATTGTATTCGATTTCAAATGATAAAACATCCGCCTTAAGCATGAAAAAAATAGTTAGATGACTAAAAAACCTTTAAAAGACAGCATTTTGGTCGGTCTTTTAAAGGTCATTTTATCATATTTTCCTAGTAAAGGAGTACAAATTAATTTTTGAATGAATGGATCGGAGCAGGAATACGTCCCCCACGTAAAATGAAATCAGTAGACTGCGCAGGATTGGTTTTCATCACTGGCGCCGTTCCTAATAATCCACCAAATTCAATGCGGTCGCCGATTTTTTTGTCTTTCGCTGGAATGATTCGGACAGCTGTCGTCTTGTGGTTGATGACACCGATCGCTGCTTCATCCGCAATCATTGCGGCGATCGTCTCAGCAGAAGTATCTCCTGGAATCGCAATCATATCCAAACCGACAGAACAGATCGCCGTCATGGCTTCAAGTTTTTCTAAATTCAATAAACCAGCTTCTACTGCTTTGATCATCCCTGCATCTTCAGAAACGGGGATAAAGGCACCCGACAGACCTCCAACATGGTTACATGCCATTACGCCGCCTTTTTTTACTGCATCATTTAACAAGGCCAAAGCCGCTGTCGTTCCGTGGGTACCGACAGATTCTAGACCCATTTCTTCTAAAATCAATGCCACACTATCGCCGACTGCAGGAGTTGGCGCCAGCGAAAGATCGACGATCCCGAATGGAACGCCCAAGCGCTCTGAAGCCACGCGCCCGACCAATTGCCCCATCCGCGTGATCTTGAAAGCTGTTTTTTTGACTGTTTCCGCCACAACATCAAAGGACTCGCCTTTGACTTTTTCCAAGGCACGTTTGACGACACCAGGTCCGCTGACACCAACGTTGATTTCCACATCAGCTTCACCGACCCCATGAAAAGCCCCTGCCATAAAGGGATTGTCTTCCACTGCATTGGCAAAGACGACGAGCTTCGCACAGCCCATATCTGATGCCTCAGCCGTTTTCTTGACTGTTTCTCCCATCAGACGTACTGCATCCATGTTGATCCCAGCTTTCGTTGATCCAATATTGACCGACGAACAGACAAAATTGGTTTGAGCCAAGGCTTCTGGAATCGATTCGATCAATGCAAGGTCGCCGCCTTGATAGCCTTTTTCTACTAGTGCGCTATAGCCGCCGATGAAATTGACTCCAACTTCTTGCGCCGCTCGATCCAAGGTCTTCGCAACTTTGATACAGTCTGCGGGTGTCGGCTGGCAAGCTGCCACTACGATCGCTACAGGGGTAACCGAAATCCGCTTGTTAATAATCGGAATGCCATATTCACTTTCGATCTCTTCGCCGACTTTGACAAGATCTTTCGCTTTTGTTGTAATTTTTTGAAAAATTTTCTCACAAGTACGATCAATGTCGGCGTCAATACAATCCAATAATGAGATCCCCATTGTGATGGTACGAATATCTAAGTTTTCTTCTTCCACCATGCGAATGGTTTCAAGTATTTGATTTGTCTCCATAGTGCCTCCTATAATTTGTGCATGGTATCAAAAATCTCTTGATTTTGAATGCTGATTTTTACACCTAATGTACGACCAATTTGGTGAAGCTCCTCACGAACACCATCAAAATCCTGATTGGCATCCATGTTTAAAAGCATCATCATCGTGAAGTAATCTTCCATGATCGTTTGGGACACATCTAAAATATTGATTTCTAATTCTGCTAATTTCTGGCTAACACCAGCAATGATCCCAACCTTGTCTTTTCCAATAACGGTTAATACGGCTTTCATATCCTCCCGCCTTTCATAAAATTTTTCTTATTATAGCACAACAAAACCACATTTTCGATGTAACATCAAACGAAAATGCGGTTTATTCTTTAAATGTTCGTTATTACGCCCGTTCAATCAAGTTTGCTTGGCTATCAAACTCATAAATGATCGGCTGTGCGTTAGGAACATCGATCGTATCCATGGCATCTTTTGGCACGTCTTCCAAATATTTGACTAACGCCCGCAAGCTGTTCCCATGACCAGTAATGAGAATATTCTTATGATCTTTAAGTAACGGAACCACCTGGTCTTGCCAAAATGGGACTACTCGCGCCACCACCATCCCCAGATTTTCGCCCTTAGGTATCAAGCGGGGGTCTAAAGAATCATAGCGGCGGTCTAAATCATTTTCCTCCACATATAAAGGCGGTTCATCATATCCACGTCGCCATTTTTGCACCTGTTCTTTTCCATACTTTGCCACCATCTCATCTTTATTGACCCCTACTAATTGGCCATAATGACGTTCATTTAGGCGCCATGTTTTTTTCACAGGGACCCAAAGCTGATCGCTGGCTTCCAGAACGGCATCGCAAGTGATGATCGTTCGCTGCAGCACAGATGCAAAGGCAAAATCAAAGGAAATCCCCAATGCTTTGATCTGTTCCCCCGCAGCCCAAGCTTGTTGTCGGCCTTTTTCGGTCAGAGAAACATCTAGCCACCCTGTCCAGTAATTTTCAAAATTTGCTTCACTTTCACCATGTCGAATCAATACGACCTTCATTCTATCGCCTCCTCTTCTCTTTTATTATCGCAAGAAATCCAAAAAATGTCTTATGTTTCGTTTTTGCCGCTTTGTTTAAAACCACTTTTAATTTTGTCATTACAGATCCTGTTTCTCGTTTAAGCGAAGCTGCTTTCTTTCTTCACTATCCGTTATTTTCTAAGCATCCTTTCAAACAGATGTGTATAGAAAATGGCTGCTGCGCCTTTTCCACTTTCTTCTTCCTTGGATTGCAAATAATTTGAATAAATGGTTTTACGCTCTACAACAATTTTTGACTTTTTTTCTCTGACTTATTGACTTCAACTGATGTTATGCTATGATAGTTTCTATCACTTATATGTATTTTTATACATTTATTAGTTATTATTTGCATTTTTAATAGATGCGCAGAAAAAGTTAAAGGGGCGTTTACATGAAAAGGTTTAGTAAGGGTACTGTTGTATTAGGGATCATCACAGCGTTGCTGCCGTTTTTCTTTGTCGGACAAGCACATGCAGAAGAAACCGATCCCATCTATGAAAAAGTCAAAGAAAATGGCGTATTGGTCGTGGGTTTATCTGCCGATTATGCACCATATGAATTCCGTGCCAATGTTGACGGAAAAAATGAAATCGTGGGGATCGATATCTCGATTGCCCAAAAAATTGCAGATGACTTAGGGGTCGACCTGAAGATTGAGGAGCTTGGGTTCGACGCGCTGTTAGGGGCTCTAAAAACGGGTAAAATCGATGTCGTCATCTCTGGGATGGCTGCTACGGATGAGCGCCGTAAAGAAGTCAATTTCACTGACACCTATATGGAAGTCCAACAGACCGTCCTGGTTCGAGCAGAAGATGCGGATCGTTTCCAATCGACGGCTGATTTTGATGGTGTAGCTGTCGGTGCACAACGACAAACCACACAAGAAGAGCTGGCAAATACAGAATTGACTGGCTCGACCGTCACCTCTTTGCAAAGGGTGCCTGATTTGATCACCAATCTAAAATCACGCAAGATCGATGCGATCGTGATGGAAGGTCCCGTCGCTGAAGCTTATGTGACGGCGAATGATACCTTGGCATTAGCCGAAAATGTCACGTTTGAAAACGGCGTGAAGGAGACCGCGATCGCCATCTCGAAAGAAGCGCCAGTTTTACTGGAAAAACTCAATTCCTCCATTGAAACTATCATTAGTAATGATCTTTTAAGCCAATACAAAGAAGATGCCTATCGATTGATGTTTACCGAAGAAGGCACGATCGATGAAGAGCAAAGCTTTTGGGAAAAATATCTGCCTTTTTACATCACTGGAACTGGCTATACGATCTTCCTAGCCTTGGTTGGGGTATTATTCGGCTCTATCGGTGGCAGCTTGTTAGCCTTTATGAAGCTTTCTAAGTCAAAAGCATTGAAAGTCATTGCCGCTGTCTATATTGAATATGTTCGGGGAACACCTTTGTTAGTACAAATATTTATTGTATACTTTGGAACAGGCGTGTTAGGCTTAGAGCTTTCGAAGTTAGCTGCTGGCTGTATTGCCTTAGCACTAAACAGTGCCGCCTATGTGGCAGAAATCATTCGTGCTGGGATCAATGCCGTCAATAAAGGACAGCTGGAAGCCGCTCGTTCATTAGGCATGAATCAGATCCAAGCGATGCGCTTCATCATTTTCCCGCAAGCCATCAAAAACATCTTGCCTGCTTTAGGAAATGAATTTGTCACGGTCATCAAAGAGTCTTCGGTCGTATCGGTGATCGGTGTGTCTGAACTGATTTTCCAAACAGGCGTCGTTCAAGGGGCCAGCTTCAAACCATTTTTACCATACGTTATCGTATCATTGATCTACTTTGTATTGACCTTCGCCCTCTCACGTCTATTGGGTGTTGCTGAAAGGAGAATGAAAACTAGTGATTAAAGTTGAAAAATTAGTGAAAACATTTGGCGAGAATACCGTCTTAAAAGAAATCGATCTTGAAGTGACACCTGGTGAAGTCGTTGTGATCATCGGACCCTCAGGAAGTGGGAAAAGTACTTTCTTACGCTGCTTGAATCTTCTTGAACAGCCGACTGGCGGGAAAATCACCTTCGAAGGCAATGATTTATTGGCAAAAGGGGTGAAAATCGATCAGATTCGTCAAAAAATGGGAATGGTCTTTCAAAGCTTCAATTTATTCCCTCATAAAACGGTGTTAGAAAATCTGACTATCAGCCCGATCAAAGTCAAACAGCAAGAGCAAGCTGCTGCCGAAGAGACAGCGAAAGGATTGCTGGAGCAAGTTGGCTTAGCTGAAAAAGCGGATAGTTACCCCTCTAGCCTTTCTGGCGGGCAGCAGCAACGGGTGGCTATTGCTAGAGCGTTGGCAATGGATCCTGATGTAATGCTCTTTGACGAACCAACCTCAGCATTGGACCCAGAAATGGTTGGAGAAGTGTTGACAGTCATGCAAGCTTTGGCAGAAAAAGGCATGACGATGGTCGTCGTTACCCACGAAATGGGCTTCGCAAAAGAAGTCGCCGATCGTGTCATCTTTATGGCTGACGGTATCATTCAAGAACAAGGAACACCAGAACAAATCTTTGAGCATCCGCAAAATGCGCGGACACAGGATTTTTTAAGCAAAGTTTTATAGAAATTGGAGATGACAAAATGAACCGTCCGTTGATTGCAGAACGTTTTTTACAACCAGAAGAAAATCTTTTAATGGAGATCGCCACTCTTGCGAAGAAAACCCCGAATTTGATTGATTTGTCGATTGGTGATCCTGATTTGATTACAGATGCGACAATCATTGATGCAGCTTTTGCTGACGTCAAAGCGGGTCATACAAAATACACCGCTTCAGACGGTAGTGCTGATTTTATCCAAACCGTCGTTGATTTTTATCAAAAGCAATACCAGCTTACTTTTTCTCCTAGCCAAGTACGAGGAACTGTCGGTGCATTGCATGGCATGTACTTAGCTTTGGCTGCCATCATTGATCCCGGTGATGAAGTGATTATTCACGAACCGTACTTTTCGCCTTACAAACAACAAGTCGAACTAGTCGGTGGTGTGCCAGTCTTTATTCCGACCTTTGAAAAAGATGGCTTTCAAATCGACGTCGAGGTTTTAAAGGCCGCTATCACTGAGAAAACCCGTGCAATCATTATCAATTCACCCAACAATCCTACTGGTGCTGTTTTTTCTCCAGAAACTTTTGAAAAAATCGCAGCAGTTGCCATTGACCATGACTTACTAATCCTCTCAGATGAAGTCTATGAAGCCTTTTGCTTTGATGACACCTTTGTACCGATGGCAGCCTTCGCACCTGAGAACACCATCACATTCAGCAGTTTCTCAAAAGCCTTTGCCATGACAGGCTGGCGAATCGGTTACATGATCGCACCTGAATCGATCAATCTTACGGCAAAACTGATCAATGAGGCGATCGCCTATTCGGCACCAACTCCTTCACAACGGGCAGGTATTTACGCATTGAATCACTATGATACCCTCGTGCCGCAAGTGGTTGCTGTCTTCAAGGAACGACTGACTTACATTGAACAACGGGTTGCTGAGATCCCCTTCCTTTCCTTATCCCCTGTCAAAGGAAGCATGTATGCCTTCATCAACATTGAACAAACGGGGTTGGACTCTGTCAGCTTTGTCGAGAAATTATTAAAAGAAACCAGTGTGCTGATGATCCCTGGGAAAGCCTTTGGAGAAACAACCGGCGATGGCTATGTTCGCTTAGCTGCCACCCAATCGTTGGACTTGTTGAAAGAAGCTTTCGATCGGATTGCCGCGTGCTCATTTGACTAAAGAAAATCCCACTCACTTCTAGTGTGTGGGATTTTTTTTAGTGGCAGCCGTTTTTCAAAAGTATCACGTTCCATATAAAAAAGGGACAGAAGAATCCGATTGGATTCTTCCGTCCCCTGACTATCTGCTCGTTTTTACTTTTTTGCTTCTTCCAGCAGTTTTGCCATCGCTTCTTTTTGATAAGCTTCTGTCAATTCAGCGATTTTTGCTTTTTGGGCTGCCTCATCCATAGTTGGATCAGCCATTAATGCAGCTTGCATTTTTTCTTGGACATACGCTTGTCCTTGTGTTTTCATGGTGTCCGCTTGTTCTTTCGCTAAAGAAGCCAGTTTTTTTGCTTGATCCACACTCAAGACTTCCCATGAATCTGGCAATGAGAACGTATTGGTACGGCTGACATATTGGCCATCGTTATCAGCGATCCCGAACAAGAAGCGTGATAGGTCACTTTTATAAACCCAGCGCGTCGTTTTTGTTTCTAATTGAGCTGAATCAGCCCCTGTTTCCACGACATTGGTCACTTTATCAGTACCGGTTTGTTTTGGTTCCTCTTGATCAGCATCCGTTTTATATAGGTAGATTTTTTCCGTACCATCTCCTAATGGCTGATACAATAGCAAATCAAAATTCTCGTTATCGGCACTAGAAACCAGTGGGGTTGTTTTAGCAGTCGTTTCTTTTTCCATTCCAAAATGATAAGTCAAATTGGCCATCAATGCGACGACACTTGCCACGAAGACTAGACCTAAGACCAATGATAAACCTGTTTGCAGCTTATTTTTGGCAAAGACATTCAGTACCGCAAACCCTAACACGCTAAGAACGATCAAAAGCAAGATCATTTGTCCGCACCTCCTTCAAGAACCGTCAATCGTGGTTCTTTTTTCTTTAAGGAGAAGGCGATCAAGAATCCTAAGAAGCTAAAGACCGCTGCCACATAAAAGGCGGCATGGTAGCCAGATAAAGTCGCTTCGATTGCTTTTTCTTTGTATGCCAAAGGCGTTGCATCCAGCAAAGAATCACTTGGCAAGTTGCCCTTGGTGACGTTTGTCAAGACACTGATCAAGATAGCCGTACCAATTGAGCTGGCTACTTGACGGAACGTATTGTTTACCGCGGTACCGTGACTGATCAAATGACCAGGTAAGGCATTCATTCCTGAAGTCGTTACTGGCATCATCACCATTGAGATCCCGAACATCCGAATCCCATAAAGAATGATGATATGCAAAATCGGTGTATCTTTTGTTAAGAAAGCAAATGGTAAGGTTGCGGCAGTCAAGATAAACATCCCGGTGATAGCTAAACGTTTTGCACCATACTTATCAAAGATCGCACCAGTGATCGGCATCATGATCCCCATGATCAACGCACCTGGCAATAACATCAATCCTGAATGAAACGCTGACTCACCACGAATGTTTTGGATATACAATGGGAGAACCATTTCAGCACCGATCATCGCCATATTCGTGACCCCTGAAAGGATCGACGCCAAGGTAAAGGTCGTTGATTTGAACACGCGCAACTCTAAGAACGGATGCTCAATGTGCAATTGACGCCATGCAAAGAAAGCAATGAAAAAGACACCGGCTGCTAGAAAACCGATTACTTCCATACTGCCCCACCCTTTGTCGCCGACGCTTGAAAAGCCATAGAGCAATGTACCAAAACCAAGGGTTGATAAAATCGCTGAGAACAGATCGATTTTCGGATGCGACAATTCAATCACACTCTTCATTAGAAAGAGCGCTAAGACTAAGACTAAAACGACGATTGGGATGACCATTCCGAACAAATAGCGCCAGTCATAATGATCAATGATCCAACCAGATAACGTTGGGCCTAAGGCTGGTGCTAACCCAATAACGATTCCTGACATGCCCATGGCTGAACCGCGTTTTTCTGGTGGGAAGATCGACAACATGATATTTTGCAAAAGCGGCATCGAGATCCCTACACCGGCAGCTTGCACTAAGCGGCCAATCAATAATGTAGAAAAGTTCGGTGCAGCAAAACAAGCGATCGTTCCTGCAAGGAAGATGCTCATTGCCGTTAAGTAAAGACTTCTCGAGCTGAACTTGTTGATCAGCCATGCGGTGATCGGGATCATGATCCCATTGACCAGCAAGAAACCAGTGGTCAGCCATTGAACATCAGATGCTGAGATGTCAAAGGCATCCATCAAAGTTGGAAAAGCCGTTGTTAACAATGTTTGGTTCAAAACAGTACAAAACGTACCGATCAGCAAAACCATGACCAGTAAGGAACGGTTGTAAGGTTTGCCGTAGATATCTAAAGGACGACTCGTTGACATATTTCACACTCTTTTCAGTATATTTTTCATAAAACCTTCTTTACTTTAAATCTTTCCCTGAAATTTGTCAACCTACTTGACATAAAAGTAAAACAAGTTACAATATTAACAAATACCTTTACAAGAATGGAGTCCGTATGTCTCATCTTTTTCGAAAACTCGTTGATAATGAAAACTTGTTGGTCGGCATCAGCGAACTTAGCCAAATGTGTGATATCTCCCCTCGCCAATTGCGTTATTGGGAACAAAAAGGATTTATTCAATCGGTCCCACAAGAAGAAAATGCCCCACGAAAATACCGACTGCCCACGGTCGTCAAAGTGGAAATGATCAAAACGTTTTTAGATGAAGGCTTTACGTTGGCCAAGGCTGTTGAAAAAGCGGACAAAAAAATCAAAACCGCCCATCATATTCGCAAAGTGTTTTCTGGGGTTTTACAAAATTTAGAAGTCATCAATGAACGCTTTACGATCATCAGTCTGGGACCAGTAGATGACGAAGGAAAAATCCTCCATATCATTCACGATGAAGAAACAGAACGATTGCAATACGAAGTGCTGCCTGCTAATCAAACGATCGATTTTGAAAAGTTCAAGCAATGCACGTCAAAACAAGCAGAATAAAAAATCTGCCTAGCCTATTCGTTACGTGCAGCAAGTATCCATGACAATGATGCTTGCTGCACGTTTTTTGAATGTCTTGCCTTTGATTCAAAGAGGTGTTGATTCATTTACAAGCAAAAAACCTCATGATATAGTCGAAGGGAGAAACGAACCTTTAGTAGAATGGGAAGTGTCATATAAATGGAAAAAGAAGTCTTTACCCAACAAATCAAGGGCGGGTTGATTGTTTCTTGTCAAGCATTGCCTGGAGAACCCTTGTATACCGAAAACGGCGGTGTCATGCCCCTATTGGCAAAAGCAGCTCAAGAAGCTGGAGCTGTTGGCATCCGTGCCAATTCCGTTCGCGATATTCGCGAAATCCAAGCCGCTGTTGATCTGCCGATCATCGGAATCATCAAAAAAGACTATCCACCTGAAGAACCATTTATCACAGCGACCATCAAAGAGGTGCACGAATTAGCAGCTTTACAGATTGCGGTGATCGCTTTGGACTGCACCTTGCGCAAACGTCACGATGGCTTGACGGTCAATGCCTTTATCAAACAAATCAAAACTCTTTATCCCAATCAACTACTCATGGCAGATATCGCCACCTATGAGGAAGGCATCAATGCCTTTGAAGCGGGTGTCGATTTTGTAGGTACAACTTTGTCCGGCTATACGGCGAATAGTCCCACCATTGACGAACCAGATTATCAATTGATCCAGCAATTGGTTGCGGCAAAGGTTCCAGTGATAGCCGAAGGCAAGATCCACACCCCGAAACAAGCAAAGAAAATCCAAGATATGGGTGTGACGGGTATCGTGGTTGGTGGTGCCATCACCCGACCAAAAGAGATCGCCAGCCGATTCGTGCAAGAGCTGCGCAACTGAGTCGTTCATTTCCTAAAATAAGTCTTTCACTGCGCCTTGTGACAGAAGGCGCATTCTTTGTTGTCTTTTTGAGAAACGTTTATACTTAAAAGAGAACGAATGACAACAGAGAAAGCGAGTGAAGAAAATGACAAAAATCAATGCTGGTACAGCAATGATCAAGGTTTTTGAAGCTTGGGGCATCGACCATATCTATGGAATCCCCGGTGGATCTTTCAACTCAACGATGGATGCTTTGTACCATGAACGGCAATCGGTCAAATATGTTCAAGTACGTCATGAAGAAGCAGGTGCGCTGGCAGCAGCGGCTGATGCCAAGCTAACGGGAAAAGTCGGTGCGGTTTTTGGTTCTGCTGGTCCGGGTGCCACCCATTTGATCAATGGCTTATATGATGCTCAAATGGATAACGTGCCCGTCGTTGCCTTGTTAGGACAAGTAGCTTCGAGCTCAATGAACTACAATGATTTTCAAGAAATGAATGAAAATCCGATGTTCGCTGATGTCAGTATCTACAATCGCACGGTCATGTCCCCTGAAAGTTTGCCCCACGTGGTGGATGAAGCCATTAAAGCAGCCTACAAATTTAAAGGAGTCGCTGTGGTAACGATCCCGGTCGATTACGGGTTTGCAGAAATCGACGAACAGGAGATTGCAACCGCAAAAAATCATAAGACAGGTGTTCTCCAGCCTGATGAAGAGGATTTACATGCTGCCCTTCCTTATTTTGAACAAGCAAAAAAACCCGTCCTTTATATCGGACAAGGTCTCTTTGGTCATTTTGATGCCATCGATGCTTTTTCTAAGCATTTCTCGATGCCTATCGCAGCTTCTGTCTTAGCCAAAGGCATCGTGCCTGATCTTTATGAAAACTTTCTTGGATTTGCTGGACGGGTTGCGACAAAACCTGCCAATGAAGCTTTGGCAGAAGCCGATCTCATCGTTTTTGTCGGCAGTGACTTCCCTTTTGGCCGCCGCTTTTTCAATCCTGGTGCCAACTTTGTCCAAGTTGATATCGACGCCTCGAAATTTGGTCGTCGTCATCAGACGGATGTCTCCGTTTTAGGAGATGGTGCGACCGCTCTTAGAAAATGGACAGAGATGGCAGCCCCTCGTCCTGCAGATGCTTGGTTAAAAGCCAATCAAGAAAACTGTCGCAATTGGCATGAATGGCGCCATCGTTTTTACCATGATTCGCAAGAGACTTTGCGTCCTGAACCTGTCTATCGAGAAATCAACCGGATTGCAGCTCCTGATGCTCTGTTTGTCACGGATGTCGGTAATGTGACGATCCACAGTATCCGTCATTTAGAAATGACGGGTGAACAGCGTTTTACAACGTCTGGCTGGTTTGCGACAATGGGTAATGGTGTACCTGGTGGGATCGCAGCTCAATTGAGCTATCCGAATCGCCAAGTATTTACCTTTAGTGGGGATGGCGGTTTTGCGATGCAAATGCAAGACATCATCACCCAAGTGAAATATGATTTGCCAATCATCAACGTGGTCTTTTCCAATGACTCATTCGGCTTCATCGAAGCGGAGCAAGAAGATACCGAGCAAACCAAGTTCGGTGTCCAACTAGCCGGTGCTGATTTTGGTAAAGTTGGGGAAGCATTAGGTGCGAAAGGCTTCACGGTAACGAAGGAAGAAGAATTAGCATCCGTCTTTACACAAGCTAAAGAAATCAACGGACCTGTGGTGATCGATGTCAAGATCGCTAACGAACGACCTCTTCCTGTCGAAGAACTGAAACTTGATCCGAACCGCTTCAGCGCTGAAGAAATCGCAGCTTTTAAAGCAAAATACCAAGTTCATGATCTGCCAGCTTTGAGTGAGTTGTACGTGGATTCTCAAGAGTAAATAAAAAAGAGAGAAAGACAGAAATCCTGTCCTTCTCTCTTTTTTTCATCAACCATTTCATGTTTCTAATGCATTGCCTTACTTATTATAAATTTTCGGGCCTTTACGCATGTTTTTTCGATCGTTTTTTGGGGATTCCATTTTTTTTGAACGGCCGCCGCCTTGTTTTTTCTTGATTAGCTCTAACATTTTTTCTTTTTGATCCATCGATTCCACCTCTATTTCTTAGCAATACTGTCGGTTGAAAAGAAGTGTTCCTGACTTCTTTTATGTTTGCGAACAACTACTTCGATCTATGGTAATAGAAAATAAAAGCTGCCTCTTACGATTCAAATCATCTGCAGCTGATTTTGCCTTTTTCTAGTACCCTGATTTAATCTACTTGGATTTTCCTGGTTTGTCAATGGCTGGTGAAAAAAAGCTGATTTTTGATCGGCTCTTTCAAGAAAAATAAACCTCCCTTTGTTGTACTATTTATTCAAATTTACTATTTTATTTAATTTTTTTTATTATTTATTGGTATAATTATAACAGAACACCTATTCCGTTCTTTTCCTTCCCTCGTTCTTCTTTCGATTGTTTCTTAGCTTTCATTGTTCTTACAAATCACTCTATTTGAAAGACTAACTATATAGAGTCAAGTGAAAATTAGCTAAATCAAAAAAATATTTTATAACAGTTAAGTCCAAAAAATGAGTACAACAAATAGACCTTTCACTATTAGATTTTTTTGATTGTTCAATAGCTAATCGGAAACAATCTTATAAGGTTCATTTTTAGTTAAAATAGCATGAATCACATAACAAAGCTTACGAGAAACAGCACCTAAGGCCGTCAGATGATGCTTTCCCTCAGAAATTTTTTTCTGATAAAACGCGCGAAAAACAGGATCACATTGAGAAGCAACTAGAGCAGCTGAAAACAAGGCTTTTCGTAAGTATGGAGATCCACGCTTGCTCATAACATTATGTGTTGCTTCGTATTGCCCAGATTGGGACACAGACGCGTCTATGCCAGCATAAGCAACCAGTTTTTTCGGATTAGAAAATTTGCGAATGTCTCCAATTTCACCAAGAATTGTCGCGCCATTTATAGGGCCGATTCCAGGGATTGTGAGAATAACAGAGTCTAAATTACTCATTATGCGCTTAATTTCTTTTTCAGTTTCTTTTACTTGGCTTTCGATGAATTTCAATTGTTCAATCATGGAGCGTAATTGAAATGTAAAAGCTTCTTGAGCAAATTTCACTCCAAAGGAGTTAGAAGCTGCTTGCTTCAATTGATCTGCTTTCTCTGGCTTTATTCGGTTCCTGCTTAACTCAGCTAAGTATTGAGCCAACGTTTCTGCCGAAATTTCTTCTAGCTCTATAGGAGAACTAAACTCAAGCAATAACTCTTTAGACGCTTTTCCGAAAATACCTTGTTTAGAAAAAATTGATGCATATTCAGGAAACACTTGATCTAGTACAGCTATGATTTTTCGTTTGAAGTCGCTTGCGGTACCTACTAAATAGGTTCGGTAACGTGAAAGTTGTTTTAACGAAAAAACATTTTCATCAGACAATACTGTTTCTACAAAGGAACCATAACGCATCAAGTCAGCAATCAAAACAGAATCAATAATATCATTTTTTCGTTTTCTGATTTCTGTTCCTTTGCGCCAGCCATCGGTTTGAAGAGGATTCACAACGTGAATCAAAAAGTCTGATTCGTGGAGGTATGAAAAGATGGAGAGCCAATAATGACCCGTAGCTTCCATTCCGACAATAAAGTCAGCGGGAGTCTCTGAATATTTTGAAAGCCGCTCAATCAGGGAATCAGCTCCTTCAGTAGTGTTAGGGAAAGAAAAACCTTTTAGGATCACTTTACCTTCTTCACTCATTAAAGAAGCCACGTGAGTTCGCTTGCCGATATCAATTCCTAAGAAGTACATACATTTGACCTTTCTAAAAAAATATTTTGGATTGAAACCCGCTCAACTGAAAAGCGTCACTACCTTGTACGAGATACGGAGTAAAGCAAAAACTTTCAACATCTAACTCATACGTAATCCACTTATCAGAGAGAGGTGCCAGTCTTTCGATTACGAGCTTCAAAACTCAAGGAGGCAACGGCATAGCCTCTCAATCCAATAAATATATTATCTCAAAATGAATGAGTTAATACCAAATTAAAATAACGATGGTTCATAGGGTTATCCAATCAAAACCGGAAGGTTAAAACCCTAACTCTAATATACAAGGAGGTGGATACGTGCTGCACACTTATGCACCTGATCAGATTTATTTGTATGTATTGATTGGCTGTGCCATTTTAGCCTTTTTGCTGCTTCTGTTTGGCGATATCTTCGATTTTGATGGTCCAATTGATCCGATGTTGATCATCCCCTGGTTTGCCTTTACGAGTCTTTTCGGTTACTTAGGGGAAACTATTTTCCCAGGCTATTCGATGATGCTTTTCATTGGTAGCGCTTGTCTTTCTACAGGGCTCGTTTTTCTCTTGAATTTTTACGTGCTGATTCCCATGAGGAATGCTGAAGCGACGCTTTCGAGTTCCGAGAAAGACTTTGAAGGTCGAATCGCAACGGTGCTGACGCCGATTCCTTGTGAAGGAATGGGTGAAATTCAACTCACAAGTGTCACTGGTTCAAGTAATCGTCCAGCCTCGGCTTTTCAACCTATCGATGAACCATTAGCAGCAGGATCAAAAGTGTTGATTATTGAAGTCAAAGAGCGTATTTGCTACGTCGTTCCCTATACAGAAAAATTTTTGGACAACTAAAATAAATCACTAAAGAGGTGCATCTATGGATATTTTCTTATCACCAATTGTCTTTCCGATCGCAATCGTGGCGTTCATTTTACTGATGCTTTTGATCATCTTTGTCACGAAATATCAAACAGCCAAGCCCGATGAAGCGTTGATTATTAGCGGAAGTTACCTTGGCAACAAAAATGTTCATGCGGATGAGAGCAATAACAAAATCAAAATCGTGCGTGGTGGCGGAGCCTTTGTTTTGCCAGTGTTCCAACGATCAAACCGAATCAGCTTGCTTTCAAGCAAGCTAGATGTTTCAACACCAGAAGTGTATACGGAACAAGGAGTTCCCGTTATGTGTGATGGAACTTCCATTATCAAGATCGGCTCATCCGTGGAAGAAATCGCAACGGCAGCGGAACAGTTTCTAGGAAAAACCCGTGAAGAATTAGAAAATGAGGCACGAGAAGTCTTGGAAGGTCACCTGCGTTCGATCCTTGGTTCGATGACCGTCGAAGAAATCTATCAAAATCGCGACAAATTCAGCCAAAGCGTGCAAGAAGTGGCCTCTGTCGATCTAGCGAAAATGGGCTTGATCATTGTCTCCTTTACGATCAAAGAAGTACGAGACAAAAATGGCTATTTAGATTCTCTTGGAAAACCTAGAATCGCCCAAGTCAAACGGGATGCTGAAATTGCGGAAGCTGAAGCGCTGAAAGAAACCCGCATCAAAAAAGCCCAATCGGAACAAGAATCGCAAACAGCGGAATCAAAACGCATGACCGAAATCGCTGAAGCATTGAAGGAAAAAGAATTGAAGTTGGCGCTATATAAGAAAGAACAAGACATCGCCAAAGCCGATGCCGATCAAGCCTATCATCTGCAAAGTGCCATCATGAAACAAAAAGTCCGAGAACAAGAGATTGAAGTCGAAGTCGTTGAACGACAAAAACAAATCGAATTGGAAGAAAAAGAAATCTTGCGTCGTGAACGCCAATTTGATTCTGAGATCAAGAAAAAAGCCGATGCCGATCGTTATGCGCTTGAACAAGAAGCATTAGCGAAAAAAGCGTCTGCGTTAGCAACCACTGAAGCTGAGCAGTTTCGAACAGAGTCGTTGGCAAAAGCTGAAGCCGATAAGATTCGTCTGATTGGTTTGGCAGAAGCCGAGACGACCTTGGCGAAAGGAACGGCGGAAGCTGAAACGAAGGAAAAAATCGCTGAAGCCTTCAAGAAATATGATGAAGCAGCGATCCTTAGCATGATCGTTGAGATCATGCCGCAATTAGTCAAAGAGGCTGCCGCCCCATTAGGCAATATCGATAAAATTTCAGTCGTTGATACAGGATCAGGTGAAGGCGGCGGTGCCAATCGTGTCACCAATTACGCCACCAATCTTTTGTCGACCACACAAGAAACATTGAAAGAAACCCTCGGTCTGGATGTGAAATCGTTGATCGAAAACTTCGCCGGTTCCAATACGAGCGAGCCGCCTCAAGAATAAGAAAACCGCTGTTCGTCTTCATCGCTTCAAAAGCGACAAGGCGAACAGCAGTTTTTTTCTTACTCATTGCTATTGTGCTTACTCAGTGACCTCTTTGACATAGTTTGCAGGTACACCAGCCACGATCGTGCGCTCAGCGACATCTTTGGTCACCACTGCCCCAGCAGCAATGATTGCATGGTCACCGATGTTCACACCAGCCACGATCGTTGCATTTGAGCCAATCCAGACATTCTTCCCAATCGTAATGGGTGCTGGATAAAGCGTACTACGATCTTCAGGGTGAAGGCCATGATTCAAGGTAGCTAGAACTACGTTGTGCCCTATTAGGGTACCATCACCGATCGTGATCCCTCCTTGGTCTTGAAAATGACAACCGGCGTTAAGAAACACCCCTTTACCAATGCGGATGTTTTTGCCGTAATCTGTATAAAAAGGCGGAAAAAGCGAAAATGTCGGTTCAACTGCTTTCCCAGTCAATTGAGCAAAAAGTTCTTGTAATTCATGAGGTTCATGATAAACCGTATTGATTTTCATGGTCAATTTTCTCGCCTCAGCACTCAAAGCCATCATTTGTTTTGAAGCTTGCGAACCGGCAAGTAAGGGTTCACCACTTGCCATAATTTTGTTTAATTGATCGATCGTCATTTGTTTTTCTCCTAATCATTCGTTACTCACGAGTATTTTCTAGCGAAAAGACAACCTCCACGTCTTCTCCCCCCAACGCTTCTCTTAATCCTGCTGGATCTTCAATAACGCCGATACGACTATAGCCACCATAAGAATTGGTAAAGGTCTGATAAAACAGCACCAATGTATGACTATTCCAGCTCATGATTTCTCCTTCGTGAATGATCTCCGGCCGTTCTGTAGTCATTTCTGGCAAATTCTCAGAAAAACGATAATATTTCTCGTGGTTGTTCAAGTCACTCATTGTCAACGTGAAGGGCATTTGATTCATTAGGTATTCAGACGCCTCATTTTCATAAAACTTCGCTATAAAATCCTGTTGACCAACCGTAATGACCACATCTGTTGCTGATTCAATCGTCGGTTGATCATGATCCTGACTTGCCTCAGAGGAAGTTTCGCTGGCAGACAGCGCATGCCTCTCCTCTGTTCCACTTGTCCCACAGGCACTTAGTAGGAACAGCAAGACAGCAGGGATGAGTTTTATCAACATGGCTTCGCTCCTTTCTGCTGATGATTCGATGTAGCGGCGGGCAACGGAATGCTTATTTTCTAAAACACGAATGCTCAGCAGAAGATATGGGACTGAACAGTCGTGCAGCTGGTTGTTGCGGTTTAATTCAAATGCTCTTGGAAGAATTCGGTCATTTGGTCAAAAGGAATCACCTCTGTTTGGTCGTATAGATCAACATGCGAAGCATTAGGAATGACTGTCAGCTCTTTGTTATCGCCTTGCAATTGCTCAAAGGCGTCTTGACTGAAGTAAAGTGAGTGGGCTTCTTCTCCATGAAGCAATAAAACGGCGCTTTGGATCTCATCAATGTAAGACAAAAGTGGCATATTTAAGAATGACAGCGAAGACGTGACATTCCAACCATCATTAGAGTTCAAGGAACGTTCGTGGTAGCCTCGTTCTGTTTTGTAATAATCAAAATAATCCTGCATAAAGACAGGCGCATCTTCTGGCAGTGTATCTGGTACCCCACCTGCTCGTTCGTAGCTGCCATTGGCAAAATCAACTGTACGTTGGGCGTTTAGCTGCTGGCGCAATTCATGGCGTCCTTCAGCCCCCATTTCATCAAAATACCCTTGAGCATTGACTCTCGACATGTCATACATGGTGGCAGAAACAGTCGCTTTCACACGGGTATCGATAGCTGCGGCATTCAAAGCTAGACCACCCCAGCCACAAATCCCAATCAAACCGATTCTTTCTTCATCTACGTTTTCTTGGACAGATAGAAAATCGACTGCTGCTTGAAAATCTTCTGTATTAATGTCTGGGGAAGCCACATAGCGTGGTTCGCCACCGCTTTCACCTGTATAGGACGGATCAAAAGCGATCGTAACAAAACCACGCTCTGCCATCGTTTGCGCATATAGACCAGATGTCTGCTCTTTGACTGCTCCAAAAGGTCCGCTAACGGCGATTGCTGGAAGTGGTCCTTGCGCATCAATTGGTTCATAAAGATCAGCAACTAAAGTGATCCCGTAACGATTCTGGAAAGTCACTTTTCGGTGATTCACCGTGTCACTTTCCGGGAAAACTTTATCCCATTCATCTGTCAATGAAACATTTTCTGTCATCGTTTCTCCTCCTGAGCTGGCTTGCGGCTCTTCATTCGTCTCCTCATTATTGCTGCTACAAGCACCTAAAACCAACGGTGCCAGCACAACTAAAGACACAAGGGCCTTCTTTTGCCATTTTTTCATTTCATTCGCCTTCTTTCTCGGTCAACTATCCTGTACCTTAGGGCGATTCTCCAATGTTTCTCAAATGATCAAGGTCTGGATGATCGTTTTTTCTTGATCGCTTGAGCTATTTTTAGATAAACCTATTGTACTTGCAGCATCTTTCTATGTAAAATACTAATATCAAATACCCAACTATTCATATATAGCATAGAAAAAGGAGTATAGACCTATGGAATTAAAAAGTTTAACCACCTTTCTAACAGTTGCAGAAAAAGAAACGATTTCAGCTGCGGCAAAACATCTGCATCTCTCGCAACCATCCCTGTCACGACAGTTAATGGAGTTAGAAAAAGAATTAGGTGTCACGCTGTTCACCAGAGGCAATCGCAAAATCACGCTGACGGAAGATGGCCTCTTGTTTCGTAAGCGGGCGGAAGAAATTGTAGAATTGTTAGAAAAGACCCGTTCTGAATTTTTGTCGCCTCGAGATACGATTGCCGGTAACGTGTCGATCGGTGCTGGAGAAACCTACGTGATCCAGCTGTTGGGAAAAATCATCAAGGAGATTCAAGTTGAGTACCCTAACATCAAATTTCATTTGTTTAGCGGCAATGCTGACGAGGTCAAAGAACGGTTGGACAAAGGATTGTTGGATTTTGGCGTCGTGATCAGCCCCGTCGACGTCAAAAAATACCATTCCTTGCGCTTACCTGCCAGAGACACCTGGGGCGTCTTGATGCGAAAAGACAGTCCCCTTGCTAGTAACGAAGTCATCACACCAAAGGATCTCTGGGAGGTTCCCTTGATTACTTCACGACAAAGTCTGGTCAGCAGTGAGCTTTCTAAATGGTTGAAAAAAGACATGAACAAATTGACTGTCGTTGCCACGTATAATCTCGTGTACAATGCGTCAAAGTTGGTTGAAGAAGGCGTCGGCTATGCATTGACCCTCGACAAATTAATCAACTTCACCCCTGACAGTCCTTTATGCTTTAGAAAATTGAGTCCCACTCTTGAATCAGATCTTGCAGTCATTTGGAAGAACACCCAAGTTTTTTCAAAAGCCTCTGGACTTTTCTTGGAGCGGATGAAGGAACGCTTTATAGAGGAATGATTTCAAATAAAAAAAGATTTATCTCAAAACAATTATGAGATAAATCTTTCTTTACGTTTTTTTCTGATTCTTTTTGAATGTGAACTCTTTAGACACCACCATCCTCCAAGCTTAGCAAATTTCCTTCTGGATCGCGGAAATAGGCAATATGAAAAGCTTGGTCCCCTTCCCCCAAAACGGTTTTACTCACTTCAAACACTACACCAGCATTGTTCATTCTCGTATAATCTTCTTCAAAATCCGTGGTGTGAAACGTTGCCGAAAGCGTATCAGATGAAATCCGATTATCCGAAATCGGATAGCCCTCCATTTGATCGATCACGGCATCCACTTGAAACATACCAAAAAAAGGCGCCTCCTCTTTCTTCGATGCAAAGCTTGTATAAGGACCTGACTCATCGCCATAAGTTGGTACCAAACCAACTTTTTCCGTATAAAAATGATAACACTTCTGATAGTCTCCTTTGACTTGAACGCAAGCTGTGATTCGTTGAATAGTCATTTGTCTTTTCTCCTTTTCCAATGTGTCTTCCATCAATTCAAAAGTAATTAAAGCATATTTTACCCATAATAGCATATTTAGCGAGTAAAATTTATTTCATTGTGAATTTTATCCGATAATCTAATCAAAATTAGCGTTGGTTTTCCCAAGAGTTACTTATATTAAAACCCAATCAGAGGAAAGGCGATAAACTTAGAGTCTTCTGATTGACTTTTACTTTTCTTAACCTAAAAAATGGGTAAACTATAACGAAGATTCCTTTTTGATAGATGTAATAAAATCAGACTATCCAAGTTAAATAAATCATACTCTTACTTTATTTACTTTTTTTGAACACGATCAATTCGGTGATATCTTCAAAGAGTGATGGATTAGCGACATCAAAAATCACAGAAAAAAACTTCATTTTCGTGCCATTAGTTGGCGCCTTAAGAATGGTTTCCTTTGTCTCATCGCTGACTGGTAAAGACAATAACTGTGTTCGGACTTTCTCGCTAAAGTGAAAGGAGACTTTGAAGAAGCCCTCCCACATCGAGAGCCAAAAAATTGGTTTCACTTTATTCGTTCCACGAGTCGTTGTCCATTTGTTTTCGCCTTTTGACAACCACGCTTTTCCATCTTGGTAATAGCGCCAATCCATAAGAGAGATGCCCTCGTTTTCAAGGGTTTCGATAAAACGTTGATAAATGACATATCCTTCACCCAGAGATTCTGCAATCAGCTGCTCTGTTGGTTTCACGTTTTTGTCTCGAAACAATTGCTTTTTGCCTTCCATCCTTCCACTCAACTCCTTTGCGCTTCGTTTTTTAAGGTTTTCGCTACGTTACAATTTGATTTTGTTGATATCATCTGTGATGACCCAATCATCCATATTTTTTTCACGATTGTACTGAAATGGTGTTATTTCTTCTAATTCAGCGATTTCATAGACCGCTAGATACTTTTTCCCTGCCCATCGATCGACTTGTTTTTTCGATAAATTCAACTCTTTTTCATAGCGTTTTACAAAATCTATGGATTCTTCTTTCGTCATCTTTTCAGATTCAATCACGTTGGCAATGATGCCCCGATGAGTGATGGTCAAATCGCCGCCGGTCTCCACAAAATAAACAAGATCGTTGATTTTGGCTCTTCCTCCTAAAGGTGATTTTCTGCCGGCAGCCCCTCGGATGATCATTGTTTTGTCACCTTGAATCAGTTTCTCAAGCTCTTTGGCTTCTTTATTTAAATAGACCAAATGTTCTGCCCGACCGGTTTTTCCTTGATACCATTCTGCTGGTTTTGTCATAAGAAGTTCCTCTTTTCATATAAATTGTTTTTTGCGTTGTTCATTCCATGGTGGCTAAGTTATGGGAACGTTTTTTCAATGGTGTATAGGTGAGAGCTGCAACTGTTTAGATTGATGAATGAATAAAACTTTTGTGCAAAGGCATTAGGCGTGCCGCATCGGGCAAATGTTTCCGCATCTTCTTTCGTTTCGAACTTGGTGATGTCCGCCCAAGTTTCTCCATCTACTAATAATTCAAAAGAAAGGTATCCTCTTTGTTTGGAAATGTATTCTCGGTTTAATTGTTCAACGACACGAACAAATTCCGCTGTTGAAACGCCTTTTTTTAATTTGTACGAATTATGAAAAGCAACATGTGCCATCGGGGCTTCCTCCTTTTAGATTCCATCAAGTAATAGAGCGTTTAAAAAAAACTAACAGTTCTCCATTCAACCGTTCAAATGACTTTTTAACGTCCGTTGTATTTCTACCCTGTCCTTTCTTAACAGTTGCAACAAAAAGTCCGTTCAGCAGGAGAGCATTTGGTACTAAAGCGAGCACTCAAGAACTTTCCCCATTAGCTTGTCGTGGGGAACGATCAAACATTTCTCCATTGCTTTCCAGTAACTTTCATACAACTTTTTTTGAGCTTTGCCATAATTTTCTTCGCTATCAAACTCCCAATAGTGAGCATATTTCACACATTTTATGACTCTCGTCAATGGATCTGGCAGGCGACCTTCCTTGATGGTCCTCATTTCTTTGATGTAATGGGTTCGTTCATTAATCGAAAGAACAAAGCTCCCTCCATGGCCTTCATTGCCTCTGTTGCTTCCTGCATGACTGCTTCAAAGGTCTCAACACTACTGGGTTTCACTTGATAGATACTGATTTCTGAAAACACCCCGACCGCTCCTTTCACTTGTGATTTTCTTCTCAATTATAGTATACCAAGTTTACGTCGTTGATAGTTTGGTCATTTTATTCATTTCTCATTTATCTTCCGTTTATTATTGATTTAGCCTCCTACCTGCGGGATCAAATTGCTAAATTATAATTTCATAAAAAGGCTAGCAGCCGAGCTTTATCAGTAGGTCACCTGCCTGCCATAGTCACAAAAGGGATCATTAAGCTTTCGACTACAAAAAAAGCAATCAACTTTTGACAGCAGACTGCTTTTTCTTAACGCTCATTAGTGCAAAAGGAACGGTTTTAGCTCTGTCTCGATAAAGTCGATGCGATCAAAGACAGTTGGCTTAAAATACGCCGTAATGGCGATAACAGTCTCTGATTCGGGATCAATATAAAGGACATTTCCACTATTGCCGATGGCGGCATAGGTGCTTTTCTCAGCATCCAAGATCCACCATAAATACCCATAACTCATATTATGAAATTTCTCTATGTTTGTCTCTAGCGGATTGACCATTTCAGTGAGCCATTGTGAAGAAATCACTTGTTGTCCTTGATGGATGCCTTGGTTCAAGCATAGCTCACCGATTTTGGCTAAATCTTTTGCTGAAAGACAAAGCCCGTAACCTGCAGTGCCAATATTTAAAGGATCGCAAAACCAAACCGGTTTTTTTGGTACCTTGCTCATCGTAAAGTGCTTATGCTCTTGTGCCGTTTCCGCATAATAATTGGTCAGTTCGGCTACACCAAGAGGTCGAAATAAATAATGGTTCGCATAATCAACGGTCGTCATTCCAGAAGCTTTCGCTAACAAACCAGTGAGGATCTGCAGACAAACGGTTTGATAATTGAATTCATTTGTCACTCCTTTTCTTCCTCCCAATAAATCAAGCGAGGCGCTGGTCCAGTCGTCACTCGAACAAACCTTTGTCCATGGATCACCTTTGCATTTATACGGGGCTCGCATCGTTAATAGGTGTTTGATCGTAATATCCTGAATCGTTTTTTCGCCCCGTTTTACTTGATAGTCTGGAAAATAATCGAGGACTTTGTCATTGACATTCCTGATGAGGCCTTGATCGATCGCTATCCCAACTAGTAGAGAAACGATACTTTTCGTAGCGGACATAAGGTGGCAAGTATCCTCTGGCTTATACTCATGCCATTCATTCGAGTAAACTTCCTTTCCATTTTGGTAGGCAGCAATTTGGCAAATATTAGGCTGGTTTTTACTGATACATGCATGCAGTTCTTGTCTATTCATTTGTGAAGCCTCCCTTCAAAGATAAGCATAATACCATTAAAAATTGTTTTCAATGTTATTTTTAAAATTGTTTTTGAAGGGTCTTTTAAAAGTCTATTAGCGATGAATACGCAAAAAAAAGCCCTCAATGATAGAGGCGCCTTACTTAAAACTTTCGAATATCGATTTTTGATTTCTATCCAGATTTTTTGAGAGGATCGTTATCAGCAATTCTTCTAATGCGGAAACAGTGGCGATGGTCCCCAAAATTAAGACAACAATTTTTGCAGGACTCACCATGAGCAGCAATGGGTAAATACCTAAAAGAAAACCGACTGCTTTGTTGAGCCATGTATGCAGACTACTAAAAGACCGATATTTTACATAGCCAATCAGATAACTGACAAAACGAATCATAGTAATCACTAGTAGCCAGACCCAAAGCGTATGTACCGCCAACAGCTGTGGTAGAAAAGAAAGAAAAACTGCGAGAAAAAAGCTTACATCTGCGAAACTATCTAGTAAGGCACCCACCTCACTCGTAAGATTCATCCTTCTTGCAAGCAGCCCATCGACGAGGTCGCTTAAAAAACAATAGGAATAGAGCAGCCAAAACCAGCCAGACATTGGCTGAAGGAATAGTAAAAGTGGTGCGAGAATCAGTCGAGAAGTGGTAAGGATATTGGGTAAATGATTCATTTGTTCTCCCTGCATTTCATTTTCTTCACAAATTTTGAAAACCTAAGATTATTTCACGTACTTAAAAGAAGTCCAAAGACTTTTAAACGTTTTTTCTTTTGAGCGACCTACAAGTCCTGATGCGAATGTTTCAAATCTGGTCCTTAGTCTTCCTTCAACAATCGTATCCGATCCGTACTACCTGGTATCCGATTCTGCACCTTTGTCCATCCCCCTGCTTGGTACACTTCATATTCTTCAAAGCGGCAAGGAAGACCTTTCGCATGAGCGATATCACTTGTGTCCATCACTTGAAAATGCAGATGAGGCGAAGTCGAATTTCCTGAATGGCCAACGTTTCCGATCACCATCCCTTTGGTGATGTTTTGTCCTACGGAGACAGTGACAGATCCTTTTTGCAGATGGACAAATGCCATATAAACGCCCTCAGAAGCTTTTATCACAATGTAGTTGCCAGCTATTTGTTGATAATCATCTTTGTGTTCATTAAAAAACAAACCATTTTTTACAGCGATCGAAAAATCTCTGATCCAGTGAACGATTTTCCGTTCCCGATAGCCATCTCTTGCAACAATTACTTCGCCATCACAAGGCGCATAGATTTTTTCGCCCCAACAATAACAGCTCTCCAGCGGAACCCCTAAGAAGAAATAGCTCAGAAAGCTTCGACTATGAAAAGCTTTGGTTTTCCCCTCAAAATTAACTTGTAAAAAATCAAAGGCATAACACAACCCCATTCGATCGGTACCATGGCTAGGAATCTTCTCGGCTGGTGTAGTCGGCGCAAGCCACTCACCTCTTAAGGGGAATCCAATGGTTATCGGCTGCTCTTTCATAAGGCTTTCTCCTTTTTGGATCACATGATCTCTTTTATTTTGAAATGACTATCAATCGCGCGGCACTCTATACCCGTGCTTTACTCCTTTTCACTATAGGTCACCTAAGGCTTTTTTTCAACTCTAAAAAAGTGGGCTAGCGGGCGTGCCTATCAAAAAAACACCTCAATCATGTAGTGATTCCAAACTGTTAGACCAAAAATTCTAACTTTTGAGCATCGCTTCATGGATGAGGTGTTCTTACATTTTATTTTTTTGTAGCTCTTGGCGGTGACGACTAATCCATCTAGCTATCGTCTGACAAAATAACATTTGTCCCCCCGCTACTGTTTGCGCTCCACCAATCGATAGTAGACTCTTGCGGTGATGAAATACACCAGCAGATAAATCATTGTAAACAACAGGACAGAAATAATCGTTACCGTGATCAATAAGTTACGATCCGTCAGACCAAAAAGAATCAGTAATTTTCGAATCATTGGTAAAGCAAACGCCAAATGGATGATCGCTGCCACCAAAGGAAATGAGAAGATCATCAAAACTTGCTGCTGGATCACTTGCTTGACTTCCTTATGGCTTAACCCAACTTTTTGCAAGATCTCGAAACGTTCTTTATCCTCCATCCCTTCGGAAACTTGTTTATAATAAATGATCAATGCAGCAGCTAAAATAAAGATCACACCAAAAATCAAGCCTAAGAAGAAGAAGCCGCCGGTAAAGGTTTTTGTCTCAACTTCAAAAAGATCTTTTGATTCAACGCTCGCCTGAGCATCTGCTGCCAGAAGTTCGCTGCGAATCTCTTTTGCGATGGCTTCGCGATCGCTTGCTTCTTCTGTTTGAAAATTAAAGACTGTTGTTGTCACTGGTTGCTGGTAAAGTTGAAACTCTTCGTTTTGATACCAAGCGCTTAGCTTTTCGGCAAGCCACTGATCATCCGCCACGAGAACAAGATGCTGAACGGGGTTTTCTACTTTCGTGAATGTTGGCAGTTCTTTCAATTCCCGCAAGCGAAATTGACGATCATCGATCGTCGTCTTTTCTGGTAATGCTTGATGCGTCCAGGTGGCGGGAAAAACGAATAGTTCGTCGTCAGCGGGTCCTGTTTTCCCGGTGATTTCATGGTATTCAGAACTGGTAAGAAAAATAAGATACACGGCTTTATCTAAACTACCGCTATTTTCTTCAAAAGTGGTTGAGGGAACAAAATTTGGTTCCTCAAAGGTAAAAAGCAACGGTCTTGTTGTAGTGACTTGTTGGCGCTCTTTGATCGTTAGCTTATCTTCAAGTCCATCAATTGCTGTGTTGATTTGCAGGGAATCAGCCGCTGACTCAATTTGAACATCGTAAGGAAAACGGGTTTCGATCACATTCTTTTGTCCAAAATAAAGACTGGCGGTCGTAGCAACGGTCACTAACACCATCGTTGATAAAATACAAATACTTGCTAAACCAGCCGCATTTTGCTTCATCCGATACAACATGGTAGAGACATTGATAAAATGGGTCGTTTGATAATAATAGGTCGTTCGTTTTCTTAAAAACTGCAAAGCTTTGATACTGCCCGCAATAAACAACAAATAGGTAGCCAAGATTACGAGGACGACGGCGACAAAGAACAGGCCTAATGCACTGATGGGCGACTTGATCGTCACAGAGATCGTATAGCCTGCCACTAAGCATAGGACACCTAATACTGCCAAAATACCTTTTGCTCGTGGTTCTTTTTCATTTCGCTTGCTTCCCTGCAGTAATTGAAGTGGATTGGTTTTGCGGACTTGCAGTATGTCAAATAAAAATAAACAACCAAAGACGAACATAAAATACAGGATCACCAAGCCAATGCTCTCAAATGACAGTTTGAAGACAAAGAACTCGCCTACGGCTAAGATTTTCTTCAGTATCAAAAATCCTAATCGTGCAAACAATAAGCCACTGATCAGTCCGGCGGCAAGGCTAATGAGAAAACTGTAAAAGAGTTCCCAAAAGACCACGAAGGCGATCTCACGTTTTCCTAGTCCTAAAACATTGTAGAGACCAAATTCTTTTTTTCGCTGCTTGATCAAAAAGTTATTGGTGTAAAAGGAAAAGATCGCCGCAAAAATCATGAGGATGATATTTCCTAAACGAAACATGAAGATGGCGCTTTGACTACTAGGAAGTTCCTTCATTCCTGGATTGTTCACGATGATTTGCGTCATCATCAAAACAGCCACCAAGAAACTCATAGATAATAAAAAGGGTGTGTAAGCTTTGGCATTTTTACGCAAATTGGAGAAGGCGATTTTTTGAAAGAACATTGGTTACTCCTCCTTTGCAAAGACAGCAGTCATTGTTTCGGCTATTGCTTCTAGAAAAGCGGTATTGCTGCGATCCCCTCGATACAGCTGGTGAAACACATACCCGTCTTTGATAAACAAGACGCGTTGTGCGCGACTGGCTGCGATCGAACTGTGAGTGACCATCACGATCGTCTGTCCATTTTGATTGATCTGTTGAAATAATGTCAGTAATTGATCAGAGGTTTTCGAATCCAGCGCTCCGGTTGGCTCATCTGCTAATAGCAGTTCCGGTTTTGTGATGATTGCTCGTGCGACAGCAACTCGTTGTTTTTGTCCGCCAGACAATTCATACGGATAGTGCTGCAATAAATCGGCGATCCCTAAAGTTTGTACGATAGGCTGAAGCTGCTTTTCCATTTGTTTGACGGAAACTTTTGATAAAACTAATGGCAATAAAATATTGTCTTTTACCGAAAAGGTGTCCAATAAATTAAAGTCTTGAAAAACAAAGCCTAAGTGATCCCGTCGAAAACTCGCTGCGTCTTTTTCTTTGATCGTGGTCAGATCGATGCCATTCAGCTGCATTTCACCCGCTGTTGGTTGGTCTAACGTCGCCATCAAGTTCAGCAACGTACTCTTTCCCGAACCTGATTCCCCCATGATAGCGACATATTCCCCTTCTTCTACCATAAAGGTAATATTTTTCAACGCTTCAACGGGTTGTCCGTTCAGCTGGCTTTGATAGATTTTTTTTACTTGTTGAATGTTTAAAAGTGTCATCTTGTTCCCTCCTTCCTTTTTAGAATAAGCTGACTGGCAGAAAAAAGCGACTTACAATAAAAACCGCAAACTTACAGTGTTGAAAGTTTGCGGCTATCCGTTATTTGTGGTGGGAAAATGAAGTGTGACGATGGTTCCCTGTCCTACTTCAGAATCAATCGCTAAACGGCAGCCGATTTTTTCAGCCGCTTGTTGACTCATATATAAGCCTAGGCCGCTCGCTCGTTGCTGAAAGCGACCATTTTGTCCCGTATATCCTTTCTCAAACACCCTTGGCAAGTCTTCCTTACGAATACCAATGCCGCTATCTTGAATCACTAAGGCATTGTCTTTAGTGAAAACGTTGATGCCACCAGTTTCGGTATACTTCAAGCTGTTGAAAAGAACCTGTTCAAAAATAAAAACGAGCCACTTTCGATCGGATGTCACCGTCAAATCCACCGCCATGTCCAGTTGCAGATTCTTTTTCGAGAAAAACAAGGCATACTTTTTGATCGTTTGACGAACGAGGGGCGCTAAAGCAATCGACTCAAAGACAAAATCTTCATTCGCTAAATTTTGTCGTAAATAATTCAACATCATTTGCAAGTAATCATTCACCTTAAATAATTCCGCTTTGACCTCCGTCGGTGACAACGAATCGCTTTGGACCAAAAGATCTAGCGCAGCTAGAGGCGTTTTGATTTGATGAAGCCATAGGCCGAAATCTTCATAAATTTCTTCATTTTTTAACGCTGCCTTGTAATCAGAAGTGGTTTTTTCTCTTGCCAATTGTTTAAGAAGGGCTTGGTATTCGTCTTCTAAACGATTTCGAGTGGCAGGCAAGAACGCCAACGCCGCTTCCGTCATACGTTCTTTTCTTAATAAATGCTGCAGCTGCTTTCTTTTTTGTGCGTAACGAAAATAATGAAAAAGGGAAAGTCCCCCTAAGATCACCCCTGAAAAGACCACATAGTCAATGAAGGGCTCCAACGAAAGGCTGTGGAGAAAGAATAGCCCAAATAGGCCCGCACTAAACAGCAGGTAAACGAGATAAAACTTTCCATAAAGAACGAAATATTCTTTCACGTTAGTCATAGGCGTGTTCCTTTTCTATCAAATACCCTTTATTCTTTACCGTCTGGATCAAATCGGATAGTTCGATCTGGCTTAATTTTTTTCGCAAGCGGGTCATATTGACCGCTAATGTGTTATTATCGATGAATTCTTCACTATTCCAGAGCATTTCAATGATGGTCTCTTTGGCTACGATCTTCCCTCGATGCTGCAAAAGCAAGGAAAGAATCCGAGCTTCATTTGGAGACAGTGGCAACTGTTCCCCCTGTTTTTTTAATACATTTTCTGTGGGATAAAAGGTTACTTGCCCTATCTCAAAGGTCAGCGCTTGTTGGTGGCTATACTGATAGCTCCGCCGCAGCAATGCTTGGATTTTTGCCAAAACGAAGGCTAAATCAAAGGGTTTTGTTAAATAATCATCTGCTCCCATGTTCATCGCCATGATCTGATTCATCTGTTGATCCATCGACGAAAGGAAAATGATCGGCACTTCTGACTTCTTGCGAATTTCTTGGCACCAATGATACCCGTTGTAATAAGGCAGCGAAATATCTAAAAGAACGAGATCCGGTTTGATCTCATGAAACTCTTGCAAGATGCTAGCAAAATTCTTCGCGGAAACACATTCGTACCCCCATTGCTGTAAATATTCTGCTAGAACAGAGACGATCGTTGCATCATCTTCAACAAGATATATTTTTTGCATGTCTTTCTCCTCTCTGTTGATTAATCACTTGCTTCTTTACAGACAGTGTACCAGAAAAGAAAAAGAATCGTCTAGATGGGGGGAACCTTTCAAAGGGCTGTTTTTCCTCAATCCTCTGCCAATCGAGCAAGAATTTCTTGGTAACGCTGTGTGGCAAAGGGACTGATATGCCCTTTTTGGCAAAAATTCAGTTTCCCCAGTTTGGGTACGACCCGTTCTACGATGACATTGCCATTTTGAACTTTCGATTCAAACTGCTGCAAAGCCTCCAAAAATCGTGCGTCTTTTCTGGCAGAAGGATAAAAAGACAAGACATACAGATAATAAAAAAGATTGTATCCTCTAAAGGGGTATTCTGTCTGCATAAATAATGTACCCATCCCATACTGACAGGGACTGATTGGCTGACGGATCTCCCAATGAGCAAGCAAAAATTCGCTTGCTTGCTTAAGCGTTTCCATTTTTTCACGATCATGAGTATAGCGAAAAGCATCAAGGACCGTTAACGTCGTCATTGGCGTGGAAAAGTGGGTCTCAGGGCCGCGACCAAAACTATACTTATTGCACTTCCAGCCGCCATCTGCTTCCTGAGTAGCAAGAAAATAGTGAAAGGTCTGTTGCAGCCGCTGGTCCCTTGTGTAACCAAGAGCACACAGCGTTCGCAAAGCCAACGCCGTATGACATGGATAGATCCCCCCTGACGGAGAAATTTTAAATCTGCCGTCTTCTCTCCATCCTTGAAAGATCAATGCGGCTGTCTCTTTTAATAAGTTCTCCTCACGTGACATGCCAAGTTCAAGTAAATAAAGAGGACTTTCTAAGGTCGTAAAGGGTGCTCCTTTTAGTAATTTATGGTCTGGCGTCGACCATAAATCGGCGCCATGATCATATTGATGGGAAATGATTGCTTCGATGTCTTGCTGAACCCTCTGATCCATATTGATCTTCCTCCATCTCTTAAGTGTCGTGCAATCAACCCAATAATCCTCATTGACCCACGGTGCACTCGCTTCTAGAATGATAAAAATTCGAACGTTTTTTAACACATGAGTTAAGTTTTTGTTTTTGAATTGTCCAAATGAATTTTAGAAATCAAATAGTTTTTTCCCGACGGACGTACTTTTAAAAAGAATGTTCTAGTTTTCCTGATGACAGGTTTTAAAAAAGTTTGTCTCTGAAATCGCATGATCATCCGAACCCCATAATGAAAGATCACCTGAATAGGAACACGCTCACGCAACAAGTTCATGCCACGCTCTTTTAGTTTAAGGAATCAGGCATAATGAAATAGTTCAAAACGAATGCCTTCTGGGCTTTCAAAGAATAAGGCATAGTAGTTAGGGGCGATGCGCTCTTTGTATTCCATTGGTCGATCGTGAAGGATCTTTACCCCTAAAGCTTTTATTTTGGCAAAGATCGCATCTACGACTTCGCGGCTTTCCGCCTTAAATGCTATGTGTTGAACAGAGCCCGGTTTTCTTGAATCGATTTTCTCGTTCTTCCATTCTTTTCGCGGGGAACAAATGCCGAAATCAAATGAATCGCCTATATATTCTACTACTTCCATATCGGCATGTTCTAAGTACCCAGAATATTTCTTCTGAAGGTCAAAACCTAATACTGCAAATAATTGATCATAAAAGCCTTCTGCTTTTTTTACATCATTGACTGTAATTTGGATATGGTGAAACTGAATGTTCATATTCGCTCCTTTCTGGCTAACAAAATAAGTGTTTCAGGAAAAAAGCCGCTTGCGGAAGTTTGATTCAACTAAATTAGCTAGGAAGCTCACTTAATGTAGAAATCACCTTTTCCATTGCCGTTGCTACTTCTTTAGGCAACTTATTATAGCCATCATTTTCTGTCTCTTGAGCCAAAATAAAGTCCAGCCGACCTTGCATCCGCTCTCTTAAATGAGCAACATAGGAGGCATCTTGAAAATCGACTTTAAAGCCTGTTACTGGCAGGAAACTCATTTCGGTGATCCCACCGAAATTTTTAAATTCAGCCTCGCCTTCCAAAATTTTTTCAATCGATGTTAGTGTGACTTCAGGCGTGACTTTCTTGCCTTTGTAAAAGCCTGTATTTAGAATATAACAAGCCGTTTGGTTTTCTTTAAACAAGTGCATGAAATGGGCAAAATCTTCCCCTAAAGGATAGACTCTAAATGGATTGGCATAAGGTTCGATGACCAGTTTATCTATATCCGTGGTCTCGACAATATGTTCAGCTGTCGTGCGCTTCGTAGCTAAGGTCAAACCAAAAACAGCGGCTAAAATCGGATCGTCAATTTTTACTACCGGAGGCAGCGTGTCATCTTTCATGATCCAACATACGGCATCGATCGGCGAATCTAAATGGTCCACCCGATTAGGTGTGACATATCGTGATTTGACGGTTCGACCATTCCCATTACGAATATCTTGGGTCACGAGGACCTTTTTTCCTTTCTCGTCTAAAGTAACCCCAACATTTTGACAGGTGATAAAGTAGCGGACATTTGGGTTGGTTAATGGATAGTCTTGCGTTTTATCAAAATAAGAAGGCTCCAGAGCAGTAGATGCACCATTTGTTTGATTAATCACAAACGCATCGTCATGCAGAACCTTGATCTCATATCTGCCATCATGTTCTGCCAATGTGATAGTCGATTTTCCTGATCCTGAAAGACCAAAAGCAGCCATCGTAAATGTTCGATTCGGTAACTGATACTGCTTCATTCCCCCATGACACGCCACAAAGCCATGGCGATGCGCGGTAGCCCAAGCCAAAGTTAATGTCGCTTTTTTCAATTCACCAAAATAGTTTAAACCTAAGACTGCCGCAACATTGTGTTCAGGATCAAAAAGAGACAGTCCATAAGGAAAATCAGGATGAGACCAATCTGGATCAGCGTACAAAAAAATGTCCGTCTCTGGATATTCTTTGGAACGTTGGTACCTTTCTTCCCATGATTTCGTCATCAATTGAAAATTCAACAAATAAGAGTAAAAGTTGGTTTCATAGTGCTCTGGTATCAACAGGTGAGCTTTGACCATAAACGCTTCATCTAATCCTACAACAACTTCACCACCATAAAATTGCTTGCGGGTTCCTTGGTATAAGGCATCTCGCAAAATGTCTTCATATAATTCTCGCTGGATTCCAGGATGCCCGATGATGCGTCGAGCTGCCGCTGTCCGTCCAACTACTTTTCCGTCATTAAACACGATGACTTTTGCATCCTCTGGTAGTCCTAACTCTTTGGTGTGTGTGACCGACATATCCGTAAGAATAGCGCCAGAAGATTCTTTTGCTAAGTGATAGGCAGTGGCTAGATCATCAATCCAAGTGACATTGTTCCCATAAAAAGCTGACTCTATCAACACTTTAAAACTCGACAAATGCGTATTTTGCGGTGTAATTTCTTTGTGTGAAAATGCACGAATCGTTGCCATGTGCAATCCCTCCTAACAAAAATTTTCTATTCACTACGTTTATTATAATACTTTCTAATCACCACACGCCATATTTTTATACACATTAACTATAAATTGCCGACAAAACATTTTGTTAAAGGATTTGGCTGTCTGCATATTTGTAGCTTCCCTGCTTTTTGCATTGATTTTGTCCCCGCTCATCATTAGTGAGAAAGAACAAAAAAACTGGAACAAAAAAGAATGTCTTTCTGTTCCAGTTTCTGGTTTTATATTTCATCCATTCCAAACGTCACAATCGACGTAATTAGATAGACAGATGGGTTATAGTTGCTTATTTCTCAATTGATTCGCCTTCTCTAGTAACTTTGTTATCGTAAGATTTTATGACAATTACCATAAAAAGAATTCACGGTCAAAATCACTGAAAAGAACTCGTTTTTTCTTAACGACGTTCTAACAACACGACACACTCCACATGGGTCGTTTGTGGGAACAAATCAACAGGTTGGACTTCTTTTGTCACATACCCTTCTTCTTCAAACAACGCGAGGTCACGAGCCAAGGTTGCTGGATTGCAGGAAATGTAAACGATGCGCTCTGGTTTAACTGCAGCGGTCGTTTCAATAAAGCTGGCATCTAAACCTTTGCGAGGTGGATCAACGAAGACGACTGTCGGTTGAATGCCTTCACGTAGCCATTGCGGCATGATTTTTTCGGCTTTACCGATAAAGTAATGCACGTTTTCGACACCATTTCTTTTGGCATTGGCTTTGGCATCGTTCACTGCTTCAGGAATGACTTCCATCCCTAACACTTCTTTCACGCGATCAGCCAAACTGATCCCGATCGTTCCGATTCCTGCATAGGCATCCACAACGACATCATTTTCAGACAGTTGTGCCATCTCGAAGGCGGTTTGGTACAAGACTTCTGTTTGCGCTGTGTTGACTTGGTAGAAAGATTTCGCTGAGATTTGGAAGGTTTTGCCTAATAATTGATCATCGATCGATGACTTGCCATACAAGACACGCTCGAACTCGCCCATGATCACATTGGTTTTTTCTTCATTGATGTTTTGAATGACAGAAACAACTTCTGGAATCTCTTCGTGGATCACTTCCGCGATCTCTTCTCCCTTGAAGAATTTCGGTTTACGTGTCACTAATACGACCATCATTTCACCTGAGTGATGCCCACGACGAACGACAATGTGGCGTAAGAACCCTTCATGGGCTTCTTCATTGTAGGCTTTGACATTGAAGCGCTGCAAAATATCTCTGACTTTGATGATTGCTTGATCGATGTTTGGATCTTGAATATAAAAGTCTTCGATCGGTACCAGAGTATGGCTGTTTTTGCGGTAAAATCCAGTCGTTAATTTTCCATGAATCTTTTGCACAGGGATTTGCGCTTTGTTGCGGTAACCAAATGGTTTTTCCATTCCGATTGGTGCCTTGACCTTGATTTCAGGCAGTTTGGCGATTTTAGCCAAAACATTCTCTACTTGCTGCTGTTTGAAGGCTAATTGTTTGTCATAGCTCAAATGACTCAATGGGGCGATCCCGGTGCGCAACAATGCTTCATTCGGTAATTCTTGTCGATCAGGACTTGCTTGCAACAGTTTCATCACTTTGGCAAAACCAAATTTGTTGCCGACTTTCAACACTTTGACTAAGGCACGTTCATTTGGCAGGGTGTTTTCAATAAATAATAAGTACCCATCGACTTTGGCGATCCCATTTCCTTCATGGGAAAGGTCCAAAATATCGACTTCAAGTTCCTGATTCTTTTTAACAGGATAATTTTTCATAGATTTCTCCTTTGTGCTTACTTTCTCCATTTTAAAAAGGAATGGTCGAAATTGCAAGCGGTGCTTATTTTAACGGTTCAACAGATCGGGTAGACGTGCAAAAAAGAACCGAAGGAGGGAAATCGGCTGATTGCTTTTCTAGGGGTTGCGGCGAAGAGCCGCTGCACCACAGGAGCAATCCCTTTTCCATCCTTCGGAAAATCGAACAGATCAGAAGTTGGTAAAAACCTCGATCATTGTTTATTTGTCAGCTGTTTTTTTCTTTTTCTGTGATTTTTCCCGTTCGCTCTTGTTTAAGATTTGTTTTCTCAAACGAATGCTTTCTGGTGTTACTTCACAGTATTCGTCATCGTTCAAGAACTCCAATGATTCTTCTAGTGAAAGGATTCTTGGTTTCTTGATGACAGATGTTTGGTCTTTCGTCGCTGAACGGACGTTAGTCATTTGTTTTGCCTTCGTAATATTGACCGTTAAGTCATTGTCACGAGAGTTTTCGCCGACGATCATTCCTTCATATACTTCAGTACCTGGTTCAACGAAGACCGTTCCACGTTCTTCAATACTCATGATTGAGTAAGTCGTTGCTTTTCCTGTATCGATCGATACAAGTGCGCCGTGGTGGCGTCCGCCGATTTGCCCTTGGATCATTGGCAAGTATTGGTCGAAGGTGTGGTGCATGATACCGTAGCCGCGAGTCATTGATAAGAATTCTGTCGTATAGCCAATCAAGCCACGAGCTGGTGCTAAGAAAATGATTCGTACTTGTCCATTTCCTGTATTGATCATATCTTGCATTTCTGCTTTACGAATCCCTAGTGATTCAATCACTGAACCCATGTATTCTTCTGGTGTGTCGATTTGCACTCGTTCAAATGGTTCGCATTTCACGCCATCAATTTCGCGTTCGATAACTTCTGGACGAGAAACTTGCAATTCAAAACCTTCACGACGCATGTTTTCGATCAAGATCGACAAATGAAGTTCGCCACGTCCTGAAACAGTCCAAGAATCTGGTCCGATTGGTTCAACACGTAGAGACACGTCTGTTTGTAGTTGCGCCATCAAGCGTTCTTCAATTTTACGAGCGGTTACGAATTTCCCTTCACGACCTGCAAATGGTGAATTGTTCACTACAAAGGTCATTTGTAACGTTGGCTCATCAATGTGTAAAACAGGTAACGAGTCTTGGTGATCGATCGGTGTGACTGTTTCACCAACGAAGATGTCTTCCATCCCAGAAACAGCGATCAAATCGCCAGCTTTCGCTTCTTGGATCTCTAAACGTTTCAAACCGAAGAAACCGAATAATTTTGTGACACGGAATTTCTTCACTTGGCCATCAAGTTTCATCAAAGCAACTTGGTCACCAACTTTGATCGTTCCACGGAAGACACGTCCGATTCCGATACGTCCAACGTAGTCATTATAATCAAGCAACGATACTTGGAATTGCAATGGCTCATCGCTGTTGTCGATTGGCGCTGGAATATGTTTTACGATCGTATCAAACAATGGTGCCATCGTTTTTTGTTGATCGGCAGGATCATCTGATTCACTTGAGGTTCCGTTGATCGCTGAAGCGTAGATCACTGGGAAGTCCAATTGGTCATCGTCTGCACCTAATTCGATAAATAGTTCTAATACTTCATCTACCACGTGCTCAGGACGAGCAGATGGTTTGTCGATTTTGTTAACAACAACGATTGGTACTAAATGTTGTTCCAACGCTTTTTTCAATACGAAACGTGTTTGAGGCATCGTTCCTTCATAAGCATCAACAACTAAAACAACACCATCGACCATTTTCATGATCCGCTCTACTTCACCACCGAAGTCCGCGTGTCCTGGGGTATCCATGATATTGATTTTGGTTCCGTTGTATTCAACCGCTGTATTTTTCGCTAAGATCGTGATACCACGTTCTTTTTCGATCGCATTTGAATCCATCGCCCGTTCTTGTAATTGGGTATGGCTATCTAACGTTTGGGATTGTTTCAATAATTCATCAACTAATGTAGTTTTTCCGTGGTCAACGTGGGCAATAATAGCGACGTTGCGGATATCATTTCTAATATTCAATTTATAAACTCCTTTTTTGGTGACATTGCACTCGACAAGCCATTATACCAGAATTTCTTTCTGAAATATAGTGCAAAGTTTTCATTTTTACAGAAAAAGCAGACATCTTGTCGATATCTGCTCCAATTCATCCTCGTTTTGGCATAGAATGCTTAACGGGAAACAGCAATTTCAGTTCAAACCAGCCATCTTCTGTTTGGATCACCATCGTTCCTTTGTATTTATTCACCGTTTCGCGGACACTTTTTAACCCATACCCATGAAAATGTTTGTCTTTCTTGGTGGTGATCGGCAAGCCGTTTTCAAACGTCAAGGGTTCTTCGTAGCGATTTTCTAGGCAGATCAAAAGCATCTCCCCTTTACGGCTGATTTTCAATTGAATCAAGCGATTATCTTCTTTGGTAATTTTGCGGACACTTTCAATGGCGTTATCGATAATATTACCGAAAAGCGTACTGATATCCACTGAATTCATAAAAGAAAGGCTTGCCCCATCTGCAATCACGGTGAAGGTAATTTTTTCTTTCTGACAAAAGATTTGTTTTCCTGTCAAAACAATATCTAACACACTATTGCCGGTATCCATCCTTAAGTCGTACGAGTTGATTTCTTTTTCCATGACAGCCAAATAATCCTGTGTCTCCTGTGAGAGAGGATCATTTTTCAAAACATTGATCAAATGTTTCAGGTCGTGATACTTTTGATTGATGATCTCAATGCTTCTTTCCGAGGTTTGATAATTGATCATTTGATTTTTTAGCAAGCTTTCTAACTTCTGTACTTCAAACTTTTGTTTCATTTCATTCAATTGAACGTGGTAGGCAAATAGCAGCGCCACTCCCCCAAAATCCACCATCGTTCGAATATTAAAAATATCTCTAGCCATACTCCCACTAAAAGGCGTATTTTGATACACATAGCTGATATTGCTCATGGTGAATACCACGATCACGATAATCATCACCGAAGCGATTTCTCGATAGGTGATTACTTGTTCGGCACTTTCGATCACAAATCGTTTTTCCAATTTGTACAAAAGGCCTAACAGCATACTGCATCCCAAAAAAATAAACGCATAGGTTCCGATATAATCGAAGGAAACTTTGAAATCCAATACAAGAAAATAGTAGATTTGATACGTGAGTGATGCAGCAAATTCACCTACGATAAATGCCCGTGCAGTGAAATACAAGGCATTTTTCCACGGAATCTCAGCAGTGGTAAAAAGAAATAGAAACATTATAAGTGCTGAAATGATAATGATCGGAATAAAATAGACTTGTGAGACATCGGAATTAATGATTTCCATATGCAGATACAAGATCAAAAGGAATACAAAAACCCGTCCAATTTTTTTCTTGGTTAGCTTCTCTGTTTTCGTCAGTAATACGAAAAGTAAGGTACTCATCCAATAAGCGATCGCATAAAAAATACCTGGAGTTTCTGATAGTTGATACGGGGACAAAATTGCTTCACCTCATCTAATAGTCATTTAGACATGCCATTGTTTCGCCAGTGTATCCATGATCAATTTGCGTTTTCCTCGGCTGATAGGCAACTCTGCTTCTCCAACGATCACAGTCGAATGATTAATACCCGTGATATGCCTCAGATTGACAATAAACCCGCGATGGATTCTCAAAAAACGATCCGGTTGTAACTGCTGCTCCAATTCCCGCATGACACCGATCGATTCCAATTCTTGATCAGTTAATTTAAAAATCAATTTATGTCCTTGGCTTTCCACGTACTGAATCGCATCTTGATTGACGCGATAATAATTCTGTCCGGCTTTGATACGCAGAAAACTGTCTTCTTTCATCTTCAGTCGCTTGATTGTTTTTTTTAAATACTCCGACAACGAATAATAATTAAAGGGTTTAAGGATATAGCCAATTGCATTGACATCATAGCCTTTGACTGCATATTGCGCCGTACTGGTAATAAAAATGACGAAGACATCAGAATCCCGCTTGCGAATTTCCTCGATCGCTGACATTCCATCGATCAATGGTAGATGGATATCCATCAGCAGCAAATCAAATTCCGAGTCATAACGTTCTACGAAATCATACCCATCATGAAAGGTTTCTACTTGAAAAACGACTCCTTCTTTTTCTTGAAATGTCTGTAAATATGACAAGAGCTGTTGCCGATATTCTTCTTGATCTTCCACGATTCCAACACGGATCATGCGCTCACCAGCCCGCTGCGTTTTTTTATAGTCATAGTGTTTAATCTCCCTTCTTTAAAAAAGTAAAGCGTTTTTTTCGTCGTTTTTCTTATTTTATTTTAACATAATTTGTTATTTATGAAGCGATTATTTTTACGCAGGAAAAGCATAGAGAACGAGCGCTTTCACGTCTTCTCTATGCTTTATTTTTATCGCTTTACTCGGTAACTGTTTTCTTCTGTCCAACATCGAAAAAGGCTGCGATGACAGAGATCAACCAAGTGGCTACGAAGATAACAATGATCATGATGGCTTGAGAGCCAGCATCGAACGCCGCTTCATTGTTCATTTCAAGGTTAGAACCGAAAATATAGCCAAAGGATTCAAGTCGCATGCTGATGAAGCGCACACCACCTAAGATAATCAATAAACTAGCTACGATACGGCTGATATCAGCTGCCATTAACAGTGATTTGGTTTTTGCATAAAAGGATAGCCCAATCGTCAAAAGCAGGAATACTAGCGCTGCTGCTAACAAATACAGAACATTGACTTGCATGTCTTGATAATACGCTTTATTAACGTTGGAGATATACAAGAAGACCAAACTCGTCGTGACGACGAAAACCAGCAGATAGATATACAAACTGATTTTTTGTTTCTTTAACATTGTCATCATTGTTCCGCTCCCTTCTTCTTCATTGAAATAAAGACATAGCCACCAAAGCTAATAACTGCTACTGCAAGGCCGCCATAGATTCCGACGGTCATGGCTGTCTCCCACCATGGCGTAATTCGGATCGTCTGAACATTTTGGGCGGCACTTTGGGCATAGGCATATAATTGATACTTCATGTTTTCTCTCGCTTGTTCAACAAATTGCGCATCTTGGGCTGCCAAATCAACGGTCAGATAAGGCCAAGCCTCTAAGACATTCGCCATCGTCTCATTTGAGGCAAAATCTGCCATCATCGTAACGCCTGCCATAATAATGGATTCTGGACGGAAGTAGCCGTTGTTGTTGACCATATCTGTCGTCAGTAAGCCATTGAAGCCCCACTCTTCTCGTAAAATATTGATCAACATTGGGACAGAATTATTCCCGTTCGTTGCACCGATCCGGCTGAAGGTCACCATTGCGCCTAACGCGCCGGCATCTTCAAATGATCCTTGGAAGGCACGTAAATCACCTTCACGGGCTTTTTGCTCCGTCATATAAGGCGCGATGCCACTTCGTTGTGTTTCTTGATCATTAAATGCCAGATGTTTTGGACCAATAATGATTCCGTAGTCCAAGGCACCTTTGACTGTATTTGCCGACATATAATTAGACAACATTGGGTCTTCAGAATAGTATTCATGGTTTCTTCCATTGTAAGGGGTCCGATGAATATTAGCTGCTGTGCCCCAAATCAAGTAATTTCCACTCCATAGACCGTCATTACCAAGTAAGTTGCCCCATTCTTCTGCCAGCTCATGACTAAAGGTGCTGCCGATGATCGTAGCATTTGCCATCGTTCCTAGATGGTAATCTGCATTTTCATCCTCTTCATTTAACCCTCGACCACTTAGCGTTGTGCCGAAACCATTCGGACCGTCATTTTGATAAACGAGTGGCGAATTGATTTCTTCAATGACATCACTCGTACTTCCACCTTTAGCGATTCGCGGTATCAAGATGTCTAAAGGAATCTGATTAACTAGCTGATCCCAACGAATATCATCAATGTCAGTAACCCCTGCCATATCAGAAAACATCAATGGGTCTTCGATTCCATCTACATTGGCTTCCCCATTTTCCGTAAATTGATAGTTTTCATTCGCAAGGTTTTGGACCCATTCTTCCACTTTGTCACCGTCGATCGTCAAATCGTCATAGGTTCGAGGAAAAGTTCCTGCCCAATCTTGTCGAGTAAGATAGGTGGCATAGTCTGGTTTGTAGTAGTTGATGTCGGCATCTTCCAGCTGATTCACGATCGCTGTGCCATTTTCAGAATAAGCAAATGTTTCTTCGTCAACGGTTCCTTCTTCACCGATCGCCACACTCACTACCTGAGCTTCATTTCCATCGGTATCATGCCCTTTAGCTGCCAATACTGCATTGACGGCTTCGTGTGCTCCATCACCAACAGCAAAATAATAATCGCCGCCATCTAAAATATACCCGCCTAATCCGTCTTTCGCTGTCGAATCCCAGCTAGCCATATATTTCATGTCAACTTCGATCGTAACTGTTTGTGATTCAGAAGGCTCTAATAGCTCTGTTTTCTCAAATCCGATGAGATTGACAGCTGCCTTTTCGATGTTTTGCTCACGATTATAGTCCGTGTATGGCGCATTAAAGTATAGCTGGCTAGCAAATTTACCGCTTACATTTCCTGTATTGGTAACAGTCACTGTCGCAGTTACTTTATTGTTTTCTTCGTCGATATCGATCGCATCTAAACGCTGGTCAAAGGTCGTATAAGAAAGACCAAACCCAAAATCATAGGTCACTTCATTGGCATAATCCCAAACATCTGCCCCATCGATCGCACCGACGTTGCTATCGGCTTGTCCAGCACCGACCACTGTATCATAATAGCGGGTTTCATAATATTTATAACCGGTATAAATTCCTTCGGCTTGGATCAAGTAGTGGTCGGCAGCTAATGACGCATCCCCACCAAAGCTTCCTAAAGGAGAAGTTGCTGACAGTTCCCCCATCAAGGATTCCTCAAAACGAATTTGAGATAGATCATCCAACTCAATTTTACCAAAATTCTGCATCGCAGGGGAATTCGCAGTTGCAACAGCATAGGTGTCCGTCAAACGTCCTGAAGGATTGACTGCTCCCGTCAAAATATCGGCAACACCTAAGAAGCCATAAGCACCAGGGAACCCAACGTACAAAATAGCATCGATGGCATCGTCTTTTTCCAGCTCGTCGATTTCCATCGTCGAACTGCTGTTGATCATAACGATCACGCGATCGAAGTTTTCTTTCGCAAGCTCAATCAAGGCTTTCTCGTTTTCAACTAGACCTAGCGGCGTATCCGTACCATAAACTTCTTGATCGATGCCTTTTTCTCCAGGATAGTAATCACTGCCCTCAGAGCCTGGTCGTGAAATCACCACAATGGCGGCATCATTATACTCAGCAAAGCTTTCTGTAAAGTCGGAATCATCATTTTGCGCCGTCTCATAAAGATCTGTTGCTGGTTCAGATGGTTCATAAGGGGTTGAAAAATTAGCTGGACGATGCCCGTAGATCGGAACGGTATTCCCAAAACGCTCAAAAGAGCCGGTCTGGATCTCCCCCAGACCATTGTAGATCTCCGTCATCGTAGGATTTAATTCAAATCCCCGTTCTTCTAAAGCTTCTTGCAGATTGATTTGGGAATCGCCAACAACGGTACTCCCCATTGGCCCACCTAAAAATGGATAAGCACTCCCCATCCCCAACAAGGTGACCCGATTCTCTGTTTCCGCTAGGGGCAACGCTTGATTTTGATTTTTTAATAAAACGGTCCCTTCTGCTGACATTCGTTCACCCAGGTCACGATGTGCTTGGATCAGCTCCGCACTAGTTTCGTAATCAGAAGTGAATTTGTCATCATTGATGATTTTGGTACTTGAAGTCCCAAGGGCACCATCAATGATCGGGCGCCACTGATCCGCAACGCCGGTCAAGCCCATCAAAGCACCTGACATCGATAATGACAGTGCAGTCATCCCTCTGCATAGTCGTGATAGATTTTGATTCATGTAGATTTCCTCCCTTTTTTCAACTCATGTTTTCCCTTTGGATACGTTTCTTGAATGGTATTTTCTTATCTACTCCCTCCTTTAGGTTTTCATCGCTTCTTGCGATTGTTTTGCCCGTTGTTCTTCTAAAATCAATCGTTCTTGGGGATCGATCCATTCTCCGCCAGATTGGAGAACCTTTTCCTTCTGACTAGCTAAGATCAGCGCCTGATCTTCTTTCGTGTGCTTTTCTACGGTTAGAAAAAGGAGCAAGATCGCAATACCCGCATAACAAATCAACTCAAACCCTAAAAATGCCCAAACAAGAACGGACGAAACTTGTGCGTTTTGGGTGATAGCAGTCGGGTCATAGCCGCTGAGCGTCAGCAAACTGTTGACTAAGGCATTCCCAACCCCTGTCAGACCTACCATGATCGAACCGTAAACAGACATCGTAAACCCATCGCTACGAAAGCCATTTTTGGCTTCTAAGTGATCCAGCACATCTGAAAGTAGCGCTAGTGTCACAAACATCGCAGGCACAGCACCGATCCCTTTTAAAACTAAACCGATGGCAACCGTTGTGAAATCATGGACATCGATAAAACTGATCAGGCCACCTACCACAGCAAAAACGATCCCTAGCAAAACGGAATTGCGTTTACCCAGTTTGTTTGCCAGCGGCCATGCCACCAACATCCCAATTGCGGTCGGTAAACCAGCGATCAAACCTAGTGAGCCCATTGCGACACCGGCAGAGGCTTCGTCGACCACGGAACTAAACATCCAGCGAGCGTAATACCCCATCGATCCGTTTTTTACGAGCCCACCGAACTGGAACAAGAAGAAATAAGAGATGATCAACCACCAATACTTATCCGAAATACAGGCGGAGAACTGCTTTTCCAAAGAAATCTTCTCTTCTTTGATCGCTAGTTTGGCGTTTTCTTCAGTGATTCGTTCTCGGGTAAAGTAATACTCTAAGAAAATGGCTAGAAACGTCGTGACACATAAAAAGATCATCATCACGCGCCAGTTGTTATAGCTAGCTGCTCGATCGATCACACCCTCCGTCGAAACGAAAAGATAGCTTTGTAACAAGATCGGCACTAAGATACTTCCGCCTAACCCGACAGCCGCTACACCCGAGGCATTAGAAAATGTCGCTAATTTGCCGCGCTGATTACTATCTCGTGTGGATAAGGCGACCATGGAACTATGTGCTGTGTAAAAGAATGGATAGGCTACGGCGTAATAAAAATTATAGGAAAACGCCAGCCAGATCATCTGTAACGTCGGGGATGCGTTCGTTGGTGTAATGAATAGAAATACGATCGCTATCACCAATAACGGTGCAGAAATCAACATATACGGTCGAGCTTTTCCCTGGCTGGTTCGCGTATTATCGATCAATCGACCAACGAATAAGTTACCCAAAATGACAAAGACCACTGAGATTAATGGTAATAAGGCTGAAAAATGCCCGAACTGATTTGTATCTGTCCAACCAATCACATCTGAATAATAACGGTTCAAATAGGCACCGAAGATCGCATTGGAAAGCAATGCCAAAAAAGGCCCAATAAAATATCCTAGAAAAACTTCTTTCTTTTCGACTTTTGCGGTGGTGATTTTGGTCTTGAAGGCGGGCGCTTCAAAGAGTGTTTTGACTTTCATGCGCTGCTTCCTCCTATTGCTTCTGAAAAATGATACTGTCCGTTGGTCAACTGATGGCGCTGACCACTAGGCATTTGTAAATAAGCGGTCGTCCCGATAGGTACCTGCACTTCAATCGAAAAGTAACCATCAGCGATCTGCCAATTGCTGATAATTTCGCCATAACTACACCTTACTTTCGTCTTAGCAAAGGTCAGATCACCACCAATGATCGGTCGCACAGTGAACGCTTGATAGCCGCCTTTGATCGGTTCGATCCCGGCGATCCGCCGATAGAAAAAGTCACCGACTGCCCCGCTGGCATAATGATTGAAGGAAACCATTCCATTGGTTCCATCATCGGCACCCGTATTACTAGTACCGTCTTCTCTCAAGGCATCCCAGCGTTCCCAAATCGTTGTGCCGCCAGCTTTTACTTGAAAAAGCCAAGATGGGCAGGTATCTGTTAAAAGCATTCGATAGGCTTCTTCTACATACCCATTATCTGCCAATGCAAACAAAATGTACGGGGTACCAGGAAAACCGGTGCCGATATGATATTCGTTTTCTCGTACCAAACGTGCCAGGTTGGCTGCCGCTTTTTTCGCATCTGTCTCTGAAAGCATTTGGTAATACAGCGGTAAGACGTACGCAGTTTGAAATTCTTTTTTCACACGGGCATCTTTGTCCATCAGTAATTGGCGATAAGCAGTGGATGTTTCATGAAAAATTTTCTGATAGTACGTGCTATCTTCAGAATAGCCCAAGATCGTTGCAATCTGTGCTAAAAGATTGCTGGTATTGGCAAGGCTAGCCGTGCCTGTCCATTTGCCCCGCAGCATCCACGTCCAAAGTTTGCCTTCAGGGGCGACCCAATCGCCATAATGATGCAGCAAACGCCAAATTCGTCGGTGCTTGCCAAAGGAAAACAGTTGTGCCCAAAACAGACACGCTTTGTGGTATTTCTTCATCGCATGGTATGTGGTGCGCAGGATTTCTGGATCACCACTACTTAAGTACTCCGCCCATGGAACCAAAATCACGGCATCTCCCCAGTGATCAACGGCCATTGGGATCATGATCTCCCATTGAAAAGGCACGACCACCAGCGGTACGGTTACTGGAATTCCGCCACTTTTTCTTTGTTCTGAACGGACATCTTGAAGCCACTTCTCATAAAAACGACGCATATCAAAGTTAGTAGAAGCCGTTCGAGCAAACAAAGCAATATCCCCGGTCCAGCCCATTCGTTCATCCCGTTGGGGGCAATCGGTGGGAATATCGACAAAATTAGATTTTGCTCCCCACAAAATGTTACTTTGCAGCTGATTCAACTGAGGATTAGAACAAGTAAAAGAGCCGGTTTCCCTTACGTCAGAATACAAAGCGATTCCTTCAATGGTGATTGCTTCTGGATCGATTCCTTCGACACTCAGATAGCGAAAGCCCATGTAGGTCAACCGTGGCTGATAGACTTGCTTTCCCTCCTTGCAGGTGTAAATAATTGCTTGCTTCGCAGTCCTGAGCGGTTCGGTAAACAGTTCGCCATCCATCAAAATCTCAGCATGTCTGATCGTTAGTTTCTGACCTTCATTTCCTTGAATGGTCAGCTTGACAATACCGGCAAAGTTTTGCCCCATGTCATAGAGCCATTTTCCACTCGGTGATCGTGTAATTGACTTCGGCTCAAAAACCTCATGCTCTCGCACAGGTACACCAATTTGGGCAATGATCCGCGGCTTGATTTTGACTGTTTCAAGGGAAGCTGGTTGCCACGAGCGTTGCGTTTCATGGAACCGTGCATCGTAAATTTCGCCGTTGTAAAATTCCGCCTCTTTTAACGGACCCTCCATTGCTGTTTGCCAGTTTGTATCAGTAACGATCTTCTCAAAAGACCCATCACTGTATTCAATGTGAACCTCCGCTAAAAAGGCTTGTCTTTTGGCATAGACGCGGTTGCGTCGTGCGTAGGTAAACGCACCAGAAGCCCATCCTCCTGCCACGACAACTTCCATTTCGTTGCTCTTTGCCAACTGTTTTGTGATGTCATACGTTTGATACTGCAACTGATGTTTATAAGAGGTGAAACCTGGAGCAAAATAGTCGTGACCAATTTTTTCTCCATTAAGGGTCATCTCATAGATCCCTAACGCTGTGGCATAAATCCGTGCCTTGACAACTGACTTTTCACAGGTAAAGGTATGTTTGAAGTACATCGGTTTTGGTGATGTTTTCTTCTCCGTAAAACGATAACTTCCATTGGTGATCCATGATGCTGCAAATGAACCGTCCATCTTCCCCGTCTCAAAATCGCAACTGGCTGCTGCTTGATTTCCTTGATCATCTTCTACTGTCAAATGTACGGTATAGGTGGAGAAAGGCTTCAATGGCGGACCATCGTAATAATGATGATTCCCACTGGTCGCATCACACGTCCATTCCCCCAGCGTTAAGACTGCTTTTTTGATCGTTGTATTTTGTCTTTGACTGGCAACGGTATAGGAAAAACAAGGATTGGACTTATCAGTGACGCATTCTTTTTCTAAATCTTCAACAGTAAAACGCGTAATCTCTAGCATACATCCTCCTTTATTTCGTGTCATTGCTTTTTTTCACTACTTCGTTTATCTGAATGGCTGTACGCTCAGACCTACTTCCGTCAGCTACCATCAGTTCGATTTCGTTTGCTTCAGAATCAGCTTGCACGATCGCTAGTGCTTCGCCATAATAGGTTTTCGTTTTCGAACCAGTATAGCCTTCTGGGTTGTAAGGACAAGCATGACCTAACCCTAATAGCTTACCGCCTTTGACCGAAACCGCGACTTCATGGTTTTCCATCGGCTTTAAAATGCCGTTGCGATCGGTATACCGCAAACGAATAAAGGCCAACCCTCGAGGAGAAACAGTACTACTTTCAGGTTCAAGCGTTAACTGAGTTTCTTTTTGTGCGGTCACTAAAGAACTACGGCCAATTTCTTGCTCATTTTCGTCATAAGCAACAACGGTCAATGTGCCACTTTGATAAGTGGTCTTGACGACGGTTCGACAATCATTTTTCATTTTTTTCTTAACGACAAGCTGATCATTCAAATAAAGAGCGATTTGAGCCGCTCGAGCATAGACTTCGACTTCGGCTTTCTGACCTTCGCAGCCCGGCCAAGTCCAAGAAGGCATCGCATCCGTCAATTTCCATGCGGATGGTGAATGTTTGCCTTTTTGATAAACAGGCTTCACCGCTAAAAGGGGCGTTGTGGTTTTTTCGAATGCCACTTTTGTGTAAAGGGTTTCGCCACCTGCTGCACCAGTGATATCCAAGCGACCGCTTCCAGCGGTCAACCAACCAGCTGGACTGGCATTTTTAGGATAGGCATCTTCATAAACCCACGAACCAATACCGGCTTCACCGATATAGTCCATGCCTGCCCACACGAAATCTCCAATAATTCGAGGGTGTTTTTTTGCCAGTTCCAAGAAATAAAAAGCATCCTTACAGAAAGTTTCTGTCCCTAAAATCAGCCGCTTCGGATATTTTTTCAAGTCTTTTTTATAGCGTAAAATGCCGTAATTGTAGCCGGCTATGTCCATATTGGCAAATGATTCATAGGTCGTACGGTCACTTCCTCTGAGGGTTGCCCCCAACTTCATGGTCTTATCGCCCAACAAACCAGCCAGCTTATTATAAAACTCACTTCCGACAGCTTTTTTCTTTTCTTTTTGGGCTTTTTCATCAGTATAGACCCCAAAGCCTAGTGAGCTTAGATAATTGAAAAAGATGTTGACACCACATGTTACCGGTCGCGTTGGGTCCAACCCATGCAAATGTTCCGTTAACTCTTTCGTCAGCTCGATTCCCCGTGGCTCGGCTGTTTCCGAGACTTCATTCCCCGTCGAATAGAGGATCACGCTAGGATGATTAAAATCTTTGTCCACCATATCAGCAAGATCCTGACGCCACCAATCACTAAAATCATTGGCATAATCGTAACGGGTTTTATGGGTGTACCACATATCGACATATTCATCCATGACCAGCATTCCCAACTCGTCACAAGCATCAAGTAGTGCTTTTGAGCAAGGATTATGAGCTGAACGAATCGCATTATAGCCAGCTTCTTGCAAGAGTTTGACTTTTCGTCTTTCGGCATCTGGAAAAGCAGCGGCGCCTAACAAACCGTTGTCATGATGTATACAGGCACCTTTTAAAATGCGACGAACCCCATTAATCAAAAGCCCCGCTTCCGAATCCCATGTCAGCGTTCGTAAGCCGAATCGAGTTTGATACTGACTGCCTTCATACTCAATTTGACACTGGTATAAGTTCGGCTCTTCTGGTGACCATGCCTTTGCATTGGGCAGCGGTAGGTTGATCTGTGCTGATCTGTCGATCGAGACATTTGACCTTGCAATCACTTCCTCCCCATCGATAATCGAGACCAGCGCTTCGCCTTTACTGTTGGATTTTAAAGTCAATGAAATGACTGGTGGTTTTGTTGATACAGTAGTGATTTTTATGCCATTTAGCAAAAGATGCTTTTTCGGTAAAACGAGTAGATTGACGGGACGGTAAATCCCTGTACCCGTATACCAGTGACTATTTGGCTGATCGGAATTTCGAGCAATGACCTCTATAGTATTTTCCGATCCAAAATGCAAAAACGCATCCGCTTCAACATAAAAGTTGGTGTATCCGTATGGACGAAAACCAGCCTTTTTTCCGTTGATGATCACTTCGGCGTTGCGATAGACTCCTTCAAATTCAAAAACGACTTTTTTTTCTTGGTAGTCCTCAGGCACGAAAAATGTTTTCTTATAGAGGTAATCAAGCCCTTCATACCAGCCGATGTTGGCAGCGCCTAAACTCGATTCGCTTCGTGGCTCTTCGCGCATTGCATCATGTGGGATGGAAACAGGTTTCTGATTGTTTGTGCCTAAAACACCACAGACCCAACCTTCATTAAAATTTATGATCTCCAAAAGAATCCCTCTTTCTTCCTCAATTCTTTACGAAACCAATTATAGCGTGCACAACAAGCGAAAAAACGCTTTCTCACGAATGGTCGACTTTTTTGCACGAACGGTTATGATTCTAAAAATAAAAAGGACAAACCTCATTTATCCGTAAGGTTTGTCCATAGTATTGAAACGATCTCATCTAATATAAGTTGCATCAATTAAAGCCATAAAATTTTTGAGCAAGGTGGTAAAAGCCTAAGGAAGCTTTTCGCCCGATGGCTCCTGGAAAATGGACGCCGTGTCCTAAGAGACCGAACCGTAAACGAAAATACAACAGCTGATCTCGAGAGCGAATCAACTTCCAAAGATCCTTTTTCTTTAGCAAACTTTCTTTCGACCCTTCTTTGATCAACAAAATCGTTGAAACAGTTGTGATTGCTTCTAAATATCGTCGCATATAACGAGTGACTTCTTTGCCAGCTTGATCCAGTGAAAGATAGTAATCGATCATTGTCCGATTGACTTTCAATTGCTGGTCGATACGACTGATCATCACTTTTTCATTGACGGACTGATCCGATCGACCAATATAATAGCGATAAAAATCGACATTTAAGTAGACCATTTTTTTGACGTACGGCAATGGTTCATAGACATACAGATTATCTACATAAAAGGTATGTTTGGGCAACTGTAGGTTTGCTTTTTCTAATACGCTTTTGCGATAGATCACTGAGTGCATCAATAGGTACTTACTGAACGGAAAACGCACGTCCGCCCAGCCGAATGGTTCATTTTCTGTCAAGAAGCGCTGATAATGGATGCAACGCTTGTTTTTCTTCCACTGGGTTTCATAGACGTAATTACTGATAACCATATCGATCGAATTTGCCTGTGAATCGCTTGTCAAAAAGGTCAAAATTTGTCGATACGCCTCTTCATCTACCCAATCGTCGCTATCTACGATTTTGATAAAGGTGCCACTAGCAACTTCTAAGCCCGTATTGATCGCTTGACCATGTCCGCCGTTTTCTTGATGGACTGCTTTGATTTGCTTTGGGTAAGAACGCTGATAGCGTTCAGCGATCGCTCCGGTTTGATCATGGGACCCGTCATTTACAATAATGATCTCAACGGTTTCCCCTCCTACTAATAATGAATCAATACAGCGTTCCATATAATCTTGCGAATTATAGCATGGAACAATTATACTTAAAGTTTTCACGCTTGATCCCTTCCCCACATTTAACTTTTTTGCTTCTTTCCCCAAAGTGTTGCAGCAGATTTATTTTTGTCTTTTGAAAAACATGAAACCATCAGTGAAGCTGCGATAGTTGTTTCTTATACTTTCTTTGTAGCTTTTTGTTGCGGATAAATGCCCGACAAAGCCCGAAGCTTCCTTTGAAGAAGTGCCCGTTGCATATAATCAACAATTGGTCGATCATTGCCATGCTGACCATCCCATTGGTCATTTTGGCGATGCCACGAAACGGCATGTTCCAAATGAACAATAAGTTTAGATCCAATTTTCCTTTTTTTTCGTTGCGCTTCCTCATGGTATTCAAGACAAGAAAAACCAAACGACCTAGAGGACTTTTTGCCTGCTGCAACTCTGCAATAGTACTGTTTTTGGCTAATGGCTGATCGCTTGATTCTTGCGGTAATGGTTGGTTCAAAAACTGTGCAAAATCATGTAGCGTTGCTTGTTCGATCCGCTCAGGATAAATAGCTTGTTCGTTCACCGTTCTTTGTCGTAAAGTGGCGGCTTTCTGATCGATCAAAAGCGTGCCTTGAAGTTGGCTCTCTTCACAATTCCCACCAATAAATAGGGTATATTCTCCTGCCTCAACTGCCCAGCAATTTTGTTGGCTGTCATAAACACGAAAGGTCTTATCATCAAAAGGCAATGTGACCGTGCGTTTTTCACCACTGGCTAAGGCTACTTTTTTGAATCCTTTTAATTCTTTTTTCGGTCGCATCAGTTGACTTTCTTTCAAACCAACATACAATTGGACTACTTCTTCACCATCTCTGTCTCCAACATTTTCAATTGTAAATTTTACCTGATTTTCTTCAATGATTAAACCACTATAAGCAAATTCCGTATAACTTAGACCGTAGCCAAACGGAAACAAAATTGGTTTTTTAAACGTGTCATAATAGCGATAGCCAACAAACAGTCGCTCTTTGTAATAGGCAAAGCGGCTTGTTGCTGGGAATTCTTGACCGAACAAAACGTCGTCATAGGAATATGGATAACTTTCTGCTAGTTTTCCGCTCGGATTATATCGACCGAAGATCACATCCAGCATCGCAGAAGCGCCTGCTTGTCCACCTAAGTAGCCATGAAGCACACCAGCAGCTTTATCCAGCCAGGGCATTTCAACAACCCCTCCCGCCGATAAAACAACGATTACTTTTGCAGTCGTCTGACAAAGTTTTTCAATCAACTGATTTTGATTTGCGGGCATCGCCAACGTCTCACGATCGATCCCTTCACTTTCATAGCTCTCATCAAGTCCGGCAAAGACCAGCACCACCTCACAGTCATCTGCTAAAGAAACAGCTTCTTCGATCAATGCTGCTTGTTCTGTTGCTGTTTTACTACTACTTTTTCGGACATAGCCTTGTGCATAACCTGCCATTTCAGGAGTATAATCGCCAATCTTTTCTAAAATCGACTCGACTTGTTTCGCATTTACCATCGAAGACCCCGCACCTTGGTACCGAGGTGTTTGAGCAAAATCGCCAATAATTCCAACCTTTTGCTTAGGATTTAAAGGCAAGCAGTTGTCATCATTTTTAAGCAGAACCACGCTGCTTCTGGCTGCTTCTCTTGCGACTGTATGATGCTGTGCCCAATCGATCGCATCTGTTCCAGATTGCTTCTTCGTCTCTGAGAAGACCGCTGCTAGTTCAGCAACCCGTACATCAAGCTCCGACTCAGCCAAACGATTCCTTTCAATTGCTTCAATAATTTCTTGTGCGCCAGCGATCCCTTGCCCTGGCATCGCCAAATGACAGCCATTTCTGATCCCTTCGACATGGTCATTATCCCCGCCCCAGTCGGAGACAACAAAGCCAGCAAATCCCCATTCATCTCGGAGAATCTCTTGTAATAAGCGTTTGTTTTCATTGGCGTAAATGCCATTGATCATATTATAGGCGCTCATGATACTTTTAGGTTTTCCTTCAGTGACGGCGATTTCAAAATTTGTTAAATACATTTCTCGTAATGTCCGCTCATCAACGATGGAATCCGATGCCATTCGTCTCGTTTCTTGACTATTGACAGCAAAATGCTTCGGGCAGGCAATCGTCCCGTTTTCTTGAATACCTCTGATATTTGCAGCCGCCATTTTCCCTGCCAAATAAGGGTCCTCACTGAAATACTCAAAATTGCGCCCGCCTTTAGGATTTCGCTTGATGTTCAGACCTGGACCCAAAACGACATCAACCTCTAACGCTTTTGCTTCTGATCCAATACATTCACCAACCTTCGCAGCAAGTTCACAGTCCCAGCTGTTTGCAATTGTTGCCGCCGGCGGAAAACAAGTTGCTGGAACGCTTTCATTCAGCCCCAGGTGATCTGCTTCTCCCATTTGTTTACGAATACCGTGCGGACCATCTGCCATAAAAATCGATGGACAGATCGCTGGTAGCTCATGTGTCTCCCAAGTATTTTTTCCTGAAACAAACAATGCCTTTTGTAAACGTGTTAATTCTGCGATTTTTTCTTGGCTATTCATCTAAACCCAACTTTCTGCTATGTATAAATCATACGTCTATAAATCTACTAGCAGTAGTTTATCATGGAAACGCCAAGCAATGAGCGCCCTTTCATGAACGGTCGCTTTTTGCTCATGAATAACCAGCCAATTATAAAGATTCTTTGACTCTTTTAGAAAACGCTTGCTTTGATCGGTGGCAGCCTTTATCTTAGAATTTGTATATCTTAAACAAAAGCTGAGAGGAGCGAACACATGAAGACTGGCAACTACCAGTACTTGATCGTTGGTGCGGGCTTATTCGGGTCGATCTTTGCTCATGAAGCAGCCAGAAAAGGGCATCGTTGTCTAGTGATCGATAAGCGTGACCACATCGGAGGCAACTTATATACTTATCAAGAAGACGGCATCACCGTTCATCAATACGGCGCCCATATTTTCCACACGGATAGTAAACATATTTGGGCATACATGCATCGCTTTGCTGACTTCATTCCTTTTACCAATCAAGTCTTAGCGAACTATCAAGATCAATTTTATAATTTGCCTTTTAATATGAACACCTTTTATCAACTCTGGGGGGTACGAACACCGACAGAGGCACAAGCGATGATCGCTCAACAGATTGAAAGTGCTGGAGTGAAAGGAAAGCCTAAAAATCTTGAAGAACAGGCGATCCAATTAGTGGGAACCGATATTTATCGTAAGCTGATTGCCGGCTATACTCAGAAGCAATGGGGAAAGCCCCCTCGCGAGCTGCCGAGCTTTATCATTCGTCGACTGCCGATTCGTTTCACCTATGATAACAATTATTTCAATCATCGGTTTCAAGGGATTCCCGAAGGCGGCTATACGCCGATTTTTCAGAAATTATTAGATGATGATCGGATCGATGTTTGTTTGAAAACGGACTTTGAAGCTGAAAAAGCAGCCTATTTAGCACGTTTTCCTAAAATAATCTATACAAGGCTGATCGATGCCTTTTTTGACCAAAGATACGGTCCTCTAGAATATCGTTCGTTACGTTTTGAAACAACCAAACATCCATCACCAAACCTTCAAGGAAATCCCGTGATCAATTACACGGATGAACGGATTCCCTATACGCGCAGCATGGAATGGAAACACTTCGATAAGCAAGGTGATCCTGACACATCCATTCTGACCAAGGAATATCCAGCGCCATTCACGACGGATGCTGAGCCCTACTATCCAATCAATGACGAAAAAAATAACCAGCTGTATAAAAAATACAAACAGCTGGCAGCGAAACAGTCGCAAGTCTTATTCGGGGGACGTCTCGGCTCCTATCGGTATTTAGATATGGATCAAATCGTCAGTGAAGCATTAAAGCTGGTACAAAAAGAACTTACTGCGAACTAAAAAGGCTGGGCTACCGTTTTCGCTACTTAAGGACAGCGTTGACTCCCACCAGGTCCAACGAGTGGGAAACGGAGTTTCCAGCCTTTTTTTCTATGCGTATCAGTTCATCGATTATCAGATAGTACGCAAGCTTTCTTATTGATTGACGATCGCCAATAATTCTTCAAAAGCTTTCGGTGTACCGCCGATAAACAATTCCCGTCCATTCAAGGATAGCGGCTCTCCTTTGATGTTTGCCATCTTTAATCCAAGAGTTTCTAACAAAACGCCCCCTGGCGCATAATCCCATGGTGCAAGATGAGAAAGATAGCCTGCTCTTTGTCCTTTAGCGAGGGCGATCAACTCTACCCCAGCACATCCAGTCATACGAATGCCTAATGCTTTGTCACTGACCTCGGTTTCGTGGTGGCGGTTATGGATCAACATGGGTGAATTCAAGCCAACGAGACCCTCGGATAAGGCAATATCTTTCGGCGGTTCAATCTTCTTGCCATTGTTATAAACACCAATCTCTGGGCCACCCCATAAGAATTCATCTTTCATGACATTATAGACAAAGCCAAAGCGCCCTTTGCCCTCTTCATAAATCGCGATCATGATACAAAAGTTTTCTTTTTCTAACACGAAATTCATCGTTCCATCGATCGGATCAATGATGAAGACCCGTCCACTCATGTCGGCAAGTGTGTCCAGTCCGTTTTCTTCACCTAAAATTTTGGCATCCGGATCATAGGATTGGATCTTACCAATCAGAAAATCTTGCGTGGCTTTATCCAATTCTGTCACTAAATCTTTCCGTCCTGATTTTGTCTCGACCACTAAGTTTTCTTTATTTAAATTGTCTTTGATCGTTTCACCTGCAGCGATCATCCACTGGCGAACTTCATTAACGATTTCATGCATTCGTTGATCTACCCTTTCATTTTTAGTTTTCCCTCAGTCTTTTTCGCTGCCTGCACAGTATGGTATAGCGAATAGCCTGATAGTTCTTCAAATTCTCTGCCTAAACGACGTTCCTCGCCAATGCTAGGAACGACTTTCTTAAAGGCTTGATACGCCTCAAGAAACGTGCTGCTAGGAAGGCCTTTTTCATAGGCTTGTTCTAGTCGTTCCCACATCTTCATGACGACGACCATTTCATCTGTCGACCAATCTAAGTCAAGAGGATATTGATAATCCCGCATATTACCACTCCTATTCATCTTATTCAGTGTACCACAAAATTAAAAATAGGTCAGAGCCTCCGCTGCAAAAAAGGTACATCCTAGCAATGAATGTACCTCTTGTATACAAACTATTGAGATTTTTAGAAGCTGAAACCCATGAATCTCAAATAAGAAGGAAATTCCTTTGTTCTTTCAACGAGATTGCTTATTAGAAAATGACCGATTTCAAAATGATTCGTCTAGAAAAGCCTGCAAAAACAAAAAATTTTTAATGATAGTAATTGATTTCCGCCACTGTTTACTTATGAAAAACTCTGGGTAATCCGTTCCCCATTGCCATGGAATGACAAATGATCCATCTTCTTGTTGGTATTTTAAAATTTCTTGGGCTTCTTTTTTACATAATTCTTCACTAAAGATCCCAAGCAGCTGCTCTCTTGTAAAGAAAAAATTTGAAGGTTTGCTGACATAAGACGTGAACCACTCTTCTGGCTCGTTTGAGACAGTATGGCGAATTTGCTGGAATAAGATCTCGCGAAAGCGTTCATTTGCTAAAACAGGCTGATACTGGATTTCTTCACAGTCTTGTAATAATTCTAGATAGACGACTAATGTGTGCATTTCACTGGTTGGTTCCTTAAGGAAACTTGCAACTGCTGTTTCGACGATTTCTTGTGCTTTTTGATAGAGGGTAGTTTCCCCTGTTTTTAAGATCATACCAGCTAGACTTACTGTTGGGTTGTCTGCTGGCACGCCTACAGGACTCTCCCACCAAATCGCATGCGGATAGGATACCGTTGACGGCACTTGGTTGAACCATTTCCCTTCAGAAAACTCTTTTCCACTAGCTAAATACCTTAAAATCCCTTGGACTTGTGGATTTGTCGAATGAAGGCATTCAAGCTCTTTTAAAATTCGACATGCCTCCCACACTGCAATCGGTGTACTGTTGGGATTCCAATGATCAGGTTCCAAACCATGCCCATACCCACCATCTTCATTTTGGTAGAATTGTAACGCCTGTAATACAGCCTCGCGAGATCCATTTTCAAAATGATACTGCCAACGAGCAAGGTCTAAAGGGCGCGCGTTTTTGTAAATAAATTTTCGAGCATTTACGAATGCTTCCACATCTTCGCCTCCTTTGGCTTTCTTTCATTATCTCTTACTTTCCTAATGATTACAACGCTTACATCAATACCATTTCTCTGAATGACCATTCTCAAAATAGCTTCTTGGCATTTTTTAAGAAGCATACTTTTGGTGTTTCTCTTTGCATGATGTTACAGTAAGAATAACAAGAAAAAGGAGGAATTCTCTTGCGTTTAGAAAACAAAAAAATCATTGCCTTAGTCGACAATGATTTCGAAGATTTAGAACTGTGGTACCCGGTCCATCGGTTACGGGAAGAAGGCGCGCAAGTCGATTTAGTCGGTGAAGAAGCGCATAAAACGTATATTGGCAAATACGGTGTACCCGCAGAATCAGCCTATGCTTTTTCTGATATTCATGCCGATGACTACGATGCCATCTTAGTTCCAGGTGGTTGGGCGCCTGATAAATTACGACGTTTCCCAGAGGTCATCTCTTTCGTGCAAACGATGGACAAAGACGAAAAAGTCATTGGTCAAATCTGTCATGCAGGCTGGGTCTTGATTTCTGCGAATATCTTGCAAGACAAGACGGTCACCAGTACACCAGGCATCAAAGATGATATGACAAATGCTGGAGCCACATGGGTAGATACACCTGTGGTTACGGATGGACATATCGTTTCCAGCCGCCGTCCTCCAGATCTACCAGACTATATGCGGGAATTTATCGCTGTATTAGAAAAGAAATAGTACCCGTTAATCAGATTCAAAAGAGTTGCGACCGAAGCAAATACGGCCGCAACTCTTTTTTCTACCTATCGATCATTCGCTTAGGATCGCTAGTTTCTTGTTACTTTTAGGGATTTTTTTCACACCGATAAAGGTCAATGCAGCACCTAGAACGGCAAACCCAGTCCCAATCAAAAGCATTTCCCAAACACCGAAGCTTTGGATCAGCATCCCGCCCAAAAGATTGCCAATCACGCCACCGATCGTGGTAGCAATGATAATAATCGTTTGTCCAAAAACCCGATCTTCATCTGCCAAACTATGGTTGAACAAATAAGCCGAAGCTGGAATAAACAAAGCAAAACTAACCCCTTGCATCAAATGGCTCAATTCCATCAAGATAATGGAGCTGATCAACAGCATCAGCACCCCACGAATGGCAAAGGCAACACTGGAAAACAACAGCCAAAAACGGCTAGACCGTATCCTCACTAACTGTTCAAAGAAAATCATGCCTGGCAATTCGCATAACGCCGCAACCATCAGGGCGATGCCAACTTCCTTACTGCCACCGCCAATATCGGCAAAAATTTGTGCCAAAAAGCTGTTGATCATCGTGTGGAAGCTGAAAAGAAAGCTAAACCCGACAAAGAGAAAGAGTAGAAAAGGATATTTCTTCAAAAAGGCACCTGAATGACTTTGTTCTGTCAGCATCACGGGCATTTCTGGCTTCTTGATCGCTGGCAGCAAAAGCAAAATAATGAGAAACAAAACGGCCTGCCCGATAGCGATCATTGGCAAAAGGGCTGCCGAAAACTCCTCCAAGAGCTGCCCCAGTAAAAAGGAGGTCCCCGCAAATCCTAGTGACCCACCCGCACGAGAAAAGCCAAAATTGATTTTGTTGCCGCTATTCGTGTATTCAAACGCCAAGGCGTTGAGAAAGGACTGCATGGAAACGAGCAAAATCCCTCCTAAAACATAGGTCAGTATTGATAATGCAGGGAAAATCACACCTGCTAAGAGCACCGCGACCACGCCGATTGTCATCGTTTTCAAGACAACGATCAGCGGTACTTTACTTTTTTTGATAATGACTTGACTGATGAAGGGCTGCAAAATCGTAGACGCAATATTGACTAAGGCTAAAATACCGCCAATTTTTGCTGGATCGACCTTGAAATAAATCAAAAAAAGGGTCGCAAAGCCATAGATTGAGCAAAACATCATCCAATAAAGAAATTGCAAACTTGTGTAGTAAAATCGAATCCTCTTGTCACTTGCATGATTACGCATACATCTCCCACCTTATCCATATTCCTTAGCAACTAAATATAGCATAGAACCGATGGATTTACTATCCTTCTAACAACAGAAACCGCAGTTTTATTTGAAACACTAACCGACAACAAAAAAGCGCAGCATAGTATCCTGCGCTTTTCCTACTGCTTCAACTATTTAGAGCTGTTGGAAGGCTTGCGTGAGATCTTCCAATAGATCGTTGATGTTTTCCAATCCAATGGATAGGCGAATCGTCTCTGGACGAATTTTGGCTGCTGCAAGTTCTTCTACGCTAAGCTGGGAATGGGTCGTCGAAGCTGGATGGATGATCAAGGACTTTGCATCCCCGACATTTGCCAGCAAAGAGAAGAGCTTGGTTGCGCCACAAAAGGTTTTGCTTGCTTCTGCTCCACCCTTTAATCCAAAGGAAAAGACGGAACTGGTCCCTTTGGGGAAATACTCCTGCGCCCGTTCAAAATAGGGGCTGTCCAGCAGTGTTGGGAAATGAACCCAAGAGACTTCCGAGTGCTTGGCTAAAAATTCAGCAACTTGTTGCGCATTTTCTACATGACGTTCCATCCGCAACGAAAGCGTCTCGATGCCTAGCAGCAACACCCATGAATTGAAGGGAGAAATCGCAGCGCCTGTATCTCGTAAAAGAATCGTTCGTGCCCGAGTGATATAGGAAGCGTTACCAGCGGCTTCTACCCATGAGATTCCATGGTAGCTATGATCGGGATCGACCAGCTTGGGAAATTTGCCATTTGTCCAATCAAAGTTGCCGCTGTCGATAATGGCCCCTCCCAAAGCAGCACCGTGACCACCGAGGTATTTTGTCGTGGAATAAACGACGATGTCCGCCCCATGCTCAAATCCTCGAAACAGATAGGGAGTCGCAAAGGTATTGTCAATGATGAGGGGAATCCCTGCTTCATGAGCGATCGCTGCAATCTTTTTAAAGTCGGCTATATCAATATCTGGATTGCCTAAAGACTCTAGAAAAACTGCTTTAGTATTTTCTTGGATGGCTGCTTTTAGTGCTGCCAGATCTTCACTATCAACAAAGCTTGTAGTGATGCCAAAATCTGGCAACGTATGAGCGAATAAATTATAGGTCCCCCCATAAATTGAAGCAGCAGAAACGATATGATCTCCTGCTTGTGCAAGATTTAAAATCGCATAGGTGATCGCTGCTGAGCCAGAAGCCGTTGCTAACGCACCGACACCGCCTTCTAAGAGGGCTAATCGTTCTTCTAGAACAGCCGTTGTCGGATTGGTAATACGGGTATAGATATTGCCATTCTCACTAAGACTAAATCTCGCTGCCGCTTGATCTGCGTCCTCAAACACATACGATGTGGTTTGATAAATGGGTACGGCGCGACTCCCTGTGGTAGGATCTGGTGTTTGTCCTCCGTGTAATTGAATCGTCTCAAATCTTTCTGTCATACTATTCCTCCTTAATAATACAAATAAAAAAGCCCTCTGATATCGAGATATCAAAGGACGTGTTTACGTGTTACCACCTTTATTCAAGCAGACTTTCCAGCATGCTTCTCAGCAAGTACGCGACAAATTAACGTCGTTATACTCTGACGCGATAGCGGGCGCACCCGGATCTTCTTATCTTTCGTACAAGTTCAGAAGATCACCTCTGAGGCCATTTTCGATTGATTCTACAAGTTCTTCTTGCACCCTACGAAGACTCTCTAGGCTTGCCAAATCAATGTACTTTCCTCATCAACGGTTGAAATATTAAGAGCATCGTATCATTTACAGAAGATTCTGTCAATAGCTTATGATCGCTTTATTTTTGGTGATAAAAAAACTCGTTCACCAAATGATGAACGAGTTTCAAAAAGCTTAAATGTGGATTGGTAAACCTAGAGCTAACTCAGCAGCATCCATTGTGATCTCACCTAGAGATGGATGTGGATGGATGGTTAACGCGATATCTTCTGCGTTCATGCCAGATTCAATAGCAAGAGCAAGTTCTGAAACCATATCGCTTGCTCCTAAACCAGCAATTTGCGCACCGATGATCACATTGTCTTCAACCGTTGTTACTAAGCGAATGAATCCTTCGGTTTTTCCTAGAGATAACGCACGACCGTTACCTGAGAATGGGAATTTGAATGCTTTTGCTTCAATTCCAGCATCCTTGGCATCTTTGATCGTCATACCGACAGAAGCCAATTCTGGGTCAGTAAAGGCAACTGCAGGCATCGCTTTGTAATCAACAGCAACTTTTTTGCCAGAGATTGCTTCAGCAGCGATTTTTGCTTCGTAGCTGGCTTTATGTGCTAATGCAGCACCAGGAACGATATCACCAATTGCGTAGATGTTTGATACGTTGGTACGGCCTTGTTTGTCAACCGTGATCAATCCGCGTTCGCCTACTTCAACACCTGCTTGTTCCAAGCCCATGTCATCAGTATTTGGACGACGGCCAACAGTAACCATCACGTAATCAGCAGTAACTGATTCTTCTTTACCATCTACGGCATATTTCACAGTTACGCTATCGCCATTGTCAATTGCTTCTTTCGCCATTGCGTTGGTAACGACTGTTACACCTTTTTTCGCAAAGTCTTCTTCAACCAATTTGACCATGTCTTTTTCATAGGTTGGCAAGATTTGAGGAGAACCTTCAAGGATTGTTACTTCTGCACCTAGGTTTGCATACGCTGCACCTAGTTCAGAACCGATGACACCGCCACCGATAACAACGAATTTTTTAGGAACTTCTTTTAATGCCAATCCGCCAGTTGAATCAAGGACACGTCCGCCGAATTTGAAACCAGGGATTTCAATTGGACGAGAACCTGTTGCGATGATTGCATTGTTGAAAGAGTAAGTTTGTGCTGAATCTGGGTGGATGACACGCAATGTGTGATCATCAACGAAGAAAGCTTCTCCTTCAATTGTTTCAACTTTATGTTTTTTCAATAGGAAACCAACACCAGAAGTTAACGTTTTAACGACTTTGTTGTCTTTCCATTCTTGTGTTTTGGTAAAATCAAGGGAAACATTTTCACTTGTTACACCAAACATTGTTGAATCCAAAGATTCTTGGTAATGATGACCTGCAGCGATCAAAGCTTTTGAAGGGATACAACCAACGTTTAAACAAACGCCGCCGATGTATTCTCTTTCAATGATTGCTACTTTTTGTCCCATTTCAGCAGCGCGGATGGCAGCTACATAGCCGCCAGGTCCCGCACCGATTACAACTGTATCTAATTCAACAGCAAAATCTCCAACTACCATTTGTTAATCATCCTTCCATCATTAATAGCTCTGGATCAGCTAATAGACGTTTGATATTATTCATTGCTTGTTGCGCTGTTGCGCCATCAACGATACGGTGGTCGAAGCTTAATGAAAGTTTCATCACACGTCCGACAACGATTTCGCCTTCAGCGTTTACGATTGGTTGTTGCGCGATCGTACCTACACCCAAAATAGCTACTTCAGGGTAGTTGATTACTGGTGTGAACCAGCCGCCACCAACTGAACCGATGTTACTGATCGTGATGGTACCGTTACGCATATCATCTGCAGCTAATTTGCCGTCATGAGCAAGTTTTGCTTTTTCGTTGATTTCATCAGCGATAGCAAACATGCCTTTACGATCTGCATCTTTTACGTTTGGTACATACAAACCATGGTCAGTATCTGTTGCGATACCGATGTTGTAATAGTTTTTGTATACGATCTCTTGTTTTGCATCATCGATCGACGCATTCAAGATAGGGAATTTTTTCACTGTTGCAGTCAATGCTTTCACAACATATGGTAAGAAAGTAAGTTTTGTGCCGTTTGCAGCAGCAACTTCTTTGAATTTCTTACGGTTATCCCATAGGTTTGTTACTTCAACTTCATCATGCAAGGTTACATGAGGTGCTGTTTGTTTGCTGTTTACCATCGCTTTAGCGATTGCTTTACGTGTAGGTGTTAAGGCCACACGTTCTTCTAAATCACCTAAGTTTGATTTGAAGGCTTTTGCTGGAGCTGCTGGTTTGCTTTCAGTTGCTGCAGCTTTTGTTTCTTCTTTCGCAGGAGCTTGAGTTTCAGCTTTTGCAGCTTGTCCGCCACCTGATAGGAAGTTTTCGATGTCTTCTTTTGTTACACGGCCGCCTTTACCTGTTGCTGATACTTGAGAAATATCAACATCTTTTTCACGAGCAAATTGACGTACAGAAGGCATAGCCAAGACGCGTTTGTTAGGATCTGCTGCTTCAACAACACTTGCTGAACCAGAAGTTTCCACTTTTTCTTTTGGTGCTGCTGCAGATGTGCTTGATGAAGCAGGCGCACTGTTGTGACCAGGTGCGTCGATTTCAACTAAAACATCCCCAACATTTGCGACTGTTCCTTCAGCAACAACGATGTTTTTCACTGTTCCTGTTACTGGAGATGGAATTTCTTCCACTGATTTGTCGTTTTGAACTTCAAGCAACGTATCATCTTCATTGATGGTATCTCCTGCTTTAACGAACCATTTTACGATTTCACCTTCTGCAATACCTTCACCGATATCTGGTAATTTGAATTGGAAAACGCCTGCGCCTTCAGAAGAACCAGCTGATGCTTCAGCCGTTTCCGTTGTAGGTTCTGCCGCTGGTTTTGCTGGTGTTTGAGACTCTGCTGCTACACCTTCATCGCCTTCGTTGTCTTCATGTCCTGGTGCATCGATCTCAACAAGGACATCCCCAACGTTTGCGACTGTACCTTCAGGGACAACGATGTTTTTCACTGTTCCTGTTACTGGAGATGGAATTTCTTCCACTGATTTATCATTTTGAACTTCTAGTAAGGTATCATCTTCATTGATGGTATCCCCTGCTTTGACGAACCATTTTACGATTTCGCCTTCTGCAATTCCTTCACCGATATCCGGTAATTTAAATTGAAATGCCATTTTCTATTCTTCCCTTCTTCAACTATTAAAAGTTCACGATTTCTTTCACTTTGTCTTCGATGTCTTTTGCATTTGGCAACCAAATGTTTTCAGCTTGACCGAATGGGAAGATCGTATCTGGTGCAGACACGCGTCCGATTGGAGCTTCTAGTGATAGAACCGCACGTTCAGAAATTTCAGAAACGACTTGAGCGCCAACACCTGCTTGTTTTTGTGCTTCTTGAACGACAACCACACGACCAGTTTTTTCAACTGATTTGATGATCGTTTCAACATCAAGAGGAGCAACTGTACGCAAGTCGATGATTTCAGCGTTGATGTTTTCTTTCGCTAAGTTATCAGCAGCTTTGATTGCTTCACGAACCATCGCACCATAAGTGATGATGGAAACATCAGAACCTTCACGAGTTACTGCTGCTTTGTCTAAAGGAACTTCGTATGCTTCTTCTGGCACTTCTTCACGGAATGAACGGTAAAGTTTCATGTGCTCTAAGAAAACAACTGGGTCATTGCTGCGGATAGAAGCAATCAATAATCCTTTTGCATCATATGGGTTTGATGGAATAACGACACGGATACCAGGTGATTGAGCGATCAATCCTTCCAAGTTATCTGAGTGCAATTCTGGTGTGTGCACACCGCCACCAAATGGTGAACGAATAGTGATTGGTAAATTACGTGTACCACCCATACGGTAACGAGTACGCGCCATTTGACCAACGATTTCGTCAAAGGTTTCAAATACGAAACCAAAGAATTGGATTTCTGGAACTGGACGGAAACCTTCTAATGCTAAACCGAAAGCCAAGCCGCCGATACCAGATTCAGCAAGAGGGGTATCGAAGACACGATCTTCGCCGAATTTTTCTTGTAAACCTTCTGTTGCACGGAAAACCCCGCCGTTTTTACCGACATCTTCACCAAAGACTAAAATCTCTTTGTCATTTTCCATTTCAACAGCTAAGGCATCTGTAATTGCTTGAATCATTGTTTTTTGTGCCATGACTATTTCGACTCCTTCGCTTCGTAAGTTGCAATTTGTTCTTTAATGTTTTGTGGTTGAACTTCAAACATGTTTTTCAAGAAATCTGAAACTTTTTGTTTTGGCACGCGGTCAGCTTCAGCGATCGCTGCTTTGATTTCTTCTTTTGTTTGTTCAATGACTTGTTCTTCTTTTTCTTCAGACCAAAGTCCTTTTTCAGTTAGGTAAGTACGGAAACGTACCAATGGATCTTTTTGTTGCCATTCGCTGTCCATGTCTTTTGAACGGTAACGGGTTGGATCATCACCAGACAATGTATGTGGACCGTAACGGTAAGTCAAGGTTTCAATCAATACAGGACCGTTGCCGTTTGCTGCCCATTCACGAGCTGCTTTAGAAACATAGTACACTGCCAATGGATCCATACCGTCAACTTGGATACCAGGGATCCCAGCTGCTGCTGCTTTTTGTGCCAATGTTGGTGCCGCACTTTGTACTTCACGAGGTGTAGAGATCGCAAAACCATTGTTTTGGATGTAGAATACAGCGTTTGCATGGTATGCCCCTGCAAAGTTGATTGCTTCATAGAAGTCCCCTTGTGAAGAACCGCCATCACCTGTATAAGTGAATACAACATTTTTCTTATTGCGTTTTTTCAATCCTAAAGCAACGCCGGCTGCTTGGACGTATTGTGCACCGATGATGATTTGTGGTGGCAATGCTTTTAAATCTTCTGGGTAAAGGTTCCCAGCAACGTGACCACGTGACCATAAGAAAGCTTCTTTCAATGGCAGACCGTGTTGGATCAATTGTGGTACATCACGGTAACCAGGTAATAGAACGTCTTCTTTTTCAAAAGCAAATTGACTTGCTAATTGGCTTGCTTCTTGTCCAGCAGTTGGCGCGAAGAAACCTAGACGACCTTGACGGTTTAACGCAGTTGAGCGTTGGTCTAATACACGAGACCATACCATACGAGTCATCAATTCAACTAATTCGTCGTCACTTAAATCTGGTACTAACTCTTGATTTACAATTTTCCCGTCTTTGTCCAAAGCTTGGTAAGTTGGAAAATCCGCATTGACTTGCTCCAAAATCGCTTGGAAATCAAGTGCTTTTTGTTTTTTTGCCATCTTGACACACTTTCCTCTCTGATATAAAAATTCACTTTCGTATGTAACAGGGTTTAAATCTGTACTATCGAAATTTCATTTACTCTTATAAATTATCATTTAACTTCGAAAATGACAAGTGAAAAGGGTATTTTTTTTAATAAAACAATTCCCACTGTAGCAACTCTTAAGAAAACATTAGTGAAATTAATCACATTAAAGCAATCGCTTTCTTCAATTTTTTCTTTTCAGATTCTTTTTTTTATTTAAGAATAGTACAGCAATCATCATTTGGCTAAACAGATTTACCATTAACCTCCTTTTATTACTTGTGAAGGATTCGACTTGAATCAAAAAGAATTTTCTTAAGATGAGAAAAAAATAATACAGAGATCGGATAAAAAGAAACAGATCGGCAATTCTCCCCTCCATAGGAAGAACGCCGACCTGTTTTTTTAAATCCATTCTTTCGTTACATGAATGTAAATGCGTTTGGCAAATTCAACTGTTACTAAATAAGCGAAATTGATACCAATAAACCATGGCCAGTAGCTTGATGGCAGCGCCGCAAAATCGAAGACTGTGTGCAATGGCGTCAAGATAACTAAGAAGCCAACTGCAATTGCTAGGACGCTGGAGATCAGGACTGCCGGTGAAGCAATACTATTGATAAATGGTAATTTTCTTGTTCGGATCATGTGAACGACTAAGGTTTGTGTCGTTAAGCCGATCATAAACCATCCTGCTTGGAACAAGGCTTGCTCTTGGATCGTATTTGCACTAAAGACATGCCACATCACAAAGAAGGTCAAAATATCAAAGATGCTGCTGACCGGTCCAATGCCGACGGTAAACTTCAATAGTCCGCCTACTTGCCATTTGACTGGTTTTTCTAACTCTGCTTTGTCTACGTTGTCCCATGGAATCGTCAATTGTGCCATATCGTACACCAAGTTTTGAACCAACAATTGAATGGACAACATTGGTAAGAAAGGTAAAAAGGCACTAGCAACTAAGATCGAGAAGACATTCCCGAAGTTCGAACTCAACGTCATTTTGATGTACTTCATCATATTGGTAAATACTTTGCGCCCTTCGATGACCCCTTTATCAAGGACATTTAAACTTTTTTCTAATAAAATGATCGAGCTGGCATCTTTGGTGATATCCGCTGCTGTATCAACCGAGATGCCAACATCTGCCGTGCGTAAAGCAGGCGCATCGTTGATGCCATCTCCCATAAAGCCGACTGTATGGCCTGCTGCTTGAATGGTTTCAATGATTCGTGATTTTTGCATTGGGTTTAATTTTGCAAACAGATTGGTTTTTGCAGCTTTCGCTGCTAACTCTTCATCTGACAGATGATCAATATCGGTTCCCAATAAGTATTCATCTGCATCGATACCAACATCTCGGCAAACTTTTTGCGCAACTATCGCATTATCTCCAGTCAACACTTTGACATTAATGCCATGACCGTGTAAAGAAGCAATCGCTGTTTTGGCTGTTTCTTTTGCTGGATCTAAGAAGCCCATAAAGCCAATCATGATCATGTCTTGTTCGTCTGCTACAGAATAAACGGCATCTGCGTGAGCATCGCGTTTTACGGCAACTGTCAACACGCGCATTCCTTGTTTATTCAAGCGCAGGTTCACTTGACGTAATTGCTCTCTCAATTGAGGAGTCAATTCCATCACTTTGCCATCAACTTCTACGTATTTGCAGACTTGTTCCATTTCTTCAGCTGCACCTTTTGTGACCATCAGTTGATGACCATCCGCATTGACAACAACCGTCAAGCGACGACGTGAAAAGTCAAAAGGAATCTCATCGATTTTTGTCACATCGTTAAATGGCGCTGCCAAACCTTCTTCTTCATAGTAGTTTAGCACTGCGATATCCATCAGGTTTTTCCACCCTGTTTGATAGTAAGAATTTAAATAGGTCATATCAAGAACTTGTTTATCTTCTACGCCAAACGGGTTTAAATGTTGTACCAGCACGACACGATCTTCGGTGATCGTACCCGTTTTATCGGTACATAGGACATCCATTGCACCTAAGTTTTGAATCGAAGGCAATTCTTTGACGATCACTTTTTCTTTTGACAAAGAGATCGCCCCTTTGGCTAAGTTACTGGTAACGATCATTGGTAGCATTTCTGGCGTCAAACCAACTGCTACTGCAATCGCGAAGAACAACGCTTCGCCCCAATCACCCTTGGTTAATCCATTGATCAATAAAACGATTGGGAAAAGAACCATGACCATTCGCAACAATAGTTTGCTGACTTTCGTTAAGCCATCTTCAAAGGTTGTTTTGCCGCGTTTCGTGGTCGCATTTTTAGCAATATCGCCAAAGAATGTACTTTGACCGGTTTTCAAAATAATGGCTTTTCCTTGACCACTTAAGACATCGGTACCCATGAAAACAAGATCTTGCATATCTAGTGCAGAAATTTGTTCATCGCTTTCTTTGATCCCAGCATCGACAAATTTTTCAACGGGCATTGATTCGCCTGTTAATGAAGATTGATTGATAAATAAATCTTTGGTCCAAATCAAGATCGCATCCGCAGGGATCATGTCGCCAGTTGCTAAGGTGACGATGTCTCCAGGAACGACTTCATCCATTGGAATTTCTCTCGTGATTCCATCTCTGGTTACGGAACAAGTATTTTCAATAAGTTCTTTTAACGCTAAGCTTGCTTTTTGGGAACGGTATTCTTGGACGAAAGTAATCATGACACTGGCTAAAATCATGATTCCCATCACGATCACTGCTTCAATATCGCCTGTTACAAAAGAAATAATCATTAATAGGGCTAAAACTAACACAAAGGGATCTTTAAAAGCGCCTAAGATCATCAACCAAGCGGGTGTTGGTTTTTGTGCGTCGACTTTGTTTGGACCATACTCTGCTAAACGCTCTGCAGCATCTTCTTCCGATAACCCTTGAAAGGAGGTCCGCATCTCCATCAATAATTCTCTTTCGGTCAATTTTGCAAGTAATTTTAGTTCTTGATCTTTCGATAGTTTTTTTAACATCTTTTTTTCCTCCTAGCACTTAGGAGTTGCTTACGCCACCCCTAGCGATTCGATAACTACTCCGCTGTTTCATCTGGGGACTGGGGTATTCCATGTGAATCTTCCTTTCTTTTTATTAGGTAAGTCACTGTGGAACGCGCGCAAAAGACACAAAAAAACGCACGCTCCCAATAAGCATGCGTAAAAAACTCATGATCATTGTAGAGCTTTAGCACTATAGGGCGTAGATAGCAAATTTGCTATCAGCTGCTTTGGGTTTAACCTTCACGATTAGACCTGTCCTACCAACTAAGCATCTCTCGATGCTTTTGCGGCAGCAGCTTGTGTCCATATAGGAGCCTCACCTAACAATTATTTGTATAAAATGTCAGTTCGTCGGAAGTCTTTCTTCCAACTACCCACATAATAACTGCTATCCTAACCAATGTCAACAGCATCTAAGGAAAAAAGTACCCTTTTTTCAAAGTTTTCCATAGGTTTTCAAATGAAAGGTCTTACAATAAAATAACAACGTTAAAGAACTGATGTGATTTTATACTTGATAAACCTTTATATACGAGCAGATGAACAGAAATCCTTTCAAAGCGAAACTCACACTTAATCAAGCTTCTTCGTTTGTCACAATCAACGAAAAAATGGAAACGGCGTTCACGCAGGTTTCATGTATATAAAAAGACAGCCATTTAACAAACAGCTGCCTCTTTCTCTATGTTCACCTATACTGGGAGAATTATTATTCACTCTAGCTCTCACGAAAAATGATCGGCTAAAATTTGCAGGATTCGCTGGCTTGCTTTCCCATCGCCGTATGGATTCTCTGCATGTGCCATGGCATTGTAAGCTTCTGGATCTTCTAGCAGTCGCTTTGTTTCCTGATAAACCGCAGCTTCAGACGTACCGATCAGTTTTAGCGTACCTGCAGCAATGCCTTCTGGACGCTCTGTTGTATCTCGCAAGACCAAAACAGGAACGCCTAATGACGGCGCTTCTTCTTGGACACCACCGGAATCCGTCAAAATCAAGGTACTTTGATTCGCAACGTTATGAAAATCAATGACATCTAAAGGCTCAATCAACGTAACATTTGCTAGTTCCCCAAGAATCTCCTGAGCAATCCCTCGGACTTGGGGATTCTTGTGCATAGGGAAAACCACTTTGATCGTTGGCTTCTCCTTTGCGATCTGCGCTAAAGCACGAAAGACCTGCTGCATCGGAGCACCTAAGTTTTCTCGACGATGCATTGTTAATAGAATCATGGTTTGATCTGCTGCGGAAAGTTCTGGATGCTGGTATTCCTCCGAGATCGTATAACGCATCGCATCAATGGCGGTATTACCTGTTACATAAATCGCAGCCTCATTGCGGTTTTCAGCCAGCAGATTTTTTTTGCTTTGGGAAGTTGGCGCAAAATAAAAATCAGCTAAGACATCGATTAACTGACGATTGGCTTCTTCTGGATAAGGAGATTTTTTGTTCCATGTGCGCAAACCGGCTTCCACATGACCCACAGGAATTTGCTGATAAAAGGCGGCCGTCGCGGCTGCATAAGCGGTGGTCGTATCCCCATGAACCAGCACGATATCAGGAGTTTCTTTTTGCAGGATCGGTTCTAGATCCAGCAAAACTTTGGTGGTGATCCCTGTCAAGGTTTGCCCTAAAGTCATAATATCCAGATCATAGTCTGGTGTAATCTCAAAAACCGTTAATACTTGATCCAACATTTCTCGATGCTGCGCCGTCACCACAACGATCGATTCAAAACGCGGGTCGTTTTCCAATTCCTTTACTAGTGGCGCCATTTTGATGGCTTCCGGTCTGGTACCGAACACTGACATCACTTTGATTGTCATTTGGTCACCCGCTCCTCTACTCTTCATTGCTTCTATTATAACGAAGAAAACAGAAAAACAAAATGGTTCTTCTTACAAAAAAAGAAACGACCAATAGAAGGTCGCTTCTTTAGTATCCTGTTTAGATCGTATCTCCATTGAAAATCGAATTTTTCACGATTACGTAATCCACTTTACGAATCGATTCTAAATCTTTTCCACCTGCATAAGAGATCGATGACTGCAAGTCTTGCTGCATTTCAACTAACGTGTCTTTCAAAGAACCTTTGTATTGAATCCAAATTTTCTTTCCTTCCACGTTTTTCTTTTCACCTTTTTGAAATTCTGATGCAGAACCAAAGTATTCTTTCATCACAACGCCGTTTTCTACCTTGGTTTCCCCTGGTGATTCTTCATGACCTGCAAACAATGAACCGATCATGACCATTGTTGCACCGAAACGGACAGATTTAGCGATATCGCCGTGTGTCCGAATGCCTCCATCTGCAATGATTGGTTTGCGAGCAGCTTTGGCACACCAGCGTAGTGCTGCTAACTGCCAGCCGCCAGTTCCGAAACCAGTTTTGATTTTTGTGATACACACTTTCCCAGGTCCAATGCCGACTTTCGTTGCATCTGCACCAGCGTTTTCCAATTCACGAACTGCTTCTGGTGTTCCAACATTTCCAGCGATCACAAACGTTGCTGGCAAATGCTTCTTGATGTGTTGGATCATATTGATCACGGCGTTTGAGTGGCCATGAGCAATATCGATCGTAATAAAATCAGGAACAAGCTCTTTGTCAGCTAGTTCTTCCACAAAGGCATATTCATTTTCTTTGACACCTACGCTGATAGAAGCAATCAAGCCACGGCTTTTCATTTTTTTGATAAATGGAATCCGCGCTTCTTCATCAAAGCGGTGCATAATATAAAAATAGCCATTTTCAGCTAAAAATTCTGCGATCGAATCATCAATAATCGTTTGCATATTTGCAGGAACGACAGGCATCTTAAAAGAGTGTCCGCCTAATGTCACCGTGGTATCACATTCTGAACGACTGTTCACGATACACTTGTTAGGAATCAGTTGTATATCTTCGTAATCAAAAACTTTCATGTCAAACATAAAAATATCCTCCAAATCTTACTAAGAGTGAAGCAAGCATCAAATGGCCTCAGCCTATTTTTAACGCCCACAACAATTTAAACCACCTAGAAGTGAAATACAAGCTTTTTAGAAATACTTTTTGAAAAAAAAGGATGAATGTTCGTCTTTTACGAACATTCATCCTTATAAGTACTGAAAAAAACGGGATTTACTAATAAATTACGGCAAGATGTTCCCTGCTGCTTTATACACCTCATACCATTCATGGCGAGTCAATACGATCGAAGATGCTTGCGCGATTTCTTCGATCCGATGCGGGGTCATCGTTCCAGCAATCACTTGCATGTTTGCAGGATGACGTAAGATCCACGCAGAAGCAATACCTGTCGGTGTCGTTTGATACTTGTCCGCTAGTTCAGTCAATTTTTCGTTCAACTCTGGGAATTTCTCATTACCGATAAAGACACCTTCGAAGAAACCATACTGATACGGAGACCAAGCTTGGATCGTCATCTCATGTAAGCGAGAATATTCAAGAATTTCTCCATCATGATCGACACTACCAGCATCCGTCATGTTGACATGAATTCCTTGATCGATCATTCCCGTATGCATGATCCCGAATTGCAGCTGATTCGCTACTAAAGGTTGAGAAACATATTTTTTCAACAATTCGATTTGACCAGGTTTTTGATTGCTGACACCGAAGTATTTCACTTTGCCGTCTTTTTCTAATTGATCAAAGGCAGCTGCCACTTCTTCTGGTTCAAACAAAGTATCAGGGCGATGCAATAGTAGCGCATCCAAATGATCGGTTTTCAAACGCTGTAAACTACCTTCCACGGAAGAAATGATATGCTCTTTCGAAAAATCAAACATTTCACCTGGAACGATGCCACATTTTGATTGAATGAACAACTCTTCTCTTTTGGCATCCGTTTTTGCTAACGCTTCCGCAAAAATCGTTTCACACTCCCCGCGCCCATAGATATCGGCATGGTCAAAAAAGGTAACGTCATTTTCAATCGCTGTCGTCAATACTTTCACTGGGTCTTTGGCATTGTTGATTCGCATCAAACCTAAAATCACGCTAGATACTTCTAAATCAGTGGGACCGAATTTAATTTTTTTCACGTAAAGTTCCTCCTTATTTAAACTACATTTTTATTTTAGCACAACAAGATGAAAACGCTACACCAACGTCAAAAAAACCTCCTATAAAATGAAAACCACCAGCACAACCGATTGGTTCTACTGGCAGTCATCCTTTACTTTCAATTTGCATTACGCATTGAAACGTTCTTTACTTCATCGCCTTTGATGAGTTGCTATAGTGTAAGGCTTTGTCACCAATGTCATTTCGATAAAACAAACCCGACAAAGGCAATTTATTGATTGCTTCATAGACGTTCTTTTGTGCAGTAGCTAAATCCTCAGCTGAAGCTTCCACAAGAAAAACACGACCACCAGCTGCCGTCAAATCGCCTTGATCAGCAGTCTCCTCCACTCCTGCATAAAAGAATTGTGTTCCTTCTCCTTGAGGAGATGGAACAGGTATTCCTTGCTGATACTTGCCAGGATATCCTTGCGATGCAATCACGACACCGATCGAAGCCGCTTGATTCCAGCGTATCGCGGGCTCTCGATCCTGCAAGAGATCATCAATGATCTGTGCCAGGCTACTATCTAAACGACTTAACACGACTTGCGTTTCTGGATCACCAAAACGAGCATTAAATTCAATGACTTTCGGTCCATCATTAGTAGCAATCAGACCTGCATAAAGAATACCAGTAAATGGTGTCTTATTACGAATCATCCCTTTTGCTGCAGGAAGTAAAACTTCTTTGACCGCTTGATCGACCATTTCTTGCGGAATCTGCGGTACTGGTGTGTACGCCCCCATACCTCCTGTATTCGGCCCTAAATCGCCATCAAACGCACGTTTATGGTCTTGGGCAATGACCATTGGATAGACGGCTTCGTCCTTAACAAACGCCAAGAGCGAAAACTCTTCGCCAGCCAAAAACTCTTCGATCACCACTTTTGCACCACTTTCACCAAAAGCATTTTGCTCCAGCATCGCTTCAACAGCTGCATTCGCCTCATCAACGGTTTCAGCAACAACTACGCCTTTGCCTGCCGCTAAGCCATCCGCTTTGATAACGATTGGTGCACCTTTAAGTTGGATATATGCTTTTGCTTGCGCACTATCTGTAAAGCTTTGATAGTCAGCTGTTGGAATGTGATTGGCACGCATCAATTCTTTGGCAAACTCTTTTGATCCTTCGATCATCGCTGCTTGTCGATTGGGACCAAAAATTTCCAAGCCCGCCGCCTGAAAATCATCTACGATGCCATTTAGTAATGGAACTTCTGGACCAACGAAGGTCCAATCAACCTCCTGCTCTTGAGCAAAAGCAATCAAACCTTCATGATCGGACTCTTCAATTGCGACTGTCACGATCCCGTCTTTTCGCATTCCAGGATTGCCCTTTGCACAAAAGACTGTTTCAACGTGAGGGTCTTGCAGAAACTTTTTTGCGACGGCATGTTCTCTGCCACCACTACCAATAACAAGTATTTTCATCGTCTTCTCCTATTTCTTAGTGTTTAAAATGACGAACACCAGTAAAGACCATCGCCACACCGTACTTATCTGCCATGTCGATCGATTCTTGATCTTTGATACTACCACCAGGTTGAATAATCGCTTTGATTCCTTGTTGTGCTGCATATTCGACACTGTCATCCATCGGGAAAAAGGCATCGCTTGCCAGCACTGAACCAGCCAATTTATTGTTTTCACGGGCTTGTTCCACAGCGATTTTCACTGAACCAACGCGGTTCATCTGACCAGCACCGATCCCGACGGTTTGCTGTTGATTGGCTAAAACGATCGCATTGGACTTCACGTGTTTCACCGCTTTCCAAGCAAATGCCAAGGCTGCGATTTCTTCTGGTGTCGGCTGTCTTTTGGTCACCACGGTCCAATCTGCTGGTGACTCCATTTGATCGTCTGGTTCTTGCACCAATAAGCCCCCAAGGACAGAGACAACTTCTGGCTGTTTGGCTGCTTTTTCGAAATCAACCACCAGCAAGCGCAGATTTTTTTTCTTCGTTAGGATTTCAAGTGCTTCTTCTTCAAATGCAGGTGCAATAATGATCTCAAGAAAAATCCGCTGCAGCTGCTGCGCAGTTGCCACATCAACTGGACGATTTAAGACGATAATCCCGCCAAAAATCGACACTGGGTCTGCTTCGTAAGCTTCTTGGAAAGCTTCAGCAATCGTTTCTCCACTTCCGATTCCACATGGATTCATGTGCTTTAGGGCTACCGCAGTTGGCTCTGTAAATTCTTCTGCGATCCGTAAGGCAGCGTCAGCATCTTTAATGTTGTTGTAAGACAATTCTTTGCCGTGGATTTGTTTTGCGCTGGCAATCGAATAGGGCACGGCTAATGCGTCTTGATAGAAGGAAGCTTTCTGATGACTATTTTCACCATAACGCAATGTTTGTTTCAAAACATAGGTTTTCGTCAAGTTCTCCGTTTCTGTTTCAGCCACCGCTTTGGTCAAGTATTCACCAATCAAGGCATCGTAAGCTGCGGTATGGCGGAAGACTTTGGCAGCTAATTTCTTTCTTGATGCCAACGTCGTATTGCCTTCCTTCAGCTCAGTTAAGACCCAGTCGTAATCCTTGGGATCAACGACAACAGTTACTGAGGCATGGTTTTTCGCCGCAGAACGCAGCATGCTTGGTCCGCCGATGTCGATATTTTCGATTGCGTCGGCTTCTGTGACATCAGGCTTGCTGATCGTTTCTTTAAATGGATAAAGATTGACGACAACGAGGTCGATCGGTAAAATACCGTGCTCAGCCATTGCCTCCATATGAGAAGGCAGATCACGTCGCCCTAACAGACCACCATGCACCCGCGGATGTAACGTTTTTACCCTACCGTCCATCATTTCAGGAAATTCTGTGATCGCTTCGATGCCGATCGGTTGAAGCCCTGCTTCCTCCAATACGGTTTTGGTCCCGCCAGTTGAAATGATCTCAAATCCTAAATTGGTCAATTCTTGGACAAATGGTACCAGTCCTTCTTTGTCAGACACACTGATTAATGCACGTTTATTCACGATTTGATAGCCCCTTTTCCACAATTTCAGCTAAAACAGCTGGATAGATTTGGTGTTCCACTTGATGAATTTTCTCTGTCACACTTGTTAACGTATCGTCGGTGTCAATCCGAACGATTTCTTGGGCAATGATTGGCCCTGTATCAATGCCAGCATCGACATAATGAACCGTAACCCCCGTCACTTTCACGCCATAAGCGAAGGCATCGGCAATCCCAGATTTGCCTGGGAAGCTCGGCAACAACGAGGGATGGATATTGATGACTCTGCCTTCATAAGCGGATAATAGGGTGTTCCCGATGATCCGCATATACCCAGCTAAAACAATAAAATCGATGGCATGATCCTGCAATTCTTCGATCAATTTCCTTTCAAAGGCTGCTTTTGACGCAAAAGCCGCTGGCTCCAAGACAAGCGTTTCATAGTCTCTTGCGCGGGCTTTTTCTATCACTGGCGCTGCAGGTTTATCGGAAAAGACCAATCCGATCTGCGCCCCTTTGATTTCATTAGCCTGGATCGCATCGGCGATCGCTGTAAAATTGCTGCCCGTTCCAGAAGCAAAGACGGCGATCCTCATCGGACTGCCTCTTTAAAGCAGACAGCTTCGTTGTCACGTTTCGTCACTTTACCGATCCGATACGCTGGTTCTTCATTGGCGGATAGAAGCGCCATTACTGCCGCAACATTTTCTGGCGCAACGGCTAAGACCATACCGATCCCCATGTTGAAAATCTCGAACATTTCTTGGTGAGGAATCGCGCCATGAGCAGCGATCAGATCAAATATCGGCAACTGCGGCCAAGTGTCTAAGGAGATTTCTGCCGCCAGACCTTCAGGCAGCATCCGCGGGATATTTTCAACAAATCCGCCACCAGTGATATGAGAAATTCCAGCTAGCAATCCTTCTGTCAATAAAGGCTTCAATGCATCCACGTAAATTCTCGTTGGCGTCAATAAACTTTCTGCAAGTGTTTGGTTGTCAAGTTCTGCAAATGTTTCTGCTCCTGTATAGCCATGCTGTTCAAAAAAGACTTTTCTGACTAAAGAGTACCCATTCGAGTGAATGCCTGATGAAGGCAAACCAATCAGCTCATCGCCTTCTTTGATGGTTTCTCCAGTGATCAAGCGACTTTTTTCGACGATTCCTACGGCAAAGCCAGCAAGATCATATTCTTCTGGTTGGTACATTCCCGGCATTTCAGCGGTTTCCCCACCAATCAGGGCAGCACCCGCTTGCACACAGCCCTCTGCGACACCAGCAATGATTTGTTCGATCTTTGCAGGATCGTTTTTACCGACTGCAACATAGTCAAGGAAGTAGATAGGTTCTGCCCCTTGAGCGACGATATCATTCACGCACATTGCGACGCAATCAATGCCGATCGTTGTATGCTGTTCTTGCTGGATCGCCAATAAAAGCTTAGTTCCTACACCATCTGTCCCAGAAACGAGTACTGGTTCTTTCAATTGGTATGATGATAAATCAAAACAGCCACCAAAGCCCCCGATTGCCCCCATCACGCCTAGACGTTCTGTTCGTTTCACATGCTTTTTGATCCGTTCGACTACTTCATAACCGGCTTCGACATCGACACCGGCTTTTGCATATGCATTTGCCACGTTCGTTCCTCCTCAATCATTCATCCGCTTTTCTTCATTCAGCTCATTCGTCGTTAACGCAAGTAAACCAGCGATCCTTCACTGCTTCGTTTGAAAAACCATTTTTGCCTACAATTTATTCAGCTAAAGACGCGAGATAGTTTTCTTCATAATCATACAAAGGGGTTGGATAATCGCCATTGAAATAGGCCATACATAAGCCTGAGTAAGGTGCGTCAAAATCTAAACCGATCGCTTCGATCAACCCGTCTTCACTTAAAAAGGCCAAAGAATCTGCTTCGATTTTTTCACAAATTTCAGCTTCCGTATATTTGGCTGCGATCAATTCTTTTCTTGTTTGAATGTCGATCCCGTAAAAACACGGATAGCGCAAAGGCGGCGAACCGATACGTACATGAACTTCTTTGGCACCTGCTTCTTTTAGCAGTTGCACGATACGGCGGCTGGTGGTTCCTCGGACGATCGAATCGTCGACTAGAATCACTCGTTTGCCTTCGACTACGCCACGAACAGCTGAGAGCTTCATCCGTACACCTTGTTCCCTTAACTCCTGCGTCGGTTGAATAAACGTTCGTGCGATGTATTGATTTTTTACTAAGCCTAATTCATAGGGAATACCTGATGCTTCTGCGTACCCGCTGGCAGCAGATAAGGATGAATTCGGTACACCAATGACCATATCCGCTTCGATCGGCGCCTCTTGTGCTAAGCGACGGCCCATATTTTTACGGGCACGATGGACGTTGACCCCAGCGATGTTGGAATCAGGACGGGCAAAATAGATAAACTCCATCGAACATATCGCAGGTTGTACTTCTTGGGTATACTGTTCAATTTGAATGCCTGCATCATCAATGATCACGACTTCGCCTGGTCGGACATCACGAATAAATTCCGCACCGATGACTTCCAACGCACAGGTTTCTGAAGCCACCACATAAGCACCATTGACCATTTTCCCGATTGACAATGGCCGAAAGCCATTGGGGTCTAGTGCTGCGATCATGGCATTTTCGGTCAGTAAAAGGTACGCAAATCCACCTTTAACTTGATTTAATGCCTCCTTGACCCGATCCATAAAAAGCGGTTCTTCGCTGCGACGGATCAAGTGCATGAGAATCTCTGTATCGGAATTCGAGTGGAAAATCGCACCAGCCTTTTCTAAGGATTTCCGTAGACTTTTCGCATTCGTCAAGTTGCCGTTATGAGCTAAGCCAATCTGCTGATCAAAAAATTTGAATAAAAATGGTTGAATATTATCAACGCTGCCATTACCAGCAGTTGCGTAGCGAACGTGACCGATGGCAGCCTCTCCTGTCAGACGCTGGAGGACACGTTCATCCGAAAACACTTCCGCTAGCAACCCTAAATCACGGTGACCATTGAGTTTTCCCGCATCATTCGTGACGATCCCAGCACCTTCTTGGCCGCGATGTTGCAAACTGTGTAGTCCGAAATAGGTGACACGAGCGGCATCTGGATGACCCCAAACACCAAAAACCCCACATTCCTCGTTGAGGCTCTTTACTTCATTAAACATGGAATGGCTTCCTCCCATTTCAATTTCGCCTCAGCAAGGGGCATCTCGATCGTATCATCTTGTGCTTGCATGCGAATCTGGCCATCAGCAGTCACTTCCCCGATCGCTGTTGCAGCAGCGCCTACCAGTGCTTCAAAAGCTGCTTGCTTATCAGGTGCGACTGAAAGCACAAAACGGGATTGGGTTTCTGAAAACAATTGTGCTGCTGGCAATGACACGGTCACATTTAGACCAAAGCCCTTGTCAAAAGCGGATTCGGCTAAAGCGATCGCTAAACCACCTTCGGCACAGTCGTGGGCACTTTGAACAAGACCTGCTTGAATCGCTGCGGTAACCAATTGTTGGTTCATTTTTTCTGTTTCAAGGTCAAAGGACATTAAACGCCCAGCGATCTTTCCTGTCTGCAGTTTTTGCAATTCAGATCCATTGAAGTCAGCATGGGTTTCCCCTAGGACATAGATCACATCCCCTGCTGCTTGGAAATGCTGCGTCGTGATATGCGCCAGCTCTTCGATCAATCCGACCATCCCAATTACAGGCGTTGGATAGACCGATTGTCCGTCCGTTTCGTTGTATAAGGAGACGTTCCCAGAAATGACTGGTGTCTCTAGCACACGACAAGCTTCTGAGATCCCGTCAGCAGCCGTGGATAACTCCCAGAATCCTTCTGGTTTATCTGGCGAGCCGAAGTTAAGGCAGTCAGTGATCGCCAATGGACGCCCACCGGAAGCGACGATATTTCGAGCAGCTTCTGCAACTGCGATCTGTCCGCCGACTTCTGGATCTAAGTACAGGTAACGAGCATTACAGTCAGTCGTCATCGCCAAGGCTTTATTGGTTCCCTTGATTCGTAAAACAGCGGCATCACTGCCGGGTCCTACCACGGTATTGGTACGAACTTGCGAGTCGTAGGTTTCAAAAATCGAGCGTTTTGAAGCGATCGTCGGCTGCTGCAGTAGATCGGCAAATACAGACGTTGCTGAATGAATCACTGGAACAAAGTCTGGTGTTTCCTTAAACACTTTGATCCGTTTCGGTTCTGCCATCTCTTTGTAGTAAGTCGGCGCATCTTCAGCTAAAGCATCTACTGGCAAATTAGCGACTTCCTGTCCGTGATGGAACAAACGATAGTTGCCATCATCTGTTACTTCACCGATCACGACGGCTTCTAGATCGTATTTCTTAAAGAGTGCTTCCACTTCAGTTTCATGTCCTTTTTTGACACAGATCAGCATCCGCTCTTGAGATTCTGACAACATCATTTCATAAGGCGTCATATTGGTTTCTCGTTGTGGAACATCATCTAACGTTAAACGCAACCCTGATCCGGCTTTTGATGCCATCTCGGCACTAGAAGAAACCAATCCAGCAGCACCCATATCTTGAATTCCGACTAAAATGTCCGAATGATCCACGATCAATTCCAAACAAGCTTCCAACAAAAGTTTTTCCATAAAAGGATCACCGACTTGTACGGCGGAACGTTGTTGTTCTTCCCCTTCGACAAATTCTTCCGATGCAAAAGTCGCCCCATGTATCCCGTCGCGTCCTGTTTTTGCGCCGACATACATGATGGTGTTTCCAACACCTTTGGCCTGCCCTTTTTGAATATCCTTGTGGGCAATGATCCCTACACACATCGCATTGACTAATGGATTGCCTTCATAACAAGGATCAAATGCCACTTCACCACCGACGGTCGGAATCCCAATACAGTTGCCATAGCCACTGATTCCAGCAACGACTTCTTCCAAAAGATATTTCGTTCTTGGATTATCTAACTCACCAAATCGTAAGGAGTCTAAAACAGCAATCGGTCTTGCTCCCATACTGAAGATGTCGCGGATGATCCCACCAACACCAGTTGCTGCTCCTTCATAAGGTTCCACCGCAGAAGGATGATTATGGCTTTCCGCTTTAAAAACGACGGCTAGATCATCGCCGATATCCACGATACCCGCACCTTCTCCAGGCCCTTGCAGTACTTGCGGCCCTTCTGTCGGGAATTTCCGCAAAACAGGTTTGGAATTTTTGTAAGAACAATGTTCACTCCACATCACTGAAAAGAGTCCAGTTTCGGTATAGTTCGGTAAACGTCCCAAAATATCTTCTGAGATCATCCGATATTCTTCTTGGGTCAATCCCCATTGCTCGTATAATTTCGTGTCTTTGATTTCTTGTGGTGTAGGTTCTTTTACGATCATTTTATCCATTTACCGGCACCTTCCCAAAATTTTTCAATAATGAAGCAAAAAACTTCTTGCCATCTTCTGAGCCCAATAAGCTTTCCATCGCTCGTTCTGGATGAGGCATCATGCCTAGAACATTGCCAGCTTTATTACAGATACCAGCGATGTTGTGTAGGCTGCCGTTGACGTTATCTTCATAACGGAAAACGATTTGATTGTTGGCAACCAATTCCTGATAAGTCGTTTCATCACAATAATAATTGCCCTCACCATGAGCGACAGGAAGCGTAATGACTTGATCCGTTTCATACTCAGAAGTAAAAGCTGTTTGATTATTCACTTGCAGACGGACCGGTTTGCAAATAAAATGGAGTGATTCATTTCTTTGTAAAACCCCTGGTAACAAGCCCGCTTCCGTTAAAATTTGAAACCCATTGCAGGTACCAAAGACAGGTTTGCCTTCATTTGCCAAACGAATGACCTCTGACATGATCGTAGAAAAACGGGCAATCGCTCCGCATCTTAAGTAATCACCATAAGAAAATCCTCCTGGAAGCAAAACACCGTCAAAACCAGCTAAACTGTCTGCATCATGGCGCACATATTCTGCTTCTGCCCCCATGATATCTTTGATTGCCCACATCAAATCAACATCACAATTTGATCCAGGAAAAACGATCACTGCAAATTTCATAGGGCCGCTTCCTCCATTTGAACCATTTCATAACGGTAGGTTTCCATATTGACATTTGCCAAAAGCTTGTCGCAGATCGCTTCGATTTCTTCTGCTACAGCTGCTTGTGTTTGATTGTTTGAAGGTGTCACTTTGATTTCAAAGTATTTCCCGATCCGAATATCACTGACATCTTGATACCCCAAGCGATGAACCGCTCCTTTCACAGCTTCTCCTTGAGGGTCTAAAACAGATTCCTTATAGGTTACATAAACTTTGACTAAATACATGCTGAATTCTCCTTTTCTAAACGATTTAAGACTTCTTCATAAACAGGAACGATGTCCCCTAAATCACGTCGATAAACATCTTTATCAAGATGCTCATTTGTCCCCATATCCCATAAACGACAAGTATCTGGTGAAATCTCATCAGCCAGAAGCAACTCGCCCTTTTTGGTTTTGCCGATCTCGATTTTAAAATCGATCAAGCGAATGTTGATGTTCGCAAAGATTTCCAGTAACGCAGCGTTGACTTGCAGCGCCAATGTTTTGATCTGGTCCAGCTCCTCTTCTGAGGCAAGCCCCAGATAAAACACATGATCATCATTGATAAACGGATCATCCAAGCGATCTTCTTTGTAGTAAAACTCTACGATCGGCTTTGGCAGTTTGGTTCCTTCTTCGATGCCCAAGCGCTTTGAAAAACTACCAGCAGCCGTGTTGCGAACAACGACTTCTAAAGGAATCATGGTGACAGCTCGAATTAATTGTTCGTGTTTAGACACTAATTGAAGAAAGTGACTTGGGACGTTTTTGTCGGCTAGCCGCTGAAAAAGATGCGCAGTGATCTGATTGTTCAAGGCACCCTTTCCTACAACGGCATCTTTCTTTTGACCATTCAATGCAGTAGCTTGATCCAAATAAACGACTCTCAATACATCCTCTTCGTTGGTTTTAAACAATTTTTTGGCTTTTCCTTCATAAAGAAGCACTTCTGATTCCATAATCCACCTCAGTTAAGTAATATTTTTCACATAGCGATGACACACATCTTTATTTGCTTATTATTCTAACAACGCAGAAAAAGCGGGTCAACGATTATCTGTACATTTACATATTAATAAACACGAATGTTCGCTTTTTACCTAGTTGGTTGAAAGCAGATTCCTCTTTAGAAGCAGTGAAGGATTTATAAAGCGTTTACAATGTTCTTTTTTCATGCTATATTTAGGTCGTATTGTAGCTACATTCAAGGAGGAGTACTATATGTGGTCGCTAAAGAATCGTGCTGAACTTTTTTTAGCTCATTTATCAGACAAAGAAAAACAACAGCTCCATAACGAATTATTGGCCGTGCAGCAAATCCTTTCCATCAACCAACAAACAAGTTTCTATTTATTCAGTCCCTTCAAAAAAGGGGCGCGCCCTCATTATGCCGAAGAACAAAAGCGTGTTCTACAATTTCAAAATGAGCGCAATGACGAATTGATCATTCATCAAATCCATCGCCAAAGCTTATTTAAACATACGTATTCTTTTCGGATTTATTTTAATTTAGAAGAAATGGACTTTTCTTTCTTGGATGATCTTTTGCATCTTTTGAAGGAACAAAGCCAGACACCAACGTTTAAATTGAGTCCAGCGGCAAATTGACTGAGTATCCTTCGATAAAAAAAGGTAAAATAAACAAAAGCCCGTAATTTATCGGGCTTTTTTTGTTATACTATTTTCAGACAACAGAAAGGATACGATTATGCTATTTACGAAACAATCATTTGATGCTTTTTCTTTAGAAACATTAGACGAACGAATGGAAAAAATCCGTGCCGAGATTCAGCCGATTTTTCAAACGATCGGTGAGACAGCGATCCCATTAATTGAAGAAAGCTGCCAAGAGCCTTTTTATTTGCATATTGCTCAGCACCGACGCAGAACCGTCTACCCTCCTGCCGAAACCTGGGCAGGGATCGGTCCGAACAAACGAGGCTATAAAATGGATGCCCACTTTCAAATTGGGATCAATCAAGCGTATGTCTTTGTTTGGCTCAGCGTGATCGACCAACCGAAAAATCAGGCAACGATCGCTGAATCTTGGTTGGCCCAAAAAGAATTATTCGATCAATTACCAGCTGACTTTACACTTTCTCCTGATCACACAAAATACGACCACCACCCTATCGCCATGTGGCCAACCTATCTGGAACGATTGAAGAAAGTCAAAAAAAGCGAGCTTCAAATTGGAAAGATTTTTCCGAAAGAAATGATCGAAGACGTTGAGATGGCGGATATTTTAGCAGTTTATCAAACGCTGTTGCCGCTTTATCATGCCCGTATGACGGCTTTGAAGGAGGAACAATAATATGTCAGAAAATCGGCGCTCTCGCAACGAAAAGCCAGCGAAAAAGCCCAAGCGCTTCGTCTGGTTGGCACTTCCTGCCGCCTTATTGGTACTAGGCGGCGGCTATTATGGTTATACCGTCTATCAGGATCGGCAAGAAGAAGCCGCTGCTAAAAAAGCCCTCACTTCCTTTATCGACGCTTTGGCCGATCAGAAGTACAGTGACTTGCCTGCCTTCGTGTCTGAAGACAGTTTAGCATCAACCGGCTTTACCGCAGACGAAGTCTCTGCAAAATACGAAGCGATCTTCACTGGTATCGGTGCCGAATCATTTAAAGCCTCTGGGATTGAGGTAACTCCTAATGACAAGGATTCCGATCAATTCAATTTCCAATACAACGGTTCCTTGACCACCTCGTTAGGTGAATTAACCGAGCTTTCTTATAGTGGCACGATCACTGTAGCTGATAACGAAGCCAAGATCGATTGGTCCCCTCAGTTGATCTTTCCAGGAATGGAGGGACAAGACAAAGTCAGTATTTCCGTAGATAATGCCACTCGCGGTGAGATTCTCGACCGAAACAACGAACCACTAGCAGAAAATGGCACGCTTTATCAGTTAGGCGTCGTTCCGGGGCAACTGGGCACGGGAGACGAAAAAAACGCCAATATCAAAGCGATCGCGGAACGTTTCGACCTGACAGAAGAAGCCATCAATCAAGCGTTGGGGCAATCTTGGGTTCAAGATGAGTTGTTCGTCCCCTTGAAGATCATCGAACCAACGGATGAAATGCCAACTGGAACAAGTTTAAAAGAAACGACTGGACGCACTTACCCACTTGGGGAAGCTGCCGCCCAACTGATTGGTTACTTAGGAAATGTAACAGCGGAAGATATCGAAAAAGATGAAACACTAGCAAGCAACGGACAAATTGGTCGTAGTGGTCTGGAAGCTGCCTTCGATAAAGAGTTGCGAGGAGAAAACGGCGGAAAAATCGCCATCACAGATGAAGATGGTGCTGAGAAAGCCGTCCTGTTAGAAAAAGAACGCGCAGATGGCAAGGATATCCAATTGACTATTGATTCCCAAGCCCAAAAGACGGCGTTTGACTCCTTACAAAACCAAGCAGGAGCAACGGTCGTTACCGAACCCAAAACTGGCGATCTGTTGGTACTTGCCAGCTCGCCAAGTTATGATCCCAATAAAATGACCCAAGGGATCTCACAAGAAGATTATGATGCGTATGAACAAAATGAAGACCTGCCTTTCATCAGCCGCTTTGCTACGGCCTATGCACCTGGTTCGACCTTTAAGGCCATCACTGGTGCGATCGGCTTGGAAAATGGCACGATCGATCCTACGCAGACTATCGCGATCGATGGATTGAAATGGCAAAAAGATAGCTCATGGGGCGACTACTTTGTGACGAGAGTTACTGATGTAGCTTCTGTGAATCTCAAGGATGCACTGGTATACTCTGATAACATTTATATGGCGCAGCAAACCTTATCTATGGGCGAAGATGCCTTTCGTGACGGCTTGTCGAAGTTGATTTTTGGTGAAACACTGGATTTACCGATTGCGATGAATCCTGCTCAAATTTCAAATGAAGACTCCTTCAATTCGGACATTTTACTGGCAGATACCGGCTATGGCCAAGGAGAATTGCTATTGAATCCAATCCAGCAAGCGGCTATTTACTCCGTCTTTGCGAATCAAGGGAAGCTGGTCTATCCCCGTTTAGTGAAAGAGGCAGAGCAAAAAGACAAAGAAGTCTTTAAAGCAGAAACGATCGATCAAATCAATCAAGATTTGACCGCCGTTGTTTCCGATCCAAACGGAACTGCACATTCCTTGGCAGCATTAAACATGCCATTAGCTGCTAAGACAGGAACAGCTGAAATCAAAGAAAAGCAAGATGAAAAAGGCCAGGAAAACAGCTTCTTATTTGCCTTTGATTCGCAAGACCAAGGATTTCTGATGGTCTCCATGCTAGAAGATCGTCAAGAAAACCAATCAGCAACTGGTTTAGCACCTGAGCTATTGACCTACTTAGCTGAACATTATTAAAAAAAGCCGCAACCTTCAGACAAGGATCTGTGCTGGGCTCCCCGTCAAGTGGACAATGAAATAGAATAAAATTATTTTGACGACTGTCTACCGAAATTCGGTAGGCAGTTTTTATGTTTTTTACTTTGTTTAACCTCAACTTTGCTCGACTGGCCTCCTTCTTGGTTAAGCGGATTTATTCTATTCGCTTGTCCAAGAGGGGGAGTGATTAAGCTGCCATTAATAATTCTTGATGAACTTGGCTCGGTGTTTTGCTCTTCAAACATCGTTGATAGCGACCATTGTTGTAATAGTTCATGTATTTCTCGATCATTTCAACGAGACTTTCTCTACTGATAAACTTTCGCCGATAATATTTTTCGCTTAAGCATTCCCCAGAAGCCTTCCATTGGACCATTATCGGTACAACGGGCGACACGAGACATACTCTGCTTCATTTTCGCTTTCTTTAGCTTTGTGCAAAAAACTTTACTTGTATATTGAAATCCGCGATCGCTATGAAATAGCGGATGAGCGGTTGGTTCGGCGGCGACTGCTTGATCGAAGGTATCAAAGACTAATTTATTATCATTTTTGTCGCTGATGACAAATGAAACAATGCGACGATCGGCGAGATCGAGAATAGCGCTCAAATAGATTTTCTTCACTTCGGCCCCTTCATAATACTTGAATTCACTCACATCTGTTAGCCATTTTTGATTCGGTTGATCCGCATAGAACTTTCGATTCAAATAATTTTTCGCAATATGATACGGAGTCTTGGATGCCTTAGTGATACTATTGCCTGAATGCTTGATGGTTGATTGGATTTGAAGTTTGCGACAGATTCGAAGAATACGCTTGTCATTCACTTGAAAGCCATAATCATTCACGAGATCTTCACAGATTCTGCGATATCCTTTATCGTTGTCTGCTTCATAAATATAACGAACAAGGTCTGCCAACTGTTCATTCAATACCACTTCAGGCAGTTTGGGATTTTTTAACCAACGATAATAGGCCGATCTTGTGACATGGAGCAGGGTACACATGGTGTTAATTGGATAGCTTTTTGTCTCGTGCAGCTCTTTGATCGATTGGTATTCAAACGTATGACGAACTAATTCAAATCCCGCCTCCTTTCTAACTCGCTGACTTTTTTTAACAGGTCATTTTCCATTTCAAGCAACTTGATCCGTCGTTCTTGTTGAGCCAGTTTATCGCGCATTTCTTCTTCGGGTGTTCTGGCTGGTTTACTTCCCGCTCGTTGCCCTCGACGGTCTTCTAAGCCTTTTTCTCCCATCTCGTCGTATTTCAACACCCAGTTCCGAACTTGTTGGTAAGAGACTTGGTACTGAATCGCGGTTTTCCCATAGTCTCGACCGTTGATAATACAGTCATGCACAATTTTAATTCGTTCATTCAATGTTGTTTTTCTGGATTTACTCATTCTACTTCCACCACTTTCTGATTTGAAGTTTCTATGAGTATTATATATCTTTAACCAGTCTTCTAATTGTTTTTTGTTACGAAGCCCGTATTTCTTGGCGACAGCTCTTAAGCTACCATATGTTCCAGCTAAATAATCATGGACCGCATTCAGTTTCAACTCTGTTGAGTATGATTGATTCCTTTTTGTAGGGAGTAAACCTGTGGGTCCTTCATTCTCATAAAGAGTGATCCACCTTTCTATCGTACTGAAACTTACTTGTGCTTCTTTGGCCAGGCTGTTTATGCTAGCTTCATTTTTTAAAGCTCTTTCTACAAAAGCTAGCCGTTCTTCTGAACTTAATTTCATTTTTCCTCTAGACATACAAACTCCCCCTATATAAGCCACTTTATATTTCAGTGTCCTATATAGGGGGAGCATATCACTGAAGGTTGCGGCTTTTTTCTTATTCGGCTAAACCGACACGTTCAAAGATCGTGTCGACTTGTTTTAAATGATGGTTGTAATCAAACGCATCGTCTAAGTCTGCTTTGGACAACACATCCGTAATGGCTGGATCAGCTTCTAATAGTGGACGGAAATCCGTTTGCTCATCCCAAGCTTGCGCTGTTTTTGGCTGAACCAAGTCATAGGCTTGCTCTCTTGTCATACCGTGATCGATCAATTTCAACATCACTCGTTGGCTGTAGATCAATCCAAAGGTCGCATTCATATTGCGCTTCATATTCTCTGGGAAAACAGTCAGATTTTTGACGATATTCCCAAAGCGATTCAACATATAATCGATCAAAATCGTCGTATCTGGAATAATGATCCGTTCTGCCGATGAATGTGAGATATCCCGTTCATGCCACAGTGAGACATTTTCATAAGCTGTCACCATATGGCCGCGAACGACTCGTGCAAGTCCCGCCATATTTTCAGAACCGATTGGGTTACGCTTATGGGGCATGGCAGAAGAACCTTTTTGTCCTTTGGCGAAGAATTCTTCAACTTCTCGGGTTTCTGATTTTTGTAAGCCCCGGATTTCGGTGGCAAATTTCTCAATGCTCGTTGCGATCAACGCCATTGCAGAGAAATACTCTGCATGTAGGTCACGAGGTAGCACTTGTGTGGAAATATCTTGTGCACGAATCCCTAATTTTTCACAGACATACTCTTCGACAAACGGTGGAATATTTGCAAAGGTTCCAACTGCTCCGCTGATCTTTCCTGCTTCGACCCCTTTTGCTGCCCGCTCAAAACGTTCGACATTGCGTTTCATTTCCGCATACCATAAGGCTAATTTCAAGCCAAAGGTCGTTGGTTCCGCATGAACACCATGGGTACGTCCCATCATCACGGTATGTTTGTATTCTTTGGCTTTTTCACCAATGATCGTCACAAAACGATTTAAATCTTCCCGAATCAAATCGTTGGCTTGCTTCATCAAGTAGCCATACGCCGTATCAACAACATCCGTCGACGTCAAGCCGTAGTGGACCCATTTACTTTCATCACCCAAAGATTCAGAGACTGCTCGGGTAAAAGCAACCACATCATGTCGCGTTTGCGCTTCGATCTCTAAGATACGGTCGATATCGAAGGTTGCTTTTTCACGAATCAAAGCAACATCCTCTTTTGGTATCTCACCTAATTCCGCCCAAGCTTCATCAGCTAAAATCTCTACTTCTAGCCACGCTTGGTAGCGATTTTGATCGGTCCAAATAGCACCCATTTCTGGTCTTGTATAACGCTCTAACATGTTTTTATCTCCTTTAATCCCAAATATTGGTTTGATAGATTTCTTCAGTGGTTTCTGCAATATCTTCCGTCAAAACAGTGATATGCCCCATTTTGCGACCGGTTTTTGCTTCTTCTTTGCCATAGTAATGAAATTGCCAAGCAGGTTTTGTGGCAATCAACTCATAGGTTTCTGTCAATTCATCGCCTAAGACATTGACCATGACTGCTGGTGAAAGCAATGACACTTCTGGTAATGGCCAGCCACAGATCCCCCGGATATGGGCATCAAACTGACTCATGGAACAAGCTTCGATCGAATAGTGACCAGAATTATGCGGTCGCGGTGCCAACTCATTGACATACAAGCCGCCGCTTTTAGTCAAGAACATTTCGATGGCTAAAACGCCTTGCAGATCCAAGGCCTTCGCAATAATATGAGCGATCCGTTTGGCTTCTTCGGCAACTTCTGGATCAATGCGCGCAGGAGCAATCGTTTGATGCAAAATATTGTTGCGGTGGATGTTTTCTACCACTGGGAAAGTGGTAAAGGTTTCTCCATTGCCGGCAACTAAAATCGATAATTCTTTTTCAAAAGGAATCCATGCTTCTAATTCGCAAGTTCCTTCGCGAAGTAAATTCATGGAAGGCGCCAAATCAGCCGTACTGTAAAGCACGTGCTGTCCTTTTCCGTCATAGCCGCCTCTAGTGGTTTTTAATACACAAGGGTAACCAATGCTGTCGATGGCATCTTGGATGTCTGTCGGGCTGATGATCGTGGCATAAGGTGCAATCACGATATTGTTTGCCTCTAAAAATGACTTCTCTAATAAACGATCTTGAGTGATTGCTAACAAATCGGTGCCTTGAGGGATATGGGAGTAAGGCAAAATAGAGTTCAATGCTTCAACACTGACATTTTCAAATTCATAGGTGATTACATCGGCACGTCGAGCCATTTCTTCTAAAGCAAACACATCATCATAGGCAGCAACAATATGCCAATCAGCGACTTGGGCTGTTGGACAATTGGCAGTAGGGTCTAAAACGCCAACCCGAAAGCCCATTTCTTTGGCACTCATTGCCATCATACGACCTAGCTGTCCTCCGCCAACGATTCCGATCGTTGCGTTGGGCATTAAAGGTTTAATCAAGTTGATCACTACTTTCCAATACGATTTCTTTTAATGTATTTCTTCGTGCGTCTAATTTCTCCGCTATCTCTAAATCATACATGGAAAGCATCTGGGCTGCAAGTAGTCCTGCGTTAGTTGCGCCAGCTTTTCCGATCGCCGTTGTTGCTACTGGTACACCACCCGGCATTTGCACGATCGATAAAAGGGAATCCAACCCGTTTAATGCGCGAGATTGTACAGGTACACCAATGACGGGCAACGTTGTTTTCGCTGCTACCATTCCTGGCAAATGAGCTGCTCCTCCTGCTCCTGCGACAATGACTTTGATTCCTTCTGCACGAGCAGTTTCGGCAAATTCGAACATCAAATCTGGTGTACGATGTGCCGAAACGACTTTTTTCTGATAAGGTATCGCTAACTCATCTAAAATCAAGCAGCACTCCTTCATTGTTTCCCAATCTGACTTGCTCCCCATAATCACTGCAACTGCTGGTTTCATTTGATTTTCCCTCCAACGATTTTTTACTAGTTTCTTCTGAAACAAGCTCAGAAGTATTTTTCACGAAATTAGTTTGTTAGCAGCAGTTCGTTGCGGCGTCTGAGATATCCCGAAGTCACACGGCTCTGCTAACATTCACTTTCACCTCTAAATAGTAACGAGTTGCCCGAGCAATGTCAAAATATTTTCGAACTATTAACAAAATTTACTTACCATTGTTCGTTTTTCTCTCAAAGTTATGTATTCAACACGTGAGATAGCCGATAATAAGACAAATAAAGGAACAATACAAAAAATCCAGACGAATCCTCGTCTGGATCAAATCAACTTACTGTTGCAAGCTCAATTCCGTCACTTCGTCTGTTTCTTTCGGCAATCCATTGAAGAACAGATTCAAAACAATGGCTGTCAAACTACTCATGACGATCCCATTGCCTGTAAACATTTGAACGGTTTCAGGCATCTGACTGAATAAGGTTGGCATCATATTGAATCCTAAACCAAAACCAATCGATACCGCAATCACTAACAAGTTCTTGTCATTCATAAAATCAACTTTGCTCAGCATTCGCATCCCTTGAACAGCGACCATGCCAAACATCACTAACATGCCGCCTCCCAGTACTGCTTCTGGAATGATCTGTGCGATGGCACCAACTTTTGGAAACAGCCCTAATACGATCAAAAAGATTGCTGAAAAGAAAATCGGGCGACGAGTCTTAATGCCTGAAAGTTGAACCAAACCTACGTTTTGTGAAAATCCAGTATAAGGAAATGTATTGAAGATCCCACCAAGGATCACCGCCAAGCCTTCCGCACGATAGCCGCGCTTTAAGTCATTGCCTGTAATCGGTTTTTCAGTAATATCTCCAAGTGCAAAATAAACGCCAGTGGACTCTACTAGACTCACGATGGAAATAATGATCATCAAAACGATCGACCACAAATCAAAGGTTGGTAAGCCGAAATAAAAAGGCTGAGGCAAATGAAACACAGGCGCATGGGCGATGGCAGAAAGATCCACCAAGCCTAATAATGCTGCTAAAATAGTCCCACCGATCAAACCGATCAAAACGGCAATCGAGCGAATAAAGCCTTTCCCAAACACCTGCACCCCAATGATCAAGGCAATCGTTACAAAACCTAACAATAAATTCGTTGGATCACCAAAGTTAGCAGCTGCGGCATCCCCTCCACCGATTTTAGTGATGGCGACTGGAATCAAGGTCAAACCGATGACGGTAATCACCGTTCCCGTCACCAATGGTGGAAACAAAACTTTGATTTTCGAAAAAATGCCGGCGATCAGAACAATGAAAATCCCGGCGGCGATGATCGCTCCGTAAATCGCACTGATTCCCGATTTGGTGCCGATCAAAATCAATGGGGAGACAGCTTGGATGGCACAGCCTAAAACGACTGGTAGGCCGATCCCAAAAAAGCGGGTGACGACTAATTGCAAAAGCGTAGCGATTCCGCACATGAAAATATCGATCGATATCAAATACGTCATCTGCGCTTCATTAAAGCCGAGGCCTGTTCCAATCAGCAAAGGAACGGCAACAGCTCCTGCATACATCGCTAGCAAATGTTGCAAGCCTAAAACTGCTGAACGGCTATTCGTTTCTTTCATTAGGCATCTCCTTCTAAAAAGCTGACTTGTCCCTCAGACAATGAGGCGATCCGTGCTAGTGAAACAACAGGAATCCCCATTTCTTCAAGTAATTGTCGACCACTTTGGAATGATTTTTCAATCACGATACCGATACCGACGACGTTGGCTCCTGCTTGTTGACACAGTTCGATCAACCCTTTTGCTGCTTGTCCGTTTGCTAAAAAATCATCAATAATCAAGACTGTATCCTCTGAAGACAAAAATTTCTTGGAAATCGATACTTGGCTGGTCACTTGCTTGGTAAAGGAATAGACAGATGCAGTCAGCAGCTCTTCATCCATCGTCAAACTCTTTGCTTTACGGGCAAAGATCATTGGTACTTGTAACTGTTCTGCAGTATAAAGGGCTGGTGCGATCCCTGAAGCTTCGATGGTCACTACTTTTGTGATGCCGCTTCCTTGAAACCGTTCCGCGAAGACTGCACCGATTTCTTTCATCAACTCATAATCCACTTGGTGGGTCAAAAATTGGTCCACTTTAAGAACCCCTTCGCCCAGCACATTTCCGTGTGTTTTGATACGCTCAACTAATTTTTCCATCCTAGCTCTCCTCGTTCCTTTCTATTCCATCCTGAAAAAAAAGACACTCTTTTTGCCAAAGCAAAAAAAGTGTCTAACAGGCACGATTTTTACTTATAGTCCGATATTTACGGTATCGGGTAGAGACTGTCGACCATATTTCGACGATATACAAGTAATTTTTAAATGATAGATTCGATTATGCCTGTCTTTGATTAAAAACACAAGCATGGAATGCCCTTTATAAATAAAAATATTCTCATTTGTGGATCATTTCCTACTCTGGCTTCTCCATATCGCGATAGTGTTCCATCTTTTTACTGAAAAGCTCCCCATTGGACGGCGGCGTGTAGGTGATGGCATTAGCGCCTGCTTCAATCGTTTCTAAGATGCTTTCATCGGTTGGTCCACCGGTTGCGATGATCGGCAGCTTCGGATATTTTTTACGGAAGAAAGCCACGGTATCTGCTGTGTCCTTGCCAGCACTGATATTGATGACTTTCACACCAGCTTCAAGCTTGGCATCAATTTCGGTATACTTACTCGTTACGGTACTGATAACGGGAATATCTACAACTTTACAGACCTGCTCTACAGTTTTCAGTGGCGTTGGTCCGTTTAAGACGACCCCGATCGACCCTTGGGCTTCAGCAAACATGCTCATATAAGACGAGCGAAATCCTTGGGTCAAGCCCCCGCCGACACCAGAAAACACTGGAATGTCCGCTGCTTCGATGATTGCTTTCGTAATTGCTGGGTGTGGTGTAAAGGGATAGACCGCAATCACAGCATCCGCATTTGTATTGCGGATGATCGCAATATCCGTTGTGAAAATAATGGAGCGGATTTGTTTTCCAAATATTTGAATACCGCTAGCCTCTCGAATAACTTTAGGCACTTTCACGATATCTTTGCGCAAATCGGTGGTGATTTTTGGCATATATTTTTCTTCCATAAGCAGCCAACTCTCTTTTCTTATTGATCAAATCGATTCAATTGGTAGGTTTCAATTACTTGAATGATTTTGCTGGCATAATCCGGATCCGTTGCATACCCTGCATCTTGTAATGCTTGTGCGGCACTGCGGTAGTCGTTTGCTGTCAAGACATTTACATAAAGTGCAGGATTCCAATCCACACCATTTACAAACAACATCGTATGATCATCCATTGATTCTTCCCAAGTATCATAGACACGAAAATCTCCTTGAATCGTGACCCATTCTCCATTATAAAACTCTTGGGTATCTAATGTCACCTTTTTTGAATGGCCAAACGACTTAATTCCAAATAAATTATTGTATTCACTGGCTAGAGAACTTTGACCCCAATCTGATTCAAGGATTGCCTGTCCAATAATGATACTTGGTAAAATCCCGTAGCCCTTTTGCAGTTCTTGTGCGTAAGGAGCGATGCGATCAATAAATTCTTCATGGGAGATGGCTTCCGTGTTTGTTTCTTCCTCTTTGGGAAGGGGGGCTGCCAAACTATTTAAGGAAAAAATAAAAGCAATCCCAATCAAGAATAACCCTAGAAAGACTAATGGGAAACGAGTCTTCTGTTTTTTTCGTCTTGCGCTCATTTTTTCACTTCCTTTGTCTGACTAAACACATTTTCAGAAAACAAATTGCCTCCATTCAGCAACAACTCATCTTGTGTAAGCTCACTGCTTTCTTGACTTTTAGCAAGAGAACCCTCATAGATCCAGTCCTCTGCCAGAGGATCTTCCCATTCGTGAGAGGACAGTTCTGCTTCTTTTCGAGCGATGTGTTCTTTTGCTTCTTCCAGAAACTCTTCAAAGGTCAACTCCTGCTCCTCAATGTAGATTGCCACTTCGACCCCTACATATCGTAGATGCCAAGGCTCATAATCGATTTGCGTAATAGCATGTTTTCCTTTCGGGTAACGGATGATAAACCCATACTCCCTTGCATGAGCTTGTAGCCATTTTCCACCCTCAGTATCACCGAACCCCTCATTGAGCAGTTCTCCTGTATGATTTTGATACCAATCCTGATCCACAACATCAACAGCAAGCCCAGTATGGTGTTCGCTATAGCCAGGCTCAGTAAAGGTCAGTTTCGTGATACGAATTGCTTCTTCTTTTGTATGACCTTGACTCATCAGGGTGTTGACATTGGCATTGAATATCTCCTCTTGATACGCTACTGAACGGTAGGCAGAGACCATCACCAAAGGATGTCCTGCAGCTTTTGCGGCATCTGCCAGCTTTTCATAAGCTGAAACGATGCGTTGATCGACGAGATAGCCATTCGACAATTTCCCTAAATCTTTTTGGGCAATTTCGCTTTTGATTTTATTGTTTGGGCCTACCAAAACCAATGACCAATCATCCAATGAAACAGTTGGAAAATCCTCTTCGTTCACTTCATCACTAGCACTTGCTTGTTCTTGTGACTCTTGCGTGTTCCCATTTGGCTCTTTTTCATTTGTTTCTGTTGTTTCACCCGTTGATGCTTGATCTGTTGAACGAGCGATACTTGCACTCTTTGTTGGGGTGACTGCGGTCACTCGGTTCACTTGAATGGTTAAAAGAACCAGAAACAAGAAGCCCGCCGCCGCAGCCATTCCATAATACTTTTTCAAAAAATATCCTACCTTTAGTTGTAAGTTTCTTCCAGATTTTCTTTGACCCACTCCAACAGTTCGATTTTTTCATTGCGAATTTGCTGCTGAACAAAAGCGGGCAATCGGAAGTTTAGTATATCATCATAACCCCACTCATCATACGTAATACTGACTCTCAAATCAAGGTATTGGGCTGTTTCTTCAGATTCTGTTAACAATTCGACTTTCGCTAAATCGCTTGCTAACCACGTTCTGGCGATTTGAGTCTTCATTTTTTTGAACTCGACGACCGCTTGATTGCGTTTTTCTGGATAAATGACGGTTTGCCGAATGATTTTTTGGATCAACATCCATTCATAATCTGAAAACAGCAGCTTCACTTTCTGATTTTCAGCAGGTGACAGACTCATTGTGCCATTTTTCCATGCCTCCCATTGCTCCTCGGTGATGCCTAATTGTGTTTCATAAAACTGTTTTTCTGATGCGTATTGCTCGATGATGGTATTTAAAATAATTGCAATTGATACATTATGCATATGTTATCCCTCCTCTTCTATATTTTACTGAAAGTCAGCCGTAATGGAAACTTTTTGCGATTGTTTTTGATTATTTTAAAGAATTGATTTCTTTTGTTATACTAAATACGAAGGAGATGATCAATGATGAAAAAATACCGTTGGGGAATGATTGGCCTCGGAGATATCGCAACGCAATTTGCTGCTGGCTTTTCTAATGAAGCAAGTGAACTATATGGGGTCAGTGCCCGGAGTTTCCCTAAAGTCCAAGCATTTGCTGAGAAACACTCTATTCCCCATGCCTATGAAAGCACAGATGCCATGTTAGAAGATCCGCAAATCGATATTGTTTATATTGCAGTACCTAATGATCTTCATCATGAATTTATTATGAAAGCTCTGATGGCAGGAAAACATGTCCTCTGCGAAAAAGCCATCACCACCAGTGCCGATGAGCTAGCGGAAGAACTAGCCTTAGCCAAAGAAAAAAACCTAATCTTAGAAGAAGCAATGACGATTTTCAATATGCCGGTTTATGCTCGGTTGAAAGAAGAGATCGATGCCGGACGCTTAGGAAAATTAAAAATGATCCAAGCACCATTTGGCAGCTACAAAGATCCAGACCCAAGCAATCGTTTCTTCAATCCAGATTTAGGCGGCGGTGCTTTATTGGATATCGGTACGTATGCTGTTTCATTTGCCCGCTTTTTCATGACGGATACACCAGAAGTGACGTTTAGCAGCATGAAGCCCTTCTCTACAGGTGTGGATGAACAATCAGTCACGATCCTACAAAATCCAGCCGATGAAATGGCTAGTGTCACGCTGACTTTTCAAGCGAAAATGCCTAAAACCGGTATCGTCGCTTTCGAAGAAGGATACATTACCGTAGATGAATACCCTCGTGCGGACAAAGCCGTGATCCATTTCCGAGATGGAACAAATGAAGTGATTGAAGCTGGCGAAAGCAGTCAAGCCCTTAATTATGAAATTGCCAATATGATCAAAGCCATCGATGGCGAGATCGAAGGATCGATCCATTTGACCACCGATGTCATTGACGTTCTTGATCAAATGCAAGCTTTTTGGGAACAGCAGTAAAATGAAAAAGACTCCTTTTTAGGAGTCTTTTTTTAGCGTGCCATTGTTTGCATTTGATTAGAAAAGTCGGCTTTGATTTCAATAAAACTTTTAAAGGTTTGCAGAAACTGAAACAGCTGAGCGCGATTTTCAAACTCTGCTCTTGTTTTGGGCAATGGCTTTTGTCGATAATCTTCATAAAGCGCAGCAATTTTTGCCAATATCTCTTTCCCATCGTTATTTTCGTGAAAGGACTCGGCAGTAAAGGATAGCAACTCTTGAAACGCATTTGTATAGGCTTCTTCTACCCAAAACAACTGCAATAAGTCAACCATTTCTAAGAGTAAGCGTGCCTGACTTTGGCGCATGGTAAAGTACTCTTCATAATAGGAGGCTTCTCCTCGCCATTGATTTTCACTATGCACCATTGCTTGTTGTTTGCCTTGCTTGATATCCCCCAAAAGCGTTTGGCAGACCTGGGGAAGCGTCGCCTTTTCTTTTTTAGTTAAGGCAATCGACATGTCTTTTAAAAGATTTTTAAACGTTTCTTCCACTAATTGCTGTCTTTCTTTCAATGCTCGTTCGCCATCTGGCATATATAAATTGAACAAAAGTGCAAAGCCAATGCCAATACTCATCAATAAAAAAGCATTCCCAATCAGTGGCCAAGCAAACGAACGTTCCATCATATAATGGGTCACCAAGACAGAATTGACGACGATCCCATCGGTCAAATTGAAATAGACAGCGGTTGGGATAAAGAGAAAGAGAAAAAGAACAAATCCTATCGGCCCAAAGCCTAATAAATGGAAGCTGACAAAAGCTAAGAGCGTTGCGATCGCCAAAGAGATCAAACGCCCGATTCCCGTAAAAAGTGACGTTTTCTTTGTATTACCGACGCTTAAAATGGCGATGATCCCTGCGGCTGGCGCATACAAAAGACCGATCTGTTGTGCCAGAAACATTGATAAACCAGCAGCAATCGCCGTTTTCACGGTCCTCATTCCGATTTTCATTTTTGTCACCTCCTGTGAAAAGTATACTAAATTGTGAGGAATAAGACTAGAATTTCTCAACTGCTTTGGGTATGATTAAGTAAAGGGGGCATTTGACCATGAAACTGGGGCGTTTTCGCTTAGGTATGCGAACGATAAAAACAGCCATTGCTGTCATGCTTTGTATTCTGCTCTTTCATTTTCTTGATCGTGGCCAACCATTGATTGCTGCCTTGTCGGCTGTCTTTTCTTTGCGACAAGACCTGACCACAACGATCTCTTTTGGTAAGTCACGGGTATTAGGAAATACGATCGGCGGCGGTACAGCCATTTTTTACTTTTTGACGAAGCAATATTTTCAAAATGACTTTCTGATCGAATTGTTTGTCTTGCCAGCGCTAGTCATTTTTGTCATCGTTTTTTCAGATGGCATCAATAACAATTCTGGCATTATCTCTGCTATTGCGACGATGCTTTTGATCACTTCCAGTGTCCCTCAAGGGGAATCGATCATCTTCGCCTTAGACCGTGTATTGGACACCTTTATCGGCACGTTAGTTGCCCTATCGATCAATTTCGTCATTCGACCACCTGAGGAAGAGAAAAAGGATGAGATCCAAGAAGATCTGGTGGTGCTGAGGCAAAAAGAGCTTGAACTAAAAGCCATGCTAGAAGAAGTCCAAGGTGAGATTTCCGAACAAGAAAAACAAGAAAAATAAAAACAGCCTTTTTCCAGAATCATTCTGAGAAAAGGCTGTTTTTGTTACTCATTGGCTTTCAGTGCATCGATCATATTGACATGTTTCAGTTTGAAATACATTGCGATCCCTACCACGCTTGAAAATAAGCAGGTCAATCCAGCGGCATACACATAGCTCATTGGTTCGACTGTCGGTGAAAACATGGCGATATCGACTTCGATGGTCTGTAAGACAAATTGATGCTGAAGCACCCCTAATAATAAACCAAATGCAATGCCGAAGATCGTCAGAAAGATATTTTCACGAAAGACGTACATGGTCACTTCTCGATCATAAAAGCCCAATACTTTGATGGTCGACAACTCGCGAATGCGTTCCGCTATATTGATGTTGTTCAAGTTGTACAACACGATAAAGGCTAATGCCCCCGCAGACGAGATCAAGATCCAGATGACGATGTTCAAGGTTGCTGTCGTGTCATCTAAGGCATCCGCTGAAGCTGAGAGGAAGGAAACATTGATGACATTGTCTTGTGCCATCAAATCAGCCGCGATCGCTTCTTCCTCCGATTTCGTCAAACGCTGACTGAATTTCAATAACTCACTGTTGTAAGAAGGGGCGGCCTGAAAGATCTTTTGATACGCATCTGGGGTCAAATAAGCAAAATGCCCTGTGTAGTTTTCTGCGATTGCAGCCACATTCAGTTCAAATGCTTCGCCGCTTTCATTCGTCAACGTTATCGTATCACCCACCGATAATCCAAACAACTTAGCAAGCTTTTCATTGATGATGGCACCCTCTCCTTCTAGCTCGTAAGCTTCTCCTGAAACCCGATCATTCAAGTGGACAAATCTCGATAAAGCCGCAGGATCTTCTGGCACGGTGACGGTTACTTCTTGCTGCGTGACCCCCGATTGAGCCAACGTCAGACTTTCCGTATGCAAGAATAACCCTGCTTCAAAGCCTTCAATATCTTCTGCGGCGGCTTTTGTTTCACTCATTGCTTCCGAATCCTCATCATCAAAGGTGATCACCGCCTGATATTGCCAGATTTTCTCAAACTGTAAAGGAATGATATTGCTGATGGAATCTCTCAGGCCAAATCCAGTCAAGATCATGGACGTACATCCGGCGATCCCTAAGATGGTCATGAGCATTCTTGACTTGTAGCGAAACAGGTTTCGCATTGTAACTTTTTGAATAAAACTTAAGTGCCGCCATATAACGGTGATTCTTTCTAAGAGAATTCGTTTTCCTGTTTTGGGTGCCTTTGGTCGTAACAATGAAGCCGATGACTGTCTTAAATCAAATCGTAAAACCAGCAACGCGATACCGATGGTGCAAAGCAAGCTGACTCCCACAGCAATCAATGAAAGCCGCAAATACCATGGGGTTTCATACTCCGTGAGATTGTAAAGCGGTCCATAAGCTTGAATGATGATTGCTGGAAAAAAGGAAAAGCCGACTGCTAGACCCAATACAGCACCTGTGATGCCTGCTGCAGAGGAATAAAGCAAAAATTTCTGTCCAATCTCCCAGTTACGATAGCCTAATGCTTTCAATGTACCGATCTCACTACGTTTTTCATCGATCATCCGCGTCATGGTGGTTAGACTGACTAACGCTGCAATCAAAAAGAAGATAACTGGGAAAATCGTCGCTAACGAAGAAACCCGTTCCGCATTGTCTTGGTACTCTGAATAACCAGGATTCGCATCGCGGTTTGCGACACGATAAACTGCCGGTTTTAGATCCAACAATTCCTGCTCTTTTTCAGCAACTTCTTTTTTGGCATCTTCAAGTTTTTCGCGTTCTTTTGGTGCTCTTTCTTTAAATTCGTCAAGCTTTTCTTGAAGGGTTGCTTCGTTTTCTCGATATTCTTGCCAACCAGCAGCTAATAAAGACTGACCCTTGGCTTTTTCAGAAGCTAAGGTCTCACGAGCGTCGCTCAGCTGCGTCTCTCCTTGGGTGATCTGGGTCTGCGCTTGTGCCAATTCTTGGCGCCCAGCTCTGATTTGGCTCCAGCCAGCATTGACTTGCTGTTGTGCCTGCTGAAGTTGCGCTTCTTGGTCATTGATCGCAGCCATTTGCCCAAGTAATTGCGCACGTTGTTGCTCACCTTTGGCAATGAGTGGACGCAATGTATCTTCAGCTGCCGTCAGCATAGTAGCAATCATCGTTTCATCGATTTCCTCCAGATCAGGAATCGGACCAAGGACATCTGTCGGCAGGTTCAACTGTGCCAGAGCGGCGGTTACTTGTGCATAGACGGTAGGCAGCTGGGCCATTTGCTCCTCTGCAGAAAGTTGACCCACACTTCTGATTTGATCCATGCCTTGGTATGCCAGCGCCAGTTGCTCCTCTACCTGCTGGATGCCCCTTTGCAGTTCAGGTCTTTGTGCCAAAACGGGTGCCAACTGAGCTTGGGCTGACTGTACTTGGGCTTCTTGCTGAATCAATGCTTGTTCATTTTGATCTAGCAGGCGTTGATTTTCGATCAATGCCTGTTTCCCCTCAGCTAATTTTTGCGCTTCTCCATTCAATTGCTCTTGGGCAGTTTGAATCTCTGTCTGAAAAGCTGCTTCTTGTTCCGTCAACTCCTGATGCGCCTGCGCCAATTTCTCTGTTGCGTCGTCAAGTTCCGCTTGCGCTTGCTGCAATGCTTCTTCGCCATCACGGATCTGTTCTTTGGCCTCATCAATGGCTGGTTGGGCTTCATCGATCAACTCCTGCCGCCGTCCTTGTGCCCGCGGAGCCAACTGTTCTTCTACTTCATCACTTACTTGATCCCTTTTTGTCTGATATGCTTCTGAATAGCTAGCCACTTGCGATAGCTCATCAAAACGAACTAACAATCTAGCATACGCAGTTTCTTTAAAATCTTCTTCTGGAATTACTGCAAAGTAATCGACCGTCCCATTCCCAACGGTACTATTGCCTCGATGAAAATTCTCAATAAATTCGGGACTATTGACAAAGCCAACGATCGTGTAAGTGTGCGTTTCTAGCTGGTTTTCACCGCTTTCTGGCAGTTCAAAAGTTTCATCTAGTGCAAACCCACCGCTGCTTTGTGCCGCTTGATCCAAAGCAATTTCCCCTGACTTTTGCGGCAATCGACCAGAAGTCACCTGATATTGATTGACTTGCCGCTCCTTCGAAAGGGAAAAGACACGGATCACGGCACGGTGATTTTCGGCATTGATATCGGCGATCTGCTCTGCTTCAACAGACGTGACACCAGGCATTTCTTCAATGATTTCCCGATCGGCAGTCGACAACCCTAAAGTTGACGCAATCGTAAAGTCCGCTAATTTCTGGCGAGCAAAGTAATCTTCAGCTGCTTGTTCCATATTCGGACCTGTTGCACTGATCCCCACAAAAAAAGCGACCCCTAAGAAGATAATGCCTAATATGGACAAAAACCGCCCGGGTGCTTGCCTAATTTCACGTAAACTGGAACGTAATAATGTTTTTTTCATAGGCATTTACCAAGAAATAGAGGCAATTGGAATCGGATGAGTATTTTTTTCCATCTTGCGGACCTTTGCATCATTGATATGGATCACACGATCAGCCATGGGAGCCAATGCGCTGTTATGTGTAATGATCAAAACGGTCGTCCCAGTCTCGCGAGCCGTTTTTTCTAGAATTGCTAAAATCTGTTTCCCCGTTTCATAGTCAAGTGCCCCAGTTGGTTCATCACAAAGCAGCAATTTGGGCTTCTTCGCAATAGCACGAGCGATCGTGACTCGCTGCTGCTCGCCACCAGACAATTGCGCTGGAAAGTGATCCAAGCGATCACCAAGCCCAACTTGGGTCAAGATCTCAGCAGCATCAAGTGCCTCTGGCACGATTTGTGCTGAGAGTTCAACGTTTTCTCTGGCTGTCAGATTAGGGACCAAATTATAAAACTGAAAGACAAAACCGACATCTTTGCGGCGATAGGTCGTCAATTGTTTGGCATCAAAGCCAGCAATACCTGTTCCATCAACGATCACTTTGCCACTATCACATTGATCCATTCCGCCTAATATGTTCAAAACGGTGGACTTACCAGCGCCACTTGGACCAAGGATCAGTGCGATCTCTCCTTTTTCTACAGAAAACGAAACACCATCATTAGCAGCAATGACCGTGTCGCCCATTGTGTATTTCTTCACTTCTTTCACAACTTCGATATAACTCATTATGTTCCTCCAAGAATTCCAGCGCCGCATGCGCTTTCTCGCTTAATAGTGTATCATACTTATTCCTGCGAAAGAAACAGCAAAAAAGCAGCTCATTTTATCAAATTAAAAAATCTGAGACAAAATGATGCTCATTCTGTCCCAGAATCGATTTTACACTTCCATCTAATTTGATTGACAAAGAACAAAAACCAATCATTGTGCTTGGTCGGCAATTCTTCGCTGGGTTTCTTCCCAAAGTTTTTGCGCTTGCTGCCGCTCATCAAGGATCTCCGTCGGCACTGCCTGACGGTCGACAAAGTAGCGCCCGCTAGTGCCAGCCACCTCGGGGCTTAGTGCCAAATATATCGCTGTATCAGACCCTTCCTCTGGTGTTTTGAAAAAAGGCGTGAGCATTTTGTAGACAGATTGACCAAATCCTGTTTGTCGGCTGACGCCTAAGCTGGTCGCCACAGCTCCCGGATGCAAGGCATTCGCAGTAACGGTCGTATTGCGCAATTGAAAGGCAAGTGCATCCGTAAATAAAATCAGGGCTTTTTTTGAGCGGCCATATTCCCGCCAAGGTAAAAAATCCGGTACATCGAAAAAGCGCTGATCCTTTTTCTTTACAAATTTGTAAGCACCAGAAGCAACATTAACGATCCTACCAGCATCCGCACGTTTTATTAGCGGCAATAACTGACGGGTCAGTTCAAAATGCCCCACGTAGTTTACGCCCAGCATTTGTTCAAATCCATCGGCTGTTCGCTCTTTTTTTAAATTGACGATGCCCGCATTATTGATCAGTACATCCAATTTCTCAAAGCGGGCGTTGATTTCGGCGGCTGACTTGCGCACGCTAGCCAATGACCCCAAATCACCGATCACTAGATCAATGCTTGGATTGCCAGTCTCTTCCTTCAAACGTTGCTGTGCTGCCTGTCCTCGTTCGGCAGAACGGCAATACAAAATCACATGCATCCTCATTTCTGCCAATTGTTTGGCTGTTGCAAAGCCCATGCCAGCGTTGGCACCCGTAACTAAAATCGTCTTCAATTTACCACCTTCCCCTTCTAAGAATCCCCTTTTTCTTTCATCATAACTGAAAACAAAAAAATCTGCTCAAAAAACAGATCAAGAGAAGCTCTCTTCTTGTTTCTTGAAGCAGATTGTTTCATTTTATGCTTGGTAACGGCAAACACCATCTAAATAAGTGGCTGCTAAATTCATTTTTTGATCCAAAACAATGAAGTCTGCTGGACGACCTTGTTTGATCATGCCGCAAGCGTGGTCGATGTTACAGCTGATCGCTGGGATCAAGCTGGCCATCATGACCGCTTCTTGGGGGGTAGCGATTCCCCAGTCTACAACATTTTTCACGGCTTCTTTTAGTTTCAAGATGCTGCCAGCAAGATTGCCTGTTTCCATCCGAGCCGTGCCATCTTTTACCACTACTGGAAATTCACCTAAAATGTAATCACCGTCTGGCATACCGCCAGCCATCATACAGTCGGTGATCAAGGCCACATGGTCGTGACCAGCTTTTTCCATCAAAATCTCAGCTGCTTGAGGATGTACATGGTGGCCATCACAAATCAACTCAGAAAAAACTTCTTTTAATGAAAGTAATGCACCAACCATTCCAGGTTCACGATGGTTTAATCCGCGCATTCCGTTGAAGGCATGAACAAAGACACTGGCACCAGCTTCTACTGCTGTTTGCGCTTCTTGTAACGTTCCGTTACTATGCCCTAGTGCAACCACTACGCCTTCTTCCGTCACTTGCGAAACAAATTCACTCACACCTTCGCGCTCAGGAGCCAAGGCGATTTTCTTGATAATTCCACCAGAAGCTTCTTGCCATTCATGGAAGGTATCAATATCAGGATCACCAAAGTAGATTGGATTTTGCGCCCCTTTATGTTCTTCAGTAAAGAACGGACCTTCAAAGTAGATGCCTTGGATCTTCGCTCCTGTAACTTCGTCTTTGACTTTCCCAACGGTTTCAGCAACATCCCGCAACCGTTCTTTGCTGGATGTTAAGGTTGTCGGTAAGAACGATGTCACACCACAAGACAAAAGACCTTCTGACATGGCTTTGATGCCTTCTGCATCGTTATCCATCACATCATGGTTCATAAACCCGTGGATATGAGTATCCACAAGACCCGGTGCTACCCATTTGCCTGAATAATCTTCTACGTCTGCACCAGCAGGGACTTCATCGACGATCGCGCCAAATTTTCCCTCCTTGACCTCCAAGTAACCAGGGCCATGAACCGCTGATTTCAGAAAGAATTTGTCTGCGTAAATATATTTATTCATCTTGATCGCTCCTCTATTTCTTTTCTTCCTTAAAAGTACTCTTATTTGTAGCAGAAGTCAAGAAAGGTCTACACCACTTTGTCAGATTGGCGAATATCCATGACGGCACGATACAGTTGAAAACTTTTTTCAGCTGCTTTTTCTTCTTTTAGTCTTTGAAGCAATTGTCCTTTTAGTTCAAACAATTCTTCAAGAAAATACAAGCTATTTTTCTCTCTTGCTAGGGCAATGCCTTCGTTGGTTACTTTTAGCGCGCGACAGTCTTCTTGTTGCTCCTTTAAAAAGACCGCATAGTTGTAATAAATTTTCGTCAGCGCTGTGGACAGTCGCTCCGGCGGCAAGGCATGCATGGCATCGTAGGCTTTTTCTAAATAAAAACGCGCCTCACCCAGTTGCAGCAAATCACTATAGACACGACCCATGCAGCTCAGGATACGAATTTCCATCACCGAAACATTGGTCTTATCCTGTTGATAGGAATAGGCCAGTCCTTTTTTCAGCGCCTCAAGGGCGGCATCATAGTTTTGATCGAGGAAATAATCACAGCTTCCTAGATAGTAGTAATACATTTGCATATCTGAATCCAGATACAAATAATCCTTGATCGCCTTGTCTTCCATTTTTTCCCGCATTTCTTGAAATTGTTTATGGACAAAATGTGATTCGATCTCGGCAAAGATTTGATTGGTTTTGTTGATCTCTTCCGAATGAAGCATCATTACTTGATCTAAGGTGACGCCTAAGCGTTGGCAGATTTGATACATCACCCAGACATTGGGCAGCTCTTCGTTGTTTTCGATACGACTTAACACACTTTGCGAACAAATATCTTCCGCTAACATCTTCTGGGTCATCTTTCGTTTCAACCGAATTGAACGGATATTTTGACCAAAAGATTCATCTCTTTTTTTCATAATCGTCCTCCAGGGGGAATTCTAAAAAAATCGAACGTTTCTTGTCAAAAATGCGAATTCGCATTTTTAATTTTCTTTATTTTAGCACATAATGACAAAAAGGAAAGCAATTTCAAGAATGTCTTGTTATTTTTCCACAATTTCAAATGAGGTGTTAAGATGACGATCGACAGTACGATCTTTTTTACATGGGAAGGCAAAAAATACCAAGGGATCATCGAACGGGAATATGAAAATTCGGTCCTCGTTCAAGTGACCGATCCTAGTGCTGAAATGCTGGATAAGTTTACCAATCGGATGATTGTCAGCAAAAAAATTTGTCAACCAGTTACCGAATAAAAACATAAGCACCGCTCCCTCACGATTGCTGAAGGAGCGGTGCTTTTTCATGTACTTACTTCTGGCGATACGCTGCCAAGAATTCTGTCATTTTTTCAGCAGTCGTTTTTAAATCTTCCATATTAGGAAGGTAGACGATACGGAAATGATCGGGCTGTTGCCAATTGAACCCACCGCCGTGCACCAACAAGATATGGTGTTCATGTAAAAAGTCGAGAACAAATTGTTCATCATTGGTAATGTTAAAGCGCTGAATATCAATTTTAGGAAAAATATAAAAGGCTGCTTTCGGTTTCACTGCTGACAATCCAGGAATATCATTGATCGCCTTGTAGATAAACTCTCTTTGTTCATAGATTCGACCACCTGGCAGCAGCAGCTCATCGGAGCTTTGATAGCCGCCTAATGCAGTCTGGACGATTTGTTGCGATAAAACATTGGAACACAGCCGCATCGAAGACAACATATTCAAGCCTTCGATATAGTCTTTGACATTGGACTTATCCCCGCTGAGAACCATCCAGCCAACGCGGAAGCCTGCCACTCGGTGAGACTTAGACAAACCGCCTAGCGTCACAACGAAGCGATCTGGTGCTAGTGTAGCAATCGGTACATGGACATAATCATCCATGACTAAACGGTCATAGATCTCATCGGAGAAAATGATCAAGTCATGCTCACGAGCAACCTCGACGATTTGTTGTAAAACTTCTTTCGGATAAACGGCGCCGGTGGGATTATTTGGATTAATAATGACGATGGCCTTCGTCTTGCTGGTTACTTTGGCTTTGATATCCTCGATATCAGGATTCCAATCTGCTTGTTCATCACAAATATAATGGACGGGTTTTCCGCCAGCTAATGAGATCGAAGCAGTCCACAAGGGATAGTCTGGCATCGGCACGAGCACTTCGTCCCCATTGTTACATAACCCTTGCATACACATCGTGATCAGCTCGGAAACACCATTACCTGTGTAAATATCATTGATGGTCACATCAGGAAATTTTTGTAATTGATAATATTGCTCGATCGCTTTACGTGCCGAGAAAATCCCTTTTGAATCAGAATAGCCTTCCGACTCTCGCACATTCATGATTAAATCTCTAACGATTTCATTTGGGGCTTCAAAGCCAAAGGGCGCGGGATTCCCAGTATTTAATTTTAAGATACTGATGCCTTCTTCTTGCATCCGATCAGCTTCTTCTAAAACAGGGCCGCGTACATCATAACTGACCCCTTCAAGTTTTGACGACTTTGAAAATTTCTTCATATTCCATTTCTCCTTTAACCATAGGTCAACGTCAGGTTATTGGTTCTCGTCGTTGATCTCTTTTCAGATTGAACCTATTATAGCAAAAAAATTTTAACTGTGGCGAAAATTTTTCACCTCTGGGTCGAGAGCGCTTGCCCTGCGTTCATCCACTGAATTTGGTTCATTCAGGAATTTTCAGGAAAATACTTCAAGTACAATTCATTTAACGCCAAATGCCCCACCGAAAAATCAGTGATTCCTGCTGCGATAAAACGTTGCGGCAACTGCGGATCGCTGATTTCTACTAGATAGATCCGCCCTTGCAGATCGATAGTCACTGTCGTTAACTCTGGAAAAGCCACCAAGAAATCCGCCGAATCCGTCTTTACATACAACGGTTCATTGACTAACGACTTGCGGCCAAGGTATTCGTGAATGATCTTACCGTCTTTTAAAAACAAGACCCGATCCGCGTAAGAATCTAAATTCGTCAAAATATGCGAAGCGATCACGATTGCTTTCTTTTGCTCCCGCAAGGCTTTCAACACGTTGGAGATCAATTCGACATTTGTCGGATCTAAGCCATTCATCACCTCATCCATCAACATGTATGGCGTATCTGTCACGATCTGCATCGCAAAGCACAGACGTTGCCGCATCCCCAGCGAATAGGTTCCCACTGGGCGTTTGATGTAATCACTCATTCGCAAACGAGCAATCGTTTCTTCCACCAAGCGTTCCTCTGAACGCCACATTCGCTGATACAGTTTCAAATGCTCGAGTCCGCTTAAATCATTGTACAAATCATTTTGGTCAGGAAAAAATGAAATTTGTTGATGCGCTGCCACTTCTGATTTTTTGGTCACATATACTTGACTGCCGTTTAAAAATACTGCGCCTTCATTCGGCTGGATGAAATTCATCACCACATTCAATAGTGTGGATTTCCCAGTGCCGTTAGGGGCGACTAACCCGACGATCTCCCCGGGAGAAAAAGCAACGGAAAGTTGATCCAATACTTTTCTCGTATACGTGACGGTCACATTTTTCAGTTCTAACATATCGTTCCTCCTATGCTAAATGAAATTTTTTGCGTTGGATCGTCAAAAAGAAACACATTTCGATCAGAAGCCAAACCCCGCCTAATAAAAGTAAGCCTTTCTCAATCGTAAATCCTGCAGAACCAAAGTAAAAGCGTGTCCAGCCTGAAAGGACTTGTCCCACATTTTGATACAGATAGACATACAGCGTTTTATCAAGGTAGGCACTAAACCAGCGCCGTTGGAAAAGAAAGGGCGAAAGCAAACAAAAACCAGCCACAAGCAGATTAATCAGCTCTGAGCGAAACAGGGCACTGAACAGCAAGATGCCACGACAATAGATAAACTGCAAGAAAAGCGTCGCAAGAAAACATTGACTTAGAAAAAGACCGATGGATTGGGTCTCAAAAGCATTGAAATCTGTGATCGGGTAGCGGGCATCAAAGGTCGATGATAAAATCGTGACTGGCAGTTCCAAGGAACCAAAGCCGAATTGAATTCCAGAGCCAAACCAGATAAAGAACATGGTTCCTAGCGTTGCGATTGCAGAACCAACCATCAATGCTGCCGTTTTGCTCCAAAGGATCTCTTCTGCCGATAATGGCAGTGAAAGAAACAGGGATTTATGTCTTCGTTCTTTTGGTAAGCAATCGATCGCCAAAAATAAAGAAACAGCAATTAATAGAATCGGTAAATATTCAGTGAAGCTTCGCTGTAATGCTTGCACCCCCGTTTTTTGCTCCATGACTGCTTGAGAGAGTTTGCTATTGGGCAGCTGGCTAAAAGCCTCCATCAGTTTTGCGGTTGATGCATAGCCGAAGCGCCCGTCATACCCAGCATAGTAATTTCGAAACGTGTAATAATCAGGGGTATAAAATATATTTCGTTCATCGGTAAATTGCAAAGCGAGATGGTACCAAGTACTTGTGCTTTGTGCGTATGCTTGCCAGTCTTTCTCGGCTAGCGCGTCGAGCCGTTGTTTTTCTGCTTCATTCCATGGGGTAAACATTTCGACTGCCATGAATGCCGACCAATGGTCAGAGGGATTGGCTGCTTGTTGATCAAGAAAATCTTGTCGCACAGTATAGCGTTGTTGCATTTCTGTTTTATCTACTCGTTCAATCGGGCGAAAGTCTCTTTGCCAAAAACTGTAAACGCCGCTGTAGATCAGCAGCAAGCAAAAAAGGCCAATGGTTTTCTTGCTTTTTAACAACTGGCGTAATTCAAAGAAAAAATAGTCTTTCATCCTTTGCCTCCTCTCAACAAGCGATTCTGTTTATCCGCAACGAGCATGATGCTTAAACAAAGGAAGATCCACACTAGCGTCAGCAGCCAACTGGCATAGACGCCCCAAGAAGTGCCAGAGCCCAAAGCAAAGGCACCCGAATAAAATTTATCCATAGCAGCTAGATGAACTGGTAATATAGGGATCTTTTGCAGCATCGGAATCAAGCCGAATCCATAAAAAAGCACCAGTAAAAAGAAAGAGACGTATCGATTGGCTGCGACCATGTTCATGACAAAACCTAAGCATTCGATCAAACCAATCAGCAAGGCAAAAGAAGCCATACTATATAAAACGCTCTGCCAAAAAGGTAAGGCTACCCAATCCCCACTGAGATAGACGGCTACTGGATACTGCCAATCCCCGAACTCCCCCAGAAGGCTCATTGAAAGAAAGACGCCTAAGAAAAACACGAGCAAGATTCCTAAATTGGTGATCGTTTTGACAAAAACCTTACTGACCATCCGAATTGGGAAAATCTGCGGGTATGAGCGGATCAAGGAGAAGTGTTCTCTTTCTTCTAATAAATTGTCACTAGCAAAAAAAGCCCAGAAGAAGAACCCAAAATTCAGTAAAAACGTTATTGCCAAAGCGACAGCCGTCTGGGTATTAGCAGCCGTGAGAACCGGATCTTTTTCTTGCTCGGCTAAGGCTTGATAGACCGTTTGCTCTTGTTCGATCGTCCACATCGGCGGTAAAAAGGCTTTGTCATCAACTTCAGACGCCCAAATCTGCTTTTTTAGCTCCGCAATTTGAATACTCGTTTGATTAAATCGTTCATATTCCTCCATAATCAAGTTGGATAACTGCCGTGAGGTCAGTGTATTATTTTCAAGCAAAAGTTGATATACCTCTTGCTGGTCAGGCGAGCCCGACTGATTGGCTTGGTAGCGATCAACAAGCCGTGAAGCCTCCGCTTTTTCGGCGGTAATGGTAGCGGGCAAGTTGACAGGTTCCATCAGTTTCAAATAAATGGAAAAACAGCAGCCCAAACTAAAGGCACCAATGAGTAGGAAGATGAATGTTTTCTGCTTAACAGCTTTTGCCAGTTGGTTTTTAAAATAGTTCATTTGCTCTCCTCTCAAAAAATAATTATTCATTCTTTTAGCATACCTTTTATGGAAAAAAATGCAATCTAAAGTCTGAAAATTCTTTCAAATAGCATGAGGAAAAGTTATTGACAAACCTGCTGAAAATCAGGTAAGATATTTTCTAGACGCGGCGTGACAGAACTACCTTAGCCTGCGTTTCCTTCTATAGTATTTGCGGAAATGACGGAATGGCAGACGTGCAAGATTGAGGGTCTTGTGAGCAATCGCTCGTGTGGGTTCAAATCCCATTTTCCGCATCCTTACAGCTTCCCCATTGTGGGAAGCTGTTTTTTTGTTTACACAAAAGATCCCCCCTGGCGATCCTTCAATGAATTCCTTCGATCGCTTTGATCTTGAGCGCCTACTCCTCAAAAGTTGATAGTAAGCTTCCTTTCCCTAATTATAAAAAACCGATAAAAATTCTTTTTCCGTTGCATTACACGCTATTTTTCATATAAAATGAATAATACAACGACTATTCATAAAATTTAGTTCGATGTTCCGTTTTTTCTTATTAGCGTATCAGAAACAATTGCTTGAATGAACTTGTGATGGAAATCTTTTCAACATTTTTTCCATTCACCTGCCCTCCTCCTTCCCCCAGATGAACCAACCTCTGCCGACCGTTTTCTCAGTTACTTTCGATAGAAAGAAGGAGTCTAATGAAAAAAAGAATACTGATCACCCTATTGTCATTCGTTATTTTGCTTATCGGCTGCACGAAGGCAGATGAAGAACTGTCAGAGACCGTTGCGCTTGGCATCGACGCACGACTGGAATATACAAACCAGTCTGGAACGGGTTGGGCCTATTATCAACCAGCGACCTTAGAATTGCTGATTGCAGGCAGCCAAGCCGAACTGGCTATTTTGGAAGAACTTGATTCTTCCGACGAAGACCTTCAGCAATTGATCAGCCACACGATTGATTTGATGGCAACCGCTGAACGAGCGTTAGTGGAGCGTCGGATCGATGTCCCTGCTTGGTTTGCTGCCCGCATTGGTTATAGCCAAGCTCTGGCTGCGATTCATGAACGGAGCCCTATCATTCTCAGTAATCAAGACAACCTCAACAGTCTACTAGAGGTAGCAAACGAAACGATTCCTGAAGCCGACCCGCGGGAAAAGCTGGGGCTTTTGGCAGACGATATCGAGCAGCTTCAGCAGCTCACAGAAGATGCGCTTACTCTTCATCGCACAATCAAACTTGACGATGGACTCACTGCCACCGTTTACCACACAAGCGAAACGAATGTTGACGTCTTCGTTTTTGCGATGCCCGATGAGGAGTACGCATCTGGGTTTACTGTTCTGAATCGGGAAACTGCCGACGAGCAAAAAGCTGCTTTCTATGAAACGATTTTACGAGCGCTCGCCGTAAATATTCCTCGTGAATCAATGATGTTTATGAATCGATTCGATCAATCTTCTGATGAACATCAGCTGGCGGTGATGACCTATGGCTTTGATCATGACATTGATCAAGACATGGTCACTACCGTGTATCAACAGCTTCAAGAAGCAAACGCCAAACAAGAAGCAGCTACGGCTTTGCAGCAAGAGCAAAACAAGGACGAACAAACTCAGACCGAGAATGAAGGATCTTCAGAACAAAGACGAGCGATCGCTCGTGCCGAATCCTATACGAACCTCATGGCTTTCTCACGTGCACGATTGATACAACAATTAGAATTTGAAGGGTTTACCCATAATGATGCACAATGGGCAGTCGATCAGCTCACGATTGATTGGAACGAGCAGGCGTTGAAGAAAGCAAATAGTTACCATTCCTTGATGAGTCTTCCTCCTGAGAACATTCGCCGGTTATTGACTTTTGAAGACTTTTCAGAAGAACAAATCGACTACGCGATGACAAACATAGGTAACTAAAAGCTAGCGAAGAAAAGGGCATCACGATGCCCATATGCTGTTGTAGTGACCCCAAAAAGTTAGGTTTTTGGGTCTAACTTTGGGGGTCAGTTGATGTCCCTTATATTGTGGCTATGTTTATACCCAAGAAAGTGCTCTGATGCGTTCATTCGTACAAATTGGCGAGGTTTACTAGAGTCTCACGAGGAGGAGAAAAATGAAAAAACAAGTTTTGTTGCCTTTATTACTAATACTGTCCCTGATTTCAGGATGTGGGACGATAAATTCAGCAAGTCCTGAGGAACTTTCTGAGCGCATCGGGGCAGCTTTAGATGCTGGTTGGGAACATACCTATCATGCAGAAAATCTTACTTATGATTTAAGTATTGAAAATCTCGAACTGATGATTCGAGGCAAAGAAGCAGAATTGGCCTTTCTAGACCAGGTCAATAGCAACTCAAAACACAAGGCGGCATTCATTGAAAACACGGAAAAAATGATCGCACTCGCTCAAGAAGCGATCGAAGCTCGCTATCTGGATATGCCCAGTTGGGTTGCCGCTCGCAATGGCCGTATCGAAGCCTTACTTGCCATCCATGAAGAGAGCCCGATCATCGTCAGTAGACGAGCAAAATTGCAAGAATTATTCAACGAATACGAAGAGGATTTAGCACTAGTGACCGCTGGAGCAAACAGTCCTCTTGCCGATGAAGAAGGAATTAATGAAGATACACGAGAAAAGCTTGGTTTGACACCTGATACACTTGAACACTTACACCAACAAAGCGATGACCAAGAAATCGAGTGGCAGAGTGCTATTGATTTGGCGAACGGTGTGACCATGAATGTCTTTTCAACAAAACATGAGCCAGTGGAGATTCTCACATTTACGAATGCTGGCGAAAAATACCCTGCCGCAATCACTTTGTTTAATGGGCAAACGACGGAAATCGTTCCCGAGATAATGACTCCTTACGAAGCCGTTTCCGCTTATTTTTACGAAATTGCCGATGCAGTTTATGAAACGATTCCAGTCGGTTATCGATTTCTGGTTGAATCACTATGGCTTGAACTGGAAAACGACAATCGTTTTCAATTTAGAACCTACGTGTTTGATAACGAATTGACCGAGGAAACGATTTTAGCAGGGTTTCATCTCGCCCCGACTGTAGCAGCACGCTATGAGCGCGAAAACAATGCGACAGAACGAGAACGTGAAGCTTTTTTCCTCGTTAGAGCTCAAGGAAATCGTCGCTTTTATTCAAAACAAGAGATGGCAGAACTGTTAGAAACAGAAGGTTTCACTGCGGAGGAAACACAATGGGCACTAGAGACCCTTGACGTAGATTGGTATCGCCATGCTTTAGGGCGCGCCAATCAATCCCGCCGGGTGTTAGGGATCCGTCAAAGAAATATGGCTGCTCATCTTGAAGGGAACGGCTTCTTACCTGATGAGATCGAATTTGCGATTGAAAACATGGAAAATTAGTATGTAGTGGACGAGACAGACCAAATTTCCCATTTTTTCTTAGCGTAAACAAAAAACCGACCAATCTTCCTGTTTAAGATTGGCCGGTTTCTTTATTTTTTGGTTTTGATTGGTACCATGGCTTTGCGCCGATGCTGCTTCATTATTGCTTGAAGACCATAGACACCAACTCCGATAATTCCTGCAAAAGCCGAAAAAGCAATAAAAATCACAGGAGACGCCCCACTTTCTATTAATTGTTTCCCTTGGACAAAGAAAAATAAGCCCATGCTGATCAATAATGCTAGAAATAGTGATTGTCCCGCCCCGTTTTTTTTCATGCTTGCTCTCCTTTTACTTGATTATAGGTTATTCTCTCATTTCATGAATGAAAAAACCTCCATCTTAAGGCTGATTCTTTCTTTCGATGATCAGATTGATCCCATTCGGATCAGTCAAATGCAAGCGGCTGTCTGTTTCTAACTCATACGAAACGCCTCTTGCCTTGAGATGACTTCGTAACGTAGAAAAAGCCAAAGCTGGCAAAACGATCGTAAAGTACGCTAAGCCTAGATCTTGTTCTTCCATAGCTGGAACATTTCTTCCCATCCAAATATTCGATCCGATATGGTGATGATACGAACCAGCAGCAAAAAACTTTGCTTGGCTACCAAAATCTGAGGTCAAACGCATGCCTAAAACTTCGGTGTAGAATTCTTCTGTTTTTGCCAAGTCCGCCACTTTCAAATGGACATGCCCCACCGTGGTGCCAACTGGAAAGGTCGTTTGAGATCGGTCAGCGGCTCCCAGCACGCCTTGCGCGTCCATTTCGATAGTAACGCCTACGATCTCACCATCTGCTCGAATATCCCATTCACTCATCGGTTTGTCACGATACACTTCGATCCCGTTTCCTTCTGGGTCGGTCAGGTATAACGCTTCACTATATCCATGATCGCTGGCCCCATCGAGGGGAGCTTTGACTTCCAAATAATGAATCAGCATATTTCCTAGGTCTTTACGGCTAGGCAAAAGAAACGCCGTATGGAAAAGGCCTGTTTTCCGTGTCAAAGGCAACGGATCACTCACCTTCTCTAGAACTAAAAGCTCTTGCGCTCCCACGCCTAATCGCGCGTGATCTACACTTTGCTCCAATAAAGTCAGGCCGATCACGTCCGAATAAAACTGGCTCATTTTTTCTATGTTTGCTACTTTTAAAACGACTTTGCCAATTGCGGCTGCTGCATCGATTTGATAGGTTGATTGAATCATTTTCATCGCTATTTCCTCTTTTCTAAACAGTTACATTCACTTGTACCTTTAAGTATAACACTAACTTTTAGTAAGTAAATAAATCTGCTTGTTGAGGAAAGGACTCCGTGATCTTCCGTGATTCCTAGAAACAAAGCATTTCCTCATCAGTCACAATCAAAGACAACTCGCTCACTTTTTCAGTGCTTCAATCAGTGAAATGGCTGGCTGCATCGCTTCTTCGGTCGTCCCTTCTAACACAACATAACAATATGGCTTGTATTCAGCGGTGATGGCCAATAGTTGTTGATAATCAATCATTCCTTCTCCCAATGGGACTACCTTGATTTTCCCATCGATTACTTGATAGTCTTTCAAGTGCAAGCAAACGATGGCATCGCCAAAGCGGGAAAAAGCTTCCCTTGTCAAAGCGACTTGCTCTTGATAGTTCTTCGCAGTAATCAGATTGGTTGGATCAAAGATGATCCCTAAATAGTCAGAGGGTACCCGTTCCAGCAATTCTTGGATTCGGTCGATCGATGATAGTGGATGATTCAAGCCCGCTTCAATTCCTAGCATCACTTGATGTCTCTTAGCCACTTGGACCAAACGCTTGATCACCTGAACCAAATCATCGAAAACGACGTCACTAAAATTTTCCTCGGTATACCCCATATTTGGCAAAACCGAACCAGTTTCACTTGCGACCATAGCTGCATCAAAATATTTGGCATGTGCGAGATAGGTCTCGAATCTGGATAAAATCGCTTCCCGTTTTTCCAGATCAGGATGGATCAGATTACAATAACAACTTAATAAAGCGACCTGAACGTGAGATTGACCAAAAACTCGTTTGAAAAAGCGGCCTAAACCAGGGCTTAATTGCTCTGGCTCTGCCCATTGTGGGAAGGATTTATTTAATGCAAATTGAATGTTATGAATGTTTTGGGCGGCAATTTTTTGCGCTAATTCTTCTGGGGACCCATAATTCTTTAAATCATGCCCCCGAACAGTTAGTTGAAACATAGCTTCTCCTTTCTTCACTGCTTTTGAAGCAAAAAGAAGACCAAGCAGCGAATCACTTCAACTGGTCTTGGTCTTCAAATCATTCAGCAGTAGCGGCTCCTCACTTCATCTATTTCTTCTCAATAGATGATCAGAACCTTTTGTGACCTTTATTGTTGTGAACGATAGTCTTCCGTGAACTCGTCAATGATTTGCTGTCCACCATTTCTTAAGAAGGTTTCGATTGCTGTATCAAACCCATCGATCTCGATTTCCCCAGTCATATATTGGTAGTAAGCGTCTGAGATTCCTTCAATCAAGCTTGACCATGAACGATCATAGGTTTCAGAGGTCAGCGATTGTGCAGGATTGATCACCGCAAACTCTTCATTTTCGCGAATCTTTTCATTGGCTAAGTTGACATATGGGTTGCTTGAAGGGAAAACTGTTACTAATTCTGATGGACGAGACGAAGAAAATGGTTGTACTTCTTGTTGCCACTTCGTATCATCTAAACGGACATAGACACCCTCATCATCAATTTCATAATGAACCCCTTCGATCCCTTGCGTCATCAACGTAAACGGCTCTTCGTCCATCAAATCATTGATAAATTTCAAAACAACACGTAAGTCTTCTTCGGTTTCAACATTGTTTTTCGGAATGGCTAACCAGCCGCCCATTCCACCATTGGTATCAGAAAGGATACGACGTTCCACATTTTCATGGACGATATCATTGATCAAGACCCATTCCATATGCTCTTCATCAGTACCAGCTGCATCATCAATGTAGTTACGTACTTCTTGCAAACCACTCAATACGATCCCACCACGACCTTGAACGATATAGTTCTTCTGATCATTTTTCGCCATTACCGCAAAATCAGAATTCATCCAGCCGTTATCATAGATATTACGGAACCATTCCATTGCTTCTTTGTATTCTGGTTGCATAAAGGATGGCATCACTTCATCATCATCCGTGATCGTAAACCAATTGTCTGCACCAAAGTAACCTGAAAGCGAACGGAACCCAACGTTAAAGGACTCATCACGCTCTACGAAACCAACCGTATCATCCGCACCGTTTCCATCTGGATCATCTTCCGTAAAGGCTTGGGCGACAGCAGCTAATTCTTCTAATGTCGATGGCACGTCCAAGCCTAAATTATCCAACCAATCTTTTCTGACAAGGACGCCATAACGAGCGATCGGTTTTAAAAACGGAACACCATAGATTCGACCATCAATTCGAGAAGACTCTAACCGATCTTCGGAAATTTCTGCCAAATTCGGGAACTCTTCTAAATAGGGTTCCACATCCCAGAACATTCCAGATGCGAGTGAGCTGCGGACGGTTGTGTTATTGATTTCTGTCAGACTAACGATATCTGCTAAAGAATTCGACGCCAATGCTGCATTCAAGCGCTCTGTTTTTGAAGCATCTGGCACCCACGTAAAGTCGATCTCGACCCCTGTGTATTCTTCTAGCTTTTGCGTGACATCTCCAGATGGTGGGGAAGCAGTATGTAGCATCGCCATCCAAGAAATACTTGATTTCCCTTCGCTTTCTGGTCCTTCAGGTGAACCTCCACCATCGCCGCAGCCTGCTAAAAACAGTCCAGCACATAATAATAAACTTGCAACTTTCAATTTTTTCATTTGTTAACCTTCTTTCTCTATTTTTAGGGAGCCATCATCGAGCGGATCTTTCCCTTGATACGTAAAATATTCAAAATCGGCATAGCTTTTGCCAAAGTGATCTAAATCATGGGCACTGATTCCAATGAAATTCCCCGTAAAACCACCAGACAAGAACTGGATGTTTTGCTTTTTAAAGGGATGCCACGTTTGTGATTGCCGATAGAACCATTGGGCTTCTAGATAAGAACCGACTACTTTCAATCCAATCGGCTCACTTGCAGCAGCGAGGGGCAATTTATCTGGGAACAAGTGAAATTCTCCTTCACAACACCGCAGCAACCGAAGGACCTTGTCTTCTTTTTCATCATAGGTTACGTAGAAAAACAAATAGTTTTCTTCATTTAAGAAAAGCGACAATCCAGCCATCTGATTGAACGATTGGGGGTGGTATTCCATCACTGTTTCAGCTTCAAAACAAAAGTCTTGTTGACGAATCGCCAATAAGTGCTTATGAAAGTTCGATTGCATCGATTCTCCGCCGATCAATCGCAAATACCCTGGTCGCTCACTCAGATTGCACCACTCTTCATTGGGCAGCAATCGTCTACCGTTCCATGCTTTTTGCAACGATCCTTTAAAGTCATCAATAAAAACAGCAGGTGATGCCCTTTGCTTCTGAGCGTCGCTAGCGAGCCTGATGGTTTGATCTGGGATCGTATCGTTATTGCTAAGACGCAGCCATCCTTCGTGATCCCAATAGACAGTTTGGAGTGCTGTCTCTCGTCCAAGGATCGCTGCCCCTTCTACTGGCCGAGTCATCAAATAGCTCATGACCCATTCTCCTGATGGCGCAATCGTCAAACTGCCATGACCTGTACATTGAAAAGGGGAATCTTCGCGCTGATAGGCACGTATCATGGGAAAATGCGGATCTACTTCATAAGGTCCAGCGATGGTTTTACTACGACAAACTGTTACCGCATGACCTGCACCCGTTCCTCCTTCTGCCGTTAGTAAGTAATAACACTCATTGTGGTAATAAAGATGCGGTGCTTCAGTCTTCGCCAGCTGGGTTCCAGAAAAAATTGGCACTCTGTCACCGATCAAGCGGCCTTGTGCTTCAGAGTATTCTTGGAGCACGATCCCCACCGATTTATTTGGTGTATCCTTACGATAATCCCAAAGCGCATTCAATAACCAGATACGCCCCTCTTGATCATGAAACAAGGACGGATCAAAGCCACTACCATTTAAGTAAATGGGCTCACTCCATGGCCCATGAATGGTAGGAGCCGTGATGAGATAGTTTCGACAGTCTTTGAAGGGGCGTGTCGTGTTGCGAACATTTGTATAGACACAATAGTATTGTCCGTTTGCGTAACTGATTTGCGGTGCCCAAATGCTGCAATTTGCTGCGTTGCCTAATAAATCCACTTGATTGGTCAGAATATCTGTTTCATGGGACCAATTGACTAGATCTTGAGAACAGTAGACCTGAATTCCTGGCAACCACTCAAAGGAAGAAACCGCTAAATAATAAGTATCCTCGACTTTTAAAATACTCGGATCAGGATGAAACCCTCTTAAAATCGGATTATTAATTATTGCCTTCATGCAACCCCTCCTTGTTTGCTGACTGCGTCCGTTGTTTTTTTCTTGTGTCCGTCATCGCGATGGAGAAAACAAAAACCCGCCGCTAAAAAGAAACAAAAGGCAATCGGAAAAGCGATCATTTGACTACCAATCAATGTCACGACACCAGTCAAAAAATAAATAGCACAAGATTGCTTTCGATAATTACGATAGCGAACAAGCATCGTCGCCACTGAAACCAATATCAGGAGTGCCAACAGCGTGAAGCCAAACCAAGCGCCGAGTGTTTGAAATTGCGCCAATGCTGCTTCTGCCGTCATTTGATTCAGTATAGTGGGAAACGCACGTTGAAAGATCTCTTCGAACTGCTGGGCAGTCATTTGATTGATCGCCAAGGAAAAGCCGCCCATAAACACCAGAGCGAGAACCATCCCGATCCAGCCAGACCATTTTGCCTTGCTCATTTTTCTATCACTCCTTCAAGAGTCACCCATTCAGGACGTTGGGGACTTCTTTGGTAACAACACATTCGCTCCGTGAATGTGACCGTTTGGTGGCTTGCTGTTTTTCCCCAATCAGACCATCCGCAAGGGGCGAGCTGTTGATCAAAGCAGCAGGATAAAAAGGTGACTTTGGCGTCATTACGCCAAGGACGGCCTAAATAATAGGCTTTGTCCCCTGTCACTCGGCACCGATCGAAGGTTAACCCGCTTGCTTGTTTGCTGGTTGAGGCAGCAGTAACGTAGTTCGTTTGTGGTGTATTTTTACAATGCAAGCGACACTCTTCAAAGGTGGCGGAACCACCGCCAAAAATAAAATCGACTGTTCCACTGATTCTGCAATGCAAAAACAAACTCTGTTGTTGGTCAAAGACTGTCTTTCGCCAAGGACTGATCATTGGTTCGCCTTCTTTGGTATATTTTGGCAATGGACCCAGGCACAAGGTATCTTGAAAAGCATCGAGATGACAGCGTTCGAAGCGAATGTCATCCCCTTCGATATAGACGGCAACTGCTTGCCCGACTGCTTGCCCATACCCTGCGTCATTGATGATGGTCAGGTTTTTTACAAAGACTTCTCGGCTATTGATAAAGAGCGTCGCTGTTTGAAACGTTCCTCTTTTTTGCCCTTTTTCATCGGTTTGCTCGGCAGCCAAGTGGTAGCATAAGAACGTGTTAGGTTCCGCGATCAACGTAAGCTGGTTTTTATAAATTTTCACCTGTTCTTGATACACTCCAGAGGCGATCGTGATTTCACAAGGTGCTTTTAAGGCTTCAGCAGCCAGCACGGCTGCTTGGATACTCGTAAAATCACCCTTTTGCGGCTCTTTACTAACCTTTAGCTTGATAGGAGGTGCTGTTTTAGAAATTCGATCCACTGCGCTCTCATCTCCTTGGTTTCTTCATGACCGCCTGGCAAGCAACACGCCTGCCAATGCTCCTTATAGCCTATTGCTTCATAATGCTGTCCGAGCTGCTGATCCAAACGAGCGACGCCGCTTGAGGGGCAGCCACGATCCTCTTTGCCAACCAAACTCAAACGCGGGCGTGGTGCGATCTGTTTTTGGATGGCCGCAGTCGTAAAGTCTTTCAACACATTAGGAACATAATAGTAAAACCCATGTTTGCTTAGACAGTCCTCTTCGATCAATGCTTGATAGTCCACTTCTGCTGCCATGTCCACCACCACTGATATCCGTTCATCAAGCGCTGCCAACCACCAGCTCATCAAACCGCCCATAGAAAGTCCCAATGTGGCGATAGCGGACTGTTTCACTTCTTTGCGGGAAGCAAGATAGGTCAAAAACTGTTGATTGTCATAGATTCGTTGTCCCCATAATGTTTTGCCATGCAACAGAAACCGCTTGTAGCTATCATTCTCACCGTTTTTTCGTTCGACAAAGCCCCACATGTCGATCACCCCAACGGCGACGCCCAACTTCATAAATGTCGCGAATAGGCTTTCTTTTTGCATATAACACGGACTTTGTCGTAGTTCTTCTTTCCCCATCGTGAAGTCGCCGCCATGAGAATGATTGAACAAAACGAGTGGAACAGGTTGCTGAGAGCTAGGATAAGCAAAGTATGCAGGGACATCCTCTTCTTGATTTAATCGTAGAAGTAAATGTTCCAAGGTATAATTTTGCACTTGCTCTTTTGTTTGCTGAACCACTTGTGGTGCAACTTTCATATCAGGACCTAGCAGCTGTAGTAACTGAGGATCCCTCACAAAAAATCTCCTTGAAATGCCAGAGGCTGACGATTCTCAAATGATTGTGTGACGGTGATTTCCCGACTATTCTCGATATGGAACGCTTCAGTTACGCCTTCCAAATTGATACGATCAAACTGAATATTCCGTCCACAGCCAATATAAAAGCCTTGTTTTGTCATCTCTTCGATACCTGTCATCATTGCAGGCTTTCCTGGAATTGGGTGTTCAGCCATAGAGACAGCAATATCTTGGAAAGTGATATCTGAAATAAATTGTTCAGCCAAGCCATAAACAAACCCAGCGGCCGCATGAACATTCCGAGCCGAGATATTTGCAAAATGGATTCTCCGAAAATGAGGGGTTTCCTCGGTGATCGGGTACGGATTTTTATCCCAAACATACTTTTCTTTGCCTTTCGGTCCACAGAAATAGTAAAGATTTAAAGTGAATGGACAGATAACATTATCCATCACTATGTTATTCACTCGAATATCTTCGATCGTTCCGCCACGTCCCCGACGGGATTTCAACCGAATCCCACGATCGGTATCTTGAAAAATACAGTTACTGATGGTGACATTACGAATATCGCCGCTCATCTCACTACCTAGAACGACTGCCCCATGCCCATGAAGCATATGGCAATTTACGATCGTGATATTCTCACAAGCGACCCGTTCTTTGGTGTCCTCCGTTCCTGATTTGATGGCGATACAATCATCACCAACATCGATATGACAGTTACTGATGCGGACATTTTTACAAGATTCAGGATCGATCCCATCCGTATTTGGCGAATCCGCTGGATTTTTGATGCGAAGATTATCGATCGTTAGATCTTGGCAAAGAATCGGATTGACGGTCCAACTTGGTGAATCGACAAGACGGATATCTTTCAACGTAATTTGCTGGCAAGAGTCAAAACTGATTAATTTTGGTCGTGGATAAGCAAGCTGTTCACGGTTTTCCCGAAAGGTCTTCCACCATCTTTGCCCTTGTCCATCAAGCATTCCTAGTCCTGTGACAGCGATATTTTCCGCATTCTCGGCATATAAACAAGAGGCATAAACTTCCCGTTTGACCCCTTCCCAGCGAGACACAACGACGGGATAGTCTTTGGGATCATCAGAAAATACTAGGGTCGCCCCCAATAGTAAGTGCAGTTCAATGTTACTTTTTAAAAAGAGCGCACCTGTCGGATAGCGTCCTGCGGAAAAAGTGATTCTGCCTCCTCCTTGTTGATGCAATTCATCAATTTTTTCTTGAATCGCTTCTGTCAACAGACCTTCTTTTTCTTGTAAATCAGCTGTAGTCAATTGGATATTCATTTCTTGCTTCCTTCCTCCATTAGTGGTTGCAGCAGTAAACTCGCTTGTAAAAAGACACCGTATCCTTTGAAATCATTTGTGATAACGGGTTCACTGATATAGTAAACAAACGTACCATCCCGATCATCTGGTCCACCAAGACCAGCAACTTCACAGTTTCTGATCAGATTCAACCAGCCTTCTTTTGTTAAAAAGACAAACTCATCAAGCAATCCTTGATAGGTCTCTTGGGCAAACACTTGCCATTTTTGATCGATGATCCCTGCTTTGACTGCTTTCGCTGTTGCGTAACAAATCATTGAAGAAGCGGATGCTTCTAAATAATTCCCACGCTCACTGCCTTTATCTAAGACTTGATACCACACTTTTTTCTGGGGATCTCTTACTTTAGCAAGAGCTTCTAGACAGGAGACAAACATTTTTTCTAATGGATTCTTCTGCTCTGATTCCCCTAATAGCACCATCGTATCTGCGAGAGCCATCATGAACCATCCCATTGATCGTCCCCAGAAATTTTTTGAACAACCGGTCTCAGGATCTGCCCACGGCTGGACTTTTTGTTCATCCCACGCGTGATACAAAAGACCCGTTTTTGGATCTAGGGTATGAGTAAAGCATAAGGTGAATTGCTTGATTACATCTTCCAATGCTTCTTCTTTCTCAAATGTCAGTGCGTATTCTGTTAGAAATGGGGCCCCCATATATAAGCCATCTAACCACATTTGATAAGGATAGATTTTTTTATGCCAGAACCCGCCTTCGCTTGTTCTTGGCATCTGCTGTAATTGTTGATACAGCGTGTCCAAGGCGATCTTGTATTTTGAAGCACCTGTTTCTTTGTATAGTAAGAATAAACATTTGCCATTATTGATGTAATCGATATTCATCGCATCCATCTGATAGTTTTTGATACAACCGTCTTCGTCAATATAAAAATCCATCGTGTTTTGGATATAGTCGAAATAGCGTTTGTCACCAGTTTGCTCATAGGCTTCTTTCACGCCTTGTAAAACGACCCCGATGTCATAGGACCATTTTCCGTGATAAATTTTTTCTTTGCATAAGTAGTCATAGCGCTCAAATAATGTGTTCAAAGCAATTTCCGAATAGTTCTTCATGTACGATACTTCCTTTTATTGTAGTCTCCTCAATTCATAGAGCTATTTGAATGAATCCGTTTTACCGGCTATATTTCATGAGGGTTCAGCTTGTCTTGCTATTTTCAGGTGTTCTCTAGTGACCGTTTTGTTTGCGGACCAGTAAAAGTCTTTGAGCCGTTTTCTTTAGATAATGACCTCATCTCCTTTGCTGGCAACGGTTTGCTCCGTAGTCGATGCCGTTTTTGAAACCACCTGATCTGTTTCAATTGGGTGGATATCTTGAAGAATTTTTTTACCAGCAATGGCAAAAACACCACCAACTAAGCTGCTACCCATCAGAAAGAGGCCGATCAAGAAATAACTACCCAGGACTAAATAGCCAACGATCAAAATCGTCCAACTTATGATCGAATAATGCAGATAGCCTAAACCTAACAACACACTCCCCCGCAGGATCTCAAACACGGTCACAAAGTTGGTGGCTGCCATGACGGTATACACGTGCATGAATAAAAAGAGAAACGCAATCAAAAAGAGGACATTCGCTACTTGGATAAACCATGGAAATGGCGCAAATATGTTGGTGATCACGATCGCTGCAATGATCAGAAACAACCAACTGATCAGCACCGATTGTCGGAACCGTTCTTTACTATAGTAGAAAAAACTTTTGATCAAAGGTGGTCGTTCATGAAGACGAAGCCAGCGATCATAATATTTCATCATGGCATACGACGCAGGGCCAATGCCAAAGAGGACCCCTCCCAGGAGAGTCACACTGAGCCAAAGAAAGTGAAGTGCGATCAGCGTCAAAAATGCGAGTAATCCTTCGTTGATTTTCGTGATCTTTTCGATCGTCATGTGATCCCTTCTTTCTTAATAAATCCCGTCTTCGCCAATTTTTTTCGCCAAACGATTCGCAAAGATAACGAGGATCAAGCCAACAAGTCCTTTAAACAGCCCAACAGCTGTCGAGTAACTCAATTGACCATTTTGAATCCCGGCGGTATAGACAAAGGTATCAAAGATTTGGGCAACTTCACGGTTCATTGAGTTCATCAACAAGAACATATGCTCAAAGCCCATATCTAAGATCGAACCGATCTTTAAAATCAATAAGGTTACGATCGTTGGACGAATACAAGGCAATGTGATATGCCACATTTTTCGTAGCTTGCCAGCCCCATCCATATCCGCAGCTTCATAAAGCTGTTCATCAACATTGGTAATAGCGGCTAGATAGACGATCGTCCCCCAACCGGCACCTTTCCAAAGATCTTGGAAAATGTACATTGGACGCAACCACGTGCGGCTTGTTAGAAACGGGATACGTTCGCCACCAAGACTTTCGATCATGTTATTGATTACACCACCTTCTGTCGTTAATAAAACATAGAAGATGGAAACAACGATGACCCACGACATAAAATGAGGCAAATAAATGATGGTTTGAATCCCTTTTTTCAAACGGCGATTGTTTACTTCATTTAGCATAAGTGCCAATAATATAGGAAAAGGGAAAGAAATCGTGATATTTAAGAAAAACATGATCAGTGTATTGCGCATCAACATCACGAAGGTATCTTCAGTAAAGAGCCGAATAAAATGAGTGAAGCCAACAAAGGGGCTTCCTAGGATCCCCAAGAATGGTTGGTAGTCTTGAAAAGCGATGACCAAACCGCCCATCGGTATGTAACGGAAAATAAGAAAATATAAAATCCCCGGCAATACCATAATATAGAGGGCACGATTTTTTCTGATTTGCGCCCATTTTTTCTTTTTCAGCCGCAGCCGCTGTTCTTCTTCATTAAGTGGTGAGAAGTAATTATCAACTTTTGTTTCCATACTTGTTCCTCCGAATTTTTTTGATTTGATAGTCCCATGGAAGCGTGAAAAAAAGATAACGTATATAATCATTTTCTCAGCTTTGAAAAGGCATACATTTTTTAGGATTATTTCTCAATCGAATTGGAAAATCCTTGATTTATCAACGTTTATCGCTATTGTGAATTTTTTAACATGTAAAAGTGATTATATACGTTGTCCCCGCCTCATGATACGTTGGAAGTACCTATTTAAGTAAAAAAAGATGGAGGTTTTTTCTATGCAACAAACCCTGAAAAAAACGAACCGCCCGAAAAGTGAACGGGTCGTTCAAGGATTTATTATTGGCTTTCTACTACTCTTCACCTTAACGTGTCTCTTACCTTTTCTAAACATTCTCGGAAGCTCCTTTGCTTCTTCTTCTGAGATCGCGACACGAACATTTATCATTCTCCCACGTGAATTTAGCTTAAATGCTTACCGGTATATTCTCTCGACACCCACGATTTTTACGAGTATTGGTGTTTCCCTTTTCGTGACCATCGTCGGAACGGTTCTTTCAATGATCTTGACCTCTTTTATGGCCTATGCTCTTTCGAGAAAATATTTGCATGGACGCGGCATCTTCAACTTTATTGTCGTATTTACCATGTTGTTTAGCGGTGGGATGATCCCAAGTTTTATTTTGGTACAAAGCCTCGGCTTGATCGATTCTCTCTGGGCATTGATCTTACCGAGCGCCATCAGTGCATATAATATGATCATTATGAGAAACTTTTTCCAAGGGATTCCTGATAGTTTAGAGGAATCCGCAAAAATGGATGGTTGCTCTGATTGGGGCGTCTTTTTCCGTATCATCTTACCCCTTTCCTTACCATCGATTGCGACGATCTCTTTGTTCTACGCTGTTAGTTATTGGAATACTTATCAATCAGCGATCTTGTACATCAATGATTCAGCGAAATGGCCGATCCAAGTGCTCCTTCGACAAATCGTGATCGTCTCCAGCGGGATGAACGCTGATGCCGCTAGTGTCGATGTTGTCCCCCCAGCACAATCCGTAAAAATGGCCGTGATCATCGTTGCGACTCTGCCAATGTTGATCGCCTATCCATTTGTCCAGAAGTATTTCGTGAAAGGTGCAATGGTTGGTTCCGTCAAAGGGTAACCAACAGGCAGCAAAGAAAAAAGCGCTTTTGATCAACGATCAAAAAGCGCTTTTTTCTTTTAGTCTTTGGATCGTTTGCGATACTCTCCAGGGGTCATCTGTTCTTTCTTTTTGAAAAAGCGGATGAAGTTTTGAGAGTTGGTATATTGAAGGTTGGCTGCGATTTCCTTGATCGTCATATCCGTTTCCCGCAACCATTTTTTGGCGATTTGCAACCGATAGTTTTGTAAGTAATCGGCAAAATTGATGGATAATTCCTTTTTAAACACATTACTTAAGTAATTGGCATTATAATGTAGCTGTTCAGCAATGCTATCTAAGGAGAGATCTTGATCGTATTGTTGGTGTACGATCAAGACCATCTTTTCAGACAAGGAGCGAATTTCTCGATCTGTTTTGGCTTGTGTCGTTTCAACGATAGGTAAAACTAACTCATGATAGATGATTTGCTCAACTTTGAACAAAATAGTTTGGTTGAGCACGGATTGATAAACTTTACGACTATTCTGCAAGCTGGTATGATCCGCTCCTAAAAGTTGCCCTAGCTGAACGATACTGTTGATCAACTTAAACAAGGCACTTTCAATCGTCAACGGATTTTTGTTTTCATGAATGATTTCCCGTACGACTTCCGTGTAACTCGCTTTGATGGTCGCTAGTTCCCCACTACGCATCGCATCCAAAAAGGTGCTTTCTGCTTCTCTAGGGTATTGAACGATCGCATTATTGTCTAATTGTGCTGCAATGTCGTCAAAAAAGATAATGACTTCTTCCCCTAAATTCATTCGATAGTGCAAGGCTTCTTTGGCGTTATCAACCGCTAATTTGGTTTCTACGAGGCGGTCGTAGGATTGTGAGACCCCACAACTTATTTTGATTTTCAAGTAATCTTTTGCCGCTTGATGGATCTTTTGACAATAGGTCAATACTTGTTTTTGGTCAACTGATTCAGGAAGCTTTAAAATCGTTCCTTGGGTTTCTTGACTGGAGATGATTGGTTGAAAACGAAAATTTGCTGGAATGATCTCAGAAACGAGATTCTCGATGGCAAGCAAGAAAATATCAATAGTCGCTGTTTCTCGTCCACACAAATCATCGATTTGAATCAGTAATACGGCAAAGTGTTCTGTTTTGGATACTTCATACCCAAATTGTGACAGTTTTAAGTGAATATCTTCTTCTGAGATACAGCCGCGAAACAAGTTTAATAGAAACAAGGATTCTAATTCGGGCTTTTGATGCTCGACTTTGACGGCGAGATCGTGGTTTTGATGTAAGACCTGGTCGATATCGGAAATCAACTGATTGACTTCTAATTTCTGACCTTGTTTTTTGGGCTTTAAAAGCTCACCGATCCGATTGATGGGTGAGGTAGCCACGATCGCAATGCGATAGGATACTAATAAAAAGAGGATGATCAAAAGACTGCCAATCACGATCAAACCGCTTCTTAATTCACGGATTGCTTGTGAAACGCTAGCAGGCGCCAGGCGGATCACATGATACCACTGATTGTAATCCGATTGTGTGACCACATACTTATTGTTTTCTTTGTCAGTGAAGATGCCATCGCCGTGGGCAGCTGCAATCATTGTTTCTTGTAAGGCAGAATCGATCACTTCACCATTATCGAAAAGCAGTTGTCCGTCTGCATGAAAAATATTCAAAAAGGAATCGTCATGATCTGCCACCAACTGCGCAATGGTATGGTCTTGGATTTCAGCGATCCCCAAAGCAGTGGTTTCCTGTCGAAACACAGGCAGCGTCATCACCATTTTTAAATAGCCATCTTCTGGCAACCAATACAAGTAGCGTTGGTTGTCGATCAACGCTTGAAAAGCAGCGAATTCAGTATCATCGATTTGTTTTAAGGAGCCTTCTTCGATTTTCCAATGCTGGTTCAAATTCACCAATTGGTAACTGGCGTTTTCGATCCCCATCACACCAATGTAAGCCAGTTGTGAATTGATCTCTCGTACTTGTCGATAATTCGTCACAGAAAACGGCTGTTCCATCGTATCGGAAAAGCTTTGTGTGCTACTGTATGTAGAAAAGGCATACTCCACCATCTGAATTTTTTGATCCAGATTTTCTTTGACTTGGTTGACCAAATTATGTTGACTTTGCAAAAATGTTTCTTGAATGTTTTGATACGTTCGATGATAAATGACCCCACTAAACCCAATTATTAAAGCGCTACCAATTAGAAAAATCAAAATAAATATTTTATAAAACAAGTTGGACGTTTGATGATAGCTTAAAAAGAATTTCATAGACTCCCTCCCATTACCTGACTATCTTCTTTTATACTAGCACATCCCAGAAAAAGTTCCTATGTTATTTTGAAAAATGTTTCACGTGTGCATCCTTGGTGTATTGACATTCTCGTGGGAACAAGCTATGCTTGAATCAAGCAAAAAGGAAGAAGGTTTTCTATGGTTACGATCAAAGATATCGCCAAAGTCGCTGGTGTTTCACATACAACTGTTTCTCGTGCGCTAAACGATAGCCCATTAATTAAGCCAGAAACAAAAAAGAAGATCGCAGCCATCGCTGAATCTTTACACTATGTGCCCAATGTCAATGCCAAAAGTCTAGTGAATCAAAAATCCTATATCATTGGTCTTTATTTTTCTCATCTATCCATTGGTACTTCCGATAGCTTTTTAGTCGAAGTGATCAAAGGAATCAGTGATACCCTACCATCCGAATATACTTTGGCGGTTCATGAATTATTGCAATCCGATACATTTGATGAAGAGCCGAATCGCCTCGATGGAGCGATCGTGATCAGTCAAAGCGATCGTGATGACGGTTTTATCGCTGCTCTTTCAAAGAAAAACATTCCCATCGTCGTTTTGAATCGTCAATTGCAGGATGCAACCTTGATGAATGTCACTAGTAATGATGCCCAAGGGGTCTATCAAATGATCACCTATGTGCTTGAACAAGGCTTTCGAAAGATCGCCATGATCGAAGGGATCGCTTCCTTTGGTTCCGCTAGAGAGCGCCGCAAAGGATTTATGAAAGCGATTCAAGAAAAGCAGCTTGTCTGCCCGAAAGAATACTTCGTAGCTGGCGACTACTCGTTGGAAAGCGGTCAGCTGGGTGCCCAGCAACTACTCGCTTTACCTGAACCACCTGAAGTGATTTTTTGCGCCAATGATGATATGGCGATCGGTGCGATCAATGCCTGTCATCAAGCAGGACGAAAGATCCCAGAGGAGATAGGCATCATCGGTTTTGATGATAGTTCTTTTTCTCCCTATACGTATCCCCCATTAACAACGATCCGCAAACCAGTCTATGAAATGAGTCAATTGGCAGCAACCCTGCTGTTGCAGGCATTTGCCAATCAAGTAGTTGAGAAACAACATTTCTTTGATACCTCGTTAATCATTCGTCAATCGCTGTAAGCCTCTTGTTTTCAAGAGCGCTTACGCAAAAATGTTAACGTGTGCATATATATATTTTTTTAAGGAGGATTCTATGAAAAAAATTACCGAACAACCCCATCAAACCTATCCAGCCCGAGTGATTCAATTCGGGGAAGGCAATTTTATGCGGGGCTTTTTTAACTGGCAGCTGCAGCAAATGAACAAGCAAGGTCTTTTTAACGGCAGTGCCGTTGTGGTACAGCCGATTGATCACGGCTTGAAAGAGCTGTTGGCACAACAAGAAAATCTCTACACCGTTATCTTAGAAGGACTTGTCGATGGCGCTTTATCTCAAACATTTGAAGTCGTCTCCACCATCGATCAAGTGCTGAATCCTTATCAGCAATGGGAAGACTATCTTGCATTAGCCGAAGACGAGCAACTTGAGATCATCGTTTCTAATACGACGGAAGCAGGTATTGCGTTTCACCCAGAGGATACCTTACACGATACCCCTCCCCAAAGTTTTCCCGCAAAACTGACCGCTCTTTTGTATCGTCGTTTTCAACTACGAAAAAAGGGATTTTTGATCATTCCTTGTGAATTGATCGATCGGAATGGGGAAAAACTAAAAGAGATCGTCTTACAATATGCCGCATTATGGTCTTTGGAATCAGACTTCGTCAACTGGTTAGAAAAAGAAAACACCTTCTGCTGCAGCTTAGTCGATCGGATCGTTCCAGGATATCCTCGCGACAAAGTGGCACAATACCAAGAGGTTCTTGGCTATGAGGATGCCGTAATGGTCACTGCGGAACCCTTTATGCTATGGGTGATCGAAGGAAACGGCGTAGCCGAAAAGCTCCCTTTGCAAGAAGCTGGGTTGAATGTGATCGTGACAGAAGATATGACTCCTTACCGTGAACAAAAAGTACATTTATTAAATGGTCCTCATACGGCGATGGTTCCCCTCGGTCTTTTAGCGGGTTTAGAAACCGTTGAAGAAGTAATGAACGACCGTGAATTTGCAGCCTTTTTAGATGGTCTTTTTCAGGAAGAGTTGATTCCAATGCTTGATTTGCCTAAAGCGCAGCTTGCAGCTTATCCGGACCAAATCAAAGAGCGCTTCAGAAATCCTTATGTGAAGCATCAGCTGCAATCGATCGCTTTAAACAGCGTCTCAAAATTCCGTGCGCGTCTTCAACCAGTCTTAAGTCGTTATGTCCAACAAAACCAGCAGGTACCAAAACGAATCACTGCCGCACTGGCAGGATTGCTGACTTTCTATCTCACACGACCCTTTCAAGATGATGAGCTAGTGACAACCATATTTCAGCAAGTGAAACAATTACCAGCAGAAGAACAGATCGCAGCTCTATTAAAAAATGAGCAACTTTGGCATGCAGACCTGAGCTTTATGACAGAGACAATCAATGAAATGTGCGCATGTCTAAAACAAGACGGACCCCGCCAGTTACTTGCGTCGATTGACACCCCTGAGCCAAGTTTGAAATAAAGGAGAATCTTTATGTCCAACACATTAACAGAAACACCCGCGCAACTATTGAAATTGCACCCTAAAGACAATGTCGCAGTCGCATTAAAACCACTAGCTGCTAAAACGACCCTTGCATTTGAAGGCCAAACGATCACCCTTTTTGAGGATATTCCACAAGGACACAAAATCGCCCTCAAAGATCTAGCACAATCACAAGACGTGATCAAATATGGCTATCCCATTGGACATCTCTTAGCTGACGTGAAAACTGGCCAATGGTTGCATACCCACAATGTCAAAACCAACCTTTCTGGTACCTTAGCATACACCTATGCCCCCGATTTGCATCCCGTCCGTTATCCAAAAAGGGCTGCGACGTTCCAAGGGTACCGTCGAGCAAACGGCAAAGTTGGAATTCGTAATGATTTACTGATCGTGCCAACAGTTGGTTGTATCAATGGCATCGCAGAGATCATTGTTGAAAACTTCAAGAAGAATCATCCAGATCTTGGCACTTTTGATCATATTACGATCCTTAAACATCCCTACGGCTGCTCCCAGTTAGGCCAAGATCATCAAAACACCCGTCAAATTTTAATTGATGCGGTGCATCATCCAAATGCCGGTGGCGTCTTGGTCTTTGGCTTAGGTTGTGAGAACAACACCGTTCCCGAGTTTAAGAAAAACCTGGGTGACTACGATCCAAAGCGCGTCAAATTTATGGTGGCACAGGAAAGCGACGATGAAATTGCGGTCGGCGAAAGCTTATTAGAAGAATTACTGGAAGCAGCAAAAGAGGATCAACGAGAAGCCGTTCCCTTGAGTGAGCTAAAGATCGGGTTAAAATGTGGGGGTTCCGACGGGTTTTCTGGGATCACCGCCAACCCTTTGTTGGGGGCATTTTCTGACTTTTTAGTTTCTCAAGGTGGCAGTACAGTCTTGACGGAAGTACCCGAAATGTTTGGCGCTGAACAAGTCTTGATGGCGCGTGCACAAGATGAAGCCACCTTTGAAAAAATTCTCCATCTAATCAACGACTTTAAAGATTATTTCCTTGCATACGGTGAACCGGTCTATGAAAATCCTTCTCCTGGCAATAAGGCAGGCGGTATCACTACGCTAGAAGATAAGTCATTAGGCTGTACCCAAAAATCTGGGACTTCCGCTGTCGTCGATGTCTTAAAATATGGGGAAAAACTCCGTAAGCCAGGCTTGAGCCTGCTGGAAGGTCCAGGAAACGACCTTGTTGCCGCTTCTGCACTGGCTTCTGCCGATTGTCAACTCGTCTTATTTACCACTGGCCGCGGCACGCCATTTGGTGCCTATGTGCCGACCATGAAAGTTGCCACGAATCAAGAGATTTATCATAAGAAACCCCACTGGATGGATTTCAACGCTGGTCGCTTGTTGGAAGAGCCGATGGAGGTCGTGCTGGAAGATTTTATTCAAGCGATCATCGATACTGCCAGTGGAAAACCGACGCGTAATGAAGCCAACAACGTTCGTGAGATCGCCATCTTTAAAAATGGCGTGACACTATAATCAAAGAAAAGAGGTCCGACATGTTTTTAAATGAAAACTATTTATTGCCAAATGAAATTGCTCAAACACTATACCATGACTATGCCAAAGAGCTGCCGATCATTGATTACCACTGCCACCTAGACCCGAAAGAAATCTATGAGGATCGGCCGTTTAAAACTATCACCGAGGCATGGCTAAGTGGTGATCATTACAAATGGCGATTGATGCGCGCTTGTGGCGTACCCGAAGAAGCGATTACGGGCAATGCCAGTGATTATGAAAAATTTTTGGCATGGTGTCAAACAGTGCCAAAATTGGTGGGAAATCCCCTTTACAGTTGGACCCATTTAGAATTAAAGCGATTTTTTGAGATCGATCTTCCCGTTACTGAAGAAAACGCCGAAACTTTGTGGAGGCTATGCAACGAAAAATTGCAGCAAAAAGACTTTACCCGAAGAGCTTTGATTGCTCGCAGTAACGTCGAGATCGTTTGCACCACAGATGATCCAGTCGATGATCTTCACTATCATCACCAATTAAGCCAAACAGAACAACGTTTTCGGGTCTTGCCGACCTTTCGACCTGACAAAGCGTTACAAATCGACCATCCGAATTTTCTTACCTATGTTACCAAACTCGAAAAGAGTGTCGAAAACGCGATCACTACCTACGATGCTTTCTTGAGAGCCTTGCGGGACCGTGTAACCTACTTTCACCAGCATCACTGCCGCTTGTCTGACCATGCACTGGATACTTTAGTGTATGCTGCAGACGAACAGTTATCCCTTGAAGCAATTTTTGCCAAAGCATTAGCTGGAGAATCTTTGGAGGAAAACGAAGTTTCGTTCTTCAAAACCAATGTTCTAGTTGAACTGATGAAGCTGTATCACGAACATGGTTGGACGATGCAACTGCATGTCCATGCGTACCGTAACTGCAATCAACGAATGTTTGAGCGCTTGGGACCAGATACGGGCTACGATGGCATCAATGATCAACCACTGACTCAAAGCTTGCAGAAATTATTGAACGCTGCTGATGCGCAGGACCATTTGCCTCAAACGATTCTCTACTCCTTAAATCCCAATGACTATGATGCACTCGTCGCTTTGATGGGGTGCTTCCAGCAAGAAGGCAATAATAAATTGCAGTTAGGATCTGGCTGGTGGTATAACGACACCCGCGCAGGCATGCGTCACCAATTGACGAAATTCGCAGACGGCAGTGTGATCTTTAACTTTGTCGGCATGCTGACGGATTCAAGAAGCTTTTTGTCTTACACCCGTCATGAATATTTCCGACGCGTCTTTTGTGAATGGCTTGCTGAGATCGTTGTACGTGGTGAAGCACCTGCTGATCTTCGTCAGCTAAAACCATTAGTAGAAAATGTCTGTTATCAAAACGCCAACAACTACTTCAAATTTTAGGAGAAAGACAATGGAAAAAATCGTCATCGTCGGTGATTCCACCGCATCGATCAAAGAGCCTAGCGCTCGTCCAGAAACGGGCTGGGGTGAAAAGATCTCACGCTATCTCCCCCAGCATCAAATCGTCAACTTGGCAAAAAATGGGCGTTCCTCCAAAAGCTTCATTGAAGAAGGACGCTTGTTGCAGGCAAAAAAAGAACTATATGCTGGTGATTATCTCTTGATTCAATTTGGACACAACGATCAAAAAACAGATAGTCGTGGTACGACACCTGTAGAATATCAGCATAATTTAGCAACCTTCGTGCAAACGGCACGCCAGCAGCAAGCGACACCGATCCTATTGACCTCGATCACTCGTTTGCATTACGTGGACCAACAGCAACTTGATCCTTTGGCAGTCGGTCCTTACCCAGAAGCAATGCGTGCTTTGGCTACCTCCTTGGATGTGGTCTGTCTGGATCTTTTTGCCGCAACACAACGGTTCTTTTCAGCACTGGAACCACAACAGGCGAAAACCTATTTTCTTCATTTAGAAAAAAACCAGCACCCTAATTATCCAGCCGGCATTACGGATAACACGCATTTGAATAACCAAGGTGCTACAGCCGTCGCCAAATTAGTTGCCAAATGTTTGACAAATGCTCCATTACCGCTTGCACAACAAGTTCTTTTAGATTGAAACTCATTGTTCGTGTTGAATCTTCCCCTAACATAAATACGCTACCTGATTTGAAAAGAGCTACTCAAGCAAAACGCTGCGAAGAACATTTTCCTTCACAGCGTTTTGCTTTTCACTCTTTCTAAAAGATTTGTTTGCCATTCCTTTGCTTCAACCCATTTATCGCCAAGCTACCTTTTAAAGCCTTGCATTTCTTAGGTGTTGCACCATAAAAAAGGGAACGATTGCAATCGTCCCCATCCTTACTACTGATTGTTTTATTCAGGTTGTTTCCCGATATACGCCAAGATACCGCCGTCTACATATAAGACATGGCCATTGACAAAGTTTGATGCCTCAGAAGCTAAGAAAACAGTTGGTCCTGCTAAATCTTCTGGCTCACCCCAACGGGCAGCAGGTGTTTTCGCTACGATAAATTGATCAAATGGGTGACGAGAACCGTCTGGTTGGATCTCTCGTAATGGTGCGGTTTGCGGTGTTGCAATATAACCAGGTCCGATCCCATTACATTGAATGTTAGCTGAACCAAATTCAGCACAAATGTTTTTCGTCAACATTTTCAAGCCGCCTTTAGCCGCTGCGTAACCAGCCACCGTTTCTCTTCCCAATTCACTCATCATTGAGCAAATGTTGATGATTTTTCCATGTCCTTTTTTGATCATTGACGGTAAGACTGCTTTTGAAACGATAAATGGAGCGTTCAAGTCCACGTCAACGACTTGGCGGAAGTCTTCAGCAGACATCTCCAACATCGGAATTCGTTTGATGATCCCAGCATTATTGACTAAGATATCGATCACGCCAACTTCTTCTTCGATCTGCTTGACCATTTCGTTGACTGCTTTTTCATCCGTTACATCACAGACATAGCCGTGGGCTTCGATCCCTGCTTCACGATAGTTTGCTAATCCTTTATCCACTGATTCTTGATCCAAGTTGTTAAAAACGATCGTTGCTCCTGCTGCTGCTAATGAACGAGCGATCGTAAAACCGATCCCATAGACAGCTCCTGTCACTAATGCGATCTTACCATCTAAACGAAATTGATCCATTGAAAAATCCATAATTGATAAACCCTCTTTCTTTTTATTTTAAGTCGTCCATTGCCACCATATCCATGTCGGTATAGGTGATATTTTCGCCACACATTGCCCAGATAAATGAGTAGTTACTGGTTCCAACACCCGAATGGATCGACCAGCTTGGAGAAATAACTGCTTGTTCTTCACTAACGACTAAATGCTTCGTTTCATCTGGTTTGCCCATCATATGGAACACTTTTGTGTCTTCGTTGGCAAAATCAAAATACACATATGCTTCCATCCGACGTTCATGTGTATGACTTGGCATCGTATTCCAAGCACTGCCTGGTTCTAAGATCGTGTACCCCATTTGTAATTGACAGCTTTCACAAACATTTGGGTGAATGTATTGATAAATTTTCCGTTCATTTAATGTCAAGCCCTCGCCTGTCTCCATTGGTGTGACTTGATCGATACTGATTTTTACATTTGGGTATTTCTTATGTGCTGGCACGCAAGATAGATAGAATTTCGCTGGATTTGCTGGATCATCTGAGTGGAACAAGACTTGTTTTGTTTCCTTGCCGATATAGTAGCCGTCTTGTTTTTTCATTGGTTCTTTTTGGCCATCGATCGTGATCGCACCAGGTCCTCCAATATTGATGACGCCTAATTCGCGACGTTCTAAGAAGTATTCCACCCCTAATTCGCTGCTTAATTGCACTTCTAACGCTTCTTCTGTCGGTGTCACTCCGCCAAAGATCATCCGATCATTGTGGGTATAGGTCAGCATGATTTGTCCTGGTGTGAAAATTTTCTCTACCAAAAATTCTCTGCGTAATTCCTCGGTACTATAGTGACGAATATCAAGTGGACTATGGGTATAGCGTGTTTCCATGTGTTGCATGTTTTATTCCTCCTATCGGATAATTTTTCCTGAACCTGTTGCAATAAATTCTTGTATCTCATTGGCGCTAAACTGATTACAGTCGCCATGGATCGTATGTTTCAAAGCAGATGCTGCAGTTGCAAAATCAATGATTTCTTGGTCTTGTTTCTTCGTGACAAGACCATGTAGGACACCAGCTGAAAAGGCATCGCCGCCTCCGACGCGATCAACGATTGGATTGATCTCATGGGTAGCAGAAACGACATAATTGCCGTTGTGCCATAGGCTTCCTGTCAATTGATTGTGACTTGCTGAGAGCACCTGACGACTAGTTGAATAAAAGAGCTGGATATTTGGGTATTTCCGATGCATTTCTTGATAATAGTAGTCATCTTCGACTTCCTCTGTTGGAGCTGATACATCCATAAAGACTTGGGCATCTAACTGTCCTGCCGAGCAATAATCAACATAAGGGAGTACTTCTTGCAAAAAGACGCGTGCTTCATCTGTCGTCCACAGCTTTCCACGATAATTGATATCGAAACTGATTTTACAACCAGCTGCTTTCGCTTCTTTGATCAACGTCAGTAAAAGTGTCTGCCAAGTCGTTGAAAGAGCGGGCGTGATCCCTGAAAGGTGAACAATGTCAACCCCATCAAAAAGGTCAGATTGCCACTCATTTTCTTTCATTTGCGCAAAGCTTGAGCCTGCGCGATCATAAACCACTCGCGCTGCTCGTTCCCCGATACCGGTTTCAATATAGTAAGTACCTAGTCGGGAACCGCCACGAAGCAAGTGGCGACAATCGACGCCATAGCTTCGTAAATGATGAAAAACGGCATCTCCTAAAGTATTCTCAGGCACTTTACTAGCAAAAGAAACGCGATGACCAAAATTCGCTAAGGAGATCGCAACATTGGCTTCTCCACCGCCATAATGGGCAGCAAACATCGAACTATGGGCGATTCGGTCGCCTAACGTTGTCGATAGACGCAACATGATTTCTCCTAGTGTCAGAATGTTTGCCATCTTACTTTCCTCGAATCTCTTTTAATTTTGCCGCATATTGTTTCGCTACTTCTGTTACTTTGTCAAAATCCCCACTTGCTGCTGGCGCTAACAAATTCCCCCCTACACCAACGGCTACGACACCCGCCGCAAACCATTCTTGCATGTTGTCTAAGCTGACACCACCGGTCGGCATAATGTTTAATTGTGGCAATGGCGCTTTGAAGGCCGAGATGATACTTGGTCCATACGCACTACCCGGGAATAGTTTAATGATATCTGCGCCTGCTTTTAAGGCGTCCTTCATTTCTGAAATGGTCATGCAACCAGGCAGATACGGGATTTGATATAAATTACATAATTCAGCCGTTTCTTGATCAAAGGTTGGGCTTACCACATATTGTGCTCCTGCCATGATCGCTAAGCGAGCAGTCACTGCATCAAGAACGGTCCCCGCACCAACGACTACCTCTGGATTATCTTTGAAGGTTGCTACTAATTCAGCGATTACATCCGCCGCTTGAGGCACTGTAAAAGTCAACTCAATGCCAGTGATCCCCCCTGCAACGATCGCTTTACTTGCTTGTAGTGCTTCTTCTTTAGAAGCGCCACGCACAACAGCGATCACGCCGCTTTCTTTTAGTTTCATTAAATTCGCTACTTTTTTCATTGAGACCCTCCATTTATTTCCTATTTGGAAAATGGTATTTATTATAAAGAAACTTATACGTTTATTATACCGTTCTCGTTTTTATTTGCAAGGGCTTTCCACTAAAAAGTTTATAATGCTTGTTCAATTTGCTGTTTTGTCGCAATAATCGCATCGATCAATGTCGATTTGTATTCTGGGGTCAAGCGGTATTTCGGTAGGCTGATAGAAAACGCCCCAACGATCTCCTGATCCTTTATCAGTGAGGCGCCGATGCAATAGATTTCTTGTTCCATTTCTTCATCATCAAACGCTACTTGGTTTTCTTTTGCCTGTTCCAATTCTTTCTTCAACTTCAACTGATTCGTAATGGTGTTTTCCGTATAAGCGGTTAAAGGCGTTGCTGCCAAATATTCTTCCACTTGAGGGGCATCAAACTCCGCTAAAACGGCTTTCCCCATGGCAGAGCTATACAACGGTCTTGTGATCCCTACTTTTGAAGACATGCGGATCGTTTGATTGTGGGGCTCCAATTTATTGACATAAAGAATCTCATTGGCAGTCAAGACCCCTAAGTGGATCGTTTCATCCGCCGTTTTCTGCAATGCTTCCAAGTAAGGCAAGCTGATTTCCACTAAATCAAGCTCTTGAATGTTTTGATTGGCATACTTGATCAGCTTAGACCCTAAGCGATAATTCTTCTCTTTGTCGCGTTTGACATAGCCGATCATTTGCAGCGTTTCTAATATTTTCAAAGCTGTGGATGGGGTCAGTTTCGTTGCTTCTGAAATTTCTTGCAATGGTTTACTTGGCGCTTCTGCGAGATAATCTAAAATGGTTGCTGCTTTTAGTAGTACGGTTCCATATGGTTTTTGCGTCATCATTTCTCCACCTTTATTTTCTATATAAGAAATTATAATATCTTTTTAGGAAATGCACAATCTTTTTCCTATATATCAGCATGACGCGATTCCCATTTTACTTTCTGTCGTTATTCATTGTATGATGAAGACAAGACAAAGGAGTGCCGAACAATGGACTTAAATGTATTGATCAAAGGAAAAAAATTGACTGACAATGAGCTGCAAATTCTTGATTATTTGCTTGCAAATACCGCTGCGATCGATGGACTGCCCTTAAGAGAAATCGCTAAAGCAATCTACACTTCTCCCGCAACCATCGTGCGGCTTGCGCAAAAATTAGGTTTTTCTGGCTATCTAGAGCTACTTTACTTCTTAAAGAATCGCTTGAAAAATCAGACGATCACTGAAGCCGCCATCGATTACCAAATTGACGCTGCCAGTATTGCAGATACGATCGACGCGATCAAAGAAATCTATGAACGAAACAAGGACAAGTTTATTACGATTTATGCAACAGGTTTTTCTGGGATCGTGGCAGAATACCTCCACAAAAAAATGCTGGTCAACGGCATCAAAACCTTATTAGTCAGTGCTTCTGACTCAGGTGGGATCATTAGTAACAACATCGAGAACATCAGTATGCTGATCACCATCTCTAAATCTGGCGAAACACAAAAAGTGCTGGAAAAGATGGCATTAGCCAATGAACATCACATACCAACTGTTTTGTTTTGCGGGAACGGTGATCATCGCGCCAATCAACTAGCGACCTTTTCCTTTGAAGTGACCGATGAACGTCCCTACGACACCCAAAACATCCAGTACACTAGCTTCTTTGGTAAACTGCTCTTATTGATGGAATATATCGTCGACGCTTTTACCCATGTTGAAAAAGAAAACCAGCAACCCTAGTGGATTGCTGGTTTTTGCTTATGCTTGAAAATAGGTTTTTGCCAATTCTTGATAGAGCGCTTGGTTCTGCGGATCAGGAACAAATTTTTCATCTGGCTGATCTTGCCGCACAACAGAGCTTTTGTATAAATCATACAAGCCGAATATCGGTTCGTTTTCATCGGAAAGATAACAGGTCAGCCCCAACACATCCGCGGTCATTTGACCTAAAAGTTTTGTTTGAAAGAAACCACCACTTACAGTGACTGCCCCTTCCAACTGCGCCATTTGCTTTAATAAATCGATGTTCATCAGCATGCCTTCGATGACTGCCCGCAACATGTCTGAGCGATTGTGTTTCAGGGTCAAGCCAGAAAAGCCGCCTGTGATCTCATTTGTCCAAAAAGGTGCCCGCTCCCCGTTTAAATAGGGGAAAAAACGTAAGCCGTTACTGCCGATCGGCGACTCCTCCATGACTTGAGGCAGATAATGATAAAATGCATCAGGATCTTCTGATAAGGTCTCTTTTGCCCAAGCAAGGACACAGCCACCATTGTTTGAAGGTGCCCCTACGACATAGAGGTCATCTTGCAGATAGTAGCAAAAATTTTGTTTTTGGCAATCAAAGACGGTGGTCTCACTTACTTTACGAACCGCCGCACTGGTTCCGATCGTCAAGCTGTTGCGGATCCCTGTAGAAATATAGCCAGCATATGCTGCTAAACACCCATCGCTAGCCCCACACATCACTTCTACCTCAGGCTTCAAGCCACACCGCTGCGCCATCTCCTCGGTAATCAAAAAACGATCAGTCGGTGCACATAAAGGCGCTAACTGGGCTTTTGAAAGGGATAAATAATTGAGAATCTTTTGACTCCATTGCTTTTCTTTCAAAGAAAAAAGACCGGTCGCTGATGCGGTACTATAATCGATCCGTGCTTGTCCGGTAAACAACGCCATTGCTAGTTCTTTTAAGCCAAACCATTTCGTCTCTTTGGAATATGAACCATTTGTTTGAAAATAAGCCAGTTTCGCAAAGGGAGACATCGCATGGATCGGGGTCCCTGTCTCTTCATAAAACGTTGCCGCCAGATCCGTTTGACGAAAGGCCGTCATCGTTTGACTCGCTTGATTGTCTGACCAAATGTAAATCTCTTCTGCGGTCTCACCAGCCACTGGCATCAAACTGTGCATGGCGGTACTGAACCCGATCACTGTGATTGCCGCTTTTAATTGAGCGGGAATCGTTGTGACACCACTGATCAATTGGCTACTGATCTGGGTCGCTGATTGGGTCTGTTTTAACCCGTGGCTATGGGTTTTGATTGGTAATGACTGTGAGTAAATGATTTTCCGATCTTCAATGACCCCAAATTTTATGGCTGTCGTGCCGATATCAATCCCTAAAAACATCGCATTGCTCCCTCTCATCTGATTCAATTAGCTTTATTCTACCATAGTTAGTGGCATATTCTAGTATACCTGTCTGATCGTTTTGTTGATAAGACGTTTCGTGGTGATTTTCTTCAGAGAATTATCCTTCCACAACAAAAATCAAAAAAGAGAAAGATTCTTGGAGAATCTTCCTCTTTCAGTTATCCAAACAGCAAATGTTTCGCAAATGTGAAACAAATCAAGACAATCCTGGCCAGTAATCACCATTTTCCGAAACCAAATCATCGAGCAACTCTTTGGCTACTTTTGCGCTAGGAATCGTTTTGGAAAGGCTTAACGCTTGCCACATTTTTTGATAGCTCTTTTCCACATATGCTTCGACCACTAATTTTTCCACAGTCACCTGCTGAAACATGAGCGCTTGTTGGAAGGCAGGAATTTTTCCTTGAGCGAGGGCTTCTGGTCCATCAGAACCGACGATACATGGCACTTCCACCATGGCATCATCTGGGAAGTTCGCAATCGCGCCGTTGTTTTCCACAATCATGACCATTCGCTCATGCGTATTAAAAGCGATGGCGCGTGCCAAATCAACGATAAAGGTTGCATGGGCATCAATCTCAAAGGCGATCCCTTCAGCAGAGCCTTGGGCAGTGATCTTTTTGGCATGATCGAACACTCGTTTTTCCCGTCCTTCCATCACTTCATTGGAACGCGTATACTCTGGATGTTCTTTCATGTGTTCGTAGACGTAATCTGGGTATAAATAATACTTCAAGTACGTATTTGGCAGATATTCTGGTGTGAGCGCCAAGAGGTCTTTGGCTTTTTTGTGGGTGTCTTGCCAACTTGGGTCAGTATGTTGGGTATCCACTTCGATCTGCGTCAAATAGCCATGTTCTGCAACGTAGTCACGAATGGTTTGAATGTACTCCGTGCCTTCTTTGTCTTTGACGCTGGTCCACCAGCCAAAATGATTCAAGCCAAAGTAGCGAACTTCTAGTTCCTCTGGCTGCTTGCCGATGATTTGCGACATGCGACGCAACGTGCCCACGGGCATGTCACAGATATTCAGAACCTTTGATTTCGGACGCAAGACCCGACACGCTTCAGCTACGATTGCAGCCGGATTGGAATAATTCAGCATCCAACAATCGGGGGAATATTTTTCCATGTAATCAATGATCTCCAGCATACCAGTGATGCTGCGCATCCCATAAGCGATCCCTCCTGGTCCACAGGTTTCTTGGCCAAAGACGCCATGGCGCAAAGGGACTTTTTCATCTTTTTCCCGCATGTCATACTTTCCTACTCGGATATGCGCCATACAGAAATCGACATCGCTGAAGGCTTCTTCAGGATCCGTCGTAAACGAAAATTCGATTTGCGGTGCTTGTTCTTTTAATAAAATCGCTAGGGCTTCACCAAGGATCGCTTGGCGTGCTTCATCATTGTCGTATAGTTTCAGCTTTCTTAAAGGAAAGCGTTCTTGATTGTCAAGCAGCATCATAACGATTCCCGGGGTAAAAGTACTGCCGCCCCCTGCGATCACTACTGAAAAATTTTTCATCATTCAATCTCTCCTTCTCTTCCCAGATAATTTTCTAACTCTTCCCGCACTTTCGGCACGGTCAACCCATAGACGACATGGACATTTTCACCATTTTTGATCACGCCTTTGGCTTGTGTTTCGTCTTTTAGCAGTGCTTCATCCACGAGTTCAGGATCCTTTAGTTTTAAACGTAAGCGGGTATAGCAGTTGTCGATGGTTTTGATATTGTCATCGCCACCTAGCGCTTTGGTGATAATTGCTGAGATACTTGTTTCACTAGTTGGACTAGGGGCGGCTTGGTCACTCGCCATGACCCCGACACCTGCTCCAGCAAGTTGTTTTTCTTTGTACTCTTTCTTCGAATACAGTTTGGTCTCTGTCCCATCTTCTTCACGACCGACCGTTTTCAAATTCAGTTTCGTGATCAAAAAACGGAACAAGAAGTAATAAAGAAAGAAGAAGACGACCCCGACGATCAAGTACACTGGCCAGCGAGTTTTCTCGATCCCTAAGGGCAAGTTGTACAAAAGAAAGTCGATGAAGCCATTCGGTCCGATGGCGCGAGAACCAAAGAGATTTAACGCCACCATGCTCAAGCCGCTAAGGGCAGAATGAATGACGAACAAAACAGGTGCCACGAACATAAAAGAAAATTCGATTGGTTCAGTCACACCTGCAATAAAGGAAGTCACAACTGCTGGAATCAAAATGGCTTTGACTTTGACTTTATTTTCTGGTTTTGCCGTTTGATACATCGCCAAACAGGCACCGATCAGTCCAAACATTTTTGAAATCCCACGAGCGTCCCAAATGACACTTTGCGATAATACGCGGACTGCTGGGTCAGCAATTTCCGCAAAATAAATGTTTCGTGCCCCTTCAAAGACTTGACCGCCAACTTCTGCGACACCGCCTAATGAAGTATACAAAAACGGCGTGTAGATCAAGTGATGCAAGCCAGTTGGAATCAATAAGCGTTCTAGCGTACCGTACAAGAAGATACCAAAGTTGCCCGTTTGTTGAATGATGCCGCCTAAACCGTCGATGCCAGTTTGTATTACTGGCCATACAAACGTGGAAACGATGGCTAATAACACGACGACCGGAATCAAGACAATAAAGACGAAGCGCGCGCCGCCATAAACTTGAAAGGCGTTGTTAAAGGTCGTATCGATAAAACGATTATGGATCAATGCTACGACGATCCCTAAAATGATGCCAAGAAAGACCCCCATATCCAGCACTTGGATCCCTAAAACGATCGCTTGCCCTGAACCTTGAAGCGCATCGGCTGGAACCAACATCCCCCGAAGCTCCATGAATTTGTTCATGGCATTTAAGAAGACGAAATATCCCAACAACGCGGTAAATCCCGCTTCAGCCTTTTTCTTATTGGCCAACCCTAGAGCGATCCCAACACAAAAAATAATGCCTAAATTGGTTAAAATCGGTAATAAGGAAGCGGATAAGATACTACCAAAACCGGTGGTTATCGGATTATCCAAAAAAGGAAACTGCTCAAGCAAGCGGACATTTGTAAACACATTCCCAACGGCAATCAATATCCCTGCGATCGGCAAAATCAAAACAGGCACAAACATTGCCTTGGAGAATTTCTGCATCGCATCCATCACTTTTTCTTTCATTGAGGAAACTCCTTTGTAGTTGATTTGTAGGTTCATTATAGGAAACATTTGTTACTAATAGAATAGCAAACGTTTTCAATTCAATGCGTTTCAAAGATTGGAACATGTTTCATCCTATCTACTTCCTTGCTAGTGGCGAATACAAGCAACAAAAAAAGAGTGAATCAAGATTGATCCACTCTGTTTAGATGCAACACTTTTTGATAAAAATACAAGGGCCCAGACAGACAAAACAGATAGAAGATACTTGGTGCTGAGTGCCATGTGAAGAAATAGCCGATCGCTGCTAGGACTAAAATTCCGATCCCTTTATGGTAGTGCATCATTGTAAAGAAAAAACTACTACGAAAAAGGTCAAACAGGTTTTGCCGATCTTGCAATTTTGATTGCATCACATACAGGTTAATGTTGTAGGACAACAAAAATGTAAGAAAAATGATGGTCAAAAAAGAGAAAAACAATGAATTCGTCAAAGCAGCAGAACGCCACAAGCTGAGTCCGCATAAAAATGAGAAGAGATTGAAGACCCCTAATGGTAGGGTCTTCAACAATGCGTTTTTGCTGTTTTTCAAGAAGGGGGGTAGCAGTTTTGCTTCAGGATGTTCATAAGCATCTACGACCGCTCGCATAGCTGCAGGAAACGTGATGATCGGAAACGACACCACCAAAAACAAGAGATTCAAAACCAGCATACGAAAAATAACTTCGCAAAGACGATAAAAACGACTCTCTAAAGCAAACATCACACACACACCTTTAGTTTAGTTTTTCAATATTTTCAGCGATTTTCTCATTTCGGTAATCAACGATTGCTGACCACCCATTGTTTTCTCGTTCTTGTAAGTAGTCTTCCCAAATCTGACGTCCCGCTTCTTCAGAGTCTGCTTGAATAAAGTTGACCAACGCTTGCACTCTTGCTGTGTTGATGGAAGTGAGGTTTCTTGCTTCAGAACCGGTGCGAGGATCAATGTCTTCGATCTCAAAACGTGGTGCTAACTTATCTTGAGACCATTCCACCATCTGACGAATCGATGTAGCTGGTTTTTGTCCCATTTGGATAGCATAATTGTCATTCCCAACAAACCAATAAGAACCTAGCCCAACTTCCTTGTCAAAACGAGCTATGTCCGAATTTCGTAAGGCCTCTGTTTCCTCTGAGTATTCAACCACGCCATCTACGAGGTTGTATGTTTCCCCTTCAATCCCAAAGGTCGTGACCATCGTGCCATATTCACTTGCCAAATAGGTCAAAAGCTCCATGGCTTTTTGGGGTTCTTTTGTCGACGTCGTGATAAAGGTTTGTGTCCATCCACCAATATTTCCGCCAGTAAAAGTGGAATCATCGCCATTCGAATTCTTCGGCCCATCGACGGCAATATAGGTTTGTTCAGGATTACGGGCATTATTGTCTGACATGAACTCATTGAGTCCTTTCGTGTTTGTATGCAAGTAAGCAAAGTAACGGCCCTGCCCTAGTTTTTCTTTCATCGTGTTGTCATTGTCTGAAAATTGGTCGTTGGTGATGTATCCTTCATTGTAACCTTTTCTAAAAGTCTCGATCCACGTGATATACTCCTCATCAGCGTCTCGATCATTGAATTGCCCATCAACACTTGGTGCAATGCTTAGAAAATCTTGCAAAGTACCACCATAAGCGCCATCCCCGCCATTGGAAATATCTAATGCAGTCGAAGCAAATGGGACTAATGCAGCACCATCATCTGCTGTCGGAAATGCTTCTTTTGCCCGTTTTAACGCATCTAAAAATCCTTCGGGCGTCGACATATCAGGTTCACCCAATGCTTCGTAAATATCTTTGCGGACAATGAAGACTTGATCTCCCACTACATTGCCGTCCTCATAATCTTGCGCAGTCGTTGAAAAGCTTGGGTATCCATAGATATTGCCATCTTCTAAAGTAAACCATTGAACAGATTCAGGCTTCGCTGCATGTTCTAGGAAATAAGGATCGTATTTTTCTGCCAAAAGACTCAGTGGTAAAGCAAATTTCGTCGCTTCGTTGGCAGCAGATAGATTTTTATCGAAGGTCATGATATCTGGCAGATCGCCTCCAGCTAACATCGTGTTAAGGTTCTCATCATTCCCTGAAATAAATTCGACATTGATATTCATGTCTTCTTTGATTTTTCGCGTCACAGTATCTTTTCCCCAACCTGGCTGAGCATACCAATCAAAGTTGACATACCACTTCAAGGTCGCTTCATGGTCAGTGTCTTTTTGCCAGCTTGGGGTATCTTTGTCTGCTTCAAAGCGAGCTTCTGGCAGATCTTCTACCTCAGCAGCTCCTTTTGACTCGCTGCTGGAATTACCACAGGCACCTAATACCATGACTGATGTACATACGAGACCGATCCCTAAAAATAATTTGCTTGCTTTCATTTTTTTCTCTCCTTTTGTCTATTCTTTTACTGATCCAAGAGTCATCCCTTGAATAAAGTACTTTTGTAAAAATGGATAGATCACGACGACAGGAACCGTCGTTACCACCATAGTTGCTAATTGCAGTGACTGAGAAGTCGTATTTCTGACCACATTGGTGCCTGTTGCTACTGCAGGCGATAGATTTTCCGAAACGATCCGAAATAGTAGCATTTGTAAAGGATATAAACTACGATCATCAACATAGATATTGGCGGTCATGTAGTCGTTCCACTGAAAGACGCCGTGGAATAATGCGATGGTTGCCAAAACTGGAAGGGACAATGGCAAAATGATTTTTACGAAAATAATAAAAGGATTGGCGCCATCCATCATGGCAGATTCTTCCAGCGAAAATGGAATGCTCCGAAAAAAATTCATCAAAATCACCATGTCGTAAAAAGAAAATAAAACAGGTATGATGTAAACCCAAAAATTATTTAACAAGCCGAGTTCTTTAAATAAGAGAAAGGTAGGAATCATCCCTCCAGAAACGAACATCGTTAAAATCCCCATGTTCATGTAGATTTTCCGCCCCATTAAGTTTCTACGACTCATCCCGTAAGCAACCATCGCCGTCAATGCCGTATGCAAAACAACACCAATCACTGTTTTTGCAACTGAGATGACAAAGGCTTTATAGATCGCAGAATCTTCAAAAACGGTGTAGTAACTTTCTAGTGAAAATTCCCGTGGCCAGAAATAGATCCCCCCTCTTGCGGCATCGGTTGCATCATTGAAAGACAAGGCGACGATATTCCATAGTGGCAACGCAATGATGGCTAAGAAGAACACCATGAAAATCACATTGGCAGTATTGAAGATCTTCTCATCTTTTGAAAATGTTTGTTTCATACTTTCCCTCCTCTAAAAGACTGATTCATCACTGATTTTTTTTGTCAAAAGATGACTACCGACCACAAGGATCAATGAAACAACCGACACAAATAGACCAACGGCGGTCGCATAGGAGAAGTCTCCTTGTTGAATCCCCATTTTATAGACGAATGAATTAATGACTTCACTGGACTGATAATTGACAGGGTTTTGTAAGACGAGTGTTTGATCGAGGTTCGAACCCAATAACCCACCGACTGACAAAACAAATGTCAAGGCGATAATATGACGGATCGAAGGGATCGTGATCCGAGTAATCTGCTGAAACTTCGTGGCGCCATCCATTCTCGCTGCTTCATAAAGAGCTGGATTGATCCCTGTCATAGCAGCGATGTATAAAATCGTATTCCATCCAACTTCTTTCCAAATATCGGAAATGACTGCAATCGCCCAATATTTTTCGGGATCAGTCAAGAAGCGGATCGGTTCATCGATCAACCCAACACCTAACAGTAAATTATTGACCAAACCGGTATCAGACAACCACGTAATAAACATGCCTCCTAAGATGACCCAAGAAAGAAAATGTGGCAAATAAGACACCGTTTGAACAACCTTCTTCAAGCGCACATGAACGATTTCATTGATCAATACCGCTAAGCCAATCGCTGCTGGAAAACCAATCAGTAGTTTAAAAAAGCTGATGCCTAACGTATTACTCATCACCGTCCAAAACATTGAATCACTAAAAAATTCTTGGAAATATTGGGTACCGACCCACTCTGCATTCGCGATCGAATCAAGCACTGAGTAATCTTTAAATGCGATGACGATCCCGTATAGTGGGATAAAATTAAAAATAATCATCAGGATAATCCCAGGCCAAACCATTGCTTGATAAAAACTTTGGCCTTTTAGTTTCTGCAAAAAGGTTCTTTTCTTTGGGGTTGCTTTAAGTACGACTCCTTTAGATTCCATTGTTCCACCCTTTCTAAAACGCTTACTTTTTCATCTGAAGGAAATGAGTTACTTCATTCGTTGGTTTATCAACTGATAGACCGCACCAATCATACCTGCATCATTTTTTAATTTTGCACGTCGAATCGGTGCAATCGTGCGTCCTTCTAAGTAACCAATACTTTCATGGCGAGCTTTTAGCTGACAGAGGTTCTCTTCAAGCCTTGCCATAAACTCATCATTTTCACTGATCCCACCACCAATCAAAATCAGCTCGGGATCAAATGTACTGATCAAATTGAGCAAGCCCACCGATAAATCTTGAAAAAACTGTGCAAGCACTTGGTTCGCTACCACTTCTCCTTGCGCTCCTCGCTGAAAGATCTCCACCGCATCTTGAGGGAAATCACTCCGACCAAGCTGTTGAAGTGCCAACTGGTACTGGTGGCAAAGCCCCCCCACGACAGCAGCTCTTTGGTTCAAGGAAACAGTTTCTAAATTTCCTTGGTCAGGTAAGCTATCGATCAGCATCCATCCGAATTCACCTGCCATGCCATGGCTGCCGCGATAGAGCTGATCATTAACAATGATCCCACCGCCAATGCCTGTACCGACGACAAGGCATAGATAGTTCTCACAGTTCTGTGCGTGCCCAAGCCATTTTTCAGCGATCGCCGCTGCATTGGCATCATTTTCAACCATGACCGGTAGCTTGACACGTTCTTCTATTTCTTGCTTTAAATTGATTCCATAAAGGGATTTGATTGATCCTGCTGTAATCATCGTGCCATCTTTTTGGATGATGCCCGGTGCGCTAATCCCGACACCATCGACTATTGCTTCTTGCTGCAATGATTTGATCAATGCTGTGATGGATTGCAAAAATCCCTCCTTTTCATGGATCGTCGGCATCTGTCCTTTTTTGACAATTTCACCGTTTTTCAAGATCACACCATATTTGATGGTGGTTCCTCCAACATCGATTCCAATAAACATTGCTTCACCCTCATTATTCATTTACTTGTTTTGTCGATTGATTGATGCACAATTCCCCTGGTAAAACGTAGGAGATCCCAATGGCATTTTCCTCAATCATTTCGATCAAGTGTTTGACTGCCGTGACCCCTTGCAATTGGATTGGATTTTTCACAGTCGTCAACCGAGGCATGAAATAGTCCAAAAGATCGATGCCATCAAAACCAATTACGCTGAAATCATCTGGCACCCGCCACTTGGTCTCATGGATCGCCTTGACCGTTCCGATCGCACTAAGATCATTTCCCGCCAGAAACGCTGTGGGTAAATCTTTCTGCTCTAACAAAAACTGTTGCACACGGACTCTCGTTCGTTCTTCTTCAAAGAACCCCTGTAATTGATAGTCCGACCTTTTAGAAACCCCTGCCTCGTTTAATGCTTCTAAATACCCTCTTAAGCGCTCATCACTATCATAAACACCAGTGATACCACTGATAAAGGCAATTTTTTTGTGGCCAAGAGACAAAAGATACTCGGTGACTGCTTTTCCTTTTTCGAAAGAATCAAAGACTACACTGCCGAAGTTCTTCTCTTGAATGTTTCGATCGATAAAGACGGCTTTGATTTGTTCTCGTTCCATCGCAGCCAAATCCTGCTTTGTTAAAAAATCTTCAAAGCCAATAATGCCATCAACAACACCGCCTAATATACTATTGAGAACCACTCGTTTATCCGTGGATAAGAAGACATTGACCGCATAACCATGTTTTTCTGCCTCTCTGGCAATCGCTTCAACTAATACGCTAAAGTAAGGCCCTTTCATGCTGGTAGTGTAGAAACCGAGCATTTTCGTTTTCGTGTTTTTCAATTGTTTGCCCATTAAATTGGGAACATAATGCAAACGTTGTGCTGCCGCCACCACACGTTCTTTCGTAGCTGGGCGAACAACATCGACACCGTTGAGTGCTTTGGAAACCGTCGCAATCGACACATTTGCTTCTTTCGCTACTTCTCGGATCGTGATTCGATTTGCCAAATGACCCTCACCTCCTAAACTGATCCCGCAAAAATAAAAACGTTTTTATTTTATCGGAAAAATGAACGACCGTTACCTCACTGGTCATCTGATAATCCAACTATATATAAAAACGTTTTCATCCACAATGATTCTAGGGCTGATTGGCGTTTGTACCAGCAACTTGAAACCTGTGCCATCATGGTACAAGTTGTACCTACAAAAAAAAGCCTCGAAAGGCTTTTAAATCGTGAGCGTACCAATCAACTTCGCTGAGGCAGCAGCAAAGCCAAGGTATAAAGAAATCGTACCAGGATCACTTTTTGTCGAGAAATCGGAATGAACGTAAGCAAAATCCTCTGGTGTAACATAGAATGTATGCTGCCTTTCTTCGCCTGCAGCAAGATGGATTTTTTGCCATTGTTTTAATTCCCGCATCGGTCGCGCTACTTCTGTAACATCGTCTCTGCTATAGAGTTGCAGTGTCGTCGTATGCGGCACATCTCCCTCATTTTTCAGCGTGCAGCTGATCTCAAATGGTGCATCCTTTTCCTGAGGATTAATGATTTGGGTGTGGGTGATCGTGCATCGACCATAGCCCATCCCCGAGCCAAAAGAAAACAATGGCTCATTTTTTTTCATCCATATAACGCGAAATATATTTTTGATCACTATTCTCTTCAGTCAGTGGACGCCCTGTAGAGAGTTGAGCATAGGTCATCGGTAATTGGCCTTCTGCTCGAGGAAAACTCATAGCTAAACGTCCTTGCGGTTCAGACTCGCCCATCAACAAATCTGCCAACGCATTGCCTCCTTCTGATCCAGGGAACCAAGCAATCATGATGGCTTGGCAAAGAGGCTCGATGGCGGTCAAAACTAGTGGTCTGCCACAGAAAAGAATCGTTGCGATCCTAGGATTGACCTGACTTACTGCTTCAATCAATGCTTCTTGCTTTCTTGATAAAGAAAGTTTGGTCAGACTTGCCGCTTCTCCCGCTTCCTCGCTAGTTTCCCCCAGAGCCAATAAAACAACCTCAGCTTCTTTAGCAACTTTACACGCCTCATCAATAAAGGTACTCGTCAGCATTTCCCCATCAGGATACGATAAGACAGTTAAGTCAATTTCTTTTTGAGAAAGACCCTCCGCTAAGGAGACCGCAGCCTCCGGTTTGCCGATCCACGACCAAGCCCCCAAAAGATCCTTCGAAGCTGCTTTGGGGCCGATCAATGCGACCTTTTGTTTTTTCTGTAACGGCAACAGTGCTTGGTTTTTCAGAAGAACCGTTGTTTTCTTTGCTGCTTCTCGTGAAAGGTGGCGTGTTTCCTGCACTAATTTTGGTGCTAAGTTGCCCTGCACTAATCCTCTAAAAGGGTCTTCAAAAAGACCCAACTTATTTTTTAAGCTTAACACATGAAAGACAGCCTTATTTAGCTGCTCGTTCATTTCAGGTTCTGCATGAATGATTTGTTCCAATGCATTCAGATAGCAATCGCTCATCATATCCATTTCCACGCCAGCAGTAAAAGCTTTCTTTGCGGCTTCCTTTCGATCAGCAGCTACACGATGCGCCATCAATTCCGCTACCGCTGCCCAATCTGAGATGATCAAGCCGTCGAATCCCAGCTTTTGTCGTAATACTTCCTGCAATAAGGGTTGATTTGCGGTGGCAGGAACACCGTGGATCGTATTAAAGGAGGTCATTACTAATTGTGCCCCTGCTTCAATCGCAGCCTGAAACGCGGGCAAATAATTCTGATAGAGCTCCAGATCGGACAAATCAACGGTATGGTAGTCCCGTCCACCTTCTGCAGCGCCATAGCCGATAAAGTGTTTGACACAAGCGGCAATTCGCTGTTTATTTTCTGCAAGGGAAGCAGTTCCTTGATACCCTCGTACATAAGCAGCCGTCAATACAGAAGATAAGGTGGGATCTTCCCCATTACTTTCCAAGACCCTTCCCCAGCGCGCGTCTTTGACATGATCCGCCATCGGTGAAAACGTGACATGGACACCAGCTTCTGCCGCTTCTTTCGCTGAAGCTTTAGCAACCTCTTCCACTAACTGCGCATCAAAGGAAGAGGCTAAGGCAAGCGGAATTGGGAAAATCGTTTCATACCCATGGATAACATCTGCCATAAAAACAAGGGGAATCTTTAAACGACTTTTCTCAAGATAAGACGTTTGGATGGCATATACTTGTTCAGCAGTATGAGCGCCCAACACAGAACCAATCGTAAATAATTGGTCTTCACTCATTTGCCATTGCTGCATCGGACCCGTGATTTCTCCTCCTTGTGCAAAAAAATCTGGCGTCAGTTGGACTAACTGGCCCACTTTTTCAGCTACGGTCATTTGGTCAATCAGTTCTTTTAGTTTTACGGTCTCCACTATTATTCTCTCCAATCATTCGGTTCTCTTCTTTTGCTTAAAAAAAGCCCTATTTGCGCCTTCTTAGCAGAAGCAAAAAAGTATCTATTCCTTTCATCTAGTATAATTAAAAACGTTTTCAAAAAAAGATAGTGTTCCTACTTTGGATCAACTCATGGGAAAAAGGAAAAATCTTCATCATGGTACAAGGTGTACCACAAAAAATGGATCGCACCGAATCCCCTGATACATCCGACATTGTCTCTTCCATGATTCTAATAAAAAGAAGCTGCAACTAGCTGCAGCTTCTTTTTACTTTATTCTTAAGGAACAAAGGAAAGTTCCCAGAGGATCGTTGCTGTATATCGCGTGGCTTGAGGTGCTGCACTCACTGGCACCTCAAGTTTCACACTTTGATCCATTGTTTCTCGATCGCCAAAGCGCTGGACCCAAGTGCCTCTACCTTCGTTGGCATTTGCTTGCGCAATCACTTCAGCCTGTCCAACAGTCAGGGTTGCTTGCGGTTTAAACGTAGGGGGATCAGACACATTCTCTCGAGTCGTTGCTACATCGATATTGTTTAACAAAATTCTAGCACCATTCAGTTGATGCCCTTCATCACTTTCAAAAGGGGTTCGTAAGGTTGCACGGAGGGTCCAACCAGAATTTTCCCGCCTCCGATCCGAAACTTGCACATAATTAGGGCGTAGATTATCATTTGGATAAGCCGAATGAAGCAGTTTTTGCGGTAAGGCATCATAGGTCGTCGTTTCTGACCGAATGCCCACTGTCCAAACTGGAATTGGGAAACAAAATCCAAGCTGACAAACCCTTGTTCTTCATCAATCTCAGGCGGATTCTCAGGGTTTACTTGCGTATCCGGGTCAAGAGGATCTACTGGTTGCGGAGTACTTTCTAAACCATAAACCAGCCAGTATTCTTGTTCATCTCGGGTGACTCTTGTTTCCAGCGGCTGACCGTCCCGCTCGTAAAGATATTGATAATAAGGAATCTCCACAGGCAGGATATCGACCGATTCATTTACGAATTCTCCTTGATAGGTTGGTTCCCTCAGTGTTACCCCTTCTTCATCTATGTGATTGATCTTGATGTTCGATGGCACGCGATCAAATAAAAAAGTCACCTCCTGATGGAACGGCTGCGGCATAATGTCAAATGTATCTGGGTCAAAGTGTTCTGCTTCATACTCAACACCATAATAGTCATACCCTAACTGATAGGGTTCATCGCTCTCTCGGTTCTTGGGGTCCAGTGTATGAAGAAAACGTAACGGCAGATCCAGTGTATCCGCAGGAAGAATAGGCTCTCCTGTCTCTCGATCCAGATAGTTTACATGGACGGTTCCGGTACCAATGTAGTAGTTCATTTCTTCAAAATAAAAGGTATGGCGATCACTTCTCGCTCCCGTACTGCCGGCTATAATAAATGCCATTGCAGAAACATCAGCGGGCTGCCAATCACTGATATCACGTCGCCAAATCCGATCTCTATACGTAACTTGAAACCAGCGACCTTCATTATTTGGCTGATATTCAATCAAGATCGGATCATCTGCCCCATTTCTGGCACCCGTTCTTGCTGCTGGAGCATCATTTCCCATATATGTTTCCAGTAATACTGGTGTCCTATGATAGATAAAGCCAGCAAAGGGTGCATCGCCGACTTGTATTGGATCCCTTTCAACGGTAAACCTATTACTATCAAAAAGACCTCGAGTATCATTATAATTATTATCTAGTTTAAAAGCGAAGGCATCTCTCAGTCCACCGATCCCAAATGCATTGCCCTCATGACCTCTTATGTGAGTCTCAGAATTATGAAAGCCAAATGCCATCCCATCAGCACCACGTGGTTTAGACCCTATATTGGCTCTACCTTTAAGCGTAAATGGCTGATCCAGACTAATTCTGTCTTTTAAGGTAACATAACCGACTGACCAAGTGATATCTTCTGTCAAGACTAATAGACCCGTTTCTTCATTGTAAGTAGCAGTGCCTTGGACATCAAAGTGTTCTCTAAAATTGTTTTTGTCAATCGTCACTTCGACCATCTGCTCACTTCTATCATCCACTTCCGCCTCTTTCGCTGCCGCATCCGAAGCCTCGTCTCCTTCTTCCTCTTGTGCAGCTTCCGCAGAATCATTTTCATCTTCGTCTTGATCAGTATCTTCGATCACCGTGTTTTCCACTATCAGAAGCCGTTGTGACGCAGACTCGGCAACGATGAGCTCATATTCTCCGATCGTATCCACAATAATCGGTAAGACAAAGGTGGTTTGTGGGACCTCGCTGATCAGCTGCCACACCCCTTCGTTTTCTGTTTTTACAGCAGTTAGCCCCTCCATCAATGCTTCCTGATCGATGATTACTTGTTCAGGCAAAGCGAGGTCCACCGTTTCAAGGGCATCTTCTGAGTAAAAGATAAAATCTAGTACATAATCGACTTCTCCTTGGATCAATTCTTCTGGAAAGAAGATTTCTCCGATTACTTCTTCAGCTGATTTCTCCTCTTGCTCATTCTCTGGGGTCCACGAATAAATCGTCTCGGCATTCATGATCGTGAACGTCATAATCAGAGGGAGTAAGATAAGCAAAACCAGTAATTCTTTATTTTTTTTACGAAAAAATGAGTTCATCCCATTCACTCCTAAATGTCATTCTCTTGTTTGTTAAATGGACGCTATTCCCACTTTGGGGAAGTAGCTTTTCCTTTTCGAATGATTTGTTTTAGTACATATAAGTCAAGCGCGATAATTATCAAAAGACAGCCTAGAATCACCCAATCCAATCGCTGAACGGTGTTAGTCTGAGGCAGTTCTCCCCCCGGCTTCACCGTGTCTTGCGGCGGGCGTAGGACTGGTCCTGTTGGCGGTGATGGTTCTGGAGGATCTAGCGGTTCATATACTCCTGTAAACTGCACGGTTCCATCTGTTTCGGTTGATCGCAGCTCATCGCTGAAGCTTGTTATTGGAAAACTGCAAGCGACCCATAAGGCGAGACAGCCTTTTAGAAGTTTTGCTAAAAAACGCGCACCTTTGATGTTCATTCTCCCTCCTCCTTTTATAGAATTCACTTCAAAAACCATCGTTTTTGAGATTATAAAAGGATTTGCAAGAAATGTGGAAGAAAACCATTTTAAAGCATGGTTTATCAGCCTTATTAAAAATATCACTCAAAATAAAATAACATATCTCAAAAACGATGGTTTTCAAACATGTTCTATTTATTATATCGTTGATTGACTTTTGATAAAATTCACATTCTTCATCAAATGGTGAATATTGTGAATCTCCGTTATCTTTCATGGCTCATTTCTTCCAAAATACGCGTCATTCTATAAAAATCTATTGAAAACGACACGAATTCAGGTCATTCTTGCTGCACACATTGTCTCGCCCCTCAGTTCCTCTTGCTAGTCGCTTTACTTTTTTTAAAAACAGCAAACTTTTCAAGTCGATTCCCATCGATACCTACACCTATTTTTTTCACAATAAAAAAACAAACAGCCAAATCATTCCATCAAAGGAATCCCTTTTGATGGAATGAAGCTGTTTGTTAATTTACGTGTGAATAAAGAGAAAAATCCGTTTACAATTCTTCTGCTGTTAACGAAAACTGACGAACCGTCTCTGATAAAGCTTCCACTAAGAAAAGACAAGGAATTTGCGTCGTCAAATCTTCATACTTGTTGATGCGTTTTACATCAACTGAATAGTCCAAGACATAATCGGACATTCGTCCCAGAGTGCTATTGGCGTCACTGGTGATCGCTACCGTAGTGAAGTCTGGATTGTTACGAAACCCATTGACGACTTCAATAATCTCGGTAGTCGTTCCCGTGATGGACAAGACGACGATCATATTATCCGAAGTATGCTTCAACTTAGCAAAAATGGGGTACGTATTATCCACTAATGCATAGCTATTAAATCCAATCGTAGCAAAACGGCGGGCAGCGTATTCACACATGGAACCAGAGGCACCGATGCCATAAAAAATGATGTTGTCGCATTCCAACATTCTTTCTGCGATCCGACGAATCTTTCCTTCAATATCTCGCGGAAAATGTTCAGCATTCAGGACATTCATGCTGCTATAAAAACTAACGGCATCTAATTCAGGGACTTTAAATTGGGTGCGAAACTCCGTAAAGCTTTTGTACCCTAATTTACGGATAAAGCGCATGACCGAAGAAGCTGAAGTGTGGGATTCAAGCGCGATCTCACGGACACGCATGTAAGGAATTTTATCACTTTGGCTGGACATGTAATGATAGATTGCACGATCGGTCTCTGATAACTCATTGAAATCGATTTTTCCAAAAAAAGACATCTTAAACGCTCCTATTTTTTTGTTCTCCTATCAATGTACCATAAGCTGGCAGAAACATCACAACTGTTTGACAAGAAACAATTCCATCGGCTGTTCAAATCCAGGACTTGTCAAAAGTAACCCACCGGCATCTTGGTAACCGAGTTTACGATAGAAATGCTGTGCCTGCTCGTCGACTTGTGTGGAAGTCAAGCAAAGCGCATGGCCAGCTGCTTTTTGCTGTTGTTCCCAATAAGTAACCAACCGTTTCCCGATTCCCTTGCCTTGATGCGCTTTTGCGATCACTAACATGGTACAAAAAGGAATCGTGTCCCAGAAAAAATTGTAGCGCAGCAACCCTACTGGCTGGTCGTCTGCAACTACAACATAAGCAGTTTTTTCCATTATCTTTTTGGCGAAGACTTCCGTTGGTAAGTGAGTATCCAAAGAAAACCAAAATGCTTGATCTGCAGCTACTGCCGGTCGAATCGTAATCATTGATGTTTCGTCCCTTCCTGCTGTCTTTTTTGTCTTATCTTAGAAAAATGTCTATTTTAGTCACTTTCCGTCTTTTCGTATTCAGAAAGCAATGCTAAAAAGGCGTCACCATACTTATCCAACTTGTTTTGGCCAACTCCTTTGATCTGTAAAAACTCGATCGGCGTTTTTGGCTGAACTTCCGCCAATTCTCGTAGTGTTTTATCAGAAAAAACCACATATGGCGGCAAATTTTGTTCTTGTGCGAGATTCAATCGTAAGGTGCGCAGTTGATCGAATAGCTCGTCATCCACCACTAACTGTTTGACTTTGGTTTGTTTTCGATAAACTTTTGCTTTTCCAAGCAACACATCAATCCCCGCATTGGTCACACTTAACAACGGGTATTGCCCTTCAGACGGCAAAAGATACCCTGATGCTGTTAAATAATCGATCAGCTGATTGACTTCCTTTTGGGACCAATCTTTCATTAATCCATAAGTCGGTAATTTTTCAAAGCCCCACTGTTTGACTTTTTGATCGCCTGAGCCAGTTAGCACTTTCCCCACCAGGGCTTTCCCAAAGCGTTCGCCCATTCGTTTCACACATGACAACACTTTTTGTGTATCCACTGTGATATCCACTTGTTCTCTTTCATCAAGACAATTGCTGCAACGACCGCAATCGGGACCATCTTCTCCGAAATAACGCAAAATATAGCGCTGCAAACACAATTGGGTATGTCCGTATTGGCTCATCTCCCGCAACTTCAAGTATTCGTTTTGGCGATAAAGAATGTCTGATTCGGATTGATCGATAAAGAATTGCTGGATCTGCATGTCTTGCGGCGCATAAAGCAAGATCGCATCACTGGGTTCCCCATCTCGTCCAGCACGCCCTGCTTCTTGATAATAAGACTCCAAATTACCTGGTATCTGGGCATGGATCACGAAGCGGACGTTGCTTTTGTTGATTCCCATTCCGAATGCATTGGTGGCTACCATCACTTGTAGGCGGTCATAGAGAAATTCTTCTTGGAAAAAGGAGCGCTCTTCTTCTGAAAGCCCGCCATGGTAATACCCGACTGACACGTGTTCATGCTTCAACAGGTGATAGATTCGTTCCACTTCTTTGCGGGTGCTGGCGTAAATAATACCTGATTGTCCTTGGTTCATTTTCAAATACGTCGTTATGTAGGTATCTTTTTGATCCTTGACGACTTGAAAAGCCAAATTTTCCCGCGCAAAGCCGGTCTTGACTTGATTTTCAGCTGGAATCGAAAGTAAGTTTTCGATATCTTCGGCAACTTTGGGCGTAGCTGTTGCGGTAAGGGCTACGATCGTGGGCTTTTGTTCCCAATTGTCGATCGTTTCGGCGAGCCGCAGATAGCTCGGGCGAAAATCGTGGCCCCATTGGGAAATACAGTGGGCCTCATCAACGGCTAACAAAGCGATCGGCATCTGCCGCAGCGAATAGCGAAAAGCTTCTGAGTCCAGACGTTCTGGAGAAACGTACAGCAGCTTGATTCGTCCTTGGCGAGCTTCTTGCAAGCGTTGATTGATCTGTGCTCCTGTCAAGGAAGAATTGATGTAAGCAGCGGGGATCCCCATATCAACGAGGCTGTCTACTTGATCTTTCATTAAAGAAATCAAAGGTGAAATGACCAAGGTGACCCCATCCAGCAAGAGCGCTGGCAACTGATAACAAATCGATTTCCCGCCACCAGTAGGCATGATTCCCAAAACATTTTGTTGTGTTAAAATAGATTGAATAATCGTCTCTTGACCTTCACGAAACTGTGAATAGCCAAAATGTTCTTTTAAGACTGTTTGAATAGTTTGCATAATACCCTCTTTTCCATTTCCTTATTATACGCAATTAAGTACGCAAAGAAAACGGCATTAAGAGAACTTTCGCTTTTTATTCGCTTTTCATTGAAATCAACCAAAGGAGTCTTCTACTATGAAAAAAGTTGTGATTATCGGCGGTGGGATCATTGGATTGACCCTCGCCAATTATCTTGATAAAACCAAATTTGACGTGACTGTCGTTGATTCCCTTATCGGGCAAGCAACGTCTGCTAGTGCTGGCATCATCTCCCCTTGGCTCTCCAAACGCCGCAATAAAAAATGGTACCAGCTTGCACAAGACGGTGCCGCGTTTTTCCCACAATTGGTGCGGGATTTTGCATTAGATGATTCCATCTATGCCCCCTGTGGCACGTTGGTGGTGCGTCCCGAAAACGCGCTTCAGGAGCTAGCAGATCTGGCTGTAAGTCGCCGCAAAGAAGCCCCAGAAATCGGCGAGATCGATTTGCTGACAGGGCCACAAACCAAAGAGGCACTGCCATTATTAAAGGAAATGTCCTCATTACGGATCTCAGGGGGTGGTCGTTTAGATGGTCGTGCTTATCTTGCGCACGTAAAAGGAGTTGCCTTACAGCATCAAGTCACTTTTATCGAAGAAAAAGCCGAGATTTTAAGAAAGGACAGCCATTGGCAAATCAAAGTAAAGGATCAACTCCTTGAGGCAGAGGTTCTTTGTCTGACAGCTGGACCTGGATTGTTAGACTTGTTATCACCTTTGGGGTATCACGTTGATATTCGTCCGCAAAAAGGCCAATTGCTTTCCTTTGCTGCCAACTTACCGACAGATAATTGGCCAGTCGCCATGTTAGAGGGTGAAGGTGACTTGATCCCCTTCTCAAATGGTCAAATTTTATTAGGCGCTACGCATGAAAATGATGCTGGTTGGGATCTGACGCCTACGGAAGCTGCCAAGCAGCAATTGATGACAGGAATCGGTACTTTTCTTGAAGACCCCGAAGCACTCTTTGCCACGCCTATGACCATGCGCGTTGGCACACGTGCCTATACTTCTGATTTTGCGCCGTTCTTTGGGGAAGTGCCTGATGAAACGAATTTGTTCGCCGCCAGTGGACTTGGTTCTTCTGGGTTAACGACCGGGCCTTATATCGGTTATCTCCTAGCCAATCGGATCAATGATGGACGATCTCAACCCAAAAACTTCTCGAGCTACACAAAACCGATGACAGAATATATCAAAAAGCGTCTTTGACAGAAGATTAAAAAACCACCAGAACCGCTAGGGTCTGGTGGTTGTCACTGTTAGTCTTGCAAAATTACGGTACAGTCATCTAGCTGATCGCTAAACATATTCTCCTGTTTCCCAATAATCGAGTAACACTTCATTGATGATCTCACGATCCAGTGGTTCTCGGAAATCATCATCAAAGGCATCTTCGATCGGAACATCGCCAACAGCTTTGATACAAACTGGAACGACGGGATCTGGGTGATCTTCTGCGGTCAACACTTTTTCAATTTTGATCTTATGCGTCCAATCTGCCCCCATATCATAAATGTAGGTCATGGACTTGCAATACTGAAAATCTTCGTCAATACCGGAAGCATCCGTTGGTACGGAATTGCCTAAGCCGATCGATTTCGAACCGGCAATAAACAAGTACAAATGTTGATTCATCCACTCAAAGGCAATCTGGATCAACATATGCAGCTGCTCATAGGTCAGCCCAGCAGGAATGATCAAACGACGCCAAATTGGCGGACGGTATCCTTCTAAATCAATACGGATCTGATAGGCGACTGGTGTATTCGCCGCTTCATCAAAGGCCGTATGTTTCGTTGGAAATGGGACGATTTTTGGCGAGATTGCAGCAATACGCGGGTCATCAACAGGCAATAGTTCATGTTCTTCAGGATCGGTGTCTTGAATCATCGCTAACATCGCTTCTTTCTTTTCAGCTGACCAAAACTGGGGTTTGGACATCCGTGCGAAAAAGATAGGTTGTTTTTCAGCCAATACAAAGGCGATTTCTTGGTATTGTGATTTGGTGATATGCTTTTCTTTATACATGCAGTAATAAAAGTCTTCAATGGCTGTTTTGGCAAACGGAAGAAAATTTAAACTGTACGGTACTTCTTGAGGCAGCATTTCGGTGTACACCGATTCGACAAAGACTTTGTCTTTTAATTTAGTCATGCCACCATCTGTTTCCGCGCAAAAGATCAAGTAAAAAACAGGATCTAAGTAGTGTTCAAGATCGTCGTCACTAACCACACTTGGTCCGCCATACAAATCAACGTGATCCATCATACGATCAATCACTTTCGCTAATTTCTTCAATGTTTTTTCCAAAAAAATTCTCGCTCCTTCCTATCAAGTTTACTTTGACGAAAAGAGCGAGGATTGTCAATCTTTTTTTTAATGGGAAAGCATTTCCTGTGCAATTTCTAATCCGCTCATCCCAGTTGGATAATAGGTTGGCCAATGATCCATTTCTTCTAATAAGGCTTCATGACTATCATTGCCGAAGTAGATATGGAAATGATGGGACGCACTTGGTGCGATCATATGGTCGCTGAATTGGATGTATTTGAATGCCGCATCTTCGTCAGTGCTTTCAAACAAGAAACGTACGCCACGATTACCAGCGGAATAGTTCAAAATCTCTTTGCCAGTATACACATAATTTGCTTCTTTCTTCGTACCATCATCGAAGATAAACGTCATTGTATTGTCTGTGATCTTGATCTGAGCAACATCTGTTTGATAACCGGTCGTATAATACTCTTTGTATTCGTCAGCCGTCATTTTCTTGTCCATTTTTGCTTTATAATCAAACACTTGGTCTAATGTTCCGTCTTGTAAAAATGGATACACGGATTGCCATTCTCCTGCCCAATCAGATAAGGGACGATCTTGAACATCTGCATCCTCGAAATAGCCGTTATAAACCGTTTTTTCTTTTTCGGCTTCCGCTATTTCTTTGTCATTTGCTACATCGGTCGTTTTTCTCAAGGCATCACGGTTTTGTTCCATGATCGAAATATAGTCTTCCCCGTTATCCATTTGTTCTTGGGTCAACCCTTCTAATGGATTCAAGACAGCCAGTTCGACACCTGCTTCTGAAGCTAACGTTCGTGCAATGCTGTCTTTGGCATTTTCTTCAAAGTAAATCGTTTGGATACCTGTTTCTTGAACGAACTCTTTTAGTTCTGCGATTCGTGAAGCGGAAGGTTCCTCGCTTGGTGAAAGACCAGAGATCGGTACTTGGGTCAACCCGTATTCCAATGCCAAATAACCAAAAGCTGCGTGCTGGGTCACGAAGTGATTTTGCGCTGGATTGCTAAACGCTTCTTCATAAGACGCATGAAGCTCTTGTAACTTCGCTAAATAATTCGCAGCATTTTCTGCAAAGGCTGTCGCTTTCTCTGGATAAGCCTCACTTAGTTGGTCACGGATCGCCTCTACTTGTTTCATGGCTAAGCTTGGTGCTAACCAAACATGGGGATCCAATTCATGGGAATGACCATCATCGCCATGATCGTGGTCATGATCATGATCCTCGTCTCCTGGAAGTAAGACCATTCCTTCTGTGGCTTTGACCACTGTCACATCGCCATCATTTAACGTAGCTTCAATCGAAGGAACCCACATTTCCATGTTTTCATTGTTGTAGACAAAGACATCCGCATCTTGGATCTTTGCCATATCCTTTGCAGAAGGTTCGTAGTCGTGGGAATCAGTGCCTGCGGGCATCAATAATTCGACCTGCCCTTCCTCCCCTACGACTTGGCGTGTAAAATCATACATCGGATAAAACGTGGCCATGACCTGAATTTGTTCATTCTCAGAAGAGGCGTTTCCTGACTGCTCCGTAGCGTCAGAACCACCTTGACCACAGGCAGCCAATGCGAGGGCTACTGCTGATAACATCGTTATTTTAAAAAACTTCTTCATTTTCTAACTACACTCCTTTTATTTTTCCTCTTTTTCTTTCCCTTGGTAAAATACTGATAAATCAATTACGATTTATAAAAACAAAACGTAACGTTTACGTTTTACCATCGGTTTTATACTTTACACAACTATTTGCAACCTGTCAACCGCTTTTTCACTTGTTTTTTTATATGTAAAAACCTTCATATGTACCACCACAGATATCAGTGAAGAAATTTCCTTGAAAGACTTGCTCTGCTGATTTTTTTCAATCGTTGAACATCTCTTTTTATTGTCCTTTGCTGGGTCCTGTGCTACACTCTAGGGGTAATTGAATAGAAGATTATCCACTAGGGGCGCTTTATGCTGAGATAGACGTAAGTCTGGTCCCTTAGAACCTGATTTGGTTAGTACCAACGTAGGGAAGTGGCAGCGCATGATTTTTCGCGTTCCCATTTTTTCTGTCTACGTGTGGATAGAAAAAGGAGGAACGCTTTTTTTGTAGACAGAAAAACCATCGAGAGGAGAAGAGAAAATGACAAATGAACCAATCGCCTGTGCCGTAGGCGGGATCGATATCACTGGGTGCCGAGTAAGTTTGTACCCCATGAAAGACCACTTTGCGCAACAAATCGTCGCGAGCATTGAGCGGACGGATACAACAGCTGTTTGGCAGCAAACCGATCTGTTCAGCACCCTTTTTCGAGGGGAAGCCCCAAGTGTTGTCGATGCGGCAGCTGGGCTATTTATCAACGCTTACGAATCCAAGACACACCTCGTGGGTGAGTTTACTTTTTCTAAGGGCTGTCCTGGCGATTCTGCAGGTGACGCGTTTTTGAATGGAGAACAGGCACAACCCAATAAAGCAAGCAATCTTTTGAATGGTACGTTTGACGTGGATTGTAAATACTCGTTTTATGTATTTGGGGAAAACAATTATATGGAAGAGATCGCCACCATCGTCCAACTGGCAGAAACCTATGGTTTGGCGCCTCGCTCCGCCCATTATGTGACGATGCTGACGGGAACGGCCAACCAACTCTTTGGGTATTTTGAAGCGGCATTAGCGTATGCTCATGACCATCTTCCCCATTATGTGTTAGAAGCAACGGTCTCAGTCAACAGTCCTTCCAAAAAGAAGGCGGTGTCGCATGACTAAATGGGTCTTAAAAGATGTCATTATGGTGGGGATCGCTTCGTTGATTTTTGGCGTGATCTATTTGGGCGCTGTTCATTTTGGGCTGTTGTTAGGTACGCTTTTAACACCCTTTGGTTTGTCTGTTTTAGCGAATGAGTTTATTTTCGGGGTTTGGTTCATGGCAGCGGCTTTTGCTGGCTATGTGCTGCGCAAACCGGGCGCAGCGACGATCACTGAGATGATCGCCGCACTTTTAGAAGTGTTTATGGGGAATTTTTATGGACCGATTATTTTTATCAGCGGGTTTGTACAAGGGATTGGAACAGAAGCTGGCTTTGCATTAGGTGGCTACCGTCGCTATGGCTGGTTCCCTTTGATCACTGGTGCCATTGGCGCCACGATCACGAGTTTTCTTTGGGGGATCATTCGGTCAAATTTCGTTGACTTGCAATGGCAGTTGTTGGTGGTGATTTTTATTATTCGCTTGCTTTCTTCTTTATTCTTTTCCGCCTTTTTGGTGAAGATCGTCTGTGATCATCTGACACGCATGGGCGTTCTCAACAGTTATCCGATTGCTGAAGACCAAACCATTAGCGCCAAACGAGAAGCGGCATGAGCCTGCTCGTGAAAAACGGCTGCTTTTTCGTGGATCAAAAACGGCTTGATCTGACACTGTCTTTAGCCCCCGGAGAAACAAAAGGAATCTATGGTGCTTCAGGAACAGGAAAAAGCACTCTTTTCCACCTCTTAGCGGGGCTTAACGAGAAAGGGTTTGAAAAAGGAACCTATACGATCGATGACCGAACGCTAAACCAGCTTTCCATTCGAGAAAGAAGCACGTCGATCAGCTTACTGTTTCAAAATCCAGATATGCAATTTTGTATGGCCACGCCTCGAGAAGAACTACTGTTTTGTCTTGAAAATCAATGTCTTCCCCAAGCCGACATGCCAAAAAAAGTAGCGGAAGCCTTGACGTTTTGCGAGATCAGCCATCTTGCCGATCAGCCCTTTACGACCTTGTCTGGCGGTGAGAAACAGTTAGTAGCATTGGCTTGTTGTCTGATTTTAAAGAGTCGCTACTTACTTTTGGATGAACCATTTGCCAATTTGGACGCTGACACAAGTCAAAAAATCATTCGAAAACTGCGACAGCTCCAAAAGCAACATGCCATTGGCATCTTACTGATCGACCATCAAATCAAAGATACTGCTGACTGGGTAGCTGAGTGGCTGCTGATTGAAGAAGGATTCAGATCCGTCGATCAAGAAAAGATGCGCGCACTCGATCAGGAGCTGCGCAGGTCACTACCGCCTGTTGAGATTAAGAAACTTTCTGCAAAAGAGCGGCTATCTTTTCAAGATTTTCGCCTGCCGATCCGTAACCAAGCGATTGTTTTTCCAAATCTTACCTTTGATAGTGGGACAATGATTGGGCTCACCGGACGTAGCGGCAGCGGCAAATCTTCGTTTTTAAAAGCGATCTTGCAGCAGCAGACGTACTCAGGGACCATTCGCCTGTGCGGGGATCCAATCAAGAAGCATCCCTCCCCTTTTCGGTCCATCAGCTGGATCATGCAAAATCCGCAGGACCAGTTTTTGGCTGCTACAGTGGCACAGGAGCTTAGCCAAGGACGTGCAGCAACCGAGAGTGACAAACTGCTGGAAAAATTGCGACTACAAAACAAGAGCACTCAGTCCCCTTTTCTACTCAGCCAAGGCCAGCAAAGACGCTTGGCAGTAGCAGCTTTATTGCAGCGACCAGTCAAATTACTGTTGGTGGATGAACCGACCTATGGCCAAGATGTCAAGCAAGCTTGGCAGGTCATGCAGCTGTTAGCCGAAAAAGCCGCAAGCGGCACCTTGGTTTTGATCGTTAGTCACGATGTCTTATTATTGGAAGCATTTTGTTCACAAATCATTGATTTTAATCATTATGAAAAGGAGGACATAGATGCGCACCCTCAACCCGACAGTCAAGTTATTCGCCATTTTAGGACTCGCCTTACTGGTTTCTTTTCAAAATAATTTCAGATTGAATCTGCTACTCTGTGTCCTGTTCTTTGCTGTTTCTGTAAACGAACGCTCTTTGAAAAAAAGCCTTTTGCTTGTTTCTACATTGACCTTGGCAGCTGTGGGGGTCTTTTTCACCGGACTCCTTTACTACCAGGACAACCAAGGTGGCTCCTCCTCAGCAGCAGCTATGCGCTATGGACTTGACATGGCAAGCCGTATCTATTGCTTTGGTATGTTGGGCAGTTCTTTCAGTGTATCGACCACGATCAATGAGCTGATTTATTCGCTGCAGCAACAGCTGCGACTCCCCGCCGTTTTTGCCTATGGTCTGCTCGCTGCGTTTCAAATTGCGCCCATCATTCCAGCCGAGTACCAGAATATCCGTAATAGCATGCGTTCTAGAGGAATCCCCGTCAATCCATTTTCATTCAAGATGATGATCCCTTTACTGGTCAAATCGATTCGTTGGTCTGAGCTCTTGGCGACTGCGATGCTTTCAAGAGGATTTGACAGCGAGGCAAAGCGAACCTACGCCAAGTCATTTCGCATCACTTTCGCCGATATGCTCTTTCTATCATTTTGTCTGATAATCGGCCTCGCTGGAACACTGCTCTTATAAAGGGGAAAAAGAGAAAAAACCAAAGAAACACTGCCGTTTCTTTGGCTTTTTTCTTCTTATGGCTAAGAGATGATTGATTTTTTTATGGATCCAGATTTGATTTGATAGAGCGTTACAAACAAGGTGGTCACTAAAATATACATTGCGAAAAGGAAATACATGTTTTTAAAAAGCTGGATCGTCGTTTGATTGAGCCAAGCCCCTACTTTAGGGATATAAAAAATGGGTTGCCCAATCAATTGGCTTTTTTGGATTTCTTTTGGTTCCATCTGGCTTTGGTTATCACCGATCGTATAAAGCACCGATTGGTTTTCTCCCACTGCAACGATTCGCCGTGTGCGCATCTGTCTGCCGTGATCAACATAATAGGTCACTTCATTACCAACGACCAAATTGTCTTCTGAAGCCTTTTTAACAAAAAGTAATGTCCCTTCGGAATATGTAGGTTCCATTGCATCGCTGTTAACAATGGCCATTGTGAAACCAAACGCATGAGGAATCACGACCGCTAAAACAGAAATCAGCATAAACAACAATACAAAAAGCGAGAGCATGATACTTTGTTTTGGCAAAAGTTTCATTTTCTTTTCTCCTTCTAAGGCTCAGTTTCTTTTTCGATTCTATAACATAATTAAATTTTTTTCAAATATTTAAAAACGATTCATTGAATTTTTATGCGTATTTTTTCTGATTATTATTTGACTTTATTTTACTATTTATATTATGCTAAAGGCGATTAAAAAACATAGGAGAAAAAGTATGCTTTTTTTAAATAACAAGTTCTTTTTTAAACGTTGGATTCCCTTTATCCTACTCGTTCTATTTTTGCTAGGAAGCATCGGTTTTTTTCTTATACTCTTCTTATCTCCTACTTCTGATAACCATACCGTGGAGAAGAAGGAAGATTGGATTTTTTATGCGGAAGACAATCCTGATTCTACTTTTATTAGCCGTTATGTGAAATATTTACCTAGCGTAAAAGCCAATGATCGATTTGTCATGCAGCGAAAAATGACCAATGAATACAAATATCCAACGATGCTACTGATTGGCGATCATCAACACATGACCGTCTATCTGGATGATCAAGAAATTTATACCAATGAAGCTGCCGAACATTCATTGACCTTCAACCATCCTGGCAAAACCTTATCTTTTATCACATTGCCAGAGGATTACGTTGGAAAGACGTTGAAGATCTACGTGACTAGTCCTTTCGACACTTATTCTGGCTTTCCAGCCGAGGTCTTTTTCGGCCCTGCCAATGCATTGATCGGTTATGTTTTTAGTCTTTCAATTTTGAATATCTATATCCTCCTATTTACCGGATTTATTTGTATTCTTAACTTATTTTATCTCTTCGTTTCTTTTATCAACCAAAGAAAGCTGAAAGTATCTTCCATCTTATTCAGCGCCTTTGCTTTAAGTGCAGGTTTAGAAGCCGGCTTCGGGGATCTGCTGGGCGGACTGCTTTTTTCTCCCCTCGTGAATTCATTTATGTTAAATTTTCTTTCGATTATTACGCCCATGTTTTTGATTGGGTTTTACTACACAAACATGCACTTCGTACGTAAGTATTATCAGAAATGGTTGTTTGTTCACTACTCCTTCGGAATCTCTGCCATGTTTTTGGCACTTTTTCAAAAACAAAGTTTGCCAGTCGTCATGAACTATCTGTTTTTATTAAATATCACCAGCACCTTTGTGACTTCGTTTGCGGCGATTTATGAGGCGTTAAAAAAGAATCAATTTTATGTCCTTTGTGCACCTTGGATCGTTGTCGCGGCAATCGGTCATGGGTTCTTGTATATCCAGGATATTTTAGTCCTCCCGCAATCTGACATCAATTGGCGCTCGATCATCTTTTTCTTACTGATACTTATTTTTACTTGTTATGGGTTCCTCGAACTCTTTTTTGCCAGTGAAGGCAAAAATAAGCAGATCGACACAGCAGACATCAAAGTGCGATTGTATGAAAATCAGCAGGCGATCGGTCCAGATCAAACGGCACAATGGCAGCAAGTTTTACAAACCATCAAAAAGAGAACCCATACCATTAAAAACATGTTAGAAGACGAACAACTAGCGGCTGCGTACGAAGGTCTTTGCGAGATTGAAGAAGAAATCAAGCAGCAGCTAACGATCCCTGCGGTTGAAAAAGAATCGATCACGACGATGCTGCTTGCTGATTATCAACACACCGCCGCTCAAAAAAGGATTACCCTTACCTGCGATGACCTCACGGAACCACTGGAACGATTGGACGAAAATGATCGTCTGTCCTTGATCGCCCATTGCTTAGAGTACGCCATCCGCTACACCTGTTCGGTCACAGATCCTCAAAATCGCAAGCTTTCGTTGAAAGTGACTGACACAAAAGAACAGCTGCATATCGACTGTCAAATGCCGCTTTTAACAGAGGATGAGGCAGAAAAACTGCAAACTGATGAAGCAAAACGACAGGCGATCCATACCGATGTGCAAATGCTGGAACAAATTTGTCTTGTCTATCAAGGAAGTATGCGTATCGAGGATTCAGATGGTTTTCATTTTTTGCGTTTAACACTTGCCGCTAAAGCGGATCTGCTGTCTTTTGACTGACTGCCTTTTCTCCGATACGTTAAACGGTCTATTTTAAGAAAAAGCGAAAAAACTCTTGCTTTTTTCGCTTTTTCGCTTTAGCATGATAAAGAACAGCAACAAGCATTGGAATAGTAATTTTATGATGGTCTTAGAGAGTCGATGGCAGCTGAAAAATCGACACCCGCTGATAAAATGAACCTACCCAATGGCAATGACCGCAAAACGGTCGGTGGAAAGGCCTTATCCTTTACGAGTTGGATTATCCCGATCGATAATCAACAAAGGTGGTACCGCGAAATCCAAGCATTTCGTCCTTTTTAGGACGAGATGCTTTTTTATTTTTTTAAGGAGGAAAAACAATGACACAAAAAAATGATTTTACAGAATGGTATATCCAAACGATCCAAAAAGCCGAATTGATGGCTTACTCCCCAGTGAAAGGTTCCATTATTTTCCGTCCTGACGGCTTCGAACTTTGGGAGCATATTCAAGAGGAGTTCAATCGTTTCTTGAAAAAAGAAGGCATTCGCAATGCATACTTCCCAATGCTGATTCCGCAAAATTTCTTTATGAAGGAAGCGGATCATATCGAAGGCTTTGCCCCTGAATTACCTTGGGTCACAGAAGTCGGCAACGAAAAACTGGAAGAACCTTTGGCATTGCGTCCAACCTCAGAAACCATGATCGGCTCTGCCTTTTCTGATTGGATCAACTCCTACCGTGACCTGCCTTATGAAATCAATCAATGGGCAAACGTCTTTCGTTGGGAAAAGAAAACATTGCCTTTCTTGCGTACCTCAGAGTTTTTATGGCAAGAAGGTCATACCGCTCATGAAAATGAAGAAGATGCTCGTCAACGCACCATGAAAGTCTTAGATGAATATGCCCGCCTTTGCGAAGAATTCCTAGCGATCCCTGTTTATCGTGGACAAAAAACCCCATCTGAGCGCTTTGCGGGGGCAGTAGATACTTATTCGATCGAAGCGATGATGAAAGACGGCAAAGCAGTCCAAGCAGGAACCAGCCACTACATGGGGACAAAATTTGCTGAAGCATTTGATATTACGTATTTAACGAAAGAAAACAAGCATACCCATGCCCACACAACCTCTTGGGGTGTCTCTACCCGCTTGTTAGGTGCCTTGATCATGACCCATGGCGATGAAAATGGTTTAGTTTTCCCACCAACCATTGCACCAACCCAAGTTGTGTTGTTACCAGTCGGTCCTTGGAAAAAGAATCCAGCCATCTTAGAAAAATTAGAAGAACTGTATGCCAACTTTAAAGCCAAGGGCATTCGTGTTCGTTTGGATGATTCTGATAACTCACCTGGCTATAAGTTCAATGAATGGGAACTAAAAGGCGCTTGCTTGCGAATCGAATGTGGCCCAAGAGATTTAGAAGCTGGCAAAGTCATGGTCAAAGTCCGTGACCTAGCTGACAAGCAAACGGTGGCGCTTGAGGAATTAGAAGCGTTTGTTGACCAAGAATTACAAGCAATGACTCCACGTTTATTAGCAGCTGCGAAGGAACGAAACAAAGATAATGAGTACACCAACATCGATACATTGGATGAACTAAAAGCCCATATCGAAATGTGCAAACAAGAAGACAAAGTGACTGGTTTTGTTTTGATCGGTTGGGATGGCTCGGAAGAAACCGAGGCCAAAATCAAAGAAGAAACTGGCTTTACTACCCGAAACATTCCGTTTGAAGCACCAATGGAAAAAACAGTCGATATTGTCAGCGGCAAACCTGCCAAACACACCGTTTGGATCGCCCGCGCATACTAATAAAAAACGAAGCAGCCAGATGGAAAAGGCTGCTTCGTTTTTTGATTAATAGATCAATGAAAGAAAATCTTCAGGCGTGATGTTGCCAAAATATTTTTTGATATCAATGTTGGCAATGACTTGTGCCAAATCTTCTTTGGCATAACGAGTACCGATCAGTGCTTGTTCTACATCTGCAATGTCCCCTAGACCGAAAAAGTCGCCAAAGATTTTGGCGTCTGTGATTTTTCCTTCTGCCACATTTAAACGAACTTCGATGGAGCCGATCGGAAATCGATGACGACGTTCGATATCAAAGGCTGGTGATTTGCCGTAATTCCAATCCCAGTTACGATAATACTTATCGGAAATCTCATTGATCTTGACCCAATCCTCTTCTGTTAGTTCATAGGTTTTGACGTCTTCCACGGAATCGACACCAAAAATCTTCAATAAGATTTCTTGACGGAACTCTTCAGTCGTCATGTCTTGCTTCTCTTTTGGCAAGAATGGTTTGATGTTGGTCACTCTTGATCGGATCGATTTGATGCCTTTTGATTCGATTTTGTCTTTACGGACTTTCAAGGCGTTAACTACTTCATTGATATCACTGTCAAACATGATCGTGCCATGAGCAAACATCCGACCATTTGTTGCGTACATCGCATTACCAGAAAACTTCATGTCATTGATCACAAGGTCGTTGCGGCCTTTTAGTTGCGCCCCTTCAACCCCCATCTCATGCAAAGCTTGGACGATTGGTTTGGTCAGTTTTTCAAAATCTCTGAAAGAATTCCCATCGTCAGGCATAATAAAGCTGAAATTCAAGTTCCCGAAATCATGATAGACTGCACCGCCGCCGCTGAACCGACGAACGACATGGATCCCATGTTCATCCACATACTCCTTATTGATCTCTTCGATCGTATTTTGATTGCGTCCAATGATAATCGATGGTTCATTAATGTAAAAAAGTAAGATGGGTTCATCCACTTTCATTTCTTGAAGAAGAAAAATCTCGATGGCTAAATTGATGCGTGGGTCATTCAGTTCGTTCGGTACAAAAAGCATACTATTCGTTCCTCCTAATTAGATGATTTCAATAATTTTTTGAACAGCCGCCAATTCAACGGGGATCCCATTGGCAGCTAGTGCAGCCTCTTCTCGTAACTGTTCTAAGTCACCGTGTTGCGGCAAATGCGTCAACATTAATTTTTTTACCTGCGCCGCATGGGCGATCTCCCCTGCTTCTTTTGACGTAAAATGAGCCTTGTGCCGCTCATTGCCTGCAAAAAGATAGGTATCTGCCAAAAACAGGTCAGCTCCTTGTGCAAACGGAACAAAAGATTCTAAGTAGCCAGAATCGCCTGTAAAAACAAAAACCTTGCCTGTGCTTTTCTCAACAAATCGCATGGCATAGCAAGTGACTGGATGGATCGTTTTCATAAAGGTAATGGTAAACGGGCCCAATTCCAATGACTCCGTTTGGAGGTAATCAATTCCTTGAGTCACTCCAGGCATCGTCAGGCTTTCAAAATGAACCGCATCCTCCCCATGTCCGTAGATTGGCAAAACCTGGCGTTCTTCGTTTCCTGGATATAATTGCCAATAGTATTGCAATACCCCTAGATCCGCAATATGATCGTGATGGTAATGCGTCAGAATCACTGCATCTAAGTCTAAAGGATCAAGGATTTTTTCTAGTTGGACCAAGGTGGTGCTTCCCGCATCAAGCAGCAAATGAAAGCCTTCCGACTCAACTAAATAGCCAGTAGTCCCTTCACCATTATACGGATAGGCACCTAAACAACCTAAGACAGTTATTTTCACTTGTGTTTCCTCCTCTTTGGCTCAAGCTGGTTTTCTACTTCTTTTATGCTATCACATCTCAGCTGATTTGACTAAAATCCGACCATTTTTTTGCAAAAAAAGATCGAGAAAACGAGAAAAAGACGACGTCTATTGGTAGAACCCTATGAATGAGTTTTTTACTCTATCTGCAGGGAGCCAGACCAATGGGCCGTCGTCTTTTTTGTTTATCTGATCATCGCTCGTTGTTCATTGATCAATTCCTCATAAAATACTGCATTGACTGCATAGGCGTAGGCGTTTGCCCATAGCATCCCGATCATCAGTGCCAAAAAGCCGAGAATAAACCAGCCAATCAATGATAACTGTAGCCAAATGTATTGACCCAGATGTGGACGCAAGAGCGCAAAGGCCACTTTAATTGACTGAAGAACCCCTAATTCCGGTTGATCATAGCGCAGATAGATCGCTAATTGAATCACACCAGTAACGACTTGTGACAAAAAGAAGAACAAAATGATGGAGAGAAAGGTCCCAATCACAAAAGCCAGGGAGCCATTAAACATCGCCACATCAATAGAGATTCCCCGATTAAAATTGAATACCAAGTCCAAATATTGATTGAGTCCTGATAAGACAAACTGCGGCAAGAAAATCGCAAAACTCAAAAGATAATTTAAAAGCGCGCTCACTAAATTTAGTAGCAAAAACGGTACATACAGACGTTTATCAAAGACTAGAAAAATATCCGCCACCTTGATTCCTCTGCCACGAACCAGATAGAGTGCCATGATACTCAACGCTACCGAAAACGCAAAGAAGACAAAATTGTCCAAGATCAGATCGATCCAGCTCCCTGCATTGTTTGCACCAAAAGAAGTCCCAATACTACTAAAAAGCGAGCTGACCACCGCTTGTACCGCAACCGTCGCTAAAATACTTAAGACGAACGTTCCCCAGAATCCGCGCAAGGAGTTTTTGGCGGTCTCTCGAATCATTGTATTTGATCTCATAGACTCACCTTAGTAACTGCGCAATGCTTTAACGGTCTTATCGTCTAAGCGGCGAACCACTTCCGTTACAAGCTTGACTGTATTGAAGTAGTCATCCTCATGAATGACAGAAGTATGAGAATGCAGGTAACGAACTGGCACGGTAATAGCGATCGAAGGAACCCCATCACGAGTCAAATGCATTTGACCAGCATCGGTTCCTCCACCAGTGATCACGGTATATTGGAAAGGAATTTCCATCTCTTCGGCGACATCGATCACAAAATTCAATAATTTCTTGTGAGGAATCATGGAAGCATCGAAAATCAAGACTTGTGGGCCTTTGCCTAACACAGAATCCGCTTCTTTTGGTGTCATTCCAGGTGTGTCCCCAGCGGTACCAGTATCTAGTGCGATCGCGATATCGGGATTCACTAAGTGAGTGCTTGTTCGCGCCCCTCTTAGGCCAACTTCTTCCATCACGTCGCTGCCGGCAAACAAGCAGTTGGGATGTCCTTCGGATGCCAAGGTTTCTAATACCCGCAGTGATACCGCCGTACCGATTCGATTGTCCCATGCTTTGGCTAGCAAAAATTTGCTGTCGTTCATCCGTTTGTATTGGATATAAGGGGTGATCATATCTCCCGGACGGATCCCCCAGCCTTTGGCTTCTTCTTCACTTGAAGCGCCGATATCAATGAACATATCTTTGATATCATACGGTTTATTTCGAGTCTCTGGACTCAAGACATGGGGTGGTTTTGAACCGACGACACCGTGGATCAATTTGCCTTCATTGGTTTTGATCTCGACTTGCTGTGCCAGCATCACTTGCCCCCACCAACCACCAAGGGTCTGGAATTCAATAAAGCCTTTTTCTGTGATTTTAGTTACCATAAAGCCGACTTCATCCATATGTCCCGATATAAAAATTTTCGGTCCACCGCCATCACCAACATGTTTGGCAATGACACTTCCTAAACCATCAAAAAAGATATCTTCAGCAAAGTCTTTGGCATATTCTTTAAAGACTTCACGCACTTCCTCCTCATTCCCAGGAACCCCACGTGCAGTCGTTAGGTCTATTAAAAGCTGTTCTTCTTTTTTCTCCATCTTGCTTCCTCCTTTGTCTCATTGATTATGATTATACCATTCTCTTAATCTGGTGCCAGAGGGAAATACAAAAAGATTGGTTAAATGAAAAAACGATCCTCGTTTTGTAGTGATCCTCAAGGTTAGATTTTTTGGTCTAACTTGCAAGGTTCGCTTCAATTCTAAGGATCGTTTTATCAAGAATTCAATCAAGTTTCAATTATTCGCAGACACAGCTTGACGGTAATCAAATAGGCAAATAGATAGACGACTGCTGCAACTGCCGCAAACAAATGAGCCACCCAATACCCAGGACTGTCGATGATTTGGGTGAAGGTATTAATGGCAAAGACGGCATGCAAGATCGCCAGTAACGTACCTGGCATAAAAATCCAGATGTTTTGCCAGTAAACGAGTTTACGTACTTCTTTTCGGGTGTAACCTAGTTTGGTCAATAATCGGTAATTGTGTTTCTCCCGCTCGGTATTTGAAAATTGCCGAACGATCAAACTGCTGGATGTCGTGATCAAAACGATCACACCTACAAATAATGACACAAACAAAACGATTCCTGCTTGCCGCCGCACGCCGCGCATCGTTGTAAAACGATTCGCTAAGGTCAGTCGATATGCGGTCATCTGGTTATTCTCACTGGTGGAATCTCGGGCAGTCTCTGGATAAAAACGCACGCTTTTTTGGTCATCGCTAAACTCATAGGTCAAAGGATGCGTCCACTCGATCGGCAGCTCTTCATCTAGCAGCTGAGTCAAGCTCTCCGTTTGCACCTTGTCTGTTTGTAAATAAGCAACGCTATAGGTGAAGCCCTCAACTTGCTGGTACGCATAATCTTGGATGACAAGGACATTCGGCAAGGAATAGCGCAAGGCAGAATCCCCAAAATAATCCTGTTCTGCTTGAATGAGTTTGAACGTATGTTGATTGCCGATTTTGACCTCATCGCGATAGGTGATAAACGAACGAGTCACATCGTATTGACTGTCAAAAAGCACCGCTTGTTTATCAGTACTCAGTTGAATCTCCGGGGCATCGGGAACCAGTTTTCGCAGACGCTGATAATCAGAAAAAGCGACCAGATTCACCATGATATTTTCAATATTTTCGTCTTGCAACTCTCCAAGGTAACGGGTTTGAACCGTCATATTGGTCATTTTATAGGGAATCGATTGTTCGGCAATAATCGGTGTATCGGCTTTTTCTAAAAGGTCCCGCAAGGTATCTGCCTGCTCTTCTGACACTTGAAAGGACGTTGGATAAATGCGGTTCGTTGCTTGATAGTTTAATGAGATGACCCCCATCGTTCCCCCGATCAGGGAGATTGCGATCGCTGTGATGATCGTCAAAAGCGCATAGCTTTTCCACGTTCTTTGCAAGTAAGCCCGCACGTTATTGTAAGCAATCAGTTTCGCCCCTTTGATAAGACGTTTTTTCGGCTTACTCAAAAAATATAACAATGCCGGCAACGAGCAATCAAAAAAAAGATAGGTTGCCGTCACACAACAAAACAGAATCAATAAAGGAATCCATAAAATTGCTGAAAAATCTTGTGTGTACGTGATATAGTTGGTCCAAGTTTCCCGCAGGGTCAAAGACAAATAGTAGCCTACCCCCAGTAGAATCAGACCTAGAACCCCCATTAATGAACGAAACGGGGTCATTTTCATTTTCTTGATCGGTAAGCGGTATTCAGTCTTGATCAGCTCACTCATTGGGGTACGCCATACAAAAAGGATCACTTGAATACTCAAAATAATCATCGCCGCGATAAAGACAAAAACCGTTGAAAAAATCGATTGGGGCGAATTAAAGAAATGACTCGTTAAATTCAAGCCCATCGCTCGAATCAAAATCATAGAAAAAAATTTCGAAAAAATAATCCCCATAAAGATGCCGGTCACTAAAGAGAAAAAGTTCAATAGAAACGTTTCCCGCAGCAACAGCCAAGCCAGACGACCTTGCCGCAGCCCCAAAAGCTGGTAAACACTGATTTCTTTTTGCCGCTGACTAAGAAAAAAATGATTGGCACTCAGCATAAAAAACAAAACGACAAAGGCAACCACACTGCTGCCGAATCCTAAAACCCCTTCAATGCGGATATCTTGCTGGACCCGTTGATTCAGCAGACGATCATTCATCAAGGCGTTAAAGGAATAAAAAATCATCACGGCGGTCATCATACAAATAAAATACACCATATAGTTGCGAAACTGCCGCAAGAAACTCCGCCAGCCGATTTTAAACAACATGGCGCGGACCGCCTCCAATCGTTGCCTGCATATCGATGATTTTTTCGAAAAATTCCTGACGCCCGCCTTTTTTGACGACTTCTGCAAAGAAGACACCGTCTCGGATGAATAAAATTCGGTTGCAGTAGCTGGCGGTGAAAGGATCATGGGTGACCATCAAGATCGTTGTTTTCTCTTGTTGATTGATTTGCGCTAAATACCGTAACAATTCTGTCGCCGCTTTTGAATCAAGGGCGCCAGTGGGTTCATCAGCAAAAAGGACCGCCGGACGACTAATGATTGCTCGAGCAGCAGCGACCCGCTGTTTTTGCCCTACAGACAATTCTTCTGGGTAGCGATCTAACAAGTGCTCGATTCCTAACAAATTGGCCGTTTGTTCAATGCGCTCTTGGGTTTCACTTACGGGCAAGCGATCAATGGCAAGGGGAAGCAAGATATTGTCTCTGGCAGTCAACGTCTCTAAAAGATTAAAGTCTTGAAAGATAAAACCGATCTGCTGACGACGAAAATCACTGAGGGCTTTTTCCGACATTCGGGTAATGTCTTTGCCATCGATATAGATCGAGCCTAAGCTAGGTCGCATGATTGAAGACAACAGATTCATCAAGGTCGTTTTCCCAGCGCCGCTGGGCCCCATGACCCCGACAAATTCTCCTTGATCCACTGCAAAAGAAAGGTTATCTAATACTTTGGTTTGATTGAAACGAGTGCCGTAACTTTTGGTCAGATGCTTCACATCAATCATATTTTTCACATAGAACCCTCCTTTAATAAAATTCTCTCCTTATGGTAGCATACTTTTTCATTGAATACTTCTGCTTCAAAACAGAGAAAAAATAAATTTAAAAAAGTTTTTTATTCATTATGTGAAACATGGAACAACCAAATCCTTAATCTTATCAGTTTTCTCAGAAAACACTCCAATGAATATACACCATATATTGTGTATATCCAATTTACCAACCCTTATTCACCACTATATATAGTTGCTCATTTCTACAATTTGTTTTATTATATTGAGGAAGATAAGGAGTGGTAGAAATGATGAACATTAAGAGAAATCCTGAGCAAGGGTTGGAAAGACAGTCCGCTTTGCGTCAGTTAAAAATCGTAAAACGTGATGGACGGCTTGTCGATTTTGATGATCAAAAAATTTACGATGCGTTAGTGAAAGCCCTAAGAAAAATCAACGGCGAGCTTTCTCCCATCGACCACGAAAAAATCACCGAGATCGTTGACAGTGTCGATCACGAGATCGCGGAACGTTTTCGTACGAATGTAAAAATCTATGAGATCCAAAATATCGTCGAGCATATCTTATTAGCAAAAAACGAGTATGCCTTGGCTGAAGAATATATCAACTATCGGACCCATCGTGATTTCGAGCGCAGCAAAGCCACAGACATCAACTTTACGATCAACAAATTGATGAATAAAGATCAATCGGTCGTCAATGAGAATGCCAATAAAGATAGCAATGTGTTCAATACACAACGTGATTTGACCGCTGGGATCGTAGGAAAATCGATCGGTTTGAAAATGCTCCCTCCTCACGTGGCAAATGCTCACCAAAAAGGCGACATTCATTACCATGACTTGGATTATCATCCTTACACCCCAATGACCAACTGCTGCTTGATCGATTTTAAAGGCATGCTGAATAATGGGTTTAAAATTGGGAACGCCGAAGTGGAATCGCCAAAATCGATCCAAACGGCCACCGCTCAAATCTCACAAATCATTGCAAACGTAGCATCGAGTCAATATGGCGGCTGTTCTGCTGATCGAACAGATGAATTATTGGCTCCTTTTGCTGAGTTGAATTATCAAAAGCATCTAAAAGATGCCGAAGAATGGATCGAGTCGCCTGAACGTCGGGAAGCTTATGCGAAGAGCAAAACGCGCAAAGATATCTACGATGCAATGCAAAGTCTAGAATACGAAATCAATACGTTATTCACCTCAAACGGACAAACGCCGTTTACTTCCCTTGGGTTTGGTTTAGGAACCAACTGGTTCGAACGGGAGATCCAACGAGCGATTCTCCAAATTCGCATCAACGGGTTAGGCAGTGAGAAGCGTACCGCTATTTTTCCAAAATTGATCTTTAGTATTCGCCGTGGCGTCAACTTGGCCCCTACCGATCCGAACTATGATATTAAAGAACTGGCTTTAGAGTGTGCCACCAAACGGATGTATCCTGATATTTTGAATTATGATAAATTGGTTGAATTGACCGGCAGCTTTAAAGTGCCGATGGGCTGTCGTTCTTTCTTGCAAGGCTGGAAAAACGAACGTGGCGAAGAAGTCAATGTCGGTCGGATGAATCTAGGCGTCGTAACATTGAATATTCCTCGGATCGCCTTAGAAGCAAATGGTGATCAAGAAAAATTCTGGACGCTGCTGGAAGACCGTCTGCAAATCGTCAAGGATGCTCTTGTCTATCGGGTGGAGCGCTGTAAAGAAGCCAGCCCTGCGAATGCGCCGATCCTTTATATGTATGGGGCTTTCGGTGAACGTTTGGATCGCAAAGACAATGTGAATGAACTATTCAAAAACAAACGTGCTACTGTTTCTCTTGGATATATCGGTTTGTATGAAGCTGCTTCGGCTTTTTATGGTGGAACATGGGAACAAGATCCAGAAGCAAAAGCCTTTACCCTAGCGATCGTGAAAGAATTGAAAGCTCATGCAGATGCTTGGGGCGATGAATACGGCTATCATTTCAGCGTGTATTCGACGCCTAGTGAAAGCCTGACTGATCGTTTCTGCCGCTTGGATACCGAAAAATTCGGTGAAGTTGAAAACATTACCGACAAAGAATACTACACCAACAGCTTCCACTATGATGTGCGGAAAAATCCGACACCATTTGAAAAACTTGATTTTGAAAAAGAATATCCAAAATACTGTTCTGGCGGGTTTATTCATTACTGTGAATACCCAGTCTTGCAGCAAAATCCAAAAGCGTTAGAAGCGGTTTGGGATTACGCTTATGATCGGGTCGCCTATCTTGGAACAAATACCCCTATCGATCACTGTTATGAGTGTGGGTATGAAGGAGATTTCAATCCAACCGAACGGGGCTTCGAATGCCCGCAATGCGGCAATCATGACCCAAAAAGTTGTGACGTCGTCAAAAGAACCTGTGGGTATCTTGGAAATCCTCAAGCTCGTCCAATGGTCAATGGACGGCACAAAGAAATTTCTGCCCGGGTCAAACATTTGCAAGAATAAACGAAAAAGGAGTGCTAGATTTCTTCTACACTCCTTTTCTTGAAGACCAATCCCTGTAATTCATGATAGAAAGAAGTTTTCTTATGAGAAATCCGAAACCTAAAGAATGGCAAGCCAAAGAATATAGCCAAAATTATATTGCTGATTACAAAGCCTTCAACTTTGTTGATGGTGAAGGCATTCGAAATAGTTTATACGTGAGCGGCTGTCTCTTTGCTTGTGAAGGATGTTTTAACAAAGCGGTCCAAAACTTTCGCTATGGTACACCTTTTACGCAAGAACTAGAGGATCGAATCATCGAAGATCTGCGGCATGATTATGTCCAAGGGCTGACCCTCCTAGGCGGCGAACCTTTCTTGAACACAACAGTCTGTCTGAAAGTCGTTGATCGGGTTCGTGCTGAATTTGGGCACAGCAAAGATATTTGGAGCTGGTCAGGCTACACCTATGAAGAATTGCTTTTGGAAACACCCGATAAATTGGAACTTTTATCCAAAATCGATATTTTAGTCGACGGTCGTTTTGAACTGAGCAAACGAAATTTAAACTTGCAGTTTCGCGGCAGCAGCAATCAACGAATCATTGATCTTGCTGCATCTCGGGAACAAGGAAAAGCGGTTATCTGGGCAAAGTGCAAAGATGCTGAAGCAAGCTACGAACAAATCAAAAAACAAATTTAAAAACTAAAAACACCGTGCATCTTGAGGTGACCCCAAAAGTTAGACCAAAAAATCGAACTTTTGGCGGTCACCTCCTCTTCCTTCAAAGATGATGCACGGTGTTTTTTTATGTTATATCAACTCAGTGACCAAGCTTTTTACAGGTACTTACTTGCTTCACGAATCGTCAAAGGCGCCAGACTTGTTTGATAGCGAAGCAGAAAGTCTTGGACCCACTGAGGATTCGTCTTGGCATAATCTCGTAAGCTCCAACCAATGGCTTTGTTGATAAAGAATTCAGAACTCCCCAAATTATTGACGAGGACCTCTTCAAGCAGTGGTTGATCCATCTGTTCTTTTTGCAGCAGTTGATGGAGTATTGCCACTCGCCGCAGCCAAAGATTTTCCTCAAGACTCCAGCGAAGCATTTCAGCTTTTAACGCTGGCAGTCGGCGAACTAGTTTTCTGACAACCTCACTTAGGGCGTCCACGCTATCCCACCAAGCTTTTGTTATGACTAGCTGTTCAATTTTTGCCAGATCGATGGCCGCTAGAAACGGCTCCATCACCACTAAATAATCAATCGCAAGGTATTGGTGTTCCCGATAGCTGCTTTGCCAACAATGATCGATAAAGTCCCAATCAACCGTTTTCGTTTGTTTTGCAGCTTTGAAGGTCGCTTTCTCCTGCTGGCGGCGCAACGGCGTAGGAATGCCTAAAAAATCAAACTGATGCCGCATGTAGGCGGCCATTTTTTCACTTCGCTCCTGATTAGCCAATCCTGTCATCGTGTCATATACTTGATAGAGTGTCATTTTGCTCCTCCTCTTCAGCCTACTGCTCGTCAGATAGTTGCCATAAGGGCAGTACGATATTTTCATAGGTCAGTGGATCAAGATTTGTGACGGTGATCCCCAAAAGACGGATGCCTTTTTCCAGACCTAAAATTTCTTCCCAAATCAGACTTGCTTCGGAAAATAGCTGTTCTTTTTTATGAACATAGGTTGGCAAGGTCACTCGCTTGGTGATCGTAGAGTAATCACTGTAACGAACTTTCAACACGACCGTCTTGCCATGTTTTTGTGTGCGCTTCAGTGATCTTTCGACTTCTTCTGCGATAGCCCGTAACTGGCTCAATACTTGTTCTTCACTGGTTAATGGATTGCCGTATGTATGCTCTTTTCCAACTGATTTCCGTTCTCTCGTCACACTAACTGGGGAATCATGGATCCCTCTAACTTTCCGATACAAGGAATACCCCATTTTGCCAAATTCACGAATCAGCGCCATCTCACTCCAGCCATACAGATCAGCTCCTGTAAAAATACCTAACTCATGCATCCGCGGAACAGTTTTCTTCCCGATCCCGTGAAATTTATCAATGGGTAATTGTTGCAAAAATGCCACTGCCTCATCTGGCATCACCACCGTCAATCCTCGTGGTTTATGATAATCCGAAGACAGTTTTGCCAAGAATTTGTTGTAACTGACTCCTGCCGAACAGGTCAGATGAGTCTCTTGCCAGATGTCTCGTTGAATCAAACGAGCGATCTTAATTGCTGAAGGACAATTGATCTTGTTGACTGTGACATCTAGATACGCTTCATCAATAGAAACTGGTTCGATGATGTCGGTGTATCGATGAAAAATTTCTCTGACTTGCTGGGACACTTCACGATACTTTTGATGATTTCCCGGTTTAAAAATCGCTTGCGGACAAAGCTCATAAGCTTTTTGCGCACTCATTGCCGAGTGGATGCCATATTGTCGTGCCAGATAATTGGCGGTCGTGACCACTCCTCGTCCGCCAGTATCACTTGGGTGACGGGCAATGACGAGGGGATGCTTGGCAAGCTCTGGATCATCCCTTTCTTCCACCGAAGCAAAAAAAGCATCCATATCAATATGAATAATTTTGCGGCTCGTATCATTTTTTAAGGGAAATTGCAGTTCCGACATCGTTGTTCACCTCACTTCTTATTATAAACGAACAGAGGTTCCCTATCAAGCAAGGAATCGAGGGAAGCACGCAAAAAGGACCAATCTTCATTGGTCCTTCCTTCTACATTCACTGCTTTTGCGGCCCTCTTCATGGTCCAAGAAGTTCTACTATAAGGCAGCTTCCCCTCGTTCATTAGTGCGAATCCGAATCGCTTCTTCCAACGGGTAGACGAATATTTTGCCGTCACCGACTTCATCTGTCCGACAGATCGATACAATCAGCTCAATCACCGCATCGACTTTTTCATCTGCTAAAACAAAACGGACATTTACTTTTGGTAAAAGAGTTGTGATCACTTCTTGGCCACGAATAAACTCTTTGAGGCCTTTTTGATTGCCACAGCCCAGCACTTGACTGACTGTCATGCCGCTGATCAAATCAGACTGATCCAAAGCGGCCTTTAGTTCTTCTAATTTTTCTTGGCGAATAATCGCTTCAACTTTTTTCATGACTGCTCCTCCACTCTTAAGAGTCTAACCCCATAAAGGTAGGATAGGCCGTTTCGTCATGTTCGATCCGATCCATCCCCACTGCTTCTTCTTGTTGCGATACGCGAATCGGCATTACCCATTTGATCAAAGTGATAATGACAAAGGATAAGATACCTGCGAATAGAATCGTAAATATGATACTTTCGGCTTGTGCGAGAAAAAGATCAACGCCGCCATAGAGCAATCCTGACCGTCCCCCCACTGCTGGATCCGCAAAGATCCCCGTCATCAAACCGCCAAAGATCCCGCCTACGCCATGGCAGCCAAAGGCATCCAGCGCATCATCTAATCCTAGACGATGTTTGATGACAGAAATAAAGAAGTAGCAAAACGGACTGACTAAAGCGCCAATGATAAAGGAAGACCAAAGCGAGACAAATCCCGCACCTGGTGTGATGGCAACTAAGCCCACGACGGCTCCAGTACACGCACCAACGATCGTCGGTTTGCCCAACACGATTTTTTCGATCAGCATCCAAGAAAGCATCGCACTGGCTGCTGCCGTATTCGTGGTCATTAGGGCGTGGATCGCTAGACCATCAGCTGCTAACGCAGAGCCAGCATTAAAGCCAAACCAGCCAAACCATAAAAGGCCAGCACCTAGTACAACAAAGGGAATATTATGAGGACGATATTCGGTTTGATGAAATTCTCGCCGCTTACCGACAACGACCGCTAAGACTAACCCACTGATACCCGAACTGATATGAACGACATTGCCTCCTGCAAAATCGATCGAGCCGATCGCATCTAAGAAACCGCCGCCCCATACCATATGTGCCATTGGAAAATACACGAGAACTAGCCAGAAGCCGATAAATAGGAAAATAGCTGAGAAACGCATTCTGCCCACGACAGATCCAGTAATGATCGCCGTTGTGATCAAGGCAAACATCATTTGAAAGGCCGCAAATAACCCTTCAGGAATCCCTTCTCCTTCTGTCATCGAGACATGATTGAAAAAGACTTTATCTAAATTCCCAATAAATGAGCCTGTGCCGCTAAAAGATAAGGTATACCCTAAAGCGACCCATAGCACAGACGCCAAGCCCATCGTACAAATCACCATCATCATGGTATTGAGGATGTTTTTGCGACGTTCCAATCCTCCGTAAAAAAATGCCAATGCTGGAGTCATAAGAAAAACCATGCCGCTACAAATTAAAATAAATGCAATATTCCCTGTGTTCATTTTTGACGCCTCCTTTTCTTTATGTTAGCTATCCTAACATCATATTTTCAAATAATCTAGATTTTTCTGAGAAAACCGTGAATTTTCTGAAAATAGCTAACTATTGATGTCAGATAATTTAACACAAGTCCGAAAAAAGACAAAAAAATACCGAGAGAATTCTCGGTATGATTACGTTTCTAATTGATGGTAGGCTTGATAAACAAGCTGTTTCTTCACTTGATTGCGTTTAGCCACTTCTTTGATGGCTTCTTTCGAAGACAAGTCTGCCTCTTCCATCAAGGCTGCCACCTGTTCAGCATAGCTTCCTTCATAAACGACTTCAGGGATTTCAGAAGCGCCTTCCACTAATAGACAGCATTCCCCTTTGATTGGTTGTTGGTCGAGGTATTCAATCAATTCTGAAAAGGTCCCTCGCAAATATTCTTCGTGGATTTTTGTCAATTCACGGCAGATAACTGCTTGACGTTCTCCCAATACCTCTTTCATCGTTTCGATCGTCGCTGCGATTCGATACGGTGACTCATAAAAAATCATCGTAGCTTTTTGGCTTGCCAATTCACTTAACGCTTGCTTTTGTTCTTTTTTCTTACGAGGTAAAAAACCATAAAAAAGATTCGGCTGCGGTGATAAGCCAGAAGCGATCAGCGCGGTCAAACCAGCCGTAGGTCCTGGGAGCGCAATCACTGCGATTCCTTCGACCAAGCACGCCTTGACTAATTCATGACCTGGATCACTAATGGAGGGCATACCAGCATCACTGCATTGGGCAATAGTCTTGCCCATTTGCAGCTGTTCTATCAGCTGTGGCACCCGTTCTTTATAATTGTGTTCATGTAAGCTTTTTTGCGGTGTCGCAATCTCAAAATGATTCAACAATTTCTGGGTATTTCGAGTATCTTCACTTGCGATCAGGTCCGCTTCTTTTAAAATTTTGACACATCGGAACGTCATATCTTCCAAGTTACCGATCGGTGTTGGAACAAGATACAGTTTCCCAGTGTCTTGTTTATAACTTTGCTGCTTTTGCATGTACTGCTCCTTTCGAAAAAAAGACCAGCAGAAACTGATCTTTTTTCTAACGAACCGCTTCGTCTGTCAGCTATTTGCCGCTTTCACGATAGATCACTTCTAGACAAAACGCACAAGGTTCGTCATGTTCTCTGCGAGAACCGTATAAGTCATAACAAACATGAAATCCTTCTTCGTAAATCTTTTCTAAATTCATCCGTGATTTAGAAAGCTCTTGTTTGACCGATTCAGCGGGTGCATCTGCCACTTGGTTCAACTCACGAATGTGTTCACGTAAGCGTTGATTTTCCAATTCTAATGTCGTATTTTTTTCGACGATTTCTTGCAAAGACTGCTTCATTTCCGCTAGATTATTCAAGGAATTTTGCAACTCCACTTCTAACTGATTCAATCCGTCATATATTGATCGTTTGTCCATGCTCATTATGGTCACCTACTTATTTTGTCACTAGTTCTTCATAATCATACTCGATTGGTGTTTGCCGATCATGCAAACGGACTTTGATCACTCGGCTCAACAGATCCAGCCCGACCACACGCCCTTTGCCATCTGGCGTTTCAACTTCCTTGCCGCGATCCGGCAATTCTTTTTTTGCACGCTCATACTCTTCACTTTCGTACTTAAGACAACACATCAAACGACCACATAACCCTGAAATTTTTGCAGGATTCAAGGAGAGTCCTTGATCCTTAGCCATCTTGATGGACACTGGGATAAAATCGCCTAAAAACGTCGCACAGCATAGTTTGCGACCGCAGGGTCCAACTCCGCCTAGCGCCTTTGCTTCATCCCTGACACCAATTTGCCGCAGTTCGATCCGTGTATGAAATTCACTTGCCAAGTCTTTGACCAACTCACGAAAATCAACGCGGCTTTCTGCCGTGAACGAAAAAATCAGTTTTGTGCGCTCAAAGGTATATGCCACCCGAATCAGCTTCATTGGCAGCTGGTGTGCTCGGATTTTTTCTTTCCCGATTTTCAACGCTTCGTCTGCTGCTTTTTGATTGGCGGCAGCTTGCTCCAAATCTTTTTTCGTCGCTCGACGCAGGATCGGTTTGACTGCTTGAGGCAAATCGCTCTCATTCATTTTTCTGCTTTTTGTAACCACCGTGGCAAGACATTTGGCATCTTGTGATTCCACGATGACTTGTTCATTTATGGTATAGGTCTGTTTTTTTGGTGTGTAAAAATAAATCTGGCCCACGTCATGATAACGCACTCCGACAACTTCGATCATCTCTGGTCTCCTTTTCCGGCTGCTGCGTTTTATCCATAGATGATTTTCACGGAAAATTGTTCTGCCACTCCTTGGAAAGACACATTGGCTTGCAATTTTTTTTGTGCTTGCAATGCGGCTTCAATGGCACGATTGATCTCTTTTCCCCATAAACCTTGTGCCAACAATCGATCTCGTTCCTCTTGAAAGTAAAATAACAAGAGCAAAAAGATTTCTGATTGCTGATTTTTTTCTTTTGCTAGACCCAATAATTTTTTCTGAACAAAAATAAATGCTTGCGGGTCTTTCTTCAAAAGGTAATTCACCCAACGCTTAACAGCATCCTTAGTTTCATTAAACCATTCATTCTGCGAGATTTCAACTGCTTTATGATAACTATTCGTCAAGTGGCTCAGAAGTCGACTCGTCTCTTTGGAAAGTCCTTCTTCTTGGAGCTTCTCCTGTAGTTTTTCTTTTGACAGCTGCGAAAAATGAATGATCTGACAGCGAGACTGAATCGTCGGCAAAATACGTCCTAAACTCTCAGTTTCTAAAATCGCCAAAAAGTTTCCCACCGGTTCTTCCAAAAACTTTAATAGGCTGTTGGCAGCGCTGTTGTTCATTTTGTCAGCTTGAGACAAAATAAAGATTTTCAGACGACTTTCAAAGCCGCTTTTTGAGAACTCCTCTTGCAGCTGCCGAATCTGGTCGACTTTGATCATCTGCCCATCCGGCTCGATTTGGATGACGTCAGGATGCTCTCCTTGGGCGATCCGCAGACAATTGCTGCAAGTGCCGCACGGGGCTTCTTCTTGCACATTGGTACAAAAAAGGCGTTTTGCGAGCCACAGACTTAATTCGTGCTTGCCAGTCCCCTTGTCCCCTTCAAAAAGATAAGCATGAGCAATGCGCCCATGCTTGATACTTTTTTTTAGTTGGGCAAAAACAAGAGGCTGATATTCTTGTAGAAATAACTCCTCCATGAAAAGCTCCTTTTTTAATATTGATGGAATCCGTCAACCGGTAGCACGAACACAGTTGCTCCGCCGACTTCGACTTCGACTGGATAAGGAACTTGACCGTCTAAGGAAATGTCTAAAGACATCGGTGTCGAGACATATTGTTTTCTTGATTGACAGGTTTTTTTGATCAATTCTAATGCATCTTGTACCCGATCGTCTTCAATACCAATGATAAACGTACTGTTGCCAGCCTTTAAAAACCCACCCGTTGAGGATAATTTTGTAGCACGGATATTGGCATCAATAAACTCATTTGCCAAACGATTACTGTCTTTGTCTTGTACGATTGCCATAATTAATTTCATGGGACCATCTCCTTTGTGTTATCCAACCTACTCTAGATTGACTTGAAGTAAGCAGGATACGATTCAACGATTGCTGAATAGCTGGATTCAACAACTTCTTGTAACCCCATTCTAGCATCAATCTTATGAATGCGTACAGGATTTTCTTCCGCCAGCTTAAGATACGCATGACGAACCCGTTGATGAAACTCCAATCCTTCCGAATCTAAGCGGTCATATTGATGTGCGCGGTTTTCTTGGATGCGACGCAAGCCAGTATCAGAGTCAACATCTAGATACAAGGTAAAATCAGGCGTCGTTCCTTCCGTCGCAAACTCGTTGATCCGTGCGATCTCAGGAATCCCGATGCGGCGTCCAGCTCCTTGATAGGCAAGCGAACTGTCAACAAAGCGGTCACAGATCACGATGTGTCCAGCATTTAATGCCGGCAGGACAACCTCAATCAAGTGTTGGCGGCGGGCCGCTGCATAAAGTAAGGCTTCCGTCCGCTCATCCATTTCTTCATTTCGCGGATCTAAAATAATTTTACGAATCTTTTCAGCGATTTTAACTCCGCCAGGTTCTCTTGTTTTCACGATTTTTCTTGTTGCTTCAAGCTGTAACCGAGGATACAACTCTTCGATCACACTGGTTTTTCCAGCACCATCCGGTCCTTCGATGGTTATAAACAATCCATTCACCCTAATTGCCTCCAATATCTTTATAATTCTCGGCGACCTTCTACTGCTTTTAGCAAGGTCACTTCATCCGCGTATTCAATATCGCTGCCCACAGATAAGCCATGAGCCAAACGCGTGACTTTAATACCAGCAGGCTTGATCAAACGTGACATATACATCGCCGTTGCTTCACCTTCCGTGGTCGCATTGGTCGCAATAATCACTTCTTTGACCTGATCATCATGCAGCCGCTGTATCAGCGATGCAATGTTGATATCTTCTGGACCTGTCCCTTCCATCGGGGATAACACGCCATGCAGCACATGATAAAGTCCATGATACTCCCGGACTTTTTCTAGTGCCATGACATCTTTAGGCTCTTCAACCACTAAAATCGTTTCTTTGTCTCTTGTTGGATCACTACAGATCTCACAAGGATCTTCTTCAGTTATATTTCCGCAAATACTGCAAAAGTGCAAATCTCGTTTGACACTAAGCAACGATTTGGCAAACTCATTGACGACTTCTTCTTTCATATCGATCGTATAAAATGCCAAACGTGTCGCGGTTTTTTGTCCGATTCCCGGCAGTTTCATGTAACTGTCGATCAATCGGGCGATCGGTTCAGGATATTGCACCGTCATTTCTCCTTTTATAGACCCGGAATGTTTCTTGTGTATTTGCCCATCGTTTGTTCCGATTCTTTTTCAATTTTCTTCAATCCGTCATTGACAGCTAAAATGATCATATCTTGCAGCATTTCCACATCGTCAGCATCAACGATCGCTTCATTGATAGTAATGTCTTGTAACGTCTTATCGCCAGTAAAGGTCGCTTTGACATAGCCATTTGTCGATTCGCCGATAAATTGTTTGCTGTTCAGCGCTTCTTGTTCTTTCATCATTTCTTTTTGCATTTTTTGCATTTGTTTCATCATGCCTTGCATATTTCCCATGCCTCGCATCATTATCAATCACTCCATTTTCATTAATTTTCTTCAATGCTGGTTAATTCACCAAATAACTCTTGCGCTTTTGTTACTAAGTCGTCATTTTCAGGTTCGACAGGAGCGGCTTCGGTCTCTTCTTGGTCTACTTCAATTTCCGAATCTGCCGTTGCTTGACCGCCGGCCAAAAACTCTTGCCGTAGTGCTGGCCAACTTTCTTTTGTGATAAAGACAGCCTGTGGGGCGTAGTCTTTGATCATGCGAGACAATTGATTATGGATCATCAATTGAAACTCTTGGTCGTTACTTGCTCGCTGGCATAAGATCTCATAGTCAAAAGCGATCACGACGCCCGATTCGCTGGCAGCTTTTGCTTCACTGGAATGCAGCATCGCTCTTTGCGTCACGGAAAGAGACATCAAAAGATCGTCCCAAACATTGCGAACGTTTGCCAAGTCTTTCTTCGTTGCACTTTTCAGTACTTGGAACACGCGTTCCTTTGGTAAACGGAACGTAGTGGTCGCCTTGGCTTTCTTCACTGGCGCAGTGGTTTCCGCAACGGCACCTGCCGGTCGATTCTCCTGCAGTCGTTGCACCTCTGCCTGAAGTTTTTGCAATGCTTGCCGTAACTGCGCCACTTCTTGACTATTATCAGCTGAATTGCTAGCAACAGCAGCACTTTCTGGATCATTGGCTAATTTGACCACAGCCACTTCCAGATAGATCGTAGGATTGTTCGTAAATCGTACTTCATTTTGCGTATCGTTTAAGACCGTGATCCAGTGATAGATTTTTGCTGGCGGGGTATTTTTTGCCAGTGTTTGAAACGCTTCAGTCAATTGCAGCGACTTTTCAGATAGCAGCTGCGGCGCTTGTTGATACATCAGCAAGTCTCGACAATAAACCAACAAGTTTTCCAATAAACGTCGGGCTTCTTTACCAGAGGCTAATAACTCCCGCAAGGTCGCTAACGCATCGGCAACTTCTTTTTCCCCGCAAGCTTGCATCAGACGGTCCATCATTTCATAGGACAAGCTGCCCGTCACTTCAAGAGCATCTTGGGTCGTTACGGTTCCATCACTAAAAGCGATCGCCTGGTCGGTGATACTCAAGGCATCCCGCATACCGCCTTCTGCGGCTCGCGCAATGATCTGTAAAGCTTCTGCTTCGTAATTGATCTCACTAGTAGTAAGGACCGTTTCTAAATGACCCACGATATCTTGCGTATTGATCCGTTTGAAATCAAAACGTTGGGTTCGAGAAATGATCGTTGCTGGAATCTTATGGGGCTCTGTTGTTGCCAAAATAAAGACAACATTTTTCCGTGGTTCTTCCAATGTTTTTAGTAAAGCGTTGAATGCGCCTGTTGACAGCATGTGCACTTCATCAATGATATAAACTTTGTATTCAGCTTGGGTCGGTGCATAGTTCGCACGATCACGAATAAAGCGAATTTCTTCTACACCGTTGTTGCTTGCCGCATCGATTTCGATCACGTCTTCTTGCGTCCCTGCTGTGATTGAGCGACACATATCGCACTCATTGCAAGGCTCACCGTTGACCTGGTTCGGACAATTGATGGCTTTGGCAAAAATTTTCGCTGCACTTGTTTTCCCGGTTCCTCGAGGACCCGTAAATAAATAGGCATGCGAGATCTGGTTTTGATCGATTGCATTTTTTAAGGTTTGGGTAATTGCTTTTTGTCCGACAACATCATCAAAACGCTGAGAACGCCAAACACGATATAATGCTTGATAAGCCATAGTTTTCCACACTCATTTCAAAATTCGCTACCTTCTATTATACGTAATATCAGCAAAAAAAACCACCGTTTGCGTGGGGGAATCTCAAAAGAAATGGAAATTTAATCCGCAATCTCCAATTTGTCTCTTTTATTCAAATCCACCTGCGAACGAACCGTTTATTGATGGATTTTGCGAAAAACTCCTCTCCAACTTTAGACTGATAACGTAAATCTCACCTCCTATGGTATAATGAATCTATGTTCATCTATTGTGATGAAAACAATTTAAAGGAGGACTGAAAATGGGTATTATCAAAGCGGCAACAAGCGCAATTGGCGGCGGATTAGCAGATCAATGGCTAGAGGTGATCGAGCCTGACAATATGAGCGATTCGACAGTAATGACAAAAGGTGTCAAAGTGCGGCGTAATGACAAACGCGGTTCCAACAGAAAAGGCACAGAAGATGTCATCACTGATGGCTCAGTGATCCATGTCTATCCGAATATGATGATGTTATTGGTTGATGGCGGGCGAATCATCGATTATACCGCCGAAGAAGGCTACTATACAGTGAAAAACGAATTAGCGCCTTCAATGTTAAACGGTTCATTGAAAGATGCGATTTCTGAAACGTTTGACCGCTTTAAGTTTGGTGGCGTTACACCGCAAAAACAACAAGTTTTTTATATCAATCTACAAGAAATCAAAGGGATTCGCTTCGGTACTTCCTCGCCTTTGAATTATTTTGACAACTTTTACAACGCAGAACTTTTCTTGCGGGCGCACGGAAACTATTCCTTACGAATTACCGATCCAATTTTGTTCTATACGAATGCGATCCCAAAAAACAAAAGTCAAGTCGATATCAACGACATCAACGAGCAGTACTTAGCTGAATTTTTGACCGCCCTACAAACAGCGATCAACAAAATGTCCGCTGATGGCGAACGAATTTCTTACGTTCCATCTAAGAGCATGGAATTAAGCAAATATATGGGAACAGTTCTTGATGACAGCTGGCGAGAACTCCGAGGAATGGAAATCGTTTCGGTTGCCGTCGCAAGCATCTCTTATACGGATGATTCCGTAAAATTGATCAACATGCGGAACCAAGGGGCAATGTTAGGTGACCCTTCGATTCGTGAAGGCTATGTTCAAGGTTCGGTAGCTCGTGGTATGGAATCTGCCGGTAGCAATGCCGCTGGCGCTACGACTGGGTTTGTTGGCATGGGCATGGGGATGAACGCTGGTGGCGGTTATTTGAACCAAGCGTCACAAAACAACCAACAGCAGATGCAGCAGCAACAAGCACCTGCACAAAGCAACGCAGATCATTGGGACTGCCCACAATGCGGCACATCTAATACTGGTAAATTCTGCAGCAATTGCGGCACGCCTAAACCAACGAGCGATGGACCAAGTCTGAAAATGAAATGCAGCGATTGTGGTGAAGTGATCGATTTAGCCAACGGCATTCCAAAATTCTGTCCGAATTGCGGCAAACCTTTCAAAGGTGTCCCAGTAGACTAATTGAGGAGGATTGCTGATGGATGTTATCACACATAAGTGCCCCAATTGCGGGGGCGCTTTAACCTTTGATCCTGGCGATCAAAAATTTCATTGTCCATTTTGTCTGAGTATTTTTACTGAAGACGAAGTCACTGCCTTTGAAGAAAAGCAAAAAGAAGCGCAAATGGCCGCTGATTCTTCTGTAGATGCCACGGCTGCCTCAGTGACGGAGCCGAGCCTTGAAGAAGAAGTGCAGCAACAAGCCAATGCACAAGCGGGACAGATGGACCTTTTCACCTGCCCCAGCTGCGGTGCTGAAATCGTGACGGATGCGACTACAGCTGCAACCTATTGCTACTTTTGCCATAACCCGGTCGTTTTATCTGGACGGCTTTCGGGAGAATTTTTGCCAAACAAAGTCCTTCCCTTTGCGATCGAAAAAGAAGAAGCAACGCAAAAGTTTTTAGAATGGGCGCAAAAGAAAAAATTCGTCCCACGGGATTTCTTCGACCAAGCACAAGTAGAGAAATTGACTGGCGTATACTTCCCTTATTGGGTCGTCGATGCCGAGATGAACGGCTCCCTTTCAGGAATGGGTACCTCCTTGCGTATTTGGCGCGTTGGTGATATTGAATATACTGAACACAAACAATACGATGTCTTGCGACGAGGAAAAATCAAGGTGAATGAATTGCTCAAGCATGCGCTGTCAAAAAACGTCCAACAAAAAATGGTAACTGGCGTTCAGCCGTTTCCCCTTGAAAAAGCTGTTAATTTTCGCAGTCAGTATTTAGCCGGCTTCCAAGCAGAAAAAAGAGACATTGAATACATTGATCTTTCCGACGAAGTCAAAAACGAATTATCGGGGTATGCTGAAAACCTGTTAGCAGGTACCGTCAATGGCTATACTAGTTTTAAACGCAACAATCGATCCATCAATCTAACAAAAGAAGAAAACAATTACGTTTTGCTTCCTGTATGGCTAGTGACCTATCGAGCCGATGATGAAAGCAAGAGTGCCTTTTATTATGCGATGAATGGGCAAACAGGAAAAGTTAGCGGTGTTTTACCAATCAGTTACAAACGCTTGGGAATCGTCAGTGGCGCAATTTTCGCGGCAACGACCATCCTCGCATTGATTGGAGCGTATTTCTTATGAAAAAACTATCCTATTTGTTGCTTCTGCTGGTTGGCTTTTTCTTCACCACCCTGCCCGCCTTCGCAGCCGAAGAGACAGTCGCAGACCACGCTGGACTTTTTACCGAACAAGAAATCCAGAAGTTGAATGAAGAAGCAGAAGCGCTGAATGCGAAAATCAAAGGCGAAGTGTTTATTCAAACAACGAACAGCAACACGGGAGATATCGAGTTGTATACTAATCGATATCTTTCAAGACGGATCGGCAACGACAACAATGGATCCGCTTTGGTGATCGATATGTCGCAACGTAAATTTCACGTTTCGACTTCTGGAAATATGATCGATTACCTCACCGATTCACGTCTAGACAATCTTCTTGATGCGGTATTTGACCAGATGGCAGAGGGAAATTATTACCAAGCGGCATTGGTCTATCTGCAAAAAGCAGCTGGTTTTGTGGAAGCAGGTGTTCCTGCCGATCACTATCGTATCGATCGTGATACTGGAAAAATTACTTATTACAAAGTGATGACGCCACTAGAAATTGCTATTTGCTTAGCAATCGCAGCAGTGATCAGTATCGCCTTTTTCATCATTGTTAAATCCCGTTACCAATTAAAAATGGGCGGCTACAAATTTAACTATCTAGAAAAATCAAGTATTGATCTGACCCAAAAAGAAGATCGCTTAGTCAACTCCTTTGTCACAACCAGACGCATCCCCCGTCCTTCGAATAATGGCGGAGGCGGCGGTGGTGGCGGTTTTTCTGGCGGCGGAGGCGGCAGTACGACCCACTCTTCTGGCGGCGGTACTTTCGGCGGCGGCGGACGCAGTTTCTAATCGTTAAATAGTTCTTTTGAATGTAAAAAAGAGTTCCTTCAAACGGGAACTCTTTTTTTTGCTGCTATTCATACCATGAATCGACAAGATCCTTTAGCTATCGTCACAATGATTTTGACCCTATCGCCGGTAAAGATATAGAGATCCTTTTGATAATTTCAAATGTACCTCATCGATTTTACTTGAGTATGCTTTTTATTCAAATCATTTCCTTAAACACAGAGAAATCAATATTGCCGCCGGAGACCAATGCCACAGTTTTCTTTCCTCGAAGTAAATGATCGATTTGTCCGCTTAAAATCGCCGCTGTACTTAATGCACCAGCACCTTCTGCAATGACTTTTTCCTTCAAAGCCAAGTAATGGATCGCTTGTTCGATGTCGGATTCTTCAACTAAGACCGTTTCATCGATACGGGTCTTTAAAACATCATAGGTCAGCTCCCCTGCTAAAGCAACATCACAGCCATCGGCGATCGTTCTACTGCGGCGATTGGCTACCAGCTTTTGCTGCCAGATCGAGGCGATCATACCATAAACGCCATAGGATTGAACGCCGATGATTTTGACTTCTGGACGAAGTTCTTTTAAGGCTAAAGCCATCCCAGCGATCAACCCACCACCGCCGATGGGAATAATGACATTATCAACATCTGGAAGATCCTCCAACAGTTCGATCGCAATCGTTCCTTGCCCCTCCATTACTGCCCGATCATCAAAGGGAGAGACAAAAACTTCGCCACTGTCTTTCATGGCGTCTACTGTCAGTTGCTTGGTTTCATCAAACGTCTCTCCTGCTAAAACGACTTGTGCGCCATAGCTTCTTGTCGCCTCTATTTTTGTTTTAGCAGCCGTTAATGGCATAAAGATTCGGACATTGATCCCCAGTAACGATCCTGCGAGAGCAACACCTTGCGCATGATTTCCTGCAGAACAGGCGATGACACCGCGAAGTTTTTCTGCATCAGTCAATGAAGCGAGCTTGTTATACGCCCCCCGCGCTTTAAAGGAGCCGGTACGCTGTAGATTTTCTAATTTCAAAAATATCGTGCCCTCTTTTTCTTTGCCTAAAATATTACTTGGTGCAAGTGGTGTATGGATCATGATTGGTTTCAATCGTCGATACGCAGCAGCGATCCCCTGACTGTCCGTCAACACTTCCTCAATCACAAACGTTCCCCCTTTTTTGTTTTTTTATACTCTCATTGAAGCACAGAACTTGTAGAAAAACAAACTGGGGAACTCGTACAAGCAAAGATCACTTCCCCTTTCTTTACACGTTAATGTCACCAAATATTCTTACAGAAGAATTTTCAGAAAATAATGACATTTCTTTTCTGAAGTGCTATACTTAGAAAAATTAAAAAAGGGTGTGAACGAATGACAATCGATTGGTCAAATTTAGGGTTTTCTTATATCAAAACGCCATGGCGTTTTTTGGCAACATGGAAAGACGGTTCTTGGAATGAAGGCAAACTTACCGAGGATAATTATCTGCATATCCACGAGGGCTCAACCGCTCTTCATTATGGACAGCAATGTTTTGAAGGACTAAAAGCCTACCGAAGAAAAGATGGCGGCATCAATTTATTCCGTCCAGACGAAAATAGCAAACGGATGAACCGCAGTGCCTATCGTCTGCGCATGCCAGAGGTTCCTAAGGACTTCTTCTTAGATGCGGTAAAACAAGTTGTAAAAGCAAATCAGGAATATGTTCCGCCTTATGGCAGCGGCGCCACCTTGTATATTCGTCCGCTATTGATTGGCGTCGGAGAAAACATCGGTGTCAGTCCAGCACCAGAGTACATTTTTACGGTTTTTTGTATGCCTGTCGGACCTTACTTTAAGGGCGGATTGACACCGACCAATTTCATTGTTTCTGATTATGATCGCGCGGCACCAAATGGTACTGGTGCAGCCAAAGTCGGCGGAAATTATGCGGCGAGTTTATTGCCTGGATACGAAGCCCATCAACGGAAATTTTCCGACTGCATCTATCTTGATCCAGAAACACATACCAAAATCGAAGAAGTCGGTTCTGCCAACTTTTTCGGGATCACGGCTGACAATGAATTTGTGACACCAAAATCTCCTTCTATTTTGCCAAGTATCACAAAATATTCATTGCTGCATCTAGCGCAACATTCATTAGGATTGACCCCGGTTGAAGGTGATGTTTATCTCAATGAGCTGGATCGTTTTGTCGAAGCGGGTGCCTGCGGAACAGCTGCTGTTATTTCTCCGATCGGCGGGATCCAAAACGGTGAGGATTTCCATGTGTTCTATAGCGAAACGGAAGTTGGTCCACAAACCAAAGCATTGTATGACCAATTGACCGGCATTCAATTCGGAGACATTGCCGCACCAACTGGTTGGATCTTTGACGTCCCATTGGGTTAAGCGAACCGTGTATATCCTCTTCAGCTGAACGATCCGTTGTGATCGTTCGGTTTTTCTCTTTCTATCGATCAATTTATCATCACTACATTAGAATTGATTGCCACAACTCTTTTGACTTGTTACAATCATAGCAAAGGGAGGCGTAATGATGGGCAAACGACTCGGCTATTCTTTGCTAGCAACAGCATTGTATTTGGTGGTTTCCAATATCGGTAATCTCGTTTTTGGTATCAACCGCAGTTTTAGCTGGACCACAACATTGTGGGAAGCATTTTTCTTTTTTATTTTTGTGTTCTTATTCCAACAATTTAGAAAAAAATAAGCAGTGATCCTCGCTAGTAAGAAACGGGGATCGCTGCTTATTCCTTTTGCAGGGATTTCATTTATTAAAAAAAGCGCCAAACCCCTTCATACGAATGGATTTGACACTAAGAAAAATTATTTAACTGTTACTGAAGCGCCAACTTCTTCTAAAGCTGCTTTCAATGCTTCAGCTTCGTCTTTAGAGATACCTTCTTTAACTGCTGAAGGAGCTCCGTCAACGACTGCTTTCGCTTCTTTCAAACCTAAGCCAGTTGCTTCACGAACTGCTTTGATAACTTTAACTTTTTGATCGCCAGCTGCAGTCAATTCTACAGTGAATTCAGTTTGTTCTTCAGCAGCACCAGCATCGCCAGCTCCACCAGCTACAGCTACAGGAGCTGCAGCAGATACGCCAAATTCTTCTTCGATAGCTTTAATTAAATCGTTTAATTCTAAGATTGTCGCGCCTTTTAGCTCTTCGACAATGTTTTCAATGTTCAATGCCATTTTGTTTTCCTCCATTTAAGTAAGTAGTTTAGTTTTTTAATACTGAAAAATCATGCGGCAATTATGCTGCATCTTCTTCTTTTTCTGCCACTGCTTTGACAGCGTAAGCCACGTTGCGGATAGGTGCTTGTAGCACAGATAGCAACATAGAAAGAAGTCCTTCGCGGTTTGGCAATTTCGCCAATGCAGTAATTTCTTCCAATGAAGAAACTTTGCCTTCGATGATACCGCCTTTGATTTCTAAAGCTTTTGCGTCTTTTGCGAAATCGTTAATGATTTTTGCAGGTGCAACAACGTCTTCGTTACTGAATGCTACGGCAGTAGGACCAGTGAATACTTCACCTAAACCTTCTAGACCAGCTTTTTCAGCAGCACGAGAAAGAATTGAGTTTTTGATAACTTTCATCTCAACGTTTGCATCACGCAACTGTTTACGTAAGCGAGTTACTTCATCAACAGTTAGTCCACGGTAGTCAACAACGACTACAGATGCGGCTGCAGAGAATTTTTCACTCACTTCATCAACGATCGCGGATTTTTTAGCGATAGCTGCTTCACTCATTTATATTTCACCTCCTGATTTTGATGGAAGAGTTTCTTCGAAACGAACGGTTCCTTTGTCTTAAAAAAAGACAATAAAAAACTCTATGCCACCGTAGACATAGAGGGACTATTGAAGGTTCTCAATAAACGTCCTCGGTAGGAAATTAAGGCAAATGCCACCTACTGTCTTCGGTACAGTTAAACTTTTAACCTTGACTACCTTACCATAGATAAGGCAGTCAAGTCAATAAAAGTTTTAAATTTTTGTAATAAATTAGAAAGAAGCTTGTTCTACATGGATCCCAGGTCCAAATGTTGTTGTAACTGAGATATTTTTCATGTATTGACCTTTTGCTGCTGAAGGTTTAGCTTTCAACAATGTTTCATGGATCGTTTTGAAGTTTTCGATCAATTTGTCATCTTCAAAAGAAACTTTTCCGATTGGTACGTGGATGTTTCCAGCTTTGTCAACACGGTAAGTAACTTTACCAGCTTTTACTTCGTTAACTGCTTTTGTTACGTCCATTGTTACTGTACCAGTTTTAGGGTTAGGCATCAAACCTTTAGGGCCTAATACACGACCTAATTTACCAACAGTAGCCATCATGTCAGGCGTTGCAACAACAACGTCAAAGTCGAACCAGCCACCTTGGATTTTTTGAACCATATCGTCGTCACCAACGAAATCAGCACCAGCTGCTTCTGCTTCTTTGGCTTTATCGCCTTTAGCAAAAACTAAAACTGTTTGTGTTTTACCAGTACCGTTTGGTAATACAACCGCGCCACGGATTTGTTGATCCGCTTTTTTAGGGTCTACGTTTAATTTGTAAGCAACTTCAACCGTTGCGTCGAATTTTGCAATATTTGTTTCTTTTGCCAAAGCTACTGCTTCTTCAACTGAATAAGCTTTTGTAGCATCAACTTTTTTCAATGCTTCTTGCATTTTTTTGCTTTTTTTAGCCATTTTGTTTCCTCCTTGATGTGGTTATAACGGTAGAACCTCCCACGTGTCCCATATTTTTCAATATGAAGCCGACTGAGAAGCTACTTCCTTAGGGCTGTAATTATTCTACAGTGATCCCCATGCTTCGTGCAGTTCCTTCAACCATGCGCATTGCTGCTTCAACGTCAGCTGCGTTTAGGTCTTCCATTTTCAATTCAGCGATTTCTTTTACTTGATCGCGTGAAACTTTTGCAACTTTTGTTTTGTTTGGTTCGCCTGAACCTTTTTCAACGTTTGCTGCTTTTTTCAACAATACTGCTGCTGGTGGTGTTTTTGTAACGAAAGTAAATGAGCGGTCTTCGTATACAGAGATCACTACTGGAATGATCAAACCTGCTTGATCAGCTGTACGAGCATTGAATTCTTTAGTGAATCCCATGATGTTGATACCCGCTTGACCTAGCGCAGGACCTACCGGCGGAGCTGGTGTTGCTTTACCTGCAGGAATTTGCAATTTAACGATTTTTTCTACTTTTTTTGCCACGAGACATACCTCCTTGAGTCCGTGATGTGGTTAATTGGAGATCCAAATTTCTCCTCCCACTTTGGTGATTCATGTGCACACACAAAAAACGTGTGACGAAAGCACACTGGAATATTATAGCATCTTTAAGGAATAATTCAAGGTTTTTCAGCTGTTTTTTTCGAAAAAATACTCACCAGCGCTTTTCGTTATTCCTTCGCTAAAAAAATAAATAAAAATCCCTTGCTTTTGGTCTGCTTTTTTCATTCTCTCATTTTTTATGCTACACTACTACTGGAATTCTTCCCTATTCGTTTACTACTATCGAGGTGAAAAAAATGGAACAATTAAAATACCGCAGTGTATTTGATATAATCGGACCCATCATGGTGGGTCCCAGCAGTTCTCATACAGCCGGTGCTGCCCGGATTGGAAAAATCGTTCGCAGTATTTTTGGCGAACAGCCAGACAGTGTAGATATCCTGTTGTATGAATCGTTTGCCAAAACCTATCGCGGTCATGGAACCGATATTGCGTTAGTTGGCGGTCTCTTAGGCATGGAGCCAGATGACGCTCGCCTAGCAGACTCTTTAAAAATCGCTTATGAGAAAGGGATCGAAGTCCTATTCGTTCCTAAAAAAGAAAAAGCGGAACATCCAAATATGGTCAAGATGATTTTGACAAAAGGTAGCCACAGACTATCCGTCACTGGTATCTCGATTGGTGGTGGTAATATTCAAATCTCAGAGCTTAACGGCTTCAAAATTTCTCTGACGCTGGGTACGCCAACTTATGTGATCGTCCATCAAGATGTTCCAGGAATGATTGCGAAAGTAACCAATTTACTATCAGAGGCTCAAATCAATATCGGTACGATGACCGTTACAAGAGAAGCTGTCGGTGATAAAGCAATCATGATCATCGAAGTCGATCAGCGCAATGATCAGCTGGCGCAACAAATCAAAGTTTTGCCACACGTTTACAGCGCTGCGTATTTTGATTAAAGGAGAAAAGGCACATGTTCTATACAATAGAAGAATTAGTAACAGAGAGTAAAAATTATCCGTCCGTTGCAGAGATGATGATTGCGATCGAAGCAGAAAATACTGGCCGAAGTCGCGAACAGATCCTTGCAATCATGGAAAAGAATTTAGTTGTTATGGAACAATCAGTCGCTGAAGGTGTCTCTGGTGTTAAATCGGTGACGGGATTGACCGGTGGCGATGCGACACGGATGAACGACTACCTTGCTGCCGGTGATTTTTTAAGCGGAGAAACCATTCTACAAGCGGTCCAAAATGCCATTGCAGTCAATGAAGTCAACGCGAAAATGGGCTTGATTTGCGCCACTCCGACTGCCGGTAGTGCGGGTGTTGTTTCTGGTGTATTGATGGCCGTGCGTGAACGTTTGGCACTGACTCGAGCGCAACAAGTCGACTTTTTGTTTACAGCCGGCGCCTTTGGTCTGGTGATTGCCAACAATGCCTCGATTTCCGGTGCCGAAGGCGGTTGTCAAGCGGAGATCGGTTCTGCTAGCGCAATGGCTGCGGCGGCTTTGGTTTGTGCAAAAGGTGGCACCCCTCACCAAGCGGCTCAAGCGGTGGCGATCACCCTCAAAAATATGATGGGCTTGATTTGTGACCCTGTCGCGGGCTTAGTCGAAGTCCCATGCGTGAAGCGCAATGCCCTGGGATCTTCCCAAGCCTTTATCTCTGCCGACATGGCACTGGCAGGAATCGAAAGTGTTATCCCACCTGATGAAGTGGTCTTAGCGATGTATCAAGTCGGTCGCCAAATGCCTAGCATTTTCAAGGAAACGGCTGAAGGCGGTCTAGCCATGACACCGACTGCTCAACGCTTGCAGGCAGAAATCTTAGAAGCCAATCGTTGATTTTTTTAGAAACGAACACGAATAAAAACCAACCAAGAACAACCAATCGTTGCTTGTTTTTGGTTGGTTTTCATTTTCCCATAATTTCCAGCGACGAAAAGACAAGTAACCCCCGTTTGTTAAACAAGTAACAAATGACATTGGCGGTTTTTCTACTCCCACTCGCCGACCCTATAGTGTTTCTTTGGGGCAACGGGTTTTAATACCTTCACAGGCTCGGAAAATTTAGGTTTCCCTTCTGTTTGATCCAACGTGACCAATGGCTGCTCGCTTTCTTGTGCTTTCAAGTCCATTTGTGGTTTTTCTTCCTGGGTAGCTTGTGCCTGATCGGCTGATTTTTGCCAGAGCTGTTTGCTGAGATCCAACAAGGGAATGATCATCATGGCGACTAACCCGCCAGAAAAACCGTTGTTATACAAGTTCAAGCCACCATGTAAGAAATCAATATTCAGTACCATAGAGGCGTGCACAAAGCCAACCACCAAGCCCCCTTTCCAGCCATAGGCATTCGTTACTGCACAGAGCATCATCCCAAAAATCGCTGATGTGACTGTGACCGTCTCGTTGATAGTATACACACTCAATAGGTTGGCGATCGTCACTCCTGCCAATAAAGGGAGTGAGTTAAAGACATGAGAGCCACAAGCAGAAAAGCCGATGACACAAAAGATCGCACCGATGACAGGTCCATTTAAAACCGCACCAATACTGACAACGTAAGCCACTAGTAAGAATGTCATTAACCCCATATTGATCATGGTATTGTAGACGCCGGTATCACGTAAAATATCGCGTTCGATTTTGCCACTATGCGACCAAATCGCTCGCATATTCAATCGTTTTTTCTTGATCGCCATCAGCGAACCATAGCCTACGAGCATACTTCCTAAAACCAGCATCATGAAAATCAAACGCGGTTGCTGTTCTTGTGACACCATTGTTCGCAGCTCGATCGTTAGGCCAAACATTCGGCAGATGGCAGCGACCAGTGTACATAGCATCCCTGAAGTAAATCCCGCACTGTATAGACTGACGCTTTGAAACAGCGCTTGAAAGTATAAGGCCATAGGAACCATCAAAAAACCGGTGAAGATCCCAATGCCATACCCCATCACTAGACTAAAGTATGGTGGTAAGGAATCATTGAAAGCAAAATAGCTGACGATTGGGGAAACCGATGACCCATAGAGGGCGATCAACAGAAATTTTTTCAGTGGTTCGTTCATAAAATACGAATACAGGCGGACGCCTAAAAATATTGGGATAAAATTCAGGAGATTTTTTCCAAAAAAGCCATAGCCAGTCACCATGAAGATCGCAGAGACTGCACCGCCCGTGATCGGTACCCGATAGTGATAGCAAATCGAGATCGCTACAAAGGTCATCAGACTGCTATTTAACAAAGCCGTCCCTACCGAGGTAATGGCAATATAATCGGTGACTAAATGACTTTCCGAAAACAAAATCAACTTGAGCTCTTCGATTGCCACCATTGGATCAAAAAACAACATAGCAAAGAAAAATAGCAGCAAATTGAAAAGAAATAACAAGCTATATCCATTATGTACAGAGATCATCCCTTTACCATGGGGATGAAAATCATTGTGAAACTTTACTCTAAAAAAAGTGACTAGTTTTGACATAGGACCCCTTCCTCTTATAAAGCGCTTACTGATTTTGAGAAAAAAAGTGGGCCAACGAATTGGTCCACTTTATTCTCATTACTGTTATTTTACCGTAAAAGAGTCATTCTTGCTAGTGAATCCAGTAGTTAAATCTTATCTACTTGCTCAAAATCAAGTTCTGTACTCGTTTCACGACCGAACATATCGATGTTCACTTTTAGTTTTTGTTTTTCTTCATCGATTTCTGCTACTTGTCCTTCTAGACCAGAAAACGCACCTTCGATGATTTTGACGGTTTCGCCAATTTCTACTTCCAGTTCAACTGTCCGAGTGCTCATACCGATCGAACGTAAAATTGAATTGATTTCTTCTTGTAATAAAGGCGCTGGCTTGCTTCCTGCACCATGGGAACCAACGAAACCTGTTACCCCAGGAGTATTACGTACAACGTACCAAGATTCATCCGTCATGACCATTTCAACTAATACATAGCCAGGAAATGTTTTATGAACGATTTCTTTGGTTTTGCCGTTTTTTTCTTCTGTTTCTACTTCTTCGGGAACGACGACACGGAAAATATAATCACCCATACCCATGCTTTGTGCACGTGACTCTAGGTTCGCTTTTACTTTGTTTTCATAGCCAGAATACGTATGCAGTACATACCAATTTTTTTCAAAAGATTCCATTTTTTTCGGACTCCCCATCTTTTTGTAAAATAAAAAAACCTCAGCTGCACCGAAGTTTTTCCTCAAAGCGATTATAGCATGATTTGCGATAAATGACTAGCGCTATCAGTAAGAAGTCTTACTTTAGGATCCAATTGAAGACTGTTTGAATCAGTGTGTCCATCACAAAGAACATCAATGCAAAAATAATGGTTGTTTGAATCACCACAAAGGTATCTTTACGTAATTGCTTTTTCGATGGCCAAGAAACGTTTTTCATTTCTTCAACAACATTTTTCAAAAATTTCATTTGATTCCCTCCTTACTTCGTTTCACGATGCAACGTATATTGATTACAATACTTGCAAAATTTGTTGATTTCAAGGCGTTCGCCTTTTTTACCTTCACTGACTGATTTTGAATAGTTGCGGGATCCGCAGACAGAACAAGCCAAAGCAGCTTTTTTTGTTGCCATCTTAGTGTCCTCCCCCTTTTTATAAAGTTTTCCAACACTAAAAATACCATTTATTTAAGAATGTGTCAATTTTTGATTTTCTGTCGTAAAAATATAGTTTCTTCTAATTTTGTGGTATGATAATGGTGTTAAATGGGTATTTGGGAGGGAAAATTATGTTATTAAAAACAATGGTTTACAAAAAACGCGATTTAACAACGGTAAAAGAAACAGCTACTTTAGAAGAAGCGCTGGCAATTTTGGAAGAATCTGGTTATCGTTGTGTGCCTATCCTAGATGAATCAGGCAAGATTTTCAGAGGAAATATTTATAAAATGCACATTTATCGCCACAAAGCAAACGGCGGCGACATGACTTTGCCAGTCACTTATCTACTAAAAAATGCGACCAAATTTATTTATGTCAATTCTTCTTTCTTTAACGTTTTCTTTACGATCAAAGAATTGCCTTATATTGCTGTATTAGATGAAAACAATCAATTTTATGGCATCTTGACACACAGTTCTTTGTTGAACATGTTGTCACAGTCATGGAGTGTTGAGCAAGGAAGCTATGTGTTGACGATCGCATCAACTGGTCAACAAGGCGACTTAGCAGTCATCGCAAAAATAATCGCAAAATACAGCAGTATTGCCAGCTGTATCACACTGGATATCGGTAAAGATGAATTTATCCGTCGTACGATGATCACTTTACCAGCGAACACATCAAAAGAATTATGCGACAAGATCGTTTCTCAACTGGAAGCAAAAAATTTCAAAGTTGTGGAGATCGAAGACCTAAAAGCAGAATAAAACAAAAGATCATTCCTAAAAAAGAAAGGAATGATCTTTTTTCTTGTTTTTTGAGAACCATCAAAGCAAAAAACAAGATTTTTTTTAAACGCGCTTATCGAAACGAACGGCACGATTGGTGATATACATCACAGGTGCAGTGATCGTCATCACGATAAATTCACTCAATGCCGTTGTTGCAAAGGTTGGCCAGAAAGGTAATGCTAAGGTGATGTTTAGCATAATCGCAATCAGGAACATGCTTAATGAAAAAACAATTGTATTAAATGCGAGTCTTAAGAAAACATTTGGAATCTTCTTATGTACCAAGGCAGTTGCTCCTAAGGCTAAAAAGCTTCCGAAACCGCCGAATACGACATCCAAGATCCCCATTCCAAAGAACAAGTTATACACAACGACCCCACCGACGACACCCCACATCAATTTTCTGTTGAAAACGACTAAGTGATTCAACCCTTCAGATATTCTGAATTGAATCGCTCCTGAGGCGACTGGTGCGACCAGAACCGTTACAGCAACATAAAGTGCCATAATGATCCCATTGGCTGCGACGACACGCAAACGTTGATTGGTTAGATTTGTTGATTTTTCCATTTGATCCCTACTTTCTCCGAGTTTTGATTACGCGGGATGGTTGATGAACCGCGGTGCGCTTCGCACAAGTACTTATTATACACATTAATAGCCATATATCAATGTTAAACCAGCCAAATCCTTTTCTAAATCACCTTAAAAGCTTTTTCTAAGTCAAGTTTCTCACCGATTGCCATTCATTCAGTGCTTCTTTATTCTACTTACACAAGCTAGTCACGGCTCATGGGGTAGCTTTTCTTTTTGGCTTCCAATAAAAGCATACTTTTGGAAAGCAAACTCAATGAGAAATACTCTTGCAAAGCCTACGCTTACTAATAAAAAAGTACCGCTAGTCATGCTGATCTTTCAGATAGCAAAACTAAAAAAAGAAGGGAGAGAAGCACTTGTAATCGATGTCGCAAATCACGTGATGGATAATCATATTTTTTTACTTTAACGAGGTACGCAATAAATATGTTACAATATACTCATATAAACAAAAATAAACGGAATAAAAGGTGTAATAATGAAAAAAATAACGATAAACTTAACAACTCTCCTTCTGATGGTCATAGCTGTTGGTTGTGGAAATGGTAATGGTAATGAAAATATCACAAAAGAAGACTTACAAAAAAATGACTGGCTTATTGAGATAGATGATGATGATGGTGAGTATGCAGTGATGACAGCCACATTTAGTGAAACGAATCTTACTATTGGTACTGATAATAGCTCGCTACAATCAGAAGAAGATGATGAACTGGAAGAGCTTGGAGTAGTTTTTGATGGGGTAGTCTGGGAAGAATTCGAGTATACCTACAACTATACCCTTGAAGACAATCAGCTAGTGATGCAAGATCCAGAATATGAAACTGAGATGTCCTACTTCTTCCTTGAAAGAGATGGTAAAAATATTATTTTTACATTTATTGAAGGAATGAACGATGAAGATGGTAGCTTTGTGCTGACACCTCGCTAAAAAAAGGATCAGCCTATAAAGCGGGCAGCCAGTAAACTTACTTTGTGAATCCTCATATCTAGCAAAAAATACTATGGAATAAAAAACTCCTTTCCCGCTGAGGGGAAGGAATTATTTATAGTGATCGAACCAGTTTCAAGTGCCCGATTGTGTACACATTGACTGAGTCCTTCTCTATTTAGCAGGTCGAAAGCCCGCTTTGTAAGCTTCCACCTCTGTCTTGAACATACGAATCGGACTGGTCGTTTTCTTATAGTATTGACTGCCCGGTAGGTGATAAATCTTTTGTTTTGACCCTTTGATCAACCCTTTGCCCCGTTTATCTACATATTTTTTCAGTCCATCTCGAAAGCCATTATTCGTCGTTCCAGGTGCTTTCCCACCTTTTTTTACCAGCTTGATCTGAATTGCTTCCAATTGAAAACCAAAGCCAGAAGTTCCTGAGGACTGCCCGTTTTTTGCCCAGCCCATCCAGCCAAATTGTTGTGCATTGACTCGATAATAGACATCATAATACTTAGCGATCTCACCGGTAAGTTTGATTTGGATCGCTTCCAAACGCTGCCCCTTACCGCTTGTACCAGATAGGGCACCATTTTTTCTAAAAGATTTTTCCCATCCTTGTTTCTGAATGGATGTTTTATATTCAATACTTCCTTTATATTTTTCGTTTGTAATTTTTATTTTGATTGCTTCAAGTCGCTTCCCTTTTCCTGTAGTCCCTGACGTCTGAGCGTTTGTTTTCCATGATTGCCACCCTTGAGACTGGACATTCGTTTGATAGCTCACGCTCGGTGAAGAAGCAGCGAAAACTGTCACTGGAAAAACAACAAAACCAAGTAAGAAAACAAGTAATACAGAAACTTTTTTCATTTTATCCCCTCCTTATTTTTGATTATCTCAATATAATATCTAAAAAACAAACTTTTTATAAACAATAAGTAGTTTTTTATCAAAACAACTTATATAAATGATAACAGGACTGAATAATCAAAAGAAGGATCACTCATGGAAATGGAAAGGAGCTTTAAACGAGGAATGCGAAAATCAATTCATTTTAAGTTAGGTTTACTTATTGTATTCCTTTCAATACTCAAAGTTGATAAGTGCATAGGATAAAACTAGCTTTTCGACTACTGGTAGAATTTACCTCTCAACGCACGATGAAAGAATCGTTGTTCATTTTTCTGAAAATCTAAAATATGAGTGCTTGCGATATGGTATAATCTATTTCGTTGAAATTGTTTTGAGAGGATGGCATGATTGAAATTATTTGGATTGACCTTTGGCTTAAGAAATGTAAAAACTGGCATTAGTGTATTTCTTTGTATTTTGATTAGTTTTCTTCTGAATCGTGAAACGTATGTTGTATCGACGATCACAGCTGTTTTCACATTACGAGAAGACCATGAAAACACCGTCAAATACGGGAAACATCGGATTGCCGGCAACAGCTTCGGTGCAATCGCTTCTGTGTTTTGTATTGCGATATTTAACTTTTTCGGACATTCGTCCGTTATACAAATCATTGCGATCCCTTTAGTGATCATGTTGATGATCGCTTTATTGGTCAAATTTGATTACTCCGAGGGAACAGTTGGTGCTTGTGCCACACTATTGACGATTTTATTCATGATTCCTCAAACTGAATCATACTTGTATGCCTTTAATCGGATTATTGACAGCTTTATAGGCATGACGATCGCCATACTGGTGAATCGCTTTTTCCCATTTCCCAATAAACGCACTGCACAAACGAAGACAACACCGAGTCAGAGCGATTCGGTTTGAAACAAAGCAGAAAAAGAACCCCATCTCAAAACGGCATTGAGATGGGGTTTTAAAAATGGATCAGTTACTGAAAAATACTTGTTGGTCTTCAACTAATGGATAAGAAATCGGTACATTGCCTTCCAAATCTTCTTTATTCATATCAACTGCAACGATTTGACTATTTTCATACGTACGATAGTAATAGATCCCTTTGTCTGTATTGCAGCAAGAAGTATAAATCGTGTATTCATAGTTTTCATTTCCAGTATCACATAGTCCTTTTTGCTGTTCGACAGAACCTAGAATATGGAAAAACTGACTAATGCTTTCGGATTCAGATTCTCCAGAAACGGAATTCAATCGGGTAAATGCCGCTTTGACAAAACGAGACATCGAAGAAAGATCTCCTGGCAGACCTAAGGCCCCCATTCCACGACTGTACTCATCAAAATCCAGCTTGTCAGAAAAATGCGTTTCTGGTGTTTTCGATGATAACACACGGTAGTTATTCAAATTGAATAACTGGTAGTCAAATGGTGGATTATTCGTTAAGACCCCGACCGGATTTTCATGAATATGAAGACCATCACTCATACTCTCAACAACGATGGCACTTTTTTTATCAGCAATCATCCAATGCAATGGCGATAATGGTAGTTCTTCACTAAAATTGATCTTTACCAGATTAACCTTCGCCAACAGGGCTTTTGCCTCTTCCACGGTAGCGCATTGTCCTAGTAACCATGGGATGAATTCAAAAGGCGTGACGTTTTCTTTCCCCTCTTGAAACTCATTGTATACAGCATTTTCTGGAAAATTCAAACCAGCGATACCTAAGCCTTTTTCGTTGACCGCATCATAATAGAGTGGGTATTCAGCGACTCCAGCAGCAATCCCGATCATCGCATAATGGTGATCTATTTCACTTACTTTGCGAAAATTCAATTGGTAATTTCTCGGAGTAATGGTCACCACTTCTTTATAAGAAACATCGTAATCAAAATTTCTGCCAAAATAATGATCCTTCGTTACATACGTTAGCGCAGTACACATCCTAATTCCTCCTAAAATAAGTTTTTACACCTTTAATTTACTCCTATCGCATTTTTTTAACAAGTAAAACGGAAGAAATATTAATAAAAAAATAGTTAGATATATTATGATTGTTTTAATACTACAAAACAACAAAAATCAGCTACCTTGAAAGTCCTCCCACCGATGAAAGCGCAAATTTATTCAAATTTAACAACATTATCACGTATACATTGTTAAATAATGATTAAAAATCGGAATAATTCTTTATTTAAGAAGTGCTTAAATGTAAAATAGATAGAGTATTAGGAAAGAATGGTAACCGTTCTTTTTTTACAATACAAAAATACTAATTCATCGAAAATTATAAAAAGAAATTATAGTTTTCTTTGAACAAAGGGGATAAACAAATGAAAAAGACTCTATTTGGATTTGTGTTGGTAACGGCCTTATTTATGGCTGGCTGCTCGAGTGAAGACGCGGAAAGTGATACTGTCGAATCCTCACAACAAACAACAGAAACCACGACGGCGCCATCTGAAGATGATGAAGAGATAGATGATTCAGACGAAACTGATGATTCTGATGCCGACATCAGTGAAAGTTCTGAAGAAGAAACTGACAGCGAAGCGAATCAAGTGTCTGCTGACGATTTAGAAGTACAACTTGAAAAATTATCCGATACGTACGCTGAAATGATTGCAGAAGTGGAGGGTTATATTGCGAATCCTGACACGTATCACTTAACAGCCTACACCTCTATCATGCGCAATTATACTGATTTGATGAGAGAATTACAAACGACTACAGAAGCAATTGAAGCTGCTGATTTAGGTGACGGCTGGGCCTATCACGATATCTATATGGATATTTTGGAGGACTCTGTAAAACTAACAGAAGCTTTCGGTAATTTACCAGAAATGCAGCCATAATTAAAGGAGAAATGCGATGAAAAAAGTACTAATTAAACTGGTACGAATCTTAAGCATTATCGCGATTATTTTAAATGTGATAGGCACTTCTGCTCTGTTTTATATTGCTCACACTCATAATTTACTGGGATTTATGATTCAAACTTGGCAAAATAATCCATTAAATTTTAATAATTCAGATGTGCTGATAATCAATAATGCGATTATATTTTTGGTGATTCCAATTTTACTTTTAACTTTCGTGAAAAATCCCAAAAAATAATCTTTCGTGGCTCCTCGAGCCGTAAACTTTAAAAGCAAAATCGTTTGTCCATCGATTTTGCTTTTTTTCTTTACCTTTCATTTAGAAAGTTTAAAATTCTTTAAAAAGCACAAAGTAAACATTGTAAGCGATTGCTAAAATAGGAAAACCTGCTATACTGTAAGTGTAAGGAGCAAGGATTCCCAGTAAAGCAGACGAAGCAGGTTCTGCAAGAAAAGAATTGTTGTCAACTTAGAATAAAAGACAAAGGATGTGGGAATTTGAGTTACTCCTTACTAATTGAATAGGATTCGGCGATGGGCATCGTTACCTGAGGATCAAAGTGGACATAAGAACCTTTGAGAACCTAGAAAGCACAATCGTCGAATCTATTTTTTTGCTCTTTTTTTCAGGCATCGTCCCCCCTCCTTCTGTCGAAACATGCTATAATTAATCGCATTGAACGAAAAAACGATATGGAGCTATTCATAAAATGAACTATTATTATCACTTCCTCGTGAACCCTGCCTCAGGCAGTGGACGAGGAAAAAAAGCGGTGGAACGTGTGCAAAAAATTGTAAAAAAACATCGTTTCCCCCATCAAGTCTATTTAACAAAGTCTCCAGGTGATGAACGAACGATCACACGAAAACTCTTAAAAGAACGACTCATTCCTTGGGATGAGGTCTATTTAGAAAATGGCGAGATGCTTTATCCATTATTGGTGGTTATCGGCGGTGATGGAACGTTGCACCAAGTAGTATCAGAGTTACAACTTGAACAACAACAAATCCCCGTTGCCTATATCCCTGCTGGTTCAGGAAATGATTTTGCTCGGAGTATCGAGTTGCCGCGGGAACCAGAAAAAGCATTTTGGAAAATTGCTGGTACTACTAAACCTCAAGAATTGACCATTATCCGTTATGAGGAGCAGATCCAAGAAGAAAATGGCATTGCCCTTAACAATGTCGGTATTGGTCTTGATGCGGCAATCGTCTATACCACCAATCACTCTGTGGCAAAAAGCAATCTAAATAAGTTTAATCTTGGCTCCTTTTCCTATATCGCTGCGATTATTCGGGTTTTGTTTCGCCAAAAAGGCTTCCCGATCTTAGTTGAGTGCAATGGGCAGCAGTTCAGTTACAAAAAAGCTTTTTTATGTACCACGACCAATCATCCTTACTTTGGCGGCGGTGTGGCGATTGCCCCAACTGCTTCAGTCAAAGAGAAAAAGTTTGATTTCGTTCTTGTCGAACGTGTGTCGCTTTTTAAGATTTTTTGGCTGATCGGCTTACTGATGCGAAAGAAACACATGAATTCACGTTACTTTCACCATCTTTCCACTTCGAAGCTGAGAATCATCTCCACCGTTCCTCAACATGGACAAGAAGATGGCGAGGAAATGGGGCAACGCCCCTTTGATATTACCTTTACCACGGCTTCACAACTATTCTGGTGCCCATAAAAAAAACGATACAAATCGCTGCTGATTTGTATCGTTTTTCTATACGTTCGATCATCAATTTTTCGCCGAGTGGTATTGCCAACGACGGCTTCCTTCTCTTCCCAAAATAAATTGGAGCATTGAAAACACGGCAGCAAAAGCAATTAATACGAAGCCATTGAACCAAAAGGATTCCGTGAACGCTTGATTATAAGTGAGGGTTTCACTGATCAATGTATTATTTTGTACAAACCAGTAGGTTGGCGTAAACGCTGCAATTTTATTGACGATATCTGGCAGGAAATTCGCGGATACAAAGACGCCACCGACAAAACAACTTCCTGTTATGAAGATATTGCTGATCCCACCGATCGCTTCTGAGTTTTTCACCAGGGAAGTGACACAAGCTGAAAAGCTGATAACTGGCAATAAAAACAAGAACGTATTCAAAATGTGGTACCAGGCTGCTGTATCCCAAGACGTGCGAATCACTAATAACACCATCAGTAGTAGAAAGCCGAAGGTCAAAAGTAGCGAGTAGCTGATCAAACTTAGAAGGATTTTCCGCTGCAATACACGCTTCGGAAGTGGTGCACTCTGGTTTCGCTTGCTGATTTCTTTGCGATTGAATGCCAAATTGATCACGCCAAACCCGCTAAATACCGAGAGAAAGAGCCCATAAGACAATAAGTTAAAGGTCATGCCAGTCAATAGCTTTTTCATTCGCTGCCCATACTCTGCACTCAGCTTCACATCCCCTGTGACCGCCAATGCAGATTGCGCTTGTTCTATCGCCGCTGCGACGGTTTTACCTTCCTCCTGAAACAAAAGGACTGTTTGTAAAAAAGTGTTCACTTGCTGAGTGACGACTGTTTTAGAAAAGGCATCTGGTCGACTTTGAATCTCGATCGTCGGCATCTTGCCTGCCTCAACTTGATGAGTGAAATCTGCTGGCACATGCATGACGATGTTTACACGATTAAAATAAAGCGCATCATCAATTTCTTTTTGCGAGGTGCCATCCAACGTGACCAAGGTTTGCTTTTCTTTTAAATAGGCTCGGAGACCATCCACGACAGGCGACTCCTCCTCACTGATCAAAGCAATTTTTGCCTCTTGCAAAGAGGTGTTTTCGACATCGATGCTTTGTGCATAAAAGAATGTGACAACAACAGTGATCAATACCCCAATCAGTAAGTTCGACTTATTTGCTTTAAGCAAAGTCCAAATCGTTTTATAAAGCGTCATAGCGTACCCCTCTTTCGATCCAAGCATTCCCGATGGCAAATAGGACGATAAAGCCAGTCAGCCATAGAAGATTGGTATAAAAGCTAGTCAAATCTGTATAGTAGTACAATTGATACAGGCTTTCACTGATCAAATTGACGAGATTCACTTGCCCCAACAGTGGCACATGCAGATCGAGCCAATACTTGATCTGTTCCGAGCCCATCATCCCGGCAAAAAAGCTCATCGCCATCGTCACGGAAATCAAAATTCCGTCCTTTTGCACCAAATTCATTTTTGGTGTCAAATTCCCAATCAATGTCCCTAGCAAAATCGCACACAATGATCCTAATGCGGCAACCAGCAGTAACCACTGCCAACGTTGTCCGAAATCTACTTGATAGACAAAACGAAAGACGGCTAAGATAAGATAGATTTCGACTAACACAATCGTAAAACTTGCCGCTAAATTCGCACTTGAAACCAATGTCCGTTTCCTTGGTATCAAGGAAAGCCGAATACCATTCGCAGATTGATTGGCTTGCTGATCCTGGACATTGCGGACACCCCACATCGTCCCGTAGAGGATCGCCATCCCGATCAACGTAAAGAAATAGAAACTTTTGAAACTCATGTCACGATCAGCATTCACTTCTTGAAAAGTCGCTTCCTGCTCAAAAGCCGATAGAATTGGCGCCAGATCAAGGCTCTCAAGTTCTGCCGCTTTACTAGCAATGATCGCTGTGCGTTGTAAAAATTGATCCATTACGTTTTTCATCAACGACTGGCTCATGCCCGCTTGGCCCACATGCAGAGAAATGGTTTCATCATCAATCAAATAATACCCAGCTAAATCACCAGCAGTCAACTTCTCAGCTGCCTCTGTCTCTTGTAATTCCTCGAGTTCAAATAATGGTTTTTCATTGATTTTTACTTGTTCAAGGACGGTGGAAAAATTTTCCGAAAGCGCTGTTTGATCTCCAGTCTTTACGATCCCCGTTGTGATCGTTTCTAGATTGCCCGCTTGATCGATCTCCCCGAAGGCAGCCATAAACATTAGACCTAAGAGGATAGGAAACGCCAACGTCCAAAACAGCATGGATTTATTTCGCAGCAGCACTTTTGTGCGGTATTTATAAAAATGCCAAAACATTGTGATTCCCTCCTTTAGTCTCTCAATTCCTTGCCCGTAATCTCTAAAAAGACATCATTCAAAGTGGCTTCTTTGGTTGCAATTTTTCCATAAGTGATATGCTCTGCTTGTAAGAGTGTCAGAATCGGTAATAAAACTGTATTCAGCTCCGTCGTTGTTACTTCAAGCTGACCGTTTTTATAGGCGATCCCATCAGAAGCAATGGTTTGCTGAATCGTTGTCAATACAGGCTCAGGTAGTAAAGGGATATCGATGGTCAAACGATCCGCTGTCCGTACCATATCTTTTAGAGATTCCTTGGTTCCTTTAGCAATCACCTGTCCTTGATCCATAATCACGATCTGGTCACAAAGAATCTCCACCTCTTCCATGTAATGGGTCGTATAAACAATCGTCGCTCCTTGACGATTCAGTTCTTTGATACTTTCCAAAATTTTGTTCCGACTTTGAGGATCGACCGCTACCGTGGGTTCATCTAAAAAGATCAAGCGCGGCTTATGAGCGATCCCGCAGGCGATATTCAATCGTCGCTTCAACCCACCGCTGAGCTCGCCTGGGTGAAACGTCACAAAATTTTCCAATCCCACTAATTGAATCACTTCTTCGATCAAGGCTTGGCGTTTCTGTTTGTCAGCAACATATAAACCGCAAAAGTAATCGATATTTTCTTGCACACTAAGTTCTTCAAAGACGGCAACATCTTGAGGAACGACGCCAATCATTGCCTTGACGGCATAATTTTCCGGCGTCATGATTGATCCAAACAGTTTAATGGTCCCTTTGTCATAATTTAACAAAGAGAGCATACAGTTGATGGCGGTGGATTTTCCGCTCCCGTTTGGTCCCAATAATCCTAAAACTTCTCCTTCTTGAACTTGCAGATCAAAATGGTTCAATGCCACAAAATCACCATAGCGTTTTACTAATTTATCAATTTCGATAATCATGATGAAAAACTCCTTCCAAATTTCTTGTTAATCTGACTATAATAAAGTTCAAGGAAAGTAACTAGTGACGATTGGCTAAACCAACCATGACATTTGTCACAATGAAGGAGTCTCCTATGACGAACTATCGACCACTCACCGAAGCGGGCTTTTTCCTCGCTATCTCATTGTTCTTATTGGTAAACCAAGGATTTGTTGCTGTGCAAGTCATCTATCTGCTGATCGCTGTTTTATTTACTGGCGTCAGTTATTTGCTGCCTAAGAAACCAAGCTGGTTTTTTCAAGTTATTCTGTTGCTGCTATGTGCCTTTTGGCCAGCGCTTGCCCTCTTTTTGCCCGCAATGATGCGGGTGATCGCTCCAAAAGAAAGACAAGATGATGGTTTATTCCTATTAGGTTTCTTGTTGATTTCGACGGTTGGCAACCATTCACCCACTGAGCTCGCCTTTATCATCCTGCTACTGCTTTTCGCTTTTTATTTACGAAAAAAAGAGCAGCGAATGATCGATCTTGAGAAAAAATATATTGCTTCAAAAGATACCCATTGGGAAAAGCAGCAGCAGTTATCGGAACAAAACAAAGCATTAGCCCTCTCACAAGAGACAAAATTAGCCTTACAAATCGCGGAAGAACGAAATCGAATCGCGCGAGATATCCATGACAATGTCGGCCATCTACTTTCGAGTGCCATTTTACAAATTGGTGCGCTTGAAATGATCAATCAAGAGCCGAAATTAAATGTGCCGTTAGCAAATTTGAGTGCAACGGTTCACACTGGGATGGATCGCATTCGGCAAAGCGTTCATGATCTCCATGAAAAATCGATTTCTTTTCCGCAAGCCATAGAGTTTCTGATTGCTGATTTCCCCTCTTCCATAACGATTGAAGGAAACTTGTTTGAAGGATTGAGCGAAGCACAGCAAAACTGTTTCTTAATGGTCATCAAAGAAGCCTTGACCAACAGCATCAAACACAGTCATGCCAAAACCGTTGTCGTGCATTTTCGCACGCTGCCCGCCTTTTACCGTTTGCAAATCACCAACGAGGACGTCAATTCACCCCAAACTGCAAACAGCGGAATCGGTCTGAAGACGATGCGTCAACGGGTCCAGGAGCTGCAAGGTCAAGTTCATATTTTACAAGAAAACCAACGCTTTCAGTTGACGATCATTTTACCAAAGGAGGAACACCAATGATTACTGTAGTCATTATTGATGATGACCCGTTTGTGACGACCTCGTTACAAACCATTCTTGAAAGTACAGAAGAGATTCAGGTGCTGGGTATCGGTCATTGTGCCAAAGACGCCATTGCTCTTTACGAAGCCCATCGTCCGGATGTTTTGTTGACCGACATCCGTATGCCGGAACAAACTGGGATCGCTGCTGCCAAAGAAATACTGGCTAAATTTCCGCAAGCGATCCTCTTGCTTTTGACCACCTTCAAAGATCAAGAATACATTCGTGAAGCCTTTTCTATCGGTGTCAAAGGATATTTGATCAAACAGAACCTGCAAGCGATCATCCCTTCTGTCAAAGCCGCATACAATGGGCAAGTCGTGTTTGGGAATGAGATCGTCGAGACCTTCACGCAAATGATGAAGAACCAACCAGCGATAGATAATCAAGCATCTTTTAGCGAACGTGAACTTGCGATCATCAAAGAAGTAGCAGCGGGTAAAAATAATAAAGAAATCGCCGATGCCTTGTATCTAAGTGATGGAACCATTCGTAATTACATCAGTCAATTACTAGAAAAGCTGGAGTTGCGGGATCGCACGCAATTAGCGATCTATTATTATCAGCATTTAAAGTAAACCTCATCGATTGCAAAAAAGCCTGAAGAATGCGAAGCTGCATTCTTCAGGCTTTTTGTTTTCTATTCGAATATCCGACTGTCGTAGTTTTTTGGTGGACAAGCTATGGATTTCCAGGACTGCCAGGATTCGTTGGATTATTCGGTGTGTTAGGCGGAAAAATCGGTGCCTTATCTAACGTTTTTTCTAAGCCAGATTCTTCCCGATCGCCTCGTTCTGACTCAGGACTTTCATCCAATTTGAATTCTTTTTCCATCTCATCTAACTTTTTAAAGTCGTTGCCAGATTCTTTTGCTAATTTTGCTAATTTATCTTCGGTTTCTTTCGCCATAACGTAACGCCTCCTTTTGATTTTAGCTTAGCATAAGAAGCTAAAAAACCAAAAGAAAGCGCTCACTAACGACCCTTTTTTAGTATTTTCTCATCTTTGAATCAACCATTTTTTGTGGGCATAAAGTCGTATGGAGAACAATCCTTCATGCCAATCATTGGATCCACTAAATGCTTTTTGACCATCGTTAAAGTCAATACACCATCGTTCGGCGTTTCTTCGATGAGTGCTTCTTCCCCCGTAGTCCCTTCACTTAGAACCTTATCCCCTGACAGAGGCTTTGCCGTTTCTGTCTGATTTGATGCTGACGGCTCCGTCTCGGCAAAAGCAAACAAATCAAGCCCACTATCTGAGGTCTTTTCTACCGCTTGCTTGTTAGCAGTAACTTCAGTGCTGGATTGCTCCTTTATCTTCGTCGAAGACGTTTTTACTTTCGTGTCAACAGAGGAATCATCATAAAATGGATCATCGGCTTCTTCAAATTGGGCCAATTTTGCTCGTTGCAACGGCGTCATTTTTTCTGTGCCATTGATGCGTTCTTTCAGCGTCGTTAAACGAGTCGCAGATTCGTGGTTGACACAAGTTTGGTACGCTTGTGGTTCACCAAGTAAAATCAGCATCTCTTTGCTGCGGGTCACAGCAGTATATAGCAAATTGCGCTGCAGCATACGTTGGTATTGATGAACCATCGGCAAAATAACCATTTGAAATTCACTGCCTTGAGATTTATGGATCGAACAACAGTAGGATAACGTGATCTTGTTCCATTCATTCCGCTTATAGGTCACTTCGTTGGCATCAAATTGAATGACCAGCTCGTCGATCTTGTCTTCCGACTGTTTGGCTAGAGTGATCCCAACGATTTGACCCATATCGCCATTAAACACGTTATCTTCAGGAGAGTTTACCAACTGCAAGACCTTATCGCCGATACGATACACCGTATCATTGAAGGTCACCTCTTTTTTGGTCCCATCATTGGGGTTAAAAATCTCTTGCATCATTTTATTAAGGGCATCGATACCCGCTGCCCCACGATACATCGGTGCCAACACTTGAATATCTTGCGGCGTATAGCCTTTGTCTTTTGCCCGTTTCACGATTTGAGCGATCAACGGTTCGATTTTGTAAGCATCACACGCAAAGAAAGAACGATCTTTTTGGTTTTGTGTAAAATCAGCAGGCAGCTGCCCGTTTTTTATGGCATGGGCGAGTGGAATAATACTTGACCCATCGCCTTGACGATAGATTTCCGTCAATTCTTGTTTCGGGATCGCAGCGATCGCTAGCAAGTCATGAAGGACTTGCCCTGGTCCCACAGAAGGAAGCTGATCTTTATCCCCCACAAAAATCACTTGCATATTCGTAGGAATCGACTTAAAGAGGGTATTCGCCAGCCATGTATCCACCATAGACATCTCATCGACGATCAGTAAGCCGCCTTCTAATTCTTTTGGACTGATCGATGGCGCTTTTTCACGTCCGTTCAAGCCTAACAAACGATGGATCGTACCACTTGGCAAGCCAGTCGTTTCGTTCATTCGTTTGGCGGCTCGACCAGTCGGTGCTGCCAAGAGAATCGGAAAGGTTTCGTCGCTGTATTTTGATGGTTCTAAGTCCAAATCGTTCAATTCAGCAAACAATTGTACGATCCCATTGATCACCGTCGTTTTCCCAGTACCAGGTCCTCCTGTCAAAATAAACAATGGCGAACGGATGGCTTCTTTGATTGCTTCTTCTTGCGAAGAACCATAGGTGATGCCTAGATGCTTCTCAATTTTTCGCAGCGTTTTGCTGATTTTTTTCTCAGGATACACGATCTCTTTTTTGCGGGAAAGCAAGCGTTCGATGGAACTAGCGATTCCCCACTCAGAAAAGTACAAACTGTTTTCATATAAACGAGTTTCTTCTTGCTGGATTTTTCCTTCTTCCACTAACTGAATGATCGTTGAGGCCAGGTCGTCTGGCGCGATCTCAATAGGTCGACTCGTCTCTAATAAACGCAGTGTCTGCTCTAACAAGTCCTGGGCGTGGATAAAGGTATTACCCGTCTGCAAGGATTGGGCAAAGATCTGATGCAAGACTGCGGCTCGAAACCGTTGCGGTGACGAAGCTTCGATCCCTAGCTGCTCAGCGATGCCATCTGCGCGTTTAAAGCCAATGCCTTCAATGTCTTCCACCAGCTGGTAAGGATTTTCTTCGATAATTGCTAATGCTTCATTTTTGTAGGCTTGGTAGATTGCAAAAGAAATCTGACTACCAAAACCATAACGGCTCAAGCCAACGATCACTTGATCCATCCCATGATTTTGCCGAACGGTATCTAAAATCATTTTCTGCTTACTTTCATTCAATCCTGGAATCTGCTCCAACAATGTTGGTTCTTCCAGCATCCGGTCGATCGCTTCTTCTCCTAAAAGATCAACGATTTTTTCAGCGGTCTTCTTGCCGATCCCAGGAAATTTTTCTCCTGAAAGATAGGCGATCAACCCTTGTTCAGAGGTTGGTTGTTCTTGTTGGTAGCTTTCGGCCTTCAACTGGACGCCATACTTGGGATGATTGACCAGCTCACCAAAAAACCGATACTTTTCCTCTTCTTGGATTTCGCCGAAACTACCAGTAACGACGATCTCCGAGTCTTTGTAGTCGGCATTATTCTCAGTGACTTTAACTAATAGTACTTTATAAAAATTGCTGGGATTCTGGAAAAAGATGGCGGCAACATGGCCGACAAAAAACGTTCTTTCTGGAATCATGGTGCCGCTCCTTTCATGGTTTACAATAAAGCGTCTAATCCTGCCTGATTGCTTAAAAAGCTTGCTTCATTCCAAACTTTTAGTTCAAAAGGCAATACTTTTTGTTCATTCGTCTCTAATAAGCTAACGCTGTTATTGACTAATCCACCTTGCTCTCTTAATTCGGCTAATGGTTTGCCTGCAAGCCACTGTATAGCAGCCGTAAAGGATGCTCCATGACCGACGAACAATAATGGGCCTTCATGCTGCATCACCGCATCCATGACGACGGTCTCGATTCGGCTCAATGTTTCTTGGATCGGCTCACCTTTAAAGGCACTGGGATCGTATCGATCCAGGTGATTACGCAAATCAGTCAGTTGCTGGGGATACTTCTCATGCATTTCATCGATGGACCGACCTTCCAATTCACCGAGTCCGATTTCTCGCAGGTTCTCATTATAAATGATTTCAACAGGGTGTTGGAGTCTTGCTTGGATCTCTTGGGCAGTCACTTTTGCTCGCAAAGATGTACTTGAGTAAATCTTCTCAAAAGGAATAGCTGCCAGATAATCACCGAGTAATTTGATCTCGTCATAACTTTCTGGCAATAACGGCGAATCCCCCAGCATTCCTTGAAAGCGGCGTGCTTGGTTCCACTCTGTTTTTCCGTGACGGGTAAAGTATAATTGCATCGAAAAAGCCTCGCTTCTTAGTCTAATTTGTCGTTCTCGTAATGATGCGTCAATTCCAACTGCGGAAATCCTTGCTGCCGCAAAACTTCATAAATGATCAAGGCCGCCGTATTTGATAGATTTAGGGAACGAACGTGCTCATCATTCATAGGGATCCGCAAGCATTTTTCGGCATGCTCACGCATAAAGCTTTCTGGAAGCCCCGTCGTTTCTTTCCCAAAAATGAAGAACTGATCGTCATCGGCGGTGTAATCGACATCAGAATACACGCGATTGGCAAATTTCGAGATCAGGTACAACGGACGCGCTCCTAAAAAGTCCATAAAAGCAGCTAAATCTTTATGATAGGTAATATTGACATCGTGCCAATAATCAAGCCCAGCACGCTTCAATTGCTTGTCATCCGTTGAAAAGCCTAAAGGCTCGATTAAGTGTAAATGAGTATTTGTTGCTGCACACGTCCGTGCAATATTCCCCGTATTGGCTGGGATCTGAGGTTCAAAAAGAACGATGTGATTCATAGATAAAAACTCCTTTCGATCGGATACTGCCGATCGGTTCTCGCATTGATTTGTGTCGTTAAACGTTACGTTTTCCATTACATGCTCAATAACTACTTCAATAACTTCTATAGTACCATATTTTGGCACGCTTGTTTTTCTAGAAACAACATTTTTTGGGCGCTTTTTTGGGCATAAAAAAAACGTACCAACTCGGTGTCGATCACTGCGAGTCGTTACGTTAGTGAAGCTCTTTTCACTAACTTTTATCAGAACAGGAACCTGATAAAAACCAATGAAAAATGACTTGAGAACAATATATCACTCCCATGGCATGATTGCAAGAGTAAATAACAAAAAAGTTCAAAATATTTTCAGGAAATTTTCGCAATCAACACCTCAACATCAACCGTAATCTGTGTCAAAGGGGTTTGTCGCAGCTTTTCTTTGCGTTCCTCCGAAGCCCCCCACTCTAACGGGGACATGGCAAGTAAATCTTGACGATTTTCTTCAGGGATCGCAAAAACATGCGTCACTCTTTGACGGGATGCGTTGGGATAGTGTTCAAAAAATTTGCTAACGACCCGTTCATTCGAATACTGTTGTTTTGTTTCATCGTCAGGATAAAAAGCGGCTCGTAGTTCTTTTAAATAATCCGCCGCAGGGACCACTTTGATCAGCTGTCCGCCTTTTCTTAAAATGCGGTTAAACTCCCCATAATTTGACGGCGAAAATAGATTGAAAATCGTATCAAAGCTCGCTTCAGCAAACGGCAGGTTGGTCAGATCCGCTACACACCAAAAAGCTGGTACGTTTTGATTGGTTGCTAGATAGACTCCGTCCTTGGCAATATCAAAGCCGACAGCCGCCTGAGTCTTTTCATTGACCAGCTGAGCCAGAAAACTGCCTTCCCCGCAGCCAACATCTAAAAGATGCTTAGCATCCCCTAAAGCTGCTTTGATGCATTCAATGACTGGTGCATACATGCCGCTAGCGATCATTCGTTGACGCGGCAAAAACAGTGCTTGATCATAATCTGCTTTGACTTGATGATCCAAAAAGAAAAGTGTGCCTTTCTTTGATAAGTCAAATCGATGACGATTTGGACAAACCAAGCCATTTTCGGTCGGGAAAAATGCTTGGCGGCACAATGGACATTCAAACAAGTGATAATGGGCGTTTAAAAAAAGGCGCCCGCGATCGATTTTTTTTAACATTCAACTTCCCTCATCTCTGCTCTACTTTAGCATATTCTTGTGGTAGAATGCTAGTGGATAGAATAACAAATCAATTGAACACCCATCTAATGGAGGTAAATCATGTTAAAAGAATTTTGTGCAGAAAACTATACCAATATTCCCTTAGCGATCGCCCGAGGTGCAAAGCGCATCGAACTCTGTGATAATTTAGCAGTCGGCGGAACAACACCAAGTACCGGCGTGCAAGAAGAAGTTCTGCAATATGCTGGCGAAAAAGGAATACCCGTTATGACGATCATTCGACCTCGGGGTGGTGATTTTGTTTACAATGATACAGAACTGAAAATCATGCATACCGACTTGATCGAAGCAAAAAAATTAGGAACAGACGGCGTTGTTCTAGGTTGCTTAACACCTAGCGGCTGGTTGGACGAAGAAGCATTGGAGCTACTGTTAGAAACCGCAGAAGGCTTGCAGGTTACTTTTCACATGGCGTTCGACGCGATTCCTGCAGCGCGCCAATTCAAGGCGATCGATTGGTTAGCTGAGCATGGGGTACAGCGGATTTTGACCCATGGTGGTGCTGCAGGCACTCCAATCGAAGCAAATTTCGATCGTCTGAAAGAATTGATCGCCTATGCTGGTGAGCGTTTAACGATTTTACCTGGCGGTGGCATTTCCTTTGAAAATGCCCAAGAAGTTGCCGATACACTAGGTGTAAAAGAAGTTCATGGAACCAGAATCGTTGACCTTAACGATTGAGCTTGAAGGACACAAAGAAATCCCCACAAACGATGCGCTTCTATCGTTTGTAGGGATTCTTTTAGATGGCTTGCAATAAGTCGTATTGTGATTGATACAAATGGTGATACAAGCCTTTTTGTGCCATTAGCTGATCATGGTTACCCGATTCAGCGATCGTCCCCCCTGCCACGTAAAAGATTCGATCAGAATTTTTGATCGTGGATAATCGGTGAGCGATGATAAATGAGGTTCTGCCTTCTAACAGCTTCAACAATCCTTCTTGCAGCAATTCTTCTGTCTTCGTATCGATACTTGAGGTCGCTTCATCTAAGATCAAAATTTTTGGATCAGCCAACAACGCTCGGGCAAAGGAAATCAGTTGCCGTTGCCCTGCAGATAAAGTACTTCCTCGTTCTTCGACGACGGTTTGATAGCCGTCTTTCAACTCCGTGATAAAGTCGTGGGCACGGACGATCTTCGCTGCTTCGATGATCTCTTCTTCTGTCGCATCTAATTTTCCATAGCGAATATTCTCTATGATCGTTCCTGAGAAAATAAAGGTATCTTGCAGCATGACCCCCATTTGTGAGCGCAGCGATTCCAGCGTCACGTCACGAACGTCCATCCCATCCACTTTAACACTGCCTTCATTGACATCATAAAAGCGGCTCAGCAAGTTGATGATCGTGGTTTTCCCTGCACCAGTAGGACCAACCAAAGCAATACTTTCCCCAGGTTCAATGTGGAAGTTAACATCAGAAAGAATGTTTTTGCCTTCTTCGTATCGGAAGGTCACGTGTTCAAAATCAACGGTCCCTTTCATCGTCGGCAATACGTTTGCATCAGGTTTGTCTTCGATATCTGGGACTTCATCCATCGTTTCAAAAATCCGTTCAAGATAGGCTGTTGCTGTAATCAAAGAATTATAAAAATTCCCGATATTGATGACTGGATTCCAGAAATTATTGATATAACTGATAAAAGCGATCAGAGTACCTGTGCTGACATCGACACCGATCTGACGAATGCCGACAAAATAAATCAAACAAGTCGTAATGACTGAAATGTTTTGCACCCCTGGCCACATCAGAAACTGAATTTTGACAGCTTTCATCCATGAAGTCCGGTAATCATTGCTGACTTCTTGGAAGATCTCAGCATTTTCTTCTTCTCGCGCAAAGGATTGAGTAATCTTGATACCAGCAATACTTTCATGAATGTAAGCATTTAGATTGGATTGTTTATTACTCAACACCTGATAGGCTTTGCGCTGGTTATTCTTGATCACCATCACCATGATGAACAAAATTGGCAGCAACGCAAGGGAATACAAGGTCAATTTGAAGTCGATCGCAAACATAAAGATCAAGGTGATGATGACGTTGAAAACATCCGAGATCAAATTGATCAGGCCGTTGCTCAATAGGTCACTCAGTGTATTGATATAGTTTACGATGCGAATCAAGATCTTGCCGTGGGGCCTTGTATCAAAATAAGAAAAAGGCAGTCGCTGCAGATGTTCAAAAATATCAAAGCGCATATCCTTCAATACGTCTTGACCAATATTCGTGATATGGTAGATACGGTAACGCATGCAGACGCCGATAACGATCAAGGTCACTAGAAAGGCAGCTCCTAGAAGCAGCAATTGGTTGACATTTTTCTCAGGAATCGATGAATCGATCGCGATCTTTGTGAAAACGGGCGCCAACATTCCTGCTAAGTTTGCCAGAATGATCGTAAATAGGACTTTGGCAATACTTCTTTTATAAGGAACGACATATTGTGACAAGCGTTTGAAATCCTTCCAACTAAACTCCTGGTCTAATTCCTCATCCACATCAAATTTATTTCTCGCCATCGTCTTCACCTCCTGACAAGCCTAATTGTTTTTGATACACTTCGTAGTATTTGCCCCGCAGACTGACAAGTTCTTCATGGGTCCCTTGTTCAACGACTCGTCCTTTTTCCATCATCAGAATCTGATCGGCTTCTCGAACAGAGGAAATTCGATGCGCAATGATAAACGTCGTTTTCTCTCCTGTTAATTTTGTCAGCTCCTGTTGGATCTTCGATTCTGTCTCCATATCGACGGCAGACGTCGTATCATCCAAAATCAAGATCGATGGATCTTTGGCTAAGGCCCGTGCTAGGGAGATCCGTTGTTTTTGTCCGCCAGAAAGCCCCACACCTCGCTCGCCCACGATCGTTTCATAGCCTTGAGGCATCCGAGAAATAAAGGTATCTGCATCAGCGACTACCGCCATTTGCCGAATAAAGCCTTCATCAGCTAAAGGATTTCCAAAAGCAATGTTGTCGGAGATGGTATTGGAAAACAAGAAAACATCTTGCATCACCATTGAAATGTTTTCCCGCATTTGGCGCACGGGATACTCTTTGGCGTTTTTTCCATCAATCAATACTTCCCCTTCAGTGGGATCATAAAAGCGTCCAACCAAATTCACTAACGTCGTTTTCCCTGACCCAGTTTCCCCTAAGATCCCTAACGTTTGGCCAGGGCCAATTTTGAAGTTGATGTTTTCCAACACATTTTGATTCGGATCATCCGAAAAGTGGAAGGAAACATCTTTAAACTCTACAAATCCTTTGATTGGCTCTAATTTTTCTTGTTGATGAACAGGAATTTTCGATTCTTGCGCCAACATTTGCCGAATTTTGATACAGGCTGCAGAAAATCGCTGAACATCGTTGATCAACCAACCACTCATGCGCATAGGATTATTCAACATCCAAAGATAGCCATTAAACGCAACAAGATCCCCTAATGTCATCTCGCCGTTGATAACGAAGATCCCACCCAAAATCAAGGCAATGACTGACAAACTTCCTGCTAAGCCATCAAGCCATGGCAGATAGGTACGGGATACTTTGGCAGATGCCATATTGCGGGTCTTAAAATCTTCGTTGTAAGAGCGAAATTTTTCAATCTCAAAATTTTCACGAGCAAAAGCTTTCACCACTCGATTGCCGCCGATATTTTCTTCCACCATTGAATTCAAGCGCGAAAAGCTCTCACGAATGTCAAAAAACAACGGGTGTGCTTTCTTAGACATGCGATTGGTCAACAGAAATATGATCGGTGTGACAGCCACCAGCGCCAACATCAATTTCCAATCAATGAAGCTCATAACCACCACCGCTGAAAAGAACCACAAGATACATTCAGCGATATTGTAGGTCACCCAAGAAACAAAGTGGCGAATGGCATCGGTATCACCAGTCATCCGTGCCATAATATCTCCCACACGAGTGTGATTGAAAAAGTCGAAATCCAATTCTTGCAGCTTCTGATACAAATCTTCCCGTAAATCGTATAGCGTATTTTGCCCGACCCGTTCAAATAAAATTTGATAACTGTAGCGGACAATGGTACGAATGACGGTCGTTGCGATCATGATCAACAATAATGGAATCAATAAGTGCGTTTTTTGCTGATTGATGACATCATCGATCACCATTCCTCCCAAGTACGGATTAACAATGATCAGCGCTGCATTGATCACTAAAAACAGGACTGCCAATATGATTTTTCCCCGGTTCTTTTTGGCATAGCGCCAGATCCATTGTGTATTACTCATCTAATTCCCCCTCTCGTTGTTAAGCTTAGCGTTTTGAAAAGCGATTTGAATGGTTTTTCTTACTCATTTTGATGTAAAATATTAGTAAGAAGCACCATTCCCTTTTTTTACAGGAAATAAGCACCCAATTGGAGTGAATCAGCCATGAATTTAGTTAACCCTCGCACGTTTAATCCAGAAATCATCTATCTCTTTGACCCATGGACGCAATCAGAAAGTCATGGAGAAATGCACCATCATGACTTTTTAGAAATCAGCGTCTTATTAGAAGGAGAAAGTACCTATTATTTTGAAAAAGAACCAGCGAAAAAAATCCGTGCTGGCAGCGTCATGCTTTTCAATCCTGGCGTCGATCACTGCGAATTGCAGCCAAAGGGCACTCGCTCCCATCAGCTGCATATTGGTTTGAAAAATATTTCTTTGGAAGGGTTTAAACGGAATTTTTTCCCGAACAAACACCCCTTGTTGGAGCTAGGCAAATACCATCATCAAGTTTTGGAAAAAGCCTGGCAGTTGGTGAGAGAAAGCAGTGAAGAGCGGGATGAGTTTCAATTGATGCAAAAGGCTGTTTTGATGGAGATGCTCGTCTACATTTTACGTGGACTAAATGAAGACCATATCAATGTCGTGCCTTACCTTTCCAAAAGCCAACGACGACAACAACAGATCGTCAACTATACGGTCTATTACTTGGAAAATCATTACAAAGAAGAAATCACGTTAGAGAAGCTCGCACAGGATCAATTTCTCAGCCCGACGTACCTTTCAAAGATTTTTAAAGAGGCGACGGGTGTCAGTCCCATCAACTACTTGATTGAGATTCGCTTAAAGCGTGCCAAAGACATGTTAAAAAATGAAAACCTCACGATCAAAGAAGTCGCCTCTGCTGTGGGCTATCAGGATGCTTATCACTTTAGCAAGTCTTTTAAAAAACTTTATGGTGTCTCTCCTTCTGGGGTATTGCCAAAACCAAAAAATTAAAGAGCAAGCCGATGACCTTCCTTCGAATGAAGAATCATCGGCTTGCTCTTTTTTGTTCATTGAATAAAATAGTTCATAAAAAGACTGGCAATGTTGAAATAGATCAAAACACTGGTCAAATCGCTAAGGGTCGTGATAAACGGACCACTTGCCACTGCTGGATCAAACCCCAGCTTGTCCATCAGCATCGGGATCAAACTTCCCGCTAAGTTGGCTACTGTGATGGCACACATCATCGCCATCCCAATCACAAACCCTAGAATCGGATTTTGTTTCCAGACAGCTACGATAGCAAAAATCGTCAACCCCGTGATGGCACCTGTGAACAGTCCTGTCAGCACTTCACCAACTACCGTCTTCATAAAGCTGTTTTCTTTGTCGTCATTGATCGCCAGACGACGAACGGCTACGGCTAAGGATTGGGTACCAGCATTACCGGCGGTCCCAGTGATCAGTGAGATAAAGACAGCGAGAATACTTGCTTCGCTGACCAACTCTTCATAATGACTGATCAGACTGGCGGTGGCCATTCCGAGAAAGAGTAAGGTGATAAGCCAAGGCAAGCGTCTCGAAGACGCTTTGATCGGGTTCTCACTGACTTCTTCCACATTGACCCCTGCCAATCCAGAGTAGTCACTGGCTGCTTCATCATCGATAACGTCGATGATATCATCGACGGTCACGATCCCTAATAGGTGATCGTCATAATCAGTGACTGGCAATGCAAGAAAGTCATAATCTCGGAAGGTCTGAGCGACATCCTCTTGGTCATCTCCAACATGGACCGACATCACCCGCTCGTTCAAAATATCAGCGATCATGGTATCTTCATCATTGATGATCAAGTCTCTTAAAGAAATAACGCCCACAAGCTTATTATCAGTATCCACGACGTAAATATAGTAAATCGTCTCGGCAACATCTGCGGCATTTTTTAAGACATACATCGCTGAACGAACCGTTTGGTTGGCAACAATGGAAACAAACTCGGTAGTCATCAGCGATCCAGCAGTTTCATCTTCATAGTGCAGCAGCTCTTTGATTTCGCTAGCAGCTTCAGCGGTCATCAAACTCAAATATTTCGCTGTTTGTTTTTTATCCAGAGTATTCAGCAGGTCAACCGCATTATCGGTATACATTTGCGCCAACATATCAGCCGCATAGGCGGGGCGCATCTCTGAAAGATAGTCCACCATGTGTTCATCATCTTCTTCAATGACGTCAAACATGTCTGCTAATTCTTTCGGCGATAGATACGTATAGACGATTTGTCGATCGGCTGCTTCTAGAGATTGGTAGAATTGCCCCTGCTCGTAGATATGCAGATCCAAGAATGCCTCACGAAATCCCTGGATATCATTGTCTTTTAATGCTTGATTCAGTTGATCAAACCGTTCGGTTAATTCTTGATTTTCATCCAATCTCTTCACCTCATTTGTTATTGCCTATCCATGGCTGAGCAAACAGCGGCCATGTCTGCTGGTAAGGGCAGCTTAAAAGCCAACGGTTCATTCGTAAAGGGATGCTGAAATTGCAGCTGACAGCAGTGTAATGCTTGTCGTTTGATCCCAAGAGCCATTGTACCGCCATACATCTCGTCTCCTAATAAGGGACAACCGATCGCAGAAAAATGGACCCTTATTTGATGTGTCCTGCCTGTGTGTAACTGAATATCAACTAAAGCGCAATCTGAATTGCGTTGTTTTAGCCAATACTCCGTCCGTGCTTCTTTTCCTTCGTCACTGACCTTGCGTTTCAATAGTGAAGTCAGGTCCCTAGCAATCGGCAGCTCAATCTCACCATGGGCAGAAAGTGCGGGCAGTTCACCAGCAACGAGGGCTTGATATTTTTTTACGACCTGCTTCTTTCGCAACTGGCTATCCAGCTTCGCATGGGCAAACCCATGTTTTGCAAAAAGCATCAATCCTGATGTGTCACGGTCTAACCGCGTGACAACATGAATCACTTGATCTTCATAGTGCTGCGCTTGATAGTAGGCCTTAACGCGATTGGCCATCGTGCCAGTCGGATGATATTGCGCAGGAATTGATGAGATGCCAGCCGGTTTATTCACGACTAACAGATGGGCATCTTCATACACGATCTCAATCGGTGTCGGGTCAGCCAGCATCGTCTCATGTTCTCCTTCAGGAGGAATTACAATAGTTACCCTATCATTTTGCGCCAAAGAAAACAAGACGTTTTGCTCGTGATCGTTGACAAATATCTTTCCGCCTTGAAATTTGATTTTTGCTAACAGTCCTTTGGACACCCCTTGTTCCTTCAAAAAATATTTGACTTGCTGTCCTTGTCCAGTATAGTAATACGTAAATTCCATGGGTTTATTCTTCTCCAATAAAGGAATCTTTGACCCGATTCCAAAAATGCATATGCCGATAAGACGCAAAATGAATCCGTTCATCGGCAATACGGTAATAGATAGCATCGATTTCTTCTTGTTCGATGGTAAACTGATCGATCGTTACTAAATAGTCGGTGCTTTGCTGCAGTTGTACTTTGACCCATTCATGGTGACCCACGACGATCGGCGAACCAAGGGTCCGAAAGACACGATTGTTCAACGAAGCAATCTCTGCCAATTGAAAGGCATTGATACTTGGGTGTAAGACTGCCCCACCAACACTCTTGTTATAAGCAGTGGAGCCGGTGGGCGTTGAAATCGATAAGCCATCGCCGCGAAATTTTTCAAAGAGGTCTTCTTTAATAGAAATATCGGCAACCATCGTGCGATTGCCGCGCTTGATCGTTGATTCATTCAATGCAAGGAAATGCTTGTCTGATTTTCCATTCGCATACGTGATACGAACATCTAATAACGGATAGCTGACGCTTTTTTGATGGTCATTGCATAATGACTCGACTAGTTCTTCCAATTCATAATCTCGCCAGTCCGTGTAAAAGCCGAGATGACCCGTATGGACGCCTAAAAACTGCACTTGGTCCAACTTATGATTGTACAAGTGAAAAGCAGAAAGGAGCGTGCCATCTCCCCCAACAGAAATCACTAATTCAGGATTGTCTTGATCGATCTTATTTTCAGATTGTTCTAAAAGCGTAGTTAAACGCTTTGTCACTTCTACCGACTTGCTTTCTTGATTATGGACGATTGCCACGCGGATACCTTTCATTCCGTTTCCCCCTTTGGCAACGGGTTCTGATCATGTCCGCCTCGCTTGCCTTTCCCATGTGAAAATAACCGTTGTGCCTCTTGGATCTCTTCACGGATATTGGACATTTCTTCATCTAGCTGATAGGCGGCTTCTGCCGACCGACGCAGCCGTTCACTGATTTCAGCGGGAAATTCCCCTTGGTATTTGTAGTTTAGTGAATGTTCGATCGTTGCCCAAAAATTCATCGCTAGTGTCCGAATTTGAATCTCAGCTAAAATAATTTTTTCCCCGTCGATCAGTTGAACGGGATATTCGATCACTAGATGATACGAACGGTAGCCACTGGCTTTTTTATTGGTGATATAGTCCCGTTCAATGATCACTTTCATGTCTTTGCGTGTTCGTAAGAGTTCAACGACTTGGTGAATGTCTTCCACAAATTGACACATGATTCGTAATCCAGCGATATCAGACATCTCTTCTTCAAGCCGATCCAAAGCAATCCCACGTAATTTACTTTTCGTTAAAATGCTATCCACTGGCTTGACCCGCCCAGTGACAAATTCAATGGGAACATGCTTGTTTTGTTCCCTATATTGTTTTCGTATGCCTCTTAATTTTACTTTTAATTCTGAAACCGCCTGTTCATAAGGCGCTAAGAATTCTTCCCAATCTCGAATCATTCTTCTCCCTCGATTCTGTTCATAACATACCTCTTATTCTACCATACTCTTGGAATAAAACTGAATGAACAGAAGAGCAGAAACAAAAGATTTTTTGTCTCTCCCCCAACGTCTCAGCTTTTCTTTGTTTGGTTTCTTTGACGGAATAGCTGAAACAGCGTACACTATGGTTGCAACAGAAAGAGAGTGAGAAACGATGGGCGAACAAATAGAGATCGAATATAAAACGATGTTGACGGAAAAAGAATACCACCAGTTGCTTGCTTATTACAATTTGTCAGAAGAAGCATTTAAGATACAAACCAACTACTATTTTGATACGGCAGATCATAAGCTGCGGGAAAAGCAATTCGGCTTGCGTATTCGCACGACTGCTACCAATGCGGAATTAACGCTAAAAACCCCCATTGAGCACGGGTTATTAGAGACGACTGATCCTTTAACGAAAACGTCCGCAGCTTCATTGATTGCTTCAGAAAAAATTCTACCTACGGGTATCGTTGCTCAGCGCCTAAGAGCGGCAGGTATCGAGCCTGACACGTTACGTATGATCGCAGCATTAAAAACGAAACGGGCGGAATTTCCGATTGAAGAAGGATTGCTCGCGTTAGATGAAAGCTGGTATGGTCAACAGCATGATTATGAGTTGGAGTTAGAAGTCAACGAACCGATTAAAGGGAAAGATGCCTTTCACTCCTTGTTACGTCTCTTTGGCGTTCCTTACCGACCAGCGAAAAACAAGATCATCCGAGCCGTTGAAGAAAAATCATAGTAAGCTGTCCTTTTGCTTACTTTTTTCGCGTTTTTTTGCTATATTTAATAAAACATACTTATTTTGTTTTTCAAGGTACAAAAGAATCTTAATTGGGGAGAGATTCAAATGATCGAACTGTTTTTATTTATTAATCCGATTGGGCCTATTTGTTATGATATCGAAAAAGAGATTCTCAATAAATTAAACACCAGCCGCAAAAAAATCCATTTGCAGATCCTACCTTTCGTTAACTTGTTTTCCGTAGGTGTCTCAATGGACTATTTGTCCATGAATAAGACGGATTTGGTCTTGCGAAATGAACAGACCAACCAAATCTATGCTGCATCACTGGACTATAAGGCAGCTCAGTTGCAAGGAAAAAAAATTGCGCGGGATTTCTTGTTGAAACTGCAACAACGGATAGGGATCGAAAGACAAGAATATAGCGATGCCTTAGTGAAAGAATTATTTTCTGAAACGAATGGTGATTTAGAGATGTTCCTAGAAGATCGATCCTCTGAGCTAGTGAAAAAGAACTTTGCCACCGATCAGCGTGTAGCCAAAGATATGGGCATCACGATCACACCCTCTGCTGTGGTGTATGATTTTTCAAGTGAAGAAGAATATGGGGTCCTTTTAGAAGGATCAGAGGAACTGAGAAGTCTTCCGCTCGTCTGTGGTACAGCAACAGAACTCGATACATTTTTACAAAAAGCTCAGTCTTTGAAAGCACCAAAACTTTCCACTATTCATGAAATTGATCGCGGGTTGATTCTTTTATGAAACCCTATTCAATAGCGACGCTGCGCAGCGAGCCAAACGATGATCTTGTATTTGGCTCGCTGCGGAGCGTTTTTTATTGTGGACAAACAAAAAAACAAACCAATCCTTCACGGATTGGTTCGCTTTTCAATTATGCTTCAATTTCTTTGACGAGTTCTTCCAATTCATTCAAGCGTTGCTCAAATACTTTCATCGCGTCTTCAATATAATCTGCTTTTGTCATATCGACGCCCGCTTTTTTCATGACTTCGATTGGATAATCACTGCGTCCAGCTTTCAAATAGTTCAAATAGTTGGTTAAGGCATCTGGTTCACCTGCTAAGATTTTCTTCGCTAAAGCAGAAGCTGCCGAAAATCCGGTTGAATACTGGTAAACATAGTAATTGTAATAGAAATGCGGAATGCGTGACCACTCAAGACGAATCTCAGGATCTTTTTCAACAGAAGGTCCGTAGTATTTTGCATTTAACTCGGCATAGTTCTCGCTTAAGAACTCACTGGTCAACGGTGTTCCTTTCGCATCTTCCACGTGCATGAAGTGTTCAAACTCGGCAAATTGCGTTTGACGGAAAATCGTTCCTTTGAAGCCATCGAGAAAATGATTCAAGACATAAGCTTTGACCCGTGGATCTGTTTCAGTCTGCAGCATATACTCTGTCAAAATATTTTCATTGGTGGTTGAAGCGATTTCCGCTAAAAAGATCGAATAATCGCCATAGGCATAAGGCTGGTTATTACGTGTAAAGTAACTATGCACACTGTGTCCCATTTCATGAACAAGAGTAAAGAGTTGATCCAATCGATCATTCCAGTTCATCAGGATATATGGCAGCGTGTCATAGGCACCAGAAGAATACGCGCCACTACGTTTGCCTTTGTTTTCAACGACATCGATCCACCGATTGCTGAAGGCTTCTTCAACCACCGCAAGGTATTCTTCACCTAATGGTTTTAACGCTTCTTTCGCTTTTTCGACCGCTTCTTCATAGGTATATCGAATGGGTGCTTCCCCTAAAATCGGCGTATAAACATCATACATATGCAACGTATCGACAGCCAACAGGCGTTTTCTTAATGCCATATAACGATGCAACAATGGCAGGTGCTGATTGACGACATCCACTAATGTATCGTAGACACTTTCAGGAATGTGGTTGGCACTCAAAGCGGCTTGCCGTGCCGAATCAAATTTGCGGGCTTTTGCTTTAAAGTTATGGGCTTTGATATTGGTGCTTAATGTTTGGGCAAAGGTATTGCGGAATTGCTCATAGACACCATAAAGACCTTTAAAGGCTGCTTCACGGACAGACCGATCCGTGCTTTCCATCAACTCACCGTATACACCATGAGATAACTGCACTTTTTCCCCGTTTTCGTCTTCAACTACTGGAAAATCCAAATCAGCATTGTTTAAAACAGAAAAAATGTTGCCAGGTGCCCCAAAAATTTCGCCAGCACCAGCTAATAACTCTTCTTGCTCCGCTGGCAAGACATGTGGACGTTCGTTGATGGTTTTTTCGATCATATGACGATAAACAGCTAGTTTCGGCTCTTGATCGAAATAGCCCCAAATCGTTTCATCAGACATTGTCAATAGCTCAGGATCAAACCAAGCAACGGCTTCACTTACTTGCGCAACTAAGTTACTTGCTTTTGCATACAAGCCTTGATACGTCGTATTGGCAGTATCTTGATCGTTTTTCAAATGACTGTATACATAGAGTTTCTCTAAACGACGAGAAAGCGCTAAAACAAATTCTAATGCGGATAAGAAGGCTTGCGGCCCATCGGCTAAAGTGCCTTGGTAACGACTTGCTTCTTTGACTTGTGCTTGGATCTCTTGAAATTCTATGTCAAAAGCCGCATCATCGGCATAGATTTTCGTTAAGTCCCACGTTTTTTCGACTGGAATCGATTCACGTGCTGGTAATTGTTTTGTTTCTGACATTCCCTTCACTCCTTGTTCATTGGTTAAAAATATCTTATCATACTTTTCAGTGAAACCAAATCATTGGCTTAAAAAGAAACCGAATTTTCTAAATATTGGCATTCTTGAAAGAGTCCACGCAAAATTTCCCGTTGATCCAGTAACGGGAATTGCCATTGCCAATCCAGCTGCCGCAGCCGTGCCACCCATTGATCAAAACGAAGTGGACAGTCACTTAAATAAAGAAAGCGAAAAACCAATATTCGATGCTCAAATAAAATGCCAAAGCTGCTTGCACAATAGCACCACATAGGCAGCTGGGAGACATTGCCTTTTAACGGATACAATATTTCTTGGATCATACGGATTTTTGGCAGGTTCTTTCGCAGTTTTTGTATCAACCACACCTGATAGTCTGCAGCAAGCCACTCAGGAGGACGGTGATGGTTTGATCTTTGTCCTTTGCACAAAGGGCGAAGTGTTTCTTTATGGTAAGGCGCCCCTTTTCGAGCATCGCTTTGTTGACTGCTGACTCCTTCTTGATAGTGCCAGTTGATTTGTTCTAACTTCATTAAGGATTGATTTTGCGTATCAATCAGCCACAAACAAAAACCAGTTGCCTGATAACTACAGCAGGCTTTTGCCAAAAGTGACCATTGGCGTTTCGGATGCAATTTCTCCCCTAAGATCCACCATGGTCGATAGCCGTTTGCTAAATACGTGCTGGTTCTTTCAAGAAATCGTGAAAACTTGAGGGAAGAACACTGTACTTCAATGGCGATATTCTTATAACAAAGGTCAGGACGCTGTTGGAGTTTAGGCAAAAAAGCTTCGATCTCAATCCCTGTATCTTGAAACCATTCAAACAATAGTTGTTTGGCTTCCAAGTGTTCCTTCGTCTCCCCTTCGCTGTAAGTCTGACAATCAGCAGTTGCTTGATGGGCAAAGTGGGGCTGTCGTTTGGTTCCTTGCCGCAAAGTCACTTCTTGGTGACACCCTGGGCAATAAAAAGGACCTGATGCTTTCTTTCTCCCTTTCGCTGCAATGACTTCTTTTCCTTGGTTCAATGCTTTCAGCATCTAACTCACCTCAATAAAAGATACGCCATTTTCATCAAACACAATTGAAAAAGCCAAGAACATTAGCAACATGTTCTTGGCTGGAAATGAATTTCATTCATTAATCATTTTTGAAGTAGAAACGAGTCAATTCAAGTGCATCGTTTTCCATGATCAACTGACCATATTCAGATAAAACCTCTGGCGTCACTGATGTCCGTTGGGCAAATTCCATCAAATAAGAAAGTGCGTTCTCCACTTCAATATCAGTAACCTCTACATCCATGAATCGAATTTCAATATAATAATGGTTACCCATTTGGTAAAGATTGGTTGCAACGGAATCCAAATATACTTCGGATGCCAATTGAATCATATCTTCGAATCGCAACAACTCGAATACAAAACGATTGCCGATGTCTTCTGCTTGCTCCGACTCTTGTAATTGAGCCGCCACATGCTTTTTCAACATGTCGGTAATGTCTTCATTCGCTTCATCATTCATCTCATCAAAATTTTTCATTCCTTCTGGTGGAAGATTTTTGCTAATAAACAATTCTAACCCATCGCCTTTAGGCAAGACTTGGAAAGTTACAGCTTCACTGCCCTTAAATTCTTCGTCAATATCAACTTCTTCAAGAATACTGTAAAAGAAGTTTTCAATTTCATTGTGATTTCCTAGAAGGTCAAGAAAAGTGATGCCTCTCGCAGCTAAGTCTTCACTTTTGATCAATACACGAATGGTGTTCTCATTGATATGTTCCATTTCCATATTAGCTACACCTCACTTTTGCTACTCACTATAGGTTCATTGTATCGAAACCTGATAAAAAGTAAAGAGAAAACGAATATCCTCTTAAGAAAAACATAAAAACTCAAAAAAAGACTCACTTTCAAAGAGAAAGCGAGTCGATGAAGTCAAATTTATAATCCTGCCATTAATTGCGCTTGTCTTAATTCCAGTTGGCGAACATCCCTAGGTAAGAACCGACGAATTTCATCTTCGTTGAACCCAACTTGCAATCGTTTTTCATCAATCATGATCGGACGACGCAATAATCCTGGGTTTTCTTGAACAAGTGTCAATAAATCTTTTAGGGGCAGGTCATCTAGATCCATATTCAACTTTTGGAATACTTTGGATCTGGTGGAAATAATTTCTTCTGTGCCATCTTCTGTCATTTGTAGAATTGCCTTAAGCTCAGAAATATTTAACGGTTCTGAAAAAATATTTCTTTCAACAAAAGGGATTTCGTGCTCTTGTAACCACGCACGAGCTTTGCGACAAGATGTGCAACTTGGGGAAGTGTATAGTGTCAACAACGTGCATCTCTCCTTTTTAATTTTCAATCAAGCAAGTCCTGTTCCCTCGCTTGATTTCAATTATACAGGTTTAACTAAAAAAAATCTAGTCTAAATCTCATATTTTTTAATAAAACTCGAAAGTTATATTAAAAGCGAAACCTTTAAGGCAAAAGGTTTCCTTCAAAAAGTTTATTTTTAAATGAGAAAACTCAAATTTTTTTTTAATATTACTCCTTTTATACAACAGTGTGTCAAAGGTGTATCAAAAAGATGTCAGAATATTAAAATATTCTTTTAACAGAAGGCAACGTTTTTTTATTTCCCTTCGACAATTACAGATGTAATCAAAAAATGAGAGAAAAACCAAGGCCATCGCTCAATCGTTTTCAAAAGAACTTTTTCACTATCCTTCCTTTGCCGAGAAACGATCGCGCTACAAGGAAAATGGATGTTATTTTTTTGTACGAGTAATCGCAACCACTCTCTTTCTTCTTGGTTTTATTGTATCACATTCCTTTTTAATCAGAAAACCATAGAAGCATTTCTGTCATAATCTGCTATAAAACAGCAGCAGAAATGAACATCTGCTTATAAATGAAAAGGGTTTCTCACAAAAAACTCAGTAAAAAACGATCAATCCAAGAAGCCAGCCAATTTGTTGCTTGGTCACTGACAAAGCATAATAGACTGTACTATTCTTGAACTGATCGTTTACTATGTCTTTCTTCTAAGCAAGTGCTGGGTCTCGGTCACGAGCGAATTGAGCATCATGCAATGCACGATAATGCCCTTTTCTCGCCATCAACTCTTCATGGGTTCCTTCTTCTAAGATCCCCTTCTCACTAACGACAATGATTCGTGTCGCATGTTTGATCGTTGCGAGGCGATGGGCAATGATCAAGGTTGTACGCCCATCTGCCAAAGAATTCAATGATTCTTGGATCACTTGTTCCGTTTCGGTATCTAACGCTGAAGTTGCTTCATCTAGAATCAAAATCGGCGGGTTTTTCAAGAACATCCGAGCAATCGCTACTCGCTGCTTTTGGCCACCGGATAATTTGACGCCTCGTTCACCGATGACCGTATCCAAGCCATCCGTCATTTGATCAATGACTTTTTCTAAGTGTGCCAATTTGACAGCCTTTAAAATCTCCTCTTCTGTTGCATCAAGTTTGCCATAAGCAATATTTTCTCGAATCGTTCCTGGGAAAAGAAAAACATCTTGTTGCACCGTACCAATCTGCTGACGTAAAGATGCCAAGGTCATCTCCTGAATATTGATGCCATCGATCGTAATGGCGCCTTCCGTGACTTCATAAAATCGCGGCAACAAGTTGCATAACGTTGTTTTCCCCGAACCACTTTGTCCAACGAAGGCGATCGTCTCACCCGCTTTGATCGACAAGTCGATGTGATTCAAGACTTTCGTCGCATCCGCATAGGAAAAAGAAACATCATGGTAGACGATGTCTCCCTTTAAGGAAGTTACTGCCCGTGCGCCTGGCTTGTCTTTGATCGTCGGTTCTTTATCCAACTCTTCGGTCAAGCGTTTGAAGCCAGCGATTCCTTTCGGATAGCTTTCGATCATCGTATTAACCTTCTCGATTGGTCTAACAAAGACATTTGACAATAAAATAAACCCTACGAACTGACCGTTCGTCAGTTCGCCACGAATCACGTAGTAGGCACCAAAGATCAGAGCAAACAAGTTGATCAACCGAATCAAGAAATAATTGTACGCTGAACTGATTGCCATTACCTTATAAAAAAGGATTTTAGACTGCCGATAAATCTCACTTAACCCGTCAAAACGTTTATGTTCAAACGTTTCATTGGCAAATGATTGTGTCACTCGAATGCCACTGACAGATGCTTCCACTCCGGCGTTGAACTCACCGAGATTATCATAGATCTGTGTGTTGACTTTGGTCATTTTCTTATTGAAAAAAACCAAGGCGATCGTAATCAAGGGAATCAACGCAAATGTTGCCACAGCTAATTGAACATGCATATTTAACATCAATAGGAATGAACCGACCAAAGTCATAATGGTAATAAAAACATCCTCTGGACCATGGTGAGCGACTTCAGAAATCTCAAAGAGATCCGTAGTCAATCGACTGATCAGCTTGCCAGTCTTTTGATTATCATAATATTCAAAAGATTGCGTTTGCAGATGTCGAAATAACTCTTGACGCATATCAGTTTCAATATTGACCCCAAGTTTATGACCATAAAAAACCACGATATATTGCAACACAGTATTGATCACATAAAACAAGAACAAGCCTAAGCATGCCAACAGTATTAGGCGAAAGTTGTTCTGAGGCATGATCTTATCGATTACTTGGTTGACGGCAACTGGAAAGGCTAGTTCCAATAAACCAGCAAATACCGCACAAGTAAAGTCGAGTATAAATAGTGACCGATACGGTCGATAATAACGAAAAAACCTTTTTAACACATTTCCCCCTCCTCAATAGCTTTCATTATAAGCAACTCTCAGTAGAAATGCAAAATGAGAAACATGTGAAAATGGGTAAAATTCACTATAATTTTGAAAACCTATGAAGACGCGGATTTCTAAAAACAGTAAATAAAACCTTTATTTTGCAGGGATTTTCCTCTTTTTTTTACAGAAATAATGGCTTATGATTGATTCGAAAACAAACTGAAAATTTTCACTAACTCTGAAAGGCGTGTCTTTTTTGATCACTAGTATTCTTTTTGATGTCGATGATACCTTATATGACCAGCAACAACCATTTCGTAATGCCGTAACCTCATGTTTCCCACAAATAGCCCACAAAGATTTAACTGCTCTTTACTTACGGTTTCGGGTGCACAGTGATGAGCAGTTTGGACGGGTATTGGCAAATGAATGGACGCTAGATCATTTTCGTTATTTTCGACTGACCCATTCATTAACGGATTTAGGGTACTTACCTATTACAATGGAAGAAAGCTGTAAATTTCAGCTGTGTTATGAACATGAACTAGATGCCATCACGCTGCATCCTGAAGTTGAGTCAACTTTGAACTATTTGTCCACATTGCCAGTCAAACTAGGAATTATTACCAATGGTCCCACTGACCACCAGCAAAAAAAATTGGATCAGTTGCAACTGACTCGATGGATCAAACCAGAGCATATGATCATTTCACAAGCAACTGGTTATCAAAAGCCCCAACTTGAAATTTTCCAATTGGCAGAAACCGACTTTGCTCTTGATCCAGAAACGACACTGTACGTTGGTGATAATTTTGATAATGACGTAGTGGGCTGTAAGAAAGCCGGTTGGCAAGCCTTGTGGTTCAATCATCGTCTCCGTCAGGCCCCTAATGGATTGGAAGAATTGCCAGATGTGTCGATCACCGCTTTTTCACAGCTGCAAGACAGTATTGACACACTGATGCAAGTACCTGCTTACATGTATAACTAAAAAAAGATGGACCTTCGCTCCTGCGGCAGGTCCATCTTTTTGATTGGCTAACTTTCTTCGCCGATACTCAATATCAAGCGAATATCTTCTTCTGTCATTTGTTGAAGCTGTGTTTCATTGCCTTGGATCACTTTTTGGAAAAGCTCACGTTTTTCTTGTTGCAACGCATCCATTCGTTCTTCAATGGTTCCTTCAGCAATCATTCGCCAGACTTCGACAACATTTTTTTGACCGATCCGATGGGCTCGTCCAGCGGCTTGTTCTTCCACCGCCGGGTTCCACCACAAATCGTATAAGATCACGGTGTCTGCGCCGGTCAGATTCAGTCCTGTTCCTCCTGCTTTTAACGAGATCAAGAAGACGTCCTTTTCTCCACTATTGAAGGCATCGACCATCGTCAAACGATCTTGCGGCGGTGTGCTGCCTCGCAAGTAAAAGGACTCAAACCCTTCTTGTGCTAGCTCTTCTTCAATGATCGAAAGCATGCTAGTAAACTGAGAAAATAGCAGCACACGACGTCCATTTTCTTTGGCTGCTAAGAGTAAATCTTTGACCTGTTCAAGTTTCCCAGAAGACCCTTCATAATCCTCCACGAATAATCGTGGGTCACAACAGATTTGCCGCAGTCGAGTCAAACCAGCTAAGATACTGATTCGATTTTTACGAAAAGACGTAGAATCCATTTGCGCGATTTCTTCCCGCATTTGCCGCAAGTACGCCAAATAGATTTTCTTTTGTTCTTCTGTTAAAACACTGTAATAATTTGTTTCCAATTTTTGCGGCAAATCATGCAGCACGGATTTTTTGTCTCTTCGCAAAATAAAGGGTTTGATCATTTTCGCAATTTCTTGCGTGGAAAGTTCTTTAAATTTTTGCTTGTTCGGGAAAAAGCCTGGCATGATCATTTGGAACAAGGACCACAATTCTTCTAAATTGTTCTCGATCGGTGTGCCACTGAGGGCGAACCGCTGTGGAACTTCCAAGGAGCGCAAGGCCTGTGCCGTTTTGGTCGCACTGTTTTTGACCATTTGCGCTTCATCTAAAATCAAACAAGTCAGATCTAATGCTTGATAGGCATCAATGTCTTGCCGCAAACTTGCATAAGAAGTGATGCGGACGTCCGCTGGCTGCGCCATCTGCCCTTCGCGCTCTTCTTTCGTTCCGCTGATGACAGACGCGGAAATCGTCGGCGCAAACCGTTTGATTTCTTGCTGCCAATTGAATGTTAGACTGGCAGGTGCCACGATCAGCGCATTTAATTTTTGTTTCTCTTGTTTTTCTGAAAGTAAGTAGCTAATCGTCTGAACGGTCTTCCCTAACCCCATCTCATCGGCAAGGATACCGCCAAATTGATAGTGGCTCAACATTTTTAGCCAACGGAAGCCAACTTCTTGGTATTGCCGCAACTCAGCATGCAAGTTTTCTGGCAGCTGCGCCTCAAAGTTTTCTGGGTGGATCAAGTCTTCCGTCATTTGCTGAAAACCGGCGCTAAAGCTGGCTTGATCAGCAAACTGCTCTTGCAGGAGCAGCCCTTGATTCAAAGGAACTTGGATCGCCCCATCCTTCGCTTCTAGTGAAAGACGCAATTTTTTCAGGGCAGCACTTGCTTCTTGAAACTCTTCCGATTCCAATGAAAGGACTTGCCCATTTTCTGTGGTATAAAATTGTGCAGACTGTAACAGGCTGCGCAAGACCTCATTGATCTCTGACTCTTGAATGCCGCTGACATCAAACTTGATATCCAACCAAGAACCATTTTCTTCGATAACGATTTCTGGTCGATGGTGTTGGGCGTCAAGGTAAAGTTCCCGCAGCTTCTTGCCGATACGGACTTCACCTAATTGCCTTAAAACAGGGATCTCCCTTGTAAAAAAGGTATAAAGTTGTTCCCCCGCAGGTAAGCTTTTTTGCCAATTTTTAGTGCTCGCTTGATAGCCAAAGGTTTCAATAATCGCTTCAATTCGTGCTTCTTGTTGAAAATCACGTAAAATCTCGGGATGATTTTCTGGCATATAGTGATGTTTTTCATCACTTGAAAAAACGACTTCTCCATAAGTGAAGTCTACTTGTAAATCGACTTGTCCTTTGATTTTCCGTAACGAAAAGACAGCTTTCAATTCAGACTCTTCGATTTCATTTTGAACTTCAGGTGCTACTTGGACACGCCCGATTTTTCGCAAATAAGGCAATACTTTCATAAAAAGATTCGCTAGTTCTTCTTTCGGATAGTCGATGACTGGCTGTTCAAATCGTTTAAACAACTGTTGCATCGTGACATAGATTTCCTTTTGTTCGACAGTCAGTTCATAAAAGGTTCCATCCAGCAGACCCCAATTATAATAGCTAAGTAAATGGTCAAAATCTTTCACGAATTCCAGCGGAAAATGATCCTCCTGTTTTGTGACTGAAAACGACAAAGGTTCACCGATTTGAAAATCGGCTTCATTGACTTTTGTTTCACCAATGGTTATTTGCGTATAGACTTCGTTTAACTGTAACAACAATTCTTTGCCGAACTCAACTGGTAGCAGCAAATACTTTTTGTCAAGTTTACCACTGATCTGAATACCTGCTTGCCCGATTAACTGTTGCGTTTGCGCGATTCCTGCCAATCGATTCAACAAGGCTCGATTTTTCTCATCAAAGGCATCCGCAGATAGAAAGAAGGTCTGCTGCTTATTCGCTGCGTACTGCTTGTTTTCTTGGTACATCTGCAAAAATTTATAAATGTTTTTAACGACATAGGTCCGTGCGGTGCCACGATGGCCGACTTTGAGGGAAATCCCTAAGATATCCATTTCTTGATGGTAAGGATTGGTGGCGATGGTATCTATCCGAAATTCAACCTGTAAGGGTTGGCTCGTTTCTTTTTCGCTCCCTAAGCGGGCAAAGCCGTTGGAAAACATCTCTGAAGCAGAAAAGGCTTTTTTGATGGGGGTTTGCTCATTGATTTTTCGTGTTTTCCCTTGTTTGCGTAGATAAAGTTCGACTGCCACCGTGTGTTTGCAATAATGATGCTCTTCCCAGTACGGACATTGGCAATAATCTACCTCTTTGGCTGTAGCATCTAAGGTCACTAAATACAATTCTGTCCCCAATACTTCTGCGTGCCACACATTTTTTTCTTTGTCTGGTGTGACAGATAAGACGCGATCTTCGTTGACATACGTTCTGCCACGCTCAATTACTTTTTCTGGAATACTCCACTTCATAATAGCCCTCCTCTCCTTATTCTTTTATTCGGATCCGGCTTTGCCCGCTGCCGTTAGTTTCTACGAAAACTTGCTGCAGGATTCTTGCCCGCAGTTCTCGAACATGACTGATGATCCCAATCATGCGCCCTTCATTTTCGATCATTTCTAATGCTTCCATCGCCATTTCCAATGATTCTTCATCAAGCGATCCAAAGCCCTCATCAATAAAGAGGGCTTCGATCTCGATCCCACCAGCTCGTTGCTGGATCACATCCGCCAAAGAGATCGCCAACGCTAAGGCAGCAATAAAGCTTTCGCCGCCTGAAAGTGTATGAGCTCTTCTGACTTGTCCCGCATTATCGTCATATATGTCAATTTCTAAGCCTGTTGAGCTTCGATAGCTCCCGACTTTATCCGCTAATTCAAATTGATAGCGGCCACGAGTCAACCGAGCCAAGCGTTCATTGGCGACTTCTAAGATCTCTGTCAGAAATTGCTGCAGTACATACCGTTCCAAGCTGGTTTTTTTGACGTTTTCGCCGTTGATGGTTTCTGCCAACTGCTGAAGTTGGCCTAATTGGGCCAGTTCTTCGACATTTTGCTGATAAATGACCTGCAGCTCGTCAAACAACCGTTGATTGACGTTGACTTTCTCCTGTTTGCGAACTGTTTCTTGCTGTAGTTCCTCCATCACGGTCTGCAACTGAAGGTAGTCAGCTTCCAATTGGTTTAAATCTATCGCAGCTTGCTCTTTTAACTGTGCATCTAACAATGCTAGCCGTTGCTGAACAAACACCGTTTCTTGCTCATAGGTTTTGATTTCTTCTGAGAGAACGGTTGTTTGAGCGGCTTGGGCAATCAATTCCCGCATCGTTTCCTCCGTCATACCAGCTTCTTGGAGTCGCTGCGTCAGTCTTTGTTCTGCTTTTGTCTTAGCCGCTTGCTTTTCTTCAAAAAATTGCTGCAGATTTTTCAGCTTCTCTGAAAGAATCGCTTGCTGCTCGTTTAGCTGCGCTTCTTGTCGGGCATCAGCCTCAATTTGTTGCGTATATTCCCTCAGTAAACCATTGGTTTTTGTTAAATCTGCTTGTAATTGTTCATACGTTGCGCCTGCAAGTTGTTCCTGTAAAGAAGCCAATTTCCCCTCCGCAAGCTGACGCGCTTCTTGGGCTTTTTTCGCTTGCTCACTGACTTGCTGAAAGGACTCATTTAACGTTGCTAATTTCTCATTTACTGCCTGATGTTTCTTCTGTGCGTCTTCATAAGAAGCGGCTTTTTGTTGATTGAAAGATTGCCGTTTCTTTAGTTCCGCTACCGTCGTTTCCTCGGTAATCGCCTCTTGGTGTTCTAACGGCTGCAAGGTAGCAAATGCCTGTTGAACTGCAGTCCAAGCGAATTCCACTTGCTTCTGCGCAGCAACACTGGTGGCTTGCCATTCGCTGATTCGCAATGTGGCTTGCTCCTGCAGCGTTTGATTTGCCGATACTTGCTGCTGGATCTTCGTCAATTTTTCTTGTGTTTGCTCAAGTCTTTGTTCACTGGCAATGATGTCTTCGATGCGATAGGTCGTGTGCTCCTGTGTATTCGGATGATCCAATGATCCGCAAACCGGACAGGGTTCATTTTCTTCCAGTAATAGACGAAGCCGAGCAATTTGCATTCGAGCATTTTGACTGGTTTCTTGTTTTAACGTTTTTTGCAGCTCCAGCAAGGATGCTGCTAATTGCTGTTGTTCAAGAACTAACTCCGAATGAATTTGTTGCTGTTCCCCTGCTTTTTGCTCGGCTTCACGAAACTGCGCTTTTGCTTGCTGCCATTTTTCGACCAGAGCCTGCGTTTCTACCAATTTCACCGCTTCTGTTTGAAACCCTCGCAAGGTTTCGATTTCTTCTACCAGATGCTGCGCTTGCGCTTTGGCACTTGCTTGCGCTTGGTTTATCTTCGTTAATTCGGTGGTCTGTTGTTGTGCGGCTTTTTCAAGTTGCGCCACTTCTTCTTGCTGCGCTTGTGTACGCTGTGCTAGCGGGATCTGCTGCTGGATTCGTTGAACTTTTTGACTAGCAGCTTCCTGTTTTTTCTTGATGCCGTCAATCAACGCTCGTTGGTCTTGCCAGCTTACTTGTTGCTGCTGAATTTCTTGCAACTGCTGCTTTGTTTCGTTGATTTGCTGAGCAGCTTGCTGTGCTTCTTTCACTCGTTCTTCTTTTTGCTGCATGATTTCTTGATGTTCAAGCGCCCACACCAACTGGTTCAACTGTGCTTTTTTCTGAGCAATCTCGGTTTTTTTAGCATGCAGCTCTCGGGCTTTTTCTTGTAGACCTTGCCATTCGATCCGTGCATTTTCAATTTCTTTTGCACGGTAAAAAGCATCTTGCGCAGCTTTCATTTCTTGGATCGCTTGGTCTTTTTTGTGCAATAATTGCTGAAGCTGCGCTTGTTGTTTTTCTAAATCCTGCGCCCACAAAGTCAGACCTTCCGCAACCGTTAAAACCTCCTGCGCTTCTTCCCATTCAAAGCGCTCCATGATTTGTGAGGCGACCAGCTGCTGATGCTCAAGCTTTTTACTTTGTGCTTTGACTTGCTCTTTCAACCATTCATTAAATTGTTGATACATTTCCGTGCCAAATAAATTCCGTAAAACGCGTTCTTTCTCATTGCTGCTGGCAATCAAAAAATTACGAAATTCTCCTTGCGGCAACATCATGATTTGAAAAAACTGTTTGGCATCCAGCTGCAGCAGATCCTTGATAAACGCATCAACTTCTGTCCGTTTACTGATTTGCTTTTTCTCTTTGCCCTCGGCGTCAAAAATCGTCAACTGGACTTTTGCCGTTTGGTTGGTGACCCCGTCACCACGTTTTTTTGCTAACGTCTGTTCCGGTTTCCGTTGGATCTGGTAGGTAAAACGCTGATGTTCAAAAGTAAACGTGACGCTGGTCTCTTCGGTTGGTGAAGCAAACATCGAGCGCATTTCTTTTCCTGAGCGCAGATTCCCCGATGTTTCACCGAACAAGGCAAACGTCATGCCATCGAAAATCGTCGTTTTTCCTGCACCCGTTTTGCCGCTGATCAAAAACAAACCGCCAGCTTGCAGCTGACTAAAATCCAATTTTTCATCAATAAATGGACCAAAATTTTTCATTTGTAAAGACTTCGGTTGCATGACTATTCCCTCTTTTCCACGACAAATGCTTCATTTAATCCTTGTTCGATCCATTTGGTTTGTGCATCGAGCAATGAATCTCCCGTCATTTCTTGAAAAAAATGACTGATCAAGGTCTGCGGGTCGGTTTCTCGTGTGGTTAGCTGTCTTTTTTTCGTCTGTTCTCGTCCATTCAACCGTTCGACAGACAAAATAAATGGATAGATTTTTCGCAACTGATTCATCATATTTGGAATCACAGCACGATCCGTCAGCAGAAAATGCCAAAACGCCTCACGATTTAGATCACGGTAAAAAACCGGATCGATCAACTCCTCAAAGGAAGCCGTCAGTTGCTGGATATCCCTTTTTGGTGTGAGGGGAATAAATTCATTGGTGTCTTTTACAGTATCCACAAGATAGACCCCTTTTTGGTTCGTCCGTTCAGAAAGGGAAAATTTCAGCGGAGAGCCACTGTACCCGATTTTCGGATGTTTCAGGGCGGTATTGGCATGTAAATGCCCCAAAACGACTCGATCAAATGGCGCAAAAGCGGTGGTCGGTACGCTGTCCAATCCGCCAACTTGAATTTTTGTTTCTGAATCTGTTTGGCTAGAACCCGCCACAAAAAAATGGGTCACTAGCACTTGCTTTTTGGACGAGTCAAAGTGCTTGGTCATCTCCTCAATGACTCTTTGGACACTATCAGAAATCTTCATTAATGGTTCATCAAAAAACAAGCGCGCCTCGATCGGTTCAAAATAAGGCAGTAAAAAGAACTGTGTATCGTCAAACTCAACCGGGTGCAAACTTTGTTCGATGCTGGTGGACAGGTAAAAGCGTGTTTGTTGAAACCACTGACTACCGGTTTCTAGCCGCGTTGGGCTATCATGGTTTCCTGAGATAGCCAATAAAGGCAGTTCATTCGTTAGATTGATTTCTGCGATTTTTTCATTCAATAATTTGACTGCATCGACAGCGGGAACGGAACGATCATACAGATCACCTGCAATGACGATGGCAGCGACTTTTTCTTCTAAAGCGATCGCAATGATTTGATCGATAATTGCTCGCTGGTCCTCCAGCAAATCATAGCCATGTAGTTTTTTTCCGATGTGCCAATCAGCTGTATGTATAAAGCGCATTTCTTCACCTTCTTAAAAAATATCCTTCCAACCATTATACCACTTTCCCTGATCGTTAGACATCTCTCTGCCAGCGAAATTTCACTTACCACTCATTTTTGATAAAAAGAGCGAACACCTGACATCATTATGTTGAAATGTTTTTTCAATTATAAATTTATATCTTGAAATATAATTACACTTCATTTACAATGAGTGTGAAATCGAATTCAACAATCGCTTTCATCACTATTCTAAAAGAAAGGAGAAACGCTATGCTTGCAATAGGACTCATGTCAGGAACCAGTTTGGATGGGATCGACGCTGCTTTAGTAAAAATCAATGGCAGCGGCACCGAAACTGACGTAAAGCTGATGGAAATGATCACGCTGCCCATTGGTGAAGAATTGAAGGAGCGAATAAAAACCGCTTGTGATCCGGTGGAATCAAATGTTCCCCTCATCTGCCAATTAAATACTGAATTAGGGTATGAATTTTTGAAAGCGTGTCAAATCCTCTGCCAAAAAGCTGGTATTGAAGAAAAAAGCATTGATTTTGTTGCCAGCCACGGACAAACGATCTGGCACTCCCCCGATGCTGACCCAGCGAAAAACAGCACCTTGCAAATTGGCGAACCTTCAATTATCGCTTATGGCTTACAAACGAAAGTCGTCGCCGATTTTCGAGTGATGGATATGGCTGCTGGTGGTCAAGGCGCCCCTCTTGTTCCTTATACAGACTATCTGCTCTATCAATCAGACACCAAAAATCGTTTGCTGCAAAATATTGGCGGCATCGGCAATGTTACTGTACTACCAAAAAGTGGCAGCTTAAACGAGCTGTATGCCTTTGATACAGGTCCAGGAAACATGGTCATCGATGAATTAATGGTTCAGCTATTCGGTCAGCCTTATGATGCGTTTGGTGAAACAGCCCGTGCGGGAGCAATTATACCCACCTTGCAAAAGGAATTAAGAACTCATTTTTATTTGTCCCAGCAACCGCCGAAAAGCACCGGGCGTGAGCTTTTTGGAAAACATTTTGTGCAGCAGTTATTGACCAAGTATCCCGAAGCAGCCCCTGAAGACTTGGTGAGGACTTTAACCGATTTCACCGCTTTTTCCATCGCTGACAGTTACCAACGGTTCATTTTTCCTCAGTTGGGAACAAACGATCTGGAAGTGATTCTCTCGGGCGGTGGTGCCCACAATCATCTGCTGATTGAACTGATCCAAGGCTATTTACCAGAATCAGTAGCCGTTGGAACACAAGATGACATTGGCGGTTCCAACGATGCCAAAGAAGCGGTGGCTTTTGCCATCTTAGGAAATGAAACCCTTCACAGCCGTGTCAATAATGCCCCTGCAGCAACCGGGGCAGCCCAAGGCGTGATTTTAGGGAAAATCATTCCGAATCCATGGGAAGCAAAAATGTAAAACACCTTAGGAGGATAAACCATGTTAGATAAATTCACTCAATTCATCGAGCGCCATTTGGCAGGACCGATGGAAAAACTTGGCAGCCAGCGTCACTTGCGGGCGGTTCGTGACGGGATCGTTTCAACCTTGCCATTGATCATCGTCAGTTCGTTCTTTATGATTTTAGCCTTTCCACCGCTGCCTCAAAGTTGGGGCATCTATCAATTCTTGTCTAGCAATGCCTCAACGATCTTATTGCCTTATCGAATGACGATGTACATTATGAGCTTGTATGCGGCATTCGGGATCGGATACAGTCTTTCTCGCTCTTATAAGCTTGATGGTCTTTCTGGCGGGATCCTAGCTACGACCGCCTTCTTACTGACCTTCACCCCTGTCAATATCCCAGCAGAAGCCTTGGATGCTGCTGGAACGGTCGGCTTTGTCTTGCCAATGGCCAATTTAGGGAGTGCTGGTATGTTCGTGGCGATCATCACCTCGATTCTTGCCGTTGAAATCTATCGGTTAACGGACAAATCGAAATTTAAAATCACGATGCCAGAACAAGTCCCACCTGCAGTCGCTCGTTCTTTCGAAGCCTTGACCCCTACCTTAGTCATTATTTTAGGAATGGGTGCGATCACTTACTATATCGGCTTTGACTGGCACACGATCGTGGCAAAAGTCGTTGATCCTTTAGTCAGTGCCGCAGACACCTTGCCAAGTGTGCTTTTGATCACCTTCTTGACGACCTTCTTCTGGTCATTCGGGATCCATGGTGCTTCTATCGTTGGTTCACTGGCTCGTCCATTATGGTTGCAGTTATTGGAAGGAAATACGACTGCGCTTGCTTCAGGAGATATGATTCCCAATATCGCAGCCGAACCATTTTATCAATGGTTCATCTGGATCGGTGGGGCTGGTTCAACGATTGGTTTGGCTATCTTGTTAGCGTTTCGCACCAAATCGGAATTCGGTTCAAAACTAGGAAAAACAGCCTTGATTCCAGCTATTTTCAACATCAACGAACCACTGATTTTCGGTACACCGATCGTTTTGAACCCAATCTTGATCCCACCTTTCATCATTGCACCACTGATCAATGGCGTCATTGCGTGGGTCGCTACCTCAGCTGGTTTAGTCAATGCAGTTACGGTCAATGCCCCTTGGACATTGCCTGGACCAATTGGCGCTTTCTTAGCGACTGGCGGCGATTGGCGTGCGATCGTGCTGAATGTTCTTTTGATTCTTTTATCGATCCTGATCTATTACCCATTCGTAAAAATCTACGACAAAAACGAATTGGAAAAAGAAAATCAACCAGTCGCACAATAATGTGTAAATAAAGGTCGTACGAAGCACCCACCAAGACAAACAGAAGAAGCCTTCCTCACCAGCTTTTTCCAATGCCAAGAGGTGTTTCGTGCGGTTTTTTAGAAAGAAGGAAAACCATTGAAACGAGAAATTGGCCTTTCGATTTACCCCGACCATAGTGATCCTTTACTGGATCAAGACTATTTAAAAAAAGCTGCTGCCCTTGGTTACTCTCGCTTATTTATGAGTATGCTAGAAGTCAGTGAAGGCAAAGAGACCGTCAGAAAAAAATTCTCTTCGATTATCGGCTTTGCCAAGAACCTTGGCTTTGAAACGATATTAGATATTTCGCCTGCTGTTTTTAGTGATCTGGCGATCTCTTATGACGATCTTAGCTTCTTTGCAGAATTAGGCGCGGACGGTATCCGCTTGGATCAAGGGTTTGATGGCAGTAAAGAAGCCCAGCTGACCTTTAATCCATTTGGCTTGGTGATTGAATTGAATATGAGTAATGATGTGAACTATTTAGAAAATATCCTTTCTTATCAAGCCAATGAACCTTTTTTATATGGCTGCCACAATTTTTACCCCCAACGAGGCACAGGCTTAACGGATGCTTTTTTCCGCAGCTGCAGTCAACGTTTTAAAAAATATGGGTTGAAAACAGCCGCCTTCATCACTAGTCAATCAGCCAAAATCGGCCCTTGGGAAGTCAATGATGGCTTACCGACCTTAGAATCTTGTCGAGATTTACCATTGGCGCTGCAAGGGAAGCTGCTTTTTGCTTCTGGGTTGATCGATACCGTGATTATCGGCAATGCTTATGCGTCGGATGCAGAGCTGAAAGCTCTGGCGGCGATCGATCGTTACAAGCTGACCTTTGGCGTTCTCGTAGAAGCAGAGGCCAGCGAAATCGAACGAAGAATATTAGCCGAAACCAATCATTTTCGGCGTGGTGACAGTAATGCGTTAGTCGCTCGTTCCACACAATCACGGGTGAAGTACCGTCCCATCGAAAACCTCCCTCATACAAACCAAGAACCTTTTGCCTATGGGGACATCGTTATCGGCAATGATACCTTTGGCCAATACAAAAACGAATTGCAGATCGTTTTGACCCCTCACCAAGACACACGGAAAAACAAAGTCGGCGCCATTTCAAGTGACGAGCTGCCTTTGTTGGAATATTTAAAACCGTGGACCAAATTTGCTTTCGAATTATTGGATTAACTCTTTAGAAAAAAGCCGCTGATCACAAAAGGATCAGCGGCTTTTCTTAGGTATTAATCTTCTCTTTTGGACTCATCGATTTGATAAACAAATGACGGATCAATCGCTTGATCCAGTGTGTCAAATGCACCCTGGATGCGCCGTTCGACTTCCGCCAAGCCCTCTTTGTCCATCTTTTTGATGTCACTGATGTCAATGGGCTCCCCAAAGCGGACGGTTACTCGCTTGCGTTTAAAAAGATCTTTTAACGTCAGCGGTCCTTGATAAACAGAGGGAACGATCTTGACCTTAGCCATTTTTGCGATCAACGCCATGCCGCCTTTTAAAGCCGTTGCGTGTCTCGTACCACTTGGAAACATGATCAAGCTAAGATCCGTTTCCTTCAAAATTTTGACTGGCGTCTTTACCGCGCTCGGTCCCGGTTTGTCTCGTTTAACTGGAAAAGCATTGGCATGGATCAAAATGAACCGTAAAATCGGGTTTTTGAACAGCTCTTCTTTCGCCATAAAACTAAATTTCTTTGGTCGAGCAGCCACTGCTAGGTACAATGGATCCCACCAGGTTCGGTGAGGAGCCACTAAAATGTAGTTTTCATTTTTAGGTAAAACCTCTTTGTTTTGATAACGAGCATTGCCGTTGATCAAAAATAATACTACGCGAACCACACCGCGCATAAAGCGAAAAAACATACTCATTTTCCTTTCTATTTCTCTCCTATTCAAGTATGCAAAAAAACGGTTTAAATGACAAGCATTTTTTAGCGTTTCCCATTATTCTTAATCGTAGTATAATACATTGAAATGAATTTAGAACAGGAGTATGCTTCATGTTGCAACCGAACGAACGCATCGACCAATTGTATGCCGATGACATCAAGATCATTCAAAGTTCCGAAGTTTTTTCTTTTTCATTAGATGCTGTGTTATTAGCAAATTACGCTAGAGTGCCAAAAAGAGGCGTAATCGTTGACCTTTGTGCAGGGAATGGCGCAGTCGGTTTATTTATCAGCAAAAAAACGACCGCTCATATTTATCAAATCGAATTGCAAGAACGCTTAGCGGATATGGCGCAGCGCAGTATCGAATTAAACGACTTGCAAGACCAGCTGACGGTCTATCCTTTGGACTTGAAGAACCTCTTTCAAAAAATCAAGCCTGATTCCGTCGATCTATTGGTCTGCAATCCCCCTTATTTTAAAAATGTACCGACGGCGATCAAAAACCCGAATCCCTATTTAGCGATCGCTCGGCACGAGATCACCACAACTTTAGATGAAGTGATCCAAACCGCTAGCAAAGCGTTAAAAATGAACGGACGGTTTGCGATGGTTCATCGCCCGGATCGCTTTCTCGATATTTTGGACCATATGCGCGCCCATCGAATCGCACCAAAGCGCGTCCGCTTCGTCTATCCGAAAGTAGGCAAAGAGGCCAATATTTTATTGATTGAAGGAATCAAGGATGGCAAGGCGGATGGCTTTAAAATTGATTCCCCTCTCATTACCTATGATGAAACGGGTGCCTATAGTCCCGAAGTGAAGGCGATGCTCTATGGCTGCTGAGAATCATTATTTTTATGTGTTGCGTTGCAACGATCAATCCTTCTACGGTGGTTATACCACTGATTTGAGCCGCCGCTTATTAGAGCACAACAAAGGGATCGGAGCAAAATATACCCGTCCTGCTAGTCGCAGACCATTACAAATGATCCATGCGGAAAGCTTTTCCACTCGCAGTGAAGCCACTCAAGCAGAAGCCGCCTTCAAAAAATTGTCTCGCAAAAAGAAAGAGGACTACCTGAGCAGCCATAGCGAGAGTAATGTTATCTGAGCAAGCATACAAAAAAACTACCTGCGCACGGAAGATTCCTGCTTGAAGGAGCTTTCTTTCGTGACTTAGGTAGTTTTCTTTTATGGTTATTCATTCCTATTTGGTAACGCCCATTGGGTTTGACTTTTCCCAAATTCTTTCGGGATCACAGAATCGACGGATTGATATTCGAGGGTTTCTTGAGACTTTGGAATCGTAATTGCCGTCAAATAGTTGTTGGTTTCGGAATAGAAGCCGATCGTTTCAAAGGAAGGATCAGTCAAATGGTATTGAACCCCCTGCAGCTTAGCCGTTGTTTCCTCTTCCACAAATGTCGGTTGATAGCGAGCATAATAAACCTGGGCGCCCATTTTAAAATATACGGAGTTATGAGCAGATCCAAGAAATTCAATCGCCCGTTCCACTGGTACTGCTTGATAGATCCCTAAAGTTTCAATCGCTTTATTGCTTTGGATGCGCTGATAAACTGCTGTAGTATCAGATTCGTAATATTTATAGCCTAAAAACATTTTTTCGCGGTCTCGGATATTCGGTGTGATCAGCGCATTATACGTTTTGAATTCACCATACACTTGATCTCCAATAAAAAAGCCTAGCAGACACGCAACGACTATGCCGCCAAGCAATAGCGTCACTTTCGGGTTACGGTTTTCTCGATAAAGCAGAACCATCAGGAACCCTAATAATGCGATCAGACCAACCACCATGAGAATTGGTAGGATCACATAGTAAAAACGCTCACTTTGCAGCCATTTTTCGATCGTCATAAATGCAATCATTCTTTTTTCCCCTTCGATTCCTCACTACCCACTGTTTTCCCCTTGGTCAACCAGTAGAAGGATCGTCCTTTCATCCCTTTTCTTGCCATTGACTCTTCCGACGCTCAATTCACATGTAAATTCTTATGAAATTAATTTTACCATAAGTATGTATAAAAGATAAGTATTCGTTGGATTGCTTTTCACGACCAGCATCCATTGACAAAACGAGGGTTTTATCAGATAATATTGATGCTAATAGGGAATGAATGTCTCCCTCAGTTCTTACTGAAACCGCAATTTTGCTAATGACTTCTACCACTTTTTTTTAGTGTGTAGTAGTCATTTTTTATTTTCACTCGTTCGTCATAGTTGCAAGAGCATTATTCCTATCTTTTTTAAAGGATCGTGATAGAAATGAAGAAACAAGAAACAACGTATTTTGAACTGACTGCATTAGGTTTGCTCAGTCTGGTGATTGGGGTGCTTGCTGGAGCTGTTGACACTTTCTTTGGCAAAATTTTACTGTTCTTAAGTGCCTTCCGTGAAAGTCATTTTTTGCCATTGATTCTCTTCTTACCAATTATCGGTATTTGCTTTACTTACCTTTTCCAAAAGTATGGCGATCGGAGTCCTCAAGGAATGAACTTAGTGTTTTTAGTCGGGCAGGAAGAAGAAAAAGATATTCCGCTGCGTTTGATTCCTTTTGTAATGGTGGGAACCTGGCTGACGCATTTATTTGGAGGAAGCGCAGGCAGAGAAGGAGTTGCGGTTCAGTTAGGTGCCACCATCGCCAATCGTTTAGGAAATTGGGTGCGACTAGAAAAGTACGCCAGCACCCTGATCATGATTGGGATGGCTGCGGGATTTGCTGGTTTATTTGAAACCCCCATCGCTGCGACGTTCTTTGCATTGGAAGTGCTTGTCATCGGTAAATTCAGTCATCATGCCCTCTTACCTGCTTTGCTGGCTGCTTTCACTGCTAGTACGACTTCTCAATGGTTAGGCTTAGAAAAATTTAGTCTTATGTTGCCTCAATCCGTCGATTTGACGATACCTGTTTTTCTGAAATTACTTGTGATTGGGTTGATTTTTGGTATGGTTGGCGGCAGCTTTGCGGGATGTTTAGAAACGATGAAACGCATCATGAAGCGGCGCTTCCCGAATCCACTGTGGCGTATTGGGATTGGCGCATTGGCGTTAGTCTTGCTTTTTGTTTTGTTGTATCAAGGGCGTTATTCAGGCTTAGGAACAAATTTGATCAGCGCGAGTTTCACGAAGCAACCGATCTATTCTTATGATTGGCTGCTTAAGTTGGTGTTGACCGTATTAACCATCAGCATTGGTTTTTTGGGTGGAGAAGTCACCCCTTTGTTTGCGATTGGCTCTTCTTTGGGGGTCGTGTTGGCGCCACTGTTCGGACTGCCTATCGAACTGGTAGCAGCACTAGGCTATGCCAGTGTTTTTGGCAGCGCCACTAGCACCTTATTTGCACCGATCTTTATTGGTGGAGAAGTCTTTGGCTTTCAAAATCTACCCTTCTTTGTGATCGTCTGCTCCGTCGCCTACTTTATCAGTAAACCTTATAGTATCTATCCTTTACAAAAAAGATCGGCAAAAGGACAATGAGCCACTTCTAAACACAACTTGAGCAAAGAAAAAACCGCGAACAAGTCGCGGTTTTTTTGCTATTTTGCACGTTTTAAATAAGTACCTTCAGCTGTATTGATTTCTAGCATTTCGCCTTCTTCAACAAAGTCAGGAACATTGACAACTAAGCCCGTTTCCATCGTTGCTGGCTTTCCTGAACCAGTCACAGTTGCCCCTTTGATTGATGGCTGTGTTTCAACAACTTTCAAGATTACACTTGAAGGTAATTGCACGCCGATTACTTCGCTGCCGAAGAATTGAATTTTTACTTCCATGTTTTCTAGAATGAACTTCATTTCTTCTTCAACCACTTCAACTGGAATTTCATATTGTTCATAGGTTTCCAGATCCATAAAGAATGCGGTATCGTCCATTGTATATAGGTATTGTACAGCTTTCGTATCGATATGCGCTTTTTCAAATTTTTCTTCTGGACGGAAGGTTGTATCGTAAGTAGAACCAGTCCGAACGTCACGTAATTTCATACGCATAACCGTATTTCCTTTACCTGGTTTGTGGTGGCTGGCATCTAATACTTTGATAAGTTTGCCGTCTTGAACAAACGTCATTCCAGCTCTTAAGTCACTTGCATTGATCATAATTTTGAAATCTCCTTCACTATGTGATAATCCTTGTCTATTGTATCAAAAAAAACAGCTTTATTCTAGCTAAATCAGTGGGAAGGTCGCACAAGTTTGCGCCGCTTTTCCATGTAGTGAGGATCGTACTCATCCGTTTCAATATAAATATAGACTTTTTTATCTGCCATTTGATGTCGAATCTCGGCTTCGATCTCATTAACGATCTCATAGCCGACCTCTTCTTGTTTTGCGGCAATATCGACTTTCGCTGCAATCAAAATTTCTGCTGGCCCTAAATGGACTGTTTTCACATCGATCAAGCGATCAACATCGGGACGTTCAAACGCTTGTTTGATCACCGCTAAATCACGTTTAGTAACACTTTCCCCAATCAGTAGACTGTAAAATTCGCGGGCTAAGAAGATCGCTGCTACCATCAATAAAAGACCAATCAATAAGCCGCTGAAGGCATCAAAAAATGCGTTCCCGGTAATCATTGTTAAAACCGTTCCGATCAGTGCGATCATCAGACCGATCACCGCACAAAAGTCTTCTGTGAAAATGATCAAAATCTCACTATGCCGACTTTCTTTCAAAAAACGATAGATTGGTTGACGTTCGACGTTTAGCTCGCGGATCTCCTTGATTGCGATCCACAACGAACTTCCTTCAACGATCATCCCGAAGATCAAGATAGCGATCACTAACCAAGTATTGCCGACTTCATGGGCGGGATGCAGCAGCTTTTCCACTGCTTCCATCACGCCTAATGCGCCCCCACCAAAGAAGAGCATCATCGCAACGATCGTGCTGAAAAAATATTTCGCCCGACCTTCACCAAACTGATGCAGTTCACTTTGTCCCTTTGTTGCCCGTTTATCACCGATCAATAAAAAGATCTGATTGCTGCAATCCACGACACTATGAATGCTTTCATTCAGCATGGCCGCACTACCGCTCAAGGCATAACCGACAAACTTACTGATCGCTACCAAAATGTTTGAGATCAGTGCAGCGATGACCGCCATCATGCCATTTGCTTTCTTTTCCACACCTAACGCTTCCTCTCATCAATAAACTCCCTGCTTATTATGCAACTATTCTTCACGAATGGATCAAGCTGCCTCTAGTTCCTCAATCAACAGGTGCTTGCTTTTTCAACTTCGCCTCTCTACGGCTGATTTTTTTGGTCCAAAAACCGCCCGAAATATACTTGGGTTCATAGCTGATGATAAACGCTCGCTCTTCCACCGCTTTGATCGTTTGATAGAGCTTTTTCTCACTTTTTCTTTGGGAAAGAATCTCTAAAATCAGTCGCGGGCCTTCCAATCCTTCACCAAAGCTTTGTGTCACACCATAACCCTCTTGTCGCAAAATCTTCGGCAAACTCTTTTCTTCATCCGTATTACTAGGTAGGATCACTGTGACCATTGTATAGCCCAGAGCCAGCTTATCTTCGATTTTGATCCCGATACTGACTCCTGCAGCATAGCCTAGTGCATAGAACAAGAGATTCAGCGGGTTATCCAAACGATCCAATACCATAGATAAGCCTAAAATATAGATCGTGATTTCGATCATACTCACTAATGAGGCAATCACGCGATACCCTTTCATTGTCAATAAAAATCGCAGTGTGTTCAATGTGACATAGGCGAGATTGATAAAGAAAATCATCGCCAGCATTTGTAGATCAACTTCCATCTTTGATTCCCCCTTGTTCTTAGCATATCAAAAGGCAAGCGAAAATTAAAATATTTGAGCAGGATTTAATTACTAAAATAGCTAAATAAAATTTATGCTGGAGAAGACACAGTGCTTAGGTGATTTTGTTGATGGCTACCATGTTATGATTTTGCTCATCGATACACTACCTGTGGTTTCACTCACTTCTATTGATTGAAAAGCGTATCTACCAAAGTGGGAAAAGTAGTGTAAACCACTACTCGTTTGTTTCAGACAAAAAAGAAGTCCAATGGCAAATGGACTTCTTTTTGTCTGATCAACTTTTACAGTGTTCGATCATATTCACGATTGCAGAACATACTTACTTGTTTTCCAAGGGGTTATTCGTCAGCACCAGGTACGAAACTCAGCTCCCAATGGATGGTTCCTTGATAACTTGTTGCTTGCGGCCTCGCGCCAATAGGGATTTCCAGCTCGACACTTTTTTGCATGGTATCCTCGTTTCCATAGCGTTGAATCCAAGTTCCCGCCCCTTGCTTTTCATTGGCACGTGCAATCACTTGGTTCTGCGGTCCCAGCTCGATTGCATCAAAGTAGTCTGGTGCTTCAGAGGGATTTTCTCTAGAGGTAACCATTTCAATATTCGTCAAATGCACACTCGCTCCTTTTAAGTGGTGCTTAAACGCATCCGTGCTAACGAACCCTTCCTCTGATAATCGGGCACTCAAGGTCCAGCCCTTTTGAAGAAATCGACGATCGGAAACCTGAATGTAGTTTGGTCGTTCGGTTGATTCATGATCATCCACTAAAGAAATTCGTTGCGGAAGCGCCGGATAGCGGCTTGTCGACGAGCGAATCGGTACTGTACCAAAATCGAATTGTGAAACAAAGTCTATACTGATAAACCCGCGATTTTCTGGTATCAAGGGTGGATTTTCAGGTAGAATCGGTTGATCAGGATCAAGGGGATCTTTTGGGTCTACGTCACCAATGGGTTCCACAGTGGTTGATGCTTCTGCCCATTTGCCATCAAGAAATGCCTGAGCGGTGACCACCTCACCTTGAGTAAAATACTGGAAAGGTTCTAAATCAGATAGATCAAGTAAATAATGCCCGTTTTCATCCGCTTGGCTGTGAAAATACGTGCTATTGCCAGCATTATCGACTGTCGTTTCAAGCGTCGGTTCTGGCATCAGTCCCTCTCTTTGGAATCGAAGGTAGCTACCAGGATTGGCGGTTCCCGAAATCGTATAGGCATTAGGTAAGGTTCTATCTTCTGTCAAAGGATCGATGGTCACCGTGACGTCTGGTATGTTCTCAAACAATAACCGTTGCGAACGAGAAGCAAACTGCGCGGCAAACCCTCGACTTGTTTCCTCATTTAGCGAAGATACGTTGGTCACATTGGTATTGGTTCCTGAAATCGCCGCAGTCATGGACAGAATCGGTTGCCACTGAAAATCAACTGTCTCTCCTGTATTTCCATGCCGCCACTGGCGAATCGCCTGATTCTTTGCAGTGATTCCTCCCCCTTCAATTAGACCATTTGTGGTGGTCGTTATGGCGCGGGTTCTTTGCAAATTGACACGCTTGGCATCGTCGATCGTCAATCTTGCGGGATTGTTGGCACCGGTAAAGAAAAGTAGCCGTTGGACAGCCTGTGGGCTGTCCGAACGAATATCTAAGGTAGCATCTTTGCCTACGTTGAGATTGCCAGTCGTGCCAGAGAAGTGGAAGATATTTGCGGTTGTATTTTGATTTGTTGCTTCAACCTCTAAGGTGCTGCTGTCTTCTAAGGTGACATGCGTATTGGCACTTAACCAGAAAATATGACTGTACAACGTTCGGTTTGCAGCAGCAACCGACAAGCGACTTTTTTCCATTAAGCGAATATCATGGGGCGTGCCTGATGTGATGACTGCTGGGCTGTTGTTTTGTGTATTTAGTGCCAATTCCGCGCCTTTTCCTAACTCAATGCGTCCATTGCCAGCGACAAAGCGAATATTAGCACCGCCTGCTTCACCAGCTGAACCGTTGGCATTTAATGATAGTCGGGCATTATCCCCTAATACGAGACGCGCATTTGTATTATAAAAATCAAGATTTCCTGAGCTGATCGTCGACATTTCGACGTTTGCTCCCTCACGAAGCTCTATTTGGTTGATTTCAAAATTCGCCTGAGTATTTGTGTGAATCGTCCAAGAAGCATTGAAGTCTGAGGTATATCTAGGCGTTTGGTGTGAAACCGAATGTCCAGAAAAGCTGGCTCGAGAGTGCAACCCGTAAAACAACTGATTGCCCGTATGGTTAAGATTGTGGTACCGAATGATTGAACGCTGCTGATTTGACATATTCAAATCATGGTATTCAATTGCCCCCCAAAAGTTTCCATGGTAGAGTTTCAAATTTTGCAAAGTAATGTCCCACGGGGAGTCTGGATTGACACTGGAATCGCGAAAACAGATCGCTACGGCTCTAAGATCCATCTGATATTTGTCGAGGCCATCGATGATTAACGTTCTTGAGACTTCCCTGGCATTGATATAAACATAGGCTAATCCGCCATTAGGATTGACGCTGCTGCTCCAGCCGTCAATTCCCGTAATGCCCAAACGAGGATTATCGTTCGTTTGAAAACTGGCTGTCAAATAAATATAATTGACCGTCGGATCGACCATTGCAGCCATAAATTCGACCCAATTGGCAACTCCTCTTTTTTTTACGTCGTCGCCTAAAAGATAAAGATTGCCAGGATCAGATGCTGATGCCTCAGGAAGCTGGCTTTCTATTTCCTTCTCTTCTGCTACTTGATCTTCTCGATCCTCTTGATCCAAATGATCCAATTGACCAGTGGAGTCACTCGAATCAGTTTGCTCATCCTCTTGTGTGTCCGTAGGGTTTGTCTCCCGTGCTTCTTTTATTTCAAGCATTATCATTGAATCTGCTGCTTCAAATGGAAACGATCCTGCTGCATCAACTATCAATGGAACCAAAAAATCACTTCTAGGAGTATCGATCATTAGTTTCCAACCGTTCTCTTCAGTGAGTGGCGTGATCTTGACTCCCTTTGGCAACTCCTCTTCAGCAATAACCGCAGCTTTCGGCAATCGGATCGCTATTTCACTAATGGGACGGTCCGTATGAAACGCAACCAGTAACAGGTCTCCTACAGTCCCGGATTTCGTTGATTCATCAAAATAAATGGCAACTCTTTCCTCAGCCTCTTGCTCTCGTATCAGATCGAATGATTCACTCGCAACCGTTTTTTCCTCCAGCTGCGCAGCAAAGAAAACGTTTGAAGAAAACACACTCATGGTTGAAAAAAAGTAGAGTCCTCCAAGTAAGCCAATAATGATGGTGAAATATACCTTTCTCTTTTTCTTGTTCATTTGTTGATGCCCCACCTTTCAGCGTATCTTTCCCTTGAAATCGATCAAGGATCAGGCCTTCCCAAAGAGCAGCTTTAGCCATCAGGACGCTTGCTTCCCTTTTTCAATTGCAGCTGATCAGAAAACCACTGTCCTGCCACCGTTTGACTTGCCATCGATTTTAAATGACAAAAAAAATCGCCAATTAAAATAACAAACATTATAAATAACGATGGTTTTGATCGTTTCACTTTATTCTATAGCCCACGCTATTGCTTAGTAAAATCAGAATATTCCTCAGGCGGTGAAAAATGTATTTCAACTAATCACTTTGTGAAATCGATAGTTTCGGCACACAAAAAAAACAGCTAGATGTTAGCCATCTAGCTGAAATCATTCATCGTTATGCTCAAAGGACCACTTCTATTAAGAGTAACTGTCACTGCTATTTAGAACGAAAATAGCCATTTGAAGATTCTTCTTGTTGATCGTCTTCAATCATTCCTTTTAATGATCGATCTAAAACGGAACGTTTTTTCTCACCATTTTTTTTATTGCTGGCTCGAAACTCACTGCGTGTCATCCCAACAGAGGGGTGGCGATTGAATTTTTTGACGGTCGGATCATTTTCTTCTTTGACTTGATAAGCTGCTGGTTCAGTATCAAACAACAAATAACTTTCTTGTTTTTTTGCCATTGCATCCATCAAATCGTTCGGCGTAATTTCAGGTTTTTGCTCATCTGGAATAATCGATGCAGGAATATATTTAGGCACGAAATAAGAGCGCCCCGAATATTCTTTTTTCGAAGAAACAGGAACCTCAGCTTTTTCCTTCTTACTGGTCACTTGATAAGAAGAATGGTTCGCCTCTTTGCCAAAAAAGTTGGTTTTTCCTGTTGGCATCTGCTCTTTCACTGGACGTTTTCCGTACTGAGGCAAGTTGGCACGGTGATTGGCAAGCTCTTCTTTTTGACGAACATTGTGCCCCCGATCGCGTTGGCTGGACTGCACTTTACGCTGCAAAGATTGATTTTCTTCCTTGTGAGAATGACTCACGGAATCTTTGATTTCGGTTAAAATCCAATCATCTGCTTTACTGAATGCGGGGCGATGCTCGGATTGCAGCTTCACACCATCTGTATCATCATAAGCAGGAAAACGGAAGTGTTTTCGTTTCACATCTAAATAATTTGCCACTGTACTCATCCTCTTACATGCATTTTTTTCATCATACCATAAATTAAGGAGAATTTCACGAAAGACTACACCATTTCAGATGAGGACACTTCAGCTAAATTCGGCTGGAGGCACCGTCTCAGTCAAGCTTGCTGCATTCGGTTCTTTGACATGGGCAAATAATGGATCGATCTGCCAAATATCTGCAGCATAATTTCGCACCGTTTCATCTGCCGAAAATTTGCCTGCATTCGCAATATTCATTAGGCTGACTTTACGCCAACGTTGCGTATCCTGATAGGCACTATCTACCCGATGCTGCGCGTCACAATAGGCATGAAAATCCTTTAATAAAAAGTATTCATCATTGTATTTCAAAAGGGAATCAAAGATTTCCCGACCTTCAACTTGAATATTCGGGATCGTCCCATCAATAAAGGCATTGACCACCCGTTGCAAGACTGGATCTGACTCATAGTAGGTGTAAGCAGAATAATTATGCTGGGCGTAATACTGATACACTTCTTCTTCCGTCAACCCAAAGATCGCAATGTTTTCATCACCGATCGCATCTCGAATCTCAATATTGGCACCATCTAAAGTCGCGATCGTTACTGCCCCATTTAGCATCAACTTCATATTGCTTGTCCCTGACGCTTCTTTAGAGGCCAATGAGATTTGTTCACTGACATCCGCTGCTGGAATGATTTTTTCTGCTAATGAAACGTTGTAATTTTCTAAAAATATAACCTTGATTTTATCATTGATGGTTTCATCATGATTGATCAGATTCGCCACTTCATTGATGACTTTAATGATCGATTTTGCGTAGTGATAGCTTGGTGCTGCTTTGGCACCAAAAATAAAGACTCTTGGATGAAACGCTGCAGTCGGATCGTCTTTGACCTCAAAGTAGAGCTTCAAGATATGCATTAGATTCAGCAGTTGTCGTTTGTACGCATGCAGGCGTTTGATCTGCACATCAAAAATTGCCGTTGGATCTACTGTAATGCCCGTTGCTTTTTGAATGTACTTTGCCAGTGCACGCTTGTTACTCATTTTTGCGTCGGCAATTTGTTGCAGAACGTTTTCGTCCTCATAATAATTTTTGAGCAGCTGCAGATCCAAGGGGTCATTGCGCCAACTCGTACCGATCGACTGATCCAGCACTTTGGCTAATGGTTGATTGGCTAGCTGAAGCCAACGCCGTTGTGCGATGCCGTTGGTCTTATTGTTGAAACGGGCAGGATAAATGAGATAGAAGTCATGGAGTACCACTGATTTTAGTAAATCAGAATGGAGCTTGGCTACCCCATTGACACTATGGCTGCCGATGATGGCTAGATGTGCCATATGGACTTGATCATCAATAATGATTCGCGTCCGATCCAGTAAGGCTTGCGGATGGACCCCTTGCATTCCTTCGACAAAGCGCCGATCAATTTCTTTGATGATCTGATCCATTCTCGGCAACACTTCTTCAATCATGCGAACTGGCCATTTTTCTAAGGCTTCCGCCATGATCGTATGGTTCGTATAACTCATGACTTTCACGGTGATCGCCCACGCTTGTTCCCAAGCAAGGCCGTCTTCATCAACTAAAATACGCATCAGTTCTGGGACACAAAGCGCTGGGTGCGTGTCGTTGATATGGATTGCTACTCGTTCACTGAGCATCGCTAAAGGCAGATTCGATTTTTTATAATAGCGAATGATACTTTGAATGCCTGCAGAAACAAAAAAGTATTCTTGCATCAATCGTGTGCGTTTGCCAATCTCGTTTGAGTCATCTGGATATAAAACAGCAGTCAAATTTTCTAAGGCTTGCCGTGATTCCAATGTCGCATAATGCGCCTCATCTTCAGCAGGAACTTCGACACTCCACAAGCGCAGTGTGTTGATGTGTTGATTCTGATAGCCAACCATCGCGGTGTCATACGGAACTGCCCGCCAGGTAAAGCCGCCTTCATAGACTGGCGCTAGTTTTCCGTCCTCTCCCGTAACGAGATAGACCTGCCCACCAAATCGAATAGGCACCGCTTTGCTTTCTTTGCGGACTTCCCAGACATTCCCAGAACGTAACCAATCATCTGGTAATTCTACTTGATGGCCGTCAATAAATTTTTGTTTAAATAATCCATAGCGATAGCGAATCCCGTTCCCATTTCCCGGCAAGCTTAATGAAGCCAGCGAGTCCATAAAACAAGAGGCCAAACGACCGAGGCCCCCGTTTCCTAAAGCCATGTCTTTTTCTGTATCCGCAACGTCATCAAGGGAAACGCCTAACTCTTCAAAAACGGCTTCCGCTTGCTCCAACAGCTGCATATTCAACAAATTGCTTTTTAGCATTTTGCCAGGCAAAAATTCGATTGAAAAATAGTACGCTTGTTTTTGATCCTCCAGCAAGAGATTTTTTCTGGTTTGACGCCAGTCTTCTGAATACATTTGCTTCACCACATTGGCTAGTGCTTGAAACAATTCCTGTGGTGAAGCTTCATCCACTTCAATCGCAAAGAGTTCATGAACACTGATTTCTAGCAGTTCACGCAATCGTTCTTTTGTCATAGGGTTACACTCCTTTTTGCATTCAATTTATAAAAAAGAAGAATCCTTGCCGCCAAAATTGCTAGTCTTACAACTAGCAGTTCTGTTGCAGACAAGGATTCTTCTGTCTTAAAACAATCAAACTTTGATAGTATTATACAACTGGATATAAAGATCGGAACTTTGATTCCAGCTGAAATCTTTTTCCATTGCTTGCTTGACCAATACGTTCCACGTTGCCTGATCAGATTGATACAATTCGATCCCTTGCTTCAAGGCATTCATCAAGTAAAATGGTGAAAACTCTTGAAAGCCAAAGCCGGTACCTTGTTTCGTGATCGGATTATAGGAATCTACCGTATCTTTCAAGCCACCGATTTCGTGAACGACCGGTAATGTACCATAACGCATCGCGATCATCTGTGACAGTCCGCATGGTTCGAAGGCGGAAGGCATCAAGAAAAGATCCGCTGCTGCGTATAACTTTTGCGCCAATGCAATATCAAAAGAAATCGCGGCAGCACATTTGTCAGGATATCTCTGAGCAAAATAGCGAAAGCCTTCTTCAAAATCATGTTCGCCAGTCCCTAGTAAGATGAACTGAACATCAAATTGCAAGAGATTTTCCATTTCTTCAAGGACCAAATGGAACCCTTTTTGAGTGGTCAAACGGCTAACAACAGAAATCAATGGGACATCTTTACGGGTAGGCAAACCAAATTGTTCTTGTAGCGCTCGCTTGTTTTTAGCTTTTCCTGATAAATCTTCGACACTGAAAGGATAGTCCAAATGAGGATCGGTTTCTGGATCGTTCATTTCGTAATCAATTCCGTTTAAAATGCCGCTGAGTTTGCCGCTTTCCATACGTAAAATCACTTCAAGCCCACAGCCAAACTCAGAGGTTTTGATTTCTTCACTATAGGAAGGACTGACCGTCGTGATGCGGTCCGCATACAAGATTCCTGCTTTCATAAAGTTCAAGCAATCGTTTAAACGTAGTGTGCCATCATCGTATCTCTCAGTCCCCATACCAAAAAGATCTGGTAAAATATCGCGACTATACCACCCTTGAAACCCAATGTTATGGATCGTCAAAACGGTGCGTATGTTTTGATACGCTTGAATCCAATGATATTTTTCTTTGATCAAGAAGGGAATCATCGCCGTATGGTAATCATTGACATGCACGATGTCTGGAATAAATTCAATGCGTTCCATCATTTCGATCACGGCTAATTGGAAGAAAGCAAAGCGTTCCCCATCATCATAAAAATCATAGAGCCGTTCGCGGCCAAAATAGTAGAGATTGTCTATGAAATAATAGGTCACAGAGCCTAGAACTAATTTTTTGATCCCACAATATTGCTTGCGCCAGCCGACCGCCACTTCAAAGGAAAAACAATCTTCCATTTGCTCCTGGTATTCAGCAGGCATTTTCGTGAAATAGGGTAAGACCACAATCGTCTCGACGCCTTTTTTGACCAATTCTTTTGGTAATGCCCCTGCAACATCCCCTAATCCGCCTGTTTTAAAAAATGGGGCGCATTCCGCTGCTGTAAACAGAACCTTCATGCGCTTGCCCCTCCAATAACGTCTTGGGTCACATGAGAATTTTTCTTAATGACGATTGGCGTTTCTTTGGTTCCTTGCACTTTGACACCTTCTGCGATGGTCACATTTTTATCTAGGATCGCATAAGAGACTTCGGCACCTGCTTTGATCTCATTATTTCCGAAGATGATCGCTCCTTTGACTTTTGCTTCAGGATGGATCTTCGTGCGGCGGGCAACGAGTGACTGTTCGACCGTTCCTTCCACGATGCAGCCAGAAGCAAAGTGGCTATTTTTCACGTCAGATGTTTCTGAATAATACGTTGGCACTTCGTTTTTCAGTTTGGTATAGATCTTTTGATTCGAATAAAGCAACGACGTAAATTTATGCACATCGAGCATATCCATATTTGTTTGATAGTAAGAAGAGATGTCATAAATGTTACTTAAGTAACCTGTGTACTCATATAGACCTGTATTTTCAACAGCGATCATTTCTCGTAAAAATTGACCGAGGTCTGCCGTTGCGCCAACTTTTTGCCCCTCTTTTAGCGCAGCGATCAGACGATCTGTTTGAATGATAAAAATATCCGTACATAAGTTGACAAGGTCACTGACCTCACCTTTTTTCGCTTGGATCGCTTCTTCTAAGTGACCTTCACTGTCTACATTGAACAACAGATCACTTTCGCAAACATTGTCACTGCTGATGCGTTTGTATACGACGGTCATTTCATTGCCTTGTAGCTGATGGATTTTCAGCAAGGCACGCAAATCAATGTTGCATAAGACTTTGCTGCCCATAAATACGGTATGATCCGATTTGGATTTTTCCAAATAGTCGATGACATTATAATAATACTCTTGTCCTTCTGCTTGCTTTTTCAATGAGTCTTGGAACAGGTGAATAAAGAAACGATTTTGTACGCCGTCCAAGTTCCACTCTTTTCCGCCACCGATATGATCGAAGACCGACTGCGTTTCTCCTTCATTGAAAATCATATAGACTTGTTTGATATTGGCATTTTCGATACTTGAAAGATTAAAATCTAACAAGCGATATTTGCAGTCAAACAATAAAGTCGACAGCGGACGGTTTTCTGTTAATGGCATCAAGTCTTGGTATCGTTGCAGATTCCCTAAAATCGCACACATTTTATTAGTTCTCATCAATCGTCACCCCTAAAATTTCAGAATAGCCGACTACGGCAATTTCGTCTGTTCCATCGATCTCTGCATCGTCACCAATCACTGCATTTTCCCCAACGATCACTCGGTTTAATTTAACATTTCTACCGATCACCGCTCCAGGCATGATCACGCTGTCCTTGATCGTCGATCCTTCTTTCACCTGCACATTTTCTGATAAAATACTGTGCTCGATTTCCCCTGCAACATAACAGCCATCCATCACGAGAGAGTTTCTCGCAGCCCCGGTCTCAGTCACAAAATGTGGTGGTGCGATTGGGTTTTTAGAAAATACTTGCCAACTTTTATCCCGAATATTCAACTCCATTGCTGGATCAATAAATTCCATATTGGCTTCCCACAATGAATCGATCGTTCCTACGTCTTTCCAATAGCCAGAGAAGCGATAGGCAAAAACGTTGTCGCCGCTTTCGAGATAAGAAGGAATGACATGTTTCCCAAAATCGACCATTTCGCCATCTTTTGTATAGTTACTCAACAGCATACTGCGCAGACGACTCCAATCGAAAATATAGATCCCCATTGAAGCGAGATTGCTTTTTGGTTCGGCTGGTTTTTCATCAAATTCGATGATACGGTCATTTTTATCGGTGTTCATGATTCCGAAACGCGAGGCATCTTTCATCGGTACTTCGAGAACTGCAACCGTCAATGAAGCATCATTTTCTTTGTGTTTTTCCAGCATTTCTTCATAATCCATTTTGTAGATATGGTCCCCTGATAAAATCAAGACATATTGCGGGTCCATCTCATCGATATAAGCGATGTTTTGATAGATCGCATGGGCGGTTCCTTCAAACCATTTTTCGCCTTCTGAATTTGAATATGGCTGTAAGATCGTCACACCGGTACTAATTCCATCCAATCCCCAGCTTGCACCATTTCCGATATGGTTGTTTAGTGCTAATGGCTGGTACTGAGTGACAACACCCACATTTTTGATTCCTGAATTGACACAATTACTCAACGTGAAATCGATGATCCGATATCTGCCACCAAATGGAACCGCTGGTTTAGCAATATTCTTTGTTAATTTCCCTAATCGAGTCCCTTGTCCCCCTGCGAGGATCATTGCTAACATCTCTGTTTTCATTTCGTTTGGTGATCTACTCACCGTTCCCCCTCTACTCTTTTTTTTGTACTTTCTTTACTGCTTTTTTTCGAGTCATTTTGATTTTTTCTGGTTTGATGATTAAAGCCCCAAGTGCAGGCAAAATTGTTTTGATTTGATAGTCGTATTGCTTAAAAGGGGTATTACTGGTCTGGCAGTCTGGGTTATTCGCCACCCAAGTTCCACCAAATACATCCCGTTCCGTGTTTAAAATCTCGCGATACGTTCCTTCGTATGGCACGCCGATCGCAAAATCGTGACGCTCCACTGGTGTCAGATTGACAACCACGATCAAGAAATCTTTTTTCGTTTTTCCTTGTCGTAAGAAAGTCAATGTCGTTTCATCTAAGTTGTCTGCATCGATCACCATCAATGAATCTTCTTGATCATCCAATTCCCAAAGGGCTCGTTCTTCTTTGTATAATTCATTCAAGGTCCGGGTGAAGAACTGCATTTTTGCATTGAATGCGTCGTTTAAATCGACCCATTCAAGACCATGATCATATTTCCATTCTAAAAACTGTCCCCATTCACTACCCATGAATAACAGTTTTTTCCCTGGATGCATCATCATGTACGTATAGAGATTTCGTAGTTGTGAAAACTGTTTGTAGCGGTCTCCCCACATTTTGTGCATCAAACTTTTTTTGCCATGAACCACTTCGTCATGGGAGAGTGGCAAGATATAATTTTCTTGCATCCGATACATGAAAGAAAAAGATAAAAGGCTTAGATGATCTTTACGGAAAATCGGGTCCATTTCGTAAAAACGCAGGACATCATTCATCCAGCCCATATTCCATTTGTAGTCAAACCCGAGAGCGCCTCCTTCGACCATTCCTGTTATTTTGGTCTCGGAAGTACTTTCCTCTGCAATCATGACAACTGCAGGATGGGCTAACTTGATGACTGAATTGAGCTTTTGTAAGAAATAGTACCCTTCAAAATTCCGATTGCCCCCTTCGTGATTCGGTTCCCATGGACCTTCATCATAATCGCGATAGATCATGTTGGAAACGGCATCTACCCGAATACCATCAATGTGGTAAAATTCGATCCAGAACAATGCACTTGAGATCAGAAAGCTTTGGACTTGCGGTTTGCCTAGATCAAAGTTGATCGCACCCCAGCGAACATTTTTCGCACGGTTTTCATCCATGTATTCAAAGGTCGGCGTGCCATCATAATAGGCAAGACTGTCATCATTGACACAAAAATGTCCTGGCACCCAATCAACGAAGACACCTATATTTTCCAAATGACAAGCCTCTACAAAGTCTTGAAATTCTTCTGGTGTCCCATAATAGGAGCTAAGTGCAAAGTAACCAGTCAATTGATAGCCCCAGGAGGTTCCTAAGGGATGTTCCATCAAAGGCATAAATTCGATATGGGTGTAGCCCATTTTTTTCACGTAAGGAATAAGTTCATCTTTTAATTCGGAGAAGCGATAAGGGGTGCCATCTTCGTGGTGCTTCCAGGAGCTGGCATGAACTTCATAAATATTAAGAGGTCGATTAAATGTTTTTTGTCTTTTTTTCCGTCCTTGCCATAACCCATCCCGCCATCTTTTTTGTGGGATCGAATGCAACACGGCAGCAGTTCCTGGTCGAGCTTCAAAATGGACAGCAAAAGGATCGATCTTCAATACTTCTCGTCCATTTGATTGTTTTACTTTGTATTTGTAAAGCTGTCCTTCTTTTACTTGGTTGGTCTCAATTTCCCAAACACCGGATTCCGTCCTTTTGTTCATCGGCAAGGTATCCGTCCATTGGTTGAAGTCGCCAACAAGCCAAACTTGCTGAGCATTTGGTGCCCAAACGCGAAACACGTAGCCATCATCTACTTGATGGGCGCCTAAGAAATGCTGTACATAAAAATTTTCACCACTCAGAAAGTCTTTTTCCGCAGTCAGTACCTGTTGTTTGGTAACCACTCTCTCATCAGTCCTCCTCAAATTCATTTTGATCGCTGACTGAAATGCCAACGACCTTGTTACGCTCTTTCATCTTTTAGAAATCGTTTCAAATCAACTACATCTCTCTATCTAGCATAGCATAAAACACTGCGCTAGTAACGCAATAACCCTAGTTGCCAACAAATAATCTTTGACAGAAAAAAACAGCTTGAACGTATCTGTTCAACCTGTTTCAGCTCTACTTTTTAGCTTTTGGAAAATGAAGTATGTGACTACACTTAACTGAAACAAACTTGCCAAAAACAGGATGAAAACAACCATCACCGGAAGTGTCTCAGTTAATTCAACATATGCCAGCAGTGTCCCAAATGCAGAAGAGGCGGAGCAAAAACACCAGAATCGAAACCCATAAAAACTCGTCACTACGGTATAAAGACTAATGATCCCCAGTAAGAAAAACTGAGTAAACCGGTCAAATACCGTGTCGGTATAATAAATTTCACCTAACATGACTTGGATCGTACCAAAACTAGTTGGTACTTTATAAAGCGTCAGCAATGCACCGATCAAACTGAATGCACCAATCAAAAGATGACTGCCAGCTAAGCTGATTCGAATGTTTAGTTTCACGCGTCCTTCACAACCTTCAATCTTCGATCCTTTTATGAAAACAACTGCTTCAACAGCCGTTTTCTTTCTTCGCTAGAGCCGAAATCATCTTCTATTATTTTGCCTGCCAAAGCACTTTTACTTGTCCGTCAGTGTAAACTTTATAGGCTTTATTTACAGCAAATGATTTACCAGTGTGACCAATCAAGTAATAATTCCCATCACAGTCAAACTCAGTCTCACTCAATAGTTTATAACTCGTTACAGGACCATCAGCCATTTTCTTTGCTAAGTAACGCATGGCATGAGCTGGATTCACTAGATAGTTTTGCTTGACTAGCCAATCAATGATCACGGAAACGATCGTATTTGCCCCAAACCGTTCCTTTTGTTTTAACGCAAGAATGAGATCGCCATCAGAAAAACGCGTTTCATCGATCCCCGCTTTTGTAATTGCTTGTCGAGCAGCTTCTATTTCTGACATTGATACGAACGTAATCATTTCTGCTTTCGTTTTGTTTTGTTCCAACTGTTCAAAATCAACCGTTTTATATCCTTCCATTTTTATATCCCCTTTCAAAGTTCTAGAATCATCATATCATCAAGAAATCAAAACTCCAAACAAAACGATTGTTGTTTTTTAATTTTTATTCATCAAATTATCATTTGAAGAAATAAAAAAAAAGCTGCTAGAATCGAATCTAGCAGCTTTTAAATAGTTAGAAAATTTAAAACAAATAACATAATTATTAGAAATTCTAATTATTATTGAAATAAAGCGTATTGTATGAACCTGATTTTTTTGCCAAGTGAGCAATCACAAGCCGTTGGACGAACAGATCCTTTTCAGAAGTCTGATAACGACCGTTTTTTAGATTATCACAATTTATTTCTTCCAGCAAGAAATCTACCTCGGAACTAACGATTTTCAACTGTTGAAGTGATTCCAGAAAAATACTCGGACGGACTTTTTTGTTTTTACGAATGCGTTCAAGGATCACACTCACTTGGTCTAAGTAATAGACTGGATCGACATCACCGATCAAATCCATTAATTCATCATAGATCGCAAGAGTACGCAACTGTTCATTCGCTTCAAAAAAAGCCGGCAGTGTCGGTGGCCACTGTGTTTCTGAGTAAGAGATCAACTGAAACTGTTCATGGCTCAATGCATAGACCGCTCCTTGTTCAACCCCTTGCAGACAACCATAAAAGTATTTATTTTCAACACTTGACGAAGCAAAGCTTTTGATAAACCCAGCGATTTCTTGTGTTGACCAATTGCGCGCAGCTTGATAGAAATCATCACTTACTTGTATCTGCTGTTGATCATGTTCAGTATAGATGGGAAAGCCTAAATAATAGCGTCGTTCTTGACGGATGATCAACTTTTCTGCGATCAAGCGGTCAAGAATTTTATCAAATGAACCATCTGTAAACTTCGCTTTTAACGCTCGTAGTGTCGGCGGCTCTTGGCTATTTAATAGCTCCTCTACCAATTCATGGAATTTCGAAGATTCCAGTATCGGTTGCAATGAGCGAAAGTGGGGACTATAAAAAAATTTCACTGCGTGTACTCCTTATCCAAACAATCATGAAAAATGCTGGCTTGATCTACCAAAACAGATCTCACCAGCATTCAGACAGTTAGCTTAATTATCCTTCAAAAACCTCTGTTAATTGAGGTACGATTTGTTTTTTACGAGAAACGACACCAGGTAAAAACGCACGATTGTTGGTTAATGTCGTTTTAAAGGCTGCTTCTACTGGGGCAGTTGGTTCACCAACGACTAGCAGCTCAGAATTACTATCTAAGATATCAGTGGCAACCAGCAAGAACAGATCATAGCCATTTGCTGCCATTGAATCCTTCATAGCCGCTTCCAACTCTGCTTGACGGTCAAAGACTTCTTTTAGATCAACCGTGTTGACTTGTCCGATACGGATGTTTTTAGCACCCATTGGGAAGCTTTTGGCATCTAGGTCCAGCAATTCTGCTGCTGATTTCGTTCCAAGATTCGTACCAGCTTTTAACATATCTAATCCATAGACTTCCAGTTCTACATCTGCTATAACGGCTAGTTCTTTGGCTGCTGTTACGTCTTCGTCGGTACATGTTGGTGATTTAAACAACAATGTATCAGAGATGATCGCTGAGAGCATGATTCCTGCGATCGCTTTTGGAATTTCCACTTGATTTTCTTTGTATAATTTCAACACGATCGTACTTGTACAACCGACCGGCTCTGCACGATAATACAGTGGATTTGCCGTTTCAAAGTTAGCGATACGATGATGATCAACTACTGCCAATACAGTGACATCCGTAATATCCGCTGCACTTTGTTGAAATTCATTATGATCCACTAACATTACTTCTTGGGTTTCCTTTGCCACTGAATCGATCACCCGAGGGGCAGTTAGGCCAAAGGTATCTAACGCAAATTGTGTCTCTTCATTCGGTGTACCAAGCGCTACTGCTTCACAATCTTTTCCAAGTTGATTTTGTAAATTTGCAAAGGCAATTGCTGCACCAATGGCGTCGGTATCAGGATTTTGATGACCGAATACTAATATTTTCGACATTTCTTCATCGCTCCTATTTCAATTGATATTCACTTTCTAATCATAGTAAAAAAACAGGAAAGAAGCAATAGCAATCTCTTCTTTCCTGTTTTGATCAACGGGTTAAGTAACCTTTATAGTCGTCTACATGAAGCAAACGCTTGGCATTTTTCACCCGATCTTCTGTTGGTGGTTCGATCCCTTCAAGGGGATATTTCAAACCAAGCTCATCCCACTTGTATTTCCCCATCGTGTGATAAGGCAAGATCTCTACTTTGTCGACATTCTTCAGTGTTTTGATAAACTCATCCAAACGGATCAAAAATTCATCATAGTCGCTTCTAAAAGGAACCAGCACGTGACGAATCCAGACAGGTTGATTGATCTCTGAAAGATAATTCGCCATATCCAAAATATTATCATTGGATTGAGTAGTTAGCTCTTTATGGGCTTTGTTATCGATGTGCTTGATATCAAACAATAACAAGTCAGTAACGGTCATCAGCTCTTGAAACTTGCTAAAAAATGGTTCTTCCCGTGTAAATGGTTTTCCACAAGTATCTAATGTCGTGCTGACACCTTCTGCTTTGGCTTTACGAAACAGATCGATCAGAAAGTCCATCTGAAGCAATGGTTCCCCACCACTGACGGTGATCCCACCTTTTTGTCCCCAGAATTCGCGATATTTCAATGCCTCTTCTAAGACATCATCAGTCGTTCGTTCGACACCGGTGCCAATCTTCCATGTATCTGGATTATGACAAAACTGGCAACGCATGCGGCATCCTTGCATGAATACAATAAAACGGATACCTGGTCCATCTACTGATCCAAAACTTTCTGTTGAATGTACTTGTCCTGTTACTGCCATAATGCTCTTCCTTTCTTCGAAACGACGGATGACCACGCTCCGTCTGATACTTTCAAAACAAGAGGCGGCGGATTTTCCCGTCCGCCGCCTGAAGTTGTTGCTTATTACATTGCTTCGTGCATTGTACGAGCAATCACGTCATCTTGTTGTTCTTTTGTTAATTTAATGAAGTTTACTGCATAGCCAGATACCCGAATCGTTAATTGTGGGTATTTTTCTGGGTGAGCTTGCGCATCAAGCAATGTGTCACGGTTAAATACGTTGATATTTAAGTGGTGACCACCTTTTGCTGCATAGCCATCTAGCATTGTTGCTAGGTTTTCTTGTTGTGTTTCGTCGTCACGTCCTAATGCTTTAGGTACGATTGAGAAGGTGTTTGAAATACCATCTAATGAGTAATCATATGGTAATTTCGCAACTGATGAAAGACTTGCCAAAGCACCATGCGTATCGCGACCATGCATTGGGTTTGCACCTGGAGCAAATGGTGCGCCTGCACGACGTCCATCAGGAGTGTTCCCTGTTTTCTTACCATAAACCACGTTAGAAGTGATAGTAAGGATCGACGTTGTGTGTTTTGAATCACGGTATGTTTTCGTGCGTTTTACTTTTTTCATGAAGGCTTTCAACAAGTTGACTGCGATATCATCTACGCGGTCATCATTGTTTCCGTATTTCGGATAATCGCCTTCGATTTCGTAATCTTCAACAATGCCGTTTTCATCACGGATCGTACGAACTTTGGCATATTTGATCGCTGATAATGAGTCAACTGCAACAGAGAAACCAGCGATACCAGTAGCCATCGTACGTAAAATGTCTGTATCTTGTAGCGCCATTTCAATGCGTTCATAAGAATATTTGTCGTGCATGTAATGAATGATGTTCAATGTGTTCACATACAGATCACAAATCCAGTCCATCATTGTGTCATATTTTTCCATTACTTCGTTGTAATCCAAGTATTCAGAAGTAATTGGTTGGAATTTTGGTCCAACTTGTGCTTTTGATTTTTCATCGACCCCACCGTTGATTGCATACAACAATGTTTTCGCTAAGTTGGCACGAGCACCAAAGAATTGCATTTGTTTCCCGATGCGCATTGCGGATACACAACAAGCGATTCCGTAGTCGTCGCCCCAATGTCCACGCATCACATCATCATTTTCATATTGAATCGCTGATGTTTGGATCGACATTTTCGCACAGAATGTTTTGAAGTTATGAGGCAAACGTGTTGACCATAAAACAGTCAAGTTTGGTTCTGGCGCTGGACCTAAGTTTGCTAAAGTGTGTAAGAAACGGAAGCTGTTTTTCGTTACCATGTGACGTCCGTCTTCACCCATACCAGCGATTGATTCAGTTACCCAAGTTGGGTCACCAGAGAACAGTGCGTTGTAATCAGGCGTCCGAGCAAATTTCACAAGACGTAGTTTCATGACGAAATGGTCAACGATTTCTTGTGCTTCTTCTTCAGTGATCACGCCATTTTTCAAATCGCGTTCAACATAAATATCAAGGAAAGTTGACGTACGTCCCAATGACATTGCTGCACCATTTTGCTCTTTGATAGCTGCTAAGTAACCAAGATATAACCATTGGAATGCTTCTTTCGCCGTTTGAGCAGGTTTAGAGATATCAAATCCGTAAATGTTTCCTAATTCTTTCAATTCGCTTAAAGCACGAATTTGTTCACTCAATTCTTCACGTTGGCGGATAATGTCTTCAGACATCGTTCCGTTTCCGCAATACAATAGGTCTTGTTGTTTTTCTTTGATCAAGAAGTCCACACCGTATAATGCCACACGACGGTAGTCACCAATGATTCGGCCACGGCCATAAGCATCAGGAAGACCTGTGATTACACCAGAACGGCGCGCTGCTCTGATTTCAGGTGTATAAGCATCAAAAACTCCTTGGTTATGTGTTTTACGGTAGTCACGGAAAATATGTGAGACTTCCGCATCAATTTCATAGCCGTAAGATTCTGCTGCTTGTTCTGACATGCGGATGCCGCCAAATGGTTGCAAGCTGCGTTTAAATGGTTTTTCCGTTTGGAAACCAACAACTGTTTCTAAGTCTTTGTCTAAGTAGCCAGGTCCATGAGAAGTGATCGTTGAAACGACTTTTGTATCCATATCCAATACGCCGCCAGCTTCACGCTCTTGCTTGTTCAGTTCCATGACTTGATCCCATAGCTTCGTCGTTGCTTCAGTAGCATCTGCTAGGAATTCATCTGTTCCGTCATAAGGTGTGTAGTTTTCTTGGATGAAGTCGCGTACGTTTACTTCTTCTTTCCAAGTTTTTCCTTTAAATCCATTCCATTGTTCCATTTGATGGACCTCCTTAAATTTTCTGTTCACTAATGTAACAGCTTTACGTGAACAGTATAACACACACCTTAATGATTGCAAGCATTTTCAAGAATTATTTTTAACAATTTATTTTTTTTTAAGATATTAATTACTAAAAATGTTGATTTATAGGTATTTATTAAATGTGAAACTTTTATTAAAGTACCTTTTTCGTTAATGTGAAAGATTAATTATGAGAAAAAAAACAACCCTTCTGTACTGGTACAGAAGGGTTGTTTTGTTATAATTTATAGTACAGAATCCTCTGCGATTGCAGGACTGATTTGAGTTTTCACTTCGTAGATTTGTCCCCCTGTTTTCTCATCCATGATAAATGAGCCGTTGGAGGTCCGATCATTGATCGGGATTTGGTTGGTGATCACTTCAAAGGATTGTCCTTTTTGATTCGTCACTAGCAGTTGCTGATTTTCCCCACTGCCCATATAGACGACGCGATGAGGATTTTTCTTCAATTCCCGCAAGACCATCAATCCGCGCTTCGCCCGACCTAATTGGTTGATTTCTTGAGCCAACATTCGTTTTGCTGCGCCACGTTGGGTGATCAAAACGATCGGTGTATCCCCTTCTGAATAAACGAGCAACCCATTGATAAGATAATCATCCGCTTTAAGGTTCATCGCTTTGACCCCAGCTGCTTTTGGTCCCACAACAGGCACTTCATTAAGCGGGTAGCGTAAGCCAAAGGCAAGATGACTGACTAAGAATACATCCATTTCTTCCGTTTGATCCGTCAAAAAGACGTTGACCAATTCATCTGATTCATCTTTCAGCTTCATGATCGTCATCGGCCGTGTTTTATAGGTGCGCCAAGGTTCAAATTCCGTCATTCGTGTCTGTTTGATCATACCGTTTTTACTAATCAGCACGAAATTTTTCAATGGATCGATCTCTTTGTAGGCAAAGACCCCAATGATCATTTCATCTTGCGCCAGTGTCATGACTGTTTGCGAAATATGTTCCCCTAAATCTTTCCATTTTAAATCAGGTAATTCATGGACCGGTCGATAGATCGTGTTCCCTTTATTAGTAACCAACAACAGGTGATCCAACGTGTTCATTTGATTACTGTAAAGTAAAGAGTCGCCTTCTTTCATGCCGATCTCTTCTGGTTTTGAAGCACCGTAAGAACGCAAGCTGCTGCGTTTGACATAGCCGTCTCTTGTGACCGTCACGACGACTTCTTCTTGGGCGACCAAGACTTGTGTTTCGATCTTGATTTCTTGAATTTCTGCTTCGATCTCAGTCAACCGCGGCGTCGTATATTTTTTCTTGATCTCTCGCAGTTCTTTCTTGATCACTTTCAGCAATTCATTTTCTTCATTCAAAATTGTTGTCAATTCAGCGATCGTTTCTGCAAGTTCTTTTGCTTCTGCTTGCAATTGTGTAATGTCCGTATTGGTCAAGCGATACAACTGTAAGTTCACAATGGCTTCTGCTTGTTCTTCGGTAAAACCATGTTGAACCACCAGATTATTTTTGGCATCTTTTTTGTCTTTACTACCGCGAATGGTAGCGATCACCTCATCAAGGATCGACAAAGCTTTGATCAGCCCATCAACGATATGCTGTCTTTTTTGCGCTTTTTGCAGCTCAAAACGACTGCGTTTTTCGATCACTTCACGGCGATGTTTGATGTAGCTTTCTAAAATCCGCTTTAATCCGACTTGCTGAGGACGCATATTGTCGATTGCCACCATGTTGAAGTTGTAGTTGATCTGCAATTCGGTATTCTTAAATAAATAATTTAAAATCCCTTGCGCATTTGCTTCTTTTTTCAGCTCGACAACGATCTGCAGTCCAGTACGATCTGTTTCATCTCGTACTTCAGCAATCCCATCAATGCGTTTATTCAAACGGATCTCATCCATTTTTTTAACTAAGTTGGCTTTATTGACCTCATACGGGATCTCATTGATGACGATTTGCTGTTTGCCGCCTTTGATGTCTTCGATCTTGGTTTTCGAACGCAGGATCACTTTGCCTTTGCCTGTTTCATACGCTTTTTTGATTTCTTCTTTCCCTTGTAAAATGCCCCCTGTTGGAAAATCAGGGCCAGGAATGTACTTCATCAGCTGATCCAAAGAAGCTTGCGGATGGTCGATCAAATAGATCGTTCCATCGATGATTTCCCCTAAATTGTGGGTAGGGATCTCCGTTGCATAGCCAGCTGAGATCCCAGTTGAGCCATTGACTAACAGATTCGGGTATTTTGCTGGTAGAACAGTTGGTTCTTTTTCAGTATCATCAAAGTTCCAAACCAATTCCACGGTGTTTTTTTCAATATCTTTTAATAGCTCACCACTTAATTCCGAAAGCCGTGCTTCCGTATAACGCATGGCAGCTGGCGGATCACCATCCATACTCCCGTTGTTCCCGTGCATTTCAATCAAAATCTGACGTAGCTTCCAGTCTTGACTCATGCGGACCATTGCTTCATAGATACTCGAGTCCCCATGGGGGTGAAAATTCCCCATGATATTTCCGACAGATTTTGCTGATTTGCGGAAGCCTTTGTCATAGGTATTGCCGTCTTGGTTCATAGCAAATAAAATCCGCCGCTGAACCGGTTTTAACCCATCACGAATATCTGGCAATGCCCGTTCTTGAATAATGTATTTGGAATATCGACCGAAGCGATCTCCCATCACTTCTTCCAATGTCAATTCTTGTATATTGCTTTTGTGTTCCAAGAGACCACCTCCTATTCCTTAACTAACTGTTTGCTGTCTGCTTGTTCGGTATCCATTAATTTTTCATCAACTAATTCAGGTACCGTATCTTCTTTTTTATCCAAAATACTGCCATCTTCTTCTAAACTAAATTGAACATGACTTTCGATCCACTTCCGACGAGGCTCTACCTTGTCCCCCATCAAAGTGGTGACGCGACGTTCTGCTTGGGCAGCATCATCGATCCGTACCCGAATCAGTGTCCGCGTTTCTGGGTCCATGGTCGTTTCCCACAATTGGTCGGCATTCATTTCTCCTAACCCTTTGTAGCGCTGTAGGAGATAGCCTTTGCCGATTTTTTGGGTCAGTTTGCTTAGTTCATCATCGGTCCAAGCGTATTCGACTACTGCTTTTTTCCCTAACCCTTTTGACACTTTGTACAGAGGCGGCAAAGCAATGTATACTTTCCCCGCTTCGATCAAAGGTTTCATATACCGGTAGAAAAAGGTTAAAAGCAGCACTTGGATGTGCGCCCCATCGGTATCCGCATCGGTCATGATGATCACTTTATCATAGTTGCAGTCTTCAATTGAAAACTCTGGGCCAACACCGGCACCGATAGTATAGATCATCGTATTGATTTCTTCATTTTTCAAAATATCCTGCATCTTGGCTTTTTCAGTATTGATGACTTTGCCTCGCAATGGCAAGATGGCTTGGAACTTGCGGTCTCGTCCTTGCTTTGCTGAACCACCCGCAGAATCCCCCTCCACCAAATACAATTCATTTTTCTTAGGATTACGAGATTGCGCAGGTGTTAATTTACCAGAAAGCAGTGACTCGCCTTTTTTGCGTTTCTTTCCAGTACGGCTTTCTTCTCTCGCCTTTCTGGCAGCTTCACGGGCCTCTCTTGCCTTGATCGCTTTACGAACCAGCATTTGACTCATTTCACTGTTTTCTTGTAGATAATAGCCTAGCTGCTCACCAATCACATTGTCTACCGCATTTCTTGCTAAGGGTGTCCCTAATTTCCCTTTGGTCTGTCCTTCAAATTGCAAAAGATTTTCTGGCACGCGGATCGACAGAACTGCCGCTAACCCTTCACGGAAATCACTGCCTTCAAGGTTCTTATCTTTTTCCTTCAACAAATTGACCTTGCGGGCATACTCATTGAAGGCTTTGGTCATTGACGTCTTCATCCCAACTTCATGGGTACCGCCATCTTTGGTACGTACATTGTTGACAAAGGACAAGACGTTTTCTGAATACCCATCATTGTATTGAAAGGCAAGCTCTACTTCGATGGCTTCTTTCGTGCCAGAAAAATAAACCACTTGGGTCAAGGTATCTTTTTCTTCATTTAAATAATCAACAAATTCTTTGATGCCTTCCTCATATAAAAAGACTTCATGAATCGGTTCTTCCCCACGTTCGTCCGTCAGGGAGATTTTGACCCCTTTCAACAAGAACGCTGATTCTCTCAAACGTTCAGCGAGAATCTCATAGGAGAATTTGGTTGCCGAAAAGATTGTATCGTCTGGTTTGAACGTAACGGTTGTTCCCGTTGGTTTACGGGTTTTGCCGATTTTTTTCAAAGTACCTGCTGGTTTCCCGCCGTCTTTGAAGCTCTGTTTGTATTCGATACCGTCTCGAACGATGACCACTTCTAGCCAGCTGGATAAGGCATTTACAACACTGGCACCAACCCCATGAAGGCCGCCAGAAGTTTTGTAGCCGCCTTGGCCAAACTTTCCGCCAGCATGTAACACGGTGAAGATCACTTCAACAGTTGGGATTCCAGATGCATGTGTCCCGACCGGCATTCCCCGACCATTGTCTCGAACACTGATACTATTGTCTTTATGGATCGTAACATCGATTTCATTGCCGTATCCTGAGAGTGCCTCATCAACCGCATTATCGACGATTTCATACACTAAGTGGTGCAAGCCGCGGCTATCGGTCGAGCCGATATACATTCCTGGCCGTTTTCTTACTGCTTCCAGACCCTCTAAGACCTGAATGGAAGCATCATTATATTCTGTGGTTTTCTTTGCCAAACCCACCGCTCCTTTAATCTTGATCAGTCCTTTTCTAATGCTGAAAGGACTGCAAAAAAAATCTTAACACAAAATACGCTTTTTTCAAGCGAACATTTTTCTAAACTATCTTATCCTTTTTCCTTTGTTTGCACAAGCTAGAGTCGCAAAATGGCTTGTTTGTGTTTCACAGCTCTGAGAAAAGCTGTTTTTATTCTTTGTCTGACCAGCGAAAGATTTTCTTATTGTTGGAAAGGCGTTTTCATGCTAAAATTGCCCTAGCCTTGCAAAGAAAGTTGGTTATTATGAATACGATTCTTTTATTTATTGTTGCTTACCTTTTAGGTTCGATCCCCTCTGGTGTTTGGATTGGCCAACTGTTTTTCAAAAAAGATATTCGCCAATTCGGCAGCGGCAATACGGGAACGACCAATACATTTCGCGTCTTAGGAAAAAAAGCCGGCATCGTTGTTTTATTGATGGATATCTTAAAAGGAACTTTGGCGACCAGCTTGCCAGTCATCTTTGGTCTCCATACTGTCAATCCGCTCTGGTTTGGGGTCTGTGCGATCTTAGGTCACACCTTCCCGATCTTTGCCAAATTTAAAGGCGGCAAAGCAGTGGCGACAAGTGCTGGGATGCTCTTAGGATACAATCCGCTCTTTTTCATTTATTCTTCATTGATTTTCGTTATCTGTCTTTATGTGACAAGTATGGTGAGCCTGACCAGTATGATCGCGGCGTGTTTGATCACCTTATCGACGATCGTCTTGCCTTTTATCGCTCCTGCGATCTTGCCTGAGCAAAATTGGCTGCTGACCTTCATTGCGATCGGCGTAACGATTTTTATCTTTATTCGCCATCGTGAAAACATTACCCGCATCAAAGATGGGACCGAAAGTCGGGTACCCTTTGGACTGAATAAGGGTCAAACGAACAAATAAGCAGAAGCTGAGAAAAGTCATTGCGCTTTTCCCAGCTTCTTTTTTCATACGTTTATTTAACTGTGATGGAGTACTTTGTTTCAAATAATTCTTCAGGTGGAAGTGCTTGAATCCCCAGCTTCTCTGACAGCTCACCGGAGGCTTCTAGCGTATCTGCGATGCCGCACCATGGTTCAATACATAGAAATGGCGATTTCACTGGATATGTGGACCAAAAACCGACATACGGCATATTATTGTAGCTTAACGTGATACTATGAGGCGATTTTTCACTGCGAATCGAGTAGGAATGTAATCCTTTCGTTTCATAAACTAGCGCATCATTTGCAAACATGTCATGGGTCAAGCGTAGATCCGTATTCGTTTGACCGAGTGTGCGTTGCTCATAATCAATATAGTTGCCTTTTAACGGCAATTTCACTCGTGATTTCTTTGGAGAAAAAGAAAGATAATAGTCTTCAAAAGTCAGCCCTTTTTCAAGTGGGACGTTGAATGCAGGGTGTCCACCAATGGAGAAGAATAGTTCTTTTTGACCGCTATTCTTCACTTGGTATTTGACGACTAAACCATCACCGCCTAATTCATAACTGACATACAGCTGAAAATCAAACGGATACTTTGCTTTGGTTTCAGTCGAACTTTCTAGTAAAAACAAAGCGTAATCTGTGCGTTGTTCAACGACAGTAAATAACATGTCTCTGGCAAATCCATGACGAGGCAAATGATAACTCTTGCCCTCATGTTGATAGGTGTCCTCTTTTAACGCACCCACGATCGGAAATAAGATCGGTGCATGCTTTCCCCAGTGGTTTGGATCAGCTTGCCAAATATATTCAAGGTCATTGCTCGTATCGACTAAGCTTTGCAGCTCAGCCCCTTTTTCTGCAATCTTTGCTTGCAGATGACCGGCCGTGATGGTAACTGTCATGGTCTCATCTCCTAATATTGATGTTTCGTCAATTCCTCTTTAAAGCGGCTGTTAAGCACTTTTAAGTAGGTGCCTTTCATCCCCAAAGAGCGGGATTCAATAATACCGGCAGACTCTAATTTACGCAAAGCGTTCACGATCACCGAACGGGTGATACCGATACGGTCAGCGATACTTGATGCGGTCAAACGACCTTCGTCTCCTTCTAATGCCTCAAAAATTGCTTGAACAGCTTTTAGCTCACTATAAGAAAGCGTGTTGATCGCCATTTGAACAGCTGTGGTACTGCGAACATCTTCTTCGATACTTCGGGATTTTTGGTACAAGAATTGCATACCAACAACTGTCGCACTGTATTCTGCTAATACCAAATCATCATCATCAAAGGACTTATCGATTCTGGAAAGAATGATCGTCCCTAAGCGTTCTCCTGCACCGTAGATTGGTACGATGGTTGTTAGTCCGTTGGGATACAGCTCGCGGCCTTCCACAGGAAAAGCCGTCATATCGTTACTGATCGGCACATTGGCTTCTGTGGAAGTCAGGTGATCGACTAAATCTGTATAATTTTTAGGAAACTGTTTTTCGACAAACATTTTTTTGATGCGCTCATTATTGACATCATGGTTCTCAACAAAACCTAACACGCTGCCGTCGACGCTAATAATATACGCATTGCTGTCTAGGATGTTTCCTAAAATGACAGCCATTTTGTCGTAAGGCAAATCAGAAGCTAAATTAAAGGTGTTTTTTTGCTGCAATAATTCATTGATTTGTCTTGTCTTTTCTAATAATGTTTTCATTGGTCCGCTCCCTTTATAAAATATACCGGCTTAAGTCTTCATCTTTTGCGATTGACGCAAGTTTTTCTTCCACATACGCTTCTGTGATCGTGATTTCACCCATTTGCATCTCAGATGCTTCAAACAATAGATCTTCAAGTAGTTTCTCCAGGATCGTATGCAAACGACGGGCTCCGATATTGTCGGTATCGCGATTCACTTGATACGCGATTTCGGCAATTTTTTCGATGGCTTCCATCGTAAAGACCACTTTGACATTCTCGGTTCCTAACAAGGCAACGTATTGTTTGACTAAGGCATTGTTTGGTTCCGTTAAAATTTTAACAAAGTCTTCCTTCGTCAAGTCATCCAGCTCCACGCGGATTGGGAAACGCCCTTGCAACTCAGGGATCAAATCGCTTGGTTTTGATAGATGGAATGCGCCTGAAGCGATAAAGAGAATATGGTCGGTTTGTAACGTTCCATATTTCGTATTGACTTGTGAGCCTTCAACGATCGGCAAGATATCTCTTTGCACCCCTTCACGAGAAACTTCTCCTGATTGCTGTGATTTCGAAGAAACTTTGTCGATTTCATCAAGAAAAATGATGCCGCTAGATTCCGCCAAACGTAATGCTTCGCTATGAATATCCGCGTCGTTGACCAGTTTGGAGGATTCTTCTTGAATCAACAATTCCCGCGCTTCTTTCACGGTTACTGTGCGTTCAATTTTCTTTTGCGGTTTCAATGCACCTAATGTTTCATTCAAATCAATGCCCATTTGTTCTAAGCCATTGTTCATCATTGGCGCTTGATTTTTCGGTTCATCGACTTGGATCGTCACTTCTCGGTTATCCAAAAGGCCTTTTTCTAATTGTTCAAAAATCGCTTGGCGATTGCTGCGAATCTCATCTGTCAATTCTTCTTTTGGTTCTTCTGGTTGTTGTGCGGCGTTGAACATATTCATCATTTGTTCATAAGGATTGGTGTTCTTTTTCTGTTCCTTTTTAATACCAGGAACTAAGACTTTTACTAAACGACGATTGGCTTTTTTCTCCGCTTGGATGCGTACGTTTTTATATTGTTCTTTTTTCACGATTTGGATCGCGTTTTCTACAAGGTCACGAACCATCGATTCTACGTCTCGACCGACATAACCGACTTCTGTGAATTTCGTTGCTTCTAGCTTAACAAAAGGCGCATCAACGATTTTCGCTAGCCGTCGCGCAATTTCCGTTTTCCCAACGCCCGTTGGTCCAATCATCAAAATATTTTTTGGTGTGACATCTTGCTGCATTTTTTCATCTAATTGCAGACGGCGGTAACGATTTCTTAAAGCAACCGCCACTGATTTTTTGGCATTGGTTTGTCCAACGATGTATTCATCTAATTCTTTCACGATCTCTCGTGGTGATTTGTTTTGATTTGTCATATCGTCATCCCTCTTTAAAACTCTTCTACAATGATATTGTGATTTGTAAAGACACAAATGTCTGCTGCGATATTCAAGGCACCTTCAGCGATTTCTTTGGCAGATAGTTCACCGCCATAACGTTTCATCGCACGGGCTGCCGCCAAGGCATAGTTTCCACCTGAACCGATAGCTAAAATCCCTTCATCTGGCGAAATGACCTCACCTGTCCCAGAGACTAAGAGCATCTCCTTGTCATTCATGACGATCAGCATCGCCTCTAATTTTTGCATCGATTGCTGCGTCCGCCATTCTTGTGCCAACTCTACTGCAGCTCGTTGCAAGTTTCCGTTGTATTCATTTAGTTTTCCTTCAAATTTTTCTTCCAAGGTAAAGGCATCTGCCACACTACCGGCAAAGCCAACGATCACTTCACCGTTGTATATTCGACGGACTTTCCGAGCGGTTCCTTTCATAACGACCTGTTCTCCCATCGTTACTTGTCCGTCACCGGCCATGGCAAACTTGCCATCTTTTTCAACCGCACAGATGGTGGTTGAATGAAATTCTGACTTCATTTACGTTCCTCCTGTACCAATTTTACGCACGTGGATGAAATTGGCGATAATTTTTTTGTAAACTGTCTTTGGTGACATGCGCATAAATCTGTGTCGTCGATAGATTGGCATGCCCCAACAATTCTTGAACGGTCCGCATATCGGCGCCGTTGTTTAATAGATGGGTCGCAAACGTATGCCGCAGCATATGAGGATGGATTTTACTGTCTAAACTGCTTTTTCGGATGATTTGATTCAATACATACTCGATCCCAGTTGCAGTGATCCCATCACCAAGATGATTCACGAAGAGAACCTCGTGTTCCTTGTTCTGCTTTGCCATCAGCTGCTTGCGTCCTGAGGTAAGATAGCGCTTGACTGCCGCTTGTGCGTAACTGCCGAAAGGAACATAGCGATCTTTGTTGCCTTTTCCGTGGATCAGCAAAACGCCGCTTTCCCAATCGATCGCGCCCAGCGTCAGACTGCTACACTCGCTGACCCGCAGACCTGAACCGTAAAGGACTTCTAACAATGCTTGATTGCGCTGTTGTAATGGCTCATCACCAGCGACACTTTGAAAAAGAGCATCCATTTCCTTTTCATAAAAAAAACGCGGCAATTTAGCGTTTTTCTTTTTTAAATGAATGTAGGCGAAGGGATTCTCTTTGACGATCTCATGCTTGGTTAGAAATTGGTAGAATGAACGCAAGCTAGCCATTTTCCGACTGATGGAATTACGGCTATACCCTCGTTCCGTCAAATAGCTCAAATAGACACGAACATCACGATACTCCACCGCTAACGGGTCTTCATTGCCAGACTCTTTCAAGAAGTGAAAAAAATCGCTCATATCTTCTTGATACGCTTTTTTTGTCTTTTCCGAATACCCTCTTTCAACAATAAGATAACGAAAAAACTCTTCTTGTAATTGATCCGTTTGCAAAGTAACCCCCCTTTTCATGATTCGAAATAACTTTAGCATAGACCACAAAAAAAAACAAATGAATTGTCAGAATTTAATCAATATTTCAAAGTTTAGACATAATTGTGAAAACTTTCTAAGAATCTTCGTAAGATTCTTATCATTCTTCAGAAAGATCACTCAAAAGAGCCATAAAAACGTACCAATCCCTTTCTCAAAATAGAGAGGGACTGATACGTTTCCACTTATTTGCTTTTATTCGATTGGACCAGTTGTTGGCTGAGGCGAACCATTGCTTTTTGAAACAGCTTGAACTAGCTCTTTGTTTCCTTGTTTTGTGGACATCGTGTCATTGATCAACGCCACTAAGTCTAATCCGGTGGTTTCTTTGATCGTATCAAAGGTTCGCGCTAAACCAGCTTCCCCCATTGATTGAAGCCCATCGTTGCCGCCAAAGCTGACCACTTTATCGATATTGCTAAGGGGCGCATTGACTTCTTTTGCGATTTCAGGCAGCACTTTGATGAACTCCATCAAAATACCAGCTTCGTTCAGTTTGGTCAAAGCAATCGCCATCTTTTCACGGCTTTCCGCTTCGGCTTGACCGACTTTTGCGATTCGTTCCGCATCGGCACTACCTAATTTTTCAATTCGTTCCGCTTCCGCTTGTGCAGCCAATTTGACTTTTTCCGCTTCGGCTTGTGCTCGGGCGATTTCACGGGCTTTGTCTGCTAATGCGTTTTGTTCAACGACATATTTATCTGCTTCGGCTTTTTTACGGACAGTTGCATTCAATTCTTTTTCTGTCAATTCCGCTTGTTTCTCTTGAATCTCAATATTTTTTTCTTGCTCGATCAATTGCACTTTCATTTGTTCACCGACCGCGATTTGCTCCGCTTTCGCATCCGCAACTTCACGTTCTTGTTTGTACTGCGCTTGTTTCAACGCCATATCTTTTGTCGCTTCCGCGATTTCTGTTTGGCGACGGATCTCTTCATGCTGTGCCAATTGCTCATTCTCAGCTTGCTTGATCCGCGTTTCTCTTAAGGCATTGGATTCTGCTACTTCAGCGTTCTTCTTCACTTCAGCAATCTGGGGACGCCCTAAAGCATCCAGGTAACCATTGCTGTCGCTAACGTCTTTGATCGTAAATGATACGATCTCCAGCCCCATTTTTTTCAAATCCGTAGAGGCAACTTCTTGTACTTGTTCCGCAAAATCATCGCGATTTTTGTAGATGGCTTCCACCGTCATCGTTCCTAGAATTGCCCGTAAGTGACCTTCTAAGACTTCTTGCGCTTCATCTTCCAGTTCACCAGTGGATTTACCCAAGTATTGTTCAGCGGCTGTCTTGATCGACTCGGTACTGTTGCCGACTTTCACTAACACCGTGGCACTGGCTTTGATCGGTACGCCTTGTTCTGTATAAACTTCTGGTGTCCCAATCTCTAACTTGTGGGTCAGTAAACTTAATTTATGTGCCTTTTGAACAATAGGAATCACAAACGTCCCACTGTTTTTTAAAATCTTGATGCCTTCTTTTCCTAAAAACGACCCCGTGACGATCAACGCTTCATCGGGTTTTCCGATTCGGTAGCGTATCATCAAAAAGGCGATCAATAAAACAACGAGGACGACGCCCCATAAGATCGGATTACTTAAAAAATCGACTGCTGATCCTGTATCCACCATAACCTAACACTTCCTATTCTATAAAATTTTTACTTTCAACCACCAACGCGATCCCTTTTTTATCAAAATCGACAATGATGACTTTGGTGCCGACTGGCAATCGAACATTGTTTTCACGATCTTCTTCCCGAAAAAAACGAGCAGGATAAACAGAACGTGCACCTTGACTCCCTATTTCCATGACTTCGCCGATTGTGTCTCCGACAATCTTTTCCGTCAGTTCGCCGATCACAAAATCATTGCGGCTAATGACATTGCTGCGGTTTTTGTCTGTGATGCGATTGTAGAGCCACATAAAGGGGCCCAACAGCAAACTAAATGCAACAAAGACAACGAAAATGCCCCCGACCAAGAGGATCAGCAAACCTAAAAATTGGATCACTGTAGGAAAACGCTGTAAATAGTTTTGAATCAAATGAATCCATTCTCCGATCACCATCTTCACCACCTTCTGTCATTGTTACTGTCTATCATAAGTCACCTTGATTAAAGTTTCAAGACAAATTAAAAAAAAACTCTCTCACCAATTATCAGTAAGAAAGTTTTCGATCATCGTGCTTATAATTGTTCCTTGGCTTTTTCTAAAGCAGCTAACGCTCGATTTGCCAATGCTTCATAACGGGATTTCTTGTCTCTGATTCGCTCTGGAAGTTCTGGCAACAACCCAAAGTTTGCATTCATTGGTTGGAAGTGTTTGCCTTCAGCATGGGTGATATAATACGCCATACTACCAATCGTCGTTTCTTGTGGCATAATGATCGGTGCTTCGCCTTTTGCAAGTTTGGCAGCGTTGATGCCAGCCATCAACCCGCTGGCTGCACTTTCCACATACCCTTCGACCCCTGTCATTTGTCCAGCAAAAAAGAGGTCCTCACGTTTTTTCGATTGATAGGTTTGTTGCAAAAGCTCAGGTGAATTCATAAAACTATTCCGATGCATCACGCCATAGCGCACAAATTCAGCCTCTTCCAAGCCAGGGATCATCCGGAATACCCGTTTTTGTTCGCCCCATTTCAAATGTGTTTGAAAGCCAACGATGTTGTAAAGAGAAGCCGCCGCATTGTCTTGACGCAGCTGAATCACTGCGTAAGGACGCTTGCCAGTTTTCGGATCTTCTAACCCAACTGGTTTCATCGGACCAAACAACATGGTTTTCGGACCACGACCAGCCATGACTTCGATCGGCATACACCCTTCAAAGAATTTTTCTTTTTCGAATTCTTTCAAAGGAGCCACCTCTGCATTGACCAAGGCCTCACGAAACGCATAAAACTCCTCTTCATTCATCGGACAGTTCAGATAGGCTGCTTCACCTTTATCGTAACGAGATTTCAAATAAACTTTATCCATATTGATGGTTGATTTGTCAACGATTGGAGCTGCGGCATCATAGAAATAAAATCCTTCAGATCCGTTAAACGCTTGGATCGCTTTTGAGAGCGGTTCAGAAGTCAATGGACCTGTTGCGATCACAGTGATGCCTTCTGGAATTTCAGTGATCTCCTCTTCGATGACTGTAACTAAAGGATGCTCCTTGACACGTTTGGTGACCAACTCTGAAAAATCATCGCGATCCACAGCTAAGGCACCACCTGCTGGAACCGCTGTTTTGTCTGCAGAAGTGATAATCACTGAATCCAAGCGACGCATTTCTTCTTTCAAGACACCGACCGCATTCGTTAAATTGTTGCCTCGTAGTGAATTGGTACAAACAAGCTCGGCAAAATTATTTGTGTGATGGGCTTCTGTCGACTTCTTAGGACGCATTTCATAAAGATTTACTGCGACACCTGCTTGCGCTGCTTGCCACGCAGCCTCGCTTCCGGCTAAACCGGCACCAATAACATTGATTTCTTTCATAGTGCTCTCCTTTTATTTCAAAAGCTCGTCTCTTTTCATAAGAAACAGCTTGTATTAATCAAAAGGACCGGCGCTTTCTTTTGTCAGCCAATAATGAGGCTGACCGTTCAAGAGAATACGCCGATTCTTTTTTAACAGGATATCCTGCTAGTTATTTTTGCACATTTTCTTCATAGTCGCCTTTGATACAAACGACTTGTTTCCCACCTTTGACTTTCTTTTCGACTAAATAATTATCACACTTCGGACAATTACGCCCCACTGGTTTGTCCCAAGAAGTAAAGTCACATTCAGGGTAGCGGGTACAACCATAAAACAACCGGTTTTTCTTCGATTTGCGTTCAACGACTTGCCCTTGATGACAGACCGGGCACTCAACGCCGATTTCTTTCACGATTGGTTTTGTGTTGCGGCAATCTGGGAAATTACTGCAAGCATAAAACTTTCCGTAGCGGCCTAATTTGATCACCATCGGATGACCACAAAGATCGCAATCAAAGCCTGCGGGTTCATCTTTGATTTGAATTTTTTCGATACTTTCTTCTGCAGTCGTCAATTCTTTTTCAAATGGGCGATAAAACTGATCGACAACTTTGACCCATTCTTCTTTCCCAGCTTCAATGCTATCCAAGCTATTTTCCATTTCAGCAGTAAAATGCATATCAACAATTTGCGGGAAGAATTCCTCGATCAACGAATTGACGATCTCACCAAGTTCAGTTGGCTCAAAACGTTTTTGCGTCAATTTCACATAATAACGCCGCTGAATGGTTTCTAACGTCGGTGCATAGGTTGAAGGACGACCCACACCGTTTTCCTCAAGGGTTTTGATCAACGTTGCTTCGCTGTAACGAGCAGGTGGTTGGGTGAAATGCTGTTTCGGTTCGATCGATACGGATTGAACGACATCTCCTTCGACTAACTCTGGCAAGATGTTCTCTTTGTCTTCTTTGCCATCATCGCGTCCTTCCACATAGACCTGCATAAATCCTTTGAATTTGATCTTTGAACCATTAGCAATAAAGATGACACCATTTTGATCCAAAGTAACTTTCATCGTATCCAAAATGGCAGGCGTCATTTGACTAGCCACAAAGCGAGACCAGATCAAGCGATACAATTTTAATTGGTCTTTGTCTAAGAATTTCTCCATGGCTTCTGGCGTACGCAAAACACTGGTCGGTCTTACTGCTTCATGGGCATCCTGCGCCCCTTGTGCATTGGCGCGTTTTTTGCCACCGTGAGCGGAGAACTCTGAACCATAGGTGTTTTCGATAAATTCGGCTGCTTCCCCTTTGGCTGTGTCAGCAATTCGCGTCGAGTCGGTACGCATATAGGTAATCAAACCGACAGTCCCTTGTTTGCCAAGGGCGATCCCTTCATAGAGCTGCTGTGCGACCATCATGGTTTTCCGTGTTCGAAAATTCAGTTTGCGGGCTGCTTCTTGTTGCAAACTACTGGTGGTAAATGGTGCAGATGGATTCCGTTTGCGTTCTTTCTTTTCAACCTTTGTCACTTGAAAGTCTTTACCAGAAAGGCGATCGGTGACTTCTTTAATACTTTCAGCATTCGGTAATTTTTTCTTTTTGCCATCTAAGCCCCAAAAATTGGCTTTGAATTTCTTCGTGGCTTTTTTAAAGTTTCCATCAATGCTCCAATATTCTTCAGGAACAAAATCACGGATCTCTTTTTCACGATCAATAATGATCTTAAGCGCCACCGATTGAACACGTCCAGCACTTAACCCTTTTTTGACTTTGCGCCAAAGGATCGGACTCAATGAATACCCGACTAAACGGTCTAAGATCCGCCGTGCTTGTTGAGCATCGACGAGATCCACATCGATCGTTCTTGGCTCTTTGAAGGCTGCTTTGACCGCATCTTTAGTGATTTCATTAAAGACGACACGATTTTTATCTTTTAAATCTAGTCCAAGTAGAAAAGCTAAATGCCAAGCAATAGCTTCTCCTTCTCTATCCGGGTCACTTGCGAGGTAGACTTTTTCAGCTTTTTTCGCAGCAGAACGGAGACTTTTGATCACGTCACCTTTTCCACGGATCGAAATGTAATGAGGCTCATAATCATTTTCGACATCGATCCCCATCTTACTTTTAGGGAGATCACGAATATGACCGACACTTGCGACGACTTTGTAATTTCGTCCAAGGTATTTTTCAATGGTTTTCGCCTTTGCGGGCGATTCCACGATTACTAAATATTTATATGCCATATAAAGAATGGCTCCTTCCTGAATTTTTCCTACTATTATATTCTATCAATCAGTGAACCTATCGTATGCAGATGAAACATACAAATCGTAGCTTATCATAGCTTTCAAGAAAAGGTTTGTCAAGGAAGGTTGATTGGAAAAATCAAAAAAAGGCTAACTCTTGTAAAATATCCGACACGCTAATCGTACATTTTGCACCATCTTGAATCAAGCGGTGACAACCTTTTGACTGATCCGAAATCATTTCACCAGGCACTGCAAAAACTTCTCGTCCATTTTCCATCGCTAACTGTGCCGTAATCAAAGAACCGCTTCTTTCCTTGGCTTCAATTACGCAGACCCCTTTTGAGATCCCCGCAATAATGCGATTGCGCAGCGGAAAGTGGTATCTTTGCGGTTTGGTATCGTGCGGATATTCGCTTAGCACCAGATGTTCTTGACGGATCTGCTGGAACAAACGGTAGGAAGATGACGGATAACAATGGTCCATCCCAGAAGCAATCACAGCAATGGTTTGTCCACGATTTCTGATGGCTGATTCATGGGCAAAGCTGTCGACACCATTGGCCAATCCGCTAACGATGGTATAATTTTCCGTCACTAGAGGTGGAATCAGCTTTTCGCAAACTTTTCGTGCGTATAAGGACGCCGTTCTTGCACCAACAAAGCCAATCATGGTCGTTTGTAGCAATTGCAGATTCCCTTCATAAAAAAGCATCAATGGCGGGTCCGCGATTTGTCGTAAAAGCATCGGATACTCCGCCGAGAAGAAAGTGAGGTAGTTTTGTGCGCCCATCTTTTGTGCGATGTGTTCGTCTGTCAATCGCTCCCATGATCGCCGAAAAACCGCACGGTGCTGTGGAAGGACCCCGATGGCAATCATCTCTTCCAGCGAACAATTCATCTCTTTTGTTTCCAACCAATGCCAAATGATCTTCCAACAACCTTGCAGACCAATTCCCTGACAGTAGTACAGTTTTATCAACTGTTTTTCAAAATCTGTTGCTTGTTGATACTTCATAAACAAAGCCCTCTTTTCTTAGTAATCTTACTTATAAGATTCGCTAAAAAAAGAGGGATGGATGAAATTTATAGATATTGTTTTACTGGCGCAAATGTTTTTCGATGAATAGGACAGATTCCGCGGGCAGCTAGCCCTTCTAAATGGACTTTGGTTCCATACCCAGCATTTTGATCAAACCCATAAAAAGGATAGACTTCATGAAAATCTTTCATTAAGTTGTCTCGATATACCTTGGCGATGATACTTGCTGCGGCAATGGAAATGGAACGGGCATCTCCTTTGATCAAGCTTTGTTGAGGGATTTCCGTATCGATCGTCATCGCATCGATCAGTAAATACTCGGGCTTGACTGCTAAGTCGATCAAGGCTTCTTTCATTGCTAGACGACTGGCTTGATAGATATTGATCCGATCGATCTCTTCTGGACTGACCACGCCGATACCGACAGCAACGGCTTTGTTTTGAATTTCGATAAACAGCTCTTCTCTTTTCTTGGCAGAAAGCTGTTTGGAATCATTTAGACCTAAGATCTGACATTCCTTAGGCAAGATGACCGCAGCTGACACAACGGGTCCTGCTAATGGTCCGCGCCCCACTTCATCTAAACCAGCAATAAAACGGGCGCCTTGCTGAAATGCTTCGTTTTCAAAACGCATCATTTCTTCGTATTTTTCCTGCAATAGCTGGTGTTTCACTCGCTGTTTCTCATATTGTTGCAGCAGCTTTTGGACCCCCGCTCGTTCATCTGCTTGCAGCGCCTGCAAATACGCTTGGTCATTGAAAGCTGGATCAAATAATCGCTCTTTGATTGTCTTAATCGGTTGTTTCATCTTGGCTTTCCATTTCCTCCACTCGATCTAGTGTATATCGGCCCAATTTCCCTTGCCGAATGTCGAAGACAACGAGTTCGCTTCCTCGATCGTAATTGTCTTTATAGCCACGTTTTTCCGTGATTTTCATCAACAGATCGGGCGCTAACAACGCCTCTTCTTCCGCTTTTAGTTGGTAACGATTCGCGATTCTTTCAGGATAATAGCGGGCAAAAAAATCAAGACCATACAATGCGATATCATCCAAATGGATCAGCTGGTCTTTGATCGCTCCGGTCAATGCCAACTTCTTGCCGATCTCAGGATCTTCAAATTTTGGCCATAAGATCCCAGGCGTATCTAGAAGCTCTAGATCAGTCCCAAAACGCAGCCATTGCTGCCCTTTCGTCACGCCGGGTTTATTGCCCGTCTGAGCGATTTTCTTCCCTACTAAGCGGTTCATCAAGGTCGATTTTCCGACATTCGGGATGCCGATCACCATTGCTCGAATCGCACGAGGCTTCAAGCCTCTCGCTTTGTCGCGAGCAATTTTTTCCTTCAAGACTTGTTTCGCTGTAGGAACAATGGCTTTGACCCCTTGGTTGTCTTGGGCGTTGATTGCCAGTGCTAGATAGCCTTGTGCTTGGAAATATTGCTCCCATTTTTTGGTTTGAACGGGATCTGCTAGATCCGTTTTATTGATTAAGATCAATCGTGGTTTTTGTTGTAATAATTGATCTAACATGGGATTGCGGGATGAAATCGGCAAGCGTGCATCCACGAGTTCAAAAACGATATCCACGAACTTTAATTTTTCACTTACTTCACGTCTGGCTTTCGCCATATGGCCTGGAAACCATTGAATGGTCATTTGAACGTTTTCCTCCTTGGTACTTCTTCGAATTGATAAAAAAGACAGTCGTTTCGATATCCGTGTAATATATGGGTGACAAGAACGAGGATCGCTTGCTTTTTTTGAGTCAGAGAAACCCATCAGTGCAGCAAACTAGCTGAACTGTTTGCGGATCAATGTTCTTTTTCCAACCTGATGCATAGGAAAAGCTTCGAGCGCGTTTGTTTCAACGCACCTTGACTTTTTGATTTTGGGGAAGTGGTTGAATGAAGCATCCTTACCGCTTTGTTTTGGTTTTTCCTAACACACTCGCGATAGACTGACTGCTTTTTTGCTATCTTTTATCTTAGTTATTGTACCATATTTCACACGACATGTTTCATTCTGACTAAGGTTAAAAAGTCATTTTCTTCTACTTATTGAGAAAAACGAACGATCCTTACTTTTCATCAATGGAAGTATTCGAATGAAGACGTTTTTTCCGCTGAATCCTGTTACTAATCAACAAGAGGAGGATAAGAACAGTGATCACGCCTAGCATCAATCCTACTTTTTGCTGCTGTGCTTTTTTGGCGGCGGCTGTTTCTTTTTCTTCAACATAAGGAATTCTTTTGCCCCGTACCAATAAACGATGGCTATTGACCATATAGGGGGTACAGGTCAACAGCGTGACGTAATCGCTGCCTTTCACAATTTTTAATGCCTGAGTATCATCAGGGTCGACCGTTTTTATCTGATCTACTTGATACGCCAATGTATCATCAAACGTTTCAATATAAAACTCATCACCGATCTGCAGCTTAGGCAGATCAGTAAAGAGCGTTGCACTCGTTAACCCACGGTGTCCGCACAGAACTGCATGGGTATCTTCACCACCAATTGGATACGAAGCGCCCTCCAATAATGTTGCGCCTCTTTTTAACAGCGTATCGGTGGTTTGATCAAAAATCGGGAGAACGACACCAATCACCGGGATCTTTAAAACGCCGATCGTATGTCGTTCATAGTAATCAGGTGTATCGCCTGATTCTGAGTCCCTTGTTTCGGGTGAATCTTGCGTTTCTTTGATTCCAGGATTGCTGGGCTGCTGGGCCAGCTCTTGATTTGCTCGTTCCAACTGGTTCCTTTTTTGTTGTTTTTCTATTTCACTCATTTTTTTGGCTTGGCTTTGGTAGTAACTGATCAACTGTTTATCCAAAAACGTGTTGAGCTGATTACTTACAAAAGGATAACTGATGATCAAAACCCCTAGCAGCAGCAGAACACCCATCAAAAAATCCAATAAAGTTACTTTTCTAGTTGGTGCTTTTACGCCATTTCTTCGTCTGATACTCATCATGCTTTTTCATCTCATTTACTTACCCTTTCCGTTTTACAAAATAACCCCCTGCTAAACCAACGATCACCACTCCGATTGCGCCCATTAAATACGTGCCGACACCACCAGTTGCTGGTAAGGTTCCTTTGCGGCGGTTAGGAACTTTTTCGGGCTCTCCCAATTGCTCTTTCGTTCCATAAGACGTTTCATGGACTTCAAAAGCGATGCGATTTGTTAGCAGCACGTAATTTTTCGGTGCTTTTACTTCTTCCAAATAGTACGCGCCAAATTTCAACCCGATGATATCAACCAATCCATCTGTACCTGTGGTAAATTTCGTCGCTTCATCCGCTGTTTGTACCCAAGATACCTGTTTGGTTCCCTCTTCGATTTTCAAGTAGTTGGCATCATCACGGTCTTGATCTCGTACAACAAAAACTGCATCTGCCAGCGCTTCGGTAGCGGTCACAGCCCCATCGACTTTTAAGAAGCGTTTGCCCCCTGTCAAAACTTCCACGCTTGGCGGCGTTTGATCCGTCATGAAATCTGTTTCTACATTTGCTTCATTCTTAAAGCCATTGATAGGCATAGCCTGTTCATTTAAATACATATAATACACAAAGCGCAATTGATTTCCCGGCGTTAATTGCGGTACAAATTCTGGATTGATGGTTACCGTAAAGCCATGCTCTTTTTCCGTTACTTGGTAATTCGTCGCGTCGATTTTCTTTTCTCCATCATACAACGCATAACCCGTTTCTCCTTCTGCTGTATTTTCAAAAGTCAATGCTGGATCATGGGCATCGATCAATTGGAAATGTTTGTATTTGTTTTCTGCTCCTACTTTGTCTTGGATACCTAATGGGATATTAACCGTTAGGTGATATTGGATTCTTTCGCCGATTTCCACGTCTTTGCCGTCTAATTGTGGTGTTGTTTTGGTAACATTTGTCGTGTCATTCTTGACTGTTAGCTCAACCGTGACGTCATTGCCTGCTGCGATCGAAAAATCCTTGATGGTTTCTTGTTCGATCAAAGCGGCTTGACTTGGGGCTTTCGTTTCCTCTAATTGATAGGTGCCTGTTTCTAACTGCTCAACTTTTAACTGTCCTTTTTGGTTTTCATCAACATCGATGGTCGTTTCTCCAGCAGCATATTGTTTACCTGTTAAAAAGCGGTACGCTGCTTGTTTGTCAGTCGTCCACGTATAAAGTCCATCGGCTGCACTTAAAATATATTTCTTGGTCTGTGCGTTTCCTTCTTGCTTTGAGATGACAAATTCCGCATCATTCAGTGGTTCGTTTTCCCCCGTTCCTCGTTTATTCACAAGGAGCGTTCCTTCATTTGTGACAGTATTTTTAGGATAAAGATGAATCGTGTCTAATTCTTCTTCCCCGTAAGCATACGACCCGTCTGCTTGTTGGATCATTTCGTAAACAGGAAAGGCGATCACCATGTTCTCAGCAGTGGTAACACCGGCTTTAGGGTCTTCTACAATGGTGTAAACTGCATCCCGATCGGCTTGTTTTTTCGGCAATTCAAAAACCAAATCACCGGCTGCATCTGTTTTCCCGCTAGCTACAGGGGAACCAGGCGTCAAGGTTTGGACTTGACGCTTCGCTTCTTCAACGGATGCCCCTGCAGATCGTTTTTCATAAAATGCTGTGGTCACATCATAGACAGAAAAAGTGACATCGGCTAAGCCTTGGTATTGATCAAACTCTGCCATCTCAGTCCCACTATTTTGAATCAATGAACCTGGCAAATTGACCATTTTCTTTTTATGCAGATGGACCTGAGCCAAATTGCTCTCTGCGGATACTTGCTGATTTTTCGTTCCAAAAAAGACAAATGGCAGAAGTAAAAATAGGAGACAAACCATTTTCGTATGATTAAAAATCTTTTTCATTGTTCTTTCCTCTCTTCTATGTTTGATATTTTCGTTTTTTCACGAATGGTCAAATTACTTTAATGAAGGCTTATCTTTGCGCGTAACGTACAGATAGCTACCTGTTAAAAGGACTAGTAGACCTGCTGAAAGAATCGCCAGCCACCCATGCCAATTCCCTCCTGTTTCAGGAAGAGACACTTTTACTTGATTGGTGACGATCAATTCTATTTGATTGTTCTTTTCTCCAGAAACAAGAAGATTCGGCTGCAATTTTTCGTCAATCAAGACACTGCCATCCTCTTCGATCCTGATTTTCACAGGTGCTGTTAAACCAGCATAGCCTGCAGGCGTAACAATTTCTTCTAAGGTATAGCTACCCGGTGTTAGATCATGGAAATGAAATACCGCTAGCGATTCTTGGGATTCTGGTAATTCTATCGTCTGACCGTTTCCGCTTAAGCGGAATTTGGCTCCCTCAAGCGCTTGTCCCACTTCATCCTGTTTATTGACCACCAAATCAAAAGGTTTTAACTGATTGCCATGGGTAAGAGTCCAACAGTTGGCATCTGCAGCGACGTTTTCCCCTTGATACTGGATCTTTCCGTCTGAACCAACGACAAACTCATAATCACCAACAATCGTATCGTATCCAAGCGGACCAGCTGTTTCTGAGATGCGATAAGCGCCCGGCTCAAGGATCGTAAATTCAGCCATCCCCACGTCATTCGATGTTTCTGAGGCAATTTCTTGATAATCCCCCGCTGCTGTTTTTTGTTGCAGAGAAAAGACAGCCCCAGCTAACAGTACTTGCTGCTCTTTTTGTACCGTATATTTTCGAATAGCAACTGGAATTTCTGTAAACGGATTGGTGATCTCCAGCGTAATCGTATGATCGTCCACTGTGACGGGTTGCCCATCGATCGTCGTATTCCCTTGCGTATCAATATGAATTAGCCACTGGGTTTGCTCAGCTAAATGGTGTCCCGCCGGTGCAGTGACTTCCTCCAAACGATAGGTCTGCTCTTTTTGCAACGCAGTATCTGCTGGCAGTCCATACGTTCCATCCCCTTGATCCACAAGGGTCACTGTCTCTCCTGCCCCCGTCAATTCAAAAACGGCACCTGTCAGCTTCACCTCTCCTACAGCGGATTTTTTGATCAGGTTTAATGCCAGGGGTATAAACGCCTTTGTATTTTTCCAAGTATAAGCGTCCACTTTTGTTGCTTCATAACCTGCCACTGCTCGTTCATTTGTGACTTGATAATCAAAAGTTTCTCCCTGATTGTTATACAGCGGCAGTAGACGGGTTTCTTCGTACTCCGTCCCATCCTTTTCAGAAAGCGCGTAAACTTTGCTTCGTTCCCAAGTTGTCTGATCTTGGGCATCGGTCTCAGTAAGTTTGAGATACCCTGTTTGCCAGCTTTTCTCATTGCTGACAGGACTCCTGCTTATTTCAATATAGATCGTTTCAGGACGACTGGAGGTATCGCCATCGTATTCTTCCCAGTGCTTTTTGATCGTCACCTCCTTCCCAGGTGCTTTGGCGGATGGCACACCAAACAATGCCTTTTGATCGGACTGATGATTCGGATAAAATACCGTTTCGCCATTCATTTGATACCAAGTATCTGGTTTAAAATCCGCTGCTTCTGTTTGAATCCGCACTTGATAATGAATTTGCAGTTCTTGCCCTTCGCCTAAATAAAGACCTGAAGCATGGATTGTATTGTCAGACATCGAAATGTCAGGCTGCACCGTTAGAGCAGCAGACCCGACACTTTTGACGGACAAGCTATTTTCTTCGTAGACAAATGGCTGCGAAATGGGGTCAGTAATCTCGCCATCGGTGACTGTTGCCGAAATGTGAAGGGCTTTTTTCTCGAGATAGTCGGCAATATCCGCTGCTTCATTGGCTGACTCATAATAAAGATGGCCATCTTCATCAGCAGAAACCATCTGTCTCATTTTTTTCTCGACATCGGCCTTTGTATACCCAGCGGTTTGATCTCCTTGCAGTTGAATCCCCAACCCATGAATCTCGATACCACGTTCTTTTAACGCCATCGCTTCACCAATCGTGGCGATAAAGGTATTGTTGATCCATTTATAATTGTTCTGTTGATCAAACGCAAAATAGCCATTGTAGAGAAACGATGTATTCATCGGCTGGTCTTGAGTAAGAGAAAAGGCGGTTCCATAATAACTGCCGTCTGCCTGGGTATGCACTTTAGACACATGATAACTGTAAGTAGGAACGCCATCCGTTAGCAAAACGATGACTTTCTTATGTCCATTTTGCGTCGATAGCATATCCCCTGCTTGACGTAGCCCCCTTTGTGTAAAGGTTCCCCCAGCTGCTGTTTCTGGCGTCATCGATCGGATCGTCTCTTTGACTTCAGAAAATTTTCCTAATTGGCAGGTTTTGTTTTGATAATTGCTGCCATCACTGGAATAACCGACATAGCCCATGTAGACACTATCCTGAATGCCGCTTCCTTCAATTTGATTCAAAAAGCGATCCACGCCTTTTTTCACTTCTGCGATCCGTCCCATCTCATTCATACTGCCTGACCAATCCACTACCAACACGACATCGATGGGATCAATTTGACGTTGAACATTCCCTCGTACATTTAGGTAGACATCAAATAGTCCTGGGGTATTCGTCTCTTTGGCAAATTTTCGTAGCCCGAAATCTGCTTCGTCTCCTACACCACCATATTCAATATATGAATGGGTCAAATTTGCTGGATCGCCATTCCATGTAGTTATGCCGTCCCACGTTTCGCCTGCATCCTTGTTCCCCTGATGATTTAAGACGTTACTGTTCTCATCAGTTTTCCAGTTCGCCGCAGGATACGTCCCGCTTTGGTCTGTCGTATAATCTGGTTCAATCGAAGCAAAAGTTTGTGAAACAGTCGTTTTTTGATAAAGACGTTCTTGTTTAAATGGTTCAATGAGCGTTTCCTCTTCAGAAGCACTTGTCGCCGTTCCTGTCTCGTTTGTCTCTTCCTTCGTTTCTTCGTTCGAAACTTCTTTTGAACTTTCAGTCGCCGCTTGCTCCGAGGTCGACTCACTCACGGCTTCTGAAGAGGATCCAGTGCCAGAATTGACTTCTGATGTTTCTGAAGAAGCAGAATTTGTGGCAAGTGGGATTTCAAAAACTGATTCATTCGAAGACAGTAGGTTGTACGATTCTTCACCTTCCTTGTCATATTCTTCGATCTGAATCATCAATTTTAGCTTTTTCGTTTCTTCAGGCAGCTGAAAGATTAGTTCTTGTTCCGTTGGTGTTTGCAAGAAATCTTGGGTTGTAAGCCAAGACTGTGCGGAATCATCCTTGACTTGAGTCATCTCTTCATTGCTTGTTTTTAGTAACAACTGTTCCTTCGTTTCATCGATCGCGTATAGTTGTATCCAGAGACGCTGCTGTTTGTTTTTTTGTGGTAGCTGATAGCATAAAGAAAATTGAGTGCCCTCTTGGTGACCAGTCAGTTTGATCTGCTTCGTTTCAGCAATAGTGATCGTATGTTCTTCTTGTGCACTTGCAGTCCCGTTTGTTTGCAAACTCGAATAAATGAAAAATAGTATCCCCCCTAACATACAGAAAATGAAAGAGAACCCGTGGTGTCTCTTTGTCAAAAACATAAAAAGACCTCCTTTCAAAGAATCAAAAATTACAAGCTGATCATACAAGAAAGAAGCAAAAGACACCTCTTTTTTTTATTTTCTGAAAAATAGAACTAATTGGCACACCTGTAGTTATTCATAAGAAAAAAAAGTTGGTTATTTTAAAGTTAATTCATTATCGATATGTTATTTAATAATGTAAAAAAACTATCGTTTTTCACCTGCGATTTCTATTTTTGTTCTTTATGAGACAGTTCTATGAAAAATTTGTCTCAATTTTTCTAAAAAAAAGCAAAAGTTTTGAGACGTGTCTTTACACCGTTATATAAATACGTTATTAATAAAACAAGAAGGTGATCATTTGATTGAAAAAATACTCTTAGATACCCGAGCGTTAGACAAAATCGGACTCTACGGAAAACTATTATCAATTGCTCCGGGTGAATACAACCTAGAGTTCGTGAAAAATCTGACCCACTTAAGTGCAACACGATTGAAAAGTTTACTTTCCTCGATCCAAATCGACTTGCAAAATCTCTCCCCAGTGAATCTTTCATTACATAAAAACACCCTGAATCTTCCTAAAAATTTGATTGAATACAACCAATATCAGCAATTTTTAGCGCAAGAAAGTATTTCTTACAAATTATTGTTAAGCATCTTGACCAATCAAGATGAAAGTTTACTGGCATTTTGCCAAAGAAACTATATCAGTCGTTCGACTTGCTTTCGGCAAACAAAGAAGCTGCAAGACCATTTGAAAGAATTCAACGTGACGTTAAATCAGTCCGCTATGGCACTTACAGGTTCGGAGATGGTGATTCGCATCTTATTGTTTAATTTTATCTGGCACATTTCTTTAGGAGATAGTTTTGCGAAGGCATTTGATCAAGAGATCGAAGAACTTTTTGTGACTTACGAAGGAACTAAGTACAAAAGCAAGTATGAGATTGGCAAAAAAGAAGCCTTGCTTCATTGCAAAATCTGTCTATTTCGTATCAAGAATGGCCACGCGACAAATCTTTATCAGTTAACGAACCAGTCCTTTATTCCCAGTGGTGAAAATCTTGATTTCTTTTCAGCGTTTTTTGAAATCATTGATTCAGCTATAGATATTCTTGAGATCAATGCTTTGTTTTTCCTTTTTTATTACTGGCCAATGCTAACTTCAGCGGCAGACGTGCGCCTTCCGATCATTCAAGACTGTTACAAGCATGAAAAATCGGAGTTAAAGGAACTGATGGCTGAATTTGAAGCACACTGCCAAAAATTTCTCTGTGATTTTGATTTCGACCATCAATCGTTTCTTTATATGAATACATATCTTACATTGCTGAAGTTCTGCATATTCAAGCAAAAAGTTCCTCTTTTAAATTTTTTTGAAGCTACTATAATCAAAGATAAGTACCCATTACATACGATTTTGACAAATACGATTCAGAGCTTTTGGCGTAAAATAGCAAACCGCAAAGGCTACGAGTGGTTAAAAGCCTGTTATACGGATCTTGCTTTTTATCAAGCGTGTTTGCTTTACCCCATTTACATCGAAAAGGAACAGAAATATAAGCTTAAAGTTGCTTTTGTCTATGTATCCAATTACTTGGTCTCAATGGAAGTGTTTAATATATGTGAACGATTGCCCTATGTTGAAATTGAACGGATCACGCTGCCAACAGAGGAACCTTTTGACTTTTATATTCTGAGTTCCCCACAGCTTTTACCTCCTTTTACAACTGAGGAAAACACGGCGATCATTGATTTTTGCCGTTACCGTGATTTTGAAACGAATTTGTGTCAGAAACTTTTGGCTGCTTTTAATGAAAAAATAAAAAGAATAACTGCCAATAGCGCCTAAGTCCACCCTTTTCTCGATACAAACCACATCCTTTTGAAAAAGGATCATTGCTATACAAAATCCCCCCTTGGAATCAACAGATGATTCCAAGGGGGGATGTTTAGTTAGGAACATTCTATTTTTCTCAGTCTAAATCAGCCGAATATGAGTCAATGGATAATAAACAAAGCGGGCATTGCCTAAAATCGCATCGCCTGATATAGGACCAAAGGAGCGGCTATCTTTAGAGGCACGTCGATTATCACCAATGACAAAATAACTGTCTTTGCCTAATTTCTCAACGCCCAATAAAGATTCCAAATCAAAATCATTGGTATAAGAGGCAGACTCATGATCGTTGCTGCGGTTTTTCACTAGAAAATCTTCATCTACCGGTTCATCATCAATGTAAAGCTGATCATTGACATATTTCACCGACTCACCCGGCAAGCCAATCACCCGCTTGATATAGGTCGAACCATCTGGCAGCTGGAAAACAACGACATCAAAACGCTGGATCGGTGAAATCTTTTCGATGACTACCATATCTCCTTGTTGCAACGTTCCTTCCATGGAGTTCCCTTCAACAGGAACCGGAATCAGTAAAAATGCCCGAATCAAGAAGGCTGTTGCAAAGGCGATCAAGGCATATTTCACAACTAGCCAAAAACGATCGATCCACTGTTTCTTGGCATTCACAAATCTACCTCCTCTCCGATTTTTTCCTTACTTATTTTTCTGAAAGCAAGGACAGTGCTTTTAAGTACGCTGGGTCCTCTGCTTTGAGTTTTTCTGCTACTTCTTTTTCAATTGCTTGGGCAGTATCGGCATCGACTTCACTAGTTGCCTTTAGGTCATGAGCTTCTTGGAAGGCTTTCACAGCTGCAGTCGTCTCGTCATTGAAGGTATCGCTGCTCGTGGCATACCCTAACGCTTTAAGAAATTGATTCAAATTGTTGACAGCCGTTGACGATTGTCCAGCTTTTAAGGCATTATCACGAGGTAATGGCGGGAAATACGCATATTCTGGATAATCCTCTTCATAGTCCGGCATCACACCTTGATCGTTGACCCAATTTTCATTTGGTGTCAGCCATTTCATGACCGTCATTTTTAATTCACTATTATCCCCCAGATCTTTCACATTTTGAACGGTCCCCTTACCAAAGGTTTCCGTACCAACGACTGGGATATTCGCTGATTCTTGCAAGGCTGCAGCAAAAATCTCAGCTGCGGAGGCACTGCCGCCGTCGACTAAAACAACGACTGGCTCTGTGACTTTGAATCCTTCATCCAATGCTTCGCTCGCTTTGGTCTCACTGACAACCCCTTGATTGTTAGCAAACTTCACGATCGTTTGACCATTTTCTAAAAACATACTTGCCATGATCTGGACTTGATCCAGCAATCCACCAGGATTTTGTCTTAGATCAAGAACAAACGATTTCGCACCGTCTTCCCGCAACTCGGTGATCGTTTCTTTCAACTCAGCTGCTGTGTTTTCGGCAAAGGAGGTAATATCAATTCGACCGATCGTATCATCATTTTCAACCAGTTCACCATGGACCGTTTCGATTGGGATCACGTCCCGAGTGATTTCCACATCAAAGGTATCTGCTCCACGCTGAATCGTTAAGGTCACCTGCGTGCCTTTTTCCCCTCGAATCTTACTCACGACTTCAGACAATTCCTGTCCTTGCGTATCTTCCCCATCGACTTTGACGATTCGATCATTCATGCGCAGACCACTTTTTTCTGCAGGGGTGTTTTTGATTGGCGCTTGTGCGACCTCGGGATAGTCTTCCACGATCGACAAAGTAGCACCGATCCCTTCAAAACTTCCTGAGAGGGACTGATCCAAGTTATCCGCATCTGATTGGTTTAGATACGTCGTGTAAGGATCGTCAAGCGCATCGGTCATCCCTTGAAGAGCACCCTCAATCAATGCATCCTCATCGACTTCTTGGTAATAATTCGCAAGGATCTGGTCATACAACGACTGGATTTTCTCCATCCCGCTGGCTTCTGTCGTCGTTTCTGTCGCCGGCTGTGTCGTCTGCTGATTTTGCTGGGCTGTTTGCCATAAATAGACACCGCCTCCCGACAAAATCGCGACACAGACAAGAGAAACGATATATCGGCTTGTCGTTACATTTTTCATTCACAACACCTCTCTGAGAAAAAACAACTTCGTTCTGAGCATTTGTGCAGGCAAAACGAAGGACGTTTTTATTTGTTATTTTCGAGATACTCTGCCCAGATACGATCAAAAATATCCATGGATGGCAAATAATCAACATTTAGTTCCAGATAAGAAGAGACTTCATCATAGTCATCGCTGTGCTTCGGAAACTGGATATCATGACTTGCATGAGTAGCAAAGATCTGGGCCTCATCTGTATGACTCGGTCCTTTGACTGCCATTAAATAGCTATAAAAACTTTTACGCATGTTCTTGCTCCCAATGATTTTCTAAAAAGGCTGCTCTACGGGCATGATTGCGAGCAAAATTCTCAGGATTCTTTTTATAATACTCTTGGTGCTCTTCTTCCGCTAAATAAAAAGGTTGGGCTGGTTCGATCGTGGTCACGATCGGATCGGTAAATCGACCGGAAGCCTGAAGCGCCTCTTTGCTGGCTTCGGCTTTTTTCCGCTGCTCTTCATTAAAATAGAAGATAGCCGGACGATAATTGTCGCCGCGATCTTCAAATTGGCCAAAAGCATCGGTTGGATCTGTTTGCTGCCAATAAATCGTCAAGAGCTCCTCATAACTGATTTTTTCTGGGTCGAAAATGATTTCTACTGCTTCAGTATGCCCTGTTTGATGGCTTTTGACTTCTTCATAGGTTGGATTTTCGGTATGTCCTGCGGTATAGCCAGAAAAAATCGAATGCACCCCTTCGAGTTCATCAAAGGGCTGGATCATACACCAGAAACACCCACCTGCAAAAATTGCTCGTTCCATTATTCATCCTCCGTTTCAGCTGGTAAATATAAGCTCATTTGAATTTCATCATCTACAAGATTGATTTTGTTTGCCTTGATGAACAATCCGTTTTGCATGCGGAATTGATCCAATCGTATCAGTATAATTTGTTCATCGGCATTGACATCGATCCATTCGGGAAATTTAAAACTACGTTTGATCATTTTCATTACTTCACTGGTGGGCAAATCCAAGGTGCCAATCGATAAACTTTTGGCTTTTAATTGGACATTGCCTTCTTCTGTCACATAAGGATCAAAATAGAGATAAAACGTGATAGGAAACCCTAATACTTGAAACTCGCCTGTTAAGAGTGCTTCGTTTCTCAGCTCAAAATTATATTTTACCTCTTGATCCTTTTGAAAATCAGATAGATAAAAATCAATCAATTGATTGACTTGGCTTTTGTTGCTGTTAACGGTCAGAACAGGACTGCCCTCCCGTTGAACAAGTTCAGCACTTTCATTTAAGCCAGTTTCTCGCTGCTGAAAAATTCTTGAAGCAAAGAAAACCGTTGTCCCCAAAAGGATGCCGACCAGAACTAGAAAAGCAATTTTCCAGTAGTTGATCGATTTTTTAGTGCTTGCAGCTGTTTTTTCCGGCTGCTTCGTTGATTCGCTTGGTTTCATTTTGCTTCCTCCTCTAGCAACCAATAGTTTTGTGTTTTGATCACTTCATCGCGAACGGCATTTGCCATCAGTTGATACCCAAGATTATTGGGATGGAAGCGATCGCCTTCATACAAAACATTGTTGGTGATATTATTCCCGACAGCTTGCGATGAGTCGGTAGTCGCCGACGTGCTGCTTTGTGTCTCATCAGCATTTGGCGCCGATGACTCAGGTAAACTCCCAGTGTCGGTTGTTTGTGTTGTTTCCTCAGTTGCGTCTTCTTCTGTATCCGCAATACCGACCTCATCACTTAACCCTTTATAGAGCAAATCGTTGATAGGAATAAAAAAGGCATTTTCTTGCTGATTGACGAACGTTTCCGTCTGTTTATTCCAGTTATCAATGATCGTCTGCATGTCGGTGATCTCTGGAAAGTTCAGATAAAATGGATTGTAGATGCCCAAGACATAGATTGGTGCATCACTATTCAAATCGCGGATTTGAGCAAACAAGTCTTTTAAGCGTTCATTATATTCTGCCATCGGTTCCGTAAACGTCTCGATACTCAGCCCGAAGAAATTGCTTTGGATCACTTTTAAGACGTCATTTCCGCCGACGGTCAAAGTAATCAGGTCCGCTTGACTAAGGTCTTGGCGCAAGTCTTCATCATTTTTGACTCGTTTTAAAATCTGGTCGCTTCGTTCACCAGCGACCCCATAATTTTTGGTTACTAAATTGCTCAGATCATAGCGGTCCTCTAGATCTCCTGCCAAAATAGGCACAAAGCCGCCCCGAGCTGTTTCATCCCCAACACCTTCTGTCAATGAATCCCCAAGCGCGAGGTATTCAATGGCGGATTTTTTCGAATCATTGGCTGCTAGCTTGTCCACAGGGGTCAGCAGTGGTTGCGCTTTGGGAACAGCTAGATGAAACAGCACACCTGTTCCAACGGCTATCAGTCCCACAACGATCAAATAAGTTACTAATTTCTTCCATTTCACAGGTATTCAAACTCCTTTGTAATCTTTGCTATTTTAACAAAATTCTCATAAAATTCCTAGTCGCAATCCTTCAAACTTAAGAAAGAAGATAGCTCCCTACTCTTTGAGTAGACAAAGAATCGCAGCTTCATTCTGCTTATTCTTCCTTTCAGCTTTTCATACACCAAAAAGCGATTCGTCGTCAAACGAATCGCTGAAAGGAAGCACCTTTTTATTCCGTACTGTAAGTGATCGCAAACGCACCTCTACCTGTATGAGTGGCGATGATCGGTGTTGTATGAAGCAATGGGAACTCCAAGTCAGGGAACAATTCTGCTAGTTCTTTTTGGAAACGTTCCGTGATTTCTAACCCTTCTGCATGAGAAATACCAATTTTCGTCACTTTTGGCATATTCTTCAATTCTGCTTTTAATTCCTCAAACCATTTATTGAAGGTCTTGACACCGCGTCCTTTGACGACTGGAATCAGTTCTGAATGATCAAAATCCATGATCACTTTCATGTTCAGCAAACTCGATAAAAGACCTTTGGCACGACTGATACGACCACCTTTTACTAAGTTTTCTAACGTTGAAACGCCGATAAATAATTTCGTATGCTCACGCACCAAATCCACTTCTGGTAATACTTCTTCTAGTGTCTTACCGGCTTTAGCCAATTCTGCTGCCCGAATCACTTGAAAAGCCAACGCTTGGTCTGTCGTATCGCTATCGATCACGGTGACTTTGGCTTTTGATAAATGACTGGCTTGACGAGCCGCTTCCACGGTTCCGCTAAGACCTTTGGTCATATGGATCGATAGTATTTCACTGCCATCTTTGCCTAATTCATCATACAGTTCTACAAAATGACCGATCGGCGGCTGGCTAGTTTTAGGTAATTCTTTGGCTTGCGCCATCATTTGCATAAATTTTTCTCCCGGCAGCGTTTCATCATCTGGATAAACGACACCATCGATCATTACAGATAAAGGCACGACATGGATAGCCAAAGCATCACGGACACTTGGTTCCATCGTACTGGAAGAATCTGTCACAATTTTAAGATTTGCCATCATATATTCACTCTCTCTTTAAATCAAGTCTTTTTTCGTGGTAAAATAACCACAGACCATTTATACTAAGTATAACAGAGAGAAAATTTTTTTTCATCTAATTTCGATTCGAAAGGACGGTGCCGAATGCAGCACATGAAGTTTAGTCGCAGATATTTGATCGTCAATGAAGTATTAAATGCAGTAACCCACGGGATCGGATTAGGACTGAGTATCGCAGGACTGGTCATTCTCTTAATCAAGGGGGCAAATCTAGGGTCACCTATCCACATCGTTTCCTATGCCATTTATGGATCGATGATGATTTTGCTCTTCCTCTTTTCTACCTTATTTCACAGTTTGATTTTTACCAAAGCAAAAAAGGTCTTCCAAGTCTTTGATCATGCCTCCATTTTCTTGCTGATTGCTGGAAGTTATACACCTTTTTGCTTGCTTAGTATCCAAGGCTGGCTTGGCTGGTCACTCTTTGTCTTGATTTGGCTACTAGCAATTAGCGGCATCGTTTATAAGTCACTGACTCTTCATAAAAAAGAGACCGTCTCAAAAATCTCCACCCTGATCTACATCATCATGGGCTGGTTATGTGTTATTGCCTTTAAACCTCTGATCGAACATTTAGGCTACTGGGGAACATTTTTACTAGCAAGCGGTGGTGTTTCTTATACTGTAGGTGCGCTATTCTATAGTTTAAAATCCGTTCGGTTCATGCATGTGGTTTGGCACTTATTCGTTATGTTAGGTGCTGGATTGATGTACTTTTCCGTCTTGTTGTATACCTAAAAATGAAGCACTGCTTACAAAAAAAAGAACAGGAAACTTTCGCTGCAGAAAGCTTCCTGTTCTTTTATTTTCTACGATAAAATTCAAATTGATGGGGATAATGGTTCTTTTCATCGACGATCCCATCGATCACATGATCAAGTTTCCATTGCGTCCAATCAATCTCTGGGAAATACACATCTCCGTTAAATTCCGCAGCGATCACTGTACGGTACAATTGATCGCAATCGTCAATCATCGCTTCAAAAACACCTGCTCCACCAGTTAAGAAAACGGGATGCTCTTGCTGCTTCACATACGCCAAAATTTCCTCACGGTCATGCATCACTAAGGCGCCGTTGGCTTGATAATCCCGATCACTCGTCAAAACGATCGTCGTACGCTGTGGCAGTAATCTTTTTCCCATGCCTTCAAAGGTTTTGCGCCCCATTATAATCGTATTATTGATGGTTTGCTCTTTAAAAAATTTCAAATCATTCGGCAAATGCCACGGCAGTGTACCATCCGCTCCGATCAACCCCTTTTGATCTTGTGCCCAAAGTGCGATCAACATAAAAATTACATCCCTTCTGTATAAAATGATTCCGAAATAATAGCAGCAACCTGCAGCCGCCGCATCAGCTGAAAAGCTGATTCATGCTCAAATGGATCTTTGTTGCGCTCCTCAAAGCGCAAGCCATCACAGGCTTGGTAAACAATTGTGCCGCCGCTTCTTTGGACATTTCGCGGCCATTCCCCATCATTTAAACGCGCGTTGTTGTTTTTCAGCAAGGTCGGTATCAGGGAGATAGGAAAGAGAGCACTGCCAGCTGCGACATCAATGTCTTCTATTTGAAAGAAGTCAGCAGCGATCTCGTTGATCAAGCGCTCCGTTCTTTGCCACGTTTGCGGATGACTCGCAAACGCCCTTGCAGTTCGTCCTAGGATACAATACGTATTCGCAGGTAAAGGCTTTTTGCTTATAGCCACTAGTTCTTCTGGATAGGTCTGAATCCACGTCACTACGCGATCAAAATCACAAATATGCAGCGAATCCAGAGCTGGCAGGTGGTGCTGGGCAGCAAAAACAAGCCTTCTGCGGGCATCCGCTGCTCCTTTTGCTGGTATAAAAATGGCAGTACACTGCTGATTTGATCGAATGGCTTCCTTTAGCTCTGGCACTGTTTCTTCGGATACGGATAGCCAAACTGCATCATAGTGCTGAAGCAAGAAATCGATGACTTGCTCAATGAGCGATGCATTAATCGATCCAGCATGTCTCTGATGAAAGGTCGCCGCAAAGCCTCGCTTGTGGGTATTTACCATTACGCCTCATTCCTTTCTTTATGAAATGAAACCCAAACAACCACTTAAACTGCGATCGGTGCTTTGATCGTTGGATGCGGATCATACCCTGCCAAGGTAATATCTTCCATTTCAAAATCAAAAATCGACTGTTTTTCAGGATTTAACTGTAAGGTTGGCGCCGGACGTACCGAACGAGTCAACTGTTCCTTCATCTGTTCCATATGATTGCTGTACAGATGAGCATCGCCTAATGTATGGACAAAATCCCCGACTTCTAATCCAGTTTCATGAGCAATCAGGTGCGTTAATAGCGCATAACTAGCAATATTGAAGGGAACGCCTAAAAAGACATCGGCACTGCGTTGATACAGCTGACAGCTTAAGCGACCCTCATGAACATAAAATTGAAACATTGTGTGACAAGGTGGCAACGCCATCGTCGGTACATCTTCAGGATTCCATGCGGAGACGATCAGACGGCGAGAATCCGGCGTCGTTTTGATCATGTCGATCACTTCTTTGATTTGATCGATAAACCCGCCCGTACTTTTTTCCCAATGCCGCCATTGATACCCATATACATGGCCCAAATCGCCGAAAGTTTCAGCGAAAGCATCATCGGCTAAGATTTTTTCACAAAATAGTTTCAACTCATGTTGATACTGTTCATTGAAAGCTTCATCCACTAATGAACGGCGACCAAAGTCTGTCATATCAGGACCTGTATAAGCATCACTTTTAATGTAGCGTTCAAACGCCCATTCATCCCAAATGTGGTTATTATGTTCCAGCAGGTAGCGGATATTGGTATCTCCCTTTAGAAACCACAATAATTCGCTCTTGATCAAGCCAAAAGGAACTCTTTTTGTTGTCAGCAAAGGAAAGCCTTGGGACAGATCAAAACGCATTTGATGACCAAAGACACTGCGTGTTCCCGTTCCTGTACGATCACTTTTATCATTGCCTTCTGCTAATATTTTTCTTCCTAGATCTAAATATGCTTGTTCCATCGTTCTCTCCTTTACTCTACACAAATTCGCTCAAATATTCCCAACGATCCATTTTTTCTGCCAGTTGCGTTTCAACCTCGCTGATTTCTTGCTGTAATTTTTGCAGCTTAGTAAAGTCCGCGCCTTGATGATTCATTTCTTCGGTCAAAGCGGCTGCTTTTTCTTCTAATGCCGCGATATCATCTTCAATCGTCGCCCACTCTTTTTGTTCCATATAACTCAGTTTCTTTTTGACAGGCGCTGCAGCAGACGCCTCACTTTCAGCAGAAAGTGAATCGGTTTTTGTTTCTTTTGCCTCTAGTACACTCGAACTAGCTTTATTGGTGTTGGCTGCTAGATATTCATTGATGGAACCAAAGTAGGACGTAATCCTGCCATTTCCTTCGAAGATCAGCAATTTTTGGGCAACTTTATCTAAAAAGTAGCGGTCATGGGAAACCGTGATGACTGCACCTGGAAATGTTTCCAAATAACTTTCCAAAATCGTCAAGGTATCAATATCCAAATCGTTGGTCGGTTCATCTAACAAGAGAACATTTGGCTGTCCAATCAATAGCTTGAGTAAAAATAGTCGTCGTTTTTCCCCGCCAGACAGCTTGCCGATCTTGGTGCCATGCATGGATCGCGGAAACAAAAACTGTTCCAGCATTTCTGCGACACTGACTTGGGAGCCATCCACTTTTTGCACTTCCTCGGCCGCTTCTTGCAAATAAGCAATCATTCGCTGATCAGGGTTCATCGCTTCAATCGTTTGCGTATAATAAGCCATTTTCACAGTCACGCCCATCGTACGCTCTCCTTCTTCTAAAGGCAGGCGTCCAGCTAAAATATTGAGCAACGTTGATTTACCCGCTCCGTTTTCTCCTGTGATCCCTAAGCGTTCTCTTGATTGAATCAACAAATCAAAGTGAGACAAAATCGTTTTGTTTTCAATCTGATAACTCGCATCTTTTAGCTCTAAGACTTGTTTGCCTAAGCGTGTCGTAGCAACATCGATGGCCACTTCGCCGTTCCGTTTTACTTGATGTAGGTTTTCTTTTAAATCATCGAAACGATCGATCCGGGCCTGTTGTTTCGTTGTACGGGCCTTCGCACCAGTGCGAATCCAAGCCAACTCATGTTTGTACAACTGCTTGCGCTTGTCTTCTTGCGTCTCCTCCACACGTTCTCTTTCTGCTCGAGCATGAAGATACGTCTCGTAATTGCCCTGATATTCATGTAGCTTACCAAAGGACAATTCAAAGATCCGATTAACGACTCGATCCAAAAAGTAGCGATCATGGGTCACCATCAATAATGCACCCCGATAATTTTTTAGATAGCCTTCCAACCATTGAATCGCATCATAATCTAAGTGGTTAGTCGGTTCATCCAATAACAACAGGTCTGGTTCATCGATCAATACTTGAGCCATAGCTACTCGTTTCTTTTGACCTCCAGATAATTCACTGACCTTTTTTTCTAACTCATTGATCCCAAGTTTTTGTAAAATGATCTTGGCAGTTGTATCTGTATTCCAAGCATCGGCTTTATTCATCGCTTCTTCTGCCAACTGATAATTCCGTTGCGTTTGTTGATCCAAGCCATTATTCTCTAAGGCAATCAGCGCTTTTTCATAGTCACGAACAACGCGAATCAGCGGACTGGTGCCTTGAAAAACAGCATCTACAACAGATAATTCTTCTTGTAACTGATTGTCTTGAGTCAAGAAACCGATGCGATAATCTTGGGCGGCAAATACCGTTTGGCGATCGCCATCACCGCGATCCAAACCGGCCAAGATCCGTAACAAACTCGATTTACCCGTGCCATTGACACCGATCAAACCGATTCGATCTTTTTCATGTATCAGAAAAGAAAGCTGATCAAACAGTGTTTTTTCACCATATGTTTTGGTTAATTCACTTACTTTTAATTCTTTCACAGAATCCCTCCTGAGTTTTTTCTTCGCTCATTGTACCACATTTCATCAGCGGAAACGATGAGAGAAAAAAATCAATTTTTGTAAAAAAAGAATGCCTTCGTCAGTCTACTCCTTCTGATCATCGCTGTTGATCATCTTTTAGGAATAACCTGACGAAGACACTCCATAAAACGTGCCTCAAGTTGTGCGCCTCTTGAGACGTATTATCGGCGAAACATTCGCTGCTTCGGCTGTTCTTCTGCTCGAGACATCGCATACGATTCTAACAGATTGACATTGCGTCGGTATTCATTTGCAGAAATCGTTGAGATTTTTTCCGCCACTTCATATTCATCGATCGTCTTGCGCTCAAGGTAATAGCCCCAAAGGACTTTCTTAACAAAAATCGGGTCTTGCTCGATCATGATCGTTTCAATGAAATTGCTGTGTTCAAATCGTTTGATGCTCATTTCTCGTTGACGAATAAAGAAATTGATCAGCGAGGAATCATAGACATCTTCTAAATTGCTCAAACTATGAAAAATATATTCACTGTTCTTTAAGTAAATTTTTTGTACTTCAGAAATGTCTCGTTGCTTCAAGGCAGCTTTTAGCTGCTGCTGTCGCTGTAAAAACAAGCGAGGATGAATCAAAATACGGATAAATCGCTGAATAAAGAAGAGCCAAAAACTAAAGAATGAGAGAATTTGTTTTGCGAGGGAATGCTGTTGCTGAGAAATAAACCGTGAATAAAAACGGTAGCCATTTAAGCTGACTTTCCCATTTCGATAAGCTTCATCCAAGCCGTCTTGTTCGATCGATAGGATCAATCCTTGAATTTCTTGGATTTCTTGTTTTTCTGAATCAGTCAAACTATTGCGATACAACTCCCAGCGCCGATTTTCATAGGAATTGATGACAGCATCGATCGCTAAACGGCCTTTATCCGAGAGTTCTTGCTTTTCTTCTGCTTCCAATTGTTCGATGACGTCTTCTAAGATCAGCAAGTGATTGAAGTCGACGCTTTCGGCAGCTTCCCCATCTGCCAAGTATGGCAAGACCATCACGCTGATGATCAATGTCAGTAAGATCACACAAGCGGTCAAAAACAGAAGCAAGCCTCTTTCATGAAAGGGTGCATCATGCACCATCACAGGCAAAATAAAGATGGCTGCCAAACTGACTGTTCCCTTGACTCCGCCAAAAGTCAACAAGGCGACTTGATTCATTGATACTTGTTTTTTTGACTGTAAAAACCAATAGTAAAACAACAAAAAGAGAAAACGAACAAGGAAGATCACCGCCGTGATCACCAAAATCGTAATCACTAGATGCCAGTTTGCATAATTATTGCTCTCCCAGATTGGTGAAAATACTTGTGACAACTCGATTCCTAGAAAAAGAAACACCAATGCATTCAATGTAAAGACAATGGTCGACCAAGTACTTTCTGAAATGTTCGCCAGCTCTGCATCAAACAATGAGATCCGGCGTTTTCTTTGGGCTTGGGCTACACCTGCCACAACTGCTGCGATAATCCCTGAGACGCCAATCATTTCTGCCAGCAAATAGGCTGCAAATGGCAAGAGCAGTTCAATCAATAAGTATACTGTGACATCTTGTGCCGAGATTTTTTCAATAAAGCGCAAAATTCGGCGTTTCAGCCACACGATCAAGTAACCGACAAGCCCGCCGCCGATACTAGAGAATAGGAGCTGGAACCCTGCGTTGGCTGCTGAAAAGCTCCCGGTGGTCAAAGCTACGATAGCAAACTGCAATGCGGTAACCCCTGAAGCATCGTTCAGTAAGCCCTCGCCTTCCAGAATGTGCATAATGTTTTTGGAAATTTTCAAACGTTTTGCTAATGAGGAGACTGCCACTGCATCAGTTGGTCCTAACGCAGCACCAAAAGCGAAACAAGCAGCCAGAGGAATCGTGGGCATCAACCAATGGAGCGTTCCGCCGACAGCAAACAGTGTCATTAAAACGCCGCCAAAAGCCAAAAACAATACGATCTTGCTGTTTTTGAGGATTTCAGGTACATCTGCTCGTTCTCCTTCACGAAACAGCAATGGTCCAATGATCATTACTAAAAACATTTCCGGTTCAAAAGCGATTTCCTGTCCCATTTCTGTTAAACCTAGTAAAATTCCTAAGATGATTTGAATAAAAAAGATCGGTACCGAGGGTAATATTTTGCTCGCCACATTTGATAACGTGACGAGAATTGCAATGATAATGACGAGTTCAATAAATTCCATCCATTACCCTCTTTTCTTTCGAATAGCTAATAACAGCTCAAGAAAATCTTCTTTTTTCAAAAGGATCTTATCGTTTAAAAGATCTAACTCCTTTTCGTTATTTTCAATTTCGCATTGGACACGCCGTGATTCCAAGCGGTAAAGATCGTGTTTCATTCGCTCAAATTTACGAAAAAGCAATGGATTTTTCCGTTGCAAGTACTCACGAATCTCTTTTTTTTCAGCTGGTGTAAATTGTCCCAACTGTTTCATCAGTTCTTGTTTGCTTAAACATTCCTTGTTCATGATTGTGCTTTGGGCCCCTTTTATTATCAGTTTATCTTTTTATTTATCGTATAAATCAAAATTATCTCTTGACCGCTAGTATTCTAAGCCAATCATTCAAAAATAGCAAGCCTTTCTCACTAAAAGATGATTTTCTATCCGCATTCTTATAAACTAAAAAAACCGCAGCTTTCACTGCGATTTTTTGTTTATTTCATATACAAGTCGTAATAAGCATCCATGATCTCTTTCGCGATTTGAATATTTGGATGCGTATCGGTGTCTCCTTTTAATTGAGGCATCACGATCGCAATCGCAATATCCGCATCACTACTTGGACCGTAGGCAACGATGTTTAAGTTAACTAAGCTGATGGTATTGCCATTACTATCCACGATGGGTGTTTCGGCAGTACCTGTTTTGGCAGAGACTTCCATTTTCGCAGAAGCCAAGCCTTTGGCAGTTGCCCAAGCATCCGTTCCATGAACCGCATCGTAAAAACCATTTTGGATAATTTGCATTTGCGCATCTGATAAACCAACCTCGTTCAATACCGTTGGTTCGATGTCCTCAATCAGCGAACCTAGTCCGCCTGTTTCATCATTGTCGTAGATTCCGTCAACGATGTGAGGCTGCAATCTTTTGCCACCATTAGCAACAGTTGCTGCATATTGTGCCAGTTGCAGTGTCGTATAAGTATCAAACTGGCCGAATGCTAAGTCGAGGATCTTTCCGCCATCACTGACAGGATCCATGTTCTCAATGGATGTGCTGATACCAGTTGCTTCTCCTGGTAAATCGATACCTGTTTCAGTTCCCATACCAAAAGAGGCAAAAGAGGAACGGAGTTTTTCGTAGACATCCCCTTGACGATCCACTGTTGGAATCGAGATGCCTGACTGATAATTGATGCCCATCAAACGTAAAGCGACTTGCATCATATAGGAGTTAGAAGAAACTTCCAATGACTGCTCCGCAGAAAGATTGCGATTATTTGCCCCAGTTGGGTTGAAAATAGAGGCTTTTACATCGGAGCCGATTCTGATTGGTTGATCCAGCAGCACTTCGTTGCCGTTTAAGACGCCATTTTCCCAACCGGCAGCCAAGGTTCCTGCTTTGACGACGGACCCTGGTACAAAGGAATTAATAAAGGTACCAATGGCATTTTCCTGCATTTCATTTGATCCCGTGTCATGATGATACCCGGACATGGAAAGGACACCGCCGGTTTTCGGATTTAACGCCACTGCGTATACCCCTGGGGAATACTCTGCAGCACCAGAATCAATCAGTTTTTGAAAATTGTCTTGCAAAATCTTGTCAACTTTCGCTTGAAATTCAGCATCGAGTGTTAAAACCAGATTATCCCCCTTTGCGCCTGCAAAGGTTTCTTTTTGACTTTCAATATTGTTGTTGTTGTCAAGCGATATTTCAGAGATGGATTTTGTTCCTTGTAAAACTTCTTCATATTGCTGTTCTAAATAACTACGTCCAACGCGATCATTACGTGCGTAACCTTTTTCTAAGAATTCGTCTAGAACTTCTTCAGGTATTCCTTGTTCTTCACTAGTCACCGTTCCGATCAAACTAGCCAGAGAACTTCCTTCAACGATCTTTCGTGTCCAATCGGTCCCGGTGGAGATTCCTGGTAAATCGACCATGTTTTCAGCAACAACTGCCAATTCTTGGTCAGACACATCCGACGTCTTAATAAAGACCGTACTCAAGGATTGTGCGCTGTTCATCCGCTTGAAAATCGTGGCTGCTTCTAATTCGGCATCGGAAAAATTGATTTCTTCTTCAGTCACTTTCTCAACGGTTGCCGCATATTGTTCAGAAGTACCTAAAGAACGCTCTTCATCACTCAATCGTTCAGTTGTTTTTTCAAGATTGTCTTCATCTGCCAACCAAAAGTCCTTAAGATCTCGATCAGACAAGTTTTTGTCGACTGGCATTTCGATCAACTCGCTCAATTTTTTGGCCGTTTCTAAAAGATCTTGAGCGGTCATTTTGTTTCCACGGGTAAAAGTGATTGCTGCATTGGCTTGATTTTCCACTAAAGCTTTCCCAGAAGCATCGTAAATCATACCCCGAGGGGCACTTCCTTTTACTTCCACTACAGATGAAGCTTTCAATTGCTGCTCAATATTTTCGCCATTGACGATCTGTAGATAGCCTAATTGGACAATCAATGATACAAACAAAGCAAATATAATAAAAAACAAAAAGTTCAATCGAAATGGAACATGAGATTTGCGATACGATTTGGCCTTTGGTTCTTCTGGCCCCTTACGTATCCCTTGGACAACTTTATCTTTCAAATTCTTCATCTCATCTATCCTTCCAATCTATAATGACTACTGTCCTATTTTACCAAAAAATTCGATCTGAAACAGAAAAAACAAAAAATATCCATTAATCCTTAGAAAAAACTATAAAAACTCAACGATATCTGCCTGAATGTTTCACAGATAGATTGTTTCATTTTCACTCTTTCATGAAAAAATTGTTTTTTTAAGCTTTCTTCTGTTTTTTCATTTGTTGATTTCGTGAAACAAGATATACATTTCAGTTTTTGTGGAAAACTAGATCGATTGAAGCGATGGGATCTTTCATATAAACGAAAAATCGACACACAAGCAGTTGCCCATGTATCGATTCCGCTATCCTATCAAACAGTTGAAGGAGATGTGTAAAGCGACACACCCTCAAATGATCGAAAGACAGCTATATGGTTTTATTCACTCGCATCCTCACCATCGGAAAACACTGCACTGTCATCATAGAACTGATAGTTCACATAGCCTTGCGTATGTTCATCTCCTTGTGAAAGCTGATTGTTTGGAGGGAGGGCCAGTTGTTCTCTGAGTGTATTTTGCATGTGTAAGAGCTGATTGACCCCTAAAAGCTGATAGTAGACATCATTCAACATTTGCCCTTCCCCTTGCAGCTGCTCTTGATGAATCGTCGTAAAAGCCGGTAAATAGTTTTTTCCGATATCCAGCATATCGTCCCATGTCAGATCCGTCTTTGAATTTTTCTCAACTGCTTTTAATATTTTCTGATAATTATTGACTCCGTCCAAACTCATTATTTTTTTTAGAATTTTTGTTACGACCTCACGTTGTCTTTTCTGCCGACCAATATCTCCTTCTGGGTCTTCTTTACGCATGCGTGCATAAGCTAGACCAGTTTTCCCATTTAAAGTGATTTTTCCTTTTGGAACATGAACCCCCTCTAGCGTAAAGTCGATATCATTCGTTACTTTGATCCCACCAACTGCATCAATCAAATCTCTCAGGCCTTGCATGTTGATTGTCACATAATGATCAATCGGTATATCCAAAAGATTTTCCACAGAATCCATTGCCATGGCTTCTCCGCCAAAAGCATATGCGTGATTTAACTTATCTAGCGTTCCATACCCGACGATTTGAGTAAATATATCCCTATCCAAGCTAACAATCGTAGATTGCTTTTTTTCTGGATTTACTGTAACAACCATCATGCTGTCTGAACGGCCTTGTTCGGTCCTTCCTAAAGCTCCGGTATCAATTCCTAGTAACAAGATGGAAAAAGGTTCTCTTTTTTCAATGTTGACAGTTTCTGAACGCCTTTTTGTTTTTCGATCTACTGGTTTAGAAATATGTTCAAAAGTTGAACTTGTATCTTTATAAACTTGCAAGCCGTACACAGTTAATCCGATAATTCCCAGGACTAAAATCCCTAATGTTCCTATTACTATTCTTTGATATTTTCGCATCTTGCACCTCGTCCGATAAAAATAACAATCGACTAAATTTTCGCATAATTTATATCATACAGCAATCTCATTTGTTATAAAACTTTTGTTTTAATAAAAATGTAATGTAAATGAAACAAAACGAAAGTATCCCTCACTTGAAGGAAAGAAATAATTTTCTCATTCTTTTCCTTCATGGTTTTGCCAGAAACTAGCTAGGACGAAAAAAACCTTGCTTAGCTGCAAGGTTTTCAGTCGATTCTGTAATTAAGTAATTAGACTTTGGTTACTTCCGCTGCCTGCGGTCCGCGGGCACCTTCAACGATCGTAAATTCAACTTCTTGTCCTTCTTCAAGCGATTTAAAACCATCTCCTTGAATGGCAGAGAAGTGAACAAATACATCATCGCCACCATCAACTGTAATAAAACCAAACCCTTTTTCGTTGTTGAACCATTTTACTTTCCCATGTTCCATAGTGTGTAAAGCCTCCAATAATTATAATCCGACGATTCCGTCGATTTCATTATAGCGGAATATGTAAGCGTTAGCAATAACGAAATTTCTTTCCATCAACAAAAAAGAAGCCCTTAGACAGGCTTCTTCCTAATAGTTTGATTAAGCTTTTGCGAAATATTCGTTCACTTTATCCCAGTTAACAACACTCCAGAAAGCATTGATGTACTCTGGACGAACATTTTTATATTTTAAGTAATACGCATGTTCCCAAACATCTAAACCTAAAACAGGTGTTTGACCATCCATCAATGGTGAATCTTGATTCGCTGTTGAAGTGATTGCTAGTTTACCGTCTTTAACGACTAACCATGCCCAACCTGAACCAAAACGTCCAGTTGCAGCAGTTTTAAATTCTTCTTTAAAGTCTTCAAAGCTGCCGAATGTTTCTTCAATTGCCTCTTTGATCGCCCCAGTAGGTTCGCCACCAGCATTTGGGCCTAAGATTTCCCAGAAGAACGTGTGGTTAGCATGGCCGCCGCCATTGTTGCGAACCGCTGTTTGAATATCTTCAGGTACAGAAGAAAAGTCTGCTAATAATTCTTCAACTGTTTTTTCACCTAATTCAGGATGTTTTTCAATCGCTGCATTTAAGTTTGTTACATAAGTGTTGTGGTGTTTATCATGATGCAAATGCATCGTTTCTTCATCAATATATGGTTCCAATGCATCGTATGCGTAAGGTAAATCTGGTAATGTGTAAGTCATAAAAAAATCCTCCTCAATGATAATGTTTACATAAGTAACATTATCAGACTATCAGACTTTGTTCAAAAAATATGCTTACTTTTTCTCACTTTTTTTCGTATTGAAAATCAAAAATTTACTAAATACATAATTTGCCAAAACAACAACGACTTGGGTGACCAGCTTGGCAACAAGATCGCCGGTAGCTAAAACTGAGATAAAGAAATACATACAGAGCATGTCCAAGCCTAATGATATAACGCGAAAAAAAATGAACTTTCCAAATGCCGCCCAAGACTCTTGCTTCGTTTTTGTTTTTGCTTCGAAGACCCATAACTTATTTGTAAAGTAAGCGAATAAAACTGAAGCGATCCAAGAAATCACATTCGCTGTCTGGTAATAAAAACCAAACCCTTCACGAAAAATAAGATAGACGACAATATTGACTACGGTGGTCAAACCACCAAAAAATAAATACGTGAGTGGCTCCCACAGTTTTTTTTGTTGTAAGATTTGTTTGTATTCAATTAACTTTTGCATACATATGCCTACTTTCATTACTTTATTTACTTATTCAATAGATATTTGGCTCTTTTTTTGTGAATTCCTTGTAATCCTAAGAACCCTTCGTTACAATTACTCTAGTTATACCACAAAGGAGTTTATCAGCAAATGACTATCGTCCAACTATTTAAAATTGCTTTTTTTCGAATACCAGAACTAAAATTCGTCAAAAAAGCAGAGTTTTCCAAAGTGATCGTTTTTCTATTAGGTGCAGCCGTGATGATGGCTTTGCCAATTACCATCAATGTCTTAGGCGTCTTTCGTGATGTGCAAGCAGATGGACAAAAAATCGGAGAAACAATTCCTGATTTCACGATCGAAAATGGACAGCTTTCTGCCGCTCCAAATACGCAAGGATTCATCTATCAAACCGATTCGATCATCTTTACTTTTGATCCTGATGGCAATCGTACACCAGCGGATATTGCATCTGATGTCACCGGCTCGGTGATCGCAGTAGGTTTGTTAAAAGATCAGCTGGTCATTCGTATCCCTTCTTCTGGTTTCTCAACGTCTATGTTAGACTCAAACCAATTAGAATTTGATTATAGTGAACCAGCACTGCGTAGTCTTAACGGTCAGGCGATTCGTGAAACCTTATCCAACCAAGCGATCCCATGGCTGATAAAAATCATTGTCTTTTTTGTCGCCTTATATCCCACGTTTGTCAGCTTACTGATCACCTTAATCATGGGAACCTTTATTGCAACGATCTATACGAAATTGAAGCTATTCTCTTATACCTTTTTCGAAAATTTAAAGATTCTCATTGTCTGTGCTGCATTGCCTACACTCATTAGTGTTATTGTACAACTAGCGCTGCCTTCCTTTGATGCTACCACCTTTATTTTGTTTGGTTCCCTATTCTTATTTACACAAGGTGTCAAAGATTCCCCAAAAATACAATTAAAAAAATGATCTATGCCATGTTCAATTCATTGAACATGGCTTTTTTCTCATTCTTTGCTACACTTAAGATACAAGGAGGCTTGGCAATGAAAAAAATAATCTTAGCCACTCGCAACTTTCGCGACACTTATGTGGAACAAATGGAAAAAGACTATCAATTTCTCGTGTACTCAAAGGACCAAGCAATTGATTGGTCACAAGTAGAAATCACTATCGGTTGGAAACCAGCATGGAACGAACACCTGTTAACCGAAAAAACAAATTTGAAATGGGTCCAAGCGATTTCGGCTGGTGTGGACACCTTGCCATTAAAAGAGTTTGCAAAATACGACATTCTCTTATCAAATGGCAGTGGCATCCACGCAGAATCGATTACAGACCATTTATTGGCTTTGCTCTTTATGGAAAACCGCGGGATTTTCCAAGCAATCCAACAACAAAGAAAACAACAATGGGCACCGGATACGATTCCTTATGCAAAGCTATCTGATCAAGAGATTTTGATCGTTGGTACGGGACAAATAGGCCAAAGATTAGCCAAAGCATTAACCTTTTTTGGTGTACATCCGATTGGCATTAATACAAGCGGCCATGAGGTGGCGGGTATTGAAAAAACGTTTGCGTTATCTGACTTACACGATTGCGCAAAAACCGCCGATTGCATCATCAATATTCTTCCACTGACAGAAGAAACCACACATTTGTATGAGGAAGCCTTCTTTGCACAAATGAAGCCTTCCGCTTCATTTTATAATGTCGGTCGCGGTCCTAGCGTGGATACTGCCGCATTAACAAAGGCTTTAGAGAAAAAGCAGCTGGCATTTGCCGCACTAGATGTTTTTGAAGAGGAACCTCTACCAGAAAATGATCCGCTATGGCATACCGAAAACCTGTTGATTACTCCTCATATCTCAGGACACACGCCCCATTTTCAAAAGGCATTTATGGATATTTTCTTAGCGAATTTCCAACAATTTTTAACGAAACAAGAACTTGTAAAAAATGAGATAAACTTAAATAAGGGATACTAACAAATTCTTTCCACAAAAAAAGTGTACAGTTGAAGGCAGCCCCTTCAGATTGTACACTTTTATTTTATCGTAGTTTTTCTTGGTCTTTTTCGGTTTCTTTCAAGAAGTACAAAGGTCTATTTTTAGTCTCTAAGAAAATTTTTCCAATATACTTGCCGATGATCCCTAAACAAAGCAATTGCAAACCACCAACAAATAAAAAGATACTGACCATTGAAGGCCACCCTGATGTCGGATCTCCAAAAATAAAGGTTCTTATCACAATAAAGATCAAAGCAATCAGAGAACCAAAACAGGAAAGCGCACCAATAAACGAGGCGATATTCAAAGGCGTATCTGAAAAGTTGACGATACCGTCAATCGAATATTGGAATAACTTCCAAAATGACCAGGACGTCTCACCCGCTACCCTTTCCCGATTCTCATAGGCGATGTATTCAGTGTCAAACCCAACCCAGCTGAAGATCCCTTTTGAAAAGCGATTGTACTCTGACAGCTGTAAAACCGCGTCAACCATATTTCGACGCATCAAACGAAAATCTCGCGCACCGTTTACCATTTCGGTATCGGCAATTTTGTTGATGATGTTATAGAACGAGTTCGAAAAAAAACTGCGAATCTTTGGCTCACCTTTTCTATCGGCACGTCTCGTCCCCACACAGTCAAGCTCTGGTTTACTTCTTAGCAAAGCAAACATTTCAGGTAGTAATGACGGCGGATCTTGTAAATCTGCATCCATTACAGTGACAAAATCGCCTCTAGCAGCTTGTAGCCCCGCATAAAGAGCAGCTTCTTTGCCAAAGTTTCTCGAAAAAGATAGATAGCGAACACTTTTAGGGTGGGCGTGATACAAGTCTCTTAAAACAGACAGAGTTTGATCTGAAGACCCGTCATTAACAAAAATATATTCAAAAGGCATATTTAAGTGTTTCTTCACTTTTTCTGTTTCTTCAAAGAAAATCGGCAAGCTTGCCTCTTCATTAAAACAAGGTACAACAATTGATAACATCGGTTTCATCTCCTAGAGCCAATCGTGGGAAATCGGTCAGCTGGGACCGAATCCACATTATTTTTTATCTTCGCTAAAATCATATTTCGGTTCATCTAACGTTTCATCATAGTCCACAGTTAGATCATAGCCTTTGAAAAACCATTCGTCTGCTTCATCAATAAAAAAAAGCAAGCCATCAATGGTTTGTTCGACGATCGGACGTTCTGGTTTATCCACTGACATTCCCACGGAAAATCCGTCATGCACTTGTGTTTTGCCATAAATTTTTCCGAAAAAACGAATCCCGCTTCCTTGGTCTACCACCAATTCTTTTTTAAACCATTGCATTGCTTCAGGACTTATTGTTAAGTTCATTTTCTTCACTCCTAATCATTCATATGTTCATCAAGTATATCTACATCATCTGTATTACCGATCACGAGTAAATTGTCATTTTCACGCACGATCGCCTCTGCATCAGGCGAAACGATCACTTGTCCTGGTCCCCGACGAATCGCAACGACTGTCAAACCATACTTTTGTCGAAAATTCAGCTCAATCAGGGATTTATTGAAAAAGCGTGGATTGGACACACGAATTTCTGCTAGAGAAAATTCATCAGATAGTTCAATATAATCTAAAATATTTTTGGAAACTAGATTATGGGCGATGCGAATCCCCATGTCACGTTCGGGATGGACGACACGGTCTGCGCCGAGTTTTTCCAGTACACGGGCATGGTATTCGTTTTGGGCTTTCGCTAAGATATTAGGAACACCCATTTCTTTAACCATCAGTGTGACCAATATACTGGCTTGAATATCCTCACCAATCGCAACAATGACATGGTCAAAGTTACGGATACCCAATGAACGTAACGTCATCTCATCTTGTGCGTTGCCGACCACCGCATGGGTGGCGATATTCATGTACTCATTGACACGATCTTCGTTGCTATCGATCGCCAGTACTTCTTGTCCAGATTCAATCAACGTGCGACAAATACTGCCACCAAAACGGCCCAGACCGATTATTGCATAATTTTGCTTCACCACAAACGCTCCTTTTTTACCAGATCATAATTTAGTATAACAAAAACCTCCTCTGCTTGCCATGAGGAGGTATGATTATTAAGATTTTATTTTATCAAACCATGTTTAAAAGCATATATCGTAGCTTGTGTACGATCTTCTACTTCTAATTTTGATAAGATATTTGACACATGTGTCTTCACTGTTTTCAGCGTAATGAAGAGTGAATCCGCAATCTCTTGATTGCTCTTTCCTTCGGCGATCAACAGTAACACTTCTTGTTCCCGATTGGTCAAATCTTCATGTAGGATCGGTGTCCGATTCGTCAAACGATCCATCATTTTCGTGGTGACTTCGGGTTCTAAGACCCGCTCTCCTCGCTGGGTTGCACGAATGGCTTCCGCAATCTCATGAGCAGTAGACGTCTTTAACAGGTAACCTGCCGCACCCGCTTCAATAGCAGGATAGACTTTTTCGTCATCAATAAAACTAGTGACAATAATGATTTTTGCTTCGGGCCAATCATTTAAAATCAATTTCGTAGATTCGATCCCATCCATTTCATCCATCACCAAATCCATCAAAATCACATCTGGACGTAATTCCAATGCCTTTTCATACCCGACTCGACCATTTTCCGCTTCCCCAATTACTTCTATATCATCTTGAATCGATAGATAAGAAGAGACTCCCAGACGAACCATTTCATGGTCATCAACTAACAACACTTTAATCATACCTTATGCCTCCTTCAACAGTGGAACTTTAATTTCAATACTGGTTCCTTGATTTTTAAAACTAATAATTTTCAACGTTCCGCCAACGGCACTTACCCGTTCTCGGATATTCATCAAGCCATAGCTGCCGGCCTTTTGATCTTGTGGATCAAAGCCAACACCGTCATCGATCACCCGCAACAACACGTTATTATCAATGCGATGCAAGTAAACTTCCAACTCATTAGCCTTGGCGTGACGCAGTGTATTAGATAAGAGTTCTTGGATCACACGAAAGAGTTGATCTTCAATCGAACTAGGCATCGTAAAGTCTTCAATATCCCAAGTCAATAGAATTTTGATTTTGGTCTCTAATTCTTTTAACAATTGCTCGATTCCTTGCTTTAGACTCTTCCCTTCCAAAGTAACAGGTCGTAGATGAAGCAAGAGCGCTCGCATTTCAGATTGCGAAGCATTGATAATGTCTGTGACCATAGCTAACTGTTTCTTTTGGCTTTCTGGCGCATCTGTTCGAATCGCTTGCTCATTTAGTGCAGACATCATCATCATGGCGGCAAACAGCTGTTGAGAAACAGAGTCGTGCAATTCACGAGCCAGACGCTGCCTTTCTGCTTCTAAAATCTCTTCTTTCGTCTGACCATCAACAAACTGCGGTTTCGCATTCAATTGCTGTAATTCCATCGACATCTGTTTCATCTTCGATTGGATACTGGCAATATCACGATCCACATTCGCAATCAAATGGTTTTCAGACGCATGGGGGATTTTTGTTTCCAATAAAGGACTATCGATATAGCCACTGGCTAACAGTCTTAACTTTTCTTCCACCGGACCGTATTGACGGTTGCGAAAAAAAGAAGTCAGTAAAAAGACAGCTAAAGCAATCAATGCAGATATTACAAGTAAGTGAAAGACGATTGGGATAAAGAAGAGCTTGATTTGAAAGACTTCAATCAGCCAATTATTTTTCCCACTGGCATACAAATAGGAAAACAGCATCAAAATCATGGTAAAAAAACTTGCTAATCCTGCATAAAAAGCGATCATGCCTCTTGAAAATTTCCCGATCATACCCGAATCACCTCAACATCACCAACAAGGGTATTCGTCAAGATTTTCAAACGCCGACTATTTTCGCCATAATCAGGGCTGTAGATCGTCACTTTTTCATTTTTCAAGCTCGTTTCTTCGCCTTCAAAGATAACGGAGCCAATAAAAGTACTGTGCTCTAATTTGATCGCTATACCAGCAGGCACTAAAATACGAGTTCTGCCAAAGCCTTTTCGTACGATCACGACGTTTTCTTTCTTAGGCAATAAAGTGTTGCCTAGATCGATGAAAGTGTCTCCCGTCAAGATATCTAAATTGATATCGTCCCATTCATAGACTTGACTGCCGATCCGTTCATTGCCTAACCATTGCTGCTTTTGTTTCAGTGGATGATCAGCTTTGGGTTCTTCAGTTTCAACGATAATCATTTGTTTTTTGCGCCAGAACGAATTTTTAGTTAAGTCGATTCCGGTAATCTCGACTCCTTTTAAACCAATAAATAAAATCGCAAAAATCAGCATCAGCCACAGTGCTGGACTATTTAACAAACTGATCAAAATAGCAATGGAACTTGAGACCATCAAGAAATTTTTAAAATTGCTCTTGCGCTCACTTCGGTTCACAAGGACCAAGCACGTCACACCAAGTATTAATAAAAATAATAATGGCGGATTAGATAAAATTTGCCATACCGCAAAAAGCAGTAAGAGCGCTTCAACAATAAAGAAAAAACGCCAAGGACTTTTCATTCAAGCTCCTCCTCTTAGTAATTCTACTCTATCATACCTGAAAAAAATGGTTTGTCCATCCGTCGCTGGTCCGAAAAAAGACCCTGTTTGATCAAATTCCCTAAAGGAGAATGAACAACAGGGTCAACTAGATTGATCGAGTGATCAAGCAATTAGCTTTTCTTTACTTCTGTGATTCTTACTTGCATATCTCCGCCTGGCGTTGAGATCGTCACTTCATCATTGACTTTTTTCCCAATCAAGGCACGAGCGATTGGTGAATCATTGGAAATTTTACCAGAAAATGGATCTGCTTCAGCACTACCGACGATCATGTACTCTTCTTCGTCACCATCAGGCAACTCAACAAAAATAACTGTTTTTCCGATGGAAACTTCATCAGAGTCTACACCCTCATTATCAATGATCTCTGCAAAACGAATCATATTTTCTAAAGTAGTGATTCGGCCTTCGACAAACGCTTGTTCATCTTTAGCAGACTCATACTCTGAGTTTTCGGATAAATCGCCAAAACTGCGGGCTACCTTGATACGTTCAATGATTTCGCCGCGTTTTACCGTTTTCAATTCTTCTAATTCTTGTTCTAGCTTTTCTTTTCCTTCAAGTGTCATTGGGTAAACTTTTTCTACCATAGTTCTTTTCTCCTTTTAGTAACTTCTAATAAATCGCAAAAGGTAATCTTTTGCGATGAGTCCACAAAAGATTACCATGCTTTTTTTTAAATGTAAACTATAAACCTATGAAAATTTAATTTGAGGTATTGTTTACATATTGTTCCACTAATTGCATATGCTGTTCATAGGTTTCCGCAAAGTAAACTTCTTGGGTTTGAATGTCAGCAACGAAATAATAGTAGTTGTTCGGTGTTGGATCTAAGACCGCTTGGATCGCTGCTTCACTTGGATTGTTGAATGGTCCAGGTCCGTAGCCAGTATGCACATAGAGATTATAAGGAGAGTCAACTTGAGTGTCCTCATAAGTAACTAGCTCTTTGTGCTCACCTAACGCGTATAGAATCGAAATATCCGATTGCAGCGGCATATCAATCGCTAAACGATTGAAGAATACCTGTGCGATATTTTTACGATCTTCTAGCTTACTACCCTCTTTCTCAACAAGTGATGCCAAAGTAAGGACTTCTTGAACCGTCATTTCTTTTTGAGCGATTTGATCGAAATATTTTGACAAGACTGAATTTGATTTATCCACCATTTGGGTAACGACTTCTTCTAGGGTATTTCCCGTATAGTAGTCGTAAGTTGCTGGGAACAAGTATCCTTCTAGTCGGTAACGCACACCTTGCGCATCGCCGGCACTTGCTAAAAGCTCAGGATAGGTTTCTTTCATTTTTTCAAAGAACTCATCGCTTTCCATCAAAGCTAAGAAATCGTCTTTCGAGATATTCGTTGCTTCCGCTAGAGCATCACCGATTTGATCAACATCAAATCCTTCTGGAATCGTCACTTTTGCATCAGAGGTGACCGAGCCCTCGCCATTTTGCAACTGCTCACTTATCGCTTCCAGTGTCATATTTGGTGAAAAATGATATGTTCCTGCTTGAAAGCCCGTCAGATTATTAAATTTTGTGTAATAATTAAAAATCATTCCACTTTTAATAATGTTCTCATCCTCTAAGATTTCACCAATTGCTTTATTCGAAGAACCGCTTGGAATAACAATCGTCACCATCTCAGTATCATCGGGATCTAATGGCTGCAAACTTGAAGTAACATATCGATAAGCTGAGAAACCTAATATTCCGCCGATTACTAAGAAAACAAGAACAACAATCAACACGATCTTATTAACTATTTTGTCTTCCTTGCTGCGCTGCAATCTGCGTTGGTTTTTCCCCGTTAAATCGTCATTATTTGGGTCTATTTTATTATTGTGACCAAAAGCTTTACTTTGGCTTCTAGAGCCTTTTTCTTTCTCTGTGCTTTCTTTATTCGACCGAGAAATGATTGATTGACGCTCTTCTTGCTGAGAATTCAATTCGCTTCCTATATCCCGTTCTTTGTTTTGGTTTGACTCTAAAGACTTTAAAACTTCGTCTTTAAACGATTTTTCTGGATGCTGTTGTTTAGACAAAACAACTCCTCCTTAAATTCTTCTTAATTAAATGATATCACTAGTGAAACTGTTTTAGAAATTAATTATGTTTTTTTCTTAAAACAAGGTGTAGGAACCAACGAAATTCTCTTCGTTTAATATTAATAGCAATAAATGAAGATATTAATATTGTACTTGTGATTAAAATTTGGAGAATAAAACCTTGAAATCCTCTAAGCTCTGATGTCAATAGAGCTGTTACAATTGCCAATATTAAGCCTATTACTGTTGTGCCATAATTTTTAACAGCTAATATTGCAAACTTTTTAAACGGTTCAGAAAAACCATGTTTGTATAAAACATATGGTTCAAACCAACATGAAATCGTTATGCTGGATATGATGGTTCCTAACAAAACCCCATCAACGCCTAGATGGAACACTGTGATGAAAAGTATAGAAAGTCCCAAATTCACTATAGATTCGAAAACCGGTTTATACTTCTGGTACCATGCCAATCCATAAGCATCAATAAAGCTAAGCGCACTTTTCCTCGAAATTGTTATAGAAAAATTTAAAACAATTAATATTACTGTAAAAAAACTAAACGTAAATTTACTGCCAAGCCAAAGAATAATAAATGGGTTAAACAACACAATCAAATAGAAACTACAAAAGTAGCCGATAGAATGAACAAAAAAAAGATGATTTTCAAACATACGCACTGAATCTGAACGGGAACCAGTTATTCCGACGTTTCCAATTGTAGCGGTCATTGAATTAATAATCTGATTGATTAAATTTGTAACGGAAGTAACTATTAACGTGTAGTTCACATACATTCCTACTTGAGATAAACCTATAAAAATTGAAATAAGGATGTTGTCAGTTCCGTTAACAACCATAGTTCCTATTTTATTGGTAAATTGACCAATTGTGTTTTTCTTTATTTCAGATTTTAAATTTTGCGGCAACTGTGTATCACTGGGTTTATCCTTAAGATAAGGAAACTTTTTATCCGCTATAAAAGAAATACTTAGATTAGCAGCTATCGTACTTAAAAGTTGAAAGATCAGATACGCAGTAAAGCTACTATATAGCATTATAGCAAAACAACTTGAGATTTGAAACATCATCCAATATAAAAAGTCATTTGAAGCTACTATATAGTTCTTTTGATCTGCTATAATTATACTTCTTTTATAAGTGAAGAAATATGACACTACTGTATTTGATAAAAACAATAAATAATACAAATACAGATGATCAATCTGAGCAGAACTATCTACGATAAAGGGTAAAAAAGGGATTAGAACGAGCCCTAGTCCTGCAATTATTAAGCCAATCAAAGTATATATTTTTTTATAAAATTTCATCAGAATTTTCACTAGTTCGACTTCATTTTCCGCTAAAGGTTTATAAAGCGAAAAAATCAAGGCAGGTCCTATCCCTAGCTCAGCAACAGATAGAACCATCAAAATATTACTTATTACACCATTGAATCCCAGTATTTCAACACCTAAGAATTTAATAAAAAGAGTTCTTGTAACAAAACTCATAATCATCTGAATTACAAAAATAACTCCAGTGATAAATGAGTTCTTAAATAAGTTTTTTGTTTGATTATTTTCCATTAGAATCCTTTCAACTAAATAAATTTTATTTTCTTTACTCAATATCTCGCTGATTGAACCATTGGATAGCAAACCAACAAAGTAAAATTTATTTTCTTTTAGTCTCTCGTTCTTTTAAATAATCCACCACAGGCTGAAACGTTTTTTCAAACGTATAGTTTGACTTACCATATTTGTATATGAAGTTTGTCAGTTCTTTCTTCGACATGTTTTTTCTCAAAGAATCATACCATTCAACGACTTTTTCAATATCTAGCGGTGTATCGTCATTGGGAATTTTGTAATAAAAAGATAAATTTTCTGAATCCAGCTCTGTTTTAACCCCTGATATAATAGGTAAACCTTTTGCTAAATATTCCTTTCCTTTTAAACTACTATTATAAAAAACACCCGATCTATGACGAGCCAAAGAGTCAATTCCAATATCTGCTGTCTGATAAAATCGATCTAAATCGGAAAATGCTATTCTACCATGAAACGTAACCTTGTCTTCTAATTGATATTTTTTAACCAATTGTTCATATTCTTTAAGCACAGGACCATCACCAACTAGTTGAAACTGAATCTGGCGTTGTGATTTACTTGATTGATAATAATTATTCAACCCTTCGATGACTCTATCATAACCATGGTAAAAGCATAGCGCAGCTACGCCTAAGAGTTGTATTGAATCACTCGAACATTTAATTAATGGCGGACGCTCCGGAAAGTCGTATGCATTTGAAATATTTAAGCATGGAATATCATAGATTTTTTTATCGTCGGAATAAGTAACGAACAAATCAACATACAATTTCAACTTAGGAACCCATAATTTTTCTTTGCTTTTTATAATCCATTTAAGCAAACCCTTGAATTCATTTATGTAAGGATATGTCGGAATTTCCATAATAATAAGAATCTGCGGATTCTGTAATTTTATTTTAGTTAATAAGTCAATAACACTTTTGTCTAAGACGGCGCCTTTTCTTATATAAACAAAGTCATATTCAATCCAATTAATATTATCAGACATAAAATATTGTTTAGAAAAAAATGGGATAACATTGCGAATTAGGTGAAATATATTTCTCTTGGGATTAATCGCCTTATATATAGTAAAATTGTTCTTTTCAAATTCTTCGATTTGTTTATAGATTTTTTTCTCTATACCACCAGCATGCGATAAATCTTGCGATAGATATACGCCTCTCATTGTTTCTCCTTTTTTAATTTATTTATTTCATGTTTTAAAAGTGACAATTGCTGTGTCAATGTTTTAATTTGACGTTGGGTATTTATCAAGGCAATACTGCTTGTTAAAGCAATAAATAACAAAAAAGCAGTTAATGTAAACAATGCTAATGAAGTCAGTGTGGTGATACCAAATGAGTGAGCAATTTTTGTTCCTAAACTGGGAAACAAAGCGCCAAAAATCATGATTACGCTTAAAAATAACCACTTATTCATTTGTCTGACTTCTGCATGATCTTTCCGAATTAAAAATATCGTTAACAATAAAAAACCAATTGCTAAAAAAATAGCAATTATTTGGAGCTGTATTGGCATATTACTTATCCTCCCTCTCAATCAAAGAAGCAATCAATATAGAGATCGAAACATTAAACATATAGGCAACTGAGTCCAACAAATGAATGCTTGATTTCCCACTAGTCCTCTCAAACATTCTAACGCCGACTTCTTTTACTCTAATGTTTTTCGCAATTAAATGCATATAACTCTCAGGTTCTGGATATTGACTTGGGTATCTACTAACAAATTGTTCTATAACTTTTCTGTTGCCCGCTCGATAACCGCTTGTAACATCCTTTATTCTTAGACCAGTCAGCATATAAATTAAATTGGATAAAATTTTTATTCCTGCCTGCCTGGCACCAGTGGATTTAAAACTAGATTTACTATCAGAAACAAATCTTGAACCAACAGTAAAATCAGCTACGTCATTTATGAGAGGCTCTATCAAATTAGGTAGACTTTGAATATCATGCTGTCCATCCCCATCAAACTGAACAGCGATGTCGTAATCATTTTCTAAAGCATAAATGTACCCGGTCTGAACTGCTCCACCAATACCAAGATTATTAACAAGTTCAACATGGTTGATATCATTTTTTCGAAGGATTTCTTCTTCATTGTCAGTTGAGCCGTCGTTTATTACAATGTAATCAAGGATATATTTATAATTTTTTCTATAATCATTTACTTTGCGGATAACATCTTCAATACCGTCCGCCTCATTATAGGCTGGAATGATTAACAATATTTTGGGATTCAATTTTATCTCATCCTTATTTTCATAGTTGATTGCTCTTTTGGTTATTAACATAATATTTCATCAATAACTTCGCAATAGTCTTTCCCCAGTAACGTTGGTACAATTCGTATTCCTCAGCTTCTCTTGTCTTTGAAACTGTATTAACCGTTGTTTCTGATTCTGAGTGGATACGATGATACATCAAACGTTCAGGAATGTATAATATTTCTCCATGGCGCTTCATTATGCGTTCCCAAGCATCCCAATCAACCGCCATTCTTAAAGATTCATTAAAAGAAAAATCTTTTAACCGATCTAAATCATATGATACAGCTGGGCAACATATAAAATTACCAAAAGCATATATTCTGCGCTGATATTTCTTGTATGGCAACAAACTCAGTAAATGCAATCCGAAGGTCTTTATTTTCAAATTAACATTCCGTTCTCTTATGTTGTCTTGCTCATCAATTTCTTCATAATCACAAAATACTATATTAAGATTATTGTTTTCTTCGAAAGAATTCAATATTTTTTCTCCATAGTTTGACAAGTAGAGATCGTCTTGATGAATAATTGTCGCATATCTTGTTTCTACCACAGACAAAGCATTGTTCCAATCCTTTCCAATACTGCCTCCCTCTTTTATAAATAAAGGGATCCCATATTGTCCAGAAATTTTCTTTATATATTCGTTTGGCGTGCTTGTGTACATTATTATCTTGGAATTATTATTTAAAACACTCGTCTGATTCTTACAAGATTCAATACATTTTATTAAAAATGGCGATTCCTTATATGCACAAATTACAAAGGTATGCATTCTCTTCCCCTTTCCTATTCTAGAGCTGCCGCTACAAACTCAATCTTTAAAATTATACTCGACTTCTAAATAAATCTCAATAATCAAATAAAATATATAACCTTTTCTTACTTTATCATACTTCATCTTTTTAAGATTGTATTTAATGAAATAATTTACTTAATCGAAGATTTATATTAAACTTTTTGCTAACGACACTTATTTCTAAAACAGTTTTTTCTGGGAGGATTTTTTAAATGCTTATAAGCCTGGGTCTTTTTTTTATTTTGTTTTTTTACTGTCGCTCTACCTTTTTGAAGCGGCTTTTTTTCGCTTTTTTTATTGCTAGCTTTCATTTCACCCTTAGTACTTTTATTTCATCCAATTTTACTCGAGTCGTACTTTTTTTAGAAAGGGTTTCAGAAAATGGTACGGTTGTAAGGACCATACTCTCATTAGTCCTTGCGATAATTTTCTATGCAATTTTTAGATTTGGTTCAAACTATTGGCTTGAGAAACCTATAAAGATTGATAAAAAATATGTTGCACTTTCACTACTACTGATATTGTTGACATTTTTAGGTTTTTTGGCCTCTAATAGCGCCTATTGGACTAAAAGCTACTTCGGAAACGTTGGAATAGATGAAATTTTTTATACACTTTCTCAACCGCTAACTGGAACTGATCAAGGACAGATTTACGCATATCTTTTAGGTCCTTTACTAAACTCTATAGTCATTACACAAATTATCATCATTCTACTCTATTTCATGATTATGATTCGTTCTTCGAAAACCACTAGAATAGTCAAATTTTCAAAAAAATCATGCTTTCTTTCTATTTTTTTTACAGTAATTTTATTGTTAGCAAATATAGTATTAGGCCTTAATAAACTTGGTTTTAATGAATTGAAAGCTTACTTTTTTGAAAAATCAACTATATATGAAGATTTTTATGTTGATCCAAATTCGATTTCTATAACTTTTCCTGAGGACAAGAGAAACTTGATTTATATTTTTGTTGAGTCCTTAGAGACAACTTATCTTTCGTCAGCTGTTGGAGGCGCCCAACAAGAAAATTTAATGCCTAATATCACAGAACTCTCATATTCAGATGGACTAAATTTCTCCAACCAAAAGCTGTTAGGGGGGGCAATTCAAGTTCCTGGTGTTGGATTTACGGTAGGAGGAATGGTTGGACAAAGCACAGGCGTGCCTTTACGTGTGACCGGCGGATATAGTGAAAACGACTATGGCAATACTGAACATTTCATGCCAGGAATTACCTCTATAGGTGACATATTACATGACAACGGATATAACCAAATTTTATTATTGGGGTCAGACGCCGATTTTGGCGGTAGGAAGAAATTTTATGAGCAACATGGAGACTACGAGATACGGGATTATAATTATGCTAATGACCATGGTTGGATACCAAAAGATAGAAAAGTATGGTGGGGATATGAGGATGAGAAACTCTTTGAATTTGCGAAAAACACACTTTTGGAACAAGCATCACTAGACCAGCCATTTAATTTGACTATGCTAACGGCAGATACTCATTTTCCAGATGGATACAAAAATGAAAATACACCTGAGATTTTTGATGAACAGCTTAGCAATGTTATTTATTATTCGGATCAGATGATTGGCGACTTTATTGCTTGGATAAAAGCACAGCCATTTTATGAAAATACAACTATTGTTATTGCTGGAGACCATTTAAATATGGACCAAGGTTACTTCGCTTCAATAGAAGAAACTTACCAGAGAACGGTTTTTAATTTATTCATCAACTCTCCTATTACTACATTAAATAACACTGAGCGTCAATTTAGCACACTCGATCTTTTCCCTACAACATTGGCCGCACTAGGCGTACAAATAGAAGGCGACCGAATAGGACTAGGTACTAATTTATATTCTGATACTAATACTTTAATGGAATTCTTGGGATACGAGACATTTACCTCTGAATTAAGTAAAAACTCAAGTTTTTATAATAAGTATATAATGAAAGGTTCGGATCTTACCATAAATACAAATAGTAATAATTAGTGAAAAATATATCGATCGCTGCTGCATGGAATACTTCATAAATCGCCCCGACAAAAGCATCCAAGTGATGTTTTTGTCTTTTTTTTCGCTTGCTCAAAGCAACATGTCAGAAAGATCACTTTCTTGTTAGCTATATGATTAAGTAGTTTTTGAAATAATATATTCTGATAGAAATCTAATATTTTTTTTAAACACGATTCAAAATCCAAAAATATTTTGCTGGTCTAATCTATAAACTCTTTTTTCAAATAACAACAATATTTCACATCCGCTCTTAAAATAAAAAATATATAGTAGCAACTGGAAGAGGGGAGATTTTTCTTGATTGTCCACAACCACTTTTTATGTATCAGCCAAATTACACTTTCTAAGGTGACCTGCATGACAGAATTGCAAGTCAATCATAATATCCTCTCGTTTATACTACTTTTGTACATAAAAAAGTTTTCTTAAAATACCTTTTTTACATCGATTCTTTAAAGAGCGATTATTACTTTAATATTTATTAAATCAACTATATTGTGAGTAGAGGTAAATTAAAAAAGAATGCTGCTTGATTTATCACCTTTTTTTATTTTAATCATAATATAATTATATGAATATTTTTTTGGTAAAAAAGCGAAATTTTATTTTAACAGACTTCTTATAATCCCATTATCTATAAAGTGAAAATTAAAAGCATTTCAAGTTTCCTGTTACAACATGACATCAAAAGATATTTATATCATGTAATGAGAATAAGGCTTTCTATTTCTCAACCGCCTAATCATTCTCCTCAAAAAATCAGCCTCTATAATTTTTATGGGACAGAAACGATGATGATTGATCGATTGCTTGACTTTTCTACGCCCTGGAAGGAGGCGTATCCCTTTTTTCATGAATTAGTTGAAGCCTTTCGAGACAAAGACCCTGACTTATTTTTCTCCTTATTGGCAGAACTTCCCGAAACGTTAGATGACAGCTTTCGGGAAAAGTTTCAAAACCTCCTTACCTATGAAGAAGGCATCACCAACGCAATGATCTATCCTTATTCCAATGGAAAAATAGAAGCGAAGAATACCCACATAAAGACAATGAAACGAGTATCCTACGGATTTAAATCATTCGAGAACATGAGAATTAGAATCTTTTTGATCAATCAATTAATCAATGTAAGATAACAAAAAATCTGAGCCAGAATGTGGTTCATTCTGACCCAGATTTGATTTTACACAACTCATTTCATCTATTATTGAAAAAACAGAATTAGCAAATTTCTATACTGAAAATGAATTAGAAAAGAAAAAAAACTAATCTAAAGATAAGCAACCCTGTTCATAAGTTCTCCCATCATAAAAACCAATAAGTATCCAAAACCAAGCCTGTAGAAACAATAAAATTGAATACTAAAGTTAATATTATAGCAAACCTTAATAGCTTTTCACTCATCTCGACTTTTATGCTATCTTTTAATGAGATGAAAAAAGGAACAAGAAAAATAAGAAACGGAGTAAAGTATCTCCCTTGTGCACCTACCGAAATTATTGCATTCTCTCCTAATACTAGCGGTGTCCAAGCATAGTACATTCCAGCGATTATAGCCAAAATTTGAATTACAATGATTGCTAACGATGAAAATCCGAATATTTTCTTGATTTCAAAATCACTATTCAGAGCAGAAATAAAAGCCAATAAAGCTACATCTATAAAAATAATCCATAAAGGGATTTCTACCGAAAACAACCCAATATAACCAAACATACCCACGGTTAAAATGCTGTTTAAATGTCCATTTAGATTATTATTAAATAGAGTTCTCACCAAAACGAGCAGTAATTCTTTAATTCCCTGTATACCACCAAACATTTTAATACCTACTAATCCCCCAAGAACAAGCAAAAGGACGATCAGTATATATTTGTATTTGAAGATCAACTTTCTTATATGCTGATTAACTTTCTCCAAAGGAGAAAGTTTTCCTGCTAATATGAAATTGATTGGGAACAGAAGCAATAGAAATAAAAAGTTATTACTTTTCGTAATATATAGTGCTAGAGCAAATAGCAAAATTTGAAACAACTTTTTTAAATTGATTTGAGGATTTTCAATCATTAAGCTTAAAAAGGCAAAAAAGCCAAGAATCGCTACGAAGTTTGCAGCATCATAAGATAATGATCCTGCTTGTTGAACCATTATAGGGAGTAAAGATAAAAGCACCATCGACCATTTACCGTATCTAGTCTTTGTAATAATTAAATACATACTGGCTATATAAAATACAGCGTTAAATAAGCGTCCCAATGTTACCATTACGCCTATTGATGGATAAACAATGCTTCCTAGTATCATTCCTAAAACTTGCGGAATATGCATAATTCTTTTCAACTCAAAGCTTGGTTGAAATTTTTCCTCGGATAAATCAATTTTTTCCGTAAACAACTGTTTATATTCACTTTTGTTAATTTCAGTATCTGCACTAACACTATTCATCCAATCAAAACTCGTGTCAGTTCTTACAAATATTGAATTCCATGCCATTCTCGCATGGTTCATCTCATCGGGCACTCTATTAATAGGCATTAAAAATACCGAAATCCCTATAAATAGAGTTGCTAGTACGAGAAAAATCCCTTGCGGTTCTCGTAATTTGTTTCGAACCATTATTTTAACCCCTTAAGTATTTATTTATTTTTAATTTTATACATCACTCTCTGCACAAAGGTTCTTATTTTTATTTCTAGATTTGCTAATTTACTTTTCTTTTCGTTGATTACTAATAAGTTTTTTATGTGTCTTATAGCATGTTCATTTGTCTTTGCTTGATTTATTCTTTCTATTAAAACATGATAAACTGACTTGATTTGATATTTTTCTTTCGCTGTTTTAATGAACATTTCTGATTTACTTTTTACTTCTTCAAAATTGTCTATAAAATAATTAATAGCCTCTACAAGCGAATCAATATTACCTAATGGATATATTTTCCCATGTTGAAACATCTCATATGCAGATAAATGGCCTGGATTGTCCGAAATGATCACTGGAATACCATTGAGTAAAGCTTCTACATAAACTAATCCATATGTCTCTAAACTTGATGTAAATACACAAATATCCTTATCTGTAACTATATCCCATGGATTCTCTACATTCCCGGTAAAAGAAACTGATGCAATAGTATGCTCCTTTATATATCGTTCGCATTCTCTTTTATACTCTTCATCCCAACCGCCAACAAAAACTAGTTCGATATCTTTTCTATTTATTTCATGGAATGCTCGAATTAGCTCCAATTGATTTTTTCTTTTGGTTATTCTTCCAACTGAAACGATTCTTTTTTTCTTTCCTATTTGAATATTTGAACTTTTTAGTTCTGTATACGGCGCAAAAGGAAGTATTTCTCTACTATTAAATAATTTATTCAGATGATTGTTTAAATCACCTGTGACCGAAAATATATCCGTGGAAAATTGATCAATAAAATCTAGTTTATTCTTATAGTAAGCAAACTCTTTTTCTGGATATTCATGAATTAACCAGATATGAGGAATAGATTCTAGACAAGAAGCAAGAGCACCTTGAAACATATTTACCGTATTTGTAATCACCACATCCACTTGTTTTTCTTTTATAATCTCGGTTAATGTCTTAATTGTGTCTCTATATGAAACAACTCTTTCTTCTTCTGAACCAAATATATGTGCGGGAGCATCTTCCCACCACCAACGTTGGTTATTGATCAAATAGCATTCAATGCCATTGGACTCACAATATCTAGAATAATCATTTTCTGTTGCAACTCCATATATCGGTGCTGCATTAACTACATGATATCCTTCTGCAGCTAAAAACTTCATTAAGTTGACGATAGATATTTCTGCTCCATTATCGAGCGTACCCGTTGGTGACACGAAAAGTATTGTTTTCATCTTGTCTCCTTCATTTAAAACATACCTATACTAAAGAATATTTTATTTAATCGTTTATTTTATTTTTTGCCTCTTCAGATAAAAAATCTGTCAATTCATCGTTATGTTGAATTGTCGTACAATTGTTAACAACATAATTATACGCGTTACGTCCAATTTTTTTGCGCAACTCTCCATTCGTTACAAGCAGCTCTAGTTTTTCAAACCAATCTTCAGATGAATCAACTAAAATGCCAGTTTCACCTTCAATTATCATGTCCTTGAATGATCCAATGTTACTGGCAATTGTTGGAATTTTTAATAACCCAGCTTCTAACCACTTAATTTCAGATTTTGCCCTGTTAAATATAGTGTCGACAAGCGGCGCAAGATTTATATCTACATTTTTAACAAGTTGCGGCAGCAATCTCCAGTCAACAAATGGATGGATCACAATTTGTTCACTATATTCTTTTAACTCATTCGGAATATCGATATGACCCGCTAAATGTAATTTCACGTTATTAAAGGAAGCTAAAATTTTCAATATTGCCGGCATAATTAATTCAAAATTTTCGTTATGAGTAATTGATCCAGAAAAATACCCAATATGAACACATGATGCATCACTAAGTTTTTCTGCATTATTGCTTAGCTTTATTAATTCCTCACTGCCTAAGTTACGGTTTAACAACACTTTAGTATTATACTTTTTTAGCTCTTTTTTCAAATCTTCTGTGGAAGCTATTGCAATATCACATAGAACCAGCATTTTTCCATAGTTAGTCACGCCAGCATCATAATTTTGCTTCTCTATTTTAGATAATCCTTTAACATACGAAAGCTGGTCAGTGTATTTCGTATCAATCACTAAATCATCAATATCATATAAAACTGGCTTATTAAATTCTTTGGCCACTTGAATCAAATTGACCAGCATCTCATTATATGGCGCTCTATAAATTATAATATGGCTCGCTCTTTCTGCATCGCTAATTTTCAGCTCAGAAAGTCCCACAGACTTCACTCTAAAATTCAAATTTTTTAATTGTTCAATTTTATTTTCAACACGATATTTTGTCAGTTGTGGAATAACATTTTCAACACCATCAATAATCAATACATACTTTTGTGAATCTTTCTCCTTTATATCCTCTATGATCTCTTTGATGATTTTAACAGGATAATCTGTCTTTTCTTCTATATATTTTACCAAACTAGGGATTTCTGTTTGCCTATTCAAGCCTTGCCAAATAAATTTCTCATTTGTATAGTTTGATAATGCAGTATATTTGATTACTGGTATACCCTCTTTAAGCATCTCAAGAGGATGGATATACATTGCACTATCCTCGTTTTTTTCTGTTAGCGCACCATGCTTAAATCCTAAATCTGAAAAATGCTTTGTGAATACCGTTTCGTGCATACCAATTGCTTTATCTCTTGAATTTGTATCATTCATTTTTTCCCAATAAGAATAAAACCCTGAATAAGAAAGCAATGTCTTTTCTATTACTAAGAAGTAAGACTGTAAGTGTTTAGGAATATAGCCGTATTTGTTTAAATTAGTAAAATCGTTATATTCTTCTCCATAAGTCAAACCCCAAAAATCCAGTTTTTTATCTGCCATTTTTTTAAAAATAGATGATAATTCACCAACAGGTCCAATGTTGGTATCATTTACTAACAGTAACTCATCATATTCCAAAAGCTTCTCTTTACCCAAAAACAAAATTCCATGTCTAAATGCTGCCGTATCGTATCCTTTATTTTCTCTGGTTTCTACACGGCCTAATTGTTCCAACTGCTCAATATCCGAGCTTGGTAAATCACCATTTACTATAATTAAGAGATCTGTACATAGAGCTTTAAATGCTTTCAAGAAAAGAAGTTTATATTCTTGTAATTTCTCTTTGTCTTCATAAATAACAAAAATCAAAATTCTTGATGGAGCAACATAGTTATTATTCTTTCTCTCTACACTCCTTTTAACCCTCATCAGGAGTGTAGAGGGTTTTACAACTTTTGTTGAGTATTTTCTTGTGTTCTCTTTTAATTTACTCCACACTTTTAAAGCAAGAGCTGGATTTTTAATAAAGCGATATCCATAATGTATCGGCTTGATGAAAAGATTCCCTAATTTATATGAATTTGAATTTCGAATTTCATTTTTCTCATTTTCCAAAGTTGCAATAATTTGTTTCATTGTAAATTGTTCTTTTTCATATTTTTCAATTTCATAAGAGAAATGTTCACCCAACTCTTTTCTTTCAACAAGCAGATTTTGCTTATCCAATTCTAAAAGTTTTTTTTCATCGTTTTTCACGATAATTTCGTGATCTTGATTCTTTACATGTTCTGTTAACTCAGTCAAATGTTTTGTGAGATTGCTTAATCTATTTTCCAATATCATAGTATTGTGTGAAACTGCATTAAGAATTTCATTGGGATAGTCTTCAATATGTTTTCTTAATATATAAAAATAAACTTCATAATAAAATTTATCAGAAGAATGCTCTCCGGTCCTAGAAATCGAATTTGCTAGTACTCGATAATTCAGCTTAGCTTCTTCACATTTTTTTGGTTTTGCTTTATTAACTAAAATTAAATTCATGATAAAATCATAATCAACTAATTTTTTTCGGTTTAAATTCAAGTCATAACGAACATCTTTAATGATGGATGCTCGTATTAGTGAACAATTATCAATAAAATTATTTGTTAGATAGGCTTGAAGCTCGAACGGTCTGGCTTTCATGAAAAGTTCTTTTGATGAAGCATTGATTAAGTCGGTATATACTATATCGACCTCTTCGCTTTCAGCCAAAGAAACTAATTTTTCAATAAACTCAGGATCGAGATAGTTATCACTGTCAATAAAAAGAACATATTTGCCCTTTATCCAATCTAACCCACGGTTTCTTGTTACGCAAACACCACTGTTCTCTTGATAAATATACTCATATTTTGTGTTAGAAAGTTCAAGAGTTTTAAGAATTATTTCTTCTGATTTATCAGTTGAACCATCATTTATAACAAGCAGTTCAATCTCAGGATATGTTTGAGAAAGTACACTTTTTAAACATTGTTCAATATATTTTTCGTGATTGTAACATGTCACAATAACAGATACTAACCCCATAAAGTTTTGCCCACCTCATTACCAGACTATATTTCGATTTCTTCCCAAGATCCATTTCGTCTAACTAATCCGCTAGAAGAAATTCTCTCGCTTTTAGACATTTCTTTTTTTGGAGAAATAATTATAATAGGTGAATTCTCCTTATCAGAGAACGCGAATGGTTGGTCTGATTCATTTCTGACTGAAACACCTAACCGAAGTTTGCAACCATTCATTTCGTTCAAATTACATGTATAACGCAAAGTTTTTTTCCCTAAGCCTGTGGTCATATGATCTAATGAATTGTCATTATATACCCAAATATTTCGATCAATATCCGTTAAAGAAAAAGCTATATATGTTTTCATTTCCTCTAAAACTTCATACGAAACTTCAAACGCTATTCTTTTTTGATCTTTCTCTATTAGTTCATCTGATAGCAACCGTACTTTGAAGTCTTTAATGTAATCGTTCTCTTCTTCTTTCTTTACATCGATATCGTCTGTTTTTTCAATAACGGTGGAGGTCCCCGTCTGTGTAACATTGTCTAAAGAATATTGATTTGCTACATCATCTGGGGTCCCGATGATTTTTACTTCCCCTTTATCGATCATCAGTGCTTTATTACAGTATTTACGAACAGATTCCATTGAGTGAGTCACGAGGATAATGGTCTTGTTCTCATCTTTGGCCTTCATGAAATAGTCATTGCATTTTCTTTGGAACGCTTCATCCCCGACAGCCAATACTTCATCTAAGACTAAAATATCGCTTTTCGCTTGAATCGCTACAGAAAACGCAAGTCGAACCTGCATGCCGCTTGAATAATTCTTTAATTTTTGATTCATAAATTCAGTTAATTCCGCAAACTCAACGATATCGGAATACATTCCATCCACTTCTTTTTCGGAAAAACCAAGCATAGCGCCATTCAAATAGACATTCTCTCTCCCAGTTAATTCTGGATTGAATCCAACACCTAACTCGATGAAGGAAACCAATTTTCCGTTCACTTCTACAGACCCTTTTTCAGGTGTATAAATTTGGGAGATAATTTTTAATAAGGTTGATTTTCCACTCCCATTTCTTCCGACAATTCCAAAGAAATCTCCTTTATTCACTTCAAACGAAATATCTCTTAGGACTTTTTGCTCATTATATCCTTTGATTCCTTTAAAATAATTAACGATCGTTCTTTTTAAACTCGTTGTACTTTCTGTAGGAAGACGAAACGATTTTCCTATATGATCAACTTTCACTGCTATTTCATTATTCATATTAAATAATCTCCGCAAATTTTTTCGAATTTTTATTAAAAATCATGTAGCCAGCAACTAATACGATCCATGGCAAAACATATGGAATTGCGACGATCCAATTCGTATTTATTAATTGCCATACCGTAATATTGCTTGTACTTGTTAAGATATGCCGCATATCTTGAATAATTTGAGCCATTGGATTCATCATCAGAAGTTTGGCAATGTTCACGTCCATATTCATTACAAGTGTCAATGGGTAAATTAACGGTGTAAGGTAAAAACCCGCTTGAAGGACAACCTCCCAGATCGGTCCAATGTCCCGAAACCTAACATAGATTGTTGCCAAAATAAAAGACACGCCCAATGAAAAGGCATAGAGTTCAATCAGAAGCAGCGGTGCTAAAAAAGCATAGATTGAAATATCCGCTCCATTGATCATCGCAAATAAAAGAACGATCACAAGGCTGATTACTAGATTGATTAAGGCGTTGATCGATACAGCAATAACAATGATATGTGTAGGAAAGCTTAGTTTTCTAAGCAGATCGCCTCGTGTGACGATTGATGACATACCTAAATTTGTCGTTTCGCTAAAAAAGCTCCATAGAACGGTTCCCAAAAGTAACGCCACTTCAAAGTGAGGAACATCTTGTCCAAATTTAAGAAAACGTACAAAGACCACATACATGACAGTAAACAGCATCAAGGGCTTTAAAACAGACCAAACATAGCCCATAATACTTCCTTGATATCTTAGTTTAAAATCGGTTTTTACTAATTCTTTCAATAAAATTCTATTTTTACGCTCGAACATCATTTTCTCCTTTAAGGTTCCACTAATCTTTTTTACGGTAAAACTTTTTAAAGCTATCCTTAAAAAGTATACTCGACATTCCCCTCTTTCTCAACCTTTACCAGATCATTTCAAAAATTGAGAAAAAAAATTAATGTTTCATTGACAGATTAAACGAAAAAAAGAAAGCCGCATTCAACGAACGAAATTTGGCCTCCTTTTTCTCAAAGTTTTTAGTCTCTTTCAAACAAATCTCTTGTGTATACTTTGTCTTCTACGTCATGCAGTACATCTTCCATACGATTTGCTACAATAACATCAGAGATCTTTTTAAACGTCTCAAAGTCATCAATAACTTCAGAGTTATAGAAGGATTTCTCTTTTAAAGAAGGCTCGTATACTACTACGTTGATTCCATGGGCTTTGATCCGCTTCATAATTCCTTGAATGGAAGAATAGCGGAAATTATCAGAATGAGCTTTCATAGTCAATCGATAGATGCCCACAACTTTCGGTTGTCGATCAAGGATCTGCTCCGCGATGAAATCTTTGCGGGTCGTATTTGCTTCGACGATCGCTTGAATGATATTATTCGGAACCTTATCATAGTTAGCTAGGAGCTGCTTGGTATCTTTGGGCAGACAGTAGCCACCGTATCCAAAAGACGGATTGTTGTAGTGGGAGCCGATTCTAGGATCCAGCCCGACGCCTTCAATGATTTGTCGTGAATCAAGTCCCCTCACTTCCGCATAGGTATCTAATTCGTTGAAATATGCCACGCGCAGCGCCAGATACGTGTTAGAAAACAGTTTTATTGCTTCAGCTTCAGTCGGATTTGTTAAAAGCACGGGAATTTCATTTTCCCATGCATTTCGCTTGAACATCTCGGCGATCTCTTTCGCTCGCTCACTGCATTCTCCAACAACAATTCTCGAAGGATGCAAATTGTCGTATAAAGCTTTTCCCTCACGCAAAAATTCAGGTGAAAATAAAATGTTCTCTGTGTTAAAACGTGCTTTAAGATCTAATGTATACCCTACAGGAACTGTTGATTTAATAATAAACACAGCATCTGGACGCAACTCCAGCGCTTTTTCAATCACCGATTCTACAGTCGACGTATCAAAATAGTTTTTATGCTCATCGTAATCTGTAGGCGTCGCAATAATTAATACATCCCCAAAGTCAACAGCTTCATCAAAAGCTTTGGTGAAATGAACGGACAAGTCTGTCCGCTCCAAAAATTGGTGAATTTCTTTGTCTTCAAGAGGTGAGATTTTCTTTTGCAATTGATCGATTTTTTCATCCACAATATCATAAGCAAGTACTTCTTCTTTTTGCGCCAATAACAAAGCGTTTGCTAATCCTACATAACCTAAACCAAAAACGGAAACTTTCATCATGATCCCTCTTTTTCTAGTTTTCTTCTTTCTCTAAAGATGCAGTCATATCAGCCAATGCTTCTTCCCAAGTAGGAATAACAAAACCGGTATTCTTTGCTTTTGTAAGATCCAACACCGAGTATTGTGGTCGTTTTGCTTTTTGCGGATATTCTGCTGAAGTGACAGGTGCAACCTCAACATCCGTTTCTTTCAGAATTTCTTTGGCAAATTCGTACCATGAACAGCTATTGTCATTTGATAGATGGTAGATCCCATAGTCTGCATTGTTTTCGATAATATAAACCATAAATTCAGCTAATGTTCGGGTCCATGTTGGACGGCCATATTGATCATCAACGACGGTTAAGCGCGGGTGCGTTTGCGCTAAACGTTTCATTGTATATACAAAATTATGTCCATATTTACCAAAAACCCATGAAGTTCGGATAATGAAGTATTCATCTAAAAGATCTTTCACTGCTTGTTCACCCAACAATTTTGTACGACCGTATTCATTTTGAGGATTCGGCTTATCTGTTTCTTTGTAGACCCCCTCTTTTTTCGTTCCATCGAACACATAATCAGTACTGATGTAAACAAACTTTGCTCCTACCGCTTTCGCCGCTTTCGCCACGTTTTCCGTCCCGTTGACATTGATTTTCTCATCAAGTTCCTTGCCTTCATCTTCCGCCTTATCTACTGCTGTGTATGCAGCACAATGATAAATAACGGTCGGTTTTAATTCTTGAATAAACGCAAGAGTTGCTTGTTCGTCCGTAATATCCATTTCCTGGGCATCCGTTGAGACATATTTTAATCCTTTTTCATCTAATAGATGTCGCAGCTCCGTGCCCAGCTGCCCATTTCCGCCTGTCAGTAAAATCATATTTCTCATCCCTTCAAAAAAAGCAGGTTTCCCTGCTTTTATTTATTGTCCATTCGCAGCATAATTTTTCTCTACCGCTTCTTTTTCTGTCTTCCACCATTCTTCGTTGTTGCGATACCACTCAATCGTATCGGCTAAGCCATCTCGGAAATTGGTGAATTCCGGTTGCCAGCCCAATTCTTCTTTCAATTTTGTCGAATCAATTGCATAGCGTAAATCATGACCTGGTCGATCATTTACGTGCTCATACGCGTCTTTGGGCTGATCCATTAGTTCTAAAATCAGTTCAATTACTGCTTTATTATCCTCTTCACCATCGGCACCGATGAGATACGTTTCACCCATTTGTCCCTTTGTTAAAATCGTCCACACAGCTGATGAATGATCATTTGTATGAATCCAGTCACGGACATTTTTCCCGTCACCGTACAATTTCGGCTTGATGCCGCTCAAAATATTGGTAATTTGTCGAGGAATAAATTTCTCAATGTGTTGATAAGGTCCATAATTATTAGAACAATTGGAGATCGTCGCTTGGAGACCGAATGAGCGTACCCAAGCTTTTACCAAAAGATCGGAACCAGCTTTTGTTGAAGAGTAAGGACTTGATGGGTTATACGGCGTTTTGTCCGTGAATTTTTCTCCCGCTCCTTCGCCATGTCCCGGAAGATCTTCTCTCAAAGGAAGATCGCCATATACTTCATCGGTTGAAACATGATGGTATCTTACATTATACTTTCGGCATGCTTCTATCAGCGTATACGTTCCAATAATGTTGGTTTGAACAAACGGAAAAGGATCTTTCAACGAGTTGTCATTATGAGATTCTGCAGCATAATGAACGACAGCGTCTGTATCCTGAACCAATCTATCTACCAGCTCCTGATCAGCAATGTCGCCGACAACTAATTCGAAGCGATTCTTTGGAAGACCATTAAGATTGTTCTTATTTCCCGCATAGGTCAGCTTATCTAAAACTGTTACAAAAACATCAGGATGATTATTGATCACATAATGAACAAAGTTAGAGCCGATAAATCCTGCTCCACCGGTTACAATAATTTTTTTCATCACTTTCACTCCTTATACTTCACCATAGACAAATGTATTTTCTATTTCAAATTCTTTCAGTGTTGGATGTTTTTTATCTTTTTCTGATAGAATCGCTTTTTTCACATCTATAGGCCAAGTAATTGCCAAATCGGGATCATCAAATGCAATGCCGCCATCAGCTTCAGCATTATAATAGTTGTCACACTTATACAAGAAGTTCACATTTGGGGTCAGTGTCATAAACCCGTGAGCAAATCCGCGAGGTACTAATAACTGACGATGGTTGTGTTCGGTTAACAAGTACCCTTCCCACTCTCCATAGGTCGGGCTGCCTTTACGAATATCTACGATAACATCAAGTACCGCACCAGTCACCACACGAATCAATTTTGTCTGTGCTGCTTCACCTTTTTGAAAATGCAGGCCTCTTAACACACCTGCTTCAGCAGATAATGAGTGGTTATCTTGAACAAAATCAAAGTCAATTCCTTGTGCTGAAAATTTTTCTTTTGAATAGCTTTCAGTAAAAAAACCTCGATGATCGCCGTAAACGTCCATCTCTATTAATTTTACATCTGTCAATTTTGTTTCTATAACTTTCATCAAAGCGTCTCCTCTTTATTCAGCAGCTAGTCGTAATAAATATTGACCATACTGATTTTTTTTCAATGGCTCAGCTAAAGCAACCAACTGCTCTCTTGTGATATAGCCCATTCGGAATGATATTTCTTCCAAACACGCAACTTTCAAGTTTTGCCGTTTTTCAATCGTTTCAATAAAAGTAGATGCCTCAAGCAATGTTTCATGTGTTCCTGTATCAAGCCAAGCGAAACCTCTTCCCATGACTTCAACAGAAAGTTTATTTTTTTCTAGATAAACTTTATTGATATCGGTAATTTCTAATTCTCCACGCGCAGACGGTTTGATATTCTTGGCTATTTCGACTACTTCGTTATCATAGAAATACAGACCTGTTACAGCATAATTTGATTTCGGCTTCTCAGGTTTTTCTTCAATAGACAAGGCGTGCATATCGTCATCAAACTCCACTACACCAAATCGTTCAGGATCATTTACATGATAGCCAAAAACAGTTGCACCTGATTCTTTTGCAGCAGCTCGTTGAAGCATTTTCGATAGACCGCCGCCATAATAAATATTGTCTCCTAAGACTAAACAAACACTATCAGTGCCGATAAACTTTTCCCCAATAATGAATGCTTGAGCGAGGCCGTCAGGACTTGGCTGTACTGCATAGTCAATTTGCAGTCCTAAGTCTTTGCCATCGCCGAATAACTCTTGAAAGCGAGGAGTATCTTGAGGAGTGGAAATAATTAAAATTTCTTTGATCCCCGCCAACATCAATGTAGACATTGGGTAAAAAATCATTGGTTTGTCATAAATAGGCATCAATTGTTTAGAAGTTGCTTTTGTTAATGGATAAAGGCGTGTTCCTGAACCGCCTGCTAAAATAATCCCTTTCATTCATTACGCTCCTTAAATAATTTACTTGTATTTCTCACCACAGCATTATCTCATTTCTAGAAAGCTTTGTCATTCAATTCAAAGTTTTGAAATGAAAATGTAACTTTTATTTATCAAATACTTTTCTCATGAACAGGCTTCTTATTAAACCCCAGCGCCACACGAATTGCTGGCCAAATGAAGCGGATGTTTTGATTTCACTGGCATTTTTTTCATGTCTTCGATACAACGTTAACTGCTTATCAATAAGTTCGATACGGTTGCCTGCCATTGCACCGATCCACATATCATGCATTGGAATTGCTTGCGGAAACGGAAGAATAGCTGGCTTCAACTCTCTTCGAAAAGCCATGCCTGCTCCGATGTATTTATTTTTAAGCACATTTCGTAAAAATCCGACTTTTACATTCCGATAGGCAAAATAGGAGGGTTCAATCACTTCAAGCTGCTCATCGACAATTCTCAAATCAGAAATGACTACCTGTGTCTCTTTTTTTTCATCAAATTTTGCTTTTGTATCAGCAACTTTATCGGGAAGCCACACATCGTCTTGGTCGGCCAAAAAAATCAGATCGCCTGAAGCCTGCTTAATTGCGTGTTCAAAATTCTTGATAATGCCTTTTTGCGGTCCTTCCAAAAGTTTGATTCGGGGATCTGCGCGATAAGAATCGAGGATATTTCTTGTCTTGTCAGTAGAGAAGTCATCCGAAATAATCAGCTCATCATCAGGTGCAAGTTGAATTAGAATGCTGTCCAGCTGTTCTTGAAGATACTTTTCTCCGTTATAAGTGGCTACACATACTGATATCATAAATGATCCTTCCTAAATGACAAGTATTCTTTCCATGTTCTTCGACTGAATCGGCACATTTTGGGTGAAAGTGATTGTTTTATTGTTCGAAAAAAAAGCTGTTTTTCATGTTCCTTTTTCTTTTCTTTATCGAAATCCCTATAGAATTTCGATTCACTGGTAAGAATCTGCTCATATCTTTCCCTAGTCATCGTTTTATAATGCATGACTGAAAGATCATGATTCAACTTTTGGTTTGCGATCAAAAACCGAAAGCCTTCTTGATGTAAGCGAAGAAAAAGCCAATGATCTAAAAAATCCAGCGGAAAAGCATCATTGAATCCGCCGATTTTTTTTATAGCCGCGAGAGTGACTGCGGTGCCGGAATTGATTGCCATAATCCGCTGTTTTTGCTCACCGATAGCAGGATATGCCAGATTTCGATTGATGTAACGATCAGCTAAGACCGGTGATACCTGTGTTGTGCCACTGTAAATCAGCGGCACAACAGCACCTATTTCAGTTCCGATCGTCTCAGTCATAAGAAAGTTTAGGTAGGCTTTTGTCAGCTCCGTATCTTGATCCAAGAGAAGCAGCAAATCAAAATCGCCGCTAGACGCAGACTTAAACCCTTTATTGTATGCTTTGGAGAGGCCGGGATTGGCTGGATCATGGAAATAGGTCACTAATGGATGCTGAAAAAAAGGCTCATCATGACTTTGTGGACTGTTATCATAAACCAGCAATTGGATTTGCTGGTTCTTCACCGCTTTTTCCAAAAGCGGTGAAGCCGACGCTTCTTGCCAGCTTCTTTCATACATTACGATCGTCACAAATAAACGGTTCATCAAAACAGCCTCCAACCCCATTTATTAAAAAATTTCATCATCGAATGCATAAACACCAAAAAGAGTTTTGCACTTCTATGAGCTCCTTTACCGTATAAGTGCACGACTTTTTCAAAGGGCGTATACAAAATGCGGTACCCCGCTTTTTCATATCTCAAACACAAATCATTGTCTTCAAAATACATAAAGAACTGTTCGTCAAAGCCGCCGATTTCTTTAAAGCGAGCGATTTCTACCAACATAAAACAACCAGAGCCCATTCGGATATAACTGGTTTGATCTTGTGGAAGGTCACGGCACTCATAAGCAGACAGTCTTTTTTTAAATACTTTTTTTACCCAATGAAACGGAATAAATCGCAAGAAATAATCGAATACAGCTAATCGTTTTCTTACTAAATACTGAATAGAGCCATCTTCGTTCAAAACCTGAGGAACTACGACAGCTGCTTCATTCTCTTGAATTCTTTTTAATAATCCTTCAATTGATTCTTTCGTGACAAGAATATCAGGATTGCAAATAAATCCGTATTCTTGCGTTGCATTCATTAATAATTGATTGTGTCCATGACCAAATCCAAGATTTTCATTGGCTGAGATCACAGTGACAAATGGATAATCTTGCATTTTAGCAATGTATTCTGCTTTCGAATTATTATCAAATATTTTCACTTCAAAGCGTGGATCCTCTCCTATCTCTTTCTCCAGATGATCCAATGTTTTGAATATATCACGACTATTATGTGTCACAATACTGATGATTATTTTATTCGTTTTTCTATTATCCATAGTGTATTGTCCTTAATGTTATAAAATGAGAGATACTAGTCAATTTGTTATTATATCACATCCCCGCGCGTAAAAAAAGCACACTCGAGCAAGCAAAGCGATTTCTTCTATTCAGTCCCAGCCGCCCGTTGGATTGCTGCTTGCTTCTTTTCTGAAGTAATCCCTCATCATCAAGAGCAGATAAAAACACCAGCCCCGCTAGAGACTTTCTAGCAAGGGATGGTGTGATGAGTGAATCGTTTACGCTTTCGCACAAAATCTTTTTAAATTAAGGATAAATCCGATTCAACAACCGTGGAAACGGAATGGATTCTCTTACGTGCTCGATTCCTGATAACCAGGTAACGGTCCGTTCTAATCCAAGACCAAAGCCGGTGTGAGGAACTGAGCCGTACTTGCGTAGGTCTAAATACCATGAGTATTCGTTTTCGTCCAAGCCGTGGGCGCGGATTTGCTCTAGCAGGTATTCATGATCAATGGCACGTTCAGAACCTCCAATGATCTCGCCATAGCCTTCTGGTGCGATCATATCGGCACAGATCACGACATCTTCTCTCGTTGGATGTGGCTTCATATAGAAAGGTTTGATGGCTTTTGGATAGTTTAAGATAAAGACGGGCTGATCGAATGAATTGGCAATAAAGGTCTCATGTGGTGAGCCAAAGTCATCGCCCCATTGAATATCATCGAAGCCGTTCTTTTGTAATAATGCCACTGCATCATCGTAAGAGATTCGTGGGAATGGTAATTTGGTGTATTTTTTCAAGACTTCACGGTCACGACCTAAGACATCTAGTGCATAGTCACAGTTATCGAGCACATTTTGCACTAAGAATGCCACGTACTGCTCTTGGACTTCCAAGCTTTCTTCCTGGTGCATAAAGGCCATTTCTGGTTCAATCATCCAAAATTCAATCAAGTGACGACGTGTCTTTGATTTTTCGGCACGGAAAGTTGGACCAAAAGAAAAGACTTTGCCAAACGCCATAGCGGCAGCTTCCATGTACAATTGACCAGACTGAGACAAATATGCTTTTTGATCGAAATAGTTGGTTTCGAATAAATCAGTCGTTCCTTCTGGTGCTGATCCGGTTAGGATTGGTGGATCGATTTTGATGAAGCCATTTTTGTTGAAGAATTCATACGTTGCCCGGATGATTTCGTTTCGGATTTGCATGATGGCGTGTTGTTTTGAGGAACGCAACCATAAATGACGATGGTCCATCAAGAAATCTGTTCCGTGTTCTTTTGGTGTGATTGGGTAATCATGGCTTTCCCCAACAACTTCTAAACCAGAAATACCAATTTCATAGCCAAATTTTGAGCGGCTGTCTTCTCTGATTTCCCCAGTGACCAGTACGGCAGTTTCCTGATTTAAATTTTTTGCTAATTGGAAAACTTCCTCACCTACTTCACTTTTTACAACGATCCCTTGAAAATACGCTGTTCCGTCGCGAAGTTGTAAGAAGGCGATCTTGCCGCTGGAACGTTTGTTAGCAACCCATGCTCCGATTTGAACGGTTTCGCCAACGTGTTTTTTTGCATCTAAAATTTGAATAGATTCCACTTGATTCTCTCCTATCTAATTAATAAAGGCACCATAGAGCATTTTAAGCTTTTTGGCGTTTCTTTTCAACAAAATCATGGATTCGTTTGGTAGCTTCCGCTAACGTGTCCCAATCAGTTGCATAGCTGATGCGTAAATAATCTGGTGTACCAAAACCAGCACCAGTCACTACTGCTACGTGGGCTTCCATCAGCAAGGCCTCCACGAAGGCATCAATGGTTTGATAGCCGCACATCGTCATGGCTTCTTTGACATTTGGAAACAAGTAAAACGCGCCTTGGGGTTTCGTCACCTGAAAACCAGGAATAGCGGCAATTAGCGGATATAGTTTGTTCAAGCGCTCTTCGAAGGCCTGACGCATCACTTCGATCGATTCTTGATTCCCAGTCAGTGCCTCAACTGCTGCGTATTGGCTAGCAGCCGGCGGGTTGCTAGTAGCTTGGGAAGCGATATCGATCATCGCTTTGATGATTTTTGCATCGCCGACAGCAAATCCGATCCGCCACCCAGTCATAGAATAGGTTTTAGAAACGCCATTGATCACGATGGTTTGTTTGCGTATCTCTTCTGATAAGCTTGCGATCGATGTAAAGGTATTGCCGTTATAAACCAAACGACCATAGATATCATCGGCAATGATCCAAATATTATTTTCCACTGCCCAGTTGCCGATTGCCGTTAACTCTTCTTTTGAGTAAATCGCCCCTGTAGGGTTGGCAGGCGAGTTTAAAATGATGGCTTTCGTTTTCTCTGTACGAGCAGCTTCTAATTGAGCCACAGAAACTTTAAAATCGGCTTCTTGCTTGGCTTCAACAAACACAGGTGTCCCTTGCGCTAAACGGACTTGTTCCGCATAGCTGACCCAATAAGGCACTGGAATGAGTACTTCATCCTCTTCATCAAGGAGCGCTTGAAACAGCGTATAAAGGGCAAATTTTGCGCCATCTGTCACGATCACTTGGTTTGAATCATAGTCAGCACCATAAAACTCTTTCATATAAGCAAGAATCGCCTGTTTTAATTCAGGAATCCCCGCAGTTGCTGTGTAAAAACTGGCCTTGCCGCTCTCAATCGCTGCGATCGCTGCTTGGCGAATGTTTTTCGGGGTAATAAAGTCGGGTTCACCGACAGTTAGACTTAATACGTCTACACCTTGGTCCGCTAACGCTTTTGCCTTAGCAGATGCCGCTAACGTTGCGGAGGGTTCCAATTTTTCTGCTCTTTTTGAAAGTACCATGTTTATCATCCTTTCTACGATCCAAAATTCATTCTATCATAAGCGTCTTCCTATAGTTCAGTGATCGCTTTGATTTCTTCGCCATCTTTGAAACCAATCAAATAATAGTTCAAACGACCATCGCCATCTTTCGTCATGACTTCCCAAGTTGGCTCGCCTTCAAAAATACCCAATGCGGCCTTTTGGATTTCCTGACCTTGATGATTGTCGCGAACAAATGCCTTAGCTTGTGCTTCCGTCAGCCCATCCGCTTGATTAAAAACAGAAACCTTCTCACCGCTTTTTGGGATGATCACAACGATCTCATTGTTATTCGTATCCTTTCCAACAATGCTAAAGGAGGTTTCCTCACGGGTAAACCAATAAAATTGTTCGACCTCTGCTAAATCGGTGTATCTTTCTGCTATTTCGATTGCTTCGTTTCTTGCTTGTCGCATTGGACGAGAAGAACGGAGATAGAAAATAGAAGCGAAGAGAATAACGACCAGTAAGACTGTGATCGCACTCAGCAAAATAACCACACGCCGATGTTCTTTGTCTTTTGTTTTCACACTTCGTACTCCAATCTTAAATAAAATCCATTATATCAGATGTTCAACTCATTTTTCAAAATCGGCTGCTGCTTTTTCCTCTTGCGCAAAAAAATGTTGGATGTCTTCGGCGATCTCGGTTGGACTTGCTTCAATCAGAGGTAAGTTTTTGGGTAAGCCTTTGACCATTCGTTTGCCATACTTTGTCGATAGCAAGCGTCGATCAAGGACGACCATCACGCCGGTATCCTCCTCGGAACGGATCAAGCGCCCCAACGCTTGGCGCAGCCGTAAAATCGCTTTAGGTAAGGCATCTTCTTTAAAAGAATCAATGCCTTCTGCTTCCAAAAAGGCGTGCCGTGCTTGGACCATGGGTTGTTTAGGGTTCTCAAAAGGCAATCGGGTCACCACAGCGATCTTCAGTGCCTGTCCTGGTAAATCGACCCCTTCCCAAAAACTGCTAGTCCCTAATAAGATACCATTTTCCGCTAATAAAAATTTCTTTAAGATTTTCTCACGGGTTCCGCCAGTCCCTTGAGCAACGATTTCTCTGCCATAATGCAGGGCTTTTTTATTCAATCGATCATAGACATTTTTCAAAGTTTCGTGCGCCGTAAACAACACAAGCGCTGGTTGCGGATTGTCAAACAAAATCGGGACTAACGCTTCGACTAAATAATCCGCGTATTCGGCAGCTGATGCTTGTTGGATCGAGAGACCTTTTTTGATTACATACAGTCGCGTTTGTTTGCTGTAATCATAAAAGGCAGGAATCGTTTTGACTGGCACATCCGTCAAGCCGATCTGATGGGCAAAATATTCTTTGTTGCCTGGGATCTTCAATGTCCCCCCTAGATAAATGATGTGCTGATAGCGTTGGTACCATGTGCTCTCCACGATCGATTGTCCTTCTAGATCAGCTAACTCAATCACAGCATTTCCTGACTGGGGATGCTTTTTCAGCCAATGAACGTAACGAGGATGCCACCAAGTCAACCACGCGGTCACTGTTTGTTCCTGTGCGTCCATTTGACTAAAGAAATCAAATAAACGGGCAATCACGATCCGTTGTCTTGCATACCACCGATCATTGGTCAACTCGAATCGCTGACGCAGCTGCTGTTGAATCTCATTGATTTCCTGATAATAGAGGCTCAATTTTTGATGTAGCTTGTCCTGCTCTAATGACCCATCATAGAGGTCATTATGCTGAACGACTTTTAATTCTGGGGCATCGATCGATAAGGTGCGAAAATACTGTTCTTGTGTTTCGACCAAAACCGACAATGCATTTCGATACAACGAGAACATCCGTTGCAAAAAATCGTCCTCGGTAATGATCTGGGCAATTTCTTCAAATAGTCCTTCTTCATTCAGCTGTAAAAACTGCCGCTTGAAATGAGCAGAGTCAAAGACATGTTGACTAAAGCCTTCTGCTTGCTGCGGCAACTGTTGGGCTTCATCGATCAACAAATAATCACTCGTTGGCAACAGTGGCTGCGCCCGTCGGTTTTCCTGCATTAAAAAGGCATGATTGACGATCAAAACATTGCTTTGCGCCATCCGCCGATATAAATGTCGAACAAAATCTTGTTCATAGAAGGGTTGATCTTTGGCTAAAAAGTCGACCCCGCGATGGCGAATGTCGGTAAATAAAGGATGATCAAGACGAACTAAATTCAATTCATCAAAGTCACCTGTTTCTGTTTTGGTCAGCCAGACTAAGATCCCCATCTGATATTGGGCGTATTGCTTTTGTTCTACCGGTTGATCCAGCGTCGCTTTAAAGCGCTGCAAATCAATGTAATGACGATGGCTTTTGACCAAGACCGCTTGCAAAGGCTGCTGCAGTACTTGGTTCACCAATGGAATGTCTTTGCTAATGATCTGATTTTGTAAAAGAATCGATGAGGTGCTAACGATCAATGGATTTTCTGGCGTCGCTAAATAAGCGGCTGGAAACAAGTAACCGATGGTTTTTCCCATCCCCGTTTCTGCTTCAATAATCAAATTTTTCTCTGGTTGGGTGTAATGCGTATACACCGCATTCATCAAACGTGCTTGTTGTTTCCGATAGATCAAGTGCTCGCCAAAGCGCTGTTCTTTTTCCGTTTTTACTTTCGGATACGTTTCTTGAAAATGCGTGGCTTCAAAAAGCGAAACAGTTTTTTTTCGCAGGACGACGCCGTCGATCACTTCGAAATCTTCCGCCAACTCTGGTCCTTTTTCTTTCAAAATTCCGTGAATATACTCACTCGTTTGCATCCCCATCTGACCGCTTAAAAGCGCAATCTGTTTAAGAGTCGTCCGTGGTAGCTGTCGCATGATTGCTTCAATGTATAAAAATAATGCTGCGGTCACTTCTGCATCACTATCGGCTTGATGCGGGTTGTCATGACGAAAGCCGATGCTGTCTGCCAGATCACCTAAGCGAAAGCTGCTTTCTGTCGGCAAAAACACTTGCGCCAATTCCACCGTATCGATCCCTGGAATCGATAAAGGCGGCAGACCGCAACGAACAAATTCATTGCTTAAAAAATGATAGTCAAAATAAATGTTATGCGCCACAAAAATCGTATTGCTGAGTAAGTTGTAGATCGTGTCAGCTATGTCTTCGAAATAAGGCGCTTTGCTTACTTGCTGGTTTGTGATGTGTGTCAATCGTTGAATTTGCTTAGAAATTCTGCGGTCAGGGTTGATATCTGCGGCAAAACGATTAATGATCTTGCCATCTTGGACTAAGACGCAGCCAAATTGAATAATTCGATCAATCGTCGAATCGGTTCCTGTTGTTTCAAGATCCACCACAGCGTATATGGGTTTCATTGTATTCCTCCTTGCACACTGTCTGCATTATACTACAAAATCAATGGCGATTACATCTGTTTTCCCATCGGATACGAGGGTTCGCAGGAAGAAGAACCTTACTATCTAGTATCCGTATTTATCAGCCAAAGGAATTTGTCACTCGTCGCTGATCGCTTTTTTCGACAAAAAAAGAGATCTTTTTTATAATTTACTATAAGGAGGCGAAAAAAATGAATGATTTCAAAAACAAACGAGTGATTGTAACGGGGGCTGCTTCAGGGATTGGAAAAGCGGTGGCAGAACAATTTCTAGCCCAGGGTGCTCTTGTTGGGTTGATTGATCGCAACGAAGAGGAGCTGCAGGAGTTTCTTGCTGACTATGACGCACAAACCCACTATCGTGCCGTTGACGTCACTGAAGCAGAGAAGCTGCAAGAAGCGATGAGTGGTCTTGTGGAAGAACTAGGTGGTCTCGATGTACTTCACGTCAATGCCGGCATCAACGGTACTTGGACACCGATCGAAGAATTGACGGTGGCGGAATGGGACCAGACAATCAACACAAATTTACGCAGTACCTTTATTACCGTCAAAGCTGCGATCCCATTTATGAAAGCAAACGGCGGCAGCATTGTCATCACGAGTTCAGTCAATGGAAACCGCATCTTCAGCAATTTTGGTGCAACTGCTTACAGTACATCTAAGGCAGGTCAAGTCGCCTTTACAAAAATGGCTGCGCTGGAACTTTCTGGTTATAATATTCGGGTCAATGCCATCTGCCCTGGGGCGATCGCAACGAATATCGATGCCAGCACAGAAATTGAAGAAGAGGTTGCTCGCGTTGAGATCCCCGTCAAATATCCAGAACGTTCTCGACCATTAAAACAAGAAACAGGCGTGCCAGAACAAGTCGCCAACCTTGTGCTTTTTCTATCTTCAGAGGCTGCGGGCAATATTTCTGGAACGGAAGTCTATATTGATGGAGCGGAATCTTTGCTTTAATACAACAAAAAAACGAAAAATCAAACCTGCTCCCCTCACTTGTTTCAAGTAAAACCTGTGAGATGGATCATTTCTTGATTTTTCGTTTTTTCTTTTTGTTTATTTTTCCACCAAAGCTGCGATTTCTTCTAGAAAAGCAGTCTTGCCATAAAAATCTGCATTCAATAACTCGGGAAAAATGGCTTCAAAGAAATAGGTCACACATGGACGATGCTGAAACGCTTTGACCGTCAAAACCGCTTCACGAAACATTTCTTTGAACACTTTGTCGGGGTTGCTTTTTGAGATCTCTTCAAAAGACTCATACAAAAGATCGATCTTATCCGCAATTGCCAACAGCTGTCCTTCAAGGCTGTTGTCTTTGCCATCCGCCAAGCGTCTGCGATACGTCGCTTGAAAGCTTTGGGGGATTTCTTCTTCGATGAAGGCATCGGTCATTTTTTCTTCAACGGTTGATAACATCGCCCGCAATTCTTTGTTTGCATATTTGACTGGCGTTTTGATGTCGCCAATGAAACGTTCCGTGTAATCATGGTTCAAGGCTTTTTCATAAAGAATTTGCCAATCGACTTGATTTCCCGCTTGTTCTTCGATATCGGCTAAGGTCTGGGCAATCATGGTTACTCGAAACGAATGAGCGGCCACGCTGTGCTCGGTAAACTTAAAAAATCCAGGTGCTCGTTGGATTTTTTCTAAATTAGCCAATCCAAGAATAAATTCATTCAATCCCATCAGTTTGCCTCCTTTTTTTCTAAGAGTATAACAACTACTTTCTCCGCAAGCAAATATCACGCGCACAAAAAAAAAAGAGCAGCTAAGCTGCTCTTAAAAGGCATTCACAAATTACGCTTTGTTAACGTTAGTCGCTTGAGGGCCACGTTGTCCGTCTTCGATATCGAAAGTCACTGCTTGACCTTCTTCTAAAGTTTTGAAGCCTTCGCCTTGGATAGCTGAGAAATGAACGAATACATCGTTACCGTTTTCTGCAGTGATGAATCCAAAACCTTTGTCTGAGTTAAACCATTTAACTGTACCTGTTTCCATAATAAAAATCCTCCTTGTGTTTATACACATATTTTGCAATTACTTGTATAAGGTGAAAATGTGGAAGATGTTTAAGATGAAACAAGCTACCATAATTTACCGTAACAAAAACTACACTTTGTATTATAGCACATTATCTTCTTTATGACTAATAGAAAATCAAAAAAAATGAAAACGCCTTTATTTTTTTATGATTCGCAAAAAGACTGCTGCACTAAAGATCTGCAACAGTCTTTTCTTTTTTGGAAACGATTTATTTACGAAGGACGCAACTGCGTTTAGTAGCGCAAAATCGCAGTCAAACTTTTTTCTCCTGGGGCATCTTTTTGTTCCAAAATAGATACCTCGCCGCCATTTTCTAAAACATCGATTGCCAGCGTATTTAACACTTGGCGACGATCGTATTCCGTGTCAGGATCTTCTCCAAACCCATCGGCGAGATTGGAAGTCGCTACAAACAGATTGGCGATCCTGCCTTCTTTAGCTGCAGGTACGATATCAACCAATTGGTCAATAAATTTCCGATCCAACAGCTTGCCGTATTCCCCAACTTCTTTTTGTGTCAACTCCGCAATCAGCTTTTGCGTACACGTTTGGATCTCTTTCAAAGATAACGATGCTGGTGAAGAGGAAATGCTTGGTTCTGCTTTGAAAAAGTTCGTTTTTGCCACTTTTTTAAACAGCGTTTGATTTTCTGGTAAAGCAAAAAGATACATTGGTAAATGCTCTTCGTTTGAAAAATCATTCTTAAAAAATGCATCAACTGCTTGGTAGTAGTTGACGTGATCGATCTCGACTTCTTCATCTTTGGCACTAAAGCCGTGATAAGCGACGCCTTCTCCTCCTGAGTTAGGGCCACCTTGGGCACTGTAATTAAAGTTGCCGCCGCCAGTGATTTCTTCCCCCAGCGCTTTTTCGATCGTTGTCGGTGCCTCTTCTGGCAACTCGACTTCACGCACTTGATTGTTTTCAACTTGATAGACTTGCATTGAATCGCGATTCAACGCTAAGAGATAAAATGGGTAATTAAATTGTGCGTTTTTGATGACAGCTAATACATACGGGGTTTCCCCTACGTAATATTGATCATCCACACGAATACTTAACCGATGAACTAGTACATCTTCTGGTGTGATAATCACCGCCACACTCGTTGTACTGTTACGCCAAAATGATTGATCTGCAAGCAGTTCATCAATTTTTGTTTGAAAAAGATCCCAAGAATGTTCTGGGTATTTCTTTTCAAAGCGGCGCTTCGCATCTTTGGCAAAGTTCTTAAATTTGATTTGATCCTTTTCGACATTCTGGTGGCCGACATGCGTATTGAGCATGATCGTGACAAATGGTCCTTTGATTCCGTCAGATATTACCTGCGATAAAAAACTTTTTCCAAATTTTCCCATTCCACATTACCTCCTGCTTAATCAAATACAAATAAAGTGTACCATGCTTATTTTCTTCCATAAAGTAAAACGATTGCACGCGTTTATTTCTTCATTCGTTTTTCTGATTACTCACTATACTGGCTATTTTTCAGCGGATCAGCCAAGGTATTTCTGGTGGCCCATAGAAAGCCTCGTTTAGTCCAAGTCTGAATGGTGGGCTCTTCTAGCTCTTTTAGACTGTGTCCAATGGATTGAAAAAAGACTCTGCCCTTGCCCCATTTTTTGATCCACATCATTGGCAGTATGACTTCTTGGTTAGCTGCATTCGGATGATCTTTAGCGGCAAATATTGAGGTAGCTAACACAGTGACGGCTGGATCAACCAGACAATAGTATTGCTCCGTCGTCAACTGAGGGATCGATTGCGTATTTGCCGTAATATAGTGATCTGTCGTAAGATCGATGCTATAGGTCGTTTCCAATCCACCAGGATGTGCCAAAAAACAGCCGCCAGTCAGAAACAACCAGCCTTTACTGGCTTGAAAAGCCGAGGCAAAGCCGCCATGAACGCCTGCTAATCCTAACCCTTCTGCTACAGCCTGAGTGACATTTTGTAGCGGCTCATCAGGCAATTCTCCTCGCGTCCAATTCATGATCAACAGATCCAGCCTTTTTAATTCTTCTTTATGATAGAGAGGTTCAAAATCTGAGGCGAGTGTCACCTGATATCCTTCTGACTCCAGCAACGTTTGGTAAAACTGACTGGTTTCTTTTGGGGCGTGTCCTTCCCATCCTCCGTAAATGATCAATGCTTGTTTCATTTTGTGTTTCCTCCTTTCTTTCTAACTTAGCGAAAAAAATGCAAAAAGCGAAGCAGAACGATTCTCCGTTTTCCTTCGCTAGTAATTTTTTCTGATTTAACGGTTGATTGAACGTCCGACACGATTGATCGTATGGCGCATGCCTCTAATCGCAACCGATGTTTCAAAAATATTTTCGGTCGGTGCCATGCCGCCATAACCGGCATCACCGATATGCTGCAGGTCGACCCCACAAGTTTTGTTGATAATGGCTAATTGTCGCAACGTTTCCGGACGCGCACTCTCTTGACTCGTTCCGATCGCTGACATCGTCAATAAGTCATATTGTTTGGCAATTTGAACAGCTTCAATCAGATCCTTTTCTAGAAAGCCTTGAATCGAGCCAACGGAAGGCAGTAACAAAATATCTGCCCCAGCTTCAGCGTAAGAAATGATGGCTTCTCGATCAACCACAGGTTCATCTGAGCCGGCACTGTGCATTTTTCCAGCGATGATCAACCCAGAGAAATGTTCTTTTGCCAATTTTACTGCTTTAGCGATTTCTCGGTTGGTCACACCTGTTCCAGGATTGCCTGTAAAGCAGAGAAAGTCCACCCCGAGTTCTTGGGCTTTTTTGATGGTGTCAACCGAACTTGTTCGGCCTTGACTGATGCTGATCTTTTCACTCATCATCTCCGTCGTAGCTGGGATCGGCTCAAGATTGATGCCGACAGGTCATCCAATCAGTTGTTTTAGTTGAGGAATCGGGTTTTCAATCGTTTGTGTAGGATCAAGCAGCTGCTCCAATGTGATACCAGGCATCCCAAAAATAGCTGGACGATAACAATCAAAGCCATTCAACAAAATCAAGTCAGCCCCAAAAGCTGCCGCGACTTCTGCGTTGGTGATATCGCCAGCTTGCGGCATGGTTTGAACCACCGTTTCACAGACGATCACTCGTCCTTCGCTCGCTTTAATGGATTGCTTTAATTCTTGCGCCGACATTTCTTTGATTTCACTATAGTTTGCACTTATCAATCGTTTGACCATGTTTTTCTTCCTTTCTTTTCCTTCTCATCTTGCGAGAAACACGAATAACAGGTAAAATATAGCTATTGTGTTCCCTTAGTTAAATGGATATAACAAGTCCCTCCTAAGGATTAGTTGCTGGTTCGATTCCGGCAGGGAACGTTTTTTGAAGAAAAAGATTCCTTATTTTTAAGGAATCTTTTTCTGTTGGAAAGTAAATACCTCTGCCTCGATTTGCTTAGAAATAATCTTCCAGAATCGGCTTTCCGTCTGGTAAGTTTTCCTGAATCATCACTGCAGCTTCCTTCTCCGTTTCCATTTGCTGGAAAAAGACCAGAGAATCGAGGGATTGTGCCTGCATGAACAGCTGCACAAAACGCTGAATCGACAAGGTTGCTTTTGGCAGCTTGGTAGCCGTCGTTTTCGTGACCTGATGCTGAGCGGTTTCGATTGTCACTTCATAACAGCCATTATTCCATGGGGCATATTCATCCCCTTGAATTTCTATGGCAAAACCGCCGGCTTTTTTCAATGTGAATGGATAACTTTTTAGAAACCCTTCCACATCGATGACGCGCGCCATCATGTCCGGACGCACTTGGTAGTGAGCCAATGGTTTGGCCGCGTTTGCTTGTAGGACTTCCCCATCAAACCCTGGTCGATAGTTAATCTGTGCTACTGAATCTGCATGAGAGACGATAAACCGATTAAATCCTTGATACGCGTCAGCGGTCAAATAGCCCCACTCTTGAATATCAAAGCGTCCTCCTTCAACAAAGTAGATCAAATACCCTTCAGGAACGCCCGCTTCATTGCGATAAATCGCAAACGTATACGGTCTGCGCAAAACAAACTTGATTTCTTCCCACCAGGCTTGGCGAATCAGCCCACCTTTTTGATGGCGAGGCAATTGATGATAAATCTCGTGAATGATCGGCTGTGCTTCCTCCCAATTCATGCGTTGAATCCTTCCGTTCACTTTCTTGCCATCGGGCCATTGATGCGCATCAACTTCATAAACGGTGCGTTCAAAGGTATATTCATACCCATATCTGCGATAAAACGCAAAGGAGAAAGGTGCCAGATAGGACAGAACGATTTTTTGTTCATAGCAATCTTTAATGATTTGTTTCATGATCCGATCGATCCGACCTTGGCTGCGATACTCTGGATAAGAAGCCACAAAACCGATCCCTGCCATTGGATAGGTCGTTCCATGAAAATTCACATCAAAAATAGTTGCCATGATTTGGCTCGCTAGTTTTCCATCCTCGTCGTAGGAACCATAATTCCATGAATTCTCCGCAAGCTTGCGATAGCGATTGATATTTGTTTCATTCAACTCCCACTGAAAGGCATAAGAAACCAATTCCAATACTTCTTGCGAACCGAATTCGGTCATTTTTTTGACATCTGTCATTTCTTCATCTCCTCTACTTGAAAACACGCAAGAAACGCAAAAAAGGCGTCAGTCGACCCCTTAATATGCTTCTTCCATCATACTCAACATTTTTTTAAATTGCTTGCGTTTGAAATATCCTAGAATGGTGCCTAAGAGCATGTCATTCAATTGTTGGATCATTCCTTCAGAAGTCATTTTTTCTTCATAGTGCAAGGTGCAATGCGCGTCATCTATCGCTTCAATTTGATAGTGTACACGGAAGGTATTTTTTTTCGTCGCCGTTTGGAACGCATAGGCTTGGTTTTTCTTGACTGTTTCAATCGTTATGTTGGCATTGCTATCTTTATAAAATTGTTTTAGATAACTATAGCCTTCTAATTGGTCTTCTGTCAACGTTTGATCTGTCGCTTGTTTAATATCATGTAAAACGGAATCGATGATCGTTTTATATAAAAAGTCAGCGGGTACATTCATTTTTTTAGTGATTTCCATCTTGCGCCTCCTTGTCTTTCTTGTTGCGTTTGTGTCCAATTGAAGCCATGATTCCTCCAATAGCCATTAGAATGACTGACGTGATGAGATTCACCCAGTGGTATTCACCTGACTGCGCATTGGCGCTGTATATAAATAACATACTACCGATACTTATAAAAAACAATCCATTTTTAAACATGATATCACCTCACTATTGACTAACGACGTTGAAGTATAGTACTCGGCCCCAATCGGTATTTTTGATTGCGTCCTTGGCAAGCTTCACTGCTTTTTCTTTGTCATCTGCCGTTGTTTCAAAAATCAACTGAATCCCTTTTTTTTCTTTGAAGGTATACTTGATCTCATCTTCTGACAAAGACTCAAGTAATGCTTTGATGTTGTCTTGCTGCATTGCGGAATTTACGATAATCATTTTTTCTCCTCCTAAAAAAGATAGCTAGATGGGTGAAATCACCCATCTAGAACGTTTGCTTCGTTTGATTAGTTCTCTTGGTCTGCTGGATTGATTTTGTTGGCAGCAATAATAAATGGTGCCCAGATCAATAAAGCTACAGCCAAATTAATGATCGTCAAGATGATTGCACGCCAGTCCCCACCGGTAGCCAAGAAGCCACTTAGGATCGTTGGCATTACCCAGATCACATTTACCACAACTGGTGCAACTAAGCCTAATGTTGTTGCAAAGTAAGCAATTGTCGCTGTAACTAATGGTGCAACAATAAATGGAATGATAAACAATGGGTTCAACACGATCGGTAGACCAAACATTACTGGTTCATTGATGTTAAACAAACCAGGTCCAATCCCTAGTTTACCAACTGTTTTGTAGTCGGCACGTTTAGAAAATAGCAAGATTGCGATCAAGAGCATTAAAGTCACACCTGCTCCACCAGGCCAAACAAACGCTTCGAACGAACCTGCTACCCATTTATAAGGAACTGCTTCCCCTAATTGGTAAGCATTGGTATTTTCAACCATGGCCACACCGTAAATCGATTGTAAAACGGGTCCCATGATATTTGTACCATGTAAGCCAAAGAACCACAAAACATGGACAAGTAATACAATGATAAATACGGCAAAGTATCCTTGAGAAAGACCCAATAATGGTTTTTGGATCGATTCGGAGATCCAGTCAATAATTGGCATACCAACGAAACGTTCAAATAGGTAGTAAATCAAACCTGATGCATATAGCCCGGCGATCCCTGGGATAATTGCTGCGAAAGCACGAGAAACTGCTGGTGGCACTGAATCTGGCATTTTAATAATAATATTTTTTTGCATCAATTTTGCAAAGATAATAACTGAAACGAAACCAAAGATGATTGCGGTGAACAATCCTGAGCCGCCCATATAAGCACTAAATGGGAAATAGCCCCAGCCAGCAGCACTGATCGTTGAACCATCTGCTGCAAATCCTGATGTAGCACTTGTGCTGTTGATCAAGTCTACTACGTTGGTTGGTAGTGCTTCTTCTAATGCTAAAGAAAGAGAAGCTGATTGTGGAATACCCATAATAAATGCTGCTAAAGAAACCAACGCACCTGATAGTGCATCAACATTGTAAGCCTTTGCTAAATTATAGCCAAAAGATGCTGAGAAGATAACCGCCATGATTGCTAAGGTACCTGTCCAAACTAATCCGTTGACGGCGATCACTGGTGTGAAAAATTTGGTGATTGCATTGTCCGCACCTAGATAAGTGTTTGGAAAATCACGCATGAAGGCGTTCAATAATACTGCAATTGCCCCAGCCATCGTTGCTGGCATCATTCCGATAAAGGCATCCCGCAAAGCAACCAAATGCTTTTGCGCACCAATTTTAGCTGCAACTGGGAGAATGTGTCTCTCCATCCAACTTGTTAATCCATCCATTCTTAATTCCTCCTATAAGTTCTATTCGTCAAAGAAGATTTTTTGATTCATCGACAATAACTACTTCTATCCGTTCAAAGATTATTCGTTATTTAGACGTCGATAGACATCAATGATTTCTTTCGCTAAATCGGTAAATGCGATTGACGTCATTAGGTGATCTTGTGAATGCACTGTCAACAATGTCACGGTCATATGATTGCCTTGCGCTTCTTGTGTCAATAATCCTGTTTGCGAATGATGCGCTTCCACAAGAGATGCTTCAGCATCTTTGATTTTTTGGTCAGCTAATTCGAAGTCCCCTTCTTTTGCTGCCGCGATTGCTTCCATTGCGTCACTTTTTGCATTACCACCATACATGATCAATCCCATAATGGCTTCCAAATTTTGCTCATCCATCTTTAAAAATCCTCCTTACACTTCGATCCTAAAAATCTTAGTTCATTAATGTTTCTGCTTGTTGCAATACTTTTTCGCCGTTCATCATGCCATAGTCTGCCATATTGATCACGTCCAAAGGAATGCCTTTTGGTGCTAGCTTTTGTTCAAATTGTGATTTCATGAATCGTACTTGTGGTCCTAATAATAGAACATCGACTGGTTTCGACTCCAAATGTTGGTCGGCTTCTGAAGCTGAAACAGCAAAGATATCTGCTTCCATTCCTTTTGCTTCGGCTGCTTTTTGCATTTTCGTCACCAATAGACTGGTACTCATTCCTGCTGAACAAACAAGCATAATCGTTTTTTTTGCCATCGCGTATCTGCTCCTTTCTGTTGTAAGTTACACTTTACTATAAAGCAAAAAGCGTGCCAAAAAAAAATAAGTCCAGACCTTTATATATCAATGGTCTGAACCAATTTTTCTTTTGCACACTCACGGATTTTTCATTACACACTAATATTGTGTGCGGATTCATCATAACTTTTTATTTCATTTTCTAAGAACATTTGTGTTAAATAGGCGATCTCATCTTCAGAGATTTTGATTTGATAGTTTTTCTCTATCTGCAATAAATGAGTTCGTAACACATCTGTTTCGATACGATAGCGTTTTTGGAAGGCCGCCAAATTGGGGAAGGTACGAGAATGTTCCTTCTTCAATAAACTTTCCACTAGAAAGGCTAAATGAATCACTAAGCCCGCATCAACGGTAGGTTCCACAATCACATGCAATTGATTTTGAATTTGATGAACGATTCGTTGTAGACTTTCGATCAGATGATAGACGGACCCCACATGCGTTAAAGTATTTTCTAATGAACGTACGATTTTTTCAATCGGCACTTCATCTGAAACGATCCGCTTCAGTACATTCAACCGATTGTCATCAAAGACATCATAGGCGGAAAAGAACGGGATATTTTGATAATCGATCTCGACGGTGCCCGCAATGGCTTTGATCTCATATTCTTCTAGCAAGCCATCAATATGTTTCTTGAAGGTTTCTTTTTCAATAAATTGCATTTGAATGATCTCGACTTTTGATTGATCGACGACGGGATAAATTCGTTGATAAAGTTTGGCAGCGACACCTTCTCCAGTAAAGCAAGTGACGATGACTGCCTTTTTATTTCCCTTCGCTTCGCGAACTGTGCGGAACTGTTCTTGCACGATGGTTTCAAAAGAACGCTGAATGTTTTGATAAATGTCTTCTAAACTTCGGCCACTTTCCGCCATTCGCAAAGCCTCTAAGACGATCATCGTACTGACCATCGAGATGGCTTTCGTACGAATCCCGGTCTCTTCGGAAATCAAATTCGCAAATGAATTGAGGGAACCCATATCAGTTAAAAGCAATAAGCCGTTGCTCATCTTTTCCTTATTGTCAGTGACATAGTTCAATAGCTGCTCATACATTTGACCGACTTCCATATCTAAAGACATATTCATCGCTTTGCCGTGGTCAGTTTCAAGCAGCTCTTGTGCCGTTTCCAACATACTGCTGGCAGTCGCCTTGCCGTGCATCAAGACAATGATCTCAACTTTTTCAAGGGGCAGCTGCGAGGGTTGTTTGACTTGAATCGCTAAAAACATACTGATAAAGCCGATCTCATCGAAGGGGATCTCGACATGGCGTTCTTCTTCGATAATGGTCGATAGATCCATTGCCACCTGGAACTCGGATTTCAAGTTTTTTCTGACTGTATTCAAATCTGGGTGAACGATCATATGTCCTTCCTTGACACGTTCCAGTGTACTTTGCAGATGCAGTGCAAAGGCAAAGCGGGCTTTTTCACTATAGGTTCGAGACAATCTTTGCCCAGCTAGATCATAAAGAACATTTGTCAGTTTCCAAATGTCTTCTGGAATCAGTTCTTTATGAACGGGATTTTGGATCAATTCTTCGACATACTTTTCAAAGTACGCATCGACATCTTTAGAGATCAAATTTTCCAGATCGACATTGGCTACGCCCGTTTCAATCAGCGAGCTGACTTTTTCTTCGATTTCGTTATACACTTGCATATTCCGTTGTGGATCACGAGACCAGACGACATCTGGATCGCCAGGTTCAAAACTTAGAAAGTCGCCTTTGCCATCTAAAAACCGATCCAAGCGTTCCGACATTTCTTTGATCTTCAGCAAGCCTTTTTGAACTTGCAAGGAGCAGTCGCCTTTTCGTATCAGCAAGTGTTTTTTTCCATAGGTTCGATAATGCAAAAATGCTTTGGCACAGACGAGTTTAAGGTCGCGCTTGATTTGACCAATATTGCCTTCTGCATCATAGAGCATAAAGGCCAATATCGCATCTCGTTCGACATCGATTCGTTGGTTCAGACGGGTCGCCTCTTGCTTGATAAACAAGGAAATGATTTCATACCGTTCATCTAAGGAACGACTTTCCACATTTGGCAAAGTAATAGCCATGGGAATTCGCCGATTGAAGGTCGTTAAAAAGGTTTCTGATGATTCCGTGGTGGCACCGATGATCTGCACGGCGGCTTCATGAACTTGATTACTTTCCCCTAAAGGACGGTAGATCCCTTTATCAATGAAGGTGAAGAGCATTTCTTGGCCTTCTGGCGGCAGTCGATGGATCTCATCTAAGAACAGGATGCCGCCATCGGCTTTTGCTATCAACCCTGGACTATCTTCTGCCGCACCAGTGTAGGCGCCTTTTTTAATGCCAAAGATGTGACCAAACAACAATTGCGGATTTTGTGCATAATCCGCACAGTTAAAGGATACGAATGGGGCATCTTTTTCTAACATATTTGATTCAACCGCAAAATGGTACATACATTCGGCAAATAAGGATTTACCCGTGCCTGTCTCACCAAAAATAATGGTATGGAGTCCTCTAGGTGGATATAAGATCGCCGCTTTGGCTTGCTGGATACTTACTTTCAAGGAAGCTTGGACTCCAACCAGACTTTCAAAACTAACTTCAGAGGAAACATCCACATGGACCGTTTCTTCTAAAGGCTCATAAACAACCGGACGGCCGGAACGTTTGCCGATTTTCTTTTCTTTATAAAGCTCACTGAGATAACGGCTTGCATTGCTGCGATCGATTTGTAAGATTTTAGCGACATCAACTGCGGTCAACCCTTGCTTATGCAGTTCGATCGTTTGAAAAATCTCTTCTTTTCGCGAATTCATTCGATAGCCTCCTCATTTTTTTACACACTAATAATAAACAACGTTAATGGTAACACAAAAAGACGCTCAATGGCGTCTTTTTCCTTTGTCTTTTTGCTTTTTCGTCTTTTTCTTGCTCTTTTTAACAGGAGTGTGTAAATTTTCAGGCGTTTTCTTGGAAATTTTCTGCACACTTGTTGTTTTCGTTTCTTTCTTGCTTTCTTTTTCGACAACAGGTGCTTCTGTGTGTAACTGTCCCCCATGCAGATAGACTTCCTTGAGTTCTATGGACAACTGATTCGCGATTTTTTTCAAATCCTTCAACGAATGGTCTTGAACGATCGTAACGACAGTTCCTTCTTTGCCCATTCTTCCAACGCGTCCTGCGCGGTGTAAATAGGATTCTTTTTCTAAAGGGACTTCTGTATTGATCACGTAAGGCAGATCCACGACATCTAAGCCGCGAGAGGCGACATCGGTCGTCAATAGTTCCACTAGTTTTCCTTGACGAAAGCTCTCTAATGCACCTTTTCGTGCAAGTTTGTTTTGATCAGATGCCAGAGAGGCCACCGGCAAGCCATGAAACAATAGCTTTTCTTCCGCATTCCCCATAGTGCTTAATTCATTGAAGAAAACCAAAGCTTGAAAGTTTGGTAAATGAGCAAAGCGTCTTAAAGCATCCACGATTCGTCGTTGCGGATAGTTCAAATAGTAATGATGGATGACGCCTTTGCTCTGATCTTCTTGGGTAACATCAATGATCAGCGGCTCTTTTGACACGAATGGTCGAATCTCATCGATCACTTCGTTCGCGGTTGCTGAAAAGAAACTACGCTGGATTTGTTTTGGTAATGTTTGATTGATCTTGGCTGCCAGGGTGAAGGCACCCTCTTTCAATAATTGGTCAACCTCATCCAATACCAACGATTGCAGCTGCTGGGTCTTGATTTTTTTGGCTTTGATCAACTCTAACACACGGCCTGGGGTACCGATCAAGACCTCGGGTTTGTCTTTTAGTTTTTCCACTTGGCGTTTTGTACTTGCGCCGCCAATTAGCGGCAGAACGGTCAAACCAATGGCTTGGCCCCATTCCCGTGCTACTTCTGTGACTTGCATCGCTAATTCTTGTGAAGAAGTCAAGATCAACAGCTGATTGCCTTGCTTTTTTTCAACCTTCGTTAACAATGGCAAGAGATACGCCAACGTTTTACCTGAACCGGTCGGTGAGATTCCTATGACAGACGCGCCGTCTTTTAAAGGACCAAAGGTTTTTTCTTGGATCAAGGACGGTGCGTGATACCCAGCCGCTTGCCATTTTTCCTGCCAGACGTCTGGCAATTGTGTCAATTCAAATACTGTCATAAATGTTCCATTCCTTATTTTTTATCTGCATCAAAAATGATGTCGGCCTGCTTACGCATCAAAGAGACGGTTTCATTGACACTGCGGGCAAGTTCCACCCATTCCTCATAGCGTTGTCCTTGTTTAGGATCATCTTTGTTTTCAATGATGTCTGCAAAGTCTTGCGCTTCTTCGATCATCGGATTGTCTAAAGCAGCGACTGCTAATGGATGCGTTTGTTTTGTTTGGCGTTCATAAAATGCTGCTTCTTCAATAGCATTGACGGCATTCAAATCTAATGTCCCGTCTTCAAAATAAATTTCTGATCGTAACTCTGAATCAGCGATTTTGCCTGTTTGGATCGTGACATCAAAATCAGCATAGCGTAGCACAGCAGTCCCGATACCATCTACACCGGTCGGTAATTTGCGCGCAAAATAATGAACGTCCTGCGGTTTACCAAACCAAGCGACCGCCGCATATACTGGATACACACCCAAGTCGGCTAAAGCTCCGCCAGAAAAATGTGGAGAAAAGATATTTGGTTCCTCCCCAGCTAGTACAGCGTCATAACGAGACGAGTATTTCATATAAGAAAAGTTCGCCCCAAGAATGGCACCGCGTGTCGGTAAGAATTCGGCTACGGTTGAAAAACTCGCTTCATGAATGTTGCGAGCTGCTTCAAAGAATAAAACCTGTTGTTGGTTTGCTAGGTCAATGATCTCCGCCATTTCCTCAGGCGTTGAAAAGGCTGGCTTTTCCACAATGACATTTTTTCCTGCCAAAATACCTTGCTTGGCTTGTTCAAAGTGCAAACTGTTCGGAGAAGCGATATAGACCGTATCCATATGAGCTAAGCCAAAAAAAGTGGCCAAATCGGTCGCATATTCGATGTCCCCGTATTTTTCCCCAAAGCGTTGCGCTGTGGCTAATTTCCTTGAGTATACGGCTACCAATTGATACCGTTTGGTTTCGTGGGCTGCTTGTACAAATTGATCGGTGATCCAATTTGTGCCGATAATCCCTAAATGAATCATGTGTTTTCCTTCTTTCTTCTATAGATTGGGGTCGTCAAATTCGACGTTCAAATCAAAAGGGATCGGTTCTTTGACCGCGATCATCCCTTGGTTTACCTGGCAATTATAAGCAAACACTTCGACACCTTTGCTTTGCGCTTCAGCGATCTTATCGGCCAGATCCGGCTGCATCTGTCGATGGATCGTGGCGCTTTGCACCACTTCAAATTGGATCATGAACAAAACCGCCGCATAATAGCCTGCTTCTTTGGCATGGATCAATTCATTGACGTGTTTCAAGCCGCGAATCGTTGGCGCATCTGGGAAAGCGCCGATTTGCTTGTTTTCAAGTGTCATCCCTTTAATTTCTATAAACCCTTTTTCTTGTTCGTCTGTTTCAAAATAAAGATCAAACTTAGACATCCCATAGACGACTTCACGCCGTAAGAGGGCAATTTTCCCTTTGATATTTGGCAACTGGATCGTGCCATCCAAAAGGCCTTCATAGCCTAATCGATTGGGTACTTGACTATCAATATTGATCCATTGGTCTTCTTTCTTGACTGAGATCAAATCGTAATTGGTTTTACGTTTCGGATTGTCCCAATATTGGAGGGTCACGAGTGCCCCTTTGTGCAATAGTTCTTTTCCTCGTCCCGTATTTTTCACATGGACGATCACTTCTTGCCCATCGACTAGACATCGGGCAATGAATCGGTTGTCGCGAACGAGAAACGTGGCTAAGAGGGTATTCGGATAATTCATTTTCTCACCTGCTCTTTTGAATCATAGCATATTTTGATAAAAACTTCTAAACTTCAAACTAAAGTACCATGCTTTTTTACCTTCTCATGGTATACTTATGGCAATTATTTTCTAGTGTGCAGAAGCGGGCATCTTGTTCACAAGGTGCAACTAGATGAATCGTAAGTGATAGGACGTGTATAAATGAAGAAAAGGTCTCTATTGATTGGTTTATCTCTAGCAACGGGCGTGGTCAGCTCCTTGCTGTTGCGAAAGGAAAAACAAAAAAATGAAAACCGCCAAAATTTCATTGGAAATTGGCGTTTTACTTCAAAGACAAAAGAAGATGTCATTTTAGAAATTGCCAATGATTATTCATTGACCATCGAAGGCAAACCGTTGCCTGTTTCCATTGTTGAACTGACTCCGATGCGATTAGTGTTACTGGACACATTTGGCTATCATTTAGTCCTGGAACAAAAAGGCTCCGTTATTACTTTATATGATGAAGCAGAAGATTGCCACTATTCTTTGACAAAAATCGCCTAAGGGACATGAGAAGATCGAGTTCATGTTTTCTTCACATTTTCTTCGGTCAATTCTCAGACTTTTTATCAGCATTTCCTGGCAATCCATGCTATCATTAACTTAACAAGTGGTTGAACAAGGTGTTCCGTTGAGTGATGTTTGATCGTTCATAGATTAAGGTGTAGGTTCGATTCCTACCTTCCACATTTATTTTAAACAGAAAGAAGGGATTTTTATGTTAACGACCTTTATTTCACTCTTTTCCATCTTTGCTTTAGCTGCGTTACTAGCTGGGACATTCTTTTTAGCAAAATTGGCCATGCAACAAGAAACGAGAGCAGTGAAAGTTCCCGTCAGAGCCCAAAACCAAAACCCGAGAATCCATTCCAATCGTCGCTAAGTGAAATCGTTTGACCCGATGTCAATTCAGAAAAACTTGTCTTCTTTATTAAATAGGAAGGCAAGTTTTTTTTGCTGTCTGTTGCCCTTAGGTCTTCTAGTTTGTAATGGTTTAACAACGCCCATTCCCCATTTTAGCGGTCTTCTCGCAATTAAATGCTAAGTTTTCTCTTAGAGTATTGCAACAGCGGATACTCTTTGTTAAAATTTTTGCTTAGATACAACTTAAAAGGAGCTACTACATATATGCAGAAAATAACCAAGTTCGGGTATTCCTTCGTTGCTGCTTTGGCAATCCTCTTTGCTGCTGTCGGCATCCCCCTCGTTTCATATGCTGATGATACAGCAATGAGCATCGAAGAGATCCAAGAGTTTTCGATTGACGCCAAAGCCGCCTACTCCATTGATTTTGACACAGGGAAAGTGTTGTATGATCAAGATGGCGAGACAGCCATGGGTATTGCCTCCATCACCAAGATCATCAGCCTCTACCTTGTCGCTGAGCAAGTAGAACAAGGAACGATCGCTTGGGATGATCCTGTGCCGATTTCCGATTATGCCGCAAATCTCAGCGTGTCCCCTAACTTATCAAATGTCCCTTTGCATCAAGACGTTACCTATACTGTAAAAGATCTGTATGATGCCAGTTATATCCAATCTGCAAATGCTGCAATCGTCGCGCTCGCGGAGCTGATTGCTGGGTCTGAAAGTGCCTTTGTGGATTTAATGCAAGAAAAAGTGCAATCATGGGGCATCACCGATGCAAAGATCGTCAATGCTTCTGGCTTAAACAATGCTTATCTTGGGGAAAATATTTACCCAGGATCAACTTCAACTGATGAAAACGAACTATCCGCAAAAGATGTGGCATTGATTGCCCGTCATTTGTTACAAGACTTTCCAGATGTTTTGGAAGTAACCAGCCTTTCAACAAAACAATTTGGTGAAGGTTCCTATTCGCCTGTCGAGATGGTCAATTGGAACTGGATGCTTCCAGGTTTTACGAATACGAAAGATGGTGTCGACGGTCTGAAGACTGGTACGACAGATATGGCAGGCGCCTGCTTTGTCGGAACCGCCGTTAAAGATGGCCAACGAATCATCACCGTGGTGCTAAACGTCAATGGTCATGCAGAAAATCCTAGTGTTCGTTTTATTGAAACAGGCCGTTTGATGGATTACTCGTTTGACGCTTGGGAACAAGTAGAGATTTTACCAGAAAATGCGCAACTAGAAGATACCCAGACGGTTGCAGTCAAAGATGGGAAAGAATTGAGTGTGCCCGTTGCCTTAAATCAAGGTTTGACCTTATGGGTGCGTGGGGATATGGATGCCACAGCCTTTGAAACAACCATTGACTTTAATGAGCATTATCGTGATTCTGCCCTGCAAGCGCCATTGACTGAGGGCACAGAAGTCGGTACCGTAAGTGCTTCGATTCCAGCTGATACGCTTGGTTATATTGATGATTCCGATCATGACGAGACTGCAGGATTGATCACAACACAAACGGTGGAAAAAGCCAACATCTTTGTTCGTGCTTGGCGCGGCGTATCCAACTTTTTCAGTAATCTTTTTTAACCTAAACGAAAAAATCTGTCCGAAGCAAAAACTGCTTCTCGGACAGATTTTTTTTATTCTACTGTTTCCACCGTTGCTGTTGCCAATGGCTCCACAGGGAAAAACAATTCAACTTCCCCCTCCTTAAAATGAGGAAGATACCTTTCTTGGATGGCTGCTGACAACTGGACGTTGTTTTCTGGTAAAACTTCCATCAGCATTTTTTCAGTCATCATCGTTAAGTTTTTTTCATCCGTTTTTACAACGAGATAGGTCATTGCGGGCATTTCCCAACGGACCCAACCGACAGGAGGAAAATTTTCTGTCTGGACTTGAACGCCTGCCAAGTAGCGACCGGTTTCTTGCCAAGGCTCTAACCAATTGGTGCCATCACTCATCAAGCCCCAAAACTCCAGTTCTTCTGCCTTTTGATCACTTACGAGAAATTCGATCTCTTCAAAATCCTTTTTTGCAAGTTCCCAGAGCGCTGGTACCCAAGAAGCACCTTCTTCTGCTAACCCCTTGCCCTCTTTTCCAATCACATAAAAAGCGGGTCGTTCGACGCGAATCACTTCACCTAATTGCATGTTCCTTCCTCCTTCTTTCCTTCATTTTAGCGAATTGCAAGAAATTCAGCAACTTTGACCTTAGCAACAAGCAATTTCTGCCATTTTTCGGTATACTAAGTGTATCGTTAAAGGAGTGAAAAACATGGATTTTACGCAATTGCTGATTTTTGCCATCAGCTATGTGTCGGGCGTGATCGTCGTTCAAAAATGGCGCAAGAAAAAAGATGATCCGGATATTTTCTTTTTTGAATGTTGTTGGACGATTCTAGCCCTGCTAATTTATTTAGCTGTCTCAGAATTACGGACAGGTAGTTTCTTTATTCTGATACCCGTCGCCTTCGCCGGCCTTTTTTTATTTTCTTATCGGCGCAACAAGCACCAACTTGTAAATGGCTTACTTTTTAATTTGTTCGTGCTGGCTTTTGGCGGCTACTTAGTCATTAATTTATACCGAACCCAAGACATACTCGTAGGTGGTTTACTCGCTGTATTACTGGCAATCTTCGTTGCTGTACTATTATTCGGTTTGGCAACACTCGTGGTCTTTCTTTACTGGAATTCCATTATCGTACTACGAAGAGAATCGCGATCGATCGCCAATTTGTTAACCCTGATCTTAGCGGTGGTTTTGACCGTTTTACTATTTTCAGATACCCTTTTGCACTTTTTCCCAGATTGGATCCGAACCTTATTCGGCATTGTTCCCCTAAGTCTTTTGTATCTGTTTGTAGTCTTTTTGAACTTTTTATCCATTTCAGTCATTTATCAGTTCAACCATCCTCGCTATAATCAGGACTTTATCATCGTCTTAGGTGCAGGCCTTTTGAATGGCACCACGGTCTCCCCTTTATTGGCAAAACGCATCAATACAGCGATCTCGTTCTACGAATCGCAATTCAAAGCGAAAAAAACCGCGCCTCGATTACTGATGTCAGGCGGACAAGGAAGCGATGAGCAGCTGCCGGAAGCTGTTGCTATGAAAGAATATGCGATTGCCCAAGGCGTACCAGAAGGTGAGATTTTAGTGGAAACAAATTCCACGACTACTTATGAAAACATGAAATTTTCGAAAGAAATCATGGATTCGCTTAAGCCAAACGGCTACAAAGCAATCTTTGCCTCAAACAATTACCATATTTTTCGTGCTGGTCTCTATGCAGATCAAGCCCAACTTAAAGCGGATGGTATCGGAGCACCTACTGCCTTTTACTATTTACCGAATGCCTTTTTAAGAGAATTTGTGGCAATCCTTTTTATGCATAAAAGACGACATTTAACGGTATTGATCACCTTACTGATTCTCTATGCAGGAGCAGCGATCCTCCAACTTATTTTTGGCTAAACAAACAAAAAAAGTTCTTTGAACCAGTTGGTTCGAAGAACTTTTTTCTTATTGAATCGTGCGATGTTTCTTCCAGAAGCGTTGTTGCCATTTTTCTTTCATGCTGTCTGTAAGGGGTTCTGATGCTTCTTTGATCGCACAATATTTGTCCACCATCGTGACGATATAGCTTTCTTTATAGCGTGGCGGTGCAATCGTTGCTCCCCACATATGTTTCAAGATGATATCTTTTTCTAGATCACTAAGTTCAGTGATTTTTTCGGCATTTTTTACTGCGATTCGTGGATGCATGTACGCATGGGTACCTTCGTCAAACTTTGTAGTACGCCAATCGTAATAAAATAAATCATGAAGGAGTCCTGCACGAGCTGTTGCACGAGCATCGCCGCCCCATTTCTTGGCCAATTTGTAACTATAATAAGAGACGCTGATCGAATGTTCCAAACGTGTGGAGTTCATATGCTGCACAAAGTTGGCTAATTTTTTTACAGCTTCTGTTTCTAACAGGTCAGCCACGTAAGACATATATTCGCTATCTTCTTGCCATTTTTCTGTCATAAATTTTTGTCTGCCACCTTTTTTGATCTGCTTGATTGTTACAAGACAAAGTATAGCACCTATTCCTGCAAGTTTCTAGGTGAGGTGCAATAGATTCAAATAGTTTAACAGTTCCTTAAAAATCTAGTTGACAGCAAAATACATCAAAATACCTGCCGCAATGGCGACGTTCAATGATTCCGCCTGACCATAGATAGGAATATATAGATTTTTATCGGTCAATGCCAACAGTTCCTGATTGACCCCTTGCCCCTCGTTGCCTAAAATGAAGGCAACCGCTTGTCCTTTAGGAAGCTCGGTATAAGGGACTGCTTCTTTGTTTAACTCGGTGCCATAAATCGCCACACCAGCTGCCTGCAGCTGCTTTAAAAATGGTGGGATCGCTCCTTCTACGATCGGCAGATGATAGTTGCTCCCTTGCATGCTGCGCAAGACTTTGGTACTGTAGAGATCGGCTGTTCCTTCGCCGAGAAAAACCCCGCTGAATCCAGCGGCATCCGCTGTTCGAATCATGGTGCCAACGTTTCCAGGATCTTGCACATTATCTAAAATCAGCCAATTGCCCGTCAGTGTCTGTAAGTCTTGTTCTTGCTTTTCCACCACGGCAAAAATCCCTTGTGGTGTTGGCAAATCAGAAAGCATCGCTGCGATCTCCTCTGTGATCAAATAGCTTTCTTCCTGATAATCATCGAGTTGCCCGTTGGCTTCACTTAACCCTCGCGGGGTCACCAACAATGCTTTGATGGGTACTTGTGCATGCAATGCTTCTTGCACCAAATGCCAGCCATCGATCAAATAGGTATTGGTTTGTGTCCGATGTTTTTTTTGTGTTAGTTTTTTGATTTCCTTGATAAAGGTATTTTTTTTCGATTGAATTTCTTTCATCTTGTCACCTCGATTCATTATAGCATGAGTCAATCGATCTAACTTGTTCTTTTACTGAAAAAACGCTATCATATAAAGCAGAGGAGGGATTGTCCATGAAGAAACTACGAATCCATGTTCAAGGGCGTGTCCAAGGTGTCGGCTTTCGTTATACCACAAAAATGCTTGCCGATCAATTAGGGGTCACAGGATCTGTAAAAAATGAGGCAGATGGTTCTGTTTCGATTGAAGCGATGGGAGATGAAAAAATCATCGATGCCTTTGTTGCCGGAGTGAAAGATTCTCCTTCTCCCGCTGGAAAAGTGAACCAAATCGACATCCAACCAGACGATACCATTAAAGAACGTACTAGCTTTGATGTAGTCTATTATTGATAATTGAATGTTTTCTAAGTCGAAAGATTGATTTTTCAATGAATTTCTCTTTGTACATTGAAATAGTCGGTCTTTTTTAGTATAGTTATTTTTGTCTAAATTTATTGTGAAGAGGAAGAATAGAATGTCTAAAATGAATAAATGGCTGCTTTCATCAGGATTATTTGGCCTGTTATTAGCATTATCAGGCTGTGTCAGTACCAATGCTGATGGTACGCCGAAAGAAACAGGAATGATTTATCGCTTTTTGGTGAAACCTTTAGGTGATATGATCACGATGCTCGTTGAAAACTTCAACTGGTCTTACGGCTGGGCGATCATCGCCGTAACGATCGTTGTCCGCGTCATTATCTTACCATTAGGGATCCATCAGTCTCGAAAAACGATGATTCAAAGTGAAAAAATGCAGTTTCTGAAACCTCAAGTGGATATTGCGCAAGCCAATTTGAAGAAAGCAACCACTCGGGAAGAACAAATGCAAGCCCAAGCGGAGATGCAAAAAATCTATTCTGAAAACAACGTCAGTATGTTTGGCGGTATCGGTTGTTTGCCTTTACTGATTCAGATGCCGATTTTCTCTGCCCTTTACTTCACAGCCCGTTACACACAAGGAATCCAAAACTCTGAGTTCTTTGGCGTATCATTAGGTGACCCAAGCATCCTCTTTGTGGCGATTGCTGGTCTTTCCTACTTGGCACAAGGATACATCTCAACCATTGGGATTCCGGAAGAACAGAAAAAAACGATGAAAACCATGTTGATCGTTTCTCCATTGATGATCGTTTTCATGTCAATGAGTGCACCAGCTGGTGTGACACTTTATTGGGTAGTCGGTGGGGTCTTCAGTTGTATCCAAACGTTTATCACGAATGTCATCATGAAACCAAAAATTCGTGCCCAAGTCGAAGCGGAAATGAAAGCAAATCCGCCTAAAACGGTAGTTATGCCTCGTAAAGACGTAACGCCTGAAAAAACAGAAGCTGTCAAAAAAGCGTTGAACACGACAAAGCCTAACGGAAAAGGTCGTAACGCTGGCAAGCAGCAACGGAAGTAATTCTTGACCAAATCGCTCATTGGGCGGTTTGGTTTTTTGTTGTTTTCAAATGGGATTCAGTTGCTTCTTCTATTGCCTTTCGCTATAGTAAATGAGAGGTGAGCGCATGTTTCAAGCATATATCAATATTTTTGTCATTTTCAGTCTCATGTTTATCGGTTATTGGTTGTCTTACAAACAATGGTTTTCTAATCGAACCGCCGATACGTTTTCAAAACTGGTGTTAAATGTCTCATTACCCGCCAATATGTTTTTGACGATCATTAAAAACTTTACGAAAGACGAGTTTCTCTCATTAGTTTCCGGGATGATCATCCCTTTGCTTTCCATGATGATCACTTACTTCGCCGGTTATTTATGGCGCCGTTTCGCGCAAGTTGAAACCAAACACCAAGGGGCATTTTCCGCCATGTTTACCTTTTCCAATACGATCTTCATCGGCTTACCGATCAATTTAGCCATTTTTGGTGAAAAAGCCGTTCCCTATGTGTTGTTGTACTACATCGTAAATACGACATTATTTTGGACCATCGGTATTTTTGAGTTAGCAAAAGATAACCCCGATTTCGGCGAAGCCCGCATTTCCTTTCATCCATTGGTCATGCTAAAAAAGATTTTTTCGCCAGCCTTGATTGGTTTCATTATCGGCTTGATCTGGATGCTGTTCACATTCCCACTGCCCTCCTTTGTTGATGGCCTTGGAAGCTACCTAGCAGATTTAACGACGCCTCTATCAATGTTTATTATCGGGATCATCGTGTACTTTGGCGGGCTCAAGAACTTGCGAATGACCAAAGACATTGCTGGTGTCCTGTTTGGTCGCTTCATTCTTTCGCCCCTCGTTGTATGGCTATTAAGCAGAATCATCCCTGTTCCTGAATTGATGCTTTCTGTGTTTATTATCCAAGCCTCCATGCCCGTCCAAAACTCTGTCCCAATTCTTGTGCGAAACTATCAAGGGGATGAAGAATTTGCAACTTCTTGTCTAGGCTATTCCGTCTTACTGTACATGGTGTATCTGCCTGTTTTGCTTTTTTTCTTTTTTTAGCTAGTTAACGAATTTTGTCGAAAAATACTCGTTACCAAAGGCATTCGCTTCTTTCGGTAACGAGTATATTTCTTCTCTTTGTATGGTAAAGGTTCGATTGATTCGCTGTCCAAGCGGTAACTCCCCTTATGATTTGTCACTATAGACTACGATTTTTCTGATTTTCGCCAGATTGTGACTGCTTAGGTCGATTTCAATCCGTCCTTCAATGGAAATGCGTTCGTCGATTTTTGATTGCTTACTTTGATACAGATTAACCTGCAATTCATCCTTATTGGATTCGATATAATAGGCGATGTTTTGTGGATGATCTACTGTGAGATAAAGTTTGTCCTTTTTTACCTCTACTCGCTTTACTTCCTCTTCTTTGAAATTTGTCATCGGGAAATGATTAGCGACGTTTTCGTGGGCAAAAACAATTTCAGGTTTCCTCGTCAAAAATAAATAGATGATCGAACTGACGCCGATAAGTAACAAGAAGACCAAAAGCTTATTGACTTTCTTTAGCGCTCTTTCTTCTTGTTGTCTTCAGCGAATTTATTTACTAGATCGATATCATCATAAAACAATTCATCCAAAGAAACTTGATACATTTGAGCTAGCTCGATCAATGTAGTGATATCCGGGTAATTTCTTCCAATCTCCCAGTTTGAAATCGCTGAGCGACTGACATTCAATTCTTTCGCTAACTCTTCTTGCGTCATTCCTAATTATTTTCTTCTTTCTTTTATCATCTGATGGAATACCATTTTTTCCTCCTTCTGATCTTTTCTTATATTAAAACACAAAATCCCTTCTCTTTTGTTGTGAAAATGAAGCATTGACGATTGCCACATTTCGTGACATCCTTGATAACTGCCTAAAGCCTGTAAAAATAGTTACCTTCTTTGTTCACCCCTTTCATACACAAGACAAAAAAAGCCCATCATGCAGAAACTAGCTATATGAAGCGACCCCCAAAAGTTAGACCAAAAAATCTAACTTTTGGGGGTCGTTATTTGTATGGCAAAATATCCTTTTGAATTAAAACTAAAAATCGTTAAAGAATATCTTAGTGGCGTGGGCGGATATCGGTATCTTGCCAACAAATACGGTATTTCAAGCAAGTCTCAAGTAAGTAATTGGGTGAATGCCTATCGTGAATACGGAGAGGAAGGTCTATTGAGAAAACATCAAAATCAGAAATATTCTGTTCAATTTAAGTTAAATGCGCTAGAGTTATATCAAACAAGTGAGATGTCCTATCGAAAAGTTGCTAGCACTTTAGAAATGAACAACCCTGCGCTTATTGCCAATTGGATGCGTAATTTCAGAGAAGCAGGTATTGAGGGGCTCTCAAAAGAGAAAGGGCGACCACTTACTTTGACTAGAAAAAAAGAAAACAAAAAAGAAAATACAACAACTGAAGAACGCGATCGTATCAAGGCATTAGAAAAGCAAGTCCGATCCCTTCAAATTGAGAATGCCTTTTTAAAAGAGTTGAGGAAGCTGCGAAAACAGGAAGCCCAGCAAAGACGCAAGAATCAATCGCACGAATCATCGCCAGCCTCCGAGAATCATTCAAACTAGTTGAGCTTCTTGAAACATTGAAATTTCCTAAAGCAACCTATATGTATTGGCAGAAACGGTTTGACAGACCAAACCCAGACCAAGAAATTGAAGAAAAAATGCTTGAAATTCGCAAAGAGCATAAAGATTATGGTTGTCTGCGACTAAAAAAAGAATTAGAGAATCAAGGGATTCATGTCAATAAAAAGAAGATTCAACGTCTGATAAAAAAACTAGGTATCGAAGTAAAGTCTTACACTCGAAAATCTCGACGGTACAATTCTTATCGTGGGAAGGTTGGCACTGTCGCCAAAAATCGTATTCATCGTCGGTTTTATACAAATATCTGTCACCAAAAAATTACAACTGATACCACAGAGTTTAAGTATTATGAAGTAGACACCACAGGTGTCGTTCGTCAGAAAAAGCTGTATTTAGATCCTTTCATGGATTTCTACAATAGTGAAATTCTATCTTATCGGATTTCTGAAAAACCAAACGCACTAGCCATAATGGAAGGATTAGAAGAAGCAATCCAGATGACAAATGATTGTCCATTTCGTAGAACCTTCCATTCAGATCAAGGATGGGCCTATCAAATGAATGCTTATAAGAATAAATTGAAGCAGCATAAAATCTTCCAGAGTATGTCTCGTAAAGGGAATTGTTTAGATAACTCACCTATGGAAAACTTCTTTGGTTTATTAAAACAAGAGATTTTTCATGGAGAAGTCTATCGGAGTTTAGATGAATTGAAAACAAAAATTGACCAATATATCTATTATTACAACCATAAACGCATCAAAAAGAAATTAAATTGGCGAAGTCCGGTTCAGTTTCGAGAAGCTGTAAAAACAGCTGTCTAACAGTTAATCTTATCGTACAAAAAAGGAGTGGATTTCTCCACTCCATAAAAGTCTAACTTTTTGGGGTCACTACAATACTAGATGCTGCAATGATGGGCTTTTTTTTTTATGTGAACAGCCGTTGGCTTACAACATATCGAACAACGACAACTGATTTTCATCTGGTAGATCTTTTAGAACACCGTTATCCGTCATGTATTCAATCAATGTCTTAGAAACTTTCCCGCGATTGGCGAGGTCTTCTTTCGATAAGAAGGGACCATCTTTTCGTGCTTCCACGATTTGTTTCGCTACGTTCAGCCCTAAACTCGGTACTGCTCGGAACGGTGCGATCAATTTTTTCCCATCGATCACGAAATTTTCTGCATCGGATTTATACAGATCGATCATCCCGAATTCATAGCCGCGCTCCAGCATTTCATTGGCTAATTCTAGAACCGTCAACAGATTTTTTTCTTTCGTTGACGCATCCATTCCCTTGTCATTGATTTCTTGCATCCGTTCTTTTACGGCATCTTTTCCTTTTGACATAGCAATCAAATCAAAGTCATCTGCTCGGACAGAGAAATAAGCACAGTAATAGAGAATTGGGAAGTACACTTTAAAGTAAGCCACCCGCAACGCCATCAAGACATACGCCGCCGCATGGGCTTTCGGGAACATGTACTTGATCTTCGAACAAGAATCGATATACCATTCTGGGACATTGTTCTCCCGCATCGCTTGCAAGTAAGTATCTCGCAAGTCGTCAGGGATCTTGTTCCATTGTCCTTTACGGACCGTCTCCATGATTTTAAAGGCCATCCCGTCATCTAAACCAGCATGGATCAAATACACCATGATATCATCCCGACAGCCGATTACTTCCGCTAGGCTGGCATCTCCGCGACGGATCAATTCTTCCGCATTGCCCAACCATACATCGGTACCATGGGAAAGACCAGAGATCTGCAGGAGTTCAGCAAAGGTCGATGGATGGGTTTGATCCAGCATCCCCCGCACAAAGCGGGTACCAAATTCTGGGATGCCTAATGTGCCGGTTTTCGAATAAATCTGATCTTCGGTCACGCCTAACACATCCGTGCCGCCAAAAATACGCATCACTTCTGGATCATCGGTAGGGATCGTTTTAGGATCGATACCTGATAGATCCTGCAGCATCCGAATGACTGTCGGATCATCGTGTCCGAGGATATCCAGCTTCAAGATATTGTCATGAATCGAATGGAAATCAAAGTGGGTCGTTTTCCACTCCGCATTTTGATCATCCGCTGGGTATTGGATCGGGGTGAAATCATAAACATCCATATAGTCGGGAATAACGATAATCCCCCCCGGGTGCTGACCAGTCGTCCGTTTGACGCCAGTGGCGCCTTTTGCCAGGCGATCGACTTCGGCTGCTCGATAATGAAGATTATGATCGCGCTCAAAGCCTTTTACGAAACCAAAGGCTGTTTTATCGGCTACGGTACCGATCGTTCCTGCACGATAGACGTATTCTTCACCGAAGAGTACTTTCGTATAGTTATGGGCTTCTGGCTGATATTCCCCTGAGAAGTTCAAATCGATATCGGGGACTTTGTCGCCATGGAAGCCAAGAAATGTTTCAAAAGGAATATCATGGCCATCTTTGTTCAGACGAGTGCCGCATTTTGGACACTTTTTCTCTGGCATATCATAACCAGAACCATACGAGCCGTCTTCATAAAACTCAGAATACTGGCAATCGGGACAATAATAATGAGGAGCTAATGGATTGACCTCAGTGATCCCGGTCATAGTTGCGACAAAACTAGAACCGACTGATCCCCGCGACCCTACTAAGTAGCCGTCTTCATTGCTTTTATGAACCAGTTTTTGTGAGATCAAATAGATCACGGAAAACCCATTCCCAATGATCGAATCAAGCTCTTTTTTCAAACGTTTTTCCACAATTTCTGGTAATGGATCACCGTATAGCTCTTTGGCACGGTTGTAACTCAAGTCGGTGATCTCTTGTTCAGATCCGGGAATCTTTGGTGTATACAGATCATCTTTTACCGGAATGACTTTTTCACAGAGATCAGCGATTTTATTCGGGTTCGTCACTACAATTTCTTTCGCTACTTCTGGACCTAAAAACTGAAAAGCGGTCAGCATCTCATCGGTTGTTCGGAAATGTACATCCGGTAAACTATGTCGATTCAAGGGATTGGCGCCCCCCATCGAATTGATCAAGACCTTACGATAAATGGCATCTTCTTCGTTCAGGTAATGGGCATTCCCAGTAGCCACAACGATTTTCCCTAACTCTTCCCCCATCTTTACCAGATTCCGAATGATGTCTTCTAGGTCTTTTTCGCTTTTCACGAGCTCCGTTTCCAGAAGATGGGCATAAACTGCTTTGGGCATGACTTCGATATAGTCATAAAACTTGGCAAGTTCTCGTGCTGCATCGACCCCTTTTTGCATCATTGCGACAAAGACTTCTCCTTTATCACAAGCGGTTCCGACTAACAATCCTTCCCGCAATTTCACCAATTCTGAGCGCGGGATCCGCGGAACTTTATCATGGAAGTACTTCACATTCGACATCGAGATTAGCTTGAATAAATTCTTCAATCCCGCCTGTGTTCGGGCTAAAATCGTGGCATGGAAAGGCCGAGCTGCTTTATAGGAGTTCTCACCCCCCACGTGTCGGTTCAACTCTTCGTGCAGTAGCATGTCATGTTTTTCCATCGCTTCTTTGACAAAGATCCATGCTAAATGACCGGTTGCCTCGGCATCGTAGATCGCTCGGTGATGTTGTTCTAAGCTGACGCCGAATTTTTTGGAAAGGACACCTAAACCGAATCGCTTAAACTCTGGATACAAATAACGAGCGAGTTCCAATGTATCAATGACCGGATTTTCCGCTTCTGGAATACCGTATTTTCGATAACTGGTATTTAAGAAGCCCATATCAAATGACGCATTGTGGGCAACTAAAATGGCTCCTTCAGAAAACTCACGAAACAAACGTAAGACTTCTTCTTCTGATTTTGACCCGCGAACCATTTCATCGGTGATTCCCGTCAGTTCTACGGTCGTTCGCGATAACGGATGACCGGGATCGATAAATTCATCAAAGGATGCCTCCACGTTGCCTTTATGCATCCGCACAGCAGCCAACTCAATAATGGTGTCGTATACTGCAGACAACCCAGTGGTCTCCACGTCAAACACGATATAAGTAGCATCGGTCAGTGGAACAGGCTGAGGATTGTAGGCAACCGCTACGCCGTCATCCACGATATTGGCTTCCACACCGTAAAGAATTTTAACACCAGCCTTTTCTCCTGCATGATGGGCATCAGGAAACCCTTGTGCGCCACCATGATCGGTGATCGCAATCGCCTTATGGCCCCATTTGCCTGCTTGAGCGACAAAATCCGCCACGTTGTTGGTGGCATCCATCGTACTCATATTGGAATGCAGGTGGAGTTCGACCCGTTTCTCGCCTTCAGGTGCATAGTCTTTGCGGGCTTCGTGTTTGACTTCCAGCAAATCTTGCGCATTCATAACGAGATCTCGCATGAAGGTATCTTCTTGGACGCTACCGCGTACTTTGACCCAACTACCTTTGGCGATGGCATCAAAAACTTGTTCATCTTTTTCATTGTTGGAGAATTTTTTCACACTAAACGATGACGTATAGTCGGTGATTTTCAAAATCAAAATCTTCCGTTTTGAACGCAATTCGCGGACTTCTTTATCAAAGACATACCCTTGGATCGTAACTCGGCGTTCTTCCTCGATGATATTGATCATCGGTGTCACAGGTTCATCGGCAGGAATATTACGTCCCAAGGCGATTGGTCCGTCAAATTCGACTGTTTTGACTTCTTTTTTGCGTTGCTCGTGCGCCATTAAGTTCTCAGCAGCTTGTTGTTGGAACGCTGCTGTTTGCTCTTCCTTGCGTGCTTCAAGTTCTTTTAAGGCCGCCTCCGCTTGCTCTTGGTCTAGCTGCGGCAAGATCCGAAATTTTTGAAAGCCGAAGGTACTATAATTTTCCTCAATGATCGGCAAGTACTGCTGCTGCAAAATCGTGATGACCGCATCATTGTTGACTGGCAAAATCACTTTGTTCTCTTGCAGCACAGGCATTTGGTTTTTGATCACTTGATGAACCAGTGGTCGATCACAATTTTGATTGGCTAACGCTAATGGCCAATATTCTTGAATGAATTGCTCATCAAAGGAACCATCTTGAGCTTCAATGATGATACGAACTTCCGCAATCTCTTTAAACGCCAATTCAATATGTTGTTTAAAGGACTGATACACCATCACCGGTAATAAACGTTCAAATTGGAAATAAAACGTCCACGCTTTTGATTGTCGATGCACGGTCACTTGTTTGATTTGGGCAGTCTGCATCAACGGATGCTGCCGAAGATTTGGGGCAGCTGCAATTTGGTCTAATAATATCTCAAAGGTCTCTCTTTCTTTTGACAATTGAAGATCCTCCTTTTCTCAGTACTCACTAGTATACCTCTTTTTGCCCTCATTTTCATTAAAAAATCGAGAAAGGATTTCCTCTCTCGATCTGTTATTCATTCTTGTTCGTTCCTGTTTATTCCTGATTGGCTAACAAAATCGTCAAGGTCGAAGCGACTTCTTCTTTTCTCACTTCAACGGTCGCACCAGTATGCTTGATTTTGATCTCCACGATGCCTTCTACGGCTTTTTTACCGATAGTCAAGCGAATCGGACAGCCAATCAAATCGGCATCTGCAAATTTGACCCCTGCACGTTCATTGCGGTCATCTACCAGCACTTGATAGCCGACTTGGTTCATCATTTCTTCTACTTCTTCACTTAAGGCATTTTGATAGCTATCTTCAATCGACGTTTGAATGATATGCACATCAAATGGGGCAATTTCTTGGGGCCAATCGATCCCAAATTCATTGCCGTATTGTTCGACGATCGTTGAAAGCAGCCGAGAAACCCCCAGCCCATAACAGCCCATGATGATTGGCTGCTCATCGCCGTTTTCATCGACAACCGTCGCTTCTTGCGCCTCACTGTACTTGGTTCCTAACTTGAAGATATGCCCAACTTCGATTCCTCGCGTAAAGGTTAAGGTTCCTTTTCCATCTGGGGAAGGATCACCTTCTTGAACCAAGCGAAAATCGGCAAAGGCTAATGGTTGAAAATCACGCCCCACATTCGCATTGAGATAATAGCTTTGTTTTTCTGCCGCTGGAACGATCAGATTCGCCATATCTTGGACATGCTGATCGGCGTACAACTGGATCGAATTAGCAAGCGCAATGGGACTGCGCAGCTGCGTCTCACTCGTCAGATAAGACTCCGCTTCCTCAACAGTCAGCACCTTCACTTGATCAGCGGCTAAGTAATGCTTGACCTTTGTTTCATTGAGGCTGTGATCGCCTCGTAATAACACCATAATGACTTGCTCGTCAACGAGTAATAAAGATACTTGAACGATTTTTTGCAAGTCTGTTTCGTATGCCTGCGCCAGCTCCTCTAACGTTAAAGGCTCATCCTGAACAACTTTTTGTAATTCTAAATAGGTCTCGTGAGATTTTTTGGCGATGTATTGACTGGTTGCTAATTTCCAATTGGCGACATAATCGCTTTCGGTCGAGTAGCAGATCAGCTCTTCGCCGATCCCCGACAATGCCAAAAATTCTTTCGAATCTCTGCCACCCATCAAGCCATTGTCCCCGACCACTGCCCGATACTCGATCCCACAGCGTTTCAATATTGCATGATAAGCCATTTCGTAACGATTATAGGTTTGATCTAAGCTGGCTTCATCGGCATGAAAGGAATAGCCATCTTGCATGATAAATTCGCGGCTGCGGATCAATCCAAAGCGCGGCCGCTGTTCGTCCCGATATTTCGTTTGGATCTGATACAAGCTCAATGGCAGCCGTTTATAAGACGTGATCTCGTTTTTGATCAATGTCGTAAACGGCTCTTCATGAGTAGGTCCTAAAACGATCTCTCGTTCGTTTCGATCTGTTAATCGATACAAGGATTCACCATACAATGAGGCACGTCCTGACTCCTTCCATGGCTCATACGGAAGCAAAGAAGGCATCGCCATCTCTACGGCATCGATTTGTGCCAATTCTTCACGGATGACCCGCTTGATCTTTTCTAACACCCTTTGTGCTAGCGGCAAGTAAACATAAATGCCTGCCGCCACTTGTCGAATATACCCTGCCCTAACTAACAGTTGATGACTTAACGTCTCCGCATCGCTGGGGGTTTCCCGCAATGTCGGAATCAAACATTTTGACTGTTTCATTTTTTTCTCCTTTGCTACAAAAAATCATGTTCACCCGATCAACAATTGATTTGCTTGTGCGTCTTATTTTTAAAAGAAGAAACGTTGGATATCATTCCAGGTAACGAGAACCATCAGCAGCATCAAAAACCCAAACCCAATCAGAGTAATGATGCCTTCTTTTTCTTGGCTGATTGGCTTGCCTCGCAAACCTTCTAAAATATTTAAAACCAGCTTACCGCCATCCAATCCAGGAATCGGTAATAAATTAAAGATCCCCAAGTTGATAGAAATCATCGCCATCATCGCGATCACCGTTGTTACCCCTTGCGATGCAGCTTGAGAAGACAGTTGGAAAATCGCTACCGGTCCACCCAATTTATTGATATCTGGTTGGGCAATCAAGTTGCCGACTGCTCTAAAAATCACCAGTGAATTGTCAATGGTCGTTTGCAAGCCGCCCAGTAAGATATCTCCGATCCCAGTTTTTAAGGAAGCGGTGATCCCTAAGAAACCAATCGTGGTCTCCCCTGATTCTTGACTCGCAGGAGTTGCCGTCAAATCAAGTGTTTCTGATCCTCGTTTGACTGCTAGAGCAATCTGAGTATCTGGGTACTTTTGGATCTCAGTCGTTAATTCTGACCAGTTAGAAACATCGACACCTTCGACAGCTAAGATTTCATCGCCATTTTGCAGCCCTGCTTCAGCTGCCGGTGTTCCTGCTTCGATTCCTGTCACGATGGTTGCATCTTGATTCGCATCACCACCTTGTGCAAACACCAACCCAGTGAATAAGACCAAGGATAAAATAAAGTTGTTCATCGGTCCAGCAAAATTCGTCAGCATTCGCTGCCAAAGCTTTGCGGACTGGAATTGAACGTCTTTAGGTGCGATCCGAACTTCAACGCCATCTTCATGGATGATCGTTGCATCATGATCCACAGCGTACGTAATCGCTTCTTGTTCATTGCCATTGATGAACCCTGTGATCGTCAACTTCTCCTCCAAGTCAAAGTCGGTCACTTCCATAGGGATCGCTTGCGGCAATTGGATCTTTTTGCTCGTATTGATTTTGATAACTTTGCCAGTTGCATCTTGAACCAAGGAGACTGGCATACCTGGTGTTAATTCTGTTTCATCTTCACCCCAGCCCGCCATTTGGACATACCCGCCTAATGGCAGCATCCGAATCGTGTAGGTCGTCCCATCTTTCGCTTGATGCGCGAACAATTTAGGCCCCATACCGATGGCAAACTCTCTTACTAAAATACCTGCCCGTTTTGCAAAGAAGTAGTGTCCAAACTCGTGAATCACTACCACTACGGAAAAGATAATGATAAATACAAGTATCGTTTTCATGCTCGTTCCTCTCTTTCACAGCATCCCTCTCATTCAGGGCAGCCTTTCCTTATTTTATCACACCGATTCCCGTTGAGGAACTCACATTCCCGTTGTAACAAGAATTTAAAAAAAGAAGCGCAAGCCAAGCCTGCACTTCTAAATAATTTCTAAAAAACACCGAATAAATACATGATTGGAAACACAAACAGCATGCTATCGAAGCGATCCAAGATCCCGCCATGTCCTGGCAAAAGATTGCCTGAATCCTTCACGCCATAATGACGTTTAATTGCCGATTCCACTAAATCCCCGAATTGACCAGCGATCGAAAAGAGGACCGTCAATAAGATCATGATGGCACTACCATGTCCAAAATAATCTTTCCCTGGAAATGCTAGCAGATACAGACCGGCTACGACCACCGCAGCAGCAATCCCGCCTAGGGCCCCTTCGATCGTTTTATTAGGGGAAATCTCTGGCCATAATTTTCGTTGTCCGTAACGCCGTCCCACCATGTAAGCCCCAATATCCGTTGCCCACACGATAAACAGACCGAAAACTAAAACGACTAAGCCATCTGTTGCTGAACGTGCCGTCAAGAAACGTTCAAACCCGACACCCGTATATAAGCTGACGATCACTGGAAAACCAGCTTCATCGATAGTATACGTATTTTTAGAAATAACCGCGATCCCTAGTAATAAAAGGACGATTACATAATACAAGGCACTTTTATCTGTGCCCTCTGGCAAAAAGAAAAACCAGCGTTCTTGAGGTAAAACTAAAATCACCGCACCGATGATTGAAAGAATTCCTTCAAAACTGAAAACAGCTAGTCCTTTCATCCGAAATAATTCATAAACACCAATCCCTGCCATCGCTGCTGCCAGCAATTCGACGGCAATGCCGCCAACGTAAATAATTGGCAGGAAAAAGGCTAATGCGACGACCGCAGTGATTACACGTTGTCTCACTCTTCTTCCTCCTTCGTTTTCAAACCGCCAAAACGCCGGTTTCGTTGTTGAAAGCTCCCGATCGCATCTTCTAGTAAAGCAGCATCGAAATCAGGCCAGAGCGCTTTCGTAAAGAATAATTCGCTGTAAGCAATCTGCCATAACAAGAAGTTGCTGATACGTTCTTCGCCACTCGTGCGAATCACCAATTCAGGATCACGTAACGCGTTTGGCAAAAAACCAGTCATCAAATGTGTCGCCAGCATGTCTTCCGTGAGCTTGGGCAGGGCTTCCTCCGAAGCTGCAAGCTCTTCATAAAGGGCTTGGACCGCAGTCAAAATTTCTGCGCGGCTGCCGTAATTTAAAGCAAAATTCAAGATCATCCCAGTATTATCTTTGGTTTGGTCAATAGCTCGCTTGACCGCTTCTTGTGTGTGTTCGGGTAAAGATTCCGTGAACCCCATCACTTTGACTTGAACATTTTCTTTGATCAGCTCAGGAACAAACGTGTCGAAAAAGTCGACGGGCAGTTGCATCAAAAAGTCCACTTCTTCGTTTGGCCGTTTCCAATTCTCTGTTGAAAACGCATAAAGAGTCAATACTTTCACACCAAGGTGTGAAGCATGTTTCGTGATCTTTTTTACCGTCTCCATGCCTTCTTTGTGACCAGCTACTCTTGGCAAGCGCCGGTTTTGCGCCCATCTGCCATTGCCATCCATAATGATCGCGATGTGTTGGGGAATCGGCAGTGATGGATCAAATTCATGTTCAGCCGCTTCTTTGATATATTTGTCTTTTTGTGGAAAAAAACGCAGCATCGTATTCGCTCCTCTTCCAATTCTTGAAATTCATCTTTTACATTATAACAATAATCAGATTTCTTGCCTATGAAAACCAAGAAAAGATTTCCATATTAAGAAAAAACAAAAAAACAGTCGTGATATTCAAGTACATACGGCACTTTCGACCATAAAAAAAGAGCCGCTGAAGCGACTCTTCGTCATTCCTTTTAAACCTCAAGTAGCTCTTGCTCTTTTTCAGCTGCGATCGCATCGATTTCTTTGATGCTGTTATCTGTAGCAGTTTGCACTTCTTTTTCAGATTCACGCAAATCATCTTCTGTGATATCGCCAGCTTTTTCTTGTTTCTTGTAAGCTTCCATCGCATCACGGCGAATGTTACGGACCGCGATTTTCGCATTTTCAGCTTCTTTTTTCACGTCTTTGGCTAATTCTTTACGACGTTCTTCCGTTAATTGAGGAATCACCAAACGAATGACTGTTCCGTCATTGGCAGGCGTGATACCAATATCACTTTGCATGATAGCTTTTTCTACTTCTTGGATCATTGTTTTGTCAAAAGGTGTGATCATCAAAATTCTTGCTTCTGGAATCGTAATTGAAGCCATTTGGTTCAAGGGTGTTGGTACACCATAGTAAGTAACCATTACGCGGTCTAAGATGCTCGCATTCGCGCGGCCAGCACGGATTTGTCCTAATTCCCGCTGCAAGTTTTCTGCTGCTTTTTTCATTTTGTCTTTTGCTTCTGTTAAAATTTTGTCAGCCATGTTATTTCCCCCTTACTGTCGTTCCAATATGTTCACCTAAAATGGCGCGGCGAATGTTTCCATGCTCATTCAAGTTGAATACGACTAATGGAATATCGTTGTCCATACTTAATGAACTTGCGGTTGAATCCATTACTTGCAATCCTTTAGAAATGACTTCTAAATGGGTCAATTCTTCAAATTTCACAGCACTTTGGTCCGTTTTAGGATCTGCTGAGTAGACGCCATCAACATTGTTTTTCGCCATCAAAATGACATCAGCGTTGATTTCAGCTGCCCGTAAGGCTGCGGTCGTATCAGTTGAGAAATAAGGGTTGCCGGTTCCGCCTGCAAAAATGACGACCCGCCCTTTTTCTAAGTGACGTTCTGCTCTGCGACGAATATAAGGCTCTGCGATTTGACGCATTTCGATCGAAGTTTGGACACGCGTTGGTACACCAGCGTTTTCTAGTGTGTCTTGTAATGCTAAAGCATTCATCACAGTCGCTAACATGCCCATGTAATCAGCTTGTGCTCTTTCCATCCCCATTTGCGCGCCGATTTGTCCACGCCAAATGTTTCCGCCGCCGACCACGATCGCCATCTGTACGCCTAATTCGTGGACTTCCTTGATCTCTTTAACGATCTCTTGGATCGTCGGTGGTTTGATCCCAAAGCCTTCGTCACCCGCTAATGCTTCACCACTTAATTTTAATACAACACGTTGATATTTTGGTTTGCCCATCATGATTCCTCCGTACATTCTCCAATTCTATTGTAGCATATTGGTGCTCTTTCGTTGAAAATTATCTACACTATTTCTTCAAAAACCGTTTTTGCTTAAAAAAAGGGAGCGCACTTCCATGCGTTCCCATCTGTTCGAGGAACAGAATTATTTTTTCACTTGGCTCATTACTTCTTCAACGAAGTTGTCTTCGCGTTTTTCGATACCTTCGCCGACTTCAAAGCGGACAAAAGATTTCACAGTTGCGCCTTTTGATGCAACATATTTTTCAACTGTCATATCTGGGTCTTTAACGAATGGTTGGTCAACCAAAGCGATTTCTGCTTTAAATTTCTTCAAGCGTCCTTCAACCATTTTTTCAACGATGTTCGCTGGTTTGCCTTCGTTCAATGCTTGTTCTGTCAAGACTTGTTTTTCATGATCCAATTCTTCTTGAGAGATTTGTGCTTCGTTCACGTAGCGAGGGTTGATCGCTGCAACGTGCATTGCAACATCTTTCGCAACTGATTCGTCAGTTGTTCCTTCAAGAACAGTCAATACAGCAATACGTCCGCCCATGTGTAGGTAACCGCCGAAAGCAGCATTGTCATCTTTTTCAACAACTTCAAAACGACGGAAGCTGATTTTTTCTCCGATTACTTGTGTTGCTTCGATCAACGCAGCATCCATTGTGCCTTTAGAAGTTTCTAATTTTAAAGCAGCATCCATATCAGCTGGTTTGTTTGCTGCGATTACTTCAGCGATTTCTTTTACTAAGTCTTGGAACATTTCGTTTTTAGAAACGAAGTCAGTTTCTGAGTTCACTTCAACGATTGCTGCTGTGTTGCCGTTGATCGCCACAGATGCTAAACCTTCAGCAGCAATACGGTCGTTTTTCTTCGCAGCTTTTGCCATACCTTTTTCACGTAATAAGTCTACGGCTTTTTCGATGTCGCCTTCTACTTCAACTAATGCACGTTTTGCGTCCATCATTCCTACACCAGTCATATCGCGTAATTCTTTTACTAATTTAGCTGTTACTTCTGCCATTTTTTGTTTCCTCCTAAATGTTTTTAAACAAGATTGCTTGTCTTTAAAAAAAGCTGTTTCAAAGGAGAGTGAGGCTTGGCGCCTAGCCTTTGAAACAGCTCCATCATTTATTATTCAGCTGATGCGTTGTCGCCTTCGACAACATCAACGATTTCTTCGATTGAAGTTGCGTTTTCTGTTGATTCAGCAGCAAAATCTTCTTCTGCTACTTGGTCTTCGCCTTGGTTACCTTCGATGAAAGCATCTGCCATTTTCGCAGTGATCAATTTAACGGCACGAATAGCGTCATCATTTGATGGGATAACAACATCGATTTCGTCTGGATCACAGTTTGTATCGACCATCGCTACGATCGGGATATTTAATTTGCGTGCTTCTTGGATCGCGATACGTTCTTTACGTGGGTCAACAACGTACATTACATCTGGAATTCTTGGCATATCAGCGATACCGCCTAAGAATTTTTCAAGACGTTCGCGCTCTTTGTTCAAGCCAACGACTTCTTTTTTAGGAAGAACAGCAAATGTGCCATCTTCTTCCATTTTGTTGATTTGTTTCAAACGAGCAACACGTTTTTGGATTGTTTCCCAGTTTGTCAAAGTTCCACCTAACCAACGATGGTTAACATAGTATTGACCTGAACGGATTGCTTCTTCTTTGATTGCTTCTTGTGCTTGTTTTTTAGTACCTACGAACAATGCAACGCCGCCTTCTTCAGCAACATTTTTCATGTAGTCGTAAGCTGCGTCTACTAATTTCACTGTTTTTTGCAAATCAATGATGTAGATGCCGTTTCTTTCTGTGAAGATATATTTCTTCATTTTTGGGTTCCAGCGACGAGTTTGGTGACCAAAGTGTACGCCGGCTTCTAGTAATTGTTTCATTGAGATTACTGCCATGTTGTGTTTCCTCCAATTTGGTTTTTTTGTTTTCCTCTCTTGCTCTTTTACTCCTTGAAGAACTGAATCGATCAGCACCGCTTCGCAGATGGAACAAGATGTGGGATTGACGTGAAAAACTCACGCCTTAAACAGTATACAGTAGCTAAAAAAGAAATGCAACTGATTCAAATGAAAAACTACGATTCGTGGTCCAGCTTTTTTTTAACGTTCTAATTCTTTTCTTATTATATCTAGGTTTTTTCGGCTTTATCTGCTATGATAAGGCTGACTTAATCAATCATGCTTAAAGGAGTTTACCTATGCGAAAAGCTGATCGCCATTTACTTATTAGACAAATCATTACTGAACATACTGTACGCACGCAAGAAGAATTATTGCAGCAATTGGAAGCCCAAGGCGTCTCCGCCACGCAAGCGACCATCTCTCGCGATATTCGTGATTTGAAAATCGTGAAAGTGCCCGATGAAACAGGTCAGACGAAGTTTGTCATTTTTCAAGGAATGCAATCGTCAGAAGATGAAAAAGAAGAAGAGCAGCGTTTGATACAGATGATCGAAGACGTTGTCACTAAAGTAGATCGTGTGCAATTTATGACGTTGATCCATACCGTTGCGGACAATGCGCCTTTGCTTTCGGCTGCGATCGATGAAGTGACTATGCCAGAAAAAGTTTGCTCGTTGGCGGGCTTTGATACAGTAGCGGTGATTTCCCGCAGCGACGAAGATGCTGAAACTTTTTATCAATTTATCAGAAACCACGCGGTCTTATAAGACACCGAACAAATGTGACCTATCTGTATTTTTACTACAAAAAAGCTGTGTCTTTGTCGAAACAAGGACACAGCTTTTTTTGTTACATTTTGTCGGGTGCATGTAAACCAAGCAACCGTAAATCTTCTTTTAATAAGGTCGTTACTGCATAAACTAGAGCCAGACGTGCGTCTTTTTCCGCATCTTCAGCCAAGATTTTCACATTGGCGTAATACTTATTAAAGGCCTGTGCCAATTTGATGGCATGTTTAGCAATGACGGATGGTTCATATTTTTCTGCTGCTTGCAGCACGGTTTCTGGGTAGCGCTGAATCAATTTGATGACTTCCCAGCTCTCAGTATCTGCCAATGACAAACTGCTGACAACAGCAGGATCAAAGTCGGCTTTTTCAAGAATGCTCATGGCACGGGCATGAGAATATTGCACATAGGGTCCGGTCTCTCCTTCAAAACGGACAACTTCTTCTAGCGTAAAGTCGAAATTATTCAAACGGTCATTTTTCAAGTCGTGGAAAACGACTGCCCCGACACCGACTTGTTTTGCAACTTCTTCTTTGTTTTCAAGCGTTGGGTTCTTTTCAGTGATTTGTTCTTTCGCCGAATCGATCGCTTCATTCAATACTTCTTCTAAAAGAACGATCTTCCCTTTTCTCGTAGATAATTTTTTCCCATCTTTGGTGATCAATCCAAATGGTACGTGGGTCATATCATCTGCCCACTCAAAGCCCATTTCCTTCAAAACAGCTTTTAATTGCTTGAAGTGATAACTTTGCTCATTTCCTACCACGTACAATGATTTGGCAAAATTGTAGGTCCGTTTGCGGTACAGCGCTGCGGCCATGTCCCGTGTGATGTAAAGAGTCGCACCATCGGATTTGCGGATCAAGGCTGGATTTAAGTCATACGCAGCCAAATCAACGATCTCTGCCCCTTGGTCTTCTTTCAACAAGTGTTTTTCCTCTAATAATTCCACGACTTCTGTCATTTTATCATTATAGAAAGCTTCGCCATTCAATGAATCAAAGGAAACTTCCAACATATCATAGATTTTATTGAATTCTTTTAATGATTCATCACGGAACCATTGCCACAAATCCATTGCTTCTTGGTCACCATCTTCTAGTTTCTTGAACCAAGCTCTCGCATCATCTTCTAATTGTTTATCTGTCTCGGCAGCTTCGTGAAAATCAACATACAAACGCAACAGTTCGTTGATTGGTTCCGCTTTGACCGCTTCTTCTGACCCCCATTTTTTATAGGCCACGATCAATTTCCCAAATTGTGTGCCCCAGTCGCCTAAATGGTTGATGCGAATTGGCTGGTAACCGATTTTTTCTAAAATAAAGCCGATTGAGTTACCGATCACAGTGGAACGCAAATGCCCCATTGAGATGGGTTTGGCAATATTTGGTGAAGACATATCGATGGGTACTGCTTGCTGATTGCCGATGGTTTGATCGCCAAAATGATTTTTTTCTTTGAGAACCATCTCTAAGACGTGGGCAGAGATTGCTTTTTTATCCATAAAGAAGTTTAAATATGGACCGACCACTTCAATTTTTTCAAAAGACGCTTGATCGATTTTTTCTGCTAAGTCTGCGGCAATTTGCTGCGGCGCTTTCCGATAGACTTTTGCTAGCGAGAAGGCTGGGAATGCCACATCCCCATGGTCAGCTGACTTTGGATTTTCCAGTAATTGCTGAACTTGTTCGATCGATAGATCTTCTTTTACTACTTGATGGATGGCTTGTGCGACGATTTCTTTGTTATTCATAGTATCCCTCCTATAATGACTGAGCCCATGTTTTGATGAAAAGTTGTTTGAAGCAAGCAAACAGTTGTATGTTTTTCATGCAAGAAATTATTGATAAAAACAAAAAAGCCTCTAGCGCATAACATGCACTAGAGACGAGATTTCCCGCGGTACCACTCTGATTGTCCTTTTCGGACCTACTTTTTTCTGATAACGGCAGAATTCCGTTTGCTTGGCAAATTCTCACAAGTGCGTTTCACAATCTGATCAATTCGGCTTCCACCACCCCGAACTCGCTAACTGATACTCGAATCGCTACTTCTCTTGTTTCATCAAATCAAGGCTATTTACTTCCCAGAAAGTATAGCAAAGAAATGTTTGTTTGGCTAGCGAGATTTTGGCATTTTCAAAAAAAAATTATTTTATACTTTAGGAATAAATAGATCTCCAGCAGTCACTGCCATGATCGCTTTGATTGAGTGCAAACGATTTTCGGCTTGATCAAATTGACGGGCATACTTGCTACGAAAGACCTCATCAGTGACTTCCATCTCAGAAATTCCATACGCCTGCGCTGCTTTTTTGCCATACGTGGTCTGATCATCATGAAATGCTGGCAAACAATGCATAAAAATCACTTGATCGTTTTGTGTTTTTTTCATCAACGATTGGTTGACTTGATACGGCAGCAGCTGTTCAATCCGCTCTTGGAATTTTTCTTCTTCACCCATTGATACCCAAACATCGGTATACACGACATCAGCGCCTAAAACACCTTGATCCACATCATCAGTCACCAAAATCTTTGCGCCCGATTGCTTGGCATAGGCTTGTGCCTGTGCGATGATGGTTGCTTCTGGCTGCAAGACTTTCGGAGTGACGACATGAATATTGACCCCTAAAATCGCACTGGTCACTAATAAAGAATTAGCGACATTGTTGCGCCCATCCCCACAGTATGCGATGGTCAAGCCAGTCAGCTCACCGAAGTTTTCTTGAATGGTTAAAAAGTCAGCGATCATTTGCGTTGGATGCCATTCATCCGTTAAACCATTCCAAACAGGTACGCCTGAATAGTTGGCCAGATCTTCGACAACCTGTTGGCTAAAGCCGCGAAACTCGATCCCGTCAAACATACGGCCGAATACTTTGGCGGTATCTTCAACGGATTCTTTAGACCCCAACTGAATATCATTGGCCCCTAAAAATTCCGGATGTGCCCCCAGATCCACCGCTGCAACCGTAAAGGCTGCTCGCGTCCGTGTCGAATTCTTTTCAAACAAAAGTGCAATATTTTTTCCTTCTAAGTAGCGATGTGGTTGATTGTTGGCCTTCATCCCTTTCAAGTGCTGGGAAAAATCAATCAAATATTGTAGTTCTTCTTTTGTAAAATCCTTTTCTGCTAAAAAACTGCGTCCTTTAAAAACCGATGTCATTGCATACCCGCCCTTCAATTAACTAATAATTATACACGATAATATCAAATTATGAAATAAAATACAACAAAATCTTCTATTTGCTCATAAAGAAACCAAAAAAAAACACCTAAGAACGGATCTTAGGTGCAATCATCTTAAGAAATCGTATGGGCAAAGCTGACACTTGGATCAGCATTCAATGAAAGATCTGCTAAGCGCTGCTTTTTCAACGCAACATGGGCATAAGCTCCAATCATGGCCGCATTATCTCCGCAAAGACGCAACGGTGGAATCAACAATTCCACTTCCGGCAATTCCTGCATCGCTTTTTGTAAAGCGTCACGCAAGCCTTGATTCGCCGCGACTCCCCCAGCAACGATCAGCTGGTTTACAGGATAAGCTTGGCATGCCCGCAACGTTTTGTGAACCAATACTTCGACAACGCTGGCTTGGAAACTAGCTGCTAGATTTTCTACTGACAAAGCTTCCTCTCTTTGCTGTGCATTATGCACAAAATTGATAAAGGAACTCTTTAAGCCGCTGAAACTAAAATCAAAATTATCTTCTTGTATCATTGCTCGAGGAAAGTGATACGTATCACTGCCTAGATGCGCAAGGCGATCAATTTCTTTCCCACTAGGATAAGGCAAACCTAGAACACGACCGACTTTGTCATAGGCTTCACCAGCGGCATCATCTCTCGTTTCACCGATGATCTCAAAAGAGCCATCTTCTGCCATATACACCAATTCGGTGTGGCCACCACTGACCAATAACGCCATTAAAGGAAAAACCAATGGCTTCACTAGGCGAGCTGCATAAATATGTCCTGCCATGTGATTGACCGGAATCAGCGGTAAGCTGTGGGCCCACGCAAAGGCTTTTGCTGCAGAAAGCCCAATCAACAGTGCCCCAACCAACCCTGGACCATAGGTAACAGCAACAGCTGACAACTCTTCAGGTTGGGTGTCGGCCTGTGTCAATGCTTCTTCGATACATAAAGTAATCTGTTCGACATGGTGACGACTAGCGACTTCTGGTACGACACCGCCGAAGCGCTGGTGGCTCTTGATCTGCGAAGCAACAATGTTACTTAAAATGGTGTCGCCGTTTTTAATCACTGCCACACTGGTTTCATCACAACTGCTTTCAATGGCTAAAATCAATTCATTCATTTGATTTTTGTCCGCCTACTTTCTTTTCCATAATCAACGCATCCTCTTCTGGATGACTGTAATATTTTTTTCTACGACCGATGACTGTATAGCCCATACGTAAATAAAGAGCTTGTGCTTGCAAATTCGACACACGCACTTCAAGATAGATGCGCCGACCATCGGTTTGTTCCACGAGCGATTCCATTTGCTTCAACAATTCTTTCGCCAAACCACGACCTTGATACGCTGGTAAAACCGCTACATTAAACAACTCTGCTTCATCCAGCACTTGCTGAAAACAGAGAAACCCCATTAGCTCTTGATTGGTTTTTCCATAACGGAACAAATAGCGACTGTTGCTGTTTTGCAAATCTTGTTGAAATTGCTGCACATTCCAAGGCGAGCCAAAGGGATAGCTCTGATCTGCCAATGACCAGAGCATTTGCGGTGTCGGGATCGTTTGATCTGCTTGTTCGTTAGACATTTAAAAATTTCACCATATCCAATGCGTCTTCATTGCCTTCGGTGTAGTACGCCGTTTTGATCGCCTGTGAAACAAACCCGAGGGTCCGATACAAACGTTGCGCATCACGATTGCCCAGGCGAACTTCTAATGTCAAACGGTCGCATTTGTTTTTCCGTGCATAACGTTCGATTTCTCCTAGCAAGAAAGAACCGATCCCTTTTCCTTGATAATCAGGAATGATCGCGATATTGGTGATATGGGCATCAGCGCCTAAAATCCGCACCCCGATAAACCCAATCATCCGCTCATTATGCAAGATGCCCAAATAAAGATGTTTGACCCGTGAATAAAGTTCTGACAAAAAGGCGCTCTTGGTCCAAGGCAGTTCCCCCGCATACACGAGACGCTCCACCTGCAGCAGCTCTTTAATGTCATCTCCGACTAATTCACGAACAACGTACATTTCCCCTCGTATCTCTTTTTTACGCTCTGGGTATTGAATCTGACGGAAAAGGGCCAGCTTTCCCGTCATCGTTTTAAATTTTTTCAACATAGGCATCCACTCCCGGTTCATGCGAGGCTAACCATTTTTCTTCGGCTTCAACTAATTTTAAATAGTCTGGTACAAAATCATGGATCGAAGCGACCGGCGCTTCTTCTTTCGCAATAGCAGCTAAAACAACGCCATTCGGGTAATTCCATAACGATACTTGATTGATATGGGCTGTCGGCAGTTCCGCCTCGATCATGTCTTTAAATTTGATGGTATCGGCGCCGACAAATAGCACTTCTTGACCATCGACTGCTTTTAACTGGGTCAATAATTCAGACAGTGAGATATGCTGGTCTTTGATCCTTGTTTCTAAGGTCCCATTATGCCATTGGTAGGCACCTGCGTAGACATTTTGACGGCGAGCGTCAAACAACGGCACGATCACTTGCGATACGCCCACACAATTGGCAGCGACTGCTTTCAAACTAGAAACACCAATCAGCGGGATGTTCAATGTTTGCGCCAGCGTTTTTGCTGTTGTGACGCCGATTCGCAAACCTGTATACGAACCAGGACCTTTCGCAACAACGATTTGCTCCAGCTCTTTAGGTGCCATCCCCACCGCTTGCATCAATCCATCAATGGCAGGCATCAATGCTGTGCTGTGGTTTTTGATCGCCATCGTCTGGCTTTGTCCCAACACTTCTTGACCATCGACCACCGCAACCGCCAGTGTCTGGTTTGAGGTATCAATCGCTAATGTTTTCATCTATCTTCTCCCCATTCAAAAAACTCTCTCATATTCTACCATATTCTAATCAAATGCCCAACCAAGTCTCCAAAAAGATGCCTGCGTTTAGAAAAAAAGCAATAGGACAACAATACCCGAACCTTTGAAAAAAGCAAGCACGGCTGCAGCTGCAAACCGACGAGGCTGTTTAAAGGTTCGGGTAAGACGATAGTCATTTTTTGTTATTCCATTAAAACTCAGTTGACGTGTGTAACGACATCCTTCGGTGATTCAACTGGTTGCTAGGAGGATTGGCGCGTGATCAGTTCCGTTGCGATCGTAACTTTGCGAGGAACGGGTGCTGCATTCGTAATGATATCCAGCAAGGTCGTCACTGCCAGCTCCCCCAACCATTCCGTATGAACTTTGATGGTTGACAGCGTCGGAAAGACGTACTTTGCAACACTGACATCGTTGAAGCCGATAATTGCGATCTCCTCAGGAATCTTGATGTTTTTTTCTTGCAAAGCACGCATAGCGCCAATCGCTAAGGCATCACTGGAAGCAAATAAAGCACTTGGCAACTCTTTGTTTTGCTGCAAATACTCTTTCATCGCCTCATAACCGCCCTCTACTGTAAACGGTGCGCTGAGGTGATATTGCGGGTGGTGCAGCTTCAACCGACGGAGCCGTTCCTCAAAAATTCGGCGCCGAGGGTCTTCGATTTCTTGGTGATGATCCTTGGTAAACTCAACGCCTGATAACAAGCCGATCCTTTGGTGGCCTTTTGCAATAAAGTCATCGATCACTAAATCCACCGCTTGTTGAAAGTCCACCACCAGAGAATTGACGCCCTGAGCCAATGCGTCAAAATCGACCATCAACAAATTGGCTTGGCTTTTTTTCAATTGTCGAATCTGGTGATCATCAAATTTCCCTAGTGCAATCGTTCCATCGACTGCGGTATCAGTCAATCCTTCGTAGGGTTCTTTCAGCAAACGAATCCCTAATTCTTCGGTTTTGTTTTCAATCCCGATACGGATCGCTAAATAGTAAAGATCTGCTAATTCTTCCTCGGTATCAAACCATTGGATCAAGCGCATACTACTGGTTTCTGGCTGACTCTTTTTTTTATGTTTTGTGTAATTGAGTGCTTCTGCGGCTTTAAAAATTTTCTCTTTGGTTTCAGAACTGACCGATAATTCTGAATCGTAATTCAGCACCCGTGATACAGTGGCTGGCGAGACGCCAGCCTGTTGTGCAATATCTTTGATCGTTGCCATCTTCCAGCCTCCTTTTTTTGCGGGGAACTTTTTTATAAAGTAGTTATAAAGCGAGCAAAGGCCGCTTGCCCTGTCTGGTCTCGCTTGAAGACGCCTGCATGCGTCAATACTTGCGTAAAGACTTCCCCTAATGCATTACGCAAAATCTGCGACACGTTATCGGCATTGCATTCTGGGTGCTGGGCTTTGATCGCATCTGCCCAAGGAATATGGTATGCCGCGATTTGATTGGGCTGATCCAATAGATAAGCAGTCACTTCTTCTAGTTCCGGAGCTAAACGCGGCGGGAGAACTGCCAAGCCCATGACTTCAATCAATCCGATATTTTCTTTTTTGATATGCTGCACTTCTTGATGCGGATGAAAAATGCCGTCAGGATGTTCTTTGGAAACATTATTATCCCGCAAGACTAAGTCCATTTCAAACAGCTCTCCTTGCTTGCGTGCGATCGGTGTCACCGTATGATGAGGCGTTCCATCTTCTGAAAAGGCATTGATCGAAACACTTGGATCTGAGTACTGTTGCCATTGGGCTAACACATATTGGCAAGCGGCGGCTAATTTTTGTTTGTTTTTCGCTTGTAGTCGTATCACCGACATTGGCCACTTCACGATCCCCGCAGCGACATCAGGAAAACCAGTTAAAGAAAAGTGTTGCTCGATCGGCGCTTTTGCCATGGCAAACGTGTGCCGTCCCCCTTGATAATGGTCATGAGACAAGATCGAACCCCCAACGATCGGCAGATCGGCATTGGACCCGACAAAATAATGCGGCATCACTTCAATGATCTGCAACAAGCGAGCGAAGGTTTGCAAATTGATTTTCATAGGACGATGGTCTAAAGAGAGAAAAATCGAATGCTCATTGTAGTAGGCATAGGGCGAATATTGAAAGCCCCATGCTTCATTATCCAAATTCATACGGATGATCCGATGGTTGGTCCGCGCTGGATAATTGACTCGTCCTTGGTAGCCTTCATTTTCCAAACACAACATACATTTCGGATAATCTACAGAAGCAGCAGCTCCTTCTTTCGCTATTTGCTTGGGATCTTTTTCAGGTTTTGATAAATTGATCGTGATCTCGATCTCCCCATATTCGGTATCAACTGGGAACACGATATTCTTTGCGATGGCCCGAGTCTTGATGTAATCATTTTGACGGCACAGCTCAAAGAAATAATCCGTCGCTTCTTTAGGATCATTGGCATAATGCTGCGCAAAAAAAGCATTGACTACTGAAGGCGGTGGCGTCAAAAAGTCCATCAACTGGGCTTCAAAGATTTCTCTTTCTGCGTGAGAATCGCCAATTTGCTGATTGCTCAAAGCGCATGCCACCAGCTCGTCCATCAAATCAATGGAGGAACGATCGACAGAACGAATTTCGCTGGGCTCAAAAACAGCTTCCCCGATCATGGCTAGTACTCGGTTTTGCAAATAAATACGATCCATTTCCATCCAGCCGCCAGCCTTGATTGCTAAAGTGACGAAATCGCTGATTGTTTGGCTGATCGTCATTGGTTATTCCTCCTGCCCTTGATACCCATTTGGATGGCTGACATGCCAATTCCAAGCAGTCTCGATGATTGCTTCGACGTCGGTATAGACTGGTTTCCAGCCTAAAACCTTTCGTGCTTTTTCACTCGATGCCACTAAGGTACTTGGATCACCGGCACGGCGAGGCGCCACTCTGGCTGGGATCTCTTTTTTCGTTACATTGCGAGCAGCTTCCACCATTTCTTTCACAGAGTACCCATGATTGCTGCCTAAATTGAAAACATTGCTCTCATTGCCTTTTTGTAAATATTCTAATGCCAACAGGTGAGCAGCGATCAGATCTTCGACATGGACATAATCGCGAACACAAGTACCATCTGGAGTATCGTAATCCTCCCCAAAAATCGCTACCTCTTTGCGTTGTCCTAAAGCAGCTTGCAAGATGATCGGTACTAAGTGTGTTTCTGGATCATGGTCTTCACCAATCGAAGCATCCGACTTCGCGCCAGCCACATTGAAATAACGCAATGCGACATACTTCATTCCATAGGCTTCATCGCACCAACGCATCATTTTTTCCATGATCAACTTGCTTTCGCCATATGGATTTTTAGGATTTGTTGGGATTTCTTCCGTGATTGGACTATGGTCAGGTTCCCCATAAGTTGCTGCTGTAGAGGAAAAGACGATATGTTTCACTTGATGTTCCTTCATCACTTCTAAGAGGATCTGCATCCCATACACATTATTGTTGAAATACTTCAATGGTTTTTCCACAGATTCTCCCACCAAAGAACTGGCAGCAAAGTGAATCACGCCATCGATCGTTTCTTTTTCAAATACCGATTGTAAAAATGCTTTGTCGCGAATATCTCCTTCATAAAAGGTTGCTGCTGGATGGATCGCTTGGCGATGTCCTGTCAGCAAATTGTCAACGACAACGACTTGTTTTCCTTGTTCGATCAATTGATCGACTGCATGAGAACCGATATAGCCGGCTCCTCCTAATACTAAAATCGCCATATTTTCAGCCTTCTTTCTTCATTCCTTCATCGTTTCTTATTCTACAGTTTTCGTGCACCATCATCAATACTTGCTTGATAAATGTCGGTTGCGTAGCCGATTTCTGCTAAATAGGCTGCTTTGACTGACGCTTCGAAATCAGCCCATTCACTTGCTTTGACCAATGCGATCCCGCAACCGCCAAAGCCCGCACCAGTCATCCGCGCACCTAGAACAGCAGGGTGCGCTTGAGCGGCTGCGACTAGTGTATCTAGTTCATGCCCTGTCACTTCATAATCATCTCGCAATGAAGCATGGGAGGCATTTAATAACTGGCCGAATTTTTCAAGATCACCAGCAGTCAAAGCAGCTTTTGCTTTCAATGTCCGTTGGTTTTCCGTCACCGCATGTTTCGCCCGTTTGATCAAGCGTGGATCATCGATCAATGCTGTATTTGCAAAAAAGGTTGCTTCGTCTAATGCGCCCAATGAATCAATGGCTAATGATTTTTGCAAACGAGCCAATGCTTCTTCACATTCTGCACGTCGTTCATTGTATTTAGAATCAGCCAATTCGCGTCGCTTATTGGTATTCATGATCGCTACGACATAATCGCCAAATGCCGCTGGTACGACTTCATAATTTAACGTGTTCGTATCTAAAAGCAGTGCATGGTCTTTTTGACCCATTCCGATCGCAAATTGATCCATGATCCCTGAGTTAACGCCAATAAACTCATTTTCGACTTTTTTGCCAATTTTAACTAAGTCCAAGGTCGTCAGGGTTAAATCAAAGAGATCTTTTAGACAAACCCCCGTCAGCAATTCAATCGATGCCGAAGAAGAAAGACCTGCGCCATTCGGAATGTTGCCATAAAAAGCGATGTCAAAGCCTCGATCGATCACTTGCCCCGCTTCTTTTAGGAAACGAACGACTCCTTTCGGATAGTTTGTCCAATCATCTTCTTTTCGGTAATCCAGCTCATCTAACGAAAAGGAGATCACGCCTTTTTCTGGAAAGTTCTCTGAATAGAGTTGGATCAACTGGTCTTCACGTTTTCGCGCTACTGCATACGTCCCTAATGTGATCGCCGCCGGGAAAACATAACCGCCATTGTAATCCGTGTGTTCACCGATCAAGTTGATTCTCCCTGGTGCAAAATACATGCCTGTGCCTTCTGTTCCAAATTTATCAATAAATATCTGTTGCAATTGCTCCATTTCTCTCACTCCCACTTTCTTTTTAGTAAACTTATTGTAAAATATTTACTAAATTATTTCAAGCGTTTTCAATCCCAAAAGTGATTTTTTTTGATATTTTTTCCGTTTTCATTCATAATGAACCTATAACTAAAGGCGAGGTGTTTAATGATGAAACGATTTCTTTCAGGATTTTTAGTAGGAACAGTCGCAACGGTTGCTGCAGCTGCAAGTGTTGTTATGACGGTCAAGAAACAAGTGATTGATCCAATTGATGAACAACAAGCGGATCATGATGAAAAACGGAAACGTGCGATGCGTAAAAGCGTTGCCCGTTAATCATTTGCTACAAAAGAGCCGTCAGCCTTCAATAGGCTGGCGGCTCTTTTAGGTAATCATTCTTCCTTCTCCAGTAAGTCCTGCAAAATCACGGCTTGATTTTGTTCTTCATTTTTCGCTCCGTATAGTAAGGTAACGGTCTCTTGTTCAGCAACCAACGCGTTTAACTGTGCCAGGGCAACTTTTGCGGGCGCTTTCTCTAATTCTTGTAGATAGCGGTCTTTAAACGCATCAAAACGTTCAGGATCATGCCCAAACCATTTGCGCAATTCAGTACTTGGTGCGACTGCTTTGAGCCATAGATCGATCTGAGCTGTTTCCTTTTTCATCCCTCTAGGCCAGATGCGATCCACCAATACCCGATAGCCATCTGTCGTTTCCGCCGCTTCATAAATTCTTTTTCGCTTGATCAACGCACACTCTCCTTATTGATAGACCTAAGTTCAAATAAAGGCAAAAGCCCACAATGTAAATTGAACAATGACTTACTTGAAACACTCCGTTTGGTGTTTCGTCACTCATTCAAATTTGCTTGTGTTCTTTTGCCTTGAGTTCTCTGTTTTATAAACTATTTTTCTTTTTCGTCTTGCCGCTCCAGCCTTCATATCCTTCTTTTAGGATATAGACATTGGTAAAGCCTTCTTTACGTAATTTATTCGCTGCGCGAATACTCAACGATTTACGCGTGTCATATAAGTAGATCGGTTGATCTTTACGAAATGCGCTGAAGGAATTGGTTAAAACAGTAAAAGGAATATTACGCGCCCCTAAAATATGTCCACTGTCAAACTCATTTTTTTCCCGAACATCGATCACTTGGGCTTTCTTCATTCCTGCTTTGAATTCATCTTCTGAGATGATCGTTGCTGAACGGCGTCCCATGATTTGAAAATACGCCCAGTTCAAAGCGATTGCTAAGATGATTAATCCCAAAACCAAGTTTAGCCACATAATTGGTGTCATTTCTTCTATTCCTCTCTATTGTAACAATCATTCTTTTTTTGATTTATGCTGCTTGAATGTATCATTGCCTAGCAGCTTGGCATCTAAGCTTTTGCTGCAAATTGCAAAGCTAATGATGCTGCCCCGATCACACCGGCATCATTCCCAAGTTCTGCCAATTTGATTTCGGTACTTTCCGTTACCTGTGGGAAGGTAAACTGAGCAAAGTAGGCAGCAACCCGTTCACGTAAAAATTCACCGGCTGCTGATACGCCTCCACCTAAAACGATACTCGATGGATTTAATGTGTTTCCTAAGTTTCCGCATGCCAACCCAAGGTAGAAGCACACTTTATCAACGACCATCAAGCCAAATGGATCGTTTGCTTGAGCCGCTTCAAAAATATCTTTACTTGAAACATCTTCCCCATTGTCCAGCTGCTGTTTCAATGCCGAATCGCCAGCATATTCTTCTGCCAACTGTCGAGCAACTCGCACAACACCCGTCGCACTAGAAACCGTTTCTAAACAACCACGTTTGCCGCAAGTACATTCAAACCCTTCAGGATCAACAGTGATATGACCGATTTCTCCAGCACAACCAGCAACCCCATGAAGCAATTGCCCTTCCATGATGATACCGCCGCCAACACCTGTACCTAGTGTGATAAAGATGACATCAGGATTGTTATCCCCTGCCCCTTTCCAGCGCTCACCTAAAGCTGCTACATTGGCATCGTTATCGATGGCAAAGGGGATTTTTGTGCCTTTTTCAATCAGTTCTTTGACTGGCTGAAGTGTTTTCCAGTTCAGATTGTAGGCACCGATGACGGTTCCTTTGTCACGATCGACACTTCCTGGTGTCCCCATACCAATACCGATAAATGCTTCTGGCTGTAAGCCATATAATTCTAGGCGATGATTGATCGATGCCACGATTTCTGGCACAATATGTGAGCCTTCATCAAGAATATTGGTGTCAATACTCCATTTTTGCTGAATCTCGCCTTCGCTCGTTAAAATAGCGAATTTCACCGTTGTTCCGCCTAAATCAATTCCGATGATTTTTTTGTCCATCACTTGTTTTCCTCCCGGCTTTCTTCAATTCGATGCTCCCGCGTAAGAATTCGCCGGGCAGTCAGATATACATCCCGATCTATCAAGCGACTGTCATAAAAGTTTTTCAGCTCGATTTGCATCAGTTCTATATCGTAGATCCGCTTGCCGACATATACGTAAACACCAAATTGTTTCAGTAATTGTTGTACGTCATATAACGTTTCCATTTAACCACTTCCTGCTTATTATACAAGTAATTAATATTTTTTAAAACCATATATCACAAAAATAGCCAATAAGAAAACAAAGAGTACGCCAGAGAGGATTCTGGTGTGGATCGAATATTTTCCGTAGTTCTTTGGCAATGCCAAAAGATTCCCTAGTAATAACCCACCGAGGATCCCCCCAATGTGTCCCCACATATCGATCGTTTGATCAAACACACCAAAAACCAGGTTCAATCCAACGAATAGGGCAAATTGCCGTACCATTGCTTGGATGCGGTAATCATTTCTAAAATGCCAACCTAAAATCAAAAATGCCCCGAAAAGTCCGAATAAAGAAGTACTAGCGCCTGCTGATTGAATCCCTATTTGGTTGAAGGCAAAACTCATGGTATTGCCCATGATGCCGCTTAGCAAATACAAGGCAAAAAAACGGCTATGACCATAGATGGCTTCTACTTGCTGCCCCATATAATACAGAATCACAGAATTGATCGCAAAATGAGCCAAACCGAAATGTAGAAAGATCGGGGTAACGAAACGCCAATATTCATTTAAATAAACGACAAACGGACCAAACATCACCCCGCCTGATTGAATAGAGGGACTAAAATAACCTAAGATAAACACAATTGTTTGGATAGCTAAAAACAGATACGTGAAGACCGGCTGATTCAGCCATCTTTTCATTTGAGAATTCATTGACGTGCTCCTTTACGTGCGAATAAGAGAATCCGTATAGATTTTATCGATTGGGATGTCGAATACATCTGGTGTCCATTGATCGTTGAATTGCTCTCCGAAGACCAAAGAAACGGTCTTGCCATCGAAAGCTGACAAGAAACGATCATAATAGCCACCGCCAAAGCCGATGCGATAGCCGTTTTTAGAAAACGCCAAACCGGGAACAATCAGCAAATCCAAGTGATGGGCTTCTTGCTCACAGATCGGCTCTTCAACTCCAAATGCCGACGCTTCATAACGTGTTGTCGGCTCCACATGATAAAACTGCAATTTTTTCTGTTGTGCTTTCGGCACTGCGATTCGTTTGTTTTGTTCAAATCCTTTAGCAAAAATAGCCGCTGTATCAAATTCAAATGGCAACGAACGGATCACACCTACTGACTCAGCTGTTTGCCAAATCTGAGAAGAAAACAGCAACTGCAAAATCAGCGTTTCTTTCTGCTGCTTTTGTTTGATTGGCATTTGTTTTAATGTTTGGATCATGTGCTCTCTAATGACTGGTTTTTCCATTGGATCACTCCTCTCAGAAATAGTACCAAAAACTGTGTCCAAATAGCAAACTAGAATCGCAGATTTCTTGGCAAGATCATGACTAGTTGCTCATTCTTCTTTACGTCGGATCAGCAAAAAGACAAAGTACGGTGCCCCCACGATAGAAATGATGATACCAGCTGGGATCTCGCCGCTTGTCAATAGCAAACGACCGATCGTATCACTGACTAAGACTAGCAGACTGCCGATCATTCCCGCTAAGAAAAAGGCACTGCGAGATTCTCTGCCGATGAGTCCCTTAGCGATATGAGGCGCCAATAAGCCCACAAAGGCTAAATTACCAGTATAGCCAACCGTACTGGCAGCCAAACCAACCGCGATCACTAAAAACCACGTCCGCAAACGGGTCAAAGAAACCCCTAAGCTAATTGCCTGCTCCTCGCCAAAGCCAAGTAAGTTAAACCTTGGTACGGTCCAGAAAGCTGCGGCAGACAATACGATGACCCAAGGAAGCAGACTGGTGATTTGCTGCCAAGAAGTTCCCCAAATCGAACCAGAAAGCCACGCTGTTACAAAGCGATAGCGGTCTTTTGATAATTCCACCGTAAAGAGTAAGGTAGCCGCCGCCAGCCCTGCATTGACGGCGATTCCCGCCAGCAGTACTCGCTCCATCGATAACAATTGGCGGTGCTTATAGGCAATCAAATAGACCAGTACAGCAGCTAATAAACCACCGATGATCCCAACGACAGGCAAAAGCTGCGATCCTTGGGTATAAAAACCTAAGTAGATCAACACAAAGAGCCCTGCCCCATTGTTGATTCCTACGATACTTGCATCAGCCAACTCATTTCTCGTTACTCCTTGCAAGACAAACCCAGAAAAACCAAAGGCACCACCAGCGATCAGCGCTAGACAAGCCCGTGGTAGTCGAAACTCAGTAAAAGTCAGTACTTGACTCGAAGATGCCGTTCCTTGAAAGATTGCCCCTAATGTCTGAAAGGATAAAATTGTTTTTCCCACCATGACACTTCCTAAAAAAGCGACCATCAGCAGTAGGAAAAAAACAGAGAGTGTTTTTTTCATCAGCCTTCCCTCCGTATCTTGATCAATAGAAAAGGCACACCAATCAATGCCATCAGTATCCCAAAGGGTGTCTCAAAGGGCGGATTGATCAGGCGGCCAGCCAGATCAGCGGCCATCACCAGTGTTCCCCCTCCAAGGATCGTCAAAGGCAAAATCAGTTGATAGTTTTTGCCCACCATTCCCCGCACGACATGAGGAACCATTAAGCCGACAAAACTGACCGGTCCAACAAGCGAAACTGCCATTCCCGCCAAAACTACGACTAACAGTAAGGCAGATGCCCGAATCAGATGCGGGTGCTTGCCTAATGAAATGACGGTGTCATCTCCTAGCGCTAACAGATTCAACGCTTTTCCTAGACGTAGCACAAAAACGATGGCAATCAGATAGATGGGGCCCACAAAACGCAGTTGCTGCCAAGTCACATTTGCGGCACCACCGATAAACCAAAAGGCTAACTCTTGATTTAAATCAAATTGCAGTGACAGGGTCTGACTGATGGCTGAGAAAAAAGAACTTAGTGCCACACCAGCCAAAATCAAACCTGTAGGTGACATACCCAATTTGGCATAGCGAGTCAATAAAAAAAGCAGCGCAGTTGCCGCAAAGGCACCAAAAAACGAAAATAGCGCCGCTTGACTCGGTTGAATACTAGGAAATAGGATAAATGCGATCGCTAATCCCATCGCAGCCCCACTGTTGACACCTAAAAGACCGCCATCTGCCAGAGCGTTTTTCGTAATTCCCTGCATGATAGCTCCCGTAACAGCAAAACAACTTCCTACTAGAAAAGCAGCCAACACACGGGGCAATCGAATATTGCGCAAGACTTGATGCAGCTGATTCTCATAATCAAAAGCAAAGATAGCATTCCAGATCGTTTCAAAGGAAAGGTCTGCAGCGCCTTGGGTGATCGCCAAAAAGAAACAGATAATAAAGCAGCCGCTAAAAAGCAGCAGCAACCAAGAAAACTTTTTCATGCTTGGGCTCCTAACTCATAGGTCAAGACCAATGGCTTTGTGCTATTAGGAAAGGTTCCTAACATGGCGTCGATCTCAAACAAACGCTGTAGCCACTCTTTGGTCAGCACTGTTTCTGGTGTACCAGAGACCAACAGTTCTCCACCTTTTAATGCATAAATATAATCAGAAAAACGAGAGGCATGATTCAGGTCATGAATCGACATAATGATCGTTTTTCCGTAGGTTTTATTGATTTGCTGTAATAAGAGCAAAATTTCTAATTGATGCGCTGGATCTAAAAAGGTCGTTGGTTCATCTAAAATCACGATATCCGTATCTTGCGCAAGTGCCATGGCGATCCAAACGCGCTGTTTTTGTCCCCCTGACAGCGTGCTGATCGTTTCATCTGCTAGTGCCGTCAAACCCGTTGCCTGCAAAGACCATTCGATCGCCGCAAGATCTTGTTCCGATAAACTATTTAGTCCTTTTTGATAGGGAAAACGACCATAAGAAACAATTTCGCGAATCGTCAAGCCAATCGATGAATCGCTAACTTGTGAGAGCAGCGCAATCTTTTTCGCCACTTCTTTGGTTTTGATGTTTTGCAGGTTTTGTGCATCTAAGAGGACCTCACCAGACAATGGCTGTAAAATTCGGGCAAGTGCCTTTAAAAACGTCGATTTCCCACTGCCGTTCGGACCAATCAAGCCGATGATTTTCCCTTCTGGCATCTCAATTGTTAGATTTTGCACAATTTTTTGTTTTTGATAGCCGACACTCAAGTCAACTGTTCGTAATTTCGCCATATTCGTCCCCAAAATAAATGATTGATAATGCTTATCAATTATGAATGTAATCCTACTATTCGTCAATAGTTCTAAAAAAAGGAAATAAAAAAATAAGATTGACAAAGAAGCGTTTCTTCGTGATAATAGCTATCAGCAAATGAGAACTATTCTCAATTAAAACAATAAGTGCTCAACATGTAACAAAGGAGGAAGTGTTTTTATGAAACAATGGTCAAAAAGAAGTACTTGGCTTACCCTGCTAGCTGCCTGCTCTCTTACCCTACTGGGTGCTTGCAGCACGAATAATGACTCAACGGATAGCAGTGGATCAGCCACTACTTCTTCAGAAATAGCAACAACCTTTACCGATGCGATGGGAAATGAAGTCACTGTTCCCGAAAACCCACAGCGGGTGATTGGTAGTTATTTGGAAGATTATTTGGTCGCTTTAGAGGTAACACCGGTTGCTCAATGGACCGTCGGCAATGACAGTGATCAAGCATACTTGCAAGACAAACTGGCGGAGGTTCCAAGGATCAACTACGATCTGCCCTTTGAAGATGTCTTGAGCTTTGAGCCAGACCTGCTACTGATGGATAGCAATTCCATGGTGGAAGGTGACAAATATGATCAATACAGTAAAATCGCGCCGACCTATGTGGTCACAAATGGCGAAGACGTGACCTGGCGGGAACGTCTGACAGATATTGCAAAGGTGTTACACAAAGAAGAGCAAGCTGCCCAAGTAGAAGCTGATTATGATGACTTAGTCGCTGCTACCAAGGAAACGTACGCTGATCAAATCCAAGGCAAGTCGATCGCTGCTTTATGGGTGGTCAATAACTCTGTCTTCATGGTTTCAGAAACAAAATCAAGCGGTCAGCTGCTGTATCACGAACTCGGGTTTGAAGTTCCCGCACTGGTTTCGGAAATCAGTGAAAGTGCCACTGCTGATTGGTCTGCCGTTTCTCTGGAAAAATTAGCAGAATTGGATGCCGATTACCTGATTTTAGTGAATAGTGATAAAGGCGCTGATTTTTTCAGTGAACAAGTCTGGCAAAATCTTGATGCAGTCAAAAACAATCATTTATGGGAATTCGGCCCTGAATCAAGCTGGCTCTACAACGGTCCGATCGCCTACACCAAAATGATCGAAGATATCCAGAGCAAATTGGACTAATGCGTTTCAAGAAATTCGTCAAGTAAAACTACTTAACAAATTTCAGGAAAAAGCTAGCATTCCCTCACGAAACATGCTATTATATTTTAGTCTGAGAGATTTCTTAGAGGATTCTTGTATCGTTAGGGGGGAAAATCATGCGCGTAAACATCACATTAGAGTGCACTTCTTGTAAAGAACGCAACTACTTATCAAACAAAAACAAACGTAACAATCCTGATCGTTTGGAAAAGAAAAAATATTGCCCACGCGAAAGAAAAGTTACTTTACACCGCGAAACAAAATAATGCTATTTAAGAAGTTCGCAAACGCTGATAACCAAGGCGTTTGCGAACTTCTTTTTTTGTAAAAACTAGCTTTGAGGTGATGGTTTTGAATGGAACTCCCCTTCTATTAGCCCTTGTTCTTTCAAACTTAGATAGTAATTGCATCGTCTCCTTGATTACTCTTTGTTTTAGCTGCTTCTTGACTTCTCTTCTTTGGACTTTTAAGCCAATTCTTTGTAAAGTCACAAAAATAAATTTTAATGTATAATGTATAGAAAAAAGGAGAAATTAAATGTTTAACAAAGAAGGAAATGAGTTTCGTTGCAACCATTGCAAAAAAGTGATCGACACAGGGGAAGTCGTTTGGACAAAATGGCCGTTTCCGCCGAAAGCTTCTGCTTACCAACTAAAACCCAGAAAAGAATTAGCACTGATAAACGCGCCGATCCTTTGCCTAAATTGCTCAGAAAAGCTTCTCCTGGAACACCTCGAGTAACTATTCTTTTCATCGTTTTATTGTCTCTCTTTGTCCATCATAAAAAAGAGCAGGCAGTAGCCAAATTCACTTAGTGAATGTATTGCTGCTTTTTTGAATAAGCATCAGGAGAACGCATGAGCAGCAACAAAGATTTCAGGGGCGATTAAGCGGCAGCTTTATTTTCCGAAATTTTTTGCAGTATCTCTCCCGCGATTATGCGCGAGATGATTTTGGCAATAACCATAATATGAAGCCGCTCTCTCCCGTTGCCACCTTTTCTGTATACTTTGATCTCCGATCGACCCTTTCATGCTATACTGCCTATAGGAGGTGAACCCATGCTTGGCAATTTTGCGTATCTACCTAGTAACTATCGTCTGTTTTATGGCGCTTTTCTTTTTGCACTTATTGGAAATATGCTTTTCATTTTCATCAAACACCCTGCTTGGACCTTTAGCCTACCGACGGTGATTGTCCTCTTCTTAATAAATGTCTTCTTTTGGACAAAATACACGAAGAAACTTATTCCTTGCGCAACAGATGCACTGTTTTATGTTCTGCTCTTCCTATTGGTATTTCACAATCACTAACATAATGCTTCTTTTGATACTGATTGTTTCTCTTTCCCCTATTTCGTCATAACAAAGGAGTGTTGATGCGATGGAGATTTCCCATATCACGTTGATCGTACAGAATTTAGCAAAGACAACAACGATGCTGGAAACATTGTTTGATGCAGAGGAAGTTTATGATAGTCAAGACCAGGCCCATTCTTACTTCCCAGAAAAATTCTTTTTGATCGATGGCTTATGGCTTGCTGTCATGGAGGATGCCTCCCAGAAGCTGCCGAAAACGTATAACCATATTGCCTTTAAAATCGATCAAGCTCAAATCGATTCCTTGATTACGCGCATCCAAGGACTAGGATTGAAGATCGAAAAAGATCGTTCCCGCATCAAAGGCGAAGGTGCTTCTATTTATTTTTATGACGATGACAACCATTTATTTGAATTGCATACTGGTACGTTGGCTGAACGGTTGCACCATTACCGTCTGACAGAAACGAGGTGATCTTCATTGCTAGCAGCTGCATTGACTGTTATGTAAAGAACGCCCACATGAAAGGAAGTAAACAATGAAACTAGATATGGTCGGTATTATCACAAAAAACATGGAACAGGCACTGGCTTTTTATCAAGTACTTGGCTTCACGCCATTAGGTCAGCACTCAGAAGATTATATGGAATTAGCAAACGACGGGGTTCGTATCTCCTTGAATAGCCGCCAGATGGTTGCTGGGATCTACGGACATGCACCAATGACTGTGGGTGATACGATTGAATTAGCCTTTTTATGTGATTCTCCTGAAGAAGTTGATGCCCTTCATGCAAAAGTCGTTGCTGCTGGGTATCAGTCTTTCAAAGAACCTTGGTCTGCCTTTTGGGGGCAACGCTATGCCATTGTCAAAGACATAGACGGCAATCTCTTAAGTTTGTTTGCAACCCTACCTGCCGAAAATTGATTTAAGCTACGACAGTCGGTCCAATGGAGCGGCTGTTTTTTTATCCGTTTTTCGGGTAAAAAGACAAAACCCCGTATTTATGTCCAATCGAATTCTGATAATCTGAAATGAATGTATTCCTTATAAACCAACGTTTCCCATCATTATAAAACAAAAATAACTTCTCTATAAAAAAACAAATCCCCCTCATCCGCTCCTGTTTGCTTGACAAAAAAGAACAAACGTTCGTATAATTTCGGTAAGGAGTGATAAAAATGGGTGGTTTTAATTATGCGCTCGAGCCAAAACGCGATATCTTATTTATTGATGTCAAAAGTTTTTATGCTTCTGTCGAATGCATCTCTCGTGGATTAGATCCTATCCAAGCGATGCTGGTCGTCATGTCACATTCTGACAATACTGGTAACGGCTTAGTCTTAGCAGCTTCCCCAAAGGCAAAATCGGTATTGGGGATTTCAAATGTGACTCGCAATGACAACCTGCCGACACATCCCGATTTGTACAAAGCATCGCCGCGTATGAGTTTTTATATCAAAGAAAACACCAAAGTCAATAATGTCTTTCGCAAATATGTTGGACAAGACGACTTGCTGCTCTATTCGATCGACGAAACGATGATGGATCTGACCCGTACATTGGATCTTTTCATTCCCGATAAAACGATCTCTCGCGAAGAAAAACGTTGGTTGATTGCCCAGCAAATTCAAAAAGACATTTACGAAACAACGAAATTGTATGTCACCATCGGCATTGGCGACAATCCATTGTTAGCAAAACTAGCTTTAGATAACGAATCCAAACACAATCGTTCCTTGATCGCTGAATGGACCTATGACGATGTACCGACAAAAGTTTGGCAGATCGCCCCTATGACAGAGTTTTGGGGGATCGGTCGGCGCACAGAAAAACGACTTCACTTGATGGGGATTGAAACGATCGAGCAATTGGCTCACGCCAGTCCTGATCTTTTACGCAGTCGCATGGGGATCATTGGCGAGCAGCTCTATCATCACGCCCATGGCATTGATCGCACGATTTTATCTGAACCGACACCACAAGTGATGGAAAAAAGCTACGGCAATAGCCAAGTCCTACATCGCAATTATTATTTACAAGAAGAAATCGAGATCGTCATCAAGGAAATGGCGGAGCAAGTTGCCGCTCGGATTCGCCGTCATCATTGTCAGACCGCTTGTATCAATGTTTACATCGGCGTAGCCTTTGGTGAAACTGCCTCTGGTTTTTCCCGACAAATGAAGATCCCGCCAACTGACAATACCCGCAAACTTGTGGCTCATTGCCTGTTTCTCTTTCGAAAATTTTATACGGGGCAAGTCGTTCGCCACATTGGTATTACCTATTCAAAATTGTTCTATACAGAAAATGTCCAGTTGGATCTTTTTGAGCAAGCAGAAACGCAGTTGCGCCAGCGTAAATTAGATTTGATCATCGATAAGATTCGTGAGAAATATGGCTTCACTTCGATCGTTCATGCCACAAGCCGAATGGAAGGCGCTCGCGCCATTGCTCGCAGCAAATTAGTCGGCGGACATGCCGGTGGTCTAGATGGGATCGCTAATATAGGACCCGTCCATCAGCAAAAGGAAAAAGAACCGTTTGCTGATGGTTCGAAAAATACTGGCACTTGATTCGTTTTTCTTTCCTTTTTGCTGACAAATCTTAAGATAACATTAACAAACGGTCCATTTTTTAAAGATTTATGTAATTTCGATTCGCCCACCTCCCCCTTTGTTCTTTTCTAAGGTACTTTAATAGCAAGGAGTGTGAGCAGATGAAAATTGACAAAATCGAATACAAACGAGTCATCAACGGTGCGGGACACCTTGAGTACGATTTGCTGCAATATTTAGAAAAGAATCGGGCGACTGCTGCACAAAACCTGAAACAGTCTGAGATCGATTACCTTTTAGAAAAAGATATTCAGCATCGTATCATCCAACATGCGCGTAAGAGTTTCTTTGGCGATACGATCGTTTTAAAAGATGAATATGCCGAAGATTATCTTTTATTAAAAAAGTATACGGATATGTTCCAAGAATCATTCTAAAAAAAAACGCAGAACCAACTGGTTCTGCGTTTTTCTTATTCTTCGAAATGTTCTTTATAAACATCATCGACTGTCTGGTTCGGGTCGATCACGATATAAAGGCTCTTCGTTTTCTCACTGATTTTTGTTGATTGGTATACGTTATCCAATCCTTCCGTATCTTTGTCCTTATATGGGAAATACACAAGATCCGGTGTACCGTTACGGTAAAGAATTTCCATCCGTTCGATATCTTCATATTTCAACGCACGGGCAAACATCCCTAATTCAAGCCCACCTAAGTTGATGTCATGCGTTGCCACATGATCGCCTTCTTGGAAGATTTCAATTTTGAACCCAGCACATGGATGAATCTCAACAAATTCGCTTCCGTGGATGCGGCCAAAACTGGTCGTGATTTGTTTGATCCACAAGTCACCGATGTAACGGCGCTCAATCGTCCATGTTTCTCCATTACGGAAATAAAATTTTAAAGCTTTCATTTCTCTAGCCATGACAAAACGCTCCTTTTTATTAGTAATACACTTTAATTCTAACACATAGTCGCCATCGGGACACAAATTAACTTTGTTTTTCGTTGACTTTTTTCATGAACCGAGAGATTTCCACTGCTGCTCGTTGATGCGTCCCATTGGCAATGATCTGTTGTTTCGCGTCTATTACCTGATAATGAAATTGGAGCCCCTGTTCTTTTTCCCACTGCACAAGAACTGTGATTGTCGCTCCAACTGGTGAAGGCTTCAAATGATTGATCGAAAACTTTGTACCGACGGTAGTAAACCCTTTATCTAAAGTAGGCTCAAGGGCTTCCCAACAGGTGTTTTCCACCATTGCTACCAATCGTGGGGTTGCTAAAACGTCTAATCCCCCAGAACCCAAAACAGCCGCAGTGTCTTGCTGTCCCACGATAAATTCTTTTTTGCTTTCCATTTTTCAGTTATCCCTCCTTTGCTAAATACGCTTGGACAAACGCTAATAGTGCTTCTTTTTCATTAGGGATTTTTCGTGTGATGACTGCAGCTTCGGCAGCGGTCAAGACTTCTTTGAGCCACGGACCAGAAGAACGATCGATCGTTTGTAGTAAATCACGTCCATTGATCGCCAACTCCTTCAGTGAATGGATCGGCAGCTGCTGATAGCGCTGACTGATTTTTGCTGGATCGTTGGGCTGATTGTCATAACGCAATAATCCTTCGGCTAAACAGGTTGCTTCTAGACCGAACTGATACAACACTAGGTCATTCCATTCGCCATTTCGACGCGCGAGCAGTGCTTGATAAGCCGTGTGTACTTGGCGGATGCAGTCATTGGAACATTTCCAAGCTTTTAAAAAGCTGCGGACTGCCTCTGGCGCTAAACCCATTTGGTCAATGAGCAAAACCCAGGCCGCCGTTTCGTTTTCTAATGGGATCGCTGGCAGGTCTGCCATCCGCAGTAACGCCTCACCGTATTCCCGCAAGCCTGGGCAATAGATATAGCATTCGGTTTCTACTAGCGCCCGTAGTGCTTGGTTCCGATGATTGCCTAACAGCAATTTCACGAATTCAATCATGATCCGTTCAACAGAGATTTTTCCCAACAAGGCATGATTCGCATGGATAGCAGCCAATGTTTCTGTTTCTAAAACAAAGCCCAATTGACTGACAAAACGCAGCCCCCGCATCATTCGTAGGGCGTCCTCATGGAAACGTTCCTGGGGGTGACCCACTGCTCGTAAGATTTGATTATCGATATCTGCCAGACCATCGAAAAGATCAATGATGACACCATCTTCTTGAAGTGCCAACGCATTGATGGTAAAGTCCCGCCGTTTTAGATCTTCTTTCAGGGAACGGACAAAATCCACTTTGTCGGGTCTGCGGTAATCTTGATAGGCTGCTTCCGTTCGAAACGTAGTGATCTCATACTGCGCCTGCTCCCACAAAACCAACACCGTTCCATGCTCGATGCCAATGTCAATGGTTCGAGGAAAAAGCGCCTTGATTTCGGCTGGAAATGCACTGGTAGCAATATCGACATCATGAATCGGCTGGCCTAAGATCGTGTCTCGCACGCTGCCGCCGACAAAGTATGCTTCATAGCCTGCGGCTTCGATTTTTTTTAAAAGCGGTGCAGCTTCTGCAAATTCTTTTGGTAGTTTAGTCAGTTTCATTTACTTTCCCATCTTTTCTTTCAAAACGATACGCATCCCGCTGATTGAATTTTGCCATATTTTCCTCAAACACTTCAGTCAGGTCGATGTCTAGTGAATTGGCCATGATCATCGTCACAAAGAGTACATCACCGAGCTCTTCTGCCACTGTTTTTTCAACTTCATCGCTTTTTTTATTTTTTTCCCCGTAATAGTGATTCACTTCTCGCGCCAATTCGCCGACTTCTTCGGTCAAACGAGCCATTTGGGCGAGGGGGCTGAAATAGCCAGTTTTGAATTGCTGAATATACGCATCGACTTCTTCTTGCATCGATGCCAAAGAACGTTTTTCTGTCATTTTCTCCACCCTTTCTCGTTTATCTTACCAAAAGAATGGCTGCCTGCCTAGATAGATCCCCCTTCAGGATTTGTTGTGCATTCAATGATTTCGTGCTACATTGATACTTGTGGAAGTTGAATAACGGAGGAAACAGGATGCGGGCATTTTTTTCATGGCGAACGATTCGCGATATTGTTTTGATTATTTTTGGTACAAGTATCTATGGCTTCGGTCTAGTCTATCTAAATATCCCAAATGACTTAGCAGAAGGCGGTGTGACGGGGATCACCTTGATCATGCGAGCCTTATGGGGAATCAATCCTGCCATCAGTACACTGATCTTAAATATTCCGATCATTTTGATCGGTGGCAAAATTCTTGGTCGACGCTCATTAGTGTATACGATTTTAGGAACTTTTGGTTTGTCTTTTTGGTTGGCATTTTGGCAGAGTGTTCCCCTGTTGATCGATCTGCAGCACGATCTGCTGATCGTTGCGCTCTTGGCTGGTTTGATTGCAGGGATCGGTAGTGGGATCGTCTACAAAGTCGGGGGAACGACTGGTGGAGTCGATGTATTGGCACGTATTTTAGAGAAAAACTTTGGGGTGACAATCGGTCGTTCCCTTTTGATCTTTGATGTGTTCGTCCTGTTGCTTTCTTTGACTTATATAGATTTGAACCGCATGATGTATACCTTGATTTTTTCTTATGTCTTCACGCGCGTGATCGATTCGATCCTAGATGGCGGCTATTCAGCCAAAGGGATCTTAGTGATCAGCAATCACAGCGAAGAGATGGCTCCTGTTTTAATGGATGAATTAGAACGAGGCGTCACGTTTTTACAGGGCGAAGGGGCTTACTCAAGAGTGTCGAAACAAATCATTTATATGGTGGTCAGCGGGCGGGAGATTTCTGAAGTCAAGCGCATCGTTCATGACTTTGATCCGCAAGCGTTTGTTTCTGTCATTAATGTCCATGAAGTCGAAGGTGAAGGCTTTACCTACTTAAGACCTAAGTCGCGGTTCTTACAGCGCAAAACCGCTGTTTCTAAAACAAAATAGAGACTGAAAAAAGCAGCCCCGGTTAAAGGGCTGCTTTTTGCTTGTTAACGGCTTTCTTCTTTTTGCTGGAGCAAGTGTCTATTTACTTCATCCGAAAGTTCTAAGAAGGCATCACGATCCCCATTTTCCAAGGCTAGATCGATTTGCCGATACAAGGTATCGATTTTGGTTTTTGTTTCTTCTTTTTCAAGATACTGGGTAACATGTTGGGTCATTTCTTGATCCAAGTGGTCGTTCCAACGTTCATAAGGATTGTCTTCTAAAACTGCTAAATAAAAGGATTGCGACCAAGAATCTGGGAAGAGACATTCAAGATACAAAGGTTGTTTCCAATTCATGCGAATCTCATGAAAAATCTGATCAATGTCATAAAAGGTCTGCCCTTCGATGCTCAAGACAAACGGTTCGCCCCCAATTTCTGTACTGCGGACACTCAAGCCCCGTTTGGCTGCGGCTGCCCCTTCTACAAAATGAACATTGGTCAAGATCGCTTCATGGTTCGCCAGATAGTTTAACACCCAAGAGACTTCTCGGCGGCTGAAGGAAACGGTCGAAACTAACCAATTAAGAAACTTTTTCTTTTCTTGTACATTGATGTTCATTTCTCTCACCTATCTTTCTAATAAGTCCTCCACGATCGACTGTACTTCTAAATCACCTGGCTCATGCGCCAAATAATGCTGCAGCAAATGAAGTGCTTCAGGCAAACGCCCTTCTTCACGTAAGAAAATGCCATATTCTTTCATAAATGCTGGCTCATGGTGCAAATCAGCATTGGCTTCTTCGTAATAGTTTGCTGCTTTGTCAAAATCTTCCAGCGCATTATACGCTTGCGCCAAATTCCAAAGGGCATGCGGCTGTTCATTGTCTTCCATTCGTTCGATGGTCCAGATCGCTTCTTGCCAACGCTCTTCATTCAAGTATAAATTACTTAAGGTCAGTAACGTATCATCTTCTTTGTCACCAGTCTCCAGTGCTTTCAGTAAAAATGATTCTGCTGCTTCACTGTCATGAAGTCGGTAAGCATTCTCGGCAGCAAAATGATAGAAATCCACTTGATATGGATCTTCATGAATCCCTTCTTCGATCACACGCTGCGCTTCTTCCAGCTGCTCTTCTTCTTGCAATGCTTCTGCAAGATAAAGATACAAGGCACGGTATTGCGGATTCATGACCCGCAACTGCTGCAAGTAGCGAATCGCTTGTTCATTTTCTTTTAGCTGCAAATAGACTAAAGCTGTTTGAAAGAGACGCTCATCGGTCTGTTCGTCTTCTAGGCTTGCTTCAAAATATTCCAATGCCTCTTCAAACTTGCCCGCCATACTCAATGATGTACCAGTCCGTTCAACGATCGAGATCCCCGAAATATCCGTGATTTCTTCTTCCAGCAATCCTTGATAAAGGTCAACGGCTTCTTGATAGCGATCAGTCGAAAAGGCTAACTCAGCTAAGGCAAACCGTATCAAAGGTTCATCTGGCACAATGCTTTGCGCTTCTTTTAGTTTGGCTTCACTAACTTCAGGGATACCGATCAATTGGTAAAGATCCGCACTCAATAGCAAGGCTTGCAAATACGCTTCACTGGTCGGTGGTATTTGATCAATATAGGCAAAAGCCGTTTCGATCTGGTCTTCTTCCATCGCAATTTCTGCTAAAGGAAGCAGCAAAGCTTCATTATCAGGATGTCGTTGCTGCAAGGTTTCAAACAACGTTTTCGCCTCTTCCAAAAAGCCGATCTGCAATAGTTCATCACCTAAAGCGCCTAATGTCTCATCATCATCTTTTTGCAGAGCTTCGGTAAAATTTAATTGTGCTTCAGCCAGTTCTTCCGCGGCTAATGCTTTTAACATTTTTTCACTATATGTTTCCATTTAAACCCCTCGAATCTCATTGATTAATCGCTGATAAGTCTCCATCGTCTGGACGAGATCTTTTTCCTCGATTTTCGTTCTGCCCCCTATTGTACCAACTTTTGCCAAAAATAACAGTTTTTTTTCTTTTTGCTGCAATTCCAGTACATGACTGAAATATTCGCTTAATGAAAAAGACTCGGGCAATTCGATAGGAAAACCCAATCGGGCAAGCCATTGGCAGAACACGGGCAGATCGACAGTCAATTGCTGCTGCTGGACGGTCCACATAAAATGAAACAAAAAGCCAAAGAATAATTTCATCGCATCAGACAACAAGTGCCCATTTTCCGTTCGATAAGCAGCATCGGCAAAGAGTTGGCCAAACTCTTCCAATTCGCTGCCTGATTGCTGGTATAGTTGGATCAACCGATCGGTATACGCAGCCAACGAATGTCTCATCAACGCCTGATGACTGGGATAGGTTCGATAAAGCTCTTTTAAAAACTCACTATCGGCAAGCACGCCACAACGAATCAGAGTCAAAAAATCGACCAATTTCCCATCGATCTGTTTTTCTGCGATCGTCTGATCGTAAATAACAAATTCGGGTGTATTAGGATTTTCCAGCATCGGGATATCTGGCTTTTTCACAACGATCGCTGTTTCTTTCACACTTTTAGCTAAGGCCCGCAAGGAAACGGGAATCAGCCAAAGCTGTGTCGTCAGAACCGACGTCGCGTGGATAAAACTGCTCAATGCCAACACGCCTTCATTCCCAAAACCGACGATCAACAGCGGCTCTTGTTTTGAAAAGCGACCGAAGAAATCCATTGCAGCTTTAAACTCGCTAAAGTTGTTGCAATACATTTGATTGGTACAAATATACCAATTGACCTCTCGTGGCAAAAACAGGCGGGTCAATTTTTCTGAAAAGCGGTCATAATAGCGCTGATTCGTCAAAATGATCACCTGCTGCGGCTCGATCGACTGTTCTCTCATGACCGATGCTAGTGTTTCACCATAAGAAATTTGGGTTTCTTGTTCATTTCGGAAAAAAACAGCTTCCATCGGCTCACTCCTTTGCTACTACTTTCTATTATAACAAGAAGCCGCTTAAACACCTACTAAATCGCTAATGATTAGGAAGTATTTTCCTGTGATTGGTTGAACGATCCGATAAAAAGCAAAAAACATGATTTCCTCTTCTTCCAAAGGAAAATCATGTTTTTTCTTAAACCAAAAGTGAGTAGAGTGATTGATTTTGCTGAAGGTTGATATAGTTTTGGTCAAACTGTTCAATTCGTGACAGTAATGCGGGGAGATCTTTTTTGTGTTTCAACAAGATTCCCAGCATTACTGGTCCTGTTCCACGATTGATTTTTTTTGTATATTCAAACCTAGTGATATCATCATCGGGACCTAATACATGGCTAACAAATTCCTTCAACGCACCGGGACGTTGTGGGAAATTGACGATAAAATAATGTTTCAATCCTTGATAGATCAGTGATTTCTCTTCGATCTCTGCCATACGGGAACTATCATTGTTACCACCACTCACAATACAGACGACTGTTTTGCCTTTGATTTGCTCTTTGATCAGATCCAAAGCTGCCACACTCAAGGCACCAGCTGGTTCAGCGACGATCGCTTGCTTGCTGTACAATTCCAGAATCGTTTGACAGATTGCGCCTTCTTCCACAGCTACCAATTGATCCACGTAGCGTTTGGCATGGGCATAGGTTTGAGCTCCGACTTGTTTGACCGCTGCACCATCCACAAAGGTTTCAATATGCTCCAGCGCCACTGGTCCTTGATGATCAAAGGCGGCTTGCATCGAGGCGGCCCCTACAGGTTCTGCTCCAACAACTTTTATCTTCGGTTGCTTTTCTTTCAAATAGGCTGCGGTTCCGCTGATCAAGCCGCCCCCGCCAATCGCTGCCACGACCAGATCGATCGTTACTTGTTTTTTTTCAGCATCCACCAGCATCTCCACAGCAACGGTTCCTTGTCCTGCGATAATATTAGGATCGTCAAAGGGAGCAATGAAGGCCATTTGCTGTTCTTTTGCAAAGTGTTTAGCCGCTTGGGCTGCCGCATCAAACGTATCTCCCACCAATTCGATTTTGACATAATCTCCACCGAAAAAGAGGACTTGCGCGATTTTTTGCTGTGGCGTCGTTGTCGGCATGAAAATAACCGCTCGGATCTGCTGTTCTTGACAGGTATAAGCAACACCTTGCGCATGGTTTCCGGCACTGGCACAGACGACGCCACGACGAGTCAGTTCAGGATCTGCCTGGGTGATCGCATAGTAGGCACCGCGTAATTTGAAGGAGCGGACTTTTTGCAAGTCCTCTCGCTTCAACAAGACCGTCGCTTGATACTTCTCAGATAAAAAGCGATCATACTGCAGCGGCGTATGACTAACTGCTCCCCGCAGTCGCTCGTAGGCTTGTTCGATTGCAGAAACTGTCACCAACAAACGCGTCCCTCCTAATCTTTCGCAACAAACGGCATCATTTTCCGTAACTCGCTGCCGACTTTTTCAATTTGATGATTGCCGTTTTCCTCACGCATTTTATGGAATTCAGGGAAGCCGTTTTGATTGTCTTCAATGAATCCTTTCGCAAATTGGCCGTTTTGGATGTCTGTCAATACGGCTTTCATGTTTTCTTTGGCTTGTGCAGTGATCACCCGAGCACCAGAAACGTAGTCACCATACTCAGCCGTATTCGAGATCGAATGGCGCATTTTTTTGAAGCCTCCTTCATAAATCAAGTCAACGATCAGTTTCAATTCATGACAAACTTCAAAATAAGCCAATTCCGGTTGGTACCCCGCTTCTACCAATGTTTCAAAGCCCGCTTCGATCATACTGGTCAAACCGCCACAAAGTACGGCTTGCTCACCGAAAAGATCGGTTTCGGTCTCTTCTTTAAAGGTCGTTTCCAAAACGCCGACCCTTGTGGCACCAATGCCTTTTGCATAGGATAAAGCCGTTGCTTGTGCGTTACCAGTCGCATCTTGATAAACTGCAAACAAGGCTGGTACCGCAAACCCTTCGGTAAAGGTTCGACGCACCAAATGACCTGGTCCTTTTGGCGCAACTAGAAAAACATCCACCTCTTTTGGTGGCGCGATCACATCAAAATGAATATTGAAACCATGAGCAAATGCTAATGCATTGCCCGCAGAAAGATTCGGTTCGATCTCATTTTTATACAACGATCCTTGGATCTCATCGGGTGCCAAGATCATGACTACATCCGCTTTTTGAACGGCTTCGGCTACTGGGAAAACCTCAAATCCATCGTTTCTTGCGGCTTCCGCTGATTTTCCTTCACGAATGCCGATAAAGACTTCATGACCTGTGTCCCGTAAATTTTGCGCATGAGCGTGCCCTTGAGAGCCGTAGCCGACGATCGCAATCTTCTTGTCTCCTAGATTATCTGTAACTTCCTCGTTGTAATATACTTTTACCATACTTGTTTCCTCCGAATTCTTTCTTTATTTTAAGCAATTCAAAATTGCACTTACCCTCTTGTAAAGCCAGTGACACCCGTCCGTGCCAATTGTTTGATGCCGTATGGACGTAAAACTTCGATGCATGCTTCTACCTTTTTCGTATCGCCGGCAACTTGCACAACGATCGTTTTCAGTGCCACATCGACAATGTGTGCTCGAAATGGATCGATCACTGCTTGGATCTCCGAACGGCTTGTGGTTGGCGCATTGACTTTGATCAGCACCAGCTCCCGTTCGATATGAGGAACTTCTGTAATATCAGAAACCTTCAAGACATCGATCTGCTTGTTCAAATGCTTAGTCACTTGTTCTGTTTCTGCCAAATCGTTCACGTTGACAATGATCGTCATTCGTGAAAATTCTGGCCGTTCCGTTGTGCCGACAGAGATACTCTCGATATTGACCTGCCGGCGGTTTAAGACACTCGTGATACGGCTCAAAACACCTGCTTCATTATGGACGATTGCTGCTAATACCCGTTTCATCCCCTTAGACCCCCATCATTTCATGATTGGCTTTCCCCGGTGGGATCATCGGTAGCACATGCTCAGATGGCGAGACCATTACTTCGATCAGCTGCGGCCCTGCTTGAGAAAAAGCTGCTGCCAATTGATCAGCCAGTTGCTCTGGGGCATCGATCCGACAGCCTTCAATGCCATAAGCCTGTGCCAGTTTGACAAAATCAGGCTGCTGCGCAAAAACGGAGGCAGAGCGCCGCTTGCCATGGAATGTTTCTTGCCATTGGCGAACCATTCCTAAAGAGCAGTTGTTCAATAACACAAATTTGACATTCAAGCCATACTCATTCAAAATCGCAAATTCTTGGTTCGTCATTTGAAATCCACCATCGCCAACGAACACCACGACCATTTTTTCTGGATGAGCAAATTGAACGCCGATTCCTGCAGGGATGCCATAGCCCATCGTCCCTAGTCCGCCACTGGTGATCAATTGTTTGGGAAAGCGAAAAGGATAATACTGCGCGACCCACATTTGATGCTGACCAACATCGGTGATGACGTAAGCCTCTCCTTTGGTCAAACGCCCTACTTCTTCGATGACTTTTTGTGGTTTGATTTCTTGTGTCTGAGTGCGATCATAGCGATAAGGTTTTTCCTTTTTCCGTTTTTGGCATAGATCCAACCAAGTCGTCCAGGTTCCTCTTGTTGGTGGGTACCGCAGCATTTGCTGCAAAGCAGCCTTGGCATCGCCGACGATTGGGATCTTTGTTTCTACGATCTTGCCGATCTCCACTGGGTCAATATCGATATGAGCAACGATGGCCTGCTTGCCGAACTGACTGCCGGCCGTTGCTAAGCGATCATCGAAGCGAGAGCCGATATTGATAATCAAATCGGCTTCTGATAAAGCCATGTTCGCCGCATAGGTGCCATGCATACCGCCCATGCCTAAGAAAAATTGATGATCACTTGGCAGTAAGCCTAAGCCAAGCAACGTTGTCACTGTCGGCAACTTGTACTTGGCAATAAATGCATTTAGTTCAGCCGCAGCTTCGGCAGCGATCACGCCTGCACCCGCCAATACCACTGGTCGCTGAGCTTTTTCCAAGACTTGCATCAGTTTTTCGATTTGCAGACGGGAAGGCTCTGCCGTTGGTTGATAGCTTTTCCTTGTGATTGGCAACGAGCAGGTTTCAGCGGTTTCTTGTAAGGTAATATCTTTCGGAAGGTCGATGACAACCGGTCCTTTTCGCCCTGTGGAAGCGATATGAAAGGCTTCAGCGATCACTTTTGGCAGCTCATCGACACAGCGGACTTGGTAGTTGTGCTTCGTGATCGGCAACGTGATACCCAGAATATCCGCCTCTTGGAAGGCATCTTTGCCAATTCCTGGTACCGCCACTTGTCCCGTGATAACTACCAATGGTACGGAATCACTTATAGCATCGGCAATGCCCGTGACGACATTTGTAGCACCTGGTCCGCTCGTCACTAAAACGACCCCAACATTGCCAGTAGCTTTGGCATAGCCTTCAGCGGCGTGGATCGCGCCTTGCTCGTGACGCGTCAAAATATTCGGAATCGCTGCATCATATAATTGATCATATAACGGCAGGACGGCGCCGCCCGGATAGCCAAAGATCATTTCGACGCCTTGCTCTTGTAAGCTGTCCACTAATACTTGTGCGCCAGTCCTTAGATGCGATGCTTGATACTCGATATTTTCCATTGCTACTCCTCCTCATCAGGTACTCGCATAATCCCGCCCGTATTGGCAGAAGTCACTAAAGCGGTATAACGTGCAAGCCATCCTTTTTTCACTTTTGAACGAAACTTCGGTCGTTCTTGCGCGCGCTCGGCAAGCTCTTCATCGGATACTTGCAGATTCAGCGTTCGATTTGGTAAATCTATAATGATTTCATCGCCATCGTTGACAAGGCCTAATGGACCCCCTGCAGCGGCTTCTGGCGAAATATGGCCCACGGCGATTCCTCGGGTCGCTCCTGAAAAGCGGCCATCGGTGATCAAGGCGACATCTTTGCCTAACCCACGTCCAACGATACTTGAGGTAGGCGCCAACATTTCTGGCATACCTGGTCCTCCTTTTGGTCCCTCATAGCGGATCACTACAACATGTCCTTTTTGTACGGTATGATTGTCGATGGCAGCAACTGCTTCATCATGTGAATCAAAACAGATCGCTTTGCCTTTGAACACTTGGACACTTGGATCGACCCCACCGACCTTGATGACACTGCCTTCTGGGGCGATATTACCGTACAAGATCGATAGACCACCCACAGGACTATACGGGTTTTCTTTGGGATGAATAACTTCTTCGTTGTGGATCTTCGCTTCAGCGACATTTTCTCGTAACGTCTTGCCTGTGACAGTCGGTCGATCAGGATGAATCGCTCCCTCGATATCACAAAGCTCCCTTATGATTGCCGAAACGCCGCCAGCTTCATGAACATCGTGCATCGAATAGGCTGATGATGGCGCGATTTTTGAGAGATAAGGCACTCTTTTAGCGATTTCATTGACCCGTCTTAAGTCATAATCGATCTCAGCTTCATTGGCGATCGCTAAGGTATGCAGCACTGTGTTGGTGGAACCCCCCATCGCCATGTCTAAAGCGAAGGCATCATCAATAGCTTCTTTGGTCACGATGTCTCGAGGTTTCACTTGTTTTTCAACAAGATCCATCAACTTAAAGGCGGCTTGTCTAACTAGTTCTCGTCGTTCTTCAGACACGGCAAGAATCGTACCATTGCCTGGCATTGCCAATCCTAAGATCTCTAAGAGACAGTTCATTGAATTGGCAGTAAACATCCCTGCACAGGAACCGCAAGTCGGACAGGCATTTTGCTCCATAAATTCAAAGTCTTCTTTCGTCATGTTGCCAGTCTTGTAAGTCCCCACGGCTTCAAACATGGAAGACAAGGTTATCTGGTGGCCCCGTGGATCAATACCGGCTTTCATCGGACCGCCAGAACAAAAGATCCCCGGTACGTTCGTCCGCATCGCTGCTAAAATCATGCCAGGAGTGATCTTGTCGCAATTCGGGATATAAAATACGCCGTCAAACCAGTGAGCATTGATCACGGTTTCTGCGGAATCAGCGATCAATTCTCGGCTGGGTAGCGAATAACGCATGCCAATATGGCCCATCGCAATGCCATCATCCACACCGATCGTATTGAACTCAAAAGGGATGCCGCCAGCTTCACGAATCGCTTCCTTAGCGATATCTGCTAACTCCCGTAAATGCACATGTCCAGGCACAATATCGATATAGGAATTACATATCGCAATAAATGGCTTGTTCATGTCATGGATATTTTTTACTTGTCCTGTGGCATAGAGCAGACTCCTAGCTGGCGCTGCATCGATCCCTTTTTTAATCTGATCACTTCTCACACTCATCATCTCCTGCATTTTGGAATAAAAAAAAGCATCCCGGTTATAAAAAACTGGGATGCTTTGCCAGAATCCCATTTTACTTACGCAAATAGGACTCAAACAAACGGATAATTTTTGCTTCCGTGTTCTAAGTCCTGGTATCAATAATAATGACTAATAAATATTGATTAAAATTGCGCATAGAAAATGGCTCCTTCATTAGAAATAGTAACGTTCTTGTAATTGTTTACCAATATACCCTTTGCAAAAACACTTGTCAACGAATTTTCTGAATTTTTTTTCAATAATGACAATTTCAAGGAACCCTTCCTCACATTAGATGTCATTTAATCGCTTGCTTCTTTTGATAAAAATGACTTTTAAATCACCTTTATTCTTGCTTGAGAATTTAGGGTGTGCCCGCAACCCTTGTTTTTTTTAGATCAAAAGAAAAACAAAAAATATTTTTGAATTTTCTGACAATAATAACCGTTTCTTTTCCCATTCGATCCGCCTGCATGGTGGCAGTTCCTAGTTAGACAAAAGAAAAAACCCTTGATTACTCAAGGGTTTCTACAAGACTCAATTATTTCACTGCGTCTTTAAGAGCTTTACCTGGTTTGAATGCAGGTACTTTGCTAGCAGGGATCTTGATTTCTTCACCAGTTTGTGGGTTGCGTCCTTTGCGTTCTGCACGAGAACGAACTTCAAAGTTACCAAAGCCGATCAATTGAACTTTTTCACCGTTAGCTAAAGCGTCTTGAATTGTTGAGAATACAGCGTCTACTGCTGCAGTTGCGTCTTTCTTAGTTAAGTCAGTAGCTGCTGCAACTTTTTCGATTAATTCTGCTTTATTTGCCATGGATGGTTTCACCTCCTGATATTTTTTTTGATGTCATGCATCAACAAAAATCTTGAGTGGTCCAAGGTTTTTGTCAAATATTGATTACCATCAATATTCTGATATAACGTTATCATAAGAACCTTGTAATATCAAGGATTTTAACGTTTTTAGGGGGTTTTTTTTTTGGTTTTTTCCCATTTTTCTAGAAAAGGACAGATTTCTTTGTAAAAAGAAACAAAGTATGATAAAATCTCTATTTTCTTCTGCGAGGAATGATCCGAATCGGCGTTCCTTCAAAAGTGAATGCCTTGCGGATTTGATTTTCTAAGAAACGTGCATAAGAGAAATGCATCAGTTCTTCTTCGTTGACAAAAATAACAAAAGTTGGCGGTTTGACAGCTACTTGCGTCGCATAAAAAATCTTCAAACGTTTGCCTTTGTCTGTTGGGGTTGGGTTGATCGCCACAGCGTCCATAATGACGTCATTCAACAACGCAGATGGAATACGCATGTTTTGATTCATGCTGACTTCTTCAATCAATTGCGGCAGCTTATTCAAGCGCTGTTTCGTCACTGCGGAAACAAAAATGATTGGCGCGTAATCCAAATATTGGAATTCATCTCTGATTTCTTCTTCAAAATCACGCATCGTATTCGTTTCTTTTTTCAATGTATCCCATTTATTGACAACAATAATGATTCCACGGCCTGCTTCATGGGCATAGCCAGCGATCCGTTTGTCTTGCTCGCGAATCCCTTCTTCGGCGTTCAAGACCATCAAGACGACGTCTGAGCGTTCAATGGCCCGCATCGCCCGCATCACACTGTATTTTTCAGTAGACTCGTAGACCTTCCCTTTTTTACGCATCCCTGCCGTATCAATCATGGTAAATTCTTGACCGCTTTCGCTGGTAAAATGGGTATCGATCGCATCACGAGTCGTTCCTTCGATATCAGAAACGATCACTCGCTCTTCCCCAAGAATTGCATTGATCAAAGAGGATTTACCGACATTTGGTCGACCAATCAAACTAAACTTGATGATGGAATCATCTTCTTCTTCTTCTGCTTCATTGGTGAAGTGTTTGACAGCTTCATCAAGGACATCCCCGATCCCTAATCCATGACTTCCTGAGATTGGGTATGGATCGCCTAGACCCAAACCATAAAATTCATAGATGTCGGTACGCATCTCGGGATTATCAACTTTGTTGACGGCTAAAATCACGGGTTTATTGCTTTTGTACAGCAAACGAGCCACAAGCTCATCAGCATCGGTTACTCCTTCACGAGCACTCGTAATAAAAACAATGACATCTGCTTCATCGATGGCGATTTCTGCTTGATGCTTGATTTGATCCATAAACGGCTCATCACTTAAATCGATCCCACCTGTATCGATCACGCTAAACTCACGGCCTAGCCATTCACCAGTGGCATAAATACGATCTCTGGTCACTCCTGGAGTATCCTCAACGATCGAAATTCGTTCTCCAGCTATCCGGTTGAAAATGGTCGATTTCCCCACATTCGGACGTCCAACGATCGCTATTGTTGGATTTGACATTTTTTACCCTCCATTTAAAAAAGCAGTCCTTGTACGCTGCTTCTTGTATTCAATCTTACTTAGTTTACCTAAAGCCATGGAAAGTTGCAAGCTTTCCTGACAAACAAAAAACCAGCTTATAACAAATTCAAACATCGAATCGTTATAAGCTGATGGCATACAATTACTCTTCGTCGCTGTCTTTTAAGGCATCGCCTAAGATATCACCCATAGTAAAACCAGTTGATTCTTCTGGCAATTGATAATCATCCTCTGAAACCTCTTGTGTTTCATTGGTGTTTTCGGCTTTTTCTAATGCTTTGATACTTAATGCGATTCGGTGTTCTGAAGGGTTCACTTCAAGCACTTTCACTTGCACTTCATCACCTTCTTGTAAGACTTCATGTGGTGTCGCAATGTGTTTATGGGAGATTTGTGAAATATGGATCAGCCCTTCAACACCTGGGAAGACTTCCACAAACGCACCGAAGCTTGTCAAGCGTTTAACAGTCCCCGTCAAGACACTGCCAACAGCCGCTTGCTCTTCAATATTGGTCCAAGGTCCAGGCAATGTGTCTTTGATCGAAAGTGACACACGTTCTTTGTCTGCATCAACAGATAAGATACGCACATTGACGGTATCGCCAACAGATAAAACATCACTCGGTTTGCCAACATGTCCATGAGAAATTTCAGAGACATGGACAAGTCCATCGATGCCGCCAAGGTCTACGAAGGCACCAAAGTCGGTCAAACGCGCTACTTTTCCTTCTACTTCTTGTCCTTCATATAAATCAGCTAATAAAGCTTCTTTTTGTTTTGCTTTTTCTGCTTCGACAACTGCTTTATGAGAAAGGATCAAACGGTTTTCTGAAGGCTCGATCTCAACGATTTTGAAGGTCAATGTTTTCCCTTTGTAATCTTCGAAATCCGCAACAAAATGGTCTTCGACCATTGATGCTGGGACAAACCCACGAACACCTACATCAACCACTAACCCGCCCTTAACGACGTTGGTGACTGGTGCTTCAATGATTTTTCCTTCTTGGAAATCTTTTTCGATATCTTCCCAAACTTTTTTCGCGTCTAAGCGACGTTTAGAAAGGAGATAGCTGCCGTTTTCTTTGTCTTTACCAATTGCTGAAATCACAACCAATTCTAAGACATCCCCAACTTTGACTGCTTCGTTGATGTCTTCAACAGGTAAAGTTGATAATTCTTTTGCAGGAACAACGCCTTCAACGCCGGCGCCTTCGATCCCTACGATCGCTTGTTTATCCTCAATGGCCAATACCTCACCTTTAACGATATCTCCAACTTTTACTTCTTGGAAATTGTCTAAAGCGGCTTCCATTGATTCATTTCCACTCTCAACCTGATTATTTTCAAATTCTGTCATCTCTCATGTCCTCCTAACCAACAATTCTGCAATAATTGCACTACATCTTTTAGTTTAAAATAGAATGAAAAAAAAATAAAGCGATTTCTCTTATTTTCCTAAAAAACTACGGTTTTTTCGTTAAAAAAGTCTTTTCACCTCTGTTTTCTTACTCACTTTCATCTTTTGGTTTCGAAAAATAAAAAAACAATGGGGAACACCCATTGTTTTTGTTAATCAATTTTTTCTTTGATGGTTTTTTTGATTGCTTCGACGACTTGCTCGATCGTTAAACCAGACGTATCGATTCGAACCGCATCCTCCGCTTGTTTCAAAGGGGAGACTTCTCTGTGAGAATCCAGATAATCTCTTTGCTGGATCTCTTCTTTCAACGTCTCATAATCGGTTTTGATCCCTTTTTGCTGATTTTCTTTAAAACGGCGCTGTGCGCGTTCTTCCACACTTGCTACCAGAAAAATTTTGACTTCTGCTTGTGGTAAAACCGCCGTACCAATATCGCGGCCATCCATCACGACACCGCCATCTTTAGCGATCATCTGCTGTTGTTGGACGAGTTTTTCGCGGATCGCAGGGTATGCCGACACCTTCGAAACTGCGTTGGTTACTTCTGGCTGACGGATCGCTTCTGTGACTTGCTCTCCTCCCGCAAAGACCTCTTGACCGTGTTCAGTCGGTTCAAAAGTGATGGGGTATTGATCGATCAAAGCAGCGATCGCCGCTTCATCTTCAAGTGAACAGCCCGTTTTTAAAGCTAAATACGTGATGCTTCGATACATGGCACCGGTATCCGTATAAATAAATCCCAGGTCATTCGCGATGATTTTTGCCACTGTGCTTTTCCCAGATGACGCAGGACCATCAATAGCGATGTTGATTTTTTTCATTTTTCTTACTCCTCGTTTCCCAACGATGTGTATTCCTTCATCGTTTCTGCTTATCGTCCACCTTGGCTTCTCTCTTTCAAGAAAAAAAACCGCCAAAGCGGTTTTTTATTTAACTCTTAACGTGTCGCCAGGGTAAAGCATGTAGTTGTTCGGATCAATCCCATTTAATTGATATAGGGTTTCAACTGAGATACCTGTACGAGCTGCCACTTGTTCAGGACCTTCACCTGCTTGCACAGTGGTATACTGTTCATTACCAGCAGCGCCTTGCCCTTGGTTATTTTGGGTAGTATCTTGTCCAGCATTGTTTTGTTCTTGTGCCGGCTCACTGCTTGAAGGTGTTGATGAAGCTGGCGCAGAAAAACTGCTAGAAGAACTTGATTCACTTGTTGACGAACTCGTTTCACTTGTCGATTCCGTAGTGGATGATTCCGTCGTTGATGATTCGGTTGTTGAAGACTCTGTCGTACTTTCTACAGTACTGCTCGAACTTGCTGTGGTTGGGGCATCATTGTTATGGTTCAATACCCAAATACCGGCACCAACCGGAATTGCCACGATCAAGAAAAGCAAAACTAAAACGATCGTCAAAAAGAGTGAATTCCCACGCTTTTGTTTTCTTTGTTGGGATCTTGATGCAGAATCATCGTATTCTGTATCATAGATTGGTTGTTCCCACGGTTCTTGATTTTCTGAATTGTAGTCATTGTCTTTCTTGCTCACTCGTATTCCCTCCTAGTTTCCTTCCGATGTATTATACCATAGGTAAATAAAAACTGTCCTACAAAATACGATTCAATTTATATCTTTAAAAATTTTTATTAAACGTTCCTGCCAATGATGGGCTTCCTTTTTCTCGGGCAGCTGTTCTTCACCCGCTATTTCGATCCCGTCATTGTCGCAACAATAAGGATTCTCCTGGGCTTCCTCTCCGAAATGCGCCAGTAAAAATTGTCGGCGACAACCTGTAAAATGAATATAAGCCAACATTTTCTGTAATTGTTCTTGTTTTTGCTGTTCATTGCGTTTTAATGTTTCCAGCCAAAAGGAAGTTCCCAACTCTTTCATTTTTTGCTGCCACTTTTCTTGCAACGGTGTCAAGGGTTCTTTCCTCTTCTCCTGAACCATTCGTTCTAAAGCAAGGCGTTCTTCTTTGTTTTCTCGCTGAAAGAAGTAATGGATCTGCTCATCATGTTCCTGATAAAGCAAAATCGCATTGCTTTGTTTGCCGTCACGACCAGCTCGCCCGATTTCTTGACTGTAATTCTCTAATGAATCAGGTAGATCATAATGGATCACAAAGCGAATATCTTCCTTATTGATCCCCATCCCAAACGCATTGGTAGCAACGAGTAATTTTAATTTATTCTGAGAAAACTGCTGCTGCAACGTTTTTCTTTGATCACTCGCGAGACCACCATGATAATAGCCTACCAAATAGCGCTGACGCAGTTTGTTATAGACTTCTTCGACTTTGCTTCTTGTGGAACAGTAGATGATCCCAGCCCCGCCTAAGCGGCTGAGATAGTCTGCTAATGCCGCATCTTTGTCTGTCGTTTGCTCTACGAACAAGCCGATATTGCTGCGGTTCATCGAATAACGGTAGACATTGGCGTTCTTTGCTAATAATACTTGCCGTATGTCTGCTTCCACTTGTGCTGTTGCTGTAGCCGTCAATGCTAACGTAACGGGTGCCTTCAAGCGTTTCTTTACTTCACCAAGCTGCAAGTACTCTGGTCGAAAATCAATGCCCCATTGCGAAACACAATGGGCTTCATCCACCACGAGCATGGCGATCTTAACCTGTTCCAATTGATGCAAAACAGCTTCTTGTACGATCATTTCTGGACTTAAAAACAAAAACTTGTACTTCTGCAAATGCTGCATCACATACTGGCGATCAGCAAGGTCCAATTGACTATTAAACGCAATCGCGCGTTTTTCCCCTTGCTTTTGTAAGCCGTAGACTTGATCTTCCATCAAAGAGACTAACGGCGAGATAATGATCACGATCCCGTCTACTAGGTACCCTGGCAGCTGATAGCACAGACTTTTGCCATTCCCAGTAGGCAGAATCGCTAACGTATCTTGCTGTGCTAAAACACTTTCGATGACTTCTTTTTGTCCTTGGCGGAATGTTTTGAAACCAAAATACTGATTCAGTGCATCTTCTAACATCGAATCCCCCGCTTCTGAGCAATCTGTAACAAACGAATCGTCAAAAAATCAGTCGTAAGAAGCGCCTGTAATTCTTGATAGCTATTTTTCCAAGAAGCTTCTGGCAGCTTTTTCAACAACGCTGTATCAAAGCGCTGAAAAGGAAACGTTGGATCAAGCAATGCCCACTCAATCAAATGATCATTAACAGTTCCTCGTTTGATCCTTCTTTTTTCCATAATCTGCTCGACAGAATCGCCTCGCAAAAACAATGATCGGCTTTCCACCATGCTTTGGTTTAAATTTCTCTTTAGAAAAGGCGACAATCCTCGAAACAGGATCGTCAGGGGCGTTTTTTCGATCAAGGTTAAAAATTGATGGATCGAAGCTCCTACATAAAGAGTGTCCCAAGGCTTACTTTGAACATTTTCTGGTAAAAGCTGAAAAAACGCCTGCCCTAGAATATCTGGACCCGATAAGGTGCCCGCTAAAAAATCTGCCACTTCTGCGGGAAGCTGGTCAAAAATTGCTGATAGCTCTTGATACAGGCACTTTTTGATGTCAGGATCGTGACGGATCAGCTGACGGACAGGTTCTGTATAGAGTGGCGTGTTTTCAACGGGAATATACTGATTGGTCACGCCTTGATACGCAGCTGCTTGAACCAGCAGCCGAACAAAACGCCAAGCCTCCTCCGTCGTTCGTCCATAACGAAAGTAATTCGCATACCGCAACAATCGTTCACCTGGCTGCTGGCTGTTTATAGCGGTCGTTTTGAGCAGCAGACCATCTGAATCTCGACTTAGAGCCCCTCGTTGGATCAAGTCCGCGAGCGTCTGTTGATACGCTTTCTCATTGAACTGGGGCAACGCTTGAAAGAGACCTAAGCGATCATAAAAAAAGGCATAACTCAAGACAGAGCTAGTACGCTTACCAATGAGAATTTGATAAAGTGTCGATGGGCGCAGCTTGTCAGTATCAGAAAACAGCGCTAAAATAAAAGAATCCATATTTCCCCTCCAGAAAGGACTAAAAAATGTCACAACGCTGTAAAATTATTCCTCAGCGCTGCATTGCTTGTGGCCTATGTGCGATCTATGCCCCCGAGATCTTCGATTATGATGAAGACGGGATCGTTTTATTTGCCCAAGAACCGAATGCTCGGCAACAGTTTATCATAGAAGATCAACAAGAAAAAGTCAAAACTGCTTATCGCAAATGCCCTACCCGTGCGATTATCATGGAAAAATAAAAAAAGCCGACTTGCCATTGACAGACCTTTCGTCTGCAACAGCAAGTCGGCTCATTTTTTTATTTTCCTATAGCAGAATGATGGGGCTGCTTACGAGCCAACCATGGCAGCAGTTTGGCGTGAAGTGCTAAAAAGACGGCACTGACGATTGCGCCTTTGACCAAATTGAAAGGTAAGATCCCGATCGCCACATATTGCGGCAAAGACATTCCTAAAAATTGATCGGCTGTGACCCCGAAAAAGCGCAGGTAAAGCGGTGTGATCACAAATAGGTTCGCCACACTCATAAAAATCGTTACCGACAAGATACCGCTGATGACACCAACCATTTTGTTTTTGGTGTGAATACCTTTGCGGAAAAAGTAGTACATTGGCAAAGTAAAGGCACATGATGCTAAAAAGCTTGCCGTATCCCCCACCATATCAGCAGGTGAAAAACCAGATAAGAACAAATGCAGCACCGAACGAATGAAAGCAGTCAATACCCCGCTCCAAGGACCAAATAAAAACATCATGATCATCACGGGAATATCACTAAAATCGATCTTTAAAAAGCTGAATGCTGGGAAAATCGGAAAAGCGATAAATTGCAAAATTGTTCCCATAGCAGCACACATGGCGATCGTCACCATTTTTCTTGTTTTGTTGTTCATCAGTATAAATCCTCCTAAGTTCAGGATTCCTCTTCAAACGAACCTATTAAATTTCCTCGGCTTTCTTGTCGGCGCCAGACAAAAAATGCCCTCTTTTTTCCACAGGGAAAAAAGAGGGCATTCGAAATAGCCATAAGCAAATCAAATACGCTCTATCTTCTTTATCCAGACTGTACTGTCGGTATCGGAATTTCACCGATTCAGCTATTTCCGAAGAAATAGGTCGTGGACTATAACCACCGGTCGGGAATTGCACCCTGCCCCTGAAGACGAACCTTTATTCTATTTATTACATGTTCTATTATACACAAAATCTAAAAATTAACAATAGTTACGTTTTCAGATACTTTTCAATTATTTTGCACTGTTTTTCAGCTGGCTGACTTCCTTCTTCGTCAGCTCTCGGTATTCCCCTGGACGAAGACCTTTCAAATCTAACGGACCATAATTTTCCCGTTTTAATTTTTGCACAGGCAAACCAACTGCTTTTAACATATTTTTGACTTGATGGTTGCGTCCTTCGTGGATCGTCAATTGCACAATACTAGATTGCGTCGTTTGGTCTGTCGACAAGATCTCAAAGCGAGCAGGTGCCGTCTTACGGCCTTCGATCCGAATCCCTTTTGTCAATGGGAGCAGCTGCTTTTTATCCGCAATCCCTTTGACTTTGGCAACGTACACTTTGTCGACTTCGTGTTTCGGATGCATCAGTGTCTGTGACAATTCCCCATCATTTGTCAGCAATAACAAACCAGAGGTATCATAGTCCAAGCGCCCGACGGGATACACCCGTTCAGGGACTTCAGCAAAATAATCCAAAACGACTTTGCGTTTTTTATCATCCGTTACAGCTGAGATCACGCCACGAGGTTTGTAGAATAGATAATAGACGTGTTGTTCTTGTTCGATCGGTACACCATCGACTTCAACGACATCTTTTGAGCTAACTTGGACCCCTAATTCTTTGATCACTTGCCCGTTGACGCGCACTCGGCCTTCGGTTATCAATCCTTCAGCTTTTCTTCTTGAGGTGATGCCAGCATGGGCAATCACTTTTTGCAAACGTTCCATCTTCATTCTCCTTCTGTTTCTGCTTGTTTGTAGCGGTCGTAAAAAAGATCAAACGGTGCATCTTCTTCAAGTTCATCTTCCATGGATTGGATATCGGGTAATTCAGCCAAACTTTTTAAGCCAAAATAATCCATAAAGTATTCCGTCGTACCATATAGGATCGCTCGTCCTGGTCCGTCAACGCGGCCTTTTTCTTCAATCAGTCGTTTTGCCACCAATTTTTGAACCGAACCGCTGGATTGGACGCCGCGGATCTCTTCTACTTCCATCCGAGTGATCGGTTGCTTGTAAGCAATGATCGACAACGTTTCTAAAGCGGCCTGAGACAACGAGCTGCCCATCGGTGATTCAGCATATTTCTTCAATAAAGGGGCAAATTGTTTCTTGGTGGTCAAAATGAAATGATTGCCCACTTCAAGAATATGCAACGCAGTATGTTCATTTTCTTCATATTGCTGATTTAGTTCCTGCAAATGCTGATAGACACTGGCAGTATTGCTTTTGACTAAGTAACTCAATTCTTCAAGTCCGATCCCCTCATCACCGACGACGAATAAGATCGCTTCTAATTCACTATATTTACTCATCTTCTTTACCTGTTGGATAGAGCAGAATCGACGCATAATTGTCTGTTTGCTCTACTCGAATCGTTCCTTTTTTCATTAATTCTAATAGTGCCATAAAAGTTACCACAACTTCTGTTTTATTGTAGGTCGTAAAAAACGAATCAAAGCTGCGGCCTTTTTTGGCACTGACATGCTGCATCTCCAGCTGAATCGCCGCCATCTTTTCATCGATGGTGCTTTCATCAGGAGAAATTTTGGTTTCTAGCACTTGGCGATTTTTCTTTTTCTCGATCATTTTTTGAAAAGCCAAAAAGAGATCGATCGTATTGAATTGATTGGCTCTTAACTGATCTTCTTCCTCTTTGTATTCATCGACATCCATCGGATCTTTCGTATAATACAAACTGCGCTCTTCCGCTTTTTCGGAAAGCTGTTCGGCTGCATACTTAAATTTGCGGTATTCTAGCAGCTGTGCCACCAGCATATCCCGTGGATCTTCTTCGTACTCTTCCACTTCAGCAATCAGCTCTTGTTTCGGTAACAGCATCTGGCTTTTGATCGCCATCAGAGTTGCCGCCATGACTAAATATTCACCAGCGACTTCTAATTCTAAAATTTTCATGGCATGGATATACTGCATGTATTGTTCGGTGATGGTTGCAACTGGAATGTCATAAACATCGATTTCCAGTTTTTTGATCAAATGAAGCAGCAAATCCAACGGTCCTTCAAAGACAGCTAATTTTATTTTGATTTCTTCCATTCCATCCTCGATTTCTAGGCGCGCGGAAAGTGCTGCTTGTACACTTCCGTCATCCGTTTCTTCGTTATATGCGTGTAAATCTGAGTGGTCGAGATATCTGCGTGTCCTAACAGCTCTTGAACCGTTCGCAGATCTGCGCCGTTTTCTAATAGATGAGTCGCAAAACTATGGCGCAGCGTATGGGGAGTCACATTTTTGGTGATCCCAGCTTGTCGAACCAAGGCTTTTAAATTTTTCCAGATTCCTTGACGAGACAGCTGCCTGCCATGGTTGTTTACAAACAGGTGGCTTTCATCCGGTGTTTTTCTCGTCAAATACGGACGTGCATCGCTGAGATATGTTTCGATCCATTGAATCGCTAAATCCCCTAGTGGGACGATCCGTTCTTTGTCGCCTTTCCCGGTTGTTTGCAACAAGCCCATACTTAAATGCAAATCATTCAATTTCAAACCGATCAACTCGCTGACGCGCAAGCCTGTCGCATACATCACTTCCAAAATCGCTCGATCACGAATACCCAACACCGCTCGAGTATCTGGTGTTTCGATCAAGCGCTCCACTTCCTGCAAACTCAAAGTATCAGGTAGCTTCTGCTGTTTTTTCGGCGAATCAATATGCTGCATCGGATCATGATCTGTCAACCGTTCTTGACGCAAATATTGATGGAATCTTCGCAAACTGGAAACCATCCGAATCACGGTTGCCGAGGATTTTCCCGCCTCTTGCAGACTTTGCAAAAAAGACAAAACGATCACTCGGTCGATCTGTTGCCACTGCGTCACTTGTTTTTTTTGTAAAAATGCAAGATACTGTTGCAGATCCCGCTGGTAGCTGGCACGGGTATTTTGGGATAGCCCGCGCTCAATGGTCAAATAATGAAGATAATCAATAATTTGTTCGTTCATGGGGCTTCCTCTACTTTCAGCTTTTTTATCATATCAAATTCTGGCTCGTTTAGATAGTAGCTTGCCAACAAAAAAGAGGCATCTACCCGTATCTTTTGCCAAAGGAAACACCCGAATCATAGCAGATTTTTTGGTTTCTTTCAAATCGGAAAAAATAGCTCTCTTCCTATTGAAACCATCTGACTATCATTCGGGTGATAAAAAAATCTTTTCAAATTGCCCAGCTACAGACACTAGGCTTTGTTTTGGCATTTTTGGCAGACACCATGAAATGTCAACCGATGATCCTTCACTAAAAAATGGTACTTTTGTTCGACGATCTCTTCGACACTGCCCAACAGATCCTCTTCAACCTCTTCGATATTGCCGCATTCCAAACACAACAAATGATGATGGAAATGTTTGGCGCCTTCTTTACGTAGGTCATAACGAGCGACACCGTCATTAAAGCTGACTTTATCGACGATTTTCAAATCCGTCAAAATCTCCAATGTTCGATAGACGGTTGCTAAGCCAATCTCAGAATTTTTTTTGCGCACAAAGAAGAAAATCTCTTCGGCGGATAAATGATCTTTCTCATTTTCTAATAAGACCAACAACGTCGCTTCTCGCTGAGGAGTTAATTTGAACCCCGACTCGTGCAATTGTTTCTTGGTCTTTTTTAACGCTGCTGTTGTGTTCATAGTTGCCTCCGTATGCCGCTAATTTATAACGATTCTAATTTGAGTGAGAATCACCCAAGACAAACATTGTAATCATTATAAATTAGAACAGCAAAAGAAACAAGTATTCTCAATTAGGTTTTTTAACAAGAATCGTAAAGCCGTCTTTTTGCTCAACCAAACGCTGTTTCATCAAGGTTCCTAACGCCCGTTTAAATTGGCCTTTACTAATACCAAATGTTTGTAAAATCTCTTCTGGTGCTGATTTATCGGTGAAAGGAATTTTATTTTCTGGTGCTCGTTCTAAAAAGGTTAGGACCATGGCGGCATCATTTGAAATCGCCTCGTGGGCTCTTGGTTTCAACGAAAGGTTCAAGACGCCATCTGGACGAACCCCAATCACTCGTCCTTTGACAACTTCCCCAAGACGCGGCTCTTGATAGCGCTCTGATGGGTGGACAAAGCCAATATAAAAATCATCCGTCAACAAGTAGGTTCCCGCTAGTTTTAAGCGATACACGGTACCTGTAACATCTTGATTCTTCATCTGTTCCGTACCATTCTTACTCAGTGCCTTGAAGATTTTCTCATCTGCTAACGAAGCCCATATACGCTCTTTGTCGTCGACGCGCAAGCTGACCATCAAACGATCGCCTTTTTTGGGCCAAAGTTCCCGCATTGTTGGCAATTCATCTAATGAAACCACCATGTCCTTGTCTTTTAAACCGATATCGACGAAAACGCCTAAGTCGCGACGGCTTCCTGTGACTGTACCAAAGGCATAATGCCCTTTGCGGCTTTTCGGAATATTCGTAGTGAGTACATTTTCTTGCTTTTGGTTTTGATAGCCAAACCCTTCGACGGCTTCACCTAAATGATGTTCGCCTTCTTCCTTGGCTAGTCGGAAGGTAACCCCGCCTTTTTGAACAAAATAATTCTGTTCATTTTCATCAATGATCAATCCGCTAAATACGGATGCTAATAAGTCTTTCATCTATTCTCTCCTTCTTCATAAAAACTGCCCGTTGCTAGAAAAAGAAACGCAGCAGTGCCATAGCAATAACGCCTGTGATAACGATCTTCATCAAATCTTTTGTATAATACCCCACCAACAATGCTGGGATACAGGCAACAGTTTCTTTGACTTTCAAGATGGGAAATTGCCCTTCTCGAAAGATCAGCAAATTTTGAACCAACAATGCCGCCAAAATACACAACGGCAAGTAACTCAAAAAGATGGTGAAAGGTTTCGGAAATACGAGCTTTTTAGAAAATAAAAAAGGAACGATCCGCGGAATCCAAGTAACCAACCCACATGCTAGCATTAGTATAACAAAATTAGTCATGATGTGTCACCGTCCCAACCAAACATCCTGCCAAGGTCGCAGCAATTACCGCGATCTCAGCAGTAGAAAAACGCATAAATAAAATCAATGTCCCCACAACTGCCCCGAGTACGAAGAGCGTTTGCTGGGTTTTCTTCTTGAGGGGTCGCTCTACTTGAAATAAAAAAAGACCAACAAACATGGCTACCAAGGCAAAATCTAAGCCTAACGCTTCTGGATCTGGAATAAACGAGCCTAATAGTCCGCCCAAAAAGGTTGCGAAGATCCAACTCAAATACGCCATCACGTTCAACCCATGGGTCCATTTCGCTGTGACTGGTTTGTCTTGTTGCAGTGCCGTCGTCAAAACGCCATAGGACTCATCAGTCAAAAGCGTCCCAATCCCAATAGCAGAAAGCAAAGGAGTCTTTTTAAAATAGGAAGCCACTGATAAGCTCATTAAGAAATGTCGTAAATTCACTAAAAAGACGGTTGCGACGATCGTCATGAAAGGTGCTTGAATCGCGAGTAATGCACAAATAATAAATTGAGCACTGCCTGCATAGACAATAATAGACATTAAAATAATTTCAAGAATCGACAACCCAACACCTTTTCCTACGACCCCCATCGCAAAACCAATCCCTAAGTACCCAAGAATCGTTGGTACACAAGCAATGACCCCATCTTCAAAGCGATCATATCTTTCTATTTTCTGCACAAAAAAACCTCCCTGTTTGAACGATTATCTTTCATCATATCGAAAACAGGGAGGGGAAACAAGTATTTTTCACATGTGCATGTAATAACTCTGAAAGTTTTCTAGTGACTCAGGAGACTTAGCGAACGGTGTGATCGTTCCCATTGCCTCTGAAATAGCCAGTTTTGGCGTTTACCGTAAATAAGTATAGCGGGAACGCTGAATCATCCGTTCCTTTAAGCAAGCTGCCTTGGGCATTTGTCGCATAAAAATTGTAATAGCCTTCGCCGTTGACGATCCGCACGCGTTCAAAAGTATAACCACCATCAACCACGTAACCACGGGCAATCGCTGTGGCAATGATTTTTTCTTGGACACCATCTGCCCACACCCAAGCGCTATTGTTTACATCATTCAAATCACTTTGACGGGCTGGAATAATTGGCTGATTATTGGTATTTGTTGGCGTATTTGGCGAAAGCACATACTCTTCTTCAGACGTGCTTTGTGCAGGCGTCGCAGCGCTTGTAGAACCGCCGCTTGAAGCGGAAGCGGTGTTCTCAGAAGCCGCCGCTTGTGCTGCTTCTTGGGCCGCTTGTTGTTGTGCCGCTGCTTCTTGCGTAGCGGTTTCACGCTTCGTCAACGCAGTATCGACTTTGCGCAGATCAGCAGTGAGACTTTCCACCAATGAATCGATCGGTAAAGCTTGGACTTTTTTCATCAAGGCATTGTAGTTCTCACGGGTGACACTTGCAGGTGCTTCACCATCACCACTTAAAGCCACCATGCTCTTCACCGCATTTTGAACTTCCTCGATCGCACTGAACTCTTTTTGTCCCATGTCGATGGCTTGATTGATCAACTCATCAAAGGCATCCCCGTTCTCACGCTTCGCCATTGTGACGGCAGCCGCTTCTTTCAATGAGACTTCTTCCAATTGATCTTCCACAACGGCAGGACTGCTAAAATAGCTGTTGATCTCGGTCAAAGTTGCTAGTTTGTCAGCGATCGTCGCAGCTTCTTGTGACAAGGCATCGTACCGTTCATGGTCTTGAAACTCTGCCAACTGATTCGTCACAGCCGTCAGCTGTTCTGATGTTTTGTCGTTTTTAATGAACACTCGTTCATCATTTGTATAAAAATCATTCAGCTCATTTTCAATTTGATCGAGTGTACGGTTTTCCTGCGCCAGTTGCGTTTCTCGGGCTGTTTCTTGTTGCTGCTGTTGATAGTAATACGCCCAACCGCCACCAGCTGCCACTAATAAACAAGCCGCTGTAATATAGAGTGCTTTGCGAGGACTCTTCTTTTTTTCGCTAGGCGTCGACGTTTTTTCTTCAGTAGTCGCCTTTTTCGGTGCTTCATCCGCTGCGGTGATCGGCTCAGGAATTGGATCGATCACTGGTTCTGGCTGCTTCTTCGCTTCTTCAATGACTGGATCCGTCACTGGTTCATCTTCGCTTATCAGTAGAGGTTCCTCACTGGCTTGTTCCTGACTTTCTTCTTCAGTAGCAGACAAATCATCAGTGGCGGCTTCTGCTTCTAGAGCAGCGGCTTTTTCTTCTTCATCAAGTTTGTGTTGGCGGATATAAGCAGCCAAAATATCAGCGTCATGCTGTTCCTCCGTACTTAATGCATCGGTTTCACTTGCTTCCTCACTGGCTGATGTCGCATGCTCTTGCGTTGCGCTAGAACTTTCTACTTCCGTTTTTTCCTCAGCTTCTTTCTTAGAGGCTGATGTGGGGGTTACATGTTGCTCATCGGAAAAAGTCCCTTGCTGCGCGAGGTCGATCGTTTCTTCATTTGAGGATGGCCGATCACCTAAGTGCTCCTCCATTTTTCCGATCGGGACGTTTTTAAAGTCTGACCAGCGAATATCATCATTTTTATTCTGTGGCTCTTCTGGCGTAACGGAAGAGTCAGATGTTGGTTCCAGTTCATTCTCCTTTGCCTGGTTCCATTGGAACCCGCAATTGGGACAAACGGGTGTTTCTTCTATTGCTTGAAATCCACATTCAGGACATGTCTTCTTCATTGATTCAAACTGACTCCTTTTGTTTTTTGCATTTCCTTTTATGAAGCAGTCGCCTCTTTCATCAGACGCTTGCTGTACCTACTGCTTCTTTTTTTAGACCAGCAAATAATGGGTCTTTTTTGACACTTCGTTGTTTGTTACGTTTTGATGCAGATGCACAAAATTAAATTTATCACATTCTTGGCAATTAGCCAACACTTGCTTGGTTACGTTTTTATTAAGTTCTTTACCAATCTTGTGTCGAGAGGACAGAATCTGAATAAAAAAGACTTTCCAAAGGGTTCCTTTGGAAAGTCGATAAACCTTGATTATTCTAAGAAATCTTTCAATTGTTTTGAACGAGATGGATGGCGTAGTTTCCGTAATGCTTTTGCTTCGATCTGACGAATCCGTTCTCTCGTTACCCCAAAGACTTTGCCGACTTCTTCTAATGTCCGAGTACGACCATCATCGATTCCGAAACGCAAGCGCAGCACGTTTTCTTCACGGTCAGTCAACGTATCCAGTACATCTTCTAGCTGCTCTTTCAACAGCTCATAAGCCGCATGCTCTGCTGGACTTGTGGCATCTTGGTCTTCAATAAAATCACCTAGATGAGAATCGTCTTCTTCACCGATCGGTGTTTCTAATGAAACAGGTTCTTGAGCGATCTTCAAGATTTCACGAACTTTTTCCGTCGGCAGATCCATTTCTGCGCCGATTTCTTCTGGTGTCGGTTCGCGCCCTAAGTCTTGCAGCAATTGCCGTTGAATACGGATCAATTTGTTGATGGTTTCCACCATATGCACAGGAATACGAATGGTTCGCGCTTGGTCAGCGATCGCACGGGTGATCGCTTGACGGATCCACCAGGTCGCATAGGTCGAGAATTTGAACCCTTTGCGGTAGTCGAATTTCTCAACGGCTTTCATCAAGCCCATGTTTCCTTCTTGGATCAAATCAAGGAATTGCATTCCTCGACCCACATAACGTTTGGCAATACTAACGACCAAACGTAGGTTGGCTTCTGCCAAACGCTGTTTTGCCTCTTGATCGCCTTCTTCGATTTTCAGTGCGAGCGCCACTTCTTCTTCTGCGGTCAATAACGGCACACGACCGATTTCTTTCAAGTACATCCGAACGGGGTCATTGATTTTCACACCAGTTGGTGCAGACAGATCTTCTTGAGGTTGTGTTTCTTGTCGTTTTTCATTGCTCTTTAGACTATGGACTGAAGGCTCTCCATTTTCATCCACGACACTGATGCCTGAATCCTCCAGTTTTTGAATTAATTTGTCCATTGCATCAGCATCCAAAGTATACGGCGTTGCTAAACGATTCGTAATGTCATCGTAAACAACTTGCCCCTTTGTTTTGTTTTCTCGGATGTATTCGGCAACTGCTTTGTCATACGTTTTTTTTGTTTCTTCTGCCATGAAAGAAAGCCCCTTTCAGTTCGCTATTTAGCTTGTTTCAACCGTTTGGTCAAATCAATGATTTCGATCGCAAGTTCAAGTTCTAATTGCTGGTTTCCTTTTTGTCTTGCTTCTTGCTGCTGGATTCGTTTTTGATTGATTTCTTCAGCAATGCCCGACTTTTGAAATACCTGCAGAATGTCCTGAAATTCTTGTTCAGTCCCTTCCTCAGAAGCTTTAAGATCTGCAATATCGATCACCATTTTTTTCATTGAATCTTCTTTTAAAAAATCTAAGAACTTTGCTAAAACAAAGTGTTCTTCTGTTTCCATATACGCATCAAACAGCAGATAAAGCTGTTGGTAACGATCATGGATAAAGGATATGCCACTCGCTCGAAAGCGATGGTTTAACGTACTGTCATGAAACAAACGGTACAATAATAATTCTTGTGCTTTTTCTACCTGTGTTTTGGGCTGTTGCCGCGTTGGCGGCGTAAAGACCATAGGATTATTGGTTGTTGGCGCTGGCGGCGGTGCATCTTGCCGCGGCTGCTGCTCTTGCCGGTTTTGCTTGAGCTGCTGCTGCAAGGTCTCACGGCTCAAGTTGAACTCTGTGGACAACTGAGTCAAATAACGGTCTTGCTCCAGCAAAGAATCCACCCGCTGTAATTCTTTTAATACTACTTGGACATAATCTAGCTGCTCTTTCTCATTGGCCAAATTTCGATTCGCTCGATGGTAATCCATTTTGAAAGCAAAGACGGTTTCTTTCCCATGTACAGCTAATTTATAAAAAGCTTCTGTCCCATATTTGCGCAAATAGTCATCTGGGTCCATCCGTTCCGGCACTCGAACCACAGATAATTTCAAGCGGCTATTGTTTTGCAAAAGATCGATCCCACGGTTCGTGGCTTCAACCCCTGCACTATCTCCATCGTAACAAAGAATCACTTCTTGTGCCACTCGCTCGATGTGGGCGATCTGCTGATTGGTCAGGCTGGTCCCCATCGAGGCGATCCCATTTTCGATCCCTGCTTGCCAAGCGGCGATCACGTCCATAAATCCTTCAAATAAATACACTTGGCCATCTTTACGCATCGCTCGTCGCGCTTTGTCAAAGTTGAAAAGAACCTCGCGTTTATTGAAAAGAATCGTTTCAGGACTATTTAAATATTTTGGTTGGTCTTGATCACCGACTTTTTCGCTTGCTAACCAACGACCAGAAAAACCAATCGTTTTTCCCTGAGGATTGCGGATCGGAAACATGATTCGCTGGTAAAAGCGATCCGCCAGTGAGCCATCGTTGCGCTGAACAAAGAGTCCTGTATCAGGAAAAAACTCTGCTTTGGCTTTTTCATTCAAAAAAACTTTCTCCAAAAACGAGCGTTCATTCGGTGCAAAGCCAATATTGAACTCTTCGATCAGTGCCATCGTCAAGCCACGATCTAATAAATAATCAAGCGCTTCTTGTCCAGCAGCCGTATTCACCAACATGTGATGATAGACTTCGGCGGCTTTTTCATGTAACGCAATCAATTGACTCGTTTGTGAGGTCGCTTCATTGATGCCTTCAGACTGCTGATATTGCGGATCAAGAGGAATATCGTTCATTTCTGCTACTTTGACGACTGCTTCTGGAAAACTGATCCCTTCAAGCTCCTGTAAGAAACCATACACATTTCCACCACGACCACAACCAAAGCAATGAAAAATTTGTTTGTCCTCTGCAACGGAAAAAGAAGGTGATTTTTCATTATGGAACGGACACAAACCAAAATAATTTTTTCCAGACTTCTTTAACTGGACATACTGTCCCACGATATCGACGATATTGCTACGTTCGCGAATGTCGTCAATGACCGTTTGAGGAATTCGTGCCATCCACTCACCTCCATTTGGTAAGTATTCATCGGTTTACTAGGTAAAAAAACGCACTAATAGATATCAGTGCGAAGAATAATTAGACAGAATCACTCATAATGATTTTACCATATTTTATTTGTATTTCAAGCTTTTTTGTTTCACTTATTTTACAACGCTTATGAAAAGAAACGCGCCGTAACATTGATCTTCCATTGATTCATTTTTATTAAATCAGCGTAGAATAAATTGCCGCCGTTATGATACAAGTGACCACCATTATAAAAAACGGATTGGATGCCCCAATAACGATAGGTTTGTTCTGTATCATTGCCTAACAACGGGGATAAAACCTCTCTGGAATATGTTTCTGCTAATTCTAAGGTGTTCATGCCACCCCGTTCAGCGACATAATCAATATAATCTGTCCCAAAATTATAAGCCTGGACTGCGGTCCAAAGATCACAGTTCATTTGCTCGGCTTTTTCGATCAACTCGGCTAAATAAGAAACCCCTTGTTCGATGCTTTGTTCTGGCGTATCAAATTGATTTTGTTTTCCATATACACTTTCAGAACTTTGCATCGGGTCATTGCCTTGTCCTTTTGACTCCGTCAGCATGATACTCATTGCTAAAGACTGATATTCAGAGATGTCGTGGGCTTGTGTCTGCTGTGCGATTTCCTCTTCATACGCATAGACAGCTTTCAATGCCGTGTAATTTCGATAGCCCCAAACCCCTGCTCCGATCAGCAGCAGCAAGAGCGCAAGCTTCAGTACAAATCCTAGGAAACGTCGAATTTTTCTCATCAAATACATCCCATCTTTTCTAAGTCAGAATCTATCGTACTATGAAATGAACAGGCTGACTAGAATTTTTTCTCTCCTAAAAAATCCTTAATAAAATCACAAGATTATTTAGAAAAAAACAAGCAATCCTAAGCTGATGGAGGGATTGTTGATGGTTTGACATGAAAAAAGGAAACAGTGCTCCTTCAGATAATGGAAGCACTGTTTCACTATTTTTTATTTTTCGATCGTGGTCACGATACCAGAACCAACTGTTCGTCCACCTTCACGAATGGAGAAGGTCGTTCCATTTTCTACAGCGATCGGATGGATCAATTCCACATCGATCGTTACGTTGTCACCAGGCATCACCATTTCCGTTCCTTCTGGTAAAACGATATTCCCAGTTACGTCCGTTGTACGGAAGTAAAATTGTGGGCGATAGTTATTAAAGAATGGGGTATGGCGACCGCCTTCTTCCTTCGTCAACACATAGACTTCTGCTTGGAATTTCGTATGTGGTGTGATGGAACCTGGTTTTGCTAACACTTGGCCACGTTCAATTTCATCACGGGTGATCCCCCGTAACAATACCCCTACGTTATCGCCAGCTTCGCCAAAGTCCATCGTTTTGCGAAACATTTCTACCCCAGTGACAATTGCTTTTTGTGTTTCAGGTTTGATTCCGACGATCTCTACTTCATCCCCGACTTTTACCATGCCACGATCAATCCGACCAGAAGCAACGGTTCCCCGTCCTGTAATCGAAAAGACATCTTCGATTGGTAACAATAATGGTTTGTCTGTATCACGTTCAGGCGTTGGGATATATTCATCTACTGTATCCATCAGCGTTAAGATCGCTGCTTCAGCATCTGGGTCCCCTTCCAAGGCTTTTAACGCAGAGCCCTTGATCACAGGAATGTCGTCGCCAGGAAAATCATATTCAGTCAGCAATTCTCTGACTTCCATTTCAACTAAATCGATCAACTCGTCATCATCGACAAGGTCCGTCTTATTCAAAAAGACGATCAAATGTTTCACACCCACTTGACGAGAAAGCAAAATATGCTCCCGTGTTTGTGGCATTGGGCCATCTGTCGCTGATACGACCAAGATTGCACCGTCCATTTGAGCAGCCCCTGTAATCATATTTTTCACATAATCCGCGTGTCCCGGTGCATCGATATGGGCATAGTGCCGTTTTTCCGTTTCATATTCCACATGAGCAGTATTGATGGTGATACCACGTTCGCGTTCCTCAGGAGCCGCGTCGATACTTGCGTAATCTTGCGGATTGGCAAGTCCTTTTTTCCCAAGAACTGTGGTAATAGCAGCAGTCAAGGTTGTTTTCCCATGGTCGACGTGTCCTATCGTTCCGATATTAACATGGGGTTTGCTACGATCATAATGTTGTTTTGCCATATTGTTTCCCTCCTAGAGAAAGTTGAGTCGTTGGTTGACTCGAATCATATTTTTGCGATTTACGCTTCCAAAGAGATAAGGATTAACTTATTTTTTGTAAGTTTAAATCTACCCTTATTATAGGTCAAAATTAGTCAAAGTCAAGCAAGAGGACTCGGCAGCTAATCCCTAAGAATTTCTTTGCTTTTTGTGATCCATTGGACGCAAGCCTAGTTTTTATGAATAATAGAAGATGAGGTGAGAAATGTGAAGAAAATCATTGCAGCGCTGGTTTTTACAGCAATTTTTCTTGGCGGCTGCTTCCTTACTTATGACTATTACTATGGTGGAAGTGACTACTATACAGTTATCAACGATGCGGGGGAACACGATACCGAAGTCAGTGAAGAGGGGGTCGTTGAAAACATCTATCGTTATACACAAACAGCCTACAGCGCCTCTGGTGACGTCAAAACGGTCAAAATGAATGAACACCGTTCCGCTCCTTTGAAAGAAGGCGCCTATTTGAAACTATTGGTCAATCCAAACAAAGGCGTTATAAGCTGGGAAGAAGTTTCTGAAGAAGACGTTCCTCAAGCGGCTCTTGAAAAGTTGACCCCTCAATAATTGCTGCTGTCGATCAAGCAAGCGTCTGTAAAAAAGCAGGGCGTCCTCTTTCTAAATGAGGACGCCCTGCTTTTTGTGCTCTATAATTTATGGGCCTGATGAATCAGAATTGATTCTTCAGCTCCATTTTCATTATTGACAAAGAGCCGCTTTTTTGTACTTGTTCTGCCATCGTCTGCTTAGAAACAGCTCTTGTTACATCCGATTAATCACTTCTTCTACATTTTTGATCGTTACGGAAATCGTGCCATCGGGATTATTGATAAATTCGATCAAATTCGGATCTCGGTAAACATCCAAAGGAACGATCAATTCGATTCCATTCGATAATTTTAGTTTTTGCTTACCAAATTTTTTCTCCGAGATCTCACGAACATCCCGCATCATCGGTGCTTGATTGACGAATCCTTTTTCAACCACTTCTTCTTGAAATGAAAGCTGAGCAGTAATATTGTCTTTAAAGACTTTTTGCGCCACTTCACTCACATCGATATGACCAGACTCTTCGATCGTGTCGTAGACCGCTTCTTTCAAATCGGCAACAACGTTATAGGTGGGTGTTTCAAATTTCTGACCAATTTTTTCGGCTACTTTTTTGATGACTTTGACATTTTCTTCTAAAGATGGGATCGGTTCGGCATCAATGACTTTTGTTGAAAAGTAGGCGTATTTTTCACCTGAAAAGCTATATTTCTTTTCAATCAGTTCAAAGTCTAAGCTCTCCACATCGATCGTGATCCCTTCATCTGCCTTTTGGGTTTTACCTGCTAGTAAGGCACGATGCAAAATCAAATTATTTTCGATCCCAGCCTCCCCATTATCAATAAAATGCGTATAGCCATCTTGATAATTGACCTTCAAAAAAGCCAGCTGCATTCTTGTATCTAATTCATATAAGACGACAAACGCATCCGCACTTGGCGCATCTTCACTTTCCTTGTACGCTTCATACCAGCGTTGCACGATCGATTCACTGGCTGCGATAAAGTCGTCTGGTGCTTGTTTGACCAATTGAGCGATCGTTGAAGTTTCGAGTAAACGACCTGTTTTGGTTTGCGGTGTAGCAAGTTTCTGTATTTTCTTCGTCAAATAATCACGAATGTATTCCGTTGTTAAATCAAGTTCAACTTGAGAAAAAACTGGATCGCCTGTTTGACGGTCCACAATGTGTAAAATCGCATGTTTCAAATAAATATCCATTGGTTACGCTCCTTATCCATTTGTCTAGTGTACAAAATAAATAGGCGAACTGACAAGAGCGAATCGGCATTTTCCTTCAACATTCGCTTTCTTTTTAAAAGGTGCAATCATTGGAAATTCCTGCCTCGTCTGCTAAACTAGAAGTATCACAGAAAACGGAGGAATGAACATGAACAGCTATACGTTATCAAACAATGTGACCATCCCTGAGCTAGGCTTTGGCACATGGCAAACACCAGACGGCGACGTTGCCGTAGCATCAGTCAAAAAAGCACTAGAAGTAGGTTACCGCCATATTGATACAGCACAAGGCTATAAAAACGAAGCCAGTGTTGGTCAAGCGATCAAAGAAAGCGGCATTCCCCGCGAAGAGCTTTTCTTGACTACAAAATTATGGAATGCGAACCATTCTTATGATCTTGTGATGTCCTCTTTTGAAGAATCTTTAGAAAAATTACAAACAGACTATATCGATCTTTTCTTGATCCATTGGCCAAATCCAGTGGCTTTTCGCGACAATTGGCAAACAGCGAACGCAGAAACATGGCGTGCTTTTGAAGAGTTGTATCAAGCAGGCAAAATCAAAGCGATCGGCGTCAGCAACTTCTTACCACATCATTTTGAAGAATTGAAAAAAACAGCGACTATCTTCCCAATGGTCAATCAAATTTTCCTTGCACCTGGCGAGTTACAAGAAGAAGTCGTGACTTATTCCCAAGAACACGATGTATTGCTTGAAGCATACAGCCCATTAGGTACTGGGAAGATCTTTGATGTACCAGAAATGAAAACATTAGCTGAAAAGCATCAAAAATCAATCGCTCAAGTTGCATTACGCTGGTCTTTACAACATGGTTTCTTGCCATTACCAAAATCAGTCACACCAAGTCGGATCGAAGAAAACATTCACGTCTTTGATTTTGAGCTATCTGAAGAGGACATGAAAACGATCGATCAATTAGATGGTGTGGTTGGGAAAGCGACCAATCCAGATACGACAGGGTTTTAATTTCACTCTCTATAAAGGAGAAGCCTATGAAAAAAACTGATTTGAATCATCTCTCCCCTGCTGTTCAAAAAGCCTTACATGCTGATTTTGTTTTTCTCGTTTGGCCAGACAAAGTCCAACACTTTCCAGCACGTCAATGGACGACCAGCGACTATCAGCAGATGCTGACCGAGAAACTTACTGGGGAACCACGCTTTTTTCTTTGGGAAAACTACTTAGTCGCAACTGGAGAAAATGACCTTTTGGTCCTGATGCCCAAGTACCATCAAATCAATGATCTAGTAGAAACACCAGCGCCGCTTTTTTAGCAGCGTTGGTGTTTTTTCAGGAAGTATATAAATTTTTTTGTATTTTTTCATGAGAATCACTGTTCTTTTCTGCAAATTTTCCTTATAATCGATAGTGATCGAGAGGAGAAGATTATGAAAAAGAAACAATTAGCAAAATTGAAACAACAATTCCGCCCGTCTTATGAAACAGCTCGACAACAGTTGTTTACAGCGATCGAGCGCAAAACAGCAGATAAGTTTGACCTTCCGACGACTGTGTATATCAATCCTAAAAACCAAGAGGAATTATTGATTGAATTGTTGAAGGAAACGCCAAAAGAACAAAAAATCGCTGTTCCTTTAGATGAGAACTTCAAGATCGTCGTGAAACGAATCCAACGCTTAGAAGCTGGTTTGCTTGATCGTTTCAGCGATAACTTAGTCGATGAGATCGCTGCTTACTGGTTGCCGACCAATCCGCAAGAAAGTACGGCACCCGCTCCTGCAAAAGAACCAGCGAAAGTGAAGGAAGAATCAACACCAGCTGAAGCGGCTGCACCGACTACCTCTGCATCAACTAAAGAAGTAGAAAAAGCAACTGAAACAATGGCTGATACTGCTGACAACACAATGACTTTTTCAGCATTTGCTGAAAAAATCGCAGCATTCCCTAAATTTTCTGCCAAACAATCTTCAGGAGAAACGATCGTGATCGAAGCTTCCCCGAAAGAAGATCGTGTTCTAGCAACGATTTCTGAAACAGAAAGTGATACTTTTACCATCGAAACTGCGCTAGAGCGCAAATACAAAGTAAAATTAGAAGTCATTCCATTGATCGAGGCGTATGCCCACACGGCGATTTCGAAACGATAAAAAACTGGGAGAATGGTTCATTCTCCCAGTTTTTTATAACCCGACGATGTGAATAAAAATATAGCTGATTGATTTTTACTCTTTGCTTAAAATCAGTAAGGATTACCACAATTTATTAAATTTGTCCTTCTCCACAAACGAAATTAATGGGATACTTTAGTATTCCTTTGCTTCTTTTGCGTCAATCCTTCTTCCTTAAACACTAGCTTCTCTTCCTTCTTCAATAAACTGAAGTACTCTGCCAAGATTTGCGGTGACTCTGAAAATAAAAGCGAGAAGCGGCTATTTTTGCTTTTATAAAAGGTTACAAAAGTTTGATTATTTACTGTTTGTTCAATCTCTATTGCGGTATATTGATCATATTCACCTTTTAAAACACCCAGTTTGATCAGCTGATCTGCTCCTAAGCCTTCTTTTGAAAAACCAACTAAACAGACTAAGCCGATCAGTGCAAACAATTTCAACTGGTCACTCAACTGATCTGGCAAAAAAATGACGAAAAGAAGCGCAGACAGAATGAAAGCAGTTGCCTTTTTTATAAAGCTCGCTTTTGCCTGCAAAAGAATTTTGCGCTGCTCTTTGAGTTGCATCACTAACAGAACGAGTAAAAATAAGTTGATCATAATTGCTTCCGCCATGAATAACTTCCTTTCAGACTACCATTCTGCAATAGTGCCATCATAGTTCTTCCATTTAGGATTGGTCCAAACCAACCCTTCTTGTGAAATATCTCTAACTCTATCTTCATCCATCTCCAACCCTAAACCGGGCTTACTTGGTAATTCTACATAGCCATCCTTATACTGAAATACTTCTTTGTTTTTCACAAAATCTAACAGATCAAAGCCTTTATTGTAATGGATTCCTAAGCTTTGCTCTTGAATAAAAACATTTGGGGTACAAGAATCAACTTGCAGTGTTGCTGCTAAAGCAACGGGACCATATGGTGCGTGCGGGGCAACAGCCACGTCATAAGCTTCAGCCATGGCAGCTATTTTTCGCATTTCCATGATCCCTCCACATAATGCCACATCAGGCTGGATCACATCTATTGCTCCTTGCTGAAAAAGTGTTTTAAACTGCCAGCGAGTATACAGTCTCTCCCCAGTGGCTAAAGGCGTTGCCACAAGCTGGGCAACTTCTTTAAAATGTTCCTCATTCTCAGGAAGAACAACTTCTTCTAAAAACATTGGATGATAAGGTTCTAATGCCTTCGCTAAAACTTTTGCCATCGGCTTGTGGACTCTCCCATGAAAATCAATTCCAATATCCAATTTATTACCAAAGCGTTCCCTAATCGAAGCGACACGTTCCACCACTTCCTCTATCTTTACATAAGAGTCAATATAGTGCAGTTCCTCTGTTGCGTTCATTTTAACTGCAGTAAACCCACGGTCAACACGATCTTGTGCTTGCTCTGCGACATCATCCGGACGATCACCGCCGATCCAAGAATATACTTTGATTCTGTCACGAGCAGCACCGCCTAATAGTTCGTAGATAGGAACATTCAATGCTTTTCCTTTAATATCCCACAAAGCCATCTCTAGACCAGAAACGATTGTTCCATGTATGGGACCGCCACGAAAGAAAGATCGGTGCATTTCTTGGAACAATCGCTCAATCTCAAACGGGTTTTGTCCTAACAGAAATCTTTCCCCTACCTCATAAGCTCCTGCAACAACTGTTTCGGTTTTTGTTCCAGAAATCATCTCTCCCCAGCCATCGATTCCTTCATCTGTTGACAATTTTACAAAAATCCAGCGGGGTTTTACTTTATATACTGTAATTTTAGAAATTTTCAAAACAATCTACTCCTCTTTTTCGACAATATTTTATTCAATTGCTGCTTCACGATTAATTTTTTTGATTCCTTCAAAGAAATACCATACACCGCCAAATCCTAGAAGAAGAACTGGAATACCAATCATCGGTTCATAGGTGAATGCAATGAAAACCAGGTAACTTTGAATCATTGAAGTTGCTGCAAAAGAAGAAATAAGCATGGCACTGGACCCAAGATCAATCCCTACCTGTTTGGCTATTTCGGTTAGAATAGGTGAAGTGACTGTTCCACACCAAAGCAAAGAGGCTGTGACAACTAAACCGATAATAATGTTTTTCAGCAAGTTTCCTCTAGTCAATGCAACAACCATTGCTACTCGAAATGGAACTACAGCTAAATCGGCAAATGGTAACACACGATTTCCGGGTAAGACCAAAGCCATAGCAATTGTTAAAGGAATAATAATCAGTGCAGTTGTTATAACATCTGGATTGCCCACAACAACCGCTGCATCTAGTCCAATAAATAAACGGCGACCTTTAAATTTCTTTTGAGACCATTTTTGCGCTGCGTCTGAAATAGGCATTAATCCTTCCATAAAAAGAGAGGTCATTTTTGGTATCAGAACAAGGACAGCAGACATAATAACCCCTAATTGAAGAATCTGAGTGATATCATAGCCAGCTAAAAAGCCGATTGCGATACCTATGACACCGCCCATAATCATAGAGTCCCCAAAGAAGCCCAAATATTTTTGTGCATCCTTAATGGTAAACTTGGAATTTCGAAAAAGAGGAATGCGGTCTAAAAGCCAGTTTAACGGCCATGCAATTACTAAAGAAGATAAGGCTGAAACCGTGGGTAATGAAACCCCTGGAATTCCAAAAAAATCTTCAACCAAAGGCTGTGACCAATCAGACATTTTAAATGTGACAATTGCCATTACAACTGATGCGCCCACACCTAACGCTACGTTCTTAGTCACAAAATAAACCATTACACCAACAATAGCCATATGATGATAATTCCAAATATCAACATCCAACGTTTGAGTTCTTATGAGAACCAACAAGATGATATTAACGATCAATATAGCAAATATAAGCAGTGCAATAATTGGAGATGCCCAAGTAACCGCCGCGATTGAGCCCCATCCTACGTCCAAGGCATCCAGCTGTACGCCGGTCCGCTCTACCATAGCACGGGCTGCTGGTCCGACATTGGTTGTCATAAAATCCAGAATCAGACGAATCCCTGCAAATCCGATTCCTAGTGTTAGCCCAGACTTAAATGCTCTTGAGATTTTCAAACCGAAAATCATGCCGATAATTGTAATAATGACAGGAAGCATCACTGTAGGACCAGCGTCAATAAAGAAATTGAATACATTCATTACATAATTCATTCTTTTTTCTCCTTAAATTTTTTATTTTAAATAATTCAAAATTTCTTCCATAGTTTGTTCAGAACCAATTCCCGTTAAAATAGGCATTCCCTTTACCACAGGAACTTCACCAGTCTGACCTTCAAATTGACCAGTTGTCACTAACAAGTCATAGTCTTGAACTTTACTAGGTACTTCCATCAGTTTGGTTTGGGTTGTGGAAGCCTCAACTCCATGTTCATTCAGATAATCCTTCACTTTTGATGCTACTACGGTTGAAGTCGCAATCCCATTCCCACAAGCAATTAAAATTCTTTTCATTTTCATTTCCTCCTATTTTTTAGGCTATCGCCTTTTTTAATAATGTCAGCAATTTTAGATCCGAATTCGCCGCCGTCATTTGTTCACGAAGTGGCTCATCTTGAATAATACTGACAATCTTTTGTAACATCTCCACTTGGCCGTGCGGTTCACCGATGGCCATCATGATAACGATTTTAGTAGGTAAAATGACTTGATTATCTTCCATATTGCGAAACCCTACAGCTGTTTCTAAGGTTGCAATCGCCAAAGTTGTTTGATTGACCAAATCAAAATTTGCATGAGGAATTGCTACGCCGGGCTGTGTCGAAGGTAAACCGGTTGGATATTCGGACTCGCGTAACTGTATTGCTTCGATATAATCTTCTTTGACATAGCCTCGTTGGTATAGTTCATTCGCTAAAAAAGCAAGGACTTCTTTATCACTGCCTGCTTTTATATTTCGAAATACTAGTTCTTCGTTCAGTTGCAATTCCATTTGTTTTCCTCCTTAAATCTCTGTCGCTAATTTCTGTAGTGATAGCGCTAGTTTTGCTGGGTCAGCAGCTTGCAAGTCTTGCGATTGAAAAAGATTGGAACCTAAACCAAGATAACTCGCTCCATGGTCAAAATATTCCTTGGCGTTAGAAATCGAAATTCCACCAACACCCATCAAAGGTAGCTTGCCCAATGGAGCTTGCACATCTGTGAAAAAGCGTGGTGTCACAACTGCAGCGGGGAAAACTTTAACGATATCCGCTCCATCTGTAAACATCTCATTGATCTCAGAAGGGCTCATTGCCGCCGGTACTGAGAGCACTTGCTCTTTCCTTGCAAAATCCATTATTTGCTTCGTAAAACGATGGGGACCTAATAAAAAACGAGCCCCAGCTGCGACGGCTTTTTGGGCGTCAGGTAACGTTCTTACTGTTCCTGCCCCAATGAGAATAGTTTCACCAAATAATTTGCTTAACTTGTTGATATGTTCTAGAGCCCCTAAAGTGTTTAATGTGATTTCAACTGCAAACTCTTTCTCAAGCCCACTCATTGCCGTTAAAACTGCATAAGCTTGTTCATATGTGTAACCCCTCATAATAATTGTAAAGCGTGGGTAATCTTCTACTTTCATCGTTTTCCTCCTAAGTCACTTGTCTAATTAGCTGATAAGCTGTTTTCGTATCTGAGCTTTCCTTCAAACGATTTAAAAACGTAGAATCATTACTAATATCTGCTAACTGATTCACAGCTTTCAAATGTTTCGTCAAATCATAAAACGATAATGGATAAATAAAATGGATTTTTTTACCGTTTGGAAAAGCGATTGGCTCAGCAGCAATCAATAGACTTATCCCATCTTTTAACACGCCATTTTGTGGTGCTGTATGCGGGATACACGTTTGACTCCCTAAATACCCAGCGTATCCTTGTTCTTCGATTTGATCCAAACAATCTTGAATAAACAGCTCTGTAATCATCTGATTTTCTAACAAAGGATGGCAAGCAAATTTCACTGCTTGTTGCCAAGTTAGCTTCTCTGACGTTCTTCTTATAAAATCGGGTTTTAAATAATCAGTCAATGATGGTAACGCTTTAAAATTTTCTGAAGGTGAATCTTGCTTTTGCTTCAATAAAAAGTACTCTAACTCTTCCCTTAGTTGCTTCGTATCATTTACTTGAGCATATGTGCGAATCACCGAAAACAACTCATCAACTGAGCGGTCTACTTCATTTAATCCTAACTCTTTTAACACACGGTATCGCAGACTGATCTGCTGCTTATAAGTCATGATAGGATCAATAATAAATTGCGGTAATTCACTGTTTAATGCAGTAGTTGTAAAAACCAAGTCATAATCCGTTCCAAATTTATAAAAATCTCTTACTGAAAATGAAGCTAAAAAATGTAACTCGGGAAATAGTTTTTTTAAATTTTCTCGCATCAGTTTTGAAACCATAACCCCATTTGCACAGACAACTACTGCCCTTGGTAATTGCGCTGCTATTTGACGAGGACTCATTAATTGAAAACCAAAGTAATAAGATAGAAGTGCCAACTCATCATTTGGAAACGCTCGGCCTAACCAGTTTTCTGTGGGAACAATCAGCTCCTTCATAAGATCCTTCAAAATTGCATGGTTGCTATCTTGAACTAAGCTATCAAGGGAGTACATGCCCAAGCTCAAATTGTATTTTATACGAAAACACGCTGGACGCAGATGGCCCAAAATCCGACGTTCAAATGCCTCTCTATCTTCAATCATAATTAGTGTTTGGTTTTGAAAACTTGTAACCATTTCACTGATCAAACATCTTAATTCACTATCTGAATCAAATACTTGAGTCGTCTTACGTTCAAAAATATTAGATGTTAAAAATAGCAGAGCTAGCCAAGAAAGATAGTTAGGAGACATGCTGGACCAAGGTGTATCTTGAAGCAAAATAGTCAGAACTTTATATTCTGGAGTTTTTCGAATCTCTATTTGTACCATTTCATCTTTTGAAGCAATCGGTGAAGTTGCACGTTGCAAGGTCATTCTTACAGCTGATTGCAGATAATCAATAGATTCATCTGAGTACCTTAAATGAAGCAATTGCTCCATGTTGTGTATCAAATGAACAACCTCTTCTTCGGGAATAGTCGGTGCCAATTTTCCTTTAATATCATCAAGACGAAATAATGAATGCTGATTAATTAAATCAGAGAGCAGTTGTAAGATTCTCCTTTCCAATCCTTGCAGTTGATAACCGCTTTGACGATCATAGTGAATGGACAGGGCGTATTTGCTAACAAACTGCTTCGCTTTCTTTAAATCTTCTTGAATCGTATTGCGACTTACCGATAAGAGCTGTGTAAAATGATCCATACCAATGTAATCGGTATTAGTACATAAATAACTTAACATGATGGCAATCCGCTCATATTCAGAGAAAATAGTAACCATGGCAGAAGAATCTTCTTTATTTTGTTCAAGAGAAATCATTCGTAACACTTCTAAAGGAATAATAAAATCTCCCATATGGTTACGCCTGATTTGAGGCAAACCGTTTTCAAGTAACTCCTCATTAAATTGCTTAATGGAATAATTAATCTGTCTTCTTGTTAAAGAAAGTGATGTGGTTAACTCTGCCATCTTTGTCTCGGGTTTTTTTACCAATCGTGTGAGAATTCTTCGGATCCGTTCATTCATTTGATTCCCTCCTGATGAAATCATTATAGCTTTGATTCTTCGTAAAAAGATGTATAATTGAAAGCGTTTTTTGTCATAGTTGTTTTTTCTTTTTGTCCTAGTAAAACTATGTTTGATAAATCGCTGCTTGGAACCGACAAATAAAAAAAGTCCTCTATCAGCAAAAGTACAGCAAGATTTTTTATCTATTGCATTATTATCTCCAAAACAAAAAAAGGACGAACTCCCTTTAATAAGGGGATTCGACCTTTCCATTTATTGTTTAGGATAAAAAGTTTTAAAAACTAGAGAACCTTTTTTAATTGCGTATTTCGGTTAAAAATTTACGGGCTTGCTCTTGGTTCATTTGAGTCGCAGCTCGTAGCTTAGCTGCCAGCTGTTCAATCTCGGTTCCTTTTGCCCCAACTGAAATAGCTAATGAACGAGCTTGCATGCTCATATGGCCTTGCTGGATACCTTCTGAAACCAATGCCCGCAACGCTGCCAGATTCTGAACCAACCCGACACTTGCCGCCAGCGAAGCTAACTCACTCGCCGTTTCAACACCAGTCAATGCCAACGCCGCTTGGGCTTTTGGCAATACTTTTGTGGCACCCCCGACTGTGGCGATCGCCAACGGCAGTGTGATACTACCAATCAAACGGTCTTCTACGATTGCCCAGGAAGTCAACCCTTGCATGCGGCCATTACGGGCAGCATAGCCATGACAAGCGGCAGAAACGGCGCGAGTGTCGTTTCCGGTAGCCAAAATCAGCGCTTCAACGCCATTCATGATCCCTTTGTTATGGGTAGCGGCACGATATGGATCGATCTTGGCAAAATCAGCTGCATGAACAATTTTTTCGGCAACTTGTCTGCCATTCCCGTTCTTGCACAATTTGTCAAAAGGCACCGAGCAAGTGGCTGTTACTAACGATTCCGTAGCGAGATTGCTTAAAATACTAAAGAGAATTTCTACTTCTGGGAACCATTTGCGAAAAAGCTCTGCCACTCCTTCTAAAATCGAATTGATGATATTGGCGCCCATCGCATCTTTGACATCAACCATTAAATCGATCGACACATAAGCGGTTGCTAAGTCAGATTCTGCTGGCGAGAAGTTCCGACCGATCACTCTTCGCAATCCACCGCCGCGTTTCACGATGGAAGGATACGTCTCATTCGCCACTGCAAAGATCGTTGCTTGCTCGGATTCAACTTTTGCCAAAATCGCTTCCGGATCCTGAACATCCATAAAGACGATCTGGCCTCGAAGCAAACGTTCTTGACTGGTCGTCGTAATGGGCCCAGCCATTTTTGCTCCATTGCTCATCGCTGCGATCACCGAGGGTTCTTCTGTGGCTAACGGGACATTGTATGCTTTGCCATTCACTTGCAGGTTCAGCCCTACGCCTAACGGGATCTCTACTTCACTGATTTGGTTTTCGATCAAGTGATTAGCAGTTTCCTTGTTTAGCGTCATTTCTTGAAAAACCAAGGATTCTGCTGCTGTGATCGCTCCTTGTGCTTCAAGAAAGGCTAATCGTTCATTAGGCGCGAGGGCGTAGAACTTTTTTTTTTCTGTTTTTTCTGATGCCGACTCTTCATCAAAATTCGTTTGACTTGCTGTCGCCGAAGGATTTTCTAACAGCATCGCTAGCCCTAATCCGCCACCGACACACAAAGAGGCGATTCCATAGCGCTCTTGGGTGTCTTTTAGCTGATAAGCGACGGTCGTTGCGATCCGCGCGCCAGTCGCTCCAATGGCATGTCCCAGTGAAATGCCCCCGCCGTATCGGTTGACTTTCTTCGGATCCAAACCAAGTTCACGTTCTACTACGATCGAAGAAGCTGCAAAGGCTTCATTGATCTCAAAAATACCGATATCTTCAATCGTCAGTGCTTGCTTTTTCAGTAACGTATCGATTGCTTTGATTGGTGAGATTCCCATGATCTCTGGGGCGAAACCGACTTCGACGATCTCTTTGATCACTGCCAGATAAGGAATCTGATGCTCTTCACAATAGCTTTTTGACGCGATCAAGACCATGGCCGCCCCATCATTGATGGTTGAGGCGTTCCCAGCAGTCACCGTACCGTCTTTTTTGAAAACTGTTTTTAATTCAGCTAATTTTTCGACTGTCGTAGCGGCGCGAATGCCTTCGTCCTGAAGAACGGTCGCCGATTTTTCAGTCAACGGCACGATCTCTTGATCAAATTTCTTTGCTGCTTGCGCTTTGGCAGCTTTCATTTGGGAGTGGTAGGCAAACTCATCTTGCTCTTTGCGAGTGATCCCGTATCTTTCTGCTACCGTCTCAGCCGTCAGTCCCATCGGCTTGCTACTGAATGCATCTGTTAATCCGTCATGCATCATTGTTGACACCGGAGCTGAATACTGATCTTCCGCCTTGTTATAATAACTAAAGAGCGGCGCATTCGTCATACTTTCAATCCCACCAGTCAATACGACGGATGCCTTGTTCAATTGAATTTGCTCCATCCCCATTAGAATCGCTTTCATTCCCGAACCACATACTTCGTTGATCGTTGAGGCTGGAATATCTGAGGAAAGCCCACTTTGCAAGGAAACTTGGCGTCCTGGATTTTGACCACTGCCTGCTTGTAGCACATTTCCGATAATCACTTGTGCGATATGTTCTTTTGCTTGTTGGTTTCTTGCCAACAAGGCTTTTGCAGCGACTGTTCCTAATTCTACCGCTGTATATTCTTTTAATGACCCATAGTATTTGCCAATTGGCGTTCTTAGTGCGTCGATAATGACAACTTCTTCCACGTACGTCACCTCCTCTTGAAATATATCATTAAATCCTCCAAAAAAGAATACCCCACATTCGGTTGTCGCACCCTTTTCTACTTTCTTTAATAAAGTTTAAATTCTAATCAATTCTTTTTCATTTTTTTCAAAAAATATGATACCTTAGAACGTGTAGCCTACTAAGTATGTAGAACATAAAGGAGCGACGGAATGAACGTTGGTATTGATAAAATAAATTTTTTTGTCCCCCCCTATTTTATAGATATGGTTGATCTAGCTCACGCCCGAGAGGTAGACCCGAATAAATTTACGATCGGGATCGGTCAAGATCAAATGGCGGTCAATAAAAAAACACAAGATATCGTCACCTTTGCCATGCACGCGGCAAAAGATATCCTTACGAAAGAAGATTTACAAGCAATTGATATGGTGATCGTCGGAACAGAATCTGGCATCGATGAATCAAAAGCTTCGGCAGTGGTTTTGCATCGCCTATTAGGTATCCAGCCATTTGCACGGTCCTTTGAAATCAAAGAGGCGTGTTACGGCGCAACGGCGGGCTTACAATTTGCCAAAGCCCATGTACAAGCCAATCCACAAAGCAAAGTTTTGGTCGTGGCTTCAGATATCGCCCGTTATGGCTTAGCTTCTGGTGGCGAGCCGACTCAAGGTGTGGGCGCTGTTGCTATGTTGATCTCGGCGGATCCAGCAATTTTGCAGCTTGAAAATGATAATTTGATGTTGACGCAAGATATTTATGATTTTTGGCGTCCAGTAGGACATCAATATCCAATGGTAGATGGTCATTTGTCAAATGCCGTTTATATCGATTCTTTCAAACAAGTTTGGCAAGCCCATTGCGAAAAAAATCAGCGGACAGCAAAAGATTATGCGGCTTTGAGCTTCCATATCCCTTATACAAAAATGGGTAAAAAAGCCTTGTTGGCTGTTTTTGCCGAAGAAGATGAAACAGAACAAAAACGCCTGATGGCTCGCTATGAAGAATCGATCGTTTACAGCCGTCGTACCGGCAACTTGTATACGGGTTCACTGTATCTGGGCTTGATCTCTTTATTGGAAAATTCCTCTAGCCTCCAAGCAAATGATCGAATCGGATTATTTAGCTACGGATCAGGAGCGGTTGCTGAATTTTTCAGCGGCTTGTTGGTACCTGGCTATGAAAAACAGTTGGCGCAAGCGGCACACCAAGCGTTGCTCGATGACCGTCAAAAGCTAACGATCGCTGAATACGAAGCGATGTTCAATGAGACGATCGATATCGATCAAGATCAATCCTTCGAAGATGATCTGCTTTATAGTATTCGTGAAATCAAAAATACCATTCGTTATTATAAAGAAGAAAACGAATGACCCTGAAAAAAACTTTGCTTCTTTTTTAGCTAAAAAGCTTGAAGGAACAAAGTTTTTTTCTTTCTTTGAAAATGATTGAAACAAAACTTGTTTTCCAAATATTTTCTGCGTGTTATTCAAAAATTTTCAGATAATTCAGGAAAAACATTTGACAGTCCGCTTTTTTTTGTCTATACTAAAATCAATTCAAGTTTGGAGGAACTTTTTATGTTAAACACGACCGTATCCCCACAACTGAATACCTTTTACTTTAGCTACTTTAGATAGTTTGTATTCATATCACATTATGGATGCAAACCAAAAACGAGTTTTGTTTGTATCTATGATGGCTAAAGCATTTTAACTTGAACTTGCAGCCATGTAGAAAATCTTCTAAATGGTTGCCAATATACGTTTACGCTTGGTATAGGATCGAATCCATTTAGACGATTGTCTGAATGGATTTTTTTGTTCAGGTAAACCCCAATTAAAAAAGAAACGTTTATAGGAGGAGTTACAATGAAAATGAAAAAATGGATCACAACTGGGTTACTTACGGCTTCCTTGCTGGCATTAGCAGCTTGTGGCGAATCAAACAATGCTTCGGAGGAAAACGATGGAACAAAAACAGTCGGTGTTTTACAACTCGTGGAACACGGCTCCTTGAATGCCGCCTATGAAGGGTTCAAAGAAGGCTTAGCAGAAGCGGGCTACACAGAAGGTGAAAACCTGACGATCGAATACCAAAATGCGCAAAACAGCCAAGATAATTTAAAAAGTATGAGCGAACGCCTAGTGAATGCCTCACCAGATCTTTTATTAGGTATTGCCACCCCTGCTGCTGTATCTTTAGCAAATGAAACCACCGATACCCCAATCGTAGTTACCGCAGTCACTGACTTAGTTGGAGCGAAATTGGCCGATTCAAATGAAGAACCTGGTCGCAACATCACCGGTACTTCAGACATGGTGCCGATTGAGCAACAGATCAACTTGCTGTTAAGCATCGTGCCTGATGCCAAAACGATCGGCATTATGTATAACGCAGGTGAAGCCAATTCAAAAATCCAAGCTGACTTGGCAGAAGAAGCCTTAAAAGCTGCGGGCGTTGATGTAAAAGTATTGACCGCCAATACAACCAATGATGTGCAACAAGTAACCACCAGCCTTGCAAAAGATGTTGACGGCATTTATGTTCCAACAGATAATACCTTTGCCTCTGCTGCTGCAATCGTCGGCGAAGTTGCCAAAGAAACCAAAACACCGATCGTCGCTGGTTCCGTAGAACAAGTCGATGATGGTGCCCTAGCAACTTACGGTATTGATTATAAATCCCTTGGCATTCAAACAGGGAAACTAGCAGCGAAAATTTTGGATGGCGATGCAGAGCCAGCAACGACGCCCGTTGAAACAGCGGATAATTTAGAGTTAGTCGTCAATGAAGAGATGGCTGCTGCTTTAGGGATTGATCCTACCAGCATCACTGCACCAGAATAACCATACTAACTTAGATTTGAGGAAATCATATGAATTTAGTCGACACATTCTTGCTCTTACTACAATCTGCCACCTCTCAAGGGATCCTTTGGGCATTGCTGGCGATTGGTGTATTTTTAACCTTCCGTATTTTAGATATCGCTGATTTAACTGCAGAAGGGAGTTTCCCCTTAGGCGCTGGGATCGCAGCAATCAGTATTACGAATGGTCTCTCGCCTATTTTAGCGAGTCTGATGGGCTTTGGCGGCGGCATGGTAGCCGGCTTAGTATCTGGTCTGCTGCACACAAAACTAAAAATCCCTGCCTTATTGGCGGGGATCATCACGATGACTGGACTGTATTCCATCACAAATCGTGTGATGGGTGCTCCCAACATCGCCTTGCTGGGGCAAGACACGGTCTTCACCCAATTTCAAGCCATGGGACTGACCAAAAACAATGCCGTGATTCTTGCAGGCTTTCTCTTCGCGGCAATCGTCATTTTGTGCTTGTTCCTCTTTTTCCGTACAGAGATCGGCTTAGCGTTGCGAGCGACGGGCGACAATTTAGCTATGAGCGAGGCCAACGGCATCAACACTGATAACATGAAGATTATCGGCTATATGATCTCTAACGGCTGTATCGCCCTCTCTGGTGCCCTCTTAGCCCAAAACAACGGCTTCGCTGATTTGAACTCAGGGATCGGTACGATCGTGATCGGTTTAGCATCAATCATTATTGCAGAAGTTTTATTTGCCAATAAATCTTTGCTTTTGCGATTGATCACCATCGTGATCGGGGCAATCGTTTATCGCTTTATCTTGGCCGTCGTATTCGAATTCAATGTCGAGGCCAACGATATCAAATTGGCATCTGCAATCGTCTTAGTCATCTGCCTCTCCTTACCGCAGCTTCGTTCAAAACTAGGACTTAAAAAGATGCTGCCAAAAACCAAAGGAGGCCAATCCTAATGACTTCAGTCTTAACAATCGAGAATCTACACCAAACCTTTGAAAAAGGAACAATCAATGAAAACCATGTCTTGCGAGGCATTGACCTGACGATGAACGCCGGAGATTTTATTACGATCATCGGTGGCAATGGTGCTGGAAAATCGACCCTCTTAAACAGTATTGCAGGAACGATCCCAACAGAACAAGGAAAAATCACCTTAGATGGGAAAGACATTACCCGTTTATCCGTGACAAAACGGTCAAAGGATATTAGCCGAGTCTTTCAAGATCCACGTATGGGGACCGCGGTTCGTTTGACCGTTGAAGAAAATTTAGCATTGGCTTACAAGCGCGGCCAAGTCCGCGGATTTGCGACAGGCGTCAAAGCGAAAAACCGCGCGTTTTTCCAAGAGAAGTTAGCCAGCCTAAACTTAGGCTTAGAAAATCGACTTTCTGCCGAGATCGGTTTGTTATCAGGCGGACAGCGTCAAGCGATTACCCTCTTGATGGCGACATTGCAACAGCCTAAATTGATTTTATTAGATGAACATACCGCGGCCCTTGATCCTAAGACCTCATTGACGGTCATGGCATTGACTGATCAGTTGATTCGGTCCCAACAGTTGACGGCTTTCATGGTCACTCATGACATGGAAGATGCCATTCGTTACGGCAATCGCCTGATCATGCTTCATCAAGGCAAGATCGTCGTAGACATTGCCGGTGAGCAAAAGCAGCATTTGACGGTCCCTGAATTGATGGAAATGTTCCATCAAAATAGTGGTGCTGAGTTGAAAGATGACCAACTGCTCTTACGCTCTTAATAAGCAAAAAAGGCACGTAGAAGGAATCTCCTTTCTACGTGCCTTTTTGCTGTAATCACACTGCTTGCAAAAGCCTTACTTCGCTTCGTTTTCTGCAATGATGTCCGTTACCTTCATCAAGCGAGTCAATGTTGCTCGTTCGTCTTCTGCCAGATTGCTTTCGATGTATTGAATGGTTTCTGTCAGCTTGGGAATCGTCATATACTCTAACGCATTGACTCTTCGCCTCGTCCGTTCGATCTCATTGGCCATCAGTTGACAGGTTTTCTCGATCTCGGCCAACTGCAGCATCACTGGCAGCATTTGATCCAGATGGGACAACGAGAGATCCAGCTCACTGGTGGTACTCACAAAACCGTAGGAAAAATCATCATCCGAGCTTTCTTCTTCGTAAACAGGGTTCAACACTGGCACATCCATATTCATGATGGTTCGGCTTTGCACATCTAAGGTCACTTTATTCAAAGGGATCATAAATGCTTCTTGCAAAACGACATCGGGAATACTACTAGAAGCTAGCACATACTCTTCCATTCCTGCTTGCAATGCGGTCTCCATCTTTTTACGAAGTTCCTGATTTTTCTTTACTAGCTGAATGAACTGGCGCACCAGCTCATCTTGCTTGTCTTTCAATAATTTGTGACCACGGGTTGCCGTCGTGAGCCGTTTTTTCAAACGACTTAGTTCCATCCGCGTCGGATTGACATTTAAGATCGCCATTAAGAACTCACATCCTCGTCCGTTGGGTAATAGGCGTCGATAAATTCTTCTTTGATACGGCTCAACTCTTGTTTTGGCAAGGTAGCTAATAACTTCCAGCCTAAATCTAACGTTTCTTCAATCGTCCGATTGGTTTCAAATCCTTGATTGACGTACTCTTTTTCGAAAAGATCAGCAAAGCGCGCGTACTTTTTATCAAGATCAGATAAGGCAGACTCCCCTAAAACGATCGATAGCTCTTTGGCAGCTTTCCCATCGGAATAGGCGGCATAGATTTGATTCATCGTTGCCGCATGATCGGCACGGGTCTTACCTTCTCCCGTTCCTTTGTCCTTCAACCGTGAAAGACTTGGTAAAATATCCACTGGCGGGTTGATATTGCGCTTGTAAAGGTCCCGCGACAAAATAATTTGTCCTTCCGTGATATAGCCGGTCAAATCAGGAATCGGGTGGGTTTTATCGCCATCTGGCATCGTTAAGATCGGTATTTGTGTGACCGATCCTTCTTTGCCCATTAAACGTCCTGCCCGTTCATACAGCGTCGCTAAATTGGTGTACAGATACCCTGGATAGCCGCGACGTCCTGGAACTTCTCGGCGGGCAGCGGAGATTTCTCGCAACGCTTCACAGTAATTCGTCATATCGGTCATGATCACTAAGACGTGCATGCCTTTTTCAAAAGCCAAATACTCTGCTGCGGTCAATGCCATCTTAGGTGTAGCGATCCGTTCGATTGCTGGATCATTGGCAAGGTTCATAAACAAAACAGAACGATCTAACGCACCGGTTTTGCGGAATTCATCCACGAAAAATTCAGCTTCTTCAAAAGGGATCCCAATTGCTGCGAAGACGATCGCGAAATTGCCTTCTTGGCTAGGTACTGTTGCTTGTCGTGCGATTTGAGCAGCGATCTCTTTATGAGGCAAACCAGACGCAGAAAAGATTGGTAGTTTTTGTCCACGAACTAATGTATTTAAATGATCGATCGTTGAGATCCCCGTTTGGATAAATTCATCTGGGAAGTCTCGCGCCATCGGATTGATGGCTTCACCGTTTACATCGATGCGTTTTTCTGGCAAGATTCTCGGGCCGTTATCTTTTGGTTTTCCTAAACCGTCAAACACCCGACCCATCATATCTAGAGAAACCCCTAGGGTCAAACCAGTCCCTAGAAACCTTGCTTTGCTTTCTTCTGCACTCAAATTACTGGTACCTTCAAAGACTTGGACAACAGCATTGTCATCACTGACTTCCAGTACTTGTCCTTGACGGATCTCACCTGTGTCCATGCGGACCTCAACGAGTTCGTCAAATTTCACGCCTCGAACATTTTCGACCACCATTAAGGGGCCAGCAATTTCGGAAACTGTACGATATTCTTTTAACATCAATGAACACCTCCAGTTTCAATGATTCGTTGTAACATTTCTTTGATGTCATGCTTGATCGTATCCAAGCGAGTCAATTCTTCTTCAGGAATGTATTTGCTGCGGGCGATGCGCTCACGCAGATCAACCGTTCCTTTGGCGATCTCATCTAAGTAAGCACCTAGCTGCAATGCACGCTGTGCTTGTTCATTAAAGTAGAGAATGTTTTCCAGCATTTTGAACTGCTTATTACGAGATGTATACGTGTCAACGTCATCAAAGGCGTTTTGCTGCAAGTAGTCTTGTCTTAAAGAACGAGCAGTCATCATCGTCAAGCGGTCTTTTTGGGAAAGAGAATCCATCCCTACCAGCTGAACGATTTCTTCTAATCGGCTTTCCTCTTGGAGAATCGCCATTGATTCATTGACTAGCTCCGACCAGCGATCACCTAATAATTGATCCAAATAAGAATTGATTTGATCCTCATAAAGGGAATAGGAATTCATCCAGTTGATGGATGGAAAATGCCGTTTTTGCGCCAGCATGCTATCCAATGCCCAAAAGACTTTCACGATTCGCAAGGTATTTTGAGTGACCGGTTCTGAGATGTCTCCTCCAGCAGGTGAAACCGCACCAATTGCGGTAATGCTTCCTTCTCGAGGCTGCGTGCCTAATGAATGGAAACGCCCTGCTCGCTCATAGTATTCCGCAATTCGACTTCCAAGGTAAGCCGGATAGCCTTCATCTCCTGGGATCTCTTGCAATCGGCCACTCATTTCCCGCAGTGCTTCTGCCCAACGAGAAGTTGAATCTGCCATGATGGCAACACTATAGCCCATGTCGCGGTAATATTCCGCGATCGTGATTCCTGTATAGATCGAGGCTTCCCGAGCAGCAACTGGCATATTCGACGTATTGGCGATCAATACCGTTCGTTCCATGATCGACTTGCCGGTATTCGGATCGATCAACTCAGGAAATTCGTTCATGACATCCCGCATTTCGTTGCCCCGCTCACCGCAACCGACATAGACCACGATATCCACATCTGACCATTTAGCGATCTGATGCTGAACGACTGTTTTTCCAGCACCAAAAGGTCCAGGAACAGCAGCTGATCCGCCTTTTGCCACTGGAAAATAGGTGTCGATGACTCGCTGTCCAGTGACTAGCGGTTCGCCTGGATTTAATTTAGCAGTAACGGGACGTGGTTGACGAACCGGCCATTTCTGTACCATTGTCAAGGATTTTTCACCCTCGATGGTTTCTAGAACACAGATGACTTCAGTAATCGCAAAATTTCCCACCATGATTTCTTTGACGGTTCCTTCATAGTTTGGTGGCACCATGATCTTATGCTCGATCACCGAAGTTTCTTGTACTGAACCTAAAATATCACCGGCTTGTACAGTATCGCCGACTTGTACTTGTGGGACGAAGGTCCATTTCTTTTGGCGATTCAGTGGATCGATGGTGACCCCCCGCTCCAAAAAATCACTCTCTGTTTGCGACATAAATGTATCTAATGGTCGTTGGATCCCATCAAACATCTGAGTCAACAAACCTGGTGCTAGTTCGACAGACAATGGTGCGCCTGTCGTTTCTACGGGCTCGCCTGGTCCGATCCCCGCTGTTTCTTCGTATACTTGGATCGAAACCAGCCCTTTTTTGATCTCAATGATCTCACCGATAAGGCCCTTGTCACTGACTTTGCAGATTTCGTGGATTTTTGCGCCACTTAATCCTGAGGCGGTGACCAGTGGTCCCGATACTTTTTCAATTGTGCCAAATGCCACATTTATTCCTCCTAGCTGGCTGACTTGTCTGTTATGAATCTAATATATTCATTCCTACCGCTTTTTCCACATTTTGCTGAATGCGTGCCATGCCGATCCCTAAACTACCCGTACTACTTGGAATCGGAATGATCGCTGGTGTCGGTACTTCTTCGTAACGACGAACGATCGGTTCTAATTGTTCGATCAACCGCTCGGTCAAAAAGATCACACCATACGCTTCAGCTATCTCTTCTAATTGTTGGGCGGCTTCATCCAAATCGCTGACTGGAAAGATATCGATCCCCAGCCCTTTGAAAGGCAAGATCGAGTTCTTACCACCCATCATTGCTATTTTTTTATGCATAACTATCACGCACCCGACTTCTTAAAATCTCTTCTGGCACCTTATTGATTTTACCAATCAAGAGAATACGCAAATTCTTGCTTTCAATTTCCTTGGCATACAGATACCCTGCCAATGCTGACGGCCCAAAAGGCACGATTTTTTGTTCTTTGAGCTTCGCCATTAGAAAATTGTCTTTACGTATATCAAAGGTATTCAAGGTCTTCTTTTCTACCAATTCTTCATAACTATGATTGATCAGCTCTTTATAAGGGGTTCCTTGCAAGTATCCCACAAACGCCTCAAGAGAAGTCGTGATTTCTGCTAACAACTCACTTGCAGGTAAATTCCCATGGTCGGCTAAAACTGCGCTGATAAAGCCGCGCTTGCGTTTCATCGCGTAACTGCGCAACGTTGTTGAAATATTGAAGATATCGATTTGACGGCGAATCAAGCTTTGCAGCAACTCGTCTTGGTATTCTTTACCGATCGTCCATAATTGCTCCCAATAATGGTTGTCAAAGATGATATCGATGGACTGGACTTCATGATAGTTCTCAATATAAGAAAAGACTTCTTCCACACAGGCAACCATCTCTTGCGCGACCTGAGTACTTTTTCTGGTCTTGACCAGATCTTTAAGGACGGAAAGTGGCTGGGTGCCGATTGGGACGAGATACGCCGAAAAATCTTCTTGCATATATGCCGCTTTTACTAAAACTTTCAGATTTTGATAGTCATATTTCAAAGCAAAGAAATCAACGATCGCTTTTTCTGGTGTCAACTGATACATCGTTTCGTATACCCGTTTCAACTCAGCCATCAGGACTTGTTCAAAGTCGTGTACACGATCATCTTCATTGATGAAGTCACCATAAACCGTTTCTTGCAGCATCCCATAGATTTCCTCTGCGCTGGCAGCTGAGAGCATTCGCTCATAGCGACTACGATCGAATAATTGCGATTCATACGTCCGAATTCTCGTATTCAACGTATTATATTTGATGTCATTCATCTGTTTGCACCTGCTTACTGTTCAAAAATCAATTGCAGTAACGTATTGCTTAACTCTTCTTTGTTGGCTTCTAGTAGCGCATCAAAGGTAAAATTCAACTCAATTGCTTCTTGTCGCAACAAAAAGCCACCCTTGCGAGGGATCGTTTTATTTACCAGTTTCAGCTGAACTTCTGGGACCGATGCTTGCAACTTAGTAAGGAATTCCTCATCAACGAAATGACGGGACTTCTCGCCTAAAAGCAACTCGACCTCACCAGTTAACCGTGCATTCGCCAAGCCTTTCGCGATAAACGTATAAAATGCTGCCTGATCCATCGTGTTCAAACGGGTCAGAGCCTCAGAAAACAGCTCATCTAAGACGGACTGCTTTGCTGCCAAGACCTTGTTTCTTGATTGGATATGCACATCTGAGATTTCCAAATACATCGCAGCACGTTTTTCTTTTTCATAAAAAGCTAACCGTTCATTAAGCTCTTTTTCTAACTGTGCTCGTTTTAAATTTTCTTGGTTTTCACTTTCTTTTTGTGCTTCTTTGATTTGAAGCTGGTATTTCTTTTCCGCATCAGCGGTTATTTTGTCAGTTAAACGTGTAATATCAGACATTCACTTTTCCCTCCTCTTAATTCAAGACAAGCAAGAAGGAAATAACGAACCCTAAAATACAATACGTTTCCATCATCGCTACCAAGATAATTCCTTTGGTCACATGTTCTGGTTTTTTTGCTAAAATCTGCATCGCAGCACTTGCGGCACGTCCTTGCCACTTACCGGCGATAATTGCTGTTAACGCGATCGGTAATGAAGCGATAAACAAATACAACCCGCGATCGAATGAGATCGAACCACTGATCTGACCAAAAATCATAAAGGAGATTACAAAGCCGTATAGCCCCTGGGTACTAGAAAGCAATTCCAAAATCAACGCTTGCCCGAATTTCTCTGGCTGCTCTGAGATCAAGCCTGATGCTGCTTCACTGGTCATCCCCACACCGATCGTTGATCCGATACCACCACAAATCGTTGCGGTCGCTACACCTAAAGCTGCAAAAACAATTCCACCATTTACGTAAAAGAAACTAATCCAATTTTCCATTATTATCCTCCTGTAACTTTTCTTCTGAGATGATCTCTACATAATTTTCATTTGATTTGAACGGGTCAAAGGCACGTCCGCCCCCCGTAAAGAATTTTCCGAAATACTCTAAATACTGCAAGCGGATACCATGAACATACGCACTAAGGTAACTTAAGAAAATATTCAGGCCATGTAGCGCCACAAATAATAAGATACCGACGGTGAACCGGGCTGCTGGCGGCAAGTAGCTAATGATCAAGTTGAAGGCTGAGGCGATACTTCCGCCGGCAACCCCTAACGCCATCAGACGGGTGTAACTGATCAAGTCACCAACATAATTGGTCACATCCATCAATCCGTACAATCCAGAACCGATTTTTCCTGCCAACGTTTTTCCTTCTAAACTGCCTCCGATTGCCACTGCTAAAAGACTGGCAGCGATCATTACGATCCCAATCGTTTGTAACGGGGTGTCAGGGAAAAGCAGCATTCCTGCGGCGACAAAAACGACACTGATCAAAAAGACGATCCACGAACCGGCTTGGAACATCGCAGCCAGTTTCTGGTCTTTTTTCTTCCATAAAATATAGAATTTCAGCGCCAAGCCAAACATGATCTGAATGTACCCAAAGATCACGGATAAGACTAAGATCTGATTGACATCATCCTGGGCAGACAACAGTTGGAATGAGAATTCAAATCCAAAGAAGTTGCCATAGATCAAGCCCCAAATAATCGTAGGGATCGAGCACAACTGAAAGAGGGTCAAATTTTGTTCCAGGCCTTTGCTGAGGTGGAACAGCTTTTTCCCCAGAAATGTCGCCAGAAACAAGAGCAATCCATAGCCAAAATCGGCAACCATCATCCCGAATGCCACCATGTAAAAAGGCGCCATAAATGGTGTCGGATCTAACTCGTCATATTGCGGCAAGCTGTACATCCGAACAAGTCCTTCAAAAGGCTTGATCCAACGTGCGTTTTCTAATAAAATCGGCACATCAGCCAGCTCTTTTTCCGTCACTTCTTGGTATTCGAGGTAATAGTTATCCGTGGTCCCTTTTTTGATACGTTTTTCTAATTCGGCCGCCCCATCAACAGGAACCCAGCCAGAAATCGAGACCGCATGAGTCGAACGCAAAAGCATTTTACTGCTTTTTAAGCGAGTGATCGCTCCATCTAAATACTCGGCAACGATTCGCAAGGTTTCTTGCTCTTTTGTCATCGCACCAAGAGAAGCTTTGATTTCTTTTTCTTCATCAATTAGACGTTGGGATTTTTCTTTCATCGTTTGCAGATCTTCTTCTGGAATGCCCTCATAAGGGTAGATGTATTGCTCGAAGGCTGCTTTCTTTAGAAGAGTAGTTACTTTTTCTTTTACATCTTTATGGAAAAGTACCAATAAGTAAGTTGTCGTTTGTGATTGATAAATGGTTTCGACATAGACAAGCGGCAGCTTTTCACTGTTGGTCGTAAAGTCAGCCATTTCAGAAGTAGGAATCGATCCTAACAAGCCACCTGATTTTTTTAATTCTTTTAAAACAGCTGGTCGTTCTTTGAAATACTTCCAGATCGACAGTTCTGCTTCTTGTGCTAATACATCGCGTTTTTCTTGATCAATCAAGCGAAGACGTTTGTCTTGTTTACGAAGGGTTTGGCATAATTCTTGCCAAGGATAGGTGTGGGCTGTTTCAGCTAATTCTTGAAGGGTATATTTTTTGATTGGTTGCCGCAGTTGTGCCAGCATTCCTTTTTTGGGTACATATTCTTCTAAAAAATTTAAGCTCCAGTTGACTTGACCAAACTGGTTCTCCATTTCTTCTTCAGACTGTTCCTCGCGAACCGGTGTCAAAACACCCGTCGTTTCTTCAGAATCATAATATTTTTCCGAAGAAAGCAGTTCTACGCCTTGAAAGTCTTGCAGCTGCTCTAAAACAGCTTCTTTCTGATCGTAAAAGGTCAACAGACTGAACTTTTGCATTTTTGCAATTGCCATTTATGTCACAACCTTATTTATTATTATTGCTAATGCTTCTTCTTTCAATTCATTAGGGATCGTTCGCAGTGTTTCCACTTCTGCTTTGGTCTTAGCCAAGAGTGGTTCCTTAGACTGTACCAACTCAGCTGCGATTTTTTGGTTGATTGCTTCTTTTTGTTGGGCTTCTTTTTCTGCCAACTCTTTTTTAAACGCCTTCAACCGTTCTTCTCTTGCTTGTGCCAATTGTTTTTTTTCTGCTTCTGCTTCTTTATTTTTATTTTCCGCAAATTGCTCTGCTTCTTGTAATAATCGAATGGCATCTACTATCATTTTCTCACCTGCTTTCACTTTTTTTCCGCAAAAAAAACCACTACAAATCAAGCATATGGCATTCGCTGATCGTAGGGTGTCAAAAATCAATAAGTGGCAAATACCTTCACCTATTTCCGTTTTCTAATATAACCGTAACATAAATTTTGCGATAGAACAAGGTTCCTAGCGTTTTTTTATAGTCTTTACATATAAAAGTCACAAAAATTACACATTTTCACAAAAAGAAATCCTTTTCATTTTATTGGGGGTTAAATGATGACAAAAAAGAAAGATTAGAAACAAAATAATGTTTCAAATCTTTCTTTTAGTTTTTTCTCGTCTTTTTCTTAACTTAAATGCTTCTAAAGAAAAAACAAGTATTTAAAATAACAAAGCATCGACCTACTCACGTATAAACGGCATACTCATACAGCGAGGACCCCCACGTCCGCGAACCAATTCGCTGCCCGAGATTTCATTCAAAATGACTCCTGCCTCTTTTAACAGCCCATTGGTAATGGTGTTGCGGTCATAGACCACGACTTCTCCAGGTGCAATCGCCAAGGTATTAGACCCATCATTCCATTGCTCTCTAGCTGCCGCTGCTAAATCGTCGCCACCACAGCGGATCAAGTGTACTTCAGGCAAATCTAAATAACGGCAAAGAATGTTTTCCAACGTATCTTTTTCCTCATATACTCGCACACCGTCCTTATGTTTAGTGATTGAATACAGCGAAAGTTCTCCCTCGATTTCTGGATGGATTGTGAACTTATCATGATCCACCATCGTGAAGACCGTATCTAAATGCATAAATTTTCGTTCCTCGCCGATATTAAATGCCAAGATATGTTCGAAACTCGGTTCTGTGGCAAAAATCGTTTCGGCAATTTTTTCAATTGAGGCAACTTCTGTTCGTTGAGAGATCCCGATCGCCACGATTTTATCAGATAAAATCAGCTGATCGCCGCCTTCCATCCGCGTCGTTTCGTCCCGATGATACAAAAAGTTCGTCTCATTGCGGGCAAACATCGGATGGTGCGTAAAAATTTGTTTTCCGTAGAGGGTTTCCCGTCTTCTTGTTGCAGAATACATTCTATTCAAGGAAACACTGTGACCAATCGTAGCAAACGGATCTCGCGTGAAATACAAGTTTGGCATTGGATCGATCAAGAAAGGATATTCTGTTTCAACGATTGCCGTTAAGTTACTGGCTTTTGAAATTTCTACCTCACTTTTTTTCAAGCCCGCCATCGTATGATCGATAAAGGCGCGATTGTCTTTAATCGACAGGAAAAAGTTGCGCACTTCGTTGCGAATCTCTTCATCAAGGATCGTTGTTTCATTTAAATAGTCTTCTAAAAAGGCCTCTTTGGCACCAGTTGTTGTCAATGTTTCAGCAGCTAGATCCTCCAAATAAAGGACTTCCACCCCTTTGCTTCTTAACGTATCCGCAAAAAAATCATGTTCTTTTTGCGCTTGGGTTAAAAAAGGAATATCATCAAATAACAATCGATCAAGATAATCCGGCATCAAGTTTTCTAATTCTGCGCCTGGACGATGCAGCAGCACCCGTTTTAAAGGGGCAATCTCAGAAAAAATCTGTATTGGCTGGTTCATGAACTTGTCTCTCCTTCTTGGCAATTTTTTTGAATAACTTATGTCATTCATTTTTTATGATTCCTCAACACATAATTATTCATTTCTTTGACTCATCGTGTTTTTTCTACTCGTGATTCAAAGTTTTTCTGGATCATATAGTTATAAACATGCATTTCAGCAAAAAGAAACCTCCGATAAAAAAACAACTATCTAAGATTATAAATTCTAGATACTGTAATTTACCGCCTTTTTCAATTGTATATTTTTGTTAAAAAAACAGCAAGGCAAAAGAACTGATGGACAATAGACCTAGCTGCGAAACCAGATTGAACTATCTTTGTTTTTTTGGATCATTTCATGATTTTCAAATGGTACCGCTATCAAACAGATAAATATTTGCTATGATTCAAGTATCTTGATGCTAAAGAAACGTCTATAAAGGAGCGATTTGATGAAAACGCAACGTCAACTTTACTATGGTGCCGACTACAATCCTGAACAATGGTCTAAAGAAGTCATTCTTGAAGATATGCGCTTAATGAAAGAAGCAGGTGTGAACTATGTGAGTATCAATATTTTTGGCTGGGTCAATCTGCAGCCAGATGAATCCACCTATGATTTTGACTTTCTAGACTGGTTGATGGATCTTTTATATGAAAACAATATCATGATCGACCTAGCCAATGGAACGGCATCTCCTCCCGCTTGGCTTGTTCAAAAACATCCTGAGATGCTGCCTGTGACCATTCATGGCAATCGACTGGTTCATGGGTCGCGCCAGCACTACTGTCCGACTTCCCCTATCTATCGTCAATATGCCACCGATTTGTCAGAAGCAGTCGCAAACCGTTATGCCAATCATCCAGGGCTAGTCATGTGGCATATCAATAACGAATATACCTGTCACATCCACGAGTGTTATTGCGATCATTGTCGGAAAAGATTTCAGACATGGTTAGCAGAGAAATATCAGACCATCGCTGGATTGAATGATGCGTGGTCAACTAAGTTTTGGAGTCAATCCTATGGTAGCTGGGACGAAATTTTTCTACCTGAAGCGATGCCGACCTTCAAAAATCCTGCGCAGCAGTTAGACTATCGCCGTTTTCTTTCCGACATGAATCTGGAGCTCTATCAACTCGAAAAGGCGGCGATCGCAAAATATTCACAAGGCATCCCTTACATGACCAATCTTATGGGCTTGCACAAATACGTGGATGGGTTTAAATGGGCACCCGAAATGGATGTAGTCAGCTGGAATTCGTACCCGAATCCCTTTGAAAAGATCCCTTACCCGCAATTTCTTGCTAACGATCTAACTCGTAGTTTAAAGAAAAAACCTTTTTTGATCATGGAACAAGCCACCAGCGCCGTTAATTGGCGGCAAATCAATGGTGCCAAGACACCCAACCAGCTGCGTCTTTGGAGTTATGAAGCGCTCGCTCATGGCGCTGATGGCATCATGTTCTTCCAATGGCGGCAGTCTCGTGGCGGTGCGGAAAAATTTCATAGTGCGATGGTGCCTCACGGAGATCCTCATTCAAGCCGTATCTTTCGTGAATGTGCGCAATTAGGCAACGAATTTTCGCAACTGTCGGAAATTGTTGGGACGCGCTTCTTGGCTGATGTCGCGGTTGTCTTTGACTGGGAAAATTGGTGGGCGCTGGAATTGGATGCCAAACCAAGCACCTTAAAGTACATTCATCAGTTACGCAGCCTGTATGGCGCGCTAAGGGCGTTAAATCTGAGCGTAAACTTTGTCCATCCTTCCGAATCCCTAGACGGCTATCCTTTAGTGATCGCCCCAAATCTCTATTCAGCACCAGAAGCCTTCGGTAAGAAAATCAATGATTACGTGCGACAAGGTGGCATCTTCTTGACGAATTTCTTTAGTGGGATCGTCAATGAATATGACCAAGTCTATCTTGGGGGCTATCCAGGACTGTTTAGGGACACCTTAGGGATCATTGTAGAAGAGTTTTACCCAATGAAAGCAGCTATCCATCACCAAATTGACTTCCAAGGTCGTCGGTACGACAATTCTCTATGGGAGGAAGTCATTCATCTAAATGGTGCGAAAGCTTTGGCAACCTTCCAATCCGGTTATTTGTCCGATAAGCCAGCCATTACTATGAATCAGATCGACGATGGGTATGCGTATTACGTGGGAACAGAATTGTCTCTTGAAGGGCTAACTACATTTTTAGCGACCATTCTGGAAAATCATAAATTAGCGACTCATGCCCAGCACTTCTTGGCTGCTCCTACTGAAGTCTCCGTTACCTGTCGCAAAGGTGCTGGCTATACACTCGTCTTTCTCTTAAACCATACGGAGCAGACAACCAAAGTGAAGCTGAAAGCCCCTGGAGCAGACCTTCTAATCAAAGAAACCAGACAGTTGGTAGTTCTGAAACCAAAAGAAGTCGCAGTTCTTAAGTATGTTGATTGATCTAAGGAAAAAGAACCTCCATGAAGCGATCGCCTCATGGAGGTTCTTTAATAGACGTTACTAGATTCAGGGAGAGTCATTAGACTAGCGATAGGCATTTTCTAAATAAGAGGCTATCTTTTGTCTTCGCTCTCCATCTCTTTTTTCTGAATAGTGATACTCTGGATTAGTCCAATGGGATTTGTCGTACAACCAAACAGGCATTTTTTTCGCTTCGTCGGTTTCCCATTCATAACGGGGAAACAAATGTGCATGAAGAAAGTTATCAGTATTTCCCAATAGTTCATAATTGATTCTCAATGGAGAACAAGCTTGTATTATAGCATCTCCTAAAAGAGTCATATCAGTTAAGAAAATCTGTCGCTCGCTTAAATCTAGATCATTTAAAGAAGCCACCTCTCTTTTAGGTAATAATACACAGTATCCGGGAAGAAATTGGACATCGCCATAAACAGCAAAACTGCCAGACAATTCTTTGATCACCATTGGATTTGTCCCATCTATCGCTGATTTGATTCTATTCTCATACCATTTCAATTTGATCCCCCTCTTTCCTGTTCCTTGCAGCTATTCATGTAAAAACTATACAAGATTAAGGGAAGGCTTTCAATAGTAACAAAACAAAAAATCTTTGCTATATGAGTGGTCCTTCAAAATCGTATTTTTAGACTTTTATAAACAAAAAAAATGTATCAATCTTATAAAAGACTGATACATCAATGATACCGGCGGCCGGGGTCGAACCGGCACGCCCTCAACGGGCACTGGATTTTGAGTCCAGCGCGTCTGCCAATTCCGCCACGCCGGCATGTTGAAAGGTTAGTATTTAGTACTAAGGCGGTAACCGGATTTGAACCGGTGATGAAGGTTTTGCAGACCTCTGCCTTACCACTTGGCTATACCGCCATTATACTATTGTTGCAATCTACAATCAAGTGAAGATTGTACTGGGGTAGCTGGATTCGAACCAACGCATGACGGAGTCAAAGTCCGTTGCCTTACCGCTTGGCTATACCCCAAAAATGAAAGGGCGAGTGATGGGAATCGAACCCACGAATGCCGGAGCCACAATCCGGTGCGTTAACCACTTCGCCACACCCGCCGTGATAAGAAACTGTTGAAATATATAATGGCAGGGGCAGCAGGAATTGAACCCACACTAACGGTTTTGGAGACCGCTGTTCTACCTTTAAACTATGCCCCTATGAATGGAGGAGAGTGGATTCGAACCACTGAACCCTAAGGAACGGATTTACAGTCCGTCGCGTTTAGCCACTTCGCTACTCCTCCATGGTGGCGCGGGACAGAATCGAACTGCCGACACATGGAGCTTCAATCCATTGCTCTACCAACTGAGCTACCGAGCCATATAAGAAAATATAAGTTTTACAAAAATAATGAAACGGTCTGGACGGGACTCGAACCCGCGACCTCCTGCGTGACAGGCAGGCATTCTAACCAACTGAACTACCAAACCGTAATGGGGGTTAACGGGATCGAACCGCTGACCCTCTGCTTGTAAGGCAGATGCTCTCCCAGCTGAGCTAAACCCCCGAAGGTTGTTCATTAAATTGTAATGATCCGTACGGGATTCGAACCCGTGTTACCGCCGTGAAAGGGCGGTGTCTTAACC
>NZ_CP172955.1:182500-935000 GCF_050547255.1 Enterococcus sp. AZ079 | reverse complement strand
TTTCGGAGAGAACCAGCTATCTCCAAGTTCGTTTGGAATTTCTCCGCTACCCACACCTCATCCCCGCACTTTTCAACGTACGTGGGTTCGGTCCTCCAGTGCGTTTTACCGCACCTTCAACCTGGACATGGGTAGATCACATGGTTTCGGGTCTACGACAACATACTCACTCGCCCTATTCAGACTCGCTTTCGCTGCGGCTCCGTCTCTTCAACTTAACCTCGCATGCTATCGTAACTCGCCGGTTCATTCTACAAAAGGCACGCTATCACCCATTAACGGGCTCTAACTTGTTGTAGGCACACGGTTTCAGGATCTATTTCACTCCCCTTCCGGGGTGCTTTTCACCTTTCCCTCACGGTACTGGTTCACTATCGGTCACTAGGGAGTATTTAGCCTTGGGAGATGGTCCTCCCGGATTCCGACGGAATTCCTCGTGTTCCGCCGTACTCAGGATCCTCCTAGGTGTTATCCAAATTTCGCCTACGGGGTTTTTACCCTCTTTGACATACTTTTCCAAGTATTTCGACTATCTGAATAGACTACCATATCGGAGTCCTACAACCCCAACAAGCAAGCTTGTTGGTTTGGGCTTTTCCCGTTTCGCTCGCCGCTACTCAGGGAATCGAATTTTCTTTCTCTTCCTGCAGGTACTTAGATGTTTCAGTTCTCTGCGTCTACCTCGACTGCGCTATGTATTCACGCAGACGTAACATCCTATAAAAGATGCTGGGTTCCCCCATTCGGAAATCTCTGGATCATAGCTTACTTACAGCTCCCCAAAGCATATCGGTGTTAGTCCCGTCCTTCATCGGCTCCTAGTGCCAAGGCATCCACCGTGCGCCCTTATTCACTTAACCTTTGACCTTACGGTCGGTTTTGAGTACTTCTTCTAGCGATAGAAGGTTGCTCAAGAAAATAAGCGTTGAACTTATTAAAAAACTCTTTTAACATTTCAACTCGGTGTGTGTTACTTGTTTTGATTATTTCTTCGATATCCAGTTTTCAATGAACAAAGCTTAACGACCATTGTCGTTAATGGAGCCTAGCGGGATCGAACCGCTGACCTCCTGCGTGCAAAGCAGGCGCTCTCCCAGCTGAGCTAAGGCCCCGGGTATTTACTTGAGAGTAGACCTCTCAAAACTGAACAAAGGCAAACGATGTGTAGTCTTCCGAAATATTCCTTAGAAAGGAGGTGATCCAGCCGCACCTTCCGATACGGCTACCTTGTTACGACTTCACCCCAATCATCTATCCCACCTTAGGCGGCTGGCTCCAAAAAGGTTACCTCACCGACTTCGGGTGTTACAAACTCTCGTGGTGTGACGGGCGGTGTGTACAAGGCCCGGGAACGTATTCACCGCGGCGTGCTGATCCGCGATTACTAGCGATTCCGGCTTCATGTAGGCGAGTTGCAGCCTACAATCCGAACTGAGAGAAGCTTTAAGAGATTAGCTTAGCCTCGCGACTTCGCAACTCGTTGTACTTCCCATTGTAGCACGTGTGTAGCCCAGGTCATAAGGGGCATGATGATTTGACGTCATCCCCACCTTCCTCCGGTTTGTCACCGGCAGTCTCGCTAGAGTGCCCAACTAAATGATGGCAACTAACAATAAGGGTTGCGCTCGTTGCGGGACTTAACCCAACATCTCACGACACGAGCTGACGACAACCATGCACCACCTGTCACTTTGCCCCCGAAGGGGAAGCTCTATCTCTAGAGTGGTCAAAGGATGTCAAGACCTGGTAAGGTTCTTCGCGTTGCTTCGAATTAAACCACATGCTCCACCGCTTGTGCGGGCCCCCGTCAATTCCTTTGAGTTTCAACCTTGCGGTCGTACTCCCCAGGCGGAGTGCTTAATGCGTTTGCTGCAGCACTGAAGGGCGGAAACCCTCCAACACTTAGCACTCATCGTTTACGGCGTGGACTACCAGGGTATCTAATCCTGTTCGCTCCCCACGCTTTCGAGCCTCAGCGTCAGTTACAGACCAGAGAGCCGCCTTCGCCACTGGTGTTCCTCCATATATCTACGCATTTCACCGCTACACATGGAATTCCACTCTCCTCTTCTGCACTCAAGTCTCCCAGTTTCCAATGACCCTCCCCGGTTGAGCCGGGGGCTTTCACATCAGACTTAAGAAACCGCCTGCGCTCGCTTTACGCCCAATAAATCCGGACAACGCTTGCCACCTACGTATTACCGCGGCTGCTGGCACGTAGTTAGCCGTGGCTTTCTGGTTAGATACCGTCAAGGGATGAACATTTTACTCTCATCCTTGTTCTTCTCTAACAACAGAGTTTTACGATCCGAAAACCTTCTTCACTCACGCGGCGTTGCTCGGTCAGACTTTCGTCCATTGCCGAAGATTCCCTACTGCTGCCTCCCGTAGGAGTCTGGGCCGTGTCTCAGTCCCAGTGTGGCCGATCACCCTCTCAGGTCGGCTATGCATCGTTGCCTTGGTGAGCCGTTACCTCACCAACTAGCTAATGCACCGCGGGTCCATCCATCAGTGACGCAAAAGCGCCTTTCAACTTTCTTCCATGCGGAAAATAGTGTTATACGGTATTAGCACCTGTTTCCAAGTGTTATCCCCTTCTGATGGGCAGGTTACCCACGTGTTACTCACCCGTTCGCCACTCTTTTTCTTTCGGTGGAGCAAGCTCCGGTGAAAGAAAAAGCGTTCGACTTGCATGTATTAGGCACGCCGCCAGCGTTCGTCCTGAGCCAGGATCAAACTCTCATAATGATTTGTTTGAATGACCATACGGTCATTAAGCTCATAAAAATTAACTTTGCTAGCTATTGCTTGCATGTATTTGTTTCAATAAATTGAAACGTCCTACACATTGGTTCGTTTGCTTGCTTTGTTCAGTTTTCAAAGGTCTACCGTGCTGTGTTAGCAACTTTTATATCATATCAGAGCGACGTTTGTTTGTCAACTCTTTTTTTAAAAGTTTTTTTCAAGAAGTTGTTATTTAACTTCTTTCTTAACCTCAGCGACTTTTTTATCTTACCATCTCAACCGTTATATGTCAAACACTTTTTTGAAAAGTTTTTTTGATTTATTAGGTTTTTCAGAGATGATATTTTTTCGACCTTGTTATAATAACACTTGTAAAATGTTTCGTCAACAACTAATTTCAAAAAAGATCAATCAGTGTTTGTTACAAATGCCTTAACAAGGACAAGTAATAATATAGCAATTCTTAAAGGAAAAATCAACTAAAAAAATAGGCTTTTTGGCAACTATTTTTATAAGCGAATTATTCATTGTCAAACGATTCGAACGTTCGTTTATAAGAAGTATTTTGCGGCTAAATCTATCATTAATGGATAAAAAAAGAGAACTTAAGCTTTTCGCCTAACGTTCTCTTTTCGTCCGATCTTCTGATTGAACGATCGGTATATAGATTCGAAAGATCGTTCCTTGACCGATGACACTCTCTGCTGAAATTTTTCCTTTATAGCTTTCCAATAACTGTTTCGCAATAGAGAGCCCTAGCCCGTTTCCGCCTTTGGTTCTAGCACGGGCTTTATCTACCCGATAGAAACGATTAAAGATCTTGTCGAGGTCTTCTTTGGAGATTCCCTCACCAAAGTCTTGAATGGCAATTTCAAAGGATTGCCGATCCAACGAAATGGATAGATGAACTTCTTTTCGATCAGTGGAATATTTCACTGCGTTATCCAAGACAATAATAATGATCTGTTCAAAATGATTGCGATAGATTTTCAGCTTCAACTCATGGTATAAGTCATCATCCAATGTAAAAACAAAATCCGGATACAGTATTTTAAAGTTATTGAAGACTTGATAGACAACTTCTTTTGCATTGGTTGTTTCATTTGCATAATGAACATCCACTTGTTCCGCTCTTGAGAGATCCAACATTTCCTGTACTAGCGTCTTCATCCGACTGATCTCTTGCATACTGGCTGCCAGAGACTCATCCAAAATCTCTGGATCGTCTTTTCCCCAACGCTGCAACAGATTCATATGTCCTTCAATGATCGCCACAGGCGTTCGCAACTCATGAGAAACGTCTTCGACGAATCGCTCTTGCTGTTCAATGTATAGGCGCATGCGATCCAGCATTTCGTTAAAGATATCTGCTAAATCAGACAGTTCATCGTTCGTATTTAATTCTGGCATATGCACCGTTGACTGTGGGTTTTTCCGAACGGTTTCCATCGTATCTCGCAAGACCTTTAACGGCTGAAGGAAATACGCTGATAAAAAGAACCCAAGCACACTACTAAGAATCAGAGAAACGACTTCTAAGATAATCAAAGTCAGCAGCAGTTTGCTGCGTATTTCGTAAAAAGAAGTCAATTCATAAAAGGTTTGTGCATAGCCAATCCGCTCTCTGGTGCCTTTTGAATAGATGGGTTGGATCGAGAGAAAGCCTGTGATACCATCCAGCGTTACGATGGTTGGGGCTTTGCGCTGCGTGTCGATCAGTGCTAAATCATTTTCATGGGTTTTAAACACAAGATCCTCATTCAAATTATAAACAAACAAGCTCAACGGCGCTTGGCCTAATTCCGAAATAAAGGAATCGATTTTCATTAAGTTGCCATCGATCGTTGAAGTGCGATCATAAATGCTCGTCGTCCCCGCATCATTTTTGGTTAAATTACGATATGTTCGAACCAATGTTAGTTCTTGATCCGAATTGGCTAAACGAGAAGCGACCTCTGACATCGTTCGCTCCACATTGTTTTCTTCTTTAGCGACGATCAAATTCACCGATGTTTTATAGGTGATCACAGCAAAGATCGTAAATACGACGAATATAAAGAAAGAACTTGCGAAGGCCCACTTTACAGTTAAAGAAGGCCCCTTCAGTTCTTTTAATTTTTTCATTCTTTTTTTAAGGTTCACGACCGCATCACATAACCTGTACCACGAACGGTTTGGATATAGCTTTCCTCCCCTGGTACATCAATTTTATTTCGTAAGTAGCGGATGTAAACATCGACAACGTTGGTTTCAACTTCTGTCTCATAGCCCCAGACTTTGTTTAATAAAACATCTCTGGCTAAAACGACATTGACGTTTTCCATTAAAGTCAACAATAGCTCATATTCGCGTTTTGTTAGTTCAATGACATCTGTTCCACGTCGAACGACACGGTTCTCTTTTTCAATCGTTAGATCGCGGTAAGTGATCGTGGTTTGTTTTGCGACGTTTTTGTCCCCTTCGATATCGATACGGCGAAGCAACGCACGTAAGCGTGCCAGCAATTCTTCAATTGCAAAAGGCTTCACAATATAATCATCAGCACCATGATCCAAACCTGATACTCGATCAATCACAGAATCTCTCGCGGTCATCATGATGATCGGGGTGTTCTTCGATTGACGCACACGTCGGCAAACTTCTAACCCATTTAGCTCTGGAAGCATTAGATCCAATAAGATTGCATCCCATTCATTATTCAGCGCAGCATCCAGTCCCGTCCGTCCGTTGTAATGAACTTCGGTATTATACCCTTCATGCTTCAATTCTAATTCCACAAATCGAGCTAAGTTCTTTTCATCTTCAATGATTAGAATATTACTCATTATTGATAGCCCCTTTATTGATTATTCTGCCTTTAAAATAGACATTATCTGTCTTATTTTATCATGTATCTAAAAAATAAAAAAGAGATTGACCGAAAGTTCTCACTTTCGGCCTTTCTCTTTTGGATTCTCTTAAAGCTTACGCTTCGTCATACCATGAATAATGGAAAATTCCCTCTTTATCTGTCCGTTCATACGTATGCGCGCCGAAGTAATCCCGTTGTGCTTGGATCAAGTTCGCTGGCAAACGATCAGAACGATACGAATCAAAGTACGCGATCGCAGAGGAGAACGTCGGCACAGGGACACCCGCTTGGACAGCTAGCGCAACTACTTCACGTACAGAAGATTGATAGCGTTTCGTGATGTCTTTGAAGTAATCATCTAATAATAAGTTTTCGATGTCAGCATTCTTGTCATAAGCATCCGTGATTTTTTGTAAAAATTGCGCACGGATGATACAGCCTGCACGCCAAATTTTGGCAATCTCACCAAAAGGAAGATCCCAATCGTACTCTTTTGATGCTGTACGTAATTGCGCGAAACCTTGTGCATAGCTCATGATTTTACTGAAGTATAAGGCTTCACGGATCTTATTGATAAATTCTTCTTTGTTTCCTTCAAAAGCAACCGCTTCTGGTTTCGGTAATACTTTGCTGGCATTGACCCGTTCTTCTTTGTAAGCTGAGATATAGCGAGCAAAAACAGATTCAGTGATCAATGGCAATGGAACACCTAGGTCTAAGGCACTTTGGCTCGTCCATTTCCCAGTTCCTTTATTGCCTGCAGCATCTAAGATGACATCAACGATCGGTTTGCCTGTTCCTTGATCATCTTTACGTGTCAAGATATCCGCTGTGATCTCAATTAGGTAGCTATCCAATTCACCTTTGTTCCATTCGGCAAAGATATCAGCCATTTCATCAACAGATAGACCTAAAATGTTTTGCATCAAGTCATAAGACTCCGCAATCAGCTGCATGTCGCCATACTCGATCCCATTATGAACCATTTTTACGTAATGGCCTGCACCATTTGGTCCAATATAAGTTACACAAGGTGTACCATCTTCAGCTTTTGCTGAAATTTGTTCTAAGATCGGTGCAACCAATTCATATGCTTCTTTTTGTCCACCAGGCATGATCGAAGGACCTTTCAAGGCGCCTTCTTCCCCACCAGAAACACCCGTACCGATAAAGTTGATTCCTGAGTTTGCCAACTCTTCGTTACGACGAACGGTATCTTTAAAGAAGGTATTTCCGCCATCGATCAAAATATCGCCTTTGTCTAGATGAGGCAATAGTTCTTGGATCGTAGCATCCGTCGCAAATCCTGCTTTTACCATTAATAAAATACGACGTGGTTTTTCAATTGATTGGACAAATTCTTCTATCGTATAAGTTGCTTTAAAATTTTTATCTGGATGTTCTTTTACTACTTCTTCTGTCTTTGAACCAGTACGGTTAAATAAGGCAACTGAATAACCGCGGCTTTCGATGTTCAACGCTAAGTTTTTGCCCATAACAGCCATACCGACAACGCCGATTTGTTGTTTTGTCATCTTTCATCCTCCTAAGATTCAATTATCTTTTTCATTATAGCGCAAATGTACCTGCTTTTGAACTATTCTCTTTCGATGGACAAAAAATATTTCTGAAAAGTTCCGTCTTTTCCAAAAAAAACAAAAAAACCTCAGGCTCCATGGTTAGCCTAAGGTTTTAGAATCCTCTTTCTGAAAAAAAGGAATTATGCTTCTTTTGTTGCTACGTCTTTGCCATCGTAATGACCACAGTTAGAGCAGACATGGTGGCTTTTTTTCATTTCACCACAGTTTGCACATTCGTTCAAACCGTTGATTGTCAATTTGTAATGTGTACGACGTTTTGCTTTCTTCGCTTTCGAAGTTTTTCTAGCTGGTACTGCCATTTTGCTACACCTCCTTGTTAATGAACGCAACCTTGAGGCTGCAATTTATTCCAATCCTACGCGTTATCGTCATCTGATTCATTGAATAATTCGGATAATTTTGCAAGACGAGGATCAACTTGTTGAGCTTGCGCTTCTTTTTGATTTGCAAAGTCTTCTTCTGACAAAACAGCCCAATCGTTGCCAGATGGCATTGCTGAACCTTGTTTTTCTTCTTCTGTCAGGACTTGCAAAGGAATCGCAAGTAATAGGTTATCAGCGACCGATTCATCTAAGCTGATGGTTTGACCTTCAATGATCAAAACTTCTTCTTCGACGATCGTTTCATCGCGACGCTGAAATTGCTCTGGTGTCATGAATTGTTCATCCACTGAAAAATCAAAAGGAATCGCTACAGGTGTCAAAGAACGAGTAGATGGCAATGTCATCGTCGTTTCCACTTGATAGTGCAGCAAGTATCCTTGCTTATCAACACTCATCAGCCCTTTTACTTTTACAGGAGACAAATCAATGATCTGTCCATCGCGTTTTATCAGTTGACTTTTTAGGTCAAGTGTTTCTTCAAACATCAGCGGTGTCTCTTGGTATTTTTTTAATTCCAATAAAGACCATTTCATTTTTATCACCCCTAAGCAACAAAAGCAATTATACAGGGCTTCTGAGGCTTTGTCAATGAAATTTTCTTGACACCTTTTTCATTTTTGATCGTGTCATTTTAATGCCTTTTCTCAAGGGATTTCGACACTCTCAAAAAAACAACAGGAAGCGCACAACGTGCACTTGCCTGTTGCTTGATCAATCGTTAAAAATCATTAGATCGCTGTTGTTTCTCCACGATAAACGATACCGCGACGAGAATCAAGAGTAACCAATTCGCCATCTTTGATGGTTGTTGTTGCGTCTTTGGCACCAACGATCACTGGTAGATCTTTCGCGATTCCGACAACTGCTGCATGAGAAGTCAAGCCGCCATCTTCAACAACTAAAGCTGCTGCTTTTTCGATTGCTGGCATATATTCTTTATCTGTTGTTGGTACAACTAAAATCATGCCATCTTTTGCTTTCGCAATTGCTTCTTCGGCACTGTGAGCGATCACGGCATTGGCAACAACTGATTTTTCACCAATTCCTTGCGCTTCAAGCAATTTTGATCCGATCAATTGGATCTTCATTACGTTGGTTGTTCCGCGTTCACCAACAGGAACACCGGCTGTGATCAAGATTAGATCGCCTTCTTTAGCAAAGCCTAAATCAACTGCTTGTTTTGCTGCTAATTCAAACATTTCATCAGTTGTTGATGGTTTTTCAGCAACGGTTGGGTACACACCCCAGTTAAGCATCAAGCCGCGTTTTGTGCGTTCGTCAAATGTAACAGCTAAAATGTCAGCATCTGGACGATATTTAGAAATCATTTTCGCAGTGTAGCCAGATTCAGTGGCAGCAACGATTGTTTTAACCCCTAAGTTTTTCGCTGCACGCGCAACAGATAAACCGATTGTTTCCGTTACATCTGTTTTATCAAATTGGTTGATTTGGAAAGTGCTGTTTTCTGATAAAGCTTTTTCTGCTTCCACGTCGATACGTGCCATTGTTGCTACTGCTTCAACAGGGTAGTCACCGTTTGCTGACTCACCAGAAAGCATTGTTGCATCAGTACCGTCAAAGACAGCATTGGCAACGTCAGAAGCTTCTGCACGAGTTGGACGTGGGTTTTGTTGCATTGATTCTAACATTTGTGTTGCTGTGATAACTGATTTACCAGCAGCGTTACATTTTTTGATGATGCTCTTTTGAACCATTGGTACTTCTTCAGCAGGGATCTCAACACCCATGTCACCACGGGCAACCATGATACCATCAGAAACTTTGATGATTTCATCGATATTATCGATACCTTCTTGTGATTCGATTTTAGAGAAGATCTGCACATGAGTCATGTCTTTTTCTTCTAAAATTTCACGAATTTCTAAAACGTCTTGCGCTTTACGTACAAATGAAGCGGCAATGAAGTCGATATCGTTATCAAGACCAAAACGGATATCTTCTGCATCTTTTTCAGTAATACCAGGTAAGCTGATTGATACGCCAGGAGCATTGACCCCTTTACGTGATCCTAACATTCCAGCATTTTTAACGACAACCACTAATTCACGGGTTGCTTCGTCTTTTTCTTTGATTTCCATGTCGATCAAGCCATCATCAAACAAGATGTGTCCGCCCACATGAACATCTTCAAATAAACCAGGATAAGTTACAGCAATTTTTTCTTTTGTTCCTTTGTGTTCTGGATCCATTGAAATACGTGTTTCATCGCCAACGTTGAATTGGATGTATCCAGCACGACCAAAGTCTGCTTCTGTCGTATTTTGTACAGTTGTACGGATTTCAGCACCTTTTGTATCTAAAAGGATACCGACATCTTTACCAGTTTTCTTTACGGCTTCACGAACCATTGTCATACGCGCTAATTGTTCTTCATGATCTCCATGAGAGAAGTTAAAGCGGAAGACATTCGCACCGGCTTCAATCAGTTGAGAAATAATTTCCACACTGTTACTTGCTGGTCCTAATGTACTTACGATCTTTGTTTTTTTCATTACTAAACGCTCCTATTCATTTATTTAAAATAGCTAATAAGCTTTTTTTACAAAATTACTGTTGCGTTGCTTTAAAAATCTCTTTAGAATGAGATTTCTTTGTTCAAGTTATACAAGCTAAGATCTGGTTTGTGACGATTGTTTTCAAGGGTATCGATGATATCAGAAGCAATCATTTCATTGTTTTCGATACCGATACATAGACCGCCTTTGCCTTGTTGCAATAATTCAACGGCATATGAACCAAATTTACTTGCTAACACACGGTCACGAGCGCTTGGTGAACCACCACGGACAACATGTCCTAGAATGGATACACGGGTATGGAAATCGCCGTATTCAGAAAGTTTGTCAGCAAAATCATTTCCGCCCATCACACCTTCGGCTAAAACGATCAAGCAATGTTTTTTCCCGCGGTCACGTCCTTCACGGATACGATCAGCAACAACTTGCATGTCAAAATCATGTTCTGGGATGATGATTTCATCCGCACCACCGGCCACACCTGACCATAAAGCGATATCGCCAGCACCACGACCCATTACTTCGATCACGAATGTGCGGACATGTGATGTCGCTGTATCACGGATCCGGTCAATCGATTCCAAGACAGTATTGATCGCTGTATCAAAACCAATCGTGAAATCTGTTCCTGGAATGTCATTATCGATCGTTCCTGGAATCCCGATCGCTGGGAAACCGTGACGAGTAAGTGCCATCGCACCATGGTAAGATCCATCTCCACCAATCACGACTAGCCCTTCGATGCCAAATTTCTTTAATTGTTCGATTCCTTTTAATTGTCCTTCTTGTGTCGCAAATTCTGGATAACGTGCTGAATATAAGAATGTTCCACCACGTTGAATTTTGTCACCAACATCAGCAACATCTAAGCGACGAATGTCACCTGCGACTAGTCCGGCGTAGCCATAGTTGATTCCGTATACTTCAAGTCCGTCAAAAATACCCTTTCTGACAACTGCGCGAATCGCTGCGTTCATTCCTGGTGCATCGCCGCCACTGGTTAGAATTCCAATGCGTTTCATTATTCTTTCACCTCATCAAAAGATTTTGTTTAGGGAAGCCCCTGTTTGCTAGTTTTCAAGTAATAACCACGAGACATATTCTACCATTATTCCATGAAAATGTCTTGAAATAGTGGGAAAAAGTTGAAAAAAGTGTAAGTTGAATTACCGTTTTCGGAAAATTACTTGAAAATTACATTTCCATTTCCTAATAATGCGATCAGTTGTTTGACAAAGTTCGGCTCATCCGTCACCCAGTTTTCTTCTGCTAATAACACTTTTTTGCCACTGCTTTCATAGAACATCACCACTGGAATATTTCCGTGATGCTGCTTCATTTCCTTCGACAATGCTTGCAGGTGCGACGTTTCAGCTTCAGCAGAAATCTTTAAGTAACAAGTTTGTGACGCAATTTTATTTTGAACGTTTTCTGCTAAGTCTATTTTATCAGCAATGAGTTGGATTTCACCATTGTAACGACTTACCTCGACCTTTCCTTCGATGTAGAGAACAGCATTTTCTTCAATCAAGGAACGTACTTGTCGATAAATGATGGGAAAAATCGTTACTGACACTTCTTTGCTGGCATCTGTTCCTTCGACAAACGCCATTTGTTCGCCCTTTTTCGTTCGAATCTCTCGAATCTTGCGCACATATAAAAGGATACGCACCCGTTCATTCGGAACCAGATCGGCAATATCAGTGATTTGTTTTAATTGGTGCAATTTTTGAAACTGTTCCACGGGATGGCCAGACAAATAAACACCTAAGTATTCTTCTTCCAAAGCCAGTTTTTCTTCTAGTTTGTAATCGGCAACGGCTTCTTCTTTTAATGCCATAGTTTCTAAGAGATCCAAACTGCCGCCACTATAAGTAATGTTTTGGATCTTTCCTTCTAGCTGGATCAGTGCTTGTTTTCGATTGGGTGCGATCACATCGAATACGCCGATGCTCAAAAGCGGCAATAAATAATCCAATTTTAACCATTTGCTGTTCCGCTGATTCAAGCGAAGCAAAAATTGATCCATAGACGTGAAATTACCATGCTCTTTTCTTTCTGCCAAAATGTCTTGGATCATGTCGCGTCGGATTCCTTTGATACTGCTGAAACCAAAACGAATTTGTTTTTCATTTTGCAGTTGAAAACTAAACCCACTGGCATTGATCGAAGGCGGCAGTACTTCTACGCCATAACGTGCGGCTTCATTTAAATATTCTTTCATTTTGCTGGCGGTGTTGCGTACCGAGTGTAGGATCGAAGCAAAAAATGGTGCGGGATAGTGTACCTTCAGATAGGCCATTTGAAAGCCGATAAAGGAATAGGCAAACGCATGGGATCGATTAAACCCGTAATTGGCGAACCGCTCGATATAGTCATAGACCAAATTGGCGGTCTTTTCATCGTACTGATTGGCTAAGGCGCCTTGCACAAAATGACGACGTTCCTCATCCAAGACGTCTTTTTTCTTTTTACTGATTGCTCGACGCAAAATATCTGCTTGTCCTAAGCTGAAACCAGCCATTTTGGAAGCTACCTGCATGATCTGCTCTTGGTAGACAATGATTCCGTAAGTGTTTTGCAAAATCGGAATCAAGCTGTCATCTGGATAAGAGACACGCTCTTGTCCTTTTTTCCGCTTAATAAAGGTATCGATATTTTGCATCGGTCCTGGACGATACAAGGCATTGACTGCGGCAATATCCTCGATGCTTTCTGGTCCTAACTTACGCAGCACATTGCGTATCCCCGCTGATTCAAATTGGAAGATCCCTGCGGTCTCGCCTTTTTGAAACAAGCGCAATGTTGCTGGATCATCAAGAGGAATCTCCTTTTGGGTAACGATTTGTTGGCTGATTCGTTTAATGCCTTTCAAGGTATTATCAATGATCGATAAGTTTCTCAAGCCTAAAAAGTCCATCTTCAATAGGCCGATGGCTTCTACGTCATTCATGGTGAATTGGGTCAGCCAGATCCCATCGCTGCCTTCTTGTAAGGGAACCAGATCAAGCAAATTCTTGTCACTGATCACCACACCAGCGGCATGAGTCGATACGTGACGTGGCAAGCCTTCTAAAATTTTGGCGACTTGAAACATTACTTGGTTTCGCTCATTAAACGACACCAATTCTCGCAGCTGATTGGATTGTTCATAAGCAAGATCTAAGGTCATTTTCAAGGCATTGGGGATGGCTTTTGACCAGCGATTGGCTTCACTTTGCGAAAGACCAAAGACACGAGAAACATCTCGCAGAACCATTTTGGCCGCCATGGTGCCAAACGTCGCAATCTGTGCCATATATTCTTGCCCGTATTTTTGGCGCACATACTGTAAAATCTCGTCTCTGCGATTGTCAGGAATGTCTAAATCAATATCAGGCATCGTGTAACGTTCTGGATTCAAGAATCGTTCAAACAAAAGATCGTATTTGATTGGATCTACGTCGGTGATCGATAAAACATATGCCACCAGTGCGCCAGCAGCCGATCCCCGTCCAGCGCCGGTAACGATCTCTTGTTGGTGGGCAAAGTCCATGACGTCCCAAATAATCAAGAAATAGTCATCAAAGCCCATCTTATGGATGACGGACAACTCATAATCCAAACGCTGTTCGTACGCCGATGTAACGTGGGCAACACGCTGAGGCAGACGCTCAAAACAAATTTTCCGCAAATAGTCCGCAGCGCTTTCTTCGGCTGGTAGCGGGTAATGAGGCAACAGCCGCTGATGCAGCGGCAGCTCGACGGCGCATTCAGCTGCAATCCGCTGATTATTCATCAATGCCTGCGACCATTCTTCAAATGCCGCGGTCAGTTGGTCTGCTGGTTGTAGAAAAAGCTGCGCAGCCCCTTGCTCTTTAGCCTGACGAAAGTCTTCAATTTGCGAGCCCTCTTTGATATGCGTCATCACTTTGACTGCAAAGGCTTCTTCTTGTGCTAAAGCCGCGATTGGTTGATAGGCACATGGTGCAATGTTTTGCTCGTTAAACCAAGCGATCGTTTCTGGATCTAACCCTTTGCTAGTAATACCTAAAAACAAGCTCTCAGAATCAAATTTATGGCTGATTGCTCGCAGTGCTTCTTGATTGGCTTCTAGATCATCGTGCTGAGAAGGCAGAAATCCCTCGCCTTCAGGCAGCAAACCAAAGAGGTCCTGCAAAGAATCACAAGCAGCTAAATTCAACTGCTCGGTGATCATTTTTTCACTTGATAAACGCATCAAGGTTTGATAGCCCTTGAGGTTTTTTGCAAATACGTACAACGGAAAGGACATTGATCCCTCTCCGAAGGTACAGTCGAACAAAGCGCCAAAAATCGGCTTGATGCCCTGTGCTAGGCATTGCTGATAAAACTCGACCGCGCCATAGAGAACATTATGATCGGTCAGACCCAACGTCTGATAGCCCATCTTTTTGGCTTGCTCTATATAGTGAGGAATTTTGATCGTACTTTGCAGCAACGAATAGGCGCTTAAGGTGGTGAGCTGTGAATACATTGAAATCCCTCCAAAAATGAAAATTCTCTTTCTTTCTGCTAGTAATTAGATTTGAAAAACAAAATGAAAAAGTGAAAATCTTTACAATAAATATTTTTGTGATAAACTAAAGTCGAAATGGAAGATACGCAGAAAAGAGGTGTCGTCATGCGTTACTTAGTCACTTTATTTTGGACTTTTGTATTAGGTCAAGTCGTTGGCTATCTAGGCAGCTCACTTGCTGGAGCAACTTATGATTTTCAATTAACTTCAATCATCTCTTTGGTCACAGGTGTGGTGATCATTCTTGTTGGTATTATCGCACCAGCGCCTGAAAAGACAAGCCATTAAAAAAAAAACCAGTTACCTTTATTGTAACTGGTTTTTTTTTCTTTTCAACTATTCACTGATGTCCGTTTTACGCAAGCTTTTACGGAAATTAAATCCTGAGATAAAAATATTGATCAGTACAAACCCGCTAGTTACCCAAAAGACGGCGGGATAACCAAAGCCAGCTGCCACCGTTGAGCCGACCATCGGACCTAACACTTGTCCAAAGTTAGAGAACATTTGGTTGTAGCTGTAGATACGGCTGACCCCTTCCATCGGGGTGATCTTGCTGATCAGTGTGTTGATCGACGGCATCAACGCACCTGTCGAAAAACCAAGCAAGAAGCGCAGCACGCCCAACTGAAACGGTGTGGAGACAAAGCCCATCGGAATGAAACAGAAAAATGACAGCAATAAACCGCCTAACAATACCTTGTGATTGCCGTAACGATCACCGATTTTGCCTAAAAATGGCGAAGAGATGATTGCCGAAACACCAGCAACAGAGACGATCAATCCGCTGACAAACAAAATATTGCCACTGTTCCCGCTTAGATCACGAATATACAATGTAAGGATCGGGCTGATACTCGTTACACCTAGCTGTAAAATCAGTGACGTAATAAACAAACCGACAAGCAACTGCATATTTTTGATTTGACCAAAAATTTCTTTGATGGACAGCAAATCGCCCTTTTCAACCGGCTCAAAATCTTCTTGAACGAGAAAAATCGTAAGCAAGAGCGTAATTAGCAGCACAACACCAGTAATGATAAAAACATTTTTCATGCCGAACCATTGCGCCAACGCCCCACCCATCGATGGACCGATCAAATTCCCTGCGATGGCTCCTGTAGCCAATGTCCCAAGCGCCCAACCGCTTTTTTCTCGAGGCGCCTGCGAAGCAATCAATGCAGTCGCATTGGGAATATACCCCGATAAAATTCCGGTAAAGAAACGCATGATCAACAACCAATAGACATTCGGTACAAAAGCCAAAGACCCCATCGTCACTGTCATCCCCGCAGCCGCGCGAATCATCATTAAGCGACGACCTTTTTGATCTGCTAGATTTCCCCATACTGGAGCAATGATAGCCGCCGCAAACGCCGTTACTGAGATTGCTAATCCAGAAAACAACTCAATTTGACTCTCTGGAGCGCCTAACTCTTCTATATATAAGGGAATGAATGGCATGACAAGACTAAAACTGGCACCCGTAAAAAAACAACCTACCCATGAAATCAGTAGATTTCGTTTCCAATCAATCTTCATTTACAAACCTTCTTTCACAAATACTATACCGTATCGTGAGTAATAATCAAATAAAAAAATCTTTCTGCAGGTAACATACAGAAAGATTTTCTTCATTAAACTTAACTGATCAAAGCCAAAATGACAAAGTTTAGGATAAACAACGCATTGACGACCCAGATGATCGGAGACACTTCGTTGGCTTTTCCTTTCACTACTTTCACTAATGCGTAGAAAATGAAACCAACAGCGATCCCATTGGAAATACTGTAAGACAAGCCCATAAAAATAGACGCGAAGAAAGCGGGAACTGCTTCTTCTAGATCGGTCCACTTGATGTCTGCAAACGAAGCCATCATCATTACCCCAACTAAGATCAACGCTGGTGCTGTCGCTTGTGCGGGAACGATTGAGATCAGTGGAGAAAAGATACTGCTGATTGCAAAGAGTGCTGCCACTACAACAGAAGTCAAGCCCGTGCGTCCACCAGCACCGATACCAGCTGCTGATTCCACATAAGTCGTTGTATTTGAGGTCCCTACGATGGCACCTACAGAAGTGGCTACGGCATCTGCAAAAAGGGCTTTATCCATCTTCGTGTTCAATCCGTTACTGTTTTCAACCGCTTCTTCATCTTTTTTCGAAAAGATCCCTGTACGACGTCCAGTCCCGATAAAGGTACCGATCGTATCAAAGACATCTGATAAGCTAAACGCTAAAATCGTCATGATTACTTGAGGGATTTTGGCAGAATCACTGAATAGTGAGCCCATTCCTTCAGAGCCAAACGCAGCGCCAAATGTGATGCCTAGTTCGCTGATGGAACTTCCTAATGAATTCCCGTGCCAATCAATGGCACTTAAATCCACCACACCCATCAAAATACCGATGATCGTCGTTCCTAAAATACCAAAAATAATTGCCCCACGAACATTTTTCACCACTAATAAAGTAGTCACTACTAAACCAATCACTGCTAACAAAACAGGTGCATTATTGAAATTCGCCAAAGCTGGGACGATCCCCCCATTAAAATTGGCACTCACGATCGTCTCACCGTCGACAACTGAACCCGTCACTGCCGCAGTGTCTGCACTGAAGTTTAGCAAGTTGGCATTTTTGATCCCTACATAAGCCACAAAGATCCCGATCCCGCCGCCGATTGCATGCTGCATGCTTTCTGGAATCGCATGGATGATCATTTTTCTGATACGAGTGACCGTGATAAAAATGTTGATCAAGCCGCAGATGAAAACCATCGCTAATGCTTGCTGCCACGTATACCCCAAACCAAAAACGACGGTAAAGGTGAAGAATGCATTAAGGCCCATTCCAGGTGCTTGCGCGTAAGGCACATTTGCAAATAAGCCCATGATCAGGGTACCAATCACTGAAGCGATGATCGTTGCTAAGAAAACAGCTTGAAACGGCATGCCTGCAGCAGATAAAATCGTCGGATTCACAAACAAAATATAACTCATCGCGAAGAAGGTGGTGACCCCAGCCATCACTTCTGTGGAAACCGTCGTTTTATTCTCCTTTAATTTGAAAAACTTTTCCATGTTATGTTTCACTCCTGAACTTTAATCGTTTCTATGAAAAGAAAAAATGAATAATTGCGCTTTTCATCGAACAATTACAAATTATAAGGGAATAATTTTCGCTTTTCAAACCTTTTTCCGAATAAAACGAACCAAAAACGTTTAATGTTCGTGTTTTGCTTTGTAAATATTATGAAAACTTATCGAAAACTTACTTGTATTGTGAAATGACAGAAATATGTTACACTTAAGCCACTACCATAAGAGAATGGAGCGAGTCTTTTGAAACCAAAAATCATCGCCATTGATTTAGATGGCACAACCTTAAATACTGAATCCCAACTTTCCCCTCGCACACGTGAGGTACTGGTTCGCGCCACCAAAGCGGGACACTTTGTTACCATCGCTACAGGAAGACCTTTTCGTATGAGCGATCAATTCTATAAAGAATTGGCGCTCACAACACCAATGGTCAATTTTAACGGTGGGTTAGTCCATAAACCTCGACAAGTCTGGGCAAATGAAATGGAGCACTCGATCTCTCGAGAAATTGCGTTTGAGCTCATGGCGCAAAAAGAGCAGCTGGGGCTGACGTTTGTGGCAGCAGAAAATCGCGAAACCTTTTTCATCGATGACCTAAGCGGATTTGATCAGCACTTTTTCTTTTCGGGCAATGCTTCCGAAAAAAATCTATTAGCAAATTTAAAAACGGACCCCACTTCATTACTGGTGAAAACCGAAAATGAATTAGCAGAATCTGTTTCTTTACGTATCAAGGATCAATTTGACGATGCAGTCGATGTTCGAACCTGGGGTGGACCTCAAGCTATCTTAGAGATCGTACCAAAAGGGGTCCATAAAGCACTTGGTCTTTCGGTGATCGCGGATTCTTTGTCTTTGGATCGACAAGATATCATCGCTTTTGGTGATGAACACAACGATTTGGAGATGCTGGATTATGCGGGCTGGGGCGTTGCCATGGCGAATGGCACGCAACAATTAAAATCGATCGCCAATGATGTTACCGACAAAACCAATGCGGAAGATGGCATGGTCGATTACTTGGAAAAATATTTAGGTCTATAAAAAAAAGCCGATGCGGGATGTCCGCATCAGCTTTTTTTTGCTGCCATATTCAAATCAAAGTGTTTCATAAACGATTTCTTTGGCTTCTGGAATCGATTCATCAATAAAGAATACTTTATACCAGGTCAAGAACGTAAAGATCGTCCAGATTTTTCGCTGAAGATTCGGTTTTCCTTGGCGATGGTCTTCAAGCATTTGTAAAATTGCTGTTTGATCGAAGAAGGTTGCCGCAAAGTCTGACTCAAAAAGGCTCTTGACTGCTTCATACCCTGTTCCTTCTTTCAGCCATGCCTTGATAGGTACAGGAAAGCCGAGTTTTTCACGGTTTGCCCACTCTTTTGGCAAATGACGGTTTGACGCTTGTCGAAACACATCTTTGGTGTTGTTTTGATTGATCAAATATTTCGTCGGGATCGTTTGCGACAACTTCTGCATCTCGATATCCAATAAAGGAACACGTAATTCCAAGGAACTCGCCATGGACATTTTGTCTGCTTTTAACAAGATATCCTTCGGCATCCACTGATGAAGATCTAAATATTGCATCTTATTGACCTCGTCTTTGAGACCATTGACTTTCTCGTAATGAGGCGCAACGATTTCAGCAACAGAGGGTCCTTTTTGATACGTTGGTTTTAAAAGCTGCAGTGCTTCCTCTTCTTCAAAGACCAGTGCTTGCCCGATAAAGAAGTCTTGGGCAGGTGCCGTTGCTTCATAAAGATGGATTCGACCATGGAAGTTTTTCATTTTGCCGATTTGACGTCCCAAACGAAAGCGGATGTTTTGTGGCAATTTTTTCAACCCTTGGGCAAAAACGCGCACCGCTTTAGAGTTTGTGTGGAAGCCATAAGCAGCATAACCGGCAAATAATTCATCTGCCCCTTCCCCAGATTGAACGACTCGCACTTGCTGTGCTGCCAGATTGGCTAAAAAATACAAAGGGACACAGCTTGGGTTAGAATCTGGTTCGTCCAAGTGATACTGAATCAACGGGAATGCCTCAAAGGACATTTCACCATCGATGACCGCTGCTGTGTTGTTCAAACCAAGTTTTTCCGTCAATTTGCGGGCCTCGATCGCTTCGTTGTAGGTTTTGTCATCGAACCCGATTGAAAACGAGCGATCTGGTCGCAAGACAGAAGCTACGAAACTTGAATCGACACCACTGGATAAAAATGAGCCGACTTCAACATCACTGATTTGATGAGCGGCAATTGATTCTTGGACTGCTTGATCGATTTTGTCGACCCATTCTTCTCTTGAATGATTTTCTTTCACTGAAAAATCTGCATCCCAATACTGCTTGATCGTCAATCCCTGTTCATTAAACAAATAATAATGCCCTTCTTGCAAACGATGAACACCTTTAAAGAAGGTTTCTCCGTTCAAAGGCGAGTATTGGAAGGTCAAATAAGGTTTCAACGCCTCTTGGTTCAACTCTTTCTTGAAATCTGGATGAGGCAAAAAGCTCTTGATTTCAGAACCAAACATAAAACTGCCATTCATTTGCGCATAGTAATATGGTTTGATCCCAAAGTGATCCCGCGCGCCGAAAAGCTCTTGTTTTTCTGTGTCCCAGATGGCAAAAGCAAACATTCCTCGCAGGCGCTGCAAAACATCAATGCCCCACTCCTCATAGCCATGTAAGACTACTTCGGTATCCGCATGGGTAGAAAAAACATGACCCGCTTGGATCAATTCTTCCCGCAACACTTGAAAGTTATAGATTTCCCCATTAAAAATAATGACTTTTGTTCGATCCTCGTTAAAAATCGGTTGTGAGCCACCTTCTAAGTCGATGATCGATAAACGACGAAACCCTAACGCTACTTGGTCGTCGGTAAATTTTCCTGAACTGTTTGGTCCGCGATGAACGATCCGGTCCATCATGCGTTCAATAATGATTTCTTTTTGGTCTTTTGAATTGACAAAGCCGACAATTCCGCACATATTTTCACATCCGTTTTCATAATCCATTTTCATTTTTCTAAAGTAAATCATACCATAGAATTCAAGAGATACGATCTCTTTTTCAAAAAAATACAATCAATATATTTTTGCACAAAACATAATTTGGAGACAAACCTTATGATATCAAGGTTTCCAACCATCTCATACTCTCAATCTTACAAATTTGTTATCTAAGAAAATAGCTATCCTCAAAATTCTTAAGAAATTTTTTATGAATTCTATTTTTCTGAAAATATACAAAGATACTTTTCCCGAATTTACTGACTCCAGGAAACTTCTTTTGCTGCCATTCTCAGGCATTGATTTCTTGAAAAGGATCAGTCAGATTCGTTCGTTTGATAGTTTTATTGGACGAATGTGAAAAAAAGTGTTATTCTAACTATGGAATTTCGTTATCAACTAACCGTTGCCTTTCAATGACAAGTTTTAAGAAAGGAGAATGACTATGACATTCTATAACACAGATCTACAATATCGTGTAACTCTGGATACCAAATTGAATTTATTTATCGTTTTCGATAAAAAAGATGCGAATCATTTTGCGACTGGAATTACGATCGAGCAAGCTGTACAAGAATTGAAAAAAACTGCATAAGGAGTTTATCCAAATGAAGGATACCGATTCGTACTGAAAGCACCTCGCTAAGGAAAAAATTAGCTAGGTGCTTTCTTGTTTTTTGGCTCGCTTTTGTCTTTTGCAGTATCCGCTTCTTGCTTCTGTCCACTTTGCTGTTCATCCAGCTGTAAGATTTCATCAACAGATCCTTGCGTAATAAACTTGCTCAATCCCTGTGCCGCAATTTTTGTGTAACGCATGAAGTAATCTTTTTCTTGAAAATCCATCTTCTTCCCTCCTACTGATACAACTGTACTTTCATTTCGTTTACCAGCGATTTCACCAGTAATTCTTGAGCGTCACTTCTTTAATACATATGAATGATCCATTAATGGCATACACGTTACATTTGTCAAATCATTCTTTTCCTCTATTCATGAAAAGACAAATCTGTTTTCTGATTCCAGACATAGTACTATTAACTTTAGGAAACTGTTTTATTAGGAGGGATGCTTATGGCTACATTTTTCGCTGGTTTGTTTTTTATCGGTTTGATCGGTTTCATTTTTGGCATTATCTTATTTTATATTGGGTTGATAACTCAAAAAAACAAACGAGATCGAAATGTTTTTCTCATTGTCGCTTCCGCCTTTATTGTCTTGTTTTCGTATGGTGGCTTGTCCTTCTACCAAGATGTGACGTCTTTCGATAGCATCACTGCGCAATTAAGCCTTTCTTTACGTAACGAATCAGGGAAAAATGAGTCCTTTGGCGATGCCGCTGCTTCCATGGAACAACCACAAGGAGAACAAACAGCTGGCAACAACGAAGCAAGCAGCGCGCAACAAGAAGAACCCGCAAACAACGAGCAACATACACCTCAACTTTCTCGTGAAGAAAGAAATGCACTGAATCGTGCAGAAAGATACTTATCCAGCAATGCGTTTTCTCAGTCGAGCTTGAAACGCCAACTACTCTATGAAGATTTTTCTGAGAGCGCAGCAGACTTTGCCGTAGTCACTGTGGATGCCGATTGGAATGAGCAAGCATTGAAAAAAGCAATTCGCTACTCGCAAAATTTATCCTTATCAGATGAGCGTGTGGCGAGCCAACTTTCCTTTGAAGGCTTTACTTCTGAACAAATTGAATACGCCTTAGCGCGTTTGCCCGATTGATTCTTTTCGTTTGTTGCAGGACCACAAGCAAAAAAGGGTTCGACGAATTAGTGTACATTTCTGTTGATTTCCAGCTCGAGTCTAGGCTGAGGGTTTTTCAGATGGTCATCGAGCAAGCTCGGCAGTCAGTTAGCTTCTCTGCCCATTTTTCTGCCCACAACAAACAAAAAAGCCTATCTCAAAAGATAGGCTAAACGCTCCAAAGCGTTGATATAAGGAGAGTACAAGCCTAAAACCCCCATTATAAACATTGATTTAGAAGCCAATTTTCAGAGTTAATGCAAAATTGATGCAAAATAAATTTTCTTAGTGAGAACTGTTTTTTCACATTTTTATTTGTCACTCTTTCACGGCATATGAGAATATGCTGTGCTTTTTTTACAAAAAATAACCACTCTCGGGGAGGAGTGGCTCAATTAGATAAAAAAGTTTTTTTATATGGTAAATTAATTTTATGAGCAATCTAAAATTTATTCAAACCTTATGCTCAAAAATAACCCACCCTCAAGGAGAGTGGGCCTGAAAAAAGATATAAAATGAAATAGCCCCGGTCAAGGCTATGATTCCATTCTACAAGAACATAGTTTTTATTTCAACAAAAAATCCACCCTAGTTATGATAGAGTGGATCTCGAAAGAGTAAACGAAAAATAAACATTTTGGGTATGAGTATAAGATACATCTTTTATTAATCAAACTCAACCAATTTATGACGGTTTTCTAATCAATAATATCTATTACATTGAAATAATGCTAAAATAAAAAAATCGAAGAGTACTAGGCACACTTCCCCAAGCATTACCGCCTAATACTCCTCGTAGAGTATTGCACGTACCTACTAATCTATAGGATAAACTTAGTTACTGCAAGTAAAATGAATAGGATTTATGCAAACGCCCGCGTAGCGGACTATTTTATTTTTCTTCATTATCTACTTTACGATTTATAGATGAATTAAACGTCTCTATTATTAATTTCATAGAAATTTATACGTTAGTTTTTTAGAAACTTCTTTTAAAATAAATATAAAATATAATACACATGATCAAAGCTATAATTGACGATATCAAACCTAATTTGATAAATGGGTTTGAATAAACAAATCGTACACTATTTTCTCCATTATCTAAGATCACATACATGTAATTCATAGGTCCAATTCTGGGATCAACTTTTTTACCATTTACATAAGCATTCCAGTTTTCATGATATGGAACTAGTAGCAAAAGTTTTTCTCCTAAAGAAGCAGATGCTTTTATTTCAAATGTGTTTCCACTATAAACTATATCTTCCACTTTTCCATCTGCGTCATTTCTTGATTTGATGAGTAATTCCCTGTCTTCTGGATTGTTTATTGCAAATCTTCCCTGTTCTCCCTCACTTAAAACAAACGCAATGCTCTGAAAGTTTACATTTTTATAAACAAACCAGTTCTGATTATTAAAAGAAACATTTTCGATAAGTTGGTATCCTGTAGGATCAACTAGAGGTTCTTTTGAAAAATAGTATTTGACGCCACTTAATGTATTCATCGTATTATGGCTGGCAAAACCATAGGAGCGCCACTTTAATGATGATTGACTATATTGATCAACAATTTCTTGCGAACGATTATTAATAACGCTAAACCAATAAGACAATCCATAATAATCGTTAATCATTGCTACATTTTCAGGTCGTCCATTTATACCCGTAAGAATATCATTTGATACTCTATACAACTCAGAATCTTTTTGTACTTTAGTTGAAAAGTTTACGGGTGAGTTGGTATAAACTTCAGAATTTTCATATGCAATAAATTCTTTTGTCCAGTCATAACCGTAGCTACTATAAACACCCCATAAATTGATAATAATATTCACAAATACCATCAATCCTGTTAGAGAAAAAATAATATTTATTTTTTTGCCCTTACTTTTATGTTGAGCAAACGCTTTCTCCAAAATCTTTCTGTATTCGGTCAATACATATGCTAAAATTCCGGACAATAAAAAATGAACAATAAATACCCACCTATCATTTGTCTGACCAAAACCATTAAATAGATACCCAGTAATTGGTAATGAATAAGCGACAAAAGTAATTACAAAGAAAATCAAACATTGTAATTTTCTTCTATTGTTAGGTAAAAACAACAATAATACAACTGCCAATAATTCCAGTATGATAATTCCGGACAAAAAATTTGGTGGTTCTACTGCTTGTAGACTAATTAATTTATCAAATTTTATTGAAACATTAGGAATATAATTATTTGAATTAAAAACTATATTTTGAATTGGCTCGCTTTTTCTTTCACTTAAAAAATAACTTTGAAGAGTTGGAAAGAAAAATGGTGCCGCTAAAAGTATACCAACAGTATAAGCAAAAATAGATTTTACTATTTCTAAAATCATTATTCTAAAACTCTTTTTCTGAAACAAAAGTCTTATAGGGAGGTAAAAAGCTAGAACAACTGAAATCATGAATAAAAAATAAAATCCGCATAGGGCAGCGTACATTACCGATACAATAAAAAGAGTAAACTTTTTATTATAAATAATCTTTTCAACACCTAACAAAATCATCGGAGAAAAAATTAATACGGACAACCACTCAACGTACCTTGTTCCACCCATTACGGAAAAGCCACAAAATACATAAGCCAAAGCACTTATATTAACAGCTACTTTATCAAGATTAAAGTTCGATAGATACTTTATAAGTGATAAACCTGACAACCACATCCTAAATACAATCATAAAAGAAAATAAATATGGGGCATTTCTATCATTTACTAAAATCGCAAATATGTTTAATGGATCACCAAAACCATAGTAGTTTAAGGAACCAATTATGTCTTCTCCCATACCAATTGCAAGATCAAAACTTGGAAACTTTAATTGTCCATTAAAAATCCCTAAAAATATTTCTTGGAGGTATTTTCCAGTATAGATGAAAGCTGGATAATACTGTCCTAAACCATCTATATTCCAAACCAAAGATAAGTTTTGACTCCACAGAGGATAGTAACCTATAAGAATTATCATAACAAACAAAATTGTATACACAATAATATCATGATACCTCATACGTGACTTGTTAATTTTTTTCAATAGTAGTACTCCTTTTATCATATTGGTACATGAATATTCCCTAACACATAATATCAGTAAAATTAACACAGTTCAATTCTATTATTAAACTAAAAATATAAAAAAAACTCATACTGATTTAAAGTATGAGAGCATTTTTCAATTTCAGTAAGAATGTTAGTAGCATCTTCCACAATGCTTTTAATTCTTTAACAGTCCCATCAATCTACTCCTTATTTTTTATGATTCTATGTACAAGCCCGCCGAAGTGGGCTATTTTTGTAGATAAAAAAATCCACTCTTTGCATGAGCAATTCTAAAATCAATTAAATTACCTCACCTTTTACCTGATCGTTATGTGACAATTCTGTAAGTTGTATTTTTTTACCCTGAGTGCTATTTTTTATTAAAAGAAACTTATTTCAGAATAAAAGGTGAAAAAAATGTCGACCGTAACCGCACTCACAATTGTTGTCCCTATTTATAATGCTGCAGAACATTTGACTCGATGCATTGATTCAATTACTGCGAATACGTTTAAAAACTTTGAGTTACTATTGATTGATGATGGATCAACTGATAATAGCTTAGAGATCCTAAAAGAAAAAGAAAGAGAAGATTCAAGAATAAGAGTTATTACAAAAATCAATGAAGGTGTATCTAAAACTAGAAATCTTGGAATAAAAGAAGCGACCGGGAAATTCATAATGTTTATAGATAATGACGATTATATTGAGAAGGATTATATTCAGACGTTTATTGATAATTGTATCAAGAACGATGCTGATTTGGTAATCGGTGGTTATAAGCGTGTGAACAAAAGCAAAATCATGTTTTCTGATTTTCCACGGGATTGTGATTGGGGAAAGTATGTTATTCTTGCGCCGTGGGCAAAAATTTATAATCGCCAGATTTTGATAGACAACAATATCTTATTCTTAGATTATCCAATTGGTGAAGATGTTTACTTTAATTTAAAAGTATTCAGCAACACCAAAAAAATAGTGTCAATTGATTATGTCGGATATAATTGGTATTTTAATGGCCACAGTATCTCAAATACTTGTCAAAAAGGTTTTAATAAAGATATTGATATTCTTTTCTTATTAGATAAGTTAATTGAAGCTGCACATGGTCAATCAGATGCCTACTTAAAATACTTTATTAAGCGTTACTATGTTTGGTTCCTTCTATTCTCAGGAAGACAGGCTCATAGAAATGATTTTATAATTGAACATAAACGAATAAAGAAATGGATTTCTGACAGGAAATTTGATAGTACACTCAACCCTTTATCTAATGATCTAAAAGGTGAGGGGATAAAAAACAGGTTAATAATTTTCGCTTTCCGTTTACTCGAAAAATCGTATCTAATTCCTCTTTTTTCTAAGTTTTATTGTAAAGGAACTATCGACTACAAATCAAAACAAATAATTTAATTGAAAACTTTCTTTGTCCTATTAATAATAAAAAAATCGCCCACTCTTTTATTTTGAGTGGGCGATTTTTTATGCTTCTGTTGCTACTTTGCGGAGATACGCAACTTGAACTGGATCTGTGTGAATCCAAGTGTCGTAGCCAGCTTTTTCCATCATCGCTTGGATTTTCTTCAAGTCACCTTCTGTTTTCACATGAGTAAATTTGTTTCCTGTCAAAAAGTAAACTTTCGGATCATTTTGATTTCTAAATAGTAACATAGTTTCTCCTACTTTCTTTGGTTGAATTTGTGGTGTGTTTGCTTGTGTGTTGTTGCTTGTATTGCTGAAAACTGCGTTCTTGAATCGTTCGAACTCGCTTGGTTTTGCCACCCAAGGAGCTGGACAGTTTTTGCCTGTTACGTCAAAGTGGCGCCAAATCTTCTCTCTCGTAATATGAGGATAAATGGCGATCAATTCTTTAACGGCCTTCACAGCATTTTGGAATGTCTTTTCCGTAATGTTTCCATTCTTGTCTAGGCACATTTCAACACCGATCGTTGAATAGTTGGCGTTGCCTATCTTAGAATACAGCGGACGATAGCGTGAACCATCTGCATTGTATTTGCTAATTTCGTTGGCGTGATACGCAACTTCATTCAAGGGAATGATACAGAGTGCTTCAATATCATCTACAAACAGTTGAGCAGAAGCATAGATTCCTTTTAGATTATTAAAATAGTTCTTGTGATTGCGTGCGGTGCCACCATTGTTGGCGGTGTAGTGCATAACGATACCATCAATACCGTTATTCCTGATACCTGGTCTTGAGTACTCATTAATATTGATATACTCGTATTTGATGAAACTCATATCAATCATCCTCTCTAAAAAAAGAAGCAGCCTATCGGCTACTCCTTCTTTTCTGTAAATTCTTGGCCATCGCCATATTCTGGAACATTTTTACTATCCAGAGCTTGGGTTTCAGATTGACCATCACCATAATCGATTTTGATTTCTGTTACTTTAGATTTTGGATTTTCATTACTATCTTGTAATTTAGTTAGTCTTTCTTTTACCCAGTTTGGAATTGGAATCCCCAGTTGTCCAAGATTTTCAATAATTGAGATTCCATAAACTGCGATATAGAAAAAGACGAATGCGGTCGCAAACGTCTCGAGATTCATAATCTTTAGGTACGGATAAGCAATGATCACTAAGCACACAACTAGCATATGCTTAACAATGCCAAGTAATCCTTTTGTACTATTAGCGTCTTTGATAAATACCCCTTTGCAAAGTCCTGTCACGATATCTCCTATCACTACCCACAAGAACAACTGCACATATCCATTTGTCAGCAACCCCCGAAATTCATTCAGTAACACACCATTATCAATAATCACCATATATACCACCTTTTCTATTATTTAAACAAAGTCCGCGTTCCAAAAACTCTTTCATTCTGTTTTCCCCCAACTGAACATATGCCACCTACTTTCCAATAAATTAAAAGAGCAACCTATTCTGGTTGCTCTTTCGTAAATGTTTCTCCGATTTTTTCCTGAACTAGATTCAGAATGAAAGATAGATCCAATTCATCTTTACCAATATTCACTTGACCAGAAAAAGACTGTACATCTCCTGCCTTTCCGTCGACATAAACAGTATATCCCTTTACTTGTTTTTGCGCGTCATAATTAAATGTAATACTTGCAATATTCATCGTTTCACCTCCCCTATATACTAACAAATCTAATCCCTGATAGTGAGATATAAGTCACACCACTGTCTGCGGAAGCTACCATCAAATCACCATTTAATTCTACTTGTATACGACCAGATCGACCAGAATTTGCCCCACATAAAAAAAGTTCAAGCATTGAAGCAGCATAAGGAATCGACCCGATTCTTCGTCCGGTTAAATCGAAATTCCCACTGGACGGTCCCACACGACCTCTCAACTGGACTTCATAACTACCATCTATAAGTCTAATTCTCCGATATTGAGGAGTGGCCCCTTCTATTGTGACAAATCCACTTGCTAATGGAATATTTACCCAAGGTGCCGGATTTAAAGCGGCCGCTGGCAAGTAACCACCGACTCCACTTTCAACCATGTATAACTTCCCTTGTCCTAACTGTGTTGTTCTAGCCGGTGCAGAAGAACTAGCTTTGTAGGTATCAACAAATCCTTGGACACGATCCATTGTGGTCGTCCATGTTGACCCGTCCGAACCGGTTCGTGCAATAGTCACATTCTGATGTTAGGATGATTTCATGGACACGATTTGGTAGAATCTAACTACTAAGAAAAGGACGTGTCCACGATGGCAAAAGCCAATAAAAAATTTGATGAAGACTTTAAGAAGACGATCTTAGATTTAAACCAGTCTGGCCAATCGGTCGAGGAACTGGCAGAGCAATATGGTATCGCTACACAAACGATTTATCGTTGGAAGAAGCTTCATACAAAGAATGAAGCAACCGGCATGACTGAGGCAGAAATCCTAGCAATGAAAAAGGAAATGGCCCGCATGCAGGAGGAAAACACCATCCTAAAAAAGGCTTTAACCATATTCGCTCAAAAGTAAAAATGAGTGATGTCTTCGAATTTATTCAATCAAATGTTCATGATCATGACGTAAAACAAATGTGTACCGTTTTGGAAGCACCGAAATCCAGCTACTATGACTGGAAGAAAAAGAAGCCTTCCAAGCGCCAATCAGAAAACAAACGCTTAAACCGCTTGATTTCAGGAATCTACTTTGAAAACAAGGGGATCTATGGTGCGCCCAAAATTCATAAGATTCTTGTTGGCCGTGGCGAGAGCTTGTCCCTAAAGAAAGTACAAATACTGATGAGAAAATTAGGCTTGCGTTCAGTCACCCTCAAGAAGTACAAGCCTGGCAAACAAGTGAAAGTTAAAAGTGAAGGACGTAAAAACTTGTTAAACCAAGATTTTACCACTACGTCGATCAATCAAAAATGGGTGACAGATATTACCTATATTCATACCCTAAAAGATGGCTGGACCTACCTCTCCACTATCCAAGACCTCCACACAAAGAAAGTCATCGGTTGGAAGTTTGGCAAGCAGATGACGAAAGAATTGGTTATCGAAACCCTTGACCATGCGCTCTTACACCAAACACCCTCCGAGAACTTAATCATCCACTCAGATTTGGGTTCTCAGTACACTAGCGAAGCCTATGAGGCAAAGCTGAATGAATTGAACATTCGGCACTCCTTCAGTCGTAAGGGCTGTCCCTACGATAATGCCGGCATCGAATCGTTTCACGCCTCACTCAAAAAAGAAGAAGTCTATCCATCAAAAGCGTATGAAAACTTTGAAGCTGCTCATTTAGCGTTATTTCAATACATTGAAGGATTTTACAATCGCAAGCGAATCCATAGTAGTATCAACTATTTAACACCAAATCAGATGGAGGAGTTGGCATTGCAAGCTTAGTTCCTAGCTACCACCTACATTTTTTTTGCGAGATTTCCACAGGGCTTCAACTTCATCGCTTCGATCAGCGGTCAAACGGTTTTGGTTTGACGGCTGGTCGAAACGATGAGATACTCACCCGCTGGAATCTCGAAAAAATTCTCACAAATCGTGTCCGAGGTATTGACTCAAATCCATTCCCATCTTTCATAGTAGTAGTTCCAGTATAAGTTACACCAGAATCTGTATAGGAAAATGTATTTACAATCTCTGCTCCTTCTAACCTTTTGAACACCCCATTCTCAGAAAGAATGTTGGTAGCAAGTAAGTTATCAATAGGCATCCCCCACATACTCCAAACAGTTCCGTTAAACACTTTAATGATTTGAGGAGTGACGCTGCTGTCTTGCCATAAAGTTCCTTTTGTTGGATTGGCAGGTGCTGTATCAGAGATAACAATCGCATCTTTCCCTTGTTGAGCGACAAGATAGAAATAAACACTGTAGGTATTATCCGTATATTTGAACCTTGTTCTTGTCCACATATACCAGCCCGCTTTAGGTGTGGGTCTTGCCCCTGACCATCCAGACGTTGGCGGAGTTGTTCCATCTTGAGAAATAGCATAGCTGATTTCCTCTGCAGTAACCCCTTTACCAGTATCTCCTGTATCACCTTTATCGCCTTTATCCCCTGTGTTTCCCTTGTCTCCTTTGTCTCCTTTGTCACCTTTTCCACCTTGAAAAGAAATTGAATAGGCAAACTGCTTCGTAAAAGTCTTGCCATCAGCTGTGATTGTGATCGGTACAGTACCGCTCTTCGATACTAATGCAGTTGTAGCTGTTAATGTGATTACTGATCCACTCACACTGGAGGAGAGTCCTGTCGGCTTAGTTCCTACAGTAATGCTAGTAGGTGTAATTTTATTGATGCCTTTATATATGATCACTTCTGTTGTTGTTGATCCAGCCAATGCTGCAGTTGTTGATCCAGCAAAGGTGTAGGATTCGTTCGTAAGAAACACAGTATAAGCATCTGATCCAGGAGGTCCTTCTCCACCGTCTTTGATTCTAGAAATAGTGAATACATCGCTCACAGTCGCATCTGCCGCCTTGATGGTGAATGTATCAAATACAGCTTTTGTAGGATCGATCGTAACAGTGTTGCCTGCTCGAGTAACTCCTGTAGGAACAGCTGAACCAAAATTACCACCGTTTAGACTATACGTCCAATTTGATATAGCGGTATTCACTGCAGTTCCGGTCACAGAAAAACTAGAAGCTGGAGTGATCTTTCCATCTTTATCAACTGTGATCGCTTGTGTTGTTCCTGACAAAGAAATGAGTGGTGCAGGATCACCTTTGTCCCCTTTGGAACCTTTCGTCAATGACCACGTATAATCACTTGGCTTTTTACTATCTGCTTCCGTAAAGTCAACATACTGGCCAATATAATCACCGCCGTCTTCTCCACCATTTCCAGTAAAAGTAAGTCCACCATCATTCGAGTATTTGATATGCAGATATGATGTCTTTCCGTCCGGTCCGGGTTCTCCGGGAATGCCTATGCCGGGATCACCTTTCGTTTGTTGCCACTTATAAACGCTTGGACTGGTAGGTGCAACGTTCGTTTCCGTTGTAGCATAACCAGTATATTTAGCATTTGCCGGAACTGTAGTCATTCCTGATCCATCGGCATTCTGAGAATATCTTATCCATAGATAAGCACTCTTCCCATTTTGACCGGGTTGTCCGTCAAAATAATCAACATTTTTTACCGGTGTATAGCCGTCTTTTCCTTGTGGTCCCATGAATGGTGTCCATGGTTTGTAATCGTCAGGATTATCAGACCCAACTTGATTCGTATCTGAATAGAATCCTTCGTATTTTGGATAGGCATTTTCGTAATCTTCATCTGGTCTTGGGGTCCAAATAGAGTTGTAGGTTCCATATGCAAATTTAGCTCTCCATACAATAAATTCAATAGCAGCTCCTACTGACAATCTTGTAATGGAAAATTGCCTAGCTGCCCCAGTAGGGTGCGAGTAGTCTTTAGCTAAGAAAGTAACCCATTTAGCTTCACCTGCTTCAATTCTTGTTGAAGTAGTGATATTGCCACCTATATTAAAATCTACTGTACCTGTATTCTTAATATAAATAGAAATATCGTAATTCTCTTTTACCCCAGCAGTGGTCATACTTCCAGCTGGCATCGTACAGGCTAGAGTCGAAGTACCACCACTGATTGCATATTTTACAGCTGTCGCGGCATTCCATTCTGGAACTGATAAGTTGGCAGTCTTAGTTGAGGTCGCTCCAGCATAAGCAATAGCATTAGGTGATTCCGAATTTCTAAACAAATTCTCATTCGGATAAACCTTGGTAAAGGTACCGTCTGCCATCAAATATCCACGATGTGGATAGTATGTTTCACCGGGTTCCCCTTTTTTACCATCATCAATATTGGTAACCGTCACCTCAGCACCACCACGCACATTCCCCGAATCGTCTGCTACTTCAAAACGAAAGACTGCCTTTTCTTCGATATCTGCAGCATTGATCGTCACTGTCTTGGTATTTGAAAACAAAGTGCCATCTTTATACCATTTCAGTCTAAAGGTATCTGTTACATCCTTGATACCATCTCTAACACGAGCAGTTAATGTGGTACTGCCGAATCCATTCTTAAAAGTCACCCCATCACTAGTAATGATTTCATACGTAAAGACTTTATTTGCTTCTATCAATGCTTGAACACGAGCAAGTAGAGTAGTATCCACTTCTGATTGTAGAATCTGAGCATTAGTAAATTTTGTTTGGTTTCTATTCGACTCATCAAAATAAATATCTTGTTCACTTACTCGAACAGATAAATTCAGCGCCGGCTGATACTCTGTATTCAAAGCCCTGACTGTATCGCCGATTCCAAGATATTCATACGACTTTATTGTTACTGTAACTTCCACCTGTGATAGTTTTTTCAACTGTGCTAATGCTTGACCTGCTAAGGTGTTTTGGTTTTTAGTTTCATAGGACCAATTCTTTTTGATATACCCTTCGCCATTCATTTTTGCCATAAAAATATTTCTTGCTTGAACAGCATAAATTATCGCGGAAGCTTTAGGACTGTAAAAAAGTTGATTGCCATCCTTATCTCGTTCATCGATTTCAATACCCGCTATTGTTAAACCATCTGTTCCGATCGGCTTAATGGCAGTTTTTAGGTTATCAATGTTATCTTTCACATCGATTGTTTCAACATTGTTCCCCCACTCAAGAAGAACATCCTGTCGATTATTTCCTACACCTTGGTTTTTATCATCATTCGCTTTGTACACATTCAAAACAATTTGAGATAGGCCCCAGTGCTGATTCAATTGCGTCACAAACTCAATCTCTGCATCAAACCTCGTTGCTAAACTAAACAAGCGAGCAAGAAGATCATCTTCGCTGCCTTCCCATTCTAATTGCAGTTTTTTGTCCGCTACTTCATTGATCCCCATAACCAATGGATTGTCACCAGCAAACAAAAAGACCTTGAGATATTCCTCAAAGGTCATCGCTTTTGCGGCTTTATATTCAGAAGCATCTTCATTTCGCAATTCCAACGTCAGGCTGTCAGCTTGTACGGTAACATACTTCTCATTTTTGACCATATCCGTAATATCAAAATGATAGGCAGTGTTTTTATAAATAAAGGAGATCTTGTTTCCGACTTTAAAAAATGGTGATATAGCAGATTTTTGTAAGATGGAACATCGAAAGAATGCAGCAGTACCTAACAAATAGGTATGTAAATTCCCACCTTCATATTCATCAGTCACACAGAGCAATTGGTCTTTATTATCTAAGATTGCGATTAATGGACGTTCCATTCTAAACAAACCTCTTTTCATACGTCCCGGTTATTGTCGGCGGAACGGTAGTAAATGGAGAATAGGGAAATTCAATATGATTATTACCAGGTACAAGATACGGAAAATTACTACCAGTGATAAAATCTTCAAGTGTTTGGATTCCGTCTCGATAGATCATGTTCATGCCATTTTCTTTGGTGATAATCACATCCGATCCAGCTGAGAATCGATTAGGTAAATTCTCCCAATACTGTGATTTCAAATCTGCAACCAACACATCCCTAAGTCCCATATTAGGAACAGCTTGTTGCGGTGTACGATCTGCATATTGACCAGTATAGAACTGGACTCGTTTCACTTTTTTTCCTTTTAAGAAGGGAACATTGACAGAATGATAGCCGCCATTCCAGAAAAACGTGATCTTCTCGCCTTCTTTTCTCAGATCAAACATATTTCGATTATCATTTCTTGCTTGCGATCCATACGGATTTGGAGGCAACCAATAAGAAGGAGTCAGTGGGATACTTTTATAAATCTTTGTGCCAGCTCCTTCATTAATCAGAAAATACACAGTAGCACTATTTCCGTTCTTGTCTCCTTTGGAAATTGCCATGCCTGCCACAAAGAGATTATTCTCGTCAACATAGGCTAATGTCCATTGACCGGTTTGCCCCATTTTTCCTGTTTCAAACCATGCCCTTCCCCACAAGTACGCACTTTCAATCGGATTCGGAAGAATCAGTTCCTTGGCCGTTCCGTACCATTTTTTTGTACCTGATTTCTTGGCATCCGCTGGGATACCACCCATCCATCCGCCGTACGCAGTCGTTACAGGCATCTTGGCAACAATCGCCTTCTCTTGGTTCTCATAGAATGTCGTCGCATCCGTCCAATTGCTAAATACGCCGCCATCCTTTCCGATAATGATCTGCGCTTTTTCTCGAATCTCGCCATCTGCTTCATCAACATAACCAAGTTGTGTTAGAAATGTATTTTCATCATCATGCATGCCAATAGCACCTAAAAATCCAGTTTCGGCATTATTATGGATCGTAAGTGTTAGCGGGGTTTTCTCTGTTCCTTTATAATCAATATCCATCGCAAGAATTCCATTGGAATCAACTTTCGCGACTACACTATCCAGTGAATTATTATGAGCAACTCCATCAGTAATTTGGAAAGTTATAGTTCCTGTTCCATAAGTTTTTTTATCATCAAAACTTTTATCACCTTGAGGTATAGCATAATAAAAGAGATTCGGTTCATCACCAAATACTAATTTCCGAGGTACTTTAGTATTCAAAACACCCGCTAATCCTCTTCTCTTCTCTATCACATTACTTTTTATAAAAAAGGACATCTTGATTAAGGCTTCCTCATTTGTACTGGAAACAAAAGCGTTACCAGCCTCACCAAAAGATTTTGATTCAATTGTGGTTGAAGGTCCAATCCCTCTGTCTAATGAGGTAATCTCGTCTATAAAAGAAGATAAGTCAACCTCACCAAAGAACACCGGTATTTTCATAACTTACCCCCTATTTCTATAAACTTTGTTTTCCATAATTTCTATACGATCATTTTCAATTTTTACCATTGGTGCTAAGATAGTTCCAGTCTTTTGACCATCTAATAACACTGTACCCTCTATAGTGATATACATAGGTTCATTTTTCTTTTGAGCGAGTGCGCCATCAGCAATAACTCTTTTAGCGGTATAGTTTCCATCAGATATAGTTTTAGATACATCCATTTGAAGTGTTTTATTAGAAAATGCATCTATTTCATCAGCAATAAAACTACTAGAAATACCTGCAGCCATACCTTTTACTTTTGCCTGTACATCTTTAAACTTATCTTTTAAAGTCTCGTTAAATCCTCCCATTATTGCTTTACCAGCTGGTACTAATAATTTTCGGTCATAAGAAATCGGTCCTTTGTGTTCTTTGATCCAATCTGCAATTCCTCCAACGAAGTTCTTTACTCCTTCCCAAGCAGCTTTTAAACCTCCTAGAAAGCCTTCCATTATCGCAGACCCTGCACCACTGATATCTATATTTTTCAGTCCGTTGATAACATTTTTTACATTATCAATAATGCATGTTACTTTTGATCCAACGCTTGAAAATATGTTCCCCATAGCACTGAATCCACTACCAACTGTCGATAATACAGATTTAATGATATTTCCTGCAGCTGAAATGACTGATCGAATTGCGCCCCATATACTAGACATAACTCCACTTAATACACTCCCAGCACTTCCTAAGCCACTAAATACGACACGAATGCCGCTAATTGCACCTGATATCAAACTTCCTGCTATAGAGACAGCACTTTTTATATTTGACCATGCACTACTAAGAATAGAACTTAATGATCCCCCAGCACTGCCTAAATTTGTAAAGTACCCAATGACAGTTCCAACCCATTCGGCAACAGTTGTTAATGCCGGTACACAGGCTTTGAACGCTTCAACTAGCCACGTAATAACTGGCGTTAAAAATCCGATTGCACTTGTGATCATGTCGAATGTCGCAGAAACACCCATTAGAATTCCTTTGAAAACTCCTCCTAAAAATGCACCTACAACTTGTAAAACAGGCATCAGCGCACTAGCCAACACAGTGACGATAGGCTGAGCTGCATTCCACATTTTTACAAAAGAATTGACGACCATATCAATAGCAGGACTGACAATTGTCATCATTGTGCTGAAAGCATTCGTTATAGCAGGAATGATTGCAGAGATTACTGCTTGAAGCCCACTAAAATCAAGCTTAGTAAAGGCAGTAGCAATTGTGTTAATTATTGGCGTAAGTGTAGATACCACTGTTTGAAATAGCTGTGGAAGTTGACCAAAGGCTATTTTAAATACTTGAATTATTGGATCGATTGCGCTTCGAACGTTTCCTAACAACGTTGATAAACCTCCATCGATCCCAATTCCTACCTGTGACAACAATGCTTCCCCACCTTCGAGAAACCTTGGACCAGCTTCTTGAAATAGTGTAGAAAACACTACCGGCAGACCTTTCAAGATATTACCGACCATTGGAATGAAGTTGTCGAATAGAAAAGTTGAGGTGGTTTGTGCTAACGCTTGAAGAGAAGGAACTATGTCTCGTCCTAAAGAAAGATTTCCAAGTACATTAGAAAACGCTGATTTCATTGAAGTGAAAGACCCGCTGAATGTTTCTGCAGCTTCTTTAGCTGTAGTTCCTGTAATTCCTAATTCTTCTTGAACAGCATGAATCGCAGTGTACACATCACTCAAATTGTTAATATCATATTTAACGCCTGTTAATTTTGTAGCATCTGCTAAAAGTCTTTCCATTTCTGTTTTAGTTCCGCCGTAACCAAGTTTTAAGTTGTCAAGCATAGTATAGTTTTGTTTCGCAAATCCCTGATAGGCATTTTGAATATCACCCATATTTGTGCCCATTTTATTAGCATTGTCGGACATATCAACCATTGCCATGTTCGCTTTATCGGCAGCCTTTTCAGTATCTCCGCCCATAGACTGCAACAAACTTGCACTGAAACTAGTAACATTCTCCATATAATCGTTCGCCGATAATCCAGCCGTTTTATATGCTTCATTGGCGTACTGCTTTACCTTATCAGCACTGCCTTTGAAAAGAGTCTCAATCCCTCCTAATGACTGTTGCAATGCGGCACCCTCTGACAAAGAAGCAGAAATGCCTTTAGTTATAAGTTCGCCAATTTTAGCCGCTGCAATAATTCCACCAATCGCCGCAACTAGCTTACCGCCAATTAAATTTCCAGCACTTGTTCCTGCTGCATCAGCCTCACCAGACAATTGTTTTGTTATGGATCCACTAATTCCCTTGGCAGAGGGCATGATTTGTACAAAAGCTTGACCTAATTCTGTTGCCATTATTCTTCACCCCCATTCGTTGAATCTCCAATCAGTTGTTTTCTCATACGAGTAAAATCCTCACCAGAATCAAATACAACTTCCTCTCTTTCGTTCATGTTATTTCCGACTAATTTAGAAAGAATCGATTCAGGCTGGTTTTTTCCTTTTTGGCCATCTTTTGTTTTTGCCCAAACTAAAAGCCTTAAGTTATCGTTTATTCCCGCTAATAAAAGAATATTCAACGGAATATTTTGCCCACTAAGCTTTTGCTTTATTCTAGATTCATCTCTAAGTCCACATGAAAAAACAGCTACCTTAGAAGCTGGCAGCTGTTTGTAGTCATATATTTTATAGGTTTCGGCTAGATCGCATATCAATGAACTCTCATCGATATTGATCATTCCGGCGAGGATTAGGAGTTTTTTGTTTGATCTTGATTCTGAAAAATATTTCCAAGTTCTTCAACCATTTTAGCAGCAGGAACAATTCCATCTTCATCTCGAACGTGTTCTTTCAAAGCTGCCGCCTGTTCTTTTCCTAAGAGAAGATTTAAAGCTTTCGGCGCAACCACAGGATTTTCATCAATTTCACCAATAACTTCTAAGAGTTCATAATTGTCTAATCGTTTTTCTTCGATAGAATATTTGAATCCTGACTTTGTTTCCCCTTTAATCATTGTCCTGAACCTCCCGTACTAGCTGTTGGTTTCTGAATGTATTCGAAGTGAGTATTTCCTTCGTCATCAGACGGAATAGCAGTAATAGTTGTTTCATAACCAACTGCATCAGCATCAGTGTAACTAATTTCTCCGATTTCTGTTACTTTTCCGTTTGGGATAACAATTCTTTTAAGAATACCGCCTTTTAGAATCATGTCTGCAACTAAGACGTGTTCTTCAAGTTCTTTTGCGTTCGCTTTAATTTCAATTCCAGTATCAATTGTGCCTGTTACGTTTGTAGATCCATATACTTCCTTCAAGACCTCAGCATTTAACGCTTCAATCAAAGTGTAAGTAAAGGTATCTTCTTTCTCTGTTTGAGGACTTGCAACAGTATCCCCACCCCAGGCTTTAATATTTTCAGAAGAAGGTGTATTTGAGTTTGTCATACCATCTTCTGAAATATATCCCAAGCTTTTGAATGCAGCATTTAATTCAGTTGTTGCATTTTTTGGCAATGTAGTTCCCAATGGAGCCGAATAGATGGCTCCTCCCACTTTTGGTTTAGCAGTTGATACATTTTTTGCATCTGACATGTTATTACCTCCTAGTAATGAGTGATATCAAATACTGCTTGATATCTGTACTCTTTTGTTGTTGTGTCCGTGTAGTTATAATCACTATTCAGCTTAATCCTGCTGATTTCATCCAGTTTGATCAGATCTTTTAGAACTTCTTTCAACTCAGCATTTAACAATGCGGCTTCATACAATGTAGATGCATAGCTTTGAAAAGCATATGTTGAAGACGAAATAAGATTGTTTTCACCGCTACCAGTCTTTTCGAAAAGAACATAGCTTTCTGGCATTTTCCCTTGTTTTTCTAAAAAGGAAGTTACAGATAAATGACTATCGAGAAAATTCTTGATCACAATTTCAATCATTTATCGCACCGCCTTTAAGAGGGTATTATTTTTCATATTGTCTTTTTTTGCTTGGTATGTATCCGCATATACCATCGCATTTGCTCTCGTTTTACCTACATAAATATCTTGTTTGTAACCTTCGCCAGCTCTATTTCTCACACCAGTTGCTTTCTCTTCTAATACACCTTGCATCTGATTGGACTTCATTAGAGCTGCTACTCCACTCCGGTTCAACTTGAATTTCATCTTAGCCATAACGTTCCACCATCACTTTCTTATTCCAATCAAGTGGGATTAAGTCTTCGATACCCTCTGTAGGAAAGCCAAAGGTGCGCCATCGTTTACCAAAGAATTTTACTTCTTTGTCTTCCCAATCATTAGTATTTCCTTTAGGAATTGCTAACGTATATACAGCTTTTTTTCCAGTTAAAGTAAGTTGGTTGACAATATCATCAGTGGAAGTAGGAGTGACTAAGACATTTTCAACATTAATATCTGCTTCTTCGTAGATTGGATTCCCGAATGGATCAGTTCCCGTTTTGGTCAAACCCACCAATTGAATTGTTATTCCTTTCAAAAGTACCATAAGGTTCAATCACTCCCATACGTTGCCGTCTTAAACCAAGACGGCTCAATTCGCTGTTTTTAATAAATAATCCGCCTCCTGGCACAAGGTACGATCCAGAAACGGAATAACCCAATGCTCCTTCTGCATACTGGGTCATTGGCTCCTGATCAGTTGATGTCATTAGTGTTCTAGCTACAACATCAACAGTTACCGATTTGACAACATTCAAAAAGTAATCAGGCTTCATGCTTATCATGTTATCTAAATCTTTTCCCACCTTATCGGCTTCCATTCGCAAAGAATCAGAAACAATATTAAGCAATTCAGTAGCTCGCGTGATTTCTTCTGGCTTAAGGGTACGCCATAGGTTTGACAAATCATCAATAGTTGCAAAGGCTCCCATGAAATCACTTCCCTTGCATCATCAAATCGTACAATTCTTGCTTTTTAGAGCTAGGGTTATACTTGATGCCAAATGCATCTAATTCCTGCATGATTTGCTTTTTAGTAATGCCTTCTAATCCAGCCACTTGTTCATCTTTTTCATCAGCTTGTTGTTCTGGAACAACAGCTGGTGTTTCAGCTTCATCGTTAGTATTTTCAATTTCTACTTCATTCAGTGCTTTTGGTTCTTCATCAGTTTTTGGCTCATCTGTAACTAAGACCCAATCGCCACCAGAAACAACACAAGGGCTACTAAAAGTAACCCCTGTTTTTGTGTTTTTATATTTCATTATTCTCCGCCTCCTGCTGGTTTAATCACACGAGCAAAACTACTAGGATCCATAATTCCCCAACCCAAATATGTTTCAGATCGTAAATATACTTGATTGTACCCTTTCAAATCATTTCCCGAATTATCCGGATCACCATACTCAATAACTTCTAATGGAATCTCTTTTGCAAATCCCCATTGGAAGTAATTCGCAAAATCTCCAATGATTGCCACATCATTTGAGCTGGCTGAAACAGTATTATTGATATCCGCTTTCAATCCATTAATTGATCCTGGATTAGCACCCCAAGCAAGTTCAGGGAATAAGCGGATGTTGGTATCTCCACCTGTTCTCATATTTGCTAAAGCTGCTGAAAATTGAGGGTCTGCAGCAAGCCCTGTAACAATTCCTTCTGAACCTTGAATTAAAGAAACAGCTGCTTCAATATTGGTATCTGGATCAGAAGCATTAAATTCCACCGTTTGAGTTACTTTGCTGTCAAAATGATTTGTACCAATAACTGTTGAAGCTGCTCCTGTTCTTGGGTTGATACCATGGAAAGCCATCAGGTCAACACCACGTGCTAGTTTTTTAGCATAACCTTCATTGAACCCCTTAATAACTTCAATCTTCTTTTCATCAGAAGAATACATGAACTCATCTGAAACACGAGCGCCATATTCGACTTTAATAGGTACCATCTTGATTGGCGCTAAAGAAATACCACCATGTGATTTCTTGCCATTTTCTGCTACAATGTCAATTTCTGAATCCATTGAGAAAACAAATTGCGTTGTACCATCAAACGGGATCGCTTCTTGTTGAGACAAAATAGCCAATGAGCTTTTCCCTTTTACTTTGTTGATTAAATCAGTAACTAATTCTGGATCAAATAAATTTCCTCTTGATAATGTTGGCATAATATTATTCTCCTTCTTGTGTTAATCCTTGGATTAATTTTTTATATGCACCATCTTTGCCTTCTCCTAAATTATTTTCAGTATTTTTCAAAGGTGGCGGTGTTTGTTTCTTACTTACTAAACCAGCTAACCGTTCTGCATCAGCCTTGATACTTTCTTCATCTGAACCGATTAAACGATCCGCTAAATCAATAGGTAATCCATTTTGTAATGCAATTCTTGTACGCAAATTAACTGTTTCTTTCTCAGCGATTTGTTTATTAAGATCAGCTATTGTTTGCTCATGAGTCTTAGCGGCATTGTTTGTTTCTTCGATTGTGGATTTCAAAGCATCTACTTCTGTTTCTAATGCAGCATTACGTGTTTTGATCTCATCGTAATCAGCAAACTTCCCTTTTTCACGACTCAATCTCTCCTGAATAATACGGTCCAGTTCCTCTTGTGTTTCAATTGCTTTGAATGTCATAATACAAACTTCCTTTCTCCTGCTTGCCCGGCAGTTCGGTAATTTTGCGTATTAAAAAACGACTACCGCTAAATAGTCGTCTAATACCTTTTTTGTTGTTTTTTCTTGGGCTTCTTAATACTACAAGCCCAATGTGCTAGTAGTGCACTATCCATCAAACAGATATCTCTATCTTCAAATTGCGATTTATAACCAAATCCACCATTGCTACCGATATTGCGCTTCTCGGTGTTCGTAACTACTGAACTTAGAGAAGGTTGATCTTTATGGCAGATTATTTGTTGGAATATCCCTTGTTCCCATAATGAATTGGCAGTAATGATTTCTGATACTTTTGGAAGGATCGGTGCTTTGAGTTTAAACTCTTCCATTTCTTTAGTTAGAATATTTTGACCGCCGGCTCCGTCAATAACCACTGCATTTACGTTAGCTTTTTTCAAGAAATTAATGATCCATTGATTGCCGTTCCTTACAGATACACAATCAATTGTTTCAACGAATATTTTTCCCGATAAAGTTTTAACCGCAATACTCATTGCAACATTCTGGCCATCATTCCCATACTTGATACCAACATACAGCGGACCTTTCAATACAGGCAGAGCTACTACTTTCAACCTTGACCAATCACTAGCAGAAATAGCTGATTTTTGATTGTACTTAGGCCAGTACCCCAAACGCTGTACGTTGTGATCGAGTTTGTCATCGCCAAGTTCTGCTTCAATCTTTCTTTCCGTCAAATGATAACCTAATGAAGGATTGGAATGGTACCAAGCCTCGACATCATGGATATCCTTCATATCCTCAACTGACCATTCCGCCCAACCAGAATACTTCGATTTACCAAATAGCGTAGTATCACGATAACCTGTAAAAACAGTACCACTCGAAACCGGCGTTGGTGGCGTACCACACATAATCGTCATAGGATTTTGACTGTCTGTAACGGTATACTTCAAAGCTGATTCTTGCTCAGTGGTGTATTCTTGAGCTTCATCTATTACAAGTAAATCAAATCCTTCTCCAAGCCCACCACTAGATGTTCTTGTTCTGAATTGAACCACACCGCCAGTTGAGTATAACTCCAATCGTTCTTGGCCTTTGGCTTTGATTGAGTTGAAGTCTTCGCCCTCAATATATCCCGTGTCTTCAAGTAATTTTTTTACTTGTTCATATGAAGCGTGAGACGTACTGATTCTGTGAGCCGTATGCAAAATACTCAATCCTTCTTCTAAAGCATCTAACTCAATAATGTAAATAACCTCGGTTTTACCGTTTCTTCGTGGAATTGAGAAACCAAACTTTTGATGAACCCATAAATTATCTTCATCAATAGCCAAGATAGGTTCAAGCATACTAATTTGCCAATCATAACAATTGCGACCAGTTCTTTGATATCTTTCAATCGCTCTTTGAGATACAGATCTATCATATGGAATAATTACCGATTGAGTAGGATGTTGATTACCAAATTTCACTTTAGTAGTCATAAACAATCCCCTTTCAATCTCGATCATGCATGATAACCCTGTCGCTGGGAGATATTGGATCACGCATCCTTTCTCAAATTTATATTTTTTCTAGATTGAATTTTCTGTTCCTTTTGTGGATCAGTCCAAGCTTTTGACCATACATTTTGTTTTCGACCATTACCGGGTTTATATTCAACTATACATTTACACCTTTCATGCCTTCGATAAATATCATCTGGTAAATCATAATAATCAAATGAGCCAGCTAAACTTTTACACCAATCACAAGCATGTCCGACTAAGGTTCTGTTGACTCTTGGCCTTAAACCAGATTTCGCATGAAAATCTACATTTGCTTTAATAACATCATCAACAACACTTTGACTAAAATTTACGATTGGTTCTCCTAATACCCACTTAACAGTATCGAAATCTTCTGCTGCTGACATCTTGTTTACAAGGCCATTCACCCTGTCTTGGTTGAAGTCAGGTTTCTGACCTTTAATTTTAATTGCAGCTTCTTTGTTTAACTGCTCTTGAACATCAATAGCAAAATTTGAAATCAAATCGTAATTATTTTTCAGCGTTTCATTAAGCAACCGATCAGCAATATTAAAATACATTTTCCCATCAGGAAGAATGTCAATGCTTATATTGCTGCCTAATACATTTGCTAATAATTCTCCGATTTCAATAGCAAACTCATTTACATTTTTGTATGTTGCCTTACGATTTTTGAGCAAAGAAAAAGCAGACTTCAACTTCTGACTGTTTATTGTCTGCTCACTAAAATCATTTTTGATTTTTTCAAGTAATGCGGGAACAATGTCGTTATCCATTACTATCGCCACCTTTTATTCCAGTTAAATCTCTGATTGTTTCACTATTGATATATCCTGGAATCGCTTGATTCAATTTAATCGCACCATCTCCAATTAATGTTAATGAATTGGCATCAGCTTCAAATAATGGTTCCCACTTAGGAATTGTTTTTGCAAACTGATATCTAAAATACGGGTAGTCATCACGTAAACAAGCAGCAATAAATGCTACGTTCAATATTCCAGATCCTAATGATCGTTGCGCTTTACGTCCTGCCAGTCTTAAATTTTCATGACTAGCTCTAATAGCTTCAACCGATGAGGGATTATCAGAAACAAATCCCAAGTCATCCAATGTAAGTCCTGTTTCCCCAGCGAATCCAGCAGCTGCAGTTTTTAATTGTTCTGTAAATGGAGTCATACTAGAAGTCGTGAACTGTCCCACTGTTGGAACATTGCCACCTTCTCCAACTGTAAATTCGAGCATCGCTGAAATGGTTGCCTTCCAAGTATTCAATGGTTCTGAATCTTGATCTGTTCCTAAAACATATTTTTGCGGAAATGAGTAAAATTCTGCGGTGATATCTGCACGTTCTAGTGTACGTTTTGCGTACGACTGGTAATACATACCTGATCGTGTAATACGAGAACGACCAAACGGCCGAACTGCATCTGGCCGATGAATTACCGGCACTAATAATGGATAATCAAAACTATGTTCGATAGGTTCATCCGGTATATCTTCATCACCATAATAGTAATAAGTTATACCAGGCAGAAAATATGCTTCGATAGATGGATTTCCATCTTTATCTCTTTCGAGAACTGCATACCCTTCGGTTAGAAGTCCTGTAATTGGATCAATAATCCCCGTCGCATTGCTTGCTTCAATTATTTGTAATCTAGGTATTTCTCCTTCACCCCTTGAAATATAAACGAAAGAACAAGAAGCAATCAAAGATGATAAAACCAAGCTATCAAAAAACACATCCGGATTATTTGCTTCAAAAATTTCGTTTACCTCAAAGTCATCATGTTCAAATTCACGAAAAACTAAACGATCAGCCAAAGCATCCACCCCTTTGGCACACCATCCTAAAACTGATCGATATCTTTTTCTTATTTCAGGTGGAATTGTGATACCAAAGCTTGATTCATTTTTTTTCATATCGTATTGTCTATACCTTAAATCAACACGAATTTTATGTGTAGCTAGCTTGTTTCTTAGGTAATCAATGCCATAAATTTCCATTATTTCACTCCTTTCAAAAAGTCGCGCGAGAAAAAATGTACAGTGACGGCGTGAAGCTCAGCCACATGGCCGGAGGGGTACCCACCCCCCTCTCCTTTTGCGCGTATCAGGTTTTAAAAATATTTTCGTATGATTAATACAAATTATTTAACCGCCATAAGAAGCCCAATCAGCGCTTTGTGGAAGGTTTCTATTACCGATAACTTTCGGTGCTTCGTCCTTGGTTGTGTAAAGCTTGTCAGACTTCTGTCGGTTGCATGTCCAATGGGCCAGCTGCAGGTTGTCAATGCTTGATGGATGACCACCTTTATTGATTGGAACTATGTGATCAACTACTGGACTCAAAGGGTGCGGCGCCTTCATAGTTTTATCAATAGGCTTACCACAAATCCCACAAGTGTTCTGGGTCTTCATCAGTATCTTCTTGTTCTTCTCAAAGGCTACCCGGTGGGGTCCTTGTCTATCCGCTCTTAGTGCCATAATAGAGGGGGTCCTTTCTTAGGGGTGGGGGTACTAAAACGTTTCAATGTCTACGGATTTAAAGACATCTAATAACTTAGGGAACTGAATAGCAATCCAATCCACTATTTCTTCATCTCTTCCCCATTTACTATTGTGATCCAGTCCGGATTCAAATAAGATTGCATGAATGATCTCATGTCTTATTGTTCTCTTCTCGTAATGTTCCATAGCCTGCATGTTATCTGGATTACCATCATCAAGTGTTGCAATGAATATTTCTTTGGTAGTGAAGTCCGTCAGTCCGTCAGCACCACTCATGAAAGGCTTATCAATTTCAGATGTATCTTTGTATATTGTGTACTCTGTTCCTAATACATTTACTTTGCTAAATTCCTTCATGATTTTTCTTCCAATGCCCAACCCATAATCTTGGGATAAATGAAAATCGCATTACGTCTTACTCCGGTTGACACACCTAAATAGTTAAATTGCAGCGAATCAAGATCATCTGTTGAAACTTCTTTAAAATCTTTTACATCTTCGAACTTCATAGTTTGCCCATCCGGTAGCCAAATAATTAAACTTTTCATTTTTGGGTCCTCCTTAAAAATATGTATAAAAAAAGACACCCTTCTGGATGTCCTGATTATTATTTGTATAAGACTAGAGCAGAATGATTAATACACGAAATACCACTGCTTTCATCTAATAACGTCTGATACTTAATATCAACTATTTCTTTTTCTTTTTGTGCTAATTCAAATAGAAATTCGTTTAGATCGTCCTCAAAATTTTTTACGTTTGAGCTTATTATTACTTCAGCTTTCATAGTATCACCTCCATTCAAGATAAGCATACTCTATGATAGAGATGAAAACAATTACAAAAAGACAGCACTAGCAAATTTTGAAATGAGGAGTTTCACCTCGATTCAAAGTAATGTGCTGCTTTTTGTATTCGTCAAAGAAGTTTCGCGATAAGGAGATTGCCTCCTTTCGGTATTTGGAATGTTGTGAGTAGTCCAAGCCGCCGCTCTCGTTTCTTCTACGCTATTAATATAACCCGTTTGAATCAAGAACTGAATAGCTTAAACAATCGAACATTTATCGAACATTCAAAATAATGATATTTGCCTTACTTCACTTGCGTTTCTATTGTAATCATCAATTTCTATCAACTTGTTTTGTTTATCCTGCATTTTTTCTTCGTATTGGTCCAAGAAATCCAAAGTCTTTCTTATTTCTGCATGTCGTTGACGAACGTAAGAGGCGCTATATCCGATTTCTTCTGCAATAACATCTAATGAACATCCATCAATGTATTTTTTCTTAATTATCTCGTTGTCTATACCAGCGAAAGAATTAATTATCGCAAGCATTTCTGTTCGTTGTTCTTCCAACAATTCGATTTCTTGTTCAATTCTTGCCATATTTTCTTCGAGTGATGACGCGCGAGAATTCTTTTCTAACCTTACATTTTGTAGATCTCCATAAACCCATCTATTGCGTTCGAGTCTGGATTTATTGAGATTCCATTTCAAGTAAACAATCTGCTCGTCAAGCTCCTGATAATCTTTTAGCCATTGAAATCTCACAAACGCCACCCCTTTATGGTAAAATAGTCTTGTCACAGGTCACTTACCCAAAAGGTAGTGGCTTTTTTATTTATCAAAATGTGAGGCATACTGATGTTCTTCATCAATGATCAAACTCTTCAAAGTCTTACCAAGGACTTTTTTATTTATGGTTCCGTTCGCCTTGGCTTTTTCTAGTAACTTACGCTTCTTCTTTTTTACTTTCGATTTTTTCTTTGGCAATGGCTTGCTTCTCCTTTTCATCTAATTCTTTACCGAAAATTACACTTGCGAATACTGCCGCAAAAAGTGCCACGGCTACTAACACTGCAAAGTCCATCATTTATCCTCCGATTACAAGATAGCTTTAATTTTCTTCAGCTGCTTTCTCTTGATTCTTGGTTTCTTTGTCCTACGATAAATTTGATGATATTTCTTGACCCTTGGATCACTTGATTGTTTGATTTCGATATTTAGAACAGCTTCATCCATTGATACACCGAATAGCCTAAAAACATTCGATATACTGTTTACTATTTCTTCAATTGATCCTCGGGACCAAGTAAGCGGCCTTTGCCTCGTTTCATCTGATGCCATTTTCATCCTCCTCTTTCCATCGCATCTCGCACAAGCGGATCATTGATAATAATCCTGTACTTCATTTGCTCATGCTGCAGTTGTTCTTGTAACTGCTCAATTTGCTTTGATTGGGACCAAATCACGTAGGTTGATCCCCAGCATGACACTGCAAGCATTGCTAACAAGATATAAATCACACGTTTACTATTCATCTGTTCCCCTCTCTAATTCAGCAATTGTATAGGACATGGTAATAACTACAGTCCCCAATAAAAATACGACAATACCAATAATTCTTATTCTCATTCAAACACCTCTCGTTATTTAATATATTTTCCAAACATTCGCTGACACTCTTCTATAAGCTACTTTCGCCTATTTTTGAACCACTATGATCCTCTATGATATTCTAACGGCTTCTAGTTCTTTGTCATCTTTAAATCAAGTTCTTGCCAAAAATGGGGATTGCTGTTATATTATTGGTGAGGATATAGATCTTACTCCTCTCCAATCCAGAATCTGGATCATTCGTGATCGAAGTGGGAATTGAGTGCACCCACGTTCCCCCGCGGGCGGGTTAGCCTAGCGTTTGTCTGCATGGGACGGTATCCATGCTTTGCACTCTTATTTTTTTTGTGCATTTTTGGAGGTTAGAATGAATACAGATTTCTCTCTCACTTATAATCAGTATCTTTCTAACTTTGATGGAAAGATGGCTATCCTAACAACAAAGTTTGAACCTTTAGATAGGTTTTATATTAAGTTCGATATAAAGCAATTACCTCACTTATTGGGTCTTCAATACATCTACACCGATCCGCCACAAACATTATGCGAAATGCTCTGCAACAAGGACATAACTTACGAAAAACTGCAGCGTCATCAAAATTTCGTGAAAATTAAAGATCGCATCACATTGTTTCCGTATATACTAAATATTTTTTTAGAAGACTATAACGCCTCGGTGATATATGTCTCTGAGCAAGATCGTCATGGATCTTCAATGAAATTAGATATTGTGTTCGCCCATCCACATAAAAACAAATATCTGAACTTAGGACTGAGAGAAACCGGAGAATCAATTTATTCACCTGTAACTTTTTATGTCTTTAAGAAAGGGCGGCATCCAGTTATGCCTTCTTCAAAAAGGGCAAAGGTGGAAACAATAGAATTTATCAATCCAACTAGACAAATACAACTCTTTTAAGTTTTAGTAGACCATCATAAGCGATGGTTTTTTTATGCCTGAATTCCGTTATCGCTGACGATTGCGGAATTAATCGATAAACCTTATCAAGTCATGCTCATATAGCGCTATTGTTCCATCGTTCATTTCTACTACTGCGTATAGGTTGGATCTTTCTCCATACTCGTTAGCAGCATATTCGGATATCCACTGATGAAATTTGCCTTTTATTTCTGTGTCTGTGTATTCGCAACTAACGCAATACCGTACACTCGTTATTTCACTAAAAGCATGCTCTTCTTTCTTCTCTCGAATTACTACTGGTCTGAGTTGCGGTTGTTTCAACATTTCAACGGCTTTATTAAATTCACTAGCGGTATAGCTTTTCCCATCAACTATTATTGACGGTTCAATATCTATACTTTTAAAAGTCGCACCACTGATTGTACCTGCAGTTATTTTGCGTTCTTCACTCACATTCATCACTCGCTTTCTGCTATTTCGTCGGATAACTGACTTGGTAAAATGTAAAATATGTTACAATACCTAAAAGGAGGTATTGCTTTGGGAACTTTTTTAGCTTTTATTTGGTATATTTTTATAGGATTTATGCTTTATGGAATCATCAGATTGGCAGTTAAACACGGAATTTCCGATTCCAAAAAAAATAATTTATGATTCTGTTGCTACTCTTTTAGGGTAGTTTTTTTATTTCCACAATTTTGGTGGATTGCTGACTTAATCAAGTAGTACCTATATCGACAATGTTATATTCTTCGTTATATTCCAACCAAGGTACTTCACATACTTCCCCACCGACTGTTGCCGTGACTTTTGAATCAAGCGGGTAGTTTTTGGATCTTCAATCAGTTTTGCAACTGTCATTATCTCCTTTACCTTTTCATAATATCTATCATTGATTGACATTTTATTTTAAATCTTTATAATTCAACTAAATACTCAATGGAGGTAGAAAATACTTATGAATAAAAACAAAGCTATTGAAAATGAAATCTATTCAATAATCAATACGTGCGACCAGTTAATTCACGAAGAACGTTTTGATGAGCTAGTTAATTATTACACTGATAATGCTATTCTTGTTGTAAAGCCAGATACTGTTGTTTATGGACGTGAAGAAATTAAAAATGCATTTATAAAGATTGCGAAATATTTTGATAACTCTATTAAGCCTATCGAAGGTAAAATGATTTATTTGATTTCTGGAGATACCGCATTAATTCTTGCGCAGACTTTTTTAGAAGCAAGTGAAAAAGCGAAAGAACAGTCTGAGTTTTCGATGGAACGTCGAGCAACATATGTGTTTAGACTTGTGAACAATCAATGGCTCTGTGCTATTGATAACTCTTACGGAACAAATTTAGTTGAATAAATTTTAAATATATAGTCACTTACAAAGTGGCTTTTTTATAATGCGGGCATTTTTTTTAAAGATGTACTAATTTCCTCTTGAATTCCTTTATCTCTGTCACTTGCTGACTGGATTGAACATCAGATCAAATAAGTCTTTATGAATGTCAATCCATGCCCCATCTTCCTTAGTCAGAACAACTTCTTTCGCATTATCTTTTATAGGCTCTTCACTTTGCCAAATACTACCTTCGACTATTTGAAAATCCTCACCAGTTCGATCTCCCTCAAAGTCGTCAAGTTCTGGCACTGCAAATGTTTCAATACACTTAAATTTAAACGCCATCTTTCTTCTCCTCCTAGTTGGTAATATCTTCCGCTTACTAACTCACAAATTTCTGATGCGACAACTTGAGTTCTTCATCGCCGATCATTGAATATTTCAACGTTGTGTCAATTGATTCATGTCCTAAAAAGTTCATAACCAGTTCGATCGGCATTCCATGCCTTCTGGCCATAGTAGCTGCAGTTCGTCTAAATCTATGTGGATGGACGTTTGTTACACCTGCACGCTCACCTAATCGCTTAACCAATTTTTGTACTCCTGCAACAGTCATCTGACGTCCTTTGTATTTACCATAGAAAATAGGGCCAACCTCATGTGGTACTTTTAGCAAATAGTTTTCCAGTGCCATTTTAGCTTTGGCATTGAGATAAAGAACCCTTTGCTTATTACCTTTCCCGATAACAGTGATGGAATCATTTTCCTTGTTATAATCTTTGAAACTTAGTGAAACCAATTCTGATACTCGACAGCCCGTACTTAATAGCAACTCAATTATCAATACTTCCCTTGGGTTCATCGCCGATGATCGGATTTTTTCGACTTCAAATTCACTAAACTCCTGTTTCCTACGCTTAGGTACCTTGATGTTTTCTACCCTCGCCCCTGGATCCCTAATAATATACTCTTCTGTATATAACCATTTGAAGAAACGGACAATATAGCCCCGTTCTCTAGCAAGGGTGCCTTTGCTGACTTTGTCGATCATCTCCCTATTTGCAATAAACAACCTTATGTCATTTGTGTCCACTTCTTTATATGGTTTTCGCACAGTCCTCATAAAAAGATTGATTGTCTGCATGTAAAGGTTTAAGGTTCCATTTGAAAGACCTTGAATTTTTTTCGAGACGAAAAATTGCTTATAAGCGGCAACATCAGATGTTTCATCATAGATAACCATTTCATTTCGTTGCTCGATAATTGAGTACTTAGAGCATTCAACCGTTAGAATATTTTTCAATCTCTTCAACTGTAAGCCATCGAATTCTTGTTCAATTTCAAGTAAAATCTTATTAATCAGCTTTTCTTGCAATGGCATCACTCCAATCTTTATAGCGATATGTTCGTCCTTGTTTATCTTCATGACCATAACGTAATAAATCGCTCATCGTTCGATTTGCTTTTTTACACTTCCGACATACGTCTTTCCGAGTACCTGTGAAAATAACTTCGCCTTTGTACAGCACTTCTACAATTCGCAAATGGGATTGCTCCCCTCTCCAGAGTTCAACACGCAATGCTTCTCGCTCTTCCTCGATTACTGGATCAATCTCTCGATCATCAAGGTTAGAAAGATAAAGCAATCGTTGTAGTTTTAAAGCACGTTCTCGATGACGCTTCTTTTTTTCACGTTCTTTCTGCTTCATCGCTCGCTGATTCTGTTTCATCTTGATCACCTCCTGCATCTGCTGGCTTAAACACATATTCATAAGGCTCCCACTGCTTATTTCCAAGAAGGCGATAGTATTTCCCTGAAAGCGTAATAATAAAATGATAGGTATCTGCCTTTTCTGGAACATAACATCTTGCATAGTATTGACGGTAATTCTTGGGGTTATTAGAAAAATACTCAACCGTCCATCCTCGTATCTTGCAAAACATGGTGAATTCGACACGCGCTACTTTGAAACTGGTTATTCTTTGATCCATAGGATCACCAATTCGTTTTATTCAGAAAATCGATGTAGCCCGGCGTAGCAACCTGATATTCTTCCAACTCTTCTTCAAGAATGTACTGACGGCCATATTTTGCTTTCATGTTCTGCCAATCACTCCACGGGATAAACCCAACGGTCTTTTTGATCATGCAACAAACACCTGCCATCGCTCCTAATTTTTGATGGAGATCCAACAAGGCCGCCTGATTTTGTGTGATCACTGATTTTTTTAATCGATCCGTTGTGGTCATCTTTGCTTCAAAAACAATGGCACGTCCATCCCAGAGAGTGCCTTTATAATCTGGTTGAGCTTTACCAATCGGATAAACGATCATGCTGCCATCGCCGATTATTTTCTTAACACGAAACGGTTCAGGCGTTTTTTCAATTAAAGCAATTTCTTTTGTTCTGTAGTACCAACATCCTTGATCAATCATTTTTTCAAAGATATCGCCCGAATCATTGTTGACTCTATTTTGGTAATTTCTTGAAGACATCATTTCTACCTACTTTCTGCATTAGTTTAGTAATAAATCCTTCTTTGTCATTTTGACCAAATGTATCCAGTGTTCTACGGTAAAAGCGCTCATAGTGTGCTTTATCTTCAAAGCATACGAATTGTGAATACCGATCACTCTTAACTATTCCTGTGTATGCTGAATGATCATTTAATTTGTTTGATGCAGCATCGCAAATTTGCTGATTGTGAAGAAACCGGATTTCCTTTGCTTCTGATTTGATTTCCAATTTTTTAATACATGGAGAAAATTTCCCTTTGTTTTGATCATCAATGTTTAACATCAAAAAGACTTCCTGCATCGTGTCGATACAATCTGATTTATCAAAGCAGGCGACCAGATACGTTTGTTTACTTTCCATTTCTACCTCTTTCTCTATCCATCATCATTTCTGAACAGTTCGATTTTGAAATACCATCCACGATCCTCATCGTAAATTTTTAATATATCTCCTAAAATCCGGTATTGGGGAAACCTCTTAAGAATTTCCTCTGCTCCATCATCATTGGACATACCTAATTTATTTAGTTTTCTAAATGACCAATAATCATCGTTCGTTGTTTCGTGTGGCTCTTTAAGGTTTCGACTCTTGGACCATCGCTTTTGACCTTTCTTCCACTGGCGATTTTCCCATTTCTCTTGACCAGTTAAATAATTGACCAAGCCTTGCATCCCATCTGAATCATATTGAATGTTTTGCACTTGCCTTCGACCAAGAGGCTGTTTCTTCTTTCCTCGTCCTTTAGACCAAACACTCTCGATTGCATCCCTTGATGGTCCATTGTTAAAAACGATATGGTGATGGATTCGAGTGATATAGCCTACTTCCTCATCGTATTGATAAGAGGTAAACCACATGTACTTGAGTTCGAACCCTTCTTTCTCATAGAGCCTTTTAAGTTTTTTCAAAGTGTTTTCTTGATCACGCTTGGCATCAGAAGGCTTTTCAGGTAGAAACTGATCGGAATAAGTGAATGTTGCATAGTAATCTTTCTCTCCAAAATTTGCATATAGAAACAATGCGGCCTTTCTTTTACTTTGGGCTTGATTCCATCTTGCTTGAGATAAGCCAGTTACTTTCTTTCTCCTACCTCTGGGTTCTCTGCATTTTCGTTCTTGCTCGATCGTCCTACTGTAAAGTCGGATTTCTTTATATGGTCCTGCTTCCACTCTGCGTTCTCTTACAAATGATTTCTTCATGACAAACACCCCAGAATTTTCTACGTCCGTTAAGTTAGTATCTAATACAAGGACGATAAAACGCCGAAATAGCAGCGTTTTTTGCAAAAATAGTCTGAGGATGGTATACTTATCTTGTCAGGGAATAAGTTATACCATTCTCAGAAGTCGCCAATTTTGGCGGCTTTTTTTATTGTTCTGAAAACTGGAAAAGAACCTTTTCTTCGGTTGGTTTTCCCAGATGAAAAATATGGTGGTACAGAGTCCTTCCACGCAGCTGAAACGTCTCCACTCTGCCTCGCTCAGTTTTCGCTTCAATACTGTATACATAATTCTCGCCACGTTTTCTCATACGAACCTGCATTACAATTGCAGGCATTTTTTCCAAGTAATCGATCGCATTTGATAACATCTACATCACCTGCAGCTTTCACTCATCTTCGAACAAATTTATCTGTCCAGAATTATTGACATCAATTGGATAAACAACTGGTTCCAATTCTCGTTTCAGTAATCCATGATTTGATTCTGCATCAATGGTAATTCCCCGATGATCACTAGTGACTTTGATTCCAACCTTTATTGAGATCGTGCGTTTTGCTTCAATGTCCTTTTGAGTATCCTGTAAATCGTTAGTAATTGTTCGAACTTCTGCATCTAGCAAACTATTGACTTTTGCCATCAACTTATCGGCTAAAGATAGGGCTAACTTGTCATTATTCATATTGAATTCCTCCTTTACTTACTAAATCCGGTAGCAACTTAGGGATAGCCATTTGTAACTTTTGGAACTGATCATCTGAAACAACGAAATATAAGGCAATCGTTGGTGCCTCATCGCTATCAAATGAACGATCCTCTACTTCACATGACGATTCAAACTTATTCCAAATAATCGACTTAATTTTTTGAGTGTATGGCTTAACATACATTCGATTGGTTGTGAAAATAATTTCTCTCTCTTTAAACATCTAGTTACCCTCCAATCATTAATAGGAAACAAATAGCTAACAAAATACCATTTAACAATAAACTGGCATAAGCAATCCCTTGTAATTGACGTGCTTTATACAATGGATTGTTATGGAGTGTTGCTAACCATTTTTTATTCACAAAATCCCTCCTTTCAATCTGACATGATATTTGCCCAGTTTTCTTGCAAATACTTCGCCATTTCTAAAGCATTGAATTTCCAAGGATTCCCTTTGCCTTTTGAGTAACGAACAAAACCGCCATTCCTGACATCTAGTATTTCTCTGTTTGGATAAAGGATTTTTTCCTTTATCCAATCTTCGTCAGTAGTTTGCAATCGTTCCTTGAGATCATCCATTGTCCATGTTTGACCCATCAAATCTTTTTTCTTTAATGATTCATATTCTTCAATTTCAACAACTTTTAAATGTGAAGGTATTAAGATTTGAATCGGTGTATTGATTTCAATAGTTTGAGACATTAAATCACCTCCCCAATGTTTTGTACATTTTTCCGTACAAAACCTTTAAAAAAATAATTCCCCAGTTCTTTTGAAGGAATATTTAGCAATTCAGCCATAACTTTAATCTCGGTTTGCGTGAAATTTGACTTGCTATTCATTTTTAGATTCAACGATGTTCTACTCATATTGAGTTTAGGCGCTAACGTTTCTTGGGTAAGTCCTTTTTCTGATATTTTATCCTTCAGCAATTCATAATCGTAGACAATGTCTATTTTTTTCACTCTTTTCCCCTCCAAACTGTTCGGTTTTCTGTACAAAACCATCATAGTTTATAAAAAAAAGAATGTCAACAGATTTTGTTCAGTTTTCTGTATCTTTTACTTGCTATTCAGAATTCTTAACAGTATAATCATTGTAAAGGGGTGTACAGAATAATGAACAACTTTTCTGATCGGCTAAAAATAGCTTTAAAAAATAAAAATATATCTCAAGCTGAATTGGCTAGACGTACTGGAATTGGTCGTAACTCTATTAGCGACTATATAAATGGAAAATACGAAGCGAAACAAGATAACATCTTCCTTATGGCAAATGTTTTAGAAGTAAATGAAGCATGGCTCATGGGAATGGACTCACCAATGACCAGAGAAAGCCATGAATCTACTTTTTTGAATGATTTAGATCCTAAACAAATTGAATTAATAGATATTTTCCAAAATCTAGATACTAGTAAAAAAGATGATGTACTCGACTTTGCTAGATACAAAATGCACGAACAGAATAAAGAAAACTTCACTATTGCTGCCCACTCCGACGATCCTAACAAAAGGATTAGTCAAAAAGAATTTATTGAACTTAATCGATACCTTGATGAAGCTGATAAAAAATTTGATGGTAAGTAGGGTTGCAAATGGATGATTATGAAAACCTTTTAAAAAAGGTTACGACCGAAATTCCAGTTATAGAATTACCTTTAGAACAGGACACTGGATATATAGGTCTTTATAGAAACAATCGGATCTACTTAGATAAAAATAAATCAAGTAGAAAAAAGAAGGTTGTTTTGGCTGAAGAATTCGGTCACCATAAAAGAACTATTGGAAATATTCTTAATTATAAAGATCCCGAGGCTTGGAAAGAAGAATGGAAAGCTAGAAGATATGGTATTGAAATTCTGATCACACTTGATGATCTCTTAGACTGTGCTTTGAATGGATGTAACAACATTTATGAATGCAGCGAACACTTGAACGTAACTCCCGATTTTTTTGAAGATACCCTCATTCACTACTTCAATAAATACGGTAAATACCATTTTCATCGCAACTATAAATTTACATTCGACAATGAGTTTATATTCGTGGAACCTATTAAAATTTTTGGATAAACAAAAAATCTTTTGGAAGTTCCCGCTCCCAAAAGATCTACTCATTTCTGAGACTGTACAAATATATTATATCAAAGAAATGAGGAAAGAAAAATGGCAAAAAGAGTTAGAGGCGAAGATGGTAAAATGTACAAGGTTAAGAAACCATTTTACAAAAGGGTTTGGTTTTGGGTATTAGCTATTATCTTTATAGCAATAGTGGGTAACGGTTTATCTGGTGGTAATAATGATTCTGCTGCCGAAAAACCTTCAAACAGCTCTTCTGTCGCAGATAAGTCGACGGATTCATCAATTAAAGAAGAAAGTTCATCTACTGTTGTTGAAAAAGAGTCTAAGCCAGAAGATAATGTTTCTAGCGAATTTAAATCTGCACTGAATCAAGCGAAATCATATTCAGATACAATGCACATGTCCAAACAAGGAATTTATGATCAGCTAGTGTCCGAGTATGGTGGTCAATTTCAACCTGATGCTGCCCAATATGCAATTGATAATATCCAAGCTGATTGGAATGCTAACGCATTGGAACAAGCTGAATCTTATTCTGATTCAATGCATATGTCTAAACAAGGAATTTATGATCAACTAATTTCTGAAAATGGCGGTCAGTTTACTGCTGAAGAGGCACAATACGCTATTGATAACATTAAAGCTGATTGGAATGCTAATGCATTGGAACAAGCGAAAAGTTATCAAGAAAGCATGTCAATGTCTCCTGAAGGTATTAGAGATCAATTAGTTTCTGAACACGGAGGTCAGTTTACACAAGAAGAAGCTGATTACGCTGTTAATAATTTAGATTAATAAGAAAAACACGTCCCTCTTCTTGGCGGTCGAGGACGTGCTGGACACAAATAAACGTAAGGCTTATTTAGTCATGCCTATTGTAGCAAAACTAAGGAGTTGAATCAATATGGCTAGTATTCAAAAGAAAGAAAACGGATGGCAGTATCGTGTCTCTTATAAAGATACTGATGGTAAATATAAAACAAAAACAAAAGGAAAATTTGCAACAAAAAAAGAAGCGCATCTAGCTGCTGCTGCTATTGAAAAGAAACTAACTGAAGGATTTAGAATTTCTGATTCTGACCAGGAGTTTTCTGTTTATTTTCGAGAATGGTATGAAGTTTATAGAAAAGGAAAGTTTTCTAAAGCAAATGATGCCGATATAGAAAAGTCTATAAAATTTGCGGAAGCAAATTTCAAAGGAATAAAACTTAAAGATTTGAATAGGAAAATATACCAACAGAAGTTGAATGAATTCGCTAAAACGCGACGAACCTCCACTGTTTCAAAAATTCACATCTATATGAAAGCAGCGATACAAGATGCACTGCAAGAAGGAATTATTTTCAAGGACCCTACTTATAAGGTTTCATCTCGTGGTGGTGTTTCAGATAAATCAGATAGAGATAAATTCCTAAGCTACAATGAAACCAAAAAACTCACAAATTCTTTAATTGATGGTATCAAACCAACATACGTATCCAGATATATGATTCTTTTAGGTATTGCTACAGGAATGCGATATGCGGAAATACTTGGATTGACTTGGAACTGTATAGATTTTGAAGATAAAACTGTTAGGGTTGAGAAGACATGGGACTATGTATACAAACAAGACTTTTCAAATACTAAGAATTACCAATCAATGCGCCTTATTACTGTTGACGACTTCACTCTTGATCTTCTGAAACAATTAAAGAAACATCAACGTGAATATTACTTTGGCAGAATACTAAAGAATGAGAAAAATCTAGTTTTTTTAAATGACGATATGGAGTTAATATCAAACTCTGCAGTAAACAAAACGTTGAAGAAACATCAAAAGAAAATTGGAATAGATCAACCTATAAACTTTCATGGCCTTCGACATACACATGCATCAATACTTATCTATCAAGGTGTTAATCTAAAATACGTTTCCAGACGTTTGGGCCATAAAAAAATTGAAACGACATTAGGTATTTATCAGCATATTCTTGATGAAATGGAACAAAAAGAATCTCAAATCGTTAGCACGACAATGGGTGAGCTATTTGCATGAATCCTTAATCTCGTGCAAAATCGGTGCAAAATAATCTTATTTTCTCTAGTTTTCTTCCACTTTCTTATATATTAAAAAACACAAGAACCCTTGATATATAAGCATTCCTTATATAATCAGGGGTTCTTCTGGTTTCTTCATAAGGAGAGTACAGGATTTGAACCTGCGCGCCGGGATGAACCGGGTCGGCGGATTTCGAGTCCGCTGCATTACCACTCTGCCAACTCTCCATAACAGTTATTTTCGCTAGTTTTATTAAAAATGTCAAGAAAAATCTGCACCCAATAAGTAATGGGATGCAGATTTTTTGTTCTTTAATCGAAGATGTAGCTATCTTTCTTTTCGATTACGCCTTCAATGGTCTCGTTGATGATTTTGATGATCTGGTCATCGGTGGGTGTGATGATACCCGCCGACATTAAGGAAGCCAAACCAGTCACAACGATCCATGCGCCATTATGTAGTGCATTTACCGCATCTTCTGAAAGATCCGCATATTTTTCTTCTGATTTGATCAAGGATTTGAAATAGGTCGATGAAAAATCATGCATCAATTTCCCCCCGCCATAGTCGTCGATAAAAAGGGCGATGTAGAGATTGTGCTGCTCTTGAGCGAAGCGTATATAATTCAGGCCTAAATCAACAAGTTTGTCTCCTGTTCGAACAACTGGAAAAACATTTTCCGATAAATCTTTGAAAACAGCCTCCACCAAGGTATTTTTTAAGTCCTGCATATTTTCGAACTCAAGATAAATCGGTTGAGTAGAAATTCCCATGTGCTTAGCGATATTCCGGGCCGTAAAATTGCCAAAACCTTCTCTATTGATCAGTTCATAAGCGGCCTTCAAAATGTGTTCTCTTGTATAGACCTTCCTTCGCATCAATAAATCCCCCTTTTTATATTTATTTAATTGTAACCGAGATATTCATTTTTTTAAAATAAAACACTCCATCCGTTATCTTATTTCTATTCACTTTGTTCATTAAAAACGAATGTTTACTAATTAAAAGAAGTGCTTCTCCTTTCATTTATCACAAAAAATCCTACGCATTGGCTGCTAGTTATTTTTCAAATCTACTTTTCTTCCTTGTTGAAAACTCGCTGAAATTGTACACTAAGAATGTAGTGCGCAAATTCGATTGAAAAAGGAGTTTGGAAATGGCTGAATCAAAAGAGCTATTATTGGAGACCTGTTTGTTGGCAGGAAAAATCATGATGGAAAACGGCTCGGAAGTCTATCGAGTGGAAGATACAATGAATCGAATTGCAGCAAATGCCGGGGAGCAAGGCAGCATTAGTTATGTAACAGCAACTGGACTTTTTATGGGCTTACGCAGTAGCCACTATGCACAAGTAGAAAATGTTCATGATCGAGTCATCAATCTCGAAAAAATTGTTGCCGTCAACGGATTGTCCCGTGCCTATGCTGAAAAAAAAATCTCGTTAGTGGAACTGCACGAGGCATTAAAAAAGGTCAATCCAACGACACCAAGTTTTCCTTATTGGCTGCAGGTGTTTAGTGCGGGCGTGGTCAGCAGTACTTTAATGATTATTTTCGGCGGTGCTTGGTTTGATTTTCTAGCAACGTTTGTCATTGGCTGTCTGGGATTTTTATGCGCCTATTGGGTCAAAAAAGTCATCGATATCCGCTTTTTGGATATGTTTTGCGCCTCTTTACTGATCGGTACTTTGTCTCTTCTAGCGGTCTCTCTTCATGTCGCACAAAACGTCGATAATTTGATTATCGGTGCCGTCATGCCCTTAGTTCCTGGTGTAGCGATCACCAATTCCTTTCGGGATATTTTGGCAGGCCATCTCATCAGTGGGACTGCTCGGGGAACTGAAGCTATTTTCACAGCTGCCGCGATCGGTGTTGGCATCGCCACGGTCTTCACCTTATTTGGAGGGATCTCATGACGATTTTTATTCACCTTTCCTTTAGCTTTTTAAGCACCGTGACCTTTGGTATCTTGACCAATATTCCTAAAAGAGCCTTAGTTGCAACAGGCATCGCTGGAACGGTTGGCTGGATGATCTATTGGTCATTGAAAACGATTGGCTACGGTCTAGGCAGCGCCAACTTCTTAGCCGCATTTGCCGTCGGTTGCGTCAGCATCTTTTTTTCCCGCAGAAAAAAAATGCCCATGATCATTTTTAACATTCCTAGCCTCGTTCCTCTCGTACCGGGTGGTCCTGCCTACAAAGCCGTTCGAGAATTCGCTTTGGGCGACAACTTTGTCGGCTTTGAAAATCTGATGATCGTTGTCATCACCGCTGGGGCGATCGCTGGAGGCTTCATGATGACGAGTGTGGTTGAAAAGATCGTTAATCGTTGGCAAATGAAGCGAACGAAAAAACATCCCTCAGATAAAAAAATCTCCTGAAACTATTGGTGCGCAGAAACTATAAATTTTTCTTATTTCAGACTTTAGTACAATGTTTTCTTTTCGGACTTCTTTTATAATAAAGGCATACCTTACAAAACTGTTTGACGTTTGTCATTTGTTTTACTGGATTTTTCTGGTCTCACCCCGTATAGTGGGATTATGAAACATAAAGGAGATGAAGTCCTGTGAGCATAGCAACTTCTCGTCGTATCATTAATACGATTTCTATTATTGGCTTAGGTTTATCTATCGCATTAACGATCTATTTTATCAATCTAGGTGTTTTCAAAGACATTAATGCACTGCGAGGTCTAGTTGGAAATTCCGTTATCTTAGGACCAATCGTCTTTATCCTTTTGCAGATCTTGCAAGTAGTGATCCCGATCATTCCCGGTGGTGTCTCCAGCGCTGCAGGTGTGTTGATTTTCGGTCCTTATCTAGGATTCGTTTATAACTATGTAGGAATCAGTATTGGTTCTGTCATTATTTTCCTGCTAGGCCGACGATACGGTAAACCATTCATTTTAAGTATGATCAGTGACAAAACTTACGATAAATATATTGGCTGGTTAGATAACCAAAGCCGATTTGAAAAACTTTTCGCCCTTGCAATCTTTCTACCAGTCGCCCCAGATGATGCCCTTTGTCTAATGGCTGGCTTGACCAACATGACAGTGAAGAAATTTACGCTGATTATTTTGTTGGCAAAACCTGCTTCAATTTTCTTGTACAGCATGGCTTTGATTTATGGTGGAACATTCTTAACTGGTTTGTTAGGCGGATAAGAAAAATAGGTAAGAAAAACGATCAATTCATTGAGCCGAACATGAAGGAGCTGCTTTTCATACAGGGATCTATACCTGTGGCGAATGTGCTTCTGAAACTGTTCGACTCTTTTTTTCCGCCTTTTTAGAATAAATAGGAACCAAAATACTTACTTTTGTTAGGATGACGACAATGAATTATTTAAAAAACAGCTTAGTCAACACTTGGGATTTTTTGAAAGACAGCAATGCCTACTTCCGTGATGTGTTACTGATGCACGGTGCTTTGTTGTTCTTAGTGATCCCAATCTTATCGGCTTCCACCAAGTTCGTCTTAAAACGTGGGGGCTTGCCTTACCTTTCTTTTGATAATATTGGCAGTATCTTTACCGACCACCCAGTCGTGCTGCTCTCATTAACACTGATTTTACTTTTGATTTTATTAGCCGTCTTTTTTGAGTTTACTTTTTTGCTGCTAAGTGTCTATTTTATTAAAAAGAAACAGCCGATCAGCTTGCGGCAATTGTTACGGATGACTGTTTTGCAGTTGCGTAAATTACGGCCGATGACCTTTTTATTTTTCCTGTTTTACTTCTTACTGATTTTACCGATCGGTGGGTTGAGTTTTAATTCTGATTTACTCGCAAAAATCAAAATTCCCGCATTTATCATGGATTTCATTTTTGCCAACCGTGTCTTGATCATCGGGGCAGTGCTGTTGGTTTATGTTTTGTTGATTTACTTGGGGATTCGCGTGATCTTTGCCTTGCCAGAAATGATATTACGTGATCTGCCCTTTCGAAAAGCGATCAAAGAAAGCCTCCAAGTAACAAAACGCCGTTTTTTTGCCATCGTTGGACAATTTGTCTTTATCGGTGGCAGCATCTTGTTGATTTCGACACTGGGCTTCACTTTGCTGATTACCATTCAGGCGGTGATTGAAGTTATTACACCGAACTATGCGTTGTATAGTGCTGTTTTTATTATGACTTTCTTGCAGTTTATCTTGTTACTGAATGTCATTTTATCGACGGTAGCCATTTTTTACATCATCGTTGATTTCATGGATGATGAAGGCTTTTTACCAGAGATTCCTTCATGGTTCCACCAAGAACCATTGAACCAGCGTCACTTCTTAGGTCTAAAAAGTTCGTTGTTTACCTTGGTAACGGTGCTTTTCGGTGTCGGTGTTAGTCTATATAATATGAACTATCTGACTTCAGCTGCTTCGATCCATCCGGTAACGATCTCCCATCGAGGGGTCAGCGACGGACAAGGGGTCCAAAATTCTCTTGAAGCACTACGCTTTACTAGCGAGAAGTACCAACCGGATTATGTTGAAATGGACGTCCAGCAAACCAGTGATGGTCATTTTATTGTTTATCATGATTTTTCTTACCGTCCGTTGACAGGTGGTCATGGCAAACCAGAGCAATTGCCTTTGAGTTACGCCGAATCACTGACAGTTTCGGAAAACAATCAGACAGCGCGTATTCCAACCTTTGATGAGTACTTGGCACTTGCCAACCAATTGGACCAAAAACTGCTGGTGGAGATCAAAACGCAGCGAAAAGATACCGCGGAACTTGTAAATGCCTTTTTAGCAAGATATCAAGAGGACCTCCTTGCAAATGGTCATATTATGCAAAGTCTCTCCTATACAGTTGTTGAGGAATTAAAGGCTCAGGCGCCTCAATTGATTTCAGGTTACATCATGCCCTTCAATGTCGTGGGGCCACCACTGACCAGTGCTGATTTTCTGACGATGGAATACAGTACGATCAACCGCAACTTCATCGCTTCTGCCCGAACCGATGGCAAGGAAGTGTTCGTTTGGACCCCGAATGATGCGGATACTATCAGCCGGATGCGTTTTTACGGGGTGGACGGGATCATTACTGACCAGATGGAGATCTTAAATGAAGAGTTGAGTGTGACGGAAGAAGATATGACTTATTCAGACAAACTATTGAATTTTGTGATCGGCGTTGGCTGATCTCACACGAAGAAAAATGCTGCTCACGGTGTTCCGTTGAGCAGCATTTTTTGCTAGTTGGTTAGGCAACGTTCGTTTGCGTACAAATTTTATTGAAACTGACGATCATCCGACGATTACAAGCTTCTACTTGTACTTGATCTTCTTCTTCATAACTTGAAACGACGATCAACGCCGTATTTACGTATAGTTTTTCCACCACACCAATCAGAGGCTTGCTGGCCCCGACAGGTTGGCAGACATATTTTTCACCGATCGTAATATTCTCCATATCCTCACCTCAACCGTTTTCTTTCTTAAAGATATAATAACAAAAAAGCATCAAATTGAAAACGTTTTATTTCAATTCATCACGCATTTGTCACCAAGAAATGACAGTTTCGTTCGTTGAAACACACTGGTTTGTTCGTGCCACTTCTTAAAAAGCATTTTATACTAAAGGAAATCAAAAGGAGATGAGCCAAATGCCAATTATTCAAACCTGTATCTTTGGACTATTGTCTGCTGCGTTGCTTTGGGGATTAAAAGAAGACCGCTGATTTATTGGCCCAACGAACTAGTAACACAACAAATACGAAAATAAAACAACGCCTTGAGCCAATCAGACTGGCTCAAGGCGTTTCTTTATCGAATTATAGACGTTCGTTCAATTCTTTTGCAAGATCTTCAAAACCTGGTTTGCCAAGTAAGGCGAACATGTTTTTCTTGTACGCTTCAACCCCTGGTTGGTCAAATGGGTTCACGCCATTTAAGTAGCCAGAGATACCCACAGCGATCTCAAAGAAGTACATGGTGTAACCTAACGTGTATGCATCCATTGTAGGAATTTTTACTAACAGATTTGGTACATCCCCATCTGTATGTGCAAGTAATGTTCCTTCAAAGGCTTTCGTATTAACAAAATCAACTTCTTTTCCTTCTAAGTAGCCAAGACCATCAAGATCTGCTTCTTGTGTAGGGATCGCAATTGATTTGCGTGGTTTTTCAACTTTAACAACTGTTTCAAAGATATTGCGACGGCCTTCTTGGATGTATTGCCCAAGAGAATGCAAATCTGTTGAGAAGTTTGCACTTGAAGGATAGATCCCTTTTTGGTCTTTTCCTTCAGACTCGCCGAATAATTGTTTCCACCATTCTGAGAAGTATTGCATGCCTGGTTCGTAGTTGATCAGCAATTCGGTTACTTTGCCTTTACGATAAAGGATGTTACGCATTGCTGCATATTGATACGCTTCATTTTTTTCAAGGTCGTCACTTGCGTAAGCATCGCTAGCATCTGCAGCCCCTTGCATCAAGGCATCGATATCCGCTCCGCTGGCAGCTATTGGTAATAAACCAACAGCAGTCAATACAGAGAAACGGCCGCCGACGTCATCTGGAATCACAAAGGTTTCCCAGTTTTCAGCATCTGCTTCAACTTTTACTGCACCTTTCGCTTTATCCGTTGTTGCGTAGATCCGTTTGTTGGCTTCTTCTTTGCCGTATTTTTCAATCAAACGTTCTTTGAAAACACGAAAAGCGATCGCTGGCTCAGTAGTTGTTCCTGATTTTGAGATCACATTCACAGAGAAGTCACGGTCACCGATGATTTCGATCAAATCTGCTAAGTATGTTGAAGAAATCGAATTACCTGCAAAAAAGATTTGTGGTGCTTTGCGTTCTTCATTTGGTAGCAAGTTAAAGAAAGAGTGATTTAAGAAATCAATCGCTGCTTTCGCTCCTAAATAAGATCCGCCGATCCCGATCACGACTAATACTTCAGAATCAGATTGAATTTTTTCAGCCGCTTTTTTGATACGCGCAAATTCATCTTTGTCATAGTTTTTAGGAAGGTCGATCCAACCTAAAAAGTCGCTACCAGCACCTGTTCCTTCGCGTAATTGTTTGTCTGCTGCTGTAACTTGACTTTGCATGTAGCTCAATTCGTATTCGTTCACGAATGGTGCTACTTTCGAATAGTCAAACTTGATGTGTGACATGATTTGTCCTCCTTGAAAAAATAGTTTTTCATACACTACCTACTTTACGTTTTTTTTCAACTTTTTTCAAGTAATTCCTGATAGGTAGCCTGTTGGGTGATTTTAGACAAGTCCTTGAGCAAACATTGCTTTAGCAACTTTTTCAAAGCCTGCGACGTTCGCACCTAACATAAAATTATTTTTTTGATCGAAGGTTTCAGCAGTATCACGGCATGCTTCATAGATCGACTTCATGATATCGTCCAATTTGGCATCGACTTCAGCTTTTTCCCATTGCAGTCGTTGGGAGTTTTGACTCATTTCTAACGCAGAAACGGCTACGCCGCCAGCATTGGCTGCTTTTCCTGGGCAGTAGAAAATTCCTTCTTCAATAAAATATTCTGCTGCTTCTAATGAGCTAGGCATATTCGCGCCTTCAGAAACGACCCGGACACCATTGGCTTTTGCACGTTTGGCTTGTGAGAGATCAATCTCGTTTTGGGTCGCGCAAGGAAAGGCTAATTCCGCTGGTGTATCAAAATCCCAGACAGATGCCCCTTCATGATATTCGGCTGATGGACGTTCCTTGGCGTAAGCCGTCAACCGTTCACGCTTCACTTCTTTGATCTCTTTTAACAAGGCCAGATCAATGCCGTCTTTGTCATAGATAAAACCAGAGGAATCAGAACACGTGACAGGGATCGCACCTAATTCTTGCAATTTCTCAATTGCATAGATCGCAACATTGCCGCTTCCAGAAACGATCGCTTTTTTGCCTGCAAAGGTTTCACCTAGGTCTGTCAATAAATGCTTAACGAAATACACGGCGCCATAACCCGTTGCTTCTGTGCGGTTTTTACTGCCCCAGAAGTCTAATGGCTTACCAGTTAAAATACCAGCATCGTATTGTTTCAATCGTTTGTAGGCACCAAACAAATAGCCGATTTCTCGGCCTCCGACACCAATGTCGCCAGCAGGAACATCTAAGTCAGGTCCGATATGTTTTGACAGCTCCGTCATAAAGCTTTGGCAAAAACGCATCACTTCGGCATCGGATTTGCCTTTTGGATCAAAATCACTTCCGCCTTTGCCGCCGCCGATCGGCAGACCTGTCAAGCTGTTTTTGAAGATTTGCTCAAACGCCAAAAACTTCAAGATACTCAAGTTTACACTTGGGTGAAAACGCAAGCCGCCTTTGTAAGGCCCCATTGCCGAGTTGAATTGAATCCGATAGCCACGGTTTACTTGCCAGTTGCCTTGATCATCTTGCCACGGGACTCTGAATTGGATAAAACGTTCTGGTTCAGTTAAGAGTGCAAGGATATTTGATTCAATATATTCTGGATGCTCCTCTAAAAAGGGAACGATCGTAGGCAAAAATTCATCAATTGCTTGAAGAAATTCCGGTTGGTGTTGGTCTTTCTCATGAATCTTCGCTTGAATTTCTTTCACGTAAGCTGAAGCTTTGGTCATAGTGCATTACCTCCTTTAAGATATTTTCTATTTTAAAGAAATTTTCTGAAATTGCACGCTTTTTTTTAGAATTGTCAGAATTTTTTATTATTCGAAAAAAATCGACCAATCCTTTCAGCACTCATAGCCGATGTGTTACAATCCCAAAGAGGTGAAAAGAATGGAAAAAACCTATGATGTCATTGTTGTTGGTGCAGGTACGAGCGGCATGATGGCTGCGATCACTGCTGCCAAACAAGGTGCGCGGGTGTTATTAATCGAAAAAAACAAAAAAATCGGCAAGAAATTATTGATGACTGGCGGCGGACGCTGCAATGTAACCAATAATCGGCCGGTAGATGATTTAGTTGCTCATATTCCAGGAAACGGCAAGTTTTTGTATAGCACGTTTTCTCAATTCAATAATTATGATGTAATGGCGTTTTTCGCAGACTTAGGTGTCGTCTTAAAAGAAGAAGACCACGGACGGATGTTCCCTGTGACGAACAAATCAAAAACCATCGTCGAAGCGTTGCTTCAAGCAATCAACGATCATCACGTCACCCTATTGACGAACACAGTCGTCACAAAGCTGATCCATGACGGCAGTCAAATTCGCGGCGTGCGAACCGAAACCGATGAGTTCTCTGCCCCTAGTGTGATTTTGACGACAGGTGGCCGCACCTATCCTTCCACGGGCGCAACGGGGGACGGCTATAAGATGGCAAAAAAAGTCGGCCATACCATTACGCCACTTTATCCAACCGAATCGCCGCTTGTTTCAGAAGACTCCTTTATTCAAGAGCGGACGTTGCAAGGCATTTCCTTGCAAGACATCACGTTGAGTGTCTTGGATCAAAAAGGAAAGCCCATCGTCGCCCATACCATGGATCTTTTGTTTACCCACTTTGGGTTATCTGGTCCAGCTGCTTTACGCTGTTCCTCTTTTGTGAACCAAGAATTGAAAAAGCAACAACCCGTGACGGTTGTTCTGGATTGTCTGCCAGCAAAATCCCATGAAGCCTTGACCCAGGAATTGATTCAGTCTGCGGCTTCGAAGAAACAATTGCCGAATGCTTTAGCTGGCTTTTTGCCTGAGCGCTTGATGACCTTCTTTTTGCAGCAGCTAGACCTGCATGAGCTGGTTGCTGAAAAAGCCTCACCAGAACAGTTGGCTGCGCTCGATTCCTTGATCAAAGGCTTTTCAGTCACTATCGTTCGCACGTTCCCGTTAGAAAAGTCTTTCGTGACTGGTGGCGGGGTCCATCTGAAAGAAATCAATCCAAAAACCATGGAGAGCAAGAAAATCAACGGCTTGTATTTTGCTGGTGAATTATTGGATATCAATGGGTATACAGGTGGTTTCAACATTACAGCAGCGTTTTGTACTGGACATGTTTCAGGGAAAAACGCAGCAGAAACAGCTAGTTATTTCAGTTATTGATCGATGACCCAGGTGTTGGCAGCAATATCCTTGCCGTTGCTACCAACACCTGGGTCTCCTCTCTTTTTGCTTATTAGTTGGGTTTTTCTCAAAGTAGGCGTAGACTAAAGATAGCAAGATCGAGGGAGGTTTTTTTAATGAAACGAATTTCAAGAGGTAAATTTGAACGAATGCAAAAACTTTCAAATGAGGATGGTGTGATTGCCGCACTAGCGATCGACCAACGTGGTTCCATGAAAAAAATGATGAAGGCGGCAACTGGACCGGATGACTTTACGATGGAACACATTTATGAATTCAAGCAGTTGGTTTCCCAAGAATTGACCAAATATGTCAGCAGTATTTTGTTAGACGAGGAATATGGCTTCTTAGGGATCGAAGCAAAGAATCCCAACGCTGGCTTGATCCTTTCCTATGAAAAAACAGGGTATGATGTCAATACGCAGGGTCGTTTGCCAGAAATTCTACCCAATGAATCGCTGCAGCGCTTAGTGAAAAAAGGGGCAGATGCTGCGAAAGTCTTGGTTTATTATAATCCAGATGAACCGCAAGAGATTTTAGATACCAAACATGCGTTTTTAGAACGTTTAGGTACGGAGGCACAAGCGGCCGATATTCCGTTATTTGTAGAGCCAATCGTTTACGACGATGAGATCACAGATGACAAATCACCTGCTTTTGCCAAGATCAAACCGAGCAAGGTCATCCGAACCATTCAGGAACTGACGAAAGATCACTACCATATCGATATTTTGAAAGTCGAAGTACCGGTTCAGTTCGACTTAGTTGAAGGTTTCCAAAAAGAAGGCTTAGAGGCCGTCTATACGCAAGAAGAAGCCGCCAATTACTTCAAAGAAGCTAGTGACGCTGCGACGCGACCATTTATCTATTTGAGTGCGGGTGTCCCAGCGAATGTCTTTCGCGATGAATTGACCTTTGCTGGTCAACATGGTGCTAAATTCTCAGGAATCTTAGGTGGACGAGCAACTTGGCGCGATAGTGTGGAAATCTATGGGAAGCAAGGCGCCAAAGCATTACTGGAATGGCTGGACACCCAAGGGAAAGAAAATGTTGAAGAATTAAACGCCATTCTAAAACAATATGCCACTCCATGGTTTGACTTTTATGGTGGTTTAGAAAATATTGAGGTTTTCGATATTGAAGTAATGGAATAAAATAGTACAAAATAATCCCCGTGAACGGCATTTCAAGATGGTTCACGGGGATTTTTTATTCGTGTTCAGGTGCCAACAAATCGGCAAAGACCGCCCTAGTCAATTGTTGCAACGCTTGTGGGGCAAGCCCCATCTGCAACCCGCGCTTTCCTGCAGAAACCACGATTTCTTCCAGTGTCTCTGCCTTATGATCAATATAAGTAGGAAAGAGCTTTTTCATCCCGATCGGCGAACAGCCGCCGCGAATATAGCCAGTCGTTTCTTCTAAATCTCTCAGATGCAGCATCTCTACTTTTTTGTTTCCACTGACTTTGGCTAACTTTTTCAGATCCACTTCTCTGTTTCCAGGAATCACAGCCACCAGCGGACCTGTTTTGTTGCCCACTGCCACCAGCGTTTTGTAGATGGCTTGCGGGCGTGCTAGTTGCACAGCGACGGATTGCGCATCGAGATGGTCTTCCGACCACTCATAGGTGTATTCGTTATAAGCGATTTTCTGTTGTTCTACTTGACGGATCGCATTGGTTTTTTGTTTCTTCTTCGCCATTTTATCCCTCTTTTGTTTTGGTTTCTTTTAAGAGAAGGCCTTGGCTGGTCTTACTCATTGAGTGAAAATTCTTGTAAGTAGTTGGTCATTCGTTCGATCGGTATTTGTCCAGGTGCTGAAGCACCTTGCAACGAAGCAAAAGTAAAGACCGAACCAGTCAATGCCCCACTAACCCGGCTGATTTTCCCCAGCTCCCCCATCGACATGATCGCCAACGGCAGTTGGTTGAAGCCACGCGCTTTAGTAATGATCCCCATCAAACGTAAAACATCTTGGACTTGCTTGGGCATCATCGCTAACTTGCCAACATCGGCACCAAATTGATTCATTACGCCGATCTTTAAAATCAACACAGCATCTTCTGGCGTTTTCTCAAAATCATGATTGCTCAATATCAGCTTTACCTGTGCCTTTTTGATTTCTTGAATAAAGGCTCGACCTAAAAATTCAGCTTTCTCTAATTCGACATCGATCCAATCGATCAAGCCTGAATCAGCAGCAGCTAAACACAATTCTTTGTACTGGGTCAATGTGAACGCTCGCTCGCCTCCTTCTTCCAAGGTTCGAAAAGTGAAGAGCAGCTCTTTGTGCTTTAATGTCGTGCGAATATGTGATAACGCATCTAAGACCGCTTGCTGGTCTTCGACATGTTTGTAATGATCAACACGCCATTCGACGATCTGTGCCTCTGATTCCTCAGCAGCAATGGCTTGTTTCAAGATCTCTTCATTGGTTTTCCCAATCAATGGCACACAAATCAACGGTGTTTTCCCGTCTAACGTTACTGGTTTTGATCGGCTCATCTACTTCACTCCTTTTTCATTTGATAAAAGAATACTTTCAGATAGTTCCCTTCGGAAAAATGCTTATCTACCGCAAAATCAGCTGGTAGACGATAACTTTGAATACATTCATAAGCAACGTGTGCTTTCTCTAAGGATGCTTCGATCATTTCTTGAAACTTCCTCGGTGAAAGATTGGCCGCATTCGTTGAGGCGATCAACAAGCCATCAGGCGCTAAAATCGCCAAACTATCAGTGACTAAGTCGCCATAATTTTTCGCAACCGAGAAGACCTTTTTCTTGTTGCGGGCAAAACTCGGCGGATCTAAAACGATCACATCAAAGCGCAAGTCTTTTTTGCTGGCATAATTGAAGTAATTGAAAACATCCATGACATGGATACGCTGGGTATCTGGATCAATGCCGTTGACTGCAAATTGTTCGCGGGTCTTTTCTAGACTGCGTTTTGCCAAATCGACGCTCGTTGTTTGAGCAGCGCCACCGACAGCAGCAGCGACAGAAAACGCCCCCGTATAACTGAACATATTTAAAACCGTCTTGCCAGCTGCCAAGCCATCAACAAGTTGCCCACGAACTTCTTTTTGATCCAAAAAGATGCCCGTCATTAGTCCTTCGTTCAAATACGTCGCATACGTGACGCCATTTTCCTTCACCAGTAAGGGTTCAGGTGCCGTTTTTCCATAGACCCATGCTGATTCAGGCAGTTCAGACGTAAAGCGGATTTTTTCATAAGCCCCTTTGATCTCGGGAAATATTTGACGAAAAGCCGCCACGATCGCTTTTTTATGTTGATAAAGGGTGGCATTGTACCAAGAAAAAACGACATACTCGCCATACAAATCTACGGTAAGTCCCCCCAATTGATCCCCCTCGCCATTAAACAGACGAAAGGCATCTGTCAGGTCATCTTGATAGTAAGCAATGCGTTTGCCTTTTGCTTTCGCAAAGCGTTGCGCAAAGAATGCTTGGTCGATCACTGTTTCTTCAAAGGATACGACCCATCCGATCCCTTTATTTTGTTCCCCAAGATAGCCGACACCTAAGAAATGGTTGGCCTGATCAATAAAGGTGACCCACTCCTTCGTCTCGATTGCTTGTTGAAGATCTTCTCGTTGGATCAACGGATTCTTTTTGCGAAGCTTCGCTGATCCTTGCTTCGTTAGTTTTATTTTCATGTTCATCTGCTCCATTCATTCTCCTTTTTAGTATAGCAAAAAGCGACTGTATTGTCTGTATCCTTGAAAGTAAAGAAATACTTAATTCCGCGTCATGACAAGGAATTCATTTGACACGTCTTTCACAGCCTAGTAAAATGTACTGTGATGTAAAATCGTAATTTACCGGTTATACTGGAAAAAGAGAGGACGATTCCTTTGAAAAAAAATAAAGTATCCACCTTTGTGAATACAAGAATGGGCTTTTTTTTCCTATTAGCCCTATTATTTTGGCTAAAAAATATCTTTGCCTATATGGTGGACTTCCACCTAGGTATTGAAAGCAGCATTCAGTACTTCATCTTATTCATCAATCCGATCGCAACGACTTTGTTGCTGCTGTCGATCGCATTGTACGTAAGAAGAACCAAAGCAGCTTATATCACGATGCTTGTGATCTATTTCTTGATGACTCTGCTGTTGTTCTCTAATGTTTCGTACTATCGAGAATTCACTGACTTTATCACCATCAACACGATGCTCGGTGTAGGAAAAGTAGCAAGTGGTCTAGGAGAAAGCGCAATTCGCTTGTTCCGTCCCTACGATGTGTTGTACTTCATTGACTTTATCGTGCTGATTGCAGCCTTTTCAATGAAAAAAATCAAAATGGACACTCGTCCTGTGCGGGCACGGATGGCTTTTGCGATCTCAACCTTAGCTGTCATGGTCTTTTCTGCCAATCTTTTCTTAGCAGAAGCGGATCGTCCTGAACTGCTTACTCGAACGTTTTCTCGTGACTATTTAGTGAAATACCTTGGGATCAACGCCTTTACGGTTTATGATGGCGTGCAAACCTATCAAGCTTCGCAAGTACGTGCCGAAGCAAGTCCCAACGACATGAACGAAGTAGAAAGCTATGTCAGAGAACATTACGCGGAACCGAATGATGATCTGTTCGGTATCGCAAAAGGCAAGAACGTCATTTATATTCACTTAGAAAGTGTTCAGCAATTCTTGATCGATTATAAATTAAAAGATGAAAATGGTGTTGAACATGAAGTCATGCCATTTATCAATAGTTTGTATCATAGCGATAGTACCTTTAGTTTCGATAACTTCTTCCATCAAGTAAAAGCTGGGAAGACCAGTGATGCGGAAACGTTATTCGAAAATTCCTTGTTCGGATTGAATCAGGGGGCATTATTCACTCAACTGGGTGGGAAAAATACCTTTGAGGCAGCGCCAGATATTTTAGGTCAAACCCAAGGCTATACCAGTGCGGTTTTCCACGGAAATACGGGTACCTTCTGGAACCGAAATGAAACCTACAAACGGTTTGGCTATGATTATTTCTTCGACGCATCGTATTATGATGTCAATGATGAAAATTCATTCCAATACGGTTTACATGACAAACCGTTCTTTGAACAATCGGTACAATACTTAGAACGTCTGCAACAACCGTTCTATTCAAAATTCATTGCAGTTTCTAACCACTACCCATATTCTGAATTTACCAATGAAGAAGGCGGCTTCCCGCTAGCGAACACTTCGGATCAAACGATCAATGGGTATTTCGCAACCGCGAATTATTTAGATAAAGCCGTAGAAGAGTTCTTTAATTACTTGAAAGAAAGCGGCTTGTACGAAAACTCAGTCATCGTTTTATATGGTGACCATTACGGAATTTCCAATTCTCGGAACCGCAACTTAGCAGAATTGCTTGGAAAAACAAGTTCGACTTGGACAAACTTTGACAATGCTTCATTGCAACGTGTCCCTTATATGATCCATATTCCAGGACAATCAAACGGCGGCATCAATCATACGTATGGTGGCCAAGTTGATGCATTGCCAACCCTCTTGCACTTACTCGGTGTAGATACATCGAACTATATTCAATTGGGACAAGATTTATTCTCTGATCAAAATGAACAACTGGTTGCCTTCCGCGATGGCGACTTTGTGACACCAGACTACACTTACTATAGCAGTACATTGTATGACAATCGTACCGGCATGCCGATCAACGATCCATCCGATGAACTGCAAGCGAAAGTCGATGAGTGGAAAGCCAAAGTTGACAAACAGCTGTCGGTTTCTGATCAGATCAACAATGGTGATCTCTTACGTTTCTATGCGAAGAGCGGTTTAGAAGAAGTCGATCCTTCGACCTATAATTACAAAGACGCCCTTCAGCAAATGATGGATATCGAAAAGAATCTAGGCAGTGATTCAACCAGCGCCTTTTCTCAAAACGGCAATCAATCGACCGTCGATCTGTACCAAACAAAAACCTTCCAAGAATACCAGCAGATGACGGAACAAGATAGCGGAGAATAACCTATAAGTACTACAAGATCGATCCAGCAAGGCGGATGCTTTGCTGGATTTTTTTCGGCTGTTTTGTTCGTAAAAACCCGATTTTTTCTATTGCTTTTTTAGCTTCGATATTTTACTACAAGAACTTCATACTTTATTCAAACTCCCCTTTTATACTATGAAATAGGATGAGGTGAACTAGATGAAAACTATACATTTTGCGATTGCCAGCATATTTTATCATAAAAAAGCCATGGTGCTTTATACGCTTGTATCCTTCTTTGCCGTGATTGGCTTGATCGTGACCTTCGCTTTGATCTACTCAATGGATCAAGTAATCGCTCAAACCAGAGATCTCTTAACAACAGAAGATTTGCAAACGAAAGTAGCGGAAGAGATCCAACCAGTCACGACGATCTATCATCAACTGTTCTATTTGATTTTTAGCGCCTTTACACTGGTCTTTATCGGCTTTCAAGTTTATTACCAATTATCGAAACGCTCAGAATACACTGCCTGGTTAGCAAGTGGTGCCACCACCAGACAATGGGTGGCGATGCAGTTGCTTGAAATGCTCTTGCCGCTTTTAGCAGCTGCCGTGATCGCCTTTGTGTTGTTGCTGCTCTTCCAGCCTTATTTCCAGCGAGAATTGCTTAGCGGGCATATCATCGCTCTTGATCGTGAGCGTGCTTCGGATCACTTTTGGGAGGCTGTTCAAAGTCTTCCCGGTCAAGAATTCGCCATTACGATCCCACAAAACAGTCAAATTCTTGTCCAAAATGTTGACTTGAACAGCACCACCTGGCTGGCTATTTTATTTGAAAGTACGCGCCACACACTTATCGTATTGATTGCCGCGGTTACCAGCTTTACTGGTCTGATTGCTAGCGGACATAGTCTGTATTGGAGGAAAAAACAATGGAAAAACCAACTCAGCTAACGAAATCAATTGGTTTCTTTTATGTTGCGAAAGACAATGAAACAAAAACATCTGAATTAAGTTTGCTGCTTTCACAAAAAAAAGCAATCTTGATTCGCGCACAGTGGCCCTCCGTCCCCTTTTTATCGGTCATGGACAATGTATCTCTTGCAAATAAAAAGGGGGGCGATTTAGAGGATGTGCTGCCTTATGTACAGCTTCCCTTATCGGCTTTGAAAAAAAATCGAACAGAGTTAACGCCCTTTGAGGAGCTCAAAATTCAACTGCTCTTAGCTTTACTTTCAGAAAGAGAAACCCTTTTAATCGAAAATGTCTTGAGCACATTAACAACGAACGAGGTTCAAACCCTGCTGCCCTTGTGTCAAGAAATCGCCGAACAATTTGCTGTTGCCATCTATTTGATTCATGAAGACGAATGCTTTGCCCATACCCCTTATACTACTTATCTGTAGTTTACATAGCCCCCGAACAAGAAGGCTTGCTTGCAAAAGCAGGTCTTTTTGTTTGGACTGCTGCCAATGAACCGCAAAAAAATCGACCGGCTAAGCGAATTGCTGCCGGTCGATTGCTATTCTTCATTTAAGTCGATATCAGGAAAAGAGATTTTAAACGTCGTGCCTTTGCCAAGTTCACTTTCTACACTGATCTTTCCTTTGTGCAGGCGTACGAGCTGTTCAACGATCGATAGGCCCAAACCTGATTCACCAAATTGACGGTTTTTACGGGAAGGATCGACTTTGTAATAACGATCCCAAATATTCTTGACTTGTTCTTCAGACATGCCGATTCCCGTATCACTGATTTCGATGATCGTTTCCAAGTAGCCTTTTTCGATTCGAACCCGAATTTCTCCATCTTCCGTAAACTGGATCGCATTTTGTAAAATATTGACTATGATTTGGACGAAACGATCGTAGTCGGCATAGACGTCAATTGGCTCTGTTGTTTCTAAAATCAACACATCTTTGGCGATTTCTGCCTTGCTCTCAAGTTGCGTCAGCAGATTTTTAATGGTTTGCGTTGCATCGAATTTTTTGATGACCATCGAGATTTGATTGGTTCGGATTTTTTCGTAGTCAAGGTTTTCGTTGACTAATCGAATCAAGCGATTGGTTTCATTTTTCATCAAACGGATCGCATTGTCCTTTTGATTTTCAGGAATCGCGTTGTACTCCAACCCTTCCAATAAGCCATTGATGGTCGTCAAAGGCGTACGCATCTCATGCGAAGCGTCTGCCATAAATTGTCGACGACGTTCTTCTTGTCGTTCAATTTCCTCTTGCGACTCTTTTAAGGATTTCGTCATTAAATTAAAATCTTCGGCTAACTCATCAAATTCATCCCGATTATGCACTGGCAAGAAGATATCAAAATTGCCATTGGTGATCTCCTTGGTTGCTCGTTTCATGCGATTGATCCGCCTTACTTGGAACGTAGCAAATAGGTAACTGATCAATAAGGAAACGACGATCGAGATCAAACATACTTTAAACAAGTTTTGGTTAAAAGCACTGACAAGATTCAAGATGCTGCTTGCCGATTGCGAAACCACCATCACCCCGTAAAAATCCGTTCGGTTGACAGAAAAAGGAATCAAAACATAGGAAGTCAGTTCTTTTCCCCCATATAGATTCGTAGGCGACGTCAGTTGCAGACGCGCCCCGTTTTCTAAGGATTGCCAGTCTTTTTCAGAAATTGGAAAATCTACCGCACGAGTCGTATCTAATGGATAAATGATGTCATCGGGGCTTTTAAAGAAAGCAAAAGAAATGTCTTGGTTGCTCAAAATATTTTCAGCCAAATGCAGAGAATATTGCAGATAGCCATCTCGCGTCATATTTTGCTGCAAATATTCTGAATCGCTGATTTGCGAAATCGTCGCGACCGACGAAGCATACCCCATTAACTGCTCATAATTTCGTTCTTGTAATGTTTGGCGCGTCATTTGTGTAAACGCAATACCAATCGTCATCAAAATCACGAAGATCACAACAAAAAACGCAATCAGCTGTTGATACAAGTAGCGCATTAAGCAGCACCTGCATCGTCAAATTTATACCCCACACCCCAGACGGTTTGAATGATCTGAGGTCCCACTTTTTCTATTTTTTGTCTTAGTTTTTTGATGTGCGCATCAACCGTCCGTTCATCACCAAAATATTGGTAATCCCAAACTAGTTCTAACAATTGCTCTCGTGAAAAGACTTGCCGCGGTTTTTTCGCTAACGTATAAAGCAAATCAAATTCCTTCGGCGTCAACCCATCGATGGGTTTGCCATTTAAATAGGCTTCCCGTGTTTTTGTGTTCATTTTGAAATGATCGGTCACAACATCAAAAGTTGCATCGGAAGCTTCAGGCGTTGTTTTTTCAACCAACTCACTGCGGCGGTGTAAGGCTTTGATCCGCGCGATCAAGGTCAGTGGACTAAAAGGTTTCGTCACATAGTCATCTGCCCCCATCTCCAACCCGATGACTTGATCGCTTTCTGAATCACGGGCCGTCAACATAATAATAGGTACTGTACTGGAGATTTTGCGAATTTCGCGCGCCACCATCATGCCATCCATGGAAGGAAGGTTCAAGTCAAGGGTGATCATGTCCCATTTGTCTGGTTCAGCAGCAAAGGCTTCCAGTCCTTCTTTGCCGTCGTACTTAAAAGCCGCTTCCCATCCTTCATTCAAGAAAAACATTTGCATCATTTCAGAAACAGATTCGTTGTCTTCAATCATTAATATATTCATTTTCTTCACCTCTATGTTCTTTATCAAATCGTTGCAGATTCTCTTCGATCAGGCCAAAGATCGGCACGATGAACCAAGGGATCGCGATCATTTCAACTAGGAAAAAATTGGTCCATTCTTGCCATTTCAAGACAAACCCAATGACCGCCATGATTCCGCCAAAAAGCAGAAAATAACGGGCGCATAGTTTCTGAGCATGCCGCCAGTTGCGTTCATTTTGTTTTGCTAAATAGGAACGGTAGCCATAAATAAGGTTCATTTTTTTTGATGGAAAAAGAAAAAAAGTGAGACCAATCAAGAAAAAAATGATGCCAATTACTAAAAAAATCATCGTTTCACTCCATTCTTCCTATAGTATACTCGAATTTCTTTCTTCTACCAACAACTTCACCGATTATTCATAAAGGTTTGCCTTTTTTTCAATCTTTGATAAGATTGTGAGTGGACTATGACTATAAACCTTAGGAGTAAGATACATGACCTATAAAGCATTAACTTTTTTTGATCTTGACGGTACGCTTTTAGATGAACACTCGCAAATCACATCCGAAATCGCTGAAGCGATGGCGATGTTGCGAAAAAACCAAGTACTGCCGATCATTGCAACAGGAAGAACCGAACCTGAAGTTACCGCCATTCGTGAAGCAGCTGGGATCACCTCGAACATCGTCATGAACGGCGCCTTTATCCGTATTGACGGCAAAGAAGTTTTTTCCGATACCCTTGAACCTGAACTTTGCGCACGGATGTTCCAAGCAGTCAAAGACAATGGCGATGAACTGTGCTATTACAATGAGAAAGGCTATTGGGCGACTGGACATACCGCGGAAATGATTGGTGCGTACAACTATGTCCGCAGCCCTTTACCAGAAATCGATCCTCTGCATTATGAAACAGATCGGACCAATATGTTGTTGGTTTTAGGTGTCGGCAACGATGCTTATTATCATGAGCGTTTTCCAGAATTAACTTTTTATCGTAATACCCCCTTTTCCATCGATGTCGTAAAATCTGGCACCTCTAAAGGGACGGGCGTAAAAACCTTGGTAGAATTGTTGGGTCTAGAAGATGTACCTACCTTCGGCTTTGGTGACGGCAGCAACGACTTCGCTCTTTTAGAAGCCTGCGACCACAAAATTGCAATGGGAAATGGAATTCAAGAGTTGAAAGAGTTGGCAGACTTCGTGACCCTGAAAAATACCGAAGGCGGGATCGTGCACGCCCTGAAACACTTTGACTTAATCTGATTCTTTGCATACAGGTAAAACTATGGTATACTAATGAATGGTAGCGATACCCCTTTTATCAAGGGGATGTTACGGATTCGACAGGCATAGTTGAGCCTGAATTGCGCTTCGTAGGTTACGTCTACGTTAAAACGTTACAGTTAAATATAACTGCTAAAAACGAAAACTCTTACGCTTTAGCTGCCTAAAAACAGTTAGCGTAGATCCTCTCGGCATCGCCCATGTGCTCGAGTAAGGGTCCTATTCTAAGTGGGATACGTTTTATCTTTCCGTCTGTAAGATAAAAAAGAGAGCATCAGACTAGCGATACAGACTGCCTGTCACTCGGCAAGCTGTAAAGCGAACCTTCAAATGAGTTGACTATGAGCGTAGATTTTTAGGTAGCAATATGTTTGGACGCGGGTTCGACTCCCGCCATCTCCATAAAGAAAAATCGATTAGATTTTTGTAGTTTTTCCTAAGTGTTCAAAGCCTTGATTTAAAGAGGTTTTGAACACTTTTTTTGTATTTTCAGTTCCACAATGTTTTTCGTAGTTTTCTTGTTTGGTAGTCAAATGGTGGTTAATTATCAGCTTTAAACCGATGTGCTATTCCTCGCTTTTCTTAGATTGTATTTCTTATACCGATTGAACCTACATTAATTGTTCAAGTGAAGTCAGATGCTTTTTTTAAGCAATCAATGCTCTTCAATGGCGTACCTTTTCACCAAATTGTATACGAATCTCTTTTTTGCGAGTTTTTCTTGGGCTGATTTTTTTACTCTATGTTTGATTTAAGGCTTTTTACTCCTTAGTATCTTTAGACACACTTTTTTTCACTCCTGTTTTGCGTTATCAACGGCTTTCTTTGCTTCTACAATAGTTATTTTCCCTGCCTCATCGCATGAAATTTTTTGAAGATGTTTCTTATCATCAAAGCTTGATGTAAGTTTCATAATCTGCTTGATCATCAACAATCTATGATAGTTCGTTGCTGGCTTGATCTGACTCTGCCTCAGCAAAAAAAGTGCTAATTAAAGTGTTTTCGATTTCTCTACAATTTCCTTTACTCGTTCACAAAAACTATCTGGATTCATTCCAGGTTCCATTTTCTCAGCCTCATCAGGAAGTAAATCATTCAGGTACAATGTAGCTTCTTTGTTTTCGGTATACATTTCCTCGTAGTGATCGACTAAATAATGTTCCAAATCTATGGAAAACATAAAAAAATTAATTTCTTCGGAAAGTCCTTTTTCAATAAAGTTGAAAAATTTATCCATTTATCACACCTCCTTGACTAAAGTTTATCAAAATATTACAGAGCGTTCTTTACCTTCTCCTTGAATCTTGTAAGGTCTTCGTAAAATTTAGCATGTTCCTTCTTCTCTTTATGATCCTCAGTATCAATTTTTCTTCCAATCAAACAATTAGTGATTTATATTCCATTCCTCTGTCCACCATAATTTTATGTACAATAATAGTACTCAACCATTGATTTATGATTGAGTGCTATTTATCTTCTATTAACTCGATTGATTTCAAATCTGATTCAGCATAGATTGCGGATCCAATTGATATTTCTTCTTCTCCAGAAACAGAGGTATACCCATCAGTTTTAACCGCTTATTTTCTTCTGTATAGAATCTACCCGTCTGTTACGTCTCGCAGAAAGGACACAACGCTTAGAATCGTACGTGATCAAATGATAATCGCCTTCCCTTCTTTCTTATCCTTTGATATGATGATTGCATCAAACGAAGGACGTGATTAAATGAAACTGACCTTATTGGCACCCTCTTTTTCTGTCATCCAAGTAGAGCGTATTGATCCTTCGATACTGAAGATCGTTCCTCTATTTTTTGCCCATACGTCAGAAGAACTTTCTTTGGTGTTACCAACGGCAAAGGTTCCAGCTGAAACACTAAACAGAGAAGATGGATGGAAAGCGATGAAAATAATTGGTGTGCTGGATTTTAGCTTAATTGGCATTATTGCAAAAATCTCTTCCCTTCTAGCCGAGGAGTCAATCAGTATTTTTGCTGTTTCTACCTTCAATACTGATTATATTTTAATCAAGGAACATCAGGTAGAACAAGCTCGTACTGTTTTAACCGCCAATGATTATTCCTTTGTCAATTGAGAAAAACTTGTTCTTCCTTACGATAAGTTACTCTCGCTCGCTTTATGAAATACAAAAGAACGACTGAACCAAAGAAGTTCAGTCGTTCTTTTGTATTTCACTTGTCGTTTAACAAAGATAAGAGTACTGGGTATCCCAAATAAAAGACTTCCCCAAGCTTTCATTTGCCCCAGTACTCTTCATTGCTCGTTGTTAAGATAATCATAATACAAAAATGATTTTTATTCAATAACTATGCTTTAAAAATAAACAAAATGCTATTTTGTGACAATTTATAGGGGTTTCACTTCGTTTCTAGCTAATATTCCCTATATCTGTTTATATTCTAAATGGTTCCATGAAGCATCAGTTGATGAGATGCGATCCCTTCGATAGCGATCCTCCTTCTTTTAAAGTTTTGAATTTGAGGAAATTCAGCCTTGTCAATCTCGCCTTCCCATGCTACCATGGTTATGCAAACGTTAACATTAAAATGCACACGTGAACATTAATTTGAGGAGGATTTTTAATGGCAAAAATTACAGATGTACAAACAGCGTATTATCGGATACCTCTTCCAGAAATCATGGAAGATGCGAAGCACGGCTTACACACCCACTTTGAAGTGCCTATCGTCAAGATCGTTACTGATGATGGACGCGAAGGGGTCGGCTATACGTATACTGGTGGCTTCGGTGGCGAATCGATCGCCAAACTGATCGATAAAGAACTAAAAGCGATCCTTTCAGGGAAAGATCCAGCATGTGTGGAAGCCTTGTGGGATCAGATGAACTGGGGAATCCACTATGTTGCCAGAGGCGGTTTAGCAAGTTTCGCCATTGCGGCTTGTGATATCGCCTTGTGGGACTTACGTGCGAAAAAAGCACAAGAACCCCTCTACAAACTTTTAGGCGGCGCAAGCAACAAAGTCAAATGCTATGGTGGTGCGATTGATCTAAACTTTCCTCTTGAAAAACTCTTAGCCAATAATCAAAAATATTTAGACATGGGATTAAAAGCGGTCAAAATCAAATTGGGACAAAAAACACTTGCCGAAGATATTGCTCGAATAAAAGCGGTCAGAGAATTGATTGGTCCCGATGTTGTCTTTATGGTGGATGCCAACATGAGCTGGTCTGTTGAAAAAGCGATCAAAGCCGCCAAACTGATGGCGCCTTATGACATTTTGTTCCTTGAAGAACCAACGATCCCCGAAGATTACGAAGGCTACGCTCGTATCGCTAAAGAAGGACAAATTGCGGTTGCAGGCGGAGAAAACTTGCGCACCCCTATCGAATTTGCTCATATGATCAAATATGGCAATGTCGATTTTCCGCAACCCGACGCTTCCAATTGCGGTGGGATCACCGGCTGGTTGAAAATTGCTGCCTTAACACAAACAAGTAACTTATCTGTTTCTACACATGGCATGCAAGAATTGCACGTTAGTCTACTGGCAGCGATGCCTAATGCTGGGTATCTCGAAATACACAGTTTCCCAATCGATCAATACACCACGAGACCGTTAGTGATCGATCCATCCGATGGCTGTGCGATTGCCCCAGAAGAACCAGGGATTGGCGTCACCTTTGACTGGGAGAAACTTGCTCCTCATAAACAACCCTTTTAACTGAAAACCCACGCTGATTTCCTTTAGGATGAGGAAATCAGCGTGGGTTTTTATTACAGAATCAATGGTTTTTCTTCAAATGGAAGCCACCGTTCATCAATCAGGGAACGATACCAAGCGGCTGATTTTTTTAATGACCGAGTCCGTTCTTCATTTAGCTCGATTCGTACGAGACCATAGCGGTTTTTGAACGCATTCATAGGTGAAACACAATCGGTAAATGCCCAAAGCATATAGCCTTCGCAGTTGGCGCCTTCCTCGACGGCTTTTAGCAGCCAGTAAAGATGTTCGGTAATAAACTGAATCCGATAATCATCTTGGACTTGACCTGTGGCATCCAAATACTGTTCTTCATTTTCCCGCCCCATACCATTTTCAGTGATCAGCCATGGAATATTGCCATAATTTTCTTTAAGATAATTAGCCATATCGTACATGACCTTCGGATAGATTTCCCAGCCACGGGAGTTATTCATTTGTTTTCCTGGCAAATCAAAGGTCTCATAAAACATTTCTGGATGAAATGGTGTATCCGAATGCCATTGATATCGTGGTGCCCGCACGCGTTTCGGGTAGTACTGATTGACCCCTAAGAAATCCACCGTATGGGTGCGGATCGTTTCCAAATCTTCTTCTGTCGGATCAAAGTAGATGTCATAGGTTTGGCAAAGTGTGATAAGTTCATTTGGATAATGCCCCTTGACCATTGGATCAAAAAAGATTCGGTTGAAAAAAAGATCGTACATTTTTTGTGCGTTTTGATCCTCCGGTGAGGAAGAGCGTGCGTAAACCATTTCTGGATTCAGTACACAACCGATGCGCCCCTCGTAGCCTTTTTCATGATAGACAGCCACCGCTTGGGCGGATGCCAATACTTTGTGATAGTTCCAAAGCATCCATTTTTTTGTGTTTTGCTCATGGGGCCAACGTATCGCATCGAGATAGCAACGAGTCTGAATAACGATCGGCTCATTGAAGGTGAACCACTGTTTGACTCGATCACCGTAACGCTCGAAGGCGATTTCGGCATAACGAGTATATAGATCGACCACTTTACGCGAGCTCCAGCCATCATAGGCATCCATCAAACTAGCTGGCAGTTCATAATGTTCCAAACAAAGCATCGGTTCGACCCCAGCCGCAAGCAATTGGTCGATAAGCTGATCGATATGAGCAGCATAATCCTCATCAACGATCAGCTGTTCATGGTCGGTAAAGAAGCGCGCCCAGTTGATCGATGTTCGGTAATGGGTCAAATGAACCTCCTGCATCAGTTCAACATCCTCTGAAAACTTTTCCATAAAATTCGTTGCAACAGCCGGCCCGTAGCCATTATGCCAGACAAAGCGTTCTTCTTTGTACCAGCGGTCGAGATACGAATCTTGCCCTTCTTTCTTTCCTTGCCAGCCTTCTGTCTGCCAAGCAGACGAAGCAGCCCCTAAAATAAATGTTTCAGGTATTTTTACCATTTTTCAAAACTCCTTTATGCAACTTCATTGGTCGTACAATTCATTACCAAAACAAAAGGTAGATAGATCAAAATCGCCACGACAATACAGATAACTTGCGTGATCACAGCCCCGATATCCCCAGCAGTAGCTAGATAAGCATTGACGATCGGTGGCATCGGCCATGGGACCATTACCACCGCTTTAGCGGCAAAGCCTAGACTTGTCGCCACGTACCCAATCGTTCCTGTTACTAACGGTGTCAGGATAAAGGGAATCGCCAAAATGGGATTCAGCATAATTGGCATGCCGAAGATCACTGGCTCATTGATATTGAAAATCCCAGGTGCTAATGACAATTTAGTGATTTGGCGCATGTCCTCTCGTTTACCGACGATCAAAATCGCAATCAGCAAACCAATCGTCACGCCAGAGCCACCCATACTCATATACATATCCCAAAACGGCATCGTAATGATATTGGGTACTTCTTTTCCAGCTTCAAAAGCTTCCGTGTTGACGGCGATCGCTGCCAGCAACAATGGTTCTCGAATGGGTTTGACCATCTGGTTCCCATGAATCCCGATGACCCAAAAGACTTGTGCGATAAACATCAACAACAAGATGCCTGGTAAGCCTTGGACGATTCCTTCCAGTGGTCGTTGGACGACATTGTAGATGATATCGTAGGCATACATCCCTGTGAGTGCTTTGATAGCAAAACCAGCGGTGGCGATGATGGTCACGGTGAAAATCGTTGGAAACAATGCCGAAAAACTTGCCGAAACATTCCCTGGAACACTATCAGGCATCGTGATCTGCAGCCGTTTTTGTCTTCCTAACCACGCATAAAGCTCGATGGAAACGATCGCAACGAACATGCCTAAAAATAGGCCTTTCGTGTCAGTATATTGCTTAGCCAGCACGTTTTCGGCAACCACCGTCGCATCTTCGTGCAAAAATTCAAAGATCATTGGATTAACAGAAAGATAAGACATCACTGCGATGATTCCTGGAAAGACCCCAGAAATCTTATTTAATTTTGCTAGCTCAATCCCAATCAGAAACACTGCATAGATCGTTAAGAAACTCAACGTCACATAACTGACCGCAGATGAGATCGGTTTTAAACTTTCTAAAAAGCGCAGTGCCTCGATTTGTGCCAATCCATTTTCAGCATCAAAAACCATTGCTGAAAATAATGTACCAAACGCCCCTGTAATGATTACTGGAATCAAAGCAGCAAAAGCATTTTTAATGACCATGATGTAGCGTAAATTGTTGATCCTATTGGCAAACTTTCCTAAAACGTCAGCGAGTCGATCCATAAATCCTTGCATAAAACTCCCTCCTATACCCCTATTCTTCAATTGTTAGAAAACGATTACATTACAAATGTAATTCATTTCCTGAAGAATGTAAACGCAGGAAAAGCCTTCAAAACAGGGTATGTAAAGCTCCAAGTTTACATACTTCGTTTTATCACTTATTATTATTTTGAGGTGAAGCAAATGGCGAACTACCATGACATCGCTGCCGATTTACGGAGCAAAATCAATCACGGGTTTTACGAAGAAGAGAAAAAATTGCCGAAGCAATCCGAACTGGCTGCGGATTATCAAACGAGCCGCGTGACGATTCAAAAAGCATTGAATATTTTACAAATGGAAGGCATTATTTACGGTAAAAAAGGCACGGGTACGTTTATCAGTGATTCCTATTCAACCTTCGATTACAACGCCAAGATCAATCGTGGGCTGACCAAGCGCCTTGGAGAGACAGGAAAAATCACCAGCAAGATCATTTCTTTTGCCATTCTTTTTCCCGATGAGAAAGAACAAGAAAAACTAAAAATTCGCAGTGACCAGCAAATTTATGATATCGTTCGTCTGCGTCTATTTGACGATATACCCGTGGTTTTAGAATATACCATCATGCCGCTTCATGTCATTCCTGGCATTACCGAAGAAGTCTTATCCTCTTCCGTCTATAGCTACATCACGAACCAACTCCACTCCTCGATTGGAACATCTGTCCGTCGTATCAAAGCGGATCGTGCAGACACCTATGACCAGCAATACTTAGCTTGTGCTGCCACCGATCCCATTTTAGAAGTTGAGCAAACGGTTTACCTCGGCGATGGGACGCCTTTTGAATTTTCCCAATCACGGCACCGCTATGATATGGGGGATTTTATTGTTGTAAATAATTAATACGCTGCGGATCGAGTGCCTCTGAGTGAGGATCGATACGCAGCGCATTTTACTTAAAAATATTGCTGATAAACTGTTTGACCAATTTCTCTTAGCCAACTGATCCCTTGACCACTACCGGTTTTATCATAGGAAAACGCCGCAATGATGACCGTCGTTTCATTGGCTTGTAAATACGCTACATCGTGTTCGATGCGGTCAAGACGGCCTGTCTTATTAAAAATGCGGCAAGCAGGCTGCGCAGTTTCCGCAAAATTTCCCGCTAATCCTTCTTGAAATTGCTGCTGATTTAAAGGTGAAAATCCTAGTGCAGCTTCTTCTCGTTTAACACACCTTAGTAGTAGTTTGGCAGCCGCCGAGGGGGTCAAGCGGTTCTCTTTGTCTTTGATCGGTCGCATCATATACCGTTCAAATTGAATCTCTGGCTCCTGAATCCAGGCCTGAAGCGTGGGCAACCCTACTAAGTCCAATAGTACATTGGTCGCAGTATTATCAGATACGGCGATCATCGCCGTGAGAAGCTCACTGATGGTCCAACCTTTCTTCTGAGGAAAAAGACGGATCACCCCAGCACCCCCTGTCAGATCAACGGCGTTCACACCGATCAGCTGTTGCGGATCGATTTTTTCTTCGATAATCTGTTCAAGATAATAGGCATACAAAACAAGCTTACTGATACTCGCTGCCGAAAACGACTTTTGACTCTGATAGTCAATGAGACATTCCGTTGGCGTACCGATCCATAAACCCATTTCCAAGGTTGTCTGATAGTTTTTTAGAATAGGCTTAATTGCTACACGCAAGTCATCTTTTCCCATCAAATGCCCCTTTCCTTACGTTCATGAAAAGAATGTTCATGAGCATTCCTGTGATTCATTTGGCTGGTTTTGCCAATAACGCGCCACAACTGCGAGCTCTGGTTCATAATTAGAGCCAGTGATTTTGGTTTTCATGACCCGCGATCCGGGTGTTCTTGAATGAATCATTTCATCATCTCCCAAGTACAGCCCAACATGATGGACTTCGCCTTTTCCTTCTTCATAAGCAAACAGCAGCAGGTCCCCTGGTTGTGCCTGACTGTAAGGTACGGTGTTTGCTTGTTGTGCTTGCTCGATCGTATCACGGGGGATCAAAATACCATGAAGTCGATGCAGCGAATACATGAATCCAGAACAATCAAAGCCACTGCCGCTAATGCCTGCCCAGACATAGGGCTGGTTTATAAATTGTTCGGCTAAAGCAACCATTTTTTCTGGGAGCTTTGCCCATGTATCCGATAGGTCGTGTGCAAAAGCTTTAGCAATCGTTGCTAGTCCATTAGGCGTAGCCACTTGATAGGAATCTGCGGTTTCCCCAACAAGTGGTAAAACTGTTCCAAAAGAAACGAGTCGTGTGGTCGAGTCAAAAACAAGCACGGCTTCTTTTGCAATCACACCAATCCTTCTTTTAGCTGTTGCATAATCTGGTGGCAATGGCTTCAATACCTCGTTCGGCAGATAACCGGGATACCCGAGTGGGTGTTTATTGCTTATTTGATCCAAGACGATCACATGTGACCAACCATCCGTTTGGGCGATGACTTCTACTATCGTCCCATATAATACTTCGGAGTCCACTAAGCTTTCCTGGTAAAGCCGCATCGTATCTTCATCAGTCAAAAAAGTGTGCAGCGCTTCTAAAGGAAATGCTTTGATTTTTGCTAGTACTTTGTTTTCTTTGGGTTCCTTCCATAAGAAGGAAGAGCCAGCCTGAACAATTTGTTTCATCTTTGCTCCTCTCATAACTGTTTATTCGTTGATTCCTAGCCCGATGCGTTCGGTGACGCTCAAGCTTCCTGGACGCTGAAGAATCCCTTGTGTTTCAGGGGAAGTCGTTTGGGTCTCCCACATAAAAGGAACATCCAGATCATAAAATTGGACATCAGACATCCCCAAAGCAAAATGGGCGGCTGCCGCCATTCCCCCATACCCTTCAATCATCGAACCGACCATCACCGGCACTTGATGCTCTTTTGCCAAGTGATAAATTTTTTGTCCCTCTTTGATCCCGCCGCTTTTCATCAATTTAATGTTCAAATAATTGCAGCAGTTTTCAGCAATCAAACGCTTGGCATCCTCATAGGAAAAAAGACTTTCATCGGCCATGATTGGAATCGTCGTACGAGCAGTCACATAGCTGAGTCCAGCAAAATCATGGGCTTTTACTGGCTGTTCAACAAACTCGATCGGAATGTCTTGCCATTGGTCTAAAATCTGCACCGCTTCTTCTTTGGTCCAGCCTTGATTCGCATCGATTCGAAAGGGGATCTTTCCTGCCAAGCGTTCATTGATGCGGCGAATTTTCGCAACTTCCTCTTCGATCGTTCCTGCCCCTAGTTTGATTTTCAAGGAGCGAAATCCCGCCTGGACTTTCGCTTGGGCATCATGCAGCATCTGCTCCTGTGAGCCAACACTGATCGTATAGTCGGTTGTCAGTGTATTGGCAGAACCACCTAAATAGCGATAAAGAGGCAAGTTTGCCGCTTTTGCCAGTGCATCATGCATCGCGATATCAATCGCCGCTTTTGGGCTCGTATGATGCTGGATCAACGCATGAAGCTCATCCATTACTAGCAATTGGGCATCTACCTTTTTGCCTAACAGGAACGGGGCAAAGACCGTTTCGATATCTTTTAAAATACTTTCTTTTGTATCACCGGTGATCACTTCGGTAGGTGCTGCTTCTCCGATGCCAACGATCCCATTATCAAAAAAAAGCAGCACTCGAATCACTTCGACGGCGTGCACCTCTCTGAGGGCCGTTTTAAACGGTGCATTCAGCTGGATCGGAATTCGTTTGGTTTCAACTGCTGTGATTTTCATTGGTGTTCCTCCCAAAAAGAAAAACAGTTCTTATCTAGCTAAAATGAATACGTCATTGTTCGCTGCTAGAAAAAGAACTGCTTTATTCCTTGTTATCAAGTTGCTAAACATTCTAGTAACGTTTTTCTCGTCTGCTGCCCTCTTTGGCGAAGTCAGACAATGAATAGACAAAAGGAGCTTTTTTCTCCTTATTCTTCGACAAAGACATTTTTATAATCATAGGCCGCGCCAACACTATGAACGATGAGGCCTTTGATTTTTGGCGACCGTAGATGTGCTTCAGCACTTTGGAAGAGTGGAATAACGCCTAAGTCGTCGTTTAAGATTTTTTCTGCTGCTACCATATTTTCCCAACGAGCTTCTGGATTGTTAGCATTTTCATTGGAGGCTTGTTCGATCAATTGATTGTAGTCATCATTTAGCCACTTTCCACGATTATAGGAACTGTCTTTTTTGAACAATTCCAAAAAGTTGATTGGATCTGCATAATCCCCGATCCAGTTGTTCATGACCATCTCAAAATCGCCGCTATTTGAACGATCCAAGCGCACAGAAAATGGAACGTTTGTGACTTCGACAGTCAGCCCATCCAGTGTTTGCTGCAAGGTGCCTTGAATGTATTCCGCCATTTTTTTCGATTGGTCGGTATCTGATGTCAATAGTTCAAAAGACAATGTATCGATACCCAGTTCAGCTTTTGCCTTTTCCCAATATTCTTGGGCTTTTTCTTCGTCAAAGGCTAACCTGGTTGCCGCATCCTCGACAAAATCAGCCTTTGTCTCTGGATTGAACGCTAGGTCAGAAGGAACAAAGCCGACAGCTGGTAAGGAGCCGTTGCCTAAAATATTGTCAACGATTTGTTGTCGATTCATACTATACGAAATTGCTTGGCGCAGATTCGCATTTCGAAAAGGCGAATCTTCTGGTGCTTGATTCATTTCTAAATACTGAGTGGTTGCACTAGGCTGAACAATGTAATCAGGATGATTCACATTCTGCATCGCCAATTCACCGCTTAAAATAATGTCATCGGCTTGTCCGCTTTCGTACAAGTTATAAGCGGTCGATGAGTCTTTCACGACATCAAAGTTAATTGTTTCAAGTTTGACCGAATCGGCATCCCAATAATCGGGATTTTTCGCCAATGTCCATTGGATGTCGGTGCCTGGTCCAGCATAATTGGTCAATAGGAATGGTCCATTGTACGCCGCGTTTTCACTGGTTAAGGCATATTGATCACCAAACTCTTCCACGACACGCTCGTTCTGCGGGAAGAAGGTTGGAAAAGCCAGTAAAGATAAAAAGTAAGGCGTCGGTTTTTCTAACGTGATTTTCAATTGATAATCATTGACTGCTTCGATCCCTAACTCGCTTTTATCTAGCGTCCCATCTGAAATAGCGGCAGCGTTTTTAACGGGTGCCAGCATATAAGCATAATTGGAAGCAGTGGCTGGATCAACGGTTCGCTGCCAGCTAAAAACATAATCAGCTGCAGTAACTGGATCGCCATTGGACCATTTTGCCTCTTCTCGCAGTGAAATGGTGTAAGAAAGCCCATCTTCACTAACTTCAGCGTCTTCACTTGCACCAGCGATCACAGGAACATTGTTTTCATCTAAGCGATAAAGACCTTCATAGGCGTTGTTTAACGTGATAAAGCTGTAAGAGTCGGTTGCTAAAGAAATATCTGCACTGCCCATCTCTGCCGAAAATTGCACATTGATCACTTGCTCTGCAGAAGAAGCTGCTGATGAATCCGTCTCGTTATCTTGATTGCCATTTTGACAAGCTGCTAAAAATAAGCTGCCTAGTAACACAAGCGATACTGCATATTTGCTACGTTTCCCCATTTCTACTCATCCCCTTCTAACATTCAGATAATTCAAAAAATTCTGTTTGTTGTACCGAGTTTACCGCATGTTTATGCAGCCTGTCAATTTAACACGACCAAAAAAATGTAAGAGGTTACACGGTTGTGTCAGAAACGCTCTTCTGAATGTAAAAAGTAGAAAAGAGCGACTTTATGCTGAATATCGTTGAAAGGAGTCATGCCAAGAAAGCATACAAAAAAGTCCTGATCTTCTAGTAATCAGAACTTTTGATACTTTCTTATACATCATTTCGCAGGTAAAATGGATAAAAAAACTTTCTTAATTTTCCTTTCCTTTCACACAAAAAAAGAAGACATAAATTTCGTCTTCATAGCGCTTTCTCAGAACCTTCCCACTTTTTTGCCTTTCAACTCAAGGAGTAAAAGAAATCTCCTCAGAAAGTAAAAAAAACGTATCTATTTTAAAATGGGAGTGGTACACTAAACAAACGAAGAGTATTGCACGTGAGAAAAGAAAGACTTCCCCAAGTATCCATTTTCTCCAATACTCTTCGGACTCTTCAGTACGTATATTAATTATACGTACTTTTTTCATTTGTTCAAGGCTTTTGAAAGATTTAATCAAAAAGTGAAAATCGATAAAAAAGTAAAAATCCCCACGCTAATTGACAATGATTCTCAATTAGCGCTATACTAAATGAAATCACTCACAGTCAAAGGAGGAATTTCATGTATATCCGTACCGTCGCATTTGAAGTCATTCCAGAAGGCAAAGACATCTTTCTTGCTAAAATGAAAAAAGATACCGCCTCAATGAAAACATTCGCTGGGTGTCACTCTGCTGAAGCTTGGTTTTCAGAATCAAAAGACAGCCTCGTTTTCCAGTTGGTGTCAAAATGGACTGAGAAAAAAGCATTTCAAGCTTGGTTAAAACGCCCTGAACATCTGCAAAAGCACCGAGAGGCGTATCGAGCAGAAAAGGAAGGAACTGCAAAACCGAGCCTTGTTTTGTCCAAAACAGGTCAAGAATTTGTCTTGATCGATGAAGAGCCTACTCCTAGTTAAACGATACGAGCGATCCACCAAAGCTGATTCCGTTCGCTTTGGTGGATCGCTTTCTTGTTCAGTATCTCTCTTTTCTATTCCACCGTTCGCTCGTTCAGGGTTCTTCCTTGCTGATCTTTTAATTGAAGCCAGCCATTGGTCCCCCCATAGTAAAGAAACATGCCGACCTCATTGACACTTTTTAATACGACGTCTTCAATCGTTCGTCCCTCTTTGATCGCTGATTGATTCTCTTGCCGTATCTTTTCTGCTAATCGAGCTGAAAAGCCCACCGAGCCGTCTTTGTTCAAAGGGACCTCTTGACGCAAGGTAGCGCCTTTTTCAATTCGAACCTCGTTGCGTTTCTGCCAATAGACCGTTGCTGTACTTCCTTGATAATCCACCATAAAGGGTTCATCTTGTAATTCTTTTGACCAATTATGACGAGGCTTGCCCCCTTTTTTCACCGCTTTCGTTTCCTTTTTACTGGTGGATACATACCCCAGAAAATCGATCAAGCAATCAAATGATTCCGCACAAACAGCGACCCCTTGTTGCAGTTCCTGTGGAATCACGATAGGTGCGTTGGAAGCATTGGACAAATGATATTTCTCTTGGTAATAGGCTGCTAAGTATGGCGCCATGATCTCCCAAGGTGGTGTAAGGATCATTAAGCGATCATATTCTTGCTTGTCATCAAATGATTTCTCATCTGCTACTGATAGTAATTGGCCTTCTTTTATGGCTAAGAGGACGGTATTGTCTTTTGTTTCAATAAGTTTTCCTTTAACAATTTGCAGTTGCCCTGCTTCCTTCGGCAATTCAAAAAGCATCTGTTTGTCATCAATGACCGTTTTTTCTAATTCCATTTCGCTCCCTGCTTTCTGCTAGTTTCTCGCCCATTATAGCATGCATTTTTCTACGCAGCGGTGTCCAAGAATCAAAAAAAGAGGCTGCTTCCAAGAAACAGCCCCTTTGTTAAGGGAATTGGTTTACGTGCATGGCTTCGTTTGATTGGGATTAACCCTTAGCTAGAAAAGCATTCAACCAATGCTGGTTGATAGATCTCGTTGTATTTTGCCACAACTCGTCCACAACGTTCTTCAAGCTCGTCATGATCGGTCTCTTCATAACGGATCACATGCAAAACGGCACAACGTTCCATTTTTCTGGCCACTTCTCCGATAACGCGGCTTTCTAAGCCAACTGGTTTACATTCATATGCTTTACCTAATACAATTGTTTCTGCTTCCATAATGCGCTCCTTACTACTCATTTCTCTAATTGTATTATCATCTTATCATCTAATTCTAATAAAATAAAGCGATATGCATGTCCATTTAAAACAAAAATGAAAAAAGTGCCCATTATTCAATGAACACTTACTTTTTAAACATTATATTGTTTTTTACTAATTATTAAGAAATAACGATTTACTTACGACTCGCTACTAGGATCGCCGCAAATTCTTCCAGATATTTCTGATCGATCTCATCATAGCTGTTCGTTTTGCCACTATCGATATCCAACACACCAATCAATTGATCATCAGCTATCATGGGAACAACGATTTCAGACATAGCTGCCGAGTCACAAGAGATATAGTTCTCATGTTCTTTGACATTCGGGACGATCAATGTCGTTTGTTTTGCCGCTGACTCTCCACAAACCCCTTTGCCCATAGTGATTCTGGTGCAAGATACTCTTCCTTGGAACGGGCCTAAGATCAGTTCGCCTTCTTCAAACAAATAGTAGCCGGCAAACACCGTATCTTCCAATGTTTCATTTAATAAAGCAGAAGAGTTTGCTAGATTAGCGATCCAATTACTCTCTGCTTCTAATAATCCTTTTAATTGCAGAAGCATCAATTCATACGCTTCGATTTTTTTATTCATTTTCTCACCTCTGTCCTTGATTATAAGCAAAGACAGAGGATTTGTCTTGTCTAAATTACTGAGTATGGGAAACAATAATGTGAAAAAAGAACTGTTGCCTAAAATAGCCTATCCATCCACTCGTACCAATAGTCAACGCTACTCATAGCATTTCCTTCTCAGTCGTCTTTGAAAACTTACTAGGCATCAATCACAGTAAAGCGAGTGTTTTCATGTTGTACTGTTTCGATCTCATCGATAATTGCCTTAGCTAACGTACCGCTAGATGTCACCGATTCCTTTTGTTCGTTGAATAGTAAGTGATCTTTCCCTAAAATCGCTGGTTTAGCTGGTCCTTCTTGAAAGACATTCCCAGGAGAAATCCCCACCCAAGGGACATTTTTGACTGTTTCTAAAAAGAGATATTCGTCTAGCTGATTTTCTGGAATCGCAATCCAACTTTCGCTTCCTGGTGCTTTTTTCAACTCAGAGAGATTACGTTCCCCCGCTTCATTGAATAAACTGCCGGCTCCTAAGATGAAGAACAAACGAGTGTTTTTTTCTCGAAACAGGTGCACTAATTTTGCTGCCATATCCACATGCAAGTAAGCTTTGTCAGGACTTGTCGCAAACGCGTCAACAAGCACATCAAAGTCACTGAGCTCTTCTTCTGTGAGAGAAAAAGCATCCTTTGTAAGTGTTTTGACCGTTTCACCAAGTTGTTCTTTGGCCTTCGCTTCATTTCTCACGATAGCAGTCACTTCGTGTCCTCTCTGTACTGTTTCTTGATAAATTGCTGAACCTGCATTCCCTGTTGCGCCAATAATACCGATTTTCATAATGATCATCCTTCCTACTTTTGTTTTTTTCAAAATAAGTTGTTACTAATCAAGTTACAACTAGAGTATAAAAGAAACTTTCTTCCCTGTCAAGAATTTGCCTAGCAGGTGAAAGTTCTTTTTTACAGCCTTCCATGTGACTCTTTTAATGATTGGCTTCTACTTGAATGCCGTCAATGATGGATTGCAGCGAGATAGCGCTCATTTCCTGCTCAATTTTCTTTTGCAGCACATCGTAAGTTTCCTCTAATACCGTTTGGATATTCCCCCCAATCAAGCAATTGGGATTGGTCTTTTTGTCCGCATGTAAAAGATGCTGATCTTTTTCAACACTCGCATAGATGTCCAACAAAGAAATCTCATATGGTTCCTTCGTTAGTTTAGGGTTTGGTTTTCCTCTTTGGCTTTCGATCAATCCTGAAATACGCAGATCACTCATAATCCGGCGAACATAAGCAGGATTCGTTTCAACACTCTGGGCGATCCGATCACTTGATAGATCAGTTCCTTTAAAGAGGTGGATGTAAGCGAGGATGTGAATGGCGTCGCTGTATTTCGTTGAATATTTCACTTCGTCTCCACTCCTTTTTCTTGTATCATACCTCTTTTTTCAAATTTAGACAAAGGGTACTGACCAATCTTACAAAACTCGAGGATCCCGTCAAGAAAAAGCAGCCCTCAAAAAGTTAGCACAAAAGCCTAACTTCTTGAGGGAACTGCATACTGAACCATTTTTTTCCTTTTATTTAAACGAGCACTTTACTAATAGCCTTTCATCCAAGCAGACTCAATCTGATTGCCGTCAGGATCAACGATTTCATAGCCGACCATCATGTCCTCTGGAATCCCCATATCAACTTGGAACGACTGTCCACCATTTTCTTCAGCAATTTTCGCAAAATTCTTTGCTTCTTCTGGTGTGTCAAAACTAAACGCGATCAATGCGCCACTCGTCTTCTTTGTATCTGCAATACTTCTACCATTTAGAAATTGTTGGTAAAACGCATGTTCTAATAGCATTAACCAAATCGATTCACTCCAAACCATTCCACTGCTGGTCTCGTTTGAGAACTCTTCATTTTTTACAAACCCCAGCGCTTCATAAAAGGATGTTGCACGTTTGATATCAGTGACAGGCAAGTTAATAAACACCATTTTGTTCGCCATTTTCTTGCTTCCTTTCTTTGGTAAGCTGCACTGCTGAATCCGTTCTCATTATAGCACCTATCGGTTCATTCACAAAAACATCAGTCTTTGTCCTCTGCTGCTAGTCTGAAAAACCTGATCCAAAATTTTTTTCAAGTAAAAAAGACCTTGCACGCATAGGCCTTTTAGCTTTTCTCATCTATGAAAAAGTAACTTGATAAGCATTAGCAAAGAATCATGTTTTCGCTAATACAATCAGCCCAAACTACTTTATTTAATACTCAAAGCTCAAGTCTTGAGTCGATCACGGTTACTTTCCCACGATAAATTTTTCGATACTCTTTGGGCGTATAAGAAGTTGCTTTTTTAAATTTCTTACTAAAATAATTTGGATCATTGAATCCTACTCTAACAGAAATTTCACTGATTGATCGATCACTTGTTGAGAGTTCTTTTTTGGCAACTTCAATACGATAAATCATCAAGTATAATGAAAAGGTCATTCCTAATGTATTCTTGATCAAACGGCTGGTGTGATACCGACTTAAATGCAGATGATCTGCTAAAGTGTCTAACGTAATATGTTCTCTATAATTTTCATGAATATAGCGCAATATCTTATGTCTTAAAGAAAGCGAAGGAGAAGCTTCATTGTTTTTCTCGACGTGCAGCAAGGAAATCTGATTGATGGATTGAATCCCTCGGTCCAATGCATAAACAAAATCATTGGTGATCGGTTCGACCAAATAATCGATCAAGTCGTAACGCAACGCTTTTTGAGCGATAGCAAAGCTTTCTACTACAGAATACAAAATTGCTTTTGCATTCGGGTAAAAAGAAAGCAATTCTTTGTATAATTCAAAACAGTCTTCTTCGCCATCCGCATTGATCACTGCAATGTCAACCATCTGCTCAAGACAGGTACGCTGAAGTGCTTTTTTCGAATCAACCATTGGAAGCAAGATGACATTTGGGAAATGACGATCAATCAAACGAATCATCTCGCTAACTGCTCTTCGCTCTTCGCTGTCAATGATCAATAAATTACACACGAAATTTTCTCCTTCGCTAAAAATTCATAGTTGATTTCTCTATTTTCGTTTATTTTTCTTGAAAATCAATGACCATCCGTCCTTTGATTTTTCCAGAAAGCATTTCATCAAAAATATCGTTAATCTCTTCTAACTGACGCATGACAACTTTAGGAACAACTTTTCCTTCCGCTGCAAATTGGAAAGCTTCTGCTAAATCAGTTCGTGTTCCAACAAGGGAACCGACAATCTTAATCCCATCCAATACAAGTCGAGGTATGTTCAAGTCCATGCTTTCTGGTGGGAGACCGACCGCTACAATCGTACCGCCCGCACGAACAGCATCAACAGCAGAATTGAAGGCTGCTTTTGAAACAGCTGTTACTACGGCTGCATGTGCGCCTCCGGTTGCTTCTTGAATGATTTTTGCCGCATCTTCTTTCGCAGGATTGATTACAAGATCAGCGCCATGATCTTTTGCGAAGTCCAACTGTTTGTCGTTGATGTCGATTCCAATCACTTTTGCATTAAAGACATTTTTAGCATATTGTAAGGCTAGGTTTCCTAGTCCCCCTGAACCATAGATGGCGATCCATTGACCTGGTTTAATGTCAGAAACTTTTACCGCTTTATATGTGGTTACACCTGCACAAGTAATGCTGCTGGCTTCAGCAGAACCTAAGTCCTCTGGAACTTTCACTGCATAGTCAGCTACAACGATACATTCTTCAGCCATACCACCATCTACAGAATAGCCGGCATTTCTAACCGAACGGCATAATGATTCATTCCCGTTCACACAGTATTCGCATGATCCACAGCTTTCATACAACCAAGCGACACTTGCACGGTCACCGATCGCTAGAGAAGTAACATCATCACCGATTGCAACCACTTTACCGATTCCCTCGTGTCCGAGTACGATCCCAGATGCATCTCCAAAGTCGCCATCTTTTACATGCAAGTCAGTATGGCAGACACCGCAACACTCCATTTTCAATAATGCTTCATTCGGACGAAGCGCTCTTAATTCTTTTTCCTCGATTTTTACAACCTTATCTTTAGATACTACAGCTGCTTTCACAAAGACACCTCTTTCAATTCGATTAAATAAAGAACTTTCTTTTATTTGTGAAGTAATTAACTAACGCATAGAGGTCAGCAATAGCTAGATAAAAGAAAGTTCTCTATCGAGAAGATTACCATAGAAATCATCAAAAAAAGGGGAATTTATTGCTTTTTTTCTGTAATCATTTATTAGAAAACAATAATGAAATCATTCAAAATTTTTTCTTTATTTCCAGATTACATAAAATTAAAAATTAAAAAGATAGAGATAATTCATCTATATAAATAACAATCGTTTCAATAAAAAACACCAAGACGATCTGATAGAAGACTGTAGGATGATTTGTACTCACTGTTCTTCTATTCTTCTATTTTTATCCCTTCGATGACTTGCGATTTATTTTCTTTCAGGCGCTGAATGTCATATTGGTATTTAGCAAGATGTCCCTCGTCAATGTTTTTCTGAAAATTTCCATTCCCTTCTTCTCCTTTTCTACTCATAAAAGCAACTAGTGCACAAAGGCGGTCGATCAAACAATCGACAATCTGTACTCTGTCATTATTGGACAGCCGATAAGTATCCACAAAAAGTTTCAATCGATGGCATTGTGTTTCACTCAGACGACTGTTCCCATCAAAATACAAGGGTACCCAGCGGTACGCAGCATAAGAAACATCCCATAACCTGCTTCCTGGCCTTACTGTGTCAAAATCAAAAAGCCCAAAAGGCTCCCCATCCACGATCGTCATATTATACGGAGCAAAATCATTGTGGCACATCACCTCTGTCGGACCAGAGTATTCCAGCATCCACTGTTCCTCACCAGTTAGCCTTTCCAGAAAACCAACACTTCGATCATGAAAATCTCTTAATCGTTCAGCTACCAAACAAAGAACCTCATCAGTATAAAGTTCATCCGGCAATGGCTGATCATATACCTCCCCTGGAACAAAAGAAACTAACTCATGTTCTTCCTGATCAAACCCTAATGGTTTCGGCACATAATTTATCTGCTGATCTTGCAAAAAACGTAAAAAGCGTTGGACGTCCTTCGACCATGGAACCTTTGGCCGTCTGACGAACTCCTTTTCGATGATTATTTCTTCTCGTCCAAGATTGTTATTTCTTTCATTCAATAAAACCCCTCCTATTTGTATAGTCGTTTCTTCATTTTATCACAACGAATAGAAAGTTTTTTCCATCTCAGACAAAAGAAAAAAGCCCTTGAAATCAAGGGCTTTTGCTTCATCTGATAATAAATGATTAACGACGAATTTCTTTGATACGAGCTGCTTTTCCGTGTAATGCACGCAAGTAGTACAATTTTGCACGACGTACTTTACCGTAACGAACAACTTCGATTTGTGCAACACGTGGTGTGTGCAATGGGAAGGTACGTTCAACACCTACACCGTTTGATACTTTACGAACTGTATAAGTTTCGCTGATACCAGCACCGCGGCGTTTGATGACAACACCTTCAAATAACTGGATACGTTCGCGAGTTCCTTCGACAACTTTCGCGTGAACGCGAACAGTGTCCCCAGGACGGAAAGCTGGGATGTCAGTACGTAATTGTTCTTGAGTTAGTTCTTGAATCAATGGATTCATGTTTATCATTCTCCTTATTCCCAAACATTCTTAAAGCATGAAAGCTCCAGCGGAACATCGTAATAGTTGAGTTTACACTCACTGAAATATCTTACCACAGTCGACCATAGGCTGTAAAGAGAATTTTCTTGTCATGGCACAGAATATCAAAAAAACTGGCACTATTTTACTTGCCAGTCTTCGCTTCGTCTTCAATTTCTTTTAAAAGCTTCTGCATTTCAGCGGTCAGCGGATAAGTTTCCAGCATATCTGGACGTCGCTGATACGTTCGGCGCAATGATTCTTTTAATTGCCACTGCTCGATCAATTTATGATTGCCATTCATCAAAACTTCCGGCACTTTCATGCCTTTGAACTCTGCCGGGCGTGTATATTGCGGATGCTCTAATAAACCAGTGGAATGAGAATCAGTTTGTGCGGAGGTTTGATTGCCCAAAACTTCTGGTAATAGCCTGACCGTCGCATCGATCATGACCATTGCCCCCAATTCGCCGCCAGTCAAGACGTAATCGCCCAGTGACACTTCATCAGTGACCAATGAACGGATTCGTTCATCATAGCCTTCATAGTGACCGCAAATAAAAACAAGGTGCTCTTCAGTAGAGAATTCTTCCGCCATCTTTTGATCAAAGGGTTTTCCCGCTGGGTCTAATAGGATCACACGCTTTTTCGTTTCTGGTGTCGCTTCTTCGATCGCTTTGATATTGTCATAGACAGGTTGGACTTTTAATAACATTCCTGCTCCGCCACCATAAGGATAGTCATCCACTGTTTGATGCTTGTTGTCGGAATAGTCACGGAAATTAGAGACGTTGATTTCTAACAGTTCCTTTTCCCGTGCTTTACCGATGATCGATTCTCCAAGAGGCCCTTCAAACATTCGTGGAAATAGTGTCAGCACATCAATTCTCATCGTCTAACAACCCTTCTGGGATCTCAACGATGACCTGACCATTTTCAAGATCGATGGTATGAACAACAGATTCGATATAAGGAATCAAGGCATCCTTCTTTCCTTTTCGCTGTACCACCCAAACATCATTGGCGCCTGGTGAAAGGATCTCTTTGACATTACCAATGACTGTGCCATCCTCTTCGACGACTTCCAGACCAATAATTTCATGGTAGTAAAACTCATTTTCTGCTAGATCCACCAAATCATCCTTGGTAACTTTTAAAATGCCGTTACGAAACGGTTCAACGTCGTTGATGTTGGGATAGCCCTCAAACGTTAACAAATCAAAATTTTTATGTTTGCGATGACCTGAAACAATCAATGGTAATGGCTCTTTATTTTCACGAAAAAGTGTCAATTCAGCCCCTTTACGGTAGCGTTCTTCTGGAAAATCCGTTTGTGATATCACTCGTACTTCTCCACGGATCCCATGTGTATTGACGATTTTCCCTACGTTTAAATATTCTGTCACGTTCGTTCCCCATTTCTTCTAACTTCTGTTCTATTTTAGCATAGCAAAGTAGCGAATTCTAGCCGTTTCCTAGCGCCCTCTGTTTTCCTCAAAATCATCGCGCGAAAAACACCCCTTCGACGCTTGATCAAAGGGGCAATGTCCTAATCTGAAACTTATTGATTCATTGAAACGGCCATTTCCAATGCTGAACGTGCATCTTGATGTTGTACCGTTCGAAGGATCGTTTCTTGTTGCCAGACCACGGTAGTTGCTGTATGGTCATTTTTTCCCATATCGATAGTGATTTGACCGACCTCAGGTGCTGGAAGCATGGCTTCTTCTAGATACGCTACCACTTCTTTAGCAACCGGCACAGGATCTTGTTCCTCTTGGTTGACTGCTCGAACAGTCAATGACCAATTTCCTTCTTGCCAACTTAAATAACTGGAGCCAGCAGCTCCTTGCATATGCCCAGTAATGCCATATCCGAGATCAACGGCTTGTCCGCCATCATCCGCTGTTACATTGACCGCTGCAGCAGCTTCATCCGCTGATTGATACTCTTTTGATTGAAAAGCAGCAAGCGGTGTTTCTTCGTTCAAAGCCTTGTCATTGAGAGACAATTGCTGATCAAGTCCATAATAAAGAATCGAGGCATCGGATTGACTGCCAGCTGTGGCAGCATTCAACACTTTACCCGAAGCAAGCGGAACGTCCTTTGGCAAGACAAGATCAGGGAATACCGCTTGTATTTGGCTATAGATGTCTGTGGTGCTACTCGTATTTGAAGAATCCTCAGAAACCGCCTGACTAGTCGATGCAGTTGATTGACTGGTTTCTGATTGACTACTTTTTTGTGTTTGGGTACTTTCCACCATAGTCGTTGCTGTTGTTTCAGCTGTACTGGCTTGACTGGTTTCTTGGTCTTTTTGATTATTACAGCCAGCCAAGGTTCCAATCGTTAGCAGCGTAACAAATAATCCTAGTTCTTTTTTCATGATGTTCCCCTCCTTATACAAAGGATACCCCTCAATAAAAAAAATGACAAACAAGTCAGATTGTCTGTCATTTTTTTGTTGATTTTTTAAAGATTTGTCACCCAATTTTGCAGTGATTGAAAGCCATCCTTGATCCATTGCCAAACTTGATTGGCGATCGTCGATAGGTCGCCCCAACGAAAGTTTTGTGTCCATTGGTTCAATTGCGTCATGATCTCCTCACGATAGACCCAAATCAAAAAAAGTAGTAGCAAGATCCCTAGCGTTCGCCAAAGAAAAGAACCGATTTTATAAATAAAGACGAGAATCAAAAGAACAACGATCCATGCGATTAGTTGAGACATACAAGCACCTCCTCATTTTTGATTATCTCAAAACCACCTTTTTTTGTCCTCCATCTTAAGCATGAATTTTACAAAAAAAGCATTCCTCAAAGAGAAATGCTTTTCATTCTTGCTTATTTACCATCAATGATATTCAAACGAACTTTCTTTGGTCCATTTGTCCGTACACTGTAAACGATCGTTCGAATTGCTTTGGCAACCCGCCCCTGTTTACCGATGATACGACCAATATCTTCTGGTGCCACAGTAAGATTATATTCCAAGAAATCATCTGACTCTACCAGCTCAAGCTTGATATCCTCAGGTTTGGTAACAAGTGGTGAAACGATCGTTAAGACTAATTCTTGCAAATCTTTCATCCAAAGTCACCTTATTTCTTAGTGAATTTTGCTTCGTGGTGTTTTTTCATAACGCCTTCTTTAGAAAGGATGTTACGAACTGTATCTGAAGGTTGCGCACCTTTAGATAACCAATCAAGAACTAGATCTTCTTTGATTGTTACTTCAGCTGGGTCTAGTAAAGGATTGTAAGTACCAACTGTTTCGATGAAACGTCCGTCACGAGGAGAACGTGAATCTGCTACGACGATACGGTAAAAAGGTTTCTTTTTAGAACCCATGCGTTTTAAACGAATTTTTACTGCCATTATTTACACCTCCATTGATTTAATCACAAGAGCTAGTTTAACAGGTTTTTCTGATGGTGTAAAGAGTTTTTTCTTTACAGCTGAAAAAAGTTTTTCTTTCCTGTTTTTTCGGCATGGTTATCTTTTGCCAGAATGAATCTGGACGCGTATCATGAATACTAGAGAAACCTTTTTAAGAACAAATCGTTTTATTTGCACCATTCACTTACTTTTGGTAAGCTAAATGAGTAGAAAACAACAAGGAGGAATTTTACATGACAAAAAAAATTGGTTTTATCGTCGGCAGCTTGCGGGAAGGTTCTTACAATAAACTCGTAGCGAAAAAATTCGCATCATTATTACCAGAAGGTTTTGAAGCATCTTTCATCGAAATCGGCAACTTGCCTTTTTACAATGAAGATTTGGAAGTTGAAGGAAAAGTTCCTGCTGAATGGACAGCATTTCGGGAAGCATTAAGCGCCGTTGATGGTGTCTTCTTCTTTACACCAGAATACAACCGCTCTGTTCCAGCAGCCTTGAAAAATGCTTTAGACGTTGGTTCTCGTCCTTACGGTGCGAGCAGTTGGGGTGGCAAACCAGCATTAGTCGTCAGCGTTTCTCCAGGAGCGATCGCTGGATTTGGTGCGAACCATCACTTGCGTCAATCATTAGTCTTTTTGGATATGCCTACTCTACAACAACCAGAAGCCTACATTGGCGGTATCACAAACTTGATCGATGAAAACAATGAGATCAACCCAGATACAGTAAGCTTCTTCGAAACGATCCTTGCAAAATATATTGAATTCTTTCAACGATTCAACTAATGAAGAATCCATACAAAAAGACCAAGAAACTCGTCACTGAGCTTCTTGGTCTTTTTTCACTGTAAAGAATAATCGTTTGCGCTTTTTACTCGCTGCCTGACACAGACTTTCGGACAAAATGAAGCTCTGTCAGTTCCCCCATCTGTTTTGTTTCAACAAACGTCAAGCGTCTCGAATATTCCCCCGGTTCAAACAGTCGCTTGCCTTCTCCTAAAAACACCGGCGCGATTTGAATAAACCATTCATCGATCAAATCAGCTTCCAGCAATGGTTTTAATAGGGAACCCCCACCCACTACCCATACGTTTTTCTCTTGTTTCAATGCTGAAACAAATGCAACTGGATCCGATGCCACTAGGATTGCATCCGGCAGCGGTTCTTTTCGGGTATGGGAAAAAACATAATTTGTCGTTTCAGGATACAACGGTCCCTCATCCATCAGTTTTTTCGCTTCTTGATAGGTTTTTCTTCCCATCACGGTCGTGTCGATAGTCGCAAAAAATGCTTCATAGGTCGTGGCGACACCGGTATCGGTTTGAAACAGCCAGTCCAGTTGATCCTTCAGACCTGCTAAATAGCCATCGAGGCTGATCGCACCATAGAATATCACTTTTCCCATTATGCTCGCTCCTTTATTCTTTGTTTGCTGCTGATGTTCGACAAACACAAGTGACTAAATGGTCGTTGACCATGCCGACAGCTTCCATAAAGGCGTAAATAATGGTCGTTCCGACAAATTTAAACCCTCGCTTTTTCAAATCTTTCGCTAGCTGATCAGAGATTTCCGAATGGGTCGGTACATCGGATTGCTGCTCAAATTCATTAATGATCGGCTGATGATCGACATATCGCCACAAGAATGTGGAGAAACTACCATATTCTTGCTGGATTTTTAAAACTTCTTGGGCATTGCTGATCGCCGCTTCAATCTTTCGCCGATTGCGGATGATGCCTGGATTCATCATCAGTTCTTCCACTTTTTCTTCCGTATAGTTCGCTACTTTGGTGATTTCAAACTGATCATACGCCGCATCAAAATTCGCCATTTTATTTAAAATCGTTTGCCAGCTCAACCCTGCTTGATTCATATCTAACACCAATTTTCGAAACAACTGCTGATCCTCATACTCAGGTTTCCCCCAGATTGTATCATGATACTCCTGCATTGCTGGTGTACTGTTGGCCCACTCACATCGTTCCATTGTCCTCATCAGCTCCTTTTTGTTTATTTTATCATAAAAGACTTTACTTCCACTATTGTACTACGTATACTAGTACACATAAATGAAAGGAGCTGATTTTGTGGTTCGCATTAACAAAGCCAGCAGCAAACCTTACTATGAGCAATTGGTTTTAAGTATCAAAGAAGATATTCTGAACGGTGTTCTAACCGCTGGAGACCAAGTACCTTCGGTTCGTGAAATGGCCAAGCACCTGTTGATGAATCCAAATACCGTCAGCAAAGCCTACAAAGTATTGGAAAATGAGCAAGTGCTTGTCACCATCAAAGGAAAAGGCACCTTTGTGAAAGTTACTGAGGATCTGCCACGCGATGAGATTCGGATCTTACAAGTGAAAGAACGTTTGAAAGAATTGGTGATCGAAGCACGCCATTTACAGATCAGCATGCGTGAGCTGAGCGATTGGATGAATGGCTTTGAACAAGAGTTAGGAGGCGATCCACAGTGAAGATCGAACATGTGACCAAGAAAATGGAACAAACAATTATCTTAGAAAACGTGAACTTCTCTTTGGAAAAAGGAGAACTCGTAGGATTGATCGGCCGCAATGGTTCTGGGAAAACCACGTTGTTTCGGACGGTCGCTGGACATTATTTACTAGATGATGGCGAGATTTCGATCGATAACCAACGCCTGGATCAGCACCCGGAATTAAAAGAACAGCTTTTTTATATCGATGAAAAAGAAAACTTTCTGGCTGCCTACTCGTTAAAAAAAATCAATCAATTTTATCGGCTTGCTTATCCAAATTTTGATCAAAATCTTTATTTAGAATTGATGCAAAGCCATGGTCTGCCGCTAACGCTTTCTTACCGGCGAATGTCAAAAGGAATGCAAGGTCTTTATAAGATGATTCTAGCGATCGCTTCAAATGCGACGTTCTTACTGTTAGACGAACCTTTTGATGGGCTTGATGTGATCGTCCGTAAAAAAGTGATCGGACTATTGCTGGAAAGCCTCAGCGAGTCGAATCGTACCGCATTGATCGCTTCCCATAATCTAAATGAATTAGAGCATATTATTGATCGTGCCTTGTTGATCAAAGGGAAAACGATTGAAGGAGACTACCGTTTGGAAACGATTCGCGAACAATCTCGCAAACTTCAACTCGTCTTTCGCAGCAAGCAGATTCCTCCCCTTATCAAGCAGCGCTCCAAGCTGATTCAAAAACAAGGTCGAGTCTTGACCGCTTTGTTTGACAATTACACAAAAGAGCTGGCGGCTGAGATCCAGCAGCTTGACCCTTTGGTTTTCGAAGAATTGCCCTTGACCTTGGAAGATCTGTTTGAAGCAAATTTACGACAAGAGGCATTAGTGGAAGGATAGAGGTGGAAAACGATGTTAAGCAATATATTTAAAGAACGCTACGGCAAGCTGCTGATCGGCTTTTGTTTTGTCTTACTCTTAATGTATCTTGGTGATGGCTGGCAATCACAAAAAGCCTGGCATCAGCAAGAACGCTATTTGACATCTGAAGAATTTATCAAAGATTTCAACGAAAATCGAGAGTACTATGTCAAAAACTACAAGGGTGAAACCCCGGTTTACTTTGATTCGGCAACAGAATACCGCGATGCGGTATTGACGATCAGCAATGAGTCCCCTGATGAGATTTATTACAATCGCCCTTATATGACCACCATGAATCAATTTGTGATTGTCTTCCTGTTTATTTGGGGCTTCTTATCCTTTTTTGTCGATGGCCGCACCAATTTCAATCGCTTTTTATTTGCCTTACCCTTTAGCAGAAAGCACGTCTTTCACAAGAAACTGCTTTTTATCGGCTTACCCTTGACCGCTTGTTTAGTGTTGGGGCTGTTAGGTCATATCCTGATCGAATACACGATGATCCCAGCTCGCTATCTCGCTGTGCCGCTTCAAGACGTGCTGCTTTCTGCCCTTAGTACCTTGTCAACGAATCTGCTAGTATTTGCTGCAGGTCTCTTGTTAGGCGTTTTGCTGGGGAATCTGTTTACTGGCGTGCTCTCGGTCTTCTTCACTATTTCGCTAGGATCAATGGGGTATAGCTTTTTCCAATGTACCCGCGAGTTTTTTAGTTTTGTGTTTCTTGGTCATGGGGATTTTCTGATTCCTTTTCAAACCTGGATCGATTGGCCGCAAGGATATGTCTACCCTTGGTGGCTGCTGCTCCTTTACCTCGGCTTGAGCGGCTTACTGATTCTTGCTGCCGAAAAAGTGTTCTCGAAAATCTCTTTAGAAAATGACGGTGATTATATAACGATCCCTAAATTGCGCGCACCAGTTTATTGGCTGCTTTCTTTGGGAACTTGGTTCTATTTATCCATGATTTCTTATTACCCACTAGAAATTTTTTACCGTAATCTCTATGAGGGGTATGATGTCAGTCTTTGGAACATCGCCCTTCGGCTCGGTTTATTACTGGTTGCCTGCTTATTCATCAGTTTGCTGCTTGTCTATCCTAAAGCGCTGATGAATTGGTGGTACAAACGAAAAAACAAACAAATCAGTGGAATATAAAAAAGCATCCCTGCAACATTTTCTTGTTGCAGGGATGCTTTTAAGTTTAATGTCTAGGTTTGTCGTCGTCTTTTTTGTCAAAGAAGTCATTTACTTTACGAGAAACATCATCCGCAAAATCTTCAACCTTATCTTTGGCTTTCCCATATTTATTTTGGGTTTTGCCTTTTAATTCTTCGGAGTCATCTCCTGTAAGTTTCCCTTTTGTTTCGGTTACTTTTCCTTCAATGCGATCTTTGTTTGTCATCGTAAAAAACTCCTTTCATACTTGCTATAAATTAATAGTAGCACCATTTAACAGAAAGCACGAATGTTCTGCTTCTATCCTATTCTTAGAGTTGTCCGCAACGATAGTTGATCGCTATTTTTGACTCTTGGACGATTTGAGATATTCGGTAGAAAGCTGGCTTTCTCTATAAAAAGGGATGTTCTTTAGATGTTCAATTTGATGTTCTTTGAAGAAGTTCATTTAAAGAGGAAGCTGTGAGCATAAAAAAACCATGACCTGAAGAAGGCAATCTGAGGAGCTGCAACTGCTAGAATCAGCAGGTACAGCTTCTCGATTTGGTGCCTTTTCAGATCATGTTTTTAATTACACGAAGATAAGGTTCAGTTCTCAGTTCCTATCAGTGTGAAACGATTATTTGCGTTTTTTCTTTTTCTTCTTTTGTTTCTTGACCATGCGGTTCATGGCCATTTTTCCAAGTTTCCCTTTGACCCCACCGCCAAACATTTGATCCATGCCAGGAATGTTCATATTCCCTTTACTCATTTGCTGCATCATTTTGCGAGATTCTTTGAATTGTTTGATCATACGGTTGACTTCGACGACGCTGTTTCCAGAACCAGCAGCAATACGGCGGCGACGGCTTGGATTCAACAAATCAGGATTTTCCCGTTCAGCTGGTGTCATAGAATAAACCATGGCTTTTTGACGGGCAATTTGTTTTGGATCAACTTTGACGTTCTCGATGCCAGGCATTTGGCTCATTCCCGGAATCATTTTCAAAAGATCTTCAATTGGGCCCATGCCCATGACTTGATCGATCTGTTCAACAAAGTCATTGAAGTCGAAGGAGTTTTCCTTCATTTTTTGAGCAAGTTCTTCTGCTTTTTTCTCGTCGTAATCTTGCTGTGCTTTTTCGATCAAAGTCAGCATATCACCCATACCGAGAATCCGACTAGACATCCGATCTGGATGGAATACTTCAAGGTCGGTCAATTTTTCACCGGTACCAGTGAACTTGATTGGAGCGCCCGTAACTTGACGAATCGACAATGCCGCCCCGCCACGAGTATCGCCATCTAGCTTGGTGATGACTACCCCTGTGATCCCCAGTTGTTGATTGAAGCTTTCCGCCACGTTGACAGCATCTTGTCCTGTCATCGCATCCACTACCAGTAAAATTTCATTTGGCTGTGCCAAGTCCTTGATTTGTTTTAGCTCTTCCATCAAGTTTTCGTCGATATGCAAACGACCCGCCGTATCGATCAAAACGTAGTCATTTTTCTTTTCCCGAGCCAAAGCCAATCCTTGGCGGACGATTTCAACTGGACTGACATCAGTTCCCATATCAAAAACAGGTACATCCAATTGTTGCCCTAATACTTTCAACTGGTCGATCGCAGCTGGTCGGTACACGTCACCAGCGATCATTAATGGACGTGCGTTTTCGGTTTTGATCAAATGGTTGGCTAATTTCCCAGCAAAGGTGGTTTTCCCTGCCCCTTGCAAACCAGCCATCATGATGATCGTTGGGATCTTCGGTGATTTTTCGATCCCAACTGTTTCTGATCCTAATGTTTTGGTTAATTCTTCATCAACGATCTTAACGATTTGTTGCGCTGGAGATAGGCTTTCTAATACTTCTACCCCCACTGCCCGTTCACGGACATTTTTGGTAAACTCTTTTACAACTTGCAGATTGACGTCGGCTTCTAATAAAGCTAGACGAATCTCACGCATCATTTCTTTTACATCTGCTTCAGATACTTTTCCTTTTCTGCGCAGTTTGCTCATTGCCTGCTGGAGGCGTTCAGTTAAACTTTCAAATGCCATTTTTTTTCATTCCTTTATTCTTCAATTTCTTGGAGCTGTTGAATAAACCCCTGTAAGGTTTCGTCTTTTGGATAGTGGGTTTTCGTATACTCGCTTAGCTGATCCAGCAAGTCTTCCCGCATGATATAATCCGAAAACATATGTAGTTTTTTTTCATAGTCTTCTAAAATACGTTCGGTGCGTTTGATGTTGTCATAGACTGCTTGACGGCTAACTTGATACTCTTCAGCGATTTCTCCTAGAGAAAAATCATCTGCGTAATACAATTCCATGTAATTCATCTGTTTTTCCGTCAATAACGTGGAATAAAACTCAAACAACGCATTCATGCGATTGGTCTTTTCAATTTCCATTTGCTTCCTCCTGTTTTGCAAGCCATTCGACATCGGACAAAACAGTCATGCCTTTTTGTCGAAAATAGGCACAAGCGACACCGACCCCTGTTTTTTTGATTCCAGAAAAATTGCCATCATAAATCGTCTGACTGCCACAAGAGGGACTTTTCTCTTTTAGGATCAGTTGGGTGATGCCTTGCTCTTGCAATTTTTGATAAGCAATTTTCGCGCCTTTAGTAAATTGTTCCGTCACGTCTTCTCCTGAAATGGTGACGACCTTCGCTCGTTGCGCCCAAACATCCACCCCATCGCCACCGACGATTTCGGCCGGTTCACGTGGAATCGGCAAGCCGCCAAGAACTTCTGGACAGACCATCATGGCTTGACCCGCACGAACAAGTTCGATCAATTGTGGTACTGCTTGATGTTTTCCATCGTAGCGGCAAAGGGCACCGCCTAGACACGCACTGATTCCAATCATTTAGCACCCTCAGCTTTCCTATGAAATCGTCCTTTATTATAGCATTTATTTAGTGGTTGCAATAGTACCAATTGTCTATTCATGCTAAAATAGGACTTGTTCGTTGAAATTTAATCGTTTCTTGAAAAAAAGAAACGAAAGGAGTCTATCATGAAAAAAATACTCGTTGTCGATGATGAACCTTCAATCGTCACACTTTTAACCTTTAATTTAGAAAAAGAGGGCTACCAAGTCGTTTCCGCCTCAGATGGTCAAAAAGCCTTCGACTTGGCGTTGTCAAAACCTTTTGACTTTATCATCTTGGATGTCATGCTGCCGAATTTGGACGGTATCGAAATCACAAAGAAATTACGTCAAGAAAAAATCGAGACACCGATCCTCGTCTTGACCGCAAAAGATGATCCGATCGACCGGATCTTGGGCTTAGAGATCGGGGCTGACGACTACTTGACGAAACCCTTCAGCCCTCGAGAAGTATTGGCTCGAATGAAGGCCATCTTCCGTCGCTTAGAACCTCGTCAACAAGCACGAGAAGAAGATCAACCTGCAGAAATCTTGCAAATCGGCGGAATTCAAGCCGATCTGACCAATTTCCAGGTCAGTGTGGATGGGGAGAAAATCTTCCTGACCCCGAAAGAGTTCGAGCTGCTGGTTTACTTTATGAAACGTAAAGGCCGCGTGATCGATCGCGATACCTTACTCAATCGTATTTGGAATTTTGACTTTGATGGACAAAGTCGCATCGTGGATGTTCACATCAGTCATTTAAGAGAAAAATTGGAAGCTGATCCAAAGCGTCCAGAATACTTGGTGACCGTTCGAGGATTTGGGTATAAATTTCAGGAGCCGCCCCAATGAAAAAACGCTATGGCTATGGTTTATGGTCAATCGGTCTATTGCTGATTTTTTTCCTGTGTTGGCAAGTTCTAAGCAGTTTTTACCGTCAGCAAGTCATCGCCCAGCAAGTGGATTTTCTGCAAGAGAAAGCCGCTGTGTTTTTGAATCTCTCAGATAACCAAACCGCAGCGCTCGAACAATTTGCCTATGCCTATGTTCAAGATAGCAATAGCCGCATCACTTTGTTAGATGATCAAGGCCAAATCATTTTCGATACTTATGATCATACCCTCCATGAAAACCGCTCCGATCGTCCAGAAGTTCAAGCCGTTTTGCGCGGAAGCGCCGTTGGTCAATCGTTGCGGGAAAGCGACACCTTGCATGAAGAATTGCTTTACGTGGCGATTCCTGTCAAAGAAGATGGAAACTTAACTCAAATCTTGCGGATCGCAGAACCGACTGCTGCTTTTTTTGCGAAAAACCAAGGAATCAAGCAATCGATCTTGATTGTCTATCTTGTCTTTTGTTTCTTGATCAGCCTGCTGATTTTTCACACGCTGCGTCAGCGGAATCGTCCAATCCAAACGATTCTGCCCGTCGTAAAAAAAATGATCACCTCGCCCGATCAACAAGCAATCATTATGCAAGAAACCCCTGAACATGACGAGTTGTATCAACTGATCAATCAGCTGAGCGAACAAATGAGCCAGACCTATCGTGCCTATGCGGCATCTGAACAACAGCTGTACGGCTTGCTCAGTGAACTGATGATCGGTGTCTTTATCATTAATGAAGAAAATCAACTGCTGCTGTTGAATCCGACGATGCAAGAACAGTTGGGGATGGAAACTGCGCCAACCTTGCCGCAGCCCTTCACTGAAGTGATTCATGACACACAACTGATCCAATTGATCTATCAATTTAACGACGAGACCCCTATTTTCCATGCGGAAACCACCCTTAGCGGGGAACGCTCAAAAGTCTTGGATGTTACCTTGCGAAGCTTCCAAGAAAACCAGTTGATTGGTATTTCTTATGACTTGACGCGCATCCGACAATTAGAAAAAATGCAAAAAGATTTTGTCGGCAATGTTTCCCATGAATTAAAAACGCCGGTAACTTCCTTGATTGGGTTTACCGAAACACTGCTGGACGGCGCCAAAGAAGACCCAGAAACATTGCAGACCTTTTTAGAGATCATTCAAAAAGATGCTTATCGCTTGAAAAATCTAATACAAGATATCATCCAACTGTCTCAAGACAGTGATTCTTTCCAGTATGTCGACCAACCGATCAACTTTTCTGAGCTGCTGCAACAAGTCGTTCAAACCTATGGTCCCGCAGCTGCTAAGAAGCAATTGACCTTTCAATTTGAAGGACCCGAACCCTTCATTTTATCTACCAAAAAAGAGCTGCTGCAGCCCATCGTAAAAAATCTGGTAGAAAATGCTGTCACCTATTCAAAACCTGGTGGTGTCATCACATTATCCTATTCAGAGCAAGACGACCAGCTGTTATTTCAAGTGCAGGATCAAGGCATCGGCATCGATGAAGAAGATCAGGAACGGATTTTTGAGCGGTTTTATCGGGTGGACAAAGCCCGCGCCCGCAATTCTGGCGGCACTGGACTTGGGCTGGCTATCGTTAAAGACTATACCAAATTATTAGGTGGCAGCATCAAGGTTGACAGTTTCCCCAAAATTGGTTCTACCTTTACGGTGACTTTGCCGCTTCATGAAAAAGATGATTATTGATAAAAAACAGCCGATAACAGGTGAATAATTGTTATCGGCTGTTTTTGTAGTTGTTTTTCATTACCAAATGAAGCATCAGTCAATAGCATCTTCTTGATGCTTTAAACACAAAAAAAGAAGGAGCATTCTCCTTCTTCGGTCATTTCACTATTCAACATTCGTTACTTCGCCGTCTACACTGCGTTCTACTTTCATATCAGTGATTGGCAAGTAACCTAATTCGATAACGATTCCTTGTTGGACATCGTCTGTCATGATGTAATCAAGAAAGGCTTTGACGTTTGCATCTGGCTCGCCGTTCGTGTACATATGCTCGTAAGACCAGATTGGCCATTTGTTATCTGCAATATTTTCAGGAGTCGCTTCTACCCCATCAAGAGATAGCGCTTGGATCGAATCGTCCAAATAGGATAAAGCAAGGTAGCTGATTGCTCCTGGTGTTTCAGCAACGATTTTACGGACTGTTCCAGAAGAATCTTGCTCTTGTGTTTGGATCGTCTCTGCACCATCTAAGCCCCATTTTTCAAAGGTCGCTCTCGTACCGCTGCCTGATGCGCGGTTGATTACAGAGATTTCTTGATCTGCTCCGCCTAGTTCAGACCAATTCTTCACTTTGCCTGTAAAGATATCGATCAATTCTTGTTGGCTAAGATCCGTAACGCCTGCGTCTTTATTTACCACTGGTGCCATACCAACTACGGCTACTTTATGGTCAACTAATTTGCTAGCATCCACACCATCTTTTTCATCCGCAAACACATCGGAATTGCCGATCGTCACCGCGCCTGCTTCTACTTGACTTAAGCCAGTTCCGCTGCCGCCACCTTGAACCGTAATTGTATAATTGGGATTGTCTGCTGAGAAGCTTTCACCTGCTGCTTCAACCAAGGGTTGCAATGCCGTTGAGCCCACAGCTAAAATTTCTACATTTTCATTTGATGCGGCACCTGATGAAGATCCGCCTGATGCTTGACTGCTCTCAGTGCTTGCGCCACCGCTCCCACAGCCAGCTAATAATAATCCAGTTGCAAAAAATAAAAGTCCCAATTTTTTCATTTAGTAAATCTCCTTTCGTTATATGCTTAGTTTAGCAAGGCGGTGTAAACCCTTGATGGATTTCATGTAAAGAATCGATAAAGCGATGTAAATATTTTGTAAAGTTCGTCGATTGCCTAAAAAAGCCCCCGCTGCATGAAGCGACCCCCAAAAGTTAGACCAAAAAAATCTAACTTTTGGGGGTCGTTATTTGTATGGCAAAATATCCTTTTGAATTAAAACTAAAAATCGTTAAAGAATATCTTAGTGGCGTGGGCGGATATCGGTATCTTGCCAACAAATACGGTATTTCAAGCAAGTCTCAAGTAAGTAATTGGGTGAATGCCTATCGTGAATACGGAGAGGAAGGTCTATTGAGAAAGCATCAAAATCAGAAATATTCTGTTCAATTTAAGTTAAATGCGCTAGAGTTATATCAAACAAGTGAGATGTCCTATCGAGAAGTTGCTAGCACTTTAGAAATGAACAACCCTGCGCTTATTGCCAATTGGATGCGTAATTTCAGAGAAGCAGGTATTGAGGGGCTCTCAAAAGAGAAAGGGCGACCACTTACTTTGACTAGAAAAAAAGAAAACAAAAAAGAAAATACAACAACTGAAGAACGCGAGCGTATCAAGGCATTAGAAAAGCAAGTCCGATCCCTTCAAATTGAGAATGCCTTTTTAAAAGAGTTGAGGAAGCTGCGAAAACAGGAAGCCCAGCAAAGACGCAAGAATCAATCGCACGAATCATCGCCAGCCTCCGAGGATCATTCAAACTAGTTGAGCTTCTTGAAACATTGAAATTTCCTAAAGCAACCTATATGTATTGGCAGAAACGGTTTGACAGACCAAACCCAGACCAAGAAATTGAAGAAAAAATGCTTGAAATTCGCAAAGAGCATAAAGACTATGGCTGTCTGCGACTAAAAAAAGAATTAGAGAATCAAGGGATTCATGTCAATAAAAAGAAGATTCAACGTCTGATAAAAAAACTAGGTATCGAAGTAAAGTCTTACACTCGAAAATCTCGACGGTACAATTCTTATCGTGGGAAGGTTGGCACTGTCGCCAAAAATCGTATTCATCGTCGGTTTTATAAAAATATCTGTCACCAAAAAATTACAACTGATACCACAGAGTTTAAGTATTATGAAGTAGACACCACAGGTGTCGTTCGTCAGAAAAAGCTGTATTTAGATCCTTTCATGGATTTCTACAATAGTGAAATTCTATCTTATCGGATTTCTGAAAAACCAAACGCACTAGCCATAATGGAAGGATTAGAAGAAGCAATCCAGATGACAAATGATTGTCCATTTCGTAGAACCTTCCATTCAGATCAAGGATGGGCCTATCAAATGAATGCTTATAAGAATAAATTGAAGCAGCATAAAATCTTCAAGAGTATGTCTCGTAAAGGGAATTGTTTAGATAACTCACCTATGGAAAACTTCTTTGGTTTATTAAAGCAAGAGATTTTTCATGGAGAAGTCTATCGGAGTTTAGATGAATTGAAAACAAAAATTGACCAATATATCTATTATTACAACCATAAACGCATCAAAAAGAAATTAAATTGGCGAAGTCCGGTTCAGTTTCGAGAAGCTGTAAAAACAGCTGTCTAACAGTTAATCTTATCGTACAAAAAAGGAGTGGATTTCTCCACTCCATAAAAGTCTAACTTTTTGGGGTCACTACAGCATCCATCAGAGGGGGCTTACTTTATCTAACACTTATGAACTAAAGAAATGTCTGTAGAATCATTTGCTTTGCATATAGCGTGTCAAGCGATCCATCGCTTCCACCAAGTTCTCCATACTTGCCGCATAGCTTAAACGAACATAGCCTTCTGCTTCGGGACCAAAGGCGATCCCTGGAATGATTGCTAATTGATTCTTTTCGGCTAAGTCGACACAAAAAGCCATGGAATCTTGGTTGAAACCTGCTGGTATTTTGGCAAAAATGTAGAATGCACCAGATGGCTTCGCCATTTCAAAACCAAGGGCAGTCATCTTTTCAAACAAGTAATCTCGGCGTTCACGGTAATCGGCTTTCATGACTTCTGCATCATTGATGCCTTCGATCAATGCCCGCACTGCGGCTTTTTGAGAAATCGTTGAGGCCGCGGTCACTAAGTATTGGTGGACCTTAATGATCTGAGCAGTCAACGCTGCTGGTGCAAAAATGAAGCCGACGCGCCAACCAGTCATCGCGTGTGATTTCGACAAGCCGTTGATCACGATCGTTTGATCCCGCAAGTATTCAGCAATGGACACATGGGTTTCATCATAAGTCAACTCACTATAAATTTCATCGCTAATAACAAAAACGGGGTATTTTTCTAAAACTTCTGCCAATGCTTTGACTTGTTCTCGGGTATAAACAACCCCTGTTGGATTGCTAGGATAATTTAAAATGACTGCCTTGACTTGCTCCCCATGTTCTTTTAAGGCTGCTTCTAAAACTTCTGGCGCTAAAACAAAGTCATTATCCGTCGTATCAAGATAAATCGGTTTGGCATGAGCTAAATGGATGACTGGTTCATAGCCTGGATAAATTGGTGCTGGTAAAATCACTTTATCACCAGGTTCCAGCGTGGCTAATAAAGAAGCTGAGATTGCTTCCGTTGCACCGATCGTCACTAATACTTCTGATTGAAAGTCGTAATCAAGCTGATATTTATTTTTCAAAAAGAGGCTGGCTGCTTGCCGAACATCTGCTAAGCCTGCCATTCCAGAATAGTGGCTGAAATTTTGTTCGATTGCTTGGACACCCGATTTTTTCACGTGCTCCGGTGTGTTGAAATCCGGCTCGCCTAACGTTAACTTTAAAATATCAGGAATTGAAGAAACCCGTTCATCAAATTTACGAATCAATGAAACAGCTATATTGTACACTTCGTGATTGAAGCGTTGGCTTACGTCTGCCATAGTATCACTCCTTTGAATTAAGCAAATTCATTCGCTATTGTTGTTAATCCTAACACAAAAAGGCGACAATTTTAAGCAACGGATGAAATTAATCTAATAACGATAAATTCGTTTGCTCATTTACAAACGAAATAAATTTATGTTAGTATATATCTAAACAATAAAAGGAGAACCCAAAATGAAACCTTATCAAGAGTTTACCATTTCTGATTATCAGCAAGGATATGTCGCAACACCAACGGAATATTGTTGCGTATTTTGTCAGGAGACCTTCGACAAAGAAGAAATCTATCCCGTTGATGGCGCCTTTTTTACAGCAAAAAAACGAATGATGCAGCATATTACTGACCATCACGGAACCGTTTTGTCCGCATTGTTGGCTTTACCCAAAGAACAAACAGGCTTATCAGAGAGCCAACAGGAGATTTTACAACTGTTTGCCCAAGATGTTAGCGATACTGTGATTGCCCAGCGCTTAGGTATCTCTTCTTCGACTGTCAGGAATCATCGCTTTAAACTAAAAGAAAAACAGCGACAAGCGACTGTTTTTTTAAGTATCATGTCCTTGTTGCAAGATACCCCGTTGCTGCCGCCTCATAAAGGGGCGACGATGCTTGATGATCGCTATGCCATTACGGCTAGTGAAAGAGAAAAGATCATTGCCACTTATTTTGATGAAACGGGGTTTATCAAACAGTTTCCCAGCAAAGAAAAGCGCAAGATTGTTGTCTTGAGTGTACTGGCACAAAAATTTGATCCGAAGAAAAATTATTCAGAAGCTGCTGTCAACGATGTATTAAAACAAGCGATCACCGATTATGTCACTGTCCGACGTTATTTGATCGAATACGGATTTATGCAACGGACGAAAGACGGGAAAACTTACTGGCTGACTTAAAACCTAGTCTGTAACTGGCTGGAACTTTTGTTGGTTGGATGAGCAGTATCTTTCACAGTTAAAAAAAAGTTAATAATCTCCACTTTTTTACAACAAAAAAAGACAAAGTACGAAATCATCCGTACTTTGTCTACCGTCTGAAACGCTGGGACAAGTTCCAGCGTTTATTTTTCTTTTAGAAAGATTTTTTTGATGATCAATTTATCAAATAATTGCGTTTGATTGTCTTGTTCTCCAATGACTTCAGCGGTCACTGATTTACCATCTTGTTTTTTACGTAGCTGGTAAACGATCTTGCCTGTTTCTTTCAATTCGTTCACCATGTCAACGACACCGCCAAAACCAGTTTTACGAGTGATGAACCCTAGCGCCACCATTCGCTCATCTAAATTTTTTGCCGAGATGCTCGCACCGGTGATCAGCGCTTGCCGCATGATTTGTAAGAATTCCTCTAGCCCTGCCACTGGCGGCTGTTCGGGTTCTTCTTCCATCATCGGTCGCTGACGCAAATAATCTAATTCCTGCAATAACGTTTCATACTGCTCTTGTGTCAACATGACCCCCGCCACTTTTTCACGATTGAATACATATACTGCTGTTCCTGCTTCTCGCGCTTGATTAAATACATCCATCGGAGATTTTTTTACTTCAGTAATTGAAGTAGTGGGAACATCCAATTTCTTCAGTTCCATAATCAACGTCCTCCTTGTCTCAACGAACACATTATAGCATAAATCCAGAAGCAGATTATAGAGGTATTTCACTGCTCCTAGGAAAAGAAACAAAAAAGCGGCTAATCGCCGCTTTTTTCGATTGATAAGGTCATTGCATTGATGGCAACGATGATCGTGCTCATAGACATCAAGACAGCTCCGACTGCTGGGTTCAAAATGATCCCGATCGGTGCGAGCACGCCAGCTGCCAAAGGAATGGCAAAAATATTGTATCCTGCGCCCCACCAGAGATTTTGAATCATCTTACGTCTTGTTTTTTTCGCCAACGTCAAGAAGTGCAAGATGTCTTGAGGTTCGCTATTCGTCAAAACGACATCGGCTGAATCGATCGCTACATCGGTACCCGCTCCGATCGCAATCCCGATCGTCGCTCTTGCAAGACTTGGGGCGTCATTGATCCCATCGCCTACCATTACGACGCGCTTGCCCTCTTTGACATAGTCACTGACTAGACGTTCTTTATCGTCTGGCAACATTGCCGCATGGAAGGCTTCGATTCCTAGGTAATCGGCTACGGCTTGCGCCGCTTCTTGGTTGTCTCCAGTAGCCATAACTGGCGTGATGCCTAAGTCTTTCACTTTTTGAATAAATTGACTCGCTTCTGGTTTCACCTTATCCCCTAATGCGACGATACCTTCCACTTTGCCGTCATGAACCAAATAGCTGATGGTATTGCCCTGTTCTTGATAATTTTTCAAGGAGTTCCCTTGATACTGAATGGCTAATTGCTCCAATCCTTTTTGATTGACGATCAACCACTTTTGTCCATCGATCACGCCTTCCAGACCAATCCCTGTCCTTGTTTGAACATCAGTCGCCTTTTTGGCTGTGATGTTTTCCTTTTCAGCTTCGGCTAAAATGCCTTCTGCGATCGGATGATTGGCGGTTTTCTCAAGACCTGCTAGGTAAGCTAGTACTTCTGATGCAGAAAGACTGCCTGTCGCCTCGATGCCAGTTACGGTAAACGTTCCTTCTGTTAACGTACCGGTCTTATCGAGGATCAGATAATCAACATGATGCGCATTCTCCAGTGCGTTGCGATTTTTTAAGAGCAAGCCATTTTTGGCAGCGATCGATGTCGAACGAGCAACTACGAGGGGAATCGCTAGCCCTAACGCATGGGGACAGGCAATGACGAATACCGTGACCATTCGATCAAGAGCAGTCGGTAGATCAGCAACAAACAGCCATACAGCAAATGCCAAGACACCAGCAACTAACGCAATATAAAACAACCATTTTGCCACTTTGTCCGAAAGTGCTTCTAAGCGGGATTTATCAGCTTGGGCTTTTCGCACCATTTCCATGACTTTCGCTAAGTAGCTGTCTTCCCCAGTTCCTGTGACTTCCATCGTGATGGTACCGTTGCCGTTGACAGATCCTCCAATGACAGTACTGCCGATGGTTTTAGGTACCCGTCTGGATTCACCAGTCACTGCCGACTCATCGATCGTTGTTTCTCCTTCAAGGATCGTTCCGTCTGTAGGAATCTTATCTCCTGAGCGAACGATCAACTGTGTTTTGTTGGTCACTTCTTCTAATGGAATCTGTTCTTCTGATCCATCCGCATTTTTCCGAATCACTTCTTTTGGCAATAGTTCTGCTAATTTCTGTAATGCATTGCCAGCATTAGAAACGGCATTCATCTCGATCCAATGCCCCAACAACATGATCACGATCAGAGTCGCTAGTTCCCAGAAGAAGTCCATTACATGAGGAACAGCAAGAAAATGATTGGCGATAAACGCATATAGACTATAAAAATAAGAAACCGTGATCCCCATAGCAATCAACGTCATCATGGCTGGGCTTTTTTGTTTCAATTCCATTTTCGCACCACTTAAAAACGGCTGCCCTCCATAGAAAAACAGGATCGTTCCTAAAATCAATACGACCCAATCTGATCCGGGAAACGTGAACTGAAAGGGCAATTCGATGCCCATCATTGGTGATAAAATGACGATTGGAATCGCCAAAACCAAGGAAAGCCAAAACTTTTGCTTAAAATTTCCCATATGCATACTATGATCCATGCCACCCATTCCATGATCCATACCAGACATCTCATGATTCATGTGACTATGATTCATGCCAGACATCTCATGATTCATGTGACTATGGTTCATGCCAGACATCTCATGGTCCTTGTGGCCGTGATCCATGCCAGACATCTCATGGTCCTTGTGGCCGTGATCCATGCCAGATATCTCATGGTCCTTATGGCTATAGTTCATGCTGGACACTTCATGATCCATAGGACCATGGTTACTATCGGAGCTTTCATGCTCCTGCTGTTTTGATGTCGCCCTGTGATGATCCATCCCATTCATCTCATGGCTAGGCTCAGGGACTTCTGCCAGCTGTGATTGCGTATGTTGCTCTTGTCCCTGTGTACCATTATCCCGCTCATTCAAAGCAGGTTCATGCCTATGATGGCTTGACGTCTGACTATTACTTGCGGAAGACGTTTTTTTCTGATTCATCCTAGTATTCCCCTTCCTATTTCACTGAATGTGCGTACAGTCTTGCTCCTTCATACAAAAGCTTCAAGCGGCTGGACACTTTTCATTTGTTTTGATTTTTCATTTTCACTTTAGCAATTCCATTGCTTACTCAAATACCCCTTGATAACCCGCTTCGGTGACCGCATTGACTAAGGCTGTTTCTGTCACTTGCGACTCGTCAAACTTGACTGTTCCGCGAGCTTTTTTCAAGTCCACTTTGGCTTTTTTCACACCCGGTACTTCACTAAGCGCTTTTTCAACTTTTGCGGCACAATGGGCACAATTCATTCCGCTGATTTGCATGTTTTTTTTCATTACGATTCCTCATTTCTTTTAACAGTTCGTTGGCTACTTATTTTGTTGCATGGGTTTTGCATTGGCACTGACCAGGAATACAATTACATGAGATCGCTGCTACTGGCACTTTTTGGTCGACTGCTGCTTGGAGCATCGCCAAATCTTCTGCCGTCAATGCTGCTTCTTGGATCATTTCTGCTAATGTCTGCCCAACTTTTTTGGCACAAATATGAGAAAAAAGATTCTCAGCTGCGCTGCGAACGGTTGCTTCTTCGGAAACAAGCGGCGAATAAACAAATTTTTTCCCTTGGCTTTCTGTTTTCAATACGCCTTTTTTGACGAGTCGTCCTAAAAGCGTCTTGACCGTTGCTGCTTTCCAATTTTTATTTTCGCTCAATAAAGCGGTGATCTCTTTCGCGTCGGATTGTCCTAATGTCCAGATCACACGCATGACTTCCCATTCAGAATCGCTGATTTTGATTGGTTCGACCACAGGTTGCATTTGTCCACTTCCTTTCATAAGTGATTCACATTTTTAAGTTTACATCTGTAATCGTATTTTGTCAAAAAAAAGCATCGCCAAACTTTCTGCGTTTTGACAATGCTTTTTTCTATTTCATTAAAAATGATTTGGTTCCTATGCTTAAAAGTGGACCTGATACGTCGTCACAGAGTGGAAGGGTTCTTCTGGACGCAACACGATCTCACCAAAGTGGGTAAATTTCTCAGAACCAGGAACACCTTGTGTTTCGATCGCCATCCCGCCATGATTGGCAAAAGGACCAGTCTTCATTGATGCACCAGCTTCTCCCTCACCCGTTGTGTAAATAACAACGGCAGGACGGTCAGTAGTTACAGTCAGCTGCACTTTTTGATCGGGACTGGTTACTTTTAGATCCCACTCTTGCGTATGGTCTAATAAGAACGGATCATCCAACATCGTCGTTCCCATCGGGCGTTCTTGTCTAAAATCAAACTTTGTGCCTGCGACAGGCGTTTTTTCACCGGTCGTCGTCACATCGTCATTCGTTTCAGCCACATGTTCGGCATTGATTTGAACCAAGTGGTCATCGATCGGCTGTTGGGTATCACCTGTCAAATTGAAATAACCGTGGTTCGTTGGGTTAAATAAAGTCGCTTTGTCAGTGTTGGCATCATAAGCAAGCAATAGTTCATTGTCATTCGTCAACGTATAGGTGACTTGATAACGAACATTCCCAGGAAACCCGCCATCGCCATCTTGCCGTGTGGTAGTAAAAATCACCCCAGCTTTGTCTGCTTCTTCAAAGGTTTCAGTGATCCATGTATCAGTATCCAGCCCCTTTGAACCGCCATGAAGCGTATTGCCGCCATCATTGTCTTCCGTTTGGTATTCTTGTCCGTCGATCTCAAAGCGAGTACCTGCGATCCTTCCCGCCACAGGGCCGATCGTTGCGCCATAATAACGTGCTTGGCGATGTCCTTCGATCGTGTCATAACCGACCACAATGTCGCGACCTTCTTCTACTGGAACGACCCAATCCAATAAGCGTGCGCCTTCAGGACTTAGCCTTACGATGGTACCGCTATCATTGGAAAGCTCATAAATTGTTCCCATTCTTTCTGACGTCAGTTGTTTCACATTTGGCATTCGTTCATATCCTTCTTTCTTTGATTAGTCTGCTGCTCTTTTTAAGTATAGACGTTTAGGGCTAGATCCGTCAATTCAAGACGGAAGAATTCGACAGGAAACGGCTTTGCTTCTGCCACTTCAAAAAAGCGGCAAGAGCACCCCACTGATTTTTAAGAATCATTGATACGCAGCTGCTCGGCAAAAATCAGGATTCCCGGCCTGATTTTTTACCGTTTGGTTTCTATCAATATCCATTTCATCCGTTGGGTTCTTTTGCCGCAACTGTCATCGTTTATTTTTTGTGTTTTGCTTGGTAATGTTTTCTCTTTCGCCGCTTTTCTTTAGTCTGAGAAACATTAGCAGCCAAATCTTTGTTTTCTTTTTCTTGATCAGCATTTCTTCTTTCAGCACGTTCAGTTAGTACACTTTGTCTGAATCGCCGATTTCCCAGAAACTTTAACGCACACATGAGTGGTTGACGATTTTCACCGACTAATCCAATCAGCTCAATAAACAGCTCAATTCCAAATCCTGTGCTAATGATTAATAAAACAATCGCTGTATTGCTCGCGTAATTCATTAGTAAAGCAATAAAAGAAAAGACTAATGCTAAGGCATAGATCGTTAGCACTGTGCCGCGATGAGAAAACCCTAACGACAACAATCGATGATGCAAGTGCATTTTATCGGCAGAGGAAATCTTCTGTTTATTAAACTTTCTTCGGATCATCGCATAAACGGTATCCGTGATCGGTACACCGAGAATAAACATGGGCGTCAGAACAGAAATAAAAGTTGCGTTTTTCAATCCTTGTAGTGAGAGCACAGAGATCATAAATCCTAAAAACAATGCTCCAGTATCTCCTAGAAAAATGGTTGCTGGATAAAAATTATATGGAAAGAAACCGATGATTGCTGCGATCAAAGTAAAAATGACCATTGGTACTTCCACAAAATTCGGCAGAAAGAAATAGCTGATAATCCCTATCGTCGTCAAACTGATAATAGAGACGCCGCTCGCCAACCCATCGAGACCATCGATTAAGTTCACCGCATTGGTAATTGCCAGTATCCAAATCAAAGTCATAGGCAAGGCAAACCATCCCAGATCAATAAAGCCAAAATAAGGAATCGTGACTGTGCTGATTTTTATTCCAGCAACGAAATAAATTTCCAGCGCTGCGAATGTCAGACCTATTAATTTTTGCATTGGCGACAGTTCAAATATATCATCCAACAATCCTGTAATCACCACTATTGTTGCACCTAAAAGAATCGGCCAAACGAAGTCGAAAGGAATCATTGTTCGAAATTCCCAAAGCAGCGCAAAGGAAAAGGCTAAAAAAATACTTAATCCCCCAGCTGAAGGCATGGTCTTCGTATTGATCCGACGCTCTCCTGGGCGATCAACTGCGCCAATCTTGCAAGATATCAATTTGATGACTGGTGTCAATAATAAAGACACGATCATTGTTATAAATAAGCGCATTACAAATTTGAATGCAAAATCCATCGTTTATTCTCGCTTTCCGTTATTTCTCTTTATTGGTAAATGTATCTTCGATTTTCGAAGAAATCCGCTGAACAGGATCTGTTCGTTCTTTGATCTCTTGTCCCGACACATACTCTTCTACCACTGCGTTGATGATTCCACCCAAGATAATAATCGTCGCAGCAAGATTCAACCAGATCATTAAAACAATAAAACTTCCAATAATTTGATAGCCAATGATTTTCGCAGCAAAGTAACGGGCGTATAAGCCAAACACTTGTGACAGCAACATCCAGCCAATCGTTGCAAAGATCGCCCCTGGCAAAGTCGAACGCAACTTGACCTTTGCATTCGGCACTAACCAATAGATCAGCATCATGATAAATAGCAAAGCAACGATCGTGACTGGCCATTTGACTGTTTGGAACGTATCGATCAGATTGTCTTGAAACTTAAAAATCGGCTGCAAAAAATCAAGAATGATTTTTCCAAGCCCAAATACCATCGTAACACCAACGATCGCAATCATAAAGAGCAGGATGATCACAAATGATACTGCGCGCACCACGATAAAATTGGAACGTTGGTCCACACCGAAGGCTTTGTTCATCGCAATTTGCAAGGCATTGATACTTTGACTCGCAGACCACAACGCAGCCAAGGCGGAAATCGATAACAACCCGCCAGAGCTTGTGGTGAGGAGGTTTTCGATCGCTGGTCCGATAAAGTCATAGATTTGACTAGGGATCAATTCTTGTACATAAGATAAAACCGTGTTCGGATCAATCGATAAATAAGGCAACAGATTTCCCAGCGCAATCATTAACGGGAAAAGTGAAAGCAATAAATAGTAGGCGACGACGACCGATGTGGTCCCCATCTCTGAATCCGTTATTCTATTTTGCGTTGTTTCAATGAAACGCATCAGCTTTTGATTGCTTTTTACTTTATCAACGATTTTCATGTTTCTTCCTCCGCCAGCGAATCATCTGCCTTTTTTTCTTTGTCATACGTAACAATCAGAAGTCTCCTACCGCCAAAATTTAGTAGGTTCCTTCTTCTCCTTGAGAAGTCAAAATGCGTGGCCCTTCTTTGGTGATCGCCAAACTATGTTCGTATTGGCAACTTAAGCCACCATCTAGAGTATAGGCGGTCCAGCCGTTAGGATCCATTTTCATTTTCCACGTCCCTGTATTGATCATAGGTTCGATGGTAATAACCATTCCTTCTTTTAAACGTAACCCTTTGCCGGCTTCTCCGTAGTGAGGAATCATCGGACTTTCATGGATCGTTGGACCAATGCCGTGTCCAACGAAATCGCGCACGACACCGTAGCCTTCTTTTTCCGCATAGGTTTGAATGGCATGACCGATGTCACCGATTCGGTTGCCAACTTGGGCTTGTTCGATTCCTAGATACAACGCTTTTTTGGTTACTTCCATTAAACGATCGATCTCAGGCGTCGAGTTTCCTACCACATAACTCCAGCAAGAATCAGAAATGGCGCCTTTTAAATCAATACACATATCAACTTTGATCAGATCGCCATCTTTCAATGGTTTTTTTCGGGGGAACCCGTGACAAATCTCATCGTTGATACTGCAGCAAGTGGCATATTTGTAATCTTCAAAACCAATTTGGGCGGCAATTCCGCCATGGCTTTCAATATAATCTCTGACAAACACTTCGATATCCCAACTGGTGATACCAGGTTTGATGAAGCTGCGTAATTGTTTGTGGACATCTGCTAACAGCGCGCCGGATTCGGCCATGCGGTCTATTTCTCTGGCAGATTTTAATGTAATCATGTTCTCGTCTCCCTTAATTAAATTCCTCTTATTTTACCATAGAAATCCCTTATTTTACAAAATTCACAGACATTGTAAAGAGTTTTTCAAGTTTTGTTTTCAATCTTTCGTGCATTTGCTATAATCTGTAAGAGAGTTTTCCTTGAGAATAGGAATGAGATTGGAGGAAAAAGCCCATGGCTTTAGCAAAAATCGTCTATGCGAGTATGACGGGGAATACGGAAGAAATTGCAGATATCGTTTCTGAAGCCCTTGAAAATCTTGACATGGAAGTTGAAATGAATGAGTGTACCCAAGTGGATGCCGATGAGTTTGAAGACGCCGATATCTGTATCGTCGCAACCTATACATACGGTGACGGTGAATTGCCTGATGAGATCGTCGATTTTTACGAAGATTTGCAAGAACTTGATTTAAGTGGCAAAATCTTTGGGGTCTGCGGCTCTGGCGATACGTTTTATGATGACTTTTGTAAGTCCGTCGATGACTTTGAAGCCGTCTTTAGTAAGACAGGTGCAACAAAAGGGGCAGATAGCGTCAAGGTCGACTTGGCTGCGGAAGAAGACGATATTCAAAACTTAGAAGCCTTTGCCAAAAAGCTAGCGGAAGCATTTGCAGAATAAAACAAGAAAACCTCTGACAAAATCACTTGATTCTGTCGGAGGTTTTCTTGTTTGCTTAATGATAACTGATATCGATGGGTGTTTCTCTTGCTAAAATATTATCGGTGGTTTCCGTCATCAGCTTAGCAATCTGATCTTCTGTGGGATGAATGATCCCCGAAGACATCAATGCCGCTAAGCCAGTAGCGACGATCCAGACACCAGTATGCAAGGACTGTAATTTCACGTCCGATAGATCTTGATACTTTGGTTCTTTTTTCACTGATTTCACAAAAAGGTCAAATGAAAACTGCTGCATGGAATCCCCACCACCATGCTCTTCTAAGTATAGCGCTCGGTATAATCGTTTTTCTTTATTTGCAAAGCCAATATAATTTAACGTTAAGTCAACGATGACATCTCCCCGTCTTTCAACTGGAAAAACTTCTGTCGCTAAGTAGTCGTAAATCTGATTGATCAATGCATTTTTTAAGTCATCCATATTTTTAAATTCTAAGTAGATCGGTTGCGTTGAACATTTCATCTTCGCTGCGATATTGCGTGCGGTAAAACGTGTAAATCCTTCGGTTGCGACAACTTCATAGGCAGCTTTTAAAATCTGGTCTCTAGTAATAGTTTTCTTTCTTGCCATAATTTTTTAATCTCCTTAATTCTGCTATACATCGCTTTCAGAAATACCTTTTACTTATTGTATCATGTTTTTTTAAGTTTGCAAAAAAACTTTTAAAATTATTGCCCCTAGTGTTTCCAGTTTTTCAATTTGAAGACCTCTGTTTTTTTGCTCTCTTTTTCGTTTGTTTTCAAAAATACTTAGTGCTATCATGAAGACAGTTATAATTTTAGAATAAATGGAGGAATTTTAATGGTTTTACCAAACTTTAATCAGAACCTTGAAAAATATGCCCAACTGATCACAGAAGTTGGTGTAAATGTCCAAAAAGGGCACACCATCGTCATCCAAATCGCCGTGGACCAAGCACCGTTAGCTCGACTATTGACAAAAAAAGCGTATGAGCTAGGCGCTGATGAAGTAATCGTTCAATGGACCGACGATGTGGTTCAAAAAGAATTTCTTGCGCATGCAGCTGAGGATCGTTTGTCTACGATCCCTCAACACAAAATTGATCAGACAGAAGATTGGGTCGAAAAAGGTGCGAGCCGCATCAGTGTCGTTTCTGCCAATCCCGATGCGTTAGCGGGCGTTGACTCAGATCGGGTCGCCGCTTTCCAAGCAGCTTCTGGTAAGGCGATGATGAAACTGCGTCAAGCAACACAAGCCAACAAAGTCAGCTGGACCGTTGTTGCTGCTGCAGGTCAAGATTGGGCACAAAAAGTGTTCCCTGATGCTTCCCCAGAAGAAGCACAAGACAAGCTATGGGATCAAATTTTCAAAACGACGCGTATCTACGAAGAAGATCCTGTTGCTGCTTGGAAAAAACATGATGAAACACTGCAAGTCAAGGCAGAAGAATTGAACAAAGAACAATTCAGCGCATTACACTATACAGCACCGGGTACCGATTTGATCATCGGCCTACCAAAAAATCACTTGTGGGAAGGTGCTGGCAGCTACAACACCCGCAATGAAAAATTCATGGCGAACATGCCGACAGAAGAAGTCTTTACTGCCCCAGATAATCGTCGCATCGATGGCTATATTTCAAGTACGAAACCATTGAGCTACGCAGGTACGATTATTTCTGGCATGAAATTCACCTTCAAAGACGGTAAAGTCGTGGACTTTTCTGCAGAACAAGGCGAAGAAGTGTTAGGCAAATTGCTAGCGATCGATGAAGGAGCGAAATCTTTAGGTGAAGTCGCTTTAGTCCCTGACCCTTCCCCTATCTCACAATCTGGCATCATCTTCTTCAATACGTTGTTTGATGAAAATGCCTCAAACCACTTGGCTTTAGGCTCTGCTTATGCCTTCAGCTTACAAGGCGGCACTGAGATGAGTGAAGAAGAACTGGCAGCGGCTGGTTTAAACCGCAGCCAAACCCACGTAGACTTCATGGTCGGCTCTGACCAAATGTCCATCGATGGCATCAAAGAAGATGGCACCACAGTTCCTGTCTTCCGCAATGGTGATTGGGCTTAATAAAAAAAGGCTGAGGTGGAGTAGCTCCCCTCGGTCTTCTTTTTACATAGAATATTGAGAACCGGCGGCTTTTTTCATAGTAATCAGCTGGCTTTTTTGATAAAATCTACTTTGATAGTCTTTGATAAGAGAGGATGGATCCGATGACACCAAATCGTGAAGATTATTTAAAGCTCATCTTAGAGCTTGGTGGTGACCAAAAGAAGATCAATAACAAACAAATCGTGTCAGGTCTGGACGTCTCAGCAGCTTCAGTAAGTGAAATGATTTCAAAATTATTAAAAGAAGGCTTAGTGGAACATTCACCTTATCAAGGGGTACAGTTGACTGAAACTGGTTTAGCTTCTGCAAGTGCCCTCATTCGTAAGCATCGTTTATGGGAAGTCTTTCTTGTGGAGCACCTGCATTATTCATGGAATGAAGTTCATGATGACGCAGAAGTTTTAGAACATGTCACCTCAGAAACGTTGGCGAGCCGCTTAGAAGCCTACCTTGATCATCCTCGGTATTGCCCACATGGGGGAATGATTCCTGAACAAGGAGAACTCATTCACGAAGGCGAAAAAAACACCATGAGTTCTTATCCGGTAGGAACCAAGATTCGTATCGCCCGTGTCCTTGACGAACGAGAACTGCTGGATTATCTCGTTTCGATCAAATTGAATATTCATGAAGAATACGAGATCATCGATGCGGCAGCATACGAGGGTCCGATTACGATCAAAAATGACACAAAAGAAATTGCTGTCAGCTACAAAGCCGCCAGCACGATTTTTGTCGATAAACTGTAAGGAGTGAAGATGATGGAAAAAAAGGTCCTTTTTACGATTTTTGGCGGTACGGGCGACCTTGCCCAACGCAAACTATATCCTTCTTTGTTTCGGTTGTACAAAAAAGGCGATTTGAAAGAAGATTTTGCAGTCATTGGTACTGCACGCCGTCCTTGGTCGGATGAACACTATCGTGAAGTGGTGATAGGTACAATCAAAGAATTGAGTGACTCACAAGAACAAGCAGAGACATTCGCTTCTCATTTCTACTACCAATCACATGATGTAACAGATACGAGCCATTATGATTCATTAAAGGATTTGGCGGAAACCTTAGATCAGAAATACCATTTAGAAGGCAATCAGATTTTTTACTTAGCAATGTCCCCTAATTTCTTTGGGACGATCGTTTCTCACTTGAAATCCCAAGGAATGCTGGATACTGAGGGCTACCATCGGGTGATCATCGAGAAACCGTTTGGAAGCGACTATAATTCAGCAAAAGAATTGAATGAAGAGATCAATCAAGTCTTTACGGAACAAGAAATCTACCGAATCGATCACTATTTAGGAAAAGAAATGATCCAAAATATTTCTGCGATTCGTTTTGCCAATAACATTTTTGAGTCAATGTGGAACAATCGTTACATTGACAATGTTCAGATCAATATCGCAGAAAACTTAGGCGTAGAAGAACGCGGCGGCTATTATGATAAGAGCGGTGCCTTGAAGGATATGGTCCAAAATCATATTCTGCAGATTCTTTCCTTATTAGCCATGGAAGCGCCAGTGGCTTTTTCTGAAAAAGAATTACGGACAGAAAAAATCAAAGCCTTAAATGCGATCCGTATCTACTCCGAAGAAGAAGTGAAACAACACTTCGTTCGTGGTCAATACGATAAGGGACAATTAGAAGACAAGAAATTTGTTGGCTACCGTGAAGAAGCCAATGTGGATGAAGAATCGGCAACGGAAACCTTCGTTGCTGGGAAATTTTTGATCGATAACTTCCGCTGGTCCGGCGTACCATTTTATGTACGCACTGGGAAACGGTTGACGGAAAAAGGCACTCGCATCAACATTGTCTTTAAACAAGTCCCAGTCAATGTCTTTAAGCAAGACCTGAATGAACAAAAGCAAATCGAGAGTTTGGCACCGAATGTGCTGACGATTTACATTCAACCGACGGAAGGCTTCTCTCTTTCCTTGAACGGAAAAGAAATTGGCCAAGGGTTTGAGACATTGCCAGTGAAGCTCGATTACCGAAATAGTACTGAAATCGTCGAAAACACCCCTGAAGCTTACGAAAAACTAATTCTAGATGCCTTGAACGGTGATGGCACTAACTTTACCCACTGGGATGAAGTTGCCCAATCTTGGCGCATCGTTGATGTGATCCGTCACGCTTGGGACCAAGAAACACCTGATTTTCCAAATTATGCCGCAGGAACGATGGGCCCCCAAGCAGCCTATGATCTCTTAGCTGCCGATGGCTTTGAATGGATCTGGCGTCCCGATGAATGGTATCGTGAGCGAGATTTACTAAATGAGAAATAAGCAAATGGTCAATTGGATGAGGAAAAAACATCCAATTGGCCGTTTTTCTTTTTTACCGACTGTTTATAATAGAAAGAAATGAGAAATGAAAGGAGCAGCAGACATGAAACAAGTCTTATCGATCGCCGGTCTCGACAGTTTGGCAGGTGGCGGCATGACGGCTGATTTGAAAACATTTGAGGAATTCGGGGTGTTTGGCCATGCCCTATTAACATGTGTGGTCGCCATCAAGGATGATCTTATGTTCCATGATCTCCCTGAGCCTGTGATCCAAGCACAACTGGATTCACTGCGTTCGGTCGTATCCCTAGATGCAATCAAAATCGGGCTGCTTCATCAAACCGCCATCATTGAATTGCTGCGAGATTTTTTACAAACATTTACCGGACCGATCGTGCTCGATCCCGTTCTCGCCTTCAAAGAAGGAGATACTGCCTTTAACCACTCCTATCAAGCAGGATTGATCTCATTGTTTCCTTACACAGCATTAGTGACACCTAATCTACTCGAAGCACAACACTTATCTGGACAAAGCATTACCTCTTTAGCAGAGATGAAAACGGCGGCAAAAAAAATCCATGCGCTGGGTGCCCCAAATGTTCTGATCAAAGGTGGCAGTCGACTAACTGGGGAAACAGCCTATGATGTTTTGTATCAAGAAGGACAATTTACCGTTTTTGAGGCAGAAAAAAGTACGCGAACCACAACCAACGGTGCTGGCTGTACCCTCTCATCAGCGATTGCCGCAATGCTTGCTAAAGGCACTTCGTTGGAAGCAGCTATCCAAACCGCAAAAGCATTTGTTTGGGCAGGGATTGAAGACGGTCTGCCTTTAGGTACCTCTGGCAACGTCAATCAGCTCGCCTATTTTAAAAAGGAGGAACACCTATGAAAGTAAGAAACCTAACGACGATCGCTATGCTGACGGCACTCACGTGTGCACTTTCTTTGACCTTTATCATTCCTGTTCCGCAAACGAAGGGCTTTGTGACCTTATGTGAAGCAGGGATCTATATCTCGGCCCTGTTGTTCGGACCTAGCGCCGGTGCCTTCGTCGGTGGAATGAGCGGCGGCATCATTGATTTTCTATCAGGTTACCCTGAATGGGCCTTCTTTTCCATCGTGATCCATGGTGTGCAAGGCTGGATCGTAGGTAGAATGAGCCATCGGCCACTAGCAGCCGTCATTGTCGGTAGCTTAATCATGATCGCCGGCTATGCAGCAGCAACGGTTTTGCTATTCGGTTTAGGCGCTGGGATCGCCTCGATCCCAAGTAATTTGATCCAAACGGTCTTTGGCAGCATCGTTGCTTTACCCCTGACGCATGCTTTGCGCCGCACGAAAAAGTTTTCTTTAAATGAAAGGTGATTCTTATGACAGATATCAATCAATTAAAAACGGATTTAACTACGATCGTTGAAGAAGTCATTACGACAGCGAACGTTGGTGAAAATGATCTTTTTGTCCTTGGTTGTTCAACAAGTGAAGTCGTGGGCGGCTTGATTGGCAAAAATTCCAGTCAAGAAGTAGGCATGGTTATCGTTGAAACACTACGAGCGATCTTGCGTCCCAAAAATATTCATTTAGCCGTTCAAGGCTGTGAACATCTCAATCGGGCTTTAGCTGTTGAGCGTGAAACGGCTCGACTATATCAATTAGAAGAAGTCGCAGTAGTGCCCCAGTTGCATGCAGGCGGTGCTTGCTCAGTTGCCGCTTTCCAGCTGTTCGATGAACCTATTGAAGTGGAGCACATAGTAGCAAAAGCTGGCATCGATATTGGCGACACAGCAATCGGCATGCATGTCAAACATGTTCAAATCCCGATCCGTCCCTCTATCAAGTCCCTCGGCGCTGCCCATGTCACAGCTCTGGGATCACGGCCCAAATATATTGGTGGTCCTCGTGCGCATTACGCACAATAAGCAAATCGTATAATAATCGAAAAGCCATCATCAAAAAGAAAAAGCATGCTTCGGCATGCTTTTTTTGTGTCAACGTTCCTGCTATTGCCTCCCCCTTTCTTTCAGAGTGCTCTTTTTTCACTATTTTTTCCATTCCATTTTATGGCAGCTTTTTCTACTTCAAAGGCAAGTTTCTTTCTGGTGTAAAAGGAGCGGCAGCTGTCGCTTTCCTTTTGTCATAAATTCGTCAGAATTTCATCACAAAAAGAAAAGAAAGATACCAGTAAGCCCGCAAATTTCTTTTTTCTTTCCTTGATAGACTGAATGTAGTAAGAATCGAAAAGCGGAAGGAAGAAAAACATGAAAAAAATCGCCATTATTTTTGGAGGCAATTCACCGGAATACACCGTTTCTTTAGCCTCAGCAACTAGCGCAATCGAAGCACTCCAATCATCTCCCTATGACTACGACCTCTCTTTGATCGGGATCGCCCCAGATGCTATGGATTGGTACTTGTATACAGGAGAACTGGAAAACATCCGACAAGACACGTGGTTGTTGGATACGAAACATAAACAGAAAATCCAGCCGCTATTCGAAGGAAACGGCTTTTGGCTAAGTGAAGAGCAGCAAACGTTAGTACCTGATATTTTATTTCCCATTATGCATGGCAAATACGGGGAAGATGGCAGTATCCAAGGATTGTTTGAATTGATGAAACTACCTTATGTAGGTTGCGGGGTGGCAGGTTCTGCCTTATGTATGAACAAATGGCTGCTGCATCAAGCTGCAGCAGCCATTGGCGTACAAAGTGCTCCTACGATTCTCTTGACAAATCAAGCCAACCAGCAAGAACAAATCGAAGCTTTTATCCAGACCCATGGCTTCCCAGTTTTCTTTAAGCCTAATGAAGCGGGCTCTTCAAAAGGGATCACTAAAGTCACCTGCGTTGAAGAAATCGCTTCTGCCTTAAAAAAAGCCTTTACTTATTGTTCCGCAGTGCTCCTACAAAAAAATATTGCCGGTGTTGAGATCGGTTGCGGTATTTTGGGCAACGACTCTTTGACTGTCGGTGCTTGTGACGCCATTTCATTAGTAGACGGCTTTTTCGATTTTGAAGAAAAGTACCAGCTGATCAGCGCCAAAATCACCGTCCCTGCGCCATTGCCTGAAACGATTGAAACCAAGGTCAAAGAACAAGCTCAGCTGCTCTATCGTAGTCTTGGTCTTAAAGGTCTTGCTCGCATCGACTTTTTTGTCACGGATCAAGGAGAACTATACTTGAATGAAATCAATACTATGCCGGGCTTTACGAGTCACTCCCGTTATCCTGCCATGATGGCAGCGGTCGGCTTATCCTATCAAGAACTACTACAAAAACTGCTTGTCTTAGCAAAGGAGGAAGTCAAATGAATCCCTATCTACAGTTAGTTAGCAAAGAATTTCCGTTAGAAAAAAACCAAGAGCCGCCTCATTTAGTCCTTGCTGCCTTCAGCGAAGACGAGATTTACTTGCAGCCAGAAGCAGCCAAACAATGGAAACGGCTCGTCAAATCCTTAAAGCTTGAAGACGAGATCTGCTTGTTAGATGGCTACCGAACCGAAAAGCAGCAACGGTATTTATGGGAATATTCCTTGAAAGAAAATGGGCTAGCCTATACGAAACAATTTGTGGCGTTGCCCGGTTGCAGTGAACATCAGTTAGGCTTAGCGATCGATGTTGGTTTAAAGGGCAGCCAGGATGATTTGATCTGCCCACGATTTCGTGACAGCGCAGCCGCTGATTTATTTACCCAGGAAATGATGAACTATGGGTTTATTTTACGCTATCCCGCAGACAAACAGGAAATTACAGGGATTGGCTATGAACCGTAGCATTTTCGTTATGTTGGTCTGCCTCATAGTCAAATCATCGCCAGTCAACAGTGGACCTTGGAAGAATACCATCAATACCTTGAACAAACTGCGAGGCAGTTCGCATGAAGAAGAATCAAGGAATCGAGCAATTCCGGGTGATTTTGGCGATGATGGTGGTGGCGATCCACTGTCTGCCTCTTCACCGCTTATGGCCTGACGGTGATATCCTGATCACGTTGACGCTCTTCAGAATTGCCGTCCCCTTCTTTTTTATGATCAGCGGATATTACGTGTTCAGCGACTTAGCCACCCAAAACAGCTATCCTGCCAGACAGCGTGTCTGGCAGTTTATTAAAAAGCAGCTGCAAGTCTACCTCATAGCCACACTGCTCTTTTTGCCGCTTGCTTGGTACAGCGGCATGCTTGGGTTGAACATGCCGCTGGGCACCTTTATCCAAACATTGTTGGTCACTGGCATTCTTTACCATCTTTGGTATTTTCCTGCGATCATTACCGGCAGTCTACTAGTGATGGGCCTCTTGACACGGCTTTCTTTCAAGCAGGTGTTTTTCATTGCTGTCGGTTTGTATGTGGTTGGTTTAGGTGGGGACAGTTGGTCTGGCCTGGCTGCACAAACACCCATTACGCCAGTCTATTCACTGATTTTTCAACTATTGGATGGAACTCGCAACGGCATTTTTTTTGCTCCTTTGTTTTTGATCTTAGGGGTACTAGCCAGAAGATTTTCCAAGAAACCAGTTTCTCCCCATCGCTATAGTTATCTGCTGATCAGTCTGATTTGCTTGCTTTTGGAAAGTTACCTTTTGCATCACTTTACCACGCCGAAACATGACAGCATGTATGTTTTTTTGCCCTTCGTCCTGTTGTTTTTATTTCCGATCATCCAGCAATGGCAAGCACCCATAATCTGGAAACAAGCGGGTCGACTGTCCCTTTGGCTCTATTTGCTCCATCCTTATACCATTGCAGTGACCCATTTTCTTAGTCAAAAGCTGCCCTTGCTGCAAAACAATCTGATCAATTTCTTCGTGGTCTTAGGACTGACCATTGGGGTGGTGCAAGGTCTCTTTGCTTTGCAAAAGCTGTTCCCGTTTTCGAAAAAAACGCCGCCCAAATTGCAGCGAGCAGCCAAAGAATTTTCCGCCCCCGCTTTGTTGCACAACCTGCAGGAAATCAAGCGATTGATCCCAGCAACAACAAAAGTGATGGCGGTGGTTAAAGCGGATGCTTATGGTTGTGATGCGAAGACGGTCGCCAGTACCCTAGAAAGAGCCGGCGTTGATTTCTTTGCCGTTGCTACCCTTGAAGAAGCCATTGAATTACGGCGAGCTGGCATCAAAAGTCGCTTACTGATTTTAGGGTACACTTCTGCCCAACGTGCCAAAGAGCTGAAACATTATTCCTTGATTCAAACCATTGTTAGTGAGGCCCATGGGCATGCTTTAGCCCAAACAAGAATTCCGATCGAATGCCATTTAGCGGTAGATACTGGTATGCACCGCTTAGGCGTTGCACCTGATCTTGAGACAGTTACTGGACTTTACGCCTTGCCATCTCTCAAGATCACGGGCATTTTTTCCCATCTAGGCTCTTCAGATCAGCTGGATACGGCAAGTATCTTGCGGACACAAGCCCAAATCACTTGTTTTGATGATCTGTTGGCTGGCTTATCAGCTAGAAATATCGCCTATGGACTGACACATCTGCAAAGCAGCTACGGAATATTGAATTACCCAGAGAAACACTATGATTATGTACGTCCAGGTATTCTTCTAACTGGTTCATTGAGCGTCCCGAACGAACCAACGAAGCAGAAGATAAACGTACAGCCGATTTTGACACTCAAAGCCTTACTGGTAGACAAAAAACCAGTTGCCGCTGGTGAAGCGATCGGCTATGGATTAGGCTCTGTTTTTGATCGACCAGCCACGATCGGGATCGTTAGCATCGGCTACTGCGACGGGGTTCCACGTGCCCTATCAAACCAAGGGTTCCAGCTTTCTTATCAAGGTGCTTTACTCCCGCAGATTGGGTTGGTTTGTATGGATATGCTCTTGATCGATTTAACGGACTATCCAGAACTGGCGGTCGAAAGTTCGCTCGAAGTAATCAGCGATTGGACGACTACCGCTGATCAAGCACAAACCATTACCAATGAATTGATCAGCCGCCTAGGTTCCCGCATCACCTCTAGTTCAAAGTAGAAAACGAATGCATTCGCTTACCGATTACGGTATGATGGGTGTAGAGTAAATGGTAGTGTAAATGAAAAATGATCGTAGATAGTTGGAGTGAATCAAGGATGGCAGAAAAAATAATTGTTGTTGATGATGAAAAAGAAATCGCGGAGTTAGTCACGACGTTTCTAAGGAATGAAGGCTTCCAAGTAGAACCTTTTTATGATGGAACGAGCGCTTTGGCTTATCTTGAAAAAGAAACGGTCGATGTGGCGGTTTTAGATGTGATGCTGCCGGATATCGACGGCTTTCAGCTGCTGCAGCAAATTCGTAAGACCCACTTTTTCCCAGTATTGATGCTCACGGCAAAAGGGGAAGACTTGGATAAAATCACCGGTCTAAGCCTTGGGGCAGATGATTATGTGACCAAGCCCTTCAATCCTTTAGAAGTCGTTGCTCGGGTCAAAACGCAGCTGCGGCGATACCAGCGTTACAACCAGTCAGCGAATCCCCAAAAGATTGAAGAATACGAAAAGGAAGGCTTACTGTTGAAAATCAACAGCCACCAATGTTTTCTTTATGGCAAAGAGGTTTTCTTGACCCCCATCGAATTTAAAATCTTGCTTTACTTATTTGAACACCAAGGATCGGTCGTTGCCTCGGAAACCCTTTTTGAAGCAGTTTGGAAAGAAAAGTATTTAGACAACAATAACACAGTGATGGCACATATCGCCCGTTTGCGGGAAAAACTGAACGAACAACCCCGCAAACCGAAATTAATCAAAACCGTATGGGGGGTCGGCTATATCATTGAAAAATAGAAATCCATTGATCCGCAAGCTCTTGACCCAATACTTTATCACCACGGGCATCTTGATGGCGATCTTGATCATCATTCCTTTCGCAGTACGCTTCGTTGCTGGAATGAGGGTCTGGTATGGCTATGAACCCATTTATCAAATTTTACGACTTTTTGCTGACTATTGGCTTCTTTGCTTAGCCATCGGGGCCTTACTGATTTGGGTGAGCACAACGATTTATTATATGAGCAAAGCTATCAGTTATTTGAATGAAACGATCCAAGCCACAAACCAACTGATTGCCGAACCCACGAAGCGAATCGTTCTTTCCAGCAATATGATTGATGTGCAAGAAGAAATGAACCAGTTGCGGGAGAAAAACTTACAGGATCAACGAGCCGCCAAAGAAGCGGAACAACGAAAAAATGATTTGATCGTCTATCTCGCACATGATTTACGAACGCCTTTGACCAGTGTGATCGGCTATTTGACGCTTTTAGAAGAGGAACCGCAGCTTTCTACCGAACTACGCGCACGCTATACGAAGATCGCCTTGCAAAAAGCCCAACGGCTGGAACTATTGATCAGCGAATTTTTCGAAATCACCCGCTTTAATCTTACAACGATCGCCTTACAAACTGAAACCACGGATCTGAGCTTGATGCTGGAACAGTTGACGTTTGAATTTTTGCCGCTGTTAGAAGAAAAAAACCTCCATTGGCAACTTCAGCTACAGAAAAAAGTCTTTGCGACCGTTGATACGGAGAAAATGGAACGCGTTTTTGATAACTTGATCCGCAATGCCATCAATTATAGCTATCCTAACTCCCCTTTGCGATTAGCCATCAGCGAGTCTGATGATATCCTGATTCGTTTGACCAATCAAGGAAAAACGATCCCAGCTGAAAAGATCGGCTTGATTTTTGAGCCTTTCTACCGCATGGATGCTTCCCGAGCAACAGCGACGGGTGGGACGGGTCTTGGTTTGCCGATCGCCAAAGAAATCGTTGAAGCATTAGGTGGAAAGATCTGGGCGGAAAGCCGTGATGAAACCATCGTCTTTTCGATTCGCCTACCAAAGGCAGCAATGGAAAAAAATGAACAGCTGTCTAAGCCCCATCCATCTGAACCAATCGCTTAACAGGCAAACAACCTGAGCATTTCGCTGCTCCCCTTCTAATTCTGAAGGAGGAATAGCTGCTCAGGTTGTTTTTTATTGATTGCTTATTGATACACCAATGATCGTAACGCTTGATCGACTTTTTCTGCCGCTAAGCGTCCTTCACGAATCGCCCAGATAACTAAACTCGGTCCTCGTTTGGCATCTCCTGCGACTAACACTCGTTCATTGTTCGTCGTGTAATCATCGTACACTTCTCGCACACCAAAGGCATCGAAGAGTTGGGTCTCTGCACCAACAAAGCCCATTGCTAACAAGACCAAATCCGCTTTGATCACTTGCTCTGTGCCAGGGATCGGCTGAAACTGTTGATCCACTGAGACTGTTTCGATGGCGATCAACTGGCCGCGTTCGGCGCCGATAAAGGCCGTTGTAGACACCCCATGATACGTCACTTGTGTTTGTAGCACTTCAGCCGCTTCTTCTTGCCCATATCCTGTGCGGGCTGTCATTGGGTATTCTGGCCAAGGATTGCTGTCGGTCCGTGTCAATGGCAGTTGGGGCGTGATCTCCAATTGACGCACAGAAGCGGCTCCTTGCCGAATCGCTGAACCAATACAGTCATTTCCAGTGTCGCCGCCACCAATCACGATAACATGCTTGCCAGCAAGTTTTTTACTTGTTGCCGCTTTGCCATGCTTTAACACATCTTTGGTTGCTTCCGTCAGATAATCGACTGCAAATTGCACCCCAGTCAATTCACGACCTGGAATCTTCAAGTCACGAGGAACACTAGCTCCTGTTGCCAAGATGACCCGATCATACTGAGCGGCCAATTCTTCTGCTGACAAGTCACGACCGATCTCCGTATTAGCGACAAAGGTCACGCCTAGCTCTGCCATCAAGTCAATCCGTCGCTGAACGACGTCTTTATCTAATTTCATATTTGGAATACCGTACATCAGTAAACCGCCAAAGCGATCACTGCGTTCATAGACCGTCACTTGATGCCCTAGTTGATTCAAGCGCCATGCAGCTGATAAACCAGCTGGTCCGCTGCCGACGATGGCAACTTTGAACCCAGTCGCTTCTTGAGGCAATCCCGAGGCTTTGACCCAATCATTTTCAAAAGCAGTATCGATAATAAAGCGTTCATTGTCGTGGATCGTGACACCTGAGCCATTCAGTGCTTCGGTACAGCCTTTTTCACAAGGAGCTGGACAAACACGACCAGTCATTTCAGGTAATGGGTTGGTTTTGGCAAGACGCTCAAAAGCGGCTTGGAAACGCCCTTGATAAACCAAGTCATTCCATTCAGGAATCAGGTTGTCATTGGGACAACCTGAAACCGCTCGTTGCCCCCCGTAAAAAGAACCGGTATGACAAAAAGGAATCCCGCAGTTCATACAGCGTGCTGCTTGCTCTTGACGCTCATTTTCAGGCAATGGCGTCTGTAATTCTTGCCAGTCTTCGATTCGTTCTGCCACTGGTCGGGTAGGATTTTCTACTCTTGGGTACTTTAAAAAACCAAATGGATCTGCCATATTAGTCACGCTCCTTTCCTGGGATGGTCAATTGTGGACCGACGACAGCTTCGAAGGCTTTCGTCACAAGTTCATCTCCGACAAACCCTTGGTCCGCCAAGGTCTCCGTCGCTTGGATCATCTGATGGTATTCTGTCGGATAGACTTTGATGAAATGGTGCTGCTGATTTCCCCAATCTTCTAGGATCTCAGCCGCCTTCAATGAATCTGTATAGGCGAAATGCTGCTGGATCATCTCTTTTAGTTGGTGGTCATCGCCGCTTTCGCCAATCCGATATAAATCAACCATTTCCCGATTGCATTTATCGGCAAAGGTTTGATCGGGGTCGTAAACATACGCCACGCCACCGGACATTCCAGCACCGAAGTTGCGGCCGGTTTTTCCTAATATCACCACGACACCGCCAGTCATGTACTCACAGCCATGATCGCCAACACCTTCGACAACGACATTGGCTCCACTGTTACGAACACAAAAGCGTTCGCCAGCAATGCCTCGGAAATAGCCTTCGCCTCGATTTGCCCCGAAGCACGCTACATTACCAACAATTGGTGAATGCTCTGCGTCATAAGCGGCATCTTCAGGTGGCACAATGATCAAGCGGGCACCGCTTAACCCTTTGGCTACATAATCGTTGGCCTCACCGATCAGTTTCAACTGGATGCCCTGGGTGGCAAAAGCCCCAAAGCTTTGTCCAGCAATACCTCGATACGTAAATTGCAACAGACCTGGGGTAACTTCATAATTGCCAAAACGTTCCGCGATCCAGCCTCCTAAACGCGCGCCGACTGAGCGTTGAACATTATTGATCGTATGATTCGTCACGATTTCTTGATTGTTGTCGATAGCAGCTTGTGCAAAAGCATCTAATTCTGGCCATTGACGTTTCTCAAGGAATGGATCGGTCACTTTGCGTTCGATTGGGATCGTCGTCCCAATCATTTTCGAAAAGTCTAATGACTTTGCTTTGCCTTTAGCAACGAAGCGTGGTGTCAACAATTCCGCATGTCCTACCATCTCATCGATGGTACGAAAGCCTAACTCAGCCATCGTTTCCCGTAGATCTTCTGCTAAAAAGTACATCGTGTTGATGATGTGCTCAGGTTTTCCAGCAAAAAATTTTCGCAACGCTGGGTTCTGTGTAGCAATGCCAACAGGACATGTATTGATACTGCATACCCGCATCATGACACAACCAACCGCAACTAGCGCTAAAGAGGCAAAGCTATATTCTTCTGCTCCTAAAAGAGCAGCAATGGCGATGTCCCGACCCGTCATCAATTTTCCATCTGTCTCTAAGGTCATTCGCTGCCGCAAATGATTCATAGCTAACGTTTGATGGGCTTCTGCAAGCCCCATCTCCCAAGGCAAGCCGGCATCACGGATCGAATTTCTCGGAGAAGCACCAGTCCCACCGTCATAGCCTGAGATCACGACTACGTCTGCGCCAGCTTTGACGACACCGGTAGCGATCGTACCCACGCCCGTACTAGAAACCAATTTGACATTGATCCGTGCATACGGATTGATGGCTTTTAAGTCATAGATCAGCTGGGCTAGATCTTCAATCGAATAAATGTCGTGATGTGGTGGCGGTGAAATCAATCGAACACCAGGCGTAGACCCTCGAATCTCGGCGACCCACGGGAAGACTTTATTGCCTGGTAATTGGCCGCCTTCTCCAGGTTTCGCCCCTTGCGCCATTTTGATCTGAAGTTCATCTGCACTCATTAAATATTCGGCGTTGACACCAAAACGGCCTGAAGCTACTTGTTTGATGCGACTATTATAATTAATGCCCTCTACTGGTTTGAAACGATTTCGGTTTTCGCCACCTTCTCCACTGTTGGATTTTGCCCCGATCGCATTCATTCCTTCAGCAATACAGCGATGCGCTTCTTCACTTAGTGAGCCGTAGGACATCGCCCCGACTTTAAATCGTTTGACGATCGTTTCGACAGGCTCCACCTCAGCTAACGGAATACTGCGTCTTGTGTTCGCAAAGGTCCACATAGACCGTAACGTCGTTGGATTGTCCAATGCCTCTTGATTCATTTCCGCCGCATATTCTTTATAAAGCTCATAACTGCCTGTGCGAACGGCTTTTTGGAACCCATAGATCGTTTTTGGATTAAACAAATGATGCTCCCCATCGGCTTTGTACTGGAAACTACCGCCAGAATCAAGATAATCCATTCGTTTTTCACCATATGCTGCCTCATAACGCGTCAGATATTCTTGCTCGATTTGCGCTAATGAGAGTCCACCGATACGGGTAACCGTGCCGGTAAAATATTCAGCGATGACTTTCTCAGAGATGCCAACCGCTTCAAACAATTGTGCCCCGTGGTAACCGGCGATCGTTGAGATTCCCATTCGTGACATGATTTTGACAATGCCCTTTTCACATGCCTTGCGGTAACTTTCGATCTTCTCTGAAAGCTCAAAATGCGCCAATGTCTGGTAAGCCCCATAAGGATGGACCCCACTTGCTCCGTAGCCGACTAACATGGCATAATGATGGACCTCACAGACTTCCGCTGTATCCGCAACGATCGATGCCAAGGAACGTTTGCCTTTTCGCACCAAATAATTGTGCAGGCCTGATACCGCCAAGAGAATCGGAATCGCCACTTTTCCTTCTTGCGCTTGGATGACTTCCCGATCACTTAAAATGACGATTGTTGCCCCAGCATCGATTTTTTGCTCCGTTTCTTTAAAAAGCGCTTCTAACGCTTGTTGCAAAGCTACCCCGTTTTCTGGTACATAATCATAAAGAATCGACTGTAAAACCGCTTTTTGACCATTTTGATTTAACTGTTTGATCTTTTCATATTCACTCGTTTTTAACACAGGACTAGCAATCTTCAGCTTATTACAGTTGATTCGGATGTCCTTTGAAACATCCCCATCTCGACCTAAAAACAGCTCGGTACCGATTACTAATTTTTCGCGAATCGCATCAATGGGTGGATTGGTCACTTGGGCGAATTGTTGCTTGAAGTACGTAAACAAGGATTGGGGACGTTCGCTCAAAATAGCTAAGGGTGAATCAAACCCCATGGAGATCACTGGTTCTTCTCCCGTTTGAGCCATTGGTAAAATCAACGTGCGTATGATCTCATCCGTGTAGCCATTTCGTTTCCAAAGGGTCTGAATCGCATCATCTGCTGTTTCTTCCTGCTTCTCAGTCCCAGGAAGCAGCTCTGGTGTCAATAGGTGTTCCGCTAGCCACTCCTGGTAAGGATGGGCATTCGCATAATGCGCTTTGATTTCTTGATTTCGTAAGATCATCCCTTTTTGGGTATCCACCAAAAACATATTTGCTGGTCCAAGCACCCCTTTTTCAATCACTTCCGACGCTGGCAGATCCACCACGCCTGACTCAGAGGCCACGACAACAAAACCAGCTTTCGTGATTGAGTAGCGAGATGGTCGCAATCCATTACGATCAAGGGCAGCTCCCACCATCTCCCCATCGGTAAAGCATAAAGCTGCTGGTCCATCCCAAGGAGCCATAAAGCTTGCATTGTATTCATTAAAAGCCGTCAGTTCTGGCGTCAAGCCAGCTTCTTTAGACCACGCTTCTGGCACCATCATCAACAGTGCTTGGGGAATGTCTCGACCTTGACGATACAAGTATTCCATACAATTTTCCAGCTTCGCAGAATCGGAGTTTTCGTCATCGTAGACTTCGATCTGATGTCCATGCATCCAATTTTCCGCCCCGCGTAACGTGTTGATTTCGCCATTATGGGCTAAGAAACGAAAAGGTTGCGCCCGACTCCAGCTTGGAAAGGTATTCGTTGAAAAACGAGAATGGGTCAAAGCAATACTCGAAGTCATTTCTGGGCTTTGAAGATCTTTGAAAAACAAGCCAACTTGATAGGCATGCAGCATCCCTTTATAAACAACTGTCTTACTGGACAAGCTGCAAATAGACAGCTCATCGGTATGATATGTTTTTTCCAGTTTACGCCGTAGCCGATAAAGCTGATCTTCAAAGGGACGGCCAGCTGCTACATCGACAGGCTTTTCAATAAAGACTTGCACGAAAGATGGCATGACTTTTTGCGCCCCTGGCCCACACTGATAATAATCATATGGAACGTCGCGCTGCCATAAAACCGTAAAACCCATTTGTTGAATGTCTTTAGTTACTTCTTCTTGGACCTGTGCTGCTCGGAGCTTTTCTTTCGGTAAAAAAAACATCCCAACAGCATAGGCGTCTTTTTCAGGTAATGGGATTCCTGCCTCTTTTGCCCGCTGCTGAAAAAAAGGATCTGGCATCGCCATCAAGATTCCTGCTCCGTCCCCCGTGTCAGGTTCAGCGCCAGTTCCCCCTCGATGATTCATCCGTTCTAACATCGTTAAGGCATTTTGGACGAGCTCTCGGGAATAATGACCATTTTTCTGAGCAATGAACCCCATCCCACAAGCATCTTTTTCAAAAGCGGCATCGTACATCGTTTGGTTCGTTGTTTTCATCATCTCTAAATCACTCATGGAATCACACTTTCTTTCAATTTTCTGAATATTCCGATTTTTAACAGTTTACAACCTGATTTTCTATCTGGCAAGTTTTTTTTACTTGATCCGATCTCGTTGCTTTCTTCCTTCAAGGGTTACTTACATCCATTGAACAAGTAGTTACTTGTAAATCACAGGCAGGAGTCTTCGTCTAATAAGGTTTTTTTATTATACAATAAACTATCGTAAAATTATTGCAAACAAATGAGAATCGTTATCAATTAACGCGGATTTTCTCATTTGGATGTCACAAACAGCTGCTTATGTCCCATTTTCAAGGAACAAGCTTGATTGATTTCAAAAAAAAGATGACCCACAATGGGATCATCTTTTTCCGTTTTTTTATTTTTCAAAGCCTTCTGCAACCGCTTCAGGATAGTTTTCTTTGACAATGGCTGCGCAATGGCCGCAAAGTGTTGGTAGCTGCTCTTCTACACCGACATCCACACGGACTTGACGACAACGTTCGCAGACTTCACCTTCGGCTTTTTCCACTAAGATCGCCACGTCTTCGAATTGATAGGCCGCTTCTGGTGCCGCTTCACCTGCTTCTTTGATCGTTAAGAAGTCCGGTGAAATGATCAGCAACTGAGCGATATCTGAATCAATGGCTTTTAGTAATGCCGCAACCGGTTCGGTTGGATAGATAGTCACTTTTGCTTCAAACGATTTCCCGATCAGTTTTGCATTACGCGCTTCTTCCAATGCTTTTAAGACATTGTCACGGAAATCAAGGAAAGCACGCCATAAATCAAGCAGCTCTTCTTGGTTAGCAAATGTATCATAGCCAGGGAACTCCGCTAATTGGACATATTCCTCTTCTTCTTTCAAATGTGACCAGATTTCTTCTGCCGTATGCGGAATGATCGGCGTTAGTAATTTCGTCAACGCAACCGCTGTTTGATAAAAGACGGTTTGCATAGCGCGACGTTGGAAATCATTTTCAGCTTCGATATAAACGACATCTTTCGCAAAATCCAAATAGAAGGATGACATATCGACTGTCAAGAAGTTGATGACTGTTCGGTAAATATGCAAGAAGTTGTATTTTTCATAACCATCTTCTCGGATCGTTTTGATCGTTTGATTCAAACGAACCATCATGTATTTATCAACAGAACGCAAGTTTTCAAATGGTACGCTGTCTTTTGCTGGATCAAAATCATTCGTGTTAGCCAATAAGAAACGCATGGTATTGCGAATTTTCCGATAGACTTCTGATACTTGATTCAAGATATCCATAGACACTCGAACATCCGCTTCGTAGTCAACACTGCTGACCCAAAGGCGCAAAATATCCGCACCCATTTGGTTGATCACTTTTTCTGGTGCAATGGTATTTCCAAGAGATTTACTCATCTTACGGCCTTCGCCATCTAAGGTGAAGCCTTGAGACAAGACGGCTTTGTATGGTGCGACTTCATTGATCGCCACACTAGTTGTGATACTTGAGTTGAACCACCCGCGATATTGATCAGAACCTTCCAAATACATGTCAGCTGGGAACGTCAATTCTGGACGTTGACGTAACACGGCTTCGTGAGAAGAACCTGAATCAAACCAAACATCCATGATGTCAGTTTCTTTCGAGAATTTACCGTTTGGTGAGCCTGGATGCGTAAAGCCAGCCGGCAGCAATTCTTCGGCTTCTTTTTCAAACCAAATCGTTGAACCATGTTCAGCAAACAAGTTTGCCACATGCTCGATCGTTTCAGGCGTGATGATGGCTTCGCCGTTTTCTGCATAAAAGATTGGCAATGGTACACCCCACGCACGTTGACGAGAGATCACCCAGTCGCCGCGATCGCGAATCATATTGTATAAACGGGTTTTGCCCCATGGAATGATCCAATCTACTTTTTCGATCTCATCCAAAATGTTTTGACGGAACTTATCAATTGAAGCAAACCATTGTGGCGTTGCCCGATAGATGACTGGTTTTTTCGTCCGCCAATCATGTGGATAGCTGTGAGTAAAGAAGTTTAGTTTTAATAGCGCCCCTTTTTCTTCTAAAAGCGCAGTGATCATTGGATTGGCTTTGTCATAAAAGACCCCTTCAAATCCTGGTGCTTCTTCTGTGAAGACCCCACGGCTATCGACTGGCGATAAGACATCTAGCCCATATTTTTTGCTGACGATGTAGTCATCTTCCCCGTGTCCTGGTGCAGTGTGGACCAAACCAGTACCGGCATCCAATGTCACATGATCCCCTAACATCAACAGAGACGTACGGTCATAGAAAGGATGTTGCGCCGTCATTTTTTCTAATTGATCGCCTGCCAATTCTTGCAATACTTCGACAGATTCCCAACCAATCTCATTCGTCACGGTTTCTAATAAATCTTTTGCCACGACAAATTTACGACCATCAGCCAAGATTTGAACATAGGCAAAGGTTGGATTCACAGAGATTCCTAGATTCGCTGGCAAGGTCCATGGCGTCGTCGTCCAGATAACAAAAGATGTATCTGAATCAAGCAAATCTTTGCCATCTGCGACTGGGAAAGCAACATAGATGGATGGTGATTTCACATCTTTGTATTCGATCTCGGCTTCTGCTAGTGATGATTCACTAGATGGTGACCAGTAGATTGGTTTTAATCCTTTGTAGATATAGCCTTTTTCTGCCATTTTTCCGAAAACGCGAATTTCTTCAGCTTCATAATCGGGCGTCAGTGTGATGTATGGGTGCTCCCAGTCACCAGAAACCCCTAAACGTTTGAAGTCAGCTCTTTGTGTATCCACTTGGGTCAAAGCATATTCTTCACATTTTTTGCGGTATTCTGCCAAGCTCATTTCTTTGCGCTTGATTCCTTTATTTGTCAACACTTGCTCGATCGGCAAACCATGGGTATCCCAACCAGGTACATAAGGGGAACGGAAACCTGACATTGATTTGGAACGTACGATAATGTCTTTACTGATTTTGTTCAATGAGTGTCCGATATGGATGTTCCCATTTGCATAAGGAGGACCATCGTGTAAGACAAAGGTTGGCTTGCCTTCATTTAATTCTTGACGGCGTTGATACAATCGATTTTCTTCCCATTCTTTTTGCCAATCCACTTCGCGGTTCGGCAAGTTGCCTCGCATTGGAAAAGCGGTTTTTCCAAGATGCAGTGTTTCTTTCATTTTCATTCTTGTTTCGCTCCTTTTCGTCTCACTACGTTTCCGTATAATTTCTAAATCCATTGACTCGACCAATCAATTGCTTCTATTGAACGTATCAAAATGGATTGGTTGCCATGACTTCCTTGTGTTTAGGTCTCACTGATTTTAAAAATCAATCCTAGTGATTCCTCGTTTGGTTACTACGCTCCCTACGGTCGCCTAGTACTGTTCATCATCTGCTCTGTTCCGCATTGCGGACCAGAGCAGATGATGAACAGCAAAAAACACGTCCGTCCCTGGCAAGGGACGAACGTGTTCGTGGTACCACCCAAATTTTTATTGTCGTTAGACAATTCTTTGATGATCGGTAACGGGATCAGGCGTCGTTCTCTACTTGAGTCTTTGGATAATCGGCTCTTTAAAGAACGCAACTCACAGATGATCTGATTTCTTACAGGGTTTTATTTGGCTTCCACTCTCCCAAACTCGCTTGAAAAATATAAGAAATTTTTCTGTTCTGTGTCTTAGTTGTTATCTGTTTTGTTCAATTCGTCTAATAAGTTTCTCGCATCATCTAATGTTTTCACTTCAGGGCTTTCGCTTACATCAACGATTTTTTCATCTGATTCAACAACGTCCACATCAAATGTGTCCACTGCTTCTGAGTTTACTCCAGAACCATTTTCACTGTCAAGTTCTTTTGATAAAACTTCTCTGATTACTTGATGGGAATCTTGTACGTAGCTTGAAAATGGCGCCAAAATCTCTTCCCACTCGGGGCTCTTCACTTGTTCTAATTGGGTTTGTAACATAACCAATAAGTTGTTGTGGAAGACTCTGGTTTTCTTCTTCAAGTCATTTGTTTCTGTTGCCAATTGACGGGCATTGTCTGTTGCATCCGTCAAAATCTCTTTGGCTTTTTCTTCCGCTGAGGTCATCAAGGCATGGGCATGTTTTTCTGCAGTAGCAACCATTTCATCCGCACGGTTTTGGGCAGACGTAACAATCACTTCTGATTCTTTGCTTGCGCTTGTTTTTACTTTATCCGCGGTATCTTGAGCCACGATGATGGATTGGTTCAAGGCGTCTTTCAGTTCATTGAAATACTCTAGTTTTTCTTCGGCGTGTTTCAATGATTTCTCTAACTCGCGATTGCGTTGAACCGCTTCTTCATAATCGCGGACGATCATATCCAAAAAGTCATCGACTTCGTCTTGGTTGTATCCTCTCATTTTTACTGAAAAGTTTTTATTTTGAATGTCTAATGGAGTTAATGCCATATTCTATACACCTCTTTGATTTATTTACGTAATACACCTAATAACAATCTAACTTTTTCTTTTTTCGTGGTTCCTTCTAACCCCTGTATTTGAATCCGACCAAATCCTCTTACTGAAACGATATCCAGTAAATCCAGAACAAAATCTGGTCGTAGTGCTTCTGTCCAGTTTACTTTTACTTTTCCTGATTCGATCAACTGTTTCGAACGCTGACGTGAGATGTTGTATACGGCAGAGATCACTGTATCAAGACGCAATGAACTAACCGTTTCTCTTTCCTCGGTCCAGCCATCTTTAGGAACGATCAACTCGGTGTATTTTGTTTCTTCCAAGCGCACCGAGACGTTTCCGATTTTATCCACTTGGAGTTGGATAAAATGACTGACTTCAGTAGCAACGAATACTTGCCATATTTCACCATCGGAAAGAATGTCTCCAAAGTATTCCCTCTTGACTCCAGTCCCCATTAACGTGCCTAGAACTTTTCCATGACTCAACACCGTAAATTTTTTCGGGTATTGAATCGTAAACAAAGTCATGTCAAACTCATCGGTGGTGGGCTCATAATAATCGGGATAAATCAAACAACGTCGTCTTTCAGCAGCTTCGTAACCACCAAAAAAGCGGAAGCTTAAATCCGTTGATTGACGAATCAAGCTTTCTAAAATATACGCTTGTCTCGGATCTAAAAAATCAGTTAAGTAAGGCGCATACTGCATTTGCACTTGTTCGATCCATCCTTGAGCGGAATCAATAAAAGGGCGTTCATCGTTTCGAAAATGTTGATAGACATTTGCGTTCACCGATAACCACCCCTTACGTTAAAATAAAATTGATTGTAAGATCAATATCAATGCTTGTGATGCTAGCTGTAAGACGATAATTGCAAACGCAATCGTAAAATCAATACCAGCAAAACTTAATTTCAATCGATCAAATAAACTCAAATACGGTTCACACACTTTTGCTAAGAAACGGCCAAAAGCGGATTGATACCCTCCTGGAAACCAAGACAAAAGTGCATAGATCACTAATAAAATGGTATACAGATAAACAGCATCACTTAGTAATTTAACGAATCTCAAAAATAAAATTGGCGTTCCTCCTCACTTTAGATATCAAAAAAATTGGTATCTGCTAATGTTTGGGCAGTGCCTTCAATTTCCATACCCTTAGGCGTGCAAAGAAAAATTTCATCGCCAACACGCTTGATATCACCATCTTCAGCGTACACTGTTCCTGTTAAAAAATCAACTATTCGACGAGCTTGGTACTCTTCAATTAAATGAAAATTAACAAGTACAGCATCCCCATTGATGACCTGCTTGGCAATCCCCATCGCTTCGGAATAGACGCGTGGCTCTACGATCGTTATTTTACCAGCTGCTTGTGCGGGTGTTTCTTTTGCTTTTGTTTCTTTGACTCTCGTATTGCTTCTTTGTTGTGCCATCGGAACGACTTTTTCTTCCGTCTTCGTCACCGGTCTTACCCGTTCAGCCGCAGCTGAGGCTTGTTGATAGACAGCTGCTTGTGGTTGCTGTCTGTATTGATAGGCTTGATTTTGTGGTTGACTTGTTGTACGTGTTGCCGCTTGGCCAGATGCATACGTATTCGTGGTTGCTCTGGGGGCTGTAAAAGCTCCTCCTTGGTTCACAGCTTGTTTAGACGCTGTGCGTGCCGGTTCTTCCGTGGCAAATGTTTCTTCGTAGTAATCTTCTTCGTCAGTCAATCCAAAAAAATTGGTCAGTTTCTCTTTGAGCGACATCGGTCAACCTCCTTTTTTATTGAAATAATGCTGTTCCTACACGAATAAATGTTGCACCTTCTTGAATCGCAATGGGAAAATCATTACTCATTCCCATACTCGTTTCTAAGCAAGGGGCATGTGTAAGATGCAGGTCAGCGATCTGTTGTTGAATCCTTTTTAATTCTTTAAAAATCTGATGCTGCTCGTCTTTGGAAGCAGTGAGCGGGGCCATCGTCATCAATCCAACAACACGAATTTTGTCGAACGAAGCAAGTGCTTCAATAAAAGCCATTACCTCTTCAACAAAAATCCCTTGTTTCGTTGCTTCCTGCGAAACATTCACTTCCACAAAGCAGTTGATCGGATGCTCTGCTCGTTTTTGAATTTCTTGTGCCAGTTTGATTGAATCTAACGCATGGAAAAAATCAATCTCATTTATAATTGATTTTACCTTTCTGCGTTGCAAATTGCCAATAAAATGCCAACGGACATCTGGATAATCCTTTAGTGCTGCCTTCTTTTCAAGTAGTTTTTCTACTCGATTTTCTGCACAATCCCGCACACCATTTTCTAAAAGGACTCTTGTTGTTTCTGTATCGACGGATTTTGTCACAGCTGTCAAACAGACATCATTGGCATTTCTAGAAACAAGAGCACAGGAATCCTGTATCTCTTGCTGAATCTTGTGCAAGTTCTCAGAAATCATGTGCTCTGCCCCCTAGCGTTTACGACGGAAAAATGGTGGTGTGCTTAATTCGTCGTCATCATTCGAACGTACTTCATCACGGCTGAAGGTATCGAATTCTTTCTTTTCTACATTTTCAAATGTGTTTTCTTCTACTTTAGGTCGTACATTTTGTTCTTTGCGGATATCCCAATCACCAAAGCCATTGCTTTCTTCTGCTTGCGCTGGGCGTGCTTGATCCATATCTAATGTTGGTTTTTGAGGGATAGAATGAATTTGACCTTGGCTTTGTCTGCTAGAGCGAGAACCCCGTTCTTTTTTTGAAGGGTCAATGCCGGTTGCAATGACTGTCACACGGATCTCATCGCCTAAGTCTTCATTGATTGATGTACCTAAGATAATGTTTACGTCGCCTGTTGCCGCATGAGCGACGATATCAGAAGCATCTTGTGCTTCAAATAAAGTCATATCCAATCCGCCAGTGATGTTCAATAGCACTTGTTCTGCGCCATCGATCGACGTTTCTAGTAATGGTGAAGAGATCGCTTTTTTCGTTGCTTCGATCACACGTTCTTCCCCGCTAGCAACACCGATTCCCATCAAGGCTGTGCCTTGATTTTCCATTACTGTTTTCACATCAGCGAAGTCTAAGTTGACATAGCCAGGTGCAGTGATCAAGTCTGAGATCCCTTGAACCCCTTGACGCAAGACATTGTCGGCTTCACGGAATGCTTCAAGCATTGGCGTTTTCTTGTCAACAACTTCTAATAAACGGTTGTTTGAGATGATCAATAAGGTATCGACATTCTCTTTTAATTTAGCGATGCCTTCAGCCGCAAAACGGCCACGTTTTGGTCCTTCAAATGTAAACGGACGAGTAACGACACCGACTGTCAACGCGCCGATTTCTTTAGCGATTTTCGCTACGATCGGTGCAGCACCTGTTCCGGTTCCGCCACCCATACCAGCGGTAATGAAAATCATGTCTGCGCCTTCTAATGATTCGCGAATAGAATCTTCACTTTCTTCCGCTGCTTTTTGACCAACTTCTGGTTGAGAGCCAGCACCAAGTCCGCGGGTATATTTAGGGCCTAATTGAATGACTGTTTCTGCTTTTGAGTTTTTTAACGCTTGAACGTCAGTGTTGGCTGCAATAAATTCTACGCCCTTGACATTTTCTTCGATCATACGATTGACTGCGTTGCCGCCACCGCCACCGACTCCGATGACTTTGATCACAGCGCCGTCATTGATGTTATTATCAATTGAAAATTCCATAATTTATCTTCCTCCTGAGAATCGTTTTAGATTATTCAAAGATATTTGAGAAGAAATCTTTTACTCGGTTTGTGATCGACTCACCTTTTTTCTCTTCTTCTGCTTCTTCATAAGTTTCTTCTGGCGCTTCATATTGTTCGTAATGCACTTCTTGTTGTTGAATAGCAACGGGCTGTTGCGCCACTGTTTTTTCACCAGTGATCGCACTTTTGGCAAGCTGGTACACTTCGCTTAAGTTTGCCGAATAGTCAACGATACTGATCACATTCGTGAAAACAGGATTTCTAAGTCCCATATGATTAGGAACGTAAAGCTTGACGTTTGTTTCGAATACTTCTTGAGCAAGATCTACGACACCAGGAAGACTTGCAGCGCCACCAGTCAAGATCACGCCACCCGGTAAATCAAGCCCATCGATTTCGTCTAGGACTTCTTTTGATTTGGTGAAGATTTGTTCCATACGGGCTTCAATGATTTCTGATAAATAGCGTTCATCGATTTTCACTGGTTCTGATTTCCCGATCACATCAACCGGAAATTCTTCACTGGCTGAAGTGCGTTCAGGATACGCATCCCCATAATTGATCTTCAATGCTTCTGCATTGTTGAAAGAGGTATTTAAAACCGTCGAAATGTCTTTTGTGACAAATTCGCCGCCCTCTTGGTTCACATGGGTGAATTTCAATTGCTTGTCGTGCATCGCTGCTGTGGTTGTTTGGCCGCCACCAATGTCAATGACGATCGTACCAAAATCTTTTTCACCGTCTGATAAAATCGATTCTGTTAGTGCTAATGGCGTAATGACTACTTCATTAACAATCAAACCAGATTTTTCAACACATTTGCGAATGTTGTGAATGATGGTTTTTGGTCCTGTATACACAACACCAAACATTTCTAGGCGAACCCCGATCATGCCACGAGGATCTTTGATTCCTTCAAAACCATCAACGGTAAATTCCTGCGGTAAAATAGCAATGATCTGTCTTTCAGGAGGGGTAGAACGAACGAGTGCTGCGGAGGCAACATTACGCACGTCTTCGTCGGTGATCTCTTTTGATTCACTATTGACAGCGATCATTCCTTGACAATTTTCCACTTCAAGAAGATTGGCTGGTACACCAACACTTACACTGCGAATTTGAATTCCTGCTTTTTCTTCTGCTTGTCTTACTGCTCTTTGAATGGCTTGTACCGTTTTATCGATATCTACAATGATCCCACGGTTGATTCCTTCTGATTTTGCATTACCTACACCAATGATATTCATTTGGCTGTCAACGTATTCGGCTACTACAACTTTTACAGATGTCGTACCGATATCAAGGCCAACATACATTCCCGTTTTTGCCATGGATGGGGTTCCCTCCTACTTAAATTGGATATATAGCGAACCATCACAGTCCGTTTTTAGAGTTCATTCGAATAATTTGTTCACTGTTACCAATTCTACCATATAATGGCGCTTTTTAGAAACAAGTTAATGAAAAAAACTCTTGAATTTTTCCTAAGAATCACTATCAGCTGTTTGATTTTCGTCTGCATCGTCTTCTTGTGTATTTGAAATTGGGTAAGTAAAGATTCCAACTTCCATATCCACAATACTGTCCTCGGTCAAATCTTTGGCAATTTGCGGATAATACTGCATTTGACTCACCATATTCGAAATGTTGACGATCACTTGATTGCCATCATTCATAAAGAGAGTCAGCAGCTCATCATTGCTGTCACGGGGGGTATATTTGATTTGAGAAACGCCATCGCGAATTTCTGAACTTAATTCTTGATAGGCACTAAGTGTTGCTTTGATTTTATCTTCAGCCGAAAAATTTTCTAAAACCGGCAATCCTTCCACTGGCTGCTCACTGATTTCATCTAACACAACGCCATTTTCTAAAACCGGCGCATAGCCACCATCTTGGGCTAGTAAAGCAACTTCTTGAAATTCAGTGACAGTGATATCGAAGCGATTGATACCAGATAGAGAAATTGAGGCATTTTTTATACGTGGCAATTCTTTTTTGATGGCAGACACGCTTTGATTACGTTCGAAAAATTGCGGCCACATCTCTTCATTGACGGTTAGGTCCGAATTTTCGAGAATTGCTTCTGCGGATACTTCATGATTGCCTTTGACGACCACATTCGCCAAACGACTAAGGGGCGAAACGAAATACAAAACAATCAATAAAGGAATCATCAACAATCCAATAATCAAGGCTAAACGGCGAATCAACACTTGGTTGCGGTACGCCTTTAGGTTAGGCAGCCGATCAGCAAAGGAGCGGGCCTTATTTTCTGGCTCTGGCAATGCTTCCTTCTCATCAACGGACTCTTCCATTGCTTCATCTGCTTCAAAAAACGCTTCTTCTTGCTCGTCTTCATGGTCTTTGGACGTATCTTCTGTTTCTTCAGGAGAAGACCAAGCTGGCTGATTGCCTTTTTCTTGCAAATACTTTAGATTTTCTTTTTGCCAAGGGGTCAACTCTTCCGTTGACGAGGGGGTTTGATCATCATGAGGTGTTTTGTCTTTACTAATGATAATCGCTCCTTTCTATCCCACACATTGTACTATTTGATTACCTCTTGCACAAGTCGAAATAATCGTTCTGAGGCATCGCTGATCCCTTGTTCTTTTGAGGCTTTTGCCATCTTACTACGAAGGGCTTCATCTTGCATGATACTGTCTACTGCTTCCACGAGGTTTTGACTGTTTAGTTCATGATCGGCAATCATTTTGACTGCTCCTGCATTGGCTAAACTTTGGGCGTTCTTCGTTTGGTGGTCATTGGTCACATAAGGACTAGGAATCAAAATCGCTGGAATCCCTAATGCAGTGAATTCTGCGATCGATGTGGCTCCTGCTCGTCCAATCAACAAATCACTATTTGCCATCACTTCCGCCATCTGATCAATGTAAGGGCGAATACTGATATTAGGAAAGGCATCTTTTGACATGCCGATTTTTTCTTCGATCTCTTTGTAATACCGTTCACCTGACGCATAGAGAAGCTGATACTCTTTTTGAGCAAACAGCGGCAGCGCAGCAATGATCGCTTGATTGATTTTCAGTGCTCCTTGACTCCCACCAAAAACCAAGACCGTCTTTTTCGCCGGATTTAAATCGTAGGAAGACAAGATCGCTGACTTTTGACTGTTGCGTACTTCTTGACCTCTGGGATTCCCCACCAGCACTGTTTTTTTCGCTGGAAAGTACTGGGACGCATCGTGAAATGCAATGGCGATTTTATCCACATATTTGGTTAGAAATTTATTCGTGATCCCGGGAACACTATTTTGTTCATGAATAATTGTAGGAATTTTCAACTTCGCTGCAGCAAAGACCACCGCGCCAGAAACGTAGCCGCCGGTGCCGATCACCACATCCGGTTGAAACTCCTTGATGATTTTTTTGGCTGCGTAATAACTTTTCATGAAAAGTTGGATCGTTTTTACATTATCGAAGGACAACTTACGCTTAAAGCCTTGGATTTCTAATGTTTTAAAAGGAATACCTGTTGGAGGGACGATTTTATTTTCCAAGCCCCTTGTTGCACCAATGTATAAAAATTCGGCTGTCGGGTCAATCTCTTTTACATAATCGACAAAAGACAACGCTGGATAAATATGTCCGCCAGTACCGCCGCCAGTCACAAGTATTTTCATATCCGTCACTCATTTCTATTTAAGTTCTGCTACTGCCGCCATAAATTTGTCGCCGCGAACTTCAAAATTAGGGTATTGATCCCAACTTGCATTCGCAGGTGACAATAAAATCGTATCTCCAGCAGCACTTAAAGAAAAGGCTAATGGGACGGCTGTTTCAACATGGTCTGTCATTTCAATTGTTTTTACCCCTGCTGCTTGAGCAGCAGCGGCTAATTTTTCCTTTGTTTCACCAAACAACACGATGGCTTTTAGCCCTTTTAGTGCGGGAACTAAGTCATCAAAGCTGTTCCCCCGATCCAAACCACCTGCCAATAAAATCAGTTTCTCATTGTCAAAGCCGCCTAATGCCATTTCTGTGGCTAGAATGTTTGTTGCTTTAGAGTCATTGAAAAATTTCACCTGATTGATGGTGGTGACATACTGAGTCCGATGGGGCACGCCTGTAAAGGTTTGTAACGCTTGCTTAATGGCTTCGTTTGGCATATCGCAAAGTTTACCGACAGCAATCGCTGCTAATGCATTTTCAATATTATGATCTCCTGGCACGCCAAGTTCATCAGCTGCCATGATCACTTCTTCTTTATAATAGAGGATACCGTCAAGCATGTACGCGCCTGCTACTTTTTCCTTGGTGGAAAAAGGAATGATTTGCGCGTTTGATTTTGCCGACAGTGCTTCTAGTTCTGGCTGGTTCCAGTTGATCACCAAATAATCATCTGCAGTCATTCGCTGTTGCAACCGCCACTTTGCTAGGACATACTCTGGACGACTGCCATGGTAATCGATATGGGCTTCATAAATATTGGTGATCACGGCGATTTTTGGTCGCAAAGTATCGATCCCCATCAATTGGAAGCTAGACAATTCCATGACTAATCGGTCTTCCGCTTTGGCCGTTTGAGCAACGGAACTTGCAGGAAACCCAATGTTCCCAGAAAGCAGTGCCTGCCCTTTTTGCATCCCGGCGTTTAAGACATTGGCGATCATGGTCGTTGTGGTGGTTTTTCCGTTCGTACCAGTAATGCCGATAATCGGAGCCTCAGAGATTTGATACGCTAGCTCCACTTCCGTGATTACAGGAATTTTTTTCTCTAAAGCTTTTTGAACAAGGGGCTGTGAATAAGGGATTCCGGGATTTTTCACAACTAACGAAAAGCCTTCATCCAATAATTCGATTGGGTGGCTGCCAGTGATCACTTTGACCCCTAACGCCAAAAGATCTTGTGCTTCGGGATTTTCAGCAAATGGCTTGCCGTCATTAACGGTCACAAGTGCGCCCAAATCATGTAACAATTTGGCCGCACTGAATCCACTACGCGCTAATCCTAGCACAAGAACTTTTTTATTTTGATATGTTTTAATTTTTTTCATTTTCTTCATCTCCTACCATACAAGGGCTATTGTGAGCAACGAGCAACCTAACGCAATACACCAAAAAACAGTGTCGATCTTCCACTCAGACCATCCGCTCATTTCAAAATGATGGTGGATGGGTGACATCTTGAAGATTCGTTTGCCCGTTAATTTGAATGAGGCAACTTGCAGCATCACGCTTGCTGTTTCACAAACATAGACCAGTCCGACAAGCAAGAGGGTCCATTCTTGGTGTAAAAGAATCGAAATTGCTGCCAGCAGACCGCCTAAAGCCAGCGAGCCGACATCCCCCATAAAAATTTTAGCCGGTTTGCGATTGTACGGAAAGAAGCCGATCAATCCGCCAATGATTGCTAGACAAACGATCAATACATCAATTTGATCTTGCCGCCAAGCAATCAGTGCGTAAGTTGAAAAAGAAATCGTGCCCAGTCCTGCGACCAGACCATCGATACCGTCGGTCAAGTTGACTGCATTTGAAAAACCGACCAGCCAAAAGATGACGAACACTCCGTAAAAGATCGACAGTGGCACATCGATCCCAAAGAAATTTAACACGTCTGCATTGCCTTCCGCTCGAAAAACAAAGTAAAAGACGAGTCCGCCTAAAATTTGTCCAATCAATTTTTGCAGCGAGTTTAAGCCCATATTTCTTTTGCGGAAAATCTTGATGAAATCGTCAAGAAATCCTAATGCACCATAAACCAAGGTAATGAACAAAAGAATGAACAATGAAGCAGTCAGTTGATTTTGCCATGCCCCTACCCAAATTGCAGTGATCATTGCAGAAATCAAAAATACAAACCCACCCATCGTTGGTGTACCAGCCTTTACGTTATGCCATTTAGGGCCGTCACCACGTATTTCCTGTCCGTATTTCTTCATTTGAAAATAGCCGATAAACAAAGGCATTGCGGCTGTTACGATCGCAAAGCCGCTTGCCAAAGGTAATATCATCTCTGTCCATTCCATATCGTTCTCTCCTATTATTCTATTCGTTTTCGCTTAGTGTAAACTTGATCGATTGTCCCGATAACTCAGTATAAGGCTCCACGCTCTGTTTGGTACAATAGCCGTCCCCTTCAAAACTGACGTCCACATTCAACAGACTGCCAAATTTGATCAAATCTGCTTTGGACCAGGAGGTCGTATCAGGCATGTAATACTTGTCGCTATCCGTAATCAGCAGTACCCGTCCGCCAGGCATGATCGAAGTGCCGCTGTCAACGGACTGTGCGATGACCTTCTCGCCATCACCGATGACAACAGGGGTCAACCCAGCTTTTTGAACATCAGTTGCCGCTGATTCTGTATCAAGATTACGATAATCCCCTACAGTCGTTTCACTACCAGAGGTTGTACTATCTTCTAATGCAGAATTTTTCAGATCCATGACTCGTTTCATCAATGGATTGGCAATTTCACCCAACACGGTGCTTTCGTGCTTCTCTGGCAATTTAATCGTCAAATACAAAATATATTCAGGTTCTTCTGAAGGAAACATCAAAACAACAGAATACAGATAATTGGTACCACCAGACAAATACTTACCGGTCGTTGGATCGGCTACTTGGGCTGTCCCCGTTTTCGCGGAAATATTGTAGCCCGGTAGTTCATAGACACCATAAGCACTTCCGTAATTTTCACTTTCGACAACATCACGCATATATTCCCGTACTTTTGTTGCCGCTTCTGCTGTGATGGGATGGCCAACTTCTTCTGGTTGTGTGACCGTTTCTTCTCCTGTATTGCCATCAACGATTTTACTAATAAATTGTGGTTTTAACATCGTTCCGTTATTTGCCACCGACGTAAAGGCCTGCATCATTTGGAAATTCGTCACACCAATCGCTTGACCAAATGACGTCATCGCTTGGCTGACAGGGTTATCCTCTGGTGTGATCCCAGTATTTTCGTTAGGCAATCCTGAATAGGTACTGCGACCAAAACCAAATTCTTTTAAGTATTGTTGCCAACGATCTGCCATTCGCTGTTCCAAGGTCACCATTCCAATATTACTCGACCATGAAAGTGCTTGGCGCATCGTCAGTGTTCCTTTTTGACCGAAGTCCCAGTCGTTGATGGTTGCATCATAAAGTTTCATTCCATCAGGGCTTGGGGTAAAAGTTTCGTTTTCATTAAAGATCCCTTGATCGATCGCTGCTGCCGTCGTCAAGATCTTCATGGTTGATCCTGGCTCGTAGTTGTCCTCAACTAATAGGTTTTGCCAATCATTGATGGAATCCAAATTTTCTGGATTATAGGTTGGCCGCTGCGCCATCGCCACGATCTCACCCGTTTTTGCATCCATCAAGTTCGCTGTTAAGTTTTCTGGTTTGTTTTCTTTAAAGACACTGTCCATCAGCGTTTCCAAGTAGCTTTGGATTCGACTATCGATGGTCGTATAGACGTCTTTTCCATCCACCGCTGCAACAGTTTCGGCTACGGTTCCTGGCAACGGATTTTGATTGTTATCTTTTTGATAAACGATCTCGCCATCGGTCCCAGAAAGCACGTCATTGTACGCAGCTTCTAGTCCCGTTTTCCCAACTAGACCAGTATCGTCATCATTGGCAACAGCATACCCGATAAAGTGAGAAGAAAAGACACCATTCGGATAAAGACGAGCTGGATGACTGTCAAAATGAAAGCCAGCAATCCCTTCTTTTTCCATTGCATCTTCAATCGCATTCTTTTGTTCTAATGTAATATTGTTCCCTTTGCTTCCAAAAGAAACACGCCATAATTGTTGCTCAAGCCCTTCTTCTAATGTATTGACTGCTGTTTCTTGGTCGATGGACAATACATCCGACAAGATTTTGCCCAATTTATTGAAGTTTGCTTTTTCTGCAAAAAGATTCTTTTTGCCATCTTTGTAATTTTGGTTCAAAACAGCGTAAATTGAATAGGAAGTCACATCTTCAGCAATTGGAATCCCATTGCGGTCATAGATCGTTCCACGTTTCGCTTTGATGACTTCACTGCCTTCATAAAGATTTTTCGTTTTTTCAGCTAAGGAAGTCCCAGCGACATCTCCGACAATGACGATGTAGCTCAAACGCGTGACAAACAAAAAGAACAATCCAATACTCGTAGCAAAGAGAATAATACCTACTTTTTTGCGATTGTTCGTTGTAGTTTGATTGTTCTTTTTTAAGTATTGCTTGAATTTATCTGTTAACTTCATTTAGTCCACTTTCCTTAAATTGCCGTCATCGATCGACAATCCATTATCCTCAGCAATCTTTTGGATGCGCTCGGTTTTAGAAAGTTCATTTTTCTCTTGTTCCAACTGTTCTGCTTGTGTTGTTTTTTCATTGATATCCGATTGGATCAAAGAAATATCGTGTTCGACTTGACTGATATTGGTTCGAATATTGATGGTCAAGATCGCCAACGTCAATACAGAGATGATCACAAAGGCAGCGATCAGTTTTTCCAGAGTAGAAATGCTTTTTAACCGACGAGCCGGAGATGCTGGTACGCGGATGACCTCAGGACGCTGGGGATCAGTAGGCAGTTTTTCAGTTGTCGGTTCAGAGTGTTCCATAGGTTGTGATTCAAGTGGTTCTCTGAATTCATAGTCATGAACTTTTAGTTCTGCCATAGTTGTTACCCTTCGCTTTCCTTGATTTTTTCCGCGATTCGCAGTTTCGCACTGCGAGAACGATTATTTTCAGCTACTTCTTCCTCAGTTGGAAGAAGTGGTTTTCTTGTTATAAGTTTAAGTGTTGGTTGGAATTCTTCTGGTATCATCGGCAAACCTGGCGGCATATCCTTCGGTGTGCTGTATTCCTTGAACATCGATTTCACGATGCGATCTTCTAAAGAGTGAAACGTGATGACACTCACACGTCCGTTGACTGCTAAAAGATGAATCGCTTGTTCAAGTGATTCTTCAATCACACCTAGCTCATCATTGACTGCAATGCGAATGGCTTGGAAAACCCGTTTTGCAGGGTGTCCGCCTTTTCTTCTTGCTGGCGCCGGAATGGCTGTTTTGATGATATCGACCAACTCACCCGTTGTTTCGATTGGATGATCTTGTCGCACCCGCTCGATTTCACGAGCGATTTGTTTCGAGAATTTTTCTTCTCCATAACGGAAGAAGATTTTGACTAATTGGTGGTAGTCGAATTGATTGACTACTTCATAGGCAGTCAATGTTGCAGTTTGATCCATCCGCATATCCAGCGGTGCATCTTGGTGGTAGCTAAAGCCGCGTTCGGCTTCATCTAATTGGGGTGAGGAAACACCTAAATCGTACAAAATCCCATCGACTCGGCTCACACCGTGTTGATGCAATGCTTCCTTTAAATAGCGGAAATTACTTTTAATGAACGTAACCATTCCTTTAGCAACATATGGTGCTAAACGTTCTTTCGCATGATCGATAGCAGTTTGGTCTTGATCAAAAGCAAAGAGATGTCCCTCTTCAGACAGTTGCGACAATAAATATTCACTATGACCGGCTCCACCTAATGTACAATCGACATAGACGCCTTCTGGACGAATCTTTAACCCATCAACGGTCTCCTGTAGCATAACGGTGTAGTGTTGAAAATCTGCCATGTGTTTTTTCCTCTTCCTATCAAGCCTATAAGCCAAAATCAATCATTGTTTCAGCAATTTCATCAAAGTTTTCTTCTGCTTCTTCAGAGAATGCTTGCCAACGCGTTTCATCCCAAATCTCGATTCGGTTTGAAACGCCGATGATCACACAGCTTTTGGTAAGGTCTGCATGATTTCTCAATGTAACAGGGATATTGATTCGTCCTTGTTTATCGATTTCGCACTCTGTTGCAGCAGAATAAAAGAAGCGGACAAATGTCCGAGCGTCCTTTTTCGCTAAAGGCATTTCGTTTAGTTTTTCTTCAAGTTTTTCCCATTCAGATAAGGGGTAGCCAAATAAACAGCCATCTAATCCACGTGTCACAACAAATTTTTCTCCGAGTTTTTCTCGTAGTTTTGAAGGGACGATTAGTCGGCCTTTTGCATCTATCGAATGTTGAAATTCACCCATAAACATCGATAAATAACCCCCGATCTCCACCTGATATTCACAGTCTACCACAATCCCCCACTTTCTACCACAAATTATATGAAATTTGAAAGGGAAGTTGTTTGACTTTTCTTTACCAAATGAGGAAAAAGAGGAAAACCGACTACTTAAAGTTTTTAAAAAAACTTTAAGTGAAAAAATGGGCGTTTATCAAGAGTCAAAACACTATAAGTAACTAACAATATTTAGAATGATCAAAACGACATGAAAAATGATCGTAAATAGAAAAATACTACGCCAATACATCTTTAAATAGCGACCATATTGGATCTCCTCATAGTAATATGCCTGAAAAACTGCCAGCAGAATCCCTAATAAAAAAATGGAGATCAAATAATACAATGTGATCGCTTGATCAAAAGTATACTTTGATAATTGATGAATCCCGACCATCAAAAACGGTACTGCTAAATCCGGTGCCTTCACGTGGTAACGATCATTCAAGGACAACGCGGAAACAATAAACCGACAGGCGAAATAGACGAGCACAGGGAAGATATACCAAAACAAAACGATTGGATTAAATCCAGACATACAGCAAAATCCTTTCTAACAACTAGTGTCACTATACTTTATTTTCTTTACATCCGTGTTTCAGTTCTTTTAAAAATCTGAGCTGGAATAAGACAGTCATGAAATTTTTTAAGGAGCCTCTTTGTTCACCAACTGACTTTTGAAAGTCTTGAAGAATGCATTTCTTTACCTATTAAAACAGAAGGGCGTATCTTCAACAAGTCTATCTTGCCATTCTAATGATTTTTTTTGTCCTGAAATTGAAAATTTCTTAATTTCTCCTTGGTTCAACTTGAGTTCTTGTGTATTTGAGGGTAAACTGTCACTAGAATAACTCTAAAAGGTGGATTAGAATGAACGAGAAAAAACCAAAAAGTACCTTTGCAAAAATCACGCAAGTCGTGATCTGGACCATGCTTATTCTCACTGTTGGCTCGATTTTCTTAGCAGCATACACAAGTATTATGGGTTAATCCTATTAAAAAAGTGCCCTTTTCCAAAATGATGGCTTCCATCTTTTGGAAAAGGGCACTTTTTTTACAGCAAGGGTGACACAAGGCGTGCCAAGCCTTCTTTGATTTTGATCGTCAGCTTTCTTTGCTGATACGCTTCGATCGTTAAGTGCTTGGAATCGATCGAATCCGCCAGAAACGCTTCCTTCGTTTGCGTTGCGAGTTGTGCATCATAGATGATCGTATTGACCTCAAAGTCTAAACGAAACGAACGAACATCGATATTTGCTGAACCAATCGAAACGAGCCCACTGTCAATGATCATCGTTTTTGCATGCATAAACCCTTTCTCATAAGTTTCGATGACTGCCCCAAAATGCAGCAGCTCAGCCGCAAAGGAATAGGTCGCCCAATATACCAAGGGATGATCCGGTTTGTTAGGGATTTGTATATGAACTTTCACCCCAGAAAGCAGTGCCAACTTCAAGGCATTGTGAATGGCTTCATCCGGAATATAATAAGGTGTTTGGATCAAGATTTCCTTTTTGGCTAAGTTGATCATTTTCAGATAGGTCATTTTGATTTCTTCATGTTCCGTATCAGGACCACTCGTGATGACTTGGGCTGCAATTGTCCCGACTTGTTTGATTTCAGGAAACAAGGAAGGATCATATTTGATCTCCAACGCATGTTGTGAATTCCAATCCATCAAAAACCGATTTTGCAGCGAATAGACAGCGGAACCGGCAATTCGCAAGTGATTGTCTCGCCAATAACCGAATTTTTCCACTTGCCCTAGATATTCATCTCCCACATTAAAACCGCCTGTATAGCCAATTTCTCCATCGATCACCACGATTTTCCGATGATTTCGATAATTGATTCGCGGATTGACATAAGGAACGAATAAAGGAAAGAAGAAGGCAATTTGACCGCCATGTAGACGCAACTCATCAAAAAACTTCAATGATACTTGGGTGCTGCCCCAAGCATCTAATAAGACTCTTACTTTTACGCCCCGCTTCGCCGCGCGCACCAGTGCCTCTTTGACTTCATTTCCCAATGTATCACTGCGATAAATGTAATATTCCATATGAATGTGATTTTTTGCCTGTTCGATATCCGCGATCAAGGCATCAAATTTCTGCCGTCCGTCAGTATAAAGCGTCATACTATTCGCTGTCGTATACAGGGATTGCCCAAAGACTGTCAACAGGTAGACCAGCTTCTGCACTTCTACCTGCGCGGTCGGCGGATGCGGAAACAGCTGACGAGCGAGGGCTTGTTTTTGTTCTTCTAATTCAACATTCAGCCCCACCTTTGCCTGTGAGCGCATATCAAAGATCTTTTCTTTAGAGATCCCTCTACCAAAGAAAAAGTAAAGCACAAAGCCAACGATTGGAATGAACATCAAGACCAAAAGCCAGGCCCACGTTTGAGCAGTCTGCCGCCTTTCTCTGAAAATGATAATGATTGATAACAAAATATTGACTATAAATAAAATGGTTACCAAATTATCCATTACAACCATTTCTCCACCTCTTCCCCGATTTCCCGCTACTAAAGCATATCAAAAAATAGTACCTAAAGTAAAGAAACACTGTGATGAAACAAAAAAAGCCGATCTTGACGATCGACTAAAAAAACATCGGTTTAGAATTTTAAGAAACGGCGCATTGATAAGACGGAACCAAGTGAACCGATCACGATCCCAATCAGCGCCATTACACCGCAAACTTGTAATAGAAACATATTTGGTGCAATTAAACTGTAATTTGAACGCAGTAAGGATGGATTGACCATTGCATAAACTTGGTGGTAGCCGAAGTACATTAATGCAATCGGAACGATCGAACCTAAGAGTCCGATCCAGCCGCCTTCAAGGAAGAATGGCCAACGAATGTATCCGTTTTTCGCCCCCACCAGACGCATGATCTGAATTTCTCTTTGACGAGACAAAATCGTGATCCGAATCGTATTAGAGATCAGGAACATTGCCACAAAAATCAATAAGACAGCAGCAGCTAAGCCCCAAGTCCGCACAGCAGCAGACAATTCAAAGATTCGGTCAGAAGAATCTCCGCCGTAATCGGCTTTGAAAACATTTGGCAATTCGCCAGCTTGCTCAGCGATCTCTGTCGTATACTCTGGATCTGTTGCACTGACGACAAACACGTTATACAGCGGATTGCTGTCGCCTTCGAACAAGTTCCATGAATCCCCCATTGCATCTTGGATCTTCTGCAATTCTTCGTCTCGGCTAGAAAATTTCACTTCTGAAACGTTCGGCAGATCATTTAAGGACTGTTCCAAAGCATCCATGTCTTCTTGTTCCGTACCAATATCAACGAAAACCGAAACGTCCACATTCTCGCGAATGTCTTCGGCTAGTTTTGTTGCATTTAAGATTACACCTAGAAAAATACCGACTAATGTCAGTGTGATCGTAACCGCACTCAATGACGCAATAGTCATCCAGCCGTTACGCTTTAAACTTTTGATACTCTCCAGGAGATGACGGAAAAATGTTCTAATCATCGTAACCATATTCTCCTTCCGCTTGGTCGCGAATAATGCGGCCATTTTCAATCGCGATCACGCGATGACGAATCGTATTTACGATCGTACTATTATGGGTCGCCATAACGACCGTTGTTCCTTGGGCATTGATCCGATCAAGCAGCTTCATGATTTCCCATGAGTTTTCAGGATCTAGATTCCCCGTTGGTTCATCCGCAATCAATACTTTCGGCGTATTTACGATGGCACGAGCAATCGACACCCGCTGTTGTTCCCCACCGGAAAGCTCACTTGGAAATACCCGCACCTTATGTTTCAGGCCGACCAAATCTAACACTTCCATCACCCGTTTTTTGATATCACGAGGTTTGCGGCCGATAACTTGCATTGCATAAGCAACATTTTCAAAGACCGTTTTCCGTGGTAAAAGTTTATAATCCTGAAAGACCACGCCGATTTCCCGACGCATCAATGGGATCTCGCGGTTTTTCATGCCGACCAAATCATATCCTGCGACATTCAAAACGCCTTTGGTTGCTTTTTCTTCCCGATACATCAATTTGATAAAGGTTGATTTACCGGCACCCGATGGGCCCACGACATAAACAAACTCTCCTTGATCAATTGAAATCGAAAGGTTACGGATAGCAGTCGTACCATTAGAGTACTTTTTCATTATATCTTTCATTTCTATCATACAGCTATCTCTCCATCTCAAATTTTCATTCTGGCTTATTATAGCATGAATATATTTCACCTTGCTTGCAACAGATTACAATTATGTTTCAATCTGTTTAAGTCACACAAGGTTATTTTTGATTCAGTTTCAGCTTCAAATACGCGTCGATAAAGCCATCCAAATCGCCATCCATGACTGCCTGTACATTCCCAGTTTCGAAATTCGTTCGGTGATCTTTGACCATCGAATAGGGATGGAAGACATAAGAACGGATTTGCGAGCCCCAACCAATTTCTAACTGCTCGCCTCGCAAGGCTGCTGCCTCTTGCTCTTTCTTTTCCACTTCTAATTGATACAGCTTGGCTTTCAACATCCCCATCGCTTGCTCACGGTTTTTCAATTGTGAGCGCTGGGCTTGGCTAGCAACGACCGTTCCTGTCGGAATATGGGTGATCCGCACAGCAGATTCGGTTTTGTTGATGTGCTGTCCACCCGCACCACTTGCGCGGTACGTATCGATTTTCAAATCATCTGAGTTGATTTCCACATCGATCGCCCCATCTAATTCTGGCATCACATCCACCGAGCAAAATGACGTGTGCCGTCTCTTGGCTGAATCAAAAGGTGAGATCCGAACTAAACGATGAACGCCTTTTTCCGATTTCAAATACCCATAGGCGTTGTGGCCTTTTACAAGTAAAGTGACACTTTTGATCCCCGCTTCATCACCAGCTTGATAGTCGAGGGTCTCTACTTGATACCCGTGTTGTTCGCAAAAACGAGTATACATCCGTAACAGCATGCTGCCCCAGTCTTGTGATTCGGTACCGCCTGCACCAGGATGAAGCTCGATGATGGCGTTATTTCGATCATAGGGTTCATCTAACAGCATCGACAATTCATAAGACGCCATTTTCTCGTTTAGCTTCGTGATCCGTGCTTCAAGTTCTGCTTCCATTTCTGGATCTGCTTCTTCTTGAATCATTTCCAACATCACTTCCAGCTCTTCCAATTCTTCTGCTAACTGATTGAACTGATCGTAGGTCTCTTTGTTGGCATTGTTTGCGTTAATGACTTGTTGAGCTTTTTCTGAGTCATCCCAAAAGGTGGGATCTGCCATTTGGTGTTCCGCTTCCGCAATGTCCTCTTCTAACTGATCTAAGTCAAAGAGACCCCCTAAAACTGATTATTTTTTCATTCATCTGGGTCAATTGATTCCGAATATCTGCGATTTCCATTAAAATTCCTTCTTTCTTTTTTTCTTACAAACGAAAGTAGACTGGACAAAAACGTCTGCCAGCCTACTCTCAACTTTTTCAAAACGTGTTACATATTTTTCCCGTGGCAATTCTTGAATTTTTTCCCGCTGCCGCATGGACAAGGATCGTTACGACCAACGTTTTTGAAACTTGGTGCTTGGGCAGCAGGTGCTTCTTCTACCCCTTGTGCTTCCCCTTGAGCAACTTGTTCCCGTTGAACGTTTTGACGAATCTCTGCCTTCATAAAGAGACGAGTTACTTCATATTCGATCGCTCCAACCATGTTCTCAAACATATTGAATCCTTCTGTTTGGTACTCAACTAATGGATTGTTTTGTCCATAAGCCCGTAACCCAACCGATTGACGCAGCTGATCCATAGCATCGATGTGGTCGGTCCACTTCGTATCGACAACTCGTAAGATGACGACTTTTTCAAATTCCAGTAATTGTTCTGGACTATTAAGTTGTGCTTTCTTTTGTTCAAAGACTTCTTCTGCCCGTTGGTTTAGGTAGTCTTTGATCTCTTGAGCTGATTTGCCCTTGATGTCCTCGATACTGATAGTATCTTCATGAACAAGTGCATTCGCCGCAAAATCAACGATTCCTTCGTAGTTCCAATTGCTTTCTTCTAATTGCGTATGACTGTCGACGACTCGGCTGATGGAACGTTTCACCATATTCATTAATTGTGGTGAAAGATCCGTTTCTTCCATGATCACTTCTTGACGTTGTCCGTAAATAACTTCCCGCTGTTCTCGCATCACGTCATCGTATTGCAAGACGTTTTTCCGAGTATCGTAGTTATTGCCTTCCACTCGTCGTTGGGCAGATTCTACTTGTTTTGAAAGCATCTTGCTTTGGATCACGGCGTCGCCTTCATCGATCTTCATCCGATCCAAGAACACTTTGATTCGTTCAGAACCAAAACGCTTCATTAAATCATCTTCTAACGACAAGTAAAATTGCGACATCCCTGGATCTCCTTGACGTCCCGCACGTCCCCGCAACTGATTATCGATCCGTCGTGATTCATGACGCTCAGTACCGATAACTGCCAAGCCGCCTAGTTCTGCAACACCAAGACCTAACTTGATATCCGTTCCCCGACCAGCCATATTGGTCGCGATCGTTACAGCACCTTTTTGTCCCGCATTCAAAATGATTTCTGCTTCTTTAAAGTGATTCTTGGCATTCAATACTTCATGAGGAACTTTCTCACGATCAAGCATCGATGACAGTAATTCAGAAGTCTCAACAGCGACCGTCCCTACAAGCACGGGTTGTCCTTTGCGGTGACGCTCTTTGATGTCTTGAACGACTGCTTGGAATTTGCTCGTAAGCGTTGGATAAAGCAAGTCCGCACGATCATCCCGTAAGATTGGTTTGTTTGTAGGAATCTGAATGACTTGCATGTTATAGATTTCTCGAAACTCTTCTTCTTCCGTTTTTGCTGTACCGGTCATCCCAGACAGTTTTTTGTACATCCGGAAGTAGTTCTGGAATGTGATCGTCGCCATCGTTTTGGTTTCATCTTCGATTTCGACACTTTCTTTCGCTTCGATCGCTTGATGGAGCCCATCAGAATATCGGCGACCATCCATGATCCGACCTGTAAATTGGTCAACGATCATTACTTTCCCATCTTGCACGACATAATCGATATCGCGAATCATAATGTAATTCGCTCGTAGTGCTTGATCCAAGTGATGGGTCAATGCCGTGTTTTCAATATCATACAAGTTTTCTAAGCCGAAGGTCTCTTCCGCTTTTTCGATCCCACGTTCTGTCAAACCGATCGTTTTTGATTGGATATCGATTTTGTAGTCTTCTTCTTCCGTCAAGCGTTTGACAAAATTGTCGACCCGATTGTAAAGCGCAGTTGATTTTTCTGCTTGTCCTGAAATGATCAACGGTGTTCTCGCTTCATCGATCAAGATCGAATCGACCTCATCGACGATGGCATAGTTTAATGGACGCTGTACCATTTGATGACGGTAAACCACCATGTTGTCCCGCAAATAATCAAACCCTAATTCATTGTTTGTACTATAAGTGATGTCACAAGCATATGCCGCACGTTTTTCTTCTGCTGATTTTGAGTTAATGTTCAAGCCGACCGTCAACCCTAAAAAGTTGTACAGCTCCCCCATCTCAGTCGAGTCACGAGTTGCCAAGTATTCATTGACAGTTACGACGTGGACACCTTGACCGCTCAAAGCATTCAAATAAACAGGTAATGTCGCCGTCAAGGTTTTCCCTTCACCCGTACGCATCTCTGGGATATTCCCATCATGCAAGACGATCCCACCCATTAATTGGACGTGGTAAGGATAAAGGCCCAAAACGCGTTTTGCAGCTTCACGTACTACTGCAAAGGCTTCAGGTAATAATTTATCCAAAGTCTCTCCCTCTTGGAAACGACGACGAAATTCATCGGTTTTCCCGCGTAATTGTTCATCAGATAAAGCGGCCATTTCATCCGCATGTGATTCAACTTGATTCGCAATATGGTCAAGACGTTTTAATTCTTTTTTGTCGTTTTCGATTAATTTTCTAAAAAAATTGGCCATACCTTAATAATTCTCCTTTTACTTCTGCATTATCCTAGCTGGAAACTCTCCTAACTATTTTAGCACTAGTTCACCATAAATGAAATATTTTTCGATAGAACTATCGCATCAATCTTGCGTGATAAACGGATTCTTAACCTTTTTTCACAGATTTTAAAGAAACGCGGGAAAAAAAACACGCAACAAGCCATTGATCGGCGCTGAAAGTCCAGCACACGCCCAAACGTCTTGTTGCGAAGGTTTGCAAATTATGCCGTTTTAAAACGGGTTTTTAAGAAAGCTAAGAAGAGCATCAGTAGCATGCCTAAAGACTGAATCCCGATCATCAAGACGATATCAGCGCCAATAAATCCTGCCAACATCGCAACGAGAGAGCCTGCCCCCAGTGCATTTAAAATCACGTTCGTACTTTCTTTGAAGCTGCCGATTGTCGATAGTCGTGATTTTTTCGTCAACCAAAGGAAAAACGCTGCGCCTATGACTAGAATACTATTCATTGCCACCAATAAAAATGCCACTGTGATCGTCTGACTGAAGAAAATCGCTGTCTCGTTGTTGCGATAGAAGCCGTCTTCGATTGCTTTTTGAAACGAAGCCGCATCATCTACTTGATCAGGTGCCATTTCCGCCGTGTAACGCATTTCATAGTGATAAGTTTGTCCATCGATTTCTTCTTTGATGGTCCAGTCTGTTTCCCGAAAATTGATGGCGTATTTTGCTTTTTCAAGAGCCGCTTCTGAAAGCGCAACGCCTATGATCCCCGCTTCTGTTTGGGAAAAGACTTGTGACTCATCCGCTAAAAGTTTGCCATCTTCCAGCTGCAACTCATTGTATTTTGCTGCCGTTTCTGCCGTCACGAGTGTTTTTGCATGGGGAAAAAATGCCGCAAAGGCTTGATCCGTTTGCTTGCTGATCATTAAGGTCAACGGGATCATCAGCAAGGACATCAAGAAAACATAGACGAACACTTGCTGCCAGCGATTTAATTTTTTACGCCATGCATAGACTTTTGTTGGAGAAAAAATGGCCCCAAAGTACGTTAAGGGAAATCGTTGTTCAGACATCCTATCATTCCTATCCTTTTGTTCCGCCAGAGGTCAAACCTGAAACAAAGTATTTTTGTAAGAAGAAAAACAGTGCAGCGATCGGTACGGCGATCAAAATCGCCCCTGCCGCAAAGAGTGCGACCCGTTGGTTACGGGCATCATTGATAAAGGTTTGTAGCCCGACTGCGACGGTCAAACGCTCTTGTGAGCGAAGCAAGAATCGCGCCAGCAAGAATTCGCCGAATGGTCCCATAAAGGCCCACAATGCTTGGACGGCAACCATTGGTTTTACGAGGGGCAAAACGATTTGCCAAAAGATACGAAAATGCCCTGCACCATCAAGTTTTGCTGATTCATCCAAGTCGATGGGTACCGTATCAAAGTACCCCTTCATCAGCCAAGTATTCATCGGAATCCCACCACCGATATAAATCAGTGTCAAGAACCAGAAGCTATCTAGACCGTTTGCTAATAAGCCCATAACATAAAAAGCGGTCAACGCCGACATTGTCGGTACCATTTGAACGATCAAGAACACCATCAGACTACTTTTACGACCAGCAAAACGGTAACGACTGTAAGTATACCCTGCTAACGTTACGATCATTACTTGAATGATCATCGTCGAAACGGCCACGATCAAGGTGTTTTTATACCATGTCAAATACGGGGTTTCATTGAATAAACGTCGAAAGTTGTTCAATGTCCAATCCGCATCAAAATCTAAGCGAAAAGCGATCATGTTCCCTGCCTTGAAGGCTGAGGTTGCGGTAATCAACAAGGGATAGATGATAATGATCGATAACGCGATCATAAACAAGTAGGTAAATAATTTGCTGAAAGAAAACTTCTTCTTTTTCATCCTCAATCCTCCATATTAAATGCATTCGTCTTTTTAAACACCAGTAATGAAATGGAGATCACCACAAAGGAAATGATCAAGGTCAATGCAGAAGCAATCGAATATTGTGGTGAGCCGCCGGTCGTCAGTTTGTAGATCCATGAAATCAAAATATCTGTCGATCCAGCATTTCCGCCTAAACTCCCTGGTCCACCTTCGTTAAATAGATAGATCATCGAGAAGTTATTAAAGTTCCCTGTATATTGCGTAACGAAGGTTGGGGCTGCTACCAAAAAGATTGCCGGCAGCGTAATGTTCCGAAAACGCTGCAACGCATTGGCTCCATCCATTTTTGCTGCTTCATACAAATCTTCGGAAATGGATTGTAAAATCCCCGAAACCATTACATAGATGTAAGGAAACCCTAACCAACCCTGAATCAAAATAATCGCCGTTTTCGTCCAAAACGGATCAGTCTTCCAAGCAATGTTCCCAATATCCACAAAAGGCAGATTGTTCAATAGCGGGATCACCTGCGTATTGATCGCTCCTGCGGTATCATTAAACATATTTGAAAAACTCATGATTGTGATAAACGCTGGCACCGCCCAAGGAAGCAAGAAAATCACCCCAAAGACGCGACGAAACTTCACAAATTTTTGGTTGGCAACAACTGCTGTCAGTATGCCGAGTGTAATTTGCAAGGTGGTTGCTAAAACGGTCCAAATCACCGTCCAACTGAATACTTTTACAAAGGTGTCGCGGTAAGAACTTAAGGTGAAGATATTCGTGAAATTCGAAAAACCGATCCAGTCGATTAAGTTTGCTGGCGGAATGTGTCGAAAATCATAGTTGGTAAATGCCATAAAGAGCGTCACCATTACTGGAAAAATAATTGCTACGATCATTACCAAGTAGGCAGGGATCGTCAGTAAGTACGCGAACCCATCTTCGTATAATTTTTTGAAAAATTCTTTTCTCGTAACAGCTACCGGGAAGCCTTTTTCAATGCTTTGCCGAACCTGATAAGCATCTTTGATATTTAAAACCCAAAAGATAATGAAAATAACGGTAACGATGACCTGCAGTGTTCCTTCAATCAACAAGAACAAAGAGTTGTCTTCCATCGGTACTGATCCGAGTGTGACAAAGTTATAAAGTGCTTGTCCACCAAACAAAAGCATTTCGACCAGAAAAATCAGAAAGGCTGCAAAAAAGAGACCCGCTTTGAATTTCTGACCATTTTTGAATTGTCCCCCACCAGGGATGATTGAAAGAAGCGCTGTCTGCATGGCTTGTGAATTCGTCCTCATATGTATCCTCCTTAAAATCGAAAGTCTGCCAAGCGGCCGACGATCGATAGAAAACAATCTCGTCAAGCAATTTCTTGCGTGCTACGTTGCAAGGAATCCTTTTGACAAACATCCTCTATAGAATCGTCGACATGAATGACAGACCGTAATCGGCTAATTATTAGTATTTCTGCTCAATCGCTTCTTCGATTGTTTTGGCAGCATTATCCGCTGCTTCTTGAGGAGTCATATTGCCTGAACCTGCATCAAACAGCATGTTTTCAGCCCCTACCCAAACCTCAGACATTTCAGGGATATTTGGCATTGGTTGTGAAACACTGTATTGCTCAATCACTGCTTTTGCTACTGGATCATCAGAAGCAGCGACTGTTTCTTGAGCCATAATGTTCGCTGGAATATCATGACGCATGTCATACAATTTCTCTTGATTGGCTTCGTTGGTCAAATACTCGACAAATTGTTGAGAAACGTCTTTGTTTTGTGAGTAGTTAGATACCACCCACGCTTTTCCGCCGCCAAATGTTTCATAATCATTGCCATTGCTCAGCGTTGGGATTTTCGCTACACCATAGTTGATGCCTGCTTCTTCAAAGCCGTTCACGCCCCATGGTCCATAAATGATAGCTGCTGTTTTGCCTTGATTGAAGTAATCCAACATCAAGTTTTCGTTGGCTGATACATCAAGCATTCCTTGCGGCCAGACATTTTGGAACCAATCAGTTGCATACGTGATTGCTTCAACAGAACCTTCATTGTTCAGCCCTAGATCAGATGGATCTGTTCCTTCATCACCAAAGACATACCCGCCATGCCCCGCTAATAGACCATACGTATAATAAAAGTCCGTCCAACGAGCTAAGAAACCAACATTGTCATCGCCTTCTGCAAAACGATCATCTTTTGCTAGTTCTTCTAAATCAGAAAAAGTTGCTGGTGCTTCATCGATCAAGTCTTTGTTGTAGAACATGACAACCGCTTCGATCATTGCTGGTGCGCCATAGATCTTATCATCGATGGTCACTTGTTGCTTGTCTGTATCGCTGTACCGTCCATCATCTGGCAAAGTCATTTCTGCCAAATGCCCTTGGGAGCCTACTTGACCCACACGGTCATAAGGAGACATCGTAACATCTGGGCCTTTCCCAGCAGGACCGTCTAGTTGAAGCGCATCCATTTGATCGAACATGTCCATTTCCACAACGTTGATGGTGACATCATTTTCAGATTCAAAGTCAGATTTCACTTCATTGATATAATCAATATAGTCTGCGCCTACAGAGACCGTGATCGTTTTTTCATCGCTACCTGAACCTGCATCTGCATTACTACCATCGGTACTACCGCCGTTGCCGCCACATGCTGCAAGCGCTAACAATGCACTTCCTGAAACTAATCCTAGAGCTGCCTTTTTCCAATTCACTTTCATCCTGTTTACCTCCTGCAATTTGTAACTCTATTATGCAACCGGTTTCTTAAAATGGCAAACATTTTCTAAATGTTAGCGATAACAAAAATTGAAAAAGCCTTTAAATTAAGATATTGAGGAATTGAAAAGAAATTGCGCAACCATTTGCTTAATTTTTCACCTTGTGGATTCACGAACCATGAGTTGCGGTAAAAAGCGCTGTTGTCGCAGGCTCGTATCGTTCTGTTCAATTTTTTGAATCAGTAATTCACCACAAGCTTCGCCCATCTCAACGATGGCTTGCTTCATAGTCGTCAACTTGGGCGAGCTGACCTGATCCAGGAATACCCCATCGTAGCCGACAATCCCAAAATCCTTTGGTATCTGCGCGCCAATCGACTGCAAGCCTTGATTGATGCCTAGTGCCAAACGATCCGTCGCACAAATAAAACAAGTATTTTCCGCAAATTGCTCCTTCTGTGCTGTGATAAAGGTGCGGGCTGCGGAAGAACGGTTCTCAAAACGATGGATTTTTGGTGCTTGTCCTGTTTTTGTGACTGTATCTATGTACCCTTTTTCTCGGCTTTTCGTAAATGCTTCTTCCAACTCTAAACCAATATAGACCAAGTGTTGATAGCCAGTATCGAGGGCGTGTTTACAAGCAGAAACGATCCCTTGGTAGTTGTCACTATCAACAAAGCTGAATCCAGCTTCATTTTCACCAAATAGAACGACGGGTTTCTTTAAATTTTTTATCCAGTCCATATCCTTTTGGCGAAATCCCGTAATGATACAACCATCTGCTGGGCCACGATCCACCCCATCCGTCGTAACCAGCTGCAACGAATAATGCGCTTTGCCGATGGAACGAGCGATCCCCACTAATAAATTCATATAGTATGGCTCCGTCGTGTCCATCTCCTCTAAGATATACACTTTGATGATATGAGAACGCTTGGAAACTAATGATTTGGCAGCAATATTCGGTTGATAATCCAGTTCTAGCATTGCTTGATGAACGAGCTGCTTTAGCTCTTCGGTCACTTTATCTGGATGGTTGATCACTCGAGAAACGGTCATTGCGGAAACATTTGCTTTTTTGGCGACATCTGCTAACGTAGTCATGATTCACTCTCCCTGTATGATTTCATCTATAGTATAACACAATAAAACAAAAGAGAAACAAAGCCAACTTTTATATAGAAAGATTTCTTGCTTCATTCCAAAAGATAAAAAAACAGAGCAGCTTCTCAGCTACTCTGTCAAAAAAGACTTTTTTTTGGGGTGTCGCCAAAAGGATCCCACACGTGTTAATCCGTTTCGATCAACCCGTATTTACCATCTTTCCGACGATACACAATGCTCGTTCCATTCGTTTCCGCATCTTCAAAGATAAAGAAGTTGTGTCCAAGCATGTTCATTTGTAAAACAGCTTCTTCACTATCCATTGGTTTTAAAGACAAACGTTTTGTACGTACGATGTCTAAATCAGAACCATTGGTTTCTTCATCGTTTGCTTCAGTTGTGAACAAATCACCATCTGTTGGCGGAACCAACGCTGTCTCACGAGATTTGCGATTGATTTTTGTTTTGAATTTGCGGATTTGGCGTTCCAATTTGTCAACAACCAAATCGATACTAGCATATAGATCAGGTGAAGTTTCTTCCGCACGTAGAACTAGGAATGGTAAAGGAATCGTTACTTCTACTTTTGCAGTTTTTTCTGTATAAACTTTCAAATTAACGTGTGCTGTTGCTTCTGGCACATCATTAAAATAACGTTCTAATTTACCTACTTTTTTCTCGACGTAATCACGGATCGCTTCTGTTACCTCGATATTTTCGCCACGCACATTATATCTAAACATAAAAATTACCCCTTTCGTCTACCAGTAAAGAAGGAAAAGGACCACTCTTTTCTTCTTCTTAACTCTATTATATCGAACTCTTGGTCATTTGCCTAGTAAATCGAACAATTTTCTTTAAGCGTTTTCAAAATAACGTTTCAACGAGCAATAGAAAAAGAACGAATCGACTGGGGGCCAAAGGACTGCAGTGCTTCAGCTGCATGATATAACGTTCTACCGGTAGTATACACATCATCGATCAACAATAATTTTTTCCCTTTGATTTCACACGCTACATCTGGCTTCACTGCAAAGGGTTGCGCCTCTACTAATCGTTGCCTGCGAGAACGTTGTGCCTGTGGTGCGGTATCAACAACTTTCTCCAGTAACTCTTGAAATCTGACTCCGGCGGCTTCCAGCACAGCGGTGACTTGATTAAACCCTCGCTGTTGGTAACGCTCTGCCGATAGTGGGATGGGAATCAAACACTCATAGTCAAACCTGTTGAGTTTCTGTTTGATCACAGGCGCAAACGTCCCCCGCAACTGATAGTTTCCCATCAGTTTGTATTCGTGAAGCCAATCCTTCATTCCTTGATCGTAAGCAAATAGCGCTCGGTGCTGCAATTGTATCATGGGACACGTTTCTTCCCAATAGAGACAATCGCTGCAAAACTCAGTTTCTTTTTTTCCACACGAAGGGCAGCAGGTTCGCCAATCGATCACTGAAAACTGTTGGGCACATTGCGGGCACAATTCATTTTCTGGGATACGCCAAGGAGCCAACACCTCAATGATCGTTCGTTCTCTAGGAAAAGTCCTTTTACACCAACTACACACCATCGGTCAGCCAGCTTTTTGCCAATTGGTTCATTTCCTTGATTTCGTTGAGTGCTTTTCGGATCGCTTCCGTCATTTGGTCGTAGAAAAAAATGACCTCCCCTTCCGTATAGGCCCCTTTACGATCGACACGACCAGCAATTTGCACGAGCGCCGATTTTGTAAAGACTGGATGATTAGCACCCAATACGATGACTGAGACGTTTTCAAACGTCACCCCACGCTCTAAAATCATCGTTGTAAACAACACCTTGTAAATCTGTCGACGAGCAGACGCTACTTTTTCGCTCCGTTTTTGATCTTGCGACGAAACGCTAGTCAAAGACCATGACGTGCCTTGTCGGCGGACAGCCGCTTCTACTTCCTTCATCAGCGCAATGCTTGGACAAAACACCAAGACAAAGTTTTTTTGAAGCAGCCGCTGCAACTGCTGCAGCAATGGTCGCAGCCAACGTTTTCTGCGATAAGCCTGCGCCCAGTGACTATAATGAACAGGTTTTGGAACGATCAATGGACGCTGATGAAACCGCAGCGGCATTCTCAAGACAGCGAATTTTCCACGAATTTCTTGCAGCAGTCGTTCTGAAGGCGTCGCACTTAAATAGATCAGACACCCGTTTTTGGCTAAGGCATTGTATAATCCGTAACGCAGCTGCGCATCGCCCTCGTAGGGAAATGCATCTACCTCATCCACCACGATCAGTTGAAAGCTCCGATAAAAATGCAGTAGCTGATGGGTGGTGGCAATAAGGATGTTTGTGTAGCGATAAGGCTCTTCTGATTTTCCATAAAGGAGCAAGCTTTCCTCTTGTGGAAATGCTTGCTGAATCCGCGGAAACAATTCACGACAAACATCGATCCGAGGTGAGACGATCGCCACTCGACCACCTTCTTGCCGAACGTAGCGGATCGTTTCAAAGATCATTTCGGTCTTCCCTGAACCCGTGACCGACCAAACAAGCGAGGATCGCTTTTGTCGACAATTAGACACCAATTGCTGGGAAATTTTTTGCTGGAACTGCGTCAATGCTCCTGGCCAGACGATGTGGTGATCAATGGCTGGACTATCCGTAGGTTGAATCACCAGTCGCCTATTTGATGTGATCCGACCATAGCGAATACAGGTTGGACAGTAATAGCTGCCTATCGGTAATTGCACCGACGGCTTGCGGTGGGAAGAACCGCATCGCTGACAAACGATTCTCTGCCCCTGCTCGAGCATTGCCGGTCGAGAATCAAAGGGTTTTCCTACATTCATTGTTTCATCTAAAACAAAAAATTGTCTTCCTTTTTGATTGGTCATAACATACACCTCAGTTTTAAGTACGCAAAAAAATCGGTTCAACTACTTTTTGAAAAGTACTTGAACCGATTACAGGTTTCTTGTTTGCTTCAACAGCAGGTCTTGCTTATTCGCCGATCAATGTCAAAGCTTGATCTAAGACTTTTTCGCCGTTCATCATGCCGTAATCTGCCATGTTGATTACTTCTAAAGGAATTCCTTTTGGCGCTAGACGTTTCTCAAAATCGCCTTTCATGAAACGAACTTGTGGTCCTAATAATAAAACATTTACGTCTTTGCTTTCTAAATGTTGATCTGCTTCTGAAGCGGAAACTGCAAAAATATCTGCTTCTAATCCTTTTGCTTCAGCTGCTTTTTGCATTTTTGTTACTAATAAGCTTGTACTCATTCCTGCAGAACAAACTAACATAATTGTTTTTTTCGCCATATCGAACACTCCTTGAATTTTAAGAATAAGATAACATTTCCTATCTCTAGTATAGAACAAGTTTGAAATTTGTCAACGCTTTCTATCCAGCAGCCAGTTTGATTTTACTAAACGGTTAAAAACGACATACTCTTTTTTTAAATTGACGAGGACTACCTCATAGCCGGCATTCAGCCACGCATAGGCCCCGTTTTCAGGATGTCGGTAATCATTTGCCCACCAATCCGTACTCTTGCGGGCACTTTTGGGCAAGCCAGATGCTGGGAAAAGAAATTCATCAAACTGTGTAAAGGTTAACGTAATTTGTGAACCGCCGTTGTTTTTTAAATAGTGCGTGATCGTATCGTACTTTTTGCGTCTACCCAAAGCAACTGCCTCCTCTTTTTCAGGTCTGTGTTGGTGCCTTTTTCTTTCTTCTATTTGTAACTTTCCTTCCGATTGCCTATACTAGAAACATAAAGGAGGCGATCGTACGCGTGACTTATCGAACGATCCGACAAGATGGAGAAACGGAAATAGAAATCAAAAAATCGCGTTTCATCTGTTCGTTAAAACGAATCCAATCAGAAGATGAAGCCAAAGCGTTTATACAAGCCCTCAAAAAAGAACATTGGAAGGCGAATCATCATTGCAGCGCCTATGTATTGGGTGAAAACCATGAGATCCAACGCAGCAGTGATGATGGTGAACCTAGCGGCACCGCTGGAGTACCGATTTTAGAAGTATTGAAGAAAAATGACTTGATCAATATGGTCGCTGTCGTTACCCGCTACTTCGGTGGAACGAAACTTGGCGCTGGCGGATTGATCCGCGCTTATTCCAGTTCAGCTTCCGCTGGCATCAAGGCGGTGGGAATTGTCGAAGGCGTTTTGCATCAAGAGCTTGCATTGACCATTGATTATCCCCTTTTAGGTAAGCTGCAAAACTATTTAGAACTGCAGAACATCTACGTAAAAGACATTGCTTATACCGAGAAAATCGTTGTTACCTTAATGATTCCCGAAGCAACGCTTGCCGACCAAGAAGCCGCTTTGATTGATTTGCTGCAAGGGCAAGTGCAGCTAAACAAAGGCAAGACCGAATATGTAGAGCGCCTCATCGAGGAGCCAACCGAGTAACTATGCAGGGCAAGCACCGGTCAGGTTTGCTTTTTTCCTCAAAGCGGGGACCCTTATGCCGCTTGCTGCAGCGAATGCAGGAACGCCCAATCGTTGAAAAACCGAATTGACCGATGCGGAGCAACAGCACGTATGCTCGCAGTGTCCTTTCGGCTTTTTCGCGTCTTTTTTGTTTCCAGCCGTCTCAGGCAGCTTATTTTTCCATATAAAATTCGAAACGATTGCCGACATATTGGGTGCGCACATATTCAAATGGTTGCCCATCTTCAAATGAAGTGATTTGCCGCATACGTAAAATCGCATCGCCGCGTTTGATTTGTAAATAATCAGCAATTTGCTCGGAAGCGACCATAGCTGAGATCGTTTGCGAAGCGCCGCCGATTTTCCGCTGTCCTTTTTCTTCCAACACTTTATAGAGGGAAGAGATGATCTCCTCCTTGCTAAAGTCATGAATAAACTTTTCAGGGATACTCGCTACTTCAAAACAGATCGGCACATCATCCGCATACCGAATCCGCTCCATCCGTAAAATCGTTTCGTGTCCTTCTAATTGCAGCTTTTCCATCTCACTGGAGCTAGGTGCCGTCAAGAAATAAGCGACCGCTTTGCTGGAAGGCTTACGACCAAGAGAATTCATAATTTCGGTAAAACTCGTCGTGCCCGTCATTTTCTCCTGTACTTTTTGGCGAGCCACATAAGTGCCAGAACCGATTTTGCGCTCAAGAATCCCCTCATCCGCTAAGGTTTGGATCGCTTGCCGCAACGTCATGCGACTCACGCCGAATTGTTTTGACAACTCCCGTTCTGAAGGCAGACGATCCCCGATTTTGTATGTATTGTTTTCGATATTGGCTTTGATTTGATCATGAATCTGGATATAAACAGGTAATTTTTCCACCACTACACATTCCTCCGTTCCCCTCCTATTATAACTGGTATATACCTAAATAGCTAATAAAAAAAGCAAAAACTGCTCAGTTTTTCTCAATTTGTGCGAACTCTTTCCCCATTTTATAGGCAGAAAAAGAAGTTATCACAAATTGTCCAAACAAGAGCAGTCTCTTTGCTTTTAAATTGGTTCGGTCGCTGGCTTGAGAATTTATTCAGCCAGCGCTTTATTGGCAGTTGCCATCAGCAAGCGGATACGATTCAATTGATTGACGATCGAGACACCTGGATCGTAATCAATCGCTGCAATGTTCGCCTGCGGGTATTGATGACGTAATTCTTTCATAACACCTTTTCCTACTACATGGTTAGGCAGGCAGCCAAATGGTTGCAGACAAATGATATTGTTGACATCATTTTCCAACAGATCAATCATCTCACCGGTCAAGAACCAGCCTTCTCCCGTATGATTGCCGATGGAAACAATCTCGCTCGCTTGCTCGGCAAGCTGATGGATCGAATGAATGCCCTCAAAGCGCGTTGACGCCCGCAACGCTTTATCCATTGGTTTTTGGAGCCGTTCAATCGCCATGATCGCAAAATCAGCGATCATTTTGCTTTTCTTCGCCATCCCCAAATGCTCGTAGCGCCAAATCTGATTGTAGAGGGAATAATTCATGAAGCCGACAATATCTGGTACGACCGCTTCCGCTCCTTCTGCTTCTAACAGGCGAACGACATCATTATTGGCAGTCGGTGAATACTTCACTAAAATCTCTCCCACGACACCGACACGTGGCTTCTTGATAGCATTTAACGGCACTTGATCAAAGTCTTGAATGATTTTCTTCATATTGCGATTAAAGAGGCTGAAGGAGCCATTGCGGACATTTTTGGCAATTTTTTCCAGCCATTCTTGGTGGAGCCGATCGACAGCCCCTGCTTCTTGCTCATATGGACGGGTGCGATAAACGACCCGTTCAAAGAGATCTCCGTATAAAAATGCCACCGCCAAGCGTTTCATCATCGGCAAGGTAAAGCGAAAGCCAGGATTTGATTCAACACCAGTATTGCCCATCGAAATAGATACCACCGGTACTTGCGGAAATCCTGCATCGTTCAATGCTTTACGTAACAAGGGAATATAGTTCGTTGCGCGACACCCACCGCCCGTCTGGGTCATCAATACGCTGGTGTTTTCGACGTCATATTCCCCGCTTTGTAACGCTTCTACCAGCTGTCCAATGGAAATGATGGCCGGGTAGCAGGCATCGTTATTGACAAAGCGCAAACCGACATTGACTGCTTCTCGATCTTCACTGGACAGACAGACCACTTGATACCCGGAAGCCTGCAAAGCGACATCTACTAATCCGCTTTGGTGGATGGGACTCAACATCGGCAATAAGAGCGTGTGCTGCTTTCGCATTTCTTTGGTAAAAATAATCTTTGCTGGTTCCTCGTATTGCTTTTTAGGAACAAAGTGCTGTTTATCCCGTTCGTTGACTGCTGCTTTCAAGGAACGCAACCGAATCCGAATCGCCCCAAGGTTTGCACCCTCATCGATTTTCAACACCGTATACAGCTTGCCATATTGCGCCATGATCTCTTCGACTTGATCGGTGGTCACTGCATCGATCCCGCAGCCGAAGGAGTTTAATTGAACCAATTCCAACTGCTTGTTTTTCGCCACCACTCGTGCAGCCGCATACAACCGTGAATGATAGACCCATTGATCCACGACCCGCAGATCGCCGACATTTGCTAAATGAGCAATACTGTCCTCGGTCAGTACATGAAAGCCTTCTTGGGTAATGACTTCCGCTATCCCATGGTTGATTTCAGGGTCCAAATGATACGGTCTTCCAGATAAAACGATCCCTTTTTGGTTGGTCGTCATCAGCATTCGCAGCGTTTCTTCTCCCCGTTGCGCAATATCTGCTTTGAACTGATCTAGTTCCTCGAAGCCGCTGCGCAGCGCTTGGGCAATTTCGTCTTCAGAAAAACCAAAATCTTGAAACGTCTCCATTAAGGTTTTGACCATTGAGGCTTCATCTGCCAGATTTAAAAATGGACAGCGGTAGTCAACCGCCCCTTCACGAATCGCATCGACGTTGTTACGAATCACTTCTGGATAGCTTTGTACGATTGGACAGTTAAAATGATTTTCAGCGGCAGTGTTCTCTACTCGCTCAAAAATGACTCCTGGATAAAAGATCAACGGTATGTTTTGATCGATCAGTGCTTGGATGTGTCCATGGGCTAGTTTGGCTGGGTAACAAACGGTATCGCTAGGAATCGTTTCGATCCCTTGCTCATATAGTTCTTTATTAGAACGCGGCGACAAGGTTACTCGAAATCCTAACTGGGTGAAAAAGGTATGCCATAGCGGATAATTTTCATAAAGATTCAACACTCTTGGTAAGCCGATTTCCCCATGGAGGGCATCTTTTTTACGCAAAGAACGGTACTTGAACAAGCGGCGGTATTTTTCATCCACGAGATTGACTTTGCGGTCTTCTTTTTTGATTTTGATCCGCGCACCACGTTCGCAGCGATTCCCCGTAATGAATTTTCGACCATCCGAAAAGAGGGTCACGGTTAATAAACAATTGTTTTCGCAAAGACCGCAATTTGTAAATTCTTTTTCTGCTTGAAAATCGGCCATTTCTGCAGGAGACAACAACGTACTGACATCGTCGATCGCCGCTTCTTCTAACGCGATCAACGCCGCCCCATAAGCGCCCATCAAGCCAGCGATCGATGGTCGTACGACTTCACGGCCGCTGATCAATTCAAAGGCGCGCAGAACCGCTTCATTATAGAAAGTCCCTCCTTGGCAGACGATTTTCTCGCCAAGATCTTCGGGGCGCCGAACCTTGATCACTTTATAGATAGCATTCTTTATGACCGAGTAAGACAAGCCAGCCGAAATGTCGCCAACAGAGGCTCCTTCTTTTTGGACCTGTTTGACTTTTGAGTTCATAAAGACGGTACAACGCGAACCCAGGTCAACCGGCGCTTGGGCTTTTGTCGCTGCCAGCGCAAATTCTTTAACATCCTGATTCATAGATTTGGCAAAGGTCTCAATGAACGAGCCGCATCCTGACGAACAGGCTTCATTTAGCTGAATCGAAGAAAGTGCACCGTCTTTGACTGTCATCGCCTTCATGTCTTGCCCACCAATGTCCAGGATAAAATCAACCCCTGGCTGGAAATGTTCAGCAGCTTTGTAATGGGCCATTGTTTCGACTTCACCGATATCGACCTTCAGTGCATGTTTGATCAGATGCTCACCGTACCCTGTGATCGTTGACTTTGCGATGTAAACGTCAGAAGGCATCTGACGATAAAGCTCTTGTAAAACCGCCATCGTTGTCGCTAACGGCTCGCCTTCATTGTTGCCATAAAAAGAAAACAACAAATCCCCTGCATCATTGATCAAGACAACTTTCGTTGTCGTTGATCCAGCATCGATACCCAAATAAGCAGCACCTTTATGCTCCGACAAAGGTTTTTCTGTAGCAACCGCTTGGGCATGGCGGGCACGAAAAACAGCCAGTTCTGCTTCGTCTTTGAATAAAGGATCTAGCGTATCTGTTGGCGCAAGTGTGCCGTCTTCTTCATTGGCTAAGCGGTCGCATAGTACAGAAAGCTGCTGCGCTTCTTCTGCATACAGTGCAGCCCCCATCGCCACAAATAGTTCTGGATTCTCGGGAAAAATGATATCTGCTTCTTGCAGGTTCAACGTATCGATAAATCGTTGACGCAATTCCGACATAAACGTCAGTGGACCGCCTAAGAAGGCTACCTTGCCTTTGATTTTACGACCAGCTGCTAAGCCAGCAATCGTTTGATTGACCACCGCTTGAAAAATACTCGCAGCAATGTCCGCTTTTGCCGCTCCTTCATTGATCAGCGGCTGCACATCAGTTTTGGCAAAGACCCCGCAGCGTGAGGCAATCGGATAAAGGGTTTGGTATCCCTTGGCTAGCTCATTGACCCCATTGGCATCCGTTTTCAATAAAACCGCCATCTGATCAATAAACGCACCGGTCCCACCGGCACAACTGCCATTCATCCGCTGCTCCAACGCACCTTCAAAAAAGGTGATCTTCGCATCTTCACCACCTAATTCGATCGCCACATCCGTTTCTGGGATCACTGTCTCGACTGTTTTGGTACAAGCGATGACCTCTTGGACAAAAGGGATCCGCAAAACTTCCGCCAGCCCCATTCCGCCTGATCCGGTAATCGCCAGCGCAACTGGCTGATCTTGGATTACTGCTTGCGCTTCTTTAATAATTTTTTCCGCTGCCTTTTGGATGTCTGCATAGTGTCGTTCATACCTTGAAAAACACGTTTGATTGCGTTCATCTAACAGAACCATCTTGACCGTTGTTGAACCGACATCGATGCCCGCCTTATATTTTTTCATTTGTTGCCTCCATCTAAACAACACTTTGTTGATTATCTAACAAGCCGTTTGTTATAATACTTATGTTCATTTTAATTCTTTTAATTGATAATTCAACAAACAATTCCAACGAAGGTGTGGGATAAACAACAATTAGACGTTTTTTGTCGTTTATTTTGAAAGGAAATTCACAATATGAAAAAATTGGATTTACGTGTTAAACGAACCAATAAGTACATTATTGAAGCCTTTATTCGCTTAGTTGAAGAAAAAGGCTTCGAGCAAGTGACTGTCCAAAATATCGCAGACGAAGCCATGATCAACCGCGCGACCTTCTATGCCCATTACAAAGACAAGCAAGACTTGTATGAAAAAATATTTGACTTGGCCGTCGAATCTTTTACCTCGATCCTTGACTTTGAAGATTTCGTTCAAGGCAATCGAATCAAGATCCGTAAAATCGAAGCGGCCATGACCGAACTTTTTATACACATTCAAAAGAATCGCTCTTTTTATTTGACGATCATGGATGCCTCTGCCATTGAGATCATTCGTAAAAAACTAGGGCTGATTTTAACGGAACGGTATCAAGAGATCTTTTCAACCTTGAAGATTACAGAAGGCGATCTTGAAGTGCCCTTAGACTTCATTATTGATTATATGACCTCAATATTTGTTGGCACGCTGCATTGGTGGCTAACGGCAGAAACAACGATGCACGCCGACCATTTAGCAAAACTCGTCATCAAACTAGTGGCAAACGGTCACCTAACTGTCTTGGGGATTGAAATTGAGGAATAAAAAAAGAAACTGCCTATATGCAGTTTCTCTCATGCTAATTGCCCTTCAATCAATGATTTTTTGCGCGCCATTTGATCGTGTCTTTTGTCTTACGCTGTTTTGTTACTTTGATTCCTTTTGGAGCCACACGAATCGCATAGTCTTCCTTTTTGACAACGTCATAGACATGCTCGGCAACTTCCGTTACTTTTTCTTTTAGATTCAGTTTAAATTTCATGTGTTTTCATCTCCCGAATGCTTTACTACTAGCGTATCGCAAATAAAAAAAATCTTCAACTTATAGCCCTTCCTCAAACCAAAAAAAATAATGGTTAAATAACGAAAAAAAACAGCAAGACTACTTGCTGTTTTTTCTGCGTATTCATCTGACTGGGGTAGCTGGATTCGAACCAACGCATGACGGAGTCAAAGTCCGTTGCCTTACCGCTTGGCTATACCCCAATAATGGTGGAGGAGAGTGGATTCGAACCACTGAACCCTAAGGAACGGATTTACAGTCCGTCGCGTTTAGCCACTTCGCTACTCCTCCAAAAGGTTTTTCTCAAACCTGACAATAGTTATAATACCGAAAAAGATAACAAATTGCAAGAGCAAAAAGTAAATTTTTCTAGAAATTATTCATGTAAATTCCATTGGCGAATAATCATCTCGATCGCAGCTTCTAAACTTCTGCTTGAACCTAGATCTTCATCCCCTAAAAAGCTTTGAAATTCTTTCGGTCCAGTCGTTAAAATCTCACCGATACGTTTTTTACCAATAAATAATTCATTGACGGTATAGTCTTTGCCATGAATGGCTTTCGTTGTTTCTTCAATACGGACTTCGATATCTTTATTTTTCTTAGACATGATTGCACCTCTTTCTTTACAGCACCTTCCTATTTTAACAGAAAACCAGCAAAAGAAAAAGAAAATCTCATCTGGAACGAAAAAAAGTAGTCAATCGTTGTGATCGACTACTTTTGCTGCTTTGTCTCATTTCTGGTTCGTCAAGACAGCACTGGTTACGGTATACCCCGCATCGCTTAAGATTTTCTCAATCGCTGCGACTTGGCGCGACTCTACTTGGATCTCAACAATCGTTTTTAGCGCCATCCGATTGACTACGATGGTCAAAATACTCATCTGATGATCGGCAAGCAGCTTGGTCACGTCTGCTAACACGCCTACATGGTCATCCGTGATCTCGATGGACACTCGGGTTCCACCATCATGGTAGCCAGTGATTTTCAAAAAGGCATAGAAAATATCATTGTTGGTAATGATTCCCACTAGGGTATCATCATCCATGACTGGTAAAACCCCCACGTTTTCACTACGCATGACGGAAATGGCGTCCTCTAATAGTGCATCTGGTTCAATCGTGGTCACTTTTTTCAACATGATATCAGCGACAGTCGTTTTATTTAAGAGATAGTTCATTTCATAAACACTTAAGCTTGTCGCTTTTGAGGGAGTTGCTTCAGCGATCGTTCCTTCTGTGATCAACCCTACTAATTTACCATCGTCAACGACGGGCAGACGGTGGATATCGTGCTGCTTCATTAAATCTACTGCATCAAAGATCGGTGTCTGCGAATCGACGGTGACGACCGTCTTCGTCATAAAATCACTTACACTCATTGTTTAGCCTCCTAGATACGCTTTTCTTACTTCATCACTTGCTAGTAATTCTTCTCCAGTACCTTCTAAAACGATTTTCCCCGTTTCTAATACATAGCCGCGATCGGCAATCGATAAAGCCATTTTTGCATTTTGTTCAATCAGCAGCACAGTCGTTCCTTGCTGCTTGATTTCTTGAATGATTGAAAAAATTTCTTTGATAAAAATCGGTGCCAAGCCCATCGAGGGCTCATCCAGCAAAAGCAAGCGCGGTTTTGACATCAATGCCCGCCCCATTGCCAACATCTGCTGCTCACCGCCAGATAATGTCGACGCATCTTGCGAGAGACGTTCTTTCAATACAGGAAACTTGCGGTAAACTTGTTCATAGTCTTCTTTGACACCACTGTCTTTACGCAAGAAGGCGCCCATCTCTAAGTTTTCTTGAACCGTCAATCCTGAAAAGACGTGCCGCCCTTCTGGCACTTGCGACAAGCCGTTTGCGACGATTTTTTGCGGTGCTTCTTTCTCAATTCGTTTTCCTTCAAAAGTGACTGAGCCATTTGAGGGGCGGATCAATCCAGAAATCGTCCGTAAAATCGTGGTTTTCCCTGCACCATTGGCACCAATCAGTGAAACGATCTCCCCTTGATTGACGTGGAAGGAAACATCATGGACCGCTTGGATCATGCCGTAGTGTACACTTAAATTTTGAATTTCCAGCATCAGATTTCCCCTCCTAGATAAGCTTCGATCACCCGCGGATTGTTTTTGATCTCTTCTGGTTCACCGTGGGCGATGACTTGGCCGTATTCCAGCACATAGATCCGTTCGCACACTTCCATGACCAAACTCATATCATGCTCAATCAAGAGGATCGTCAATTGAAAATCTTTTTGGATCTTATAGATCAACTTTGTCAGTTCTGTTGTTTCTTGAGGATTCATCCCCGCAGCCGGCTCGTCAAGAAACAGAATTTTTGGTTCTGTAGCCAATGCGCGTACGATCTCTAACCGACGCTGCTCGCCATAAGGCAAATTTTTCGCTAACGTTTGACTTTTGCCATCCATATCAAAGATCCGTAATAGCTCTAAGGCTTTTTTCTTCATGGACGCTTCGTTTTTGTAGTACTTTGGCAAACGCAGGATGCTAGTCAGCAGTCCTTCTTTATGCTTACTGTTCATAGCGATCAAGACGTTGTCCATCACAGTCAAATTTTTAAACAAGCGAATGTTTTGGAAGGTTCTTGAAAGACCTAAATCCGCAATTTTATAGGGCTTCACGCCATTTAAACGTTTTGGCTTACCTTGGGTCTCAAAAAGCACTTCCCCTTCACTAGGTTCATACACACCTGTCAGGAGATTAAAGAGCGTTGTCTTGCCAGCACCGTTTGGTCCAATCAATCCGACCAGCTCATTGGTATCTAAATGGAGGTCTACATGAGAAACAGCAGCTAAACCGCCAAAGTTTTTCGTTAAGCTTTTAACTTCTAATAGAGGCATCGTTGTCATCCCCCTTTTTTCTAAATTTATCCAGCAGTCCTTTTACGGAGAATTCCCATGTCCCTAAAAGTCCGCTTGGTTTAAAGATCATGATGATGATCAAAGCCAATGCATAAATGATCATGCGCAAATCAGAGAAGCCTTGCAAGTACATATTTAAGATTCCTAGCACTACTGCCGAGACAACTGCTCCTGTGGTACTCCCAAGCCCTCCAAAAACGACGATGATCAATACATCGATCGATTTCATAAAACCGTAATCTCGTGGGAAAACCGACTGCTGATAGCTGGCATAAAGGGTACCAGCAATGCTTGCCATCACTGCCCCCATTACAAACGCAATTACCTTGTATTTCGTTGTGTTGACCCCCATTGATTCTGCAGCGATCTCATCTTCCCGAATCGCTAAAGTCGCCCGACCTGATCCGCTATGGATAAAGTTTGACACGACAAGAATCGATAAAACGGCAAAGAGAAAGACGATCTGCCAATTACTGAATTGGGGCAATCCGAAAATTCCTGCAGGACCATTGGTCAAGCCTCGTAGGTTCACCAACAAGATCCGAATGATCTCTGCCACACCTAGGGTAGCGATCGCTAGATAGTCGCCTTTTAAACGGAGGGTCGGAATCCCAACCACTAATGCGACTGCACCAGAAACCAGCATCCCCACCAGTAAACCAGTTAAAAAGCCACCAAAGGTTGGATTGCTTGCCGACAGGATCGCGCCAGCATAAGCACCGATTGCCATAAATCCAGCATGTCCTAAGGAGAATTGCCCTGAAAAGCCGATGATCAGATTCAAACTGACTGCCAAGATGATATTGATTCCGATATTGACGATGATGGCATCAGAGAACAAATTGATCATTCCGCCATTGTAGGCTGCAAATAATCCAAAATAAAGAATAGCTGCCAGAGCGAGCCAGATTAAGTTGTAACGTAAATTCTTTTTCATTTCTGCCACCTACACTTTCTCTTTGATATTTTTGCCGAGGATCCCAGCTGGACGAACCAACAATATAATTATTAAAATGACATACACTAAAGCATCCTTATAATCAGAAAAACCAAGCGCTGTCGCTGCTGTTTCCACCAAACCGATCACAAAGCCACCTAAGGCTGCTCCAGGAATGATCCCGATCCCGCCGAGAACCGCTGCAACAAAAGATTTCAGACCAGGAACGACGCCCATTGATGGATCAATGGAATTATAATACAAACCGATCAGCATCCCGCCAGCTGCAGCCAAAGCCGAGCCTAAGGCAAAGGTAAAGGAAATCGTTCGATTGACATTGATCCCCATCAAACGCGCTGCATCTGCATCAACACTTACTGCCCGCATCGCTTTTCCCATACGGGTCTTTTTCACGATCAATTGCAAGAGAATCATTAAGGTAACCGAAACAGCCAAGATCAATAACTGGACATTACTTACTTGAACAAACCCGATGGAATAAGTTTGTCGTTCAATCGCTTGCGGAAAGGGGCGCACATTGGCTGAAAAGAAAAAGATCATGACATTTTGCAAAAAATAAGAAACCCCGATTGCCGTGATCAGTGCCGAAATTCGCGTGGAATTGCGTAAGGGACGATACGCTAAAAATTCGATCGTTACCCCAAGAGCTGCACTGGCGATCATTGAAATGAACAACGCGGGGAAAAACCCTAATTGCCATTGATTGATCAAAAAGTAACCGATAAAACTACCGATCATGTAAACTTCTCCGTGGGCGAAGTTGATCAACTTGATGATGCCATACACCATCGTATAACCCAACGCTAACAAGGCATAGATACTGCCTAGAAACAAGCCGTTGATCAATTGTTGGATCATCATTTCCATATACTCACTTCCAATATCATTTATTATGGTCATTCTTTTAGAGAAAAGAAACTGAGACAAACACATCAGGTCTGTCCCAGTTTTCACTGCCAAACAACTGCGGGTTTTTTAAGGTTCCACAGTGTCTGCTGAGGTTTCTTTCCCGTCAGTCAATCCTAAAACAACTGCTGATTTTTCAGGGTTATGATTTTCATCCATCGTGATTTCACCGGTCACACCGACAAAGTCTTTCAGTTCAGACAAACCAGCTGCGATCGCCAATGAATCTGCTGAGTTTTGATCTTCGATCGCTTGTTTGATCATATAAACAGCATCATAGGCTAATGCATTAAAAGCAGAAGGTTCTTTGCCATATTTTTCATTGAAAGCTGCCACAAACGGCTCAACTTTGTCGTTTGCTGGTGCTTTGGTAGAGAAGTGACCTGTATAGTAAACATTGCTGACATTTTCTGCACCAGCTGTTTGAACCATTTTTTCATCACCGAATCCATCCGCACCAATGATTGCTTGATCAATTCCTAATTCTCGCGCTTGCTTGATGATCAAACCAGCTTCTGTGTAGTAGCCTGGAATGAACAAGACATCGAAGTCGACATCTTTGATTCTTGTAAGAACTGCTTGGAAATCTTTGTCGCCTTCGGTAAAGTTATCCTCTAAGACGATTTCGCCTGGGTAGCTTTCTTTAAATGCTTCCGTCAAACCAATTGCGTAGTCACTTGAGTTATCACCCAAGATTACGGCTTTTGAAGCATCCAAATTTTCTGCTGCATATTTTGCCAAGATTGTTCCTTGGAAGCTATCTTGGAAACAAGAACGGAATGCAAATTCTTGGACTTTTCCACTGGTGTAAGTAATCGCATCATCGGTACCTGAAGGAGTGACCATCGGTACTTGGGCTCTCGTCACATTCGGTAAAGCCGCTTTTGTGGCACCTGAAGTTGCTGGTCCAATAATGGCAACGACTTTATCGTTGGTTGCTAAGTTGGCTGCTACTGTCGCAGCTTCATTGTTATCTGATTTGTTATCTTTCGAAATGATTTCAATTTGTTTTCCAAGAACGCCGCCGGCAGCATTGATTTCTTCGACTGCCAAGTCGATCCCCTCTTTTTCAGCCGTCCCATAAGCAGCAACTGCTCCAGACAACTCTAAGTTGGCACCAATCTTAATGGTATCTCCCTCTTGTTTATTGCCACCTTCAGCAGCACCACTGCTATCCGTTGGTCCACCTGTTGGTCCTGCACTACAAGCTGTCAATAAAAACAAACTCGCAAACAAAAATGCAAATTTCTTTTTCATAATTTTCCTCTCCTTTACTTCCCCTGAATATGTTATCCAATATACTGAAAAATCTAGGAAATGTCAACGAATTATCAGAATATTTCACCTATTCAGAATTTATTTTTTTCGCCGATAAAAAATGGTGTTTTTAAAACATTGATCCAGCAACAATGGAATCGCTTTTCTAATTTTCGAATAAAAAGAAAAGCAAGCAAAGTTTTTTCCCCTTTGCTTGCTGCTGGTATGCTTTGATTCGCTACTTTTTTCGGCTCTATAATTTATGGGACTGATGAATCAGAATTGATTCTTCAGCCCCATTTTCATTTTAGGTATTAAAAAACATATCGTTCTCTAGTATGATTAAATCACCACAAAATAAACAACTGAGAGGACGATATGCTATATGAATGATTCTATCAAAAAAATGCTGAGAATAATAGAGAAAGATTTGATGATTACAGAGGTCTCTTACGAGACCCTTCAGAAGAAAAAGACGTTGGTCGTCGATGCTGTTCTCTCGCCTACTCCTCGTGCTTGTAGAAGTTGTGGTTCTACTGTGGTAGATGGAAACGGGAAAGCAATTATAGTGAAAAATGGGAAGAAGGAAACAATTGTCCGTTTTGAACAATACAATCATATGCCTTTGGTTATGCGCCTAAAAAAGCAGCGCTATACCTGTAAAAACTGTCGCACCCATTGGACTGCTCAAAGTTATTTTGTCCAACCCAGACATTCAATCGCAAATCATGTTAGATATAAAATTGCTTCTTTACTGACTGAAAAAGTATCTTTATCTTTTATTGCGAAAAGCTGTCAGGTATCTTTGACCACCGTTATTCGTACATTGAAAGAGTTTAAAAGCTATTTACCAAAGCAATCTAAGAAGATTCTCCCAAGAGTATTGATGGTTGATGAATTTCGTTCGCATGCTTCCATAGAAGATAAAATGAGCTTTATTTGTGCAGATGGCGAAACAGGAAAATTAATAGATGTTTTGCCTACGCGTAAATTACCTCGATTAACAAGCTATTTCTTAGGTTGTACCAATCCAGAAGAAGTAGAATTCTTGGTGACAGACATGAACGCCGCCTACTTCCAGCTCACCAAACGTGTTCTGCCAAATGCGAAAGTCGTGATTGATCGGTTTCATATTGTCAAACACATGAATCAAGCGTTCAATGAGTTGCGTATCCGTGAAATGAATGAACTTCGTAAAGCCGGACAGAAAAGCCAGGCAGAAAAACTGAAAAAGAACTGGCGCTTTTTGCTAAAAAATCGTGCAAACATCAACCATTATGAATACAAAACATGGAAAAGTTTCCGAGCACCAAAATACCCATTTCTTACTGAAGCAATGATGATTGATCGATTGCTTGAGTTTTCTCCGCCCCTAAAGGAGGCGTATCGCTTTTTTCATGAATTAGTTGAAGCCTTTCGAGACAAAGACCCTGACTTATTTTTCTCCTTATTGGCAGAACTTCCCGAAACGTTAGATGACGGCTTTCGGGAAAAGCTTCAAAACCTTCTGACCTATGAAGAAGGCATCACCAACGCAATGATCTATCCTTATTCCAATGGAAAAATAGAAGCGAAGAATACCCACATAAAGACAATGAAACGAGTATCCTACGGATTTAAATCATTCGAGAACATGAGAATTAGAATCTTTTTGATCAATCAATTAATCAATGTAAGATAACAAAAAATCTGAGCCAGAATCTGGTTCATTCTGACCCAGATTTGATTTTGCACAACTCATCAGTCCTTATTGACAAAGAGCCCTTTTTTCATCAAACGGACGTTTGAAAACATTACATCCTCATGTTAGCAGCTGTTTCGTGGATACAATGCTTGAAAATTTGCCGCCGCCCCAACTAAATTGGCATCATTGCGATAGTCACATAGCTTGATCAGTGGGACGAAATCATTTAATGCTTGATCCGCCAACATTTTTTTCAAGCGCTGGTCAACTTCTTCTAACAAGCCTTTTTTGGCACTGACACCACCGCCGATAATGATCACTTCAGGATCAAAAGCAAACTGAATACTGAACAGTCCTTGTGCTAAATAGTTGTAAAATTTATTGACTTCCTCGATCGCAATGGCATCGCCATCTTCTGCACGTTGAAAGACCTCTTCACCGGTAATCGTCGTTCGATCCACTCCGATCCGATCACAATACCGCCAGGCCATCTGAACCGCTGTCCCTAGTTGCGAAAATGTTTTGCCTTGATCTAGGATCATCAACCCAAATTCGCCACCGTATAAATGTGCCCCACGGACTAGCTCACCATTTTGAAACAGGGTACCGCCAACGCCTGTTCCGATCACAACGAAGGCTGCTTGCTGATACTCTTTGCCCGCTCCTTGATAAAATTCAGCCATCCCAGCGCAATTGGCATCATTTTCGATGGTTACGGGTACCCCAAACGCTGCTTCGAGTTCTGAGTAAATATCAAACCCATGGATATAAGGGATCGCACTAATGCCGTCGATCCGCCGTTCTTGGGCATTGACCGCACCTGGCGCACTGATTCCAACGCCTTCAATCTCTTCATCTACACTTGCCCTCACTTGCTGCAGCTGTGCTTTCATTTCCTCCCAAGTATTTGGAGTAGTGAACTTCCCTTTACTCACCAAAGAATCTTGTGCCCAGACGCCATATTTTACTGCTGAACCACCCATATCAAAGACTAAAATCACCATTTTTTTCCCTCAATCCTTTATTATTCTGATACTGTCTATTTTACCGCAAGTCGGCGCTTGAAGAAAGCGATTTCCGAGGACAAGAAAAAACAGTCTCATTCACTTAGACTGTCTCTTCATCCATTAGAGTTGTTTTTCCAAAATCACTTGATCGAACAGCTGCTGCCCATTCTCAAAAATCGGTTCGACATAGTGGGTGGTGAAATAATTCTTCACCCGCTCTTTTTCAACATAGCCTTGCTTTTGGTACAAAGTCAAGGCTGCAGAGGGCAGACTACCAGTTTTGATCACTACGATCGGCCGTTTTGCCCCGAGGTGCTGACTGAGGATCGCTTCTTCGGCAGCTTGTAGCAATTGACGACCGATGCCCATTCCTTGCTTTTCTGGAGAAACAGCCACATTCATAATCTCCCAGTTCTTGCCTTGATTTTGATAAACTAACACACCAATCATTTCTCCAGCTTCTTCATAAACAAGTGTTTGGCTATTATATAGATAGCTTTCTACGACTGCTTTTTCAGGATCTGCATCCAGCAGCAACGCCCAAGGATACGCTTCATTAGGGGTGATTGGACGAATCATGGCTTTTTGGCTCCTTTTTTATATTTCTGTTGATTCCTTTTAACTTTTCCGATAACGGTACGTTGGTTTGACTTTGTCTTGCGTATTTCGTTTTAAAGTAAACGTCTGGGGTACGTAATCTATTCCGCCTTTTACAAAGGGATGGCAGCGTAAGATACGAGCTACCCCCATCAAACCTCCTTTGGCTGCTCCATGGACTTGGATGGCTTGGATCATGTATCCTGAGCAAGTCGGATAATAACGACAGCTAGGAGGAAATAATGGGGAAATAAAACGTTGATAGAAACGAACAAAGCCGATCAAAAGTTTACTCATTCCTTGCCAGCCTTTCTTTTTAGCGTACGATTCAGTAAAGATAGATAGAAAAAACTAGGACTCAGCACGTGGCGTAAGTCCTAGTTATCGTTTATTTCATAAACTCAAAGATATGATTCCAAAGACTTGGAGAGAATACTTTAAATGGACTGCCGTCACCGATCACTCCATAGCCGATCATCGTTCCTGCTAGGAACAATAAAATAGCTAATAAAATGACGATTAGAATTTTTATCAAGCTAGTTAAAATATAACGGTTCAACTTCACTTTTTTTCTCTCCTACTCCTATTAGGCGTTAACTGGTACGACTTCTTCTACTGCGTCAGAAACTCGTTCAACAGATGCCCCTAATTGTTGCAATTTTTCGTGGAATTTGTAGTAGCCGCGATCCAAATATTTTAGATTGCGGACACGCGTCCGTCCCGTTGAACGCAGACCTAATAAAATCAACGCTGCTGCGGCACGTAAATCTGTCGCATAGACCAGCGCGCCTTGTAATTCATGACCGCCTTCGATCACTGCAACGTTGCCGTCAATTTTCACATGGGCATTCATGCGACGCATTTCTTCTAAATGTTGGAAACGATTCTCAAATACCGTTTCATTCACAACACTCGTTCCTTGCGCTAATAATTGAATAGCAGACATTTGCGCTTGCATGTCCGTAGGAAAACCTGGATGAGGCATTGTTTTTACATCTGTTGCCTTCAATTGTTCAGGTCCAACGACACGAATCCCTTCAGCGACTTCAGTCACTTCTGCGCCCATTTCGATCAATTTTGAAATCAATGGACGATTGTGCTCTGAGATCGCATCTTTAATAATAACGTCTCCTTGAGTCATCGCTGCTGCAACCATAAAGGTTCCTGCTTCGATACGGTCTTGCACGATCGAATGATCTACTGCATGCAGGTGTTCGACACCTTCAATACGCATCGTTTCGGTTCCTGCACCAAAGACCTTGGCACCCATTTTATTCAAAATGTTTGCTAAATCAACGATTTCTGGCTCACGAGCGACGTTTTCGATGATGGTGATGCCTTTAGCTTTTACGGCAGCCATCATGATATTTTGCGTTGCGCCGACACTTGGGAAATCCAAGTAAATGCTATTGCCTTTTAACTCATCGGCGATCGCTTCTATGTATCCATCTTTTTGGATGATTTGCGCGCCTAGTGCTTGAAATCCCTTCAAATGTAAATCAATTGGTCGTTTGCCGATTGCACAGCCACCAGGCATTGCCACTTTGGCATGTCCATTACGGGCTAACAAAGGCCCCATGACTACGATTGAAGCGCGCATTTGGCTCACATATTCATACGGTGCTTCGATTGCTAATTCTTGTGACGCATCGATCGTCATTGTGTTGTTTTCTTCTTCAAAATCGATTGCGACATTTAAATGCCGAATCACTTCTTTCATTGTTAATACATCGGAAAGGATCGGTACATTTGTTAATGTCGTTGTTCCTTCTTCCGCTAATAAGCTTGCCGCTAAGATAGGTAGAACAGCATTTTTTGCCCCTTCGATCTTCACTGTTCCAGTTAATCGATTACCACCTTGAACGATCATCTCTTCCATTTATGTTCCCTCCAAATAATGCAGTGACTCACACAAATCTTGCCAATTATAGCATAATATTCGGTGTTTTTGCATATATTAATGAAATTCTTAAAAACCTGTTAAAAATAAATTACGACATAGCGCAATCAACTCAAGGAAAAAAGTACTGGCGGTGTAGCCTAATGCAATCGCAAGAAACACCATGACCATTCGTATCTGAGTCGTTCGTAAGGCTTTAAAAAAAGCATCGATCCGCACAGATTGCAATGCCCAAAATGCTAAATAGATGAACGCTAAATGACTCACGATTCGAATGATTGCATCAATTCCATACACTTGCATACTTTCTGCTCCTTTTTTCATAATTGAACATTCCTATCATACCACAAAGATGTCAAGATAAAAAATAATCTTTCTTGAAACCTTCATGAAAAGACTTTAAAAAGTTTTTAAAACGTTTTCTTGGAGAAACAAAAAAACAAAGGCAAGATGCCCTTGTTTTTTAGGAATGTTTTGACACGTTGATTCGATTGATGGCGCGGTGCAAAGCAACCGTTGCGCGCCGAAGCTGATCGATATCCTCGACTTGTTTGGCTTCTTCGATTTGGCGTTCTGCACGCTGTTTTGCTCTTTCTGCACGTGAAACGTCGATGTCACGATCACGTTCCGCACTATCGGCTACGATCGAGACAACATTGTCTCGCACTTCTAATATACCGCCGTTGACAGCGACCCAGTCGACATGGGTATCTGAATCGATCCGTTTGACCCGGACTTCATCAATCGTCAATGGAACGATGATTGGGGCATGGTGTGGCAAAATACCGATCTCACCATCTGTCGTACGTGCAACCACGATTTTCGCGTGATGATCGTAAACCAAACCAGCAGGTGTCACCACATTGACTGTTAAAAATTGATCCATGAGGTTCCCCTCTTTCTTCAAGGCTGGTTAATTAATAGCCAATTTTTTTCGCTTTTTCAATGACATCTTCAATTCGTCCAACACTGCGGAAGGCTTCTTCTGGAAGATCATCATATTTTCCTTCAAGAATCTCTGCAAATCCTTTGATGGTTTCTTCAACTGGCACATAAGAACCAGGTTGTCCCGTAAACTGTTCCGCTACGTGGAAGTTTTGTGACAAGAAGAATTGAATGCGGCGTGCGCGGGCAACTAAGGTTTTTTCATCATCAGACAGTTCATCCATCCCTAAGATGGCGATGATGTCTTGTAATTCCCGATAACGTTGCAACGCATGCTGTACTTCAGTCGCTACTTCATAATGTTTTTCACCAACGATTTCAGGTGCTAACGCACTAGAAGAAGACGCCAGTGGATCAACGGCAGGATAGATCCCTTGTTCGGTCAATTTACGTTCCAAGTTGGTTGTTGCATCCAAATGGGCAAAAGCAGTCGCAGGTGCTGGGTCTGTATAGTCATCGGCAGGGACATAGATGGCTTGAATAGACGTAACGGAACCTTTTTTCGTCGATGTGATCCGTTCTTGTAATTGCCCCATCTCAGTTGCTAATGTTGGCTGATACCCAACGGCCGACGGCATCCGACCTAGTAAGGCAGATACTTCAGAACCTGCTTGAGTGAAGCGGAAGATATTATCGATAAACAAAAGCACGTCTTGTCCTTCCACATCACGGAAGTACTCGGCTAATGTCAAACCAGTCAAGGCTACCCGCATCCGGGCACCTGGTGGTTCATTCATTTGTCCAAACACCATGGCTGTTTTTTCGATAACGCCAGATTCTTTCATTTCATTATAAAGGTCATTTCCTTCACGTGTCCGTTCACCAACACCTGTGAAGACAGAGATCCCACCATGCTCTTGGGCGATGTTGTGGATCAATTCTTGGATCAAGACGGTTTTACCAACACCGGCACCACCGAAAAGTCCAACTTTCCCCCCTTTTAAATAAGGAGCTAACAAATCAATGACTTTGATCCCAGTTTCAAGGATCTCCGTACTTGTTGACAATTCATCAAAGTCAGGTGCTTTTTTGTGAATCCCACTGCGGGCTGCCTCTTCAGGAAATGGTGCTTCTAAATCGATGGTATCGCCTAGGACATTAAATACCCGTCCTAATGTTTCTGTCCCAACTGGAACAGAGATGGAGGCGCCTGTATCGATTACTTCCATTCCTCGTTGTAAGCCATCTGTTGATTCCATGGCAATCGTACGGATAACGCCGTCGCCAAGTTCTAGGGCAGCTTCTAACACAACTTTTGTTTTCTGCTCATCTTTTTTGTAAACAATCAACGCATTGTTGATATCTGGTAATGATTGGTCTAGAGAGAATTCCACGTCAACAACGGGACCAATGACTTGAACAATCTTGCCTGAACTCATTCGTATTCCTCCATTCGTTCTTGAAACTATTCTAACGCGGATGCCCCCGCCACAATTTCAGTAATTTCTTGGGTGATCGCTCCTTGGCGCGCTCGGTTGTATGAGATCGTCAAGTCCCCAATAATATTTTTGGCATTATCTGTTGCTGTTTTCATCGCTGTCATTCCGGCAGCATGCTCGGCTGTTTTTGCGTCAACAATCGCACCATAAATCAAGCTTTCAGCGTATTGAGGCAGTAATTGATTCAAAATCGCTTCTCTGGAAGGTTCAAACAAGTATTCTTGTTCATAACTTTCGGCTTCTTCAGGATCTAAATCGGATATCGGCAACATTTTCTCCACACGAAATTGGCTAGTCAATGAATTGATGTGATGGTTATAACACACATATAATTCATCGAAGACTTCGTTTTGGTACATCGTGGTTGCCAATGTTACGATTTTACGTACCTCATCAAAGCTTGGTTGATCCGAAAGGTTTCTTAACTCGTACGCCAAATTGATGCCCCGTGCTTTGAAAAAGTCAGCGCCAGTTGCACCAATGGCAATCATGACATACTCTTCTTCTTTTGCATGGTCTTCATCCAGCATGGCCATCATTTGTTTTAAGATGGAACTATTATAGCCGCCCACTAGACCGCCATCAGAAGTGATGACGATATAGCCTGTGCGTTTGACCGGGCGACTAACCAACATACTGTTATAGTTCACACCATCTTTAGGACCAGAACCTGCAAGATCGGAAAGCTGCTGCGCAGTCAAATGCGTAACGATTTCACGTACTTTGTTGGCATACACTTGAAACTGTTTCGAATGAGCTTCAGATTTTGTTAATTTTGCAGCTGAAACCATTTGCATGGCCTTTGTGATTTGGCTGGTTTTCTTTGTTGAGGCAATTCGTTGCTTGATTTCATTTAATGAAGCAGCCATTTTCTCTCACCTCTTTTATGCGTTTTGCATTGTCGATATTTTATCTTGCGGTGTCACCCGAGAACTGTTGGATGCCATGAAAATATCTTTGAATGCTTTAATGGTGTCATCTAACAAGCTTTCTTCTGGCAAGTCTTTCGTTGTCCGAATGGTTTCAAAAATCGTTGCTGCGTTTGCTTCGATATACTCAAATAATTCTGCTTCAAAGTCCAATAGTTTATTGACAGGTACACTATCAATGAATCCATGCGTCAACGCATAAAGAATCACGACTTGTTTTTCGACTGCCAATGGTTCATGTAGTTTTTGCTTTAAGATTTCAACGGTGCGACGACCGCGGTTTAATTTGGCTTGTGTCGCAGCATCTAGATCAGACCCAAATTGTGTGAAGGCTTCTAGTTCGCGGTAACTTGCCAAGTCCAAACGCAAGGTTCCAGCAACTTTCTTCATCGCTTTGATCTGTGCAGAACCACCAACCCGTGAAACGGACAATCCAGCCGCTACGGCAGGACGCACACCTGAATAGAACAGGTCATTTTCTAAGAAAATTTGTCCATCTGTGATAGAAATCACGTTGGTTGGGATATAGGCTGAGATATCCCCCGCTTGCGTTTCAACGAACGGCAGTGCCGTCATTGATCCGCCACCTAGTTCATCACTTAATTTCGCTGCACGTTCCAATAAACGAGAGTGCAAGTAGAAGACATCCCCTGGGTATGCTTCACGACCTGGCGGACGGCGTAGAAGTAGAGAAAGTTCACGGTAAGCGACTGCTTGTTTTGATAAGTCATCAAAGACGATCAAAACATGTTTGCCGTTATACATGAATTCTTCCCCCATTGCTGCCCCGGCATAAGGCGCGATGTAAAGCAATGGTGCTGGTTGTGAAGCACCTGCTGAAACAACGATCGTGTAATCAAGTGCACCGTAACGGCGTAATGTTTCTACTTGTGCACGAACCGTTGAGTCTTTTTGGCCAATAGCGACATAGATACAGATCATGTCTTGCCCTTTTTGGTTGATGATCGCATCGATCGCAATCGTTGTTTTCCCGGTTTTCCGGTCACCGATGACTAATTCCCGTTGGCCACGTCCGATTGGCACTAAAGCATCAATAGCTTTCAACCCTGTTTGCATTGGTTCCGATACGGATTTCCGTTGCATTACACCTGGTGCGGCTGCTTCAACTGGGCGTGATTTGTCTGTTTCGATCGGACCTAAGCCATCGATCGGTTGCCCTAATGGATTCACTACCCGGCCAATTAATGCATCGCCGACAGGAACTTCCATGATTTTACCGGTTCGTTTTACTTTGTCTCCTTCACGAATGGTTTCAAAATCACCTAGGATGATGATCCCGACGTCGTTTGATTCTAAGTTTTGTGCCATCCCATAAGAACCGTTTGAAAACTCAAGCAATTCTCCACTCATGGCATTTTCTAAACCGTGGGCGCGGGCGATCCCGTCCCCAACATATGTGACAGTACCGATTTCTTCTACAGAAAGTTCGTTCTGATAATTTTTAATTTGCTCTTTGATCAAGGCACTAATTTCTTCTGCTTTGATGGCCATCCGATTCACCTCTTATCTCTTGTTTATCTGCCGATTTTTTGTCGCAGATAATCCAGTTGGCTCTTAATACTACCGTCGATCACTTGATGATTTGCTTCAACGATGACTCCGCCTAAAATCGTTGGATCGACCGTTTCTTTCAATTGTGCCTGCTTGTACCCAAGCTTATCGGCGATTTGCTTTTCGATTTTGCTTTTTTGTTCTGCTGACAAAGCAACAGCCGTTGTGATCGTTCCGAGAACAAGACCTTGATATTCATCGTAACGACGTTCGTATTCATCAATGATCAGCAATAGATCATCCATGCGATCATATTCATAAACGATCTCTAAGAAATTTCTGACCAAGCCTTCAAAGCCCTTCAGCAATTGATCGACTAATTGTCTTTTTTCATGGAGATCCAAGCGGTTATCCGTCACGATCTGACCGAATGTTGGAATCTCCTGATAAATCTGACGCAAGGTCATTAATTCTTGGTAAACTTCTGTCAAGCGCTGTTCTTCCATCGCCAATTCGAACAAGGCTTTTCCATAGCGTTTTCCCACTGTGAATTTATCGAGTTTCATTAACTGAACCCAATCCTTCGATATATTGATTGATTAGGGATTCATGATTTTCGGGAGTCAATTCGCGTCCTAAGATTTTTTCTGCGATTTGAAGCGAAAGTTCTGCAACATCATCTTTCACTTCTTTTAACGCAGTTTCTTTTTCAAGGGTGATATCTGAGTTTGCTTTTTCTTTCAAACGAGCCACTTCTTCTTTGGTCTCGCTCAAAATATTTTGTCGACTCAATTCCCCGCTATCTTTGGCGCTCTTGATGATCTCCGCAGCTTCAGAATGAGAACGTGCCAATTTTTCTTGGCGTTCTTTTTCTAATTTTGCTGCATTCAAGCGTGATTGTTCCGCTGAATCCAAATCATTGGCGATTTTATCTTCCCGTTTTTGCATCATGCTGCTGATGGCATCCCATGCAAAATGTTTCAATAAGAATAGCAAAAGAAGAATTGATCCGCTGACAACGATAATATTGCCAAGCATTGGATTTTGAACTTCCGCTATAACCAACTGATTTAGCATAACGATTCTTCCTTTCTGAAAGTCATTGTTTCATTAGAAAAAAGCAAAAACGAGTGCAATTGTTCGTTTCTGCCTTTTCGTGCTTGTCTTATCGGAAGACTAATAGCAGCGCGATAACTACCCCTAGAATCGGTACAGCTTCGACTAACGCGACCCCGATAAACATTGTTGAACGTAGTTGACCTGACATTTCAGGTTGGCGTGCCATTGATTCGATCGTTTTTGCGATTACTTGTCCGTTACCATACCCTGCACCAATTGCTGCTCCGATAATTGCTAATCCTGCTCCAATAAAGTTCATTCTTTTTTCCTCCTAATTGTATGTCGATTCGATTAATGTTCTGCCACGATTTTGTGGCTCATAAATACCATGGTCAATGTAACAAATACATAAGCTTGGATCGCTCCAATAAAGAGTGAGAAGCCAATCCAGATCATTTCTAGCGGCATCACGATCGGTAATGACCACCAACCAAGACTAATAAACATGTTGGCAATCAATCCTAATAACACTTCCCCCGCGAATATATTTCCATATAAACGCAAGCCTAACGTGATGACATTCGTAAATTCTTCGATGATTTTTAGCGGTAATAAGAACCCCACCGGTTTCAAGTACGAATTGATCAAGTAATTTTTGAAGCCCAACGACTTGATCCCAAAGAAATGTGTCAAGGAAATAACCATAAGTGCGAGTGTCAGTGTAACAAACGGGTCTGCTGTCGGACTTTTCCATAAGGTAATGTCATCTGTCGTCACGATTTTTGTGACTAACCCGATCTCATTTGCCACAAACACAAAAAGAAACATTGTTACACCGAGCAAATGAAAGTTGTTCACTTGAGATCCTGGTAGATTGTCCGCTACGATACCGCGAACAAAGTCAATGACCCATTCAATGAAGTTCTGCTTCCCTTTCGGTTTCATTTGCAGATTACGTGTACAAATAAAGACCACCAAAAAAACAATAATACAAGAAATGATTGTCATCATAGCTACAGTTCCATCAAACCATATAGGACCGATATGAAACATAAGCGATTTATCTTCCAATCTTTCTCACCTCTTTTCCTGTCATCTCCAGAAAAAAATCTGGTGTTACAATGCGTTTCCTCTCATAACAATCGGTATCATACCACCACGAATGGAAAATTTCAAAGCATTTTCAAGAAAATTAGACAAAAAACTCACAATGCCAAAAATCCTAAATTAAATGAAAAATTCCCGTGTCGCTATGTGGAAGAAAAAGCCTGTTATATCAACAGCTTTCCCTTAAATGCTACCAAATTTAGCGCGATTTTCAAAGCAATAACCTCTATCGGATTCTAAAAGAAGTTCTTAGAAAATTAGAAATTTCTAAGAACTCGGTCAATTTGTCTTTCTTGATCTTTGCGTTTCAAGGATTCCCGCTTGTCATATTCGCGTTTTCCTTTCGCTAAACCAATCAAAACTTTGGCATAACCATCCTTGATATACACCTTTAACGGAACGATCGTCATGCCTGTATTTTTTGTTTCGCCAATCAGACGAGCAATCTGCTTTTTATGCAGTAACAGTTTTCTTGTCCGTAGTGGATCATGATTAAAAATGTTTCCTTGCTCGTATGGGCTGATATGCACATTGACTAAGAATGCCTCACCATTGCGAATGCGTACAAAGCCGTCTTTCAAATTGATCCGACTGTTACGGATCGCTTTGATCTCTGTTCCCTGTAAGACGATCCCCGCTTCGATCGTATCGAGGATCGTGTAATCATGGCGGGCCTTTTTGTTTTGGGCGATTAATTTCCCTTCTCCTTTAGGCACGGGCCATCCCTCCAATTATTTTTTCTTGATTCCTTTGTAAAAAGGTTTTTTCTTTTTCACTTTGCCAGCTTTCTTTGACTTGCCTTTACCGGTTTGTTCAAAGCGTTTCCCTTGTTTTTTCTCAGGGTTGTGTTGTTTTTTCCCGCGACGGTTCGCTTCATTTTTTTGATGGTTGTTTCGTTTGTTGGCTTTTGGTGCTTGCAGTTTTTCGACTTCTTCTGCTGCTACCAATTCGAAATCGATCTCTCTTGTTTCAGGATCAGCTTTCACGACTTTGATACGAACTTTTTGACCAATTTTAAAGGTCAAGCCTGTCCGTTCACCTACAAGTGCCAGATGGTTTTCCAAATAATGGAAGTAATCTTGCTTCAGATTATTGATATGGATCAGCCCTTCAATCGTGTTAGGCAATTCAATAAACAAGCCAAACTTAACGACGGAACTGATGATACCGTCAAACTCTTCTCCTACTTTATCGGCCATATACTCAGCTTTTTTAAGCGCATCGACTTCTCTTTCTGCATCGACTGCTCGTCGTTCCATTTGGGAGCTGTGCATTGCGATGTCAGGCAAGATTTCAGCCCATTTGTTTTGGTTGGCTTCAGAGACATCTTCACTGTAAGAACGAATCAAGCGATGCACGATCAAGTCGGGGTACCGACGGATCGGTGACGTGAAGTGGGTATAATCTTCCGCTGCCAAACCATAGTGGCCGACGTTTTCTTCTGAATACTTCGCTTGCTGCATACTTCTGAGCAGCATCGTATTGACAACCATTGCCTCTGGCTTATCTGCGACATCTTCAACCACTTTTTGCAGTTGTTTTGGTGAGATCGAGCCGTTGGTTTGTTTGACTACAATCCCTAAAGCAGAAGCAAAATCAAAGAAGCGACGCATTTTCTCTTCTTTTGGTTCCTCATGGATCCGATAAATAAATGGTAAATGCTTCCGATTGAAATGGCGCGCCACGGTTTCATTGGCTGCCAACATGAAGGACTCGATCAATCGTTCGCCGACGCCACGTTCTCGCAGAACGATTTCTTGCGGGTGTCCTTCTCCATCGACCAAGACTTTCGCTTCGCGGTCTTCAAAAGAAACCGCCCCACGTCTGATCCGCATCGTTTCTAACACGTGGTGCAAGGCGGCCATATCATGGAACATCGGTACTAGTTTCGCATATTCTTTGCTGGTTTCTGGATCATTGTCTTCAATAATTTGATTGACTGCCTGATAAGTCATGCGGGCACTTGTTTGAATAATACTTTGGAAAATATTGTAATCCGTGACGATCCCCTCTTGGTTGATCCACATTTCACAGCTCATGGCCAACCTTGGGACATTCGGATTCAACGAACAGATCCCGTTTGATAAACGTTGTGGGATCATCGGGATCACTCGATCCGTTAGATAGACACTCGTTCCCCGCTCAAAAGCTTCTTTGTCCAACGCACTGTTTTCTGTCACATAATAAGAAACATCTGCGATATGCACGCCCATATAGAAGCTGCCGTCAGGCAATGCTTTTACCGTCACCGCATCATCCAAATCTTTGGCATCCGCTCCATCGATCGTTACGATCTGTTGATCTCGCAAATCCCGTCGTTCTGGAAAGTCAGCAGGATCGATCGTATCGGGTACTGCATCTGCCGCTGCCAAGGTTTCTTCCTCAAATTTTGTGGGAATCCCATTCGCCACGACGATCGATAAAATATCCATTCCAGGATCGTTTTTATGCCCCACAACTTTTGTGATCAACCCCTCTAAGCTTTTCGAATAGCCTTTTTCTGGATAATGGCTGATCTCAACGATCACGATGCTGCCGTCTACTGGACGAATTCCTTGGGCGCCGATAAACACCTTTAAATCGCTTAGTTTTTTATCTTTAGGTTGAACAACGCCATATAGATCCGATTCTTCGATCTCTTTTTCGTCAAATAATGTAAACTCGCCGACCAACTGACTGATGGCGCGTTGCTTGATTTCTACGACCTTTCCCTCTGCGCCGCGATCTGAAAAAGGATCGGCAACATGCACGATGTCTACAGCAACGGTATCGCCGTCCATGGCATAGCCTGTTGCTTCTTTAGGGATATAAATATCGTCTTCTTCTTCATCCAACGTGACAAAGCCGAAGCCCCGCTCGTTGGCACGGAAGGTTCCTTCCACAAACACTCGTTTCATTGGTAATTTCACTTTGCCTTTTTTGTTAAAAATCACACTGCCTTCTCGTTCCATCGCCGCTACTGTCTGGACAAGATTCTTAAAGTCTGTACTTTTTTGAAGTCCTAGACCTTCAGCAATTTCTTCCATTGAAAAACTTTTTTTACGGCTTTCTTCGAGAAACTGAATAATTTTTGTTTTAATCGTTTCTGTCATAACTCACTCTTTCCAAGCAAGTGTTTCTAAGAAAGCAAACACATCCTGCTCTAATTTTTTCCGTTCTGGTCCAACTGTCACCACATGACCACTTTGAGGATACCATTGAAGCGTATAGGGAACATGGGACAATGCCGCTGCGGTTTTGAAAACCGTCTGTGGATCGATCATTTGGTCCCTTCCTGCTTGCGCCAGGAAGATTGGGCGCTCGATTTTTCCTAAATGCTCGGCTGTGGTTTGTCCGACTGTTTCGATTTCTTGCAGTTGTTCTCTGACCTTGCGAGGGACTTCTGCCAATATTTCTTTTTGGGTCGCCTCATCTAAATCAGCGTAGGGTATGACCATTTCAGCATACTTTTCAAAATTGACTGGTACTTCGTTCTTGGTTTCAAATAACGGTGAGCAAAAAAGACCGCCGCCCATCAATGTTGGGTCTTGCGTCAAACGATCCATCGCTAAAATCCCACCCATCGAAAGTCCAAGAACGGCAACTTCCTCATAGCCTTTTTCTTTCACATAAGCAACTGCATCCGCAGCATCCTGCTGCCAAACAGTCATTCCTTGATTTAAGATATCATCTGGATTCGGTGTACCATGTCCAGTAAACATCGGTGTATAAACCGTGTAGTCTTTTTGTTCTAACGAACGACAAAGCATGCGCACATCGTTAGGACTGCCTGAATAGGCATGGAACAAAATGACCGCTCGTTTGCCGTGTTCAGCAAAAACCGGTTTTGGTTGATTAAATGTTTTCATGTTTCCTTTCACCTCACGTCCAATTCTACCATAGTTAGCAAGAATACTTCGACAAATGCGATCAAAATCTTCCCGTTAAAAAGAAAAAAACCTCTCTTTACGAGAGGTTCGCTAACAAAGTGATTAGTTTGATGAAAGAAAAGCCAAAATAAAGAGCAAGACCATCCAAACAAAACCTAAAATGGCCGTTGAACGCTGCATCACCGCTTCAAATCCACGGGCTTTTTGCTTACCAAACAATTGATCTGCACCGCCAGTAAAGGCACTAGCTGCACTATTTTGCTTGCTAGGCTGCATCATGATCGTAATGACCATTAAAATCGAAATAACGATCACAGCAGTTAATAAGATGTTATACACGTTAGCTCCTCCTTGCTTGCTAAAGTCGTCCTTTCCATTTTAGCATTTTCCGCTGGAAATTACTACTCTCTTTTTGTCATTGACCGTTGCAGGACGGTTTAAAAAAAGACTGTCCTTTCTGACAGCCTTTTTCTCATAAATCACTTTCGTTCAAATCAGCGAACGAGTACGTCATCGTATTCTGGTTTTTCTTTGAACTCTTTGACCGCAAAGGAGCAGACAGGCATAATTTTTTTCTCTTCCCGTCTTGCTTTTTCAACAACCGCTTTGAGTAATTTTTGCGCCAATTGCTGGCCGCGATAATCAGGATTAACGAAGGTGTGGTCTACTTCTAGAACATCATCTGGCGTTTCTTGCCATGTGATTTCTCCCACCTCTTTTTCTCCATCATACAAAGCAAAACGTTTATTTTCTTCTTTGATTTCCATTGCTTTCTTCCTTTCTATCAGACGATGTCTGTATTTTGTTTGATATTCTCAATGAATTGCAAAACGGTTGGCCAATATTCTGGTGCATCTTTAATTGCCTGTAAATGTCCCATATTCGCAAAGAGGACTTTTTGTTTCGGTCCAGCCGTTGCTTCCATTAAGGTATTGATCTCTTTTTCCGAAAGAAACGAATCTTTTTCTCCTTGTAAAAACAGCACAGGTAAATGGTTGCTGCCGACTTGTCGGGTCACCGAGATCTGCAAGAAGGGATAACCGACTAATTGTTTGCTATAGCGATTCGCTAAGCGCAAAAAGCGTTTGATCGGTAACCGAGAAAATTGCGGCAAGCTTGATCGGATCGCACTGTAAACAGACGTATAGCTGCTGTCTGAGATCAACCCAGCCACTTGTACCGGCATGACTTCTCCGCTAGCCAGCAGCAAGGTCGCAGCCCCCATTCCTAAACCATAGAGGAAGATTTGTGTTTGTGGGTCTTTTTCCAAAATCTTATCGATCCACAAAAGCAGATCCATCCGATCTAGCCACCCTAAACCGATCTCTTTGCCTTCACTGCGGCCATGTCCACGCAAATCAGGAACTAAAACATTGTAACCAGCAGACCAGAATTTCTCGGCCGCCTCTTGACAATCTGCTTGCCCATCACTGCGATACCCATGCAAGCAGATCACCCACGTTTTTGCACACTGATCAAAGACTTTCGCTGTTAGGATCAGATCATCGGCGGTCGTTACCGTACATTCCGAACCTTGTGCCCAAAAAGCCGAACTCTTTGTTGCGATCCGCTCTTTGTATGGAATCCCCAGTTTCTTTCTGCCTTCTTTTTCATACCATTCATTGTTTCGCATAATGATCGCCGAAACAAAATAGCGTACGCCCTTTTTCAAAACAGACGTGCGATATACATAGTACACCAAAAAACCAAAAATAAGCAGTAGTAGCAATAGCCAAACCATAGGATCCCCCCTTAATTTTAGTTTACCATTTACAATGGATTTCAGCCAAAGTTTTGTCGCATGTCTTAATTAAGTCCTATACTTTTAAAAAAACTTTGCCCTGACTTCTAGCAGAGAAGCAGGACAAAGTTTTGATTGGTTAACTATGTTTTCGTCGATAAAGTATCCCAACGCTTGTAACGAGTAAAATACTTCCAAGGATACTCCACACATAAGAAGAGCGCTCGTTTGTCTTAGGCAATCGTTTTTCAGTAGTCGCATGGTTTGCGTCATTCTTGTTGTCATCTTCCGGTTGTTTAGATGTATCTGGCTTTTTAGGTGATAACGGGACCTGCGGCTTTTTAGGATCACTCGGGGTTTTCGGTGTCTCTGGCCCTGTATAAGTGTTGACTAAGTTATAGCCATTTATTTTGGTGGTGTAATCTGGAACTTTTACTTCTTGGATCGTGTAGGTATAGGCTTTTCCTTCGGCATCGTATTTTGGCAGCTTATCAAAGCGATAGGTCCAGTTGCCTTCTTTATCTGCTTTTACGATTTGATTGTCGATCTCTTTACCGTTTTGCATTAATTCGACAGTAATACTTTCTGGTCGGATATTGAGCTGATTGTTGTTATCATTCCATGTTTTCGTACCTGAAACTGTTGTTGTTTCCGTATTGCGGTACGTATTGACTAGATCATAACCGTTGATTTCACTGGTGTATCCTGGAACATTTTCTTCTTGGATCTTGTAAGTATATGCTTTTCCTTCGGCGTCGTATTTTGGCAGCTTATCAAAGCGATAAGTCCAGTTGCCGTGGTTATCTGATTTTACGACTTGCTTGTCGATTTCCTTATCATTTTGTATCAGTTTGACAGTGATGCTTTCAGGACGGGTATTGAACTTATTGTCATAGTCATTCCATGTCTTTTTTCCCGATACTTCTGTCGTTTCAGTATTGCGGTAGGTGTTGACTAGGTCATAGCCATTTACTTTGGTGGTGTATTCTGGAACATTTTCTTTTTGGATCGTGTAAGTGTAGGCTTCTCCTACGGCATCGTATTTAGGCAGATTGTCAAAGCGATAGGTCCAGTTCCCATCTTTATCTGCTTTTACGACTTGCTTGTCGATTTCCTTATCATTTTGTATCAGTTTGACAGTGATGCTTTCAGGACGGGTATTGTACTTGTTGTCGTAGTCATTCCATGTCTTTGTTCCTGATACTTCTGTCGTTTCAGTATTGCGGTAGGTGTTGACTAGGTCATAGCCGTTTACTTTGGTGGTGTATCCTAGAACATTTTCTTCTTGGATCTTGTAAGTGTAGGCTTTTCCTTCGGCATCATACTTAGGCAGATTGTCAAAGCGATAGGTCCAGTTGCCGTGGTTATCTGATTTTACGACTTGCTTGTCGATTTCCTTATCATTTTGAATCAGTTTGACAGTGATGCTTTCAGGACGGGTATTGAACTTATTGTCATAGTCATTCCATGTCTTTTTTCCCGATACTTCTGTCGTTTCAGTATTGCGGTAGGTGTTGACTAGGTCATAGCCATTTACTTTGGTGGTGTATTCTGGAACATTTTCTTCTTGGATCGTGTAAGTGTAGGCTTCTCCTACGGCATCGTATTTAGGCAGATTGTCAAAGCGATAGGTCCAGTTCCCATCTTTATCTGCTTTTACGACTTGCTTGTCGATTTCCTTATCATTTTGAATCAGTTTGACAGTGATGCTTTCAGGACGGGTATTGTACTTGTTGTCGTAGTCATTCCATGTCTTTGTTCCTGATACTTCTGTCGTTTCGGTATTACGGTAGGTGTTGATTAGGTCATAGCCATTTACTTTGGTGGTGTATCCTTCAACGGGTGTTTCTTGAATTGCGTAGTCATAGGTCTGACCAGATTCGTCGGTTGTTGGTAGATCGGTAAATTCATAATGCCATTCCCCCTCTTTATTTGGGGTAACCATTTTTGTTTGGAACACTTCACCGTTTTGCAGTAATTGAACCGTAATGCTTGTCGGACGGGTATTAAATTTGTTGTCATAATCGTCCCACGTTTTGGTTCCGCTGATTGTCGTTGTATCAAGAGACAGCAGGTGATTCATTGCAGCTAGTTTGATTATCGGTACAACCGTTTCATTGGCTTGAAGATCCCAGCGGTGGGTTTCCGCATTGACCAATACCGTATCAGCAATGATACTACCGTCAACATTTTGATGGACATCAACTGTATCACCAACAGCCAAAATCGTTCCTTGGAAGGGACTATTAATCGAAAGCATTTGATTTTCTGGCTGATTAATAAAATTCCATAGGATAACGGCATCATCAAAATCTTCTGTTTCATGACTATTGCGCGTCGTACCATCTGTATATTCTAGTTTGATTTGCGACTTGATATTAACGGTACTTGCTCCTTCAGTATCCACATTGATGAGTACAGGAGACGTGCCTTTTGTTAGCCCTTTGATGGTAATGGGTGTATCTTTTTCTAACTCTGTTTTTGAAAGAGTAACGACTACCTTTTGATCTTCCTCATCAATAGTGTCTGCCGAAAAGGAAATTGGTTTCTTGTCGATTAGATAACCGTCTGGCGCTTCTGTTTCAACAAAGGAATAGTCCCCTTCTGGAAGATCCGTTTCGATTACTTGTCCATCATCATTTGTGACCTCTTCATCAACCTCTTTATGTGTCTTTTTATTTTGAAGTTCGTAGACACCGTCATCAAGCGGGTTTCCTTGTTCATCCGTTAAGGTCAACACCACCTCTTGCGTATCATTTTCAGCACGGGCGGTATTAATGACCCGCTGATTATTATCAGTAAAATCTTTGGTTACACCGGGTGTTTGCGGATAGGCTCCTAGCCTTTCTGACGTCGCCTGTAACGTTGAAAATACCTTTTTAAAATCTATATACGGTTCACTTGCAGATTGATCTTGGAAAACTTCGGAAGTTTTCAAGTGATCCATTCTCTGTCCATTTACAAAAACGGCAGGTTGTTGATTTTGATCTGCTAAATCTACTGTGACTGATGGGCCAAAGACAACTTTGTTTTTTCTGCTATCAGTTCCTGACACAAAAGAAGAATTTGCGATCGTATTGACCTTTTGAATATAATTGATTTCTGTTGCCAACGAACCATCCTGAATACTGGTTCCAAAATTGACATTTCCATTTAGTTCTCCCACTGCTAAGTTTCCGTTCGTGTGGGTATTTAGCGTCGCATGGTTAGCAAAAATATGAAAATATTGGGCTTCTCCTAGAAGTGCGTCATCAACTTCTGGCACATCATTTTTAAAGCTGCCGCCACTTGATAGTTGTACAGCTGATGGCGCACTTACTTGTGTATCAGTCGTTGATTCTATTGCTGTTGATGCGGTAGTTGACTCTGCTTGTGGTTGTGGTTCGCTGCTTTTTGTTGCAGGCTGTTTTTCGGAAGCTTCTGTTTGTTCCTGACTGTCAGCAAGCACTGCTTCGGCACTCGTTGCTTCTGTGGATTGATTGTCAGGTAGAACAACTGCTACATCTGTTGTGTTGATAATGTCTTCTTTCACTTGTCCATTTTCTTCCTCTGCTTGAAGAAATGCGGATTTGATTGTCAATGTTTCAAGAGCTTTTGTTTGAAACGTTAGCGTCATTTGGCTAAAGGAGCTGCTAGTACTTTCTTCCATCAGCTGCTGTCTTTGCGGATCATATGTAAATGGCGTGCCGTTGCTTTGGATTGATTCTGGCAGAACCGTTCGTTCTCCTTCACTCAAGCTGAATGCCAGTTGATTAGCAGCAGATTGCTGATTCTTTTCTACCTCGATCGTCCAAGTGATTTCTCCTGTCGTAGGATTTGGTGATGAGGTCACTTGCGCTGTTCCTTTTTCATTTTGAAATAGGATTGTTTTAGGATTCTCCTCGGTGTCTGCATTGGCTGTGATGACTGATAATAAAGGCGCCAAATAGGATAACATAAGTAAGGACAGCATGAACATTGGGTAAGCTATTTTTTTCACATAAGTACACATTTCTCTTCCTCCAAACAACAAATTTTACTCAGGTGATTATCCTAATCGGAAAAAAGAGAAAATGCAAAATGACCCAAATTTTGATTCTGTGAGAAAAATGAGAGCAAAAACCGAAAAATGGGTCCTGCTCTCAAGGAAATTTGTGAAAATGAAATAGGATTTCTTTTGTTTGAAAAACAATAGAATATTTTTTTCATGATAAATACTCAAAATCCAGAAAGAATCTTTTGTTTGTGATAAAAGTTCTTTCATTGAAAACTCTTAAACACCAAGAGTGATTGGCTACTCGCTAAAATTTCACTTGTCAAAAAAAAATAATTGTAAACTGAAAATGAAAATTTTCATAAATAATCATATTATTTTCATTTTTGGTTACAAAAATTTTAGCAGATTCTTTAAAATCTTATTGTTATTTCCCCTCTATTAATAAGTTCTCTTAACTTTTCAACTTACATTCTATAGAAAAAAACTGTTCCTTGTTCATCTACTAGAAACAGATTTTTTCTATATAGCTTTCATTCACTTTTAATTACTAAAAGTTTGAACAATCTCCTCTTGATCAAAGTCACAAGCCACATCCAAGGACAAAGAATCTGCAGTAGCCAATGCACCCCATGACAAACAAAATCTTAAATCAGCTGGACTTTGATTCCCCTCAATATAATAAGCTGGGAATCCCGAGTCAGATCTGTCAAGTTGATATACACCCCCGGATTTTTTCAGGAAACACTCATCGTCATAATATTGAGTTACAGCAAAATTAAGGTTATTGGCAGATTTTTTTAACAAATATTGCGCGCCATAGTATCTTTGCCCACTAACGATTTCAAAATCACGGAAAGAGTGTCGAGGAAGATTCGTTTTTATCTCAAGTTTTCCCTTCCTTTTGATCATTTTTAAATTAGGCAATAAGATAAAGCGACCGATTATTTCGTTGACCCAATCTGGATGACTTTCACCGTAGTCACTCGAAAAATTGCTATGACCATCGATTACTTTAAAAGAAATCGGCTCCCCGTTAAAGGTTAACCACCAGTTGCCAACAGTTGTGGGTAGCAACTGTTGACTATAAAGATCGCCAAACGATCTGTCTGGTCTTTCATCACATGAATCAGACACAGCTATATCCTTACAATGCTTTTCTATATATACCAATAGATCTGTATCGTCTGTAACGACAGAATATGAGCTACCATCATCAATGATTAATTCTAAGCTGCCTAATGTATGCTGAATGTACGGAAGATCTACATCACGATTCCAGCCTTCCCACTCAGGATAAGAATCAAAGATCAAAAGATCATCCAAAGAAATGCTGGGTAAAAAACCAGTTAGCACCCCTTCATAAAGATAAGTATCTTTGATTGCATCCAATAAATTATGGCCGCTCAGCCAAATAAGCGACTTTCCATTTTTCTTCTTTTCAATCGAATGCAAAATACTTATGTCACCTGAATAATCGGTAATCAGCCAATTATACTGGAGGATCACTTCTTTTGGAAATAGGTCAATAATTCCTGCAGCCGAAACAATATGTTCTACTTCCTTTGATACTACATTATTTATGTACAATTTTTTCATCAGCGTTCTCTCCTAAAATACTAAGTTTTCCTATAGTCTATCATACAATTAGCATACCGATAAAACTCGTAAAAAAGTCCCCCCATGTCAATTACACATGGGGGGACTCTACCATAATTTCAGTACAGTCAAACGAAAATGTTTGATCAAACTAAAATTATTTATTTTTTAAGTTGTAGAAAGCTTGCAAGCCTTTGTATTCAGCAACTTCACCAAGTTGGTCTTCGATACGTAGTAATTGGTTGTATTTTGCAATACGGTCAGTACGTGAAAGAGAACCAGTTTTGATTTGGCCAGCGTTTGTTGCAACTGCGATATCAGAGATTGTTGAATCTTCTGTTTCACCTGAACGGTGAGAAACGACTGCAGTGTAACCAGCTTCTTTCGCCATTTCGATAGCATTGAATGTTTCCGTCAATGTACCGATTTGGTTAACTTTGATCAGGATTGAGTTACCGATACCGTTTTTGATTCCTTTTTCAAGGATTTCAGTATTTGTAACGAACAAGTCATCCCCTACTAATTGAACTTTGTCGCCTAAGCGTTCAGTTAATAGTTTCCAACCATCCCAGTCGTTTTCATCCATACCGTCTTCGATAGTGATGATTGGGTATTTGTTAACTAATTCTTCTAAGTAGTCAACTTGTTCAGCAGCAGTACGTTTTACGCCGTTTTCGCCTTCAAATTTAGAGTAGTCGTAAACACCGTTTTCGTAGAATTCTGATGATGCACAGTCAAATCCTAGGTATACATCTTTACCTGGTTCTAAACCAGCAGCTTTGATTGCTTCTAAGATTGTTTCAACACCGTCTTCAGTTCCTTCAAAACGAGGAGCGAAACCACCTTCGTCACCTACTGAAGTTTCTAAACCACGTTTAGACAAGATTGATTTCAAAGCGTGGAATACTTCAGTACCCCAACGTAAGCCTTCTTTGAATGTAGGTGCGCCTACAGGCAAGATCATGAATTCTTGGAAAGCGATTGGTGCGTCAGAGTGAGAACCACCGTTGACGATGTTCATCATAGGAGTTGGCAATACTTTTGTATTGAATCCGCCTAAGTAGTGGTATAAAGGTACTTCTAGGTAATCAGCAGCTGCACGAGCAACAGCGATAGAAACACCAAGAATCGCGTTTGCGCCTAATTTGCCTTTGTTAGGAGTTCCGTCTAAAGCGATCATTGCTTTATCGATAGCCATTTGGTCACGTACATCGTAGCCGATGATAGCTTCTGCAATGATGTTATTTACATTGTCAACTGCTTTCGTTACACCTTTACCGCCATAACGAGCTTTGTCGCCATCACGTAATTCAACTGCTTCGTGTTCACCTGTTGAAGCTCCTGAAGGAACCATTCCGCGGCCGAAAGCACCTGATTCTGTGTAGACTTCTACTTCGATAGTTGGGTTACCACGTGAGTCTAAGACTTCGCGTGCGTAAACATCAGTAATAATTGACATGTTTTGTCTCTCCTTTGAGTTTGTTTTATCTTAAGGGGAAAGCCCCTTGCGAACAACTTAATTGTAGTGAAAAAATCACGATTCTGCAAATGTTATTTTCATGAAAATGAAATTATTTTACAGCATCTAATAATGCTAGGAATGAATCAGCTTGCAAGCTTGCGCCGCCAACTAATGCTCCGTCAACATTTTCTTTTGCCATGTATTCAGCAATGTTTTCAGGTTTTACAGAACCGCCGTATTGGATACGCACGCTATCTGAAACTTCTTTGCCGTATAATTTTTCAACGGTTTTGCGGACAACGCCACAAATTTCGTCTGCGATGTTTGCATCCGCTGATTTACCAGTACCGATCGCCCAGATTGGTTCGTACGCAATCACAAGATTACTTACTTGACCGTCTGTTAAACCGTCTAAGCCAGCAGTAATTTGTCCTTCGATCCACTCCGCTGTTTTGCCAGCTTCATAGGTTTCTAAAGATTCACCACAGCATAGGATTGGAATCATGCCGTTTGAAAAGATTGCTTTGGCTTTTTTGTTGATGTCTTCATCTGTCTCATGGAAGTATTCACGACGTTCTGAATGACCAATGATGACATAGTCAACACCTAGATCTGCTAAAGCTGCTGGTGAAGTTTCACCAGTAAAGGCACCTTCATTTTCCCAGTAGCTGTTTTGAGCAGCAATTTTTAATTCTGTTCCTTCAGCAGCATTCACTAATGTTTCTAAGAATAGAGCTGGCGAACCGATCACAGAGTCAACTGTATCGTTGCTAGGAATTTTTGTTTTGACTGCTTCAGCAAATTCTTTTGCTTCTTTCGCAGTTTTGTTCATTTTCCAGTTTCCGGCAATAATTGGTTTGCGCATGTTCTGGCACTCCTTTTCGTTATCAAGCGTGCAAAGGAGATCCTTTGCACGGCTTGTCATTGATTATTTATCGTTGATCGCAGCTAGGCCAGGAAGTGTTTTTCCTTCTAGCAATTCAAGGCTGGCACCGCCACCCGTTGAGATGTGGGTAAATTTGTCAGCAAAACCTAATTGTTCTGCTGCAGCTGCAGAGTCACCGCCACCGATGATCGTTGTTGCATCTTCAAGGTTGGCAATTGCTTCACAAACACCGATCGTACCGTTTGCGAAGTTAGACATTTCAAACACACCCATAGGTCCGTTCCAAACGACTGTTTTTGCGCCTTTTAATGTTTCAGCAAACAAAGCGATGGTTTCAGGTCCAATATCTAAGCCCATTTGTCCTTCAGGAACATCACCAGTATGTTCTTCTGTTGGAACATCATTTGAAAATTCAGCAGCAGTGATTGAATCAACTGGTAATACTAATTTATCGCCAGCTTTTTCGATCAATTCTTTTGCTAATTCTACTTTGTCTGCTTCCACAAGAGAATTACCGATTTCCATACCTTTTGCTTTGTAGAACGTATACGTCATTCCGCCGCCGATCAAGATTTTGTCTGCTTTAGGAATCAAGTTTTCGATTACGCCGATTTTGTCAGATACTTTTGCTCCACCAAGAATCGCGATCATTGGACGTTTTGGTTCTTCGACTGCTTCACCGATGAATTTGATTTCTTTTTCCATTAAGAAACCAGCAACTGTTGGGATACCTGTTGAAGCGATCCCTACGTTTGAAGCGTGTGCGCGGTGTGCGGTACCAAAGGCATCATTTACAAAAACATCGCCTAAAGAAGCCCAGTATTTACCTAGTTCAGGATCGTTTTTGCTTTCTTTTTTGCCATCGATGTCTTCGAAACGAGTGTTTTCAAAAACAACGACATCGCCATCTTGCATGTTGTTGATCGCTGCTTCTAATTTTTCGCCACGGGTTTCATCCACGAAAGTTACTTCTTTGCCTAACAATTCGCCTAGACGTTTCGCAACTGGCGCTAAAGATTTTCCAGCTTTATCTGCTTCTTCTTTCACACGACCTAAGTGTGAGAAAAGAATTGCTTTTCCGCCGTTTTCGATCACGTAATTGATTGTTGGTAATGCTGCTTTGATCCGTGTATCATCTCCGATCACTCCATCTTTCAATGGAACGTTGAAGTCCACACGTACAAGAACTTTTTTATCTTTTAAATCGATATCTTGAACTGTCATTTTCGCCATGAACAGATTCCTCCTAGCATAATTGTTAAAAAAAGCGGAGAAGCGCGATGCTTCCCCGCTTTCTCTTGCGATGGTTTAAATTAAAGTCGTTCGCAACTCTTATAGGTTAGCGAAGTATTCTAAAGTACGTACTAATTGTGCAGTGTATGACATTTCATTGTCGTACCAAGCAACAGTTTTAACTAATTGTTTGTCGCCAACAGTCATAACTTTTGTTTGAGTTGCATCAAATAATGAACCGTAAGTCATACCAACGATATCAGAAGAAACGATTTCGTCTGTGTTGTAACCGTAAGATTCGTTTGAAGCTTCTTTCATTGCTGCATTGATTTCATCAACAGTTACTTCTTTGTCAAGAACAGTAACTAATTCAGTTAATGAACCAGTTGCAACAGGAACACGTTGAGCAGCACCATCTAATTTGCCGTTCAATTCTGGGATTACTAAGCCGATCGCTTTAGCAGCACCAGTTGAGTTAGGCACGATGTTTGCAGCAGCAGCACGGGCACGGCGGAAGTCACCTTTAGGGTGTGGTCCGTCTAGAGTCATTTGGTCACCTGTGTAAGCGTGGATTGTAGTCATTAATCCTTCAATCACACCAAATTTGTCGTTCAATGTTTTCGCCATAGGAGCTAAACAGTTTGTTGTACATGAAGCACCAGAGATAACTGTTTCTTCACCTGTTAAAGTTTCATGGTTTGTGTTGTAAACGATTGTTGGAACATCGTTTCCACCAGGAGCTGAGATAACTACACGTTTTGCACCAGCTGTTAAATGTTTTTCAGCAGCTGCTTTAGAAGTGAAGAATCCAGTACATTCTAACACGATTTCAACACCTAGTTCGCCCCAAGGCAATTCTTCAGGGTTGCGGTTAGCTAAAACTTTGATTTCGTTTCCGTTCACATTGAATGAACCTTCGTGAACTTCAACTGTACCGTTGAAACGTCCTTGTGTTGTATCATATTTTAACAAGTGAGCTAACATTTTAGCATCTGTTAAGTCATTGATAGCCACAACTTCGATTCCTTCTACTTCTTGGATACGACGAAATGCTAAGCGTCCGATACGTCCAAATCCATTAATACCTACTTTAACTGTCATTTAAGATTTCCTCCTTATGAAAATCATAAAAATATTTATTTTAAAGGGTTGCCCCTTTTAAAATCTCATTTGCGCAAGCTTCATCGGTGATGAGCCAGGTTTGTTTTGGTGCATTTTTCATGTATGCATTGACCGCTTTGGCTTTTGATTGTCCGCCAGCGACCGCAAAAATGATTGGGACTTTTTGCAAATCTTTTAATTGAAGTCCGATGCGAGGAACTTTGTAGACGACCTCGCCAGCTTCGTTAAAGAAATACCCAAAGGATTCTGCAACTGCATTTTTTTGTTTTAACATCAGAATTTCTTGTTCTGACATTTTTCGTCGAGCCGCCATATGCAACGCCCGTCCAATACTATGAATAACACAATTCGCTTGACTTATCAAGTTTAAGACATCAACGATGGCGGGTTCTTTCAAGAGAAACTCGTAGGTGTTCATGCTTAATTGTTCTGGTACAAACAAGGAGCGATAATCGCCGTTTGTCTGCATCGCCATTACTGAGCTGACTGAGTTTGCTTGCACGTTGACTGATTCTCCGATACCGCCACGGGCTGGAACAAACAAGTTATGACGTTTGGCGGTTTCCAAATTGCCCAATTCCTCGGCAACTTTCGCCATTGTCGTCCCTCCCATCACTGCGATGGTGTTTTTGCCTTCTGGCAATAAGAGATCCAACGATTCATTCAGCAACTGGCCAAATTCAGCAATCACTTTCGGTTGTCGATCACCATCGCCGCTCGCAATCAAACAACGTTCGATGCCAAAGGTCTCTGATAATCGTTTTTCGATTTGGTGCATTCCGAACAGCTGATCCATCAGTGCACCGATCTTCGTGTACACTTCTTCTCCATAGGCGGTCAATTGCATGCCGCTTTTTGAAGAGTCGATCAGTTTTAGCTTTTTAAGGATATCTGTTTCCGTCCTCAACACGCGTTCCGTCATTGATAAACTTTCCGAAAGTGTCCGGCGGCCAACGGGCTGCATCCAATAAATATTTCTTAAGATACGGTAACGTTCCTGGAGTACAGCGAGAATATCCGGGGTGATTGCCTCAATCAATTTTAATTCATCGAGCATTTTATATCCTCCCGTTGGACAATTTTCGTCCTACAATGACTTAAAATGACCCATCGATTGCAAAAAAAATTTAAATCTGTTTCCTACACCAATAATAGTAGCACTTATCGCCTTGATACGCAACTATTTCAGTCACAAAATCTTGCTTTTCATAAAATCGTCATAATTTGAAAAAGAGGAAAGGATCGATAAAAAAGGAAAGGCTTTGCTGCCTTTCCTACTCGTTAATAGTACGTTTTGCTTTACTCGAATCGTTTCCGCTTGGAAGAACCAGGGATATTCATGGCTTCACGATACTTTGCCACCGTTCGTCTGGAAATATCGATACCCTGGGCTTTGAGAGCATCTGTCAACTTTTGGTCTGACAATGGTTTGTTTTTGTTTTCTTCATCGATCAGTGCTTTTAGCAGCTGTTTGATCGATGCCGTCGTCAGGTCATCACCGCTTTCTTGTGTCGAAACTTTCTGTCCAAAAAATAGTTTTAATTCAAACACCCCAAAGGAGGTTTCCAAGTATTTCCCCTTGACTGCCCGGCTGACCGTTGATTCATGAATGCCTAACTCTTCGGCAACTTCTCTTAAAACCAATGGCTTTAATGGGCGATCTGGTTGAGTGAAAAACTCCTTTTGCCGCGCAACGATCTGCACGCCGACACGATAGATGGTATCTCCTCGTTGTTGCAAGGTCTTCTTTAGCCACTCGAACTCTTGGGCTTTATTGTCTAAATAACTTAAAACCTCTGGATCACCGCTTTGCTTCAATTGGTCAAAGTACTGCTGCTGAAAGCGAACTTCTGGTAAGGCGCGCTTGTTTGATTTCACGATTGGTTGTCCTTTTTCAACCGTCACTCGCAGGTCAGGGACGATGTAAAGCCCATCCGTTGAACCGAACGCCGCCCCTGGTGTGGGAGTCAATGTTTGAACATAATCAAAGACCTTTTGGATCTCAGTTAAGGGAATCTGCAGTGCTTTGCTGATTTTATCCCACTTGCGCTCTGCCATTTCCGTGAAGAATTCTTCTAAAATGAGATAGGCCATTGGCGGCGCATAATCATCTCTTTCCGTTTGTAGCATCAAACACTCTCTTAGATCACGAGCACCGACGCCTGCTGGATCTAGCTGCTGGATCAAGGTCAAGGCATCAAGCATTTGGATTGGGGTCCCACCAACAAGTTTTCCAGCTTCTTCCAGATCAATCGTCAAAAAGCCGTTTAAATCAATGTACTCGACTAAAAATAAAACGATCGTCCGCAAGAAGGTATCTCGGTAGTTTAAATGCACTTGATCGATGAGGTATTCGAATAAAGACGTATGCTGGTCAGGGATCTGGCTTAAATAATCCATCAATTGTTCTGATGAGCCATTGCTTTTGCTTGGTGTGATGGGCGAATCATATTCCCCCAGATCAATCAATGGATTTTCTAATGCTTGGTTATCTATGAAGGACAATAATTCGTCTGCAGAAAATTGCAGCACTTGGATTGATTGCTGTAATTTCTGCGTCATAGCAAGCTTTTGCGTCTGTTTTTGTTGTTGTGAAAATTGCTGTTGAAATTTCATCATTCTACCTCTTGTTTTTTTCACTGAAATTGGTTAAACTAATATTTGTGCTTCGCGCCTTTAGTGTAGTGGATATCACGTAAGATTCCGGTTCTTGAGACGGGGGTTCGATTCCCTCAAGGCGCGTTTTTTCTTTTCGTTACAAGTATACTCGATTCAAATCAATAATTCAAAAGCACTTAGGGACCGCTGATGCGGTTCCTTTTTTTATTTGTATCTATGTAAGAAGACGAAATCGTCCTTCAGCGATTAAAAGCTGCTTGCAGCCCAAAGGCGAAAAAAAGAAGAGGATTACTCCTCTTCTTCCTCTTCATCCGCAAAATCATCTTCATCATCGTCATCGATAATGGTTAGATCTTCCTCAATGCTGTCAGGTAATTCTTCTTCATCATCGGTGCTATTGTCGGCGCCGATTTCTTGCAAGTCTGAATTGTATGCCGAGATTTCTTCATCCTCGTCATCATCATCATCAAAGAGATCATCTTCTTCGTCATCTGACAAATCAGTATCCTCAGGATCATCATCGTTATAATCGATTGCGTCTTCATCATCGTTGATAAAGGCATTGACTTTTTTACGTTTGCGACGACGTGGTGTATCTTCATCCTCGTCTTCGATGCCATGGTTGACTTCTTCATCGATCGAATCAATGGCGTACCATGAACGTAAGCCCCAACGATTGTCGCCTAAAGAAATAAAACTACCGTCGATATTCAAGTCTGTATAAAACTGCGCCAATGAATCACGAATCTCGCTGTCTGAAGTTTCAAGATAGTTTTGAATTTGGTTGACCAAATCAGAAAAATCCATCACGTCACCGCGCTGCTCTAAAATCGCATGGGCAACTTCAATCATCGACAATTCGTTTTTATTTACACCTTCAAATACATTAATTTCCAAACGGGACACGTCCTTTCACAGTCTACTCCTAATCATACAAAATTACGTCTCAAATTGCAATTTTTTCTTTCAATTTCCCTTTGATCAAGCGGTAAATTCTAAAGATAGTTTGTATTCGCCGACTTTGTCAGCAGCCATGAACAAGTCATAATCGATATCGATCTTTCCCGAATATGGACGGTCTTTCAAGCTAACGTGCAAATGATTGGTGAAGGTGTGGAACATCATCAAGCCATACGGGGTTTGGTAGCTCGTCTCTAAACGTTCCTTATAAGAAAATTTCAAGCGCATGCGCATTTCCCCTGAGCGAATCAATTGAATCAATCCGTCTGGCATGATTTTCATCGTGACGGGAACGTCGGTACCGTCTGGCTGGATCTCTTTGTAACGGATATATAAGGTATCACCGATCTTGACTGCTTGTCCTTGCAGATCAAACAGAAAGTTCTCTGTTTCCCCTGCTTGTCGTACATTGGTTGTTAAATGAATCGAGATTGGGATTCCTTTTGATAATTCTTGCATGTACGTGTGCCTCCTTTGAAGATTTCAGTTTCATTCTTGCTTTTTTTCATTCGTTTGTCAATCATTTCAGTTGATTCTCCTTGGTCTATTTCTTCATTGAAAATAAAAAAGCGAAAACAAAAGCAAGTTTTCATTCTTTTCTCCAAGTAATTTTCCAAGAATCGTATATAATAAGGATAACAGTTACTTTTAAAGGAGTTTAACCGATTTGACTATCTATATAATGGATCAAACCTTACCACGTATCCACAATCCTTATGAGCCATTTGCCTTCACCGATGTTGCCACCGAAGCTGCTGGCAAACAGGAACAAGTTTATTGTCATTTTTGGCAGTTGTCCGATACGATGATTTTAGGAATGAAAGATACCAGGTTGCCTTTTTTGACAGCTGGTCTGCAGGTTTTGAAAGAAGCTGGCTATGCCTCGATCATCCGCAACTCAGGCGGGCTTGGGGTCATCAATGATGCCGGTATTTTGAATGTCTCCCTCATTTTCCCTAAACATTTGGCTGCCACTACGGATGCAGCCTATGAAATGATGGCGACATTGTTGCAAACAGCCTTTCCTGAGCGGACAATTTTGGCTTATGAAATTGCTGACTCGTATTGCCCAGGCACCTATGACCTGAGTATTGATGGGAAAAAAATTGCTGGTACAGCACAACGACGGATCAAAGACGGCGTGGCTGTCATGATGTATCTGAGTATCAATGGCGACCAACCAGCCCGCGGCTCTCTCGTTCGTCGTTTTTACCAAGCAGGTTTAAAAGAGCGCTTTGGTACGGATGGCTATCCAGCCGTCAATCCTGCGAGCATGACCACTTTAGAAGCGGCTCTCGGCCGTAAGTTTACCACACAAGAGGTGATTGACCGCTTGCAAAAAGCCCTGCTTTTCTTGATCACAGACCAATCCCTATATCCGCTTGAGTCACTGGATCAATGGCTTTCAGAAAATGACCTTAGCGAACAAATGCAGCAACGCTTAGCTGGCATGGAAAAGCGAAATCACCCAATAAAGGAGTTTAGCGATGAGCCTACCATATAAATATCAAACCTTAGCGATAGAAAAAGTGTTTCGTGACCCTGTTCATAACTATGTCCATGTGCAGCACCAAGTGATTTTAGACTTGATCAATTCCAAAGAAGTGCAGCGTTTGCGACGAATCAAACAACTAGGGACTGCTTCTTTCACCTTTCACGGAGCAGAACACAGCCGCTTTTCTCACTCCTTGGGGGTTTATGAAATCAGCCGCCGCATTTGCGATATTTTCCAACGCAATTATTCGATTGAAAAAGTTGGACCGAACGGCTGGGATGATAAGGAGCGTTTAGTGACCTTGTGTGCAGCATTGCTTCATGATGTGGGCCATGGTCCATACTCCCACACCTTTGAGCATATTTTCCATACAGACCATGAAGCCATCACAGTGGCGATCATCACTTCTCCTGAAACGGAAGTTCATCAGATATTGAACCGAGTGGAGGCTGGATTTCCTGAGAAAGTGGCAAGTGTCATCACTAAAACCTATCCAAATCCCCAAGTCGTTCAAATGATTTCCAGTCAAATCGATGCTGATCGGATGGACTACTTGCTGCGCGATGCTTATTTTACCGGCACTGAATACGGCACGTTTGATCTGACCAGAATTTTACGAGTGATTCGTCCGTACGAAGGCGGTATTGCTTTTTCTATGAATGGCATGCACGCTGTGGAGGACTACATCGTCAGTCGTTACCAAATGTATGTGCAAGTTTATTTCCATGCGAGTTCTCGAGGGATGGAAGTGATCTTAGCCCACTTGCTGGATCGTGCTGCAGAACTTTATCAAGTGGATCAGGAAATGTTTCAAAGCCATTCGCAACTGCTTCTCCCATTTTTAAAACAAGAATTCACTTTAGATGAATACTTGAAACTCGACGATGGCGTGTTGAATACCTACTTTACCCAATGGACGGAAGAGAATGATCCGATCCTCAGCGATTTAGCCAAGCGGTTCTTAAATCGTAAACCGCTAAAATCCGCTCGCTTTGACGATGAGACACAGTTGCCGATGATTGAAGAAATGCAGGGACTGGTGGAAAAAGTCGGCTTCAATCCCCGCTACTATACTGCCATCAATTCAAGCTTCGATCTGCCTTATGATTTTTATCGACCAACTTCTGGTAAGCATCGGACACAGATCGAATTACAGGAAAAAGATGGTTCCCTTGTAGAATTATCCCAAGCCAGTCAACTTGTTGCAGCCTTAGCGGGACAAACCCAAGGTGACCAACGCTTTTATTTTCCAAAAGAAATGATTGACCCCAACATCCAAAATCACTATGATTTATTTGGAGAGACGTATCAAGAGTTTGCCAAGCACATTCGCAATGGTGCTTTGATCAAACCAAGCCACTAGGAGGAACTTATGAGTATCAAACTGATCGCCATCGATATCGATGGTACCCTGCTGAACAACGACCGCAAGATCACTCCAGCAGTTTACAAAGCATTAAAAGACGCAGAAGCACAAGGCGTGCGCATCGTTTTGTGTACGGGACGCCCCTTAACTGGTGTCCAAGATTTATTGAAGGAACTAGACTTATTTACGGACAATGATTTCGTGATTACCTACAATGGCTCTTTGGTTCAAAAAACCAAAAATCAAGAGATCATCTCTGAATTCGGCTTGTCCCAAGATGACTATCTCTTTGTTGAGATGACTGCGAGAAAATTAGGGGTTCACCTTCATGTAGAAACTGAGGATACCATGTATACCGCTAACCGCGATATCAGTCCTTACACGATTTATGAAGCCTTCTTAGTCAACATGCCATTGAAATATCGGACACCAGAAGAAATGACTGCTGACTTGAATATCATCAAAATGATGATGATCGATGATCCCGCAATACTGGATCAGATCATCCCACAATTGCCGAGCAGTTTGACCGACAACTACAATGTGGTTAAAAGTGCTCCATACTTCTTGGAAGTCCTAAATAAACAAGCCCATAAAGGAGCTGCTGTCAAAAAATTGGCGGAGCACTTAGGCATCAAACAAGAAGAAGTCATGGCGATCGGCGATAATGAAAATGATTTAACCATGGTGGAATATGCTGGTATCGGTGTGGCGATGGCCAATGCTACTGAAAACGTGAAAAATGCCGCAGATGTCCTAACCGCTTCAAATGAAGAAGACGGTGTAGCAGAAGTAATCAACAAGTATGTTTTAACAAATAACTAAGTGCAAAAAAGTCAGGTTTCCTTTTTATCGGAAACCTGACTTTTTTATTTTGCCAACCACTGTTCAACTGCCCATTTATGGCTGCCGCGTTTCAATCGTTGGATCGCTTCTTCTGGCGTGTGCCAAGACAATTGATTGGTTTCTTCTGTCGGTTCGCAAACTTTTTTCCACTGTGTCATTAAATAGAAATAGCCCGGGTGATGGTAAAATGTATCGCGATGGCGCGAATAGAAGTATTCAACTGCCTCCCCTAGATACTCAGCAATCTCCCCTTCAAATCCAAGTTCTTCAATCAATTCTCGTTGGATCGCTTCTTCTTTGCTCTCATTTGGCTCAATTTCACCACCGGGCAAAAAGTATGCGCCGTTGGGTGCTTGCACCAAGATCACTTCATTTTTTTCGTTTGGAAGAACGACATACGCCCCATATCTTGATTTGTATGGTTTCCCCGCTTCTTTTTCCCCGAACACAATTTCCTTTTCTGGCATGATTCCCTCCACCAACACTTTCTTTCCATTTTACCCTATGCCAATAGTCTGGACAAGCTGGAAATAACGCTCGGTTGTCTTTTATTCGTTACAAAAAGAGAAAATATGTTATCATACAACTATCAAGATCGAAAGGATGATTTACCCATGAAAATGGCTCACACATGTGTCCGCGTCAAAGACTTAACGGCTTCTCTATATTTTTATCAAACTGCCTTTGGTTTTGAAGAATCTCGCCGTCGTGATTTTCCTGAACATAAATTTACTTTGGTTTACTTAACTTTGCCTGGTGATGATTACGAGCTAGAGTTGACGTATAACTATGACCATCCTGGCTATGAGTTAGGCGACGGCTATGGCCATATCGCCATCAGTACCGATGATCTAGAAGCGCTTCATGAGAAGCACCAAGCGGCTGGATTTGATGTCACTGACCTGAAAGGACTCCCAGGAACTTCTCCTTCTTACTATTTTGTGAAAGATCCTGATGGCTACAAAATCGAAGTTATTCGCGAAAAATAAAGCGAAGGTGATCGAAAAAAGGACCCCGTGTCCTTTTTTCTTTTTCGATTCATTTCGATTCATTTACTAGTAGAAAGGTTTGATCAAATGAAACCCATTATCGGCATCGCTGCTAATGAACGACCAATGATTGAAGAAGCAGAACATTGGTTGTCATATACACCCAAAAATTTTGTGACCCATATCCAACAAGCCCAAGGCATTCCCCTATTATTACCAATGGGTGTCGTGGAAGATGCTGCAACTTACATCAGCAAAATCGATAAACTATTATTAGCCGGTGGTCACGATGTCTCCCCTGTTCACTATGGCGAAGATCCTCATCCCTTGATTCAAGGCATTCATCCTGATCGTGATGTCTTTGAATTGGCATTGATCAAAGAAGCAGTGGCTCAAAACAAACCGATCTTTGGAATCTGCCGCGGCATGCAGTTACTCAATGTCGCATTTGGTGGGAGTTTGTACCAAGATCTCTCTTTGATCGATCACCCAACGATCAAACACGTGCAATTGCCGACGTTCTTTCAATTCCCTACACATCGGGTAAAAATCAAGGCAGACAGTCGTTTGGCTGCTCTTTTAGGCACAACCTATCACGTCAATTCTTTTCATCACCAAGCGGTCAAAACAGTTGCGGATGATTTCAACGTGATTGCCACCGCTCCTGATGGTGTCGTTGAAGCCATTGAATCCACTGCCTATGGCGCACCGATCTTAGGCATTCAGTGGCATCCTGAGCTAGCCGCTCACAAGCTGCCTTCTGAGCAATCGATCTTCAACTTTTTTGTGCAGGAATTCTAAAGTCTTGCCCCTTGTTTTCTAGATTTTAGCGAATAAAAAACGCCCGATCACGAAAAGGATCGGGCGTTTTGCTTATTTCTCGTTTTTCATTAACACTAGTGATTGTTTCAACGTTGCTAAAATGCCATTGTCGTTATAGATCAAGACATTTGATTTGTACATTTTTGCAGAAACCAGCATCAGGACAATTGTGGTAACAGCAAGAATCCCTACTGAAATCAATGCACCGCCGATACCCACTGTATCATTAGCAAGCCGTACTGGCATAATGAAGGAAGATAAAAATGGTACATAGGAAGTTACTCGCAAGACCACGTTATGAGGATCCATACCGCCTAGCACGATTCCAAGCATATACCCGCCTAATGAAAGATACGTTACTGGAATGATGGCTTTCGCCGTATCTTCTGCTTTGTTCACTAACGACCCGCAAAGGGCTGACAAGACCGAGTAGATCAAAATTCCTAAGAAGACGAAAACGATCGCAAACACCAGGAAGGGACCAAAAATGCCATCTGTCGAAAAGTTTGCCAACAAGTCTTTTACCATTGGGTTATCCTTGATCCAGAAATAGCTCCCGCCAAAAATCGCAACATAAGCAACTAGCTGGGTCGCTGCAACCATGATTACACCAGTCAATTTGGCATAGTAATGGATTTGCGCCCGTGTACTAGACAAAATGACTTCCATGATGCGTGTTCCTTTTTCAGAAGCGATCTCTTGTGCAATGATCTGTGCGTAAGTAATGATAAAGAAAAAGAGGATGATTGTTGCGATCATACTTACTAGTGATTGCATCGCGGTATTGTCTTCCCCATAAGTCATTTCGCCATCTTCACCGAAGGAAACTTTTTGACGATCAAGCGGTGCGACTTCACTAAGGACTGCCACTTGCTCAGCAGTCAAGCCAAGCTCACTAGCTCTATAGGAAGACTGCAAACCCGTCAATAACTGTTGGATCGTCAGCTCTAAAGCTTGCCCCATCGAGGACTCGCTTAATAATTCCCCTTGCAGCGTATCCCCAGAAGCAGTAATAAGTAACAAAGCATCAGCATCTTTGTCTGCCATCTGTTGCTGCCCTTGTTCTTCGCTGTCAACAATTTCAAATTCAAAATCATCGCCGCTTTGGTCCACAAAGGTCTGCGCAATGGCTGGTTCATTCGCATAAACGGCAATTTTGTCGACACTGTTCATACCATCAGCAAAATAACCAATGAGATAAAATGCCCCCGTTGCAATAAATGGCACGAGAATCATAATCAAAAACGAAATTGATTTGATATTTTTTTTATAAACATCTAATGCGATTACCCAAAACTTACTCATTTATTTTTCCCGCCTTCCGCTTAAAGATTTCTTCTAACGTTGGCGGTTGTTGATTGAACATAGGGATATAACCATCCGCCGTTGCTAAATCAAATAAGGTTTTTCCTACTGCAGGATCAGCGATCGTAATATCATAGCTGCCATCTTCTCTGGCAAGAACTTCCTCGACACCTGCCACTGCCAAGAGCTGTTCTTTCGTCAAGTTGGATTCTAAATAGACTTTCGTCCGCCCAAAGGATTCACGAATTTCATGAACTTTTCCGTTTAAGACAGTTTGACCATCCCGCAGCATAATCAAGTGATCGCAGATTTTTTCCACATTATCCATATTATGACTGGAGAAAATGACACATGAGCCATTTTTTTTCAGTTCAATGATCCCATTTTTCAACAGTTCTGCATTGACGGGGTCTAACCCACTAAATGGTTCATCTAAAATCACCAATTTTGGTTCATGGATCAACGTTGAGATCAGCTGAACTTTTTGCTGATTTCCTTTTGATAGCGATTTGACTTTATCGGTTTTCTTGCCCTTGACTTTAAATTTGTCCATCCAATAGTCGATTTTTGGTACGATGTCTTCTTTCTTCTTGCCTCGTAACCGCGCGAAATAGATCAATTGATCTTCAATCGTTACTTTTGGAAACAAGCCGCGTTCTTCTGGCAGATAGCCGATAATATTGTATTCTTTTTCACTAATTTTATGGCCATCCCACAATACTTCCCCTTGATCGGCTTTCAAGAAATCCAAGATCAATCGGAATGTCGTCGTTTTACCAGCACCATTTTGACCAATCAAGCCCATGATCTGTCCATCATTGATGGTAAAGGACAATTGATCGACTGCTGTATAATCGCCAAATGTTTTTACTAATTGTTTTGCTTCTAACACATGCTCACCTTCCCTATCTAATAAAATATATCACTAAAGAAAAAGCCGATAACGGCGCCAATGAGCGCTCCGACAAACATCAAGATGACGGTATCGCGGATCACTCGTTGACGCTTCGCCAGTTTCTCTGGTTCATTGTAATAACTTGCTCGATTTTTATATAAGAATTTCATCAGGATCGTGGTCAATCCTACCCCAATCGGGATAAACACCAGCCCCGTAATCAATCCTAGTCCAAAGGACCAAAATGGATTTGTGCGAATATTGAAATAACGGATCAGAAAATAAATTGCTGCTAATATCACTAAACTGATCACCGAAAGTAGAATCGATTTTTTCATTAAATACCGTGTTTCATTATCGATCCGTTCTTGATAGCTTTCTTGGTCACTGAAAATCGCTGGTGTGTCAGGAGACGCTTTAAAATAAAAATAGCGATCTTTATAATTGCTGATATAAGTCCAGCCTCCTGCTTGATACATCGCTAAGTAATCAACGATCTCAGAGGGCTCTCCTTCGAAAAAGTCTACTGCATATTTGGTCGTTTCTGGGTCTCCTTTGATAAACTTCAAAAACCCTAACCGATTCATCTTCACAAAGTGCCACCCTAACGACGCTTGTTTTTGCAGACGAACCATTTCCTTTTCTGGGTAATAGGCTACACCAAGTGAAAGAAGGTATTTCTTATTGATGCCCATCTTGCTCTCCCCCTAACGCTTCGAAAACCTGTTCTCCGATTTGATAAAATAATTTGCGCCGTTGAATATCTCTCTCCAGAACTTGTCTTCCTTCTGGTGTAATCTGATAGATTTTTTTTCGGTCAACGCTCTCCTCTAAATCGATCCACCCCTTTTTCGTCAGCTTCTTTAAAATCGTATACATCGTTGCGGGACCAATCTCAAACGTCCCTTGGCTTAGCTCATGGATCTGTTTCATGATGAGATACCCATGTTTCGGCTTTAAAAGCGCTAATAAAATCAAATAGGTTGAATCTGTCAATGCCTCATCCATTTGATTCCTCCGTCCCACTAGCTATATCACTTAATGATATATTATCGAATGATATAACCAGCGTCAATCTTTTTTTTCTGATCTGCTAACATTGCTGGAGAATGACTGCTTTCTTAATGTTCATTCTCACTTTTCTCGTTAGCAATTGAGTGAACCCCAGCAACAGTGCATGGAACAAAGAGTAGAAGTTAGAAACGTCAAAGGCATTCTTCAAAGACTTTGTCCCCAAAATAAAAAAAGCAATAGCCACTTTCGGCTATTGCTTCAAAAACGTTTCTTCTATTACATATGTTCCGCAACTAAAGCTTTCAATTGATCTTTTGTATGCACCCCAATTGCTTTATCAACGACTTGGCCGTCTTTTTTCAACAACAAAGTTGGAATAGACATGATCCCGAATGAAGCTGGTGTTTCAGGATTTTCATCCACATCCATTTTCACGATCTTCAATTCGTCTTCTTCATATTCGTTCGCTAATTGTTCCAAGATCGGCGCTTGCATCCGACATGGACCACACCAAGTTGCCCAAAAATCAATAAGGACTAAGCCTTTATCGGTTTCTTCTGAAAAAGTTTTATCAGTAATTTCTTTTGCCATCGTACTTCCCCTCCATTTTTAAAACTAAAAAAAGTATACCACGTATCGGAAGTTTTTTAAAATCGTCTGCTTACAAAAGGTAAGGGTTCTTAAAGGTTAGTTAAACTTCACAATGGTCGCCCCATTGCCCCCTTGATTTGCTGGCGCAAATTCAAAACTTTTCACCGAGCGATGATTTTTCAAATAATCGGTAATCCCTTGACGCAGCGCACCGGTTCCTTTTCCGTGGACGATCGTCACTTGCGGATAGCCTGCCAAAATCGCTGCATCTAAATACTGATCCACTTCATTGAGGGCTTCTTCGTACCGCTTACCGCGTAAATCCAACTGATTGACCACTGGACTGCTGTCAGCAGAACGAATCGTATTGACGATACGCTGTGTAGGCTCCTTCACTGGCGCTGCTGGTTGGAGATCTGTTTCTGGCAAATTCATTTTCAAAATACCGATTTGGACTTGCCATTGATTTTTGCCTGCTTTTTTCAATAAGACCCCGCGCTGACCATAAGATGTTACAAGCACTTCGTCTCCTTCTTTCAGCGTCTTGGCTGCTTTGGCTTTTTGCAGAACCTTGTTTTTTTGCAGATGTTCTTCTTGTTGCAGTCCTGATAACTTGGTGCGCGCGTCGATCAGCTCGTGTTCTTTGACCTTCGTTTGACCGCCGGCTAACTGCATTTTACGAATATCGGCAATGATTTTTTCAGATTCTTCTTTGGCTTCTTCAACGATCTGATTGGATTTTTGCCGAGCTTTCGCCAATTCTTTTTCACGTTCTTCAAAGAAATAACTATAGGCTGCTTCTAGCTCTTGGTGCAAGCGGGCCGCTTCTTTTACATGATGACGGACTTCAAGATACTCGGTTTCCGTCATTTTTCTTCGATTTTCTAAATCAGCGATCATTTCATTCAGGTCTTGGCTTTCTCCATCCATGATCTCTTTGGCTTGATCAATGATCGTATCTGGCAAGCCAAGTCTTTTCGAAATCTCAAACGCATTGCTTCGTCCTGGAACCCCGATCAACAAGCGATAGGTCGGACTTAAGGTATCAACATCAAATTCCATAGAGGCATTGATCGTATTGGATCGGTTATAGCCATAAACCTTCAATTCAGGATAATGGGTCGTCGCCATGACATAAGCCGACTTAGCCCCAAGTTCGTCCAAAATCGCAATCGCTAGTGCCGCCCCTTCTTGAGGATCGGTTCCTGCGCCTAATTCATCAAAGAGAACTAAGCTTGTCTCGTCGACTTTTTTCAACACTTCAACGATCGTTGTCATATGAGAAGAAAAGGTCGATAGACTTTGCTCAATGGATTGTTCATCCCCAATGTCCGCAAAAATCTCATTGAAGACACCCATTTGGCTTTCTTCTTCTGCCAGAATTGGTAAACCAGCTTGGCCCATGATCTGCAATAGCCCTAATGTTTTTAAGGTGATGGTTTTCCCACCGGTATTCGGCCCAGTAATGACAACGGCTTGATAGTCTTTTCCAATCGTAATATCGTTAGGAACGACTTTTTCTTGATCGATCAATGGATGACGTGCTTGCTTAAAAAAGACATGGTTGTCTTGATTGATCGCTGGTACGATTGCCTTCATCTCTTTTCCAAAACGAGCCTTGGCATTCATGAAATCCATGATCCCGATCACATACGCATTATGGAGAATCTCTCTTTGATATGGGGCTAACTCTGCTGACAATTCTGCTAGAATACGTGTAATTTCATCCCGTTCCGCAATTTGATGCTGGCGCAAACGGTTATTTTGTTCCACTACTTGTTTCGGTTCGATAAACAAGGTTTGACCAGAGGAACTTTGGTCGTGGACTACCCCGCCGAAAACACCTCGGTACTCTTGTTTGACTGGAATCACATAACGCTCATTTCGCATGGTTACGATCGTATCACTTAGATACTTTGCATTGCCACCTCGGACGATGCCATCCAATGTCTCGCGAATCGTCCGTTCTGCTCGTCGGATCGATTGGCGAATTCCACGTAGTGCTGGAGAGGCATCATCTGTGACTCGGCCATCCTCATCGATAGCTTCTTTCAAGCGTCGATTCAAGGTTGGCAAAGACACCAACTGTTCTTCCCAGTGATACAAGCGGGAAAATTCAATCTCGCTTTCAGACAAATCAGCAAAAAAGCGTTTCAATTCCTGCGTAGTTGATAAGACACGGGCAACTTGTGCCAACTCAATGCCATTTAAATCGGCGCCAATTTCGATCCGTTTCATTTGGGGACGAATATTCTCAATCTTTGGTACAGGGATTCCGCCTCTTAAACGTTGGATCTTGATCGCGTCTTCTGTTTCTGCTAGCCAAGAGGAAATGACTTGCATATCACTTGATGGCGCAAGCTTTGCTAAGGCTTCTTTTCCTTGGGCTGTTACAATATACTGACCGATTTGACTCTTTACTTGTTCAAATCCTAAAACATCAAGGATCTTAGTATTCATTCTTTTCTCACCTGCTTTGTTTTAACTTTTTGTTCCTAAGAAAAAGGCAGAATGGCTCTGCAACCATCTGCCTGCTTTTTACCCAATCACATCTGTGATCCACAATCGATAGAAGTAATCTGAGAGAATCGGCGACCGATCAACGATGAAATTCGCAGTTCCGCTCGTTTCAAACAGATTTTGAATCGTGGCAAACGGGATCATTGAGAGAATCATGAAAAACATGTACAAATTGATATACATCAAGATAACATTCAAAACACCCGCAACTGCCCAGTCATAACCACCTAAAAAACGTAGGCGTTTGTAACGCAAACTGTCTGCAAAAATCACCACTAGTTTTGTGATCAGCCATCCAGCAAAGAGCACCATCACAAAAGCGATGGCTGCATAATAGGCTTTGTCTAAATCTAAAGCCAGTTCCATATCGTAGTATTTTAACTTTGAATCCGCCGTTACTGACATATAAGGAACATAGAGCTCAATTTTTTTCGCAATTTCTTGGTAATTCGCAACTGCAAAGAAAAAAGAGATCAAATAGCCCAAAACTGAGACCAATTGTAAACTGGTTCCGCGCCGCGCGCCGCCATAAAAGGCTGCCAACAACAAAACCAAGACAAATAATCCAATCATTTAGGAATCCTTTCTACGCCGCACTACCCATGGGCTGTCTTTTCTTGAATTTTTCGTTTCCTTTGTTCATTTAAGATCTGTTGTGCTTCCACATGATTATGGATCTCCACATCACTGCGACCTGTCTCATCGAGAACTTTCCGTGCTTCGGATTCGATCGCTTCGATCCGCTTGATGCGATTCTCAAGCTCCGTTGCTTTAATGGCTTGTCCCCGCAACTCGTCCACTTTTTTTTGTAGGACCAACAGCTGTTCTTGTTTTTTCAGCTGGTCGGAAACAGCGTTGATCGCTAATAAGATCGACGCTTGTTCTTGATCGGTTTGTGGCGATAATTGCATGATCTCAAGCAGTTGGTCATTGACCAATCTTGTCACCATATCCATGTGTTCTTTGCTTTCGCGTCCAATAATCGTGTAACTTTGATTCGCGATAACTGCTTTATAGCGTTTCTTTTGCTCCGTCATAGGAATATTTCCTCCCATTGCTTACATTCTGCTCTATTCTATCACTTATTGAACATGTGTCGCAAACTCTTAACTATTATACGTGATTTTCTTATGAATTTCCATGCCAATCGTTTGTTTGCTGATCGTCTTAGTAAAAAAGAATAAGAAGTATGGTAAAATCTTAAAGTATCCTTTTGTCTACCTAAAAAAAGACAAAAAATCAGGAGGAATCAAATGAGTACGATCGTTATCAAAGTACCAACTTCAACTATCCAAAAAATGCAGCAATTTTATCAACGAGAATTGCTGGCGAAGAAAGTTCCTTATACAGTGTTTGTCGCCAAAAAAGGGCCAACGACGATCACTGCTTATACGTCTGGAAAAGTCATGTTTCAAGGAGCGACTGCTGAAAAAGAAGCTTCCTTATGGGGCGATACGGCTAGTGCTGTACCGGATAAGAAAAAAGCGACTGTTTCAACCACTGCGTTGCCAGCAGGATTTAGCGAAAAAAGCGTCGTCGGCAGTGACGAGGTCGGCAACGGCAGTTATTTCGGTCCTTTGGTGGTCTGTGCCGTCTATGCCAAAAAAGAGCAATTGCCACAGCTGAAAGTCTTAGGTGTCAAGGACTCAAAAATGCTGACAGATCCAGAGATCCGTAAGATGGCGCCGAAAATCAAAGAATTGGTTCCTTACCAATTGCTCACTGTCACGCCCAGAAAATACAACGAGATCCAACCAAAATACAACACGGTCCGAATGAAAGTTGCTTTGCATAATCAAGCCATTCGTTTGCTTTTGCAAAAAATTGCTCCTGAGACACCAGATGCCATTTTGATCGATCAGTTCACGAGCGAAAAAAATTATCGCACCTATTTAAAGTCGGAACAAGCAGCGGTCACTGAAAAGCTCTATTTTGCGACGAAAGGGGAACAATATCATCTAGCAGTAGCGGCAGCCTCTATTTTATGCCGTACAGTCTTTTTGGATGAATTAGATGCAGCCTCCAAAGAAGTCGGTATGCGTTTGCCTTCTGGCGCCCACGCAGCTGCTGACCAAGTTGCAGCAAAATTACTGCAGCAAGGTGGCATAGCACTATTAGGCCAATATGCCAAACTGCATTTTGCGAATACCGAAAAAGCACAGAAACTCGCCAAGCTGTGAGTTATCGTATTTTCAAAAAAACTGCCGCTACTTCTGAATAAAGGAAGCAGCGGCAGTTTTTGTCCTCAGTACCAGTTGAATGCTGGGAATCAAAGCCCTAAGCCCGCTGCTTCGATTCCCATCGTGATCAACCCAGCCAAATAATTTTCTGAAAACCGATCGGAAAAGTGTAATTTTGGCAAGACGCCATATTGAAACACTGCTGCCAGCTGCTTTTCCAAAAAGGAGCGCGACACGAGCGCCTGCCATTCAGAGGGCAAAAACAAAATGACTTGATGCGGGTCCGTCACTGCCACGATCGCTTGAAGAGTGGCAGTCACTTGTTCTGGGATCGCCTCTGTTGCCAAAGGGTAAGAAGCCGTGTAGAGATGCGGCAAATGCTTGATTTCGCCACTTAAATGGTTGGCTCCTTTAAAGAGCTGTTGGTCGATGACCAGTCCCGCACCTGGCGGATAATTTTTCGGAAAATAAATGCCAGCCACGATTTTTTTCTCTTCTTTGAAATGGAATACCGCTGCATTCACGTCATTCTCAATAAGCGTTTTTACCGCGATCTCCTTTTCAATCAATTCCCCTAGCGCCATGTCCTTAAATGCTGGAGCATCCATGATCTTCAGTCTTCCAGCAATTTCCACACCAGGAATTCCCACGACTGCCAAGCTGATTTTCGGGTATTCCTGTTTTATCTGACGAATCACTTGCAAGAACTGCGGCAATCGGCCCTCTGCTGACTGCTCATGATGCAAAATGTTCCCGATGAGATCGACGACTGAAAAACGAATCACGATCTGCTGGTCTTCTTCGATAAACTGAATGATCAACAACAGTGTCCGTTGCGCATTGTACTGGTAAGCCGCAGCTTGACGTCCTCCCGTTCGTTGCGGTTGATCCGTCGTCAAAAGCAACTGCTTTTCAATCAATTCAGGAAGCAGCTTGTTGATCGTTACCACGCTTAATTGAGAGGCATCTGCCAGTTGGCGCTTGGTCATAGGCGCTTGCTGCTGTTTTAGCAAATCCAGCAATACTGCCTGATTATGTAATTTAATGGTCGTTGGCTGATAAGCTTTCATTTTTCTCCCCCTCAACGCTCCTATTTTAACAGATAAAAAGCTGGGAATATACCTTTATTAATTTTGTTAACAAAGGTATAATAGAAGCAACTTATTAAACAAAGTTTACTAAGTTCAAAAAAAAACGATTTATGTTGCTTATTAAAGGAGTTGTCGATAATGAAAATTGAACACATCGCACTATATGTCAATGATTTGGAAAAAATGAGGACATTTTATGAAACCTACTTTCAGGCGGTCAGCAACCCAAAATACCATAATCCGAAAACAGGCTTTCAATCCTATTTTTTGACTTTTGATTCTGGAAGTCGGTTAGAATTAACGACCAAGAAATTTTTAAGCCCTCGTGTCAGCGAGAGCTTAGGCTACACTCACCTTGCGATTGCAGTTGGTGATCAAGCTGACGTCGATCGATATGCTCAACGGTTTGTTGAAGATGGCTACCCTCTTTTAAATGGTCCTCGTACAACAGGCGATGGCTATTATGAAGCAGTTGTCCAAGACCCCGAAGGCAATTTGATTGAATTAACCACCGACGATTTACCGTCTTAGAAAGGATTTTGCAATGAAAGAAGACTTTGATTATCAAGCGATGTTGGCTGGTCAATTGTATCAAGCTGCTGGCATTCTCCCTGAGAATGGCTCAGCAGAGGGAAAAAAACGTGCCCAGGAAATCAACCATTTACCAGTCGATGACCGAGAAGGAATCATCGCCAAAGAAAAAGCACTCTTTGGCAAATTTGGGCAGCATTGCTTTGTCCAACCACCCCTTTTTGTTGATTATGGTCGCCATGTTGAGATTGGTGATCACTTTTATGCCAATATGGATTGCATTTTTTTAGATGTCAATAAGATTCTGATTGGTGATCATGTGATGGTGGGACCACGGGTCAGCTTCTATACCGCCGGTCATCCGATCGATTCTGTGGTCCGCAGTCAAGATTTGGAATTTGGTCTCCCGATCACCGTCGAAGATTACGTTTGGATCGGGGGCAATAGTACGATTTTACCAGGTGTAACGATCGGCAAACATGCCATCGTCGCTGCTGGTTCCCTCGTCACAAAAGATGTGTCGCCGAATACGATCGTCGGCGGCAATCCAGCCCGTGTGATCCGTGAGATTCAGCCGGCTGACAAAGAACATTGGGAAACTGCCGCCCAGCTCTATCATCAAAAACGAGCAGACTGGCAGAAGCAGCAAAAATAACGAAACAAAAGGAGACGCCATGATTTTTACAGACTATCACGTCCATAGTGATTACAGCGATGATTCTTGGTATTTGATGGAAGATGTAGTCAAAGACGCCATTAAACTAGGCTTAGCAGAAATCTGCTTTACCGATCATGTGGATTATGGAGTCAAAGAAGACTGGCAAGCGACGGATACGTACCTCGTCGGGGCCAATAAAGTTGTAAAAAATGTCTACTACGACTTGTATTTTAACGAACTGTCACGCTTAAAGGAAACATACAGTGACCAAATCAAGCTAAAAACTGGGCTGGAATTTGGGATACAAATGCACACGATCCCACAATTTACCCGTCTTTATCATTCGCATCCCTTTGACTTCATTTTACTTTCCGTTCATCAGGTAGACGATCAAGAATTTTGGACTGGAGAATTTCAAAAAGGACGCAGCCAACAGGAATGCTACGAGCGCTATTATGATGAAATGTATCAGCTAGTCACGACATATAAAGAGTATTCCGTCTTAGCCCATATGGATTTGATTCGTCGTTATTTAGATAAAGAGAAGGACGCTTTTGAACAAACGAAAGAACAAATCGCAGAGATCTTGAAAGTCGTGATCAAAAATGGCAAAGGCATTGAACTGAATACCTCTTCCCACCGTTACGGAATCAACGGGTATACGCCATCGATCGAGATCCTCAAGCTTTATCGTGACTTGGGGGGAAGCGTGATAACCATCGGCAGCGACAGTCATAAACCAGAACACCTCGGGTTTCAAATCAAAGAGGGACAAGATCTTTTACGGTCATTAGGATTTACTAAGCTCTGTACGTTTGAACAGATGCAGCCGATTTTTCATCGTTTTGCTTAACCTGCACAAAAGCTCGATCTTTTGCAAAAATCATCCCCTCGTCTTTCGTTATGAACCTAAGTATTTTAAACAATAAAAAGAACGACCGCTTCAATCTGCGGTCGTTCTTTTTTAGAAATCAGTTCGTCCAAGCAGCAACTTCTTCTGGGTGATTGGCTACCCAATCTTTGGCTGCATCTTCGGCTGACGTTCCGTCATTGATTGCTAACATGACTTCTTCCATGTCTTCTTGTGTCCAGTTGAAACGATCAAGTACTTCGTAGACTTCTGGCATGTCATCTGCTAATCCTTGGCGTACAACAGTGTTGATGCTTTCTGCTTCACCCATTGTTCCTTCTGGATCATCCAGATATTTCAGATCATATTTCGCAAACATCCAATGTGGAGACCAGCCAGTAATAACGATCTCATCTTGGTTCTTGATGGCTTGGCCTAATGCCACTGTCATCGCTCCTGAAGAAGAGGTAGCGACATTCCAATCGGAAAGGTTGTCATACGTTGCAACCGTATTTTCCGCTGCATTTACGACACCAGCGCCTGGTTCGATACCAGTGATGGTTTTTCCAGCTTCGTCAGAAAGGTCTGCGATGGAATCTACATCCATATAACTTGGTACAACGATCCCCAGTTTTGCCCCCTCTAAGTTAGGACCTAAGTTTTCAACTTGGTCTTGGTACTGTTCATACTGGGATTGATGCGTAGATGGCAGCCAAGCAGCAACCATCCCGTCAACTTCCCCTTTTGCCACCGATTCCCACATGATGGCATTATCCAAAGGCGTCGTGTTGACTTCGTAGCCCATTTGCGACAAGACTTCTGCCACCACATGGGTAGATGCAACTTCCGTATCCCATTCGACATACGCCAAGTTCACCGTGCCTTTGCTGTCAGAAACATTTCCAAAGGCAAACGATGCTCCAATCAAAGCAACGACTGCCGCTGCAGCAATCCCGCCAAAAAGACGTTTTTGTTTGCGACTTGTCTTGCTGGCTGCTTTTTGATGTGCCGAACGATTCAAATTCTGGGTAAAGCGATCCATGATAATCGCCAAAATAACTAAGGATACCCCACTGACAAATCCGTTACCGACTTGTGCTCGTTGCAAGGCGGACAAGACGCCGCGCCCTAACCCAGGAGCACCGATCATTGACGCGATCACGACCATTGATAATGCCAGCATCGTGGTTTGGTTGACCCCAGCCAAAATAGTGCTTTTGGCTAGTGGCAATTCTAATTTGATCAGTTTTTGCCAGCCAGTCCCACCGAAGGAATCAGAGGCTTCCACCAATTCACGAGAAATTTGGCGAATCCCTAAGTTCGTCATCCGAACGGTTGGTGGTAGAGCAAAGATCACTGAGGCGAAGACCCCTGGAACCATCCCGATCCCAAAGAAAGCAACCGCAGGAATCAAATAAACGAAACCAGGCATCGTTTGCATAAAGTCTAAGATCGGCGTCACGATACTTTGCGCTTTTTCGCTTTTCGCCATTAAGATCCCTAGTGGAATCCCAATGATGATCGAAACCAAACTCGACAATAAGACCAACGTCACGGTGTTCATCAAGTCTGTCCATAACCCTTGGTTATAGATGAACAGCAACCCGACAAAAGTAAAGGCTGGCAAGCCGAATTTTTTGCGTGAAACGAAAAAGGCAGCAGCCGTCAATAAGACGATCATTAATAACGGTGGTACAAACAGTAATACATTTGTAATAGCGTCCATGATAAATTGTCCGAAAGACTGTAAGGCTGAAAACAATCCACTGAAAGTTCCTGTTAGCCAATCAGTAAAGTTTTCGACCCAATCAGCCACCGGAATCGTATGTTGTAAGAAATTATCCATTTGTCACTACCCCTTCCTCTGCTTGAGCGGCTGAATCAGTCTCAGCCAATGCTTCAATCACACTTCCGCGGATCACGACTCCGATCAAACGATCGTTTTCTACCACAGCTAAAGGTGTAGGCGAATCATAGATCAAATTGAAGATATCCGTTACCAGCATATCTTTATCGATCTTTTTAACATTTTTATCAATAACTTCCTTCAAGGTCAGATTGTTTTTCCGTGCCTCACGAGCAGACTCGGCTGTCAGGCTTCCTTTTAGGTGACGACGTTTGTCGACGGCTAACAGCATGCTGACTTCTTCTTTCCGCATCCGGTTCAATGCTACGCTTGGTCCATCGATCTCGATGTTCGTCGTCAATGCTGGGACCATGATGTTTTGCGCAGTCAAGACTTTGGAACGATCGACATCTTCCACGAAATCACGCACGTATTGGTTGGCAGGATTCGTCAAAATATCTTCTCCTGTACCGATCTGCATGATCTGACCATCTTTCATTAAAGCGATCCGGTCACCGATCCGCAAGGCCTCGTTCAAATCATGGGTGATAAAGATAATCGTTTTTTGAACATTGGCTTGCAATTCTAAAAGTTCATCTTGCATTTCACGGCGAATCAGCGGATCTAATGCTGAAAAGGCCTCATCCATCAAGAGGATCTCTGGATCATTGGCTAACGCACGGGCAAGTCCTACACGCTGTTGCATCCCTCCAGACAGCTGGTCAGGGTATTGGTCTTTAAAAGAAAGCAATCCTGAGTTTTCTAACGCTTTTTCCGCTTTCGCTGTTCGTTCTTCTTTCGAGACCCCACGGACTTCTAGTCCGTATTCTGTGTTCTCTAAAATTGTCCGATGAGGGAAAAGGCCAAAGCTTTGGAAAACCATGTTGATTTTGTGACGGCGAACTTCTCGTAGTTCCTCTTTACTCATTTTGGCAACATCCACGCCATCTATGTAAATATCTCCGCCAGACGGCTCGATCAATCGATTCAATAGTCGAATCAATGTTGACTTCCCGCTTCCAGAAAGGCCCATGATGACGAAAATCTCGCCTTCGTTGACTTCAAAGTTCACATCATAGACCCCAACGGTGGCACCCGTTTTTTCTAAAATCTCGTTTTTGCTGCGTTGTTCTTTGACCATGGCAAGAGCTTGCTGCTTTTTCTTACCGAAGATTTTGGTTAAGTGTTCCACTTTAACTTTACTCAAATGATTAATACTCCTTTTTCTGAAAAATTTCACGAAAGTGACCATACTATCTTAACAATATGTGGTCACTTTGTCAAAAAAAATTTCCCCATGCTTTTTCTTTTGCAAAAAAAGCATGGGAATCAGGAAAAAGAATTACGCTGAATGGTCCGTTGGATAGAAGAAATTGGTCATGCGCTGCAACGCCAATTCATTCCCGACAAAATAAATCGTATTGCCTGCACTGAATTTCGCATAAGGTCCTGGTGACAACAACAATTCTTCGGTTGTTTGGATCGCGATGACCGTCGCCCCTGTGGCCTGCCAAACATTCAATTCATTGATACTTTTTTCCAAATGCTGCGCCTGTTCCGTCAGCTGAAGCTCAAAGGGCACAAACGGACTCATGTGGTGTACCTTTTTGGTTTGCTGCACTAGCGTGTTCAACAAGTCAGAAAAATTATCCAGCTCTTGCTGCTGCCGCTCCACACTGTCTAAAATATCTTGTCTAATTTCTTGGATCGACTGCACATCTTGGTATTGTTCCACAAAGGCCTGTGCTTTTTCCTTTGAAGCAATATAGGCGCCGCTGCCATGACGGACGTCCATGATTTCTAAATCAACTAATACATTGATCGCTTTGCGGGCTGTTTCAGGAGAGACATTGAAATTGCTGGCTAACGTTGAGCGTGCATGGATCTTTTGCCCAACTTGGTAGCGATTTTCAACGATTCGTTCCGCGATCGCTACGGCAATCTGCTGATAACGAGGCAAAGCGACCTTCTTTTTATCTTGAAACTTATTCATCATGATGAACTTCCTTTACTTTTTTTTCATCATAACAAGAAACATTGTTGGTGGCAACTATTCACTGGTTCGCGGATTTTTGATCAAGCGCACACGAATGATTGCCCCTGCCTGCTGCATCTGTTTTTGCAGATCTTGAAGCAGCGTTTCATTTGTCTCATCAAGATCGATCAAGGTATAGGCGACTCCGGCTTTTCTTTCACTTGTCAAATTATCGATATCCACGCCTGCTTCAGAAATGATCCGCAATAATGGGGCAAAAGCACCAGGCTTGTCGTGATAAAACAGCGCTAAGCGATACGGTGCCAAAAAAGGCAACTCTGCATGGGGGAAATTGACCGATTCTTGAATCGTCCCAGCGCGTAAATAGGCATGCATGCGATCAAAAACTACGTGATCCCCCTTTTCCAAGGCATTGGTAGTACTGCCGCCGATATGCGGATAACACAACACTTTCGGTTGTCCGATCAAGCCCGCACTAGGAAAATCAGTGATGTATTGTTTGAGCTGATTTTTGGCTAATGCTTCTAAGACGGCTGCTTCTTCCACGATTTCCCCGCGACCAAAATTCATCAACACTGCATTTTTTTTCATCTGCTGAATCGTTTGTCGATTCAGCATGCCTTTGGTCTCTTGACTTAAAGGGAGCAAGACCACCACAAAATCTGATTCGGTCAACAGCATTTGCAGGTCACTGACTTGCTCGTAATCGTGTGCTGCTTTCTTCGTTCGGGCATAGCCCAAAACCTCCATCCCTAGCTGATGACAGGCTTTTGCCACCCGTTCACCGATCTCTCCTAACCCTAGAATACCGATGGTTTTTCCAGCTAATTCTTCGCCAATCACTTCTTTTCGCCGTTCTTCAGCTACCTTCAACACCTCTTCTGCTTCAATTTGACCGGACGCTAGTTCTTCTTGTAAATCGGCTACCGTCTGGATCGCTTTGAATAAGGGGCGAACGCTGAGAAATAAATTGGATAGCACCAACTCTTTGACTGCATTGGCATTGACACCAGGACTATTGAAAACTACTGTGCCATTTTGAGTACACCGTGCCAAATCGATCGTATTGGTGCCTGTTCCTGAGCGAGCGATCACAGCTAATTCTGGAGTGATCAATTCGTTAGGAACCGTTGAACTGCGCACAAACAGCGCCTCTGGGGCCGCTTGATTTTTTAACGAGTATCCTTTTTTGATTGCTCGCTTAGCTATCGTTTCGGTCATCTTATCTAACTGATAAATCGACTCCATAAAGCAGACCTCCTTTTGTCTTTAGTGCGTATTAGTCAAATAGTACAAAAAAGTGCGGTAAAATGATAGCAATACGCAAGAGAGGATGATTTCTATGCACCTATCGATCACAAATTTTCCAGATGAACAGCCGATCGTTGGTAAAGACTCGCAGCTTCAAGACACAACTTTAGGAGACTATGTCGAAATTGGCGAAGCCAATCACATTGATCATTCTTCCATCGGCAATTATACCTATACGGGGCAATATTGCTTCATTCAGAACAGTCAATTAGGACGTTTTATCAGTATCGCAGCGATGGTCCGCATCGGCCCCACCAATCATCCCTATGAACGCCCTAGTCAGCATCTTTTTGCCTATAATGGCGAAGGCTATGGATTTGCGCCAAAGGACGAGTCCTTCTTAGAAAAACGCAAAGCAAAAACGACCGTCATTGGCAATGATGTCTGGATCGGCCACGGTGCCGTGATCCAATCTGGTTTGACCGTCGGTGATGGTGCCGTGATCGCCTCAAACGCAGTCGTAACCAAAGATGTGCCGCCTTATGCGATCGTCGGCGGGGTTCCAGCAAAAGTGATCAAATACCGCTTTGATCCAGAAACGATCACTGCTTTGCAAGAAATCGCTTGGTGGAATTGGAATCGTGCAGAATTAGAAGCACGCTATTTAGACTTTCGCCTCCCAATCGAAGATTTTGTAGCAAAATACACCCGTTGATTATGCACTTTTTCCGCTTACTACGAGGAATGAATGATAACACATCACAGTCATTCATTCTTCGAAAGTCTTTACCCGGATGATTTTTTAGAAATAAATAAAAAACACAAAATATCTATTGTATCGAGGAATTCCTGTGCTAAAATGGAGAAATCAAATGAAGTTTTTCACGAACTTTTAAAGGAGTGTTCTATTTGTCCATTTTAGACTATCGTCCATTGAATCTATACACCAATTATCGCGAAGCTGCTGAGACGTTTCCTGACACCCCCATCATCCATGATGAAGTGTTGCCAGCATTTCCTGAGCTTGGCTATCGTAGTACCTACCGTTCGAGCCATGAAATGATTTTAAAGCGTGCTTATCAACTTGCCTCACTTGGCGTGCAAGCAGGAGATAAAATCATTCTGTATAAATCTTCAAAATTCGATACGTATTTGTTAGCAACGGCTGCTTCTTACCTTGGTGCCGTTCCTGCTATGATCTCCTATCATTTTCCTGCTGAAACCATCGAAGTGTTTGTGGATCGCTTAGAAGATCCTTACATCTTATTTGATGAAGAAACCGAAGGCCGCGTCGCACAAGTGAAAAATAGCAGTACTGACAAACAGATCGCTGTTCGCCATTTGCTACAACAAACAGAGGAACCAGTGGAACAAACTGAATTACCGGTGGATCAAATTTCCTATATGACCCATACTTCTGGAACGACGGGTATTCCAAAATTGATTTGTCATTCAGCAAACTCCATGGGCTGGCGGACAAAATGGCAAAAAACGATCTTCACCAAGATCGATCGCACCAAAGCTGACTCTGATTTAATTGCGTTCCATATTTCACCGGTGCACTCCCGCTTCAATATCGGTATCTCCTCCTTGATGGCGATGGGCTTCCCGATGATGCCATTAGCCAATGCCAACGGTGCTCATGTCGTAGGCATGTTAAAAGAATACCCACCGATCGCTTTGGAAACTCATCCAAACAATTTTGTCCAATGGAGCTTTGTGGCAAAAGAACAACCAGATGCTTTTGCTAATATTCGTTACTATCACTCAACCTTTGATGCTATCAACAATCAAACAATGGCGACTTTTTTAAATACTTCAGCAACAAAAGAAGCACTCTTTTTACAAGTCTATGGCCAAAGTGAGTGCGGGCCAATGATTCTAAAAGCACATACCTTAGAAAGCATCACTACCAACGATGCCCGTGATATGGGTGTCGGTCTGGAGGACTTAACGAGAGCGCGGATCACCGATGCCGAGGGCAACGAGCTGCCAGCCAATACCGATGGGCACATCCATTTCCTTTCAAAAGGACGCGCGTTGACCTATTATAAAGAAGATCAGCGTTTTGCTGACAATGTCTATGGCGCTTGGTGGGACAGTGGTGATTACGGCAAGATGGATGATCAGGGACATCTTTACTTAAAAGACCGTCAAGTGGACTTGATCAAAAATATTGAAAGCAATCTTGCCTTGGAAGACCTTTTGCTGGATCATTTAGACTTCCTTGCCGAAGTCGTGATCGTTCGCGACAAAGAAAACTCACCGCAACCAATCATTGCTTTAGCACCAAATCGTCAAATGGATTGGGATGCTTGGTGGAAAATGGTGGAAGATCTCCCTCACCTCAATCAGCCAATTTTACGCGACTACGAAGATATCCCACGAACAGCAACCATGAAAGTCCAACGACTACAAATTGAAAAAGAATTCAAAAACGCAGAATAAAGCAAAAGAAATGGCCAGCAGATTTCCCTGCTGGCCATTTCTTTTATTTTTACTGTTTTTTCTTTGATGATGTTATTCTTTCGCTGATCGTTTTCTTGAGTAGATGCATTCTTTAGGTTGCCCATACTGACTTAGCTTTGTTTCTGCTAACGTGATGCCAAAGCCCTTTCCATCAGGTACCAGCAGCTTGCCTTCATGCAAAGTTGCAGGCTGTGTAATGACATCATCATAAAAGTAACGATCAGAAGCGGAAAGATCCCCAGGAAAATGGAAAATATCTTGACTCGCAAATTGCAAATTCATGGCTCGCCCCACACCAGACTCAAACATGCCGCCTAACCAAACGAGTAGTCCATGGGTTTGACATCGATCAAGGATTCGCAAGGCTTCGGTGATCCCACCGACACGGGGGATTTTCAGGTTGATCGCACGGCAGCTGTCCAGGGCTGCGACGGTATCGACGTCTTCTGCCGTTCGAATATCTTCATCCAAACATAGAGGCGTCTTCATCTGACGCTGCAGCTGACTGTGCCCCACCAGATCTCGTACCTTAAGGGGTTGCTCGATCATCACCAAGCCAAAGTCATCAAGTGCCAAAATGCGTTCTGGCTCACTCTGATAGGCTCCGTTTGCATCTGCCATCAAAAGCAATTCTGGAAAGGCTTGTCGAATCGCTCGCAAGGGTACCAGATCTTGCCCAGGCTTGATTTTTAATTTGATTCGTTGATACCCTTGGGCGACATAATCGGCAACAAGAGCCACTAGTTTTTCGACAGAGTCTTGTATGCCAAGACTAACGCCAACAGCGACACTCGGTCGGGTTGCGGTATAAAGCTCTTTCACACTTTGATGCGTTTGCTTGCCATATAGATCCCAAATCGCTGTTTCCAAAGCCGATTTTGCCATGTAGTTTCCTTGGACCGTTTGAAACAGCTGACAAACTTCTTGCGGATGCTCGATCTCTTGGTCAATCAATAATGGGATCAGTGCTGTTTCAATCACTTGTCGAGCAGAAAAGAGGGTTTCTTCAATGTAATCTGGCTGCTCAAAAGCGACCAATTCACCGATGCCCATCGTTTTATCCTCTGTTGTCACCAAATAAAGATCAAAAGCTTTTTCTGTTAATTGTCCATAACTTGTCACAAAGGGTTGTTTGAGGGGCAAGCGACAGGCGATGCGTTCAATTTTTTCAATCTTCATTGCGTTCTCTCCTTGTCAATCAGCTGACTGTGGCCCCGATCCTTTTACAAACCATTGATCGATTTCATGACGAACCTGTGTCGGCTGTTCTAAATGGATACAATGTCCAGCATTAGCAACGACTTTGATGGTCATCTCTGGTTGCAGCTGCTTCATTTGGTGGGCGATTTTACGAAACTTTACATCTTTTTCCCCCGCTAAATAAAGAATTTCACAAGCTAGCTGCGGAAGTGCCGACCAACAGCTTGGCTGTTTGCCAGTACCACCGTAAATCAAGCTTACTGCCAAGCCAAATTTGTTTTGCTGCAAGCGTCCTTGCCGTACAGCAACCTGCTGCGCTAAAGGTAGCTCCTTTTGACTAGCAAACAACGGCAGTTCTTGCCAGTAATCGACAAAATCGACCAAAGGCTCCCTTAGTAAGCGCAACGCTAAGCGACGATCGTGCCGCTGACGAGCGAGTCGTTCCGCTGGATCAGCTAACCCAGGTGAACCACTCTCAAGCAAAAGATGGGTCACTGCCGTTGGTTTCATGACCGCCCAGACAAGTGCGATTCGCGCCCCCATCGAGTAGCCATACAGGCCATAACGTTCAATCCCTAACTTCGCTAAAAGGTGTGCGAGATCCTCCACCAGTAAAGGAAGTTCATAACGCATGGGATGGACATAAATCGATGAGCGTCCATGTCCAATCAAATCGATTGCCAATACATTGTAAGAACCTACCTCTGCAAAAACCGGTCGAAAGCTTTCCGAAGAACCCGTGAAGCCATGCAATGCCACAAGGGTTGGTAAGGATGGTCGATACGGCTGCAGCCACTGATAAAAATAACTGACGCCATTTATCGTGTCCTTCATTGCTGCGCTCCCGCCTCGCTAAACTGCTGTTGGAGTGCTTGCCAAGTATTGACCGGATCTTTTTGCTCACCCTTCACTTCGATTATTTGAAAGCGCGGCTGTTGACTTGTTTCCGCTAAAATCGTTTGAAACTCTAGCAAAGAGGTCGGTGTGTGCCAATCTGCCTCATATAAGGCCGCCACTTTTTGAAACTCAAGATCTAACGGAGTACCAAAGAGCGGGACAAAGTCGTTTGGTTCTAAGGTGTTTTGTGACAGAAAGGAAAAGATCCCACCACCGTTATTATTCAGTAAAATGATCGTTACTGGCAATTGATACTGGCGCAGTAGTTGTAGGCCGTTCATATCATGGTACAACGCTAAATCACCAATCAACAAGTAGGTAGGCTTTTGACTGGCGGAAGCAATCCCAGCCACGGTCGAGACAAGGCCGTCGATCCCATTGACGCCTCGGTTTCCATACACTCGATAAGTGGAGGTAGTTTTGCTGCCGTAGCGATCAAAAAAACGGATCGCATTGCTGTTTGCCAAAAGAATTTGCGCTTCTTCAGGCAAACATTGTTGGAGCATGCGCACAGCGCTGCTCTCATCCCATTGTTGCAACTGGGGACTTGCAGCAATCACCTGATCTGCCCGCGCTTGAAGTGCTTGCCATTGTTGTTGCCACGCCGTATGTTTGACGATCGGCAACTGGGTGATGGCCGCCACGAAGGCGCTGATCGCTGCTTCGATCAAATAGTTTGCCCGATGCAGCTGATCTTGCCACTGCCCTGATGGATCAACAAAGAGCCACGTCGTCGTATCCGCTGCTTTGTTCAACCATAATAGGACATTTTTAGTGACTGGTAAGCGACCAAAACGCACGACCACTTCTGGTTGGAAGGCAGAAGTCAATTGCGGGAAAACAAGATCGGCTTGACTGATAAATGTTCCTACTTTGGTACCGGCTGTCGCCAGATTGGTCAATGGATCACCGACGATCGGCCAGCCTAATTTCTCCGAAAAAGCCAGCAACTGCTGCGCTTCTTCGATCGTAAGGCTTTCTCCAGCAATCAGGATACCTTTCTTATCAAAGTAAGGGGCTAGCTGGGTGATCATCTCTGCTGACAGCTCTTGTTGTGGTGCCAGATAGCTCACGTCTTGCTGCATACTGCATTGGCGACTAAAGTCAGGCAACAGCGGCTCCCGTAATGGAAAGTTGATTTGGACAGGGCCTTTCGGCTGTTTTTGCGCTTCGATCGTGCAAGTTGCAGCTTGCCAAAAACTATAACGCAACAAAGCAGGATCGTTTTCTGGCACCGTCATCTCTACCATCTTTTTGACATGAGAGGCATACAAATTCTGTTGATCCATTGCCTGTGGCGCCCCAACGCCCCGCAGTTCTGGTGGGCGATCAGCCGTTAAGACGATCAGTGGCAAGTTGGTAGCTTCTGCTTCACAAACAGCTGGATAATAATTGGCTGCTGCAGTTCCAGAAGTACACAGTAAGATCGTTGGCTGGAGATCAACTTTGGACATCCCTAAAGCAAAAAAAGCAGCCGAACGTTCATCGACAGCCACCGTACAGGTGATCTCAGGATCACGATGCAATAGTAGCGCCAATGGCGTGGAGCGTGAACCGGGACTAATGACTGCTCGCTTCGCACCCGCTGCTTTTAGTCCTTGGATCGCCGCTAATAAATAGTCTGTCATGACTGTCTGATTATTCATCTCCTAAGATCCCTCTCCTCATCGGTTGAAATTTTAACCGTGTTTCTTGACGTTCGGATTCCGCATCTGAATCGGCAACGATCCCACAGCCCGCATACAGCGTTGCTTGATTGCCGCTAAAGAATCCTGAGCGGATCGCCACAGCAAACTCGCCAATATCTTCTTGAATACCCAACCAACCGATCGGTCCACCGTACATCCCTCTGCTGGCTGGTTCATGGGTACGAATCCATGAGACGGCTGCTTCTTTCGGTTCTCCCCCCAATGCTGGGGTCGGGTGTAGTTTTTGCACGGCGGTCAGAAAGTTGACCCCTGCCTTTCTTTGCCCTGCTAAAGGAACAAACAAATGCTGAATGTCACGATTTTTGATCACGGAACGGGCTTCTGATTGAAAGCCGTCAGCTAACAAAGTGGCCAATGCCGTTTCTAAGCGATCGACAACTACTTGATGTTCATGGGTATTTTTTGCGTCCGCTAAGAGGGCTTGTGCCAGTGCCTCATCTTCTTCTTTGGTTTTGCCTCTTGGTGCGGAACCTGCGATACTTACCGTTTCAAATTGATCGACAGTCGCTTTTAGCAAGCGTTCTGGCGTCGCACCAGCAAAAACATGGCCCCCATGTTCGATGGCAAAAAGATAGGTATTCGGCTGCTGTTGCGCCAACCGTTGCAACACCGCAGTACTAATGATCGACTGCTTCGTTTCTACCTTCATTCGTCTTGCCAGAACCACTTTTTTCAACGGTGTTTCAGTTGAGCGAATGGCTGCCACTGTCTCTTCGACCGCTTGCAGCCATTGGGGCACATCTAGTTCCTCTTGTGCCTGAAAAGCAGGCGTTTCTGCTACAAGACTCTTGTCCGGGTTGGCATGCAACCAGCTTGCGACTTTTTCCTGTAAGGCAGCGACTTTTTGTTGTCGTTGTTCCTCGGAAGAAGCGGCTACTGTATAAACGACGCCACACTGATCGCCAATTTTGCGAACCAGTATTTCTGGCAACGCAAAGAGACCAGCACCTAGCTCAGCCCAATCCTGACTGACTTCTGCCTGTTCATCAAAAGCAAAGCCGCCAACTAACTGCGCCTGAAAAGGTGCCTCTGGTTGATAGTGGGCTTGCTTTAAGAGAGAGCGGACTTCTGAAAAGTCTGCAAGTTTGGGTTGCGAAAAAGTGGCTAACCAACCCAACCCTACTATACTGGTCGTTTCATCAGGGGTACGCCAGAAGTAGCGTTCCCCTCGATATTCTTGTGCCGCTGCATAAAGAGCCAGTAAGTCACACCTTTCTATAGGTTGATACTCACTCAAATAGGTTTTCCCGGCAGCGATCGCTGCCTCATAATTACTTGTTGATTTGCTGTTCAATGTAGTTCACTCTTTCTTCACTCAGCAATAGCCTTTTTAAAACTTTACCGCTTGCTGTGCGCGGCATTTCTCGCACGTGATAAAAGCGGCGCGGAAATTTATAATGGGCGATCTGCCCTTCTAACGTATCCAATAAAGCTTGGAAGTGGATCGGTTGATTTAACGTTAAATAAGCCGCGACAGATTGTCCCCACTCCTCGTCTGGTTCCCCCACCACAGCTGCCTCTTTGACCGCTGGATGCTGCAACAAGGCTTGCTCCACTTCTGCGGGATAGATGTTTTCTCCACCAGATATGATCAGTTCGCTTGCACGACTGACTACATACAAAAAGCCCTCTTGATCAAGATACCCTAGATCTCCTGTGGCAAACCAGCCCTCTTGGTCCCACTGCTGTGGACTGCGATCGTTTAAGTAACGGGTCGTGATCGCCGGTCCTTGCAGTTGGATCTCTCCGATCGACTGGGTACTTTCAGCAGTCTGATGATCTGCCATTTTCGCATCAACCGCAATTCGTAAATGGACACCTTGCAGGGGAACCCCTGAGGAGCCGATTTTTTCTGAAGCTTTTTCTGGCGGCAATGCCACCACTTGTGAACAGGTTTCTGTCATCCCATAGGATTGGATCACAGAAAGCTGTTTTTGCTGGCATTTTTCCAATACACTTTTAGCAATCGGACCGCCGCCTAACAGTACATAACGCAACGAATCAAAGCCTTGTTTGGGCACCAAGGGCAGCAAATCTGTCAACATTTTTGCCACCAAAGAAACGATCGTCCCTTTCCCTGCTTCAAGGTCTTTTGCCATTTCTCCAGCATCAAAGCGCTCATATAAACGAACACTCATCCCAAGTCGCAAGGACCGTAAGAGAATTGATAACCCACTGATATGATACAGCGGAACTGCACAAAGCCAACAATCCTCGCTAGTGATGGCTAAGTTTTTTTGCGTCGCTTCGGCACTTGCTAGATGATTCCCAAAGGTTTGAGGCACACCCTTGGGATTGCCAGTCGTACCAGATGTATACATAATTGAAGCCACTTGCTCTGCTTGATAGATTGCTTCATTAGGAACAAACGAAGGAACAACAGAACCGATAAAAGCCTCCGCCTGTTTGATCGCTTGTCCAAAGGTCAAGTTGCGAACACCCGAAACCGCAGCCTGATCCGCCGTGATCACCCAGTCGCAGTGGGCATCTTGCAATTGGAAGGAGATTTCAGCGGCTGTCAATCGCGTATTCAGCAGCTGGACTTCGATCCCCAACTCCCATAACGCAAGGATCGTAAAGACCATTTCAGGGGAGTTATTGCTAAAAAGAGCTACCCGGTTTGGCTGATCAACGAATTGGGCTTGATAATAAGCAGCGTAAGCATAAACCTCTTTTTGCAAGGCAGCAAACGACCAGCTTTTTTCATGCCAATAAAAAGCTGGTCGTTCTGGATGAAGTTGTGCTTGCCTTTGCAGCCAACTCCCAGTCATTATGGGAATTTAGGGAATTGGTCGAAGTCTGGTTGACGTTTTTCTTTAAACGCGTCACGACCTTCTTTGGCTTCATCCATCGTGTAATACAATAAGGTCGCATCGCCGGCCAATTGCTGAATGCCAGCTAATCCGTCCGTATCGGCGTTCATTGATGCTTTGATCATGCGTAACGCCAACGGGCTCTTTTGCAGCATCGTTTCGGCCCATTCCATCGTTTCATCTTCTACTCGATCAAGAGGAACGACTGTATTGATCCAGTTCATCGCCAATGCTTCTTCGGCAGTATATTGTTTTGTCATGAACCAAACTTCCTTGGCTTTTTTATGTCCGATTGTCCGTGCAAGATAGCCCGAACCATAGCCACCATCAAAACTACCGACATTTGGTCCTGTTTGACCAAATTTAGCGTTATCAGCGGCGATCGTTAAATCACAAACCAATTGTAAAACATTTCCGCCGCCGATCGACCAGCCTTTGACCATGGCGATCACCGGTTTTGGTAACGTGCGAATCAAGCGTTGCAGATCCAATACGTTTAAGCGAGGAACCTGATCTTCCCCAACATAGCCACCGTGACCACGGACTTTTTGGTCTCCGCCTGAACAAAAGGCTTTATCGCCAGCGCCTGTCAAAATAATCACGCCGATGCCTGGTTCATCGCGACTGATCGAAAATGCATCAATCATTTCAAACACCGTTTTTGGTGTAAACGCATTGTGGACTTCTGGGCGGTTGATCGTGATCTTCGCCACTTTTCCATGTTGTTCAAACAAAATTTCATCGTACTCTTTTAAGGTTTTCCATTCTCTCATTACTTGTTCCTCCTCAATTCACATAGCTCTATTATACACATATCTAGTCGCTTTTCGTTAGAAATTGCTTTGGTTAAGGGAATTTCTTAAGACTTCTCCCCCTGTTGCCGACTTTCTGAGATCTTCGGCTATTTCTACCAAAACTCGTGCTATAATCATGGTAACTTTCTTAGAAAAAGGAGTAAAAAATGAATTTACTGGAAGCCTTAGAAATCGAAGTAGAAGCAGCAACAGCCGATTTTGTTCGTTTACGGATGCCGATCAAAGCGCAGCACAAACAGCCTTTTGGTCTCGTTCACGGTGGTATTAACGGTGTTTTGATCGAGACCGCCTGCAGCATCGGTGCCAATCAAGCCTTGGCTCAAGAAGAGGCCTTTGCCGCCGGCGTTGACCTGCAAGTCAACCATCTAGCCGCCGCCCAAGAAGGAACTCTGATCGTAGAAGCTAGTCCTGATCGCATCGGCGCTCGTATCCAAACTTGGCAAGCCACTATTTGGTTAGCTAGCGGGTTAAAAACTGCCGTTGGGCGTTGCACCTTAACGACTGTACGCAAATAATCCTTTACGCTCCTGCATTGTGCTCACGGGAGCGTTTTTTGGTCTGTTTTGAAGAAAGAGGTCACCAGTCAACGCCTTATTAAAGATATTCTTTCATTATAAAGCTATTGAGAATGTGAGCGTGGTTTTTTCGAAAGGTACGTTGTTTTTTTACAGAATGGGGGTCTTTCGTTATAATGTAGCTAAGAAAGCGAGGCTTATTATGAAAAATAACCGATTGATCCACTTTTTAGGCAGCAAAACAAGCTATTATGTCTTAGGACTGATTATCTTGTCGGCAGTTGCTGTCTTTTTGCTAAATCAGATTTCTTTTTTATTTACACCCTTTTCAGCCATACTTACAGCTATTATCCCACCCTTTTTATTTGGGCTGATCCTTTACTATCTGTTTAACCCGGTGGTCGATAAATTGGAATCGAAAAAAATTCCCCGCAGTGTTTCGATTGCTGGGATCTATCTGTTGATTCTTTTGTTGATCGTCTTTGCTGGTTTCCAGCTTTATCCGATTTTGGAGCAGCAAACCACCGATCTGATCAATAGCTTACCAAGTTTGGTCAGTGACTTTGAGAAAAACGCGACCGCCTTTTTAGAAAATACCCCATTTCAAGATGAGATGGTACAAATTACAGACACACTACAAAATATCACCAGTAATATCATGAGTTTTATTGGAGACTATTGGCAAACTGGTGCCGCTGGGCTCAGCAGTTTGTTTTCAACCATTTCGACCTTGTTCATTGCTTTGTTTACTGGACCGATCATTGCCTTTTTTTTATTGCGCAACCCCAACAAGTTTTATTTTTCGGTCCTCTCATTAGTACCACCTCGTTTTCGCAAAGACTTTAATGAAATCGTCAAGATCTCTGACTTACAAGTCGGTGCCTTTTTGAAAGGACAAATCATTTCATCCTTGATTTTAGGGGCGATCTATTGGGTCGTTTTCCTATTGATTGGCTTAGAGTATGCCAGTATTCTGGCGATCGCCGCTGGTCTGCTTTGTATCATCCCCTATATTGGACCTTTTATCGTCTTTTTCCCGGGGCTTTTCATTGCCGCACAAGATTCCACCGGGATGTTGGTTAAGTTTTTGATTGCTTGGTTTGCTGTACAGCTGCTTCATGGCGATTTAGTCGTGCCCCGTGTGATGGGTGACCGATTGAAAATCCATCCTATTACGATTCTGGTTGTTTTATTAGTAATGGGTGATTTGATGGGGATCGTTGGGGTGATTTTCGGAATCCCGATTTATTGTCTGCTAAAAGTTCTTGTCGTTTACGTGTTCCGCAAATTCAAGCAGCGCTACAACCGCTATTACGGTCAAGAGGGCAAATACTTCCACAGTGCCTTCACTAGCAAAGATTACCTAGGTGACGAAGACAAAGACACCAAGAAAAAAGCCTAAAAAACTGCCGCGAATCGTTGGTTCGCGGCAGTTTTTGTCTATTTTATTTCATCTCATGTTCCAAAAAGAAATGATAGAGCGCCCCTAATAAATTGGCGTCATTTTGAAATTTGCAGGCTTGGATTTCCGGCTTCGTCAAGGTCTGCTGCAAAATCGGTAAACTAGCCAGCAGTTGTTGATACTGACGGTCGATTTCTTCCACCACGATCGCTTGGGCACTGATGCCACCGCCAATCACGAAGCGCTCTAAGTCGATCACGGCTTGAACATTGAGTATGACACACGCGATTTCTCGGCAATACGCTGTAAACAGCGCCCAGACCTGGGGCTCTTTTTGATTGATAGCGTCAAAAACTGCTTCACCATCCGCAAGATCAGCTAAGCCTAGCAGTTGGGCGCTGCGGCGAATCATGGCGACCGCTGAACCGCTAAAACCTGCCAATTGCTGCAGGGTCAATCCCTGATTATTTGGTTGCTCAGCGTTTTCTTGAGCATCGCTTCTCTTAGTGGCATTTAGTAGAAAACTTAATTCCCCTGCTTGAAAATGTGCACCTTGGATCAGTCTTCCTTCAACGATCACACCACCACCCAAACCAGTACCTAATGTTATGGCAGCCCCATTTTGAATCCCTTTAAGGTTTCCTAGCCACCATTCAGCTAATGCGGCTGCCTTGCCATCGTTGGTCACAGCCAGCGGCACTTGGTACTTTGCCAGCAGTTGTTTTAAGGAGACTCCATCTAAAAAAGGCAATGCCCCGCCAAACGAGATCGTCCCTGTCTCTGGGTTGACTTTTCCTGGGGTACTAACAGCAATGCCCCGAATGCTTCCATGAACGTCCTCAACGATCGTTTCAATCCCTGTCAGAAATTCCGTAAGATTTTTCGGCGTATCCATCCGTCCTCGCGTCAGAATATTCCCCGAGCGATCAATGACAGCCGATTTGATTTTCGTGCCGCCGATGTCGATGCTTAAATAGTTTTTATTCACTGAATCCCACCCTCTGCTTCTACTGCCCATCGCAGGACGGTTTTGGCTTTATCTGGTGAGACTTTTCGCGGATCAGACAAATAGATTTCTCGATGCTGGAACGTGTCCATCGTTGGACGGATCACTAACTGTTCTTGTTTTAACAGCTCCTTCATTTTCGCAAATGTTTCCGCTTCAGTGTCAAAAGAACCTGTATGCATCGCTTGCAGACACAATCCTTCTTCATAGCGCTCAAAGATAAGCTTTTCTAGATTTGGATTGTCTTTCTTCTCTTTGACTGCCAAGAGCTGTTCTTGAAACAGTGTTTCCGTGACTGGTTCTGGTTGGCGAATCATGATTTTGTAGATCAATTCTTCTTTGTTGACGGCACCGTCTGGCTTTGTCAGAGAGGTCCATACGCCTTCTAAAGGAAAGACCGTGTATTCAAAGGGTTCATTGCCAAAAGCCCCTTTTTTCAATCCCATCCTGAGTGAATAAGAAATCGTATATAAAGAGGCGATCTCTTCGCTGAATTCAGGACGATTCGGATTGCCGCTGCCGCTCAAACTGATAAATTGATACGTTGGCACCTCGATCACTGTTGGTTTTTTGGGAAGATAGAGCTCTTTTTCTAGTTTGCGCCATTCATACTTCATAAGGACCCTCCTCGATTTGCTTTTCTTTATTTTACCATGAATCACTTGAACCAAACGAATGAAATATAGGCTGTTTAAGTGAAGGAAAATAATTTGGGCAGCACCATTTTCATACTAACAACTAGTTTGACATTACAGAAATTCCTCTATCTTCCTTGCCTTCGCTCATTGTTTTACTATGAAAATCTCCTTTCTTCTATCTTCTCAAAAACAAAAACTGCAGAAATCAATTCAAGAAGAAAGTGATTTCTGCAGTGATCGAGCCTCGGCTCTTTTTTTATTGTCTTACAGCCTCATTAGCGGCAAAGCGTTTTGAAAAATGTTGTTCTAATCGCTTTTGCCCGGCTTCAATCAAAATGCACAACAGCCAATAGATGATGGCAACTAGCACATACATGGACATGTAATCAAAGGTTCGTCCGCCAACGATCTTAGCTTTTTGAAAAATATCAGGAATCGTGATCATTGCTGCCAAGGAGGTTCCTTTCAGCAAATCCATTGCCACATTACTCAATGCCGGTACAGAAATACGAAAGGCTTGTGGCAAAATAATCAGACGCATCGTTTTCGTAAAGGATAACCCTAACGCATAGGCAGCATCAAATTGCCCACGATCCACACCAGCAATTGATCCTCGGTAGATTTCCCCGATAAATGCGCTGCTGGTCAATGTAAAACAGATGATCGCAGCACTGAGCGCCGACAATTGATAAGGCAAGCCAAAATACAGTAGGAACAACAAGACCAACGCTGGGACGCCTCTTAGAAATGAGAGGTAGCCCCGCACGAACCCTCTAATGAATGGATTTTCCAACATCCCTAAGAAGGTGAGTGTGATCCCTAATACGTTGCCTCCTAGAAACGAAACGACAGCAATGCCGACCGTATAGGACAAGCCCGACAGCAAATAGGGCAATGACTCCCACATCAACGGCAAATCAAGGGTTGGAATATACATTAGTCTGTTTCAACCGTTTGGATCGCTTGATCAGATTTTACTGAAATATCGGTTTGAAAATACGTTTCCGCAAGTTCTTTTAAACGGCCGTCTTCTTTCATTTCTGCTAAAACAGCATCCACTTTTTCCTGTAATGCTTGATGATCTTTCACGAATAAGAAGCCCGTTTCATTCGGATTAAAGTAGACATCTTCCAAAATTTTTACAGGGATATCTGGCAAAGCAGCGACTGCCATTTTTTGCAAATAGTAATTATTCAAGATCACATCCGTTCGACCATTCGCAACATCTGTCAAATACTGATCATTCGTTGCGTTGTCGTAAGTCACTAATTCTGCCCCATAGGATTCCGCTAAGCGCATGTAGCTGGTATTCGGTTCACCAGCAGCTTTTTTGCCATCCAAATCTTCTAAAGAAGCAATCCCAGAGTCATCACTTTTTCGCACGATCATACTATCGAACGAGTATTTGATAGGCGTTGAGAGACTGAATTTTTCCGCCCGTTCATCCGTCAAACCAAAATCGTTGGCAGCAAAATCAGTTTCTCCACGTGTTAAAGAAGAAACTTGTCCATCGACATTGTACTCTTTAAATGTGATCTCTACGCCTAATCGCTTGGCGACTTCTTTTGCCACATCGACATCATAGCCCACTAATTCATTTTCATCGTTATAGTAAGACGATGGATACAAGGTTCCCGAAGTAGCAACAACCAATGTTTTGGCTTCTTCCACCTTGCTTAGACTGGTGTCTTCTTCCGTTGGTTTGCTGCAGGCACTTAACAAGACTCCCGCAAATAAACCTAAAAAGCCAACCATTGCAACGATTTTCCCTTTTCTAACTTGTTTCATAATATCCTCCTCTTAGTCTCCTTGTTTTGGCAACAGAAATCGTTGCTGTGTTTCAAATAAATAGCCGACTTGGAAAAGTAGATCTTCTCTGCCTTTAGACGCCATAAATTGGATCCCTAGCGGCAACCCTTCCTCGCTAAGAGCAGTTGGCAAGCTGATGGCTGGCTGCCCCGTTAAATTGGCTAATTGAGTGTAAGGTGTCAGAGCATAGCTCTTGGCAAACATTTCTTCGATCAACTCACCCGCAGCACTTTTTCCAAGCGATTCGATCTCATGCAGTCTTTGGCGAATGCTATCGCTTTGTAAGGCTTCCTCAATCAAAGGGGCTGGATAAGCCGTCGTCGGGGTCAAAAAGAGATCATAGGTTGAAAAGACTTCTTCCATTTTTTCTGCCAATTGATCCCACCACTGCAAGGCAAGAACGTAATCGGCGGCAGGCAGTTTTTTGCCATATTGGTAAAGTGCCCAGGTCATCAATTCCATCTCTTCCCGTCTGACCGGTACTTGACGAGCAGCATTGATCTCAGCAAACATCGCAGCTGTTTCGCCGCCATTCATGGCGTAATAGGTGGTCATCATTTGCTGACCAGCCACTGGATAGCCCACTTCAACGACTTCATGCCCCTGCTTTTCTAAAAATGCGGCTGCACTTCGGACTGCTTGGATGGCGGTTTCAGACACTTGGCCACCGGTCGGCGATGCGGTAGTAAAAGCAACCTTCAACCGCGTTTTTTGACTCGCTTGCTGATGATGCCATTCTACTTGCGGTGCCTGATAAGGGGCAGTCGGCTGTGACGTCCGCAACGCATAAAACAACTGTTCCGTATCACGCATGGAAAGCGTCAACGCAAAGTTGATAGAAGCGCCTTGCCAGCTGCGCCATTCACTAGGACCCACTGGCATCGTGCCACGGGTTGGCTTCAAACCGATCAATCCGCTAAAGGATGCTGGAATGCGGATCGATCCGCCGCCATCACTGGCACCCGCAATCGGAAACATCCCCGAAGCCACTGCCGCTGCCGCACCACCACTGGAACCACCAGCTGAATAGGCAGGATTCCACGGATTACGTGTAGGCCCATACAATGTTGGATCAGTGATATTTTTGAATCCAAATTCTGGTGCATTGGTTTGCCCTAACGGCACAAAGCCTGCCTCTTCTAAACGAGAGACAAAATGTGCCGTGCGGCTGGCTCGTGCTTTAGCAAACAGTTTGGCTCCTGACGTTGCTGGCCACCCTGCTTTGGTTTGGCCGAGTATTTTTAACGGCATGGGTTGTCCCCCAAAAACCGTTTTTTGAAGATGCTGCTCGTAATGCTGGATCGCTGCTTGCGGATCAAATGTTACAAGCGCATTCAAAAGCGGATTTTGTTGATTGACTTTTTCTTCGATCATCGCCACCCGCTCTGCAAAACTGATTTTTCCTTGCCGCAATTGTTCCGCCCAATAGGTCGCATCTTGCATGCTTGCCCCTCCTTTTCCTCAAACCCTCAAACAATTATCTAAACTGTAACACATGAAAAATTCTTCTTTATATAGACTACAATATACCAAACACTAGGAAATCTTTCAACAAAAATAGAACAGTTTTTAAACCTGTATCATATCGTTATCAAACGTTCCCATCTTTTTACTACCAGTTGTCGACCAACGCTTCTTCTTAGCTGTCCCCATCATTACCTAACAAAAACGGCACATCGCCAAACGATGTGCCGTTTTGATTTACTTATATTTTTCTTCCAGCTTGCTCATCCAAAGACCTAACCAAGCCCCCAAGACAAACAAAATAATTCCGATGACAGCCGTTACCCAAGTAAAGCCGCTATAGTTTGCCACCGGAGGAATCACGATCAATATCGTTGAGGCAATAACGATCCCTAAAATGAAGTGATAGACTTTTGAATGATAATGGGTCAATAGCCACTCCATCAATTTCGAAAACAGCAGCATCACTGCCAAGCCGCCAATGGCGATCGGTAGAAAGACCCCCATGATGTCAAAGCTCTTAAAGCCTTTCAACATCGGATCATAAAGTCCCAAAACGAGCAAAAGGTTTGAAGGACTCAAGCCAGGAACCAAAACACCTAACGCGATCAGACCGCCGGCGATCACAAAACCTATGAAATTGGCAGGGATCGTTCCTAAGATATCACCCATAAAATAGAGGAACAAGAAGCCGATGACCATACTGCCGAAGAACCAAAGCAGGTCGCCGGTTGTCCGTTTGCTTTTCAAGGTCGATTCTTTAGCAAGTGCTGGTAACGTCCCAATAATTGCCCCCGCAAAGCCCCACAAAACGATGATTTGATAGTTTTGCAGCAGCCACTCTAATGGCTTTGATAAAAGCCCGATCCCTACGATTCCCCCGATCCCTACTGGCAGGAAAAAGAGGAGATTCTCTTTAAAATTCTTCGTCAGATGTGCCATAAAGCGCAGCATCCGCTCATAAATGCCTAAGATGGCTGCCAATACGCCACCTGAAACACCAGGCAAGATAAAGCCCAAGGCAATCACCACGCCTTTAAGAAAACGTGACAAAATACTTTCGTTTCTCTGTTTTTCCATTTACAATTGCTCTCCTTAGCGATGGTTTTCACCAATCGTTCTTTTTTCATCAATCCCTTTAACTATACTTGATTGCCAAAAAAATGGAAAGTAATTTCTAATTCCTCATACAAAGGCAGAATTCAAAGTTCTTTCAGCATCAAGAAATCCGTCTGCTCATCATCCCCCATAAAAAAGGAGTGACTGCCAACTCTTTCAAAGCCCATCGTATGATAAAAAGCCAACGCATTGTCGTTAAATTCCCAAACGCCTAACCAGATCGACTTTTTCTGCAGCTCTTTAGCGGTCTCTTGGGCAAACAGCAGCAGTGTTTTGCCATAGCCTCTGCGCTTATGTTCTTTTTTAATATAGATTCGTTCAATTTCCAACCCCTCTGGGGCGATTGCTTCCGTTTGCGCCTCACCCCAGTTAAGTTTGATATATCCTACGGTTTGATCATTATCTTGTAAAAAATAAAACGCCGACTGCGGATTTTCTAACTCTCGGGTCAGTTTCGGCAGATTGTAGGCTTCTTCTAGATAGATACGAGTATTTTCCTCCGTATTGAAAGGAGCAAATGTATCGTAATAGGTGGATACGCTGATTTCTCCCAATTCTTCTAAATCTGCCAAAGTACATCGTTTGATAGCCATCAAAACGCCTCCTCATTTTTTCAAGCTATTCTATCACATCTCCATCATCCCTTGCAAAAGCAAAAAGGACAGACAGCTTTCCCCACTGTCCGTCCTTTCATAGACTTACTCTTTTATAACCAAGAGCCAGAAAACTGATGGATCACCATCGTACTCGGATCTTCCTCGACCTCACCAGTGATATAGCTTTTTGGTGAAAACGTCATTTGCGGGAAGATTTCTACACCCTTAACGGTTTGTCGTTGATTATTCAATTCTAATCCGTGGTTTTGCAACAGTTCCGTCACTCGGATCACATTGGTGACGACATCTTCCGTTTTTTCTGCCCGGACAAATTTTCGGTCATCGTAATCGTGGTACCATTCTTCCATAAAGGGATGATGCGGCACCGCTCCAATGATCCCAGTAGAAATCTTGGTTTCGATCTCAAAGCCCATAAATGCCTCCAGTGTCAAGAGCTCATCTAAAGGTTTGACCACCTCGATATCGGTATCCATATAAATACCGCCTTCTGTCACTAACGCATACAAACGAACCACATCTGACACAAAGGCCCATTCTTCTTGGTCATAGGCCTCTTTTAGATAAGGACCGAATTTTGAAAGGTCGATCGTTGATTCATCCCAACGTTTGATCTCATAATCCGGACAATATTTTTTCCAGGTATCCATGTATTTCTTTTCTTGTTCACCTAATGGATTGCCGCCAAACCAGCAATAATGAATAATTTTTGGAATCATCAATCTCTCTCCTTTAGTTTATTGGTCTCTTTTAAGTGTAGCTGATTTTGCAATTGTTTCAAAATCATATACACTTTTTTCAGCGAAAGCAGTTGCTCCTGCTCCTGGGCATGATCAGAAAAATCCATTAAAAAAAGCACCAGAATCAGCGATTCTAGCGCCTTTTTGAGGGATTACTTATAAATAGCGATTGTCCCGTAAAACGGCTTTTTTAATATCTGCCACCGTTTGCGTCCCCGCAAGCTGCATGACCATCTCCAATTCTTTTTTGAAGAAATCAAAGACTTGTTGAACACCGGTAGCACCACCTAGAGCCAACCCATAGATCACTGGGCGGCCGATCGCCACTAGATCTGCTCCGCAAGCAATCGCTTTAAAGACATGCTGTCCTCGCCGTACCCCGCTATCAAAGACGATCGGCGCCCGACCTGCCACTGCTTCAGCCACGATCTGTAAGGAATCAAAGGAAGCTGGACCACCATCCAATTGGCGTCCCCCGTGATTTGAGACCCAAATCCCTTGTGCACCTGCCCCTAAAGCTCGTTCCACATCTTCTTCTGATTGCACCCCTTTGACATAAACTGGCAAGTCAGATTCTTTGGCGATAAAAGCGACATCCTGGGGACTTAATTTTTGTTTTGAGGAGCCGTAAACGGCATCCATCGTTTGTCCGATCCCTGATTGATAGGCCTGAACGATCGGCATTGCCAACGGAAAGGTGAAGCCATTGCGGCGATCCGTTTCTCGATTGCCCCCAACAGTTGCATCTGCGGTCAAAACGATCGCTTTGGCGCCATTGCGTTTTGCCATCGCCAAGATGTCTTTATTGATGCCATCGTCTTTACTCATATAAAATTGGAACCACTGCGGCGCTTCTTGACCACCAGCTGCTCGGATTTCTTCCAACGTACAAGAGGCATACGAACTCGCCGTATAGATCGTGCCAAAACGTGAAACACCTTTGGCTGACGCTTGTTCTGCCGCAACATTTGCTAAGCCGTGGGCGGCAACAGGCGCCATAATGATTGGCGCTGACAACGTATCGCCGCCAAAGGACAACGTTGTGTCCGGTAATTCAATGTCCTTTAAGACATGAGGAATGATCAATTTGTGATTGAAGGCGCGTTCATTTTCTTGATAGGTAAAAATATCCCCCGCACCACTGCTGATATAGCCATACCCACCTTTAGGAATCACTTCCTCTGCCGCGATCTCCAAATCGCGCATATTGATAAAATCGATTGCTCCTTCTGCGGTACTTGCTTGATAAATTTTTTCCATGCCTTTCCCTACTCTCCAATAAGATAACGTTTACATTTTCATCCTACCCCTGATTGCAGGATCACGCAACTCATTCGCTCACTCCTGTCAAATAGGCTTCTTTTACTTTCCCACTCAAGACAGCCCTCCATTTGAGTGGGCTGAATTATTTTTTTGTTCGTACGAAATATTCTGCCAATAACAACGGCTGAATCGTTGGATATGTCCAGTTGGCAGGCGGCTCTGCCATTACATAGATTGCTTCGATCTCTGAGGTCAATTCATCCTGCAAGTCCGTGATCTGGGCTTCAAACACCAAGCCGTAATCGGCCTCCCCGTTTTTTTCTAAACCATAGATAAATAACGGTTCTAGGGTAAAGTGCTTGGCGCCTGTTTCTTCTTTTAATTCACGGGCAGCACACTCTGTGATGCTTTCTCCTAGTTCTCGCTTGCCTCCAGGAATCTCCAAGGTGTCTCGTTCTTTGTGTTTGACATAGACGAACTTTTCTTGGTACTTGCTGATGATCACGGCAAAAACTAGCTGCTCTTCTGCGATCTTTTCAAGCTCGAATATCGTTACGTTACTCATTTTTCTCATTCCTTTCAAAAAAGCAGACATGCTTCTAAAATAAACAGTCGTTAAATCAAAAAAAGTGCTGATCCCTTATGGAAAGGGTCAGCACTTGCAACTTATTACTCTTCTTCTTCCGCCATGAATGTGTTGAAGACTTCTTCAATCATATCCCATTCTGCTTCTGTTTCGATCTGTTCTAATTCACCTTCAGAACCGTCTTCGTTTTCAATATAAGCGTACGCTTGTAATTCAACGTCTTCTTCTTCTGGTACGCCTGCTGGATAAAGCAAGACGTAGTTGCGGCCGAATTCTTCCGTACCGTCAACCGTTAATAGAATTTCGTATAAGGTTTCATTTCCTTGATCATCGATTAAAGTAATGTGTTCATGTCCTTCATGATCGTGATCGTGGTTATGATCGTGTGTATGTTCTGACATTTATTTTCCTCTTTTCTGTAAATTAAAACAGCTGTTTCCCAGCACCATCTAAATAATTCTGCAAAATCATGACTGCTGCTAATTTATCAATCACTTTTTTTCGTTTGGCACGCGATGTATTCGCCTGTTCTACCAGCATTCGTTCTGCTTGAACGGTCGTCAGACGTTCGTCTTGGTAAACGACCGGCAAACCGAATTGCTGTTCGATCGCTGCGCCGTAAGCCATAGAAGCTTCCGCTCTAGGTCCGATCGTATTATTCATATTTTTAGGTAGTCCTACCACAAAACGTGAGACTTCATATTCTTTCACCAATTCAGCAAGTCGATCATAACCGAAATTGCCTTCATCTTCATTGATGCGAATGATCTCGATCCCTTGTGCTGTCCAGCCCATTGGGTCACTGACCGCCACGCCGACTGTCCGCGAACCAACATCCAATCCCATGATTCTCATTATAGGTTGATCCCGTGATTGCCTAAATAATAACGGATCAGAACTTCCATGATCTCATCCCGTTCGTGACGACGAATCAAATTCCGGGCATCCCGATAACGAGGAATGTAAGCCGGGTCGCCAGAAAGGAGATAACCGACGATTTGATTGATCGGATTGTATCCTTTTTCCTCTAATGCTCGGTAGACGATAGCTAATGTTTCGCTGACTTCTTTTTTACGGCTATCATCAAAATCAAAGCGAACTGTTTCATCTGTAAAACCCATTTCACGACACCTCTCTTTTGTATAGATTTTAGCATATGTTCCTACTATATTGTACTAAACGTTTGATAAAACTACAAACATATGCTTAGATTTTCTCCATTATAACAAAGGTTTATGATGTTTTTATGAACTTTCTTAAAAAAAGCTAGAAAGCGCGGTAGACATACTGGTTTTCTGGTGCTTCAATCGTCTTCTCTTGGTCTGCTACCACCATCGGTAAGTCTCGTTTAAAGGGTTGATAGTACTTCGATTGGATCGTCCCTTCTACATGGAGCCACTGGTTATTTTCTGCCGTTTTTTGTTGCGGTAATTCCACTCGCAAGCCAAAAACGCCTGAATCAGCCACACAATGGATAATGCCAAAACGAAACAAAAAGATTTCATTGGCATCATCTTGATCTGCATGGTACACAAATCCATCATAGGTGATTTTCTTGCCAATAAATTCGCTCGGGTACGTATAGATCAACTCCATGACTTCCAAGTAATTTTCTTCCGTTACCGCAATCGTCTCATCTTTGGCGTAACGTGCCAACGCTGCATCCATCTGAGTGTCATAATCTTCTTTGTTAAAATAAAGACTTGTATCGGGTTTCAGATATTGGGTCGTCATTTCTGGATCCCCCACAGATTCTTCACTTAGGGGGAAATTAAACCCTTTTGCTTCAACGATCGTCGTATCCAAGCTAACGGTGGGGAAAAAGAGACCCACGATGATCGGTAAGGCTAATAGAAAATACGCAATCACTCGTTGGTGTTTTTTCTCCAATCCATGCTGATGCTCATCGTCATGATGATGCTCAGGCTCTTGTTTGACCCAAAAATACAGCTGGACCAAAGCCAATAATAAAGAAATGATCATGGATAAAATAGCGAGATAGCGATAATGAATGTTGATAAACTGATTGAGTTTGCCCGTCACTTGCAAGTACATCATCAATTCAAAATAGCCTGATAAGATCAAAAAACGAACCATTCTTTACACCACCCATGCATAAATTGAAACGACGATTGCGACTAATCCAACTAAAGAAGCGATAAAACGCCCCGAAAAGTACCGCTTCATCATCAACAGGTTTTTAATATCTACCATTGGACCAAAAACCAGGAAACCGACGACTGGTCCAGTGCCGAATAAACTCAACAACGAAGAGCCGATAAAGGCATCTGCTTCGGAACATAGGGATAACGTTAATGCTAACAGCAGCATGACGAAGACCGCTAACAGCTTCGTGGAGCCTAATGTCAGCATCAAACCAGTTGGCAGATAGGTCTGCATCGCTGAGGCGATCAACGCACCAATGATCAAATAACGCCCAGTATCGAAAAACTCATCCAAACTATGCTGCAGCAAATGACGAATCTGCCGAAGGAGCGGATGACTGCTCTTTTCCGTTTGATGGTGGGCGTGATCATGCCCCTGATGGTGTGGGTGAGCTGCCTGCTCATTCCCGCCACTTAATTGATTGGCAAGCCGTGTTTTTAAGACCTCTTGTTTGTTAAAATACGCCAGCCAGATCCCCACGACCATTGCGACCAATAAGCTGCCCAGTACACGCAAAAAGGCGAACTTCGCGGAATTTCCAAAGGCAATGAATGTAGAAAAAATCACGATTGGATTGATGATCGGTGCAGTCAGCATAAAGGCAAACGCCGTATACACTGGCACCTCTTTTTTTACGAACTGATTAACGATCGGTACGATCCCACATTCGCAGGAAGGAAAAAAGACCCCCAGACCACAACCAACTGTGATCGATGCCAATTTGTTTTTTGGTAAGAGTCTCGTGACTCTTTCTGGTGTCAAGAAGACTTGTAAGGCACCTGAGATCAAGCAGCCCAATAGGACAAACGGCAAGGCTTCAATGACGATAGATAAAAAAATAACACTCATTTGCAGGACAGAATTCGGTAATGCCTGAAACATAACTTTAACCTTCTTTATCAATAAATTCGAAACGCTGGAATTACTATACGTTTTTTCCTTTTTTTATACAACGTTTTTTTTAAAGCAGCCTATTTTTTTAATCGTTGCTTTAGATTTCCCTTATCTTTGAATCCTTCTTACTCACCTAAGCGATCAGCTGCTAGCAGATATTTTGACTTTTCCTCAAGAACAGCGTACATTTTCCATGGAGGAATGACTTATGCAAAAAAATCAACCGATCCAAGAGCAGCTCGCCCAACAACCGTTGGCACTACTCTATCTCTCTCAACCGAATTGCAGTATTTGTGTTGCAGACAAACCACGCATCCAAAAACTGGCACAATCCCAGCAACTCCCCCTATTTACCATCAACACGCTGGCAGAGCCAGAAGCAGCCACTTTATTTTCGGTCTTGACGGTTCCTGTCGTCCTCTTGTTCGCGAATGGGAAAGAAGTGCATCGTGAAGCCCGCATCATCGATTTCACACGTTTGACTCAACAAATCTTGCGATATCAAGAAGCGCTCACAAGCGTTGAAGAGCAAGATTCCTACGAATCACTTTTTGACCAGTTAGACGAGTAAGATCAGTGGTGAAAAAGCAAAAAACAGCTGTCAGATCGTTGTATATACTACGATCTGGCAGCTGTTTTGTTGGTTCCTATTTATGTGATGCGATTATTCGCTTAGTGATGGTTCTTCTACTGGTTCTTCATGGGACAAGACGTTGCCTGAATGCAAGAAATAAATCAACGTTTGCAATTCATTGGTTAAGTCAACGTTTTGAATCAGCACGCCTTTTGGTGCAGTGATCCGTGCAGGTGTAAAGTTCAAGATTCCTTTAATGCCAGCTTTCACAAGCTCGTTCACTAAATCTTGTGAATGTTGTGCGGGAACCGTCAAAATAGCCACATCGATCTGCTGGATCTTCACTTGTTCCTTCATGTCATCCATTGGATAGACCGGCACACCATCTACGATTCGACCAACTAGATCTTCGTTGACATCAAATGCGGCACTGATCCGAATGCTGTTGCTTTGGTGAAATTTGTATTTCAACAAGGCGCTCCCCAAGTTTCCGACACCGACTAAAGCTACATTCGTCATGTGGTCTTCGTTCAATGTCTTCGCAAAGAACTGCATCAAGCTTTCAACATCATAGCCATAGCCGCGTTTTCCTAATTCACCAAAGTAGGAAAAGTCGCGGCGGATCGTCGCACTATCAACTTGAACAGCTTCACTTAGTTCGGTCGAAGAAACTTTTAATTTGCCAGCTTGGTGCAAAATACGCAAGTAACGATAATATAAAGGCAATCGCTTCGCTGTTGCCTTTGGAATTTGATGATCTTTCAAAGAATACTCCCCCATTGTGAAAAATTCACTTGTGATGAAGCTATCATAACAAATACATTGTTCAAAAATCAATTTGAATGCTCATAATTTGAAATATAAATTTTATAATGGTAAAATCAAACTTTTTCCCAATCGCCGTTTCCCTTAAAATATGATAGACTTGTAGTATTGCAACCTTGATACAGACAAGTTTCTTAAAGATAGGAATGACATATACATGATTTTATTACAAGCCAACCAAATCGCCCGTCTTTTCGGAGCCGAGGTTTTATTTGAAAATATCCAATTAGAGATTGCCAGCAATTCCCGAATCGCGCTTGTTGGGCGCAACGGTGCTGGTAAATCAACGCTACTGAAAATTATTGCTGGACTCGAAAGTCCTGATAAAGGAACGATCGCTAAAAACAAGACCGCTACGATGGGCTACTTAGCTCAAGATACCGGACTTGCTAGTGAGGCCACCGTTTGGGAAGAAATGCTAGGAGCTTTTGCAACGGTTCGGCAGATGGAGCAGCGCATGCGTACCTTAGAGATCGCCATCTCCGAAGCAGATCCTGCTGCTGACTCTGGCAATCTCCTGAAAGAATACGACCAGTTGCAACATGAATTTGCAGAAAAAAACGGTTATGGCTATGAAAATGAGATTCGCTCCGTCTTGCACGGTTTTCAGTTTGATCCTTCTTTTTACACGCAAGCTATCAACACCCTTTCTGGTGGTCAAAAAACCCGCTTGGCATTAGCAAAAATGCTGCTGCAAAAACCTGATATCTTGATCCTCGATGAACCGACCAACCATTTAGACATCGAAACGTTATCTTGGTTGGAAAACTATCTGCAAGGATATGCCGGTGCGTTGCTGATCGTTTCCCATGACCGTTACTTCCTAGACAAAGTCGTCAACGAAGTCTACGAACTGAGTCGTCAAAAAATGCGCCATTACAAAGGCAATTACAGCCGCTATTTGACCCTGAAAGCGGAGCAGTTGCAAAGTGAATGGAAAGCCTTTGAAAAACAGCAAGAAGAAATCAATAAACTGGAAGACTTTGTTGCCCGCAACCTTGTCCGTGCGTCTACCACCAAACGCGCGCAAAGCCGCCGTAAGCAATTAGAGAAAATGGACCGGCTGGATCGCCCGCAAGGAGATGAAAAATCCGCCCACTTCCTTTTTTCTATTGAAAAGCCTTCAGGAAATGTTGTGATGCAAGTAGAAAATGCCGCTATCGGTTATTCTGAAGAAGAAGTTTTATCGGCGCCCATCGACTTAGATGTTCGGCGCAAAGATGCGATCGCTTTAGTGGGACCGAATGGGATCGGCAAATCAACCTTATTGAAATCGCTGATTCATAAAATCCCCTTTATTCAAGGAAAGGTGCATTTTGGCGCCAATGTCTCAATCGGGTACTATGACCAAACCCAATCCGATCTGCACTCAACCAAAACGATCCTCCATGAGCTTTGGGATGACCACAGTACCACACCTGAAGTCGAGATTCGCAATATATTAGGCAGCTTCTTATTTTCGGGAGAAGATGTTGAAAAGCCGATCACGCTGTTAAGCGGCGGCGAAAAAGCCCGTGTCGCTTTGGCAAAATTAGCCATGGACCATGACAATTTCTTGATTTTGGATGAGCCAACCAACCATTTAGACATCGACAGCAAAGAAGTCTTAGAAAATGCCCTGATCGATTATGAAGGCACTTTGTTCTTCGTATCTCATGACCGCTACTTTATCAATCGAATCGCCACCAAGGTCGTGGAACTGTCTGAAAACGGCAGCAAGCTCTATCTCGGCGATTACGATTATTATTTAGAAAAGAAACAAGAAGAAGCTGAGATCGCAGCGATGTTGGAAGCAAAAACAACCGAAACCACCCTCTCAGCGGGCAAGCAAAACTTTGTCCAAAGCAAGGAACAGCAAAAAGCCGTTAGAACCTTACAGCGAAAAGTCACCCAAATCGAAGAAGAACTTGCCGCAATAGAAGAAACGATCCAACAACTGGAACAAGACATGACCGCACCAGATGCGTTGAATGATCATGTCAAATTGACCGCGTTGAATCAAGCGTTAGAACAAGCCCGCACTGAACAAGAAGCTCTACTAGAAGCATGGGAAAATACTAGCTTAGAACTAGAAGCATTTGACAGTTGATCGAGGAATCGGTCTGTAGGCCGATGACAAGCGCCCCCTCCTTTGTTTTACTTAAAAGAACAGGATGAATACGTACGATTCGTAAAACAAGGAGGGAAAAATGCAAAAACAGACAGATGTTTATCGAAAGCGTCGGCCAATGGTTGTTTTGGCAGGATTGGTGTTGATTTGGATAGGGTTCAATCGAATCTCTCATCACGTGTTGTACGGAGAGTTGTCTGAACACGTGCATACCGTCGTTGCCTATGATGAGAGTTATGACGACGAATATATTTATTCTCAGGCTATCTTTAGTGATGACATCAATGCTTATTTATGGGAAATGGACATCACGACACCGATTTTCTTGCAGACGAACGAAGATTGGGCCGATAGATCCTATGGCAATGACGGCAGCCAAACCTTAGCAGAAAACGGCTGTGCGATTGCTTCTCTTGCGATGGTTCAATCCTATCTTGAAGGCTATCCCATTTCGCCACTGGAAGTCCTCAATTGGGCAGGAGATCATTATTACGTTGACGGCCAAGGAACGGACTGGCGGATTTTTTCTGATTTTGCCGATGCAAACGGCTACAACTACTATGATCTTGGCACAGATCTAGCCAGTGTTGAAGCTTACTTGCAACAAAATCATCCGGTCATCGTTTCTGTGACTCCAGGGGAATTTACAGATGGCGGCCATATTATGGTCTTAGGTGGAATGATGGACGATCAAGTGTTTGTCTTAGATCCAAATGATGATCCAGAAAAATCCCATTACGCTATCTATTACACACTAGATGAAATCGCTGATCAAAGCTTACGCTTTTGGACCTTCAGCTGATTGATCGAAAAAAGTCCCCTTTCGGGGCTTTTTTCTTTGTCGTGGCGTAGGCAGCAACTGGATCTTACTTTTTTAATAAAAAAACCATTCTTTCTCCCCTTAGGAATCCGCTTTCTATTATAATGGAAGAAAGAAAGGTGTGAAGTCTATGAAAATCGGTATCCCAAAAGAAATCAAGAACAATGAAAATCGTGTGGCATTGCCGCCCTCGGGAGTCTATGAGTTAGTCCAAGACGGACACGAAGTCTTCGTTGAACAAGGCGCTGGTGCAGGATCAACCTTTTCTGATCAAGCGTATCAGGAAGTCGGTGCTACGATTGCTACCGTTGAAGAGGTTTGGGCCTCTGAATTGGTTATGAAAGTCAAAGAACCTTTACCAGAAGAATACCCCTTTTTGCATGAGGGACTGGTTTTATTCACCTATTTCCACGTAGCCGCCAATCAACAGCTTGCTCAAGCATTGATCGACAGCAAAGTGATCGCTGTTGCTTATGAAAACGTCCAGCTGGCGAACGGCACCCTGCCTCTGCTATCGCCTATGAGTGAGATCGCTGGAAGAATGTCTGTTCAAATCGGCGCACAATTTCTCGAAAAAATATATGGCGGAAAAGGGATCCTGCTTTCAGGTGTTCCCGGCGTCCGTCAAGGTCGGGTAACGATCATTGGTGGTGGCGTTGCCGGTGAGAATGCCGCGAGAGTCGCTGTAGGTTTAGGCGCACAAGTGACGATTTTAGACGTTTCGATCCCACGCTTACAAGAGCTGGATCGACAGTTTTCTGGTCAAGTTCAAACCTTGTATTCCAATCGCTTGAATATCGAACGAACGATCCAATCCGCAGACTTGGTGGTAGGAGCCGTCTTATTGCCAGGACAAAAAGCCCCGTGCTTAGTGACCCGCGACATGGTGAAACAGATGCCTGAAAAATCCGTGATCGTCGATATTGCCATTGACCAAGGCGGAATTTTTGAGACCGAAGACAAAGTCACTACCCACGACGAGCCAACCTATATCCGGGAAGAAGTTATTCACTATGCAGTCGCGAATATGCCAGGTGCTGTGCCGCAAACGGCAACCATCGCATTGAGCATTGCCACCTTGCCGTATGCCCAGCAGCTAGCGAACGATCCTTTAGCAGCGTTGCGAGAAAATCAGGCACTTGCCAAAGGGGTCATCGCCTATGAGGGCGCATTTACTTCAAAAGAAGCCGCTCACGATCTGTCATTGCCTTTTACCGATCTATCGGAATTGATTTGAGCCACTCTCCCACAATAAAACCAGCAGCCGCACAAGTAATTCGCGGCTGCTGTTTTGCTTTCTATGAGAATTTCCTTTTTTGGGTAGCATGGGCTTTGGAAGTATGCTATATTCATACTTAAAAAAATTCGACCTAGACAGGAGGAACACTGTGCTTACTCAACAACAAATCCAAGCATTTCCCAAAGTAGAACTTCACTGCCACCTCGACGGTTCCATTCGTCCAGAAACATTGATCGCCATCGCCAATCAGCAAGAACTACCGATCGAGCAAGACATAGAAGCTGTGAAAGCACAGATGCAAGCCCCCAAAGATTGTCATGACCTGAGGGATTATCTTCGCTGCTTTGATTTCGTTCGGCCGTATTTGCAAACACAAGAAGCGTTAGCAGCTGCCGCCTATGACGTGATGGAACAAGCCGCTCAAGATGGGGTCGCTTATATTGAGATCCGCTTTGCTCCCAGCTTATCGATGGACAAAGGACTCACTTGCAGCCAGACCATCCAAGCCGTGATCGAAGGCATCGCACGAGCAGAAGAACGCTACCCAATCAAAGGCAATGTTTTGGTCATTGGGATGCGTCAAGAAGACCTACCAGCTATTACGGCGATTTTTGATGAAGCGATCGCTCTTACCGATGAAAAAGTCGTCGGCATTGATCTGGCAGGTCCAGAAGAAGACGGGTACGTCCCTGATTTAGCTGCCAGCTATCAAGTGTTCCTCAAGGACCAAAGTGTCCAGCTGACCTTACACGCAGGCGAATGCGGCTGTGTGCAAAACATTTATCAAGCCATCGAAAGCGGTGCGCAGCGGATTGGCCACGGCATCGCCTTAAAAGGAGATCCTACTGCTCAAGCGTTTGTTCGAGAACAAAATCGCTGTATCGAAGGCTGCCCTACCAGCAATGTTCATACGCGTGCGATTCCCACATACTCGGCATACCCATTAAGAGAATGGCTGAAAGCCAAGGTCCCTTTTTGTTTGAACACCGATAACCGAACGGTCTCAAACACGACATTGACCAATGAATACCTGCAAATGGCTCATCATTGCGACATGTCCGAATCAGAGATGCGCTTCTTAAACGAAACTGCCGTTCAGCATTCCTTTGCGGAAGCTTCCGACAAAGCGGTACTCTTGAAAAAAATTCAAGAATGGCAATTCTAATAAACATGGACGCTAGTGATCCCCACTGGCGTCCATGTTTTATTTCCAAAACGATCAACTTTCTTTCCTTCACGCAAAGAAGAGCCGATCGATCCGTGTTAACCCCAAGGCATCGATTTCTAAAAGAGCTCTTTCGTAAATTTCTGTATTCGTTAAAGCAGCACTCTCGTGGGCATCGATCCCAATAATACAAGAGCAGCCGACTTCCTTGGCGATCTTCCAAAATTCAGGATGCGGATAGCCACCGTTCGTATAGCCTGCCAAATTATACTCCAACGGCAGCTGATACTCTTTGGCTTTTTCACATAGGCGGTAGGCAACTTCTTCACAATGAGAATCGAAGGTTTTATAGCCCCGCATGAACACATCTGGGTGTGCCATATAAGCAAAAATTTCTGATTCAATTCCCTGTAAAGAAACACGGAGATAATCTTTGATCGCTTTTACCGAATCCCCGGGTGTATGGTCGTAATAGTGATTGCTTTCGATTTCAGGAAAGTGATTGCCAAAAATCAAATAGTCGATCGACAGCCTTTCTTTCTCTGCAACTAGCCAAGGGATCATTGTTTCAAAATATTCACACTCTAATCCTAATTTCACATCGATTTGTCCTTGGTACTTTTCCTGTAAGCTTCTCACCGATGAAACGTAATCTTCCAATTGCGCAACATCCATCCGCATGAGGGAGACATACCCAGCCTCAAAGGGCCAGGGACAATGATCAGCGAAGCCAATTTCCTTAAAGCCAGCTTGGATGGCTTTGATTACATAGTCTTCATCAGAATCCCGTGCATGTTTGCATCGAGTTGTGTGGGTATGATAGTTTGCTTTCCACATGGTTAATCACTCCTTCATATTACATTTAGGTTAATTTGTTCTTGTGATCGCATTTTAGGTACGCTCTTCTTGAGGCGTTATCCTTCAAGCCGTTCGCTATTTTACAGAACATTTTGTAAGCGGAACCATTTTTTTAAAAATATTCCTAGCTATCAACACCTATCACTTAGCAACTTCATCAATCTGGATTTATTCCAGTCCATTTCATTATAGAATTGCGGCTATCCCAAGACAATCAAAAGAAAGCTGCAAACGGTTGCTTCTTTTCCCATCACTTCCATTGAGTCGTTTCTCTTGGGACAAATGAATTTTTCAAGAGGACGTGTCTTGGTGCGGTTTTGTCTCCTTGTACCTCTTGAAAAAGTAGCTGGGTCGTCCAATCCACCATCTCCTCTAAAGGTCGTGCGATGGACGAAAGCAAAGGGCTAGTACAAAGACAAACATTGGTGTTTTCATAACCAATCACTTGAATCGCTTCACCAACCTTTTTATCCACTGAATGAAGGGAACTTAAAGCGCAGGCTGCCAAAAAATCGCTTGCCTCAAAAATGCCATCGATAGAAGGCCATTGACGAAAAAGTTGATCAAAGGATGTTTGCGTGACATTTACAAAATCGAGTATGACCTCGTGAACATGGATCTCTGGGTATTGGTCCATCACTTGATAAAAACCAGCTGATTTTTCTTGAACGGAATGTAATGTCTTTGGTCCATTAACGAAGAGGATCTCGCGACAACGATTTTGGATTAAGATCTGTGCTGCCAACTGTCCACCTGAGGTATTATCCGCAGAAACGGAGGATACTTCATCGCTAAGGACTCTACCCACACTCACTAGAGGTAATTTGAGAACCTTTTGCAACAACGGACCTTGCGTACAAAGGTTGGTACATAAAATTACCCCATCAATATTATTTGCGAGAAACAAGTTCAAAAAATAGGCTTCTCTTTCAGGATTTCCTTGTGTGGTACCAATCATCAAACTATAGCCTTTCTCAATCAGTTGCGACTCGATTCGGGTAATAAATTGATTATAAAAATCATTTTTCAAATCATAGATCAGCAAGCCGATCATCTTTGAAGAATTGTAATAAAAGGATCGTGCTAATTCATTTGGTACATAATCAAGTGCTTGAATTGCTTCTAGCACAACCCGCTTTGTTTCTTCATTCACGTATTTTTTATTGTTGATCACTCGTGAGACGGTAGTCACGGATACATTGGCAAGTTTTGCCACATCTTGCATGTTTGCCATTGGTCCCTCCTTTCTCTCTTTTTCATGTCTCGTAATTGTTAAATCCTTTTCCATTTGATCTATTATCCGAATGCAACACTCTAAAATGCTTTCTTTTTATTCTATAATAACAAACCTTGCATCATATTTTCTGTTTTTATGAAAATAAAAAAGCTGTTTAGATGAAATCTCACCATAAACAACTTTTCTATGCTCGATAAAAGTTTGCATTAATGTCAGCGTCTTTGAAGAAAACAAGAAAATCACTCCCGTGTTCTCTTAAACAATCATTTACAAAAGCACCCAGCTAATTTTTTAAATCTAAGCCTTCAATCAACGCCACCGCACGATCGATCCCAGCGTCTTTTGTTTCTTCTAACACCACGTAACAGTATGGCTTGTGTTTGATCAGAAGCTGTAAAATTTCTGGATACCGTATTTGTCCTTCACCTAACGGGACAGGGATCACTTCTTCTCTCGAGAGTTGAAAATCCTTTAGGTGCAAGCAGACGATTTTCTCGCCAAAAAGAGTAAACGCTTCTTCTACCAATGCAACTTGATCAGCAGCCGTTTTTGCGGTGATCAAATTCGTTGGATCGTAAATGATCCCTAGATAATCAGAAGGAACACGTTCAATCAGCTCGGCGATGCGCTGATTCGAATACAACGGATGATTCATTCCTGCTTCGATCCCTACCATGGTTTTATGTTTTTCTCCTACTCGAACGAGTCGCTGGATCACATGGATCAAGTCTTCAAAAACCTCATCCGAAAAATTCTCTTCGCTATATCCCAGCGCGGCAATGACTGAGCCTGTTTCTGAAGCCACCATGCTGGCACCAAAATAACGGGCATGGAATAAGTAGCGCTCAAATTTCTGTAAGATTTTCTCTCGTTCCTCTGGTTCGGGATGAATCAAGTTACTATAACAACTTAACAAAGCGATTTGAACGCCTTGTTCTTGGAATTCATTCTTGAAGAAGGTCCCCATACCTGGACTCATTTTTTCAGGAGCACTTAGGTCTGGAAAAGACGCATTCAAGGCAAACTGAACGTTTCTTATTTTCTTTGCTCCTACCGCTTGTGCTAGCTGCTTGGGTGTATATTCTCCTGAGAGGTCATGCCCTCGGATGGCTAAATGAATCATCTGACTCCTCGCTTTCTACTGTTTTTTCCCATTCAATAATCAAATTTTCATAAGGTTCTAACCTATGGTTACCCCGCGCCAGCGCTTCACCTGATAAGCGTTCGAAACCGGGGAGATGTAAGGTAAAGTCAGCTGTCGTCATCCCTAAGTTACTGATCCAGAGTTGGACATGGGTCGCTGACTCTCGGCGATACTTCATCACACCTTCCGAACATTTGATCAACAGGCGCTCTGATTCATAAGGGAAAAGTTCTTTGTGACAAAACGACTGCCATATCAAACTGTCTGTTAAATTGCTAGGTAGCGCACCTAAATAGATGATCTCTCCTTGAGCCAGTTGTTTCTTAGCTAGTAGCGTTTGGTCATTCCCTCGTTCGATCGTTTCCCAATCTTCTGGGCAATGAAAAACTGTGACCAAATGATCCAAAGGTTCTTTTAGGCCGTCATAGGTTAGCTGATAAGTCAGTCCTTTCACCGTAAATTGCTGGATTTCGTCAAACCCGAGCCATTCTCCTAAACGATCTAAGCCATTTGTCGCTGGCCACGCCAGCTCTTTGGTCCGATCCCCCGTCATCGGGCCTAAAATCAGCTTACCTCCTGCTTCAGTAAAGGCGGCAAATTTTTTCAACAAGGTAGGACTGATCCAACGAACAAATGGGGCAAGAACAACATCATACTCTTCTAACGGACTATTTTCTTGAATGATTTCTACACGAATCCCTTGGCGAATCAGACTGCCGTAAAATTCGGTAAACAGGCTGCGATAATCATAAACACCCCCATGATCGATCGTGTAAAAACGTTTCGAGTAATCCGAGTAGATAATGGCTATTTTTGCCGATACATACTTCGTTTCCGCTAAAAGTGGTGCGATCTGTTGTCTTAGTTCGCCAATCCGAACTACCTCTTCATACCCACAATCTGGCTCTCCCCAAGCAGTTAACACGGCACTATGGGGTTGCTCCACACCATAGCGATGTCCACGAAAATGCCAAAAGCAGAAGGATTTCAAATGACCAGCATAGCCAATGAACGCTTCACTTGTGACAAACCCATGAGGACGAGGAGTCGCATAATTTTCAATATGACCAGCATTGGCAGTACAAGTTTCTAACAATAACATTTCTTTGTTGCGCGGTTTGACATTCCGCCAACGATCCAAGTTCATCGTATACGCTGGGTAGTTGTCTGCCGGTGCATACGTATCAAAACCGGCAATATCTAAATCAGCAAATAGCTCATCATTTTGCAAGTTAAAACCAAAAGCGGAGTTATGGGTAATGGGTAACGCGGTCTCCATTCGGATAAAATGACAAAGATCATGCGCAAACTCATTCAACGTATCGGTGGTAAAGCGGCGAAAGGCATTCATCAGGGAAGAATTATGCAAAAACGGGGTCGTTAGTGGCAAGACGACATCCTCAAATGCGTCATACCACTCACTCCACACCTTCGTGCCCCAACACTCGTTGAGGTTGGTCACGGATTGATAGTTGTCTTTTAAATACGTATGCCAACGCGTTTGGCACGTCGTACAGTAACATAGATCGACATGACATTTAAACTCATTGTCCAATTGCAACATAACGACATTTTCATGTTTTTCGGCAATCTCAGCGATTTTTCTCGTCAAACGATAGGCATAGCGGCGAAAGTCCTCGTTGTTGGTACAGACATGCTGTCTTGAGCCATGATGCATCTTCGTCCCATCTTGATTAGTGATTAAAGCTTCTGGGTACTGTTTTGTAAACCAGCGGGGCGGAGTTGGCGTTGGAATACATAAGCAAACATCGATGCCATTTGCTTGGTACTGTTCTAGCGCACGTTCCAACAACGCAAAATCATATTCTCCAGGTTGAGGCTCCAAGTCACGCCACATGAATTCCCCAATTCTAGCAAAATTCATGCCCAACGTTTTCATCGTTTGACTATCACTTTGCATGATTTCTTCCGACCAGACTTCTGGATACATGCAGGCGCCGTAATAAATATCAGGAAACAGTGGTTGCTCATGGAAAAACGCCTGTAAACGAATCGCTACATAGCGAGCGATCATATGCGCCCCGACCTTTGAAAAGTGAGTATCATCTGCGAGACCTGCAGGATAATTGGGGTGCTCATCCGGTGCTAACCAAACAAAGAGCGCTTTGGAAGCTTCTAGTCCTAATGTGTCATAATAATGATAGGTATAGCGATTTAAATCAAACAAATCCACTTCTTCCGTTCGACTAAGTTCTCTTAAGACCGATAAAAACGCTGACAACGTATGCGCCAGTCGTCCCTCTTCCCCTACACGTCGTTCAACAGGTGTACACAGGATCGGGATTCCTGCTTTTTCTTTGATTTGACGGATCATGTCTGTCAAATGAGCAATGTACGCCTCCATCGTGACATGATTTTTCTCTTTTTGGTCATTATGTCCAAATTGCAGTAGGACGACTGTATTCGGTTCGACTTCTTGCAGGAGCTGCTTAAACAACCCTTCTTCGATAAACGAACGAGTCGTACTGCCGTTTTTCGCAAAATTGTGTACGTCTACTTCTGGGGACAGATAGCTTGGTAAAGCTTGTCCCCAGCCCATCATTGGCTGTTGATCAAGGGGATAATCCGCCACGGTTGAATCTCCGCCTAGAACGATTTTCATTTCTTTTCTTCCTCCATCTATTTACTATCAGATTTCCAACAGCTTTGACAAGTCCGCTGGTTTTCTTGCTGAACTTAAGCTGCATCAGAAATCGCTTTCTTTTCTATTATACAAAACATTGGCTGACGAAAACATGGAAAAATCAGAGCAAAAGCTGCGAAAATACGAGCTTTTCCGCAGCAACCAACAGTGATCAGCTCTGACCTTTTCGATATTGTCCTGGGGTCATTCCCGTGCACTTTTTAAATAAACGATTGAAGTAACTGGGATTATACCCAAGGTTTTCTGCGATTTCATTGATTTGATGATCGGTTTCTAGCAACTGCCGTTTTGCTTCTACGATGCGAACATTGGTTAAATAATCAATAAAGTTGACCTGCTTGGCACGCTTGAACTCCTTACTCAAAAAGATTGGGTCTACTTCGAAACGATCCGCAACATATTCTAAGGAAATTTGTTCATTGCGAAAATCAGATTGGATGTACTCCGCTACTTTTTGGATCATTTCACTATAAGAATTAGCGACATTTTCTTGCCAGAGGATGGAGACGGGCTTTAAGAAATGATGGTACAAAAAGGCTTGGATCTGATTGATGGCTAAAAGTCGTTCGATTCGCTCTAACACAACCGTTTTCGATACATAATCCGTTCGTGAGACCCCATTTTCATTTAAAAGGTAATCGACTTGATCATACAGTCGATTGACCACATAGATCACCGCAGCCTGTTGATTGTTTTCTGCCACGACCTGTTCCAAAAATCGCTGGACACTTCGTTGCAATTCTTCATGATAGCCACTTTTCAGCGCTGTTAAAATCAAATTTTCTTGCGAAAGAGAATACTTCGGCAGCGGGCGCATGTTCTCTCCTTGAAGCACTTGATTTTCGGGAATCAACCGTTGCAGATGGATTTGCTTTTTGAGACGTTGGGCAACTTCAGGCAACTTGCGAATCTCAGTTTCTTGTTGCGAACTAACGATGGTGACATAACGGCAGACGATCAAATTGATTTGCTTGGTGACCATCGTGAAGTAATCTGTCAGTTGCTGCTCTTGATTGACCACAAAAACCAAAATCCGTCCTTCATTTGACGAAACGATGGTTGATTCTGGGAAAAACATAGCTGTGACATCCGCTATAATGTTTTCTAACGCAAACAAAATGTGGGTTTCATCTTGGGAATTTGCTTGATTGCTTAATAGATCATTGAGTTGGAAATAAAACAAGCGATACCCTTGGTAACTTAAGCGCCAGTTTTTTTGCTGCAGTAATTGTTGCGATTCTTCCTCTGACAAATAGCCATAATACCCTTCCATCAAATGTTGGATCACTTGTCGCTTCAGCGAATCTTGAAAGCGTTCCGCCTGATTTTGTAACAATCCTTTTTCACGACTTAATTGTTGCCAACGGTCCACCAAAAACTCCAGATCGTTTTCTTTTTTCCATTGGGTATTACCAAAGAGCTGATCCATTGTTTTTTCAAAAGGTTGGTATTGTTTTTTGGCTAAAAAGAGACTCATGACTGCCACACAAGCAATAAAAAGAATACTTACGACGATCAGCACTCTAGCCAAATGAGTGACTGGCTCGGTAATCAATGCTAAGGGAACAACGGTATAAAAGGTCCATATTTGGTTGAGCCGCGTACTGTTTACGGCGATCATGCTATAATCATTGCCATTGATCGATTCGACCCAGGTTCCTTGATGCTCTTCACTCAGTGGTTGGATAACATTTGCTAAGTTCTGATCGCCAATAAAACGAAAACTCTCATGATTAAAGGAAATCGCTGCGAGTCCATTTTCAATTTGGGTATCATAAAAATACTTTAATAATGATTGCTCGTCGATCGTTGCAACTAAAAAAATTTTAGGCTGATCTTCGCCTTGGCTATCAATGTTTTGTACAAAAATCAATTCATCCTCTTCTTCAATGATCTTCCACTGGTACTGCCTACCATTATCGATCCGATAGCGTTCAAATGCTGTTTTGGTTTGCTCGAGCGTTAATTCATACGTGCCGCCACTTTCAATCCCAAAAGGCGTCTCGCCTAGTGAATAAATACCGATTCGATTGACATAATTGGAGCTATTTGTTAAATAAAACAATTCTTCCGACAGCTGGATCAGCGTCTGATAATTTGTCGTTTCCAATAAATCTTCTTGGTAGCGCCTTTGAAACGATTGCCCCCAAACGCTTAAAGTCACTTCCAGCTGCGAGAACTGTTGGTTGATGTTACTAACGATTCCTTCGACTTGGCGATTATTTAGTTCTTGATACGATCGTTGTAATGGTCCGATCAAATAGGCATGCAAAAAGATTGCAACGGCTAATAGCGGCACGACGATCCATAGACTGGCTAGCTGCAGTTTTCGATGAAAACCGCCTGTTTTAAAGTACTTCATTCCCAAACACCCTTGTAATAGATTTTATGTAACAAATTGTCATGCGAAAAAACGCATGACAACCTATCCACAACTATTGAAGTGTATCATCCTTTGACGGATCCAATCAGCATTCCTTTGGCAAAATGTTTTTGCAAAAACGGATAGAAGATCAAAATTGGCAAAGTCGCCACAATGATGACTGCAAATTTGATTCCTTGTTCAGGCGGCACATAGTTTGGGTCCATACTTGCTAACGCATTGGCACCACTGGAGGCCATCGTGATCTGTCTTAACAATAACTGAATCGGCCATTTTGCTGAATCGTTGATATAGAGCAATCCACTCATGAAGTCGTTCCAGATACCAACGGCGTAAAAAAGGGTGAAGGTCGCGATCACTGGTTTTGATAAAGGCAAAATGATTTTCCATAAGATCCCTAGTTCCGTACAGCCGTCCATCTTGGCGGATTCTTCCAACTCGATCGGCATTTCTTGGAAAAAGTTTTTGATGATCATTAAGTTGAACGGATTGATCGCGATTGGCAAAATCAATGCCCAATAAGAATTGATCAGTCCTAAATTTTTCACCACGATAAACGTTGGGATCATCCCACCTGAAAAGAGCATTGCAAAAATCACGAGATTCAACAAGGTGTTCCGTCCTTTTAGGTGCTTGCGTGATAAAGGATAGGCAAAGGTGAAGGTACAGAAAAGCTGCACCAGCGTGCCAACGATGGTAACGCCGACCGTTACAAGCAAACTACGGATAAAGGTGTTGGTTGAAAAAATAAAGCGATAGGAGTCGAGACTGATCTCATTTGGCCATAAGAAAAACGAACGTGTGGTCAATTCTAACTCCGTAGCAAATGAACCGGCGATCACATAAATAAAAGGAATCACCATGAATAACCCAATCAATGCCAAAAATAGCGCATTAAAAATGTCAAATATTTTCCCTGCCTTCGTATTGTGTAAAGTATCCATCTTTTTCCTCCTTAGTATAAGCCGCTTTCGCCAAAGCGTTTCGCTAATTTATTGGTACAAAGTACGAGGATGATCCCAACGATCGATTTAAATAATCCGACGGCTGTTGAGTAACTGTAAGCGCCATTGGTGATCCCCATCATATACACATACGTATCAAAAACATCTGCTACTGTTCGGTTCAACTGATTGGTCATCAAGAAAATCTGATCAAACCCAGTAGACAAAATCGACCCGATCCGCATGATCAGCATAATGATGATCGTCGAACGAATCGCAGGCAAAGTGATGTGCCACACACGACGAAAACGTCCTGCACCATCCATGATCGCGGCTTCGTATTGTTCCTGATCCACACCTGATAAGGCAGCTAAATAAATAATGGTCCCCCAACCGATCTCTTTCCAAATCGATTGCATTACGATCATGGGGCGGAACCATTGCGGGTCTGAGAGAAAGTCGATTTCAACGCCTGTCAACGAAGCGATAAATTGAGTGATCGCTCCATGATCGATGTTGAATAAGATATGCCAAAGGCTAACGACGATCGTCCATGAAAGAAAATGTGGTACATAGACGAAGGTTTGAATGGTCCGCTGAAACAGCTTGTTGCGCAATTCATTCAGTAACAGTGCCAAAAAGATGGGTGCTGGAAACGAAAAGAAGATGTTTAAAAAGGCAATCATCAACGTGTTCCACAAGATCCGAAAGAAATCAGGATTATTGAAGAAATCCATAAAATTTTGTGTTCCGACCCATGGACTATCTGCGATTCCTAAAAAAGGCACATAATCTTTGAAAGCAATGATCAACCCATACATCGGTGCATAACGAAATACTGCAAAATAGATGATCCCGGGAATCGTCAAAATATAGAGCCATTTATTTTGTTTAAAATGGTTGAGAAAACTCCCCCATTGCTCTTTCGTTTTCGGCACTTTTTTTATTGTTGTTTCCATTCATTCTCCTCCTCTAACTCCGCTCCGATCAGTGCTAAACAACAAATCGTATTTAGACCCCACTGTGACAACACATTGGTCGATACCCACGGCATTTCTTTTATTTTTTTCCACGTTGTCGCTGCTTCAATGGTCGCTTCGATCGGCAATGGAACACCCGATTTGTCATTATCAAGCAATAACTGCCAAGCCCTTTGACTGATTGCTTGATCGTTACGCACTCGCCCAGCAAAGGCCATCATCGTCGACGCAAACATTGGCCAGGCAAAATGAGGTTCCGTCAGTCCCCCGTTTGATTCTTCTGCTTTTCTCTCAGGACTCAAGCTATAAAACCAGCCAAACTCCCCTAACATCTCTGTCCACTCGGGGTCTTCCAGCACTTGAGCAAGTTCTAACCAAACTTGCGGCGCCCCAAAGGAGATGACCATGTGATAGCCGCCAAAATTCCCAGTTCCCATATAAGATAAGGTTTTGTCTTGTGGATCAAATAACACTGTGGGACCAGACAATAGGCGCTGGGGCATGGCTTTGATGCAGGTGATGCCCGTGCGAATTTTTTCAAGGTAAACAGGATCATTCGTCCGTTCCCACTGGGTAAACCAGTTCGAGACTAGCGCAGCCCAATCTGGTCCGATGCGAATCGGTATCCGCTTCGTTTCTCGTTCATAAAACTCGCGCATCGGTGGTAACGCATCAAAAGCATAGGTTTCATTGTCTTTGACTTGTTCCATAATCTCCCCAATGCGTTCATCCGCTGTCAAATAGTAGTAGTAGCGATGGAGACCCGCCATTGAAATTCGAACTTCTTTTGCTTGGCAGCCCCAATGAACGACATTATGCCGTGACCCTAATCCTTTGTATTCACCAGCATGATACTGATCGACTTCTGAAGTATGTCTCGTCATGCTTTCAGCCAGATAGTAGACGCTTGGATCACCAGTCCGTAAGAAATCTAGCCAAAGCCACATGTTAGGGACCAATTCAGTGTTTTGCCAAGCGTACCCACCAAGATCGTAGCGCCATTGGTGTCGAAACTGATCATAGGTATGCATGACATCACCATAGTTCCAATAGCCATACCAACTTCTTTGTTGGACTTCTGCTAAATAGAATTGACGCATCTCAGCCAATTGTTGCTCCAGCAACTGTTTCGTTTTCGTTGATTCATCTGGTAAACTGATCCTGCCAAAAACCTTCGTCTCTTGATAACGCTCTGGCAATGAAACGATCTGGGCAGGTTCTTGGTTTTCTTGAGCTAAGCCCAGCAACACTTCTTCTGACGGGGCTTCTTCATATAGATCCAACCAACAACGCGTCGTATTTGCTACACCAACTGCGGTCGAACGAATCTCTTCCATTCCTTCGTATCCGCTAAGCATATGATCCCGTTTGGAATAGTGCTGAAAATCCATTGGCTTGGCATTCGGTGACCACTGCCACATCGTGATTTGGGTTTCTTTTTGGGTGATGCCTGTCACCTCGATCGCAGATGGTGCTTTTTCCCAAAATTTCTCCATGCTGCAAGCAACGCCGCCGGTTTCTCCCCCAGCGTAAAAGGTACCTGAATAATGCTCACCATCCCCAATGGGCAACCAACAGTACCCAGCTTCGGTCTGTTTTTCTAATTCAAATGACCGATGATTGATTTGATTGACCCGAAAATTGTCCCAAATAGCATTTTCCACCGCATGAGACAGCATCGGCTCGTCCGCTGGGGTCAATGAAACGAGCTGGCCACTGGCTTGTTCTTGATAGGGAATGTTTTGCTGATAGTGTCGCCGTGAAAGTAACAATTGCGCCGCTTCATGATACACAGCATCTGCAATAAATTTGACTTGTCGATTCCAATTTTCACCTGTGAACGCATAATCAAATGCTATCCCCATGCCTTCATAAACAAGTGGTTTGATGATAATGACCGTATGAATGATTTCCAATTTGCTGATTTCGCGAAAGATACGGAACCGTAAAATAAACTCTTGCACCACTTCTTGATTGATCTCAATGACGCCCGATACTTTGATAACGGCTTTCTCGGAACCATTTTCTTCCAACATCAAGTCCGTTACTTTGGACTGCACCTTTTTGTTTTGGTATTGCAGGATTGCGTGAAGATCTTGCAATTTTTTCTGCCCATTGACCGCTACCCAGTCCAATACATTTTTCCCTTCCCCATGTTTCGGGAAGAAGCCTTTGATCGTACCGTTGTCAAAATAAATACCGTTGTAAGCTTCCCTAGCAATCGCCTGTTTCTTCTGGACACGCTGTTTTCTTTGAAAAAGTAACTGCGTCGTTTCTGCCACCAGACCACTGTGTCCTGTCCATTTCACACTGCCATCTGGCCAGTAAGCCAGTACTTTCGTTTGCAGCGGCTCCTCCCCCAGCAAAAACAGTTCCTCCCTTAGAACCTCAGGTTGTAAAGCCCCTTTTTCCCATGGATACCCAAAACTCAGCCCACGTTTTCCCTTAGGTTTATTTTTGAGCCATTTCAATGCCATGTTCGATCTCCTCCTCTTCCCTCTCTGCAGGTTGAACTGCATCGTTTTGTTGCTTTAGCTTTTGTTCATTTTCATCAAATAATTTCAAGTAAATCCCCATTGTGCCAATGATCCACATCCCAATACTTAAAAAAGGAAGGAGACCGGGGAGAAAAAAGCTGATCGTACTACAAATCCCAAACCAAAGGACGCCTAAAAAGGTGCCAATAGGTTGAAAAAAAAGAAAGCGTAGCGAAGCGCCTAGGTACTTCTTCGTTGGGAGCACATAATATTCGTACATGCTATGCAATGTATTGATCACAGCGATCGCGACGCATTGGCTAACGATCAATAGGATCAAGCCTGTTTGAGTCAATGCCGCTAAAAATCCTTGCTGGATCACCACCATGGGGCACAAATAAAAGAGAATGATCGGTAAGCCCAAGCGATTCGATCGCCAAAAGTTCCTGCGGTAATACCCAAAGAACGTTTGAAAAAAAGGCGGCGATTCCTGTTTAAGGGTTTTCTTTGCTACGTGGAATCCTGCTTGTACGCTAGGCGCCAGTCCAAAGATGATCCCACCTACTAGTGCACCTATAATAACGGTTACATTTATCAGCAAACAATAAAAGACAAAATCTGCTGCTTGATATGCTTTCTGCCAATTCATCACCGTTCCTCCTCTAAGGAATATACCTTTAAGTCTTTATAGCGGGCCTTCATTGGCGCCATTTGCCGAAATCCGATCGCTCCTTTGGTTAATACGGGACCAAACTGTTCCTCATCAAGGTACCTTAACACCAATAAGTCGTTGATCCAAAAGGAAATCGTTGCACCTACCTTATCGATTTTTAGGTGATAAAACCCTCGGGCATTTGCTACACTCGGAAGTGGATCTGCGCCTTGGGCGACCAGATGAAACCCATGGCTTTTGCGCAAATTACACGTTTCAAACGCCCGTTCCTCCTCATACTTTCTTCGAAAATAAGAAAGGTGGTAAGCATTGATCCCTCCAGAATGATACTCGGGATATGCCCCGGTTCGTTTGGGTACTCCAGAATCGAAGATCGAGCCACCCTTGCGATTGGCTGCTGCAAAAAAGAGCATACATAAGCCTGGTTCAGCCAGTGGTTGAAACTGCCAGGTGATTCGTAGGTCCGCTGGAAATTGTTGAGGCAGCCATAAAACAAAATGTGGTTGTTTGTTTGATTCTTCAGAATACGTATTCGCCAGAATCATCCCGTCTTGGAAAGTAATCTTGGGCTCTCCTTCAGCAATAAAGTGTTGAATATCTGCTGCTTGATTCAGCGGATTTTCATAGATCAATTTCGCTAACATTTCTTCTTCTCCTTTTATGCGTATATGAGCTACTTTTCTCTTTTCATAGTAAACTTGACCTACATTTCTAACAATTGACTTTTTTTGAATTCCTTGATATCAAGCGTTAGATCAGGGTTTCCACTTGTTTTTTTCCATTTTTTCTTTTCTGATTTCTTACTACCTGTCTCGTCTCACCTGACTATTACTCCATTTTATTAGCTGAAAAAAATCATTGAAAAAGAAAAAGGTTGAGAGCAAGATCCACTCAACCTTCTTCGACTGTCGTTATTGTGCTTGATGAAGGGCATTCGTTTCTTCCATCAGCTGCGTGCCTCCTTGATTCTTCCAAAGTTCGATCGCAGCTTCCCAACCCGCTTCATCGATTTGTCCTGCAATAAATTGAACCCGCGCATCACTAATGATCTGATCAAGCTGTGCCCCTTTTGTTACATACGTATCTGTATTATAGGAGGCTGCTGGGTTAAAGACAGCGTGCTCTAAATCAGCTTCCATCAATGACAATCGTTTTTCATAGCTTTCAGTAGCCGCTTCTGTATCAGGCTTAGCAATATAGTACAGGGTATCTTCCGTTACATTCATCCCAATTTGTGAGTACCCTTTGACCGCATTGGCTAACGCTTCAGCTTCTGATCCTTCTAATGCGACGGACATTCCATCCACTACTTCAAAATTGATTCCTTCGATTCCGTTGTTCAGCAATACCTGTGCTTCTTTATCATTTAATTTATCAAGGAACGTCAACACCTCTTTTAGATGTTCCTCTGTCTGGACACTCGACTTAGGAATCGCCAAGAAACCAGAATAGCCATCTGTCGGTAACGCATTCATCGTACCGCTATTATCTTTTAAATTCCCTGTAAAGACGACGAGGTCTTCTTCTCCAGCTTGCAATAATTTATTACTGATTTGTGCTGCTCGTGAATACGTATCAATAATGATCCCACCACGTCCATTGATAAACGGCTCATCCCATTTATCTGCTGCCATAGTTGCAAAATCACGATTGACATAGCCTTGTTCCACCATATCTTTAACAAATTGCATTGATTCTAGGTATTCTGGTTGCATAAAGGATGGCTCTAAAGTGCCGTCTATTTCTTTCCAAGCATTTCCTGCCCCAAACCAAGTAGCTAACACATCGTAAGGACTATTTGAATTGATCGAGCCAGGCCATTGGGGAATAATCAAACCAAACGTATCATTTTCACCATTCCCATCGGGATCGTTCTCAGTAAATGCTTTGGCAACCTCATAGAGATCATCGATCGTTTCTGGTACATCTAAGTTTAAGTTTTCTAACCAATCTTTTCGGATGATCACCGCCGTCCGCATCGCATCACGTTTCCGATAAATTCCGTACACTTTGCCATTCACAGAAGAATTACGCAAAACATCCTCGTTAGATTGAGAGAGATTAGGATAATCAGCTAAATAGTCGGTCAAATCCCAAAAAGCGCCATTTTCTGCTGACTTGATAAACCCTCCTGATTTTCCTTGAATGACCATCACTTCTGGAATATCATCCGAAGCTAACGTAATATTCATTTTATCCTCGTAGGATGTATTGGGTGCCCAGGTAATATCAATGTTTTTGCCAGTGTAAGCTTCTAATTGCTTCAAAATCTCGTTGTCACTTGCAGGTGGTTCAGTTTCAATGTACGGCGATAAAATCGAAATCGTATCATAATCTGTTGTGGAACCTGCTTCCTCCTTCCCACATGCCGATAAAAAGGCAACTGATAGTAACCCCAAACCAAGAATCGTACTTAATTTTTTCACTACTTTTCCTCCTTAGATTTTGTTGTTGAGCCCGATTAAATAAACCGCTTTCAATACCAAAAGCATAACGAAAAGCAGGATTTCCAGCAATTGACATTTTTTGTTAATCGTTGATATATGGCTAGATAGGGAGTTTTGCTCTACATTTGCAGGTATCGTAAATTATAGGAAAAAGAATAAATAGTTCTTCGTGTTCTTAGTTCGCTCAATCAATCTTATTATCGCAGTTTTTCTGATTCCTATCATTCTTAAATTCTAGTTATAGAAAGCATAGCCTAAGTACTGAAGTTCTTATTCGTTAGAGCTTTGGGAACATCTTATCATGAAAAAAAGACCAACTCATTGGTCTTCTTTGATAATTCATCAGTTTTGTAGTACTAAGCGGATCACCACTTATTCATATTTGACAGAAAGAGTACTACCGCTCATACACATCATTTTGATCCAAGGTTGGCGCTAACGCAGTGAACTTCGTTTCCACCATCTTTAAGTTCTCAACCCCTGCAATCTTGCCGAACTCATCGGCATGGATGGAAAGATTTTTCAATGTTAGATTGCGGATCGGTTCTGCTGGGCTGGCCTCGATGAAAAAAGCACGCACGCTTTGTTGTCCTGTTTTGGTAGCTTGCACGTTTTCAATAGTAATGTCGCAGACCTTTGCTGGACCTACTGGAACAGCCGGTTGTGCCATCAATTTGTGCCAATAGTCGGGAATCTCTTCCGCATAATCAGCTGGCAGTTCTGGATAACTATAATCTGGGTACCAATTTGTTTGTAAGAGAAAAGGAAAGCCAACATCCTTCATCGTTAAATCCGAAGCAGTGACCTTGCGTATAAATCCACCTCGATTGTTGGCGGATTTGATCCGAAACCCTGCGCCAGTTTGCTCAAAGACGACTTTTTGGATTTTGATCTCTTCGATCCCACCTGAGGTTTCACTGCCAATGGCAATTCCTGAACCGTACCCTAACTGACAGTCTTTGATCGTGATTTTCCGACAGCTTCTTTGCTGGGCTAAGGCTTCTGCTCCACGTCCCGCCTTGATCGAGATATTGTCATCGTTGCAGGAAATGTGAGCATTTTGAATCGTGACTTCTTCACAGGAATCAATATCGATGCCATCGGTACTAGGCCCTTTCCCATTGTCTATCGTGATGCCGTCGATCAATATGTGGTGAGAATACGTGAGTTGGGTATTCCAAAAACCCGACTGTACCGACGAAATATCTTTGATGGTTACTTGCTGACTTTCATAAACAAGGATATTCCGTGGACGCTTGCAATCATAATCTGCTGCCCAGCGTAAGCCTCTCTTTGCGTAATCCGCCATCATCCCGCTGGCTTCATCTGTTCCCCAAAACGTTTGCCACCATGTTTCTCCACGACCATCAAGTTTTCCTTTTCCCGAGATCATGACATTTTCTGCGTGAAAAACATTGATCATCGCTGCAGGCCACTTCATATTGATCCCTGCGACCCGATTATTTACTTCGGGATAATCGGTCAGTTCTTGACTACCATACAGAATCGTATCCTCTGAGACAATCAAGTGCACATTGCTTTTTAAAAACAGTGCGCCGATTTGATAGGCGCCGGGTGGTGTAATCACTGTTCCCTGCACAGTTGATGCTTGGTCAATTTCTCGTTGCAATAATTGCGTGATGTCTTCCATTCTTGCTTTCCTCCTGCGCTTTTGTTTTACGCTACAAATAGGTTTGTCGATATCCATGACTTTGAAAAATTTGCGCATCGCCAACCTTTTTTCATCTATCGTTTATTTGGATAGAACTAAGTGCTTCTTACTGGCGCTGCCCATCAAGTAAAGCGTTCCTCTTGGCTCATCTCGTTGTCTTTTCCCATGTATTTTTGGCGTCTTTTTTCTCTACATTCTTTACTATAGTCCCCTTAGCGGGAAAAGAAAGTTCTTTTTGATTTCTGGGAATCGTCTTTTTTTGCAACGTCCTTTCTTGTTAGAAAAATGCGCCTTTTTGTCTACAAAAGCAAAAAGGCGCAACCTGTCAATGGAGGAAATAAGGTGCTTACCTAACTGTTTCTCATTGGGAGAACCAACGCAGATCATTTTCAAAAGCTTGTTCTACGTGCGTTTCTTTTGCCCCACCATGGATAGTTCGACTGTTTCTTGGCAACTTATTGTGTCACTTATGGCCGCTCGATCAATGATCGCTGCCTCTTTAAAGCTGACCTCCTGACACTGTTCAAAAATCATTTTCTTTTGCCCTTTAGCTGATTCAAAGGCAACTGACTCAAAAACAACGCGTTGGATAGGTGAAACCTGCTGTGTTTGTTCATCGACAAACCCTTTTAGCTCGACCAAAGGGTTCTGCCCTACGATACGGGTATTCTTGACCAAAATATCCGAAATGATTGGTAACTGTTGTGCTGCCTGACCATCGGCATTGTAAGCAACAGGATGAGCCATGAAACGATCCAACAGGCAATCGATGATTGTCACTTGACGAATATAGCCACCACGATCATTCTGCGCTTTCAATTCTAGCCCATAAAGCGTATTGGTCAGCTGGCAATCTCGAAAGGAGATATTTTCGACACCACCAGATTGCTCACTACCAATCGCGATGCCATGTCCCCCTCGAATAGCCAAATCAAACAGCCGAATATTTTTCGCTGGTCTATTGATCTGATTTCCTTCTGGATTTTTGCCAGATTTGATTGCGATACAATCATCACCCGTATCAAAAACGGTGTCAAAAATCAGCAAGTTTTGCGAAGAATCTGGGTCCCAACCATCGCCATTGTCGATGCCTTTGGACTGAATATTCACCCCGTGGGTCACAACGGTGTCACAATAAATCATATGGACAGTCCAGCATGGTGGGTCACTCAACGTCAGCTCTGTCAAATGGATGTTTTTGGCCTGCATCATACAGATCAAACGTCCCCTTACTCGTCTTCCAGGTTTTCCATCAGAAACATATTCTGGATACTGTTCACGGTCTGCATAAGAGTTTCGCATCGCCAGTCCTAATGGATTCCCGCCACCAATGATCGTTCCTTTGCCACAAAGACGGACATTTTCACAAACGATACGCCCTCGATCGCCTTGATCGATATACCCAATGTTGATCAATGAACGAAAGCAAAACAATTCCCAGCCTTCATAACGGCTTAATGGTAAGCCCTCTTGATTCACGCTTCCTAAATACTCGTGAGGGGCAACCCGATACGTTTCTATGTCGAGGCTTGCTTGCAATGTGCCATCTACCTGAAAAATCATATTGCTTTTTAGCTCCAAAGCACCAGAAAGGATCACCGCCCCTGTTGGGATCCAGACAGTGCCATTGCTAGGGCAATCGTTGATCGCTTGCTGGAGAATGGTGGTACTATCTTCTTTGCCTGCGCTATCAGCATGGTAGGGTGCTTGCGTAACATCTAACAAAACACTTTTTTTCTTTGTACGAAAGGTCGTCGTGACTGCGGTATTTGTAAGCAGGCACCCCTGATGATCGAGGCAGATGATCGTTACTTGATACGTTTGATCGGCAGATAAGTTTGTCAACGTCCAATGCGTCTTGTTTGTTGGTCTGGTTTGGATCAAATCGTTGTCTAAAAACAATTGATAACCAAAAATAGCTTGGGCGTGCAGCGGCTTCTCCCAAGTAAGGGTCGCTTGATGAGCGCCGATCGTGCTTGGTACGACATGAAAATCAATTACTTGAAATGGTTGCATCGGTTTGTCCTTTCTTCAACGAATTCATTCAATAGAAAAAAGATATTCCAAAACAGCGAATATCTTTTTCCACACTTATTTAAGACCAGTCGTGCTGATGCCTTCAACAATGTATTTTTGGAAAATAAAGAAGATGATCAACACAGGCAGCAAGGAGACGACAGACATCGCGAACATCGCTCCCCAATTGGAGGTGCTGCTAGCATCTAGGAACTGCTTTAAGGCAATCGATACCGTGTAGTTTTGCGGACGTGTAAGGTACAGCATCGGCCCGATCAGTTCTTCCCATTTCCAATAGAAAGAGAAGATCGCAGCGTTTGCCAAGGAAGGCTTCATCAACGGTAGAATCACACGGAAGAAAATACCGACCCGTCCACAGCCGTCCATTTTTGCTGCTTCATCTAAATCTGTCGGGATCGCAGAGACGAATTGAACCATCATGAAAATAAAGAAAGCTTGTCCGAAGTATGAAGGAACGGTTACCGGACGAATCGAGTTAAGCCAGCCTAATTGATTAAACCAAAGATACTGAGGCACCATGATGATCTCTTGCGGCAGCATCATCGTGACCAAGATACAAGCAAACCAAAAGCCTTTTCCTTTGAAAGGAATTCGACCAAATCCATAAGAAATGACAGCCGAAGAACAGACCGCCCCTACCATTGAAATCAACGCGATTTGCAACGAGTTGAAAATATAGCGAATGAAGGGAATCCCTGCGATCCCTTCAAACCCTTTGGTAAAGTTTTCTAACGTCCAGCTTCGGGGGATCAACTCCGTTGCCGTTCGAAAAATGTCACTACTAGGTTTAAAGGCACTAAACAGCAGCCAGAAAATCGGATAAAGCATCAGTAATGCAGCAACTAAGATCACGGCATCAAAGAAATAATTTTGTTTTTGTTCACGCATCAATCAAACCTCCTCGTTTTCTTTAAACACCCAAAATTTCGATGTTGCGAACAACAGAATCGTAATCAACCCAACGATGACCAGTAAAATCCACGCTAAGGCTGAAGCATAGCCCATTTTGAAATCGGTAAAGGCTCGTTGATACATGTACAAGGAATAGACTAACGTGCCGTTACGAGGTGAACCCGTCCCATTCGAAATGATAAACGCAGGTGTAAACGTCAAAAAGGCCATGATCGTTTGATAGATCAGATTGAAAAAGATGATTGGTGTCAGGACTGGAACCGTGATATTGAAAAACTGTCTGATTTTTCCTGCCCCATCAATTTCCGCTGCTTCATAATAATCTTTCGGAATATTTTTCAAACCGGATAAGAAAATCAACATCGACGAGCCAAATTGCCACGCTGCTAATAAAATCAAGGTCATCAACGCTAAGCCAGGACTTTTAAAGAAGTAGATCGGGTCTAAGCCGATCGCCGCTAGTACGCCATTGATCAACCCTGAATCGCCAAAAAGATTCCGCCACATGATCGATACCGCCACGCTCCCACCTAAAATCGAAGGGATATAAAATAATACCCGATAAGCACCGCTTAATTTCGATGGGCGGTTGATCAGCATCGCCACTGCTAATGCGACGATCAGCCGTAAAGGGACTGCCAACACAACATATTTCAGCGTAACAGTCAGTGACTGAACAAACTTGGGATCATTCGTAAAAATCGTCTTAAAGTTATTCCAGCCAACAAATTGCGCCTCTGTCAATAAATCATAGTCGTGAAAAGACATAAAAAGAGAAATCCCCATCGGGACGATAATAAAAGCAAAAAAGCCAATGATGAAGGGTGAGATAAATAAATAGCCTGTAACCATATTCTGTTTTGATTCTGGTAATCGATTAAACCAGCTTTTGAGTTTCCCAGGCTCTTTTGCCGTGGGTGATTTTGATTGTAGTTCCATAATTTTCACTTCCTACCTCCTATAGTTGATTACGCTTACAAGTTGATTTTAACAAAGTGCTTCTTAAGAATGAATAGAAAAAAAAGCACAGAAATGTGAAAAACTAGAGGACCTATATTTTTTGCCTCCATTGTTTCTCCTAAAAAAACGCCTTTACTGAAAAAGTCAGTAAAGGCGCCACAGCTATGCTTATTGATAGTTTTCTGCAAAAATTTCTTCGCAGCGTTGCGTAAAGGCATCATAAGTTTCTTCTGGTGTCATCGTGCCATAAGTGATCTCTGCGTACAGCTCTTTAAAGTACGTGTTGATTTCAGCAAACCCAATTGGTGGGATTGGGGATGGATCACCGACGATGTCTGCAATATCATCTAAGAAATCAGAGGACTCTTGTTCTTCTGGTGTCATGTCGGCATAAAGCAATTCTTTGATGGCATCATTGGAAGGAATCCCCCGCTCAGTACCGATGATCTTATTGGCTTCTTCACTATTCACTAAAAAGTCAACAAACTTCGCAGCTGCTTCTTTTGATTCAGAAGCATTCGCGATCGAATAAAAGAACCCTGGGCGATACGCCATCGCCCCGTTTTCTGAGTCGAATGGACGAGCCAAGTTGATTTCGACATCTTCTGCGGCGGAGGCCTTATAGGTCAAGTATTGATTGGACCAAGTCATCATATAGGCTGCTTTTCCTTGTGAAAACGGATATTGATCCATACTGTTGGCATTGCTAGTCACTTCTGCGGTTGGCATTGCTTTGGCTTCCGTAAGGTCCGCGATAGCCCCCATAAATTCAACCCAGTTTTCTTTGGAAAAACCGATCTCTGGTTTGCCGTCTGCATCGTATTGGTATAGATCTTCGCCTTTAGTACGTAAAAAGTATTGCAAAATCGTACTGTTGTCATTGTTATCATTCCAACCATAATCACCGGTTGCTTCAGCGATCGCTGCCGTACTTTCTACAAGGTCATCGAAGGTATAATTGCTAAAGTCGATCCCAGTGCCCCCTTGTTCTACCAATGATGGATTGTAGAGCATCGCCATCGTATTGACAGAAGTTGGTATGCCAAAAACTTTTCCATCTAACTCGCCAGTTGCTAAAATCGATTCTTTGATATCATCGGTTTGAATCTCATTGCCGATAAATTCCGACATATCTGCTAATTGATTTTTCGTTCCATATTGCGCAATGTACTGCACATCCATCTGGATCACATCAGGTAATTCTCCAGAAGCCGCTTTTGTTGCTAGTTTTTTCCAATGGTCATCCCAAGAACCATATTCATATTCAACTTTGATGTCAGGATTTTGTTTCTCAAATTCTTTGATCGATTCGATATACTTCTCGTGTCTGACTTCTGAGCCCCACCAGGTAAAGGAAATCGTCGTTTTCCCATCTGCATCAGCTTCTGAGCTTCCGCTACTATTGCCGTTGTTGCCACAAGCTGCTAAGGTCGCACCAAGAAACAACAAGCTCGCTGCTTTTAAAAAAGTTTTCTTCATTCTTCTACACTCCTTTTTGTTTGCGCTTACAAGGTGATTGTAATGGAAATCCTCGTTAATAAAAATGAAAAAACAAGAGCAAATATGTGAAAAACTAGACTGCCGTTTTTGCTGAAGGCTAAGCCTTCACCGGCAATAGCTAGAAAAAAATAGAAAAACAGATGAAAAATGTAAAAAAACAGACATGCTCTATTTTTTCCAATATACTATGCTATACTAGCGTTGAAAAGGCTTACTTTTCAAAAAACAAGGTAGGTGGAAACAATGAAAAAAATACAAACCGGACTGTTTCGTCTTTTTACGGTAACAGCTTATTTTGCTAAATTAAACCTTTTATGGCTTTTCTTTACCCTTTTAGGGTTGGGGATTTTTGGCTTCGGTCCTGCCACCGCTGTCACGATCAAATGTTTACATGATTTTCGTAAAACTGGTCATGACTATTCAGCTGTTGCCTTCTGGCAAGCCTACAAGCAAGCCTTTCGCACCTTTTCCCTTTTTGGCATTGGACTATTAAGTACAGTACTCCTGTTGTTGTTTAACTTACGGATTACTCATTTTTTCCCGACTGAAATGGCTTGGCTGCGTCCTGTCTATTTACTTTTAACGATTCTCCTCCTTTACACTGCATTCATCAGCTTTATGACCTATGCCAAAGCCGAACAACACGCTTGGAAACAGACCTTGTACGTCAGTATCTTTCTAGTCTTTCGCTACCCACTGCAAGGCCTTGCCTTGTTGTTTACCTGGTATTTATTGTTTCTCTTATTGACTGCCAAAACCTCCTTGTTACTCGTCTTTGGACTGGTGATTTTCTTGTTTTTCGCTGAATTTTTTCATGGTCAGATGATTGAAAAAACCAAACAATTGCAAGCAAAGCGAGGCAGTGTCCATGAAGTCCCAGAAGCTGATCAATCACTTTAAAAAGCAGCCTTTTGAGCGACAGTTACATTTTGTCTTTTTTGCGACGGTGGCAATTATCGTCTCATTGGCTGTTCTCCTGACCTTAGTTTGGCGACAAGTCTACATGGCGCAGCTGAAAGAAGCCGCGTATAAAGATGTCTCGATCATTTCAACAAATATTGCCAAACGTTTAACTGCCGTCGAAACCCTCTCTTTTCGCATTATCGATAGTGCACCGATCCAAAATGGCCTGCAAAGGATCTTGGCACAAGATTCCTTGCAATCCTTAGAGGCGATCGACCAAAAGAATGCCTTAAGTGCAGAAATCAACGCCCTCGTACGCAATGAATCAACGATTCAAAACGTCTATCTCTTTACCCCAACGAACGAAAACATGATCAACTTTCTAGCCGAGACCGACCATATCTTTAATGGCCAAACCATCAAAGATATGATCGAGACTTTGCCCGATAAGCCTGCCAAAGGGAGTTGGTTTTTTGCAAAAGACCTTTCTCAAGGTGTCTACCTGCGAAAAATCTATTCAACAGCCGATCTTTCTTTAACCTATATTGGTACGGTGATATTTCTAGTCAATACGTCCTTCTTTCGTAACGAGATCGAAAGTCTTCCTATCGTCTCTGAACAAAACCAATTTTTCATGGCGTATCAGAACCAATTTTATAGTACCGCAAATGACGAGCAAACCCTCGCTGCGGATCAAAATACCTTGCAGCAGAAAATGGGAACCTTCCAGCGATCGATCGGCTCCATGACGTTTGATAATCGCCAGTACTACTATGCAATGGATCGGAAGACGATGCCGAATATGACCTTCATTTATTTACTGCCTGAAAACCAAGTCTTAGCGGATCTTTATAAACTACAAGGCCTTTCCATCGCTGTGAGTTTGCCTTTTTTATGTTTGATTATTGTTGTGATTCGGAAAATAAGCAATCAGCTGACCCGCCCTTTAGCTGACTTGGCTTCGCAAATGGCCGTTCTGCGGAAAACGAAAAAACTGGCCTCTTTAAAGACCCTCGCTGTCCCAGAAAATAGTCAAGAAGAGATCATGGTCCTTTATGAAAGCTACAATACGATGATCGATGAATTAAATGCCTTGATCAAGGACAATTATGAAATGCGTATATTGTCCCAAGAAATCGAATTTAAAGGATTGCAAGCGCAATTAGATCCACATTTTCTATACAATACGTTAGACTCGATCAACTGGATCGCCATTGAAAATCAGCAGTGGCAGATCTCAGAGATGGTCACCTCCCTTGCCTATTTGTTTCGAAAAAAAATCGATACCAAGTCTGACTTCACAACGCTACAAGATGAATTAGATATCGTGCACGCCTATATCAATATTCAAAACGTTCGCTTCGGGAAACGGATCGAGTATATCGAAGTAATTTTGGTGAATGACTTGTCCTTTAAGATTCCTAAGTTACTGATTCAACCATTGATTGAAAATGTCTTTAAATACGCCGTCAATGATATGAAGGAGACGTGTCGCCTCGTCCTTACGATTGAACAACAAGCAACCTTTCTCCAAGTCAGTGTCTCTGACAATGGCCCTGGTTTTAAAGCCAACTTCTCGATTGAAAAAGAAGGCGGCATCGGATTGACCAATATTCAAAAACGATTGCAACTGCATTATGGTGATCAAGCGTCCTTAGCCATCGTCTCCTCGATTCCCTTCAAAAAGACGACGGTGCGCTTTGTGATCCCCTTAAAAGGAGTGAGTGAAACATGAAAAATATCCTCGTTGTTGACGATGAACCCTTGATAGCAAATGGTGTGGCTAACCTCGTTGCTTCTTTTGATTTCCCATTAGTGGTCAAAGGAATTTACACAGACAGTGAAGAAGCCTTGGCATTTTGTCAGCAAAACACCATCGACATCGTGATTACCGACATCAATATGCCTAAAGTCAATGGACTTGCCTTGATCAAAAAATTAAAAGCCATCAATCCTGCGATTCAAATCATTATTTTGACAGGCTTTGGCAGCTTCTCCTTTGCCAAAGAAGCGATGGCTTTAGGGGTCAAATTTTTCCTTGAAAAACCTGTTTTTCCGAGCAAGCTTTCAGAAGCGTTGGCTGAGACGATCGAACGTTCTGAACGTCGTCAAATGGAATCTACCCTCTATTTAAAACAACAAATTGAACAATACATCAATAGCTGCGGAGAAGAACCGCTGCCTGAATCGTTCGTTTTTCCATTTTGTATGTACTTATTTGATTCGAAATTCTATCACGCCATCGCCAAGCGGATCGAAAGCTATGAGAACCATCACGAGTTGGTGATCGGTCATCAAAACAAAGTTGGCTATATCCTGAACTTCAGTACGGAAAATACCTTTAATCTCTTTTTTAAAACGAAGGTACAGGCTGCGCATCTAGGAAAAGGGATCGCCATCAATTGCTGGGTCGAAACCCCCGAAAAATTTTTACTCAGTTATCATTTAGGCAAGCGGAACTTGGATAAGGAGTTTTATTTTGATACCTTTGAAGTCATCCAAGAAGCCCAAATCTCACAAGAAAATGTCTATGAAAATAGTCTCTATATGGAATACCGTGAAAAACTTTTGGCATTGATCGACAAAGGCGAACTGACTTTAGCCCAAGTTCTTACGGAAAACTTTTTTTCTACCTGTCGCATGGAGCTTTACCCTGTCCAACTATTGCGGCTGCAGGTCAACGATTTGTTATCGGCAATTTTTGAAAACCATCGCATCAAAAAAGACATCTACTTTGATGACTATTCCCCAAAGATCATGCTCTTGAATAATTGGCACGAACTCCAGTTTATGCTGCTTCACTGTATCGATTTGATGCGGGGCAGCTTAGACGATAGCGAGAACATGCAGCTGTCCCAAAAAGTCAACCTGATCATCGAAGAATATTATGACCATGAAGCATTGTCATTGAAATGGATCGCCGCCCATCTTTTGTACTTAAATCCTGAATACTTAGGAAAAACCTATTACAAAGAAACCGGGATTCGCTTCAATCAAAAATTAGCCGAATACCGCATCCAAAAAGCACAAGAACTGCTGAAGAAAAACTACAAAGTCTACGAAGTGGCAGCGATGACGGGCTTTAGTAATGCCCCCGAATATTTTGTTCAAACGTTTAAAAAGATTACCGGTATGACACCAAAGAAATTTTTGAAGCAGCAAGAAAAAGCACTTCTCTCTTAACGTTTCTTCTATCCGAAATGACTGTGTTGCTATTTCAACAAAAGAGGTAGTCCGCTCACATTCGTGAGCGAACTACCTCTTTGACTAACCAGTAATTGATGTCAAACAATTGATGCGACCGTGTTCGTTTTAAGAAATAAACATTTTTGTCTAGCTTACAGCGTAAAGACTTCCTTTAACTCCTGTGTCACTGGCGAATCATCCGGATTTGTTTCCATAAGTTCTGCCATGTACTGCCACCATTTTTGGTTGATCTCGGTTGCCGCTAACTGCTGCCAGCGGGTTTCATCTTCAATCTCAAGGTAGCCAAACAACGCAAGGCTTTCTGGATCTAAGAAAATCTGGTAGCTTTTCGCCCCGTGTGCTATGAGCTGCTCTTTTAGTTCTGGCCATAGTTCGCGATGCCGTTTTTCATATTCTGCTTCATAACCAGGATGTAGCTTCATCCGAATCGCTTTTTTGATCATCTTTGTCTGCTCCTCTCTTTATTACGTAAGGTGTTCTGCTTAACAAAATGAAACCAATAGTTCAGTAAATGCTAAAACTGTCAGTGATTGCCCGTAAGGCATTGCTGTAATCGCGATGTTTTTGTAGTACGCCAAGTCTTCTCCCATTCCAGTACCGATGGAAACATTTTGGACTTCTCCATCTTCTGCGACTTGTTCGATCAAACCGGCTAACGCTTTATAGGCAACATCTTCCCAAGCTTTGTCAATGTAACGCTTATGAACGGCTTTTAAAATCCCATAGGCAAAACCAGCCGTCGCAGAAGCCTCCACATACGAGCTAGGATCATCTAACAAGGTGTGCCACAAACCACTTTCATCTTGCATTTCTTGCAAGGCAGCTAGTTGGTCTAAGAGGGTATTGATCAAGAAGCCTCGTAACGCATCTCCTTCTTGCAAGTCGAGAATGTCAATGATCTCAGGAATCGCAATGGTGATCCAGCAGTTGCCTCTTGCCCAAAGCGCTTGCGCATAATTGTGGCGTTCTTCAAAGGTCCAGCCGTGGAACCAAAGACCAGTTTTTTTATCAACTAAGTATTTGATATGGATCATAAATTGTTGTTTTGCTTCTTCGATATAGGCCGGACGATTCAGCAACATGCCAATTTTCGCCAAAGGCAAAGCGGTCATCATCAAGGTATCGTCCCAAAGCTGGTTGCGATTTTCTGGTCCATAGGTCGCATGCTGCAGACCATTTTCATCGGTTCGCGGCATATCATGCATGACCCATTCCGCCCATTGTTCAAGGTACGGCAAGTAACGAGAATCTTTGGTGTCTTCATAAAGATACGCCATTGCCAAAAGCGGCGCCATCGTGTTGACATTTTTAGGCGGCGCGCCTTCTAACATCCGCTGCTCAAACCATTCTTCCACAACTTGGAGCGCTTTGGGATTTTTGGTGATTTGGTAGTTTTTATAAATGCCGTATAGTCCCACCCCTTGCGGCCAGTTCCAAATCCCCCAGCTTTTATCATCAACGATCAAGCCGTCAAAGTCTAATAGAAATTCGCCATTATCATCCTTGATCGTCGTTAAATTTTCGATCATGCGATCAATTTTTTCTTCTACAACACGTTTTTCCACAAATAACTGTTCTAAAATCACCATTGGGTTCATCCTCTCATTTCTCTTTGATAGATTGATCGTAACACGCTTACATTTACACAAAAATAGCAGTTATTGACATTTTACTATCTATTCTTGTATGATAAAAACAAACGAGTACGAAAGGAGCCAATCATGGAGAAGCAAAGTGCGGATACGATGATCAACGATCGTTTTGAGGCCTTTCATATCAAAGACATCGTAGAAGAAAACAATACCCTTTATCATTACCATAGTTTTTATGAGATTCACTGTACCTTAAAAGGATCAGCGGTCTTCTTTATCGATGGCGGAGAATTCCCTCTAGAACCTGGTACGATCATCTTGATTCCTCCGAATGTCTTGCATCGAATCGTCCATCAAACTTCTGATTTTTTCGAGCGAACCTACCTGTATATCAATCCTAGTTATCTCACTGCCCTCTCCACTACCCAAACAGATCTCACTGCCTGTTTTCGTAGCAACGGCGGCATCAACAGTCGTATTTTATCGATCGATGCCGACCAACTAGACCAGCTATTGCGACCTTTGCGCAAAAAAACGGATAGCAATTATGGCACCGACTTACTTTATCAAAATCATTTGATCGCGTTTTTGATTTCCATCAATACGATTGCCTATCAGGAAAAAGAACCGCTGTTTTTATCCGACTCACTCTATAAAAATAAAGACATTTTGGCTGCCATTACCTATATCAATCAGCATTTGACCGCTGATCTCTCCTTAGAGACCGTCGCCAAAGCCCTTTTCATGAGCCCATACTCGCTTTCGAGGACCTTCAAAAAAGAAACTGGCGTCGCCTTTCATGCTTATGTCGTCAAGAAACGACTCTTAAAGAGCAAAGAAATTTTACGTAAAACCAGAAGCGCCACCGCCACCTTCGAAGCTTGCGGCTTCAACTCCTATACCCATTTTTTACGATGCTTCAAACAAGAATTTCAGCTGACACCTAAAGAATTTTTACAAGAAGAAGCCCAAAATCAGTTTGTCCGTTTTGCGCATTTTGTAGGGAAAAAATAGCAAGCCGTTGCAAAGCGCCAATCATTGGCTCGTGAAAAAAGAGTTGTTGCTTCCCTTTCCTGATGTTAGATGACACAATACAAAAAGAATGACACGAGGAAATGTGTCATTCTTTTTGTATGCTATAAAACTTCCCCATTTGAAGCGATCACTTTTTTATACCACTCAAAGGATTTTTTCTTGGTTCGTTTCAAGGTGCCGTTGCCTTGATCATCTCGATCCACATAGATAAAGCCATAGCGTTTACTCATTTGACCGGTACTGGCTGCTACAAGATCAATACAACCCCAAGTAGTATAACCAAGTAGTTCCACGCCGTCGATCATCACCGCATCTTTGAAGGCTTGAATATGTTTTTTTAAATAGTTGATCCGATAATCGTCTGCGACAAACCCGTTCTCATCAGGGGTATCGATCGCCCCTAACCCATTTTCTACGATAAACAACGGTTTTTGATAGCGATCATACAATTGATTCAATGAATTTCTCAGTCCTAACGGATCAATCTGCCACCCCCACTCAGTCGATGGTAGATGTTCATTTTTAATTGATGGAAAGAGATTCCCGGTCGCTTGCGCATAGTCTTCTGGATGGGCACTGACCGTTCGCGAACAGTAATAAGAAAAACTGACAAAATCAACAGGAGAAGCCGCTAAAATCGCCTCGTCTTCAGGTGTCATTTTGATCGTTAAGCCTTCTCGCTCAAATTTTTTCAAGGCATAATTGGGGTATTTGCCTCGGGCTTGCACATCGATAAAGAAATAGCCTTCGCGATCACGATTGATTGCTTCTTGGTAATCTTCAGGTCGGCAAGTATAAGGATAATGACTGCCGCCAGCCAGCATACAGCCGACTTTATTGGTCGGATCGATCTCATGAGCTTTTTTGGTTGCTAAGGCACTGGCGACTAACTGATGATGCGCTGCTTGGTATTTGATTTCTTGACGATTGTCCCCTTCTTTAAAGACGATCCCGCCACCTACAAAAGGCTGATGCAGCAAAATATTGATTTCATTGATCGTCAGCCAATATTTGACCAACCCGCGATAGCGCTGGAAGACGGTTTCCGCATAGGTCACATAGAAATCAATGAGCCGACGATTTTTCCAGCCCCCAAATTCCTTGATCAAATGCAGCGGAACATCGAAGTGGGCAATCGTGACCAATGGCTCGATTTGATGTTTTCTCAATTCTTTGAAGATTTTCTCATAAAAAAGCAGTCCTTCTTCGTTGGGCTCTTCGTCATTGCCATTTGGAAAAATCCTTGACCAAGAAAGTGACATCCGATACACTTTAAAACCCATTTCGGCAAAAAGGGTAATATCTTCCATATAATGGTGGTACATATCAATGGCCGTTTGGGCTGGATAAAAAGAATCTTCCTGCCATTCTAACATCTCCAACTCACCAGCAGCGACTCTTGCGCGATCAGGACCAGTTGGTAAGAGGTCGACATTTGATAAGCCACGTCCTCCTGCTAATACACCACCTTCTGCTTGATTGGCAGCCGTTGCACCGCCCCATAAAAAATCATCTGATAATCCCATGTTATTTCCTCCTAAACTTTGACTACAAGTACTTCCTCTTCTTTAGCTACCAAACCTTCTTTCACACGTTCGACTGCGGTATATTGTGGTGTATTGGTAACGATGATCGGTACTTGTGTGACATATCCTGCAGCTTTTATCTGCGGTACATCAAACGTCAGCAATCGCTGCCCTTTTGTAACTTTTTGCTCTGCTTCTACTAAAGCATCAAAATACTGACCATTTAGTTCCACTGTGTCTAAACCGACATGGATCAACAATTCGATTCCGGTGTCTGAAACCAAGCCAATCGCGTGTTTGGTAGGAAAAACAGCAGCGACTTTTCCATCAAAAGGCGCAATGACTTCACCGATGGGTTCATCGACCGCAAATCCTTTTCCGAGTGCTTCAGAAGCAAATGCGTCATCTTTGACTTGATTCAACGGAATCACGATTCCCGGTACAGGATTGATCAAGCCGGTATCTTCTAGTACTACTGCTTTCATCTCCGGAACATCAATTGTCACTTTTGTTTCATATTTGAAACTTAAGACATAGGTAACGGCCCCACTCACCACAGCTGCAATCACCAATGCGATAATGATGTTCCAAAAATAGCGCATCGTATCATCACCGATATATAGTAAGACTGCTGGGAGACCAGACGAACCGGTCGCAAAGCGATGCGTATTGGTCAAGCCAGCATACAAACCACCAGAAGCCCCACCAATCATTGCCGCAACCAACGGATATTTTTTGGGCAAATTGATGCCATATAAAGCGGGTTCGGTAATCCCCATGTAGGCAGTGATTGCCCCTGATACCGCCAACTGCTTAGTTTTTTTCTCTTTCGTACGCAATGCGACAACTGCTACTGCGGTTGCTTGAGCAATGTTTGAGACCAATGCCCCTGGACCAAAAATACTGTCATACCCAAGTTCTGCCATTTGCATCACCCCTAAAGGAGCAATCCCATTGTGCAATCCAAACATCACCATGATTGGCAAAAAGCCCCCAATCAAAACCGCTGGAACCCAGCTAGCATGGACACTTAAGAAGGTAAAGAATGTTGCCAAATAACCACCCAAGATACTACCGATCGGTCCAAATAGCGAGAAGGCTAATGTACCCATTATCAAGAATGTTAGCATCGGAACAAAAACCAGCTCCACTGATTTTGGAATCACTTTGTTCAAAAACTTTTCGACATACGATTGGAAAAAAATCACGATCAGGATCGGAATGACTGATCCCGTATAATTTGCTAATGTAAAAGGAATAACCCCAAAAAAGTGAACGGGTTCGCCTGCTGTGACCAAGGCACCCCAATTAGGATGCATCATCATAGCAGCCACTGAAGCCGCTAAAATCGGATTGCATCGCAATTTTTGTGCCACAGTGAAGGCCAGGATCATTGGTAAGAAGAAGAAAACACCATCTGCAAAAAGATTCAGCATGTAATAGGTTTGCGAATCAGCCGTGATCACATCAAAAACTATCAATAAAGCCAAAACTGCCTTAACCATTCCGGCACCGGACAGTGCGGGAATAATTGGTTGAAACGTTCCTGCCACAAAATCGATCACTGCAGCTACTGGTCCTTTTTTCTCCCCAGGTTCCGACGCCCCTGATGATTGAAGCGAAACCAATTTTGTGACTTCTTCATAGACATCTTTGACATGTGTTCCGATCACGACTTGATGTACCCCTGCGTTATTGATGTATTTGGCAACCCCATCGAGCGCCTCTAGTTCTCCTTGATCTATACGCTTTTCTTCATTGACTTTAAAGCGCAATCGGGTTTGACAGTGATAGGCATCCGTGATATTTTCTTGTCCCCCCAGATACTGGACGATTTTTTTTGCTAATGATTGATAATTTTCACTCATACATTCCACCCCTAAATAAATTTCAAAGAAAATCTATGTTGTATGTGCTTACCGGTATAACATACTGTTCTTTCTGCCAGCAATGTACCATTTATAGATAGCGTTTCCAATATATTTTCCCAAAGACGAAATGGATTTCATCTTTTCATTAAAAACCGCTCTTTTTTCGAAATCCATTCCATTAAAAGACCAAACATCGCCTTGACGAAGCCACTAGAAACAATGATATAATTTACTAGATGATTGTGTTACTTTTGATTTATCGCGATCATAATAGGCTTTTTCAACGTAATGGACCCACCAACCGAAAAAGAACGCCCCGATGATCCCGCAACAACGGATCAAACCACTGCTTCTTCCCCCAACCATTGAAGCAATCCTTACTGAATCAACGATTTGGTCTAGCCTGTTATGAACGGCTATTCTAGGTTGGATTTATAAAAAACAGGCGAAGGGAACGAAGAAACATGACAAACGTGAAACAAGCAATACCCCCAAAAACGATTTTCTTTCATGAAGAAGCTTTTCAAAAAACAGATCAAACGATCATTCGCTGGTTAGGAAACTCCGGTATTCTTCTAAACAGCCGTGGTACATGTATCATGGTCGATCCGGTCTTAGAAGGATTTGACCTGCCGTTACTGATCGATCTGCCAATCAAACCGGCGGCAGTCCCTCACTTAGATGCGGTATTGATCACCCATTCAGATAATGATCACTACGGCATTCCGACGATTGAAAAATTAGTCCCGGTTACCGATAGCTTCCATGGACCCAAATATGTTGCCGAACTTATGCAAGAGCACTTTCAAGTTGCTGCCCAAGGTCACGAAATCTATGATTCATTCACCGTTAAAAATTTGGAGATTTCTTTAACAAAGGCGTATCACCTTTGGCAAAATGAGACGACAAAATTTGACCGTGTCTTCCAAATTGAGGACTATTGCGGCTTTTGGATCGATACTCCGGATGGTTCCTTGTGGATTCCTGGCGATTCTCGTCTTTTACCAGAACAATTAGAGATGCCTCAACCAGATGCGATCTTGTTTGACTTTAACGACAACGCTTGGCATATCGGCTTTGAGAACGCCGTGAAACTGGCAAATACCTATCCTCATGCTGAATTGATCCTCTCCCATTGGGGATCAGTGGATGCTCCGCATATCGATGCTTTTAATGGGGACCCTGAAGCTTTGTACGATCGGATCGTCAATCCGAAACGGATTCGTCTAGTTGCTGCCGGTGAGCCGATCGAATTGAAATCAACCACTTCCAACAATTTAGAATAGGGAAAAAGGACCACACCGTTTTTGGTGTGGTCCTTTTATTCTTCTGCCATCTCTTTAAACGTCGTTTTGCGGCTCGTTTCTAAATAACGAGCGTTGCTGATTTTCATTTGGATATTCTCCTGATAATCGAGGGAAAAAATCTGAGCAAACAAAACCGTCAAAAGGAATTGAATCGATTCTTCTGTGGAAAAATTTCCGATTTTAGAATATAGTTTTTCTCGGCTAGCAATCGTCAAGACGATCGTCGAATAGTCCCGCAAATAGTTGTCCCCACCACTCGTAAGACTGATAATTGGCACACCATTTTTCAGCAATGTTTTCACATTTTTCATAGGATAGGTCTCTGAATTATTGCCAGAATAAGAGATAAGAATGGCACAATCCTGCGGGGTAAGCGTTTGGGAGATCAAGCCCGCTTCGTCCGTATCCGCAACAAAGGCTTTTTTATGAATCGTGTTTAAGTTGCGTTTAAACAGCTGCCCGAAATACGAATTTGGACTACGCCCATAGATGACGATGGTTTGAGCGCCATTGATGAGTCGAGCGGCTTGATTCAGGTCTTTTACCGTCATAAGTGCCGCTGTTTCTTTAATCGTCTGCATGCGTAAGTTCGCCAAGTTTTCAATGATTTCTAATGTGTCTGCCGCCTCACCAAAAGGGATATTCACATCGATCGTTGCTGAGCCATCATCAAAGTGTGCCAGTTCATGCACGAAGGCATACACAAATTCTTTCCAACCGGAAAAGCCAAAATATTTTGCAAAACGGACTAACGTCGGCTTTGAGGTATGGGTCAGTTTTGCGATTTCTTCCATAGTATACTCACTGACTTTTTCCCGATTGCCTAGTAAAAAATCACCGATCGTCCTTCTTGCATCATTTTGTTTAAACGCTGCTTCTTCAATTTTTTGAAAAAGATACATCTGGTTCTCCCTTCTGATTGCTGCTGTTAGTTTTACACGTCCCATTCATTCACGTTTCTTTCTATCTAAAAGCACTGAAAGTGATGAATTGAAGACAGAAAAGCGTGGAGCACGCCAGCGTATGCCTACCCTCGTTCAAAATACAAAAAGAATTTATTTCCCAAAAGGGCGATCATACCAATCAGACATAGCATGCCCCCTGATAAGATCATCTGTATCCCTGCTGTTTCATTGCCGCTGACTAGTATCAGCAAGCGTGATGCATAAGGTGCTAACGTGACTCCTAAATTGTAAGCAACGATCGAGACGATCGTGCCAAACTTAGCTTCCGCTTCACCACCAGTCGTCAGCAAGTGGGTGAAAAAAGGCATGATGCTGCGAAAGGCAAAGCCTAGTAGTAAAGAACAACCCAAGAGCAGCCCCACCGTCTGCAAGGGATAGGTTAAATAGATGCTGCTTCCTGCAAGCAATGCCGCAACGGGCAGCAACCAGCGATGTAGGCGGCTATATATCAAGCCAAAGGCATTGCCTGCGATAAATGCCCCCGTCGCAATGGCGGCGATCATGTTACTGCCATCGGTCGCATCACCGATTCCTTTTTCCAACAACAACGGGGTGATCTGCAGATTGTAGTTGATAAACAAGACAACGATCAGAAACAAGAGCACACCCAAAACAAATGACTTTTGTTTCCGTTCTGTTGAAACCGTGACGTTCGCTATCAGAGCCTCATCAGTGATCCCTTTTGTTTCGTTGGGAATAAATACCTGAACAAAAAAGAGACTGATCAAGGCAAAGCCATAAACGAAGAAAGAGATCTCCCAACTGATCTTCACTAGCTGTCCTACCAGCAAAGTCATAAAGATACCGCCTAAACCACCGACGGCACTTTCTAACCCAAGAGCCTTGGCTTTCTTTTGCGGCTCATTTTGAAACAACAAACTAATCATTTGAATCGCCAAACGATTGAATAAGCCGATCCCAAAGCCAAGAATCGCGCGCGAAAGAAACAAGACGGGAAAGCTCCCCTGATACCATGCCGGCAGCGTGCCAAAAATCGCCACAATGACCAAGCCGGTGACCATCGTGTATTTTTTGCCGATCCTTTTTTCGATCATGCTAGTAGTAAAAATCCCTAGCAAAAGAAACAATGACGGAATCGTGGTCAGTAACCCGACGTAGACCGCATCTACTTCTGGAAAGCTTGCCGCAATCGCGGGAACATTGGCAGAAATCGCCGGTGCCGAATAGACGACCATTGCCACCGACAACAGTGCCAGCAACTTCATTGAAAAAAATTTCATAGTTACCCCTTTTCTTTTTACAAAATACTTTTTTTGTTTCTCTGAGCTCAACCGGATAAGACACCAAAGCAATCTTTTCCTACCTCTTTATTATTTGCTGGATCGCCAGCTTTTGACCAATGCTTCCTACGCTGAGGCTTTATGCTTGAAAAGCATTGGTTTTCTGCATTTGCTGGAGATCGTCACCGATTGTTTGCGAAAAAACCTTGCAGTTTGTTTTACTGCAAGGTTTCCTTCGATCATTCATTTTTTAACAATCCTATCAGCCACACAAGACACCCTAAGAGAACTTATTTCTGCAGCTGTTCTATGACATCTTTCGTAATTGCCTCAGCAGTGATACCAAGTTCGGATAAAACGTCCGCTGCTCGGTAGTTATCATAAAATTTCTTTTCTAAGCCATAGTTTTTGACGGCAATCTCACGATCACCAAGATAGCTGGCAATCATTTGTCCATAGCCGCCCTCTCGTATGCCGTCTTCCAACGTGACAACGAGTTTATGCGCTCGTGCCACAGCATCCAGCAACTCTTTGTCGACCCCTGAAATAAACTTAGGATTGATCACCGTTGGGGTAATTCCATGTTGCATTTTCAATTGTTCTGCGATCTCTTCCGCTAGCGCATAAAAGTTTCCGACCCCGACGATGGCTACCTGCGTGCCAGCTTGAGTCACCTCATTTTTTTGATCGCTGTAGTCAGTAGAGGCTGCTCGTACCGTTTCGTTGACAGGTCCAACCGGTACCCGGATCGCAACTGGAGCGTTGGTTTGTTCCAGCGACCAATCCAACATTGCTAGATATTCTTCTTTAGAGGTTGGCGCAAGATAAACAAGGTTGGGAATATGTGCCAAAAAGGGGATATCAAAAATTCCCAAATGGCTCTCGTCATTCATTCCATGAATCGATGCACCGTATACCAGAATCGTTCCAGGCAGATGATTTAAGGCCAAATCATGGGAAATTTGATCAAAACTACGTTGCATAAAGGTAGAAAAAACGGCCCAGACAGGTTTCGCTCCATTTTTTGCTAACCCAGCAACCATCGATACCGCATGTTCTTCTGCAATACCCACATCTACAAATTGTTTACCTGCTTTTTCTCGTTGTTCTGGAGAAAAAAGCAGCATCGGTGTACCAGCATTTACTGCCACGACTGTAGGATCTGTCGCCATTTTTTCTAATAAATAATCCGTCGTTAAGCTGTTGTAGGTTACTTGATTGCCCCCAACAGAAATATATTCGCCTGTTTCTAAACGAAAGGGACCGCCTGCATGAAACTTTTCACGATTTTCTTCCGCAAACTTGAAGCCTTTGCCTTTGATCGTATGAATGTGTAATAAAACAGGATGATCAATGTCTTTCACTTTTTCAAATAAACCAATCAATGCAGCGAGGTCATGTCCTTCATCTAAATAGTGGTACTCAAAACCAATCGCTTTGAACAGATTGTCTGCTGCTTGCCCCTTGGTTTCCCGTAATGCCCGCAAATTCTGATACATCCCTCCATGGTTTTCCGCGATCGATTGGTCATTGTCGTTGAGGATCACGATAGTATTGGTGCCTAATTCCACAATATTGTTCAAGCCTTCAAACGCTAAGCCACCTGATAGAGAACCATCGCCAATGACGGCAACGACGTTATACGTTTCATTTTTTAGGTCACGGGCTTTCGCCACACCATTTGCCAACGAAACTGAGGTGGAGGTATGACCGACCGTAAAGAGATCGTGCTCGCTTTCTTTCGGATTCGTGTAACCAGAAACCGCATCATACTGCATAGCATCAAGAAAGGCATGGGCGCGTCCCGTCAGCATTTTGTGGATATAGGTCTGATGAGACACATCAAAAATCAGCTTATCGGTGGGGGAATCAAAGACTTTATGCAACGCGATCGTCATCTCGACCATCCCCAGATTGGGGCCATTGTGCCCCCCATGGTGACTGATTTTTTCCAATAAAGCAGTTCGTGCTTCTACTACCAGTTCTTGAAGTTGCCCACTGGTCAATTCTTTTAACGCTTTGGGGCTTTTGATTTTTTCTAATAACATGTACGTACCTCCTGTAAAAATGTTTGAATGGTTCGTGTGTTTACTCACAAGGAAAAAGACACGAAGTCGAAATGAGTGGATCGTTTTCTGGAATGAAAAAAGCGGCAATCGGAGCTGGACGCTCTTTTTTAAATTCCTGTCAAACCGTGAAATAGCAAGTTATCCTAAAGGGAAATCGTAATTTTTCTGAGTTTCAACAATCGCTGCTCATTTCTTCTATCTAAAAAGATACCACCTAGAGTTGACTTTAGGTCAAGTGGTTTTTGAAACATTTTGAATAAAACGAGGTTGATTTTTTCTAATTATTGAAACAATTGCAGGTTTATTCTCTATAAATTTTCTTTTCTAATACATATTCCTAGAGGTTCATTTGATATGTCATAGTAAATTATAAAAAAACTGCCATTAAACAGGATCCATTCCCTGCTTAATGGCAGTTTGCTTATTTCCGATACATCTTCAACAGGAGCAACTCAACCAAAAACACTGGTACAAAAGCTTTTGTCTATCTTCTGGTAGCGCAGTGGAAAACTCAGACTAGTAATAAATCGTCATTTTTTGAAAGAATAGCGCCCTCTTGAACATTATCAATCGCATTTACCACTTGCTGATATGATTTCACATATACTCGAGTAATCAATTGAGCGGAGGTATTCGAATTGCCCTGTTGATTTGTTCAAAAGAAACAGCCTCTTATTCAATACACAGAGGTCAATCAATATCTACATCTCTATCTACCATTCACTATGGAACGCTTGTTAAACGTAGCGTATTCTCAATCAACCTAAGGTGACAAATTTTATATACGTGTGACAACTCCCTGTTAGATACGAGCGGGAGTTTACATTTTGTGGCAGAAAAACACTGCCACCTTCAAATAATCATGGTGGGACTGTTTGCTTCGCACAGTCCCGCCATGATTATTCAGAAAAAATATTTTCAAAAATTTGTGAACTAATTTTTAAAGTAAAGAAACTTAAATAGATAAGGGAGTGTTTATAAAAAATGTTCTACACTTAGTAATGTATTAATCTACGTTAATCATCTTTGTCAATGAGATCCGCATAATAAGGATCGTCTCCATAAGGTACTATTTTGATATACCCTTGCGCATTTTCACCAACCGTACAAATTGCCCCACATTTCAAGCAAATGCCGTCTCCTGGTTCTTGACTTTTATCCATCATCTCAAAATATGATTCCTCAGTAGTAACCGTACCATAATCCCCACAGTATGGGCATTCTCCTTCAATCAGAAGGTCGGGTTCGCCTTCTGTACCACGAATATAATTTTTAGAATCCTCTTTTATCATTTCTAAATAATTGGGAATCATTTCGTTGGGATTACTAGTCATTTCATCAACATAATGTTCCAATAGATTCGTGTATAATTCGTCCTCTGTAACCGGCATAAATATGTTACTTTCAGGATCTAATTGGTATCCACCATTTATATAAGTCACCAATATTTCTTTTTCAGAATCTTGACTTTCAGCAAGTAATTTGACGAAGCTTTCAGAACTTTGTTCATCATTAATGGAGACTTCAGCTACTCGTATTGTATAATGCTTATCTTTCAGATATTTGTGCTGTGCCTGAATCAAGATAATTCCTGAGGGATCATCAGAAAAAGAGTTATTTAGAACAATCTCTGCATCGTTTAAATCAAGAACATTATATAACTCATCAATATTTGAGTTTATCGCATCCATAAAAATGGTGAGGATAGCTGGACGTTCTCTAACGTTCACCCCTGCTTCCATCTGTGCCATTAACTTGTATTCTTCTTCTTTCTGTTTAGTAAATTCATCGTCAAGAACCTCAATTTCTTCAGGAGTCAGGTCCCAATCAACTTCATTATCATTGGTATTATCAACTATTGTAGTAGATTCTTCCGGGAGATGAGCAGAGTCATCGATGAAATAAACTGCTCTCTCTTTGGTCACTACATCTCTATTTCGCAGAAACTCATCCATACTCATTATGAGGGAGTCAAAAAGATTACTAGATTTAAGATAAAATTTAATATCTAACAGTTTCGTGTGGGCTATATGGTTTCGATACGACGTGGCCTGTCCCCATCTGTTTTTAAAGCGTCTGTCACCCCCATCAATATCCAGTATTTTAAAATATTCCTCATGCAAAGAAAAGCCAGAATCTTTTTCAATCAGGCCACCTTCTACAAGAAGTTGAACTACCTTGTCAGCCGTACTCGTTTTATCAAGAAGCGCACTAACCATTTTGCTGAGCTGATCTTTGACAAACTGTGAATCATTTGCTTTTGATCCAATGGTATATTTTGCAGGTTCAATAAGTTCAAGCAATTGATCAGTTAATAGACCCAAAAGTCGTGCATCTACAAAGGAGTAATCAGTTATATCTTGCTTAAACGCACCTTGTTTTTTATTTAATGAATAGGCCACATCATATTTTCGTAGCCAATCGGGACCAAGCTCTCTGCTTAGCACACTATCAAGAATCTCTCTAAATTTATTTTCTAATTCATAAACAAGGCTAAATAACGCTTCAGAGATTTTTTTTGCCTGAAAATCTTCATAAACCACAATCCTGGAGAAATACTTGACTCCGTTTTCCCTAAGAAAAAATTTCATCAGTTTAAATTTAAACTTTTCAAAATTGTTGTTATCATCATTGTCAATTATTGAAAAATCTAACAGCTTATCATCGACTTCCAAACACCCATCGAGAAATTGAACAAATCCATTTCCATTGGGTACAACTCTCTGAGAAAATTCAACAGTCCCAACATGAAGGTTGGGAAATCCTGATTTAACCATAATCGGGTAATATCTCGCTTCGTCCACTGAATTGTATGATTCGTTCAAATAGAAATAATCATCTTTCAATATTTCGACCAGTCTTTGGAGATTGACATTTACTTGCTCGTGGGTGGTACATTGAAAACGTAATTTCATGAAAAGAGTTCCTCCAACAATTTATTTCAATTTCCAATAATTATAACGCAAATTATCAGTTGAAAGAACCATTGTTGCTACACAATGGTTCTTTCATCATAAATCATAATCATCTGAGAAAACATAGTTTACTATAATTACTATGATAAACCCCATTCATTCTAGACTTCCAAGCCCCATTTTCATCTTGAACATTTAAAGGATGCTCTTTAACAAGGCTCAAAATAACTTGAAATAACTCATGTCCTTTGGGTACTAGTGGCGTACAAAACTCACTGATCACACTGATACCGGTATCGATATAACCGCGACCTTTTACTTGCTTGAGAAAAAAACTTTGTTTATCTCATCAAGGATCATCTGATAACCCACCTCACTCATCCGACCCAGTGCCACCCAAAAATTAAACTGATCCCGAATCCCATCGCCCTAGTATTTTGCATCAGGTCTTTGTAGGCGCGCTGAAGTGGCTAAAGCTTGATCCGTTAGCATGCTTACCTTCAAGATCGTAGTATGCTTAATCACTATATTTGACTGAAACTTGTTCCGAGCTATTAATATCAGTCATCGCAATTAATGGGCTGATAACTGAAAAAGAACCTATGCTAGTAGAATAGCTTTAGCACAGATTTCTATTTTCTTCTTAGTATTTATTTTCATTCGCTACTCCTTTCAATAAAAAACCACCAAAAGATGGTGGTAGTGTGCCTATCAACTTTAACGGCTATTCTGTGGAAGAAAAATTAATATCATTTTTACAGGTTGGCTCACTCGAAGATTGCTGGTTTAATCCCATTCTTATCGAGTTTTACTATTACTTCCTGTACATTTTCAAAATGAAAGCTTTCGTACATTAGCTAGTAGAATTGCGTAAAACTTAAACTACTAATGATCATCTATCAATTCCAACTATAATAACATCATCTTGAACTTCATCAATTGCACTTACCACTTGTTGATCTGACTTCGCATATAAGTGACCGTAAGTTCCTAAAGTGATTTGAATGTTTGCATGACCCAATCGCTCTTGAATAGATAGCGGTTGAATATTCTGCTCAATCAGAAATGCAACATGAGAATGTCGTAGCGCGTGAAGTTTAATCGGTTTGACACCCGCTTTTTTAGCAGCTTCTTTTAACCAGTTCGAAAAAGAATAAGGTGGCGTAAAGGTTCCGTCCAACTGAGCAACATATTCAAAATTTCCAATACGTTTTTGCAAGTCATACCACTGTCTGAGCTTTAAGGAAAGCTTCTTCCCCATCCCAATCGTTCGATAAGCGCATTTAGTTTTGGGAGTCGAAAAGTACCAATCGTCTTTTGTATTATAAATCAATGTATTCTCAATCGTTATCGTGTTTTTCTCGAAATCTACATTTGACCAAGACAAAGCTTCAAGTTCTCCAATCCGAATGCCAGTATAAAATAGCATTTCATACACAATCTTCCGATGGTGGGTTTGAATCTTATCATCCTTCAATTCATTCATCACTTTTAGAAACTCACTGTGTTCCCAAAACTCAACTTTCTTATTCTCAGAAGGAAGCGAAGAAACATCTTCAACGGGATTTTTAGCAATCACCCCCTCTTTAATAGCCCGATCCAATACAATTTTTAGGTGCCCTCGAATCCGATTGATATAAGATTTTGATAACGTTTCGCCATTGACTTTTTTCCGTGAATTACGTGACTCTGTCTGGCTTAGTTCAAATAACCAATCCTCAATATCGTGACTTGTAATATCTCGAACACGAAAATGATAGAAAAACTGCATACGCTTTTCGAAAATGAATTGCGCATTCTCATATGTTTGACTTTTGACCTGTCTCTCGTACCATTTTACAAACCTATCCTTGTAAAACTCTTCGAAAGTCATTTGATTGGTAGAACACAGTTGATTAGGAATCGTCTTGTTAAAATCATGTGTTTCCATGTACTTGTCATAAGCAATTTTGGCATCTTTTTGTGAAGCATAACCTCGTTTAGTCTTCTGAACCTTTCTTCCATTTTCATCTATACCTAGATATGCTCGGAAGAACCATTTTTTTGTCTTTTTATCTTGGTAAATATTTTTAATTTTTGGCATCGTTCCATTCCTCCCTGTACTTGAGAAAAGCTACTTTAATAGTACCGAGCTTGTACTGTTTATTCCGCAACTTGAATGTGAAAAAGATGTTCAATTACTCGAGATGGCACCACACCAACTTGGCGATTATTATAAAAATCAATACCTTCAACCCTTGCAAGATACGCCTTGCTCTCTTTAATCATTCGTGCAGCTTGACTAGGTTTAAAGCCCATTTCTATCAGAATTGCACGATTTACCATGAAATCACATTTTGTTTCCAATCTCTCACCTCCTGATTCTTTACTCCTTTTAAAATAATCCTCTTTATAATCAATTGTTTATCATTCGATGGGTGTGTTATACTCGTCTTGTCGAGGCGGAGTACGTTGCACAACTTGTTGTGTAAGCAGTACTTTGCTTTTTTAGTAGCTTGTTTTCTCATTTGATATACTTTGTAATTTTCGTTCATAATACTCAACCTCCTCCTGATAATACTCCGGGTCTGCCTTCATATTTTGGAGAAGTTTGATCTGTCTTGGATTCATTTCTCCTTGTTCAATAATCAAAGGCAACAAGGAAGAATGAAATGTTTGATCGACCTGTGCAATAAAAACTAATGATGGTGAAACACCATGAATTAACCAACTCATGGTTTTCTCAAAACTTTGAGGAATTGTATCTAAAGAAATGGTGATTGCGCCATAATTGCTAATAAAGGCTGCCCATTTGGCATCAACTTTTGCAACTGGATCATTTGGATCACGGTCATAAAAACAAATTGCTCCATTAAGTAACTCAAAGAACAGTTTGGTTAAATCATGGGTTTTTGAAATAATCTTTGCCAAGCTTTGCGCTTTCTCTTTTCGATACCGTAGTTCAAAGCGATTTTTTACTTCTGCTTCTTCTAAAGGAATTCCTCGTCGCTTTCGTTGTTCATAATCCTTCTGATAAAAACAAAAGCGACACTGACTCTTCTTTGAGCCTAAATACAATGTTTCGCCATTTGATTCATTATTTATAATATCCGTACCACCATGGGATTCACTCACTTGAAAAGTGGTCCACACATGGCCTAGTGTTACCTTACGCTTAAGTTCTGGAATGCTGAGACTCCCCACAAAATCATCTAAAGTAAAATCAATCCGTGTAAAATTTCCCTGATAGTCTAATACCTTACGGAAGAACTCTTGCCAATTTGATTTTGCGGTCTTCAAACGCATGGCAAGATGTTTACAGCCTTGACCTGAAAACTCCATCACAGTTCCTTTTACCGTATCTTCAATAGAGTACCGAATCGTAATTACTTGATTCCATACGTACTGCCCGGTATATCCTTTTGGCGCATAATCCAGTTCCTCAAAACGTTCAATGGGCATTTCAATGATCTCTTCAATTAGCTTTAAATGTTGATTCGAGAAAAAGTGTATGGTTAGATAGTCAATCAAAACGCGATTAACTGGAACGATCTCTTCTCGCAAACTATCCAATACGAGATTCAGTTTTTCTTCACTTAATTGTCTCGTTCCTTTTTCTACTTTCGATAATAACGATCTCGAAATCCCAACTTTTTCTGCCAAAAATCGTTGTGTCCACCCCCTTTCTTCTCGAGAAAGTCGAATGGCTTCCCCGAGATCATGTTGATTAACTTGATTCATAGAAAACCCTCCTTTTACTATTTGTTTGTCAAAGAACTTTCGCACTTATTTTAAGTACATACCAATTGTACGCCTGTATTTATTTTAAGTCAATACATTTTGACTTTTTTTAAGTACACATGTATACTAAATTTAAGAACTTATCATGAGGAGGATTTTTCATGGAGATAGACAAGCAAGCCGTGGGCAATCGAATTCGACAGATTCGCCAAGAGCTAAAGTTGAGTATGGAGAAATTTGGCAAACTAATTGGTGATTTACCGCGAAGTACAGTCAATAACTGGGAGCGTGGGATTAACCTTCCAAAAACCGAAACCCTTCATCAAATCGCAGAGGTAGGTCATGTCACCAATGAATATCTTTTATATGGTGAGCGAGAAAACCAATACATTTTAGAAATGCTTCAAAAAAAGGCAGGTAAGCTTGATCCTAAGATTGAAGGACTGATAGTAGACAAACTAAAACAAGCAAGTCTTGTTAGTGAAAAAGAAATGGATCGAATGATTGAATTTTTTATTACAAATCTCATTCCACCAACTGAACAAGATCAGTTTACTTTCCAATGTATCGACGAGAAAAAGCGGCTTTACCTTGGTTCAACCAATTTTGGTAAAGAAGCTCAGCTCTATTTACACCATGATAATCAAAACCATATTCTGCACATGATGCCCTTTACCTTCTCCAACTTTAGTGTGGATCGCTTACTCGTCTATTTAGCAAATCAAGAATCCTATTCCTATTTTGGAAAGCAATTGCCCAAGAAACTAGTTGAAAAAGCCATCCTCCTATACTCAATAAATCAATTGACCGGCGATATTCAAATTACCCCGTTGGTCTATTCAAAAGAAACCGCTTCTTATCAGTACACAGAGGCCAATCAATACTTACTAGAACAACAATATCTTTATTTACCATTTGCAATGGAAATCGAGAAAGAACACCTGTTAAATGTAGCGTATCCATCATCAAAATAAGGTGACAAGTTTTATAAGCACGTGACAAAGAAAATACTGCTAGGACACTCCCCAATGGGTAGTTGTCACAGTTTCCTGTTCTTTGTTAGCCCCCTGTTAGAACCGGGGGCTTTATTCATGCAGTCCGGCTACGCCTTCCTGCAATAGACAAAACTCCAGATCGGGTAATTCGCTTGTGGCGAAACCCGACCTGGAGTTTGTCTTTCTATTTTGAATCATAAAAATTAATCAAACTGACTGATATCTCCGTAATCAACGTGAAAAAGCCATTAAGTCCAGCTTCCCTACTTATTTTTGATGACTCTCTGATTAGTTCATTTTACTTTTCCGAAAAGGATAAGTGATTTGTTAAATCTGTACACATCTCAACCTTCAGAAGTGTTTACTATATATTTTATCAGAACATGTCATACAAATTATCGGTACATTCTCAAATTCTAATTATTTGATTGATTTCAATCGAGGAGCAGTTACTTCTGGAGGAAATTTCCATTTTGTCCAAAACTCTCCCCTACTCAGTAACTTTTTTTCTAAAATACTCCATTGGTTAGATAAATCACTATAGATAGCAATGTATTCAAAAAAACAATGGCTCAAAACCAAATCACGATTAGTACCAATAATTAGAAAATTATAAGGCAATTCAAGTAATTAGATAAAAATAAAAAACCTAATCATCTATTAATGATGATTAGGCTTCACTATTTCACTCATTTTGTGACATATGACTAGTAATCGTCAACTCTGTAAACGGATAAGAACAGTCAAACTAATTTTAAGACTAGAAGTCCAAATTATTTCCATTAGAATCAATTACATTCTTATACCAGTAAAATGAATCTTTCTTGATTCTTTTTAGTGTTCCTTTGCCTTTATCATCTAAATCAACATATACATATCCATATCTCTTTTTCATTTCACCAGTACCAGCAGAAACGATATCAATGCATCCCCAAGATGTATAGCCAAGTAAAACGACTTTGTCAATTTCTACTGCTTTTTTCATTTCTTCAATGTGACGTTTTAAATAGTTAATTCGATCCACATCATGAATGCTTCCATCTAATTCAATTGTATCAGTAGTTCCCATCCCATTTTCTACTATAAATAATGGTTTTTGATAACGATCATAAAGCTCATTTAATACAAATCGTAACCCAATTGGATCTATCGGCCATCCCCAAGGAGTAAGTTCTAAATAAGGGTTTGCAGAGGCTTGTTGCCCCCCCGTTGTAGTTGTGTTCGGCGAGTTACGATCGAAAGCAGTTGTTCGGTAATAAGAAAATGCAAGATAATCTGAAGTATTCTCTTCAAGTAATTTCTTATCTTCTGGTTCAACTTTCAACTCAAAATTATATTCATCGAAAATAGCTTGAGTATAATTTGGATACTTTCCTCTACAGGTAACATCACAAAACATCAATGCTTTTCTTCTAAATTCGTAAGCCCCGAAAACATCTTCTGGATGACATGTGGCAGGATAAATACCTGATAAAGCACACATTGTTCCTAATACAAAATTAGGATTAATATTACGGGCTAATTTATTTGCTTTTGCACTTGCTACTAATAAGTGGTGAATAGATTGAAACTTAATTCCACCATCTGCCAGTGGTATTTCCCCTTGATTAGAATGCGCTCTGTCCTTTCTATTATTTGAAGCCAATCCTAATGTCCAGTACCCTCCAAGAACATTGATTTCATTTACTGTGATCCAATAAGTAACCTTATCTTTCCATCGTTCAAATAAAGTTTCAGCAAAATTTAAATAAAAATCAATTAGTTTCCTGTTAATCCAACCTCCATATTTAGTAGCTAAATTTAAAGGCATATCAAAATGTAAAATAGTAACTAAAGGTTCAATATCATATTTTTTCAATTCATCAATAACATTATCATAAAATTCTAGACCTTTTTCGTTAGGTACCGTATCATCTCCATTAGGAAAAATTCTAGTCCATGAAATTGAAAGACGATATGTTTTAAATCCCATTTCCGCCATCAGAGCAATATCTTCTTTGTAATGATGATAAAAATCGGTCGCCTGATGACTGGGATAATAATACCCTTCTTTTAAAAAGCCTTCATAGCCAAAGGGAATACACTCTCCTTGCTGAATTGAAATCTCATCACCATATTTATTTTTGCAATATATTCGACGAGGTGATTCTTTCGTACCGTCTGTCATTAAATCGTGAACAGCAATACCTCTTCCATCCTCATTCCAACCACCTTCATATTGATTAGCAGCAGTTGCTCCACCCCATAAAAAATTTTTAGGAAACGCCATTTGCTCACTCCCAATTCTTCTTATTATTCTGTTATTGATTCAACATTCTTTTCACTGTTTGACATCAAGACGAATGGTGTCCAAGTGAAAAATGTTACTATTATGATAACGGCTTGAACAATAATCCCTTTCCAGCCAAAACCAATAAATGCATTTATAAAAAGCGGAAGTCCTGGTGGAACATCAAAAATTCCTGCATTTATAAAGCCAATATTAGTAGCGAATAATGCAATTCCAGCTGCAATTGCAGAATTAAATATGAATGGAACAGCAAAAATTGGATTTAGTACTAAAGGTAGACCAAATACTATTGGTTCGTTTATTCCACATAATCCAGGCAAAATCGACAATTTAGAAATAGCTTTATGATCCTCACGTTTTGAGAATTTTAGAATTGCGAGAATCAAAGATATCGTTATTCCTCCTCCTCCAGCTACTACAAAGCAAGTCCAAAAACCTCTAGTCACTGGATTTAGTGCAATACCGCCTGCGTTAACTGCTGCAATATTTTCTGCTATAGCTGCTGCAGAAAGCGGACCTCTAATTGGTTCGATTACCATACCACCATGTACTCCTAAAAACCAGAACAATTGGTTTACAATTGCCATCAGTATAGCTCCAACTGGAGATTGAAACGCCGCTTGTAACGGGGTTTGTACAATAGCATAAATCCATTCATTTAAATAGCTATCTGTAAATAAATAGAAAATATTTCCGAACACTGCCGTAATAATAAGGATAATAAATATTGGAATAAGGGTATTAAAAGAAACTGCAATACCATGTGGAACAGAATTTGGTAATTTAATTTTAATAGCTTCGATAGACATCAACTTCTTTAAAAACTGCGTTGAAATAATTGCCATAATCATACCAATAAATAATCCCTGAGCGCCAATCACACTAGACCCAAGTCCAACAACAGTGTTTTCGGCTTCTTCAACTAAAACAGGTATTGTTGACGGACATACAAGCAAATAAGATGCTAAGGCACAGATACCAGAAATAAATTCTGGCATCTCTTGCTTTTTAGCCAAATTCATCGCAATCAGAAAAACTATTGGGATAGTCATACATGAGACTGTAACAAAATTTATCATAGAAAATGCTGGAGATAAATTAGTAAGCCATGGAATCCATTGTGCTAAACCGTTTTCTCCCGCTACCAGAGTATTTAGCAATGTACCGAAAGACCCAATAATGATAAATGGAACAAAATCTGTAAACGCACTTCTAATTGCACCTAAGTACTTATTCTCGTCTACTAAAGCAGCTACATCTAATAATTTATCTTGTATCTTTTCAAATGCGCTCATTTTAATTCCCCTTCATCAGTGTTTCGGCTTGTGCTAATACTTTTTTTCCATCACACATACCATACGCAGTTGGATCAATAACAGCAACTTTCCCCTGATCACCAACTAATTTATTAATTCTTTTTTGAATATGCCGAATTTGTGGTCCCAATAACAAAACATCAAAATTACCCAATTCATCTTGAACTTCACCTTGTTCTACAGCCCAAATTTTATAATCTTTTCCTTCTTCAATTGCAGCTTCTTGCATTTTACTTACTACTAAACTTGTTGACATTCCAGCATTACAAGCTAACATAATTCTCATAACTATTGTTCCTCCTTTAATTTAGAAAAACTATTTAACATTTCATAGATATTAATAAATTCTTGTGCTTGATCTAGCATCAATGTAGCCATCGTTAAATGGTCTTGAGCATGAATCAAGATTACATCGACATTCACTTCCTCTCCTTTAGCTTGTTTTTGAATCATATCCGTTTGCATTTGATGAGCTAATCTTAAATCTTCACTGGCTTCTTCGATCAAACTCTTAGCCTCAATAAAATTAAACTCTCTGGCTGATTCAATAGCCATTATAGACTTTGATTTGGAATTCCCTGCATTGAGTATTAATCCAAATGATACTGCATAGCTTTCGTCCATAAAAACTCTCCTTTTATATAGTATTCTTTCTACTCTTTAAGAATAAACTCTATGAACTTCTAATTCCATTTCGTCTTTTTCCACAATCAATGTGGAAGTTTCGAAAGTCAGAATTAAAAAAGTTTTAGTGAAGATAAAAGAATTTTCTTCACTAAAACTTTTTTAATTTAAAATTATTTTCTTTTATGATAGTAATTTTCAAATTCATATTCTACAACACTTAATACCCCTTTACCATCCAAACGACCATAATAACTTGGTGGTATCATGATAATGGGTATTTGACCTCCAAACTCATTAGTCAATCTTTTTAAAGTGTGCTTTACCTGAGGACCTAGAAGTAAAATGTCGCACTTATTTAATTCTTTTCCGACCTTTTCAATATCAATGCACCATATTGTATTCTTCTTGTTTTGCTTTGTACTTTCTTGCCTCATTATTTCAGCCAATAGACTTGTAGACATGCCTGCATTACACGCTAATAAAATATTCAATCGATTTCACCTCTTTCAATCTATGTTTTCCTCAATACTCCTTAAGAGTTCAATCATAAAATGGAAGCTTTTTGTTTGGATTATTTCCCTTATATAATTATTATTTACCAAAAGCTTACTCGTTACTTTATAAAATGTCATCAGATCCCTATCAGTATTAGTTTCCATCGATGTCATATATATAAGCTGTACCTTTTTTTTATCCCATGTTATTGGTTTTTTTAAAATACACACGCAAACAAATGTATCATTTGACATTGCTCTATATGGGTGTGGTATTGCTAATAAATTTCCAAACTCTGTAGTTGCTTGATTTTCTCTTTTTATGATAGAATCATAAAATTCATCCGTTATATCAGAGCGTACTTTTTTAATCTCATCAACCATATATCTAATAACTTCTTCTTTGGTGGAAACTTCGATATTTTTAAAAAAAAGATCAGACGAAAAATACTTTTCTATAAAACTCTTCCCACTATTTGTTAAAAATCTTTGAACCTTTTTTATATCCGTTTCTCCCATTAATGACTTTATTTCTAAAATTGGGACAGGTATTTCTACATCTAAAGGAACGGTAGTTACTACATAATCAATTTTACTGAAATCCTGGTTTTTAACACTTAATACATCACTAGTATAAATATTTTTTAAATATTTACCAAAATTTTCTTTAAATCTAAAAAGAAGTAGTTGAGCAGTACCTCTACCTGTACCGCAAACAATTAAAATACTTTTCTTTTCAATATTGCTCTTCTTTCTTTCCAATGCTAAATTAAAATGTAGAGCAAAGTATGCTATTTCTTCCTCTTCAATACTTTTATTAAAGTGTTTTCGTAATATATCACTGGCAGCAACTGCTAAATTGAAAGCAAATGTATATTGTGTCTTTATATCTTTTAACAATGGATTACGTAAAATTAAATCATGCTTCATTCGCACATTAAACGGAATCAGATGAAGAGCTAACATCATCCTTAAGTCAAAATCATCATTAAAATCAATATAATAAATATCCTTCACCTCATTCAGCATCAATGAGACCATTTCATTAATTTCATCCGTTATGACTATATTATGGTTTAAATTATCTATTCCAACTGTTCTTTTAGCTTCAAGATGAATAGCAATATAAGCAATTTCTTCTTCACTTTTTTTTGGAGAAAACTGAAATTCCTTATAGACACTCTCCATTATTCTTTTCGAAATATAGAATTCCTTTTTTCGCTTAAGTAAAACTAGTTGTTTTTCAGATATTTGTGCATAATGTTGTTCAGCAACTCTTTTCAAAGAGAATAAAATATGAAACACTAAATTATGATAAGAAATATCAGTAATTTGAAAATCAACCTCTTCAAATACTTGATCTAAAATACTCTTGATTATAATAATATTATTTCTTTCTTCTCTAGTTATTATATCTTGATCAAAAAATTTTGCATTCTGATCGGTAACTATACTAACTAGACATAGCCGAATGTCAAATTCATCCCCCTTAATTCGCATCCCATAATTAGGCTTTGATTCAATTTTCAAATTGTATTTAGTGAAGTAATTCCTCACCTCTTTCAAATCCTTTGAAAGGCTAGATTGAGATATATAGAGTTCTTCACATAGCTCCTCAAGTTTTATCCAATGTTTCGCTTCCAGTAAAGTAATTATAATATATCGAATACGTTCATCGGGAGTTGATGGTACTCCATCATCTGGTGATAATTGTAGTGATGTCAAAAACTTTAAATATAAATCTTTGTTATGAATAACTAAACGACATCCAGATTTAGGTTTCATTTCTATACTAGCGTCAAAAACATTCAATTTTTTATTTATCTCTTTGATCTCATTTAGGACTGTTTTACTACTTAAGCCCAGTGCGACAGACAACTTTTCAGAGCTGATGTACTCAGACTGAGATAACTTCTTAAGAATGCTGACCGTTCTCTCATGATTCATCATTTCACACCACCTTCTATTAATTGTATCATTTACATGATAATCACTCCATGTAGTCTTTTTCTATAATAAAAAAGGAAATTTCTTGAAATAAGCGTAAAAGAGATATACTTCCGGCTATTTTTCTGTTTACTTAACTACCTTAAAACCAAAAGAATCTAAACTGATTTCACCACTTTTCTCTGGTAGTAAAACGTGGTAGAAAAAATAAAATAACATAAAAAAAGCGGCTTTTCAGCCACTTTTGGTAGAAGATTGGAAAACTCAGATAGAAAAAGGATGATTTTTAGCTCTTTAGAACGTTGATAAATCCCCATTCTTACTGAGTTTTAACACTATTTCCGATACATCTTCAATTCCAAGAACAAATCATTATAGATGCCCAGATACTCAGCACCTAAGTTTTCATAGACTTCGAGGTGTTCCATTAATTCATCGGATGGATAGAATTGTTCGTCTTCGGTGATCTCGTCAGGCAGTAATGCCATGGCTGCTTGGTTAGGTGTGGAATAGCCGATGTATTCTGCGTTTTGTGCAGCGTTCTCGGGTTCCAGCATAAAGTTCAAGAAGGCGTAGGCGCCGGCTTCGTTTTGTGAGGTCTTAGGAATGACCATATTATCAAACCACAGGTTGGAGCCTTCCGAAGGGATCACGTAATGAATGTGCTCGTTTTCGTACATCATGTCGGCTGCTTCCCCAGAAAATGTGACCGCAACCGATGCTTCTTCATTTGCCATGTACATCTTGATTTCATCTGCGACGATGGCTTTGATGTTTGGGGTCATGGTCCGTAGCTTATTGAATGCCTCTTGCAGCTGATCGTCGTCTTTACTGTTTAGAGAATAGCCTAAGCTGTCCAAACCTAATCCCATCACTTCACGCGCGCCATCGATCAGCATGATGCTATTTGCTAATTCGGGTTTCCAAAGATCGTCCCATTGGGTGATCTCACCTTCATCAAAGAATTTATCGTTATAGACGATCCCCAGTGTTCCCCAGAAATAAGGGATGGAATATTGATTGCCAGGATCAAAACTCAAGTCCAAAAAGCGAGGGTCGATATTGTCTAACCCTTTGATTTTACTGTGATCCAATGGTTTTAAAAGATTTTGTTCCATCATTTTCTCAATCATGTATTCACTCGGTATGGCGATGTCATAGGACGTACCGCCTTGTTGGATCTTCGTGAACATCGCTTCATTTGAGTCAAAGGTTTCATAATTGACTTTGTAGCCTGTCTCTTCTTCAAACTTACTGATCAAATCAGGGTCGATGTAGTCGCCCCAGTTGTAGATGTTGACGACCTCAGCGCCTGCCATACCAGAGGAGCGTTCCAATTCACGGACACCAAAGAGCAAGATCAGGACGATCGCAACAATACCGATAATCAGAGATTGTAGTCGTTTCATCGCAGATTTGCCACCTCCACACGGCGGTTTTTACGCAATTTCTTCGCGCCGTTTTCTTTACTGATAAAGTAATAGCCTACCACCAGGATCATGGAGAATAAGAAGACAAGTGTACTTAATGCATTGATTTCTAAACTGATTCCTTGACGTGCTCTAGAATAGATCTCTACCGATAAGGTACTAAAGCCATTGCCTGTCACAAAGAATGTCACGGCAAAATCATCGAGTGAATAAGTAAAGGCCATGAAATAGCCGGCGATGATGCCCGGTGTCAAGAAAGGCAAAATGATATTTTTAATGACTTGAAAATTATTCGCGCCTAAATCACGGGCAGCATCGATCATTGAATCGTTCATCTCTTGCAGTTTCGGCAAGACCATCAAGACCACGATCGGGATACTAAAGGCGATATGCGAAAGCAATACGCTGAAAAAGCCTAAGCTAAACCCACGGAACAAGTTGCCGATCATCGTAAAGAAAATCAAGAAGCTGGCACCAATGATGACATCTGGTGAAACCAACAAAATATTATTCAAACTCAACAATGCCGTTCTCGTTCGACGTTTGCGGGTATAGTAGATGCCCATCGCTCCAAATGTGCCGATGATCGTTGCCAGTAATGCTGATAAAAATGCCAGCATAAAGGTGTTCAACACGATGATCATCAAGCGGGTATCTTGAAAGACGGATTGGTAATGTTCAAAAGTGAAACCCGTAAAAGCATTCATGGTGCCTCCTTCATTGAAGGAATAGAAAATCAAATAAAAGATCGGCACGTACAAAAGAATAAAGACGACGATCAGATAAAGATTCGACCAGCGAAATTTTTTCATTTACGTTGCCCTCCTTTTTTCTTTTCTCCCGTAAACAGCATCACGAGGAACATGGCGATGATCAAAATGACGCCGATGGTCGAACCCATGCCCCAGTTTTGGGTAACGAGAAAGTGCTGCTCGATCGCCGTACCAAGCGTGATCACGCGATTGCCCCCAATCAAACGGGTCAACATGAAGAGGGAGAGCGACGGAATGAAGACGGCTTGGACGCCGCTTTTCACCCCGTTTAACGACAGAGGGAAAATCACTCGTCGAAACGTATCATAGCTGTTTGCCCCTAAATCGCGACTGGCACTGATCAAAGAGGGATTCATTTCTTCTAAGGCATTAAAAATCGGCATGATCATAAAGGGCAGTTCGATATAGACGGCAACCGTCAAAAAGCTAAAGTCGGTAAACAAAATCTGCTTTGGTCCAACACCCATGATTTCTAGGAAGTTGTTGACACTGCCATGAATGCCGAAAATCCCAATAAACGCATAGGCTTTTAACAATAAGTTGACCCACGTTGGTAAGATGATCAACAGCAGCCACAAATCTTTGTGACGCAGCTTAGTTAAGAAATAGGCTGTCGGGTAGCTGATCACTAAGGTAATCACGGTGATCAAAAAGGCATACCAAACCGAGTTTAAGGTCATGATCAAATATTTGCCAGAACCTAAGTAGCTTTGATAATTGACCAGCGAAAAGTTGCCGTTCATATCAAAAAAGGATTGGTAGATGATCAATAGGACTGGTGCAATAACAAATAGCAATAACCAAAAGACATAGGGTATCGCATAAAAACGACGCATTTTCGTCATTAGCTTTCCCTCCTAATCTTCGTAGCTCTCTAAACGAGCATCAAAATCTTCTTCGGACTCATTGAAACGCATGACGTGGATATCTTCTGGTTCAAAGGAAAGACCGATCTTGCTTCCTTCAGTGGCTTTTCTTGTAGAGTGAACCATCCATTCGTTGCCTTGTTCATCGTAACAAATGATTTCGTAATGCACGCCTCGGAACAATTGCGTGTCTACTTCAACGACCAGCTTGCCTTTTTCAACGGTCGTCAAATTCAAATCTTCTGGACGGATCACGATCTCAACGGCTTCATTCGGCCGCATCCCGCCATCGACACATTCAAATTGCTTGCCGACAAACTCCACTAAGTTGTCTTCGATCATCGTACCTGTGACGATGTTGCTTTCACCGACAAAATCCGCCACGAAATGGTTGATTGGTTCATCGTAAATATCCACTGGTGTGCCGCTTTGGACGATCTTCCCTTTGTTCATAACGAAAATCTCATCACTCATCGCCAACGCTTCTTCTTGGTCATGGGTGACAAAAATAAAGGTGATGCCTAGTCGCTGCTGCAATTCCCGCAGCTCGTATTGCATGTCAGTTCGCAATTTCAAGTCCAATGCGGACAATGGTTCATCAAGAAGCAATACTTTGGGCTCATTGACGATCGCTCGTGCGATTGCGACCCGTTGACGTTGGCCTCCTGACATTTCGCTGATTTCACGATTCTCATAACCAGGAAGTTGTACTAGCCGCAACGCTTCTAAGACTTTTTTATTCACTTCATCTTTTGGTAATTTTTTGATTCGCAGACCAAATGCCACATTTTCAAAAACGTTCATATGTGGGAATAAGGCGTAATCTTGAAAGACAGTATTCACTTGCCGTTGATTGGCAGGAACGTCATTGATTCTTTGTCCATCAAAATAAACGTCGCCTTCTGTTGCGTCCGAAAAACCCGCAATGATGCGTAAGATGGTTGTTTTTCCACAACCTGAAGGACCTAACAATGTATAAAAGCGACCTTCTTCAATATCAAAACTCACTTTTTTCAAAACTGTTTCATCATCATCAAATCGCTTCACCACATTGTTGAATGAAATTATTGTTTTTCCCACACTCTTTCCTCCTGTACTATAAATAAGAATCTGTCACGACTACAAGCACACGGCTTTTTTTGCCCGCAATATTTTTTAATTGATGCGGCTCAGTCGCCTGATAATAAATCGATTGGCCTTTACGAGCCTTGTACTGCGTTTCTCCTAGTGTCAAGGCCACACTGCCCTCTAAGACATAGATAAATGTTTCTGCTAACGATGGTTCAAAGGTCTTGTATTCGCCCGCTTTATCAAAGGTCAGCAAGACTGGCTCCATTTCTTTTTCATTGGAATCGGGAATCAGCCACTTCAATTCATAGCCATTTTCTTCATCATAATAAAGCGTGCTGTCTTCTTCGCGATAAACCACTTGATGCTGCGCATTTTCTTCTCGGAAAAATTCCTCTGGTGTCACGCCTAAAACTTCTAAGATCGTAAAAAAAGTTTCCATAGAAGGCGAACTCAAATCACGTTCCAACTGTGAGATATAGCCTTTCGTCAAATCGGTCCGCTCGCCTAATTCTTCTTGGGTCAAATTCTTTTGAACGCGCAAATTGCGCAGCTTCTCGCCAATCTCCATGTTCATTCCCCCTTTGATTGACACAACTTCAAATAAAAAAGTTTGCTATAAGTAAACTTCATGTTTAATTTCACTTTTTCTAGTATACAAATAATTGCAAAAAACACAAGCCTTTTTTCTTCATTTTTTTGAATTCTTTTCTCCCTGATCAAAAAAAGGAGTGACGCTAAACGCTTGTGTTATAAAGGAAACGATTGGTGGTCCCGGCATTTTCGCTTTTTAAAGGTTTAAAAGAACAACTTCTATTTTAACGAAGAAAAGGTAGATTTAATAATGATCTGTTTTTGCTGATTTTTTGATAAGAAGACCTGCCTTTTCTTGCTTCACTGGTTAAAAAAATAAAACTTATGGTATTATGAGTACAAACCATCAAAGGAGTGTCTGAAATGACGAATTTCTCTACCTTTCGTGTCATGAATGAACCAAATTTTACTGCTTCACTCACAACTGCAACCCTTGACGAGCTGCCAGCAGGCGATGTGCTTGTCCGTGTTGATTACTCAGATGTCAATTACAAAGATGCCTTGGCAGCAAAAGAAAATGGCGGCGTGATCCGCACGTATCCGATGACGCCGGGAATCGATTTAGCAGGGGAAGTCGTGGACAGTCAGTCTGCTGATTTTGCCCCAGGCGACCAAGTCTTAGTGACAGGTTATGGCTTAGGGGTTTCTCACCCAGGCGGTTACAGTCAATTTCAACGGGTCCCAGCCGAGTGGCTCGTGAAACGTTCTGCTGGTTTTTCAGCAAAAGACAGTATGACCTATGGCACTGCTGGGTTCACAGCAGCTTTAGCGGTGCAAGAATTAGAACAGCTGCACTTAGCAAAAGACGCTGCTATTTTGGTGACAGGCGCTAGCGGTGGCGTCGGCAGTGTCAGCATTGCTTTATTGAAAAAACTGGGCTATACAAATATAGTGGCGCTATCTCGGAAAACCGATGCGCAATGGTTGTTGGACCTAGGCGCAGCGAAAATCGTCAGTCCTGATGACGTGGTACCAGAAAAGGACAAACCATTAGCAAAACAAACGTTTGCAGCGGTCATCGATACAGTTGGCGGTCCATTGCTTGCGGCAGTGCTTCCGCAAATCGCTTATGGGGGCGGTGCCTTCTTATGCGGCAATGCTGGTGGAATCAAAATCGAAACGACTGTCTTACCATTTATTTTGCGTGGGATTCGCGTAATTGGGATCGATTCGGTCAATGTTTCCCATGAGATCCGCACGGCATTATGGGAGAAATTAGCGGGTGAGTGGAATGTGATCGATCAGCTTTACACGAAAGCCATCACTTTGGAAGACTTGCCAGAAACGTTGGCAGCTTTATTAGCAGGCACGCACCAAGGACGGACGATCGTTGAGGTGTCACAAGCGCAATGAGAATTTTGATTACGGCTGGCGGTACTTCCGAAAAAATCGATGATGTCCGTGCAATCACGAATCATTCCACGGGCTCACTTGGTCAAGCCATTGCCAAGGAATGGCTGCAATACCCTGAGGTGGCCATCGATTACGTTACGACGAAAACTGCCAAACAACCTCCGACCGATCCATGCGTTACCTGTCATTTCATTGAAGGGACCACGGACTTGTTGACGCAGTTGACCGATTTATTGACGACCCATTCGTATGCTGCTGTGATCCACAGTATGGCAGTCAGTGATTTCACCCCTGCTGCTCATTTTTCAGAAGCAGCGTTTTATGAAGCAATCAACGATGCCCTACCAGCTTATGACAACCAGGTCACTCCGGCATTGATGGCACACGTGCTCTCACAATCTGAATCAACGGCAGGCAAAGTTTCTTCCAATACTGATCATTTGTTTTTAGTGTTGAAGAAAACCCCGAAAGTGATCCAAACCATCAAAGCATTACAGCCGACAACCTTATTAGTCGGATTCAAATTATTAGTAGACGTAGCGGAAGCCGAGTTGTTTGCGGTCGCACGAAAAAGTCTGCTGGCTAGCCAAGCGGATTATGTGTTGGCCAACGACTTGACGCAAATTTCTGGAAACCAGCATGTCGGACACCTTTTGACACAAGAAGGACAAATCGGGACTGGCCGCACAAAAGCTGAGATCGCAACCTTGATCGTTGACACATTACGCAATGACCTGCGTGCTTAGCTAGATGTTTTTTAGAAAAGGAGAAAGAAACATGAAACAAAAACACGTTCTGCTTGGCGTCAGCGGCAGTATCTCTGCATACAAAGCAGCCGACCTAACCAATGAATTAACCAAAAAGGGCTATGCAGTGGATGTCTTAATGACTCAAAACAGCACACAATTTATTACGCCTTTGACGTTACAGTCATTATCCAAACGCCCGATCCATGTAGATGTTATGCAAGAACGTCAACCAGATCGCATCAATCATATTGAACTAGCCAAACAAGCCGATCTTTTCTTGCTCGCCCCAGCCAGTGCCAACAGTATTGGCAAGCTGGCGCATGGGATAGCCGATGATTTGATCTCAACAGTTGCCTTAGCGTTGCCGTTATCCGTGCCCCGCTTGATTGCGCCAGCCATGAATACCGTCATGTACGAAAACCCGATTGTTCAAAGAAATTTGGGGATTTTGAAAGAAGTCGGCTTCCAAGAGATTGAACCCCGTGAAGCGTTACTGGCTTGCGGTGATTTCGGCAGAGGCGCATTAGCAGCAACAGAAACGATTCTCGAAAAAGCATTGACTGCTTTGGAAGTACGGAGTGTCTAACAATGAAAAAAATATCAACTTTTGAACTTGTCTTAACAGCTTTCTTTTTAGGAATCTTGATTCTTTTAGCATCGGTTCCCTTTCTTGGGTTTATTCCCTTAGGACCAATCAATGCGACAACGATGCATATTCCTGTGATCATCGCTTCTATTGTATTGGGACCTCGGATCGGCGGCTTTTTAGGCGGCGCCTTTGGGATCATCAGTATGGTGCGTTCGACCTGGATCATCACCCCGCTTTCTTTTGTCTTCTCCCCTTTCGTACCGATTTATGGGAGTGATCAAGGAAGCTGGAAAGCGATCCTCGTAGCGTTGATTCCTCGTATTTTGATTGGTGTCGTTCCTTACTTTGTGTACAAAGGCTGTCAAAAAATCTGGAAAAACAAACAGCAAAGTCTTTCGCTACTGATTGCTGGTGTTGCTGGAGGCTTGACGAATACGATCCTGGTAATGAACTTGATCTACTTCTTGTTCCAGCAAGAATATGCGGAGGTTGTGGGGAAAGCTGGCAATGCTGTCTATGCAGCGATTTTGGGTGTGATCTTCGCTCAAGGTGTACCTGAAGCCATTGTAGCGGGAATCGCCACGATGGCAGTTGGAACCGTCCTTTTGCGCTTAGTCATGAACCGCAAAAAAAATCGTATCTAAAAAAATAGCGACCGCCCAAAGTTAGCTTTTTGGCTAACTTAGGCGGTCGCTTCCCTTTTGAGTGTCTTATAAACTTTGTGTCACTTGGAGTGCTTCGACAAGCTCTTGATACTGCTCTTGGGTCAAATACTCTTCATAAAATGTCAGATAATCATCGATATCTGCTTGGGTCAAATAAGGCAGCTCTTGCTTGATTTGCAGCAGCAGTTCTTCAAACTCCTCATCCGTCAGCATATAAGAAGACCAATCATCGGTTTCATCATAGCTATCCCAGTACTCATCATCATAATCATTTTCATAGCTGTCATCCCAACCATAATCATAGGGAGAAAACAATTCTTCTGGGTCAATCAATTCTTCCGCTGTAGGGATTGCAACAGCAGTATCACTTTTCTTCCCTGTAAAAGTCACCGTGGCTCCGATAGTGGTTTGCAGCTCATCCGCTTGCACGAAGTGAAAAGCCATTTTCTGCTGATTTGTTTTCGTATTGACGGTCATGGTTAAGTCAAACTGCTCGACTTCTTCCAACATCGTTTCTAATTCGGCGACTTGCTTTTGATCGGCGCCTTGTTCTTGGGCATAATCTGCATAATTTGCCAATTCTTCTTTGGTAAACGTGTGGCTGATCGTATCTCCATCTCTTTTGAAAGCATCCGGTTCAAAGGTTTTCAAATAGTCTGCAAATGTCTCATTATGAAAAAGACTGTTCATGGTAAAGAGGTTTTCAGGCTCTTTTTCTGCTTCGGTTGTCCCCTCGCCGTCCTCTGCAAAAGTTCCTTCGCCAAAGTAAGAATCTAAGGTTTCTTGATCGATGCGCAGGTATTTGCCTTCATATTCCGCAGCGTCTGGTTTTGTCCCATAACTGTCACTACCAAATGCGCTGATATACCCTTGCAGTGTTTCATAGATTTCAGCTGACACATACGCTTCTTGTTTTTCTGGATCGACGATCAGCTTGATCGGCAGCTCCTGCCCCCCAAAAGCGACTGCCAGATTGAGTAAAATCGCTTTGGTTTCTTTGTCCTGGACGAAGTCCCCTTTAAATGACGAGCCGACTAACTGTGACATCAACATAGAGGCATACCTATCGGCTTCTTGACCGTATTCGCTGCTGCTGCCCATCTCAAAGGTATCGATCGTCGCTTGGAATTCACCAGCATTCGCTGCTTGCTGATTCGTCAACTGTTCGGCAAACTGTTCTTGCGGTAATTTCGTACAACCGCCGAAAAGAAAGGCGAACCCAACAAACAAAATGACGCGTCCCCACTTTTTCATCCTGCTCACTCCTTTTCGTTTATTGTACCGAAGACTGAGAAAGCTTACAAACCTAAGCTCTTTTTTATCAGCTCTCATAAAAAAAAGACTGCCCCTCAGGACAATCTTTTCGCTATTCTATTCTTCGCCGATGATTCGGACTTCTGTTTCTAAGGTGACATCAAAGGTTTCTTTGATGACTTGTTGGATATGAGCGATCAGTTCGACGTAATCCGTTGCAGTGGCTTGATCGACATTCACGATAAAGCCCGCATGTTTTTCCGAAATTTGGGCTCCGCCCCATTTCAATCCTTGTAAGCCTGCATCTTGGATCAGCTTGCCGGTAAAATGACCGACTGGACGTTTAAAGACACTCCCACAAGAGGGGTATTCTAGCGGTTGCTTCAATTGCCGCAATTCTGTCAGTTCATCCATCCGCTTTTTAATTTGCTCTTGATCGCCTTTTGCTAGATCAAAGCGACTGCTTAAAATGATCATCTTTTGCTCTTGCAATTTGCTATGACGATAAGCAAATTCCATTTCTTCCTTGGTATAAGTCACGATTTGACCATTAGCCAGCAAAACGTCGCAGGACGCAAAGACATCTTGGATCTCGCCATCATAGGCGCCAGCATTCATAAAGACGGCACCGCCGACACTGCCAGGAATCCCGCAGGCAAATTCAAAACCAGTCAACGATTCATGCAAAGCGACATAGGTGGTATCGATCAACTTTGCTCCAGCATCGACGATCAAAGAAGTGCCGTCTACCACGATTTGGTTCATTTCTGATAGCATGATCACCACGCCACGAATACCACCATCACGGACGATCAAGTTGCTGGCATTTCCTAAGACGATCCAAGGAATCGCTTGTTCTCGGCAATAATCAAGCAGCTGTTTGGCCTCTTCTGCTGTTTTTGGAAAAGCCAAAATGTCTGCCGGTCCACCAGTTTTTGTATACGTATAGTTCAATAAGGGTTCATCTTTTAATAAGGCAATTTCAGGGAATTGCGCAATCATCAAGTCTTTATTCACGAGAAGGTTTCCTTTCACAATAAACATCTCACTTATTTTAGCATGTTCAAGGAAAAGTTGCTACCTCTGGTGAATCAAAGAAAAGCTTAATAATCGAATGACCTGATTAATAAAGAGTAAGCTTCAAAAAAAGTGTTTTGTTATTTCAGATAATCGTTCTTTCATCTCCGTAGTGACTTTATCGACTACTTCTAAGTTGCTGCGATGCAAGAAGTCCACACTGCAAATATGCTGACAAAGAATCGTCCCTTGAACTTTACTTTATTGTGTTTCGGTAACTGTTTGAAACGCATTCGATCGAGCAAATTTTTCTTCTACATATTTTTTGAGCTACTGAGTGGCATCACTAAGACGTTATTGAAACTCTTGTTATAATAATCATTACTAACCACTACACACGGTCTTTTTTTGCCATTTCATTTCCTTTGGTGGGATTTAAGTCAATAAAAGAATATCTCCTTGCCTTACCATTCAATGTTCTCCTCACCTAAATCTTTTTCAAAAAACATCTCACCTGTGTCAAATTTCCCCATTTCTTCTATGATCGCTAATTCTTGTTTCCAAAAATCTTCAAAAGAAGGTGCTGCTTTTTCGCCTCTTACCTTGATCTCACCTTCTGGGGTAAATTCAAAAACTACCTAGTGATTCTCTTTTAAGCCTAGTATTTGCCGCACACTTTTTGGAATAGTTATTTGATTTTTCGAAGTCATTTTCGCTGAAACTTGCGCTTTGATCGTCATGAAACTGCCCCCTTTTCAAAATGACTGTATCATAAAATGGAAGTAAACGTAAGAAGCCATCGTTCCTTTTCCGTACTACAAACGAATTTTCTCTAGCATCCAAATTTAATCCTCATTCTTCCTCCTTGTTTTCCTTATTCCGCTCACTTGCTTTGCGCTTCTGGCTTTTTTAGGTAAAATGGGAGGCGTAGTGGAAAATAAGGAGGAATCTCGATGAAATTTATTTCTTGGAATGTGAATGGTTTACGGGCCATCGTTAAAAAAAATTTTTCTGAAGTGTTTGAAGCCCTCGATGCTGATTTCTTTTGTTTACAAGAAACAAAGCTGCAAGAAGGTCAGATTGAATTGGATTTACCAGGCTATCATCAATACTGGAATTATGCGGAGAAGAAAGGCTATTCTGGCACAGCAATTTTCGCAAAAGAACCTGCACTATCGGTCCGTTATGGATTAGGGATCGAAGAACATGATACGGAAGGTCGCGTCATCACGCTGGAGTATCCTGAATTTTTCTTGATTACTTGCTACACACCGAATTCCCAAAATGAATTGCGCCGCTTGGATTATCGCATGACTTGGGAAGATGCCTTTTTGGCTTACTTGACTGAATTGAAACAACAAAAGCCAGTGATTCTCTGCGGTGATTTGAATGTTGCCCATAAAAATATCGACATCAAAAATTGGAAAACCAATCAAAAAAGTGCTGGGTTTACACCTGAAGAACGGGAAAAGTTTTCGACTCTTTTGGCTGCTGGCTTTACCGATACGTTCCGCTATTTCTATCCAGATGCAGAAGGTATTTATTCTTGGTGGAGCTACCGTTTCAACGCTCGCAAAAACAATGCTGGCTGGCGCATCGATTACTTTGTCGTTTCGGATGACTTAAATGAGCGCTTGCTAGACGCCAAGATCCATACAGATATCATTGGTAGTGACCATTGTCCGGTGGAACTGGATCTCAACTAACCGTAAGAAAACTTCAGTTTTTCTTAACGTTTGTTCGCTTTTCATTCTTTGATTTTGTGCTAGAATGGCAATGAGGTGAGTCTGATGAATTTTATCGCAATGGACTTTGAAACAGCAAATTATCAAAAGCATAGTGCCTGTTCCCTTGCACTAGTCATGGTACAAGATAGCAAAATCGTGGGCGAATATTACACATTGATCCAACCGGAAACGGAATTTTTTTGGAAAAACATTCAAATTCATGGCATCCGTCCAGAAGATGTACAAGAAGCGCCTAAGTTTCCTGACGTATGGAAACAAATCCAACAATATTATCAACTGAACAGTTTGATCGTTGCGCATAACGCTGGTTTTGATACTGGGGTTTTGGCGGGATGTCTTGATTATTATGGGTTGTCACAACCAAATTATCTTTCCTTATGTACGGTGCGAACGAGCCGCAAACTGTATCCAGAGTTTACAAATCATAAATTAAACACGGTTTGTGAGCAATTACAGATTCCTTTACTAAACCACCATGATGCACTAGAAGATAGTCGGGCATGTGCCCAAATCTTATTGCGTCAAGAAGAAGAATTTGGTATCGATCCATTAAAAAAATTGGTTTTAGTCAAATAAATAAGAACGTGCGTCCTAAAGTCAGCATTGCGCTAGCCTTTAGGACGCACGTTTTCATTTAAGAAAGGATTCATTTTAGGTCAGATCGATCCAATAATGACAGATTATAGCGCCATCTTCAGGATCAAAGACTTTTTCTGTCAATTTACCTCCGTTGTTTTCAATGACTTTGGCGGAGGCGCGATTGGCTTCTTCACAGGTTACTAACACGTTGTTCAAGCCAAATTGTTTGGCACTTACCAATGACTGTGCCAACATTGCCGAGCCGATGCCTTGCTTTCGATGGTCTGGGTGCACCGAATACCCGATGTGTCCGCCAATTTGGCGCAAATACGCATTAAGTGTCAGACGCAGATTCAAGAGACCGATCACTTTTTGATCTTGGATAGCAAGATAGGTACGGGCGGGAACGAATCCTTCTGGTACCGTTTCTGCTGTTTTAAAATCCGCCAATCCCTCTAGCCAGTCTTTGGCTGTGGGACTTTCTACAAGTCCTGCCCCACCGTGAATGACTTCTTGATTCTTCTCGAAGGCTTGCCGATACGCTTCGATTTGATCGCAGTCTGCGATCGTCGGTTCCCGAAACTCCATTTCCTTCACTCCTTTTTATGATTCAAAAAGACGTGCCATCATCAAGACGTCAACTTTTTGCCCCTCGCGGGTTTGCACCGCTTCTTTCATACAGCCTTCTGTTAGAAAACCAAATTTTTGATACAGATGAATCGCCCGTAGATTTCTCGCTTGGACGGTCAACTCGATGCGGGTCAATTCGCCAACTTCTACTACCCAGTCCAGTAATTCTTCAATCAGGAGCGAACCTAAGCCCAAGCCCCAATAGTCTTTTAAAATCGAGATACCGATCTCCCCGACATGGGCTAATTGCCAATCTTCGTGGCCTTTGACTGATGCCATGGCGATCAATTGTTCTTGATCAAATGCCAACAACAGCAAATAGTCATCCCGTTCATAGATAGCGTCCAGGTGTTCTGCCAATAGGGCTTCTGGTAACGCCAAGCCGCTTTCGTCCATCAAGAGAAAATCCGTTTCTTCTCCTAGCTGTTGACTGACTGCTAACACAGCTTTGGCATCAGCACCCGTGGCTTCTTTGATCTGTAATTGGATCTCACTCATGGGCTGCCTGCCATTTTGTTGTGATCCGTTGCAAAAAGGCGGTTGCTTTGGTGCCATATGCATGACATTTCACAAGACGTTTTTGTTCATCTGTATCATCTTTTTCCAAAATCAGTTCTAAATAATCCTCTGGCAGGGAGGCTTCTAAGAGATTGCCCCATTCGATCACACACAAGCCATCCCCTTCGAAATAATCATCCAGTCCTAAATCTTCTGCACCGTATTCCACCCGATAGACATCCATATGATACAGCGGTAGCCGCCCATTGGTATATTCACGAATGATCGTATAGGTCGGACTTTTGATCAGTTGCTCGATTCCTAGCCCCAAGGCGATGCCTTTCGTCAAGGTTGTTTTGCCAGCACCTAAATCGCCCGTCAATACCAGATTATCCCCTGGCTCGGCTGCCTCTCCAATGATTTTTGCAAATGCTGCGGTTGCTTCTAAGTCGTTAATGGTAAACATAGTCCCCATCCTTTGATCAATCTAATTTACTAGTTGCTAGTATAGCTTGTTTTTCAAGGAATTGTAAAGAAGGAGCTTAGGAAAAATTCCCCAACGATCACTGGATCGTTGCTTTTGCGCACACTTCCTCCTTTGCTGCCCTCAACTTTCCAAGAGCAAAACAAAAAACTGACCCTCAAGGGATCAGTTTTTCATAAGTGCAGCGATTGGCTGCTTATTTTTCCATTAGTGTTTGTGCCGCAGTAATGATTGATAATTTGTAGACATCTTCTTCATTTGAACCACGAGACAAATCAGAGATTGGTTTGTTCAATCCTTGTAAGATTGGTCCAATCGCTTCAAAGTTACCGAAACGTTGGGCGATCTTGTAACCAATGTTTCCTGATTGTAAATCTGGGAAAACAAAGACGGTTGCTTTACCTGCTACTTCAGATTCAGGAGCTTTCAATTGCGCAACTGCTGAGATATACGCAGCATCGAATTGCAATTCTCCATCGATTTGGTATTCTGGTGCCAATTCTTTGGCGATTTTTGTTGCTTCAACGACTTTATCTACTTCTGGTGCTTTCGCAGACCCTTTCGTTGAGAAGCTTAACATAGCAACTTTTGGATCGATTTCAAATAATTCAGCGGTTTTCGCTGAGTCAACAGCGATTTCTGCCAATTCTTGTGCAGTTGGGTTTACATTGATGGCACAGTCTGAGAACAAGTATTTTTCTTGGTCACGACCACGAACCATTAAGAAAGCACCACTTGTACGGCTCACACCTGGTTTTGTTTTGATGATTTGTAAAGCGGGTCTTACTGTATCACCCGTAGAATGGATCGCTCCTGAAACCATTCCTTCAGTAATGCCCATGTAAGTCAACATTGTTCCGAAATAGTTGACATCTTTTAAGATTTCTTCTGCTTGTTCTTTCGTTGCTTTGCCGTTGCGGCGTTCCACAAAAGCTTCAACCATTTCATCCCAACGATCATAATTTTCAGGATCTAAAATTTCAAAGTTTGATACGTTGATTCCGCGAGCTTCCGCTGCTTTTTCGATTTCAACCGGGTTACCGATCAAAACAGGTTCAATTAATTCTTCTGAACGTAAACGGCTAGCAGCGCCTAGGATACGAGGATCTGTTGCTTCAGGAAAAACGATTTTGATATGACGACGCACGATTTTAAATTTTAAACTTTCGAATAATTCCACGGGTAAAGACCTCCAGTTTTTTTATACCTTTCCATTGTACAATAATTGCGAAAAAAAGAACAGATAAAAATCCTGTATTAGTCGATTATTTTAAATATCGTTACCTTTTTCACAAGTTTGCTCATTCTAAATAACACAGTTTTACAACTGTGTTATTTTTTCCGGCAACGCCCAGGAAATCGGTTCTTCCCCTAACGCCAGCAATGCTTGATTGATCTTAGAAAAAGGCTTCGAACCAAAGAATCCTCGATGCGCTGATAACGGACTTGGATGAGGCGCTGTTATAATAATATGTTTGCTAGTATCTAGCAAAGCGGCTTTCTTTTGGGCGGGTTTGCCCCAAAGCACAAAAATGACCGGTTCTTCTCGTTGATTCAATTTTTCGATGATCGTATCAGTCAGCTGCTCCCAGCCATGCCCGTGATGTGAATAGGCTTGCCCTTCACGTACTGTCAACACGGTATTCAACAATAAGACCCCTTGTTGCGCCCAAGGTACGAGATAACCGTGGGACACAGGTGGAATCCCTAAGTCATCAGCTAATTCTTTGTAAATATTCCGCAACGAAGGCGGTATTTTGACCCCCGGCTGTACGGAAAACGACAGTCCGTGGGCTTGGTGAGGGCCATGATAAGGATCTTGACCTAAGATGACAACTTTTACGTCATGGTATGGTGTCAGTTTTAAGGCTTCATAAATATGATCCATTGCTGGATGGATCGTTTGCTGGGCATATTCTTGTTTCAAGAAAGTCCGCAGTTGTTGGTAGTACGGCTGCTCAAATGATTCCTGCAATTGTTCTTGCCAATCATTGTCCAATATTCGTTTCATGGCGAATCTCCTTTGTTTTCTTCTAGGATAACAAATCCCTCCCCTTAGAAACAAGAATTACTCTTCGAAAGAAAAAAAATGCGCGATTTATGGTACACTATTTGTAGAAACGATTAAGAAAGGACGCTGACAATGATCAAATTAATTGCTTCTGATATGGATGGTACGCTTTTAAATGCTAGTATGCAGATTTCAGAAGAAAATATCCAAGCAATCAAATATGCCCAATCCAAAGGAATCGAATTTATGGTCGCAACTGGCCGTAACCGCAAAGAGGCTTTGCCGCCGCTGCAAGAAGCCGGGATCGACTGTGCAATGATCACCTTGAATGGTGCCCAAGTCTACGACGAAGCGGGTAATTCATTATTTACTGTGCCGATCAGCCATGAACAAACTCGTTCGTTGATCGACCTACTCAAAGAAAACGACATCTATTTTGAGATCTCCACGAGCAACGGGATCTATTCGGAAAGCCAAACACGTCGGATCGAAAATTTTGCGATCCACACGGCAGAAGCAATGCCCCATTTAACCCATAAGATGGCGATTGCTATGACAGCAGCCCGTTTGGAATTTTTACCGATCAATTATGTCGATGATTTCAGTGAGTTGTTTTCGATCGAAGAATTAGAATTTTTGAAAGTGATCTGCTTCCATCAAGATGGTGCGCGGGTATTGGGTCCTATCACGAAAATCATCGATGGGTACGGCGATCTAGTGGTGACTTCTTCTGGACAAAACAATATTGAGATCAACCACCGAAACGCGCAAAAAGGAATCGCAGTGGCGCATGTCGCTAAGGATCGGATGATCTCACTGGAGGAAGTGATGACGATCGGTGACAACTTAAATGACGTAAGTATGCTGCAACTGGCAGGCGTTAGTTTTGCAATGGGAAATGGCGAGTTAGAGGTAAAAGAAGCCGCGAAGTATTTGACGGACACCAATATTGAGTCTGGTGTCGGCAAAGCGATCGTTCGGGCAATTGATGAAAATCTTTAAATCACGCAGCTTTTTGGGGATACATGAGGAGGCGTAAGTATGTCAGAATTTTTCATCCAAGACAGACAACTTAGCAGAGTCACACGCACCATTGTCAAAGATGAAACAGGCAAATCACTGTTTTTAATGGTGGGCCGTTGGGGAACTAAGGGCGATGCTCTTTCCCTTTACCGCTTGAATGGGCAAATGGTCGCTAGTATCAAACAAATCAGTTTTACTTTTGGTACGCGCTTTGAGATCTATAAAGACTTTGAGAAAGTCGGTACACTGCAAAAAATCTTTAACTGGCCGGGTGATTTCTACTATATCCAGCAGCTTCACTGGGCGGTCCACGGCGATATCTACAATCATCGCTATGGGATCCATCATTTCAATAAAAAGATCATGGAAATGGATAAGGCGACCTTATTGACGGGGGATTATTATGTACTGGATGTCGTTGATGATCGGGATGCACCAGTCTGCATCTGTATCGCTGCCGTCATGGATTACTGGCTGTACAATCGGCACCGCAAGAAAGACCATCCTCTTGAGCTTCGACTAACAAATGGAACCAGCTGAAAAATCAGCTGGTTCTTTTTTGCATATGGTCGTATAGGTGGCCACTGATCTCTCTTTGGGCCACGACTTCAAAGCCATACTTTTCATAGAGCCGCTTCGCATGGGGATTTGCTCGGTCAACACTCAAGCCGATCACCTCATAGCCATCTCTAGAAGCAATTTTCGGCAACGCTTCTAATAAGGCTGAGCCGACACCTTTGCCGCGAAATTTCTCAGCCACACAGATGGTATCTAAGTACCATTCATTTGGTAAGGTTTCTTCATCGATAAACAGCTTCATGTCTTTACTTAAGCCGTACTGTTCCAGCACTTTATCTAGAGGCTGATCGATCGTCGCCTCTTCTTTGTCTGGGTATCCAAAGGCGACCCCAGCAACCTCCCCGTCGATCTCATTGACCAACGCACGGCGAAAGCCGTAACGATAGTCGGGTTCTAGCATGGCATCTGCCAAAATCTCTAAGGTCTTTGCTTCACCGATCTCTTTGACAAAGGGCAATTCCATATCCTTTAAAATGACTAAAACGAGTTCAGCCATGACAAAGCGATCTTCTTTTTTTGCAAATCTTATCACGTTTTCTCCTCCTTGCTTCTATACATAGAATAACAATTCTCTCAAGAAAAACCAAGTTGAATCGACAAAGGTTCAACACAAAGTTTTCCTTATTTATTCATGCAATTCCAACGGCAAGCCGTCTGGATCTTGGAAAAAGGTCATTTTCTTATTCGTAAAGGTATCGAAACGAATCGGTTCACACGCAATTCCTTTGGCGGCTAACTTTGCCACGACTGCTTCAATATTTTCCACCGCAAATGCCAAATGCCGCAAGCCAGCTGCTTCGGGGAAACTTGGTCTTGCTGGTGGGTTTTCCACCACAAACAGTTCTATTTCTGATTCCCCAAAGCGCAGGTCGATTTTTACATCTTTCTTTTCTGGGCGCGCATGTTCACGAATCACTTCAAAGCCTAATTTCTCTACATAAAATTCTTTGGTCTGCTGGTAATCACTGGCGATGATCGCCACATGATGCATTTTTGAAAACATTATTGCCACTCCTTTGTATTGGACTCCTCTCTCAGTTTAAAGCCTTTGGCTGCATTTTACTAGAAAAGACTGCCGAAGTTCTCCTCTTTTCATAAATGGTTTCTGTTATACTAGAAAGCGGAAGGTGATGAAAAAAATGAAACTACTTTATATTTCAATCTCTGGAAATACCCGTGCATTCGTCAACCGCTTGTTGGCCTATGCGGATCAGCAAGACACTCCGAGTACTTGGGAAGCCAAAGAAATTCATGACAATAGTGTCTTTGAACAAGAAGACGAACCTTATGTGGTTTTTGTCCCTACCTATTTAGAAGGTGGAAATGGCGTCGATAACGGCGATCAGGAGATCCTCACAGAAACCATGCGGGAATACATTGACTATGAAAACAACGCAGCTCTTTGCTTAGGCGTGATCGGCAGTGGCAACAAAAACTTCAATTATCAATATTGCTTGACCGCAAAGCAATATGCGGAGCAATTTTCGATCCCGTTCTTAGCGGATTTCGAGCTGCGAGGCACGACCCAAGATATTGAACGGATCTATGCTTGTTTGAAAGAAAGCGATCCTGCCCACAGCAACACTTAGCTTTAGCCAGCATTCATTAGCCATTAGGAGGACTTTTGCATATGGAACCACAAACGATGATCATTTTGATCATACTCGCCAGCATTCTCATCTTGACCGCACTAGATATCTGGAATCGATACAAAGTACGCCGTTACGTTCGGCTTGCTTGGGGAAAGCTTCCCCGTCAGCCCCGCTTTGATAAAGAAGCGAGTTTGAAAAAGGCTTGGCTGACTGAGAAGAAGTTTCACGATTTTGATAGCGAGGTCGATGACATCACTTGGTATGACTTGGATGGCTTTTCGTTGTTTGAGTCCATTAATCTGACGTTTTCCAGTGTTGGTTCAGAAGCATTGTACCAGCAATTACGCAATTTTCGCTTCAAGACGGACAAACAGCTGACCAAATTGATCGACTTTTTTGCTGCTGACAGTGCTGCACGCGAACAATCCCAATATACGTTTGCTCGTTTAGGAAAACAAGATGATAATTTTTCGAAAGCCTACTTGGCCAATGAAGCTGCGCAATCGATCGGTTCTCTGCCTTTCTTTGTCTTTTTAGGTGTGCTGCCGTTAGTCGGCATCTTGCTGCTCCTGCTGGGGTTTGTCCAAGGCATCCTGTTGACGTTGGTTAGTGTCGTTTTCAATACGATCTATTACTCCATCAAAAAAGCCAAGCTGGAAACAGAACTGAACAGCATGCGCTATTTGGTTCAAACGATTGCCTGTGGCAGTCAGATCGCTAAAATCAACACGCCCCTCCAAGATGAGATCAAACAATCCTTGGCACCATTAAAAAAGATCACTCGTTTCGCTTTCTCGTTTCGTGCCAAAAACGGCAGCGAAGGAGATATGTTGTTTGAATACATCAATATCATTTTTATGCTGCCGTTTATTTCCTATCAAACGGTCACTACTACCCTGGCAAAGCACCAACAAGCAGCCATCGATCTGTGGAATTTGCTGGGAAAATTGGAAGTCGCAGCCGCCATTTTAAATTTTCGCACGTATATGCCCATCACTTGCCTACCGACCTTCCAAACAAGCGGAGGTGTACAAGCAACGGGTACGTATCACCCGCTTCTAAGTGAAGCAGTCATGAATGATGTTGCTTGGACCCACAATACCCTCGTGACTGGCTCCAATGCCTCGGGCAAATCGACGTATGTCAAAAGCATCGCCATCAATTGCATTTTGGCACAAACGATCCAGACAGCAGTTGCCGAAACTTTTACGATGGTTCCCGGTCACGTCATTACCTCGATGGCTGTTGAAGATGATTTATTTGAAGGCGACAGCTATTTCGTGGCGGAGATCAAATCCATCAAACGCCTGCTAGACACCGTTGCCACGAACCAGCGCTGCTATTGTTTTGTTGATGAGATTTTAAAAGGAACCAATACGGTGGAACGGATCGCTGCTTCTGCCAGCATCATCCATTGGCTGCGAGCCTACCCATCATTGGCATTTGTCGCCACTCATGATATTGAGCTGACTGAAATATTGAAAAATGACTGCTGCAACATCCATTTTTCTGAACAAGTCACGGAAGATGACGGCATCTCCTTTGATTACAAGGTCAAATCCGGTCCTGCCTTGAGCCGCAATGCAATCGCCCTCTTAAAAGTCATGGGCTACCCTGAAACGATCGTTCAAGACGCCTATGCCGCCGCCAATGATTTTGATCAAAACCGTAAATGGCAGGATTTATAACTTCATACAAACAAAAGCGCCTTATCCTGTGACTAACACTGGGATAAGGCGCTATTTTACGTTTCAGTTAGTCAAACAAACCAGTCGTTAAACTGTATTGCTCTCCTTGTAACACATCGTATTGGATCAAATTGTAGGCATCATAGATTTCTTGGGCTTCTTGATCCAATGCAAGGGTCGTCTGCCATTGCCCGCCTTGATAGTATTGACCCATTTCAAAAGCCGGCAGCTCATCTTGCAAGGCCAATAACAACTGGTAAAACCCGCTCGTTGGTTGGTCACTGGCTTCTAATAGGTTCGGCGCAAAGTAAAAGGGACTTGTTACAGGTACATCTTCTGGGGCAAAATTTCCTTGCGAATCGACCATCAAAAACTCCGTTTCATGCAGGGCAGCCGTTTCATTTTGCTCCTTGATCTCATCGGCATAAACGCCTGGTAAATGATCCCCCCAAAAGACGACCAGCGTTCGCCGATCCAGCTGTTCTAATTCAGCTACAAAGTTTTTCAATGCTGTACTGCTGTAGGAGATATCCTGCAGGTAGTTTTCCAAAGAAGCCATATTGCCCGGACCGCTTGCTTGGTAATTCAAGGTATCGTATTTACCAGCATACGGCATATGGGTCTGCATCGTCACTAAATGGACAAATTGCGGTTGCTGATCGTTTTCCAACAATGCCAGCACTTCTTTGTAGGCCGCCTCATCAGAAATATAAGGATTATTTTCGATTTTGTCGGTATAGGTCATCGTCTCTTGATCGATAAACTGTTCAAACCCCATCCCCCCATAGACATCCTTGCGTTTGTACATCGATGTATCGTAAGGATGGATCGCCGTTGCCGTATACCCTGATTGTTCCAAGAAAGAAACCAAGGATGGCAGTTGCGTCAATTTCGGCACTAGCATCGTGTAAGGCGTTGTCATCTGTGGATTCAATAGGCCCATGGCAAAACCAGTCAACGCTTCAAACTCGATGTTTGCCGTACCGCCTCCATAATTTTGCGAAAGCATTTTTCCACTGATGGTTTGATCGGCGACGTGGTAATAGTCTTTCAACGGATCGCCGGTGATCGACAAGCCATTTAAATGGCTCGGGTCGGAAAAGCTCTCGCTCATTACATAGACGATATTTGGTGCTTCACTTTCACGGTCTTGATTTTTCTCCGCAGCCTGTGCATTGTAGGTGTCCGCAATCGCTTGGATTGCTTCTTTTGAATACCCCTCAGGCTTCGTCATGGCATCTACCCGCAGGTTGTACAAAAAACCACCGATAAATCCCGTATTGTAGTAGTTCATTTTTTGTGAATACGGAATCCAGAGCGCCGTCTGATTGTAGGCTTTGCGTAAAAGGTTGTTGCTGTCATTGAAGTGAGAAACATAGACTAAGCCCAGCGAGCATACGACCAGCACCGCTCCTCGCATCACTTGCAAACGCCCGTTTAATTTGCGGCTGCGATAGATACTCCAGCCGATCGCCCCGATCGCCGCCAGAGCGAAGAGGATGGCTAAGAAAAAGGCGCCATTGCCGATCATGGTTCGTAGAAGGTCGAATTGAGTGACCATCTTTAAATCATCGGGATAGATTGGTTCTTGGCGATAGACCATCTTCGTGTGGTTGGCATATCCTAAGATTCCGATGACGACACTATAAAAGATGCCTCCGATCAGTACCGAACCTGCCAAGCTGGCAAACACCCCATACACCAGCAGTAGCACCCCACAAGCCAAGAAAAACTTTGCTGTATGCCACGAAAAGGAAAATTTCAGAGCTAATTCAACGGAAAGATTGTTTTGACACCATTGCAAATATAAATTACTGAAAATGATCAACAGGACGATGGCGATGCCTTTTAATGCGATCTTCAGATAAGGGTGGATATTTATTTTCACGAAGGAACATTCCTCCTTTTCTACACGTTCTAGGTACCCTCGTATTTTATGCTTTCGAGGCAAGAAAGTAAAGCCGAGGTAAGAAGCTTTTGTTATTTTTAAAGAAAGCAAGCCTCATAAAAAAAGAGTCTAAGGTTTCTTGCCCCCTAGACTCTTCTTTCTATCCGAATGGAACTCAATCACTGGTTTCGTTTATTTCCAAAAATCATCAAAAATCGTGACTGGCAAGTGGCGTTTGTGTTGCGTTTTGTTCCACCAGTTTTCAATGGTTTGTTGGGCTTCAGCCGAAATTTCCTTGCCTTCTAAATAGTCATCGATGTCGTTGTAGGTCACTCCTAAAGCTGCTTCATCTGCCACTAAAGGTTTGCCATCTTCCAAGTCCGCAGTTGGGACTTTTGTATACAACGCTTCTGGCGCGCCTAAGTATTGCAAGAGTTGACGGCCTTGGCGTTTATTCAAACGAAATAGTGGTAAAATATCGGCTCCGCCATCCCCATACTTCGTAAAGAAGCCGGTGATGTTTTCCGCAGCATGATCTGTTCCCAGAACAGCCCCTGCTTTTTCACCCGCAATGGCATATTGCGTGATCATCCGTTGACGGGCTTTGATATTGCCTTTGTTAAAGTCGGAAACCGCTAACCCTGCTTCTTCCACCGCTTGTACTTGCGCATCGACGGCGGCTTTGATGTTTACCCGCAGCTCAATGTCTGGTTGGATAAACGCTAGTGCTTTTTTGGCATCTTCTTCGTCTGCTTGTTCCCCATAAGGTAAGCGTACCCCTATGAACTGATAGTTGGGATTCCCAGTTTCGCTGCGCATTTCCTCCATCGTCAATTGCGCAAGCCGTCCAGCTAACGTCGAATCTTGTCCACCACTGATCCCCAAGACAAACGTATGCAAGAACGGATTCTTTTGCAGATACGCCTTTAAAAAATCAATACTCTTACGAACTTCTTCTTTCGGGTCGATGGTCGGTAAGACTCCTAATTCTTTGATAATTTCTTGTTGCATGGTCATAGAAACGCCTCCTCTTATTTTTTGAAGCAGCTGACTGATCCTAGGACCAGCGCAGTTGCGGATTACAAAATCGCGCCATTGGTTTGTTTGCGTACTTTTTCAATCGTGCGCATTTTATGATCCCAGCATTCTTGCGAAAGATCGACTGGGTATTTCTGTGGATTCAAGTCACGTTTGTACTCGTCCCAAAGGGAATCCAAGCAATTCGTCGCATAGGCTTTGATGTGTTCTAAGTCAGGCACTTGATACACTTGCTGGCCATCCACAAAGATATCTTGCAACAATGGTCGCGCATCAAAGTTCGTCACTGTTTTGTTGATAAAGGTATGAACAGGATGGAACATGAACAGTTCGTCTGCTGCTTGTGGATTTTCTTCCCATAGCGTGACATAATCGCCTTCTGACTTGCCGTCAGATTTACGGGTGATCCGCCAAACTTGTTTTTTCCCAGGGGTCGAAACCTTTTCAGCATTGCTGGATAATTTGATGGTGTCGATCATTTCTCCCTGCTCATTTTCGATGGCCACCAGTTTATAAACCGCGCCTAATGCCGGTTGATCGTAAGCGGTGATCAGCTTGGTGCCGACACCCCACACATCGATTTTCGCCTTTTGCATTTTCAAGCTTAGAATCGTATTTTCGTCTAGATCATTGGAAGCATAGACTTTGGCTTCCGTGAATCCCGCTTCATCCAGCTGTTCACGGACTTTTTTCGAGATATACGCCATATCGCCGCTGTCGATCCGCACACCTAAGAAATTGATCTTATCCCCCATCTCTTTGGCCACACGAATCGCATTTGGCACACCTAAGCGCAATGTATCATAGGTATCGACTAAGAATACGCAATCTTTGTGGGTTTGGGCATACGCCATAAATGCATCATAGTCATTGCCGTAGGATTGCACGAGGGAATGGGCGTGGGTTCCGCTGGCTGGGATGCCAAAAATCTTCCCTGCCCGCACATTACTCGTCGCATCTGCTCCGCCAATATAAGCCGCTCGGGTCCCCCAAATGGCTGCATCCAATTCTTGTGCCCGCCGTGAACCAAATTCCAACAAGGGATCCGTGCCGATCACGGATTTGATGCGGGCAGCTTTCGTGGCGATCAGTGTTTGGAAATTGACCATATTCAGTAACGCCGTTTCGATCAACTGTGCTTGTGCCAACGGCCCTTCTACTTGAATGATCGGTTCATTGTTGAAGACTAAATCGCCTTCTAACGCAGAACGAACGGTACAAGCAAACTTGAACTCCTTTAGATACTCTAAAAAGGCTTCTGGGTAGCCGCCAATTTCTCGCAAGTAGGCAATATCCGTTTCTGAAAAGGATAAATCGTTCAAATAGTCGATCAATCGTTCCAGACCGGCAAAGATCGCATAGCCGTTTTCAAAAGGCATGTCACGGAAATAGCATTCAAACACCGCATTACGATCGGCTCTGCCTAACTCCCAATAGGTTTGCATCATGTTGATTTGGTAGAGATCGGTGTGCAGCGTCAAGCTGTCATCTTTAAATAATTTCTGCATGTTCTTACTCCCTCTAGCTTACTTCTTCTCATTATAGCAAAAAAAACACAAAAGACAGAAAATCTTGTTTTTTTCAAAAAAAGTTGGGTTTTTGCTAGTACAAGGCAATCCATCTGAGAACAAATTGCTCAAAAGCATGGGTCAGCCTCCTACTTATTGGCGCATCATTCCTGCGCACGTATAAGGTCGCCCCTTTGTTCAACGTTTGATTGCTCTTGCAACGTGCATGTCCCAACTTCTTTCAACTACTATTCTTTCACAGGCAATTGAACAAGAATGACATCTTTCCTCGGTTTAGAAAAGGTGATGCCTCTTGCTTCCATTTCTTTACGAATATTAACATTGACGGTCACGTCTTTGCGATCGACCTTCAGCAAACGATGAATCGCTGTGTCGACTTCTTCCCGACTGATTTTCTTTTTATTGTTGATCAATACTAAAGAAATCGTATCAAAACTATCCACATAGAGAATCTGCGTCCGATCAAGCGAGTACAATTTATAGTATTTGATCGCTATTTTGTCGAATAGATACTTGGAGATGTTCGGGTAAAAAGTTTCCATATTTAGATTTTGGTTTACTGGGGTTTCAATCAACTTCATGCACAACATCCTCTCTCGAAACTAATTCTGTTAAAATAAAGCGGCCAACACCGCCATCTTCCGCGCGCTCAATGGTTCGATCACAAACTGCTTTGATCGCTGGGCTGGCATTTGCTACAGCCAAAGAAACATCCACCGCTTCAAACATCGCAAGGTCATTTTCACCATCACCGATCCCGTAGCTTTTGGCAGCGGGAAAAGCTTCTAAAAAGGAACGGATCGCGGCACCTTTGGTCGCCAATGGATCAACGATCTCCAGTGTTTGGACAAAGGATTGAAAAATCGCAGCCGTTTCTGATTGGATCATCTCCCGCAGCCGTTCTCTTTTTTCGTCTGACGCTTCCATCAGTTCGATTTTGATGACCTTTATCTCTGGATGTTCCTTCATGAACTGCAGCACGTCGTCTTTATGAAGACATTCGTTGTAAAAGAACTCATATTTGTAGTCAGCGATGATTTGTCCTCGCTCCCCTAACTCCGCGAGTAACTGCTTGCGGCTTTCTTGAAACTGCGCTTCATACAAATGCGCTTGTGGGGAAATGATGCCATGGTCAGTATGTAAGAAATAAAAAACCTCTTCTGTTTCTAAGATACCAATCACTTGCGCCAATGTCTTATAGGGCAAGGTATGCGTCAAAACAGGCGCTTCTCCTTTTAACATCAGACCAGCGCCGTTTCCAAAAATCACATCGCAGGAAAGGCCTTCTTCCGCCATCATATCTTGAACAAGCTCAAATCCTCGCCCTGTGACAAACACAAAGTGATCCCCTTGGTCTTGCAAACAACGGATGGCTTCTTTATTGATCTCATGAATCGGGTGCCCCATTTCTTGGAACGTCCCATCAATATCAGAAAAAACTATTTGCATCTTATCTTCCTTTCTTTGTTATAATTATAGCACATTTTAAAAAACGCAAAAAAATTTTCTTGACTTTGTCGTTACGTCAACCTTTAGGATACAGGTGTAAGGAGGGAAAAGCCGATGGAATATACGATCAGTGCCTTAGCTAAACTGTCAGGAGTCAGCAGCCGTACCCTGCGGTATTATGATCAGATCAAGTTGTTACAACCGCAACGCACCAACTCAGCTGGTTACCGTATCTACGGGAGACAGGAAGTCGATCGCCTACAGCAGATTTTATATTTTAAGTCTTTTGGGCTGTCATTAGAAACAATCCGCGGAATCTTGTATGAGCCACAAGAATCGATCCAAACGGTCTTGTTGCAGCATTACCAACAGCTTTTACAAGAGCGAGCAGCCCTGGACAGTCTTTTGACCACCTTAGCGCAAACAATTGATTATTATGAAGGAGAAAAGACGATGACCGATCAAGAGAAATTCCGTTATTTTAAGGAACAAAAAATTCGTGAAAACGAAGCGAACTACGGTGCCGAATTACGAGAAGCCTACGGTGAGGAAATCATCGAACAAAGCAACCAAAAGTGGCAGCAGATGACCCAAGTCGATTATCAAGCACTGACCGACAACGAAAACCGCTTGTTGCAGCTGATAAAAGAGCTATTGAATGAAAAGGAAGGGAAACGAATCCCTTCTGACAAAGCCGAAAAGGCTTTTGCTGCGCATCAAGCATGGCTTAAACAAGCAGCGCCCTTTTACTCAGCAGAATATCACCGATCTTTAGGGGAAATGTACGTTCAAGACGAGCGTTTTACCGCCTATTACGATCAAAAAGCAGGCGTCGGCAGCGCGCAGCTGTTGAAACAGATCATTGACCATTACACCAAATCCCATTAAAAAAACGATGCGCAAGCACTGCCCGCTCAGGGGCACTGTTTGCGCATCGTTTCGTCTGTAGCTATCGTTTGATGAACTCATAGGGCATGCGATAGTTGCCGCTTTTTTCCATTACCGCCAATTGGACGGCGGTCTCCCCGCAAGCTTGCAAGTGATGATCGATCGTTGAAAGCTGCAGCAGCTCGCTGATGTATAGATTGTCCCGTCCAATCACGAGCCATTCTCCCGGCGCCTGCGACTGAATCCCAGCAGCAACATGATCCCCATTGGTGAAAATCGCTTCGACTCCTTTATCTGCAAAATAAGCAGCCGCTTCTTTGCCATCTTCTTCCGTCAAGCAATCCCAAAAAATCAAGTCTTCGGAAAAGGTCGAAAAATAGTCATGAGCCAAACGGACCGTGATTTTTGAATTGCTGCTGAGCTTGCGGCTACGTCCCAATGTCACGCCGATTTTCTGGATGCCTTGTTCCTTAAAATACGTGAAGACCTCCTTGATCGATTCCTCTCGATCGATATAAGTGCAGCCGTCAGTCAAATACGAGATATTTTCACAAAAGACGATGCGTCCGTATGAACGATAAGGCAATAAGGTTTCGATCGGATTCGCCCGCGAGGTAATGATCAAAGCATCAAAGCTTTTCGCCGCAAATTCTTGCAAATATGCTTCCTCTACTTGCGGATCATAGTTCGTGGCTAAAAGCGTCACCTTATAGCCACGAGCAAACGCTGCTGTCGTGATGCCGCTCAATAATCGATCAAAATAGGGATGATTGACAAACGGCAGGATCACACCGATATTTTTGGTTTTGCCGACACTTAATGCCCGCGCCGTGTAATTCGGAATATAGTTGACCTCTTCCATGACAGCCAGGATCTTACGACGCTTTTCTTCACTGACATAAGGATTGTTATTAATGACTCGTGAAACCGTTGAGACCGAATAGCCGGTCAAGCGTGCAATATCCCGAATGTTTGCCATGACTCACTGCTCCTTAAACGAATAATTGTTCTTTCATATAGTCTATCACACTTAGCCCACATGTATAAAATTCATAGTAATCGTTGTGATGGATAAATCCGATGCGCTGAGACCCGAAGTGTTCATCACACGTCAAGTGACTGATCTCATCCACAGGAATTTCTACTAACCGTTCTTGAAAGAACCCTTTTGGCTTCGTCAATACCAGTTGTTGTCCATCAAATGCCAACGTCACATAACAACATTCCGCACCATTTTTCTTCATGTATGTATTCATGTTTCCATCCCGCCTTCCTTTTTATAAATCAAGCATACTGTATGAAACGCGTCTCAGAGCAAGTCATTTGTTTCACTTTTTGACAAAAACCGATCGCCCTTCATGTGAATCACTTCGCATATTTTGCTTTTGTTGGTACAATAAAAAGAGAACAGTGCGAAAAAAAGCGCTATTTTTTAAGGAGGACCGCAAAGTGACATTAGAAGAAGCTTTTTTATTAGACACCTTGCGTTGCCGCTTCAAATTTTTAAGAGAAGAACGCGGATTGAGCCCAAAAGAAGTATGCCAGCATCTCGATGTGTCTTACCCCGATTACACCTTATACGAAGCAGGCGATCGCTTACCCGATGTATTGACGCTGCTACACGCAGCTTCCCTCTATAATGTTTCTGTCGATTACTTATTAGGACAGACAGAACGACCAGAACGGTATTTATGCTAACAATCGACTTTATCGAAAAAACGATCAAATGGTCGTTTTTTCTTTTGCCTCTTTTCCACTTTTCATCGATTAGCAACAATTGTTATCTAATCAAATGAAAAAAATCAAATCATGCGGTTCTTCTTGAAAAAAAATGATAGAATAAACCATCATACATAGAAGGAGTTCAAACAAACATGACCTATGCACTAGAACTAACCGATTTACGCAAAGTCTATGCTACCGGCGTTGAAGCGTTGCGGGGCATAAATTTGACGGTGGAAGAAGGCGACTTTTATGCCTTGTTAGGCCCAAACGGCGCTGGAAAGTCCACCACCATCGGCATTATCACCTCTCTTGTCAATAAATCTTCGGGAAGCGTCAAAGTCTTCGGCTACGATTTAGACAAAGAATTGGTCCAAGTCAAACAACAGATTGGTCTGGTTCCCCAAGAATTCAATTTCAATCCCTTTGAAACGGTCCAGCAGATCGTTGTCAATCAAGCTGGGTATTATGGTGTCCCTCGCAACGAAGCCATCAAGCGCAGCGAAAAATACTTGAAGCAGTCGAATTTGTGGGAAAAACGCAATGTTCGTGCGCGGATGCTGTCAGGCGGGATGAAACGCCGTTTGATGATTGCTCGTGCCCTGATGCATGAACCACGGCTATTGATTTTGGATGAACCGACGGCAGGTGTCGATATCGAATTACGGCGGGAAATGTGGAGCTTTTTGCGGGAATTGAACCAAAAGGGCACAACGATCATTTTGACGACCCATTATTTAGAAGAGGCGGAAATGCTTTGCCGCAACATCGGGATCATCCAATCTGGTGAACTGATCGAAAACACCAGCATGAAGTCCTTATTGGCAAAACTGCAATTTGAAACCTTTCTTTTTGATATCGCACCGATCAAGCAAGCACCAACGATCACTGGGTATCCGATCCAAATGGAAGATGAACAGACCATCGCTGTTGAAGTCGCTCGAGATCAAGGCGTCAACGATCTTTTTGCCCAATTCAGTCAGCAAGGGATCAATGTCCTCTCCATGCGCAACAAATCCAATCGCTTGGAAGAACTATTTTTGAAAATCACCGAAGAATCACACGAAGCGGAGGAAAACCATGTTTAGTCTTTATTTTACAGCCTTAAAAAGTTTAGCGGTCAAAGAGACCAACCGCTATTTACGGATTTGGGTGCAGACCCTCGTCCCACCCGTCATCACTACTTCCTTATACTTTATTATCTTTGGGAAAATGATCGGCAGCCGCATCGGCGAAATGGGCGGCTTTTCTTATATGGAATTTATCGTTCCTGGGCTGATCATGATGTCGACGATCACTAGTTCTTACTCTAACGTGTCATCTTCCTTCTTTTCACAGAAGTTTCAAAAAAACATTGAGGAACTCTTAGTGGCGCCGGTCCCTACCCACGTCATCATTTGGGGCTTTGTCTTTGGCGGACTTGGCCGTAGTATCTTGGTGGGCACATTGGTGACCATCATTTCCCTTTTCTTCGTCCCATTACATGTTTATTCTTGGGTCATCGTTGTCTTAACCCTTGTCATGACCGCCATCTTATTTTCATTAGCAGGGTTGCTAAATGGGATCTTCGCCCAATCCTTTGACGATGTTTCCATCGTGCCAACCTTTGTTTTACAACCATTGACCTATCTTGGAGGCGTCTTTTACTCCATCAGCATGCTACCGCCAATTTGGCAAACGATCTCCAAAGTCAACCCGATCGTGTATATGATCTCTGGTTTCCGTTACGGATTTTTGGGCACCATCGATGTCCCGATTTTCCTCTCCATCGGTATTTTGGTCTTGTTCATTGTCGTCTTATACAGCGTATGCTGGTACTTGATCCAAAAAGGCCGCGGGCTGCGTAGTTAATTACAAAGAAAAAAAGATGAACTTCGTTAACGAAGCTCATCTTTTTTCTTTTATTAGGCATTCAAAACGACTTTTTCCAGTAATGCACCGGCTTGGTGTCTGCCTTCTAAATCAGTACTTCCAGAAAATTGTTGCACGCGATCCATGTTGGTGATCAAAACGATCACCATGGTTTCTTTGCCTTGCTGCTTGATAAACGGCAGATCCATTTGTGCCAGTTTGGTTTGCGGAGTGACTTGCTCCCCAGCTTTGACAAAGACTTCAAAGCCTTGACCGCCAAGGGAAACTGTATCGATCCCCATATGCACAAGAACTTCCACGCCGTTTTGGGTTTTGATCCCGACGGCATGTTTTGAAGGGAACACAGTGGTGACTTCGCCACTGACTGGTGCAAAGATTTGGCCATCTTGTGACTCGATGGCATAGCCTTCTCCCATCATTTTCGTTGAAAAAACTTCATCTGGTACATCTTCTAATGGGACGTATTCACCATGGGTCACGGCATGCAGATCCACTTCGTTGGTGTAACGATCGCCTTCTGCTGCTTGATTTGGTACCAAGAACCAGCTCATGGCAAAAGATAAGCCGATCGCCAAGATGATCCCTAGAACGGCGTAGATAAAGTATTCCCCGATATAGGCTGGCAAACTAAAGATACTTGAAAGAATGTACCCATAAATACGAACACCGAAGAAACTGATGAAGGCAGAAGCCACAGAACTACCAACTGTTGCTGCGATAAAGGCTTTTTTATACTTCGATAAAATCCCGAATAACGCAGGTTCTGTGATCCCTAACAAGCCTGAAACCGCCGACGATAGAATGATCGATTTTTCTTCTTTGGTTTTGACTTTGAAATAAATAGCTGCTGTTGCGCCGGTGATTGCCATATTTGCCATAAACATCATTGGCATCAGCATATCATATCCTTGATTGGCAAAGTTTTGCAAAGCGATCGGGGTCATGGCATGATGCAGTCCCGTGAAGATTGCGATTGGTCGAATCGCCCCTACCACGATTCCTGCTAAGACAGGCGAGATAGTGAATAATCCAGCCACGCCAGCAGCCAATAAGTTTCCTAGATGGATACTGATTGGGCCAATGACCGTTAATGTCAAGATACCAGCGACAAACAACGAAATCGTCGGTGTAAACACGGTACGCAGCACTTGTGGTAAGAGTTTATCGACCCAACGGTAAATATAACTGAGCGCCAGCACGGCAAAGATAATGGGAATCACTGTCCCTGCATAGTTAAAGACGGGTACTGGCAATACGCCGAACAAACGAAAGGCGGAAATACTCCCTTCGGCTACCGCATTGGTCATCGTTGGAAATTGCAGCGTTGCCGCGATTGCGATCGCTAAATATTGATTGGTTTTAAAAATCCGAGCGGCAGAAGCAGCAACAAAAAATGGCAAGAATGTGAATACGCCGCTCGCGATCATGTCGATCACTAAATAGGTATCTGTTTGATTAGAGATGACATTCAATGCCACCAATCCAGCCATCAATCCTTTGATCATTCCTGCGCCAGCGATAGCTGGAACGATCGGACCAAAAACGCCAGAAACGGTATCCATAAATAAGGAAACGGCTCCTTTTTTCTCTGATGTTTCCCCTTGGTTCGCTTCATCAAGACCTAATTCTTTGGCTAAAGGTGCATAATAATCAGCAACATCCGTTCCTATCACTACCTGCAGCTGATTGCTTTGATATTTTGTTCCTACGACTTTGGGTGTTTTTTCTAACGCCGCATAGTCGACTTTTTTCTCATCCTTTAAATCAAAACGCAAGCGAGTCATACAGTGCCATGCATTGTTGATATTGTCTGATCCGCCAACATCTTTAATGATCTGTTTTACGATGTCTTCTTTGGTCATCTTTTTTTCCCCCTGTTGTTTGCTAACGGTCCTGATCCATTTGACGGGCGCCCTTTCAGGTGTTTCCGTTTTCACACACATAGTAGCATGCTCACACAGACTTGTAAAACCAGTCCTTTTTTGATAAAACCAGAATAAAAACGCTATATATCAACGTTTTATTATAAAATAGGCAAAAATTGGACTGGTTTTATGGTGTATATCCAGTTTTTATTAGACCAAATTGACAGCGGTTGCCAAGCATGTTTCAATGGCTATAGCAACTAGAGACAAAAATTGGAGTGAATGAAATGACACCAACGATCATCACCGACGTCAAAGCCTTTGCGATCAAACCTGATCGTCATAACCTTGTTGTCGTTAAAGTAGAAACAAACAAAGGCGTATCTGGGTTAGGTTGCGCAACCTTCCAGTTTCGCCCACTAGCCGTAAAAACCGTCGTTGACGAGTATTTACGCCCCCTCTTACTTGGCCGCGATGCCAATCAAATCGAAGATCTTTGGCAAGTGATGAATGTCAATTCTTACTGGCGGAATGGTCCGATCACCAACAATGCCATCTCAGGAGTCGACATGGCTTTATGGGACATCAAGGGACAATTAGCCGATATGCCATTGTATCAACTGTTAGGTGGAAAAGCGCGTACGGCGATTCCCGCCTATACCCATGCCGTGGCAGATAATCTCGAAGACCTTTATCAAGAAATCGATCGCTTCTTGGCTGAGGGCTATCGCTATATCCGTTGCCAATTAGGCTTTTATGGTGGAAATCCTAGCCAACTGCAAACACCCGATCAGCCCATCGCTGGTTCCTATTTTGATCAAACAGACTACATGGACACAACACTGAAAATGTTTGCTGCGATCCAAGAACGATACGGCAATCAATTTCAAATGCTGCATGACGTGCATGAACGGCTGCATCCAAACCAAGCGATTCAATTTGCAAAAGCCGCTGAGCCTTTCAATCTCTTTTTCCTAGAAGATATTTTGCCGCCGGATCAAAACAAGTGGTTGCAGCAACTCCGCAGCCAGTCGGCGACCCCGATCGCGACCGGCGAATTGTTCAATAATCCGATGGAATGGCAAGAGCTAGTCAAAAATCAACAGATTGACTTTATGCGTGCCCATGTCTCACAAATCGGTGGGATCACGCCAGCATTGAAATTGGCTCACTTCTGCGATGCGATGGGCATTCGGATCGCTTGGCACACGCCGTCTGATATCAGCCCTGTCGGCTTAGCCGTCAACACCCATCTAAATATCCATCTCCACAATGCCGCGATCCAAGAAACGATTGCGATCCCAGCAAATACCCAGTCGGTCTTTGGTGGTAGTCCACAACCTGAAAACGGCTATTTTTATCCCATCGAGAAAAGTGGGATCGGAATCACGTTCGATGAAGCAGCAGCTTCGGAATTTCCCGTGGTTTACCGTCCTCACGAATGGACCCAGAGCCGTACACCAGACGGCACTTTGATCACTCCTTAAACACAACAAAAGACATCCCCTGTCCAATCGACAGGGGATGTCTTTGTTCTCTCTGGGTAAAGACGACGCAACTGGCACATTTGCTTTCCTAAAAATCAATCGATGCGTGAGCGATGGATCTCACGGTCAAAGGGACGGATGTAGGTCACGGCATAATCAATGGCAACGATATTGCTGAACTCATACACGCGGCCGTCTTCTAAAATCGCCCGATTGCTGATCTGCATTGCCGGTGTTCCCCGCTTGCACAATAAAATACCCGATTGCGCGGTCGATGTGGTGATGGGGGTATAGCTTGTGATGTAGTGGGAAATGCGGTATCCGCAGCTTTCGACATAGCGTTGGATCGAGTGCTCCACGATTTCTTGTGTCAATTCAGGAAATAGGCTGACGGGCAATTTAGAGGTTTCCAGCTGTTCGATTTTATAATTGACGATCCGCACTCGTTCAAAGATCCAGACTTCCTCGTCTGGGCCTATTTGGAAAATCTGCTGTTCATCCAACGTTGCTGCCGCCTTATTCAAGGAAATCATTTTGGAATGGATGCGGTCATAAGGGGTGCGGGTCAAGGAATTAAAGATCATTGGGTTTTTGACCCATTTTTCATGGATAAAAATCCCTGAACCTTGTACCACTTTGACGATCCCGATCTCTTCAAGGTTTTTGATTGCTTGCTGGATCGTAAACCGCGAAACGCCATAGGTTTGCGCAAGGGTTCTTTGGTTGGGTAATTTGCCGGCAGAAAATTCTTCCTGATAGATTTTACTCAACAGATCTTGCACGATAAATTCACGTTTTTTCATAATGGCTCCTTCATTTGAGCGGGAGCGATCTCGCTCATGGACCAACTGCAAGCCTTCATATCGATACGACCACTGGCTTTGAAGACCACCCCTTCATCGACGAGTGCTGCTTTTCGCCCATTGGCGGTGGGACCAACTAAGACGCCATCTGCCCGCACGACTCGATGGGCAGGGACATCCTGAGGGCTCAAGCGCATCGCTCGACCGACTGCTCGCGCGCCGTTGATTTGTCCCAATTTCCACGCAATCTGACTATAGGAGACGACTTTACCAAAAGGGATCTGCCGCGCCAGCGCATAGACTTTTTCATAGAATGGATTCATACTGTTCGCTCCTTCTTTGATTCTTTCTATCATAGTACTGGATTCCCTGCCAATAGTAAATGAACAGACGCAACTTTAGCAATAGCCATACAAACACTCGATTCCTTCTCTAGCAAGCCAAGAACGAATCGAGTAGTCATTAGTTTGGAAAATCAAAGTAGGTTTTCGCATTGTGATAAGAGATATCTGCGACGATCTGCCCTAAATATATTTCATCTGCTGGTAGTTGTCCGTCTTCTACCCATTCACTGATCACCTGACACAAAATCCGCCGGAAATACTCGTGGCGTGGATAAGACAAAAAGCTGCGAGAATCCGTCAGCATGCCGACGAAGTTTCCAAGAATCCCGCCTTCTGCTAGGGTCGTCAACTGATATCGCATACCAGAATACGTATCATTGAACCACCAAGCAGAGCCTAATTGCAGCTTGCCTTTGCTCTCTTCTTGGAACGCCCCCATCAGCGCAGTCAACACTGGATAATCTTTGGGGTTCAGTGAATACAAAATCGTCTTCGGCAATAAGCTTTCCGCCTGAAGCTGCGCCAATGTCCGACTTAAGCCGCTCGCTAGACGATCGTCCCCCATCGCATCACCGCCGCTATCAGGTCCTAGTTGTTGGAAAAGTTTTTGACTGTTGTTGCGAGTCGCCATCAGATGCAATTGCGCGGTCCAACCTTGCTTCGCGTATTGGCGCATCAAGTCAATCAGCAAGCCGGTTTGAAACTGTCTGATTTCTTCATTAGTCAGTGTCCCAGTGGTCAAACGCTTCTGAAAAATCGCTTCAAGTGCAGCGGTATCGTAGGCTTCCTCTCCAAGACGTGATAGACTGTGATCTGCTAAACGACAGCCCCGTTGCTGGAAGTAAAAAATACGTACGGCCAATGCTTCAACCAGCGTTTGATAGCTAGTGATTTCTTTGTTCGCAGCTGCAGCCAATTGCTTAAGGTATGCTGGAAATTCTGAATTCTGCAGATTGATTGCTTTGTCAGGACGAAAGGTAGGATACACAGCAAAGGATTCTTCTGCCAGCTTTTGATGATACGTCAACGAATCAATGGGATCATCCGTCGTACAGATCACCTCAACGGCCATCTTTTTGATCAGCCCTCGTGGTGAAAATTCCTTCGTCTGCAACTGTTGATTGGCTTTTTCCCAAATGCTTGCTGCATTGGCTAGTGTCAACCGCTCATCCATACCAAAGATTCGCTTCAATTCCAAATTGGTCCAGACATATAATGGATTGCCAATGCAAGCCTCCAAGGTCTGCGCCCAAGCACAGAATTTTTCGTAGTCATCAGCATCGCCAGTGATCAAAGATTCTGCAACACCATTGGCTCGCATCAAGCGCCATTTGTAATGGTCCCCCGCCAGCCACGCTTGGGTCAGATTGGTGAAGTTTTGGTCTTCGAAAATCTCTTTCGGATCTAAATGACAATGGTAATCAATGATCGGCTGCTTTTTTGCATACCCATGGTATAACTCTTTGGCAAAGCTGTTTTTCAAAATAAAATCGTCAGTTAAAAACATTTCTTCGCTCCTTTTCTTAACGCCCCACGCTCTTGTCGATGGCTTCCCACAACCCTAATAAGTAGGAAGCGCCGATCGCCCGATCATATAAGCCATAGCCTGGACGTCCCGTTTCTCCCCAGATCATTCGCCCATGATCTGGTCGAATATAGCCGTCAAAGCCATTTTTGTACATCGCTTCTAGGATCTGATACATGTCTAACGAGCCTTCAGAGGAGAGATGCGGTGCTTCATAAAAGTCTTTGTCATTGCCCAAGTATTGAATGTTACGAACATGGGCAAAAGGAATCCGATCCCGGCGACAAAACTCAGCCAAAATCTCATAGACATTATTGGCTGGGTCTTCGGCGATACTGCCAGTACAAAGTGTGATGCCATTTGACGGACTGTCGACCACGTTACAGACCCAATCCAGATCATCACGGTTTTTAACGATACGCGGCAGACCAAAAATCGAATAGGGAGGATCATCTGGATGAACAGCCATCTTGATGCCGACCTCTTCGCAGGTGGGAATGATGGCTTTTAGGAAATAAGCAAAGTTTTCTCTTAATTTGTCATCATCGACATCCTTATACGCAGCAAACAATTCTTTGACATGTGCCAAACGTTCTGGTTCCCAGCCTGGCAAGGTATAGCCAGAGCTTGACTCCTCAACTTCTTTGACGATCTCTTCTGGGTCTTTGTCGATCCCTGCTTTTTCAAATGCCATCGTAGAAGAACCATCGGCTAAGCGATAATCGAGATCCGTTTTGATCCAATCAAAAATCGGCATAAAATTATAGCAGATCACTTCGATTCCGTATGCTGCCAAATTACGAATCGTTTCTTTGTAGTTTTCGATATACAGGTCTCTCGAAGGCAAGCCAATCTTGATGTCATCATGAATATTGACACTTTCGATCACCTTCAGAGAAAGTCCAGCTGCTTCGACTTCTTCCACGAGCGCCTTGATCCGTTCTTTGGGCCAAACTGCCCCAGCAGGCAAATCAAAAAGTGTGCCGACGATGCCTTTCATCCCAGGAATTTGACGGATATCTGCTAACTTGATTTTATCGTATTCTTTTCCATACCAACGAAATGTCATTTCCATTTTTTATTCGATCCCTTCTACTGTTTCATGTAATGTTTTACGAACTGCGCCGGTTCCTGTTAGCATCTTAGCGAACAAGTGACCCACGTTTTCAGCGATTCCTGCTTGATAGAGATCCAAACCAAAAATCTGCGGATTTGCTAAGATTGGTCGAATGATCTCTTGAACATCGGCGGCTGACCCCAACTGACACTCATGTAAAATCTCTTGCAATTCTGCTAAGAGGGGATCAGGACTTGGGACAAATGGATGGCCTTCATCATCGATCGCTAAGAGATAACGCAACCAGCCAGCAATCGCTAAAGGAATAAAAGTCAGCTCAGAAGCCGAGCCTTCTTTCTCCACATACTTTTTGATGGTTTCACCAAAACGGATGGCGATTTTCTGTGAGGTGTCTGCGGCGATGCGCTGGGGGGTGTCAGGAATCAGCGGATTCGGTAAACGAAGACCGACCACCTCATCGATAAATTTCTTTGGCTGAATGATCTCAGGATCTTCCACTACCGGCAAGCCTTCACGATAGCCGATTCCTTTGATCAAAGCGACAATATCTGGATCGGTCATTTCCGCAGCAATGGATGTATAGCCGAGTAAACAGCCGAACAAACTCATTGCCGTATGCAGTGGATTCAAACAAGTTGTGACTTTCATACTATCGGTTTTGTCTACGATCTCTCGACTCGTCAAGATCACCCCCGCTTTGTCTAAATTCGGGCGACCGTTCGGGAAATCATCTTCAATCACTAAATAATGAGTCGCCTCTGTATTAGCAAACGGAGCGATCATCGTTCCTTTATCGGTCCGAATGACTGGCAGCTGCTGAATGCCAGCTGCTGCTAATTCTTCTGCAACTGCTGTTGAAGGATTTGGCGTGATCCGATCGATCATTGACCACGGAAACGTCACTTGCGCGTTGTTTTCTAAGTATCGGACGAACGCTTCTGAAATATGCCCCAGCTTTTGCCACTCTTTTGCGATGGTGACAATCGCAGCTTGGAAACGGAGCCCATTTTGCGAAAAATTGTCGGTAGAGACCATAGCGATCGGAAGAGCCCCTGATTGAAAACGATCCCATAAAAAGCTAGCCAAAATGCTCATTGTATGGTTGACCTGATGAGGACCCGCAGCGAGATCCGCTTGGACGACAGGCAAAAAATTCCCCTGACTGTCTTTTAAGCCATAGCCTTTTTCTGTGATTGTTACGGTGACCAATTGTAGTGACGGCTCACGAAATACTTTACGTATATGCTCATAACTCGCAGTGCGGGAAGGATGGCAATAATAACTAGCCGCCGTTGATTGGAGCAATTTTTTCTCCAACCGTCCCCCTTCGTGCATGATCACTTCTAAAATGTCATTCTCGTAAGGCGCGTACACTTGATCGATCACTTGTTCATCAAAGGTTTCACACACTACGATTCCTTTTGACAACGCTTGTTGATCGATCAACGTTTGGGCTACTTCTGCGTGAAATGCCCGATACAAATTTCCCCCACCAAAGTGTAGCCATTGAAACTGAGTATCTGATTGATCCCTCACTTCTTTGGGAACGACCGGCATCGTAACTCCTGCCTGCTTCAAGGCAGCAAAATCAAACATCCTACTTCCTCCTTTTTCTTAAAAATGATATATTAGTATTCTAGTTCATTCCATACTGAATTGCAAGCCTTTACAAAAGGTTATTCAACTTATATACTAGTTTTATTACTCAAAACTATCCCTAGGCACTTTCCTTCAGAGTTTTTCTTTCGAAGGGAATTGAATGCCTGATACAGAAAGAAGCGTTTATGTTGAACCTTACAAATTTTCAATCACAAGCTTATGAATCAATCAAAGAGTTGATCTTAACCGCCAAACTGATTCCCGGTCAAAAAATATCTGAAAAGGAATTGGAGCAACGACTAACCATCGGCAGGACGCCGATCCGCGAAGCAATTATTCGTCTGCGCCGTGAAGCACTGATCCATGTCGTTCCCCAAAGCGGCACCTATATTTCTAAAATCAGCATCAAACAAATTGAAGAAGCTCGTTTTGTCAGAGAGACGCTTGAAAAAGAAGTATTCGTAGCTGCCTGCCAAGCCGTTACAGAAGAACAACTGAAAGAACTAGAAAAACTCGTTATTTTGCAGCGGACCTATGCCCAATTGAAGGATGAAATCGAGTTTTTCCAACTCGACGAGGCCTTCCATCAGTTGATTTATAAAATCGCCGACAAAGAAAATGTCTGGAATTGGCTACAAACGATCAATCTGCCATTAAATCGCTTCCGCTTCTTACGTTTAGAGGTGGAGGAATTGTCTTGGGAAATTATTTTGCGAGATCATGAAGAAATCTTAGCAACCTTAAAAGAAAAAGACCAAGCCAAAATTGCTCCCTTGGTCGGGCAACACATTGATGTCATTGATAACGATCTGGTTTTTGTGGAAAAAGCCTTCCCCGATTACTTTACGGAGTAAAGCTATTTGAAAATCATGGATCTTAAAAACCACCCTCGTCGAGTAGATAGCCTACTTGACGAGGGTGGTTTCATACGCTGAACAAGCGAGAATACGCTCATTCGATCGGGTGATAACTAAAGCCTTGCCCCAGTACTTCTGAGACATTATTGACGATCACAAACGCTTTTGGGTCAATCGTCTCAATGATTTGTCTGATCTGCATAAACTCTTGGTCGCTGGCAACGATCAGCAGCACTTGCTTGTCGGCTTGCTGGTAACCGCCTTGGGCAGCCAACAGGGTCGCACCCCGAGCTGTTTTATCAAAGACCGCTTCTCGAATCTCATTCACGTGGTTCTCACTTAAGATCATGATAGATTTCTTTCGGTTAAAGCCGGTTTCAATGTAGGTCATCACACCAGAGGTGATCACGATCGATAAGATCGCAAACAAGAACTCTTCAAACCCGAAAACGAACAAGTTCATGGAAACAACGATCGCATCGGTCGCCAGCAAGCCAATCGCTGGATTCAAATTAAAGTATTTCTTGAAAATCAGCGGTGGAATCGTTGTGCCGCCGCTGGAAGACTGATTTTTGTACAAAATCGCTACTCCTAAAGCAAAAATCGCACTGCCAAAAATCACGGAAAGCAACCGGTCTTCAGCCACCATATATTCCGGAACTAAAGCAATTGCTACTGGAAAAGCAAAACTACCATAGAGGACTTTCATAAAAGGCCCCTTCCCTAAAAAGGCATAGGCAAGAATAAGCATGAGAATATTCAAGACCATGATCACAGCCGCTCGATCCCAACCGAGTGCTGACTCTAATAAAATACCGATTCCGCTGACACCGCCAGCTGCCACATGATGCGGTCCTAAAAATAAATTGATGCTTGCCGCTAACAAGAAAAGTGCTGCGGTGATTTTTCCATAGGCTTTCAGAATTGTCATTTGTTTCCTCTTTTCTCTGTCATTTTCACGGTTTATTCAAGCTGCTTTGCAGCCATTCTTACTCCTCACTATACGCCCATTAGATGTCACCGACAAAATTTATGTTTAGCCAGAGGGAATAACCAGAAATCTGTTGGCTGATTGCCTGATTCAATCGTTCTCGCAAGGGATCTTGCTGACCTACTGTATCGAGAGGAGTTGCAGGTAAAATCACTACATCTAATTCCACAATGACTTGATTACCGACTTTGGCGGTACGTAACACAAAGTCCACCACTTCTTCTGCGCGCAATTCTTTTTCAACGATCGTCATGATGGTCTCCCGCAGTTCTTCTTTTGGGGTAGAGGAAGTCAATTCTAAAATCGCTGCTTTCAACTCTTTTATCGAAAGCTGGATAAAGAACAAGGTGATCCCGATGGAGATGATTGGGTCGACATACATCGCAAAATCCCCATAGGGACTGGCTTGGATCAGCCAGGACACAAGAAATGAACCGACGACACCCAGACTAAAGAAAAAGCCGAAACGCCATTGTTCTAGTTCCACCCAATAAAAGGGATGGGTCAGTGGTTTCTTTTTTAAGTACAAGTAAAAAGAGAAACAGTAGATCGTACCAACCAGCGAGAAATACAAACCGATTGGATCAATCATGCCATCACTGACGTGTAATAAACTAAAAGCAGATTCAATGATCCCATAAATTGAGATCAGCAGGATGATACTATATTGAATAAATACCACTAATGGCATCAATGCCTCTTTACCGAATGGAAAACGTTCAAAATCTTGGGCTTGGATATATTTTGCCACGTACAAAGCAATCAGTGACATCACTGCACCAATCAATGTATAGACCCCATCTAACAAGAGGACGTTATAACTGACCAGCAACCCAAAAAGCAAGGCACCGCCACCATAGATACTCCCAGCGACAATCGATGCCAACAAAAGCTTGCGTATTTTTTTCTTTTCACTCATGATACTCCTCATCTTTCACAAAAAAACTATTCTTTTGATTGCGTTCTTCCATCTATAAGCCTATCTTCCCATATAAATAACATGAAAAACAGTCAATTTTTTCATACAAAGCGGAAAAAAATAGTGTTGCTGTCAATCATTCACTCTATTCTCTAGTGATGCATATTCGATCTTTCTATTCCACTCTTTTTACATTCTGGTGTAAATCCCCTTGACTACGCGGATTGATTCCCTTATCATCAAGGGTAACCATATTCAATCAGAATTTTCAGAATATTCCGTTATATTTTTCATAACGGCGATTCATTGGAAGACAGGGAGGATGAAGAGAGTGAATGAAGCAAAACAAGTCCCATGGACAGGAGAACCAAATCAACGTGCGATCAACTATTTGAATGAAGAAGGCAAAGTGATCGTTTGCCCAACCAAAGTCGGCTATATCATTGCCGTCTCTGATAAAAAAGGGCTGGAACGCAAGTTTTCAGCGAAAAATCGCAAGCGTAACAAACCAGGCGTCGTTCTTTGCAGCTCATTGGAACAGCTACATGAATTAGCCGAACTAAATGCGGAAACCGCCGCCGTTTACGAAACTTGCTGGAACAATGACGTGTTATTCGGTGCGATTTTGCCTTGGAAAGAATCAGGAAAAGCCTATATCCCAAATGATGGTTCAGAAGAATTGATGACGGACGTTCGGGGAACCAGCTGTTTTGTGATCAAATTCGGTGTCCCTGGTGAGCAGATTTCAAAAGAATTTTGGGATCAGCAAAAGAAATTGCTTTTCGCCAGCTCAGCGAACCCTTCAGGCAAAGGAAACCGCGGACTTGTTGAAGGGATCGGCGAACAAATCGCGCAAGAAGCCGATCTAATCATTGAAGGCAACGACTATGTTGCATCGATCCAACCAGACAAAACGCTGGAAACCCGCTATGAGCAAGGAGTCATGGTTTCTTTCGTTGATAAAGACGGCAACTTGATTCCTGAGCAAGGAGACCAACGCTCCATCACACCCGCACCTGTCTTGATCCGTAAAGGACTCGATGTTGAAAAAATCCAAATGTACCTTTCTGATTACTTCAACTCATGGGACTATCGCCACGGGGAGTACTATTGATCTTTCATTGTCAACAAGGAACCGAAGAACCAGCTAGCTGCCCTCCTTTTCAAGGAGAACCACTCAGCTCGTTCTTCGTTTTTTTAATTGAAAAAATACTTTTCTTCTATCGTTTTTCTTTCAAAAGCTGAATGATCTCTGCCTGCTGTTTGATGATCGTATCTTGTTGCTTGATTTTAATCCAGTTTTGATCGATTTGGATAGCTGCTCCGAGATTTTTGTAACTAAGGTTGGGGATCTCCATGAAATGTATTCGGTGTGCAGATAAGTCATTAAAGATCTGGACAGACAGACCATCACTCAATTCATGGATCTCTTTTTCTTCAAGATATTGGTTGATCAGATTTTCTACAGTCAAACGCTTTTTTCGTTTCTTGCCTTGTGTACCATTCGAATTTTCGGATTTCTTGTTCGTACCAAACATTTTTGTTCTCCTTTCGTTAGGTCATCCTTCCTTCATTTTGTGATTCCGTGTCTCTTCTTCAGTGACCAAAATAAAATCGAGCGAAACCTACATGTAAATATTTTGTCACAAAATAGCATTATTATCTACATATTATTGTTTTTAACGATAAAAAAGGAATGAATTACGATCAGGTTTCATCTGTCTTAGAATTCCAACTCTATTTCTGCTATAATACCCTCGTAAACACATAGGAGGTACTCGATGAAAAAGCATTCCTCAATTGCTTTCTAGGGGACGACGCCAATGACAGTGACTTTGGACTACACTTACTGCTGGGTTGTGGGCTGCCGCAACACAGTGCTTAGCACAAAACGAAAAAACTAAGCGTGGTACGGATTGCGAAATCGCATGAAGCTGGAAGCAGAAGTAATCGTTACGGACGGTGAATGTGTCCCTAGCCAAAGAAGCCTGATGAAGAACGAACGGAACCCTTTTCTCTCAAAAGAAATCATTCTTTTGGAGGAAAGCAAAATGAGAAAAGATGAAAATACGACCTTTGTTTGTAAAAACTGCAGTACGCCTGTGGCACCCTTGACCAATGGTTCTTACCGCAACCATTGTCCCCAGTGTCTCTACTCGTTACACGTGGATATTCGCCCGGGTGATCGTCAAAATACTTGCCATGGCTTGATGCGACCGATTGACTATCGCCAACATTCCAAAAAAGGATATCAGCTGCTGCATGAATGCACCCGCTGCAAAAACCAGCAGTGGAATATCGTGGCACAGGATACGCAACAGCCAGACCATTTTATTGAGTGGTTGGCTCAAACCGCTGCGTATCACTAAAAAACCAAAGAAGACCATGCTTAAGGCTGGTCTTTTTTGGTTATCAGAACAACGGATCTCTTATACCACTAACTGCTCATAGACATTGTCGTCATAAGAAGCGCTTGCTTTAACCTAAAAAAAAACAGCCCGCTGTTTCGTCGATTGGTTGACGAAATTGCGGGCTGTCCTGCTAGTGTCTTCTTGATGATTTTACGTTGGTTTGCGCTTATTCAAAAACGAATTGATTGTGATACAGTTCCGCATAAAAGCCGTCGGCCGCCACCAATTGATGGTGATTGCCTTCTTCAATGACTTTGCCATCCTTCAAGACAACGATGCGGTCGGCATTCAAAATCGTCTTCAAGCGATGGGCGATCACAAAACTGGTTCGTCCTTTGATCGCTTCATCCATTGCTCGTTGAATTTTCGCTTCGGTCACGGTATCAACGTTACTGGTGGCTTCATCCAAAATCAACAATTCTGGATTGGTCAAAATCGTTCGGGCAATACTCATCAATTGTTTTTGACCAGTACTGAAAAGATTGTTCTCTTCGGTGATCTCCGTGTCATAGCCTTTTTCCAACGTCATAACAAACTCATGGATATTGGCTTGTTTCGCTGCTGCAATGACTTCGGCTTCAGTCGCTTCTGGTTTCCCAAAAGCAATGTTTTCGCGAATCGTCCCTGAGAACAACACGGATTCTTGCAAAACGATTCCCACTTGAGAACGCAGCAGATCCAAGTCTAGCTCCCGGATGTCGATGCCGTCAAAGGTCACAGAACCACCATTCACATCATAGAAGCGATTCAACAGGTTCATGATGGTCGTTTTTCCTGAACCCGTCGGTCCGACTAATGCGACCATTTCGCCTTTGTTGACTGTGATCGAGACATCTTTTAGGACCAATTTTTGACTGTCATACCCAAAGTCCACATGATTCAAAGCAACCGCCTCTTTGATGCCCTTCACTTTGATCCCGTCTTTTGGTTTGACTTCATCAGGTTCATCAAACATTTCATTGATTCTGCGCGCACCGGTGATCGCCAATTGAATCATGCTGTAACCAGAAGAGATCTGCATCAATGGTTGGTAATACTGCTGCGAATACTGGACAAAGGTCACAACTAATCCTAAAGCAACAGAACGTTCTAAGTCACCGTTCAATGCTAACCAGCCACCAAAGAAAATCACGATTGCCGTGTTCAACAAGGACATCCCTTGCATCAAGGGGAAAAGCAGCCCAGAGTAGACTTGCCCTTTGTAGGTAGCTTCGCGGACTTGTTGGTTGTGGACCAAGAAACCGTCGATGGTTTCTTCTTGCAGTCCATTGGTGATGATGATTCGTTGACCACTGATTTTTTCATCAATATAGCCGTTTAATTTTCCGACTTCATCTTGCTGCAGATCGACATATTTGCGGGCTTTTTGGATCACGATCACCGCGATTAAGACCGCAATCGGGGTAGAAGCAATCGTTGCCCATGCCAATTCAACGTTTTGACGGAACATCATGATCAAGATCCCCACCATTAAGACTACATTGGTCAGCACTTGCAACAATGCTTGGTTCAGACTGTTTTGGATGTTATCCAAGTCACTGGTAAAACGGCTCAAAATATCACCGTCTTGATGAGAATCAAAGAATTTGATCGTCAATTTTTCCAGTTTATTAAATAAACCGATCCGCATTCTGTTGGTTGATTTCCCCACCACTTGCGTGAACAAGATACTATAAACAAAATTGGCTGCACTGGCTAAGACATAAAAAATCAACAATTTCCAAATGATCGATAGAAAAGCTGATTTATCATCGACCCCTTGCATCAAACCACCAACATAATTCGCCAACTCTTGGAACGCTTCTCCGACAAAGACTGGCGCTTGCACTTGCAGATACGTTGCCAGAATCACCGTCACAAAAATGAATAGAAACGACCACTTGTATTGTTTTAAGTAATGGTAGAAAAATTTACTCGCTTTGAACAAATCTGTCATGGTTACTCCTCTCCTTTCTGTGTTGCGAAGATTTCTTGATAGATGGCATTGTTATTGGCTAAAAATTCATGGCTTCCTTCACCAACCAGACGTCCATTATCTAAAACGAAGATGCGGTCGGCTTTCACAACAGAGGCAATCTTTTGCGCGATGATGATCGTTGTCGTGTCTTTTAATTGTTTTTCAAACGCTTCGCGAACCAATTTTTCCGAACGAGCATCTAATGCACTCGTACTATCATCCAAAATCAAAATTTTCGGTTCACCGATCACTCCTCGAGAAATCGATAAGCGTTGCTTTTGCCCTCCAGAAAAATTGCTGCTGCGCTCGGAGACCGGCGCTTCAAACCCAGCGGTCAATTTTTGAATAAATTCACTGGCTTGGGCGATTTCCGTTGCGCGAGACATCTCAGATTCTGAGGCGTCTTTTTTCCCTTGCCGCAAGTTTTGGGCAATCGTTCCTGAAAAGAGGATCGCTTTTTGCAAGACAAAAGCGACCGTTTTACGCAAGCTTTGTTCATTGACTTCTTTCAAGTCAACGCCGCCAACTCGCACGACACCTTCCGTTGGGTCAAACAAACGAGGAATCAGCTGCGCCAGTGTTGATTTGCCGGCACCAGTCGCCCCTACGATCCCAATCATTTCACCAGGTTTGATGGTAAAACTGATAGCCGTTAGGGCATTTTTTTCATCCCCAGGGTAACGGAAGCTGACGTTTTCAAAAGCGACACTTCCAGACAACTCTTGTTCTGGGACATCTTGGTATTGCAGATCCGGTTCGGTATCTAGAATCTCTTTGATCCGTTTAAGCGAAACTGCAGCCCGCGATGTCATCATCATCATCATGCCGCCGATAATGATCGCCATCATAATTTGCATCAAATAATTCATGAATGAGGCAATTCCCCCAATCAAGGTTGGATCATCTTTCGCTAGATCACTGACAAAGAAGATCGCGCCAACGACGGCTAAGTTGGCTGCCAGCATAAAGGAGGGGATCATTACAGAGAACAAGGTTCCTACGATAATATTATGCTTCGTTAACGTTTCACTGACTTTGGAAAAGCCTTGTAGCTGGTTTTCTTCTTGAACAAAAGATTTCACCACACGAATCCCCATCAAATTTTCTTTGGCAATCCCATTGATTTTGTCGATCAAGTTCTGGATGATCATAAAGTGTTTGCCCATCCGTGTAAAGGAGAGTGCCGTAATCACTAAGACAGCGATAATTAGTAAGACGATGATCCACCAAAGTTGCGGCATGGTTGTCATCGCCAAAATGAAGGCACCGATAAATAAGAACGGGATGCGAAACAACGATTGCAGCGAGATCATCACTAAGTTTTGAATTTGAGTGATGTCATTGGTCAAGCGCACCACTAGGTTTCCTGCCGAGAAGGTTTCGATATTACCAAATGAGAATGTCTGGATTTTCCGAAACATCTCTTCCCGAATATCGGCACTAACGCCTTGCGCCACTTTCGCAGAAAAAATCGTGTTGATAATCCCTGCAACAAGGCCTAGCAATGCTAGCCCAATCAGCTGCATACCAATTTTTTTCATTTCATCATTGTTTTCGGTAATAATTGATTCTAGCACTTGCTGCAAGAGCTTCGGCTGCCATAATGCAGCAACGACCATTAAAATGACCGATAATAAGGCAATGCCGGTTGCCGCTTTGTACTTTTTGACATGGCGTAAGACCAGATCCATATACGTACCACTCCTTTTTGTTTAGCAGAAAAGACTGCCAAAAAATTTCGGTTGCACAACAATTTACCATGGATCCCGACGGGAAACAAGCGAACAAATAAAACAAAAAGAGCTTTCATGAAAGCTCTTTGAAAATATTGCATAAATGTTGTCGAAAATAACGAATAGTAAAGGGATTATGATGATCCTCGATACTGGTTTGATTATTTTTTGTCGCTAAATCTTTGACTTACGATTCGCTGTTTTCCAGCTCACTTTTTTGTTTTTTTGTCAGTTTTTGTTTGACTAAATCGTAGGAAACCAAAATCATTTGTTCGATGTTTTCTTCCATCAAGGCATCAGATGCCAACTTGATGGTATTCCAATGGGTCTTATTGGCATAATACCCTGGAATGATGACGTCAGGAAATTGCTCTCGCAGCGTTTCGTTGACCTCGGGCAGATTTTTCAAAGTCAAAAACGCTGTTTCTTCTGGTTGTGGACTCATGATTCCAAACTGCTTTCCTACTAAATCAAAGTAGATTGCATCCCAATCTTCGCGATAATAGACTTTGGCTCCCGGCAAGCCTTCCCCAAATGCTTGAAATCGCTGCATTTTTTGTGCAATTTTTTCTTCAATCGATGTACTCATTGTGTTTCCCCCACTTTCTGCTATCAAATTCGCCATTTTCTGTCTCAATTTTGACAGATTGAATCGCTTGCTGCTCTATTTCCTACTATTATACATGGTTGTCGTGGAAAAAGGGATTTTTTATCAGTGGCATATCGACTGATAATGATGTTACATGCAGCTGAAAGCAGCGTTACATTCATTCACCTTTCTCAGAAGACACAAAAAAGCCCTCATCAGCGAGTAAGTTGTACTCGCCAATAAGGGCAATTGATTACTAGATGTCACGGACAAGATTCATTTGAGAATCTTAGTACCAACCATTTGCTTCCCAGAATGCTTTGGCAGCAGACCAAGAACCATAACGTGATGCAACATATTCATCGGCAACCTTTTCTTGGTTAGCAGCTGAATAGTCACCATTTAAGTAAGAGTTGGTTAATTGGTAACGGCCATAGTATTGTCCGTTTGTCGCTGTGTAAGAACCACCAGATTCTTTGTTTGCGATCCATTCTTTTGCTGAAGCTTCTGAGCCGCTAGCTGAAGAGCTGTAGCTTGAGCTGCTTTGTGTGCTTGCAGCAGATTGTGTGTTGCTTGATTGTGAAGCTGCTGGTTCACTTGGTTGTTGTACACTTGCTGCAGCAGTCGTGCTTGCAGATTCTGTATAAGTTGCAGTGCCATCTGTAGGGATGATCAATGCTTCCCCAACAAAAATCAAGTTTTTATCAGCAATCTCGTTTGCTTCAACGATCGCATTGATCGTATCATCAGAGCTATAACCATAAAAGTTAGTAGCGATTGTTGATAATGTATCACCAGATTGAACAGTGTATTGTTCGTCTGCAAAGGCGTCTTTCCCACCTAAGAAAAGGCCGAAACCGGCAAGGACAGCTGTACTAAGTAAAACAGTTTTTAAAGACTTCATATAATTAAATCTCCTTCTTTGAAACTCATTTTGCGTCATTTGAGATGACTCAAGCGCATAAACAAGTCTAACATCGAAGAATATTTCATAGGTAAAGAATTCATTACAGATGATTACGAAAACGACAGTTGCCTTACGTTTCGTAAGAATTTGAGAATCCTATCATATCAAGCTTTGCTCTGCTGTAATTTTTAACATTACAGTTATTTTGTTTTCAGGTAAACCAGTTAACCTTAGAAAACCTTTCCTATATTACAAAAACCCCTCTTTTTACACAGGATTGTAACAAAAGAAGGAACGAGACAAGGTCTCATTCCTCATTTACTTTCAATTTTTTCTTCACTGGGATCAATTTATTCATGACGATCGCCGCAATAGCGCTTAAAGCAATCGGTGAATCTAATAAATATTGTAAGAATTGAGGCGCGGATTCTTTGATTTCTGCTGGCATAAACAACAAGCCGATGGCAATAATCAACGGTACCCCGATAATATACAACTCCCGCTCGGAAAACTCTTCATTCTTAATGACCCGAAAGCCGCTCAACAAAATAATGACGCAGACGACCGCGAACACGCCGCCGATGACAGCAGAAGGTACTGCGTGAATCAAGGCTGAAAGTTTTCCCATGAAGGACAATAGGATAAACCAGACGGACGCCATCACAAAGACTTTTTTACTAGCAACCCCTGTGATCGAAATGATCCCTGCATTGGTAGAATAACCAGTTACAGGTGTCGTTCCAACTAAGGCGGCAACCAAGCAGCCTAACCCTTCACCGATCACGCCTTTATTGATCTGTTCATCCGTAACAGGTTCTTCTGTCACAGAACTGACCGCGTACCAAGTTCCTGTTGTTTCTGCTAGGAGAACCATATAGATCACTAGCATCGTTAAGATCGCTGAAACATCAAAATGCAGGCCATAGTTTAGAAATACCAGTTTTGGCAGACTAAAGAAAGAAGCATCCGCCACCGACTGAAAATCAACGCCTCCCATAAAGGAAGCAATCACGGTACCGATAACCAAAGCAATAATGACCGAACTGATTCGGAAGTATTTTCCCATTCCTGGAAAATAATCGCCTAACATGGAAAACAAGATCAAAATCGCCGCAGTAATCGCAGCTAGCAACATGTTTTGATTGGCACTTAGTGTTTCAGTGGCAGGATAGATATTGCTAGTAAATGCCGTTGGCAGCAGCGTCAAACCAACGATCATGATGATCGTCCCACTGACGATCGTAGGAATAAAATGACGAACGATATACTTATAGATGCCAGTAAAGCCTAGTAAAATGACTGCTGCGGCACCAACAATGCTGGCACCTAACACCGTGTCCATGCCGTTGGCACCAAAATAAATACCGATGATCGCTCCAACGGGCACAAAGGATGGTCCTTGACATACGGGTAATTTCAAGAAAAAGAGGACTTGGATCAAAGAAGCGATCCCTGCTCCTAAAAAGGTCGATTGGATCAAACCTGATGCGTCTGAAGAGGACATCGCCACCGCGGTTGCGATAATAAATGGCGGCACATACACGTCCATTGCCAACACATGCTGTAATCCTAAAAGTACTGCTTGACCAAAGGGAATGTCTTCGTTCATTCCGATCGTTAAATGTTTGTTTTTCGTTGATTCCACTGTCTCATTCTCCTCATTTTTCGTGTACTTTTTTTCCTTGGACCCAGACTTGGCGAATATTTTGCATCGTTGCTAAGTACAGGATTTTTTGTAATCTTGCTTCGGGTGAAGTAAACACACCGAAGTCAGGCAAAGGATTTTCTTTTTGTCGCGTATCGATCACTTGCACATCAAACGCATACCCTTCTTTGATGACACCTACTGGTAATCTCAGTGCCTCACCGCCGCCTTTTGTCGCCAATGAGAACGCATCGATCACGGATATACGAGAATCAGCTACTCCTCGTGTGTTTTGAGGAAGCGTGACATCCACGCCATCTTCTAACATTCTCGAAGACATCACAGCTTGTTTGATGTTGTCATACAAACTCGGTGAAAAACCGCCGGAGATATCCGTTCCTAAACCAATCGTGACCCCTTGTTCTTTCAAGCGCTTGATTGGGATCACGCTATTGGCAAAGTAGGCATTTGAAATGGGACAGTGCGCAACTGCGGCGCCGGTTTCGACAAAACGGGCGCCGTCAGCTGGGCTGATGAAATTGCCATGAGCCATCACTGCTTTTTCACGCAACAAGCCAAAATCTTGCAGCACTTCGGTATCCGTTTTGCCAAATCGTTCTTGGACAAAGTCATGTTCCCATTGCCCTTCACTGCAGTGGGTCTGAACATGGACATCATATTTTTGAGCCAATGCGCCTAACCCTGCCAAGCCTTCATCGGTACAGCTGGGGACAAATCGCGGAGTGACCACAGGATAAACGCCTTGAGGTGCGGTCTTTGCGATTGCTTGTACTTCTTGAATAAAACGTTCTGTATCCGCTAATGCCTCTTCTGTTGACGCATCCCGATAAAAAGCAGGATTGGCTTGAGGATCGTCCATAACGACTTTTCCGACTAATCCCCGTTGACCAAGAGCGGCACAAGTCTTCGCCAATTGAAGACTCGCTTCTAGATGGATCGTTGCAAAATAAAGAACCGTTGTCGTTCCTCTTGCCAACAACTGTGCCACCAAATCCTGATAGACAGCTTTGGCAAATGCTGGATCGGCATATTTTGCCTCCAGCGGAAACGTGCATTCATCTAACCAGACATTTAACGGTTCATCTAACGCGATCCCTGCTTGCGGCCATTGCGGTGCATGGACATGCAGATCGACAAACCCTGGTAAAAAGCACTGGCCTTCAGATAAAGCCTGAAGATTCTCTGATGCTTTTGCCAGCTCTGCCTCATACCCTTGATCTGTTTTGGCAGTGACTTTCGTGATGATCCCTGCGTCATCGACTTGAATCAAAGCTTCTTCTATATACTCCAATTTTCCATCACTTGGCGTATGGAAAACATCTCCTTTAAAATAGCGAATGGTTGCCATTTGTTTGATTTCCCCCGTTCTCTAAGACATTGTCAGGAAAAAGCCGTTCGTTTAATGTTCCTTTTTCACTAACACGATGTTCTTATTTTAACGCTATTCGAAAATAGTGCAATAAAATTCACTATCATAAAGGAAGATAAAACGCTGAACGTTCGGTTTTTATGCGATTTCAAAAAAAGACACCGTCTAGAAATAAGACAGTGTCAGTTAACGACGCTTATACTTTTGTTTTCTTTAGTTGCCGATAAAATACCACCAGTCCACCTACTAGCAAACAGAGTACTCCTGCAATCGAGCCCCATTTTGCTGGCTCTAAAAAGCTTTGGATCCTTGAGGTCTGATTCGTTGCCGTCGTTCCTGATAGCTGAAACAAGAAAGCCAGCGGCTGATGTTCAAAACGAAGAATGACAAACAGGAGTGTCATCAAAAGAAATTGATGTACCAGACTCCCTTTGCTTTGTGTGGCATACTTGGCTAAACTCTGCTGCTCGATTGCTTCGGGTTTTGCCGCCAAATACTGTTTCGTAAGCCATTGATTCAATCCCGCATTAAAGAAGCTAATGACGAATAAACTTATTGGAATCAGTGTGTCGCTGCTGAACAGAAGAACACCTGCCATCAGCCCAAGTAAATATGTTGGTACCAGCTGTTTTTCTAAACGATGAGCGAGTTTTCCTCCGAGAAACATCGCGCCAAAAAGGCCCAGTGCATATGGTAAGTAAACGTGCGTGCTTAACGCTTGTGCTCCAAGTCGACCGGTAACATACACCGAGCCGAAAAGAAAAAGAAAGTTTCCGATCACCCCACGAATGAAGGTGAGCACATTTAGATGAAGTGGCTGTTTCCACAAGCGGCTGCGTTTCGTTAAAGTGATCAGCAGCAAAGCAAAGAGAAACAAGAAGCCAGTAATCGCCCATTCAAACAGGGCATTCGACTTGATCAGCCTTGCTGATCGCAAGCCAAACAGTAAGAGAAAGAAAAAGAAATACAACAAAAACTGCTTGTTGAATAACTGGTTGCGCTGCATCAACGGTCTTTTTGGGAGGTTGTTGAAGGTTTGACTACTCTTACCTGCCAGCACAAAGAGTGCAAAATAACTGCCAAATAGGCCAACGCCTTGAAGGTCATCAGGCAACCGTAAGGCAAACAGTAAAACGAAAAGAAAGAACAGCGCCTCCTTCCAATCATTTTTCAGCGGCTGTTCAGTGAGCTTGGCTTTTTGGCGTACCATCAGATCAGCTGGGGGCAGCCAAGAAGCACTGATCCCCAACAAACCAGCAGCTGGCAAGAGTGCCACGCTCCACCAAGTGCTCAAGATACCCACCAATGCGCCGGCGCCGCCGATCAAGACACTTGCTGCTAACAGCGATGGTGCAAAAAGCGCCGTAAGCGTCTGTAAGAAAAAGACCCCTGTCATGCGAAAGGTATAAAAGAGCGCAAAGGCTAATGCTGCACTTAGCGACTGCTCTTTGCTCAAAGATAAAAAATAAAGATACGGGATGATCGTGATCGTATTGCTGATGATCAAAAGTGCGGTATGGGATTTGAAAGCTTTCATCGTCCGACTCCTTGGTTTGATTTAAGGTTCCATCTTTCTTCTATCCTACACCTTCAAGCAATCCTGTCAACGTGCGTACCAAATTTAAGCAAAAAGAAACCAAGTGTTTTGTCAAAGGACTGACACTTCGTTTCTTTTTCTTATTGCGATTTTCGGTTAGGAGCCAGTAGACTGAATCGTTTGCTTAATTGCCTGAATTTCTTCATACAACCCTTGAAACTCTTTTGCAAGCTCACTCATGATGTCTGCGCTCATCAAAAGATCTTCCGCATGACTTAATAGTAAGGACATCCAGACTTTTTCCCCTTGGGCTTCTTGTTGAACTAACTTCCGATGTGCCAAATGGGCTTCATGATAATGTTCTTTTCCTTTTTCGATTGCTTGCAGTGCAGCCAGATTCTGGGCTTCTCTTCCTTTTTGAATACTTTCAAAAAAGCAACTTCTTGCCATACCCGCTTGCGAAATAATCTGAAAACAAATTTGTTCTTTTTCTTCCATTCTACTCTCCTATTAGTTCAAGTGCTTGTTCCAATGCTTTTTTTCCATCCATCATGCCATAGGTGCGCATGTCGATACTGGCTGCTGGACAAGCAACTAAACCTTGAACTTCATTTAATCGGTATGAAACTTGCGGTCCTAACAGTACGCAATCAGCATCTTTTGCTGCAGTCGTTACTGATTCAATGGAGAACGCATCGATCGCCACCGTTTCTCCTTTTTCTTGCGCTGCTTTTTTCATATTATTTACTAAGACACCAGTAGACATGCCGCCAGCGCAAACTAATACTATTTTTTTCATCATTGTTCCTCCATTTTCTCGTTATTTGTTACTCAACGACTGTCGCTTGGGTTTGCAGATTCTTTTCTTCAGCTAGTGCTGCTTTGTCTTGCAGACGCATAAAAGGGATATAGATGAGGACACATAAGACAAATTGAATCAATTGTGCAATGATTCCTTGCCAGCCATTCACTAAGAAGCCACCGAAAATAATCGGAAATCCAGTTGGGATATTGACTCCATTGTGATAAGGCAAAAAGCCCACAATTGTTAAGAGATATGCTGACAACACGGAAACAGCCGGTGTTAACATCAAGGGAAGCAGCATTCTGATATTCATCACCTGAGGAATCCCAAATTTGATTGGCTCAGAAATACCAAACATGGAAGGGATCAAACCAATTTTACCAACAGCTTTTAGTTGCTCTGATTTGCAGCCAAAAATAGCCAGTAAAGCGACTGCAAATGAACGAGCCCCGCGATTGTTCAAAATAAAACCAATCGTAAACAAATGTGGTAATGCTTGACCGGCACTGTACGCCGCCAGATTATCAAGTCCTGGTTGGTAAAAGACCAGCATCAAGATCGGATAAACAGCCAACACTCCGTGAATGCCAAAGAACCAAAGAAATTCGATAAAAGCCACAATGATCATGCAGGCAAGAATATTCGCTCCTAGCAAGGTCAGTGGAGCTTGTACCCAAGTATAGATCATATCTGTCAGCGTGCCATAAGGGGTTGCCGCCATGCCCACGTAGATGATGCCCATAATGGCTGAAACAATAATTGCTGGCACGATCGCTGCAAAGGATTTGTTGACGATCGGCGGTACCGAATCCGGCATTTTGATCATCAGATTCTTCTGTACACATAAAATGTAAATTCTGGCACCCAACAATCCACCAAACATGGCGACAAACATCCCACCGGAGCCAAGGGTCGACAACTCCATCGTACGAGTTTCTTCTAAAGTCGAAATCGGACTCAAGATCAAAAATGAGACCAAACTCATGATACCGGCATTTAGTTGATCCGCATTTAAATGTTCGGCTAATTTATAGCCAACTAGAAAGGCGACATAAACGGAAACGACATCGATCGTCATCGCGTTGACTTGTGTTAATAATGCTTTCAAACCAATTTGTTCCATTATCTGTTGCGTTGCCCCAATGTCGATCGCATTGATCAAGGAAGCAATGGAACTGATCATCATGACGGGCATTAAGCCCATCATTGCATTGGCAATGGCTTTCATATAAATATTGTTTTGTACTTGAACGGCTGCAGCTAGTATTTTATCTTTCAGTGTATTCATAAGGTCCTCCTTCACTTAATCCCGCAAGTATTTATCTTTAAGCAGCTGGATTTTCTGCTGTGAAAAACCCAGTTCTTCTTTTACATACGTTTCAATCCCCCCATGAGCCTCAATCAAATCCAAAGCGGTTTGTAAAAAACACCGATCAGCTTCTTTGAAGTATCGCATTGCTGCCACAAAATCGGGGTTGTTCGTTTCTTCTTGTATCTGCTTGAGACTCTTGGTATTTTTCTCTCTTTTGTACTCGTTGGTCAGCAGATAATCTTCCATGACCTCTTCATAACTGACACCCAACAGTAACTGAATCAGGGCAACCCCATAACCGGTGCGGTCTTTGCCACCACGGCAGTGCTGAACCACTGCACCTTCAGCTTCCAAATGAATGTCCAATACTTCTTTAAAAACGGTCTTGCATTGACTGTTTTCAACAAATTCATGATTTTGCCGAATCATCAATTCTTTTGCAACTTCGGCGGTGATTTCTTCTGCAGAAAGCGCCATTGGCTCCCCTTCTTCTGAAGAAGCTAAAGCAGCAATATCAGCAATCGGTGTCAAATAAAGCACCTGAGCATTCCCAATGGGTTTGTCTTCATTGTCTACTCTTTCTTGGGCATTACGGTAGTCAATAATTTTCTCGATTCCCAGAGCTGCTAATTTTTTCTGATCGGCTTCTGTCAATTTGCTCAATTCGTCTGAGCGGTATAGTTTTCCAGTCACCACATATTTTCCCTCTTTGGTCCGACAGCCGCCAAAATCGCGAAAATTATATGCACCTTCTAAGGTTACTTTTTCATTTGTCATATACTACTCCTTTAAATAATTAATGAACGACATAAAGTCCGTTGTTGCAGCTAGTTTGTTAACTTTATCCAACGAAGAACATTGTTTGATCAAATGATCATTCAGCGGTTTCACTTTTAAGTGATCTTGTTCAGCAATCACTAATAAGAAAACGAGACGAACCGACTGTTTGTACCAGAACACTGGCTTTTTCAAGTTTGCAACAGCAATCACCGTTTCTGAACCAATCAGTGCATTGGGATGAGGGAAAGCGACCGACGGTAAGAAATCGGTTCCAAAAAAGGCTTCTCGTTCAAAAACTAATGTTTCAAAATTCTCAGGCATTGAATACTGTTCTTTGATTTGTTGGCATAAAAAATGCAATACCGCTTCTTTTGTTTCAAATTCTTGTTCACAGATGAATAATGATTCCTTAAAGTAGTTCAAAAGCACTTCTTCTGTGAAGACAGCGGCCAATGCGGTTTCGATCTTTTTGATCATATCCGGTTGCATAAAATAATCAACATTCATAACAGGAATCGTTCCTTCGTAAGGAAGCGGAATCGAAGAAAAGATGAAATCGAACTCCTGCTCTTCGATCATTTGCAAAAATTCATATTGATTGCATACCGTGACTTTCTTGATATAATTGCGAAAATAAAACTCAAATTTCTCTTTAAGGAAGGTATTGGCCGCTCGGCCTAGGTCATTGACCACTAAAATATACTTGCGCTGTGTTTGCGAATTTTTCTTATTTAAAGCCACATCAAAGTGCATCGCCAAATAGCTGAGTTCATGATCACTGATGGTCTTTTCAAATTGCTTTGCAATGACTTGACCGGCAATGATGGCTAAATCATAAGCGACATTACAGTGTACCTTCACCTCATTCAACAAAGGATTTTTCAGCTCGATCCCCAATTCGATCCGATCGATCAGCGGAGCAAAGTGCAACATCAACATCGTTTGCAGATCCAAGTCTTTGCTGAAATCGATTTGGCGGCTTTCCTTGATCGCTTTTAAAATTTTGCTGACCAATTCTGCTGCTTCATCTGAAACAGTCATCTTTTCATTTCTAGGGACTACTCGTTTACCAACGATTTGCCCTAAAACATAATTTCGCTCGTATTCGGTAAAGTGTACAGCACATTCTTTTTCAATTCTGGCTATGATTCGCTCTCCTAGTAACGTCTGTTCATCATTGGTCCTGCCGCTGATTGGCAGATTTCGATCCAAGTAGCGGCCGCTTTGCATGCGTAAGACAGCGATCGCTAAATGATTCACCAGATTGTTCAAAATAGCCTCCGACATGGGGTAGGCTTTTTGCGAAAACTCCGACGAAACGATCGCTTTTATCTGCTGATGAAGAAGCGACGGTGTATCTTCGCTGATTGTGCCCTCTTCTAACTGCTTGATATGGGTTCTTTGCAAATAATTACTAGCCATAAACCGTCTCAAGTCAAATTCGCTGCCGCTAAGTTTCATTCCGTAATACGGCTTCGTTTGAATGGAGAGCTGGTAATGGCTTAGTATACGTCGCAGCTTTTTCAATTCTTGAGATAGCTTACTCTGAGAAATGAATAAGCGTTCGCAAAGCATTTCGGACTTAATATACGTTTCTTCTTGAATAAAGAATTCAATAATTCTAGAAACAAAGTCGTCATTGTGTGACGCTTGTTCTTTCCTTCGCTGAAAAGCTTCTTCGTTCGTTATTTGTAAATACAACCCACTCCCTTTTTTCGCTTGGATCATACAACCGTATCGTTCTTGATGCTGGTTGATTTCTTCTGCATAACGGCGAACGGTTTTCCTGCTAACACCCAACTCGGCAGCAGCCGCTTTACTCGTCATAAAACCGTCATGCTTCGAAAGTGTTCTTAACAACAATAGGCTTAATTTTTCCATCTCTCTCTCCCTCGCTTACTAGTTTAGAGTCAAACTCAAGCAACCTCCATAGGTATATCTTCCCTTTCATTAAGGGAAATTTCTACAAGAAGATTTATGGAACGAGTCAAAAAAAACCGCCGCAGGCGAAAATCCTTGCGGCGGTTCTGGTTCTATCCGATTGATCAGTCTTCTTGTGGATAGGCATCGATAGTCGTGGTGTGTTGCTGAATCCAAAGTCCATGCCCCTCTTTGACAATACGCAACTTGCTGTCAGGCAGCAACCGGCATTCGATTTCTCCCCCTTGAAGCTTCACTCTGATTGCTTCTTGCTGATAAGTGATCGTAAATGTCAGTGATTCGATTTTCTGTGGCAAATGATTCGCCAAGTGAAGTCCGCGATCATAGGTCAGACCAGCAAAACCATAAATCAAACTCAACCAGCTGCCGCCCATATTGGCAGCATGAACACCGTCTACAACATTCTTTTGCAAATCATTGAGATCCATCAGTGCGGTATCCATGAAGTAGCGATACGCTTTTTCAGTGTCGCCGATTCGGCTAGCCATCACACTAAAGATGGAACGAGACAACGAGGAGTCATGGGTCGTCACCTGCTCGTAATAGTCATAGTCTCTTGTTAATTGATCTGCTGAAAATTCATGGGTAAACAGCATCTCTGCTAAAACAGTATCTGCTTGCTTGCATACTTGATACTTATAAATGATCATTGGATGATAGTGAAGCAGAAGCGGATAATTCTCAGCAGGTGTTTCCTCAAATGGCCACAGCGCTTGATCTAAGAAGGAATCATCTTGTTTCGTTAGCTGCCGCTCTTCATCGTAACCGAAGTACATCAAGTCAGCTGCTTTTTCCCAATCGGCAATCAATTCTTGATAGACATGGTATCGTTTGGCCAATTCGACCGCATAGCGTAAGTTATTTTGTACCATTTTGTTTGTATAAAAATTGTTGTTTACCAAAGCGCTGTATTCGTCTGGTCCTGTCACTCCATGAATACAAAACCGCTCTTGTCCTTCTTTTACAACAAACGTGCCATAATGAAACCAGAATTTCGCTGTTTCAAAAACGACTTCTTTACCAATTTCTTCAATAAAGGGTTGATCACCCGTGATACGTTCATATAATTGAAAACCATAAACGATATCGGCATTGATATGCAGTTGTGCTGTACCTGCTGGATAATAGGCACTCGTTTCATTACCGTCAATCGTACGCCAAGCAAACAATGCCCCAGCTTGATTCAATTCTTTTGCTCGTTTTTTGGCTTGCGGCAAAATACTTGCACGATAGGAAAGTAAGCTTTTGGCTATCTCGGGGTTCGTATAAATGAAGAAAGGCAGTAGATACATTTCTGTATCCCAAAAATAATGTCCTTCATATCCTTCACCCGTCAGCCCTTTTGCGGCGAAATTCGTTTTCCCATCACGCCCTGCACCTTGGTTCAAATGAAACAAATTGAAACGGATCCCTTTTTGCAAATAGTCATCCCCCACGATTTGTATATCGCTGGCTTGCCAGAAAGATCGATAGTAATCCGCTTGTTCTTTTGATAAGACAGAAAACTCGTCGACTTTCTGCTCAAATGGTGTCTCACCAGACCTTTGCAGCAATTTGACCTGAAAAATCGAAGTTGACGGTTCTCCAACTGTCAAATACTGCTTTTCTTGATGCAGCCGAATAGCGATTTGCTTTTGACTATTTGGTGCTGTCCATACTTGGTATGCGCCCATTTGTTCTTTTTCCAATTGATGATTCTTACTGGCAACTCGAGGATCATCTGTTTTATTGACAGAGAATTGCTGATTTAATGTGTGGGATAGTTCGATCGGTTCTGAAAAATCGGCTGTTATCACTTCATAGCGGCAAACATAGAGTTCACTACGCGTCATTGACGCAAACGAAGTTAACCCCAACTCAAAAGACTTTCCGGTCGGAGTAGTGATCCGATAACTTTCCGTCAGAATCCCGTCAGCTAATGCAAGACTCATTTGCGTTCGTTCGACTTGCCATTCCTCAACCGAAGAATCCTCCTCGCCGATTTTCAAAATAACTCCACGCAAGTTTGGCAATTTGCAAATCGTTTGATGTTCTTTTGCATACCCATAAGCCCATTCGCCATACTGAATCGGCTCGCTGTCAAAAAAGCCGTTGACAAACGCCCCAGGATTTCCTGGATACAGTTGATTGACCTTCAAAGGATGCCCTGCACGGACGCCGATTTGCCCATTTCCTAAAGCGAACAATGTTTCTAGATACTCCATTTTCTGATGGGACAGCTCATCAGCTGTCAATAGAAAGTCGTTTTTCTTCATCCTTTATCCTCCAAGTCTTTTGGTTTATTCCTCGTTATCTTCACTTAGTTTCTATCCTACACTTCTAGCCAATGATTGCAAGGCTCAGCTCTTAGTCCTTTTGCCACAAGCATCTCTTTAGAGCCGAGCAGCGAATGTATGATACCATGAAGCAAACACGAAAGAAGGCGATTTCTTGGATTTATGGCTTACAAATGTACAACTTGAGACGAGTTATTTAAAAGAAGGCGACTGGTCTTATGGAACCAAAACAGAAAATACAGCAATCGGGATCAATGATGGAAAAATAGCGGAGATCGTGCCGATGTCCGAATGGCAGGCAGCAAGCGGAGCGACGATCATTGATGGGGAAAATCAGTTATTGTTGCCAGGATTGATCGAAAAACATTGTCATTTGGACAAAAGTAAATTAGGTACTCCTTGGCGTCCAGTAACGCCAGCAGCTAGCTTGGTGGAACGATTTGAAACTGAGATTCCCCAATTAGATGCCTTACCGTTATCGATCAAAGAACGCGGACAAGCGCTGATTGATTTAGAACTACCTCACGGTGCGGTGATGTTCCGCTCACATATCGATATTGAACCAATGACTCAGCTGCGTTATTTTGATGCGATCACTGAATTAGTCGCCGAACAACCTTTTGGCTCGGAGTTGGTCTTATTCCCACAACATGGCTTATTGCGCTCAAATGCAGCTTCTTTGATTGAAGAAGCCTTAGCAACGGGCAAAGCTTCTTATATTGGCGGTGTTGATCCTTATACACTCGATCAAGATTATAAAACTTCCTTACGGACAACTTTTGAACTTGCTCAAAAAGGGCATGTCGGTATTGACCTCCATCTTCATGATCGGCAAGAAGCTGGCAGAGCGACCGTTAAAGAAATGATTCGTTTGACAAAGGAATTCAATATGCAAGGAAAAGTGGCGATCAGTCACGCCTTTGGTCTAAATGACTTTGAGGGAGAAGAACGCAAAGAAATCTTTCAAGCCTTAGCAGACTTAGAGATCCACATCATTTCAAGTATTCCCATCAGCCTAGGAACGATCCCGCCGCTGAAGGAATTGCAAAGTTATGGCGTGGCTGTTCATATCGGTTGCGACAATGTCTATGATTCTTGGTCTTCTCTTGGCGACGGTTCTTTACAAGAAAAGCTGGCGCGCTATTTAGAGATTTTTGCTGTCAAAAGTCAGGAAGACTTGACGCAAGCCCTAGGTCTGGTTACTGATGGCAAAGTGCCATTAGATAAAAACGGTGCGCAGCAATGGCCTAAGGTTGGTGATTCGGCTGATTTCTTGCTGACACCAGCTGCTTGTACGGCAGAATTTGTCGCCCGCAAAGGCTTCGTCAGCAAAAGTTTTTATCAAGGAACGGTTGTCTTTTCAGCTGAATAAACTATCTGATAACAACGAAAAGAAAAGCCATTGTCTGAACTCAGCAGACAATGGCTTGTTTCTTTCGATCATTAAACGTTTCTCAAAAATTCCATTTTACCCAATCAGCAAATAATTCTGGCCAACGGACAACCGACGCTTCGATCCCGTGTTGATCGCTGTTGGCGGTTTCTGGCGTTCCTAAACTTAACCCGTGACCGCCCCGAGGGAAAATGTGTAGCTCATAAGGTATATTAAATTTGCGCAGCTGTTCGGCAAAAAGGAGGCTGTTTTCCGCCAAGACTAATCCATCTTCTAACGTATGCCAAAGAAACGTTGGTGGTGTCTGTTCATTGACTAAAGTCTCTAAAGACAAGGCGGCTTTTTCTGTTTCGTAGCGATCTGCTAATAATGAACGGAAGGAATCTTGATGCCCAAGTTCTCCACTAGATAATACCGGGTAGCTCAACAGTAACCCGTTAGGCCGCCATTCTTCATTGGCTCCTTGTAAAGCCTCTGCTAGAAAAGGTTGCTGCCAAGACACACCCAAGTTAGCAGCTAAATGGCCACCAGCTGAAAAACCAGCAACGATGATTTTTTCAGGATCGACGTGCCAGGTGTCATGATTGGTGCGGACAAGACGAACGGCAGCAGCCAATTCCTTTAAGGCTAACGGATAGACAGCCGGTTTGATACTATAATGCAACACAAAGGCTTGGAAACCAAAGCTCATCATTTTGATGGCGATAGGTTCCGCTTCTCGATCCGACAACATTTCATAGCCGCCGCCAGGACAGATGATGACCGCTGGTCGGACACGATCTGGTTCCATTTCAGGAGAATTTTCGATGACATAGGTAGTTAAACTTGCTTGGCTTTCTGGTAAAAGTGCAGATCTTTTTTCATGTATCACGGGTTGCGCCTCATTTCATTGTAATTTTATAGACAATTGGTTGGTCGGTTTCAATTGGTTCAAAAGTTAGTTGCAAGCCTTCATCGGTCACTTGCCAATCAACAGGCTGTTCTTCGTATCCTAGAATCGTGACGGTTTTGATGATGCCGTGAAATTCTGGCAAATTTTGGTCTTTGGATTGTGCCAGTGCTTGGATCCTTGCGTGTCCATTCTCAGGACTTGCCATGCCAATCGCATACAACGAATCCCCCTGAACCGTAAAGCGGAAATCCTGGCTCGTGTATGTCGTCGCCTGTGCTTCTTGAAATTGGCCCGAAACTACGGTCGTGGGCCCTTCCCCTGCTTTGCGCCATGGTTTCGCTTCATAAATGGCTTCACCATTTACATCCAGCCACGCACCGATTTCTTTTAAGATCGCTTGATCTTTTTCTGGGATCGAACCATCCCCTTTCGGCCCGATATTCAAAAGGAGATTGCCGTTTTTACTGACGACTTCGATCAAATCCTGTAAAATCTCACGTGTTGTTTTATAATCCAATGTCGTGGTATAGCACCATGAATTACGAGCGATTGCTGTGTCTGTTTGCCAGTAAAAAGGTTGTGGTTCGGCAAATTTCCCCCGTTCAATCTCCACGATACCGCTACCAAACATCATGGCATCGTGCTTGTAGCAAATACCAACTTGTTTGCCCCATTCAGCCCCACGATTGTAATAGTAAGCAGCGAAAAGTTGCAAATGCTCCTTGAAGGCTTCATGTTGGATCCACCAATCAAAATACAGCAGCTCTGGTTGATAGTTGTCGACGAGTTCACAGGTTCTAAGCAGCCAATCATCTAAAAATTCTTTTGACGGGTATGGCTCGCTAAAGAGACTTTCATGGTCTGGCTCTGGCATCGCTGGCCAGTAAAAGTCGCCTTTTGCCAACGGCTCCTTGATATCACTGTCAAAATCCTTACCGTGTCCCATAAAAAACCAATGTTCGGCACGATGAGATGAGGTACAAAAATGCAGGCCTTGCTCCTCTGCTGCTTCTTTTAGTTCCCCAAGAATATCTTTTTTCGGCCCCATAACTGACGCATTCCATTCAGACAGTTCGCTTTTATACATCTGAAACCCGTCGTGATGTTCTGCAACGGGAAAAAGATAGTTGGCACCGGCTTGTTTAATCAAGCGAATCCATTCATTTGCATCAAATTTATCTGCGGTAAACATCGGAATAAAGTCTTTGTAGCCAAAGTTTTTTTGTGGACCATAGGTTTCAATATGGTGATCGTATTCTGGATGGCCTTTGATGTACATATTTCTTGAATACCATTCATTGTGAAAGGCTGGAACACTGTACAGTCCCCAATGAATGAAGACCCCAAATTTTGCTTTGCGGAACCATTCCGGTAGAACAAAAGCGCCCAATGACTGCCAATTTGGAAAAAAGGGGCCTTGATGTGCGACTTGCTGGATCGTTTCTACTGTGATCATTGTTTTTCCTCCAAAATACCGACTGTTTCCAGCCATGTTTTTGCAATCAACACATGTCCTGCAGTCGAGGGGTGCACGCGATCACTGCTTAAGACATAGGATGATTGATAAAGCAAAAAATCATCAAACTTTTCCTGCGTATCCCCTAAAAGGATACCATACTCTTGCGCTACTTTGGCAAGCACTTGTTGGTAATTGGCAAGCATTTTTCTTAATGGATCTTCTTTGTTGGCTTCAACCATAAACGGGCTCAAAAGAATCATCCCTTTGACATTTGGCAAGGTCTGCTCGATCAAATCACGCAGCTCTGATTCAAATCTCTCGATCCCCACTAGTTCCGTTTGAGCAAAGGTTCCATCAAAATGCCGCCACACATCATTCACACCGATCATGATCGTTACCCAATCTGGATGAAATGCCAACACATCATCCTTCCAGCGCTTCTTCAAATCGACAACCGTATCCCCACTGACACCCCGGTTGACGATCATTAATTCCATTTGCGGGAGTAATGCTGTGGTATAGGCGTTGATCAGATGAACATAGCCGTCCCCCCATGAAGACCAACCTGCGGGTATCGCTTGATAATTTCGATTGCTATCTGTGATCGAATCCCCCATAAAAAGCAAACGATCTTTTTTATCCACTATCATTGTTTTCCTCCTTAAAGAAAGAAGACTGATCCGCTGGTGCTGGATCAATCTTCTTAAGTGATTGCTTATCCAAAGGCTGTATACTCACTTTTGCCAAGGAACCGTTGGCAAATCACTCGAGCGATTCTTTGTTTGTTTTTGATTAGTCCCCAAATTCTTTCGCTACTTCTATCCGTTTTTCGTTTTGATCTTTTGCATTGTTCATGTCAAATTCCAAAACGGTTTGATAGCCAAGACCATCTGCTGTTTCTTGCATTTCTTTTAGCAATTGATCAAATTCTGCTTCATCTTTGGCAAAAACCATTCGCCAAGAGTACTCGATGATCGTCGCTTTGGCTTGGTTACGCAACGTAGAGATCTCTGAACTATCTTCTGGCGCTACATAGCTGGCACCAGGGGCAACTAACAATTGGTCGTTCTCCTCTAAATAGCCAATGGTGGATTCTGCACCACCCATATTTTTTGACCAATCTTCTTTTACAGGATCGGTTGTTTCATTTTGGTAGCTTTCCCACATCGTATAAGCATAAGGGAAGCCTGTATCAGGATTGACATCGATCGGTAATACCGTATTGACGTTGAGTGCAGATACGCCATCTTTGTAACTTCCGCCACCGTATTCTTCTGGCACATCCCCATCACCATCTAGCAATGCTTGTTTTCCGAACTCAGTTAAGACAGGCTCGCCGTCTTTCATTTCCCAAGTCAACCCTTCTGGACCACTACTGCCGCTTGTTTGAGAAGAATTTGCTAACACACCTTCTGATGAGTAGAGCCAGTCAATGAAGGCTGCGATTCGTTCTGGGTCTTCGGCATTAGAACCGATCCCGATAAATTGTTTGCCCCCGTATACTTCCGCACCATAAGAGAAGATTTTTTGGTCTTGGATCGGTGCCAACATAAAGCCTTTTCCTTCAGTCAAGTTCGTGGTCGTATTAAAGGCCGCTTGACCTAACCAAGGCCACCATGAGAATAACACTTGTCCTTCTTGAAATTTTGCAAAAAGTGTATCGTAATTTTGCGTCGTTGATTCTGGGTCAACTAAGCCCATTTGATTGGCTTCGAAGTAAAACTTAAGTGCACGAATATATTCAGAGTCACTATCGAGAATGCTTTGATAATCAGATCCATCGGCTTTTGCCAAGACAAATCCTGATTCATCGTACCCATAGTAGGTGACAAGCTGTTTGCCTGCATTCATCATGTTGCCGTCCCAATCGCTGAATAGAGAAAACCCATAAACTTTTTTGCCAGAATCTGTTGTTGGATTGTCTTCTTGCATTTTTTGAATCACAGGAAGCAGGTCTTCCAATGTACCGATTTCTGGATATCCTTGCTCCCCATAAAGATCCCAACGCACGTAAGCACCAAATGTAGGGTCTAATCCTTCTGAAGGATCGGTGGCTTTTAAGGTAGAAACAGAAGTTGGAAAGCCATACAGCCCATCGGCATCTTTGTTTAGATTTTGAACAGCCGCATCGAAGCGCTGAACGTTTTCCATAGTTTCATAATACTCGCTCGCATCGGTCAACAAACCTGCTTCAACCAATTCGTTGTATTGTTGGCCATTATCAACAATGATCAAATCACCCAAATCGCCTGCTGCTGTTCTCGTTTGATAAAGGGTATCACCGTTTCCAGCAACGTTTGGTGCGATGATGTTCAATTCCATATTGAATTTATCCCGCACGATTTTGGCAAACCAACCTTCTTGCATCCCCATATAGTTGGCTAGCCCATTATAGACATCGATCGTGATCGTTTCATCGTAGCCACTTTCGCTGGAAGCAGCGTCTGTCTCAGATTCAGCCGCTCCTCCACAGCCGGCTAAACTACCTAGCAATGTCATGCCTAACAAACCTGTTGTTACATATTTGGACATTTTTTTCATTTTCTTCCCTCTTTCTTTTTATTAGCCTTTCACCGCACCCAACATAATTCCTTTAACAAAATACTTCTGGAATAGCGGATAAATGAACATGATTGGTAAAACAACAATGACTGAAACGGTCATGCGGATCGACGTCGGCGTCTGCGTTGTTGCTGCTGAAGCGATGCTAGAAAGTGATCCCGAGGTATTTTTGACCATTTGTGCCAACGAATTGGCTTGATTGATATACGTGTAAAGAAGGTATTGCAAGGAGTAGAGACTTTGATCCGTAATGTAAATCAATGTATCCTGGAAGGAATTCCATTGACCCACTGCCGAGAAAATCGCTACTGTTGCTAAAATCGGCGTACAGTTGGGTAAAATTACCCGAAAGAATACTTGAATGATGCCAGCTCCATCCATTTCAGCTGCTTCTTGCAATGATTTGGGGATCGACTCAATATAGGTTTTCACCAAGATGATATTAAAGGGCTGAACGACAGCAGGCAAAATATAGACCCAAAAGTTATTCGTTAAACCTAATGTCTTCATCGTGATGAATAATGGAATCAACCCTGCATTGAAATACATTGTAATCACGACAAAGCGATACCAAAATTTTCGTTTCCACATTTTTTCTTGGGTAAACATGAAGCCTAAGAAGGCTGAAGCTAAGACAGTCGCGGCGGTACCAATCACCGTTCTAGCCACCGAAACCGTTGCGGCTAGAGGCAATCCTTTTAGCTGTAACACTTGACTATAGTTTTCAAAATGGATCTCTTGTGGAAAAAAGCGAATTTGGCCTAACGCACTCAACTCATTATTACTGATTGAATTAATGATCAAGTAATAAAAGGGATACGCGCAAATTAACGTAATCAGAAAGAAAAAGGTATAGTTGAGGATACTAAACGTCAGGTTTTCACGTTTGCGTACTTTTTTCGCCTTTTTCTTTTCACTAATCGATAGTTCCATTGATATCCTCCTCTTCTAAATAATGGATGTCCCCCGAATTTTTTTCGAAGCAATATTGACGATGGCTAACAAGGCAACAGAAATGACACTTTTTAGCATACTGATCGCGGTCGCTAGCGATAGACTATTTCCGCCCATCCCTAAATTGTAGACATACAAATCGAGGACTTGGATCGTATTTCGATTGAATGCATTTTGGAAGACAAAGTACTGATCCATTCCGTTATTCAGCAAGTTGGCGATAGACAGCATCAACATCACAAGGAACGTCGGCATCAAAGCAGGTAGTGTGATATGACGCATCAGGTGGAAACGATTCGCCCCATCGATTCGTGCCGATTCATACAATTCGGGGTCAATTCCTGAAATGCCTGCAAGATACATGATTGCACCCCAGCCCAAGCCTTTCCAAATATTCCAAAGACACATCATCAGCCACGTATGATTGCCGCTATCCAAAAATTTGACTGGATCGGTAACGAAGCCCCATTCTTGCAGCAGCGTGTTTACCAGCCCTGTTGAAGAAAACAAGCTAAAGGCGATCGTATACACCAAAACCCAACTGATAAAATTCGGCAGCGTGGTCAGCGTTTGGACCAAATTTTTAAACCATTTGCACTTGATTTCGTTCAGTAAAATGGCGAAGCCTACTGGTAGGATCGAAGTGGCGATCCCTAAAAAACTCATGGCAAAGGTGTTTTTCATTACTTGTACGATCTGATCCACTTGTGTTGGACTAGAGACAAGAAGTCGAAACCATTTGAAGCCTACGAACTCGCTGCGCGCTAAACCTAATGCTGGTTTGTAATCATAAAGTGAATAAATCCATCCGTGCAAAGGAAAATAAGAGAACAAAAACACGAGAATCAGAAAGGGAACGATACATAAAAACAAAATCTTCCCTTCTCGTGTCACCCGCTTATTTTTTCTTGGGACACTGCTTAGTTTACTTTCCATTTTCCTCCCCCTTTTTTTGTAACCGCTTTTACATTTTTAATACTAGCACCTGAATGCTTATTTGCCACCTGTGAAAAATAGAGGTCAATCCGTACATTTTAGACTTCATTTTTCTTTTATTTATAAAGAACGTTGATCTATCAATGTTTTCGCTAGAAACCGCTCGAATGGTAAGGCTTTCAAAATTTGTTTTTTGCGAGTACTATAGGAATATATCAATTTTGGAGGGATAAAAATGAAGTACAATCCTGATGGTCAACTGTACAAAATAACCACCGTTTTTTCACAATTTACATTGTTAAATTTACTATATATCATTAGCTGTTTGCCAATTATTACGATTGGTGCTGCGACAGCTGCCCTTTATGAAGTGACGATTCGTTATGCGGATGAGGAGCGTGGTGAATTGATCGTAGGCTATGTGCGAGCGCTACGAGCAAACTTTATGAAAGCCACCGGTAGTTTTCTCCTTCTTGGGCTCCCCATGGTAGCACTACTGTATAGTAGCTTGTTTTGGTTTTCCTCAAAAACCATTCTTGCCAGTATTTTTGCTTTCGTTCTAATTGTTACAGCTATTTATCTGTTTATTGTGTTAGTCTATTGCCTTGCCTTAATTGGACGTTATGAAAACAGTTTTAGGCAAACACTAAAAAATGCGTTTCTGTTACCGATCGCGGACCCTGTCCGTTCGTTAGCTCTCGCACTTATTCCTATCGCTGCGTTTTGTTTTGTTGTTTTATTTCCGTTGTTTAAATTTCTCTTGTTGATTTTCGGCTTTTCTTTTGTTATTTATTGTAGTTCGTTCCTGTTGCTTTCTATCTTTCGTAATCAACAAGCATGAAAAGAATCAGTCATCTCTCACTTTTTCGTCGTCTGAGTCAGTTTTCCATTCGGCGACAATTGTTCATTCTTTATCTACCTGTTGTTTTTTTATCCACAGTGACTATAGGTCTCTTATTGGTCTACGATTCAACCAAACAGCTGACAGGCAATTACCAACACTTGGCAGAGTTGAATGCTCAGCGTGTCAAATCTGTTCTTTTTGATACAACAAACACGCTGACCAACACGGCGAGTTCCTTATCAAACGATACCCATCTACGTCAACTTTTAACTGCCAATTACCTTGACGATCAAGAAGCGATTGTGGACATCAATAGCTATGATCAGCTAGATGAGATCAGAAATCTTCAAACCTCGATTGCGAAATTAACTATCTATACGACGAATCAAACCATTCCGAACTATAAATATTTTCAACAGGCAGATGACACGATTCAAGCGACCGCCTGGTACCAACGAGCGCTCAAGCAACCCGATGCTTTTTTGATGACGATGCCAGAGGATTACAAAGCAAATCGTTTGAGTCTTTATAAAACGTTACCTTTGCCTTTATCAAAAGAAACAGCCGTTTTGGAGATCCAAGTCGATTACAATTATCTCAGCAACCGACTTCGTAATTCATCCTATGAATTGGAATTACAGTTAAATGATGATGTCATCTTTTATAGCGACAAAATCAATCAAGTTGGGGAACCGGGACAGCTGACAGCTCTTTCTGAGCCGCAATCGAGTGCTGCCTTTTTAAAAAATGATGGTACCAAGGTGATGCTCACCAAAAGCACCTTACCCATGAGTAACAAAGAAGACATCATCACGATTTATAGTGCGGATACCAATGCCTACAGCAATCTACGCACCAATCTGATCCGGTGGAGCACGATCGTTTTGGTGATTTTGATCACTACTTTCATCATCGTCTTTCTCTTTGCTCGATTCTTTACTAAACGAATCTCTCAACTGCAGCAGGCGGTCTACTTTGCCTCGATCGAGGATTATGATTTCTTTCAAAATATCAGCGGCGAAGACGAGATTTCACAGATCTCTCTTGATTTCCACAAGATCATTCAACGAATCAAGAAAAAAGAAGAAGAGATCTACCGTTCACGTTTGGCACAGCAAGAGCTGTTGACTCAGCAGCAGCAAATGGAATTTAATATCTTAGCGGGGCAGATCAACCCCCACTTCTTGTTCAATACATTAGAAACGATTCGTATGATGGCGCTGACTTCTGGCAATTCTGACGTCGTTTATGCCATCAAGTTACTGGCAAAATCGATGCGCTATACGCTAGAAGCCCACGGAACCAAGCGAACGAGTTTAGAAGAGTCCTTAGATGCGGTTCACGTGTATGTCAAGATCCAGCGGATGCGCTTTGGCGATCGAGTCAACTTTTCCTATTCAGTCTCCAATGAGATCGACCAAAAAGAAGTCCAAATATTGCCCCTCCTGATTCAACCATTGGTGGAAAATGCCATCTCCCATGGTTTGGAAGGCATCACCTATCCAGGGTTTGTCCGTTTGACGATCACCAAAGACGGCCATGATCTGGTGATCGTGGTACAAGACAACGGCAGCGGGATACCGCCAGAAAAACTCGAACACTTGCAGCAAAAAATCAAGACGCCCTCCACCCATGCCAAAAAGAACATTGGGCTAGCCAACGTCAATCATCGGGTCAAAATGTTTTATGGACCTGAATACGGCTTGACGATCGAGAGTGTGTTGGGCAGCGGCACACAAGTCACCTTGCGGATCCACGATCTAAGCCAAGATTCATCTTCTCCTCACTAAAACAGCAAAGCCCCCCTTCGATTTCTGAAACAGGAATCGAAGGGGGGCTTTTGATTGATTAGAAATCCCGCACATGAACGGTTTGTTGGGATGAAGAGGCGCTGGCATAGCAGCCTACCATGATCCCAGTAAAGACACCACCAACTTCAGTAGTCAGATATTTTGTTTCTCCCCTACCTAAAGGCTGTGCTTGTCCTTGCTCATCAACAACAGAAAAACGATAAGTTTCTTTATCGGCGCTCAGCTGCAAGGTGACTGTATCTGCTGCATAAGTCAGTTTCTTTTCCACTTTCCATAGGGAACCGATTTGTCGGCGGAAAACTAGCTGCTGACTGGACGCCGTTTTTTCCAAGTAGCCCTCATAGTGATGGGTGGCATTTAAGAAAACCGTCAATCCCGCTTGTCCATCCGTTAGTTGCCGACAATCAAAGGTTGCTTGAAATTGTTGATCAAAGGCGGTTTGCCGTTGGAACACAGCCGCAAGTTTGCCTTGATCAGACAGACCCGTCTGATTAGGATGCAGCAAGAAGCCATGCGGCTCTTCTTCAATCAACGTCGGGTCCCATTCGAATAAAGTCACGTAATCAGGCTTGCTGCTCTTCTTTTGTGTTTCCTTTGGTGCCGCCGCTGTGTCTACCTGAATGCTTTCTGGTAAATGACCTTCTTCGCCAAACTCCGGCCATGGGTTTGACCAGTCTACTGGCAGCAGGCATGTTTCCCGCCCTAACAAATGCCTCAAAGGATAGCTGATGGGGCGTACTGCTAGACAGACTGCCCACCAGTTGCCTTTAGTATCTTGCACGAGATCCGCATGCCCTGCGGCTTGCAGCGGCAGATTCGTACTGCGATTGGTCATCACTGGATTGTTGGGGCATGCTTCATAGGGTCCCGTCAAGGAACGGCTGCGGGCCATGGTCAGCATATGCCCATAGGACGTTCCGCCTTCGGAGATCAACAGGTAGTAATAACCGTCTTTTTTATACAAGTGGGGGCCTTCTGGATCAGCCGCTCCGCTGCCCGTCCAAATGTTTTGCCGCGGGCCTAGATCTCCAGAAGCCAAATCGATCGTCCGCAGATAGATCTCCTTATGGGTGCCTAAGTAATAGGTCTGTCCATCGTCATCTGCGAAAATTGTTGGGTCGATCCCAGGGGTGTCCAGCCAAATCGGGTCAGACCATTCACCAGCGATGTCATCCGTCCAAATCAGAAAATTGCCTTCTCCTCCTTCGTTTGCGCCAACATTGGTGCAAACGAGGTAAAAGCGGTCCTTGATGAAACCCAAGGTTGGGGCATACAGACCAAAAGCATTGGGGTTTTTCGTCGGTAGCTGCAACTGCTCAGGTCGCGAAAGTCCATGGCCAATCAGCTGCCAGTCTGCCAAGTTTTTACTGTGATAGATTGGTAATCCAGGAAAATATTCAAAGGTACTCGTCACCAGATAAAAGTCTTCACCGACACGGCAAATACTGGGATCTGGATGAAATCCAGGTAAAATTGGATTCGTGATGGTTCGCATGGGCATCTAGAACTCCTTTATCGTGGTTTGGTCAGCCGTCAGCTCATGGCTCGTTTTTCCAGCAGTCGTGTGTATCTGCAAGAATGCTTGCTGGATGCCAGTCAGCTTGACGATCAGTTCTTGATCGACTCTTTCGACAGCCACCTCACCAATCCACTCACCATGGTGATCATAGATAGCGGCAGCGGTCTTGTCTTGCGGATCAAAAAGATGGATCGTTGGATGTTGGGCATAGTCATAGACTGCTTTGGTTTGTTCATGGCCTTCGATAATGACTTGATTTGGTCGGACTAACAGTGGCAAGTGGAAATAGTCATAGGTTTCTTGGTACCAGCGTCCGCCCTCGTATGCTTTGCCAGATAAATAGTCGATCCAATGCCCCTTCGTTTTCGGTACGTAAAAGGAGACTGTTCCTTGATCATTAAAAATGGGCGCCACTAAAAGGTGTTCCCCCAGCATGTATTGGCGATCCAAATGATGGGTTATCTCGTCTTCAGGAAACTCTAAGACCATTGCCCGCATCATCGGAATCCCCGTTTGAGCGGTTAGCACCGATTGGGCTTGCAAGTAAGGCATCAAGGACAGTTTTAACTTGGTAAAGGCTTTAGCTACCGCCACGGCTTCGTCGTCATAGACCCATGGCACTTTGTATTCCCAGCTGCCATGGTAACGGCTATGGGAAGACAGCAGACCAAATTGTGTCCAGCGCTTGTAGAGGTCTGGAGTTGAGCCAGCTTCAAACCCTGAGATATCGTGGCTCCAATACCCAAAGCCGCCTAACCCAAAGGACAGACCTGCCCGCAGCGACTCTGCCATCGATGGATAATCTGAGGTACTGTCGCCGCCCCAGTGTACAGGCAAGCGTTGTGAACCAACCGAAGCTGCCCGCGCAAAAACGATGGCTTCTTCTGCTCCCTTGACTTCTTTCAGCAAGTCAAAGACGACCTTATTGTATAGATAGGCGTAATAATTGTGCATTTTTTCTGGATCAGAGCCATCATAGTACACCGCATCGGTGGGAATCCGTTCACCAAAATCCGTTTTGAAGCAATCCACCCCCATGTCTAATAAGGCACGCAGCTTGCTGTTGTACCAAGCGATCGCTTCAGGGTTGGTGAAGTCGACGACCGCCAAACCGGCTTGCCATTTGTCCCATTGCCAGACATCTCCATTGGCGCGTTTCAAAAAGTAGCCATTGGCCATCCCTTCATCAAACAAGGGTGATTTTTGCCCAATGTAAGGATTGATCCAGACACAGATTTTCAATCCTTTGGCTTTCAAGCGCTGCAGCATTTTTTCAGGTTCTGGGAAAGTTCGTTCATCCCATGTGAAGTTGCACCACTCGTATTCTTTCATCCATAAGCAGTCAAAATGAAAGACCTCAAGAGGGATATCACGTTCTGCCATACCGTCTACAAAAGACGTCACGGTTTGTTCATCATAATCCGTCAAGAACGAGGTACTTAGCCACAAACCAAAGGACCACGCAGGCGGCAACGACGGTTTCCCCGTCAAATCAGTGTAGCGCTGAATCACTTGTTTTAACTCATCGCCGGCAATCACAAAGTACTGCAGCGATTGTCCTGGATTGCTGAATTGAACACGCGAAACTTTTTCACTCCCCACTTCGAATTGCACCCGATCTGGTGAATTGACAAAGACGCCATACCCTTTATTACTTACATAAAAAGGAATATTTTTATAAGCTTGCTCTGTACCAGTGCCCCCGTCGGCATTCCAGATATCAACACTCTGGCCGTTCTTCACGAAATTTGTAAAGCGTTCCCCTAAACCATAGATCGTTTCTCCCACATCCAGGGTCAACTGTTCGCTGATATGGGTATTTGCTTGCGGATCGATCACTAAGGCTTTGCTGCGAGGCTTGCTTTGGGTAATCAGCTGTTCTTTGTAATAAAACGAAGCTGTCACATTTTCCTCTTTGGTGATTACGACTTGCAAGTCTCCCGAGCGAAAAACATATGATTGCTCGTCTTCTGAAATATCAGGAGTGATCGCTTCTGTCATCAATTCAAAATCGGGGGCTTTGGCTTGGACCCCTTTATAGTTATAGAGGGTGATCCCAATGATATTGCTTCTAGGGGTAGTGACTTCCATCGTTAACAATCCGCCATCCAGCGTTGCCCCTTTATGTCCGACATAGCTATAAGGCAGATATAAAACCAATTTGTTTTCTTCTTTACGGGCATCGTAGACATGCACCGCAAATTTCACATCAAATCCTTCACGAAATAACCAACCGCCATCTGAAAATTTCATTTTTTTCCTCCTTGTTGGATCAATGTCAACGCCCCTAACAGACCAGAATCATTATAGTAACGACAAGTCTCGATCGGCACTTGGAAATCTGGCCAATGGGGGTTCTCATTGATTGCTTGTTTGATTATAGCTAATAGATCAGGGTGTTGGCTGATGCCGCCGCCGATCAGTATTTTTTCGGGATTCATCGTGACAGCTAGGTTGTAAATCGCAAGTGCGACATAACGTGCCCACTGTTTCAGGATCTCCTGCGTTTCAGGATCACTCGACCGCTGTTGCATGATGGTTTCGCCTAAAATCTCCTCTGATTCAGGAATCGCTTTTGCCCGCCGATAGGCAGCAATCAGTCCTCTCGTTGAAGCTAGATCATGGAGGGTCGCAAAAGAAGATGCTTGAAAATCAGTGATCATCATTCCGAATTCTCCTGCCCGAAACCCATGTCCGTGAATCAACTGGCGCTGATGAACGAGCGCGCCACCAATACCGGTGCCTAATGTGATCATGACAAAATCTTGTACGTCAGCAGCATTGCCGGTAGAAAGTTCTGCTAAAGCAGCACATTTCGCATCATTTTCGATCCAGATCGGATAGGACTTGTTTAAACGCTGCTGCAGCTCTTGTACAACAGCACAGCCGTGTAAAGGAGCCAACGCCCCCGCCATGATCGCTCGGCCATTGACTGAATCAATGAAACCAGGAAAACTCAGCCCGATCCCTTCGATGACATGCACTTGCTCGACTTCTTTTATTTTGGCAGCTAAGGCAGCAAAAAATTCATCCCGCGTATTACTCGGGGTTTTGATTTTGCCTCGGTCCAGCCATTGATTCTTCTCCGTAAAAACCCCGAATTTGATATAGGTCCCCCCTACATCAAAGCACAGGCGTACATCTGTCATTTCTCCTCCTCCGTTCGAAAAGCGCTTACAGTTTCATTTAAATTATATAAAAGAAAAAAAAGAAAGCCTACTTCTTAGAATAGACTTTCTTACTATAAAAATTAGCTTTTTTCTGTCTCCGATAGGCAATAGGATACTTCTTTTTTATTTAAGCATTGCTCCATTTGAAGCAATGACTTCCTTATACCAATCAAAAGAATCTTTCTTGATTCGATCAAGCGAACCATTCCCTTCATTGTCACGGTCTACATAGATGAACCCATATCTTTTTCGCATTTCACCTGTAGTAAATGAGATGAGATCAATACAGCCCCATGCTGTATACCCAATCACATCAATGCCGTCTTCCTCGATGGCAAGCATCATTTGTTTGATGTGTTCAGCTAAATAGTCAATCCGTTCGGGATCATGAATGCCGGTTTCTGTCATTTGGTCATTAAAACCAAAGCCATTTTCCACAATAAAAATCGGCAGTTCATAACGGTCCTGCAAGAGATTCAGCATATAGCGCAATCCCATGTGGTCAATCGTCCAGCCCCATTCCGTCATCGTTGCATAAGGATTCGTTGTTAGCACACTGCTGCCCAACAAAGGATCATGTAGATAGTTTGCATCTGAGCGGGTAGATACTGTATTGCTTAAATAATAAGTAATACCGATATAATCAACGGTGCCGTTTGCCAAATCATCAAGATCGGCTTCTGTCACATCGATCGTGTACCCTTTTTTCTGCCATTCATTGAGAATTCTTTTTGGGTAGTGTCCACGGACATGTACATCTGTGAAATAGAGTTGATTATTATCTTCTTGTTGTGCTAACAATTGATCACGAGGATCAGAAGTCAGCGGGTAATTAGGTGTGGCAGCTAAACAGCAGCCAATTTGAAACTCAGGATTGATTTTTTTCGCAGCTGTGACGACCCGAGCTGAAGCAACAAACTGATAGTGAGCGGCTTGGTACATGCCTGCTAGTTTCTCCTCATCCTCGTCAAAGATCACACCAGAATTGGTAAAACTGTAAATTGGATTATCGATGATCCGCTGATTGTTGATCTCGTTAAATGTTAGCCAATACCGCACTTTTTCTTTGTAGCGTTCCATTACAGTTTGCGCAAAACGTTCAAAAAATCCGATCATCTTTCTGTTGCGCCAAGCCCCATAGGTTTCAACTAAATGATAGGGCATCTCGAAATGAGACAACGTCACAACAGGTTCTATTCCATATTTTTGCATCTCGTCAAAGACCTGATCGTAAAAATACAGCCCTTCTTCGTTCGGTAGTTGTTCATCTCCTAAAGGAAAAATTCGTGTCCATGCGATACTGATTCGCAAAGCTTTGAAACCCATTTCCGCAAAAAGTTTGATATCTTCCGGGTAACGATGGTAAAAATCAATGCCTTCATGATTCGGGTAATATTCCTCAGGCAAGATTGTGTTGGTAATTTTCCGAGGCCGGTCTTTCGTTCCTGCTGTCATCACATCGGCAATACTGATCCCTTTCCCGCCTTCTTGCCAAGCACCTTCCACTTGATGAGCGGAGATCGCACCGCCCCATAAAAAGTTTTCTTTCATTTTCAAACTCCTATCCTTCGTTGTTTACGGTAAACAGAATCCCTTCTGCTTCAATTGTTCCGGCCGTTGTTTCGTACTCGATTACTGTATCTGGTCCACAATTTGTAACGATCACGGGTGTCGATAATTGATAGCCTTTATCCAGAATCGCCTGCCGGTCAAAGGTCAACAAACGATCTCCTCGTGCAATTGTCGCACCATTTTCGACGTTAACATCAAAAAACTCACCATTTAGATTCACGGTATTCAATCCGACATGGATCAATAATTCAACCCCTTGATCAGATTTGATACCAATCGCATGCTTAGAAGGGAAAACAGCAACAACAGTACCTGCAAAAGGTGCCCGAATGATTCCTTCATCGGGGATGACCGCAATTCCTTGTCCAGCGATTCCGCTGGCGAAGACATCGTCTTCCACTTCTGCTAAAGGCATCACTTGTCCTTTTACCGGTGAATAAATCGGAGTTGCTGCATTGGTTAAGATACTTTCTACCTCTGATTCAGGCTCTGCTTCAAATTCTGTTAGTTCACTTTCCTTCACGCCGAAGAAATAAGCCAGTAGAGCTCCTGACAACAATGAAACGGTGATTCCGATCAGATAACCCACCAAAGGACTGTAAACAGGTAAGGAAAAAATATTATGGAAAACATACGCATTCATCGTCACACCAAAAGCGCCTAACACTGCTCCGCCTAAACCACCGGAAATAGCTACGATCGGCAAAAGTCTTTTGTAACGAAGAATAATCCCATAGACGATGGGCTCTGTCACGCCGGCAAAGAAGCCAGTCAATGCAACTGGGCCTGCCAAAGCCCGCATTTTCGAATGTTTTTTCGCTCGTAAGAAGAAGCCAACTGCAATCCCGATTTGAGCAAAAACAGCGGCCAATGCCATTCCTTCAATGGGGTCTCCACCTAATCTTGTCAGATTATCTAACGTTACAGGTGTAAAGCCCCAGTGCAAACCAAACATAACCATGAAGGTCATCCCGCCCCCTAAAACGATACCTGAAAGGATTCGGCTTTTTTCAAATAACCACATTACACTTCCTGATAAAAGATCCCCGAAAAAGGTGCCGAATGGACCAAAAAGGATAACGGTCAATGGAATCATGATCATCAAACTAAGCATTGGTACGGCAAACAATTGAATGTCTTTATAAATAATCTTTTTCAAAAATTTATCTACAAATTGATAAATGAAAATAGCCGCAAAAATCGGAAATAGGGTTGTGGCATAGTCCACGGCTTGAACTGGTATCCCTAAGAAATTTGTATTTTCCACGCCAATCAACCCAGTAAACTGAGGTTCCAACAATGCTGCACCAATCACGCCGCCAACGTACATGTTGGCACCTAATCTTTTCGACAACGTGATCCCTAAGAAAATCGGTAAAAAATAAAATATTGCATTACTCGCGGCACTCAAAATGATATAAGTAGAAGATTCTGCTGATAACCAATTAAATTGGGTCAAAACCGTCAGCAGTGCTTTTAGCATCCCCGAACCTGCTAGAGCAGGAATTAAAGGAGAAAAAGCACCTGAGATAATTTCAAATACGGCGTTCAAATTAAAACCTGTTTTTTTCGAAGAACCTGTTTCTTGATCTGATAACCCAGCCATAGCTGAGATCGTCGCATAGTAATCTGATACATTGCTGCCGATTACGACTTGATATTGTCCTCCACTTTGTACAACGGACATCACATAGGGTAGTTTTTGAAGTTCCCCTTTATTGGCCTTGGCGTCATCCTTCAAGCCAAAACGCAATCTCGTTGCACAATGAACCAAGCTATCGATATTTTTTTCACCACCGATCAAGCGAATGATCGCGGCACTTTCGTTTTCAAATTTCATAGTTATTCTCCTTTTGCGTATAATAAAAAGCGTGATCTAGAAGACACCTCAAACAAAAGACTCGTTTGAGTGCTCACTCTAGGTCACGCCTGCTTTACCAGTAACGATCCGTTAAGATGCCAATCGATTTAAATGTAAGGTTAAATACAACACTTCATCTTCAGTGATTTCCCACTGATACCTATTTTCCAGAAATTGCTTGATTTTCATAGCACACTCATAATCCAACGGATATTTCAGTTGAATCACATCTAATAAACTAGACGCTGGTTGAGCTGGTAGCTCATTGCTCATCTGTCGTTTAACAAAGTAGCGAATGTGAGTGATGAATCGGGAAAAATAAATAGAGTCTTGTCTGAATTCTTTGCCATAATGATAATTGATGATCGTCAAAATATCTTTCATGACTTTGGAAATCAGCATTGTTTCTTCCATTCCGTTGTTATCGCCTAAAAAATTCACGAAATGCAGCGTAATAAAAGCAGCCTCATCTTGCGGAATATTCAGATGTGTTCGCTTTTGCATCAGCTCAACCGCTTGAAGACCAATTTCATATTCTTTCGGGTACACCTGCTTTAATTCCCATTCTAGGGGTGTTTGAATTTTCATCCCTTCTCTTGCTCTCGTCAGAGCAAAACCGATATGGTCTGCAAGTGCCACTAGCAGTGCAGGATTGCTTTCGCATTGAAACGCTTCCTCAAACAATTTTAAAATATCGCTGGCCAGTTGCAGATCACGATATTCAATCCGTTTAAGCAGCTGTTCCAAATCTGCAATGCTTTTTTGGTCGTTAATGATGAATCGCTTTTCTATTTTCTTTTGATCGACAGTGTCGCCTGGCTTCAAACCAAAGCCGATGCCACTCCCCATCACAACTTCTTCTTGGTGATTGTCGTTCAGGACTAATGAAGCATTATTATTAAATACTTTGACGATTTCCATGGTCAACACCTCCTAAAATAAAACAAAAAAATAACGTCACCAACTAGCTATGATCTTTTTCCAAAACAAACGAATGGAGAAAATCTCATACCTGTGGTCACGCCTGCATTATCAGTAACGATCCGATGCACTTACTATACTTCAAAATGAAAACGACGTCAATAGCTTTTTTAAAGCATTTTCTTGTATGAGCTTCTGACGAGATTATTCAAAAAATGGCGACAAAAAAAGACGTGTTGTCTCTTGCTGCCGCCATGCGAACCTGTAATGCCGCTTTTTCTTTTCACAAATTTCTCTTTTCATTGCCTATGCGATGGACTGTTTTCCTGAAAAATAGCTGCTCATGTATCAGCGAATTTTCTTATGTTTTCCGAAACTCATTCGGTGAAACCTGATGGTATTGTTTGAACTTTTTGTAGAAATAATCAACATTGCTGTAGCCCACCAATTCAGCAACTTCGTAGACCATTAGATTGGAATGACGTAAGATTTCCACCGCTTTTTCCATTCGTACTTCATCCAAGAACGCCAAATAATTTTTCCCAGTTTCTTTGCGAAACTTCTTGCCTAGATAGGCACTATTGTAATTGAAACGTTCCCCGATTTTTTTCAAGGTCAAATCTTCTTGATAATGCTTTTTCGTGTATTGGATCAATTCTGCAATGATATCGATTTGGTTCAAACTGCTGGCGACTGTTGCTTGCAAGTCAGCTAGTTTTGCGGTGATCACCTCTTGCAGCATTGGAAACGTCTGGGCGAGAAAAATCTGCTGATGTACTTCGTCTGTCGACCATTCGATTGCTAAGGCTACTTTTTCACTGATTTGATGCTGCAGCCATTCGATGTCACCATTGATTTGCCATTTGATCTCTTCTTCCAATGCCAATGAATGATAAAAGGTTTGATAATAGCGGGATAACGGCTGTTCTAACGGATTGTTTGCCAAAATCGCCTTAACTAATTCTTCACGCAAATCGCTTCGTTCTTCTGCTTCTTGCGTCGTATCCAAAACATGGTGAGAAATGACTTGATTGGGAAATAAGAAAATCAATTTACTTAATGTCTGGATATCGATCATCAATGGCTTCAAGTTATCTTGCGCCGCAAACCAGCGGGAGATCAAGATTTCATGGTGAGCCATTTTTTTACGGCACCACGCATCGATCGCCTCGTCAGGAAAGCGTTCCTCGTTCAACAGAACCAAATACCGATGATGCCGATGGATCAAGGTGACGACTTGCGCCACTTGCTCCTGCAATTTCTCAACCAGCTTTTGGGCATCTGCCTCCTCGGAAAGACGCAATAGCTTGATGGCTTGTGCGTCTTTGATTCCCGTTTGATCCCCGCCAAACAATTTCTCCATCAACTGACTCTTCTGATTTTTCTGCTGATCGGTCTTGGCTTTTTGATCGATTTTCGTCAAAATACCGATCAGCTCTTCTTCGTCAACTGGTTTCAGCAAATAGGTCACAGCGCCCAGTTGCAAAGCTTGCTTGGCATAGTCAAAATCTGAGTAGCCGGATAAAATAATGGCAAAAAACAAAAGCCCTTCCTCCGATGCTGCTTGCACCATCTCAAGACCATTTTTTCCCGGCATACGGATATCAGCGATCACAACATCTGGCTTCAATTCGCGGATCATTGCCAAGCCAGCTTCGCCGTTTTCCGCCGACCCGACGATTTGATACCCCAGACGTTCCCAATCGATGATCAGAGGTAGCCCATTTCGGATCGATGCTTCATCGTCAACGATCAACACTTTACGCATTTTCCAACCTCCATTTTCAGCTACTCCTTCGTTACATCATGTTTCACTTGTCAAACTTGCCCCGTTGGTGCGAATCACCTCTTGATACCAATAAAAACTATCTTTCGGGATGCGCGCCAACTGACGTTCGCTTTGATTGTCGCGATCAACATAAACAAACCCATAGCGTTTTTTGTATCCATTCAACCAACTCAGTAGATCTGTAAAGGACCAAGCACAATAGCCGATCAGCTCAACCCCATCCGTGATGGCCTTTTGCAGTTCCACCAGATGTTCCTGCAAATAGGTGATGCGATATGGGTCATGGATCTGTTTGTCTTCTGTCAATTGATCGATAGCGCCTAACCCATTTTCAGTAATAAAAATCGGCAAGTCATAATTGGCTTGGATGCGCCGCAAGGCTACACGGAAACCAACGGGATCGATCTCCCAGCCCCAATCTGTTTTTTTCAAGTGAGGATTTTCTGCTGTCGCAAACATGGTTTCTTCGGGTGAGAACTCACCAGCTGCCGCTTGCATCAAATACGGATCGACTTTAGAAAATTCTTTCTTTTCAGCTGACTGCTTTTGCAAATTGTTTTGCTGGGCCGTCCCACCGTGATAGTAATTGATTCCTAAGAAATCAGGTTTTGCCTGTTTTAATAGTGCTTGATCTTCTGGAGTGACTTCAGGAGCCAAGCCAACTTTGGCTAATTGCTTGTACACAAATTTCGGGTATTCGCCTTTGCAATAGACATCTAAAAACCATGCGTTGTTGAAGGCTTCGCCATTTTCTGCTGCTAGCACATCTTCTGGGTCACAGCTAAACGGATACATCGGTCCATAGCCAAAACTTGGACCGATCTTGCCCTGAGGAACCAGCTCATGGAACAAATTGATCGCCTTAGCATTGGCAAGGTTGATGATATGATTGGCTGCATACATCCGTTTTAAGTCCTTCAAGCCCGGCGGATGTGCCGCCCAACGGTACCCAAGAGAAGTGAAGACATTTTGTTCATTCATGGTGACCCAATAGGTGACTTTCTTTCCTAGGCGTTCAAAAAGGATCCGGCAATACCGTTCAAATGCTTCTGCTGTTTCTCGGCCTTCCCATCCTTGATATTTGTCTTGCAAAGCCTGGGGAAGGTCCCAATGATACAGCGTCAAAATCGGCTCTACTCCTTGCCGAAGCAATTCGTCCACCAGCTTTTCGTAAAACGCCACACCCGCTTCATTGATCGCGCCTTCGCCATCAGGCAAGATTCGCGACCACGCCACGCTGAAGCGATAGGCTTTCAAGCCCATTTGCTTCATCAAAGCAACATCTTCTTTGTACCGATGGTAATGATCGATCGCCACTTTGCCGTTGGTTTCCTCAAAAGTATTGCCAGGAATTTGGGCATAGGTGTCCCAAATCGACGGACCTTTGCCGTCTTCTGCCCATGCTCCTTCAATTTGATAGGCCGCCGAAGCTGCCCCCCATAAGAAGTTTTCTGGGAAAGGATCTAAGTTTGTGTGAAACATCAAGTTGCCTCCTTCATTTCCTAAACCGAAATAAATCGGTTACATTTTATCGTATCATAATTTGGTTGATTCGTAACAATTGCCAAAAGATATTTTTTAGGTGAAAAAACTGCCGCTCCTCAGAACGACAGTCGTTTCTTATTAAAACAGGTAATCATTCAAACGAGATTTCACATATTCAATGTGGCTGGATTCTAATTCGATTTGATCATGAGCCAATGCGTAATCTGTCAGTGTTTCTAAGTTTTCCTCATCAGCAACGATCTTCGCTCCGATGCCTTCTTGGAAAGAAGCATACCGTTTTTCCTTCAACTCGTCTAAGAAGCGGTCTTCTTTTAGTTTCGCTGCTGCTTTCAACGCTCTGGCATACGTATCCATACCAGCGATGTGGGCTAACAACAGATCTTCCATTTCAAATGACGAACGACGGACTTTAGAATCGAAATTGATTCCTCCCGGTGCGATGCCGCCGTTTTCTAAGACTTCGTATAAAGCAAGTGTCGAGTCAAAGACGTTGGTTGGGAATTCATCCGTATCCCATCCTAACAGCATATCTCCTTGGTTGGCATCCAGTGAGCCTAATGCGTTATAGCTGCGGGCAACAGCGATTTCATGTTCAAAGGTATGACCAGCTAATGTTGCATGATTGGCTTCTAGGTTTAATTTAAAATCTCCTTCTAAGCCGTAGTGCTGAATGAAGGCCATCGTTGTCGCTGCATCAAAATCATATTGATGTTTTGATGGTTCTTTTGGTTTCGGCTCTAATAAGAACTGAGGTTTATGACCGATTTTTTCGCCATAAGCGATCGCCATTTTGAATAGACGGGCGATGTTGTCTTGTTCAAATTTCATGTCTGTATTCAACAAGGTTTCATAGCCTTCACGGCCACCCCAGAAGACATAGTTTTCGCCGCCTAATTTTTTCGAGATGTCTAAGCCTTTTTTGACTTGGGCTGCCGCATACGCATAAACTTCCGCATTATTGGTGGAAGCAGCGCCGTTATTGAAACGAGGATGTGAGAACATATTTGCTGTATTCCATAATAGTTTGATCCCCGTTTGTTCCATTTTTTCTTTGATCAAATCGGTGATTTCGTCTAAGTTTTGGAAAAATTCTTCTAACGTTTCTCCTGCAGGTGCCACGTCTACATCATGGAAACAGAAGAACTCTGCCCCTAATTTTTCGCAAATCTCGAAGAAGGCTTCTACTCGATTTTTCGCCGTTTCCATTTCGGTGTCACCAATCCACGTCCGTTTGTTGACAGGTGCGCCAAAAGGATCAGAACCGTCTTGCGTCATCGTATGCCAATAGGCGATTGCAAAACGTAGATGATCTTTCATTTTCTTGCCTAAAACAACTTCTTCGGCATCGTAGTGGCGAAATGCAAACATATTGTCTGTTTTAGGACCTTCGTAGCGGATTTTTTCGATCTCTGGGAAATAAGTCATTGTTGTTGCCTCCATTTTATGTTTTTTAGTGTAATAAACTAACTTACTTGTTTCCAATCATTTAGAACCAAAAACGATTCCTCGCTTTGATCAAGTAGATTGCCTGCTGCCATTACGCTACTCGATTTGCGCCAATGCATGGCAGACAGGTGCGGTTTGTTGGTAGACGGTGCGGTAGATCGCATAGATTTCTTGGTATTTGGCGACATTTTCAGGAATCGGTGCAATGGCCTTGCCGTATTTGACAAAGGCGTTAACACAGGCAGCTGCATCTGGATAAATGCCACTGCCGATTGCTGCCAGCATTGCTGCGCCCATACCTGGACCTTGCTCAGTAGACAAAGTCAGCATTTCTGCATTAAAAATATCGGCTTGCATTTGCAGCCATTCGGCATTTTTCGCACCGCCCCCCACAGAAACGATCTGGGTGAATTTCCGCTGTGCCCGTTCTTCCATGATCATTTGGGAATCTTTCAAAGAGAAGGTGATCCCTTCTAAGACGGCACGACTGAAATGCTTTTCGCGATGCCGTGTGTCGATGCCGATAAAACTACCCCTGATTTGGCTGTCGGTATGCGGTGTGCGTTCGCCCACGATATAAGGCGTAAACAGCAGGCCTTCTGCCCCTGGGTTTACCTCACTGATCGCTGAAAGCAATTCCTGAAACGATTGGTTGGGGGCAAACGTATCACGATACCAGCTTAAGGAATTTCCAGCGGCTAACGTGACCCCCATTGAATACAACTTGTCTTTGATCGCATGACGGAAAAGGTGTAGATCTCCTTGATAATCAACCTCTTGCGCTTCTTCAAAGGATAAGAACACACCACTCGTGCCAATCGACACCATGCCGACACCTTCGGCGATGATCCCTGAACCTAATGCAGCACAGGCATTGTCTGCGCCACCTGCATAGATCGTCACCTCTTGTTCAAACCCAAAGGCTTCTTGCAGCTCTTTTCGCATTTGCCCCACAGGCGCTGCTGATTCAAAAAGCGGCGGCAGTAAATCCGATGCGATTGCGAATTTTTCTAGAATGGCTTCAGACCAGCACTTCTTTTCGATATCCAGCAGTAACGTACCCGCTGCATCGGAATAATCCATCGAATAGTTCCCAGTCAGCCAAAAAGCCAAGTAGTCTTTTGGCAGCATCATGTGACGAACTTGTTGCCAATGTTCAGGCTCGTGTTCTTGGACCCATAAAATTTTTGGTAAGGTGAACCCTTCCAAAGCAACATTCTTGGTGATTGCTTTTATTTCCTCTCCAAAGGATGCCATGATCGCTTGGCATTGTTTGGTGGTTCGAACGTCATTCCATAATATTGCCGGACGAATGACTCGGTTTTCTTCATCCAATAAAACAAGACTATGCATTTGCCCAGAAAAGCTGACGCCGATCAATTCCTTTTGCAGCGTTGGAAGCTGCTGGATCAAGGTTTTGATCACCTTATCTGCCGCCTCTTGCCAATGCACCGGCTCTTGCTCACTGAACCCCGGTCTAGGGGATGACAATGGATAGTCAGCACTTGCTGTTCCTTGGAGTTCCCCGGTTTGATCAAAAACTAAGCCTTTTAACGCACTTGTTCCTAGATCCAACCCCAAAAAATAAGCCATCTCTTCTCTCCTTCCTCTGTTTGAAGCAGTTAACCATTGACCCTTAATCGGTTAATTAGCATTCAAAACTAACTAATTGGATAGTAAACGATTCTCGCATTCCTGTCAAGCGCTTTCAACGAATCTTTCATGGTTTTTCCTTCTCAAACTGCTGCTCCTACATTCTGCGTCTTTTCTTTATTCTTCAGCTTGCACAATATTAATTTGCACGGTAAACTAACACTAATCACATCTACGAAGAGGAGAATACATGATTATCAATAAAATGGGCATACGCGAACAAAATGAAGCGGCTGTATTGAAGACGATCATTGACAATGAAAATGTGTCACGAGCGGAAGTGTCAAATTTGACCCATCTCAATAAAGCGTCTGTTTCTCAAATAACCAAAAAACTGATCGACACGGACTTCGTGCGCGAAGTCGGCATTGGGGATTCCACTTCGATCGGTGGTCGCAAACCGATTCAATTGCAATTCAACCACCGCAGTAGCTTAGCTGTTACCTTTGACATCGGCTATAACTATGTTCGTGGAATGCTCTCTTATATCAATGGCGAGATGATCGCCTCCGCCGATCATTCCCATGAATTGATCACCAAAGAAAATGTACTGGCGACGATCGATTCTATGATGAAAGAATTTTGGCCGCAAATGCCGCAAACCACTCATGGATTAGTAGGAATCTGTTTGGCGATCCACGGCATCGTTCACAATCAGACGATCACCTTTGCCCCCTACTACGACTTGGAACACTTTGATTTGATCGCCCCTTTGAGCCAAAAATACAATACGGCGGTCTATATAGAGAACGAAGCCAATCTGACGGCTTTAGGCGAGTACTGTTTTTCTTCTGATTCCACGAATTTACTGAGCGTCAGCGTCCATAGTGGGATCGGTGTCGGAATCATCGTTGATGGGCAGCTACAAACCGGTACTCACGGCATGGCGGGGGAAGTTGGCCATTCTACGCTCTTTCCTCACGGCAACTTGTGTCCTTGCGGCAATCGAGGCTGCTTAGAGCAATATGCCTCGAACAAAGTCTTGTTTGACACCTACAGTCACTATACAAAAACTGCGTTCGTTAATTCGGATACCTTTGCACAAGCCTACCATGTCGGAGAAAAGTCAGCAGTCGAATTGGCGCAACAAAATGTTGAGTTTCTTAGTATTGGGCTAAACAATGTCATCACTTTTTCTGATCCCGAAGAAGTCTATATCAACAGCTCGGTCTATCGCAAAATTCCTGATTTATTACTGGCGCTGCAACAAAAATTGACCAGCCAGTTCACCAAAAACACGAAGATCAAAAACAGTCGATTAGGCGATCAGGCCCCGCTGTTTGGCGGCAACGTTTTAGTGGCGAAACATTTCTTGAATATCAACGATTTGCGCTTTGCGGCACTTGATTTGTAGCAACTGATACGCTAAATAAACGCTGGACTGAAGGAGCAGTCCAGCGTTTTCTCTTTTCACAGTAAAGAACTTTCGCTATTCTTTGAATCCTGCGACAGTTATAATACCAATTCTATACTTCAATAGAAAAAAGTCATCCAAAAACTTATTGATCGCTGACTACCTGTTTTTGCGAGATGCTATGCAGGAAAATCCGTACGATTTGATCAATCCCAAGAAAAATGATTCACGACTAGCCAGTCTTTAACTTCCGTCAGATCAGAAAAAGTTTTCACCTGTGCAGCTACTTCTTGCTCAAGTTTTGGCTGTTTAAGCAAAGGATACTTCCCATTTTTCTTGACTGGCAAAGCACTCAAATCATCCGCAATCAGAAAAGCTGGGATTTCGGCTTGTTTTGCGGCTTTTATGCCAGCTAGAGAATCTTCTAATACCAAGGCTTCTTCAGGCTTTACGCTTAATTGTTGGCAAGCTGTTAGAAAGATTTCTGGATCAGGTTTGCCCTTTCGCACTTGATCCCCAGAAACCACTGTATCAAACCAATCTGGCATCTGTTCCATTTCAAAGTACGCCTTGATTTTTTCTTTCGATGAAGAGGATGCCACGGCCATCAAGCAATCCTGTTTTTTTAATGCTTCCAACAGTTCAAGAAGGCCGGGCTTTTTGAATACCCGTTTTTCTTCAGCTAAAATCACTTCTTTCTGAAGATTCATCGCTTCTCGCCATCGATCCGTTGGTACCGTACTGCCATAAAGTTCCTGCATCCCTTTACGAATATCTGCTTCCGTTCTGCCAGTCAGGTAATAATAAACTTCTTGGCAAACTTCAAAATCATATTCCTCCGCGGCTCTTAAATAAGCGCGGTAAGCTAGACGACCTGTTTCAAACATCAAACCGTCCATATCAAAAATCACCAGTTTTATCTTTTTCATCCTATAGCCTCCTTTACTTTTCTGCGAATAAAAAAGCAATGGTACCAAAATCCTCTGGAACCCATTGCTTCACCTTGTTTATTTACAGCTGACTGCTCAACTTAGCAATGATTTTACATGCGCCAAATGGCTGTCAGCCTTTTCCCGACCTTCTTTTACTAGTGATTCTGAAAGAATGAAGGAGCCGCCAACTGCTAGCACTTGCGGATCAGATAAATAGTCTTGCATATTTTCGAGGTTGATTCCGCCAGTTGGGACAAATCGAATATCATAAAACGGACCACTGAGGGCTTTGATTGCCGGCAAGCCCCCGTAGATATCCGCAGGGAAAAATTTCACAACTGATAAGCCATAATCCATTGCCCGTTGAATGTCATTTGGCGTAGCTGTCCCTGGAAACACTGGAATGTTTTCGGCAAGACAAAATTCCACCACATCAGGTACAAGAGCAGGGGAAACAATAAAGCGCGCCCCTTTCTCAACCGCTGCTTTCGCTTGTTCTAAGGTGCGGACCGTGCCTGCGCCTACGATCAATTTGCCCGATTGAGAGAGTTTTTCAATCGCTTCTAAAGCAAGGTCACTGCGGAAGGTCACTTCAATAAAATACAGTTCATGCTCAATCAGCAGTGATTCTACTACTGGCAAATAGGTAAGGTCTGTTGCAGTGTAAAGAGGCAACACCCTTGTTTTTGCCAATTGTTCATAGAGTGTCATACGCTCTCTCCTCCCTTCGTTCCCCTCGATTGCATTTGTTCTTTCAAGACGGCTTCATGAAGCCCTTGAAGATAACTGATACCAATCGCGCGATCATACAGACCATAGCCTGGCATCGCCACTTCCCCCCAGATCGTCCGCCCGTGATCAGGACGGATGACACCATCAAAACCGACCTCAACCAAGGCTTTCATAATGGCATACATATCTAACGATCCTTCAGTGGAAAGATGGGCAGATTCTTTAAATTTGCGTTCCCCCATAAACAACACATTGCGAAAATGAACAAAGTTGATGCGGCCTTTTAAGCCATGAACGATCTCCACCATGTCGTTTTCTGGATCGGCACCTAACGAACCGGTGCACAACGTCACCCCATTATAAGGCGAATCCACGATGGCCATGATTTTTTTCAAGTCCTCTAAATTTTTGGTGATCCGTGGCAAACCAAAAATTTCCCAAGGTGGATCGTCCGGATGGATCGCCATTTTCACATCTACTTCTTCACACACAGGAATGATCCGCTTTAAGAAATAGCTTAAGTTATCAAAGAGGATCTCTTGAGTGACCCCTTCATAAGTTGCCATCAAACGCTGGAACTTTTTCAGTCGTTCTTCTTCCCAACCTGGTAATTTAAAGCCTTTTGATTGGCTATGGATCAGCGTATACATCTCACTAGGTTCCATATCATCCACAACGGCTTGATCATAGAGCAAAGAGAAGCTGCCATCCTCGTTTTGATAAAATAGATTTGTTTTTGCCCAGCCGAAGATCGGTTTGAAGCTATAGCAGATCATATGTACATCACAAGCTGCTAAATTCCGAATCGTTTGAATATATTGATCGATGTAGTGATCCCGTTCCTCTGTTCCAGCTTTGATCGCATCGTGGATCGCGACACTCTCAATCCCTAATAGCGAAAGATGCTCTTTTTCAATTGATGCTTTTAGTGCGTTGATTTCGGAAACCTCCCATACATCTCCGGGCATTTTATTCAGAAGTGTTCCTACAATGCCGTGCATTCCTGGAATTTGTCGAATATTCGTTAACGGGATCGTATCCCCTTCCCCGTACCATCGAAACCCCCATTGCATTTGCTGTCATCCTTTCGTTTTTAAAAATCATCGTCCTCATCAGTTTCTTCGCTACTATCATCTGCTGAAGAATTGTGCCAAAGCGCTACACTGTTTTCTCCTTGCTGGATCACTGCTGCCACCGCCTGTTCAATCGGTGTCGCCAAAAATTGATGATTGATTGCTTCTAATACCATCGGTAGATTCACTCCGCCGATCACATACGTCTTTTCCTGAAGTGGTTCTTCTAATTGATTGATCGTTACAACCGACTGATTGTAGGGACTCGCACTCAATAGATCAGCAAACACCAAGACACCGTCCCCTTGATCTGTTTCATGAATCGCTTCATGGATTTTGTTTCCCAGAAGTTGAATATCCTCTCCGTGGTTCAAATTAACGACCGCAATATTTTCGACACTGCCCATGATCACCTCTGCAGCATCTTTAAAACCAGTACTCAGCTGTCCGTGAGTTGCCAATACGATTCCTAACAAATGTTATTCCTCCTTTTTAGCTTCCTAACCAAATAACGCAAGAACTTTTTGCATATTCCTCAGATTCAGCTCTTTTTGCTTTAATTGTTTTCTAGGCAGCACATACGTCTGATCCTGCTGCTTTTCTGCACAAAATAAATAGTTAATACTGCCTATTGCTTCACTACTGTGTTCGATCGCCAACTGCTGCAGTTGCCCTTCATTGAATTGCTTGCCGATAGCTCGAATCGGAGCATCGGCACCAATAGAATCTAAATAATAAATCTTCGCATTCGGCCTTACTGAATCACGTAACACTTCCAACCCGCGTTCTCCGTAACTTCCTTCATCAAGAAATGCGAAGGCCGTCGCTGTTTGACTGTTTTGACTGATCAAGGACAGCAGCGCTAAGATAGAGGAGGTATTGCGGGTTAGATTTTGCTGAAATCCTGCCCCGCGGCTTACGCGATTTAATAGCAGAAAATAAATACCGACCCCTGAAGCAAAAAGTGCTGTTTGCCAAGACAGCAAGGGAAATCTCCCTGAAGCAAAGTGGATATAAAGCCAAGTTCCCAACAGCCCTAAAAGAATCATCACTGCTGAAGCAGTCAGAATAAATTGATTTGTTTTACGGCCTTGCTCCTGCCGATCAAAAAAATGGTAATCGCCGAAATGCTGTGGCGGTGTATCATAATATGTGCAGATGATCCGTTTTGCTTTGGTCAGATCGCCAACATACAAATTGCGTGAGGCGTTTTTTTTCGTGTGATCATACTCGATCACCTGAAGATCTTTGCGAAACGGGATGATATCTGCGATGAGTGCCTTCAAAAATCTTTGTTTGCTTTTATCCGTGGAACGCGATCGGTAGACATACCGATAACGAAAAAGCCAATCACGAAATGTTTCTGTTTGATTCATGGTGAATTCTCCTATTCACAAATTACTCACAAGGAAGGAGGAACTCTATTTTTATAAGATCCTCCGCCTTCCTCTTCAACAGATGACGAACGCGCTCAATGATTACAAATTGAACTGCTTCAACACATCTTTAAGGGTTGATTTCGGTGCAGAAGGTGTTGCTTGAAAATAGATTGATTCCACACCGTACGCTTCGTTCATTTCTTTGAGTTTTTGCGCATCAGCTTGATTTAAATAAACAGATTTTGTTACCAAGAGATCTTTCTCGGGATCTTTTTGGGCGATACCGCCTATGTTCAATTCTTTCATTGGCACGCCGTGTTTGACTAAGTCGTACATCACACTGATGGTTTTAGCGATCAAAATACAGTTGTAATCTTTGAAGTTGTATTCATCCCAGTAAAATTTGGCTTTTTCTGGTGTAACGACGATCGTTTTTTGCCCTGTGCGGCTACCGGCATTTTTGTATAATTCCCGCATGAACTTATCCTTAGCTACTACCTCATCCACTACAAAAATCGAGTTGACTCCGCTTTTTTGTGACAAGGTCATCATGACCTGCCCATGGATCAATCGTTCATCTACTCGTGCTAAATTTACTACACCCATTTTTTCCACTTCCTTTTCTTATAAAATACCGACACCGGCTAAAATAATCAGAATCAAGGTCAGCCATAGTAATGCTTGCGTGACTTTTAATCCTTTCTTTGTATAGAACCAGTAGATGCCCATTACAACTGCTAACGGCAAAATCCCTGGTACAATCTGATCAAGGATATCTTGGATAATAAATTCTCGTCCAGAAATATCAAACTGTAGCGAAGAACTGACTTTGACATAGTTTCCAGCCAGAACCCCCATCATAAACAAACCGAGAACCGACAGTGTTTCAATTGCGGTTTGGACGCCTGTACTCTGCATCAAACCAGTTGCATTGCGCCCCATCGAAAATGCTTGACAGGCGAAAAACATTCCTAGAGAAACTTGATACAGTGCAAAGCAAATGAATGGGAACAACGCACCTAGTGGACTTCCTTGCTGTGCCCAAGGAACAGCAATCGCAATAAAGATATATTGAACGGTTCCTGAGTCGATGGCATCCCCGATTCCTGCTAAAGCACCCATCAAACCAGCTTTCGTGTTGTACATCAAATCATCTTGCATCAAAATTTCTTTTTTCTCATACTCTTCTTCGGCTCGCTGCTGTTCCATCGAAGACATTAATCCAGTGATGACTCCGCCCCCCCAACTCAGTTGGGTATTGAAAAACAGCAGTTGGCGTTTGTAGGCAGCTTTCAGTGCCTCATCGTCTTTGTAAAGTTTGCGCAAAATCGGCATCATGGCGTATAAAAGCGAGGGTGATAAATACCGTTCAAATGAATGCGGGATCTCATTGGCGAAATGCCATCTTAGGTATGCTTTTGTGACATCTTTCTTCGTGATTTCTTCTGGTGCGCCTTGCGCTTTTTGAATTGTTTCGGTCATTACTGCTCCTCCTTATCGATTAGAACCCGTCATCATAGTCATCGTCATCATCAAAGGATGGTGATGCTGTATTCGTTTCTGGGGCTGGGACCAATTTTCCTTTTTGTGACTGAACAAAAATCAACGCGATCAAAATGCCAAAAATCGCATAGGTGACCATGGTAATTTCCAGCGAACTGAAAACTACACTCATGAAATAGGCCAAGAAGAAAAAGACCATATAATCTTTTCGACCGATCACATAGACGGTAGTTGCAATCCCGATCGCTGCCAATCCGCCGCCGACTACTTCTAAAATATGAATAACGACTGTCCCCTCAAGAGCATTGATGACATCAGCAATCAGCGGAGCGCCTAAATAAAGTGCAATAAATACCAGCGGAACAAATAAAATAAATGAAGCCAGCGTTGGGTATAAAATAATTGAACGCGTCATGGCCTTGGCATTAAGATCTTCTACTGCTTTATCCGTATACTTTCCTAAGAAGGTATTGATAAAGAAACGGAACTGATACAAATAACTCCCTAGCAACCCAACAGGAACGGCAACAGCAATCGCTGCTTCTGGTTGCAGATTTCCTAGCAAAGCTACCGGTACGGCAATCGCCGCAGCAATTGAAGGTTCCGCTGGCATGGATCCGCCAGGAGAAAATACCCCCATGTAAATCATTTGTAAAGCGGCAGTAACGATCATGGCTTGAGCCACATTTCCCATCACCAGTCCGACAACTAATCCCGTCATCAATGGTGAAAAACGTAAAGTCAGTGTGGCGCCTCCGCCGAGCCAACGAGACATGACTGCTGCAACCCATAGCGCAATCAGTAAACTTTGTGTAACACTTAATGTATCCATTTTTCCTCCTCCTAAACTTCTTTCAAATAGTTTTCTAAATCAAGAACAGCTTCTTTCAAGCGTTCTTTGGTGATTAAGACTGGAATCAAGTGTACTTTTTCTTTCGAATCTATGAACTGCACCAACTGATCGATGACTTGTGCATCTTCAGGAAAAATACCCATTTGATGTAAACTCATTGGTAAGTGCAATTCTTGATAAAAGGGGATCAACTGATCGATGACCGTCCATTTTTCTTCAAGGGCTAATTGATAAAACATCCCATAGGCAACCTTTTCCCCGTGAAGAAAACGATGACTTTCAGGCAGATATTTACTGATGGCATCATGCATCGCATGCGCCGCTGCATTGCGGGCATATTTATCGCCTAGCCCGCCTACCATTCCAGCAACTGCAATAACGATCTCCGACAAGTGACAAAAGGCGTCTGTCACTTCCTGCCGCTTCATATCTTCAATCGCTTGTTTCGATTGTGTCAAAATAGCTGTTTCGCATAATTTTGCTGTATAGCCTGCCATTTGCAAGAAGGGCTCATTTTTCAAATGTGGTTGGGCTAAGATTGCTTCCGATTCAATCCACTTTGCCAACGTATCTGCTAAACCGGCGATGAAGTAGGAGACTGGTGCATCGATCACTAACGTCGGATCGGTAATCAAAAAAGCAGCCTGTCTTAAATAGTGTTCCGACTTTCCTTCAGATTCTCCCGACTCTTTATACATGACAGACAAGGGTGTCCATGGTGCACAATTACTGGCCAATGTTGGGATCAGTCCAAAGGGTCGATTGACTACATGTGCTGCATATCCCACTAAGTCGGCTAACTTCCCGCCGCCAACCCCCAGAATAAAATCGATCGCCAGTTCTTCAACAAGATCAGCAATCAGCCCAGCGCCATAATAGCTGCATTCTCCCGTGTAGCGATGATAAAAAATTTCCAAATGCGCATCTTCTAAAAAGAGTAATTTGGGTTTTGCTTTTTCCCATGAAACCGTTCCATGTACGAGCAGCAGTCGTTTTACTTTGTACTCTTTTAATACTTCCGGCACATAGTCGATCGCGCCTTCATGGTAACGATAAACTTGCGGTCCAACCTTTACTTTTAAATCCGTTAGCACGAGTTTCACTCTCCTTTATACAGCCAAAAACCGACTTTCCGCTTGAACAGCACGGTCTGGCAGCAGCCCCTTAACGATTCGTTCAATATCCGTTACACATTTGTTTCCCATCTCTTCTAAGCATTCCATAGTATAAGCCGATGTATGCGGTGTCATAACTACATTTTCAAAAGCTAAATACGGATGATCTTTATGACCAGGCTCTTCCTCTAAGACATCGGTGGCAAGACCAGCGATTTTCCCACTTTTTAATCCGCTTACAATTGCCTCTTCATTCAAAAGTGCGCCACGGGCACTATTGGAGAGATATACTTGATCTTTCATTTTTGAAATTTCTTCAAAGGAAATCATATGATAATTTTCCTCCGTCAAGTTAGCACATAGACAAATAATATCTGATTTTGCTAGCAGCTCGTCTAGCTCGACTTTTTTTCCGCCATAGCTTTGAATATGCAAAGCGGACTTATATGGATCGTATGCCAAAACCTCGCAGCGGAAACCATTTCTCAATATTTCTACTACACAACTTCCAGTATTGCCGACACCGATCACCCCTACCGTCTTGTTAAATAAAGCCCGTCCGACAAAGTTCGCTCGTTTTTCCCATTGATCTTCGCGGACTTTTGTATTCGATTCAACTGTACAGCGCAGAAGCGCCAATAGATTGGTCACATTATTTTCTGCTACTGCATCTCGCTCGACCAAAGCTGGAATGATCGAAACAATCGTTTGGTGGTCCTTCGCTGCTTCTAAATCAATATTGTTATAGCCGATCCCGTGGCGTGTGATCAGTAGCAATTCATCTTTATACTCAAAAAACTCTTTGGTAAAAAATGGGGTAACACTTGCTATAATGATGTTGTATCCCTTAAGCTTTTCTGCCAATTCTTTCCCATTGATTTCGCTATCGAACGTGAAATGACTGACAGTTCCGATTGCTTTCAACCGCTCGATATGTTGCGGAAAGATTTTTCCAAAGCTGCTGGAATTCACTATAGCGATCTTAAACTGTTCCATATTCTTCCTCCTTATTCTTTTGCAACAATCTCGTGACCACCAAAACCATTCCTTAGCGCAGAGACGACTTTTGCTGAGAAACTGTCTTCTTCTTGGGACAAATTTCTCATAAACAAACTCATAGCGATCGTCGGTACAGCAACATTCATCTCCAAAGCCGTTTCCACTGTCCACCTAGCTTCACCAGAAGCTGCAACAACCCCGCGATATTCCTCCAACTTAGGGCTCTCATTAAATTGGGCCGCTGCGATTTCCATCAGCCAGCTGCGAATAACCGATCCATGATTCCATACCTCTGCGACGGAAGCCAAATCAAAGTCATAGGCACTTTGTTCAATCAATTGAAAGCCTTCACCAATGGCTTGCATCATTCCGTATTCGATACCGTTATGGACCATCTTTAGAAAATGACCGCTTCCTGATTCCCCTGCATAAAGGTAGCCTCCTAAAACAGCCACATCTGCAAACAAAGATTCCACCTCTGAAAAAGCGATTTCATTCCCGCCAATCATCAAACATGCATCTTTTCTAGCTCCGGAAACCCCACCAGAAGTCCCACAATCAAAGTAATGCACCTCTTTTTCTTTAAACCAGGCTGCTCGGCGAATCGAATCTTTGTAATTAGAATTTCCGCCTTCAATCACGATGTCTTTCGCTGATACAAGGGGCCATAGTTCTTCAAGAATCCCCTCAGTCACAGTTCCCGCAGGAAGCATCAACCATAAAACCCGTCGGCCGCTAAAAGAATTCGTCAAATCAGCTAGCGTTTGATAGAGTGTAATTCCAGCTTCTTGCGCTGTTTTCTGCGCATGTATCGAAAGATCCAGCCCTTTTACTTGATAACCTTGATCTTTTAAATTGAGGGCCAAGTTCAATCCCATTTTTCCAAGTCCGATAATTCCTATCTCCATAACAGCGCCTCCATTTCATACTTTCATTATACAAAAAAATATTTTTTTGTAAATATAAAAAATAAAAATAATTTTTATTTGCTTTTTTTCTTTAAAAGAGGTAACGTAACAATACAAAGATAATAATGTTCATATAAAGGAGGTAACCGTCTTTGACTGTTTCGATTCGCCTGCAAATAAAAACGCTTTATAAAGACTTAAGTCTCAAAGAACAAGCGATTGCCGACTACATTTTGGAAAATCCTAGTAAAGTCAGCCACAGTTCAATCAGTGATTTATCCAATGAATTAGGCATCGCTGATTCGACCTTTTTTCAATTCACAAAAAAACTCGGTTACAACGGATTTAAAGACTTCAAAATGGCAATGCTGATGCAGGAAAATGATTTTTCTGCCATTTCGATCCATGAAAATATCCAGAAGTCTGATAATGAATTGACTATGGCTCAAAAAGTATTTGATTCCAATATGACCACATTGACTGATACCAAAAATCTTTTGAAAGAAGAAGATTTAAAGCTTGCTGCTGCAATGATCAATCAATCTAAACGACTTTTTTTCTTCGGCGTTGGTGGTTCAGAGATCGTGGCAACCGATGCCTATCACAAATTTTTGCGCTCGCCGATCACTGTTTTTCACAGCAGTGATTATCACATCCAACTGATGGAGGCTTCATTGTTGACGCCAGATGATTGCGGCATTTTTATCTCTCATACTGGAAAATCAAGAGAAACCATTGAACTAGCTCAAGTTGCCAAAAACAATGGTGCCAAAATTATCGTCATTACTAGCCATGCTGCTTCCCCTTTAGCCAAACTCGGCGACGTGGTTTTCATCTCTATTTCCGAAGAAACTGAGTTTCGCTCAGAGGCATTGGCATCCAGAATCGCTCAACTGAGCATCATGGATTCCCTCTATGTCATCTTAATGTTTATTAATCGAGACAAAGCACAACAATCGATTGCCAAAATTCGGCGCTCCATTTCAAAAATCAAAGAACCCTGAGAAGGGAAGAAAAAACTTAGATTTTTCTGCGTTTCGCTAATTCTTTTGTGAATCACAGTTGATATGCAAAAAAACTTGTGCTTTTTTCTGTACTCTTCTTTGGTTTCTTATCAACTTTTTCAGTTCTGAATCTCAAATGCGCTGAGCCTGCCAAAAATCTTGTCCCTTACTCTCGCAAAAAAACCACATCACAAAGCTATCCGCTCTGTAATGTGGTTTTTTAAGACTATCTTTTTTTAGGTAAATCAATAACGACTAGACACAATCTCTGCTCCAAAGGGCATCAACGCTAAGCGCGCCATTTTCAATGATTGCGCCGCAAATGGAATGCCGATGATCGTGATGGCTAGAATGACTGCGCTAGCTAAATGTCCTAAAGCCAGTGGTATACCAGAAAAAATCAACCATAAAATATTGAGAATCACGGACACGCCACCGCCACGGTAAACGATGTCTTTCCCAAATGGTGCTAATGACAAAGTCGCAAACTTAAAACATTGCAGACCAATGGGAATGCCGATGATGGTGATACACCATAAACACCCAGCCAAAAACCATGAGATCGCACCGATTAAACCGCCAAAGACAAACCAAATCACGTTGCCTAAAAAATTCATCTGATTACCCTCCTTCTTTTTTAATAAAGACTGCTCCTGTTTTAGCAAAGAAAGCAGAGGACATCGTTAGCACTCAGATGTGCACTAGCGTCCCTGCACCTTCCCCTGCGCGCTTCTCTTTTTTCTTAATACAAGCGAAATACGTTATTTTGTAAAATGCTTATTGTCCAGAATCAACGGTTGATTCGCTGCTGTTATTTGATTCATTTGAGTCATTGCCGAAGACACCGGTGATCGAAGACCAGATGCCGCTAAAGAAGCTCTTGATATTTTCCCAAAGGCCCTTAGAGGTTTCTTCGATTTGCTTGCGAGCTTCTGACAGATCCAATTCTTTGATGAAGTCATCGAAGATATTGTTGTCTCGCATGTCGCTCATTAAAGAGGTCAATTCAGAAATTTGATTTTCCGTAACGATTCCTTCAAGTCCGTTGTCCTTCAAGGCTTTTTCTACTGTCTCTTGAATGTCTGCTTGAGTCAATTCCGTACCATCTGCGGTTTGAGCAGCCAAATCGGTTTTCGCTTGTTCTTGCGCAGCATTCAAAGCTTCATCGGAATAGCCTTCTTTGTCTTTGTTCTCTTCGGTGATCGTAGAAAGCACATCCATCTCATCTTGAGCTACAGCTACTCGATTCTGATTGATGACGCCGCCTGATTCTTCAACGATTTTGTAAACCCCAGCTAACGCACCGGAACCGTCGATCGGTACAGCAGAAGCAACCGTTAACTTCGCATCAGTGATCCCTGCCGTCAGCGCCGCATTTTGATACTGGGCTGCGGTGATGCGGGTAATGTTATCTGGTGTCGCGATATCGACAGTGATTCCTGCCCCGCTTTCTAGCGTCTGCATTCTGACCGAGCTATAGACCGCCCAATCTGCGGTAAAGCCACCATCGGGAATGTATTTCATCAAGTCAGCACCGTTTGTCGTATAAATCGGTGTTTCGCCTTGAATGCCCAGACGTTCAAGTGTGTAGTCTTCTTGTGCTTTCGTCAAGGCATTTCCGATCGCCACGGCATTGACTTGCAAACGATCTGAACTGCTGTCAGAAGTACTTGTTTGACTATCGGTAGTGGCTGTCGTTGCGGTAGAATTGCTCGTTGCAGTGGAACTGCTGGTCGTTGAATTGGTTTCGTCAGCAAAAACTTGTGGTGCTGCTAATAAAACTTGGCTAGATACCAAGAGAGTCGCTAAAATCATCGCTGGTTTTCGAGTCTGTTTTTTCATCACTATATCCTCCAAGTGTTGATCTCTTTTTCAGGGATTTTTTCCCTCTTACTGCTGTAATTGTACTATAGGTTTTCTTGCAAAGCCTACGTCTAGGGTCTGAAATGAAGAAAAACTTAGAACTCTACTGCTATTTAAAAAAGGCGTACTTTGGTATTATCCTTGGTACAGCAATACTTTAGACGCTTTTCTTTTCATCAACTGTTTTTTTAGCAAAACCAACAGTATAGGATTTCAAACGGCTGCCCACTTTCCTCAAACCAAGAAAGGCTCCCGTTAATGCTATCGTATAAAAGAACAACGGAAACCCTGCGAGTGAAAAAAAGACCTTCCCGGTTTCTAGAAACAGCGGGTGACTCAGAAAGATCAATCGACTAGCCTCAGCTGCTTGTTTTGCTTGCCAAGTCCGCTTTGGGGGTTGCTGCTTGATCAGCCAAGCAAGGAAAAAAAGAGTCGTCGGCACAAAAAACAGCATGAAATTCTTATCGTCCCCCTGATTGAGATACACCAGTCGACCTTCAATGCCTAATAAGCAAAGAGAGACCGCGAGTTTTCTGCCAAGATGCTTCGTAAAAAAAGGGTGTTTTTGGTGTTCTCTTAAACAAACCCCACACAGTAAAAATAAAAACCCATAAAAGAGTCCGTTTCTCGTTGTAAAAAATAGTGTCCGATAGCTTTGATAGCATACCAATAAAGGTCCACTTAAATAACTGCTGTACGTTTCAAGACAGCCAATCACATACAAACTGATCGCCAGTAAAAACTGCCGCCGATAGCCAAGAAAGCGAGTTTTTCGTACTAACCACATGCCAAAGAGCAACGCTGGAAAATACCAAAGATGGTACCAGACCCCTACTGTAAAAAAGCCAGTAGCCAAACCGATGACCCGTAATGAATCAGCAAGATTTTGCTGCCCTAAATAAAACCAGCCTAAGGGAAGATACACGATCGACCAACGCAAGTAAAGCTTGAGTTGTCGTTTGCACCATTGCTGCCATGAACAGGTACTCTTTTGAAAAAAATAGCCATTCAGCAGCAGAAAAAAAGGAACTGCCAAACGACATAAGAGACTCTTTAACAAAAAATGAAGCCCGTTGTTTTCTGCCAGTCGACCACAGTGAACGAGAATCACCAGTAAGGAAGCGATGAATTGGATGTAGCCAATTGGAACCATAGGTTGTTTTGTCTTCATTCAATCGTTTCTCCTTTCTCTGTCAAATTTGATCAAACATCCTTCACTTTACTGGCCCTTTCTTTTTATGACCAGCACTGAAAGCTTCCAGAATAGAAAGACAGTGCAACAAGTAGAAACATTGATAAATAAAGGATGTTACCCTTTGTTGCATCGTTAATTTCATAGATCCTCGTTCGCATAGAAAAGAGTTTGCTATAATATATAAGAAGAATGATGGAGGCAAAACAGACACATGGATATTGGGAAAATTATTAAAGAAGAACGCACCAAACGAAATCTCACGCAAGAACAATTGGCGCAGGAATTTTTTGTCACTCGGCAACTGATTTCAAAATGGGAAAACGGCAAGAGCTATCCTGATCTAGATCAAGTAGTCAAGTTGAGCAACTATTTTGAATTGACCTTGGACTATTTATTAAAAGAAGACAAACAGATGGTCCAAGAACTCAATCTGACCACCCACCGCAAACGAATTGGCCTCGTATTGATCGCCCTTTTGACTGTTCTCAGTATTAGCTTAAGTACGATTTTGCTGGCAGGATTTTGGATCGATCCAGTCTTTTTCACAAAAGAAGACCTAGCGATCACTTCTATTAAAAAGTACCACTTGCCTGCCACTGAGATAACGAATCAGGAAACCGGACAAGTGATTCAGCTGCCTGAAGATACGGAATACTTGATCACTTATACGATCGATCGGCCGCTGGTAAAAACGGGCCGTCTGTCGGGTTATAAAGAATACAGCAGCGAAAATGCCAGTCAATTAACGGCTTTTGGTCATCGCGGTTTTCATTTTGGCACGCAAACAAGCAAAATCGTCATTCGCAGTAATCGCGAAGACAATTTAGCTGCACCAGAATTAAATGCAGGCAAGGATCTTTATCTTCGTAATATGAATAAAGCGCGCGTCTATCAAAAATCAGCAGCTGGTGTCGCATTTTCTATCGAAGATGAAGGCGACCTCCTCTTTACTGCAGAAGAACTGGCGCAATTGCCCTTTGAACAAGGACAGCTGCCAGAGTAAACAAAAACCACCGAATCGTTTTGATTTGGTGGTTTTTGCTGACTTTCTTATCCTAGCAAGATCATTGCGATCGCCGCCAAGGCGTTATTGAGAAAATGCATGGCGATGGCTGTTTCTAGACGCTTAGTTTTTACATAAATCAACGCCATTATCAGTCCCATAGCACCATAAATCAAAAACTCGACCAGATTGGTGACGGAATGGATGATACTAAAAACGGCTACACTTGAAATGATCCCGACTATCGGGTATTTCTTGAATAAAAGGCCGATAAACCCACCACGGAAAACGATTTCTTCCATGATTGGCGCCGCCACAGCGATCAATAGGAAGATCAAAAGCGGATTTTCGCCTGTAAACAGTTCCCCTAACAATGCATCATTCGCGGTCGCCTCTTGATCCGATATATACTGCAGATACATGGTACCACCAACAGCAACGACTCGACCTAAAACAAAACCACCGATGATCCATAGCCAGTTGCGCTTCGTTGACCAGCCAAAGTCAAAGGTGGCAAGTCCTAGCTTCCGAGCCAAATACATCAGTAGGCCAATGTTTGCCAAAAGCAAGGCAATCAACCCATAGCTCATCATCGCAGGAATCCTCGGTTCTCCGGCTTCCAAATAATAGATTTTTACCACACTGAATACGGTCATCCCTACTTGACTTAGTAAGAATAAGCCAATCAAAATAAATAAGTTCTTTACTGCTTTCATGCTCTCCTCCATCGTTTGCTCATTGCATTTTGCAGGATTGGGTTACGACAAACCATGACACAGCCCATCACTTGGTTCCCCATATATCCAGAAACTGCTTAGCCGCTATCGGCTTGTTTCTAATGATACTGAGTTTCCTCAGTATTTACAACAAATAAAAAATAAAAACAGTTATTTTGCGTATTTTATCCAACAAACCACGTTTTTTCTTTCGCTGCTCTCAAAAAAATATAAGTAGTATTTGAAAAAAGCGCTCTCTTATGCTACACTGTTCCTACTTTTGTTTGGCTGACGAACCGCTGCCCCAACCATGTTCGTTTGGACCAACTCGTTGCGAGTATTCGATTTCGAATGCTCTTTTTGTCGCGTTTGTCAAAAGAAAGTGAGTGAATCCAAATGATCCAAGTAGAACACCTCAGCAAGACCTTCCAAGTATCCAAGCGAAAAAGCGGCTTTCGCCAAGCAGCCAAAGCCTTTCTTTCTCGTGAAACCACCACCGTCCATGCGTTGCAAGACATCAGCTTTACCATCAATGAAGGCGAAATGGTTGGCTACATCGGGCCTAATGGTGCTGGAAAAAGTACCACCATAAAAATCATGTGCGGGATTTTGACCCCTGATCAAGGCATTTGTCACATCAATGGTCGTACGCCTTGGCAAGAACGTATTCAACATGTCAAAGACATCGGCGTCGTCTTCGGGCAGCGCAGTCAACTCTGGTGGGATGTCCCCGTCAATGACAGCTTTGATTTGATCCGTGATATTTACAAAGTCGACGCTGCTAGTTATCAGCGCAACCTAGAAGAATTAGTCACCTTACTAGATTTAGGTGAGATCTTAAAAACCCCTGCTCGGTCCTTGAGTCTCGGTCAGCGTATGCGCTGTGAGATCGCCGCCTCCTTACTCCATGACCCCAAAATCTTATTTCTTGATGAACCCACCATCGGTTTAGATGCTGTATCAAAGATTGCCGTGCGTCAGTTTATTAAAAAAAGAAACCAAGAAAAAGGCACCACAGTCATCCTGACGACCCACGATATGCAAGATATCGAGGCGCTGACACAGCGAATTCTGTTAATCGGCAAAGGGCAAATTTTGCTGGATGGTCGCCTCGATGAACTAAAGCATCGTTTTTCTGATGTCAAAACGCTGGAGATCGACTATCAAGGGAATGAACCTCATCTGCCAGAAAACGTCCAGCTGCTTCAAAAAGACGTTGGTCGCCTTGTTCTGAAACTTGATCCCAAAGAAGTGTCAGTCGCTCAGCTGCTCAGTCTGCTCAGCAATCAAGTCGAGATCACCGATTTGGCCGTTGCCAGTATCACCGCCGAAGAAATGGTCGCCAAGCTGTATCAGGAGTATCAGATATGAGGAAGTATCAGGCATTTTTCCGCATCCGCTTTATCAACACCTTGCAATACCGCTCGGCGGCGATTGCCGGGATGGCTACGCAACTAGCTTGGGGCTTGATGGAAATTCTGGCATTCCACGCCTTTTACCAAGCAGATCCTAGTGCCTTTCCCATGACCTTTCAACAAACCGTCTCCTATGTTTGGCTCCAGCAAGCCTTCTTGTCTTTATTTATGTTGTGGTTCTTTGAGGCAGAAATTTTCAACACCATCACCACAGGGTCGATTGCCTATGAACTTGTGCGGCCGATGGATCTATACAATCGCTGGTTTTGCCAATCGGCTGCCAATCGCTTAGCAAAAGCCGTCTTGCGTTGCGGACCGATTTTTGTGATTGCCTTTTTACTGCCAGCACCTTATCGTTTAATTCTGCCAGCAAACATCGTTGCCTTGTTCTTGTTTCTTTTGTCCATGGCGCTGAGTTTAGGTGTAGTGATCGCTATGTCGCAGCTGGTCTACATCTCGACTTTTTATACATTATCCTCCATCGGGGTGCGGGTCGTCATCAGCTCCATCGGTGAATTTTTAGCTGGTGGGGTCATTCCTCTGCCTTTCTTTCCGCAGCCTTTTCGCCAATTCGTGGAACTACTGCCTTTTGCTTCCATGCAAAACGTCCCGCTGCGAATTTACAACGGGGATCTGACTGACTTGGCGCTGGTTTCAGCATTGCTCTTACAAGCCTTTTGGCTCGTACTTTTGATCGTGATCGGAAAAATTTGGCTGCAGCAGGCGCTCAAACGTGTCGTTGTGCAAGGAGGTTAAGGAATATGGTTTATTGGCATTATTTTTGTATCCATCTCAAAAGTCAGATGCAGTATAAAGTTTCCTTTGTGTTAACCGCTTTGGGACAATTTCTAGGCTCCTTTACTGCTTTTTTAGGCATTTGGTTTATGTTTACCCGGTTTCATCAAGTGGATGGCTTTACCTTTGAGGAAGTCCTACTTTCCTTTGCAACGGTTTTGTTTGCCTTTTCGATTGCGGAATGCTTCTTTCGCGGGTTCGATCTTTTTCCGCAAATGATCAGTAATGGCGAGTTCGATCGAGCACTCGTGCGCCCTCGCTCCTTGATTTTTCAAGTCTTAGCTTCCAAAATGGAATTCTCGCGTCTCGGCCGTTTTATTCAAGCCTTGCTGTTGTTTGCTTATGCGATTCCTAATAGTGGAATTGCTTGGCATTTTGGAAATGTCCTGACTCTTTTTCTGATGATCGTCTGCGGCGCCCTCTTTTTCGCCCTATTGTTCTTAGTGTATGCCGCCATTTCCTTCTTTACGATCCAAGGACTTGAATTTATGAATATTTTTACCGATGGTGCCCGCGAGTTCGGCCGCTACCCCTTCAGTATCTACGGAAAACACGTCTTGCGTTTATTGACCTACGTCGTGCCGATGGCTTGGTTTCAGTATTATCCGTTTCTGTATGTCATTGGTCGCGTAACTAATCCTTGGTGGATCTTATCACCCTTGGTTTGTCTACTCTTTGCCTTTCCCGCCTTCTTCTTTTGGCGAGTAGGTTTGAAGAATTATATTTCTACGGGTTCGTAAAGAAAAAGGAGCGCCTCTCTTTGAAACTAAGAGAATGCGCTCCTTTTTTATTCGGTTATTTCAAGTGAAAAACAGCCTCTCCTTGCTGAATATCGCCATCTGTTCGCAGGCAATTCCCGCCTTGTTCCTCCATGAAGACAACGATCACCATGGTCTCTTTGCCCATTTCCTCAACTGCTGCTACATCCATTTCTGCCAGCAACTCACCTGTCGTGACTGACTGGTTTTCTTGGACCGCGATCGTGAAGGGCTCCCCTGCTAACGCCACTGTTTCAATTCCCATATGGATCAAAAGGGAACGGCCATCCACCAACTCAACGGCTAAGGCATGCTGTGTTGGAAAAATCGTTCGAACCGTCCCGGCTGCTGGTGCATAGATTTTTCCGTGATGATGAGAAACGGCAAATCCATTTCCCATCATTTTAGACGAAAATACCTCATCTGGTACTTCTTCGATCGGTAGCAGTCGGCCTGTTGCCGGTGCACAAATTTCTATTTTTCTTTTAAAAAGCATCCGTAATTCCTCCTTAGATTGCCGACAGTGTTCTCTGACAGCTAGAATAGATAAGAAAAGCTACGAAGGGCAATAAACCAAAGATAAAGATGGCAGTATCGAGGGACAGCACCTGCGAAAGAAAGCCGCCAGCTAATGGCGAAAGAAACGATGCCGCACCAATGTACACACTGATCGATATCAGTTGTCCAGAAGAAAAAACAGCTGGCGGTGTAATAGCACTGATAATCATTCGACTGCCGATGGTAAATGCCGGTACAGTGAAAAACTGCAGAAAACTGGCTGCCAAAAGTAAGAATGGGCTACTAGCAAGCCAATAGACAAAAAATTGTAAGGTTAAAAATATGCCTGCAATCAAAATCAAGCGCTCATTTTTCCATTTAGCAATCATGCGATTCAGCAAAAGGTACGCTGGAATTTCACAAAAGGATTGGATCGACCATTTCAGACCAACAAATTCACTGCCTCTTTCCATTGTAATCAGCTTGTCGATAACGACCGTATTGTTCGCAACGATTGTCAAGTACAAGAGAAAGAACAGTCCCGTATAAACCAAAAAGCGTCGGTCTTTGCATAACAGAAGAATGTCTGCCAGCGAGACACCGCTGTTTGTTGCTGTTCCTTGCTTTTGCGGTAAGGCGTTTTTCTCTGGGATCGTTCGTGAAAATGTATAATTGATAAGCAAAAAGAGGAGCAGCGGCAAACTAAACCAGCGATAATTATTGGAAAATAAAAAGAATGGCACGCAGACACTCATCATACTCCACCCTAAAGAGCCGTTTGCTTTGATTGAAGCAATTCTTTTTGAAGTACTGGACTCCGATAATACCCAGTTATCGAGCACCGTTGCTGTTGTATTGGCTAATCCACCCGCAATAGCCAATACCAGAAGATGGATCAGCCAGTGGTCTTTTCCTAACCAATAAAAACTAATGGAGAAGAAAACCAGAAAGATCATCAGAAGCATCGAAATACGTTTTAATCGTTTGCTCTTGTCCGAATAATAGCCGATCACTAACTGAAAAAGAATTGTCGTGATGCTGTAGGAGGCTAAAAACCAGCCTCTTTCAAGCGCATCATAGCCTTGCTCAGTTAAAAAAGGAACGATTTGTGTCATCAAAATCGCCATCGTTGCATATTGAACAAAATAGATTACTTGAAATTTGTGTTTGATTTCCATTCTTTGTTTATGATCGGCTGAAGGAAATTCCTTCAGCCGATCCCTTTCCTTTTACCTGCTGGACCTATTTTAGTTCTGGCCAATATGGTTCGTTCGCCACAATCATTTCATCTAATATTTCTTTGGCGACTTTCGCACTTGGTACAGTTTTGTTCATAGTAAAGGACTGCCATAATTTTTGGTAAGACTCTTGTTCCCAAGCATCAACTGCCAATTTTTCAGATGCGATCTGCTGCTCCATCAATCCCTTTTGGAATGTTGGAATATCACCGATCGACAAGACTTCGTAGCCATCTTTTCCAACTAGACAAGGTAGTTCCACCATTGCATCATGGGCAAAGTTGGCAATTGCGCCGTTGTTTTCAACAATAAGAATCATGCGTTCTTTCGTATTAAAGGTTAGTGCGCAAGCAAGGTCTGTAATAAAGGACGCATGTTCGTTTGAGGCAAATGTTGTATCAACTGCTGTGTTGTTTGCAACGATTCGTCGGCATTCATCAAACACATACTTCTCTCGTCCGTCAATAATCTCATTGGCACGGGTATACTCTTTGTCCGCATGAGCCACCGTTTCATCAGCCATCAAATAATATTTCAGATAGGTATTCGATAAAAATTCTGGTTCAATTTCGTGCAGATCTTTAGCCGCCCACATCGTTTCCAGCCAACTGCTTTCTTTATGCTGGCCTTTTTGTGTTTGTTCGGTGTAGCCGTACTTTTGAACATGCGCACTGATTTGTGGCATTAAGTCATTGCCGTCATGGTCTTTGATGCTGGTCCACCAACCAAAATGATTCAAGCCGAAATAGCTCGTCTCAAATTCTTTCCGATCCTTCAACCCAATCACTCGCGCCATGATATCTTCCAAACAAACTGGCATATCACAAATATTGATGATTCTTGAATTTGGTCGGAATCTTCTGGTCGCTTCGGCAACGACTGCTGCTGGGTTAGAATAGTTCAAAAGCCAGGCATCTGGCGAGTATTTTTCCATGTAGTCGACTAGTTCTAAGATCGGTCCAATCGAGCGCAGGCCATAAGCTAAACCACCAGGTCCGCAGGTCTCTTGTCCGACAACATTATGCCTGAAAGGAATTTTCTCATCTTGTTCCCGCATAGCATATTTGCCGACACGAAGCTGTGCCATCACGATATCCACATCCGTAAAAGCTTCCTTTGGATCGGTTGAATATTCGAACTGCACTTCTGGCGCTCGCTCAGCAATAATGATTGCACAAGCTTTTGCTACGGTTTCTTGACGCTTTTCATCGTTGTCATAGAATTTGATTTTTCTAACTGGAAAGCGCTCTTGACTTTCTAATAACATCATAACCAGCGATGGTGTATAGGTACTTCCGCCACCTGCAATTAAAATTGAACTTTTTTTCTTACTCATGGTACTTGTTCCTCCTTGTGATTCTGTTTTATTCGGCCATTAGTTCTTCGAATGATTCTCTAACCGTTGGTACCGTTAATCCTACAATGATTTGAATGCCGCCATTTCCCGGGTTGACCAGTCCTGAGGCACCTGCTTCTTGAAACTGCGTACTATCTGCAACTTTGGCGGCATCCTTAACAGTCAAACGCAGGCGTGTCGCACAATTCGTTACATCAATGACATTGTCTTTTCCACCTACCAAGTGCATATAGGCCTGTGCTTGCCGCACATGTTTTGGTAATTTTTCATCTTGCTTTTTGTTGTCATAATCTGCTTTTGTATACAACTGCATTGCTGCAGTATCATCCTCACGTCCAGGCGTTTTTAAGTTGAACTTCTTGATCATAAAGGAGAACACAAAATACCAGATAGCGGTAAAAATCAGCCCGATAATGATTTGGGTAATATAAGTTGAACTGTGAAATTTCCACAAGGGCAGCCAATTTAGACCTAACCAGTTGATCAATCCGCCGCCAAAGTCCCCGACAACCCCGAAAGCATAGGAGATTGTGGCGATCGAAGCATCCAGTAAAGCATGAACAAACCATAATGCTGGTGCAACAAACAAGAAAGTAAACTCGATTGGTTCAGTGATTCCGGTCAAAATAGCCGTCAATGCTGCCGGTGCAATCAATGCGATCACTTTTTTCTTTTTATCAGGCCGAGCCGCTTGGATCATCGCTAAACTCAGACCTGCCGTTCCAAAGACTTTCGACATTCCTGATAGTGAGAAACCGCCAAACGGATAGAGCTCTTTCAGCGAAAACGCAGTAGTTTGGAACTCGCCAATGTGGGAGGCCCAATAAACGGCCATTCCCCCTTCGACAACCGCACTGTCATAGGCAAACGGTGCATAAACAAAGAGATGCAAGCCTGTTGGAATCAGTATTTTTTGCAAGAACTGATAAATAAAGACACCGAAGTTTCCTGATTCAATGAAAAAGCCTTGCATGCTTCTCATTCCCTCTTGGATAACTGGCCAGACAAAACACATGAGTACTGCCAAAGGAACCATGGCAAAAAAGTAAATCATGGTTACAAAGACTGAGCCACTGAAATTCGACAGCATTTCTGGCAATTCTTTTTCATAAAAGCGATTGTGGAGATAGACAACGATTCCCGAAATCAGCAAGCCGCCCATCATGCCGGTATCTAAGGTGATGATTCCCGCAATCGATGTCAACCCAGAACCAGCAGTTGCCCCTTGAGCTAAATCCACCGCAAATGATTCTGGCCACAAAGTTAAAATTGCATTTACAAAATAATTAAAAGCGATATAAGTAACGAGTGCTTCCATCGTAGCGCGGGCGGCGTATTTTTTAGCTAGACTGATCGGCAGCCCTACTACAAATAGAAGTGGCAATTGGAAGAAGGGTGTCCAGCCTCCTGCTGCAATCACATTCCAAAATTTGAACCAGAGGGTATCCGGTGCTGCGATGTCCCCCATGATCGTTTGATTCGAAAACAGCAGAGAAAAGCCGATAACGATCCCAAAAAAGGAAAACAGCATGACCGGTGCCAGCATCGCTCCGCCGAACCTTTGTATTTTTTTCATCATAGTTTTTCGTCCTTCACGTTTTTAGTTAAGCGCTTTACTGATTCTCATTTTACTATTAAAATGATGCTATGAAACCCTTTTCCGTTGTTTAAAAGTTTCTCACATTTGAAAGGTTTTTTTCACATAAAATGTGAATTGTCACACAGAATCAATGGAGAGATAAAATGAGGAGATAGCCTATGCTGCAAGACCGTATCACTACCTACCAGTCAAGATTAACCGAGAATGACTTTTTGATCTGGTCCTACATCACAACTCACAAAAAGCACTGCTTGGCAATGTCCATCAATGATTTAGCCAAGGAGTGCATCGTTTCTAGGACGACGATTATGCGCTTTTGTCAAAAAATCGGCTTTGATGGCTTTTCAGAATTCAAATACCATTTAAAGAACGAGGTACAACAAGAAAATGCCCTACTCTCTGAGATTGAAGGCGAAATTCTCGACAATCATATTCAAACGATTGAAAATTTAAAAAAGAAAGATTTTACAGCATTGTGCAAGATGATGGCTCATGCCAAACGAATCTTTGTCTATGGTTCAGGGGACATTCAAAACCTTGTTTCCAATTATATGAAACTCTTATTTTTGCCTAATGGACTACTTGTCTACGATTTTGGTGCGATCTCAGTCAATGAACAATTTTATCGCATCATCGAGCCAGATGATTTAGTGATTTTGATTACTTTAAATGGTGAGTCACCCACCGTTGTCAAACTAGCAAAGCAACTGAAACAGCGCAACATCAACACGATCGGGATCACGAAGCTGAGAAACTCAACGGTTTCTAAACTCTGTTCTGAAACGATTTTCTTTTTAAATCCAGAGATCCAGTCAACCGAAAATGCGATCGCTCCCTTTGAAACGACCGCCACACTTTTCTTTGTGATCGAGTACTTATTGTTAAAATATGATGCTTGGCAAAAACAAGCCGCAAGCGTCTCAGAGCCATAAAAGTTCTCTTGGTTTTCCTTAATTCATTTAACTTACAGTATTTTGAAAGACGCTTGAATAAGCCATTTTCAGCCAATTTCTGCTAGGAAAAGCAGCCAATCTCTGGTAAGATAAATAAAAACGTAAAAGAGGACCAGTTATGGAATATTTAGCGATTTTACTTGTTTTCTTTCTATTGAATGTAGTGATACTTGTACTTGGATTGAAGAAGAAACGAATCATGCTGCTTTTTCTGTCACTCTCTGGTTTATTGTTGGTTTGCTTGATTGCCATTTCTTACGTTTTCTTCTATTCAAATACACTTTAAGTCGTCAAAAACACGGGAAGCTGGCTACGAACCTACCGAAACAAACGAGGCTGTTTTAGTCATTACACCCGACGTATAGGACACATTTGTTAAAATTAATTTGAGAAAAAAAATGACTGTGACATAAGTCGCGAAAAAAGCGTAATGAATAACGGATATCCGTTCATTCATTACGCTTTTCTCTTGTTTTTTTTCATGATGAATAATTAAACGAGCTATACTCTCCACATGTTTCACAGATATAGTAATAGTTGCGTTTCTTCTTATTATAAAGTTTCAACTTCTTCCCATTTTTACAACTCTTGCATTCTTCTAATTCAGTCAAGGTTTTATAATAAAATAACTCACTGATCATTTCTGGATAAAAATGCGCAAGCAGCTCAATCAGCTTTTTTCTGTCAACCAACAGTAGATTATCACCGGCTATTTCTAATGCTTGATCTGTAAAAAAATGTGTAGTGATGAAAAGCCCATTGGGAAACCCTTTGTCTGGAAAAATCCATTTAAATGCGGCAACGAGTGGCTTACTGATCCGCTCCGTTGTCTTTTGCGGATTCCAAGCTTTACATTGGACCGCTATTGCCTTTTTATTATTAGAAAAAGCATACACATCAATACCACCATCTTTGTAACCATCGATGTTTTGGACGGTATATCCCATCTTTTGTAAAATACATTCAGCAATATAATTCAAATCCTCAGATTTACAGGTTTCTAATTGAGCCACAATCTTTTTCAATTTTTTCGGGTATGTACGTTCATTAAAGTTGCTTAGTTCTGGTAAATTAATAACTTCCTTCTTTTTCTTAAATGAAAACATGTCTCTTCCTTTCTTGATTGTTTTGGATGTGATTAGTTAAAGCTTAGCTAGTAAGTGGTCTTTAATTATGTAGAATAAAACTGGTTCTTAAGAGAGGAAAAATCTACTTTTCTCAAAAAATCGTTTGAATTCGGTGAAATAAGTCAAAATAATAAACTTATATAGGGATATTATTAATTTAATGATAATTTTATTTAAGCTAAAAGTCAATTGAAGCTTGAATATTCAATAACAATCGAAGGTTAAAACAAATCACTCTTGATCACTGCTTCATTTAAGAAAATTTTTAGATAGGATTCGTTATAGTGCTAATTTCCACATTCTTGTCTTACTGATCTATTGAGTCCTCTTACTTTACTTGTAACAGATTCTGAATGGTTTCTTTCGCTTTAGCAGTTGCGTGTCTATTACCTATAAAAACAAAAAAGGTTTCCCTCGTAAAAGGGAAACCTCTGAAATGTTGTCGAAACAACATTTGCAGTTATTTGTCTTATTCTGCAGCGTTTGTGTCTTTGAGACCGTATTGAGAATTGTCTTGCTTTCTGGTAGAACCTGACAGGTAGAAAACAACGTACCTGCAGGATTTTTGGGGAATTACAAAATCTATTGAAACTCAGTAAAAGTTGATTGAGAAGGTCAAAAGTATGGTCAAAAAATACTCGCCAGTATATCACTTTTTAATCTTTCCGGGTCAAATCTATTATTCGGGCATTTCCAGGCTGTTGAAGCAACTGAAAAAATTCATTGATATTTTTATGACTCTGGTTCGGAAATCTTGTACCTGATCTATGTTTGCAAAAAGTAAAAGTTAAAAATTCCTTTGCACGAGAAATTGCCACAAAAAAAGCACGCCGATCTTCTTCTGGTTGATTTCTAAATGTCCAGAACGCACTATCTTCAAGTCCAATAAAATAAATTGCTTCATACTCTAGACCTTTACTTTTGTGTATTGTCATAATAGAAACTGAATTTTCTCCCATAAAATTTTTTATGGCCTTTTCCCAATTAAAAATCTGTTCATATTCATTCCATAATAGTTCTTCCACGCGTTCAACTAATCTTTCAAAAAAAGTTCCTTGTGAATAAGCAGGGTTCATACTTTTTAGTTTTTGAACATCAAAATATATTAAAATATTTGAAAAAATATTTTTCAAATCATTTCGAGAGCTAACAGATATTAGATTTTCTCGTACTTCATCAAGAATACTTGATAGCTTTTTTTGTTCTAAATCATATATAGTTTCTGAATTACTATCTCCAATCCCTTTTAAAGTCATTATTGTATCTATTACATACTCTCGTTCATCAGGGGATTGACGATTAATCGCTAACTTAATAAAACTAATAATCAATTTAGTGATAAATTCTTTCAACAAATCTTGATATTCAATCTCTATCCTCGCACTTATATCATATTCTTTTAATTTATCAATTATTTTTTCTACATAATTTTTGGGAGTTTGCTTCACCAAAATACAAATATCTCTCGGTTTAATTCCATTTTGTATTTTTCTATAAATATTTTTTGTAATATACTCGGCTTCTTTATCGTCATTATCTGTTAATAATAGGTCAATTTCGCCGTCTCCTTCCCGCCACCGTTCAGAAGTGCTAATCGTCATAGGGTCTTCACTTAATACCTTATACATCATTTTTTGTAATTCCACAAGTCTTGGAGCTGATCTATGATTCATCATCAAGTCAATTCTTGATGATGAAAAATCTTTTTGGAAATCTTGGAAGACTGTAAGTCTAGCACCAGCCCAAACCATTATTCTTTGCTTGTTATCACCGACAGCAGTAATATGTGATTGGGAATTTTGAAAACACGTTTTAACTAATTTATACTGAATATCAGTCGTATCTTGAAATTCATCAAGAAAGACATGTGAGTATGTTTTTCTTAGACTTTTAGTCAAGAGAATATTCGATTGAAAAATATAAGTCGAGAGTAAGGAAATCATTTTGAAAGTCAAAGAAGGAGAAACTGTCTCGCTTCCTTTTAATAATTTGCTCCAAAGCTTTTCAATTATGCTAGATTTCTTCATAGGAAAGGAGGCAGATGCTAAAAAAGTGTCAAAATATTTATTTAATTCATAATCGCTCATGTTTTCTTTGTTCTGAAATCCGCATTCAAAAAAAGCAGTTTTAATTGCTTCGCTATCACCTACACTATAATCTGTAAAGGGTCGACTTTCTTCAGGTAAAGCCATGTAAAATTGATCTAACATCCTTTTGGCAAAAGCATCATAAGTCAAAGAAGTAAATCGATTCCCATACTTTCTACCGTACCTCTTTTCAATACGTTCTTTTAAGTTTTCTGCAGAATCTTTTTTAAAGCTTATTGCCAAAATTTTTTTTGGTGTGGGACATAAATTAGTCGAAAATAGATAACCAGCCTTTTGGGCAAGTAATTCTGTTTTACCTGCCCCAGGTCCCGCAACAACAAGAATGTTTCCTTCTTTTTTTACTGCCTCAATAGCATTGGGCTCCAAAGTTAATCCAGCAGTAGGAACCCATTCTGAAATATCCGTATAGTTACTCATAATTTCCCCTCTGCTCTGAAATAATTTTTTTTGCAGCGGACATCATTCTGGTCAGGACTCCCGGAGATTGTTCGACTAACTTAGCACCGGAAATTTGAGAAAGAACGGCGATATGAGTACTTGGCTTTCCACGATTTAGAAAAAAATAATTATACCAAATCATTAATTCTTTCTGAGTATCATTGTAGGTAATTCCGATAGCCTCATCACTCTTTAAAGTTTTCCCGACATCATGAGCAATTCTTTGTTTAAATTTATATAGCTCTTTTTCTGAATCTTTCAAATCAACAACTTTTTTTGTGACCTCATTTAATTTTATTCGGGGTCCTTCTCTATCTGAAATAGTTGAAATGTAATGCTGACCGTAACTTTCCAACATCATAAAATCGATGTCTAAAGGTGCAGAAAAAAACACATTATAATATTCAAGTTGTCTTAACCAAGAATCCATAACTTCGATTTTTGTACCATCTAGCTTATGTAATTCATTAAGCTGTTCATCGTTAAGTATGCTTCCATCACTAAGTACTAGAAGTTGTTCTTTTGGTATTCCAAACTTTATTAGTTGTTTTAAGACGTATTTTATTCTACCCCAACCACCGCCTTCACGTTCACGATCAAGATCTAATAAAGTAATATGAGGAATACCCAAATCAGCAACTAGCCTCCAAAAATGATTCACATGGCGTCCGCCCAAAGGAACAATGGATACTCCAGAACTATCAAGACCAGATCCATCTGCCTCAAAAAATTTAGGTAGTAATATTTCCTCACTATCACCTTCTCCAAAAATAACTAACTTAGCAAAATATATTTCAGGGTATGCTTTTACAGCTTCCTTTACGTACTTATACTGTTCAGAATTAGTATCGTCATCAGGTAAAGTCAGTTTCTTAATCGATGTTGATAACGTTCCATAGTCCATTCGGAAATGTCGAATTTCTTCTGGATTTATCCTTTTTACAATTGCTGTTGAGTGAGAAGTAATAATAGTTTGTGCATTTTCTTTTTTTGATATATCTCTTAGTTTATTTACTAATTTCCCGAGAATGTGTGGAGAAATATGATTTTCTGGTTCCTCAACAGCAACAATAGTCAATACAGGGGGTTCTTTTGTAAAAGATAAATCTACTCCCTTAACCATTTCTTCATTTATTTTCACTTCAACATCTAAAATACTATCTACCAGAGACATATAAAATAACGACCTCATCCCGTCACCCATCTCATCGATAGAATATTCTCTTCCTGTCTCAGTTGGAGAAAATAAGACCTCCGTATTCTTTACTGCGGTATCAATTGTTGTAGCATTAAATTTTAATTCAGCCTTTGTATACCTTGTATCGGACTGGTACTCATGCCACTCCTTCTGAATTGCTTTTTTTATTATATTAACTCCGCTTTCAACAGAAAAATCTTCATTTATCTTATCTATATTTTTTTTTACATTTTCTCTTGTCTCATCCTTCCAATTGACGCTATTCATTACTTGGTGAATCATACTACCAGAAACATTTTTTAATTGCTTACCAGGATCTCTTACTGCAGGTACATATATTAATCTTATTTTATTCAAATCATGCCTAGATGCATTTTTTTTGTTAGCATCAGAAACTTCACTTGACTCTGGACAAGTAATAAAATAAATATTACTTTCAATAGTACCGTCAATTGTATTACCATCTTCCCAACTTGCCTCTAACCTGATACGTAGCTTAGGCAATGAATCAGGACCTTCTACGATAAAACTTTCAAAAAAAATGGGAATTGCGGGGCTAGATTCATTTTTTTCGTCAAGCAACTCCTCAAATTCAAAAATTGCTTCAATTACTAAATCTTGTTTCTTAAAATCTTCAGGTTGAATACCTTTTGGTAAATGAAAATCTGAACGTTTTAATACACGCTCATTGGGAATATTAGAAAATAATTTGTTAAGTGCTGATAAAGCAGCAGTTTTCCCTACACTATTATTTCCAATAAGCATAGTCAAATTTTCAAAATCAATTACTTGTTCATCGTCACTAATTGAACGAAAATTTTTAAGAATCATTTTTTTTAGCTTCATGTGCTTTTCTCCTATATATATGTCAACATTTAAATTCCATCCTTGAATTAAATAGGATTATTTAAAATAATCACAACGCATTTAGTAGAGGTTAAATGAAGCAAAAAATCTTCATTCCGAAAATAGAGTCTGCTAATCGTTAATTCAACAATGTTTTCCTTATATTATAGTATTTGCTTATAATTGAGAGCTGCAGTATTTTCTGATGGTATTTGAAAGATAGAAACCAGTATACTATTCAATACGAAATAACTAAGATGATTTATGTGATTTCTTAATATCTAGTGATTAACCCAACCATTTTTTTCAAGCATCTTTGTGATGCTTTAATCGCAATGATTTAGATAGATATAATTAAGAAAAATTTCTATTGACTTTCAAATTATTCTAAATTAATGGCGTCAATTACTAGCGAGCTGATTCTCCCATATAGCATAATATGAATGGGAAATGATTATAAATCCACATCCATCAGCTACTAAAATAATTACTTTTCATAAAAATGAAGATTTATAATCGCTTTTATAGCTCCTCTAATGAGGATAACTGAGCATCATCGATATCTTCTAATCCATCAGATGAAAATCCAATGTATTTTGACAGAGGGTAATTGATATAAATTATCTCTTCAAAGAGTGTTCTTTTGTTATTTTGTGACTGTTGATAAAGATCTGCAAAAAGTCCCATGCTAGAGCCTTGTCTAGCGTTTCTGGTACTAATCCAATTTTGCAAAGCTTTAGGCATAATTTCGCATAATTCTTGAAAGGCAGTTTGCTTCCCGGTAACTAACTCATAAAATTTGTCTCCCGAAATAATCCTAATTCTAGGATGACTATACAGTGGTTTTGGTTCACTAGCTCCACTTCTAAATTTCCAAATTTCATTTCTACTTTTTGTGTCTATGATTCGGACATAGTAACAAGTAGCATCAGGAAAAGCATCAGCATATCTTTTTATTTTTTCAAACAAGCTCAGTACATGGGTTCCAGTGACAGTGTTATGTTTATTTTTTATTTCTGCAAAAATTGTTTTATCATCGTTAGCAACATCATAACTTTGACCAACTGGATAATTGTTAAATCCTTCAATTTTACCAATAAGTTTTTCATGAAATGTTCCTACATGATTGGTAATAGTTTTTTCAACCTGCCTCTGTAACTCTGCTGCAAGCCAACTTTGCTCATTCAAATTATTTATTGCGGTATCAAAAGTCATTTTAAAAGTATCAATTCTATTTTTAAAGAACTTTTGATAATCAATTCCTTGTAAAGCCTTTTCATATTCCAAATAAAGAAATTCTATGCATTCAAATAAATCCTCGTCTGAAATAAATGATAAATAGGTATTAGCCATTTCATTTTCCCTCCAAAATCATTATTACTTTTATATTAACTCAACAAGTGGTTCCTGTGGGCCCTTAACAAAGAAAAAAAGGATTATCAAATATGATAATCCCTTTAAATATCAGTCAGTGAATTGGTTTAAATAGTTTACTACAGCTTTTCCAATATACTCTGCCATATTGACAGGTACAGCATTACCAATTTGTTTATATATCGCTCCTGTTCCTCCGGAAAAATTCCAGTTATCAGGAAAAGATTGGATTCTAGCATATTCTCTCGTAGTAAAGGGTCTAGTTTCACTAGGGTGGCATCTTTCAGTTTGTTTTTGACTTGGAGAAGTTGTTAAAGTTAAACATGGTTCATTCCAAGAAATACGTCTCGCCATACCTCGTTTTCCACCGCCAGAAAACCAGCTTTTGCCTAAATATTCCTTTGCTACTTCTTCAGGTAAATCTACCCAACAACCTCCCGGAGGAACTAAGTCCATGACCTTTTTTTTCTTTTCACTATATTCCATACTTTCACTATCAGGAACATCTTTCAAAACATCTTTTAAAACAGGCTTATATGTTTGAGCCTTAGGAAATGCAAAGTGAATTTTCTGCCTTTTAATTAGATCATTTCTTATTCCAATGATTACAATTCGCTCACGTTTCTGCGCAACGTCATAGTTCCACGAATTCAAAATATTCCAATAAACAGTATACCCCTCATTTTCAAATACTTTTAACATTGTTTCTAAAGTTTTTCCATGATCATGATTAACCAATCCACGTACATTTTCAGCAATAAAAACTTTGGGTTTAAATTCATTTATAATTCTACTGTATGGATAAAAAAGAGTACCTCGGGTATCAGCGAATCCTTCACGTTGGCCAGCATAAGAGAAGGACTGACATGGGTATCCTCCACTCAAAATGTCAAATTTTTCAACATTAAGGAATTGAGTTAAATTTTCTGAAATCTCTTCTATGTCTCCTTCAATTACATTCCAATTTCTTCTATTATTCCTTAAAGTTTGTGCCGCATGTTTATCCCATTCAATTGCTCCAACTGATTCTAAACCCGCTTTTTCTAATCCTAAAGCAAGTCCCCCAGCTCCAGCAAATGTTTCTAAAACTGTAAATTGTTTTTTAGGTTTTACATTTTTTACTTCAGTAAATTCATCAAGCTTATATAAATACCTATCAAAAGGAACCTCTACTAAGGTAGGATCTTCTTCTGCTAAAAGCTCCAGTACAGGTATATTCAAAATATCTGCCAACCTACTCACATTAGTTCGAATCGGATCATACTCTTCAGAAAACATGTTAGATAATTGACTTTTAGAAATTCCTACTAATTCAGCTAATTCTTTTTGTGTCTTAATGTTTAATTTCTGCATTTTCAATAATACTTTTTGTTTATTCAATCTCATAGTTCAATCTCCTTAGATACCCCGACTGAAGTTCATTATATATTAAACATAACTTATTGTCTATAATTTTATTTCTCAAATTAAACGGTTTCTAAAAGCTATAGAAGCTGAATTTTCTATAAAAATTAGAATAACTTGTCACAATAATATTAAGAAAAATTCAAGATAATCTTAGATTTGAGTAAACAGTCTAACTTTCTTCGAAAAACCTCCCTTCACAAATTGTATTAATGGCGAAGGTCAGTCAGATTGTTTTCTAAGTTTTTTATGAAAAATAAAAAATTTATAACGAAAAGTACATTTGAATTATTATTACTAAGGAAGAGGATAAGAAAAGATGCTACCTACATTCCCCAAAAAACTTGCCAGATTGATTGTTGGTAAGATTTTCTCTTTTCTATTTATTATTTATTGAGGGCTGGATTGCTTTCTGGTGGTGGCTGATAGTCAGAAAACAGTTTAGATACGGGATTATTAAGGAATTAGAAAATCTAATGTAACTCAGTAAAAGTAGATTGAGAAGGTCAAAAGTATGCCCAAGAAATACTCGCCAATATATTATTCTTTTCAAAAAATAAGACATTTTATGTGCCCTCTTAATTCCTTGTTTGATTGAGTGGATTTTGAATGAGATTAAAATTTTTTCTAATAGAACTCGATACAACGCTATTTCCAAAATTTTAATTACTTAAAAAACAGAGATAAGTAAACAGGAAATTTATAATAGGAAAGTCACTTTTTAACTGTTTGAGGCTGATAATATCTTGAACAGCGTGAGTGGACAGATTTAAATATCTAACTGTACCATTGTATCTGCCATCATTAACAGCTTGCTCATAAATTGCTCTTATTCCTGCTTTTTCTTTGCTATTTGAGATAACATTTAAAAACTTAGTCTCGATATTTTCTTTCTTATTTATAAATTTATAGTTTTCACTTAATTTCTCATGCTGTGTCTCTCTTAACTTGCTTACAATATCATTTACAATCAGTTCAACAAAAGTTCTTAATGCAGAAATAAATACAATCTCATACTTTCCATCTCTATATAACTCATTTAGTTGATTTTTGAAATCTATGATATCCTGATTTATATTTTGGTTAATTTCCATTATTGGATGAATTACAAAAGTTGAGTGTTTCCCACTATTATTATTCGTGTTAGATTTCGGGAATTTCACCTTACCTAAATATTCCCCTTGAATTGTCTTTCCACTAATCTTATCTTTTATTTTTATTTAAAAAACAATATTTTCACACTGAATTGTTTTTAAAATTCAAGTACACTCGATTCATTTCTTTCAATTACTTTTTTATACCTTGGATTCATTTTAATCCTCCTGAATCCAAAAACTATGGAAACCATAATTAAAGATTTTTGCACCTTTTGGTACTTGTCGAATAGTATTGAACACATTGACAAAATCACCCACTGCACTGATTGTCATACTAAAACTCATCAATAACCAACAAACAGAAAATTCTAAAGTAAGAATTGGGGCAATAAAGTACCAAAGTAAAAATGGTAGGATACCCAGAACAATTACCGGTGCTAAACACATGGCAATAAATCGTAATCTACTTAGCTTTTCTTCACAATAAACAAACATTGTCCCCTGATCAAGATAGTTCCAAATTTCCTTACGAGCATTTATTGGAAAAACTAATGCATGAATGATCTCATGAACAATTATCAGCGGATACATCAAAAAAATAGATACAATGATGGCAAACCAATGAAAATTCCAATCCTGAACATAGTCCATTGTAAAAAGTCTATAAATTACAATGAATACCATGATTAAAAATAACGGTAAACCAAGTAATAGTCCTTGTAAAAAAATTTCATTTATATTCTCGCTTTCTTTAAATTGGGTAGCTTGATAAGGGTACGGCTGACCTTTTGTTAGCTGGGATTCATCTTTATATTTTCCCATATAATAAATTTGAAACATTTCCTCACCTCTTGAATTAATTATTCTATTTTAATTATTTTTTGGCACCTCATTTTTGCTTGTGTAATTCATCGACAGTTACGCCATATTTACTACTAATGAGCCATAATAATTCGCCGTAGGAGGCTTTATGAATCACAGGAGTTGTAATTTTGTCGTTGGTTTTCCTAATGAAATAAGTTGCTTGACCATCAATTTTTAGCCTAAATGGATTGTATTGTTTTTGATCTTACTTCCATTGCACAAATTTTGAGACAGATAATCCATACTTCTCACAAATCCCCAAATCGAATCTCCCACTTTTACTTTGTAAGTGGCTGGGTACTTGGTTTGGGTGTAGGTTTAGGTGTAGGTTTGGGTGCTGACTTGGCTAATGGTTTTATAGTTAATTATCTTCTGAGAATTCTCATATTAACCTTTTAGATACCTCTAAAGAGGATAAACAGAATTTAACGGAAGAGGAAGTAGAGGATGGTTCTCTACTAAAATCCCTTATCAGCGTAACTGCTGACAAGGGATTTTCTTTTTTATCTATTAATAGTCAATCAGACAAAATATATAACTGTGACTGTTCTTAAAATTGATTAACCACAAAAAAAGATGTAACAATCTCTATCAAGATAATCTGTTCAATTTTACTTAATAAGGGGAAGTAGATTTCTCTTCATAAAAAAGACCGTGTCTTTTTATTATTTGTTCTACATCTTCTATATTCTCTTTATTCACACCTATATATATATAATAATCATAACCAAAATGAATAACTAATTGCTCATTAACTAATTTTCCCCAAACAAACTCCCTAAGAAGCAATTTCATAACTAATGGTATATTATCAATTTGTATTTGTTTATTTTTATTTAAATTGTTATACATTTTTTTTAAAAATTCATTATCCTCGGTCAATGTATCAATATCTCTACTTTTCTCAAACTGAGTTAGCAAAAAACTATTTACATCTAAAATTTTAGCTATTTCTAATACTGTATTTATATATTTTAGTTCTACGAGTTTATAATCACCCAACGTAAATATTTCACCTTCAAATTTTTTCCCGATATCACTATATGATGTCCACTCGTTTATGATATATTTTCCATTTTCATCTCTAAACTTACAGTTATATTTTGAAACTCTTAAAAATTTCATATTAATCACCTATCCTATTTAGATCTTCATCATAAGTCCCACTTCTAGTATCTTTACTTCCCAAATCCTTAACATTGTCTGCTCCTTTCCAAGTACCACCATTATGCGAGTCAACATCCGGTGTTATATATTTTGGTTTCCGTTTCGTATTTTTGAAAACAGGCTGTCCATGCGAACGTTCATTTGTTTTTATATATCCTAATTCCTCAGCTTTTTTTTGTGCTTCTTTATTCGTTATATTATTTATGATTAAATTTTGGCCTGGGTGTATCGTATAATTTTTGATCCTATTCCATTTCACTAGATCATCCATGCTCACGCCGTATCGATTGGCGATCAACCAAACAGAATCCCCTGCTTTTACGGTATAGCTGATTCCGCTTTTCCCTGCAGGGTTTGAATGACTCGTGGTCGTACCTTTTTTGACGACTAATACTTGGCCCGGGTGAATCAAATCGCCTTTGAGCCCATTTTGTTTGCGTAATTCATCGACGGTCACACCATATTTACTACTAATGAACCATAAGGATTCGCCATAAGAGACTTTGTGGGTCACTGGATTTGTGGAAGTGGGTACTTTGGTCGTTGGTTTTCCTGATGAAACAGGTTGTTTGACTGTTAGTTTTTGGCCCGGATGGATCGTATTATTATTGATCTTATTCCACTTCACCAGATCATTCATACTGATCCCATGCATATTAGCGATCAACCAGACCGAATCCCCTGCTTTTACCGTATACGTCGTGTTAGTCGTAGGAGAAGTTTTTGGTGCTGGTTTTGATGCCGGTTTCGGTTCTTGTAAATACATCACTTGTCCTGGATGAATGGTATTATTTTTGATCTTATTCCATTGGACAAATTTTGAAACGGATAAACCATACTTCTCGCAGATCCCCCAAACCGAATCCCCTGCTTTTACTTTGTAAGTGGCTGGCGTACTTGATTTTGTCGTAGGTTTGGACACTGGCTTTGATGTGTTTGCTGGTTGTTTGACGATGACTTGCTGGCCAGGATGGATCAGATTATTTTTGATTTTGTTCCATTTGATGAAGTCATTCATACTGATGCCATACTTATGCGAAATAGACCAAACAGATTCTCCTGCACGTACTTGATGCATCGTATTTTTTGGGGTCGTCGTTGGCTTCGGTTTCGCTGGAGAAGTTGGTTTCGTTACTGGCTTGGCAACAGGTTTTGCAGGTGCTTTGGGTTTGGCTTTGATCACTGGTTTCGGACGAGTTACCGGAGGAACATAGGACGCATTTGACTTTCTTCGTGCACTTGCGGCCGCCTGTGCGCGAGCTCGAGCGGCGGCTTGTTGTTTGGCCCAATTCTGTGCTTGTTTTCTCGCTTTTGCTGCGGCTTGGGCACGAGCTCGTTGTGTGGCTTGCGCTTTGGCGCGGGCTGCTGCTTGTAGTTTAGCACGGGCAACGGCTTTTGCGTGGGCTTGTTGTGCGGCTTGATGTCGTTTTTGTGCTTGTTGTTCATGATAACGCCAACGTTCGACCATTCGTTTTTTTTCCGCACGACGTGCTTCCAATGTCGTATATATTTTATGGCTTGAATAAGCAGCTGTTCCTAGTCCAATCACCCATGCAGCACCTTTGACAAGTAATGGAATGGCTAGAGGCAAGGCGCGTTTTTTTCGTGATCCGCTTGTTTGACTATTCCGAGAAGCACTGATTTCAGAAATCACTTGTTCCAATGCTTGTTCATCTTTTGCCTCTAACATCCGATTGATTTCCTCATCGGTACTTGCTAGAAAGAAGTCACTAAATGCTGCTCCTTCTTCCAATTTCTGTTCTCGATCATTATAGTATTGCGTAAGCAGTTGTTCAAATGTCTCTAACGACGATTCATTTTCCAATCGTTTAATCTCATCGGCAGTAAGAAACTTCTTTAGTTCATCGAGTTCTTCTACACCAAAGGACTCATCCAATTGATTCAACAAGAGATATTCTAAAGCATCGGCCAATTCTTTTTCATTGCTTGAATCTATGACTAACCCTAATTCTTCTTCTGTTGCATGATCAATGTATTGATCGATTGCGGCATCAAAGGCTTTTTCATCAAAAGCGACCACCGGTTCCTCTTCTGGCTGATTTGAAGAAACGGCGGAAAGATCTCGGCGGCTTCGCCGTGAAACAACTGCTTCTTCGCTTGAAGAGACTGGTTCGTCTATTTTTTCGCTAGGTTCATCAATACTTGGAGAGGTATGTCCACCGAATGATTCAGAAGGTTGTGTTCCTTCAGAATCACTCGTTGATGAATCAACCGCTTCCTTCGTTACTTCTTCATGAGAAATCGTTTGGTCCTGAGGATCCGAAGACTTTTCTGTAGACTCATCGACTTCTTCTGGCCCAGTTTCTTCGCTAGACTGGATGAGATCACTTGATTGTGTACGATCGCTTGATCCTTCCAAACTACTTGATACCATCGTTTGCCTATCCTCAGTTGTTTCTTCTACTTTTTCAGTTTGTCCATCTGATGAATCGTCCGAGCGTTTTGTTAGATCCTCTTTCTTGTTACCGTCAGATACCATCGCTTCTTGAGACTCCATCGAATCGGCCACAGCGACCACACTTGGCACAAGAGTCGAAGATACTACCAACAATATACTTGCAAAAATACCGAAGCGAAACACTTTTTTCAACATACTGCTTCTTCCTCTCTTATTTTTTTACACCCAATAAAATAACGACAAATATTTTAACAACAATCATCAAGATACTTATACACGGGTGTTAAAAAAATAATATCATCATTTTTAACGATGATAAATAACGAGAAAGCAAGATTCATCTTCCAATTTTGTCACATGATCAAACCGAAAGAGTGTGTTCCCCTTACAAAAGGCAAAGATTATACAAACGCCTAAAAAAAGATTTTCAAAACTTTTATAGCGAAACCACTAAATGTTCGTATACGAGTTTCCTCCTATATTTAAATCGCTATAATTAGTAGTTGATTTAGTGAACTTTGTACAAATTTGGCAAGTTATTCCTAATCTTTATGCACATATAAACAATAGTAAAAATCTCTTTGTATAAAATGTACCCACTATTTAGTGATTTGAGGATGAATTTATACTAAAGCAATCAATAGGAGTGATTTCTAAATCTAAATAGGCCCGCAGTTCAAAATGTCCTGTGATGAACGATTAATGTAACTCCCTTTTTGCTTTTACTTCTCAAACCAATCATAAAATTCATCTGGTGTTTTCTCCCGATAGAGTTTGATTAACGCTGGTCGCATCGATTGGAATATTTCGACTAATTCTTCTCCACCAAATCGAGTGGAAAAATGCTTATCAGTAAATATCATTGATAAAGAAGAAAGAAACAGCTCTGTATCTTCATCTGTACCAAGAATATTAATCAATTTTCCAATCAAATAAGAATCATTAAATGTCAGGTCTTGTTTCACATCAAAGGTTTTTATGGATTCTTTCACCATTTTCGCAATGCGATCTTTCTCCCCATACTTGATCTCACCACTCATCTCGATGTAGTCAATGATTCCAGATGAAAGAATCGTGACAGCTTCTTCTTTTGCTTTTGATGATAGTTTGTTTAGCGTTTTGGATCCTTCAAGGACCTCTTTCGTGATCTCTACGACATAGTCTTTCATGATTTCACTCGAATATTCTACAAAACATTCTTGGATAAATTCCTCCAAAGGATAGCCTAGCTCATTCTCCCAAGCAGGATTTTTGAACTCGCCCGTATAAAATTCTTGTTTTATCTTCTCAATGATTTCAGGATGATCGTCCACTATTTGTTTCTGACCAATGAGAAACAAATACTCTCGAATATAGTCTTCCACATGCCCAAAATAAAACCAGCCGACAGGTTTTCCGCTGATACTAGATAATTGGTTGATCACACTCATAGGAGCCAACGCATAGCCTTGAACGTAGGAGCTGATCGTCGGCTTTTTTAACCCTAATCGATTCCCTAATTCTGTAAAAGAGAGTGACATTTCGTCTTTTAATTCTTTGATTCGTTGGCCCACCTTCACTTTATCGGGTTGTACTAAACCAAACATATTCAAATTCCTCCTTATCATTTTTTCCATTATAACACTCGTATAAAAAATCGTATATCTTTTTTGGAAAATCTCTTGACCTCGTATAAGTTTTCGTATAAAATACAAATCGTAGATGGCCATCTATATTTTTTAATCAAATCGTATAAACTTTCGTATAAAAAGGAGAATTATGATGCCAATAAAAATTACCGATCTCAGTTTACCGAAAGAAACACTCGAAAAAGAATACCAAGTCGTCAATGTCACTCGCTGGCAAAAGGAGGGCGAAATTTTAGGTTGGAGCTACGAATGTATCCTACCAAAACTTCGCTACGAAAAAATCAGTGTCAAAGTCAAATCTGAACATCCTGTGATCACGTCGGAAGAGCTTACCCAACAAGGTTTAGCCATAGTTACATTTACCAATTTGGTGATCGTACCTTGGGGGCGCTCAAATGGACAATTTGTCAGTTATGGGTTATCGGCAACCGCTGATACGGCAACTTTGATTCCCAAAAAACAAGGTGTCACTACACAAAACTAATTTTCCTATGCGTTTGTTGGGTGGTTAGGACGAAACGGCGAGGCAGCGCCCACAGAGCCGTTTCTGTCCGTTAAGACCGCCCAATAAACCCATAGATTGGAAGGACTGCCGCGCAGGCCTTCCCCTTAACTTGATTTATAGAACAACATCAGGAGAAAATGACTGGTTCTTTGACAATCGAATACGCACCAAGGAGTGGGGATTATTGAAAGCGTATAATCAGAAAACCATTGAAACTCCCACGTACCTTGAAATTTATGATTATGAAACCATCATTACTCCTAAAAAAAGAAATGAAGAAACAGAACCAAATCCAAAACGAAAACAAGAATTAGCTTGGCTTTATACAGAGGATATTCCCACGGAAACAAGAAGAAGTTATGACGAACTCTCTGCTCAAGAACAATACGATAGTTTAAAACGAAAACAAAAATACTACAAAAACATGCGTTTTGAAATCGCCCGACTCGTGGATATGAACTTTGATGATCAGACAAAATTTTTGACCCTCACTTTTAGAGAAAACATACAAGACATTGCCTATGCGAATAATGAATTCAAAAAATTTATCAAGCGACTAAACTACGAACTCTATCATACAAAAAAAGCAAACCTTAAATATCTCGCCACGTGGGAAAAACAAAAGCGAGGTGCGATCCATTACCACATCATCTTATTTGACTTCCCTTTTCTTTCTGTCGATCGTCTTACCACGATCTGGGGACATGGATTTGTCAAAATCAATAGGATCGATGTGGATCGCATCGAAAATCGCGGAAGCTATATCAGTAAATATTTCGATAAGGACTTGGATATGAAAGAACATAAGAAAAAAGCGTTCTTCAGATCGCGCAATCTCAAAGTACCTATTGTTACAAAAAAACTCGTGGATCAACCCTATGATCCCACCAATCAAGATGTGCTTTATACCCATGAGTATCTGGTAAGACGCCCGATATTTTACAGGAATATAAATGAAAGTGGAAATCCTGAACAAATGATGGATTTTCAAGAAAGCATCGTATGCTATACCAAAATAAAAAAATAAATTATGAAAGTAGGAAAAATTATGACTGTTAATGTACCAATTGAGTTTAATCAAGAAATAATTGAAGAAATTGTTCAATTAACTATGCAGAAAATTGAGGAAGGACAGATACAACAACCAAATTTAAACGAGTTACCCCCGTATCCAACAAAGAAACAATTAAAAAAACAGCTAAAGATTGGAGATGCTCGCCTCAATAGTTGGATTAACAATGGATTAAAAATCATTCCTTTTGGTAAAGAAACTCGATTTGATCGTGAAGATGTAAAGTTATTCTTAGATAATCTAAAAATCTAAACTTGACTTACCTATTGTTGCTGTCTATTATACCGATAGGAAAGGAGGTTCCTTCCCTTTGATATACTGGCGAGTGAATCAAAGGAGATAATTATGATCAAAAAATATCAAAAGAAAAATGGCACAATCGCCTACATGTTCAAAGCTTACCTTGGCATTGATCCTGTTACAGGGAAAAAGAAATACACTACCAAGCGTGGGTTTAAATCACAACGAGAAGCAAAAAAAGCCTATAATCGCTTGATGGTTCAAGTAGAGGAAAATGATGTGGTGACGAATTCACAACGCCTTTTTTCAGAATTGGCGGATGAATGGTTTGAACAATACAAAAATACGGTTCGTGAAAGTACCTATGTTGCCCAAAAGTTAGCATACAAAAAACATATTTCCCCTCTTTTTGGGAATTTGAAAATCTCAAAAATCTCAATTCCTTACTGTCAAAAACAGGTCAACTATTGGTACAGCTATTACAAAAAATATTCCAACTTAATTGGATTGACATCATCCGTTTTCAAGTATGCTTTAAGTTTACGTCTCATTCGAAATAACCCAATGGATGCTGTGATTCGTCCCAAACGCAAGAAACAGATTGACGAAGAAAGATATTCTGCACCTTACTATGAAAAGGAAGAATTATTGGTGTTTCTTGAAATTGCCAAAAACTATCCTGATCCAATTTATCCAATTTTTCGGATTTTAGCTTTTACAGGATTACGAAAAGGCGAATTGTTAGCGTTACGTTGGAAAGATATTGATTTTGATAAAGGTACACTCTCTGTTAAACAAACGTTAGCTACGTGTGATAAATGGGAAATCAAATTTCAAGTCCCAAAAACAGAAAAGAGTCTTCGAACAATCTCGATAGACTCGGAAACATTGCAAGTAATTAAACGATGGCAATTGAAGCAAAAAGAATATTTTCTAAAAATGGGAATTAAATCTGCCAAAGACGGTGAACAACTTCTATTTGTATCAGAAGAAAATAAACCGCTCTATTTGGATTATGTAAATCACAACTTGAAAACCATTATTAAGGAAAACAACTTAAAATATATTACACCCCATGGTTTTCGTCATACGCATTGTAGTCTGCTTTTTGAATCCGGTGCTTCAATCAAAGAAGTTCAAGTTCGGTTAGGACATACAGATATTAAAACGACTATGGATATCTACACCCATGTCACAAAAAGGCAAACAGAAGAAACAGCAAATCGTTTTGCGGATTTCATGCGTTCCACAGAGGAAAAACGAGAAAATTTGCAGAAGGTCAAAAGTATGGTCAAAAGCGAAAAAAGCAGACTATCCCCATAAGATAGTCTGCTAAACGTTGATATATCAGCGTTTGTCTTATTCTGCAGCGTTTGTGTCTTTGAGACCGTATTTTTTGTTGAAACGGTCCACACGTCCGTCTGCTTGTGTGAATTTTTGACGTCCAGTGTAGAATGGATGTGAATCAGAAGTTACTTCGACACGGATCAATGGATACGTGTTGCCGTCTTCCCACTCAACAGTTTCTTGAGAATTCTTTGTAGAACCTGATAAGAATTTGAAACCAGTAGTTGAGTCCATGAATACAACTGGATGATAATCTGGATGGATATCTTGTTTCATTTCTTCTTCTCTCCTTTGCCCTGGCTCATTTGCTTCACCAGAGTTGATTTGTCGATTTTACAACATGACTATCTTACCATGTTTGGTTTTTAGATGCAATTATCTTTTTATATTTCTTTTTTGCCGTTTGTCTCCGAAATGGACATCATGAAAAGCCGCTAAAAACTCTTCATTGTTCTTTGTTTTACGCAAGAATTGAATGAATTGTTCTGTGAACTCCAAGGAATCCCCCAACATGTTGTTGCGTAAGCGCCAGGTTTCTTCCAATTGCTCGCTGCTCATCAGCAATTCCTCTTTACGGGTACCAGATTTCTTGATGTCGATCGCTGGGAAGATCCGACGTTCTGCTAAGCTGCGAGAAAGCTGCAGCTCCATATTGCCGGTTCCTTTAAACTCTTCATAGATGACATCATCCATGCGGCTGCCGGTATCCACCAGTGCGGTGGCAAGAATCGTCAAACTGCCGCCTTCTTCAATATTACGGGCAGCACCAAAAAATTTCTTTGGTTTGTACAAAGCAGCTGGATCGATCCCGCCGCTTAGTGTACGTCCGCTTGGAGGTACCACTAAGTTGTAGGCTCTTGCCAAACGAGTGATACTATCCATCAGAATCACGACATCACGCTTGTCTTCTACCAAACGCATCGCCCGTTCTAGTACCAATTCAGAAACACGGGTATGGTTGCTAGGCTGCAGGTCAAAGGTTGAAGAAACAACATCTCCTTTGACACTGCGTTCCAGATCAGTCACTTCTTCTGGGCGCTCGTCGATCAAAAGAACGATCAATTCCACCTCAGGATAGTTGTCAGTGATCCCATTGGCAATTTCTTTCAAGATACTGGTTTTCCCAGCTTTAGGCGGAGCAACGATCAGTCCCCGTTGTCCAAAACCCACTGGCGACAGCATGTCGATCATCCGCGTAGAAAGGCGTCCTGACGTTGTTTCTAATTTTAAATGACGATTCGGATAAAGCGGCGTCAGCGCTGGAAAATGCGGACGCTCTTTGGCATCTTCTGGATCTTTGCCATTAACAGACTCAACGTGCATCAATCCATAATAGCGCTCAGATTCCTTGGGCGGGCGCGCCTTACCGGCGACTTTATCACCATTACGCAAACTAAACCGACGAATCTGTGATGAAGAAATATAGATATCTTCTGCACTCGGTCCGTAGTTGATTGGGCGTAAAAAACCGTAGCCTTCTTGGCCTACGATATCCAAGATTCCTTCCATATAAAAGAAGCCTTGTTTTTCCGCCTGCGCCCGTATCACAGCCAATGACAATTCTTTTTTATTCATCTGGCTGTAATAAGGAATTCGAAACTCTTTGGCAAAGGTGTAGATCTCTTTTAAGGTTTTGTTTTCCAACTCTGCCATCGTAAGATAATCGCTCATAATTACTCCTCTATCATTTGAATATCAGCTCCAAGAGCCGTTAGTTTTTCGATGATATGATCATAGCCGCGCAAAATATACTCGACATTAAAGACGCTGGTCGTGCCAGTCGCCATCAATCCGGCAATGACAAGGCAAGCTCCTGCTCGTAAATCAGAAGCGACAACTTCTGCTCCGTGCAATTGGCTCGGTCCGCTAACAAAAATCATGTTGCCTTCTGTCGTTGCTTGTGCGCCCATTCGTGCTAATTCAGGAATATGGTTGACCCGTTTGGCGTAAATCGTGTCCATGATCTCCGATGTTCCGTTTGCTTTTAGCAATAATGGTGTGATCGGCTGTTGCAGGTCTGTGGCAAATCCTGGATAAGGATAGGTTTTCACAGTCGCTGGTTTCAAGTCTTTTGAGGGATGCACATAGATTTCATCTTCGCTGATATCCATTCGTACGCCAATTTCTTCCAATTTCGCAATGTAGCTTTCTAAATGCTCATAAATCACATTTTTGACAGTAATGCCTTCCCCCGCTGCTGCGGCTAAAGAAAGGTAGGTTCCTGCTTCGATCCGGTCTGGAATGATGGAATGGCGACAACCGTGCAATTCTTCCACGCCTTCGATACGAATTTCATTGGTACCTGCACCTCTGATTTTCGCCCCCATATTATTTAAAAGGGTCGCAACATCAATGATCTCAGGTTCTCGTGCGGCATTTTCAATGATCGTTTTGCCTTTGGCTTTTACTGCTGCCAGCATCACATTGATGGTTGCTCCGATGGAGACCATATCTAGGAAGATCCGTTCGCCAGTCAAGCCTTCTTCTTCGGTACGCAAATACATAGCACCATGTTCGTTGGTGACTTTTGCGCCAAGTGCTTCGAAGCCTTTGATATGCAAATCGATTGGTCGCGGACCTAAGAAGCAGCCGCCAGGCAATCCAACGACGCCTTCACCAAACTTCGCCAACAATGCCCCCATGAAATAGTAAGAAGCTCGTAGACTATTGATTTTTCCGTTAGGCATCGGGATCGAAACGATGTTTGTCGGATCGATCTCTAGCGTATTGTTTTCAAAATGGGTCTTCACACCCATGATTTCGATAATCTCAATTAATGAGTGCACATCTTGAATGTCAGGCACTCCTTCTAAAATGACCGGTGAATCAGCTAAGATCGCTGCCGGGATCAATGCGACAGCACTGTTTTTTGCGCCGCTAATGGTGACTTCACCTTTTAAGGGACGATTGCCGTTGATGACAATTTTTTTCATGGAATTCCACCTATACTCTTTTTTAATTTATGTGTATCATTCCAATTTTAGCACAGATCACTCAAAGAAAAAAGATGCAGGATATTTTTGATCCCCGCATCAAGAATATTTTCTTGGAAAGCAAAAAAACTCTTAGAATCGGTGATTCTAAGAGTTTTGATCTTTGATTAAGATTAAGCTTTACCAGCTGAACCGAACCAGTCGATGTGTTCTTCTGCATCTTTAACGATTGCAGCAACACCTGGTGCTAATAATTTACGAGGGTCGAATCCTTTACCTTCTTTATCTTTGCCAGCTTCGATGTATTCACGAGTTGCTTTAGCAAATGATAATTGGAATTCAGTATTTACGTTTACTTTAGAAACACCCATTGAGATTGCTTTTTCGATTTGGTCTTGAGGAATACCAGAACCACCGTGTAATACTAATGGTACATCAGAACCTACTGCATCAGCGATTGCTTGTAAGTGGTCAAAAGCAAGGCCTTTCCAGTTTTCAGGGTATTGACCGTGAATGTTACCAATTCCGCAAGCTAGGTAATCAATACCAGTTGCAACCATTTGTTTACATTCTTCGATGTCAGCTAATTCGCCAGAACCGATGATTCCATCTTCTTCTCCGCCGATTGAACCAACTTCACACTCAACAGAAACGCCTTTTGCGTGTGCTTTTTCGACAACTTCTTTAGCCAATTTCAAGTTTTCTTCAAATGGTAAGTGAGAGCCATCAAACATAACAGAAGTGTAACCAACTTCGATACATTCCATTGCTGCATCATAATCACCGTGGTCTAAGTGGATTGCAACTGGAACAGTGATGTTCATTGAATCAACCAAGTTTGTAACGATGTCTTTAGCAACTTTGTATCCGCCCATATATTTGGCAGCACCCATTGAAGTTTGGATTAGAACTGGCGCTTTTTTCGCTTCAGCAGCTTTTAAAATCGCTTGTGTCCATTCTAAGTTGTTTGTGTTGAATCCGCCGACTGCATATCCGCCTTGACGAGCAGCTTTTAAGAATTCAGCTCCTGATACTACTGGCATAAAAAATTCCTCCTAAGTTTTGAAAAACTTTATTTGTTAAGCAATGCTTAACCGACAATGCTATTTTAGCAAAGATTTGCGGTATTTGCTACTAAAAAGAGGAATTTCTCTTTTCAAAAAAAGATTGCACAAATATAAAAATCCAGCATTTTCATCATCTTTTCTGAAAGTCTAGGATTCTGTAAGGTTTTGCTCTTCTGTCTGTGGTCGTTAGATAACAAATCGGCATGTGAAAATTCGAGAAAAATTTCACATATTTTTTCGTTATTTTATCATAATCTTCCAGCAAATCCTTTCTTCTTCTCTTTTGAGCATAAGAATAGCCTTGTGAAAGCGGCTATATTATTATGTAAAAAAGGAGGGATAAAATGAAAAAAGCGCTTATTGGATTTTTGGCAGTCATCGGAGTTCTTTTCTTGGCAAGCTGTAGCTCGGGGGCCAAGGAAGAAACCAAAACATTCACAATGGATCAAAATGGGGTTTCGATGGAACTGGTCTTCACTTATGAAGGCGATAAAGTAAAAACTCAGACTGCGAACAATGTCATGCCTTATTCAGCGATCGGGGTAACGACTAAAGAAGAAGCACAAACCGTGCTTGATCCGATTGCAGAACAGTATCAGCAAGTCAAAGGGTTGGACTATTCCCTCGACTATACAGATAGTGAAGCGACTGAATCATTGACCATCAATTATGATGAGTTGGATTATGATTCAGCGAAACAATTGCCTGGGGTTAGTTTCGAAGGAAACACCGAAAATGGGATCAGCATGGAACGTACAGAGGAAATGCTCTTAGATCAAGGGTATAAGCTAAAAGAATAATCCTCTCTAGGCACCAGCAAATCAACATGGGTTTCCCGCTGGCGGATTTCATTCAAACTGCTAGCGAAAAAAATAATGCATCAGCCAAAAACTTCCGGTCGTTTTGACGGAAGTTTTTTGTGTGCAGAAATGGATACCTTCTACCAACGCTCATGCAAGTTTCAACCTTTTACGGACTACTGGGATGGCGCAACTCAAAAAAACTCCCCATCTTGAGATGAGGAGTTTCGCACATTCATTGCTTGGTTTGCCGCTAGCGATTATTATGGTTGGCGGTTATCCAATGAAGCTCCAACAAAGGCTTTGATCAAGCGTTGTGGGCGAGTTGGACGAGAAATCAATTCTGGGTGGAATTGGCAACCCACGAAGAATTTGTTTTCTGGGATCTCAACGATCTCAACCAAACGATTGTCTGGTGATACACCTGAGAAAACCATCCCGTTTGCTTCAAAGATTTCACGGTATTTGTTGTTGAATTCATAACGATGACGGTGACGTTCTTGAACAACTTCTTCTCCGTCATAAGCTGCAGCTGTTTTGGTGCCTTTTTTCACTTTACATGGGTACAAGCCTAAGCGCAATGTCCCACCTAAGTTTTCGATGTTTTCTTGGTCAGCCATCAAATCAATGATGTTGTTGGCTGTTTCAGGATCGGTTTCTGCGGAATTGGCATTTTCCAAGCCAACGACATTGCGGGCATATTCCACACAAGCCATTTGCATCCCTAGACAAATCCCTAAGAATGGCACATCGTTTTCCCGAGCATATCGGATCGCTTCGATTTTTCCTTCAATCCCGCGATCACCGAATCCACCAGGAACGAGAATACCGTCTACTTCACCTAAGTAAGAATCCACGTTTTCTCGTGTGATTTCTTGGGCTTTGATCCAATCGATCTCGATGTCAGCATCAAAGGCAAAACCAGAATGTTTCAAAGCTTCGACAACTGATAGATAAGCATCTGGCAATTCCACGTATTTTCCGACTAATGCGATGCGTACTTTTTTCTTCAAATTCAGTACCTTTTCTTCCAATGCTTGCCACTCGGTCATGTCAGCAGCTGGTGCAGTCAGTTTCAAATGATCACACACGATTTGATCCATGCCTTGCGCTTGCAGTGCCAATGGGATCGAATAAAGGGTCTCAACGTCACGAGATTCGATCACGGCTTCTGGTGCCACGTCACAGAATTGTGCCAATTTGTTTTTCGTTGATTGTCCTACGGGTTGTTCTGTCCGAACGACCAAGATATTTGGTTGAATCCCTAAGCCGCGCAGTTCCTTCACACTATGTTGTGTCGGTTTGGTTTTCATTTCGCCTGCTGCTTTCAAATAAGGAATCAGCGTCGTATGGATGTACATCACATTGTCTGAACCTACGTCTGCCTTCATTTGACGCAAAGCTTCTAGAAATGGTAATGATTCAATATCCCCTACTGTACCGCCGACTTCTGTAATGATCACATCTGAATCAGTCATTTTGGCTGCCCGCATGATTTTTTCTTTGATCTCGTTGGTGATATGCGGGATCACTTGAACAGTCGCGCCTAAGTATTCTCCTTTACGCTCTTTCCGCAAAACTTCTGAATAGATTTTTCCAGTTGTTACATTTGAGTATTTGTTCAAATTGATATCGATAAAGCGTTCATAGTGACCTAAGTCTAAGTCGGTCTCTGCTCCATCATCGGTTACGAATACTTCACCATGTTGGTATGGGCTCATCGTTCCTGGATCGACGTTGATGTACGGATCGAATTTTTGAATCGTTACTTTCAAGCCGCGATTTTTCAACAGACGTCCTAATGATGCTGCTACGATCCCTTTACCAATAGAAGAAACCACACCGCCGGTTACAAAAATATATTTTGTCATAAACTGAAAAACTCCTTTAATCTATTTTACAGGAAAAGCATTTAGAAAATAATAAAAGCTCCCTATCCATAAATGAATAGGGAGCGAAAATTCTAAATCACTTTCTGACTCTTGTAAAGAGTGCCCAAACAGAATGATACATTCTCACCTAGCAAATGTCAAGAAAACTTTATTTGATTTTTTCAGAAAAAAACGAAGTTTCCAGACAAACCGCTTTACTTATTGATACAGCTGGTTCCTTCTTTTTCTCGACTAAATTCTATGGTTATTCTTTCTTAAACAACCTTCATGTTTTCTGCACAACTTTTTGCAAATTTTTCATTGCTTCTTACGAAATCGTTGAACTCTCTTTGGCATAATACAAAGTGTAGATGAAGTCTGGCGCTTTACTCGTTTTGGTAAAAATGATCGGAACGTATTTCTGGTTATTTTTGGCAAAGACGAGGTGCAGGTTCGATTCCTGCCTTCTACGCTAGTGATGCGGTTGAAAGGGAGCTCTGAGGATCAATCGCAGCAATCCTTAGACTATTGTTTCACCAACGAAACAAAATCAACGTTCGTCCAAGCATTTGCTGAAGCCTTGCTATAAACCCCGATTTCACAAACACCTGTTGTAATTGGAATGTCTTTGATTGTAATTTTTGTCCATTCACTGGTTTTATCAACCGCAGTATTTAGTTCCGCTCCACCATAATTTTTGATATATAACTGATTGGTATCAAACTCTCCCCCAGACATTACGTAGGCACTCAATGTGTAAGTTCCATCGCTGATGCCACTAATATTTTGATAAGCTGATGCCTCGTAAGCTTGGTCCTTCCAAAAAGTTAATTTGTAGTCTCCAAAAAAAGTCCCTGCTTCCGTTTTGATCGTACCTTCAGCTGTTCCTTGTTGAAACCACGTTTGCAAATCAGAAGGACTGGTCGTTGGTCCATCGCTCTCGAAACTTGCATTTTTAACCAGATTTGTTTGCGTCCCTGCTTGTTTAAACGCACGCAAGCTTGGCAAGGCGTTTCCAGCAAAATCAAACATCGCCTGGTTGTCCCATTCGTTTCCCATAGTGGATTGAACACCGAGATAATTCATACCTGCTTGTGTTGCCCAACTCACGTTTCCGTTGTACCAAAGAGGTTCCCAGTAAAAGAAGCCCGCCCCGCGATCATTCGGCACCGCTTGAATACGATCGGCTAGATCCAGCAAATACTCTGCTTGTCCTGACGGCGTTGGTTCATATCCCCCCGCCGCTGCTTCGGCTTCGCCAAAGGCATTTGGCATAGTATCTGCATTCGCTGTTGTATGCCCATAAGCTGTTTCAACTACGATCACTTCTTTGCCATACCGTTGACTGATCGTATTCATATTGGTTTGAAGTTCATTCATTGAACCGTGCCAATACGGATAATACGATACTCCAATTAAATCAAATGACACACCCCGACTGGTGATTTCATCAAACCACCAAGTAAATGCTCCTGTATCGCCACCATCAGCTAAGTGGAGCATTACTGGAGTTGTTTTAGGTTGAGTGTCTCGAACAGCTTGGACACCAGACTTCAAAAAAGTAGCCAATCGATCAAACTCTCCCCCGTCTTCTCCCCAAGACTTGCCATAAGGCCAGAGCATGCCACTATTCAGTTCATTGCCGATCTGAACCATATCAGGATAAACGTCTAGCTGCTTCATTTCCGACAGAACGTTCTTTGTATAGTCATACAATGCCGTATTCATTTCTTCAAAGGTCAGATCTTGCCACGCTTTAGGAACATTCTGTTTCCCAGGATCAACCCAAAAATCACTGTAATGGAAATCTAGCAACACGTTGAGTCCAAGACTTTTTGCTCGTTTTGCAAGGGCAATCGTCGTTTCCAGATCATTTGTCCCTGCCCCATAACTTTCTCCGTTACTATTATAAGGATCCTGCCACAAACGCAGTCGAACATAGTTGACACCATTATTTTTTAGAATCTCTAAGGCATCTTTTGAAATACCATCTTCATAATATTTTGCACCAGATTTTTCCATATCTGACAAGATTGAAATATCTGCTCCGCGAATAAACTCGCTGGCAGATGCTTCAACTGTTTTTGAAACAGCCCCCAAAGTCCCTATCACAGCTGCAAATAAAGCGACTTTACGCAACCAAGCTCCCTTTTTCATTCATTTGCTCCTCCTTTATTGAAATTGGCTCAGAATAAATTGAACGGCTTTTTCAGGATCTCTCGTTAATCCGATATATTCTGCTCCTTTTGTCGCAACCAGCTTGATTCCTAAGCGATCGGTATCTTCTTTGATATCATCATAGTAAGAATTGACTTGCGGTGCTAAGACCACCATATCAAAATCCTTCAGCATTTCGTAATGAGAACCATAAGCACCCGCCATTGCACTGATCGGTGCTTTCGATTCAGATGCACCTTCTTTTAAAGCATTAGCTAACATCGCACTTGTCCCTGCTCCAGCACAAAGCACCAACACATTGATTTCTTTATTTGTATCGCTGATAATTTGTCTCGCTGCCACAGGTACTTCCTCACGTATAGCAGCAGAAGCACCTTCTTCGGTTGCGATCACTTCCGCTTTTTGTGCTTCTTGCTCTACTAAAACAGCATCGTATGCTTTACAAAATGGTAGATAGATCAGGAAGTCAACGACGATTAGAACCGCTGCTAAAACAAAGGCTAACACCCCCATGCCTGTTCCTAGAACCAAACCGATCGGTGCCGGAGTTGCCCAAGGTAAAACGTACATAAAACTGTTCATGCCTAGCACATCGACAAAAAACTTAAACAAGCAAACGTTTACAACTGGTGTTAACAAAAACGGAATGAAAAAATAAGGATTCAAAATCATGGGTGCTGCAAACAACAATGGTTCATTGACAGCAAAACTTACTGGAATAAAGGAAGCTTTCCCGACTGCCTTCAATTGTTTAGACTTAGCAAAGAGTAAGAAGATAAAAGGAACGACCAATGTGGCCCCAGTTCCTCCCATAGTTCCTACAAAATTTCCTAAACCGACTGTCAGTACTTTTGAAGCTTGCTCACCGGAATTGAACAATTGCAGATTGGTTTCCACATTGGCATAGATAATTGCTGCAATTGCTGGTTCCACGATCGACGGTCCATGAACACCGACAAACCAAAATAGCGCCATCGCTCCCCAGATAATAGCGATTCCTAAATAACCGTCGGCTGCTGTGAATAATGGCTGCAGCACAGTAATGATTGCTTCTGCAAATGAGATTTGGAAAATTTGCCGAATACCTAAATCAATTAAAACGGCCGCAAATACTGAAAAAGAGAAAGGAAAAATATCTCGGAAGGTTTGCGAAATCGTACCAGGAACTTCTTTAGGCATCTTAATGGTAATATCTTTCAGCACACAAAACTTATATAAATTAACTGTTAAAAATGCAGCGACAAAGGACGCCAAAAGCCCCTTTGTCCCCATGTATTCCGTTGAAAATCCGCCTTCGATTGGAGAGACGCTTAACAACAGGAAACTTACCACAGAAGCCAGCATCACAGAAGTCGTGTTGATTACTTTGTTTTTCGGTAAGCGGCGATTCATCGAATCAGCCAAGCAGCGAGCAGTGGTTGCTGAAACAAGTAACCCTACAACCCCCATCGAATAATTATAGACTTTCCACAACCAAGTGGAGACAGCTTCAGGCCATTGGTAACCAAAAATCTCAGGAACCGCAGCAATCAAAATGAATATGCTTGAGAATAAAATAGCCGGCATCGCTGTTAAAAATCCGTCACGAACGGCTCCCAGATAACTATTGCGTGAGATTTTTTCAAAAAACGGTTTCCCTTTTTCGATTTGTTTAATGATTCCATCCATAGCGTTCTTCTCCTATCCTTGATTCTGCTTGTACAGTGCAATAAAGTCTTGAATCAGATCTCTCAGCAACAAAGTGGTCATTAAATGATCCTGTCCATGGATAAAAATGAATCCCATCTCCATCTCTTTTCCCGATGCTTCTTCCGCTAAAATTTTCGTTTGCGAATTGTGTGCAAGGGTTAAATTTTCGTCGGCTTCTTTCAGTGCTGAATCAACATGCTCAAAGTTCCCTTGTCTTACTTCTTTCAATAATTTCAATAATGTACTGCGAGCGTCCCCTGAATAAGCAACGATCTCAAAACCAAGCATTTGTAATTCCTCTTTATTCATCTTTTCTTCCTCCATTATTACTTATTAAATAATCGTTTTGGTTTCACTAACTAATTTGTACCAGTATGCTGACTCTTTCGGGTAACGCTTCTGGGTTTCAAAATCAACATAAAACAAGCCATACCTTTTGTTATACCCATTTGTCCATGAGAAAAGATCCATAAGCGACCACAAAAAATATCCCTTCACATTTACCCCAGCTGTTATCGCCTTGCTTAAGGATTCCAAATAGACTCTCAAATAGTCGATTCTCGGCTGATCCATAATGATGCCATCTTCAAACTGGTCTTTATACCCCATGCCGTTTTCAGTGATATAGATTTTGTTGTAATGCGGGTAATCGCTTTTAATTCGCAACAACAAGTCATAAAGCCCTTCTGGATAAATCAGCCAGTCCCAATCTGTTCGAGGAATTCCTTCTTTATAAATGCGTTCTCCGATCCCCTTCACTTTATAAACAGAGGTCCCTTTTTCACCCGTGCCATTATGATGGATCGCGTTTTCTCCATCGTAAGCTTTGACAAAATGGCATTGGTAGTGATTGATCCCTAAATAGTCATTACGCGTGGAGGCTTTTTTCAATTCGACAAAATCTTCTTCAGGAAAATGATAGCTGGCCTGATTTGCTTCACATATCTCATCAAGAGCAGTCAAGGTTTCAGTTGAATAATAGCCTAAATAAGTAGCATCTAATAAGAAGCGGATCGACAATGCATCGTCTAAAAAGGCTGCATGCTTATCTTCTGGAGCATCTGTTGCCGCATATTTCGTCTCCAATGAGTGAACGACACCGATTTCGCCTGGAAGTTCGTTTTCTTTGAAATAGTTCACTACACGTGCATGGGCAACCATCATATTATGAAGACAGGCGATGATTTTTGTAAAATCATATTTGATTCCTGGCGGGAAAACGCCTAACAAATATTGATTGGTCGCAACAGGATAGATTTCATTAAAGGTACTCCACACTTTCACTTCTTTGAATTCATGAAAACAAAAAATGGCATAGGAAACGAATGCTTCTATTGTTTCTCGATTCAAAAAATCTCCCTGGTCAAACAAACGTTTAGGGGTATCAAAATGATGCAATGTCACAAACGGCGTTACGTTTCTTTTCGCACATTCTTCGAACACACGATGATAAAAAGCGATTCCTTCTGGGTTCGGTTCCCCATCACCATCAGGAAAAATTCGACTCCATGCAATGGATAATCTTAGCCCATTCACACCAAATCGTTCACACAATTCAATATCCTTTGCATATTGATGATAAAAATCACTTGCCGGATCGGGACTGAATCTACCCTGTTCCTCTAAAAAATCATCCCAAGCAACAGCGCCTTTGCCGCCTTCCTTAGTGGCTCCTTCAACCTGATAGGCTGCTGTGGCTCCACCAAAAATAAAATCTTCTGGTAATTTAAGCATGTACATCTCTCCTCAAATCTATAATCAGTTTCCACACTTTCTAACTGATTGAATTGTAATCGCATCCAAAACATTTGTCAACAAAAACAAACATAAATAATCACAAAAATCGAAAAAAATGATAAAAACCATTGAAATAAACATGTATCACGCAAATAATTGTTTGTTTTTGTTTGAAACAGATTGACTGTTATCCGATTATATGGTAGATTATCCTTAAATTAGAGGTGAAGACGATGCTGAAAAAAGAAAGATTGTTTACTATCGTAGAAATGGTCAATAAAAAAGGAATCCTTACCGTTAATGAAATCATCAATCAATTAGATGTTTCTGATATGACCGTTCGCAGAGATTTAGATGAATTAGAAAAATCGGGCAAGCTGCTACGTGTCCATGGAGGGGCGCAAAGTCTTTCCTACACTTTAGATCAAGAACTTTCTCACACCGAAAAAGCCACTCTGCAGATTCAAGAAAAAAAAGAAATTGCTGCCGCAGCAGCCTCCTCAATTCAAGAAGGCGAAACAATTTTTTTAGGACCAGGTACAACAATCGAACTTTTGGCGACCCATTTACTGAACAAGAAAATTCGGATTATTACAAACAATTACCCGGTTTTTGATATTCTTGCGCAAGCAGATGGACCAGAAATTTTACTAATTGGTGGTGATTTCCGTAAAAATACCGGCGCATTTGTTGGACCAATCACCAACGACAATTTAAGAAGACTAAAGTTTACAAAAGCATTTATCAGTTCAAATGGCGTTCACAACGAAGCAATTTCTACTTACAGTACAGAAGAAGGAGAAGCGCAGCAGATCGCATTAAATAATTCTCGCAAGAAATATCTGCTCGTTGATAACAAAAAGTTCAATCGCGATGATTTTTATGTGTTTTATAATTTACATGATTTCGATTTACTCATTACGGATCGCCAGATCTCGCGAGAGGTTCAAGAGCACTATGCACAATATGTCGATCTGCAAATTGCTGATTCAACCGAAAATACCACTATAGGAGCGTAACTATGAAAGGGATTATTTTTGATTTCAACGGAACAATGTTTTTGGACTCTCATCTACATGAAGCTGCTTGGCTGCACATGATTCATGATCATACAAAAGATGGTTTATCAGATGAGGATATTTTAAAAAATATCCATGGTCGAACGAATACGGAGATTTTAAAACATTTCATTTCAGAACATTTGACCGCCTCTGAGATCGCCGTATTGTCAGAAGAAAAAGAAAGCTATTATCGTATGCTTTGCTTGCAAAATAAGAACGATCTCCAATTGACAAAGGGGCTTGAAGCGACTCTTGATCAGCTGACTGACCAGCAGATTCCATTAACGATCGCCACCGCTACTGTTAAAGAGAATGTTGCTTTTTATTTTGATACTTTCGATTTAGCTCGCTGGTTTGATTGGGATAAGATCGTCTATGACGATGGCTCTTTTCCTGGAAAACCGCAACCGGATATTTTTCTTAAAGCGGCTGGCAAATTGGGCTTAGCTCCTGCAGATTGTCTTGTTATCGAAGATGCTTATTCAGGTTTGCTTGCTGCCAAGCGTGCTGGGATTGGAACAATTATCGCAATTGATCCATTCGGTAAGAATAAATCAGTATTTGAACAGGCACAGCTAAATAAAGATGGAACCATCAAAGATTTTACTGATTTTTGGACAGAGCACCTGTCAAAAGTTTTCGTTAAATCATAATATTCCATACAAAAAGCGGCTCAACCAAGAAATCTTGATTGAGCCACTTTGTTATTATTTGTTTCCATTTTCTAATTCCGACGGTTGTTATTACCGAATAAAATAATCAAACGTAAGAGCTGCAATAAGGTTGCTACGGCAGCTGCGACATACGTCAACGCTGCGGCAAAGAGCACTCTTCTTGCTTGTGGTACTTCATCTTCTGTTAACAAGCCACCATCTGCCAAAATACGGATCGCCCGTTTTGAGGCATCGAACTCGACTGGCAAGGTCACTAATTGGAAAATAAACGCCAATGAGAAAGCCAACAAGCCTAAGTTGATCAGAAACGATCCTCGTAATAGGACCCCAATCAAAATCAATGGGATCGAGATGCTGGTTCCGATATTAGCGATCGGTACGATCGCATGACGCAAACGCAAAGGAAAATAACCTTTGGCATCTTGGACTGCGTGTCCACACTCATGGGCCGCAACACCGATTGCTGCTACCGAAGTTGATTGTGCAGTGGATTGCGATAAACTCAGCATTTTGTTGCCAGAATTGTAATTATCCGTCAAATCACCAGCGATCGCTTGCACACCCACATTATTGATTCCTTGGCTTTGCAAGATGTACTGCGCCGCTTTTGTGCCGGTAATATTATTTTTACTTCTGACTTTGTCATATTTGTTAAAGGTACTTTTGACGTACGCTGACGCTGCTAGCGAAATCACCATACCGATAATTACAAGAATGAAAGTCGGGTCATAAAAAAAGCCGAACCCGTATCCGCCCATACCATACACGATAAAATTCCCCCTTTTAATCTTTGACCTTATTTTACCATTAAAGTGGTGAAAAAATTATGAAGATGACTGGAAGATTTTGTTTTTAACCTTTTTTTACAAATTCTGATTTTAGTTTCATTGCGCCGAAGCCATCGATCTTGCAATCAATGTTGTGGTCGCCTTCGACTAATTTGATGTTTTTCACTTTCGTTCCTTGTTTGATGGCGCCAGATGCGCCTTTGACTTTCAAGTCTTTGATGACCGTTACTGTATCGCCATCGACTAAAATATTGCCGTTGGCATCTTTATATACGGGTGCTTCTTCCATCGCTTGTTGCTCTTGCCATTCGTTTCCGCATTCAGGACAAACAAACAGCCCACGGTCTTCATAAGCGTATTCAGATTGGCAATTTGGACAGTTAGGAATTTGAGTCATAGTGTTGCTCCTTTAAAATATAATTTTCGCTGTAAAAAAACAACTCACCATCAGCATACCGAAAAACCATTAGAGGTGCAACCAAAAATCAGTGACCTGTAAGTAAAAAAAATCGCTTCTGTAGAGTAATAACAGAAGCGATAACTCAAGTGTATTCGAAAAGGAACTACAAAGGTTGGATATTATTTTGAGAAATGATTCGCACAAGCATCGCCGACCCACTGGATGATTTGTACCAGAAGAATCAGCAGGAGAATCACCACAATCAAAATCGCCGTTTCATAGCGATAATAACCATACTGAATTGCTAAATCGCCAATGCCGCCTGCGCCAATTGTTCCCACCATCGCTGAGTAGCCTAAAAGACTGATCAAAGTTAGCACAAATCCACGAATCAAAGCTGGCAGACTTTCTGGTAAAATCACTTCGCGAACGATCTGTCCCGTCGATGCTCCAGAAGCGACGCTGGCTTCAAGGACGCCATAGTCGATTTCGGCAAATGCGGATTCAGCGATTCGGGCGTAAAAAGGAATCGCGGCAATCGATAAAGCAATCGCACCACCCGCTGGGGTATAAGGATCACCGATCAGCATCGCTGATAACGGAATCAGCGTAATCAATAAGATCAAAAATGGCAGCGAACGGATTGCATTGACGACAAAATCGGCCAGATGATGCAAGAAAATATTTTTATGAAAAAGGTTACTGCCGACTAAAAACAGGACTAATCCAATTAATAAGCCGAAAACTACTCCTATAATTGCTGAGGTCCCCACCATAAAGAATGTTTCCCATAGTGCTTGAGGCAGGTTTGTTTTTAAAATCTCAATCGTTTCAGCCATTTTTCTCACCTATCTTTCTTAGAGAAAAGACGTTCGCAGCTAAGTGTTCTTGGGCTTTTGCTGCTTCTTCGGCAGGTCCCGTCAAATAGATATACAAAATACCGATCACATCTTTTTTGATATACTCAATTTTCCCATGGATGATATTGATCGACACATCGTAGGCTTTCGCTACAGTCGAAATCAGCGGTTCTAACGTATACTCACCTTGGTAGCGCAATTCCAGCAAGTCGCCTTGCGTGAAAGATGCTAGAATCTCTTCAGGAAGCGTCAGATCCAAGTAGCGGCCTACCAGTTTTTTCGTAATAGGCTGTTTAGGCTGACTGAACAAGCCATAGGTCGTTTGTTCTTCAACGATGCGCCCCTTTTCCATCACTGCCACCCGATCAAAAAACTTACGGGCAACATCCAATTCATGAGTGATAAAGACGATGGTGATGCCTGTCTGTTCCTTGATTCGGATCAATAATTTCAAAATTTCTTCAGTCGTTTCAACATCTAACGCACTGGTAGCTTCGTCACACAACAAAATCTCAGGTTCGTTGGCAATCGCTCGTGCAATGCCGATTCGTTGCTTTTCTCCCCCAGACAAATTATTCGGATACTCGTGAATTTTGTGAGGCAGATCCACCATTTCCAACAGTTCCTTGATCCTCGCTTCTTGCTGATCTTTCGGATAATCACCAGCGCGCAAAGCAAAGGCTAAATTTTCCTTGATGGTTCGATTATGGATCAGATTGAAATGCTGAAAGATCATCCCGATTTTTTGTCGTACTTCACGCAAGTGTTTGCCTTTGGCTTGCGTGATGTCTTGACCATCAATCAGAATTTGACCGCTAGAGGGCACCTGCAGTAGATTCAACGTACGAACCAAGGTACTTTTCCCAGCCCCGCTCAATCCGACGATCCCGTATACTTCTCCAGCTTGAACGGAAAAATCAACGGAATCCACTGCTTTTTTGATTTGTTTTTTATGAGTGAATGTCACTGATACTTGTTTTACTTCTATTTTTGCCATAAGATATGCCCTTCTTACTCAGTCCAAAATTTCGGTTGATCAAAGTTGCTGAACGGTGATTCGGCAATCGCTTCTTTAAATGCATCACTTTCTAATACTTCCGTAACTGCCTTAGCAAAATCACTGTCTTCTTCTTCGGTGGACACCACAAAGACATTTTTATATTCTTCTTTCAACGACTCCAACGCCAAAGCATCTGCAGGATCAAGAGAAGCTGCCCAAGCGAAGTTTCCTGGTACTAAAGCTAAATCGACTGTATCTAACGAACGAGCCAATTGGGCTGCGTCTAATTCTTTAAATGTCAGATTCTTCGGATTTTCTTCGATATCATTCACCGTTGCCTTCGTTTCGTCGATATTGTCTGCGATGGTGATCAACTCATTGGCAGCTAACAGTTGCAAGGTCCGAGCTAAATTTGAGGCATCATTGGCAATCGAAACAGTCGCCCCGTCTGCTAACTCATCCAAGCTGGACAGTTGCTTCGAATAGATGCCCATTCCCAATGTTGGCACTTTTTGTAATGCCGTAAGAGATAACTGGTTATCTGCCGAAAATTTTTCTAGATAGGCCGTATGCTGAAACAAATTGGCATCGATTTGGCCATTCGCCAAGGCATTGTTCGGCTGAATATAATCATTAAACACTTTGGTCGTTAGTTGATACCCTTTTTCTTCCAGTAATGGAGAGATCATCTCTGTCACCATATCGCCATATGGTCCTGGTGCCACTCCAACGACTTTTTCTTCCACTGCATCTACACTGTTTTCAGCAGACTGTGTATCCTCTGTGCTGCTAGTATTGCCACAAGCTGCCAATGTAATTAAGACAGCAGCAGCAACTAACCCAACGATTCCCTTTTTCAACTGTTTCATTTTTTAGTTCCCCCTTTTTATAATAAAAAAACGTCCTTTCTCCATCATAGAGAAAGGACGAAACAACCATGTTCGTGGTACCACCTTTAATTCATTGGCACAAGCTGCCAACCTTATCAGTTTATCAACTGCTTTGCTGTAACGGGCAATCCCGCTGCACGCTTGCTTTTGCTCACGTCCAAACGCTCCAAGGCCATCTTCAGTCAAACGGCTGTGCTCTTTCTCACCAATCCGAGCTCTCTGATCCAATCGAAACTGACTTACTCTTCTTATCATCGCGTGTTTTTAAGTTGTGTTTAACTATACGATAGCCTCAAATGAATGTCAATTCTTTTTTTCACGAAAATATCATCTTTTTGCAATAATTTTCACAGTGTTTACAGAGCCAAATTCTCATCTAAAATCAAGCCTTCAGATACCATAACCGCATCGCCGATCAATTCTAATGCGCCCTGATCAACATCAACTTCTACCGTTAACTCGCCACCCAACACGTGCAGCAAGACATTCGCTGCCGATTGCTGGTGACGTTTGGTCACGACATACGCAGTGGCACCAGAACCTGTGCCGCACGCATAGGTAAAACCTTCCACCCCTCGTTCATACGTGCGAACGATCAGATCACCCTTGTCATCTTCTTCATAGAAATTGACATTCGCCCCTTTGGGAAAAACCTCCCAATAGCGTATCTCTTTGGCAAGTTCAGCCAGCTGTTCCAACTCAGTTTCTGCCAGACCAGGATAGTGAACCACCGCATGAGGGATTCCTGGATCACCCAATTCCACATAGTCCACGAATGAAACCATTGGATTCGGGTACGCTTGATCAAATGTAGTCACGGTGGGTGGATTCAAGGTTACTTTGTAGTGTTTTGCCGACAAGCGCCATGCGGGGACATCGCCAGCAACTGTTTCGATGGTCATCTGCTCGCCAGCAATTCCCTTCTCAAAGGCATAACGGGCAATACAGCGAGCGCCGTTGCCGCACATTTCTGCTTCGGTCCCATCAGCATTGTAAAACCGCATCCGAAAATCAGCGGTTCCTGTGGGAAAATCCACAGCCATGACTGCATCCGCGCCAACAGAAAATTTCCGATGGCAAACCTGAGCAGCAAATTGCGACAGTTGTTCATGGGAGAATTTCAATGTGCGGTTATCGATTACGATAAAATCATTTCCTGCACCTTGCATTTTTGTATAAGGAATCGTCATGTTGTCACCTGCTTTTCAAAATTTTACTTGCTGGAAGCTCCCTCTTTTAGAAACGAAGGAACCACTTCATTTTGCAGCATTTGCTCGTAGGACTGGCGTTTAACGGCTAATTCCGCTTGGCCGTTTTCCACAAAGACGACTGCAGGAATCTGTAAATTATTGTAGCTGCTGGCCATCGAATAGCCATAAGCTCCTGTTGCGAACGTAGCAAACAGATCCCCAGTTTCAACGGGCGGTAATGCAAGGTCTTTTACTAAGATGTCCGTGCTCTCACAAGCTTTGCCAGAAATGGTGATCTTTTGTGTCGCAGCTTCGGAAGCGCGGTTGGCTAAGATCCCAGTGTAAGTTGCCTGATAAAGACCCGGACGAATATTGTCTGTCATGCCACCGTCAATGCTGGCGTATGTTCTGATTCCCGGCAATGTCTTGATACTGCCGATGGTGTGCAAACTGATACCTGCTTCTGCGACGATACTGCGCCCAGGTTCAATAACGATGGTCGGACGTTCGCTCTGGTGCTGCGCATAAAAGGCGTCGATTTTTTCCATCACAGGATCTAAAAAGTAGCTATAGGGTTGGCGAATATCTGCATCTGTGTATCGAACGCCAAAGCCGCCGCCAACATTTAGTTCTTTGATCCAATAATCAAAGCGTTCATGAATGGTTTGGACAAGGGCCAAAGCCGCATCAACTGCCGCTAGATGTGAGCGATTGTCCGACAATTGACTGCCGACATGAAAATGCAGGCCATAGAAATCCAATTCAGGTGCTTGAATCACTTCTTCCACTAACGGAAATAAGATTTCTTCATCTAAAGGAATCCCGAATTTCGAATCTTTTTGTCCGGTCGAGATAAATTGATGGGTGCTGACCGAAACCTCGGGTGTGATGCGCAACAAAATTTTAGCAACGACTTGCTTTTCTTGACATAACGCGCGGATCAAGCCGACTTCTTGAATGCCATCAACGATGATCCGTCCTACGCCATAATCAAGGGCGGCTGCTAATTCTTCAATCGATTTATTATTGCCGTTAAACTCGATGTGTTCTGCTGGAAAATCAGCTTGGATCGCTGTATACAGTTCTCCACCGCTAACCACGTCTAATGAGAGTCCTTCTGACTTGATCACTTGCAGCATTGCTGTGGTGCAGAAAGCTTTAGCGGCATAGGCTGCCCGTGTCTTGCTGTAGCGCGTCAAAAACTGCGCCTGAATCTTTTGGCATTCTTCGCGAATTTCCGAAACGGAATACACGTAAAGGGGGGTTCCGAAGGTTTTTGCCAGCTCAACGGTATCACAACCGTCAATGTATAAGTGATTGTTCTTGATTTCTTTTGCCATCGCTTTACTCCTTGTCTGTTGGCTCGTTCAACGCCTCGATCAAACGAACGTAGCATTCGATGCCTTGCAATAGATTTTTTTCGTCAAAATTCATTTTGCTGCTGTGTAAAGGGTGGACATAGCCTTTTTCTTCATTTCGGGTACCCACAAAGAAAAAGACACCTGGGATCTCCTTTTGGTACATCGAAAAATCCTCTGCCAACATATATGGTGGTGTTTCTCGGTAGCTCTCCCCGACCACTTTTTCCAACACTTCCACCATCTCAGGATCATTGTCCACGACACGATAAAGATGTTCGAATTCGACATCCGCCGTGCAATCATATCCTTTGGCGATTTCTTGTGCGACGGTGGTGATTCTGCGCGTCATCGTTTCATAGACTTCATCTTCAAACGCCCGCATCGTTCCTTTTAAAACGACCTTACCGGGAATGATATTTTCCGCATCTCCCCCATGGATCTTCCCAAAAGTGATGACCCCAGCAGAAAGCGGGCTGATATTGCGTGAAATGATCGAATGCAATCCTTGAATAATCGCAGCCGCGGCTAAAATTGCATCATGTCCTTGATGAGGCTGGGCACCATGGGCACTCGTGCCGTTGATCGTTAGATTGATCTCGCCGTTACGGGCCATCATCGGACCTTTCCGGCTCGCAATGACTCCTTCGGGAAAGTCTGGGAAGACATGCAGCCCCACGATTTTTTCCACGCCAAAATCTCGTAAGATGCCTTCATCGATCATCAATTGAGCGCCACCGGGGCTTTCCTCGGCTGGTTGGAAAATCAAAACGATCGTTCCACGAATCACTTCAGGATGTGTTGCCAAATATTTAGCGAACCCTAGCATCGTTGCCATATGGCCGTCATGACCGCAGGCATGCATTTTCCCTTCATGTTTGGAAACAAAGGAAACACCTGTCTCTTCTTTGATCGGTAGTGCATCGATATCCGTTCGAAAGGCCAGCGTCTTTCCTGGGCGATCGCTGCGAAAGACCGCAATCAAGCCGGTTTCAATCACTGGATAGATTTCTTTGATCCCAAAGGATTGCAACTGACGCAGCAAGTATTCCTTTGTTTTGAACTCAGTTAACCCTAATTCAGGGATTGTATGTAATTCACGACGAAAACGAACCACGTCTTCGGTTAATTCTTTGACTGCTTGCGATACTTGCATGTTAAAACACCTTTCTATTCATTCCTTTTAAAAATATCCATAAAAACCAACGAATATTCAGTTTTTCATTGATATTGTTTAATATTATAGTATATAATTCGAATAATCTATAGTATAAATTGTCGAAATGTTTCGATTTTTATTGAAAAATTTACCCCTCGTTTTGGTACACTTATACGTAGAGTTACGAAAAATAAATTGGTTGAAAGGATGTGTCGTAGTTTGACAATATTCAAAGGTTCTGGCGTTGCGTTGATCACCCCTATGCTTCAAGATGGTTCGGTGGATTTCGATAAGCTGAAGGAGTTAGCGGAGTGGCATGTGCAGCAAGGAACGAATGCAATCATTGCATGCGGTACGACCGGTGAAGCATCCACGTTAGACGATGAAGAACATATCGCGGTGATCGAAGCGGTGGTAAAACAAGTTGCTGGTCGAATCCCCGTCATCGGCGGAACAGGCTCCAACAACACCCAACATGGGATCCATCTTTCAAAAGAAGCACAGCGCGTTGGTGCTGACGCATTATTGGTTGTAACACCCTATTACAACAAAGCGACCAAGAAAAGTTTAGTCGCTCACTATGAAGCAATCTGTCAAAGCGTTGAGCTGCCAGTGATCTTATACTCCGTCAGCTCAAGAACCGGCTTAAATTTAACACCTGAAGCTGTGGCAGAACTGAAAAAAATCCCTAATATCAAAGGCATCAAAGAAGCCAGCGGCGACATTTCGCAAATCGCAGAAATCGCTCGTCTTGCGGATGATGACTTTGCGATCTATTCAGGAAATGACGATCAAGTAACCCCAATTCTAGCTTTAGGTGGCTCTGGCGTGATTTCAACGATCGGCAATATCGCTCCGAAACAAACGGCACAACTCGTTGCTGATTTCTTAAATGGTGATGTAAAAGCCGCCATCAAAGAGCAATTGCGACAAAAACCGTTGATCGATGCGATTTTCAGTGAAGTAAATCCTGTGCCGATCAAAGCAGCGGTCTCCTTGCTAGGCAAATGCGAATTGCATTATCGTTTGCCTTTGGGTGTCCCAGAAGATGCGACCCTCGTTCATTTAGAAGAAGAAATGACCAATTACGGATTGCTGTAAGGAGGAGTTTTTGGTGAAACAGATTTTATTAAGCGGTGCAAACGGTCGTATGGGCAAAGTGTTGCAAAGCCTGATCGCAAAGCACCCTCAGTTAGAAGTGGCCGCCGGATTGGATCGTACCGAGCAATTAGATGGTCCCTTTCCAATCTATGATCGTCCAGAAAAAATCACGCAGCCGATCGATTTGGTGATTGATTTTTCTCATTATAGCAATGTCCCTGCCTTATTGAACTATTGTGTCGAACAGCAGCTGCCTATCGTGGTTGCTACAACTGGTTTGACGGAAGACACGCAGATGATGCTGCCGTTGGCTGCTAAAGTGATCCCAGTTTTTTATTCTGCCAATATGTCGTTGGGGATCAATGTACTGATCAAAGCACTACAAAGTATCACCCCCGCATTAGAAGCTGACTTTGACATTGAGATCATCGAAAAGCATCATAATCAAAAACTCGATGCACCAAGTGGTACAGCTTTGCTGTTGGCAGATAGTATCAATGACAGCTGCGAAACGAAAAAAGAGTATCTCTACGGGCGTGAAGGCAGTGATCTAGTAAATGACCGCAAGCAGATGGGCATCCATGCCGTTCGCGGCGGAACGATCCCTGGAGAACACATTGTCATCTACGCTGGGCAGGATGAAATCATTGAATTAAAACACACAGCGCTCTCCCGCGAAATCTTCGCCAATGGTGCGCTAAAAGCAGCGGAATTTTTAGCCGACCAACCAGCTGGTTTTTATTCCATGCAAAATCTAATCGACAAGTAAAGGTGGTCTCTCATGACAGAATTACAATTTTCCGATCCTTATCAATTAGCAAAATACATCAAAGAAGCAAATAAACAAACACCTGTAAAAGTCTATATCAATGGAGATCTTAGTAACGTCCAAGCAGATGGCATCCAATTGTTTGGTAACGGCACTTTCTATTTCGTGGTTGGTGACAGTCAAAAAGTGGCTGAGTTTTTAACCGTGCACCAAGACAAAATCACCGATCACTATCTGGAAAATGATCGCCGCAACTCAGCGATCCCTTTGCTGGACTTGACGAAAGTCGATGCCCGTATCGAACCAGGTGCCTTTATCCGTGACCAAGCCATCATTGAAAAAAATGCCGTTATCATGATGGGGGCCGTGATCAACATTGGTGCCGTCGTTGGTGAAGAAACCATGATCGACATGGGTGCGATTTTAGGCGCCCGAGCAACCGTTGGAAAAAAAGCCCATATTGGCGCTGGTGCTGTCTTGGCTGGCGTTCTTGAGCCACCTTCAGCAAGCCCAGTCATCATTGAAGACAATGTTTTGATCGGTGCAAATGCCGTCGTCCTTGAAGGCGTCCGTGTCGGCGAAGGTGCAGTCGTCGCTGCCGGTTCTGTGGTGACTGAAGATGTCCCTGCTGGCGCAGTCGTTGCTGGCTCACCAGCCAAAGTCATCAAAATGAAAGACGAGAAAACGAAAAGCAAAACCGAATTTTTAGACGATCTACGGGGCTAAACCGCGCTTTTCTCAAATATAAACATAAAAACGCAGTGCGGGTTCAGTGATGAGCCTGCGCTGCGTTTTGTCTAAAAAAGGGCGTGCCGAAAGCTTTTGGCACGCCCTTTTTCTATTGGCAAATGTTCTTGTAAAAGTGTTTATTCTGCTTGAAATTCTTTGATCGCTGCTTGGATCTCTTGATAGATTAGGGCAACTTCTTCAAGGTCTTTTGCGTTTGCTCCACTGGCAAGGGGATGTCCGCCGCCATGATGGCGTTTGGCGATCTCATTGATCACTGGACCTTTCGAACGCATCCGCACCCGATAATAGCCTTCTGGTTGTTCGACAAAGATCGCCCAAGCCATCACTTCGTCGATTTTCCCTGGTAAGGAAACGACTGCTGAGGTTTCCGAATCCACTACGCCAAAACGCTGCTGCAAATCTTGTGATAGGATCACTTTGCCAGCACCAATCTCATCGATCTCGATGTTTTCGTAGACATACCCTGAAAGGCGAGCAACACTGCGAGAGACTTGATCCAATTGCCGATTGATCTTCGGTGCATCAAAACCGTAATCCAATAGTTCAGCCGCTAAGCGCAGCGTTGTCGCTGTCGTTGCCGGATATAAAAACCGTCCAGTATCACCAACGATGCCCGCATACAGCAGACGAGCCGCTTCTTGTGTCATCGTCAGCTCGTTTTGAAACATTTGCCAAAACGAAACGATCATCTCACTACAGCTGCTGGCTTTCGTATTGACCCAGACCAGCTCTCCGTAAGGCTCATCATTAGGGTGATGATCGATTTTGATCAATTTCGCCCCTTGATCATAGCGTTGGTCACTGACCCGTGGTGCATTGGCCGTATCTGTAACGATCACCAACGCTCCTTTATACAAATCATCAGGGATCGTCTGCATCAGCGCCAAGTAATCCAATCCTTCAACGGGTCCGCCGACTTGATAGATTTCTTTTTCGGGAAAACTAGCTCGTAAAATTTCTGCCAAGCCCACTTGTGATCCTAATGCATCTGGATCAGGGCGTTGGTGCCGATGGATAATGATTCGGTCGAATGCTTTGATTGTTGCAAGTATTTCTTCTTGTACCTTCATGAATGGTCTCAACTTTCTCTCTAAAATTTTTCCATAAGTGCCGTTTTCGATGATTTATGGACGTTCCATTACTTGGCATACCACGATCGCTTTTGCTACTAAGGAATTTTCGATCGATACTTCGATATCGATTTTCGCCGAACGTCGCCCCAGTTCTAGAATCTTCGGTTGAATGATGATCTCGCTTTCTAATTGGATCAAACGGAAGTAATGCAGATTGACTTGCTCGATCCAACTATTGCGCCGTTGATTCAACTGCATGGTACGTTTTGCCGTATTCGCGATCACTTCACTCAAGACACCAAAAGAGATCGTTCCGACTTCATTGACCATTTGAGGCGTCACCGCAAAGCTGAAATGCGGCTGCGGCAATTTGTTCCCTTCAAAATCTTGTTCGATGACTTGCATCTGTCCCGAGATTTGGTCTGAAATCGTATCTGAAATTTGTGTTTGTCGTTGGACCATCTGCATCGCTTTCATGATGTCTTGGCGTGTAACGATCCCAATCAAAGAAAGGTCATCTGCTACGACGGGCATCACTTCTAAGCCATCCCAAATCATCTGATGGCTGGCAGAGGCCACACTCATCTCTTTTTTTACGACCCGTGGTTCCCGGGTCATGATTCGTTCGATGATCTGCGTGTCAGGCTTTTCTAGGACATCTTTGGCTGTGATGATCCCAACGACCCGCATATTCTTGTTGACGACTGGATAGCGGGAGTGGTTGGTAGACTCCGAAAGCAGTTTGTAATCCTTGACCGTATCAAAGGTGTGCAGATACTTGGTTTTTTCCAATGGCATATAAATGTCACTCACCAGCATGATGTCCTTTTTGATCAGCTGGTCGCTCAAGGCACGGTTGATCATCGTTGCCACGGTAAAGGTGTCATAGGTCGTTTGTAAAATCGGCAGCTCCAATTCGTCTGCTAAGCGACAGATTTCCTCTGAGGTTTCAAAGCCCCCCGTGATCAAGACGGCTGCGCCATCTTCCAATGCCAACTTGTGGACTTCGTTACGGTTTCCGACGATCACTAAGGAACCAGGCGTGATGTAGCGTTCCATTGCCGATTCCTTCATGGCGCCGATAACAAATTTGTTCAAGTCTTTGTCTAATCCGGCTGCGCCGCCCAAAACATCGCCTTCAATGATTTGGACGACTTCGCCAAAAGTTAGTTTTTCAATGTGTTTCTTTAGTTTCCGTTCAATCCGAATGGTTCCCACACGTTGGATCGTTGAAACCAAGCCGATATTTTCCGCATCTTTGATCGCCCGATAGGCTGTTCCTTCACTGACATTCAAGTCTTTTGCGATTCCCCGCACCGAGATGCGATCGCCTACAGGCAGATTCTCGATATGCGCTAAAATCAAGTCGTGTTTTGTCGCCATAATTATCCCCTATTCCTACTACGAATCTTCCTGTTGCTTAAACTTCTAATGTCTCACCGACTGCAAGGATCTGGCCCACACCTGCCGGCAATAAATTCACGAAGGTTTGCGGATCTTGCTTGATCATTGGAAACGTATTGTAATGGATCGGTACTACTTTGCTCGCGTTTAAAAGCGCCGCTGCTGTTGCAGCATCTTGAACGCCCATCGTAAAATTATCCCCGATCGGTAAAAACGCCACATCGATGTCGAAACGTTCACCGATCATCGCCATATCGCTAAAGAGGGCAGTATCGCCAGCGTGGTAGATGGTTTTGCCTTCTGCTTCTAAAATGATCCCCACTGGATTGCCCATATAGATCATCGTTCCGTCTTCTTCAAGACCAGAGCTGTGTTTCGCTTCCACCATTGAGATTTTGCCAAACGGAAACTCAAAAGAGCCTCCCATATTCATGCCATGCGTCTCAGCAACGCCTTTGCGGGCTGCATAGCGGCAAATTTCAACGACACTGATCACTGGTGCTTCATTTCTTTTGGCGATCGGCACCATGTCCCCAATATGATCGCTATGACCATGCGTGATCAAAAGCCAATCGGTTTCCACTGTGTCTGCATCCAAATCAGTCAGAGCATTTCCAGTAATAAAAGGGTCAAACAACAATTTTTGGCCATCCGCTAATTGGATAGCAAGCACCGAGTGTCCGTGATACGTAAGTTTCATACAACATTCCCCTTTCCATCTAAGTAATACAGTCTAATATTTTTCATTATAACAGATAACGCCAGAAATCCAAAAGCACAAATTCTGGCAGCTTTATTACATCCGTCCTTTTTCTGGTTCTTGTCAAGAAAAACAAAAAAACTGTTCTACCCTTTCTGAATAAGGAATAGAACAGTTCGACCTGATGACTTCAAGCGATCATAGCGTTTTCTTACGTCCGCCTTGTTTATAGATGCGCCAGACTGTTAAGAATAACGCCGTGATACAAAGAAGGAACGCCCCAAAGAAGGTGATTTTCATGCCATAGGCAAAAATATCTGCCCGACCTGCGATATAGGTCGTCACATGCTTCCCATAGGCTTGACTCATTGCGGCATAAAGAATCGTCGTTGCTAAGGATATCCCTAAGACCATGCCCAAGTTACGGGCAAAGGAATTTAGACTACCTGCCACCCCAAGATTTTCTTTGGTGACGCTGCTCATCACCATCGTATTGTTGGGGGATTGGAACAACGAATTGCCTAACCCCATGATGGCAGTAGCGACGACATAGTACCAAATCGGCGTATGCTGATTCATAAACATATACATCAGCTGAGTGATGGACAGCAACGCTAAGCCAGCTAAGACCAAGATCTCCGGTCCTACACGGTCGGTCAAATAGCCGCTAAGTGGTGAACCGATGACCATCATCAAAGGAAAGACCATCATCAGCATTCCTGCCACGCTCGGCGTTAAGCCTCGGGCACTTTGCAAGTAAAAGGGAATCACGACATTGACAAAAAAGTTTGCAGAAAAGATCAGCAACGCCGTGATCAGGCTCATGGTGAAAATTTTATTACGAAAGATCCCAAAGGTAATCAGCGGTTTGCTCACACGCGCTTCTACTCGCAAAAAGACGATGAATGCCACTAAGGCGATCCCCACCAACAGCAGCGGCAGCCACGTTAGAAAGCCACGCTCTTGTCCAAGAAAAATGCCGCCGAAGAAGCTGATAATTGCAATTGAAAACAGCACAAACCCGGTTTTATCGATGGAATCATGACTCATGGTGATATCTTTTGGCAACACCTTTTCTCCAGCAATCATTGTCAGAATACCGACTGGAACATTGATCCAAAAAATAAACGGCCAAGAAAAATGCGCCAAAATCACTCCGCCTAATCCAGGACCGGCGATGGATCCTAACGAAACAAAGGCACCAATCATCCCTAAGGCACGTCCTCGTTCACTCATAGGAAAAACTTCAGTAATGATTCCGGTATTTGTCGCCATCGTCATGCTGGCTCCGATCGCTTGCACGACTCGGGCAAATAGCAGAAATGCTAAGGAATGATTAAACCCGCATAACAGCGAACCGATAATAAAGATCAGCATCCCCAAGCGGAATACTTTGATCTTGCCCCAACTATCCCCTACCTTACCGAATAACAAAAGGCAGGCACAAACGATCATCAAGTAGACGGATACGACCCACTCCGCTTGATTCATAGGGACACCCATATCTGCCGAGATCGTCGGCAAAGCGATATTTACGATACTCCCATCCAGTGTTGACATAAAGGTAAACATCGAAACAGCAATGAGAATCCACCACTTTCTCTGTTGTACTATGGGATTTTCTTGATAACTATTCACAAATCGACCATCCTCTCTTTGCTTGTTTTGTTCCTCTAGTCTTAGGGGGACAACTTTGTATTATTGATCGAAATCCATTCGCCGTCAATCCTTATCTGCTCATCACGACCAAAATAAGGGTCATTTTGTAAAAAAAACGCCACCTGTTTTCTTACATAAAAAAAAGACAAAAGCTTCGGTGAAAAGAAATCGGCCGTCAAACGGCTATTCTTTCACCTGCTTTTGTCAGTAGGTCAAAACGAATTATTTACGGTTGCGATTTCTTTGGCTTGATTCCATGATGACCGGCAAGATGACGGGACGGCGTTTGGTTTGTTCAAACAAGAAACGACTCAAACGATCACGGATATCTTGTTTCAATTTGCTCCATTCAAACTCTTCATCATGAAGGTGTTTTTCTACGATTTCTTCCACGATCTCGCCACTTTCACGAATCAGATCGCGACTGGCTTTCACGTAGACGAATCCACGAGAAGTGATTTGTGGTGCAGAAATAATTTTCTTTTCACGACGATTGATCGTCACTACCGCAACGAAGATTCCGTCTTCAGATAAGACTTTGCGGTCTCGCAAGACAATATTCCCAATGTCACCGACACCGATCCCATCGATCATGACGTTTTCAGCTGGGACCGCACCTGCGGCAAGCATTTCGCCTTTTTTGTACTCTAACACATCTCCACGAGCAGTAATGAAGATATTTTTCATCGGAATCCCGACTTCTTGCGCCAAGTCCACATGGGCGGCTAATTGGCGGTACTCGCCTTGAATAGGGATAAAGTACTTCGGTTTCATCATATTCAACATCAGCTGCAGATCATTCGGGTTGGCATGACCAGAAACACGGAAATTATCCGAGATCTGTTTTACGGTACCGCCAGCGCGATAGATGATATCTTCCGTTTTCGCAACCACAGTTTCCATTGCCGTTGTCGGCGTCGTTGTGATGTAAACAAGATCTCCTTCTTTGATGCGCAGCGTCCGGTGAGAGCCGTTGGCCATTTTTTGCAACGCTTTGATTGGTTCACCCATACGACCTGTTTCTAAAATCAGCAACTGTTCGTCTGAGTATTTTTTCATTTCTTTTTGGGTGATCAGCAAGTCTTCGGCAGGTAATTTTAATTTCCCTAACTTCATGGCCGTTTTGATGATCCGACCAAAATCTTGCCCGGTCAAAACGACTTTGCGATCAGAACGAAACGCCGCATCTAATACTTGTTGCACCCGTTGCAAATTGCTGGCAACACTAGCAACGATGATTCGACCTTCCCAATAACGGATATTGTCGTAAACTTCATCTTGGATCGTCAATTCAGAAGCGATCGGCGTTGGATTTTCGGCATTTGAAGAGGTGCTTAGCAATGCTAAGACGCCTTCTTTTCCAATTTCCGCTAAGCGGCCAAAATCGGTTTGATACATAGGGATCGCTGTTTGGTCAAACTTGAAATCTCCTGTATAAACGATATTGCCAGCTTCTGTTTTGACGCTGATCCCAACAGAATCAGGGATAGAATGGGTCGTACGGAAAAAGCTGATGGTCGCATGACCAAAGTCGATCTCCGAATGTTCATCGATCACATGAAAATCTTTGAAGCGCTTGGTAGCTTCATTTTTATTCACGGTCAATTTTGCTAGTTCGATCGTTAACTCGGTCCCAAAGACTGGTACTTGGATATTCTCCAAGAAATAAGGCAATGCACCAATCGCATCTGCATGCCCATGGGTCAAGAAGACACCCGCCACACGGTCGGCATTTTCTTCTAAATATGTGAAGTCTGGAATCACTGTATCGATCCCTAATAATTCATTTTCTGGATAACGGACACCGCAATCCAGCACAAATATATCCTCGCCAACTTCAGCAATGTACATGTTCTTTCCGTTTTCGCGTACACCGCCAAGAGGAATGATTTTTATCGTTTCCACTTTTATTCACCTCTTAATTTTTTTCTACTGTATTATTTCCCAAGCATAAGCCGTCCCTATTATTATACAACAAAAAAAAGAAAAGCGTGGCATTCACCACACTTTTCTGAAAAACTTATGGTTTACACATGAACTAATCCTTGCTGATGCAGGCTTTCGGCGATTTGAACGGAGTTCCATGCCGCACCTTTCAGCAAATTATCAGAAACGACCCATAAATGCAAGCCGTTTTCGACATCCAAATCTTTGCGAATCCGACCAACAAAGGTTTCTGTTTTGTCCACACTGGTCAAAGCTTGCGGGTACACTTGTTGACTTGGATCATCTTGCAAGACGGCTCCTGGCGCTTCGCTGATCCACTGTCTGACTTCCTCAACACTAGCATGGTCTTTGGTCTCGATATAAATCGACTCTGAATGACCGCTAAACACAGGGATCCGAACACACGTAGCTGCTACTTTGATCTGCGTATCTTCCATGATCTTCTTCGTTTCATTGATCATTTTCCACTCTTCGTAAGTATAATCCTCTTCGGCGAAAACATCGATTTGCGGCAAGGCGTTAAACGCGATCGGGTAGTGCTTCTTGTCGCTGCCTGCTGGTAAAATCTCAGGGTTTAGTTCATCAGCGGCTTTGCCAGCTAATAATTCTTGAGATTCACGAGTCAATTCAGCCAAGGCTTGGGCGCCAGCACCTGAAACTGCTTGATACGTTGAAACCAAGACCCTCGATAAACCGACTTTTTGACGAATTGGTTCTAACGCCACCATCATTTGAATCGTTGAACAATTCGGATTGGCAATGATTCCTTTATGTTGCGCTAATGCATGAGGATTCACCTCAGGAACGACTAGAGGAACATTCGGGTCCATCCGAAAATGACTGGTATTGTCGATCACGACTGCACCGTGTTTGACTGCTTCTGGAGCAAATTGTTTTGAAATGCCGCCACCGGCACTGAACAATGCAATATCGACGCCTGCAAAGGAATCTGTGGTCAGCTCTTGAATAACGAGCGGTTCATTTTTGAACACAAGGGTCTTCCCAGCAGAACGTTTGGATGCCAACAACGTTATTTTTTTGATCGGCAACGTGGTCTTCTCCAACATCTCAATCATTTTTGTTCCTACTGCGCCGGTAGCCCCGACAACTGCTACGTGATACCCTGTACTCATCAAATCACTCCTCGAATAAAAATACATTTTTACTAGTTTATCATATCTTGTAAAAAAGAAAAGACCTTTCGTGGAAAGAAGCGCAAAAAGAAGGCTATACTGTCTAAATTTTTAATCTTTTTACCCTTTGCAGAAAAAATCTACCTATATTTAAGGGTTATCATTTGTCACATTCAGGTGTTATAGGATATAATACCGACAGAAGGAATTTTGGGGAAGATTCTTTCCAACGTGCATGGGGAAATTAAAAATACCCAAAACATTGAATGAGGCAAGAATTGCATATGCAATTCTTGCCTCATTTTTATGCTTCATTCGATTCTTCGTTGTTTACTTTCACGATAGCAAAGCCTTTGTTATCAATAATCATCGTTTCATCTTCCAGTTGGACAAACTGTTCCATCAGGATCGAATCAGGACGAGAAAGGGTGATTTGGTCATCGCCCGTATTGAAAATACCGATGATCCGCTGTGCCCCTAACTCTCGTTCGAAAATGATCAGTCCATCCTCTTCCGAAACCCAGTTCCAACTCAAGGAACCTTCTGATAAGACTTTCTGGTTGTCTTTGCGAATGCTGATCAATGAGCGAGTGAAATGCAGGAGATCACGATCTTGCTTTTCTTCTTCCCAAATCATACATTTGCGGCAATCCGGGTCCATATCGCCGGTCAAACCGATCTCATCACCGTAATACAGGCAAGGAACGCCTTGTTGCAGATACGTAAAGGCCATCACTTGGCGCATCAAGTCTTTGTCTCCTCGAGCCAAAGTTAACAAGCGTGGGGTATCATGAGAATCCAAGATATTGAACTGTACCTGGTTGGTTTGCTCCCGATACAACATCAGCTGGTTATTTAATTCCGAGACCATTTTCGTCATGGAGATCTCGTCTTTGACAAAATATTCAATGATTGCATCCGTAAAGGCGTAATTCATGACTGCATGAAACTCGTCGCCTTGTAACCACCGTTGAGAAGAGTGCCAAATTTCCCCAAGGATATAAAAATCATCTTTGGCATCATCACACACTTGGCGGAATTTTTTCCAGAAGTGGTGACTGACTTCATTGGCAACGTCCAAGCGCCAAGCATCGATATCAAACTCTTCGATCCAATAACGAGCGATCTTCAACAAATAATCTTGCACGTCGGGATTTTCTGTATTGAGTTTTGGCATATGCGGCGTAAAGGCAAACACATCATAGGTGATGTCATAAGCATCTTCAAAGTTTTCCCCTTCTTTGTAGTTGACAGGAAACTCATTGATGTGGAACCAATCAGCAAAGGGCGAATCTTTGCCGTTTTTGATGACATCTAGCCATTGATGCGAAGTATCCCCCATATGATTGAACACAGCATCTAGCATGACTTTAATGCCGCGTTTGTGGCATTCCTCCACTAAGCGTTTAAAGGTATCGTTATCTCCAAACGCTGGATCAATGGCTAAATAATCGATGGTATCATACTTGTGATTCGAATAGGCCTCAAAAATCGGACAGAAGTAGATTCCATTGATGCCTAGATCGACGAGGTAATCCAAATGATCGATGACCCCTTGCAGATCCCCGCCGAAAAAGTCTTGGCGATCGGGATTTTTTGAGCCCCAGGGCAATACACCTTCTGGATCATTTGATGGGTCCCCATTTGCAAAGCGTTCAGGGAAGATTTGATACCAAACGGTTTCTTTTGCCCACTCGGGAATTTTGAAACGATCGGCTTCTTGGAAGTAAGGCATCCGAAAATAATTGTTGTTCATTTCTAAATATTGCTGCTCAAAAGGATAGACCCCGTGGTCTCCATAAAAGACATGCAACCCATCGTAACTTTCGATGGAAAAGCCGTAAGACAAACGGCGGAATTCTGCTCCGACCGATACTTGCCAATAATCATGCAAGTCCGTGGAAAGAATTTTTTTCATTTCAATTCTTTGCTGGTACCAAGCTTCTTTATACAGTGTGTAAGGATCACCGCAAAGCAGCTGGACATGGCGGACGTCTTGACGGGCGGTACGCAAACGGATATGCATTTTATCCTTCTCGTACAAATACGCAAATTCACTTTCGGGACGATGATAAATGGCAGTAGTATTCATAGCAGACTCCTTTGACTTGTTTGATATACTCATTGTCGCACAAATCAGAAGTCAAAACAAGAGAAAAACGCAATCGGTTGCTTTATCTAAAAAATCGATAATATAAGTTAATATGAAATTAATTCAGCAATTGAAAAGCAAACGATTGCTTCGCCCTTTTTTAATCAAACGGCGTATTTTTCTCACATTGATTGCCAGTCCGTAAAATGTCATATTTCCGCAAGATCCCCACTGCCTCCGTCAACGACTGACTCAACTGCTGGATATCTTCTGCAGCCATTTGAGCGGTTTTGGCATTCAAGCGGTCTTCCACTTGTTTTTTCTTTTGGACAAACAACTGCTTCCCAGCTTCTTCCAAATAAACATTGACGTTGCGGCGATTGACGCCGTTGGTTTTGCGGACCACAAAGCCAGCCTTTTCTAACCCCGAGATCGAACGACTGATTTGGACTTTTGACGTACCGATTTGCTGGGCCAACTCGGACATCGTGATTCCTTCATTACTAGAGATCACCACGAGTTCCAAGATTTCCATTTTGGTCAATTTTAAATCTTCCAGACCGATTTCTTCAAACAATATGTTTCCCATCAGCGAAAAGATTTCCGCAAATACCGCCATATTGAATGTTCCTAACGCTTTTTCCATACTCTCCCTCTTTTCTGTCTTTAGTTTAGTATAAATTATTTGTTTAAACAATGATAATCGTTGATTTTTGTTAACCATTATGATAGCGTGGTTACATAATGAAAATAATCGTGAAAACGGCAAGAAAAGAGTGACAGCATGTTAGAATTAAAAGATATCAAGAAGTATTATACGGTTGGCGCCAGTACTACAAAAGCCCTCGATGGTGTCTCCGTCGCCTTTCGTAAACAAGAGTTTGTTGCCATTTTAGGGCCAAGCGGCTCTGGGAAAACAACCATGTTGAACGTGATCGGCGGCTTAGATAATTACGATTCTGGTGATATGATCATCAACGGCAAATCAACGAAATCCTTTAAAGATCGTGACTGGGATGCGTATCGGAACAATTCGATCGGCTTTGTCTTCCAAAGCTACAATTTGATCAGTCATTTAGGCATCATCGACAACGTCGAGCTTGGGATGACCTTGAGCGGTGTGTCAAAAGAAGAAAAACGCGCCAAAGCAACCGATGCTTTGACGCGTGTAGGCTTAGCTGAGCATATGCACAAAAAACCAAATCAGCTTTCTGGTGGTCAAATGCAGCGGGTAGCGATCGCTCGTGCCTTAGCAAATGATCCTGATATCCTTCTTTGTGATGAACCAACAGGTGCCTTGGATTCAGAGACCAGTGTCCAAATCATGGAACTGATCCAAGAACTATCAAAAGAAAAATTGGTCATCATGGTTACTCATAATCCTGAATTGGCGCACAAATACGCTGGACGGATCATTGAGTTCAAAGACGGACGAATCATTAAAGATTCGAACCCTCATGTCGAAGGACAAAAGAAAGACCAATTCGAATTAAAACACACAAAAATGAGTTTCATGACTGCCTTACGTTTGTCGTTTAACAATATCCGCACCAAAAAAGGGCGCACCTTCTTGACAGCCTTTGCTTCTAGTATCGGGATCATCGGAATCGCCATTGTTTTGTCACTGTCAACGGGATTCCAAAAACAAATCGACAATACCCAGTCAGAAACATTAGCTCGTTTTCCGATCACGATCTCGCAAGTAGCCACTGAACAAGATCCATCAGCCATGGGAACGCGGGAGAAATCTGAAGATTTCCCTTCAGATAAAGAGGTCACTGCCAAATTAAGTGATGCAGATCGTGCAACCCATATCAATAAAATCGATCAAGAGTTTCTCGATTACATCAACGACATTGATCCTGAATTAAGCAACAATATCGGCTACACTCGTTCCACTTCCTTGAACCTTTTCCGTAAGATCGATGATACTGTGGAACAAGTCAGCTTCTCCAATGCATCACCTGACAATGAACAGACCAATGCCATGATGTCTGCCATGAGTGCCTCCACCGGGATTGGGGTTTCGACTTTCCCCGAGCAGTTATCAGAGGATAACGGCAATTTCTTAAAAGACAACTACGACCTTTTAGAAGGCAGCTACCCAAGTGCTAGCACAGATGTCGTTTTGATCGTCGATGAAAACAACGTAACGAATGTCAATGCATTGATCAATCTCGGTTTTGACATTGAAGATGGCGACAAGGTGTCCTTCGACGATATCGTGGGAACAAAAATCACATTGGCGTCTAATGATGCCTTTTACACCGAATTACCAACTGGAAACTTCATTCCAAATCAAGATTTAAATGAAGTTTTCGATAACAGCGGCAACAAAGAACTAACGATCAGCGGAATCTTACGTATCAAGCAAAACTCTACGATGAACTTGCTGTCAACTGGCATTGCCTACAGTGATGCCCTCGCGCAAGAAGTCATCAAAGAAAACCAAGACTCAGCGATCGTCCAAGCCCAAAAAGACAGCGACACCAACGTGATGACGAATGAACCCGTTGACGAAAGTGCCAAAGATTCATTGATCGCTTATCTTGGCGGCAGTGATTTACCAAACAGCATTATGATCTATCCGAATGATTTCAGTGCCAAAGAAAAAATCCTTGATTACTTGGATGACTTCAACAAAGGCAAAGACAAAGAAGACCAAATCGTTTATTCCGATTTAGCGGGTACGATGACTCAATTGACTGGTGGCTTGATGGATGCCATCACCTACGTCTTGATCGCTTTTGCAGGAATCTCCTTGGTAACTAGCATGATCATGATCGGTATCATCACCTACACCTCTGTGCTAGAACGTACGAAAGAAATTGGGGTCTTAAAAGCATTAGGTGCTCGTAAAAAAGACATCACCCGCGTCTTTGATGCCGAAACCTGTATTTTAGGGATCGCTTCAGGAGCTTTAGGTGTCCTGATTGCTTGGTTAGCCACATTCCCGATCAACGCGATCTTATATAGTATGACTGATCTCGAAAATGTTGCTCAATTAAATCCAGTCCACGGCCTGATCTTGATTGCCGTCAGCACCGTCCTAACGATGATCGGCGGCCACATACCAGCTCGAATGGCAGCGAAAAAAGATGCAGCGATCGCTTTACGCGCCGACTAATTTTATAAAAAACCTAACAGACAGCAGCCATTCCTTTGGCTGCTGTTTTTTTGTCCTTCCTTCTGACGTCCAAAAGGTTTCTCTTGAAAAATTCATAAATGAGGAATACAATAGATTTGTTTTTAGGTATACCTAAAAAGATAGGACGTGAAACGATGAATGAAGAAAAAAAATTGATCCAAGCGGCCAACGGTCCTAGCTTGGAAGAAATAAATAATACAGTTGCCATTCCAAAAAACGGTAGCTTTTGGCGCAATCTTTTAGCGTTTTCTGGTCCTGGGGCATTGGTAGCCGTGGGCTATATGGACCCAGGAAACTGGATCACCTCGATCGGTGGCGGTGCTGAATATGGCTATCTCTTACTTTCTGTGATCTTGATTTCCAGTTTGATCGCTATGCTGCTGCAATACATGGCAGCCAAGCTAGGGATCGTGACCCAGATGGACCTTGCGCAAGCAACTCGTAAACACACCAGCAAAGGCTTAGGCTTTGTCTTGTGGATCGTCACCGAATTGGCTATCATGGCAACGGATATCGCGGAAGTGATCGGAGGAGCGATCGCTCTCAATCTACTATTCGGCTTACCTTTATTAGTTGGGGTCATCTTAACGATTTTCGATGTACTGCTTCTGCTCTTTTTAATGAAATTGGGTTTCCGAAAAATCGAAGCGATCGTCATGACACTGATTTTGGTCATTATGCTGGTCTTTTGTTACGAAGTCATTATTGCTCAACCAAATTTGCCTGCTGTCTTGCAAGGCTTTATTCCCCAAAAGCAAGTCTTGAACCATGGGCAGCTGACAATGGCGTTGGGGATCGTTGGTGCGACTGTGATGCCGCATAATCTCTATCTGCATTCTTCGATCTCCCAGTCACGAAAAATCGATCGCAGCGATACCCAAGAAGTGGCAACGGCCGTGCGGTTCGCTACTTGGGATTCCAATATCCAATTATCCGCTGCCTTTTTGGTCAATTGCCTGCTTTTGATCTTAGGAAGTGCCTTGTTCTTTGGTCATAGTGAAGAAGTCGGCACCTTCTCCGCGCTGTTTGATGCTTTGCAAGATTCCTCCATTGCTGGTGCTGTCGCCAGTCCAGTCTTGAGCGTTCTGTTTGCCGTGGCGCTCTTGGCATCTGGTCAAAATTCAACGATCACTGGGACACTGACGGGGCAAGTCGTGATGGAAGGATTTATCCATATGAAGATCCCTACTTGGGCGCGACGTCTGATCACCCGTGGCTTATCGGTGATCCCCGTTTTGCTTTGTACGATTTACTTTGGCGGTAACGAACAAGCCTTGGACGATCTGCTGATCTATTCGCAAGTCTTTTTAAGCATCGCCTTACCCGTTTCGATGATTCCGTTGGTTCTTTTTACCAGCTCAAAAAAAATCATGGGGGAACGCTTCAAGAATCCGCTATGGGTCTCTACCTTAGGCTGGATCTGTGCCCTTGCACTGACGGTCTTGAATGTCCGCTTGATCATCGAAACACTCGGCAACTTCTAATAGAAAAAAAGCTTACGAGCTAGCCTCGTAAGCTTTTTTTGGTTAATTCGTTTCTAAATCATGTAAAAACAGACCGCTCAACAGTTTTGGTTCAAACCAAGTTGATTTTGGCGGCATAATTTCTCCCGCATCGGCGACTGCCAAAAGATCGGCCATTTGCGTTGGATACATGGAAAAGGCCAATGTCCATTCTCCGCTATCTACCAAACGTTCCAATTCTTCTGGACCACGAATTCCGCCGACAAAATCAATGCGTTTGTCTGTCCGCACATCTTGGATCGCGAAAATATCAGCCAGCACGTATTGTTGTAAAAGCGACACATCCAGCTGTCCTACCGCATCTTGCGGCACAGCTTCCGGCTTGATGGTCAACTCCCACCACGCATGGTTTAGGTACAGATGAATCGAACCACGTTGCGCTGGTTTCTTCCTTGTAGTTTCTCGAATCGTAAAATGCTGGGCTGCCTGCTCAAAAAAGTTTTCTGGCACTGGTACCCGCAAAACCCGATTGTATTCCCAAATCGCTAATTCATTTTCTGGGAATAAAATCGCTAAAAAGCGGTCGCTTTCTTGACTGCTTTGGCCATCGGCTCGCTTTTGCAAGCCGACTTTGACTGCTGACTCTGTGCGGTGATGCCCATCCGCAATATAAAGGGCATCTACAGCTTGAAACTGCTGGGCAAAAGAGGCGACTAGCGCTGGATCATCGATCAGCCAAACACGATGTTGCACCTCATGATAGCTGACAAAATCATAGATTGGCGCATGCTCTGCTTGCCACGCATCGATCGCTTCTTTGACTGCTGCTGGTTGGCGATAGCTCAAGAAAATCGGACTTGTATTGGCATCACATGCCAGAATATGATTGATCCGATCGATTTCTTTTTCTGGACGGGTAAACTCGTGTTTCTTGATTTTCCCAGCGACGTAATCATCGATCGAGGTACAGGCGACAAGCCCCGTTTGGCTTCTACCAGCCATCGTCAATTCATACAAATAATATGCGGGCGCCGTTTCTTGAATCAACCAGCCTTCTTCTTGAAAAGATGCAAGATTTTCCGCCGCTTTTTGATACACCTGTGGATCATAAGGATCGATTCCTGGCAAGTCGATCTCCGAACGGTCGATGTGGAAATAGCTGTAAGGATTGCCTTGCGCAAACGCTGCGGCTTCTTGTGAATTGACCACGTCATACGGTAGCTCGGCCACTTTTTCTGCCAATGAGGCTTCTGGACGAATGGCTTTAAACGGAAATACTTGAACCATTAATACCCAACCTCCTGATTCTTGATGACCCGTACACGAACGATATTTTCGTTCTCCCGCAGTTTATCGGCTAATTGATTCAATAAGGCTTCATCTTCAGAAGCGACATCGGCTAGGGTGTAAGCAAAGTCTTCCCGTCCACGATTCAGCATATTGTCGATATTGATTCCAGATTCCGCAATGATCGATGAAATCTGACCTAACATATTCGGTACATTGCGATTGATGATCGTCAGACGATAAGGCGAATGAAAAGCCATCTCAACATTTGGAAAATTCACTGAGCGCTTGATGGTTCCAAATTCCAAGAATTTTTTCAATGTTCGGGCTGCCATTTTGGCACAGTTGACTTCGGCTTCTTCTGTTGATGCACCTAAATGCGGCAAGACGAGGACTTTTTCATTGTGCAGCAATTGTTCATCCGCAAAATCAGTCGTATAGCCCGCTAGACGGTCAGCTTTTAACGCACGTAAAACGGCATCTGTATCGACGATTTCTTTACGAGAAAAGTTGAATAGCTTCGTTGTTGGTTTCATTTTCGCAAGTTCGGCTTCCCCGACGAGATGATGCGTGTTTTCCATTAGCGGCACATGAACCGTAATAAAATCACAGGTTGAAAAGACTTCCGCAATATCATTGGCACGCTTGACCCGACGAGAGATCGTCCAAGCAGTATCCACTGACACGTAAGGATCATAACCGACTACTTCCATCCCTAGACGATAAGCATCGTTGGCGACCATCGCTCCAATAGAACCAAGGCCGATGATTCCTAACTTTTTGCCTTCTAACTCTGTTCCAGCAAATTGACTTTTTTGCGCTTCTGCTTGTTCTTCCACATTATCACCGCTCAAGGTTTGGACCCATTGGGCACCTCGTAAAATCGGACGGACACTTAAGAGCAGACTAGCGATCACTAATTCTTTGACCGCATTGGCATTGGCGCCTGGCGTATTAAAGACGACGATCCCTTTTTCAGTACATGCTTTGACGGGAATGTTGTTGGTCCCAGCCCCTGCACGGGCAATACCTAAGACACTTTCAGGAAAAGCGTAATCGTGCAATTTCTGGCTGCGCAGCAAAATCCCTTGCGGTTGGTCGCTTTCGTTGATGGCATACTTTTCTTTTTCTAAACGCTGTAATCCTTCTGGTGCGATCGCATTGAATGTTTTGATTTGGAACATTTATTTGACCTCCGCTTCAAATGATTTCATAAAGTCGACTAACGCTTGAACGCCAGCTAATGGAAAGGCATTGTACAAGCTTGCTCGCATTCCTCCAACGGAACGATGCCCTTTCAAGTTCTCAAAGCCAGCTTTGACAGCTTCTTCATTGAAGCGCTGATCTAATGCTTTATCCCCTGTCACAAAAGGAATATTCGTTAGTGAACGGCTATCAACAGCCACAGGACTACTGTAAAGAGCAGAGGCTTCGATCGTTTCGTATAAAAGCGCCGCTTTTTGGCGGTCTTGTTCTAAAATGGCAGGAATGCCGCCTAATTCTTCCAACCATTCAAACACCAATTTAGCAATATAGATAGCATACGTTGGTGGTGTATTGTACAATGAGTCATTTTTAGCCTGTAGACGATAATCCAGCATTGGAGCGAAGACAGCATCATCATTGAGTAAATCTTCTCGGATGATCACTACCGTCAACCCTGCAGGACCAATATTCTTTTGGGCCCCAGCATAAATCACACCAAAGTCTTCTACGCGATAGTCATTGGCTAAAATATTTGAGGACATATCCGCTACGATCGGCACGTCGCCAGCCTGCGGAATCGTTTGAAAGGCCGTCCCTTCAATGGTGTTGTTCGTGGTGATATGCAAATAAGCCGCTTCTTGATCGATCGCATCTTCTGAAATTTCTGGAATATAGGTAAAGTTTTGATCCTCACTAGAGGCAACAACTTCCACCGTCACGTTTCCAAGCGCTTTTGCTGCTTCAATAGCTTTTTTCGACCAAGAACCGGTATTTACGTATAAGGCTTTTTTGTTTTGTGCAAGATTTAAAGGGATCATACTGAATTGGAGACTCGCGCCGCCTTGTAAAAACAGTACCTGATAGTTTTCAGGAATTCCCATTAATTTTCGTAAAAGTGCTTCTGCATCTTTAATGATCGCTTCAAACAAGGAGGACCGATGACTCAGCTCCATAACGGACATCCCACTTCCGCGGTAATTCAAAAGTTCGGATTGTGCTTTCTCCAATACGGGACGGGGCAATACGGCAGGACCAGCTGAAAAGTTATAAACTGTCATACAAAAAATCTCTCCTTTATGTTAGATGTGAAAATCATTATAACAGATAGCCGAAAATGAAAAAAGCCTTAAAAGAGAAAATAATTTTGAATTTTCAGAAAAGACTACCAATTTCTTAACGTTCGTCATTTCGGCATTTTTTCAAACAGCCAGCGAGAAATTTCATTGTAAACGATCTCGCGATTGCGCTCATTCAAAATCTCATGCCGGCCCTGCTCAAGCAAATACATCGTCACGTCAGCATTTTGCTTCAGCTGCTGAGCCAATTGGCGGACGCTTTTGCCATAGTGCCCCACAGGATCATCTGCACCTGAAATCAAGAGCAGCGGCAATTCTGGATCAATCCTGCGCAGTTGATCCGGATCACTGGCAGTTTGCGTCAATGTAAAGAGATCCTTGTAAGCCGCTAAGGAAAAATGAAATTGCGTGTAAGGGTCCTTCAAGTAGCGATCCACTTGTTGCGGATCACTGGTCAACCAATCCTTGGCGGTCCGATTGGGACGAAAACGCCGGTTGTGCTGGCCAAAAACCAGCTGTTCCATTACGTGATAAGGCCATTGCTGAGCGGCAAACGGGCGCAACAAGTTCGTGACAAGTTTGCCTCCTTGCATCAGCACGGCTTTTTCCATCGTGGTGCCCATGATGATCGCTCCTGACAATGGATGTGGCTGACTAAACAAATAATTCCGCAACACCAGAGACCCCATACTGTGCCCTAAGATAAAGCATGGTCGGTCTGGGTAGCAAGCAGCTGCGTACTGATGGACCACTCCCACATCTGCCACTAAATAGTTGGCGCCCTCTTTTTCACCAAAATGCCCATAGGCCTGTGTTTCTTTCACGGATTGCCCATGCCCTAAGTGATCATGACCGACCACCGCATAGCCTTGCGCAGTCAAACATTCCGCAAACTCGTGGTAACGTTCAATGTGTTCGATCATTCCGTGAACGATTTGCACGACTGCTTTCGGCTGTTCTTCTGGCAGCCACGTTTTGACAAAAAGCTGATCCTTCCCATTTGATGAAGTCAGCTTTTCTTGATTCATCCTCATAGTTCGCACCTCTTTTGCTTTTTCTTTTCCCTTCGCCAAATAAAACGGTCGTTTTCTTTATTATACATGGAATTTTAGGCTATGGCGGTAGGAGTTGGGAATTTTCAAGGATAAAAAACCACGCAAAACGTGAGAAGTTCAAACATATGTAGCACAATAGCCACCCCTATTTGCGGTAAGAGTGACTATTGTGCGCTTGTTGCAACTTCCAAGCGTGTGGGTTAGCGACAACTTGCCTAGCTATCGCCTCGCTTATCTAACCAATAAGCGTATAGATCGAGGTACCTCGAGTGATCCTACTAACCCAAACCATTCAAAACAGTATTCTTTAACTGAACATCAAGTACCTTAACCAAAGCTTCTTTTGAAAATTGTTTCCCCTTCACATGATTATGGGTCACTTATGATGTCAAGAAATAAAAAAACTGGGACAGAATGAACATCATTCTCTCCCAGTTTTTGCTTCTCGCACTCGTTCGGTTACATGGATAAAGAGCTGCTTCCTCTATCTCTTACGCTGTAGCAAAAATGCGTTCGATCAACTGCATCACTGCTCGGACTTCTTCGTTTTTAACGATAGGTTCGGCACCGTTGCGTACAACGTTGTAAAAATTCTTGTAGAAAGGTTCAAAATCCGCTTCGGCTTTCGGGAAAGGAATTTCTTTGGCTGCCAATTCCGATGGGGGTGCCATCGTTTTCGTCAAGCCGACGCCTGCTTGGACTGGTTTTGGTGCTGCCACATCTTCGCGACCTGTTGCTTGCACCATTTCCCCATTTAAATCCCAATCGGTGATGGTGGCTGTTCCTTCTGTGCCTTTGATGTACCAGCGAGGCAATTGCGTGTAATTGGAAGTTCCAACTTCCACGATTGCTTTGACCCCATTTTCAAAGGTAATCAAAGCGAAGAACCCATCATCGACTTCTTCCCCCAACACAAAGCTAAGATCCGCTTTAACATCTTTCACTGGACTGTCGATCAGCCATAGCATTTGATCCAGCAAGTGAACGCCCCAGTCTAAAAGCATTCCCCCACCTTGTTTTTTCACATGGCGCCAGTCTCCTGGGATGCCGTTTGCCCCTTGGACCCGTGACTCTAATTGGAACAAATCACCGATCTGTCCATTACGGTACAGTTCGCGTACAAGTAGAAAATCAGGATCCCAACGGCGGTTTTGGTGAACCATAAAGGTATTGCCAGTTTCTTGGGCAACCGCCACGATCTCATCTAGTTCCGCAGTATTCAGCGCAACAGGCTTCTCGCAAACAACATGTTTGCCTGCTTTCAACGCAGCGATCGATAACTCTTTGTGCAAGTCATTAGGTGTGGCGATCAATACTGCTTCGATCGTCTCATCGGCTAAGACTTCATCATAGCTTTTAAAGATCTTATGGCCTTTTTCTTGGGAGATCGCTTGACGTTCTTCATTGATATCGTAAGTTCCTACGATGTGGATTCGTTCGTTTTCATTTGGTAAGATATTGTGGACATGGTACGCACCCATGCCGCCATATCCGATTACTGCAAAATTGATTGCACTCATGTCTGACACTCCTCGGTTTTCTTCTTATGCCCACCACATGGATGAAGCTTCTTCACGGATCATAATCGTCTTCAAGTTACTGATGGCACGAGTCAGTCCTTCATCAATGGACATGATTGGATCTTCATGTTCAATACTCAAGACATAATCATACCCATAAATTCTAAGCGCAGAAATAATATCTGACCAGACTTGTAAGCTGTGGCCGCAACCGACTGAACGGAAGGTCCAAGCTCGGGTTTTGACATTGCTATATGGCTGCATGTCCGTCAAGCCATGCATGTTGATATTGTCTTGATCCAAATACGTATCTTTGGCATGGAAGTGATGGATCGCATCGGCTTCCCCTAAGATTTTGACCGCTGCCACTGGGTCGATCCCTTGCCACCATAAATGACTTGGATCCAAGTTACAGCCGATGGCTTTCCCCGCAGCATCCCGCAGTTTCAACATCGTATAAGGGGTATGTGCCAAAAAGCCGCCATGAAGTTCGATCCCAATTTTAACACCAGCCGCTTCTGCTTCCGTGTTGATGCCTTTCCAATAAGGAATCAGTTTTTGTTCCCATTGATAATTATAATTGTCATCGTATTCCGTTGGCCATGGCAATACTGGCCAGTTGACTTGTGTATCTGTTGCATTTCCGCCTGAAACGCCTGAAAATCCGTTCACAACAGGTACATTCATTAAGCTGGCTAATTTGATGGTTTTGCGCAAAAGTTCATCGGCTTCTTGCGCTTCTGCTTTTAATGGAGAGATTGGGTTGTTGTGACAGCTCAAAGCTGAGATTTCCAATCCTTTATCAGCTAATTTCGCTAAGTATTCTTTTCGCTCTGCTTCACTTGCTAGTAAACGGTCAATGTCTAAGTGGGCATTGCCTGGAGAACCACCGGTACCGATCTCGACGGTTTGCAGCCCTTTTTTCGCTACTTCATCGATCATTTCTTCGAAGCTAAGTTGATTGAATAACGGGGTAAAAACACCTAATTTCATTTTCTTTCCTCCTCAATTGCTTGAAAATGCCCATATGTTGGGTAACGATTTTCTGTTGGTGCACACCAGCGAGCCGCATTTTGGATCACTTTTTGCACTTTGGGATTGTAATAGCTTGGGAATGTCTCATGACCAGGCTGGAAATAGAAGATCTTGCCATTCCCACGGCGGAATGTACAGCCGCTACGGAAAACTTCACCACCAGGGAACCAGCTGACAAAGATCAATTCATCCGGCGCTGGAATATCAAAGTGCTCGCCATACATTTCCTCTTGCTCTAGTTCGATCCATTCGCCGACTCCTTCAACAATTGGGTGGCTTGGATTGACATTCCAGATCCGTGCATGCTGATCGTCTACCCGCCATTTCAAATCGCACGACGTTCCCATCAAGTTTTTAAAGATTTTCGAAAAATGACCAGAATGCAAGACGATCAGTCCCATTCCTTCCCATACACGCTGCTGCACACGAGCAACGATAGCATCATCGACTTCTTCGTGCGCCATATGGCCCCACCAAACCAACACATCCGTATCAGCCAATACTTGCTCCGTCAACCCGTGTTCTGGTTCATCAAGGGTCGCCGTTCGCACTTGGAAATCATCCTCTTCTAAAAACTTGGCAATTTGACCATGGATTCCTTCTGGATACATTTTTTGGACGGTCTCATTCGTTTTTTCATGACGAAACTCGTTCCATACCGTAACATGGATCATTGGTAGACCTCCTCTACGATGTTTTTTAATTGCAGATAATCAATCCCGCTGGCTTCTAAAGGAGCGAATTTTTGAAACGCTTCCTGCTCGACGATCAGCCATGGTAGTTCTAATGCTTTAGCTGCTTCTACATACGACTTGATTGGTAAAATCCCATTGCCGATCTCGGTGCTTTCCTGCGGCTGCTCTTGCATATCTTTGATATGAACCAAACCGACCTTCGTTTCGCGTTCCTTTAGCCAAGGTAAAACAGCCACGTTTGCAAAGGCTAACCAGTAAAGGTCGGCTTCCAAACGCAGTTGCGGATTGTCTTTGATCAGTTCATCGATCATAGATTCTCCAGCAACTTCAGTAAATTCATGGGCATGGTTGTGGTAGTAGCAAGTCAGCCCTTCTGCTTGCAACTTTTGGGTGATCTGGGTCAGCTCCGCAGCAAAGGCTTGCCATTTTTTCAAAGAATCAAAACTGGCATACGGAATGACGATCCGTTGATTGCCAATCGTTTTTTCAAAAGCGACGGTTTCTTCAAAACGATCTCGCAATGCTTCAAACGGGATATGGGAAGCCGCGACCGCCAAATCCAACTGCTCAAGCATTTCTTTGATCTGAGCAGCACTGTGTCCATGATAACCGGCAAATTCAACACCGTCATAGCCGTTTTGTTTTACTGTTTTCAACGCTTCAAAAAGGTCTGTCTTGCAGTCCTCTTGAATACTCCAAAGCTGTAAAGCGATTTTCGGTTTTGTCATTTATGCTCGCTCCTTTTCTTCCAGCAGTTCTTATAGGTAGACTGGCTCACCGGTTTGCGATGATTTGTAGATCGCTTCTAAAATTTCCGTCACGACCATTGCTTCTTCAGGTTTGACCACTGGTTCGGTATCGTTGATGATCGCATGGATCCACGATTGTGCTTCTAAAATTTCTGGCGTCTCGCCGTTTCCTTCATAAAAATCAACGCCGCCTGTTTCAAGTTCGATATTTTTTTCATACAGCAAGCTGTGGTCTTCTCCGTTGATGGTCAAACCGTTGTTCATATCCGCACCCGCTTTGCTGCCCATCAGTGTCGTTTTGGCTTCTTTCACATCCAAGCTGTTGAGCGCCCAGCTAGCTTCTAAGAAAATCGTTGCGCCATCTTCCATGACCACAAAACCAAAGGCCGAATCTTCTACTGAGAATTTCTCTGGATCCCAAGGGCCCCAAGCATTTGCGGCATTTTTGGTTTGCGACAACTCATGATACGCTTTTCCGACAACAAATTTTGGTTTGTAATTGTTCATCATCCATAAGGTCAGATCCAATGCGTGGGTACCAATATCGATCAACGGACCGCCGCCTTGCGCTTCTTCATCAAGGAAAACACCCCAAGTTGGCACAGCCCGACGACGAATCGCATGAGCTTTCCCAAAATAAATGTTTCCTAACTGTCCTTCGGCGCACACTTCATGAAGATAACGAGAATCTTTTCTAAAACGGTTTTGGTAGCCGATCGTGAGTTTTTTCCCTGTTCGGTTAGCTGCTTCGATCATTGCTTTGGCTTCTGCCGCTGTTTTTGCCATTGGTTTTTCACACATGACATGACAATCCGCTTCTAGTGCGGCAATCGTCAACTCAGCATGTGAGGCGTTTGGTGTACACACATGGATCACATCTAGATCAGCTTGTGCCAACATTTCTTGATAATCGCTGAATACTTGGGCATCTTCGGTCCCAAACGCTGATTTCGCTTCAACTGCACGTTCAACCAGCAGATCACAAAAGGCAACCATTTCTACTTCTTCTACTTGAGACAAGGCAGGCATGTGCTTGCCGTTTGCGATCCCACCGCACCCAATGATTCCAACTTTAACTGTCATATCTTTCCTCCTGAAAACGCTTATTATTTTCTACCCCCTCATTATAGCGAAACATCGAAAGCAGTTCTTCCCAGTTTCCATTGAAAAAATTCCCGAAAATTATCTTATGAAACTTTAACAAAAAGAACCACTCCACAATTTATGCAAAGCGCTTAAAAAAACACTATCGAGAAAAAAATAGTGCCAAATTGACAAAAAAACAGTCGACAAGCAAAGGCTCATCGGCTGTTTCTCTCAATTTTGATTCAGTTGTTTCTGGTACTGCAACGGTGATTGACCAACGGCTTCCTTAAAGACATGGTGAAATGTTTTAACACTGGCAAAACCTGCTTTTTCAGCGACTTCTGCCATGGGGATCTTTTCATTTGCCAAGATAAATTTGGCTTGATTGATGCGGTATTCCGTCAAAAACTGCATGAAGGTCTTGCCAGTATTGGTTTTAAAGAAACGCGTGAAATAATGGGGACTAAACCCTACATGTCTTGCGGTGTCCTCCATCGTCAAGACTTCTTGGTAATGAGATTCGATGTACTCAAAGACATCATTCAGACGCTGCAAGGTTTCTTTGTATTGTGCGGCCGTTCGTTTTAGCGGATTGACGGCTTGTTTGCGCTTTGGCAAACTTTGATAGCACTCCCCAATCAACTGGTAAAGCAGCCCGAGAGTCAAATAACGCTTCCCAACGACATTTTCCTCTTCCAACTGATACAACTCGATCAAGAGACCTGTTATTTTTTCCGTAAAACTCGTTGGCCAATTTTTGCTGTGGGGCTCCCCTTCTTCAAAGAGTGTCATCAAGGATACTTCATTTTCTCGAAGCAACGGCTCTTCAAAAAGCTTCATATCAAATTGATAGACATAGCGTTCACTCTCAGGCGATGCTAGAAAATAGTGGGGTTGCCCGCTGGAAAAAAGATACAGATCCCCTTCCTCCAACTCAATGATCATATCGTCAACACCAATATTGACCGTGCCGCGCTTAGCGTAAATGATCTCGATTTCTTTATGGACATGGGGGTAAACGATGGTCAACCCATCATTTAGAAACGTTCGAAAACGAAATTCACTTTCAAATTCAGGAATTTCAAGGTACATACTCATGGCTGACCGACTCCTTCGCTCTATTCTTATTTATTATAAGCGAAAAATTGTCCAAGAGAAAACCTTTTCTCAGCCAATCATAGTTTCTTCTGCTTTTTTGTGGTATCGTATTCAAGAAAAGGAGTCTTGTTTATGAATTATTATGATCAACATCTGCATACATTTTTGTCTTTTGATTCAGATGAACAGTTTGAGAATTATCTTGCTTACCAGCCTGCCTACTTCGTTGCGACAGATCATTTCGATTTGAAGAACCCCTATTCGGGATTCCGTGATGATATTCCTGACTATGAATTACTAGTAAATACCCACCAGAAGCTGCAAGAGACCACAGCGACGAAACTCTTAAAAGGCATCGAGATTGGTGTCGTGCCTGGTCAAGAACAAGAAATCTTGCGCTATCTTGAAAGCCATCCCTATGACTTGAAATTGATCAGTATCCATCAAAACGGTACCTTTGATTATATGGACGATGCCGTGTTGAACAAGGACAAATTTGCAGTCGCCAAACAATACTTTGACCAAATGGCCCACGTGTTGGACTCGTTTTCTGACGGGCACATCGTGACCCACTTTGATTATGGCTTGCGTCGTTTCCAATTTACAGCTGAGGAATTGGCCGCCCATTTTGAAACAGAGTTAACGACGATCTTCAAAAAAATCGTTGCCCGTGACTTAGCGATGGAAATCAACGCGAAGAGCTTTGGCCCCTATCAAAATGCCCACCTTTATCAATATGCTATCCCGCTGTATCAAAGTGTCGGTGGTAAATTGTTCACCCTCGGCTCTGATGCCCATAAAGCCAGTGACTATCGGTTAGATTTTGCAGCGATGAGCGATCTATTGCGTTCCTTTGGTGTCAATCAATTAGCGGTATTTCAAGGTAGCGAACGGTTTATGGCGGATCTGCCTGCTCAATAGCGTCAACTTTGAATGCACTCTACAGCAACACATTTTCAATAAATGGACAAAAAAACGGCGAACCCTAAAAGGATACGCCGTTTTTGCATTTTTAGAATAGATTTACTTAGGTTATTCTGCTGCTAAAATATCTTCCTTAGCATGGATCATTTGAGTCAAAAAGTCACAATAAGGCGTTGGCACTTGGTACTTGCGGCCTTTTCGCGAGATTGCGCCATTGATATAATCGATCTCGGTTTTGCGATGATTATTGATCAAATCTTGATACATGGATGGATAGTGCATTCCGATGCCTTCTGGATCATAGGTTTCTTCAATATGGTGGACTACTTCGGATACATCCAGTTCAACAGATTCATGGGCAGCAACTGCCGCAAATTCTTCCACGATCGTTTGGACCATCGCACGCGCCGTTGAGGTTTGTCCGAATTGGGCAATATTCACATTTAAAATCGAACACAAGCCATTTAGGGTGCCGTTGACACAGGCTTTGCGATAGATGGAGTAACGGATGTTCTCAGAATAAGACGCATTCAACCCAGCATCAGCCAAGACTGCCGCCAATTGACGGGCATCTTCTTCTTTCCCCGGTTCGATGTTTTGCAGTTCTACAGAACCATCCCCAAACAAGCGAACATTACCAGGACCAATCAAGTCCGCCGTCCAAATGGTATTTCCTAAAAAGATTTTATCCGTGCTGACATATTTTTCAATCGTGTCCTCATGACCGATCCCGTTTAATAAGCATAAGACTTTCGTTTGCTCTCCGATCATCGGTTTGATCGTTTGCATCATTTGATCCAGTTGCATCGCTTTAGTAAAGACCAGGATCAAGTCTGCTTGTACAGTCATTGGGATCTCATTTTGCGAATAGATCGAAAAAGGGACTGCGATCTCTTCACCGTTTAAGTTCGCTCGTAATCCGTGTTCACGGATCGCTTCGATATGCGCAGGCCAGCCGTCGATTAACGTGACGTCATTTCCGCCTCTTTTTAGCATAATAGCAAAACGGCTGCCCATAGCACCTGCACCAGCAATAACAATTTTCATCTGAATTCCTCTTTCCTCTTCCACAATTAGGTATAGTTTACTCTAAAATCGTTAAATATGCGAGAGCCTTGCGTTTTTTCTCGATAGGAAAGAAAAAAGAACAATTGGAATAGTTAGATTTTTCAGATAATTAAAAAACAATCGTTTCCAATTCTGTCCATTCAAAAAGCCGCACGGAAGGTGGAAAAACTGACTGAGCTAAGCCAGTTTTCGGACTCACGTGCGACTCTTTTAATCCTTCATTTCCTGTGAAACAGTTGTCGGTTTAGGCAGTGACTGTTTCATTTTTTGTTGCAAAGTTTTTTAACCGTTCAGCTTTTTCTGCTTCTGTGATTCCATGTTGCTCCACGTAACGGTTGTGTTCGTGGATGGCACAATCATAGCTGCAGGCACCTAAATGGGCAGCCTGATTTTCCTCAGAAGTTAAGAATTGGCGATTGCATTCTGGGTTGGCACAGTTTACATAGCGCTCGCAAGGTGTCCCATCAAACCAGTCGCGGCCGATGACTTTTTTATCTACATGATTGATTTCCACACTGATGCGTTCATCAAAGACGTACATTTTTCCATCCCAAAGCTCACCTTGAACTTCTGGGTCATTCCCATAAGCAAAGATACCGCCATGGAGTTGGGCCACATCTTCAAAGCCTTCTCGCAGCAGCCAGCCTGAGAATTTTTCACAACGGATACCACCAGTACAATAAGTAACGACTTTTTTATCCATGAATTTTTCTTTATTATCGATGATCCATTGCGGCAACTCACGGAAGCTGCGGATATCGGGACGAACGGCTCCTCGGAAATGGCCTAAATCATATTCATAATCGTTACGGGCATCGATCACCACGGTATCTTCATCTAACAACGCTTCTTTGAACGCTTTAGGATCTAAATATTTTCCAGTCATTTCTAATGGATCGATGTCGTCTTCAAGGTTCAATGAAACCAATTCTTTACGCGGACGAACGAATAGCTTTTTAAACGCATGTTCTTCTACTTCGTCAATCTTATAAAAAATCCCTTTAAAACGGGGATCAGCTTCCATTTTTTCCATATAGCGATCCGTTGCTTCAACCGTTCCAGAAAGTGTGCCATTGATCCCTTCATTGGCTACTAAAATACGGCCCTTGATGCCAATTTCTTTTCCAAATGCTAAATGCTCCTTGGCGAAGCTTTCCGGATCTTCAATTGTTGTGTATTTATAAAATAATAAAACGCGGTATGTCAAACCAATTCCTCCTTTTTTTGCACCCTACAGTATAGGTTATCACGTGACAAAAAACGAGTTTTATGCTTGTACCTTTTCACACAATCTTTTTCCTTGCGCAAACCGTGTCATGGATTGGTTTGATTGAGCTCTGCCACGAAAAAAGCTGTGACTTGATCCATCGTTTCTCCACGTACCAGATGGCGTTCTTCTCGCGAGATAAACTGCAAATTTGCTTCTGGATTTTCTGCCACAAAGGCTTCCACATCACCATAAGGAATTTTCTCGTCTTGGGTACCATGCCAAAACAAAAGAGGACGCTGTCCCAATTTCTCTGGTTGAGAAGACAGGTCGTAAGCATCCATCCAGCTTAAAAGCTGACCATAATCCTCGGGTACAAAGAACCCAGCAGCGCCAGCGTGCATTTGGATGCGGTCACGGTATTTCAACATGGAAGGAGAACCCATGATACAAGCTGCCGCTGTGATTTCTGGATGCTGACACAATAAACCGCACGTGGTCATCCCTCCCATAGAGACTCCACCAACTGCGATCTGACCGTTGACCAAACCAAGGTTTTCAAAAAAATCGACTAAGTAAGAAAACTCAAATAGATTGGTTTGGATACTTTGCCAAAAAGTTAAAGAAGGAATCTCCGATAGCTGGGTCTTGCGCTCCCCATGATTGGCTGCATCTGGCAAGACCACCCGAAAACCTTCTCTAGCCAACTTTCTGCCTTGTGTCAACACTAATTCTTTACTCGTCTGCCAGCCATGATAGTAAATAATCAATGGCAGCGGCTCATAAATCATTTCTTCAGGTACGACTTCTAAGACCGGAATATTCCCGATTTTTCTTTTTCGAACAGCTAATTTCATTCTTTTCCACCTCAGCTTAAGTATACAAAAAGTCGCCAAAAGCGCCACTGATACGCTGTAAAAAAGATCATACCCGAAGAGTATGATCCCTTTTTCGTTTATGAATGTAAGACCGCTTCTCGAGCCAATGCCAAACAACCGAGGGTTCCAGCGTTGTCTTCTAATGCTGGGGTCACGATATATTTGCTTAACTCAGGTGTTTCAACATACCCATTGACCAATTTTGCAAATGCGTCGTGGACGTTTTGCAGCATATGGCGTTGTTTCATCACACCACCACCAAAAATGATCACATCTGGAGAAAACATCAAGGTTGTATTGTAGGCACATTGAGCAATATAGGAGGCTTCGATTTCCCAATAAGGATCATCTTCTGCAACCTCTTGACCTTTTTTCCCTAAGCGTTTTTCGATGGCGGGTCCAGCAGCCATCCCTTCTAAACAGTTGCCATGAAATGGACAGCTGCCAGCAAAGTCATCTTTTGGATGAGGGACGACCAGCATATGCCCCATTTCTGGATGACTAAAGCCTTCGATAAAGCGCCCTTCTTGTAAGGCACCGCCGCCAACACCTGTACCGATCGTGTAATAAACGACACTACTCAATCCTTTGCCACTGCCAAAGACATACTCACCATAGGCGGCCGCATTGACATCTGTTGTCCAAGAAATCGGGATCGGAAATTCTTTTTTCATGGTACCGATGAAATCAAAATTTTGCCATGCCAATTTCGGGGTCGAGGTAATGTACCCATAAGTGGCAGAATCGCGATGGATATCGATGGGCCCAAATGAGCCAATCCCAATCCCTGCTAAATCTGCTTGGTATTGTTTGAAGAAACCAATGACTAAAGGCATTGTTTCCTCAGGTGTCGTTGTCGGAAAGCTCACTCTTTCCTTGATTGTCATTTCTTCATCGCCAATGGCGCACACAAATTTTGTGCCGCCTGCTTCAATCGAACCGTATAACATGCACATCGCTCCTTTTTTTCTAACTACTTGCTGAACTTGACGCTGCGGCATCATCTGCTTTGACGCGATCGATGGCTACCACTAATGCAATGATCAGGTCATCTAGATCTTCTTCATAGATCACAACTTCATAGGTATCGCCCCAAGAGATCCATTTTTTGTGGATCTCTGCGATCCGTTTGCCGTTGCGGTTGACCACAAAATCCATATCCCACCAATTGCCGTCCACATCGATGCCTTCTGCACTGATGGAATAGCGGGCTTTAAAAAATGTGAAATGTTTTTCTAAAACGATCGCTTCTTGGCCGTGGACTTCCACAAAAAATTTCGGTAATAAACTGAACACTTTTTTGGTGATCTCCGCGATCGGTCGCTGCTGCTCATTGAAGATCGTAAAACTTTTCGGGATCTTAAAAAAACTGCCTTCGACATAATAGCGAGGGTTTTGTAAATCATCGGTGACGGTAAATTTTTCGCCAATGCTGAAAACCTTCTGTTTGATGTAAAGTTTCTTCAAATGCTACACTCCTTTCTCTTTGACATCGCCCGTATTGATCACCGGCTGCGTGCCTTTATCGGTAATGATCGACACCAATAAATTATTGATCAGTTGGACTTTGCGGTCATCTGTGAAATTGATGTCCTGTCCGTCTTCGATTTGTTCTAACGCCATTTGTGTCATGGAGACGGCCCCTTCAACAATGATTTGCCGTGCTGATAAAATTGCTTTAGCTTGTTGGCGCTGCAACATCGCACTAGCGATCTCAGTCGCATACGCGAGGTGATTTAAGCGGGTCTCTATGACTTCGACCCCAGCAACAGCCAATCGTTCTTGCAATTCTTTTGCCAGTTCTTCAGAAACTTCATTGGTATTGCCTCGCAACGTCAGATCATCGTCATTGAACGTGTCATACGGGTATTGCGTCGCAATATGACGAATCGCTGTTTCACTTTGGATCTCAATGAAATCTTGGTAATAATCGACATCAAACAATGCTTTCGCCGTATCTACGACTTTAAAAACCACCACCGCCGAGATCTCGATCGGGTTTCCGTCTGAATCATTGACCTTCAACAGCGAACTGTTAAAGTTACGGACTTTCAATGAAACATTGATTTTTTGGGTTAAGGGGGTTGTCACGAACAAGCCGTTGTCTTTAATGGTCCCTAAATATTGCCCAAAAAAGAGGATCGCTTTGGCTTGGTTGGGCTGTACGATCGTTAACGAACTAAGGAAAAGAAACGAAACGATCCATAAAAGAATACTGAGAACGATTTCGAGAACGCTCTCATTTACGAACCCATGATAAAACAAATAACCGCCGCCAACTAATAACCCGATCAGCACAACCAGTGCTAAATACCCATTCACATGAAATGTCTGTTTTTCTGTCATTTTTATTCCTTCCCTTCTTGCTCTTATCTTACCTTGGTTAAAGCCGCTGTGCAAATGTTCTTGCGCATATTAGGGACGATTCCCAATCAAGCTATTTTGTTTTCTGCAACTTTCCCGTTACAATTAAGGTAGGACAAAATTTTTCTCAAAAAAGGAGTAATTCTTATGGCACAAAAAATTGACTTAGAAACGAGTAAATGGTCGTTGGAATCGATCATTAAAACGGTCGGCACCGATCTTTCCTCTGTTGTAGAGGTACAAAACAAAGATGGCATTGACGTCGTAGTGATCTCGAAAGACGAGTGGCAACATCTTTTGGAATTACTCGATGCACGTCATGCAGAAGGCTATCGGTTAGAACAAGAGCTTCCTGAAGAAATTTTAGTTGACGTTGCCGATACCGACAACCAATACACCGAAGAAGGCGAGTTAGAAATGGAGCTGCCTGAGCGTGTGCATCCAGCACCAGATTTTGAACTCGATTCAGAAGAAATCGTTGAAAGTGATGACGTACTAGATTAAACAAAAAAGCAAAACGGCCACGGGCACGTTTTGCTTTTTTTATAGCTCTTTTTCCTGCTTTTTGGTAATGACTGCTTGCAATCGTTCGATGGCAGGTTGCAATTCTTGCTGTGCTTCTTCTTCGGGTTCTAACTCTGCGCATCGTTGCAGTCGCTCTAACCACATCTCTGGTTCTTTGACGCCCAACTGACCAATGGCCCAATAAGCCGTTCCTCGAATCACTGGGCGAACGTCTTCTGTCGCACAGCGCCAAATCGCTGGCAAGGCACTGCGGTCTCCCACATTGGCTAAGGCGATGATGGCATTACGCTGCAGCGGTTTTTTCCCCCGCCAAGAGCCAGATAGATGGCCAAATTGTTCTTTGAAGGCTTTGTTTGATAAAGACAGCATCGGTTGCAGTTTTGGATAAACGGTATCGACTTCAGGCTCCATCTCTTGATGAAAATGGAAGTCCTTCCCCCGATTATAAGGACAGACCAGCTGACAAATATCGCAACCGTAAATCACGTTATGCATCTTTTTGCGGTACTCTTCTGGCATCATGCCCTTCGTCTGGGTTTGATAGGACAAACAGCGCTGGGCATTCATCCGACCATCGCCCAATAACGCTTTGGTGGGGCAAGCCGTCACACAACGCATGCAATCCCCACAACCAAACGGGACTTCTTCATCTGGTTCAAGAGAGATATTAGTGACGATCTCCCCGAGATAAACAAACGAACCAAACTCTTCTGTGATCAGCAAGCCATTACGACCGATAAAGCCAAGACCCGCCCGCTGCGCTGCCGCCACATCCACCAATTCCCCTGTATCGACTTGCGGTGCGAAACGCCATTCGACTTGTTCTTCCATCGTTTGCGCTTGTTCTTTGATAAAGGCGATCAAGCGATCCAACCGTTCTCGCAAAATATCATGGTAATCGATGCCCCACGAGGCACGGGCAAACATGCCACGTTTTTCATCCCGCGGGACTTTCTCTTTGATTTTTGTCGGATAAGCTAAAGCGATCGCAATGATCGTTTGCGGATTTTCAAATGTCCGTTCAGGATAGATACGCTCTTCGATCACGGGATGCTCAAAACCAGAGGTATGGCCCTTGGCTTTTTGTTCCCGCAAGGAAGGCTCCAATGCCAAAAACGGCTCCGCTGAAGCAAACCCGATCTTGTCGATGCCAAGCCGCTTGCTTTCTGCAATAATTTTTTCTTTTAAAGACATGCTCGCTACCCTCTTTTGTCCGCTAAGCATCTGCTTCTCGGCTTTTTCTCTTCCCCTATTATACGTAAGCACCAGAAAAAAGTCGATGGTGCGGTTTGTTCCCCCATTTTTTTTCTTTCTTTAAAAGAACACGTGTTGATTGTTTAAGATTTTAATTAATTTTATCGCTATTTTCCTCGCAACGATTGCATTGCCTTTTTCGAATGCTAGACTAGATAAAGGAATCAGAAAGAAATGAACAAATGAAATGGAGATGCTTATGACTCAATTACCCACCGGCTTGACTGCAGCAGAAGTCGCCAAGAAAACCCAAGAGGGGCTGCACAATGATTATGAAACCAAAACCAGTAAATCAACTGCTGCGATCATCAAGGACAATTTACTGACGTTATTCAATTTTCTCAACCTATTGATTGGCGTTTTTTTATTTGCCGTAGGCGCCTATTCCAACATGTTCTACTTAGCGATTATTTTTGTGAATATCACCATTGGGATCAGCCAAGAATTGCACGCACGTAATTTAGTAAAAAAACTCTCACTTGTTTCACCGCAAACGGTACGAGTGATTCGAGATAGTCAAACCCATGAGATTTCAGCCAAAGAATTGGTCTTAGAAGACTCAGTCATTCTTGGTGCTGGGGACCAAATCCCCGCTGACATGACGGTGCTTTCTGGACTAGTCGAAGTCAATGAAGCGATGCTGACTGGTGAAGCCGATCTGGTTGTCAAAGAAGCAGGTGCTTCCTTACTCTCAGGAAGTTTCATCGTCAGCGGTGAAGTGACAGGAAAAGTCATTCATGTCGGTGCTGAAAACTACGCAGCGAAACTAAGCAATGAGGCGAAGGTCCACAAACCGATCCGCTCTGAGCTGCTTGCTTCGATCCGTAGTGTGTCCAAATTCACTAGCTATGTGATCGTTCCTTTAGGGGTGATCTTGTTCTTCCAAGCCTTTATGATGCGAGATGCTGGAATCAAGGAATCCGTCGTCGTTTCTGCCGCTGCCTTATTAGGAATGTTACCAAAAGGACTTGTCCTGCTGATCAGTATCGCCTTGACGACAGGTGTCATTAAATTGGCCAAAAAACGGATTTTGGTCCAAGACATGTATGCCGTTGAAACCTTAGCGCATGTCGATACCCTTTGTCTGGATAAGACGGGGACGTTGACGGAAGGCCATATGGTTCTCGAATCGATCGTTCCTCTCCAAGCCGACAGCGACCCTAACATGCTCTTAGGGAATTATTTGGCAGCCAGCACAGATAACAATTTGACGATGCAAGCATTGCGTCAAGGCTGCCCTGAGCTAACGGATCATCAGCCGATCGAAGTCGCTGCCTTTTCTTCACAGCGCAAATGGGGTGCTGTAGCTTTTGAACATCTAGGAAATGTCTATCTTGGCGCACCTGAAAAAGTCGCTGGCTCTGCTGCCTTGCCGCAAGTCAAAGAAGCGCAAGAAGCAGGTCTGCGAGTGTTGATTTTAGCCGTAGAGACCGATCCAAAAGCGCCAGCATCCTTTGACCCAAGCAATGCACAAGCGGTGGCAGTCTTGATTTTATCTGATATCATCCGCCAAAACGCTGAAGAAACCTTGGCTTACTTAGCCGATCAAGGCATCGATCTAAAGGTAATCTCTGGCGATAATCCAATAGCTGTCGCTGCGATCGCCCATCGTGCAGGTCTTGCGAATGCCGATCAAGCTATCGATCTTTCTACCTTAACGACCGAAGCAGAAGTCCGAGAAGCTGCGACACGCTATACGGTCTTTGGTCGTGTGACCCCTGAACAAAAGAAACTGCTTGTCCAAGAATTAAAAGCCAATCACCGGACCGTTGCTATGACGGGCGATGGCGTCAATGACGTGTTGGCGCTGCGGGAAGCCGACGTTAGTATTGCGATGGCTGCTGGCGACAGTGCGGCTCGTCAAATCGCTAACTTTGTCTTATTGGATTCTGACTTTACTACGTTGCCAGATGTTTTATTTGAAGGACGCCGCGTCGTCAATAACGTCACCAAAGCGTCGGGGATCTTCTTTATCAAGACGATTTACAGCTTCTTGCTCTCTTTGGTTTGTATCCTGACATCCAGCGCCTTTCCGTTCTTGCCGATCCAAATCACATTGATCGACTTAGCAATTGAAGGCTATCCATCATTCTTCCTTTCCTTTGAAGAAAACAAAGCACCGATCAAGGGGCGCTACTTGCCGACGGTCTTACTCAATGCATTACCAAATGCCTTGTTGGTGTTAGTCAATTACTTTGCGATCCGCTTTTTACAAACCGACTACGGTTGGTCGCAATTTGATACGACGACCTTGTTGTACTATTTGTTGATCGGGATCAGCTGTATCGCTGTGATTCGCGCTTGCTTGCCGTTAAATCCATTGCGATTGTTCTTAGCGATTACCACTACCGTGGGGATCTATGTCGCAGCAATGCTTTTCCACGGATTGCTGGAAGTCGGTTTCTTGACCGCCGTAACATTGCCTTACTTCCTTGGCATGATGGCATTGAACATCTGCCTGTACGTGGGGCTTTCTTTCCTAACGAAGCGCTTTTCAGCCAAAGTGCTCGTTAAACAATCCTAATTGATTTTACCGCATCGCTCTTTCTTGCTTTGTCCAGAAAGACGATGCTGTTTTTTTGTCCTCTCCATAGGTGCAACCATACAAGAAGAAAGAAATTTGGTATACTGAACCTGTAGGCGGTTTCAACAAGGACGGTGTTTCTTTGGAAAAGGCAACCCCCTTGTCAAACAGCCAAATTTAATCAGAAAGTGTTGGTGAAATTGGATGAAAAAAAGTATTTTACTCGTTTCTCACAGTCAGCAACTCACCGAAGGATTAAAACAGATGATCGAAGAAATGGCTGACGGCGAGTCAGTCACGATCTATTCTTTAGGCGGGACAGCAGAAGGAGAGCTGGGTTCTGACGCCACGAAAATCGTGGATGCCGTCAACGAATCCGCAGACGCTGAACTGATCTTAGTCTTTGCCGATCTAGGCAGTGCCGTTTTGAATGCCGAACTTGCATACGACATGCTGGAACCTCAGCAACAAGAACGCTATCACCTGATCGACGCGCCGCTGGTGGAAGGTGCCTTTGCTGCAGCGATCACCGCTGGTTTCAGTGATGATTTGGCACAAATCGTTGCAGAAGCAAAAAAAGCAGCCGAGAAAGGATGGCATGAAGCATGAAAAAAATCATTAATGATCCCTCAATGATCGTAGAAGAAATGTTGGCTGGTATCGTAGGCAGTTATCCTGAACTGGTCCATCAAGTCGCCGACTCACGGGTGATCGCTAAGAATAATCAAAAAGAACAAGTCGGTCTTGTTTCTGGCGGTGGGAGCGGACATGAGCCGGCGCATGCTGGCTTTGTCGGTGATGGGATGCTTAGCGCCGCCGTTTTAGGCGATGTCTTCACCTCCCCGACCCCCGACCAGATTTTGACGGCTATCCAAGATTCTGATCAAGGACAAGGCGTCTTGTTGATCGTCAAAAACTATACTGGCGATATCTTGAACTTTGAGATGGCCAAAGATATGGCAGAAATGGAAGAGATCACGACGGAGATCGTGGTCGTGGATGATGATATCGCTGTTGAAAATAGCACCTATACTGCTGGCAAACGAGGAGTTGCCGGTACGGTCTTAGTCCACAAGATTTTAGGCGCAGCTGCTCGTAATGGTGCCAGCTTAAGCGAATTAAAAACACTGGGCGATGCCTTGGTTGCATCGATCAAAACCATTGGGGTCGCATTAAAAGCGGCAACAGTTCCTGAAGTTGGGAAACCAGGTTTTGACTTAGCCGATGATGAGATCGAGTATGGCGTGGGTATCCACGGCGAACCTGGTTACCGTCGTGAAAAACTGAAACCCTCACGTGAACTAGCACAAGAGTTGGTGGAAAAAATCTTAGCGGATTATGAAAAGACCCCAGAAAAAGTCGGTGTCTTGATCAACGGTATGGGTGGTACGCCGCAAATGGAGCTGTTCGTTTTTGCCAATGATGTCGCGAAATTACTCGCAGAAAAAGACATACCTGTCTCCTTCCATAAAGTCGGCAATTTCATGACTTCCATCGATATGCAGGGACTTTCACTGACCTTGATCGACTTCAGCGAAACGGATCACACCGATGCGTTAAATGAAGCCGTCACAACAATAGCCTGGTAAAGGAGCGAATAGAGATGCAATTGACAACAGAAATGGTGCAAGCATGGTTAGATACCTTCACAAAAGAAATCGAAGCAAACAAAGCCTATTTGAGCGATTTAGATACACCGATCGGCGACGGGGACCATGGCAACAATATGGCACGCGGCGTAGCTGCTTATCAAGAAGCTTATGCCAAACAACAGCCAACGACGATCAGTGATACCTTTAAAGTCTTCTCGATGGCAATAATCTCAAAAGTCGGCGGCGCTTCGGGTCCCCTTTATGGTTCGGCGTTTATGAATATGACCAAAGCAACGAAGGAACTAGAAACGATCGACTCCTTTGAACAATTAGGTACGATCGTTGAAGAAGGTTTGACGGGCATCAAAATGCGGGGAAAAGCTGAGTTTGAAGACAAAACGATGGTCGATGTCTGGCAACCTGTCGCAGAAGCCTTGAAAAAAGGGGAATTGACCAAAGACACGATCGAAGCAGCGAAAGAACATACCAAAGAACTCGTTGCTAAAAAAGGCCGTGCCTCTTATGTTGGTGAACGTGCCATCGGTCATATCGATCCCGGATCGGCTTCTAGTGCGATTTTGTTTGACTCACTATTAACGGTGATAGAAAAGAATTAAAAAACGATGCTCTTACAAAGCACCGTTTAAGACAAAAGACAAACCTTATGATTGCGTAAGGTTTGTCTTTTTCTTGTTTATTCCTCTTGTAAAATCGTTTGGGCAACTAGCTTCACGTATTGATCCATGCCATCTGGATTTGGATGGACCCGATCTTCATAGAACCATGACTCTTGGTCATTACTCAAATCATACCAATCGATCAAGGTCATATTGTCGTATTTTTCCGCCATGCGCTCCAACATCCGATTGACTTCATTTTGCCAACGCTGTGTCGGTACCCGCACATTGATCCAGTAGACTTTGCGATCACCGATCTCATTCATAAAGCTGTCAAATTGGGCTTCTGTAAAGGAACCATTCGTCCCTAGCCCCACAAGGACGGTATCCCGCAAAAGATTTTTTTCTTTCAAGTCTTTGATCAATTCAGGGCTCGCATACAGCTGGCGCCCAACATCCCCATCAACTACCGCTTGGGTAAAGACTTCTTTCAAGTCAGCCGTTGCATCCAGCATCACGGAATCACCAAAAGCCGTGATTTCAAGAGATTCTGCTTTTTTCACTTGGGCTGCTGTTAAATCATATTTTTCCATGATATTTTTTTCATCTTCACTTGTGTTCGCCTCATCGTCTGCTTCATTGCCTTCAGCATTCGCATTTTTTTGCGATTGCTCTGCCGCTTTTTTATTGGCCGCAATGTTGTCTTTCAACTGCTGCTGCTGGGCATCGACATAATTCGTCGGTGCGGTCACGACGCCAAACAAAGCAACGAGGGTAATCAGTAAGCTGGGCACTAACCACGGTTTTTTCCAACTAAAAATCGGTTTACTGAACCAACCGCGGACCGTTCTGAATGTGTCTTTGTACTGGAATTTACGCATTGGGTTTTCGATAAACCGATAGGACAATTCACTGATAAACAAGATCAAGAATAGTTCCACTAACGTGTGCATCAGCACGTTCTCCCCGATATTCCCCACTTTTGCTTCGTAAAAAATCATCACTGGAAATTGATACAAATAGATCCCATAACTGCGCTTGCCGATATAACTGAAAATCGGATTACTCAATACCCGATTCAAGCTGGCTCCGGGATGAGCGGTGACTGCCACAAGAATCGTACATAGGATACTGATCAAGAACATGCCGCCATAATAGACAAAAGTCAAATGATCATCTAAGAAAAAGAACGCTGCGATCAGACCAGCCAAGGAAGCAAAGCCAGAGATATTCAAGACCCGTTTGGCTTTTTGCGGTATCTCTTTCTTCAAATGGGTACTTGGCCAAATGAATGCTAAGGCACTCCCCATCCAGATCGAAAAGAGCCGCGTATCCGTTCCATAATAGACCCGTGTCGGATCAGCGCCTGGTGTGTAAAGGACTGCTAACAGAATTGCCGACAAAATCGTGACTGCGGCAGTAAATTTAAAGGCGCGATGCCTCTGCTTGCCGATTTTCATCAGCAAAATAAATACTAAAGGCCAAATCAGATAGTTCTGTCCCTCCACAGCCAGCGACCACAGATGGGTAAAGGGGGATTCATTACCGAACCGATCAAAATAGGATAACCCATGATTGATCTGCCACCAGTTGTTGTAATAAAGCAACGAGCTAACAAAAACCCCGCGCAAATTATTCAACAGGTTTCGCTGGAACAACGTGATATACGCTGCTGAGATAAGCAGCATCACCACCATTCCTGGATAGAGCCGTTTCATCCGCCGAACATAAAAATCTTTGACTTTGATTTTGCCGTTTTGATCCCACTCTTGCCTCAGCAAGTCAGTGATTAAATAACCTGATACGACAAAGAATACTGGAACTCCTAAATACCCGCCTCGCATATGAGTAGGTAGTAAATGATATAAAATAACGCCGATGACTGCCAAGGTTCGAATGCCGTCAAACCCGGTAATATAGCGGCTTGTGCTTAAACGTTTATTCATTTTTCAACCACTTTTCTCTAATTGATCCAATTGTTTCATAAAAAAACAATTTCAGCATGAACGCTATTGATTCCATACTCTCATAATTTACCAGAAATCCCCCATATAAAGCTAGCAACATCTGCTATATTTCAAAAAAATTAATTTTTGGCGAAAAAAAAGTACTTCTATAAAGAAATACTTTTTTCAACTCCTTTTTCACAGTTCTTCTTCATAAAAGCGACCCAAAATCTGGACATTTTCTGCAATACTGACAAAGGCTTTTGGATCGGCTTCTTTCATGGCACTGCGCAGCATCGGCAGTTCAAAGCGTGTCACTACCGTCAGCAAAACCGTTTGTTTGTCATGCTTGTACGCCCCTTCGGCTTCATTGATGATGGTAATCCCTCGCCGCATATGTTTTTGGATCGTTTGAATGACTTCTTCTGGGTTGCGGGTGATGATCGTCACCTGCATTTTCTTTTGCTTCGTAAAGACCGCATCCGTCACTTTTCCACTGACAAAAATCGCGATCGCACTATACAACGCATATTGCCAGCCAAACAAGATCCCTGCGGCGAACAAAATAACAATGTTAAAGAAAATCGATATCGAGCCGATCGTCTTCCCTGTCCGTTTGCGGATGGCAATGCTGACAAAATCCAGCCCTCCTGAAGAAAGACCATTCTTCAAGGCGTAGCCGATCCCCACCCCGTTGATGGCACCACCGAAAATCGCACAGATCATCGGGTCCGTCGTAACGGTTTCTTCGGGCAAAATTTGCACGAATAAGGAGGTGAGTAAAACAGTAATTCCAGTAAAAATCGTAAACTTGTGGCCGATCTTAAACCAACCTAGAAAAAATAATGGCACATTCAACAATAATAGCGCAAGGGACAAGGGGATATAAAATCCGAGCCCTTCTCTTGAGATCGTGGTGATGATCTGAGCGACACCCGTAATGCCGCTGGAATAAATATTACCTGGTTGATAGAAGAAATTAACCGCAATCGATGCCAGCAGCGCATAGACGATCGAAAACGAAAGTTTGTTGGCGTATTCTGGATGAGGGAGCCATTTAAACAGAGGAGTCATTGCATTTCATAGCCTCACTTTTTTGATTTGCCTTTATTATACTTCAGCTCATAAAAAAAGAAACGAGCAATGAAAGAAATGGATGAATTCTCATGAACTTTTTTCATTCATTCACCAATTTCTATTTCATCACTCATTTCATCATGGTTTAACGCTTATTCGTTTTCTTCAACCGTTGTTACATCGATGTTCAAGTCAAACAATTGCATTGGCGAAACGGTACTTGGCGCTTGAGACATTGGATCAGCTGCTTTCCCATTTTTAGGGAAAGCAATGACTTCGCGAATGTTTTCTTCGCCAGCCAAGAGCATCACTAATCGGTCTAACCCAAGGGCGATGCCGCCATGTGGTGGGAACCCATAATCCAAAGCATCCAATAAGAAGCCAAATTGATTTTGCATCTCGCGACGTGAGAAGCCTAGCGCTTCAAACATTTGCTCTTGCACTTCCCGTGTATGGATACGCAATGATCCGCCACCTAGCTCGTAACCGTTTAGCACGATATCGTAGGCTTGCGCATAGACTTTTGAAGGGTCTGTCGTTAACAACGGCAGATCGCTTTCTTTTGGCAATGTGAATGGATGGTGAGCAGAAACGTAGCGGCCTGCTTCTTCATCGTATTCAAATTGCGGCCAGTCAGTGACCCATAGGAAGTTGAATTTGCTCTCGTCGATCAAGCCTAATTCTTTTCCTAATTTATTACGGATCGCCCCCAATGTTGCTGAAACGATCTCAAAGGAATCGGCACCAAACATCAGAATATCGCCAACTTCCGCATTGGCTGCTGCAATGATCGCGTCGGTCGCTTCTGTCAAGAATTTAGCGATCGGTCCTTTCAATCCATCTTCTTCAACTTTGACCCATGCCAATCCTTTGGCACCAAATTGACCAGCGTAATGGCCTAGATTGTCCATGTCTTTTCTGGAGTATTTGTCTGCAGCCCCTTTGGCGTTCAAGACTTTCACAACGCCGCCTTTTTCAAGAGCCATTTGGAAGACTTTAAAATCAACGTCTTTCACAACTTCTGATAAGTCGATAAGCTCCATGTCAAACCGTGTATCTGGTTTGTCACTGCCGTAGCGTCCCATTGCCTCATCATAGGTCATCCGTGGGAATGGCAAGGTAACTTCGATGCCTTTGACTTCTCGCATCACTTTTGCCAACAGCTCTTCCGTATAGGTTTGGATTTCTTCTGCCGTCAAGAAAGAGGTTTCGATATCGACTTGGGTAAATTCTGGTTGACGGTCGCCCCGCAAATCTTCGTCACGGAAGCAACGTACGATTTGATAGTAGCGATCGAAGCCAGCACCCATCAATAACTGTTTAAAAATTTGTGGTGATTGCGGCAACGCATAGAAATGACCTGGATAGATCCGTGAAGGAACCAAATAATCCCGCGCACCCTCTGGTGTTGATTTTCCTAGATAAGGTGTTTCGATATCCAAGAAGTCGTTCGTATCTAAGAAATTGCGGATCGCTTGCGTCGTTTTCGCCCGCATCACGATGTTGTTCGTCATTTTTGGACGACGCAAGTCTAAATAACGGTATTTCATGCGAATCTCATCGCCAACGGTTTGATCATCTTCAATCAAGAAGGCTGGTGTTTTTGCAGTGTTTAAAATCGTGATTTCGCTGATCATCACTTCATAGGCACCTGTCACCATTTTCGGATTGATGGCTTCTGGTGCACGATTGATGACTTGACCTGTTACTTCTAACACATATTCACTGCGGCATTTGTCCGCGATTTCCCAGGCTTCTTTCGAAACCTCAGGATTGAAGACGATTTGCACGATCCCTTCTCGGTCGCGCAAGTCAATAAAGATCACGCCCCCTAAGTCACGGCGCTTTTGCACCCAGCCTTTTAGAGTTACTGTCTGGTTTAAATGGGTCTCATTTACTAACCCGCAATATACTGTACGTTTTGTCATTCTTTTTCTCCTCACTCAAACATTTTGGTTGTCATTTCATCGTAGATCTCATCGAAGCGGGCATAAAGATCCGCTAACGAAAATTGTTTTTCTTCACGGCTTGCCATGGATTTGATATTGATCACTTGTTCTGCTAATTCTGTTTCGCCTAGAGTCAGAACCAACCGTGCTCCTTGTTTATCAGCAGATTTAAACTGGGCTTTGGCTTTACGATCCATGAAATCACGATCGGCAGAAAAACCGAAATTACGAATCGCTTGCACGACTTTCAACGCTTCTAAATTGGTTTCTTGTCCCAAACCAACCACATACGCATCTAACTCATTCAAAGCAGGAATCACAACTTCTTCGGCTTCCATAGTGATCAATAAACGTTCGATCCCTAAAGCAAAACCAAAACCAGGTGTTTCTGGTCCGCCTAGCTCTTCCACTAAATGATTGTAACGACCGCCGGCACAGATGGTGGCTTGCGCCCCCATTTTTGGTGCATCACTCATGATCTCAAAAATCGTGTGGGTATAATAATCCAGACCGCGCACCATATTTGAATCGATCTCATAAGGGATCTCCAACGCATCCAGCATACTCGTTACGGTTTCAAAATGTGCCTTGGCATCTGGTGTTAAGTAGTCTAGGATCGATGGTGCATCCGCCACGAATTTTTGGTCTCGCTTGTCCTTGCTGTCAAGGACCCGCAAAGGATTTTCATGCAAGCGGCGTTTTGAATCCTCACTAAGCTCCGCTTCATGGGGCGCTAGATAATCGATCAACGCTTGCCGATAGTTTTGGCGTGTTTCTTTATCGCCTAATGAATTGATGACCAAGCGCAATTGACTCAGTCCTAATTGACGATAAAAATCCATTGCCATCGCCATTGTCTCAACATCGGTCGCTGGATTTGCTGAACCGAAAACTTCGACACCGATTTGGTGGAATTGACGCAAACGGCCTTTTTGCGGACGTTCATAACGGAACATTGGTCCCATGTAAAACACTTTATAAGGCTTCGTATGTTCTGGTCCGAATAGTTTGTTTTCGACATAAGAACGAGCGATCGGTGCGGTGCCTTCTGGACGCAACGTCACATGACGCTCTCCTTTATCGTAGAAATCATACATTTCTTTTGAAACGATATCCGTTGTGTCCCCGACACTGCGGGCGATCACTTCAAAGTGCTCAAAAATCGGTGTCCGAATTTCGTTGAATTGATAATCGCGAAACACTAAGCGTGCTGTTTCTTCCACAAATTGCCATTTTTCGGATTCTCCTGGCAAAATATCGTTGGTTCCTTTTGGACGTTGGTAACTCATCGTATGCATCCTCCTATTTGTTTCATGGTTGCCCATGTTCTTTGCTTTCATTGCTTGTTTGCTTATTCACCTATTGCTTGTTGCTCATTGATGTGGGTGGGTTGTTCTCGTGTTTGACTTTTGGGTTATTGCGCTCTTTGCCGTTGGTTGCTGGTCATGGTTTCGTTGGCTTCGACTGCAATTGAACAAAGCAAAAATGCCAGGTACAGCTTTCATTTCTCACTTCCTGCGTCAATCAACGTGATTCCTAGTTTGGTTACTACGCTCCCTACGTCGCCTAGTACTGTTCATCATCTATTCTGTCTTGCTCCGCAAGCCAATCATTGTGATTCCTAGTTTGGTTACTACGCTCCCTACCGTCGCCTAGTACTGTTCATCATCTATTCTGTCTTGCTCCGCAAGCCAATCATTGTGATTTCTAGTTCGGTTACTACGCTCCCTGTGGTCGCCTAGTACTGTTCATCATCTGCTCTGTTCCGCTTTGCGGACCAGTCGCAGTGATTCACAGCAAAAAACTCGCCCTTGTTTTTTATACAAGGGCGAGTTTTGATTACACGCGGTACCACCTAAATTCGAGAAATGTTCTTCTCCTTCGCTCGATTAACGCTCGGTCACGGAACAGCTTTTCTTCTGTTCATCTCCAGATTGTCTTTCCTTTACACGTCCTAAACTGCTTTCAGCCGGGGCAGTTTTCTCTTTTAAGGAATAGAATAAAGTACTCGATCCTTCACTGATTTTTGATATTATCTATAAACTACAAGAAAGCTATGAAAAAGTCAAGGTGTTTCACTGTCTTTTTCACTCCGCTGCTCTCTAGTAGCATTTTCTCTAGTGGCCAACGCAAAGAAGCTCTCCTTCTGTTTGCTTTTCTTCCTTTTTGCGTTATGCTGAATAACGAAGGTTTTGTTTCTATGAAAGGAGCTGTTTTTATGTCTTTATATTCAGGCTATATCCGTCAACCACACTACTATGAGACCGATCAAATGGCGATCATCCATCACGCCAATTATATCCGCTGGTTTGAAGAAGCCCGCGTGGAATTACTCGCGTTTTTGGATTTACCGTATCATACCATCGAAGAAGCGGGCTTGATCGTTCCCGTGCTGGAAGTCAGTGCGCAATACAAAACGATGATTCGTTACGAAGATGAGGTGCGAATCGATGTTTTGGTCGACAAATATACTGGCACGCGTTTGGATTTTCGCTATGAGATCTACAAAACTAGTGATGGTCAGTTGGCAACGACGGGGACTTCAAAGCATTGTTTTTTAGCAAAAGAGACCAATCGCATCGTGCAGCTGAAGCGTAGTTTTCCTGAAATCCATCAACGATTTGCTGATTATGCTGCCCTGTCAGGGGAATAATCAATTCTGATCACTCATTTAAGTCAAAATCCTTGCTTTTTGAAACGGCTTTCGTATAATCAAAAGTAATTTCAGGGAAGGATGATGGCGATGTACGTGATTAAAGTTTTGCATGGTTACATTGGCAAAGATGGTCGTCGCACTCGTGAAAAAATTCCAGACAAGTTATGGGTCTTTGAAGATCGGAAGCAGTCCGAAGCATTTGCAGATAAAATTGGTGGTCGCGTCAAACCGTTAACTGAAGTCAAACAGCATACGTAAAAAAATAAGCCGTTATCGTCTTTTGCGCATAGACGATAGCGGCTTATCTTTTTTACTGCGAAACAGGATTAGTCATCCAATTCGGTTTCTAGTACTTCACCTGTTTGGGCATTGATTTTCACATCTGTTTGTTTGTTGCCATCTTCTACTTTGACTTCCCAATAAGTTACATTCATTTCTTTGTCTAATGACCAATCTGTTGCTTGACCACCGCCAGCTTCTTTCACGGCGATATCAGAAATTTCTTCCAATGAAAGCAAGTTGGTTAGGTCCAATTGATCGGCATCTTTTTTGACACCGTTTTGTTCATCGGCATCCAATTTTTCCGTTCTTTCTTCAGAAGTTTCTTTGGTTTCTGCATCGATCTTTAATTCAAACTCATTCGTGTCATCCACGCCTTCTACTTGGTAGAAGTAATTGCCAAAAGAAGTATCCAAATCAATCGAAGTGATCGCTGCATCTGGGTATTTGTCTTGGAATATTTGGATCGCTTCTTCTACGGTCACCGTAGGTAAGCCGCCATTGGCGATCGCTGCACTGCTTGAAGAGCTGTCTGTTGCTTGTGACGACGTTGTTTCACTTGATGAGGCAACTGCTGTGCTTGAGCTGCTGTTTTGCGCAGGTTCTGAATTTCCAGTGTTGTTTTGTGTACATCCTGCCAATAATCCTAATGCGGCAATTCCGAATAAAATAGTTGTTTTTTTCATGTTTCATTCCTCCAATTGTTTGTGTATTCCTTTTTTCTATATATTTAGAATAACAAGTTCCTCATGAAAAAGAATCAAAAATGCTTGAAGAAAATCTAAAAAAATCTTCATCTTTCTCTTTCATTTGGAAAGGCAAGTTTAAAGATACTGCCTTGCGGTTGATTGTCTGTCACGGTAATTTTGGCATGATACTTGTCTGCCAGCTGTTTTACCAGTGAAAGCCCGATGCCTGAACCAGCAATCTGGCTGGAACGAGAATCTTCTACTCGATAGAACCGTTCGAAAATCAAGGCTTTCTTATCATCGGGAATCCCAATGCCAAAATCGGCGACGGTCAAAGACATCTGTCTCTGCTCTTGCGTCAAGGTCACATGAATCGGCTGATCGGCAGGTGAATACTTCGCGGCATTTTCTAACAGGTTTTGGATGATTTGCTGGAAGTCACGTTTATGCCCACGTTTCATACATTGGTTCTCCACAAAATATTCAATCGATTGCGGAACGATCGTCGCTTGTTTTTCACACTCTTCTCGGACGATCTGGGAAACATCAACAAAGGTCATTTCATCTTGGGATTGATTTTTTTCTAGGTCCAACAATTGATTGCTCAATGTTTCCAAACGCTTCGACTCTTTGTCGATAAACGCCATTGAGGAAGGAATGACTTCGGGATGTTTGGTTCCACGCCGCTGGATCAATTGGACATGTCCGCGAATCGCAGCTAAAGGTGTTCGCAGCTCATGGGAAGCATCGGCAACGAACCGTTTTTCCCGCTCGATCGTCTCTCGCTGTTCTTTCAATAATTTATTAAAGGCCAATGCCACCGAACGAATCTCGATGGGCTCTTCAGAAACCGTCAGTTCTCCTGTTCGACTTTGTTCAATGGCAGCAATTTCTTGCGCCATACCCGTAAGCTTCTGACTCCATTTCCCGACACTCCAATAAATCAGCAGACTGCCCACGACAACAGCGATCAGATTCAAGAAACTGCTGATCATAAAGAGGCCATAGGCTAATTCCACACTATCCTCCCCATTGATAGCGATCGTCACCTGATCCCCATCGACTTCTTGGGTTTTCGTGTAATAGATGCCCTCCTCTGTAAAAACGATGTCTTCGAGAAAAGGAATCACTCGCCCTTGATTGATATCGGCAAAAATCTCTTCCGCATCTTCTGATGAAACGACACTGCCATCGGCTAAGATCACTTGCAGGGCGTCTTCTTCATCTGCCGAGACATAGGCATTGACGAGAAAGTCCCAGGCATCCCCTGATGCCTCACCTTTTTCGATGGCTTCAAGGATGTTGCTGGCACGATTTTCGATATGTTCAAACAAATAACCTACGGATAATAAAATAAACAACAGATTGAAGAGAATCAGCAGACCAAAGAGAATCAAGGAAAAGCGGTTCGTCAATTGAAATTGGGCTGTTTTTCTACGTTGGTTGGCTGATTTATTCTTCATGATCGGTCCTCAAGACATAGCCTAATCCACGAACGGTTGCGATCATTTTGCCTTTGCCGCAAACATCCAGCTTGTTCCGCAGTGTGCGGATATAGACATCTACAACATTCGTTTGGCCGTCGTATTCATAGCCCCAAATCTCATTCAACAGGTCATCTCTCGTTTTGACTACCTCGGGTTCTTTCATCAATTCATATAAAATCCCAAACTCTTTGGGCGTCAACTCAATGGTTTCACCGGCAACCTGAACCAAGTGCTTGGCGATGTCCATCATCAGTTCCCCCGCCACTAATTGGTTTTGCTGGTTCTTTTGTTGTTTGGCTTCTCGTTGCAACCGTCGCTCGATTACCCGAATTCTGGCAAACAGTTCTTCGATTTCAAAAGGTTTCGTTAAATAATCATCTAATCCGACATCAAGCCCCGTCACCACATCGGCGGTTTGATTTCTGGCGGTCATCATCAAAATCGGGATGTCGCTTTCTTTACGTATCCGCCGCGCCACTGTGATGCCGTCATAGATTGGCAGCATCCAATCCAATAAAATCAGATCAAAGACATTTGCTTGCTGATTGAATAAGGTCAATGCCTCTTGCCCATCTTTGGCCCAGACCGTGTCATATCCCTCAAAAGTCAATTCGGTCTGAATAAAACTGGCTAAACTTTCTTCGTCTTCTACTAGCAAGATCTTCAAGGCCATATGCGCTCCTCCTCCTGTTTTGCTTCTATCATAACGGATTTTTTCGAAACTTCCTAACTGATTGAAAGAAAAAAATCATGAAGATTTTTTCATGTTCGAACAAAAAAGACGGCATGAACCAAGGTCCACTCCGTCTTTCATTTATTCCATATTTTTTGCTAGCTGATACGCGCCAACGAGTTCCCCTTGTTGGAGTTGAAGCACGTAAGGACATGCTTCAGCTAAAAACTCACGATCATGACTGATCACCGCTAATAAATCAACTTCTTTGGCAACTGTTCGCAACAGTTTTGCGACTTCTTCCATTTGCTGCAAATCTAACCCACTCGTTGGTTCATCGAAAAACAACAAGCGTTTACCAGAAAGCAGGGCACTGCCGATGGCAACTCGTTGTTTTTCCCCACCCGATAAGCTTTGCGGATGTCGGGCAAGGAGTGGTGTTAAGTGCAACAATGAGACAATTTCTTCAAAACGCGCTGGTTTTTGGGCTTTGATCAGCAGCTCTTTTTCCACCGTTTCAAAAAACAGCTGCAAGTTCACATCCTGCATCACAAGAAAGCTTTCCTGCAGCAGCTGCTTTTGGGTCCGCTTTTGTCCATTGATGGCAAATACTGCTTCTGGGCATTTTTTCAATCCTGACAGGACTTGCACCAACGTACTTTTGCCAGCACCATTTGGTCCAACGATCCCCACAGCTTGCTTCGTCGGCAATTGTAGTTCAGGCAAGTTGAGCGCCCAATTCCTGCTGTTTGCTGAGCGTTTCGATTGCTTGATCTGCAGATGCGTTGCCCTTAATCCAGACTTTTCTGGCAAAGATTCTCGGCAGTGCTGAGTTTCCAATGCCGCCTCGCCTACTTTTCGCAATCCCAACTCGTGAATTGCCTCCTCTGATAGTGACAAAAGCTGAGCTGCTGGATAAGACGCCCGCAATCGTCCTGCTTCTAATAGACAGAAGCGATCTGCCAGTGGCGCCAAATACACCAAGCGGTGTTCGGCGATCACAATGGTTTTCCCTTGTTGTTTTAAAGAAGCCAATCCTTGAGTCAACTTTTGGATCGCTTCTTGATCCAAATTACTGGAAGGCTCATCCAATAAGAACACATCATGGGGCAACATCGTGGCTGCAGCGAGAGCAACCAGCTGCTTCTCCCCACCAGATAGGTCAAAGACACTAGCATCAAGCAATGGGGTCAGGGAAAACTGCTGTGCTACTTCGGTGATTCGCTGCCGAATGTTTTCTGGTGCGACGCCCGCATTTTCCATCGAAAAAGCCAACTCCGAATAGACATCCGTGGTGAAAAATTGCGTCTTGGGGTTTTGAAAGACGACGCCAATCGTCTGGGCATAATGGGAGAAATCGGCAACTGGCAAGTCTGTTTCTCCGACACGGATCTTTCCTTGCACTTCGGCGGGATACAGCTCAGGGATCAAGCCATTCAAAACATTGAGCAAGGTCGATTTTCCGCTGCCGCTAGCGCCGCACAAAACGATGACTTCCCCAGCTGCGACCGTCAAAGAGAGCTCAGATAATACGGTCCGATTTTCTCGTTTCACTGACACTTGTTCTAATGTGATCATCCAAGCCACATCCTTTTCACGATAAAGCCGCCTAATGCTAAAAAGACTAAGCCATCCCACCAGCGCAGCTTCAGTTCGTGGACGGTGGTATGGGGAATTTCTGATGCTAACCCGCGAACCAGGGCCGTAGCGGACAGTTCGGTTGCGGTCTTTTCAGCCGACATCAGTAATGGGATCAAAAAATACTCCGCACTTTGCAGCGGATGAAGCAAGATCGATCCTGCCGACAGCGAGATGCCGCGAAAGCGCATCGCTTGGCGAATACTTTTGAAATCTTGTACCAGTGTGGGGAAAAAACGAAATAAGACTGCCAACGGGACTAATAATACGTTGGGCACGTGCATTTTTTGCAGCGCAGCCATCCACTCACTGTTTTTCGTCCCGCTAATGGCAAAAGCCGCCGCCATGATCGTTGGCAATAAGCGGCGATAACCGACGGAAAAGAAATCCAGCAACACGATTAGTACGTGGTTGCCTTGGCGAAACAAAAAACTATCTGCCATTGTCAGCAAGACAAACACGCCATAGAGCAGCAAGCCTTTTTTCCAAAAGCCGCTGACTATAAATAGCAGCAGCAAGAAAGTGACAAAGGCAAACTCATCGATCCAGCTGATGGTCACCATCATAGTAAAACTAGCAAAGAGAATCACCGCTAATTTGCTGCGGGGATCAAACCTTGTTTTCGACACATTCCTCACCCTTTATGCGATTGGATCGTTGGTTGAAAATGTTTTTCCATCAAGCGACTGCCGATACCTAAACCAGCCACCGCACCAATCAAAACCGCCAATGCACAAAGCCCTAACATCAAATTGGAGGTATGAGCAAACACGCCGGCAATGTAGGTTTCATCTTTTCCACGAGCCACTAATGAATCGATGTAGGCATTTTTCATAAACCACAGGGGTAAGATCGGACCCATCAAGCCAAAACTAAAGACGATATAACTCGCCAGTACGCGAACGTTTCCTTTGAGCTTTGTTTTGTATTGGATCAAATCAGCTGCTAAGGCACAAATCATATTGGGCAAAAAGGCCAATGGAAAATGTCCTGAAATCAAAAAAAAGAGCCCTACCACGGTACCCATAATGGTGATTGCGCCAAATTTCGGTACTTTATTCAATAAAATCAGATAGATAATGCCAGAAAACAAAGCGGTGACTGCTGGAATAAATAAATTATGAAAACCTGGGATCACAAAACGCAAAATCAATAGACAGACGCTCATTAAAAGAAAATAGATCGCTGTATAGATCCCTACTGCAATTAAATCTTGAACCTTTAGTTTTTTCACTGCGTATACGCTCCTTCTTGCAAGCAATCAATGAAAAAACCGTTGCTGCTTGCTTGTACAAACTTATTTTTACAAAGCCTCAGTATAGCACAAAGCAGACGTTTTTATGGGGTGATATGCTTACCAACAGTCGATTTTCTTCTAAAACAGAACCAACAAATAGAGGTGTCTTCTGAATGGCTCCATTTCAACACACAGGTACCTTTAAAGATCCACTAATGGAAAAATGAATCTTTCACACGCTTAGTTGTCTTCTCCTCTTCCCATCTTTGCGAAATTAATGAATAATAGACAAGGACAAACACTTAAAATCAGCAAAGACTCGCCATCTTTTTTCTTTTTTTAGAAACCAGCAGGTATGTCTATAAAAAAACAATAACCAAGTTGACCGTCGCTTGTTAACGGAAGAAAATCAACGCTGTACTGCTATGTAAACACCCCAAACCCAACTGTAAAAACATTTTGACACTTGATTTCAAGGCATTGTCAAAGACATTTGATCGTTAGAATGCAGACATTGGCCTAAACTAATGGTAGAAGGAGCGGATAAAATGAACTTAAGCAAACAAATAAAAAAACATCGGGAACGATTAAGTCTCTCTCAGGAAGGGCTGGCAGAAAAACTCTATGTCTCCCGACAAACGATCTCCAATTGGGAGAATGAAAAAAGCTATCCTGATGTTCACAATTTATTATTGCTCAGTGTTCTATTTGATGTTTCTTTAGATGAATTAGTCAAAGGGGATGTTGAACAAATGAAAGAAACGATTGAGAAAACAGAAATGGATCGTTACACAAAAATGATGCTGCTTTTTATACTATTGACCGCACTCTCTGTTGGGCCTGCTCTTTATTTACCCGGATACTGGTGGATTGTCCCGCCTCTATGTTTTTGGCTCGTCTCCATGTATGCCGCATTAAAGATCGAAAAAATCAAGAAAACCCAAAATATCAAAACGTATAAAGAGATCGTTGCCTTCATGGAAAATCAAGACCTCGATGCCATTAGAAAAAAGCGCGACGTCAAAAAAGATTTCCTTTCAACAGCAGTCATCGTCGTGGTTTTTACCTTGATCGTCGGTATCATCGCATGGCTTAGTACACTGCCGCATTTACTGATGCGCTGACAAAAAATACAGGGTGCAACTGCTTTTATGATGAAGCCGCTACAACCTGTGTTTTTTTCAACTCAATGATCTCATCCGCATAAATCAAATTTTTCGGGCGATGGGTGATCATAATGACTAGTTTATTTTTCAATTGGTCTTTGATCGCTGCAAAAAGCTTTTCTTCTGTTGTTTCGTCTAAAGCAGATGTGGCTTCATCAAGGACAATGACTTCTGCGTTTGTGAAAAACAATCGGGCAAAAGCGATCCGCTGTTTTTCCCCACCAGAAAGGTTGGCTCCTTTTTCTCCAATTTCAGCAGACAGTCCTCCCTTGAGTGCCTGATAGAATGCGCCTAATTGACATTTTTCTAATACCGCTATGATTTCCTCGTCTGCGATTTCCTTATCAAAAATAATATTCTCTTTCAGCGTTCCTTGGAAGATTGGGGCATCTTGCGATAGATAAAAGATATGCTCATAGAAATCATTTAAGTTGTAAGCAGCTAAATTTTTGTGATTGATCAGGATCGCACCGGTCGTCGGCTGATACAAGCCTAAAATCGTTTTGACCAGCGTTGATTTTCCTGCGCCGCTTTCTCCTACTAACCCATAAATCGCTCCCCGCTTCAGCTCCAGTGTGCTATTGGTTAAGATTTGCTTTTCTTGAAGTGTGACGGATAGATCCTTAACTGTGATGCAGTTGATGGTCTCAGACAATGCATCGCCTTGTGTTAATGCTTTGTCCTCTGGCAGATAGAAAAATTCGTTTAACCGTGCAAAGGCAACTTTATCTAAGTTGTATTGAACAAAAATCACGTTAAATATTGCAACAGGCGTGTAGATTCGATCCACATAAATAATCAGTGCTGCTAAACCGCCCAAACTGACCGTAATCTGATTTGTAAATGCCAGTACCACAATTGCGACTTTGATCAATGCGACTAAAACTGCAAAAAAACCAAAGAAAAACTCATGGATCATCGTCATTTTTGTCAAACGTTCTGTTGTGTCAGCAGACATGTTTTTATATTGTGCGATCTCTTTTTCAAACCGCTTATTGATCCGAAACGTGACCATTTCCGTTAATCCGCGAATAAAGGTGCTGTTCATGGCTTCTTCTGAAACTAGCGCACGTTCTTTGAGAGAGCGTAAAACTTTCAAAAGCAGATTGGTCACAATAAACACCACTAGATAGCCCACAAGGATCGCTGGAATCAATCTTTTATCGATCATAGCAATAAAAGCTAAGTTAAACAGTGTTTCGGGAAGCAATTCTTTAAACAAGCGTCCATAAAAATTCAAATGGATATTTCTGCCAGCCGCTGCTCCCGCTTCAGTTTTCTGTAAGAGTGCTCCAGAGCCGATCTGCAAGTACTCGGAATAGGCAATCTTGCTGATTTTTACTAAAGCTTGTTCTTTGAGATAGAAATACATGCTGTTGTGCAATGTTGTTTTTGGTTTCTGCTCAAGATAGGACAAAATCGGTACCAGTACTAGCGTTAACCCATAGATAAAAACGACTGGCCAATCAAGTGTCTTGCCAAATGAATCGAGTAGTTTTTGAAAATAAAAAACATTCGCGGCACTCAAAAATGAGACCGCAATTCCAATCCCAACATATACCGTCAATCCTTTTTTAAAATGCCGCCATAAATCAATTGCCATCGTATGCTCCTTTTGCTGCAGTGTTCGTGGAAAAATCGTAAGATAAATAAAACAAACGCTTTCAAAAGTATAATCTATTTTTCGCTTAATGGAAAGAAACATATGAAAGATAGTGAGAAACCATTCTTCGGTCATCGAGAAAAAGTAAATATCCACCCGTGAAACGGGTGGCTTTTTAACAGCCCTAGAAGGGCTCACCACTCGCTAGCCCCTTAAAAGGGGCTTTTTAAATGACCACCAACCGCTCACAGCCCTATCTCTCTTTAACTATTTAAATGGATCTACATACTCTTGTTTACTTATACTATCTCTTATTCGATCATCTGCTTCTTGTTCTCGAATATATTTTTCAATTGTTTTTTGATTTAACCCAACCGTACTCACGTAGTATCCTTTGGACCAAAAGCTTTTATTCCCATACTTATATTTCAAATTCGCATGTTTTTCATGGATTAAGGTTGCACTTCGTCCTTTTAAGTAGCCCATAAAACTAGAAATACTAATCTTTGGTGGTATTCTTACTAACATATGAATATGGTCAGGCATGGCATGAGCTTCAATGATTTCAACATCTTTCATCTCATACAATTTTCTTAATATCTGATTAATACTTACTCTTAACTTTCCATAAATCACTTTTCGTCGATACTTCGGGGTGAAGACTATGTGATACTTACAATTCCATCTGGTATGTGCTAAACTTTTATCGTCGTTAGACATAAAAAAACTCCTTTCGATCTGATATGCGGTTGGTAGCCACTATTAGTATATCGAAAGGAGTTTTTTATCGCTAAAGCTATTTCGTCCACGCGTAGAAACGCGCGGTTTTTTTGTTTCGTACGCTACGCGAACGAAACTGACTAAAGTCAATAACAAAAAACCCCGCTCAAAGAGCGGGGCTAACGTTGTTGCCAACGATTGATTATTGGTTTAAAGCGTCTTTTGCTTGGTCAGCTAATGCAGTAAATGCTGCTGCATCGTTTACAGCCAAGTCAGCTAACATTTTGCGGTTGATGTCGATTTCAGCTAATTTCAAGCCGTGCATCAATTTTGAGTAGCTTAAGCCATTCATACGAGCCGCTGCGTTGATACGAGCGATCCACAATTTGCGGAAGTCGCGTTTCTTTTGACGACGATCGCGGTATGCGTAGTTGTATGAATTCATTACTTGTTCTTTTGCTGTTTTAAATAGAGTGTGTTTAGAACCGTAGTAACCTTTTGCTAATTTAAGCACTTTTTTACGACGTTTACGAGTTACTGTTCCACCTTTAACACGTGCCATGTATAATTCCTCCTAATATGAAAATCGATAATTGTTTGTATACGTGAAGCTTGGGTTACGCAATTATTTCATGCGTGCTAGTTGTTGACGGATACGTTTGTAATCGCCAGCTGAAACCATTGAAGCTTTACGCAATTGACGACGTTGTTTTTTTGTTTTGCCGTGGAAACGGTGACTGGTAAAGGCACGGAAGCGTTTCAATCCGCCGCCGCCAGTGCGTTTTACGCGTTTTGCTAATCCGCGGTGTGTTTTTTGTTTTGGCATAACTAATTTCCTCCTCAAAATCTTTCGTTATCTGACTTTAAACTGAAACTCAGTGAGTCATTATTTATCGTTTTTTGGTGCTAATACTAAGAACATACTGCGGCCATCCATTTTTGGCTTTTGCTCAACAGTTGCCAAATCAGCAGTTTCTTCCGCCAAACGATCTAACACTTTCTGACCAATTTCTTTATGGGTAATGGCACGGCCTTTGAAACGGATCGAAGCTTTCACTTTGTCCCCTTTTTCAAGGAATTTACGTGCATTACGCAATTTTGTGTTGAAATCATTGACGTCGATCGTTGGACTTAAACGAACCTCTTTAATGTTGATTACTTTTTGTTTCTTACGAGCTTCACGGTCTTTTTTCTGTTGCTCAAAGCGGAATTTCCCGTAATCCATAATTCTTGCTACTGGCGGCTTAGCATTTGGTGCCACCAATACCACATCAAGGTTTGCTCGTTCTGCAATTTGCAATGCTTCAGCTTTACTCTTTACACCAAGTTGTTCGCCGTTTTGATCAATCAAACGCAATTCACGTGCACGAATGCCGTCGTTTACCATCATATCCTTTGCTATGGTCATTCACCTCCGAGTTTTTTGAGAGAAAGAAAAGCTTGTCGATTCGAAATCAGACAATAAAAAAACGAGTTCTTCACGAACCCGCACGTACTCCACACAAATAAATGGTAGGAATCCTATTCTGCCCAGCGATATCTTCACTCAGGCGAGAAGCGGGTGCTTCTGCTTTTATTTCTCAACTTTTATAGTATACTGCTTTTTTCTCTTATTGTCAACAGTTTTCATGATTGTTTCAAAAAAAAGCCGGAGCATACGCTCCGACTTTCGTGTTTCTTATTCTGCTTTCAATGCAGCCATCGTGATGTAGTTGTATGGTTGGTTGAAGTGAGGCAAGAAGAAGATATCTAATAGCTTCATCTTGTCGATCGTTACGCCTTCTTCGATCGCTAGTGAGAACATGTGGATGCCCATTGCGATTTCAGATGTACGTGACGCCATTTGTGCACCAACGATGCGGCGTGTTTCTTCTTCATAGACGATGCGGATCTTAACTGTCGCATTTTCTTTCATGAAGCCTGGTTTTTGGGTATCTTCGTAATCAGAGTATTTCACTTTCATGCCATTACGTTCGGCAGCTTCGACTGACAAGCCAGTTGAAACCATGTTGTAGCCGAAGATCGAAATCCCGTTTGATCCTTGAACACCTGTTGATTCTAGAGACGTTCCGCCGATATTATGGGCAGCGACGATCCCTGAACGTACGGCATTCGTTGCTAATGCGATATACGTTGTTTGTTGCAAAGCATTTGAGTACACCGTTGCACAGTCACCGACTGCGTAAACATCTGCATCGCTTGTCCGTTGATGGCGGTCCACTAAGTACGCGCCGTTAGCAAACAATTCCAAATGATCTTTGCCTAGCTCGTTGTTTGGTAAAAAACCGATCGCGTTGATCACTAGATCAACTGGGTATTCGCCGTTGTCTGTTACAACTGCTTCTACTTTCTCTGTTCCTTTGTATTCACGTGCTAATTCACCGAAATGCAATTCAATGCCATTGTCAGCTAAGTTTTTGTCCATATCTTCTGTAAACCATTTGTCGTAGTAGTTTGGCAATGCCCGTGTTGCTGCATCAAAAAGCAACACATTTTTGCCACGACGTTTTGCTGCTTCAGCAATTTCAACACCGATGTAACCAGCACCGATAACGGCAACGTTTTTCACGTCTTCTGATGCTAACTCTTTATCAACCGTTTGTCCGTCTTGGAATTTTTTCAAGAAATGGATGTTTTTCAAGTCACGTCCAGGTACTTTTGGTGAAATCGGTACAGAACCAGTTGCGATGACAACTTTATCATAAGATTCAACGATCGTTTCACCGTCATTGGTTACAGCGTGCACTTCTTTTTTCTCAAAATCGATATGGTCAACCACTGTTTCCATATGGATTTTTGCACCTTTTGCTTCAAAATCTTCACGTTTTGTATAGAACAAGCCTTCGTATGAATCGATTTGACGTCCAACCCATAAAGCAGTCCCACAACCTAGGTAGCTTAAGTTTGTATTACGGTCGATCATTACGACCTCTTGGTCTTTGTAGTTATCTAATAGTGTATTGGCAGCAGCAATCCCCGCGTGGTTTGCACCGATAATAACTGTTTTTGTCATGGAAAATTTCCTCCTTTTGTTTACATTGTCATTATAGCTTGCTTGTGAATTTGAAAACTATCAACTTTTTCGCGATTTTAAAAATTTATGACAGTTTTTCGTTGATATACGTCACTTTCAGCGGGTTGAGTTTCTATATCAAAATTATTTTCGTCTTGCAAGTAAAAAGATTGTGAAAAATCATGTATTTAAACCTAAGGATTTTCCTTGTTATAAAAGCATTCTGCAAACCGATTGAATAAAATTCACAATGTTCTACCGCTTTTTCGCACCTGTTGCGGCAGCGATTCGCCGTGTTATACTGAAGAGAAAAAACAGATAGGATGGGATCTTGATGAAGAAAAAAATCGTATTGCCACTACCGCCCTTATTGTCGGCATTAGAGCCACAGGATTTTTATTTAGAAGAAGAACTGCTTTTCGAAGGTGCTTTCTTCGAAGGCGGTGACTATAGCTATGATGCTTGCAAAAATCTCATCTTGAAGCAATGTCATTTCAAGAAAGTGACGATGCAAAAAACACGCTTGAGTCAGTGGGAATGCCAAAACGTTCTCTTTGAAAATTGCGATTTTTCTAATCTGGAATGTTTTGGCGCCAGCTTTCATCGGGTTCACTTTAAACAATGTAAATTGACTGGCACCAATTTTGCGGAAAGCTATTTCCGTGACTGCACCTTTGAAGATTGCGTGGCGAACTTTGCTTCTTTTAGCAACACCAATTTACGGACAATGCTGTTTCGTCAGTGCCAACTAAACGACAGTGAGTTTTATGAAATGGATTGGAAACACTTGACGTTACAAGAAAACCAGTTGAACAATAGCAACTGGTTTCACACAAAATTAGCAACTTTAGATTTTCGGACCAATCAATTTCAAAAGATCGCGTTGTCCTTTGAACAATTGCGGGGGCTAACGGTCGATCAAGAACAAGCCTTGGTTATCGCCGCCGGTCTAGGTTTGGTGATCGATTAACGAATTCTGCGCCATAAAGCAATCAACATCCAAACGGATAACACTAAACTGATCAATAAGGCAATCCCCCAACCGAAAATACTATTGGTAAAAGGCAGCGGAACGTTCATGCCAAAGAAACTGGTGACGATGGAAGGCACAGTCAATAAGAGGGACCAAACGGTCAAAAACTTCATGGTATCATTCAAGTTATTGTTTAACAGATTATTATAGGTTCCAGATAGTTGCTCTAAAATTTGAAAAGCCAGCAACGTCATTTCCACTGCCTGTTTGGCTTCGATCAAGGCATCATCCAGCTGTTCCCGCTCGTCATCATCCATCAAGCGATAAATGGATAACGCTTTGATCTGCTCCAAGAGGACCGCATTTTGTTTCGTGGCAGACACTAAAAAGACTAAACCAACTTCCAAATCGGACATTTGCAGCAGGTTTTTATTGGTGGTTTTTTCCCGTAGTCGCTGATTCAAGCGAATCCGGTCACTATTGACTTCTTCGACTAGCGGAAAAAACGTGCCTGAAATCAAGAATAAGCTTTGAAACAAAAAGTGAAGCGGTGTTTGCTGCGGCTTTTGCAGGATCAAGCGCTCCATCATCGGAATCACATAACGGGTATCATGGGAGGCAAAAGTAAAGATCTGCTTCTTTTTTAAAATAAACGTCATTGGGCTGGTCTCAAAATGATTGTCTCGCTTTTCTTGCTGAGGTACGTTGAAAACCAGCAGCAATGCTTCTTCTTCGGCATCGTATTCGACTCGTGCGCGTTCGTTTTTATCTAGAGAATACGTAAGCATCTCATCCGACAGATGATATTGTTTTTGTAGTGCCATCACGCTTTTTGCGTCTTGCTGGTCGACTTGAATCCATTCATAGTTTCCATCATAAAAGACATGTTTGTTTTCCACAGTCCATCCTCCACTCTTGCTTTCTTCTATTATAAAAGAAAACAGCCAGAAGCCCAATCAAAGGACTTTTCTGGCTGTATCGGCCATTGCTATTTGCGGGCGTCTTTCAAAGCATCTTCCACCATTGTTAAAACGGCCTGTGCCGCTTGCGGGTCTTCGACAAAATTGAATTGATCGCCATCGATCTGGATCTTTGGACTCTCATTGTACTCTTCGTACCATTGATCGTAGCGTTTGTTCAACTCTTTGTAGTAGTCGTATAACGAAGGATCAAAGGTCAATTGTTCGTATTCCCGTCCGCGTTTTTCAATACGCTCCAACATCGTTTCAAAAGAAACGCGAATATGCACCAAAAGATCTGGATGCTTTTTGTGGGCTGCATACGGCAGCTCTTCCAACATATTGGCTAACAATTCATCATAGACTTTGACTTCGGTATCGGTTGCTCGCCCAAGGTCCGCATTTAAATGGAACAACAGTGAATCCTCATAAATGGAACGGTCCAAGACGTTATTGTCGTCTTTCATAGCTTGCTTGATACTTTCAAATCGTTTATTTAAGAAATAGATTTGCAGTAAAAACGCATATTTATTTGGATCTGCATAAAATAATGGTAACACTTCATTGTCATCGATCGATTCATAAAAGGCTTGACTGCCAAAATGATTGGCGATCAATGCGGTCAAACTTGATTTACCGGCACCAATCGTTCCTGCTAATACGATCACGCTCATATCCCCCAACTCACTCATCACTAAATATTGTATGTTGCATTTGCGATATCAACTATACAATACTATATCTTGTGCCGTCAACTGAAACTTTTGAAGCACAAATCAAGAAGTTTTTCAATAAAAGTTTAAAGATTTTTGCTTTTTTTTGAAATCTCATACGGAATGCTTAACGAAAGAGCCTTCTTCTAGTAAAATAGGAAAGGATCTTTAATTAAATTGTGTTTTTGTCAGGAGATAGTTACAATTGACTGACAAACGATAAATGAATCATGTGGGGTAAGCTCCCTAAAGAAATGAGGAAAATAATGTCAATTGGTACTGGCATAGCTACAGGAAAAATCATCTTAATGGGTGAACATTCAGTTGTTTACGGTGAACCAGCAATTGCTTTCCCTTTTGCGGGAGCAAAAGTACAAGTCGAGATCACAGCAAATGAAAAAAACACCTTGATTTCAAGTTACTATCACGGTCTGCTTGAAGAAGTCCCCAGCCACTTAAAAAATGTCAAAGACTTGCTGCATCGTCTGCAACAAGATTTCCACACGGGTCCTTTTGCAACCTCCATCGTCAGCACCATCCCTTCTGAACGGGGAATGGGTTCTAGCGCGGCGGTCGCTGTTGCACTGACTCGCGCTTTTTTTGATTGGATCAAAAAAGATTTTACAAAAGAAGAATTGATGACCTATGTCAACTTTTCTGAAAAAATCGCTCACGGCAATCCTAGCGGGATCGATGCTGCAGCAGCTAGTGGGACGGATGCCATTTACTTTATCAAAGGGCATCCCATCACTTCGTTTCCCCTCACGATCGACGGTTATTTGCTCGTCGCTGATACTGGCATCAAAGGGCAAACGAGAGAAGCTGTCAAAAGTGTCGCCCATCTTTTTGAAACCAGCAAGCAGCTGGCCAGTCAAGCGATCCAGCGTTTAGGGATCGAAACCAAAAGAGCCAAAGAGGCAATTATAGCCAATCAATTAGAAATATTAGGCGAAAGCATGAACAATGCCCATCAGGCACTGCAGCAGTTAGGGGTCAGCAATCAGCAACTGGATCAGTTGGTTTCCTCAGCATTGGCACACGGGGCTTATGGGGCGAAGCTGACCGGCGGGGGCCGAGGCGGCTGTATGATCGCACTAACCAAAACGAAGGAACAGGCTGAGAACATCAGCCGTATTTTATTGTCCGATGGCGCTCGTGCGGCATGGATACAAGGATTAGGAGTTTATGAACATGTATAAGGGAAAGGCTCGTGCCTACACGAATATCGCATTGATCAAGTATTGGGGAAAACAAGACGAAACCTTCATTTTACCGATGAACAATAGTTTGTCCCTGACCCTCGATGCTTTTTACACAGAAACAACGGTGGCTTTTTCACCCGATTTTACACAGGATCGCTTTACATTGGATGGTGTGGTGCAAACAGACGCTGCCACCAAAAAAGTTGCGGACTTTTTGGATCTGGTACGAAAAAAAGCGGACTGCCCGTGGTATGCCACGGTGGAAAGTCAAAACTTCGTCCCAACCGCTGCTGGACTTGCCTCTTCTGCCAGCGGATTAGCGGCATTGGCGGGTGCCTGTAGTGAAGCACTGGACTTAAACTTGTCGGAGCAAGCGTTATCCCGTTTGGCCCGTCGCGGTTCTGGTTCGGCTTGTCGGAGTATCTACGGCGGCTTTGCTGAATGGCATCAAGGCACCGATGAGACTTCTTTTGCCACCCAAGTGCCGTCGAATGGCTGGGAAGAAGAATTGAGTATGATCTTTATTTTGATCAACGCACAAGCCAAAGAAGTCTCCAGTCGTGAGGGCATGCGCCGAACCGTTGAAACATCGAGCTTTTATCCAGGCTGGCTTTCTGCCACTGCGAGCGATCTCGTGAAAATGAAACAAGCGATTGCCGAAAAAGACTTTACTGCTTTAGGTGAAACGACCGAGGCCAACGCCTTGAAAATGCATGGAACGACCTTAGCCGCCGAACCACCTTTTACTTATTGGTCTTCTGAATCTTTACGAGCTATGGAATGTGTCCGAATGCTGCGAAAAAAAGGATTGGCTTGCTATTTCACGATGGATGCTGGTCCCAATGTCAAAGTTTTATGCCAAAAACAAGAAGAACAAACGATTTTACGTGAATTAAGTGCTCACTTTGCCTCAGAACAATTAGTAACTGCTCATGCGGGCAAAGGATTAGCCTTTTTACCGGTGGAAGAATCTTCCCCCATCAACTAAGAAGCCATTAAGAAGCCATCGATTAGGAGTGTCGAAATGATTGAACTATCCGTTCCTGGAAAACTATTTATTGCTGGTGAATACGCCGTTGTCGAACCAGGTCATCCTGCAATCATCGTTGCCGTTGACCAATTTATCACGGTCACTGTTGAAGAGGCCCGTAAAAATGGCAGCATCCAGTCTGCCCAATACAGCGACCTGCCGATTCGCTGGACCCGTCGCAAAGGCGAATTAGTCTTAGACCACCGGGATAACCCGTTCCACTATATTTTGGCAGCCATTCGTCTGACGGAAAAATATGCCCAAGAAAAAGGCATTCCCCTTTCCTTTTACGATTTAAAAGTGACCAGTGAACTGGATAACTCGAATGGTCGCAAATATGGCCTCGGTTCCAGCGGTGCCGTGACTGTTGCCACGGTCAAAGCATTGAATCTGTACTATCAAATGGAAATGGATCGGTTGACCCAATTCAAAATTGCGGCTCTTGCCCATCTCGCTGTTCAAGGCAATGGGTCGTGCGGTGATATTGCGGCCTCTTGCTATGGCGGCTGGATCGCTTTTTCAACCTTCGATCACGACTGGGTCTTAACCAAACAAAAAGACCATACCTTAACAGAATTGATCGCTTTCGATTGGCCAGGATTATCGATCCGTCCCTTGACGGTTCCGAAATCTCTTCGACTGCTGATTGGCTGGACAGGCTCTCCTGCCTCCACCTCTGATTTAGTGGATCAAGTCTATCAATCCAAAGAAGAAAAAGAAAACGCCTATGCGGCCTTTTTAGCAGCCAGCAAAGACTGCGTCAATCGATTGATCGACGGCTTCTTAAATGAAGACAGTCGCACGATCAAAAAAATGATCACGGAAAATCGAAAGCTCCTGCGGGAGTTGTCCGCACTGACTGGTGTGCCGATTGAAACTCCAGCACTTAAAAAGCTCTGTGATCTAGCAGAAAATTATTGTGGTGCAGCCAAATCTTCCGGTGCCGGCGGCGGCGATTGCGGCATCGTGATCGTTGACCAAAAAACCGGTATTTTACCATTGATGAGTGCGTGGGAAAAAGCCGAGATCACCCCCTTGCCGCTGCATGTTTACCATTACCGGGAGGACCTATCATGAATCGAAAAGATGAACATGTTTCCTTAGCAAAAGCGTTCCATAAAGAACACAGCAACGATTTTGATGCAGTTCGCTTGGTTCACCAGTCGTTTCCACAAATTGACGTGGCTGATGTGTCAATTGCGACGACTGTCTTTGACCGCTCATTTTCCAGCCCTTTTTTCATTAATGCCATGACCGGCGGCAGTGAAAAAACCTTAAAAATCAATCAAGAGTTAGCAGAGATCGCACAAGCCTGTGAGTTGATGATGGCAACCGGCTCAGTTTCGGCTGCCTTAAAAGACCCAAGTGTCGCCGATTCTTTCCGTATCGTCCGTAAAGCCAATCCTGACGGCTTCTTATTAGCCAATATTGGCGCGGGCAGTCCCGTTGAAAATGCACAGCGGGCAGTGGAGCTCTTTGATGCCGATGCCTTGCAGATCCATCTGAATGCACCGCAAGAATTAGTGATGCCAGAAGGCGATCGTCAATTCAGCCAATGGCTGTCCTTATTGGAAAAAACGATGGCTTCTGTTGCCGTTCCGGTTGTCGTAAAAGAGGTCGGCTTTGGGATGTCCCGTGAAACGATCCAGCAGTTACTGGCGATCGGCGTACAAACGATTGATGTTGCTGGCAGCGGCGGCACAAGTTTTACTCAAATCGAAAATGCTCGTCGAAAAAAACGTGAATTGGCGTATTTAGACACCTTTGGTCAATCCACCGTGATTTCCTTGCTGGAAGCAAATGAGATCCAACAGCCCTTTACCCGCATCGCTTCAGGCGGGGTTCGGGATGCTTACGATATCTTCAAAGCACTTTGCCTTGGTGCCGATAGCGTAGGACTATCCGCCACGATCCTCGTGCTGCTTTTGTCAAAAGGCAAAGAAGAAACCATCGCCACCTTACAATCATGGAAGGAACAGCTGCAGCTGCTCTACACAATGGCAGGACAGACAAGCACCAAAGACCTTACCAAGGTTCAGCTGATTTTTTCTGGTGCTGTCAAAGAGTGGTGTGAAGCACGTCAGATTCCCTTAGCAAAGTATAGTTTGCGTTAAGCGATCCAATCGCTGACTACCACATCAAATAAGTAAAAGCAGTACAATTCGTTTTTTATTGTACTGCTTTTTTTTGTGTTCTTTTTTCTATAATAGTAAGTTTCCATTTATCATTTGGATAGTAACGTTATTTAATCGCTACTTGATAATCACTTTCATTATCAGGTACGTTGTTTTTTTACCATCTTGTTTTCGAATGTGCTATGCTCAAGTTGAGGGAGGAACAATCGATTATTTCTTGAGAAAAGGATCGGTTTTTCATTCCTAGACTACATTCAAAAGGAGGCGTTTCTTATGAGTAAATCAGAATCGTCGGCTGTTTTTTCAACGATCGCTTGTTTGCTTTTGATGGCAACTGGCTTTCTTATGGCATCTTTTTCCATTCCTTATAGCTTTGTCCCTTATCTGTTAGCGATTCTTGCTGGTGGTTGGAAACAAACCTGGGAAGGCACGCAAGAATTGGTGCACGACAAACGGTTGAACGTCGATCTATTGATGGCATTAGCCGCCATCGGTGCCTGTATCATTGGTCATTGGTTTGAAGGGGCGATGCTGACCTTTATCTTTTGTTTGAGCGGTGCCCTTGAGGAATATACGACCAACAAAAGTACGCGAGAAATCAGTTCATTAATGGCACTGCAACCAACGACTGCCTTAAAAATGATTGAAAGTGGCGAGCTCGTCGAAGTACCAGTAGAAGCCCTTCAGTTAAAAGATACGATTATGGTGGCAAAAGGCAGTGCGATCCCGATCGACGGTATCGTGATCCAAGGAAACAGCAGCGTTGATGAGGCGGCCATCAGTGGCGAATCCATTCCTGTCGAGAAACGTTTAGGCAGTGAAGTCTTTGGCGGAACCATCAACCTCGGGCAGCCATTGTACATTGAAGTTACTCAAACGAGTGAAAACACCCGCTTTGCAAAAATCATTCAATTGGTGGAAGAAGCACAGCAAATGCCAAGTCAAACGGCGACCTTGATAGAGAAAATCGAACGGATCTATGTGCCGATCGTCCTGATCGCCGTCCCGCTAATGATCGTTTTGTGTACGTTTTTCACGAATTGGGGGTTCCAAGAAAGCTTTTATCGCGGTATGGTTTTACTGGTGGTGGCATCTCCTTGTGCCTTAGTCGCCTCTGCTACTCCTGCGACCTTAGCAGCTATTTCTCACGCTGCTCGTTTGGGCGTTTTATGCAAAGGCGGACAAGCCTTAGATGCCTTTGCCAATGTAAAAGCGATCGCTTTTGACAAAACCGGAACGCTGACTCGCGGCAAACCTGCTGTCACTGATGTCCATCTGTTGCTGGATGAACCCTTTATTCCCCAACTGATCGTCGGGATGGAAAAACAATCAAATCACCCATTGGCTGAAGCGATCTTGGCGTATTTTCATGATGAAAAGCCGTTGGAATTAGCCGTGGAAGAACAAGCGGGGGTCGGTCTAGCCGCCACTTACCAAGCTGCCCATTGGACGATTGGAAAAGAAGTCGATCTAACCTCTGTTGCTGCCAGTGAGCAAACCCGCATCCACGAATTGAAAGCAGCTGGAAAAACCTTGATTTATATCAATCGTGACCGTGTGTTAGCAGGGTATTTAGCGCTATTGGATCAGCCCCGTCCTGAAGCTCGTGAGAGTCTTGCCTACTTCAATGAGCAGGGGATTCACACGACGATGCTGACGGGTGATCATTTAGGTACTGCTAAAGTGATCGCAGCAGAAATCGGCTTGTCTGACTACGAAAGTGATTGCCTGCCTGATGAGAAAACCACTCGGATCAAAGAAATGAAAGAAACCTACAAAATCAATGCGATGGTCGGTGATGGGATCAATGATGCCCCCGCCTTAGCGACCGCAAGTGTGGGGATCGCGATGGGCGAAGGAACCGACGTCGCAATGGATGTGGCGGACATCGTCTTGATGAAAAATGATTTGCTGCGCTTGGTCGACAGTCACCGTTTGGCTAAAAAATTACAGCGGATCATCAAACAAAACATCGTCTTTTCTATCAGCGTCATCTTGTTGCTGATCGCTTCAAACTTCCTTGAATTTCTCACGCTGCCTCTAGGGGTCGTGGGTCATGAAGGAAGCACGATCTTAGTTATCTTAAACGGGTTGCGTATGCTTTTGCCATTACACAAAGAAACACCCCAGCAAGCCAAACCAACTCGCAAAGATTGTGATGATTGCGTCTTGTATCAACAGTCTTTGCATACGTGATCACTACTTGCATTAGAAAAACGCCCGTTGTTGGCACTTCACTAGAAGTCCATCAACGGGCGTTTTGCTGTTTTTCCTATTTATGCGTGATTGGCAAGTTGTTCCGTGTAGAGTTTGCCATCGTACATCTTAAAGAATGGATAATAGCAGAGAATGGAAACCCCTAAGTTGATCAAAGCGATCAGGATGGCTCGGAAATCACCACCGGTTCCTAAAAACGCCCCAATTCCGACTGGCGAGATCCAAGGAATCCCAGTAATGACTTTATCGACAAAGCCAAATGAGCTAGCAAAGTAAGCAATCGTGACGTTGATCAAAGGGGTTATGATAAAGGGGATGATCAAATACGGATTGTAGACGATCGGTGCCCCGAAGATCACTGGTTCATTGATATTAAAAAGCCCTGGTAAGATCGCTGCTTTTCCTAAGACTTTGAGCTGTTGTGATTTTGCCACAAACAGCATCAATAAAACCAATCCAAGCGTACTTCCTGCGCCGCCCATAAAAATATACATGTTCACGAAATCCCCAGCAAAAATATTATTGGCACCATCGATATTTTCTGTTAGAGCCACCAACAGGATGGGATTGATGAAACTATTTTTAATAACAGCCGTCCCATGAACCCCCACTGCCCATAAGAGATGGATAAGGAGCATAATCACGATGATTCCTAACCAAGAACCCGTCAACTCTTTCACGAATTCAAATGGTTTGGACAGCAATCCGTGAAGATCCGTGTGGAAAACCGCCAGTACCCCGTTGATCGCCACCATCAAAAAGGCGATCAAAATCGCTGGGATCAATGACGCAAATGCCTTGCTGACTCCATCGGGAACTCCTTCAGGCATCTGGATGGTGATCTTTCTTCTTACACAAAAACGATAGACCGCCGTAGCAAGCACTGCGGTGATGATCCCAATAAAGATGCCTACCCCGCTAAAGCGTGTGATCCAACCGCCTATGGCGATTCCATTGTAAACAATGGCAGTTTCGCTTTCTGACTGCAGCAATTGAGCTGCACCATCTGTGATATCGACTTGGACGATCGTCATTAAAAAGGCAAACAAGCTTAATAACGCCCCTACAAAACTGCTCATAGTCAAATGATCTTCTTTATGATAAATCTCAGTTAAATAATACCCTGTTGCTAAACAATAAAAAACAGCAATCGAGCCGACAGACATCGTGGTCACGACACTATAAAGCGGTGAAAATCGTAAAATCGTTTGTTCGAAAAAGCCAGCCAGTGGTGGAATGATCTGCGGTAAATTATTGATGATCAAAAAGATCGATCCGACGATCGTAAAAGGGACCGTAATGATCCCTGCTTGCATGATTGCGCGAATAAAGCGTAAATTCGCCAACTTATTCAAAGGCGGCATCAAACGCGTTTCTAAAAAGGTAAAAACACTTGTCATCGTTACTCCTCCAACGAAGGGATCGCCCCTTCTTCAATCAGCTTTTGATACCAATAAAAGCTGTCTTTTCTCACTCGTTTTTGTTCTTTTTCCTGTGCATCATTGCGATCCACGTAAATGAAGCCATACCGTTTTCGAATCCCCTCATGTACACTGATCAAATCAATGGCAGACCACGGACTGTATCCGATCAGATCCACCCCAGCATTGATCGCGGCTAAGCATTGGCTGATATGCTGCGACAAATAATCGATACGGTACGGATCATGAACCGTGCCATCTGCTTCTAGATGATCTTCTGCCCCTAAGCCGTTTTCGGTAATGATGATCGGCAAGTAGTAACGATCATAAAGAGTCTGCAACGTCGTTTTCAGCCCCAAGGGATCGATGGTCCAATTGAAGGCATTTTTCTTCAAGAACGTATTGGTGAACCCTTTGTAAAAACCACGCTCCATAATGTCTTCACTTTGCTGATCGCTGATACCGTTTTTCATATCCCCGGCTTCCGTCGGCTGCTCCACTGTCACTGTGGTGTAGAAGTTCATCGCGACAAAGTCAGGCAGCGCCCGTTTCATCAACGCCTCATCCTCCGGACCAAAGTCAATCGTGAGCCCGTTTTGGTTCAAATAATCTTGAAAGACCGTGTTGTAACGACCGAAGCAGGCAAAATCAAGGTAAGCCCAGTTCCGGACACTGTTGAAGTACAACGCTGCTTGGTTGTCTTCTGGTCGACTAGTCGCCGCATAGACCAACGAAATATTCGGCACCGGTCCGATTTTGCCATTTGGAACGATTTCATGACACGCTTCGAAGGCATATTTTTCAGCGATCATCAGGTGATGAAATTGCTGGTATTTTTCTGATAATGGAATCTTTTTCCCTAATATTTTTTGATCCACCAGCAGCATGATATTTGGTTCATTGATCGTCAGCCAATGCGTCACTCGATCCCCATAGGCTGTAAACAGCGTTTTGGCATATGCGGCAAATGCCTCAACGGTGCTGCGTTTTGTCCAGCCGCCTTCTTCTTCCAATGCTTGCGGCAAGTCAAAATGGTTCAGCGTCACAAAGGGCTGAATCCCGTGTTTCAGCAATTCATCAATGACATCGCTGTAATGATCCAAGCCTTTTTGATTAATAGTACCGCGCCCTTCTGGAAAAATTCGCGACCAAGCGATCGAAAAGCGGAAAATTTTGATCCCCATTTCTGCTAACAAGGCGATATCCTCTTTGTACTTGTGGTAATGGTCGACAGCCACTGTAAAATCTGCGATCTCATGGTTGTCTCTTGGACGAGTATCTTGGACACTCAGTCCCTTACCGTCGGTTTGATACGCCCCTTCGGTTTGGTGCGCGGAAATCGATGCTCCCCACAAAAAATCGGTTGGAAATGTTTGTTTCATATCGTACTCCTTATCCTAAATAAGATGCGTTTGACATCTTAGAATTATTGCTTGCATAGCAAAGACAATATTCTGAATTATCTCTTATTTTTCGCGGTAACGCAAAAAATAACTCCTGTCAAGTAAGACCCTCTTGAAGAGCTGCTACTTAGACACAAAAAAAGCAAAGTCCAGTTTCCTAGACTTTGCTTATGATTTAGAAGTAGCAGCTTATTTTTTCTCTGCTTTGTCTTCGTTCAATAGTGCTTTTCTTGAAAGGTTCACACGACCTTGTTTGTCGATTTCTGTAACCTTCACTAAGATTTCGTCGCCTTCTTTGACAACGTCTTCCACTTTGTTGACCCGTTCGTTCGCAAGTTGTGAAATATGAACTAAGCCGTCTTTGCCTTTGATCAAGTTGACAAACGCACCAAATTTTTCAATACGGACAACTTTCCCAAGGTACACTTCGCCAACTTTTACTTCTTTCGTCAATTCTTCAATGATCTTGATGGCTTTTTGGATCATTTCTGCATCAGCAGAAGCAATCGAAACTTTTCCGTCTTGATCGATATCGATTTTCACGCCAGTTTCATCAATGATGCCATTGATGGTGTCGCCGCCTTTACCGATTACATCTTTGATCTTCGCAGGATCGATTTGGATCATTTCGATCTTCGGTGCGTATTGGCTTAACTCTTCACGAGGAGCAGCCAATGTTGATGTCAATTCATTTAAGATTTCCATCCGTGCTTTTTTCGCTTGATCTAATGCTTCTGTCAAGATTTGTTCAGTGATTCCTTGGATCTTGATATCCATTTGTAACGCAGTGATCCCATCTTTGGTTCCAGCAACTTTAAAGTCCATATCGCCAAGGTGATCTTCTAAGCCTTGGATATCCGTTAAGATCGTGTAGTTTTTACCATCAGATACAAGTCCCATTGCGATACCTGCAACTGGTGCTTTGATTGGTACCCCTGCATCCATCAATGCTAAGGTTCCTGCACAAATACTTGCTTGAGAAGAAGAACCATTTGATTCTAATACTTCTGCAACAAGACGGATTGTGTAAGGGAAGTCTGTTTCATCAGGAATCACTTGTGCTAAGGCACGTTCGCCTAATGCACCATGACCGATTTCACGACGTCCTGGTGAGCCAGCACGACCAGTCGAACCAACAGAAAATTGAGGGAAGTTGTAATGGTGGATGAATCGTTTTGATTCTTCAACCCCTAATCCATCAATGATTTGGTGTTCACCTAAAGGTGCTAACGTACACGCAGACAACGCTTGGGTTTGTCCCCGAGTAAATAGACCAGAACCATGAACACGTGGCAATAAGCCAACTTCTGATGCCAATGGACGGATTTCGTCTAATTGACGGCCATCCGGACGAATCTTGTCGATGGTGATCAATTCGCGAACCACATCTTTTTCAAGATCTTCTGCGATTTGTTTCACTTCTTTCAAGAATTGTGCTTCCTCTTCATGTCCAGCAAATTTTTCTGCATACACTTCTTTCACTGTGTCTTTGACTTTATCGATCTCGTCTTCACGAGCCAATTTTTCTTCCGTCATAACAGCAGTTTTCATTGTTTGGTAGTAGCCGTCGAAAATTTCTTTTTTCAAGTCAGCATCTACTTGTAACAATTTGACTTCCATTTTTGGTTTGCCCACAGCTGCGACAACTTCTTCTTGGAAGGCAACCAATTCTTTGATAGCATCAAAGCCGAATAATAACGCACCTAACATGTCTTCTTCAGAAACTTCTTTCGCTCCTGATTCAACCATGTTGATGGCTTTTTTCGTTCCAGCTACTGTCAATTCGATATCGGTTTGTTCTGCTTGTTCTACTGTTGGATTCAAGACATATTCGCCATTGACCCGACCGACATCGACACCAGCGATCGGTCCGTCAAACGGGATATCTGAAATAGATAACGCTAAAGAAGAACCTAACATTGCTGCCATTGCAGGCGTACAATCTTGTTCAACGCTCATTACGATGTTTGTAACTTGTACTTCATTACGGAAGCCTTCCGCAAACATTGGACGGATCGGACGGTCGATCAAGCGGGCAGTCAAGGTTGCTTCCGTACTTGGACGTCCTTCACGTTTGATAAAGCCACCAGGTACTTTCCCTACGGCATACATTTTTTCTTCGTAATTGATCGTTAATGGGAAAAAGTCGGTATCTTTTGCTTCCTTAGATGCAACCGCTGCACTTAGGACAACCGTGTCGCCATAACGAACCAATACAGCTCCGTTTGCTTGCTTGGCTAATTGGCCAACTTCTACTTCTAATGGGCGGCCGCCCCAAGTTGTTTTGAATACTTGTTTTTCTGTCATGTTCTGCTCCTTTTCATCGGATCCCAGCAAGTCACTACTAAACAAATGAAAAAATCGGAATGGCGTTCCGCTGCTTTCATTTGGTTAGTAGGATGCTGCTTACAAGGACCCAAAATTCTTTTTGGCTGCGCTTTTTGATTCACCAGTCAAAAGGCCGCTATTTTGGTGTTTCACTTTTTAGATGGCTCGAGCTTACCTGTCAGACTGCATCAGCTGTTTTAGCCGACAATGCAGTCGCAGTGATTCCGCTGCTTGGTCACTACCCTCGCTGCTCTCGCCTAGTAGGTTTCATCATCTGCTCTGTGCGGCTTGCGTCGCCCAGTCGCAGTGATTCCACTGCTTGGTCACTACGCTCGTTGCTCTCGCCTAGTACTATTCATCATCTGCTCTGTGCGGCTTGCGCCGCTCAGTCGCAGTGATTCCGCTGCTTGGTCACTACGCTCGCTGCTCTCGCCTAGTACTATTCATCATCTGCTCTGTGCGGCTTGCGCCGCTCAGTCGCAGTAATTCATAGCAAAAAAGTGAGATTCGGGTTGAACCTCACTTTTCTTTGTTTGATTAACGACGTAATCCTAAAGCTTGGATTAATTCGCGGTAACGTTGTACGTCTTTTTGACGTAGGTAAGCTAATAAGTTACGACGATGTCCAACTTTTTTCATCAACCCACGGTATGAATGGTGGTCTTTTTTGTGCATACGTGCATGTTCGTTCAAATGGTTGATTTCTTCTGTTAAAACAGCGATTTGAACTTCTGGAGAACCAGTATCTCCTTCATGACGTGCAAATTTGTTGATGATTTCGTTTTTGCGTTCTTTTGAAATTGCCATGTTTTTCACCTCTTTTTCTTTTTCCCCTGCGACTGAGTAAAACGTTGGTGATTCGTTAAACCAAGTAACAGGTACTGTGCTTTTCACACGTAATTACTTTACTTGATTCTAAGTAAAAAAGCAAGTTTATCTACCTATTCTTTTCGTTTCTTTTGAAAGCTCCTCCAAAACTTATGTTATACTTAGGATACTACTCTATCTAAAGGAAGTGTAAGGATGAGCGTTCTTTCCCGAATCGAGAGCATGAAAAATGAATTATCGCTTTCTGAGAAGAAACTCTTCGCATTCATGGAGGCCAATCCTGAAAAAGTGCCGTCGATGACTGCGAGTCAATTAGCAGAAGCCACTGGGATCAGTGCACCAACCGTTGTACGTTTTGCGAAAAAAACCGGCTTTGCTAGTTTGACAGATTTAAAAATACAATTATCTGCCGAATCCGGCTTGCGCCACAATGCCAATGAGCATTTAGGCTATGCCGATGTTGAATTAAACGAGCCCTTTCATGCCATCACCTCAAAATTGAGCCACAATGCCCAGGTGACCATGAATGAGACGGCCCAATTATTAGAAGAACAGCTGATGTTGGCTGCCGCTGAACTGATCGCGACTCGTGAACGCATTTTTGTCTGCGGAATCGGTGCTTCCTCATTGATCGCACAAGATATCCAACAAAAATGGACTCGTTTAGGCAAGATCGTCGTGTTTGAAAATGACTACAATCTCTTGTTGCCGCAACTTGTCAAAAACGAGAAAAAAAGTCTGGTCTGGGTCATTTCCAACAGTGGACACACGCCTGAGATGGTTCACTTAGCCGAAATCGCTAAAAATCTTGGCGTTCCGATCCTGTCACTCACCCGCTTTGGCAGCAATCCGTTGACGAAGTTGGCGGATGTTCCCCTGCAAGTGTCCCGTTCCAAAGAAGCCAACCAGCGGAGTGCCGCTACCAATTCAATCATCGCCCACCTATTAGCGGTCGATGTCCTTTTCTATGTCTTTTTAAGTAAAAATGAAAAGCTGGCACGAAATATCTATGCGTCACGCCAAGCCATCGCTGATTTTCGTGAGAAGTATTTGTAAAATGTTAGGGAGCTATAGCCTCCTACTCTTTATTAAAGCGATGACTCTACCCATTGATGAAACGTTTTTTACCAATCAAAGACAAGAGGCTGAATGTCATCAGCCTCTATTTTTTTATGCTAAGCAATGATCCCCATTGTAGAATGAACTGGACGTTGCATTCATTCTTACTCCGTCTCGCTAGATAGAATCCGCTCCTGTTTTCTCCTTGCTCGCGACTACTTTCCTCATTGCTCCTCCTCCAAATACGAGACTACCCACGAATCAAATAGTTTTTGATACGCAGCTTTTGGGCGGTCTTTTTCTTGATACACCTTTTGTGCGATGGCCGCTTGGAGCCAAAAAATCGCTTGGATCACTTCACGACTAGTCTGAGCCTCAGGTACATCCGCCCAGACGGATAAAGCGATCGCCTGTGTTTGGGCAAGCTGTTCCTGTGCAACTTGTTGTCCATTGGCAAACGTCGTCAACTGGAATTCATTGCTGATTTTTTCGTAGGTTGGATAAGTATAGCCTGCCGCTTCTCCTAAGACATAATAGAAAAAATTATCATTGTGATTGATCATGGTATAGCCTTTTTCAAAAAAGACATCTGCCGGCGCCATATTCTGGTTCCAACGGGTCCAATAGGAGATTTGGCAATTCTCCGTCAACGTTGTCTGCTCTTGGCGATTCAAGCGGTAAAACCCATCATTCCAGACCCGCACAACAAAGCCGAGACTTTCAACAAAGGCCGCCAGCTCATTGACGTAATCAATAAAGACTTCGATTCCACTGGCTTTTTCTCCATAGCGCTCACGGGCTGCTTCGATCATTTGCGGAAAGTTTTCTAAATGATCAAAATCAATAAACTCATCGGCACCAATATGAAAATAGGTGCTGTCTTCAAACAGTTGCGCATATTCCCGATAAACTTCCTGAATAAAAGCTACCGCTTCTGAATCCAAAATGTTCAGTGCTCGATCATCACGCGTGCCATCGGCTGTCGGTAATTGCCACTCGGGCTTTTGAGCCAACACTTGCCGCAGATGACCGGGAGAATCAAAGTCCGGAATGATGGCAATGCGATGTTCGTGGGCATATGCGATCAATTCGCGGATCTCTTGTTTGGTCAAATACTCCTCCGAAACGATTTCTGGAAATTGCTCTGATTCAATGCGAAATCCTTCATTCTCGGAAAAGTGTAGCTGTAGATGGGTAAACTGGAAACAAGCCATACTACGAACGACAGCTTTTAAATCCATCAAGGAGTAAAATTTGCGACCAATATCGATCATTAAGCAACGTTCGGGGATAGCCGCCGCATATGAGCCTTCCCGCAATTGATCAGTAAAGAAATCTCGCCAATATTTCGTTGTAGCAGGATAGACCTTCTCAGGAGTTGAGACAATGATCTGTTGCTTCTCAAAACGAAAATCCGCATCAAGTGATGGCCTGAGAACGATTTGGGGTTGGTGGTCTGGCATTTGCCAGCCCATTGTTGCAAAAAGAGCGGTTGCTTTTTTATAATCTACGAATTCATTGTGTGCTTCATTCATCTTCGTTTCTCTCAGTACAATTAATAATTTGTTCCCTTTTATGAAGGTTCCTTTCTATCATAACACCTGATTATAAGAACGTTTTCATTTTGAGAGATTTCTTAATAAGTACTAATCAGAAAAGCCGGTCCTGTGTATGGTGGTTAATTGCCTATTCAAACGATCATCCCAGTAAAGCCAACAATTCTCATGTAGTTGTCGATCGATTCGTTATAACTTTTCTGGAAGGATGTGAATGGGAAAAAGAGCCAGCTTCCCAATGATGATTCTCTCCCCTATACTACTACAAAAGAAAAATCAGCTGAGCTGCAATTGGCCTTTACTATTGAAACAGTCCCTGCTCCAAATAATCCACCAACGGACCCAAGTACTTTTTATCTGTCCAATCACAATCTTGTCCGTTGGCTTCCATGAGCGCCTTCATCTGCGGATCATAGGTGTGAGGCGCTTTCTTAGCCGCAGCTTTTCTTAACATTTTCACTAAGTTTCGATCAAAGAAATTCATTTTGCTTTCCTGCCATTGTCCTCTGCCGTAAAAAAGGGGGATGTCTTTTAGCGGACCCGTGAGATTCTGTTCTTTGAGTTTTTTCACAACATCTTCTTCAGGAGCAGAGGCTCCCGCACAAAAGATAAGTATCTCTTTGTCTTTTAGCTGGTTGGTATTCTTTTTTAAAAAGGACAGTCCAGCAATACCCGATGCATAGATTCCCCCACAGAAGATAATTGTGTCATAATCCATTACTTCAGCTATTTTCGCTTTTGGGGTTTCTAGGCTGGAAAAACCTGTTGCATCTTGAAGCCAGTGGACATACTTTTTGACAGCGCCGTATTTCGATTGATAAACAATAATGCCGTTTTTCATGGGGGAACTCCTCTCTGCAGTTAGGACTGCACCTTATGGTTTTGTGCCAGCTATTGCTTGTTCTAAAAACGTTTCGTACGCTTTTTCCTGTTGTGCATAGATTTCATCTAGTGGAATACCAGGTGTCGTTACTGAGAAAATCGTACCGATTCCGATCGTGTAAATGAGCATATGCATGTGTAGCTGTTTGGCGGTTTCTATACTGATAGTCAAATCGGCGGCAATCCTTTGGGCTACTTGAGGATTCGTCTCCAACTGATACAGATCTTCTAATGACGAAACATTCGCTCTTTTTTGTAAGACAAAAATACTCAAAATATGGGGTTCTTCTTTCGCCAATTGCAAATACGCGTGTCCGGTACTGCGAAACAGATCCTGGGGGTCGCTATGGGCTTCTAGATACGCTTGTAAAAATTGCCGTGCTTTCTGCTCTACCTCTGTTCGCAGGCCCTCCATATTGGTGCAGTAACTATAAATGGGCTGGACTGAACAGCCTAACTTCTCGGCAATGTTCTTGACGATCACGTGCTCCATACCGCCTTTTCGAGCAATCTCAAAGGCGGCATCAACCACCATTTCCTTTGTTATTCGTTGTTTCGGCATTCATTGCCCTCCTTAAGCACAAGTTTCGTTATATAAACTCTTTATATAAATCGATTATATTCTTTTGTTCCTTCGAAGTCAATTGGATCCAAGCCACTATCCCTCGCTCTTTCTATTGAATAAAGAGCTGTCGCTTTCTCACAAATCATCGTTCATAGGGTGTAAATCTTCCGTTACTTTCCAATGATTGCTGGCTCTTTTATCCGCATAAAAAAGGTACAGCCCACAGAAAAAGGCTGTACCGTAGATAATACGTATGGGCTCTTTTACACTCGAAGCTGCTACACTTCTGGGGTGTTCTCTGGTGGCGCTTCGGGGATCGGTTCTTCCTCTTTATACAAGGAGGAAACCCGCGTATACCATTCAAACACATGGGTAATGACCACTTTAGCTGCCGCATACACAGGAATCCCTAAAATGACCCCAACAAGGCCAAACAGTTTTCCTGAAGTCAAGAGGACTAACAGGATCGTGACAGGATGAATCGACAACTCGTTTCCTAGAACTAATGGCGAAATCAAGCGGCCTTCAATGGTCTGCTCAATGACAAAGACGATCAGCACTTGGATCAGTAACACGGGTCCACCGACGATTCCTAAAAAGACCGCAGGGATCATGGCCAAAAAAGATCCTAAATAAGGGATTAAATTTAGAAATCCCGCTGCAATCCCCAGTGTGATGGCATAATCTAAGCCAATGATACTAAACCCGATCATAAACATCACTGCGACCGCAAACGCCACCGTCAGTTGTCCCCGAATATAGGAGGATACTTGATCGTTCATCTCTTTTAAGACGACCAGTGATGGCTGGCGCATTTTGGTTGGCAGAAATTTAACAAAATAAGGGGCTAGTTTACGGCCATCTTTCAGTAGGTAGAACAAAATAAATGGCATGGTAATGACCGCTAAAACGATCGTTGCAACGGCGCCGAAGAAACTGCCTAGATTTTGAATCGTGCTGCGGGAAAGGTTTTGGACGATATCCGTCAAAGAAGAAATCAGCTTCTCATTGGAGGCTTCGATCTGCTCTTGGACTTGCGAGAAGATTGGATCAGAGAGAATCTCATTCACCTTATTCTCGATGATCGTCAAGTAGCCTGGCAAATTATCCGCAAAGCTCATGGATTGCTCTTGGATCTTAGGGATGATCACCACCACACCCCAGACGATCAGACCAACCACTAAAATAAAGAGACCAAAAATACTGTAGATTCGTTTGATTCCCTTGCGTTCTAAGTAGTCGACGGTGGGGTTCATCAAGTAATACAAGATCCCCGCCAAAATGATTGGCAATCCGACGATGGCTAAAAATTGCCAGACGGGTTCAAACAAATACGACACTTTCGTAAAGAGCAGCAAAATCAAGAGAATCAATAAAATGACCAGCAAGCTGGTCACTGCTTGATTGTTTAAAAACCATTTCCAAAACCAGGAATGCGGCTTTTTCTGCGTTTCTTTCATGACATTCTTTGCCTCCTAGTCGTACGTCACCTGCATGCCGACTTCTAGTTTCGGCAGAACAGTTGGCGTTAAATAAATCGCACTTGAAAGCTGATCTTCAGCCGGCACTTCGTCAAAGACAAAGGTCACATGCTGGATCGTTTGCAGGATTTGGTTTACGACCGTCCCTACATATTGGACTTGATAGGTCTGATCACCAAAAGTGATCTGGTCCCCTTTTGTGACGACTAACGCTTGCGAATCAGGAATCGTTTGAATGACTGAATATTCTCGCAGTGTGTCGGTCGCTTCTTCCCCAAAAAAGATGATCATTCTTTCTTGCGAATCGATCGCTTGTGGACCGATTTCTTTGATCGTCCCTTTTTTCATATGACAAACTCCCCTTTCTATCTTCTTGTTTATTATAACATAAAGAGTTTTTCTACCCGCCCAAAACCGCATTCTATGGTAGAATTAAATAGGAATGAAACTATTAGGAGGTTTTTTTATGTTGCAAACGATTTATTTAGGTACGTACACTCGTCGCGAAAGTAAAGGGATCTATTCGATCGCTTTAGATACGGAAAAAGGAACACTGACCGATTTGACCTTATGCGCGGAAGAAAAAAGTCCGACTTATCTTGCCCGCAGTAAAAAAGAAGCAGTTTACAGCGTCACAGAAGTAGATGGCAACGGCGGCGCAGCTGCTTATACCCCAGACTTTACCTTGCTGAATACCGCAACGGAAGAAGGCACACCACTTTGCTATGTAGCAGTTGATGAAACCCGTCAGCTTTTATATGGTGCCAACTACCATAAAGGTGAAGTGAATGTTTATAAAATTCTAGAGGATGGCAGCATCGAAGCAACGGACAGCATCTACCATGATGAACCCGTCGGCTCTCATGAAAACCAAGACAAACCTCATGTCCACTATACTGACTTAACACCAGACCAACGTTTAGCAGTTTGTGACCTTGGAACGGACCGTGTCTATACTTATGATATTTCAGAAGATGGCAAACTGACAGAAGTTGCCGTTTACGTGGCAGAAGACGGAACTGGCCCACGTCACTTGGTCTTCCATCCAACTAACCAATACGCTTACTTAGTGGGCGAATTAGACAGCTCATTGACTGTTTTACGCTACAATGAAGCAGATGGCAGTTTTGAGAATATCCAAAAGGTGCCAACGATCCCTGCAGACTTTACGGATTTCAACAGTGGCGCTGCGGTACGTATCTCGAACGATGGCCGTTTTGTTTACAGCTCAAATCGCGGCCATAATTCAATCGCTGTTTTTGAAGTAACCGATGAAGGCGCTGGCCTGACTTTTGTTCAATCAATCTCGACTGAAGGCGACTTCCCTCGCGACTTCGATTTGGACCCGACAAACGATTATCTCGTTTGTGCCAACCAAAATTCTGATAACCTAACGTTATACAAACGCGATGAAGCCACTGGCAAATTGACTGTCTTAGAAAAAGACATCTACGCACCGGAATGTGTCTGCGTCTTATTCAAAAAATAAAGTTTTGGAGGATTCCCCCATGTTTGATAAAACACCAAAGGAACTTGTGCTCAAAGATTTTTCTAATATCTACAATAAATGTCAATCAACCTTTGAACTAGTGACGAGCCGCAAATACAATGAATCATTGGTCCTATTAACGACTGCAGAAACGTATGCGATCGCTGAAAAAGCCTATATTCGCTGCGATACTGCCAAAGAGCTGCAAACAGCGGAAGTCATTGCTTTCTTTGATGCTTTTGAGATCTATTATTTTGAATTAAAACAAGTCCTTTTTCATGATGACGATGATTTTGTTTCTTTAAAAAATCGTTTAGAAAAAATGAAAGACACTTACGAAGCATTGACAGCCTCATTTCATTTGTTATGATGAAATCAAATCAAATGTGAAAAAGGTGACGTTATGAACCAAGAACAAGTGTTGGATCGTTTACGAGAAGAATTGGCCATGCCGTTTTTCGAAGCAAAACTAGAAGACAAAGCCTATTCCGAAGAAGACTATCAACAAGTCAAAGCGGATTTGGTAAAATACTTTGATGACTATGTACGCAATGTAGAAAATTAAGAAACGGGACTGTGACATAAGTCCATAGAAGAAAACCGCAAGAAATGACGAGAAATCGTTCATTTCTTGCGGTTTTTTGGGTAAAATAAAAAGGAGCACCGGTTGCCGCCAATGCCCCATCATTTAATCCTGAAAGGACTAAACAAAATGTATACTAATTATAACATGAATCAACTCACTTTGGATCTATCTACTTCATTTTCTCCAAAAGAAAATCATGTCGCCGTTTTTATCCATGAACTGGTTGAAGCGCTTCAGATTAATGACCCCTATCTTTTTGGTCGACCAAGAGAATATGATTTAGGTGCCATGTTGAAGTTGGTTCTTTTTGCGTATACGCGAGAAACCTTTACAAGTCGCAAGATTGAACGCTTAGCTGAAGAAAACCTCTATGCTCGCTGGTTGACGCAAGAACGGGTTCCGACTTATCGAACGATCGCCCGTTTTTGTGTATCTAACGATGTGCAGGAGTTGACCAATAAAGGCTTAGATCAGTTGACAGAGTATCTGCGTGCACGGAATCTGATTGATGATGCGTTGTTTATTGACGGTACAAAAATCTTGGCAGATGCGAATAAGTACAGCTTTGTCTGGAAGAAAAACACGATCCGATTCGATCAAATGAATCGCGAAAAACTGCTTACTATGATGACGGAACTAAGAGAAGCGTATGCCCTGAAACAGATTCCCGAAGGGACGACCTTGACAGTAGACATGATAGATGAACTGTTAACACGGATGGAACTACGTCTGGAAGAACTAGAAAAAGAAGTTGAGGCAACGAAACGTCTTTCGCCAAATCCAGCGAAACAACAACGACGAACGTTGAAAAGCCAAGTACGCAAATTAAATACAAAACGAGAAAAAGTTCTGGAACATCAAACGCAGTTTTCTACTTATGGGACAAGAAACAGTTATTCAAAAACTGATCATGATGCGACATTCATGCGCCTAAAAGAAGACCCTATGAAAAATGGACAACTTAAGCCTGCGTATAACCTGCAAATCGCTACTTGTAATCAATTTGTACTCGGCTACGATGTCTTTCAAAACCCAACAGACACTAAGACACTAAAACCATTACTGGAAAAGATGAAGATTGCACAAAAGTCCCCTCATTATTTGGTCGCCGATGCAGGCTATGGTTCAGAAAGCAATTACCGCTATATAGAAGATGAACTTCCCCAACATACTGCACTGATTCCTTATGGAACGATGTTTAAAGAACAAAGCAAGAAATGGCAGACAGATGATCGGAAAGTAATGAATTGGGATTATGAGCCTAAGGAAGACTTTTACATCGACCCCAAAGGGGTACGATTCAATTTTCATGCTTACCGTCAACGAACAGATGCGGATGGCTTTGTCCGAGATTTTAAAGAATATCAAGCAGAAAAAACGGATGCGAACCAAGCGCTCATTCCTGAAGCCTTAACCCCAAAGGGGAATCGCAGAAAGATCACTGTAAATCCGTCTTGGGAATACCATAAAGAAAAACAAAAAGAGCGCTTATCAACGCCTGAAATTCAAAAAATATATGGTCGGAGAAAGATCGACGTGGAAACAGTCTTCGGATTTATGAAGGCTTGTTTGGGTTTCACTCGATACACGGTTAGGGGCTTAGAAAAAGTCAGAAAACAGACGGGTTTACTCATTACGGCAATCAATATGATGAAATTGACAAAAATAGGTACTTGAACTACCCAAAATGAATAAAAAAACAAGGAGCACTCGAAAAATCACATGATTTTCGAGTGCTCCTTATATTTTGGAGAGCGTAACTAGTTAACTTATGTCACGCCCCCGTTTTACTGTTATAACGTCACTAGAAAGTTTTGATTCGTCGTAGCTTCGATTTGAGGATGCTGTTTTAAATAGTCAGCAATCAGTTCCGTCATATCGACTTGAATCTCACGAACGATTTTTTCGGCAGAAAACATGGCGTAGTTGCCGCCACCTACTGCACGGTATTGGTTAATGACGATCTCTAATTCTTGATCCATCGCAATGGCTTTTTCTTCAAAGTCCAAGCGGGTGATTCGCTGACCGACGGGTTGACTAAGATCGATCGTATACTCGATGCCTTCATACATATCGTAGTTATAATATTGCGGCTTTGGCTCAATAAAAGCAGGATTGAAGATGATCTGACCGTCAACAACGGCTAAATAATCCGCCGTTTGTTCTAAAGCGGCTTTTAATTCGGCACCTGTTATTTTGACTACAGCTAACGTATTTGGGTAAATATAATTAGTGATCACATCTCGCATCGTGATGGTTGCGCCAAAGCCTTTGCCCTCATTGTTGAAAAGAGCAGTACCAGAAATTTTGGCGCCGCTGGCAGCCATCTGAACACGATTGATAAATTCAATATAAGGGTGCTCTTTCAAGCGTGCCCCCATCGGATCGGTGATTCGCATATCCCCACTGACTTTGCCTAACGGCTGATCTAGCCAGGTTTGTAATTCTTCTTCGATGGGTGCTAACAAAGCCAACGTCTCTTGATCTGGGACAGCATCTGCAACAGGGATCAACGCAGCCGTACTGTTTGTGACATGAACCCCTGTCTGATTTTTTTCAACCGTCAATTCGATGGCGCCGATAAAGCTTCCACGATAACCGGGCTGTACAACGGGGACACCATTGATTTTTGTGGCGATCTCACGGTGCTGGTGTCCTGTGAAGAACGCATCGATTCCTGAGACTTCCTGCAATAATTGATAGCCCTCATTTTCACCAGTCAATAATTCGGTCGGTTCTCCAGTGACTAAATCACGCTCGAAACCGCCATGGTAACTGACGACAACGATATCGGCTTTTTCTCTTAAGTAAGGCACATAGTTTTTCGCTGTCTCAACGATGCTGACAAACTGCATCCCGCGAATCGTCGCAGGCTGTTCCCAATGAGGAATATATGGCGTCACCATTCCTAAGATCGCGATCTTTACCCCTTCTTTTTCAATGATGGTGTAAGCTTGGCCAAAGAATGGTTCTCCCGCTTCATTTAAAATATTCGCTGCGAGTACTGGTGTTTGGTAGCTGGCGATCGCTTCTTGCAAATAAGGCAGACCGTAGTTGAACTCATGATTGCCTAAGACATGGACATCAACGTCTAGGTGGTTGACGACAGCGGTCAATGCGGCAACGGAGTGCTGACTTTTGGCGATGTAATAGCTTAAGGGCGAGCCTTGGATAAAGTCGCCATTTTCGATCGTTACGACCGGTCCGGTGGCTGCTTGACGTAGCTCTTTCATTTTGGTAGCAACTTTTGCCACGCCGAATCCTTGTTCCGTGTCATCGGCAAAATTGGTTGGATAAACATAGCCATGCATATCGCTCGTTTCTAAAAACGTGATTTTCATTCAAAAGACTCCTTTTCCCCTCAATAGACCAAAAGGGCATGCGCATAAGTCGAAAACCCTCGAAAGCCAGCATTTTCTGCTTTCTTGTGTCTTCAAATCTTATGGCACAAACCCTTTTGTCTTTCATTCTCAGGTGTTTCCCTGATTATACCCTAGTTTGACGAAGAAATTCAGAATTATTGGTTCCAAGCATCTTCTAATTGTGGTTTTGCGTTTTCAATCAATTGATCGACATCTTGATCTGTATTAGACAAAATGTTTTCCATGATTGAACGCATTTCATTGTAAGCAGGATCAGCATTTTCAATCACTGGGATCGAGAACAATTCTTTGGTTGCATCTTCTAATTTGGCAGCGACTTTTGTTTCAGGATTGTTTTTGTATTCATCGCTTTCCAAAACAGATTCAACAACTGGCATGTAGCCGGTATCGATCGCCCATGTTTTTTGCGCTTCTGGCAAAGTTAAGTATTTCATGTATTCAAAAGCAGCAGTGCGTTGCTCTGGTGTTGCGCTGTTGAACATATACAAGTCAGTTCCTTGTTGCAAGTTGATTGGTTCTGGACGAGCTGCTACGTCATATTCAAATTTGCCTTCGGTATCTTTTTTAACAAAGCCTTCCCCTGCGATTGAGCCGACATACATTGCGATTTGCTCGTTGGCAAATGGACCAGACAAGTATTTGTCAGAACCAGCGATTCGGAAGTAGCCGTCTTTGACACCATCTAGGTAGTAGTTGATGACATCTTTTGATTCATCGCTGTCTAGTTGCAAGTCTTTGTCAAAATCAACGCCTTGATTTTTCATTGCGATGGCATAGTAGTTGTTTAATGAGTCAAAACCAGCACCTACGACTTCACCGTTTGATTTTTCGTAGATTTCTTGAGAAGCTTCTTTTAATTCTTCCAGGTTTGTTGGTACGTCAATACCATACTCGTCTAACATGTCTGCATTGTAAAACAGCATTTCTGTAGATTTGTTGAAAGGAATCCCGTATTGCACGCCGTCGATTTGTGCACCATCTAAAAGGGCACTGCGGATCTCTTCTTGGTCACCCCAACCGATAGTATCATCGTTGATGTATTCGCCAAGGTCAACTAGCATGTCATCTTGGGCAGCATTCCATAACCAACCAGGATATGCTTGGGTGATAGTTGGCAGATCTTTTGGTGAAGGCAAGGTTGAATTCACCTTTGCTTGCAAATCAGGATAGCTTGATTGGTTCTGCAATTCGATCTTGATGTTTGGATTTTCGTCCATGAATTGCTCGGTCAATTTCGTCAATGATTCTTCTTGCGCACCATTCATTGCATGCCAAAAGGTGACAGTCGTATCTTCGCTTAGTTCTGTAACGATTTCATCACTTTCCGTAGAACCAGATGAATCGTTGTTGTTTCCACAAGCCCCTAATACCAATGTCGCGGCTGCAGCTGCTGCAAATGCAAGTTTCTTTGTTTTCATTTTTTCCTCTCCTCTATCACTCTAAAATAATTTTTTCACCGCGTTGCGGCAATATTCTTTCACCATACGGATTCACCAGATTTTCTGGTTTCAGCGTATGGATTGGAACCAATCGTTGGGGCTCGATCCATGCAATGATCTGATCTAAATCAGCTGGTTTCGCATGTCCCGAGTTTGGCAAACGGACAAATTCGATCTCCAGTGCTGCCAATTGATCCAAAAAGACTTGATAAGCTGGATCAAAATCGCCTAACGGCTGCGCATCACTGTGAATATACAAACCACCCGTCTGCAAGTTTTCAAAATGCGCGACTGCTTGCCAAAGGTACTGGCTCGTGTCGGCACATAATGCCTGATAAGAAATGGCGAAGGCTGGATCGAGAGTCGCTGGTACTTGATCATCGATCGTATAGAACGGTACATCTTTATTGAAAATTTCTTTCAACAAAGCAGCTTGCGTCGCCTCTAAAACAACCGTCCGCGGCGCGGCTTCAACAAGCGCCATAAAGCGCTCGACATTGGCTGGATAGCCATTGAAGGTAATTTGTCGTTGGGGATTTTCTTTGACCAAACGCACGAAGGTCTCGATCAATTCTGTTTCACTTTCCACTGTGATCACTTTGGGGTCCGGTTCTCTTTCTGGAAAGCTGATGCTGACCCCTTCCATCATCAATAAATCCGTGTGTTTGGCTAACTGACAGAATTCTTTGGTACGCTCTGGATGATAGCCATGCAAACGCAAATCACCGGTATAAGCGATAAAATGATCTGGCGTGCGAATCAACAAAGCTGCCGCACCGTACGCATCATGATCAACTGGAATGATCTCGACTTCGATTTCCCCGACCCGAATCACATCATGAGGTTCTAAGCCGATCAATTCACGGACAAAGCTTTTTTCTTCATGAGGAACGGGCAGCAAGAAGTCCCCTTTTTGATTCAACACTTCGAGGATCGCTTTGGTTTCCTTCAAGGTGTACATAGGAATATTTGGGTCTAAAAAGTTGATCATCTTGGAATGATCCAGATGGGCGTGGGAAAGAAAAACTGCTGTTTCTTGGTATTCTTTCGTTTCGCTTCCTTGGTACGTGTAATCTAAGCGTGGATCGTAGACATTTTTCAGTTCTGGTATCCAGCGATGCGCAACTAACGTTTGTAATTCTTCATCTGGTAAGGGTGTTTCTGGATGATACTCCGAACCGAAGTCAAAAAAGATATGGGCATCTTTGTACGCAACTTCGATGACGGTCCCTCCAATCGTTAAGATCCCGCTATGAAAGGTAATCGTCGTTTTATCCTTTGATGCCATCTTTAGCCACTCCTTTGATAATTTCTTTTCTAAAGATCAAGTAAATGATCAGAATTGGAATGACGGTCAAGGTCGCTGCCGCCATCTGTAAATGAACATCGCTGCCGCTTTCTGTGGTAAAGGCAGCCAATCCATTATTTAAGAGACGGTATTTTTTCTCATTCGTCACTAACAACGGCCATAAGAAAGAATTCCAGCTAGAGATGAACGTCAGAATCCCGACTGTCACCAAGGCTGGTTTAGACATGGGGATCAAAATTCGGCGGATATAAGCTAGGTCGCTGGCACCGTCAATTTTGGCTGCCTTATAAAAGGTATTAGAAATACTTTGTAAATAACCGTTTAAATAATAGATGTAAAAAATACTGGTCAGAAAGGGAATGATCAACGCACTATACGTATTCAATAAGCCCATTCGCGCAATCGTATTGTAATTGGTGAAAATGATCGATTCATAAGGAACCATCAATAACGAGATCATCAATCCGATAACTAACCGTTTGTATTTGAATTCAAGACTAGTCAATGCAAAGGCAGCTAGAATCGCAGTGATCAGCGTCGCGATAGTCGTCACCGCGGAAACGAAGACCGTATTAAAGAAGTAGCGTAAAAACGGTGCTCGGGTAAAAACTTCCCCGTAGTTGCTCCACTGGAAAGACTCTGGCATGATCGTCGGTGGAATACTGGTTGCTTCACTGTAGGTCATTAGACCAGCTAAAATCATATAGACAAAGGGAAACAGCGTGATCACTGCTAAAATTGCTAAAAACAGCATCGAAACAATCGTGACAATTTTTTTCATTCGTTTATTCGCCCACTTTCTTCAAAAGTTTATTTTGGATAAAGGTGACGAGCAAAATAATGATGAACAAGATCACGGTTGCCGCCATTGCAATCCCCGGACGTCCGGCGATATGGAATTTGTCATAAATATAAAAGACTGCCGTGGTTGCACTGCGGGCGATCCCTGGCTGTCCGCCAAACAAGGCATATACTTGAGTATAGACTTTAAAGGCACTGATCAGATTGACCGTTAACAAGAAGGCAAAAGTCGGGATCAACTGCGGAAAGGTGATTTTCCGAAAAATCTCGCCATCGGTGGCGCCAAACATTTTTGCGATTTTGTAGTGTTCTTTGTCGATGTTGCGCATTCCTGCCAACAAGATAATAATGTTGAAGGCGAGGCTCGTCCAAACGCCAAAGATGATCAAGGTCGTCATACTCATATTGACATTATCCAGCCAGTTGACTGGTGGAATGCCGACAAGACTCAACAAATAGTTGATGATCCCGTAAGAGCCATTGAAAAAGTAGCGAAACACGATCCCGATGGCAATCGTACTCGTGACATAAGGCATAAAAAAGATCGTTTCAAAAAAACTTTTGTATTTGACTTTTTCAAAAATGATCCACGCAATCGCTAAAGAAAGGATCAACGCGATCGGTACGACCGCAAAAGCAAAGAGCGCCGTATTTTGCAGTGCTCGAAAGAAGACTGGGTCCGTTAAAACCCTTTGATAGTTCTCAAGCCCAGCATACTGTTGGTTAATCAAGGTTCCTTTTTGGAAACTCATGATGAAGGAACGAAACAGCGGATATACACTGAATAAGAAAATAATGACCAATGAAGGCAGTAAAAACAGCCATGCTTTCGGTTGGTTCTCAGGGTTATAATTTTTTTTGAACATTAGTAGACCCGCTCTCCTTTTTCATCAAAGATAAAGGCTTTTTTGTAATGAAAATCAAATGACACTTGCGCGCCTTCTTCAATGATTTCTTCAATACTAACGATCGATTTCATATGTTTGTCAGCCAGATCAAAGTTCAAGATTCGTTCTCGTCCGATCAGCTCCACACTCTTGACTTCCGTTTGGAACAAACCTGCTTGCAAGGTGGTCAGCACATCTTCTGGACGAATGCCTAACGTGTATTGGCCGTCTGTTAATGGTTTCTTGAAGCGAAGGTCAGTAAAACGGTCAACTGGTACAGTGAAGGCAGGATGGATCATTTGGCCATCTTTGACTTCTACTGGCAAGATGTTGATGATTGGATTACCGATGAATTTCGCTACAAAAAGATTGTTTGGTTCTAAGTAAAGATTTTGCGGATCATCATTTTGTTGAATGATCCCCTCGTTCATCAAGATGATCTTATCACTGATAGAAAGAGCTTCTTCTTGGTCATGGGTCACGAAGATCGTGGTGATGCCCACTTCTTTGACTAACCGACGGATCTCTTCACGGATCTTCAAGCGCAAACGGGCATCTAAGTTACTTAATGGTTCATCCAGTAGTAAGACTTCTGGACTTTGCACCAAGGCACGCGTGATCGCTACCCGTTGCTGCTGTCCCCCAGAAAGGGTTCCTGGTTTTTTCTGACTTAACTCTTCAATATTGGTCAGTTTCATGAACTTTTCAGCAATTTTCTGTGCTTCGTTTTTCTTGATCTTTTTCTCTCCGACTGTCAGTGGAAACATGACATTTTCTAAAACAGTCATATGGGGATAAAGGGCATAATTCTGAAAAACAAACCCGATATTGCGGTCTTTTGGCTCGGTCTTAACAACGGAAGAACCATTAAAGCGGATATCACCATCGGTGGGACTCAACAACCCCGCGATCAAATTCAATATCGTCGATTTCCCACAACCACTTGGTCCCAACAAACAAACCAAATCGCCTTTTTCTATTGTAAAATCTACTGCTTTCAAGGCTTCAAACTTATTATCGAAAACCTTCTTCAACCCGACTACTTCTATCAAAACTGCCCCTCCATTTTCTCTTTTTCCTCCGAATAGTTGACTGGCATTTCAAGTCACAAAAAAAACGAACTCTTGATGTTTCGGTCAAACGCTCAAAGAAATTCGATTTTAATCATAACAAACGAATGTTTTTATTCGATACCATTATTGTAAATGTTTTGTAAAAATCATTGGGAATTATGAAAGAATTTTTAATTAATTTACCTTTTAATGAGAAAACAATGAGCCAAACAACGCAGTTTCTAGCCAGTAAACACGAACATTTTAACGTTTTTAGAAAATTTTCATGAAAAACGGGTAAAAATTATCAATCCTTTAGTATCCATTGATGTTAACACTATTTTTACGCGACTTTTTGTCCAAAAGCACGTTTAGTAATTGTTTACTAAGACCATCAGTATTTCTTCTTTTAAAATAACAAAAAAAAGGATGATTATTTAAAAAACAATCATCCTTTTTCATTCTATCCTTCGCCTCAGTCACCCGTCAGCGTCAGCAATTTCGTTGAAACTTGCTCAAGAAAATAACGGTCGTGTTCAATGATTAGCATAGAAGGCTCCACCAAATGGATCACTTCCTCTAATTGCTTCTGATTGAAGACGTCCAAATAATTTAGCGGTTCATCCCAGATAAACAATTCTGCTGGTGTCGCTAATGATTTGGCTAGTTCCACGCGTTTACGCTGCCCCATGCTCATTTGCTGGATCGGCGTTTGAAAGACAGCTCTTTCCAAGCCAAGCTTTTTTAAGTTATTTAGCAGATCTTGATAATTCAAGCCATGCTCTTGGGCAAATTCTGTCAGCATCCCACAGTTGTCCTCGTAGTTTTGTCGGACATAACTGATGGTGATCCCATGGGCTGTTTTGATCGTCCCAGTCTGCTGTCCATCGAAAGTACCTAAAATACTCGCAATCAAACTGGACTTGCCAGATCCGTTGGCCCCTTGAATCCCCAAGCGCTCTTTTTGACGGATCGCAAACGTCAGCGGTTTAAACAAAGGCTGCTCATAGCCAAGCTGAAAATGCTCTGCTTCCAGCAACACATCATGATGGCTAACAAGCGGAGTCATTTTCAGAGGATCAATCCACTCAATGTCTTTTAACAACGCAGACTTGTCTTGAATTTGATCTTCCATCCGTTTAACGATCGCTTTCGAGCGCTTCATGGTCCGTGCCGCTCGGGCACCGATCGCCCCCGTATCATAGATTGCCCCGCTGCCTTTTTTGGTCGGCGACCCTAATTTGTCCCGTTCGCGTCCTCGGGACCACTCCGCTTTCTCGGCTGCCGTCTGCTTCAAACGACCGATTTCTTTTTTCAACTTGCTGTTTTGTTCTTGCTCATACGCATCTTTTTGCTGCTTTTGCAGCTCATAGACTGAATAATTCCCTTTGTACAGCACCAAGCGGCTTTTTTCGATCGCCAATACATGATCGACGACTTCATCGACAAACTGTCGATCATGGCTCACAACGATAAACCCGGTTTTTTGCTGCAAATAGCGGGCAACATGTTCGCGAGCGGTCACATCCAAATGGTTGGTTGGTTCATCGATCAAAGGAAAATTCTCTTCATCAACGAACAACCGCGCCAACAGGACTTTCGTTTGCTCGCCGCCAGATAAAGTGGCAAAGGGCCGCCAAAGAACTTCTGGATCAAGCTGCAGCAGGTTCAATTCCCGTTCCAAACGCCACTGCTCAAATTCGCCAGATTCCTGTAAAACAAAAAGCGTCAGTTGCTTATCGTCAGCGACAGGTAAGGGAAAATAAACGAATTGCTGCTCATGGGTGATCGAGCCGCTATAAGGCAATTCATTGAGCAGCAGACGCAGCAAGGTCGTTTTGCCGCGACCATTTCTACCAATCAACCCTAATTTCCATTGTGTATCAAGGTTCAAGTTGGCATCCTCAAAAAGCAACCGTTCCTGGCTGTCAAAGCCAAAAGTTAAATGATTAATACTGATATTCGACATAAATATACCTCGTCTCTATTCACGGAATAGAGTAGACCTAAAGCTATTTTCAGAATCAGTTTTTAGAGGTACACAAAAAGATCCCCCATCGAAAAAGTCAACCAATCCTGAAAATCTGCAGACTATCCCCTTGGAGGAACAGTTTCATGCAGCTTTCAACAAATTGGTTAATTTTTCAATGGAGGATCCCTCATTTCGTTTAATAGTGCCCTAAGTATAGCATTGATCGGCAAAAAAGCGCAAGTTCAGTACCCCCTGCTGCTTTTCCTTTATATTTTATTCACAAACTAAACCCGTTATTGCTGGAAACGTTTCATTAAAAAACACTTGAAACACAAAAAAACCATCAGGTTGGTTAGTCCTGATGGCAAAAGGAGTAAAATGAAAAATAAAAAGGTTGTTGGTTGTGAATTCATTATACCTCCGATAAAAAAACTTTACATGTGAAAAACATAACAGTTAAATTAAATAACTCTTGTTTAACTTGAATGTTTATCATTTTTTTAACAATAAAGCCGTCATCCGTTGAATGGCAAAAGAAATTTCGTCGGTTGCTTCATCTTGCTTGGCTTCTGCCGCATCAAAGGCTTCTTGGTCGATTTTGTTATCGAGACTCAAAATCATCTCATCACAGCCAGCAACATATTTCATATACGCCCGCTCGAATTTTTTATGGATCCCCATCACATTCGCTGGGGGACGTAATTTGCTGATTTTTTCCAGCATCAAGCGGTATTTGTCCGTGCCTTCTTTAAAAATTCTGGTAATCTCAGCTAGCCGCTCAGGTGTTACCTCGGCTTCTTTCTTCTCGTCGATCGCTTTGCGGATCTCTTCATAATTGGGATTCATTTTCTCCCCGATCGCTTCTGTTTCTTTGACAAGATCGTTGATTGTTTGTACATAAAAACCTAAGTTTGGTCGCACAGTGGGTCCCCTACTTTCTTTGTTATTATCTCCTATTTTACCGTTTCTTACTGCAAATGAAAAGGTCAAGTAACAGCCGCAGGGTTTATCGAAAATAAGCCAGCAAAAAAAGGCCTGCTGCCCAGAGAGAAGGACAGCAGACCATTGATTGTTTTTCCGTTTATTTTTGGCTTATTTGCGTCCCATTGCTCGTTGGATCGCTTTGACGATCTCAACGACTGGAATGATCGCAAAGGAGGCCCCTAAAACGATGCCCCATTGATACAAGTCAAGGTGTGCAACACGGAAGATATCATTTAATCCTGGCACGATGAAGATCACCAGCATCAACGCAAAGGACAACAGGATCGCCCAGTTGAAGGCTTTGTTTCTAAATGCCCCTACTTTAAAGAGCGACTGATGGATCGATTTGACGTTGAAGGCATGGAACAACTGCATCAATCCTAACGTGGCAAAGGCCATCGTTAAGGCATCGGCATGGATCGCATCGTACGTATTGTGAACGGGCCATTGGATCGCTGACCAATAAACGAACAGCACGGTTGCCGCTTCTAAGATCCCTTGGTAGATGATACTGCTCATCACACCACCAGAGAAGAAGTTGGAACTGCGTCCCCGCGGTGCATGTTTCATTAGATCTTTTTCAGCAGGCTCCATTCCTAAAGCAATTGCTGGGAATGTATCCGTTACTAGGTTGATCCAAAGCAAGTGGATCGGCAATAGCGAGTCCCAACCCCACAAGGTTGCTAAGAACAAGGTCAAAACTTCCCCTAGGTTAGCGGCTAGCAAGTATTGAATCGCTTTTTGAATATTGGAGAAGACTTTTCGTCCTTCTTCCACTGCTACGACGATCGTAGCGAAGTTGTCATCTGCTAGGACCATATCGGAAGCACCTTTAGAAACTTCGGTACCTGTGATCCCCATGCCGACACCAATATCGGCTTGCTTCAGTGACGGTGCATCGTTGACCCCGTCACCAGTCATGGCAACGACTTTGCCTTCTTGTTGCCAAGCTTTGACGATCCGAACTTTATGTTCAGGTGATACCCGTGCATAGACTGAGTAGTTCGCTACCTTTTGGGCAAACTCTTCTTCGCTCATTTTATTGAGTTCAGCGCCAGTCAAGACGGCATCATCATCGCCCGGTTTGATGATCCCTAAACGTCCCGCAATGGCTTCAGCTGTATCGCGGTGGTCTCCGGTGATCATGATTGGACGAATCCCAGCTTCTTTGGCTAAACGTACCGCATCGGCTGCTTCTGCCCGTTCTGGGTCGATCATTCCGACTAAGCCAGCAAAGACCAAATCATTTTCGACGATTTCTGATTCTAAGTTTTCTGGTACTTGGTCTACATATTTGTAGGCCATCCCCAATACCCGCAGTGCTTGTTTTGCCATATCGGTATTGTTGAATAAGATTTTTTCTTTTTCTTCATTGGTCATCGGCAGCTCTTGGCCGTCCAATAATACTTTTGAGGTTCTGCCTAGCAAGACATCTGGTGCGCCTTTGACAGCAACTAAATAGCGACCGTCTTCTTGTTGGTGGATCGTACTCATAAGTTTTCGGTCAGAATCAAATGGCAGATCTGCTACCCGTGGTTCTTGATTGACAAGATCACGCACATGGAATCCTTGATCCATCCCGAATTGCACCAATGCGGTCTCGGTCGGATCACCGATCAAGTTGCCTTCTTCACCAAATTTTGTATCATTGGCAAAGTTCATGACTTTTAATGCCATGTTATCTAACGGAATATCTTCTGAAGCAGCATGTTGCTTGTCATTGACATACAATTTTTCCACGGTCATTTGATTCAACGTCAACGTACCAGTTTTATCAGAAGCGATAATATCGGTTGCCCCAAGGGTTTCAACCGCTGGCAATTTACGGATCACTGCATTTCGTTTCGCCATTACTTGCGTACCTAAGGCTAAGATGATCGTTACGATCGCTGGCAGCCCTTCTGGGATCGCCGCTACTGCTAATGAGATCGACGTCAATAGCATGTCGACCCATGACGTATTGTTAAAGATCGTTCCAACAAAGAACATGATCACTGCAATGATAATGATGGCGATCGTCAGGAATTTTCCTAGTTCATTTAAGTTACGCTTCAACGGTGTTTCGGTTTCTTGGGCGCTAGCCAGCATGCCAGCGATTTTCCCAACTTCAGTTCCCATCCCTGTATTGACCACGACCCCTTTGCCGCGGCCATAGGTCACATTACTGTTTGAATATGCCATATTGACGCGATCGCCGATCCCGACATCCGTCCCTTCGATGACGGTCAATTCTTTTTCGACTGGTACGGACTCACCGGTCAAAGCAGCTTCTTCAATTTTTAAAGAACTTGCTTCTAAAAGGCGTAAATCTGCCGGTACGACATCGCCAGCTTCTAATAGGACAATATCCCCCGGCACCAATTCATCGCTCTTGATGGTGACGGTATGACCATTACGCAACACATTGGCATTTGGTGTAGACATTTCTCTTAGTGCTTCGATTGCTTGCTCCGCCTTCGCCTCTTGAACGACACCCATGATCGCGTTGATAATGACAACTGCTAAAATAATAATTGAGTCCACGACTTCATGGGAAACGACTGCTGAGATAATCGCCGCCGCTAGCAAAACAATGATCATCAAATCTTTGAATTGTTCAAAGAATTTTTGTACCATCGATTTCTTTTTGCCTTCTTCTAATTCGTTGGGACCGTACTCAGATAAGCGTTTTTGTGCTTCATCGTTCGTTAATCCATTGGCATCTGTTTGCATTTCTTCCAGAACATGCTGCGCTTCTTGCGCATAAAACGCCTGCGATAGCTGTTCCTTTTTGTTTTCTTCTGACATGTTTCTCCTCCTTTTATATTTACTCTTCCTTTATTGTACATGATATGAAAAAAAATAGACTTATGTATGCACTGTCTAAGCATACATAAGTCTCACTGTTTAAGACAGCACCAGAAATTTCTTTCAGGATGGTGATACTGCCGCAGATAAAATCCGCCAATTACTCCCTCATGTTCATGTCAATAACCTACATTATACAAAAACTTTTCAGGTCTGGCAATTTTAATTTTGCTGAAACTAGCAGAAGGATTTCTCCTAAGAATCAGGCGATGATCGAGCCGTTTGGCATGCCTTTTGGTGCTTCCACGATTTGCAGACGACCGTCATTGTCTTCTGCTGAAAGGATCATTCCTTGGCTGACTTGTCCCCGCATTTTCCGCGGTTTCAAGTTAGCAACGATCACGACTTTTTTACCGATCAAATCTTGCGGTTCTGGATAAAATTCAGCGATCCCCGATAAAATTTGACGATCTTGATCATCTCCCGCAGCTAAGCGGAATTGCAGCAACTTGTCGGCGCCTTTGACTTTTTGACAGTCAACGACTTCTGCCACTTTTAATTCGATCTTGTCGAAGTCTTCGTATTTGATCTCGGCTTTTTCGGATTGCAATGTGGTTTCTTCTGGATTCCATTTGACTGTTTCTTCTGGACTTTGCGTCCCTTCAGCCATTTTCTTTTGGATGTAGGCTACTTCTGTTTCAAGTTCCAAACGAGGGAAAATCGGTGTGCCTTTGGCAACGACTTTCGTGCCGCTTGGAAATTCACCAAAGCGTAAATCTTTCAGATCCATGGCAACAGAAGCCAATCCTAATTGTTGGAAAATATTGGCTGGTGTTTCTGTCATCACCGGTTGCAATAAGATCGCAACGATGCGTAAGCTTTCCGCTAAATGAACCATTACACTGTTTAATTCCGCGCGCTTTTCTTCTTCTTTGGCTAACACCCATGGTTGAGTTTCGTCAATGTATTTGTTGGCACGGGAGATCAACGTCCATACTTCTGACAATGCCGTACTGAATTCCATTTTATCCATGGCTTCATGGTAACGACCAACAACATTGGCAGCAGTCGTTGACAGCTCGCTATCAAAAGGCGTCACTTTTGAGGCATAATCTGGCACTAAGCCATCACAATATTTATTGATCATAGCGATCGTCCGATTCAACAGGTTTCCTAAATCATTGGCTAGATCGTAGTTCAAACGAGAAACGAAATCTTCTGGTGTAAACACACCATCGCTGCCAAAAGGAACCGCTCGTAAGAGGTAATAACGCAACGCATCTAAGCTGTAGCGCTCCACTAACATTTCTGGATAAACGACATTGCCTTTAGATTTCGACATCTTGCCGTCTTTCATCATCAACCAGCCATGGCCAAAGATTTTTTTCGGTAATGGCAAGTCTAATGCCATCAGCATGATTGGCCAATAGATCGTATGGAAACGCACGATTTCTTTCCCAACCATATGCACGTCAGCTGGCCAGTATTTTTGGAACAAGGAATCGTCGTCTGAGCCATAGCCTAATGCCGTAATATAGTTGGATAACGCATCGATCCACACATACACCACGTGTTCAGGACTAGCAGTGACTGGGATACCCCATTTAAAGGTCGTTCTGGAAACAGCCAGGTCTTCTAAGCCAGGTTTGATGAAATTATTCAGCATTTCATTTTTACGTGATTCTGGTTGAATGAACTCTGGGTGCTCATCATAGTATTCAACCAAACGATCGGCATATTTGCTCATGCGGAAGAAATAAGAAGATTCCTTCACCAATTCTACCTCATGACCGCTTGGTGCTTTACCGCCGATGACTTTGCCTTCTTCATCTCGGTAAACTTCTGCTAATTGCGTTTCAGTAAAGTATTCTTCATCAGAAACGGAATACCACCCTTCATATTCACCAAGATAGATATCTCCTTGATCAAGCAATTGCTGGAAGATTTTTTGAACGGCTTTTTTATGGTAATCATCCGTTGTGCGGATAAATTTATCGTAACTGATGTCTAGTGTGTTCCATAGTTTCTTGACGTCAGCTGCCATTTTGTCGACGTATTCTTGCGGATCTACGCCAAGTTCTTCTGCTTTTTTCTCGATTTTTTGACCGTGCTCATCGACACCCGTCAAATAAAAGACATCAAAGCCCATCAATCGTTTGTATCGTGCTACCGCATCACAAGCGATCGTCGTGTAAGAATTCCCGATATGCAGCTTGCCGCTTGGATAATAAATTGGCGTCGTAATATAGAATGTTTCTTTTTCAGCCATGGACGCAAGTCCTCCTTTTCACTAGTAAAGTGTATACTTAGGTAGTATACAGTTCGCAACCCAAAAATGCTATAATTTTAATCAAAAAAGCGGATAACCTAAGACCTTTTTCCATGGTCTACAAGGAACAAAGGAATCGTTTTGGTCCTTAACACGCAGCAAATAAACCAGCAGATTTGAGCATTTCTTTTCTACTAGTTATCATAGCGCAGATAGCCGTTCACTTCAATGTTCTAGGGGAAGAATCTTGCTTAGATAGAAAGGGTGCTAGTGAGGGAGTTGCTTCTTTTTTCTGATCGTTTTGTGTCTTACAAGCGGCAACTAGCGCTTATTCGATCATAGATTCTACCATCAGCGTTTGTGGTCCCTCTTCTTCAATCGTCACTTCTTTGATCAAGCGATAGGTTCCTTTCGGCAAGGTGCCAAAATACTTCGACCAATTGATTAGTAAAGTTGTTTGACTGTGGGCAGAGGCATAATGACCGATGTCTTGAAAAACCACGTCTTCTTTAAAAAGGAGCTCCCGCCATTCATCCCCCTCGAAAACATCCACTGCAAAATAGTTGTCGTAGATCACCCTCTGATCGGAATGATTGTACAGTTTGAAGCGTCCGGATGTTGCTGTGCTGGTTTCCACTTCCAGACGAAGGGTTGCTTGTTGAGGGGATGGGGGCCCCATAAACGTATCGGCAGGGCTTCGATTGACACTTTGCCCAACCATCAAATCCGTCGGCTGCTCTTGCAGCTGACGGAAACCGGTACAGCCACTAATGATCAACAACAGTAATAGAAAAACGAGAAACTTGATCGTCTTCACCTCTTTTCCCCCTCTCGAAAGAATTCTCTGCGGCTCGCCTTCTTTCCTCTAGTATACCTATTTCGTGCCTTTTCAGCAGCATTTCTAGTCATTTATTGCTTTTTTTGAGAAAAAGGATCTGAAAAAGCTTCTTGCAGACGGTCTTTGATTAACAGGTGCTTCTTTTGCTATAATGAGGAAGACTTCACTTATAGAAAGGAACGCTATGACTCGAAAAAACAAACAGCATTTTTTGCTTTTAACTGTGCTTTCTGTGGGACACTTGCTTTTTTCAACCACAAGTTACCCCTTTTTGTTTGCGTACTTCAATAGCCATGATTATGCTGCGCTCTTTGCAACAGCGGTGGCAGTCCTCCGTGTGCTTTTTTTGCTCTGGATCGCTCTTTGGGGCTATTCAGCACTCAAAGAACACCCGCCATCTTCTTGGCTTTATCTCGCATTATTTTTCCTTAATTTGATCGTTCCTTATTTTTTCCGTTAAGGAAAACCGTCGCGTTCAGCTACTTACTTTATCTAAGGCAGGAGAAACCAATGAAAGAATTTACCTCAAAATCAGCTGAAAAACACTACTATGAAAAAGAAGCGTCAGAAGCAGAGTTTCTTACATGGTATCAGGCGCAAGATCAGCCGAAATACGAGAAACCTTCCGTAACCGTCGATATGGTTTTGATGTGTTACAACAAAGAAGAAGAACAATTAAAAATTGCGCTGATCCAAAGAAAAGGCCACCCTTTCCGTAATTCTTGGGCATTGCCGGGAGGCTTCGTCAATCCCAATGAATCGACGGGGCAAAGTGTGATCCGTGAGACGCAAGAAGAGATCGGGGTCACCATCTCCAAGCAAAACATCGAACAGCTGCATACCTTCAGCACCCCAGATCGCGATCCTCGCGGTTGGGTGATAACCGTCAGCTATTTGGCTTTTATCGGTGAAGAACCCTTAAGTGCCGGTGACGATGCGAACCAAGTACGCTGGTTCTCTTTAGAAAGAAAAGCCAATCAAATTTATTTGACCAGCGGCGAGATCGAGATCATTCTTGACCTAGTGACTGGCGCCTCTGTTGGAAAAGATACGTTGGCTTTTGACCACAGCGCGATCATCCTCAAAGCTTTCAAACGGGTTGCCAACAAGATGGAACACGAGCCACAAGTGCTGCTCGTGTTAGGCAAAGACTTTACGATCACGGAAGCCCGTAAAGTATTCGCCAAGTTTTTAGGGATCGATTTTAAAATGATCGATCATTCCAACTTCAAAAAATCCATGCTCCAATATTTTACGGAAGTTGGCGAAAAGCCCGTCGGCATCGGGCGTCCCTCAAAGATCTATCGCTTAAATGACGCATTTTTAGGTGACAAAATGTAAAAAAATACAACCCCCTGTCAGACCGTAGTTTGGCAGGGGGTTGCTGGTTAATCATAATTAGTGAACGTGGTTCCTAGAAACAAAAATCAGAAAGATTTTTTCTATACCCTAGGCGATCCCTGGCGTTCCTTCCAGTTCAAGCGGCTCAGCTGCTCATTTCGCCTGAGAGCCGTTCTAGCTTCTGTTGGTCCTGCGTATCCAACGTGACAAACCGCAGTTCTTTGCCGTACCACTGCGCTTTGTACTGGATTTTGCGAACGAATTGATGCCAATCACTGATGCTGTAATGACCAGCTTTTAAAACCGTATCTTCTGCGATTTGTTCCAAATAGATCGTATCGTACTGTTTTACGAGATGGTAGCTGACTTGATCGATGAATTCCCGCTTTTGACAGCAGTGAAAACGATAAAGGCGAGCGACCTTTCCTTTTAGCTTCTGATAATTTCGCGCCTGGGTCAAAAGGATTTTCTTCCGTTTGACCGCCGTCGCTTTCACCTGAAGTTTGCGTTCTGCTCGCGTCAGCTTTTGCTTCGTTTGGATGGCATGCTCACAGGTTATGGGTATCGGCTGGTTGGCTTTGACCAACTGCTGCGGATCATAAACAACAGCGACAGAGGCTTGCTGCTTCGGCAATGGCGGGATCTCTTCCAAACAAAGGATCGAGATGTAAAACTCTTCGTTGTTTTTTGCTGAGATCGTTGCCGATTTGATCTTGCCTTTGATCGCCCGATGCTTTTTTACGGGAACCAATGTTTTAAGCTTTGGCAGCTTGATTTGATCGTCTTCAAAATAAATGGTGTGCTGCTGATTATTGGTGGTATACGATTGCCAGATACTTTTTTTGGTTTTCATTTTTGGAAAGCCAGCCCGCTTTTGAAAGTAATTTCGAAACGCTCGGTCCAGATTCCGTTGTGCATTCGCCAATGCCAAACTATCGGTCTCCTTCAAAAAAGGATACTCCTTTTTTAGTTTGGCTGGCGTCAACCCTTGCTTTGCTTCATTGTTGGCCAGCTCCTCCATCTTTGCCTCCAGCAGTTGATTGTACGTAAAACGTACACAGCCGAAGGTTTCGATGAAAAACTGTTTTTGCTGTCCATTAGGATAGATCCGAAATTTGTATGCTTTTAAAACACCCAGTTTCATCTCCTCCTAACACTCCCTATACCTTTGACGCTAGTTCCCCTTTTTTTGTGCTAACTTTTCTTGATAGATCTTGGCTTCTTTTTTCGTGGCATAAACGAAATGTCCTGGTGCGATCTCTTCCATTGCTCGTTCTTGGTTATCGTTTGGTTCGCTGACGTATTTGATCCGCTTGCGTTGACGCTCATGGTCAGGATCTGGCAGCGGAATCGCTGATAAAAGACTTTCAGTATACGGATGGACCCCGTAATGATAGATTTCATCGCTGGTGCCTACTTCTAGCAGTTTGCCGTTGTGCATCACGCCGATCCGATCGCTGATGTGTTTGACCATCGATAAATCATGGGCGATAAACAAGTACGTCAATTTATGTTCTTCTTGCAAATCTTGCAGCAAGTTGACGACTTGGGCTTGGATCGAAACATCCAATGCCGAGATCGGTTCATCACAGATGATGAATTTTGGATCGACAGCTAACGCGCGGGCGATCCCGATCCGCTGACGTTGTCCACCTGAAAATTCATGGGGATAACGGGTCCCGTGACTTGGGTTTAGTCCGACCGTTCGCAAAAGTTCATCCACCCGATCATTGCGTTCTTTTTCATTTTTGGCTAATCCGTTGATATCGATCCCTTCGGCAATAATGTCCCGAACTTTCATCCGTGGATTCAAGGAAGCATAAGGATCTTGGAAGACCATTTGAACTTCCCGGCGAAAATCAGCCAGCGGTTTCTTGCCTTTGATTTTCATAACATCTTGTCCATCAAAAAGAACTTCGCCTCCGGTAGGGTTATTCAAGCGAATCACCGTCCGTCCAGTCGTCGATTTTCCGCTTCCAGATTCACCGACTAGACCAAAGGTTTCTCCTTCATAGATTTGGAAGGAGATATCATCGACGGCTTTGACTTCGTCTTTGCGGCCAACGTTAAAATATTGTTTGAGATTCTTTACTTCAAGTAAAACTTTTTCCAACCGTTTCTCCTCCTTTAGACAGATGCCTGAGTATTTTTTTCTTGGAATTTTTTCCAGCGAATCAAGATCTCATCCGGCGGAGTCACTTTCGGTGCTTGTGGCGCTAACAGCCAAGTGGCCGCTTTGTGCGTCGGTGAGACGTCAAAGAATGGCGGTTGCTGTTCAGCATCGATCTGCAAGGCAAACTCGTTCCGTGGATAAAAAGCATCACCTGTTGGCGGATCTAACAAATCTGGAGGTGAACCAGGAATCGCGTACAAGCGATCGCCTGTTCCTTCTAACGTCGGCATCGAACCTAACAAGCCCCAAGTGTATGGATGTTGTGGGTTATAGAAGATCTCTTCTGCGGTCCCCACTTCGACGATTTTCCCACCGTACATCACGGCCACCCGATCCGCCACATTGGCAACGACCCCTAAGTCATGGGTAATGAAGACGATGGACGAATTGATTTTCTTCTGGATATCTTTTAATAACTCTAAGATTTGTGCTTGGATCGTTACATCCAATGCAGTCGTTGGTTCATCTGCAATCAAGATCTGCGGGTAACAGATCAACGCGATCGCAATGACGATCCGCTGCCGCTGACCACCAGAAAATTGATGCGGATAATTTTTCAAGCGTTTCTCAGCATTCGGGATGCCGACAAGGTTCAATAGTTCCAACGCTTGTCGCAAGCCTTCTTTTTTACTGATTTTGTTGTGCTTCATCAATGATTCTGCCACTTGCTTGCCAATCGGCATCGTTGGGTCCAATGAAGTCATTGGATCTTGGAAAATCATGGCGATTTCCTTGCCACGGATTTTTTGCAGTTCTTTTTCGGATTTTTTCAAAATGTCCGTCCCATTGAAGAGGATCTGGCCATTATCGACATTGGCATTGCTGGCTAACAACCCCATGATACTGCGGGTCGTCACGGACTTGCCGCTCCCAGATTCGCCCACGATCGCCAAGGTTTCTCCTTTGTATAGATCGAAACTGACATCGCGGATCGCTTGGACTTTCCCAGCAAAGGTGTCAAAAGAAATTTCTAAGTTTTTCACTTCTAAGACTTTTTTCATAGCAATCACTCTTTCATTTTCGGATCAAAGGCATCACGCAAACCGTCTGCCAGCAAGTTGAACCCAATCATAATCACAGACAAGGTCACAGCTGGTACCCACATTTGGTAAGGCAGGAACAAGAAGGTTTTGTAGCCATCGCTTAGTAACATCCCTAAAGATGCTGAAGGTGGTTTTAATCCTAGCCCAATAAAGCTTAGGAAGGCCTCGAAGAAAATCGCCGAGGGGATACTGAACATCATTTGTACGATGATCACGCTGGAAATATTCGGTAATACGTGTTTCATCGCAATCTTGAGGCGACTTTCCCCCAGCGTCGTTGCGGCTAAAACGAATTCTTGATCTTTTAGTTTCATCGTTTGGGCCCGTACGATCCGCGCCATTGGAATCCAGTTAGTGATCGCCATTGCTGCCACGATCGAGAAGATCCCAGGTTCAAAAACCACCAACATCAAGATCATTACCACTAAGTTGGGAATACCAGATAAGATTTCTAGAAAACGTTGCATCACATTATCGATCCGTCCACCTAAAAGACCAGAGATCAGGCCATAGGTTACACCAAAGATGATGTCAAGCATTGCCGCGATAAACGCGATCAACAAGGAAATACGTGTTCCTACAAATAGACGACTCAGTAGGTCACGACCCAAGCCATCCGTTCCTAAAAGGAAATACGTCCCGTCAGGAACATTGGCAGCTGCATACTTATCTACTAGCTCGCCTCCCACCATCGCATAGCCGTTTAAGCCATTGATGTTGATACCAGGAATTTTCGGCGGCAGATTTGTAAAGGTCACATTTTGCGCAGTTGGATCATGTGGCGAGACAAAAATCGTAATGATTGAGATCGCGATAATGATCAGCAGCAAAATGATTGAGAAAACAGCGGCTTTGTTCTTTTTCAGACGACGCCATGAATCTTGGAAAAACGTTAATGAAGGGGTTGCGATCGCTTCACGCTCTTCATTGGTATTTTTTTGTAACGGTTGAAATTTGGCTGCATCGATGGCAGCAACATCATTTGCTGTGTAAGGTTTCTCTGCCATTAGCCACGACTCCCTTCTGAAACTCGGATCCGCGGATCAACGATTCCATATAAAATATCAACAACAAGAATAACAAAGACCAACATCGCGGAATAAAGAATTGTTACCGCCATGATCGTTGGATAGTCATTGGTCATGATTGATTTTACGAACTGTTCACCGATACCTGGGATCGCAAAAATATTTTCTACGACAAGAGAACCCGTCATCAAACCGACAGCTAGCGGTCCTAACAGCGTCAATAACGGAATCAAACTATTCCGCAAACCATGCTTGAAGGCAATTTCCCAGCGGCTCAACCCTTTTGCTCGTGCCAACTCGACATAATCACTATGCAGCACTTCCACCATCTCGGTTCGAATAAACCTGGCGGAATCCGCTAATGGCGACATCGCCAAGGCGACGGTCGGTAGGATCGTGCTGGCAAAAGTCTCCCACTTAGCAATCGGTAAGATCCCTAGTTTGATGGCAAAAATGTATTGCAGCAACACGGCAAAGACAAAGTTAGGGATCGAACGTCCTAAGATCGCCACTAAGGTAGACGTTGTATCGATCCAAGTATTTTGTTTCATCGCAGAGATCGTTCCTAAAATGATCCCAAAGAACGTACCAAAGATGATCGCTTGTAGCCCTAGTTGCAGTGAAGGTCCGATTCTTCCTGATAATAAATTCGCTACTGGCTGGTTTTTAAATTGGAAAGAGATTCCAAAGTCACCTTTTAGTAAATTGGTCAAATAAAGCCAATATTGGGTAATGATCGGTTTGTCCAATCCTGCTTGCTCATTTAGCAAGGCAATTTGTTCTGGACTTAATTTTTCAGCATTCGTATATGGTGTTCCTGGCAAAAATTGCATCAAGAAAAAGGTGATCGTGGCAATCAGCCATAATGTTAAGACCATGTAGAACACTCGTTTCAATAAATATTTCAAAAAGCTGTTCACGCAGTTTCCCCCTTAAGTATTTTGACTTCTATTCAATAATTATGTAAATTAACATAGTACGAATCATTAAAAAGGAGTCAGATCATGAAAATAAAAAAAAGTAGTGGGCTCATACCCCTCCTATGCCTCGCAATTTCTGGCGGATGGTTAGCCATAAAAAATGAATTTTCCATAGCAGCTCTTTCAGATGCCCTTTTCTTGTGGGCGCTGTTCTTTTTGATCATTGGCGGTTTTTTATGGGTATTTGCTTCTGGTTTCTTTGACCATTTTCAATACTCCATGAAGAAAGCTTTTTCCAAAAATAAAACAGATTATCTGAAATTATCCCAAGTCGGCAAACAGAGCTACGCCTTTTGGTTATGGCCTGGTGTCTTCTTGTTATTCCTTTCATTGCTCTTTTTAATGATTGCTACTAGTTAATTTCATTCTTATAGTTTTACTCATTGAAATGAGAAGCAAAAGGCTGAGACAAGAAATTGTCCCAGCCTTTTCTTCGGCATTTCAAGTCAACTACTCGTGATTATTCGATTGATGTCCACTTGTAGTCGTATTGTGCGCCCGCTGCGTGAGCAACAACACCTTTGACTTTTGTTGCACGTAAGTGTGCTTCCGCTTTTTGATAAACTGGAATGACACCTTGTTCATTCATAATGATTTTTTCTGCATTGACTAGATCTTCCCAACGTTTGTCAGGGTCATTGGCATTGGTTGTACCCGCTGCTTCAACGGCTGCATCGTATTCTTCGTTACTCCATTGCCCACGGTTGTATGAATTGCCTGTCGTAAACAAGTCTGTAAAGCTACTTGCATCGGCATAGTCAGCACCCCAACCGCCCATTACTGTATCAAAATCACCAGCGTTTGAACGATCCAAACGAACAGAGAATGGTACTGGACTTAACGTGACTTTCACACCGTCCAATGTTTTTTCGATCGTATCTTGCAAGTACTCAATGATTTTCTTCGTTGAGTCTGTATCAGAAGCTAAGATATCAAATTCTAATGAATCGATCCCTAATTCTTCTTTGGCTTTTTCCCAATGTTCTTTGGCTTGTTCTTCATTGTATTCAATGACGCTGCCAGCTGCTTCCGTGAAGTCTGTATGATCACCAGGGCTGAAGGTCATGCCTTCTGGTACCAACCCAGTTGAAGCAATCGAACCATCCCCTAAGATCGATGTCACTAAGGCATCACGGTCGATCGCATAAGAGATCGCTTTACGTAAGTTTTCGTTACGGAAAGGTGAATCTTCATCACGTTGGTTCAATTCTAGGTAAGAAGTCGTTGCTTCTGGTTGAGAAACAAAGGCTTCATCGTTAGCCATTTGTTGCGCTAATTCACCTGTTAGGATGACATCATCTGCTTGACCATCTTGGAAAAGGTTCAAGGCAGTTGAGGATTCCTTCACGACGCTTACGTTGATCGTTTGTAATTTAACAGTATCTTTGTCCCAATATTGGTCGTTCTTTTCATAAGCCCATTCCGTATCCGTTCCTGGTCCATCAAACCCAGTCAAGACAAATGGTCCATTGTAAACGGCATTGTCGCTGGTTGACGCATATTGATCGCCATTTTCTTCTACCACTTTTTGATTTTGTGGGAAGAAGGATGGGAATGCTAATAAGTAGTCAAAGTAAGGTGTTGCTTTTTCTAGGGTGATTTCTAATTCATAATCCCCCACTGCTTTGATGCCTAGCTCTGATGGATCCGTATCGCCTGCTGTGATGGCATCTGCGTTCTTAACTGGTGAAAATAGATACGCGTATTCTGATGCTGTTTCAGGTTTGACTGTCCGTTGCCAGCCATAGACGTAATCCGCTGCTGTAACAGGGTCACCATTTGACCATTTCGCATCTTCACGTAATTTGATCTTGTAAGTCAGTCCATCCTCGCTAACTTCAGCTGCTTCAGCTGCACCAGCAGGTTGTGGTGTACTGTCAGCATCCAAACGATACAGTCCTTCATATACATTGTTCAATGCACTGAAGCTGATCGTATCGGTTGCTAATGAGAGATCCGCACTTGGCATTTCTTGTGAAACCACTATGTTAAACACTTGTTCTGCACTGCTGTCACCGCTTGCTGCTGTGTCATTGCTTGAACTATTTGTTCCGCCCGTTGTACAACCGGCTAACGCCACGCCACACACAGCCACTAAACCATAGGCCCATTTATTCTTCATCCTGTCCTACCCCTTAATTGAATTAATTTTCAGAATAATCATGCGATTTCTGAAGTTAGATAAGATTTTAATTAATAATTATTAAAAAAGCAATCCTTTTTTCGATAAAAAACACCTCTGACAGAAAGTTTTCTTGGTATTTACTTACCTTACTCTCATCAAACATTCGTTAAATGCTATTTTTCCTTTTTTTATTTATAAGAAATAAAGCAAAAAAAATAATAAAAAAACATGGTTAAATGTAACTTACATTCATTTTCTGTCTTTCTTTTTCATTTGATCCGTCAAAATGAGAAATGTCTGATAGAAGGGTAAATATACAGAAATCGCCAATGATTTTTATCAGAACAGACCAAAAAAAGACCTGATCGCATGCTTGCTGATCAGGTCTTCTCGCCTTAAAGACATTTGTTTCATCCCCGAAAGGATGTCCTTCAATGATTAATGGATCGCGCCGCCAATTGCTTTTAGATCTTCTTTGTCGGCATAATCAACGATGGCTTCCACCGCTGCAGTCAATCCTTTGGCGATGTCTTCGATGCTCATTGCAGGCTGTCCTGCTTTATCGACGACTTGCTGAGGAATAAACGGCACGTGGATAAAACCACCCTTCATTTCAGGGTATTTTGTATCGATCATGTATTGTACTTGATACATGATGTGGTTGCAGACGAAGGTTCCAGCAGTATTAGAAACGGCTGCCGGTATTCCTGCTTTTTTCATGTTTTCTACCATTGCTTTGATCGGCAGTTGTGTGAAGTAAGCAGGCTTCCCTTCTGTTTGGATCGCTTCATCGACGGGTTGATTGCCTTCGTTATCAGGAATCCGGGCATCATCTACATTGATCGCCACTCGTTCTGGTGAGATGGCAAACCGTCCACCCGCTTGGCCAATGTTTAAAACGACATCTGGGTGGATCTCTTCAATTTTCTCTGCGACGATCGCTGCTGATTTCCCAAATACAGTAGGGATCTCTGCTTTCACGATCTGTGCACCATGAATTGTATCTGGCAGTAATTTCACTGCTTCTAAGGCAGGATTGATTGCTTCTCCGCCAAATGGATCAAATCCGGTAATTAGTAGTTTCATTTCCATCATCCTTCCCTCTTTGTTTTACCACTAAAATGCCCAAAAGTACATTAAAGCGATGTGGATCACTAACAATAATAAAGCAATTGGGGCTTGTGCTTTAATGACACCATTGGGGTCTTTCATCTCTAACAAGGCCACTGGCAGTGCGTTGAAATTGGCTGCCATCGGAGTCAGCAATGTGCCACAAAAACCAGCGGTCATAGCCAACGCACCAGCAACGACTGGGTCGCCGCCTTGAGCCATCACAAAAGGTACACCGATGCCTGCGGTAATAACGGTAAATGCCGCAAAGCCATTTCCCATGATCATAGTAAAGATCATCATTCCTAAACAGTAAGCCACGACACCGATAAAACGATTGCCTTCTGGCACGACACCAGAGATTCCTTGAGAAATCACATCACCGACACCAGCAGCGTTAAAAATGACACCTAGTGCTGCTAATAACTGCGGCAAGATACCGGCAGTTCCGACTTGACGAAGCATCCGGTCGGAATCGTCCAGCACTGTTTTCGGTTTAGCGGAAGTCAACACGACTGCCAACAAGAGCGCTAAGATCGATGCGATCCCGATTCCAACTTGGCCTCCTAATGGTGTATAAGAAATCACCACAGCGATCAATGCTAAGCTGATACATGGCACGAAGATCGTACTACCGATCCGTTTAGCCGATGCTTCTGCTTTTTCATCATCCACGTCCACGATTTTACCAATCTGCACTTGTTTGAAGAAGGTCAAACAGCCCATCAAAACGATCAAAATACCGTCCACAAGATACGGCAAGAAATTCCCGAAAGCAAAGACGATCCCTAGCAGTAACCAAAAAGCAGAGGTGCCTAATCGGGTGGGATGATCCGCTTCACGAAAAACCCGTACAGCCGTCATGATCGACAGCAATCCGATCAAGATATAAAAGAATTCCAGTAATCCGTTAACGATTCCTTCCATCTATTTGTCCTCCTTCTTGCCATATTTTTTTGCTAATTTACGATCAAAGAGCAAGTTCGACAATGTAGCAATGACTAAGACGATCAATGCGATCGGCAATGAGGCTTGCGCGATCGAACTAGCTGCCACATCGTAGCCAAGAGATTGCAATGTTCCTACGATCAATAGCACACCAGAAGCAGCCACAAAGGTATTTTGCGCAAAGAAATTCCCGAAGTTTTCGTTAGCGGCAGCCCGAGCTTTGATTTTTTCCTGATCTTTTTCATCCAGTTCCCCAAATTTGTTTTCCCCAGCAGCTTGCGCCATCGGGTTAACGATCGGGCGGATAAATTGTGTATGTCCTTGGATCCGAATAGAGAAAAAGCCAGCAAGTTCTCGAATAAACAAGTACAAGCTTAAGAACTTCCCTGGTGTTAAGCCTTTGATCTTTTCAATCAATATGACTGCTTGCTGCTTCAAGCCAAAACGTTCTGACAAGCCGACCATCGGTAGTGTCAGTAAGAACAGTGTAACGAGTCGATTATTGACAAACGCTTCTCCTAACATTGTTAAAAAATCAACAACAGAAATCCCCGACACAAGCGCGGTGACAAAACCAGCAACGATTACGACAGCAATAGTATCTAGCTTCAGCAAAAAGCCGACTAAAATAACTAGAATACCAATTAATTTAATCCATTCCATCAAATCATCCTTTCACAGTAAGTTATTTTTAATGAATACCAGCTTTTAGTATAATCTATTTTTTTCTTGTAAAACAATGTTTTTTGAATTTTCTTTACAGGAATACGCTTTCTTTAAGGCGTTTTTTAATTGCTTAGATAATAAAAAACCAAAAGAAGAACTGCGCTTGTGCAGTCCTTCTTTTGGTTTTTTGTGTTTAAGAAGCAGAAGCTTCTTTTTTCATTTGTTTGCTTCGCAGCTGTCCGCATGCTGCGTCGATATCTGTCCCATGTTCTTTACGAATCACACAGTTGATGCCGTTTTTCTTTAAAATGTCATAAAAAGCTAACACATCGGCTTTTTTACTTCGAGCATATTGGTCATGCTCACTCACTGGGTTATAAGGAATCAAGTTGACGTAAGACAATTTCTTTTTATCCTTCAATAATGCTGCCAACTGACGGGCATGTTCCGGTCGGTCGTTGACATGATCCAGCATGATATACTCAAACGTGATGCGACGATTGGTTTTTTCTAAATAATAATCGACCGCTGCCATCAGTTTTTCAATCGGGAAGCTCCGATTGATCCGCATCATGGAGGTTCTGACTTCGTTATTTGGGGCATGCAGCGAAATCGCTAGGTTCACTTGCAAGCCGTTCTCCGCAAACTCTTTGATTTTATGCGCTAAGCCGCTGGTTGACACGGTAATATGCCGCGCACCGATCGCTAAACCCTTTGGGTCGTTAATGATCTGCAAGAAATGCATCACATTGTCATAGTTATCAAAGGGTTCGCCGATCCCCATGACGACTACGTGAGAGACCCGTTCTCCCTCGTTGCGTTCATCAAAATAGTGTTGTACTAACATGATTTGAGCCACGATCTCGCCTGCCGTTAAATCCCGCTGTTTCTTTAATAACCCACTGGCACAAAAGGTACAGCCGATGTTGCAACCGACTTGGGTTGTCACACAAACCGACATGCCATACTCTTGACGCATCAAGACCGTTTCAATCATGTGATTGTCGGGCAATTGAAATAAATACTTGACGGTCCCATCACTGGCTTCTTGTACCACCATCTGCTTCAGGGGATTGATCACAAAGGCTGCCGTCAGTTTCTCAATCAAAGGTTTCGGTAAATTGGTCATTTCTTCAAAGCTGGTTACTCGTTTTTCATAGAGCCACTCCCACACTTGGTTGGCTCGAAATTCCTTTTCGTTTTGTTCAGTTATCCACAAAGATAGATCTGATTTGGTAAGTCCATAAATCGATGGGTTCACTTTTTTCCCTCTTTTCAAACTAGTCGCTACATACTATAACTGAATTCTTTGTGAAAAGCAACCGTACCTTGGTTGTTTGTCAAAGCGAAACCGTTGCTCTACTGCGCTGGTTGATCATTTTTTTCGACGCTCAATGTTCCCATCCATCACGCCATCTTACTTGAAATAGCTCTCACAAACATTTTAGTCATAAAAAACAAGCAGCGAATGAACCAACTCCTGTGAAATAAATGGAGCAGCTCTTTCCTGCTTGTTTGCTTTTCCTTGAAGAGATACTCTCTCATGGGCATTGCTTTCTTCACATGATCACCCTTCAAAAGAAAGGACTTGGCCTTCTTTGGCGGTCAACATCCCTCGTTGCGGTGGCTGTAGCTGTAAATAAAGATGGAGTGACATTTCTAATATCAGTTCTTTGTCTCCTTGTTGAAAAACGCCGTAATAATGGGTCTGTTCCCGTTTCTCTTCATATGTATGACTGACAAGGTAATACCCTTGTTCCATGGTTTCGTTGCGCTTTTTGGTTTCTGAAAGAAAACGGCGAATATGTTTATAAGTAAAGAGAATCAATAAAATGACAACTACTATTAATACTACATACCCCATTGCTTGTTTTACACCTCGATCGTTGATGTAGCAAAGGTCGGCTCCACACCAATACTGATCATCAAAGCAGCATCGACTTCACACATCACTTTATCGTCTAAATGACAAACTTTTTCTTTCAACCGACTTTTGTCGATCGTGCGGATCTGTTCCATCAAAATGACGGAGTCTTTGCCAATCCCTGTGCAAGAAGCGGAAATTCCAATGTGGGTTGGTAATTTCGGCTTCGCCATTTTTGCCGTGATCGCCGCAATGATCACGGTGGGACTGAAGTGATTGCCCAAGTCATTTTGAATGATCAAGACCGGTCGTATTCCGCCTTGCTCCGATCCAACGACTGGTGAAAGATCGGCAAAATAAATATCTCCCCTTTTTACCATAGGACCACCCTAACTTTTATATTCTCGCGGAACCCTTGCTGAGAGGGTGCACGCTACTTCATAGTGAATCGTTTCTAACTGGTCTGCAACATCCTGCATCGTAATTCGTTTCCCATGATTCTCACCAATCAACGTGACCGTTGTACCGACAGCAAAGGCTCGCGGCAAACGAATCATCAGTTGATCCATACACACCCGACCGACGATTTCACAAGGTTCGCCTTCTACTAAGAGTGAGAAGCCTTGCATTTTTCGTAACCAGCCATCCGCATAACCGATAGGCACAGTGCCGATCCATTCCTGACGGGGCGTGATATATGTCTCACCATAGCCAATCCCCGCTCCTTTTTCAAGTAATTTCACTTGGATCAGTTCAGAAACAAGTGAAAGGGCTGGTTTTAAGGAAAATGGTTCCTTCAATGCATGACCTGACGGATTCAATCCATACATCGCGATCCCAAAACGGACCATATTCCCAACGGCCTCTTTGTGCCACAAGGAGGTCGCGCTATTGCCTGTATGTATATATGTCGGCAAATAAGGCAAAACAGTTAAGACTTCTTTAAACCGCTGGTGCTGTGTTTCCCAATAAGTTGTATCAGCTTGATCGGCTGTGGAGAAATGGGTAAAGATTCCTTCCCAATCAAATGTGGGATGAGTTTCCAACCAAAGAACGGCTTGAAGCACTTCTTCTGGGGTCAAAAAACCGATTCTCCCCATGCCGGTATCCACTTTGACATGTACTTTAAGCGGTGTCTTTACAGGATTCTCCTCCAAATAAGTACCGGCTTCTACCAACCAGTCCATCGAAGCGACTGGAAAAGAAAAATCGTATTCTGCAAGTAAGGGAATATCTTGCACGTTCACAACCCCTAAAATCAGCAGCGGGTCAGTGATTCCTGCTTCTCGCAATTCGATCGCCTCATCGATCGTCGCAACGCAAAAACCGGCTGCACCGCCTTCTTTGGCTGCTTGAGCAGTTTGTACCGCTCCGTGTCCGTACCCATTGGCTTTTACCACCGCAAAAAGAAACGTCTCGCTTGGTAAGTGAGCAATCTCATTTTTGATGTTTTCAGTAATCGCGGTCGTATCAATAATCGCTTTCGTTGGTCTATGGTAAGCAACCACCATTTCCAGTTCCTTCTTTCTACTAATGCTTGATCAGACAAACAAATTAAGTTGGTTTTATGTAGTCGGCTGTTCGTCCATAAAGTATCGTAGTTTTTTCACCAAGTGACGACTTCCACTCAGGTTACTCACTATCCGATAATTCTAAGATAATTTGTGCAAAGGCAGTATCATTTGTATGGGTGATACTGACAAACGTTTTTTCTAAAGGGTGCGGTGCTTTGGTAACGATCGGTGCACCGAATTCATTGGTCAAGACTTCAATATCATGAAAAGAAACTTTGCCGATCCCCGTCCCCCAAGCTTTCGAGAACGCTTCTTTGCAGGCATAGCGCCCCCCGAGGAACTCTACCTGACGTTTCAGGGGCAAACGGGCAAATAATTTTGCTTCCTTCTCCGTTAAAATACGCGTTATAAACTGAGGTTTTTTTTCAATTAATTCTTTCATTCGAGGCAGCTCGACTGCATCGATCCCGATTCCTTTAATCATTCTTCTCGCTACCTTTACTTAAGATAGGGGTTTCCAAATTGGAATTGGCCCTTGTTTAGCTAGTTACCATTCTACCAAAAAAATGGCGAATTACCATTCAAATCTGACGAGTTTATACGGAGATTAAGATTTTCAATCACTCGTATTTGTTTTTTATATAAAAAAGACCTTGCAAGTTTCCTTACAAGGTCCACAAACTCAATTAGTCTTGGTTATTTCTGATAACGAAACCGCGTTTTTTGTCGTTGCTACGGCGATTGTTTTTACGGGCACCATCTTTTGAATAGTTACCACGGGCTTTATTGCCGTTGCCGCCGCCACGGTTCCCACCGTTTTCTTTGCGGTTACGATTGCCGCCATTGCTGTTATTGCTGCGACGTCCGTTTTTATTGAATGATTTTTTTCCTTGAGGTAATGGGCGTTCTGGTGTAATTTTGACTGGTTCTAAATCAGCTGGATCTTTCGCCATTGTTTTTAGAAGCAGTGCTGCTAAATCTTGTGCAGAATAACGTTCCAAAAGATCGTCGGCTGCTTGCAAGTATTTATCCAAACCATTTTCATCCAATTTTGTTTCAACAGATTCGATTGCGGCACCTAATTGACCTTTAAAAGCTTCTTTTTCGGTTGGTGGGCGCATTGGTGTCATCCGTTTTTTCGTTAAGTTTTCAATGACATGCAAGTAGCTCATTTCGTTTGGTGTAACGAAAGTCACTGACATTCCGCCTTTTCCGGCACGACCTGTACGTCCGATCCGGTGAACATAGCTTTCAGGATCTTGAGGGATATCGTAGTTGTAAACGTGTGTAACACCAGAAATATCTAATCCGCGAGCTGCTACGTCTGTGGCAACTAAGATATCTAATTGACCACTCTTAAATGAACGTAAAACGCTCATCCGTTTTTGTTGAGAAAGGTCCCCATGAATGCCTTCAGCTTTGTAGCCACGAGCTTCTAAACCACGTGCCAATTCATCAACACGACGTTTCGTACGACCGAAAACGATCGTCAATTCTGGTGATTGCACATCCAACAAACGAGTCATGACATCGAATTTTTCATAATCTTTTGAGCGAACATAATATTGATCAATCAAATCAGCGGTCATTTCTTTGGCTTTGATTTGAACATGTTCAGGCTCTTTCATGAATTTCACGCCGATATTTTTGATTGCTGGCGGCATTGTTGCTGAAAATAGCAACGTTTGACGAACATCTGGCACTTGGCTGATGATTTTTTCAATATCTTCCAAGAAGCCCATGTTCAACATTTCGTCTGCTTCATCTAATACAAGCGTTTCAACCGTACCTAATTTTAAGGTGTGGCGGTTGATATGGTCTAACATACGTCCTGGCGTACCAACTACGATATGGGGACGATCTTTTAATTGACGGATTTGACGGCCGATATCGGCTCCACCGTAAACTGCTTGAACGCGAATTTTTTTGTCTTTACCAAGACGATACAATTCTTCTTGGGTTTGGATCGCTAATTCACGGGTTGGGGCAATCACTAATCCTTGTAGTTGATGGTTCGCTGGGTCGATTTTTTCTAACATTGGCAAACCAAATGCGGCGGTTTTACCAGTACCGGTCTGTGCTTGACCGATCACGTCTTTGCCTGCTAAGGCTAATGGAATCGTTGCTTCTTGGATGGGTGTTGCTTCTTCAAAGCCGGCACGCTCAACAGAAGTCAATAATTCGTTGGATAATTCTAGATCTTTAAATTTCAAATGGATCCTCCTAGGCTGGTCATCTTTTCGATGCCTGTTTTTCTATCATCGAAGCGTAGGTTAGTTCTTCAGAAACACAAGAGTAGTCCCATTTACTCTTATCTTTCTCTCGGTACCGAAAAACCGCTTCACGAAGGCATTATAAAAGGCTAAAACAAGTGTTGTTTGTCTCAGCCATCATTTTATCTCAAAACGTCAATGTTTTTTACAGTAATCATTCTGTGCTTCATCTTTCGGCGTTAGATAAGTATAACACGTTTTGAAAGTTTCAGCAAGATTTCAACTCCGCTTTACATTCCTTTTAGTGCATCAACGACTTCGCTCAAGCCCATGCCATTGCTCCCTTTGATTACCAAGCTGTCGGAAGGTTCTAAAGTTTCCTTTAAGGAGGCGATCAGTTGTGGTTTTTCATCTGTCGCAAAATAGCGCACCTTGTCAGCAAGTGGTGACTGAGCTAGTCGTTTTTGCAATGCTTGCATTTCTTTGCCATAAAGAAAAACTAGTTGGAACGAGTCATCTAAATGTGCGGCCATCTGCTCGTGCATTTGTGCAGAATCTGGTCCTAATTCAAGCATATCTGCCAATACGGCGATCCGTCTTCCTTCTAACGGCAATTTGCGGAAACTATCCAATACGAGACCCATGGCAGTCGGATTGGCATTGTAAATATCGCTCAAAATCGCTGCTCCATTACCGGCAGTCACCCATTGGGTCCGATTTTTCGTTAATTGAAAATGCGCCAAGCCCTCCTTGATGGCTTCATTTGATACACCAAAATGACGTCCTAAACCAATCGCGATCAAGGCATTTTTGACATTATAACCGCCTAATACCGGTAAGGTAAAAGTCTTACCTGCTACCGTAAAAATCGTTTGATCTTGCGATTCCTCTACGATGTCTCCTTGCAGATCTCCCTCTGTTAAGCCAAAAGTTTCAATGGGCTGCGTCAAGTTAGGAACAAAGGGGTCTAACAATGGTTCATCCGCCGGCATCATAAAGAAGCCGTCTTTTTTCAATCCTGCGGTGATCTCCATTTTGGCTTTGGCGATCCCTTCTCTGGACCCTAAGTTTTCAATGTGGGCTTCGCCAATCAAAGTGATCGCCGCTGCATCAGGTTCTGCTAAGCGCGAAAGGACTTCGATCTCTCCTGCATGGTCCATTCCCATTTCTAAAATCAACACTTGCGTATCTTCTGGTGCATGCAAGATAGTCAAAGGCACGCCTAGTTCATTGTTATGGTTACCTTGAGTTTTGTAGGTCTGGTATTTTTGTGCCATAACCGCGTCTACCATATCTTTTGTGGTTGTTTTCCCATTACTTCCGGTAATAGCGATGATTTTTGGCGCAAGTTTTTCTTTGTAGGCTCGTGCTAACTGTTGGAACGCTTTGACAGTATCCTTGACGGGTATCACAAGGATGCCTTGCGGTGGTTGGATGGTGGGATGACTCCACAATGTCGCGATCGCACCATTGTCTTTGGCTTGTTGGGCAAATTCATGTCCATCCCGAGTCCCCGCCAAGGGAACAAAAAGACTGTTTTCTTTGATTAGACGGCTGTCAAACTCCACAGAGGCAAGTGGTGTCTCATTTTCAATTGGCTGACCAAATACGGCAGCGGCTTCTTTTACAGTAAAATTCATCAGTTTCGCTCCTTTTTTACAAAAAAAGAAAGCACAAGATCGCTTCAAGTATTTTCCTTGAGTTGAGCTGGCTTTCTTCCTGCTATTTATTCTGCTTCTTTTTCATTCTCTGCTTCAACTTCTGCTTCTTCCACATTCGTCAAGAAAGAACGTCTTTGGTTGAAACGATTCATCCCTAATTGGATCAATTCTTCAATCAAATCACCATACGGCAATCCGGTCTTTTCCCATAGCAATGGGTACATGCTGAATTCAGTGAATCCCGGCATCGTGTTTAGCTCATTTAAAAAGAGCTCGTTTTTATTGGTCAAAAAGAAATCACAACGGCTCAATCCACTGCCGCCTAACATCGTATAGGCTTTTTTCGCAAACTCTTGGGCTTTGGCTTGTGTTTCTTCGGGAATTTGCGCAGGAATCTGCATCTCGATTCGGTTGTCAATGTATTTGGAATTGTAATCATAAAACGCAACATCTTTTACGATTTCTCCCGGCATGGTGGTCCGCACGTCTTCGTTTCCAAGAACAGCGACTTCGATCTCACGGGCTTCGATTCCTTGTTCAACGATCGCTCGGGTATCGTAGCGATACGCTTCTTGCAACGCATTTTGCAGTTCTTCGCGGTTCTCGGCTTTCGAGATACCGACACTTGATCCCATGTTGGCTGGTTTGACAAACATCGGATAAAGTAGACTGCCTTCGCATTGATCGAAAATCTTTTTCGGATTTTCTTTCCACGCATTTTTCAAGACTGGTACATACGGAACTTGCGGAATTCCCGCAGCTTGCAAGATGTACTTGGTCATGATTTTGTCCATCCCACAGGCACTAGTCAAGACACCAGCACCGACATAAGGCATTCCGATGGTTTCTAAAAACCCTTGGATCGTGCCGTCTTCGCCGTTTGGTCCATGGAGCAATGGAAAGACGATCGCGTCTTTTTCATAGATTGCCCCAGGTGAAATTTCTTCCCCTTTGGTCTCTTCGTTGGTCAATGCCAAAGTATCTGGTGACGTTGGCGCCTCAGACAATAATGGGCCTTTTAACCAGCGTCCTTCTTTAGTGATCATTACTAATTGAACTTGGTAGTAATTATAATATACAGCATTAACAACTGAAAAAGCGGATAACAGTGATACCTCATGCTCTGCACTGCGTCCCCCGTATAATAAAATGATTTTCAAAAGAATTTCCTCCTGTATTCATTGATTCTACCAAACTAAGTCTTCCACATTTTAGCACAAAATCGACCAACCGGCATTAAATCTTGCAGAAATTTCTTTAAGCTTACACAGTCGTTAGTTGAATGTTTTTCATTTTGTCAGTACTATGAATATATCACGGCACGTTTAAAGAGGTGGGACCTATGACAGAACAAACTGCTCCTTCTAGAAAAGGACGATTAAAACAAATCCTTCAAGTCTTTTTGAAATACAAAGTCGTTCAAAATATCAGCAAACAGCAGCATCCCGAAATGGTGCGTCAAGCGTTTGAAGAATTAGGACCAACATTTATCAAAATCGGGCAGATGCTTTCGGTCCGCAATGACCTGCTTTCCAGCACTTTCGTTGATGCCTTCAAGCAGTTACAAGACAATGTCAAAAGCGATCCATTTCCCAAGGTCAAAGCACTGCTGGAAGCAGAACTACAGCAGCCACTAACGGAAGTTTTTTCCGCTTTTGATGAAATCCCAGTCGCCTCAGCTTCCATCGGACAAGCCCACCGAGCAAACTTGATCAGCGGCAAAGAAGTGATCGTCAAAGTGCAGCATCCGGGAATCATTGCGGCGATTCAAGTAGATCTCGATCTTTTTGAAAAGGCTCTACCGTTAGTTCGTGCAATTCCAGAAGCCAATGTGGTGGATTTAAAAAGCGTGTTAAGCGAAGTCAGACGATCCCTTGCCAATGAAACGAATTTTTTGCAAGAGATGAAAAATGCGCAGGAATTCTACCGAAACAATCACCAAAACCCGCAATTGGCATTGCCAAAAGTTTATCCCGAATGGTGCACCCAAAAAGTATTAGTCATGGATTACATGGCCGGTGAAAGTTTGAACTGCTTGCTGACCCGCAGCAATCAAGATATCGTTTATGACAATCAGTCCGTGAAAGCAGTGAAAAAACAAGTGGGAACGCTATTAGTCGAAAACTTTATGAAGCAAGTCTTTGAAGATGGCTTCTTTCACGCTGATCCGCATCCTGGCAATCTTTTTTTACATGTCTTCACAGATCAAGCCAATCGACCAAAACCATTCCAAGTCAAACAGCGCGTCGGTGTCCTCGGCGGTGTTGATTATTCATTGAAATGGCAAGAAGAAGCGGTTATGCCGCCTTACCAAGTGATTTTCTTAGATTTTGGGATGATGGGACACTTGGATCAGTCATTACGCAGTCGCTTAGCTGATGCATTGATTGCTTTGTATACCCAAGACACCCAAGAAGTCGGCAAAGCTGTCTTGCGTTTGTGCAACAGCAGCGGCAGTTCCTTTGATGAAGTCGCCTTCTATCAGGATCTTCAAAAATTTGTTGAAAACTACTATAATATGCCGCTAAAGGATATCGACTTGCAAAAAGTGATGGGGGAAGTCATCACAATCTGCCATGATAACCAACTGCAGATGCATCGAGACATCACCTTGCTGATTAAGGCTTTTGGCACCTTGGAAGGTGTGATCAAAGCCTTAGACCCCGAATTATCAATGATGGAAGTCACTCAGCCTTTTGCACAAAAATATTTCTTACAGCAGCTGAGTATTGAAGACGAGGTGAAAAAAAGCGCCTTGGCAACCGCAAAAAGCTTGCGGGCACTTAGCCATCTTCCTGATCGGACCTTGGCTGTCTTAGACACTTTTGCCACTGGTAAACACCGGTTAAATTTAGAGATCCGCGAACAAAAACAGCTATTGGATCGCTTTGATCAGATGGTCAATCGACTGGTGATCGGTATTATTCTAGCTGCGGTCATCCTTGGCTCTTCCTTATTGGTGGTCGCCAGCCCGCAACAAGGAGCCTTCGTCCATCAGATGGGGATCTTCGGATATACCTTAGCATTTTTCGCGATCGTGGCTTTAGTCAGCAAATACTTCTATGATCGTTTTCGCAAGAAATAAATAAGCACCTTCAATTCCCGTGGTTCATGCAGAAGCTGGGTCTTGAGGGTGCTTATTTTGCAAGGATCTGTCGCAATTCGTTTTCAAAGATTCGTTTGAAGGCTTCCCGATCCTCTTTCGTAAAGGGCTTCGGTCCTTTTGTGCGCTTGCCTGCTTTACGCATCTGCGCACCTAAGTAGCGTTGACCTAATAAAAAATCGATCGTTTCTGGCAAATACTCTATACCGTTATGGTGAAAAACTCGTGCTTTTTTGGGCAAGACTAACGAAGCTAAGCCATAATCTTGGGTGACGAGAAAATCGCCGGGTTCTATTTCCTTCACGATTTCATAATCCGCGCGATCCGAGCCTTTGTCGACATAGACAAAGTGAACGTGGGCGGGATAGTCTTTGGTCGTATAATGATCGACACTGGTCACGATTACTACCGGCAGCTGATACTGCTGAGCCAGCTCGATCACTTCATTTTTCACCGGCGAACCGTCGCCGTCAATAAAAAGCCGCATCTGCTTGCTCCTCTCACAAATTTCTTCGTTTACAATTACTTCTATTGTAAGAGGAGCACCTAGAAGATGCAAGCAGACTTTGCAGTATTTTCATTTCAGTATTGCTCAATGAGGGGATAAGAATGACGATCTTTGTCTCACTAACTAGCAGTTGCCATAAGTAAAGCTTATCCTTCAATTCTAGAAAATGCTCGTTCTTTTAGCTCATAAACGACATCGCAAGCCTTTGCTACCTCTTGTTCATGGGTCACTAAGATGATACATTTTTTTTGCTCATGGGCAATTTCTTGAAACAGTTTGACGATTTCTTTAGATGTCGTTTCATCCAAATTTCCAGTCGGTTCATCGGCTACGATCAGCTCATGTTCACAGCACAACGCGCGAACGATAGCGACCCGCTGCTGTTGCCCACCCGATAATTGGGTCACTTTTTTCAGTGCCAGCTCTTCCGTGATGCCAACTTTGGCTAAGTTGGCTAAAGCATAGGCCTTTTTATCGGCTTGCTGCGACTTCGCGATCGCCATGGCTGTGATCACATTGTCCAGTGCCGACATATAAGGCAATAGATTATACGCTTGGAACACGATGGAAACATCTTTGCGGCGGTATTCTCGCAATCCGATTTTTGCTAACGTTTCTTCATTGTAGAAAATCTTTCCTTCTTTCGGTGTATCTAGGCCCGTGATCAGTGACAGGAAAGTTGTTTTCCCCGATCCGCTGGAACCTAAGATCGCATACATCTTGCCAGGTTCAAAGGTCAAATCAACGTCACGAAACAGCGCTTCTGCTTCGCTTTGATACCAATATCCTAATTGTTCTGTTCGTAATGTCATGTCGTTCCTCCTAAGAAACCAAGATTTTTTTCGGATTCAACCGCAAAATGCCCGCGGAAGAGAGTAAGATCGAGCCAAAACTGATCCCTAGACCGAGTAATGCCAATAAACCAATTTGTTGAGGGGAAACGGTGATCTCCAAGGACTCCACTTCTGCTGATTGGGTGAAGGATGGGAAAGAACCACCACGATTTCCGCCCATTTGCGGCATCTCCCCGCCTCCAGGACCAGCGTTTTCAGTGGCTGCTTGATCAGTCGTTGTCTCTGTTTGTTGTGCCAATAATTGCTCTCCGACGGCATTACCGACAAGATTGCCGCTAGCGGCCGCGATCCCTAAAGCAAACACCATACAGACAAAAATCTCTGTGAAAAACTGTAGGATCACTTTAGCCCGTGACTCGCCTAAAGAGAGCAATACACCAATCTCATAGCGACGTTCCCGAATCGACATCATCACGATCAACGTCAAAATAATGATACCGGCAGCAGCAACTAACACAATAATATTTTTTGCAAAGCTAGCGACATTATTCAATGGTGTCAGCATCGACTGATACATTTGATCGTTGGTTTGAATGCTGTAGGTTTCTGTATCGATCAACCCTTCCGCTTCTTCCACGAATGCTGTCATCGCAGACGGATCACTCAAGGTATAGGTTGCTGAATCAATGGTGTCCTCATTGCCGCTCAACGTATTGGCAAGGGTATAAGAGGCAGTGATCGTGTTGGCTGGGTTGAGAAAGTTAAACATTTGGCTCATGCTGTTGCCAACTTCACTCGTTTCATAGATTCCTTTGACCATCACTTCTACTTCATTGTCCTCTGCATCAGTGATTGAAAACGTATCTCCGACCGCTAAATCATTCGCTTCAGCTAGTGAGGATTCAATCAAGACTTGGTTTGTGCCTTCGTCCTCAGAAGTAATTCCTTCTCCATCCGTGATCGTCGCTGTTCCTTCCGAAAAAGTCGTATACGCCGCACTGGTTGATACGCCAGTGATTTGGAAATCACCTGTACTCATACTCCCACCAGGCATACCTCCTGGCATACCGCCCATTTGCCCCGACTCGCTGCTATCGGTTGCTTCTGACTCTGTCGAGGAGTCACTGCTAGAGATCGGTTCGATCCCGCTGACGGCATCAGCCGAGGTACTGACTTCAAAACTATATGAAGCAACCCCGTCTAAATCGGCGATCGCTTGGGCATCAGTAATCGCTACTGGTGTCGATTGAAAACTCCCTGGATCTGGTCGGGTGCTTTGGTCATCGCTGTCAGAAGAAGAGCTCCTTTGCTGAAAAGCCTGCTCGCGGTTTGCTTGCAACGTCACAGTTGCGCCAACACTTTTCTGGGCATTTTCAGTCGCTACTAGTGCCGCACTGCGAATCGTCAGACCCGCCAATACAAAAATCAAGATTGCAGAAAATACGGCGATCAGCAACAGGCTCCGGCCTTTTTTCGCCCATAAACTTTGGAGACCTCGTTTCAAAAAATTCATCTTTGTTCCTCCTGAATGGCAAATTATTGTATTTCGACTATAAGAACCTTAGCTTAAATTGAACTTAAATCTTCCCCTGATTTTTCAAAACGTTGGAACAGACCGCAGCTGTCTTCTGCGATCTGCACGTTTTATTGATGACCCCCAGGGAATGATCGATGAACCTTCAACTAACGGCCAAAGCCGCCGCCCATTTGATTGGTTGTCGCTGTCGCTCCTGATTGGGTCAAGTTAGCGATCGTTTCCGTGACGGGCAACGTTCCTAATTCCGTCCCATCACTAAGGGTCCCACCAGCATAATAACCAGAAACAGCTTGCGCATCATTCGTTCCCCCACTGACCAATGTATAGCTGCTATCCGTCAAATCTGGGCTAGAAAGAACCACATGTTGGTAGCTTTTACTTGGTGCATAGGACAAGATCGTCTGTCCTTGACTATCCTTTAAGGTCACAAGGGTCTCTGCTGCTTGGGTTTGATCGAAACTGATCCCGATCGACTGTTGACTTCCTCCACTGACATTCATGGCCATATCGGTCGTACCAGCAGCCAACAAGACACCGCCAGTGATTTCAAACGTCCCGTTATAATCCAAAGCGCCATTGCCACCGGTCGTTGGACCATTTACGATGACGACCCCATCACTCATGGTGACATTGCCGTTACTGTCTAATCCATCCCCTTCGGCATCGACCACCAACGTCCCGCCAGTGATTATGATTTGTTTGCTGTCATCTGCGGTATCGCCACCGCCAGGACCGCCACCAAAGCTGTCTTGCCCAAATTGGCCAGTGGTTTCCTCCGTATCACTGCCACCACCGGCATTAATCCCGTCATCGCTAGCCACGACGTGTGTCGTGCCACCAGCAATCGTGATCACACTTGCTTCTAGTCCTTCATAGGATTCTTCGATAGCAATCGTCCCATCGGAGATCGTCAATTCATTGTCCGCATGTATGCCGTCGTCACCACTGCTGGCAGTGATCGTACCACCTGTGATGTTGATCGTATCGTTGGCATGCAGGCTATCATCTGCACTATCGATCGCAAAGGTACCGCTGCTGATGGTCATCACACCGCCAGCTTTCAATCCTTTGTAGCTTTCATCCGTCACTAGCGACTGGCTTTGTGCCCCGTCAGCCGTTTTGATCGTGAGATCGGCTGATTGGATGCTCAAATTCGTTTCTGCTTGGATGCCGTCACGACCACTTTGGATCGTAAAGGTACCGCCATCGATCGCAACGTAGCCTTTTTCCGCATCTTCCGAATTATTCGCTTGGATGCCATCTCCTTCAGTGGTGTTCAGTGTGTAGTTCCCTGCCAAGATCGACACGGAATCTTTTCCTTTGATGGCATTGTTTTTCGCTGTGATCTCAATCGTGCCACCAGCTAAAACCAAATCATCTTTGCTGCGCAGCCCGTTGCTGTAATTTCCTGTGATAACCAACGTTCCATCACCGTTGATGGACAAATCTTCTTTACTATAAAAAGCGGCATCTGGTTCCGTCTCACCTTCCGCCAAGGTGTAGCTGCTGCCATCTATCAGAGTATTTGTCGTATCACTGGCTAAGGTCGTGATGACTTTTTCTGCTTGTTCGATGACGACTGCCGCCCCGTCTTCATTGGTGATCGTGACACCCGCAAAGATCAGATGGACTTTTTCTTCTTTATTGACGTTGACAACCAGTTGACCATTACTTAAGGAACCGCTGACGACATAAGTACCAGCTTGCGTGATCGTCACCGTTTGGTCTTCCACTGCAACGCCATCAACAGCCGTCGTATCGCCGTCATTCAATTCAAGTTGCGTGGCGGTCGCCTCATCGTAGGAGGCATCCACGTCTTCTTCTTCGTAACTGCCATAATAGTCCGTAGCATCATCAAGAGTCGTTGCAACGTTGGTCACTGCGGCAGAACCTGAAACAGCCGCTGCAGAACTGGAGCTGCTGCTCGTGCTACTACTATCGGTTTTATCGGTTTGCCCACAAGCGCCTAGGAGCAGCGATGAGAGTAAGAGCGGATAAATGAGTTTTTTCATAAGAGGTTCCTCCTTCTACAGCTCATCGCGGTTAGCGGTGAGCTTGCCTAAAACAACGGGTAAATTGCCATTACGAACCCGAACTTCATCAATGATTTGTTTTTCTTGCGCTTGGTCTTTTAACAGCAACTGATAACGCAACTCATATAAGCTCCCCATCGTGGTCGTTCGAACCGATGTCAGTTTGGCAGAATGCGTATATTTTTCAAAGAGATCATCGAATAGTTGCGGATAATCCAAATCTTCTGGAATCGTGACTTTCAGTTCTCGTTCACTCGTGGCTTGTCGATCGCCAAAGGGCACCGTGTATAAAAGGGTCAAGAAAAGCGCCACGATGATGGAAAAAATCACGACATAGCCGACATAGCCCATCCCAGTTGCCAGACCGATCCCCATCGACCAAAAGACGCTGGTGATCTCTCTAGACCCTCCTGGAACCGAGCGGAAACGAATCAAACTGAAGGCGCCTAAGATCGCCACACCTGTGCCAAGATTGCCGTTGACTAGCATGATCACGGATTGAACGAGGATCGGTAAGACCGCCAAGGTAATGACGAAGTTTTTTGTGTAGACATTGCGGATCATATGGATCGCAGCTACCAATATTCCTAAAAGCAATGAGGCGGCGATACAGATCAATAAGCTACGCCATTCCAGGGTGCTCGTATCGCCCGAAAACAGACTAGATAACATGTAACCATTCCTCCTTCTTGAACAAATGCCGTTGATACGTTTGGGCATATTTCGAAAAGCTCCCTTTGCGCACGCTGTATTTGTTCAACAGCTCCACAAACCATAACGGATAAGCGCCGAGGGCTTTCACTTCCATCAACACCCCGATTTCAGGTGCTACCAGCGCCCCCTCACTGCCAGAACCTAACATAAGATCATAGGTGCGAAAGCGAATGTTTTGGTCGAATGTCACGCGAAATTCACTATCATCATCAATAAACAGCGACAAGCGATCATAGGCAATCAACACTTTCGGCAGCAAGTCTGGGTTTTGCTTAAATAGCCAGTGAATCTCTGCAGCGATTTGTGGTGCTTCTGCCATTGACGGCAAGACCCCTGTTTGCAACCAGCCGCAATAGTCAGCATAGGGCATCGGGACTCGGCGTTTGTAGACCACGCCATTGACTTTCTTTTTGATCTCTAAAAAAATCAACTGCTGCTCTGTCGGTATGCCATAGCTGCGGACCCGAAATTTTTCTTTGTATTTCGGTTTGTCCATCGAATGACGAATAAAGCGGTAATCGTGGGTATCGTAATACAAGGACATAATCGTGTGCTGCCCATATTCATCGATCGCCATTCTTTGCTGAAGCTCAGCAAGAAATGCAGGAAATTGCTCCTTGGCTATTAAATATTTTGTCTCTTTTCTTTGAAAGACTTTTTTCAATTTCATAAAAATGTTCCTCCCTTGAAATCCATGCACTGAATTTACGGCAGCTATCTTAAATGCAGCTTAAGGCAAAACAGTTTTTTTAAGCATTTTTTATGCTATTCGTGCTATTCTTATCCTTAAAGAGGTGGGAACATGATTAAACTATTAGTGATCGAAGATGACAAAACATTATCTGATAATATGAAAGAAATCGTCAGCGAGATCGGTGACGTCACACAAGCCTATGATGGCAGTGAAGGCTTATACGAGGCAGAAACGGGGATCTATGATTTGATTATTCTCGACTTGATGATGCCAGAGATGAACGGTTATGAGGTGCTTTCTGCCCTAAGAAAAAAAGGACTCCAAACACCCGTCCTGATTTTAACAGCCAAAGACGGCTTAGAAGACAAAGTGACTGGTTTTCAAAAAGGGGCAGATGATTATTTGACCAAGCCTTTTTATCGGGAAGAATTATTGATGCGGATCAAAGCGTTGCTAAAACGCTCCTTAGGTTTGTTCAATGAAAATACCCTGGAATATAACGGATTGCTGTGCAACCTTGGCACCAATGAGGTCAGTTACCAAGGGCAGCTTTTGCCGATCCAAGGGAAAGAATTTGAGCTGCTGCTTTATTTTCTACAAAATAGAAACATTATTTTGACTAAGGAACAGATTTTTGATCGCATCTGGGGATTTGATTCAGAAACGACCTTGACTGTCGTCGAAGTCTATATGAGCAATCTGCGGAAACACTTGCGCCAGACAGGGATCGACAAAGAGATCCGTACGTTGCGAAATGTCGGCTATATTATGCAAGGAGCCTAGTCTATGAATAAAGAACGCTCTAAGAGACAACGGCTGCACTCCTTTCTCCTAAATGTCAGTGCCTTTGCGTTGGTTTTCTTACTTTTAGGAACCATCGTCCTCCAATTGTTCAACCAATCGGCTTATCGGCAAACCGACATTTCTTTGGAACAAGCAGTCAAAGATACCCGCTTGATCCAAGCAGAGATCAGCGCTTCGCAATCCAATCTAGAGGTATTGCCACCAGATAGTGCCATGCCAAAGATCCCTGGGACCAATCGCTTCAATACCCAGTTGATTCTCTGGTCTGAAGACGGTGAGATATTAAACAAGCAGACCTTGGGCGGCCGCTTTTCACAACTGGCAAGTTTATCTTTAGATACAAGCCACTTAGACAGTATCACATCTTTTTCAGTGGTGGATCAGTCCTTGTCAGAGGAAGAAGAGACCCTTTTGTTTCGTTCGATCACCACCAAAGCACCAACAAATGATGCTGGTGTCGGCTATATCCAAGTCTTGGCGAACACTAACCAAATCAAAAATGCGATGAACAATTTCCAAACGATTTTGATTTTATCGATGATCTTTTTCTGGATTCTTTCGATCGGGATCAGCTATTTGCTTTCCAGCTTGAACATGCGCCCCATTTTAGCCTCCTGGAAAAAACAGCAGGAATTTGTCGAAAATGCATCCCATGAGCTGCGCACACCATTGACGATCATTCAAAACAGTCTGGAACGCCTGTTTACCAAGCCCAATCATACGATCATTGAAGAATCTGAAAGCATCGCACAAGCGTTAGCGGAAACTCGGCGGCTGACTGGATTAACGGCGGATTTGCTGACGATCGCCCGCAGTGATTCCAATCAATTGCTTTTGACAAAAGAAACCATCGAGCTAGCTCCTTTTATCGATGACTTAGTCAAACCTTTCAAAGAAATTGCCGAATTGGATCAAAAACACTTTGTTGTCGAAAACTTTGCCAAAACGACCGCTTGCTTTGACCAAAAGAAAATCCATCAAGTCCTCGTGATCCTCCTAGATAATGCCTTAAAATATACGAGTAGCGGTGATAAAATCACCCTCTTATCGGAGATTTCTAACAAGCAATGGCTGATCGAGGTCAAAAACACAGGACCAGCCATTTCCGATGAAGAAAAAGCCCGTATCTTTGACCGCTTCTACCGCGAGGATCGTTCCCGCTCCAAAGAGACCGGCGGCTATGGTTTAGGCTTAGCGATCGCCAAGCAAATCGTTGAAGAGCACAAGGGACAAATCCAGGTCAAAGATTTGCAGCCACGAGGGGTTATTTTTCAGATTCGTTTACCTAAAGAAGGATAAAGGAGAAAAACAAATGCAGGTCATCACCCTTAAAGAACACCCTGACTACTTAGCAGAAGCCATTCGTTACTTCAAAAAACAGTGGGCTGGTCCCGACTCCCTCATGGTTTATGAGGATAGCCTGACCCATAGTTTTTCAGCAAATCCTTTGCCGCAATGGCTGCTGCTGGTCAACGAAGAAATCGCAGCAGACGGACGTTATCAAATCATCGGCTGCGGTGGCTTGATCCCCAACGACTTCATCAGTCGGATGGATTTGACCCCTTGGCTTTGCGCCTTGTATGTGGACCCTTTGTGGCGTGGCCAAGGCGGTGCCCGCCTTTTGATCGAAACAGCCAAGCAACGTGCTGCTGGAGCTGGTTTTGATTCTCTGTATCTATGTACGGATCTTTCTACTTTTTATGAGAAATTTGCTTTTGAACCGATCGGAACGGGCTACCATCCTTGGGGAGAGTCTTCCACCATTTATCGCTGTTCTCTCACCTAAATGAACAAAAAAAAGCTGTGAACAAAAATGTTCACAGCTTTCTTTACTCACAGTACTATTGCTAGTAGAATACCCTATCTCCACAAAAGGAATATTCCGACACCCTACAAATCCGGTAGGTTGCTTACGCGGTGTGCCTCTGCTATCAATCTGGTCAGCTAATGCTAGACCTTCTCGACTCGTCGCATGAGGATTACTTTACCATAAAACTAGTCGGAATACTACTGTTTTTTATAAAATTAAAACTGCTGATAAGCATTTCTCAAGAAAGAGTGCCTATCAGCAGTTTTTCATGAATCAATTGTTACTTTTCAAATAGAAACATTCCAATTGATGGATAAAAAAACTTAGGATAAGAAGGTCGCTACTTTGGTCGTAATCAAATCGATGGCTACGTGGTTTTCGCCGCCTTCTGGTACGATGACATCGGCATACCGTTTGGTCGGTTCGATGAATTGATGATACATCGGTTTTACCACCGTCAAGTATTGTTCGATCACAGAATCCAATGTCCGGCCACGTTCTTCCATGTCACGTTTGATTCGGCGAATGATTCGAATATCATCGTCTGTATCAACATAAAGTTTAATATCCATTAAATTACGCAATCGCTCATCTTCTAGAATCAAGATCCCTTCCAAGATAATGACTTCTTTGGGTTCTTGAATGATCGTTGCTTCGCTGCGGGTATGCGCGACATAATCATAGACGGGTTTTTCGATCGTTTGATATGCAAGCAGTTGTTGCAAGTGATCGATCAACAAATCAGTATCAAATGCAAAAGGATGGTCATAGTTGGTGTTCAACCGTTCTTCAAAGCTCAGATCACTTTGGTCTTTATAGTAGGAGTCTTGTTCAAGCATCATAATAGAATGATTGGGGAAATGATTAAAGATCGCCCGACTCACGCTTGTTTTTCCACTACCTGATCCACCTGTCACACCAATAATAATGGGCTTGCCATTCGTCATTCAATTAACCTCTTTCATCTTAAAAAATTCACACTGGTTCTATTATAGCGAAAATTTGGCAAATTACTACTGTTTCTGTGGAATCAGTGCTGCAATAAAGGAAGTAATTGCTGCAAACGTTCGATCTCATAAGTAGGCTGAATCTCACCACTGTTTTTTTTCTTTGGATTGAACCAAATCGTATCGATCCCTGCCAGTTGTCCGCCTAAGATATCTGAAGTCAGTGAATCGCCAATGATGACTGTTTCTTGTTTTTTAACGTTTGGTATGCGAGCAAACACATAGTCAAAATATTCTTTCATTGGTTTTTGATACCCTGTATCTTCTGAAACAAAGATATCGCGAAAATACGGCTTTAATTTGGCATCTTCCAAGCGGCGGTATTGGGTTTCAGAAACCCCGTTCGTCACCACGTATAGGTCAAAATGCTGCGCCAACTCCGCTAAGACCTCATCACTGTTGTCTAACAGTTTATGTCCTTCATTTAGAAATTCTCGGTACGCCAATTCAACTGCTGGACTATCGACCTGAATGCCTTGCGTTTCAAAAAACAAGCCGAAACGCTCATTGATGACTTGGTCTCTCGTGATTTTCCCTTGCTCAAACTGCTGCCACAAATCATGATTGATCGTTTGATAGCTTTGTTTGCGCTCTGGGGTCATTTCCAAGCCATGAGCTTCAAATAGTGCTTTTAAGGCTTGATCTTCGGTATCTTGAAAGTCGAGGATCGTGTCATCGACATCAAATAATAATGTTTTGTACTTCATTTTCTCCCTCTTTCTCAGCGGAAATGCGCCGCCAGTCCTTTTAATTCTTCTTGCGTCAGCGAGCGATAACTCCCCACTGCTAAATCATCTGGTAGAACTAGCGAACCCATCGCTGTTCGTTTCAGCTGAATGACTTTTTTCCCTCGGGCTAAAAACATCTTTTTCACTTGATGGAACTTGCCTTCAGCAATTTCTAACGAAACAAAGGAACGATCCGCTCGGGCATCGATGATCGTTAGGGCAGCTGGTTTGCAAGTGACACCACCATGAAAGGTGATCCCTGTGGCAAATGCCGCCACATCTTCAGGAGTCACCAAGTCATTGACCACCACTTCATATCGCTTGGTCACCTTTTTGGTGGGATGCAGCAAGTCATAGCCTAACTGACCATTCGTCGTAACTAATACCAACCCTTCCGTGTCCCGATCCAATCGACCGACGGCATAAAGATCTGGGTGCTGGTCCTTTGGTGCAATCAAATCGATCACTGTCTGGTGCTGTTGATCAACATTCGCTGTAACAACACCATTGGGCTTGTTGACGATATAATAGCGTTCCTGCGTCTCCAACTGACGACCCGCAACGATGATTTGATGGATGGCGCTATCGACATTGCGCTCAGGTCGCCCTTCAATCCTTTGGTCCACGAGGACTTTTCCTTGCTGAAACAACCGTTTCATCTCTTTCCGAGAAGTATTCAATTGTTGCTCGATCACTTTATCTAAACGCATAAATTTTTCTCCATAGTGGCTATTATAGCTCAGGATCTAGCGAAAGGAAACTGCCAGGATTTCAAATGATTTGACTTTCTTTGTCTTTTTGCGTAAGGTTAAAGAGTAAAGTAAATATAGTTTCTCATACACAGCGTTATGACCTGGTGGAGAAAAGTTGAACCAAAACTTTCTGGGGCAGTTGTGTACACAACTGCCCTTTTGCGTGTTTTCACTCACGTACCACTTAATGTGCAGAGTTAACAAAATTTGCTTAAAAAATCTCGTTATTAACGAGAAAATTTTAGGAGGAATTGAGTTATGTCAGTATCATTAGAAGTTACGAAAAGAGAAGTTCGCCCACGTTCTTTACGGAACAAGTTGCGCCACGAAGGAAAAGTACCTGCAATTGTCAATGGGTACAAAGTAGAAAGCACACCGATTGCTGTCAATGCAGCAGAATTAGAAAAAATCTTGCGTGAAAATGGATTGAATACCGTAATCACGATCAGTTTAGAAGGCAAAAAAGTCAATACACTGATCAAAGAGTATCAATCAGATACCTTCACACGCAATTTAACCCACGTTGAATTCCTATCTGTCGATATGAATGAAGAAACAGAAGTAGAAGCAGAAGTAACCTTAATTGGCGAATCTGCTGGTGTCAAAGCTGGTGGTGTTCTAGCACAAAACTTGTATACAGTCGTTGTATCAGCAACACCAGACAAATTGCCTGAACGTGTTGAGATCGATGTAACGTCATTAGAGATCGGCGATTCATTAACAGTGGCTGATCTGCCTAAGAACGACGAGTACACGATCGTGACCGATCCAGAAGAACAAATCGTTGCGGTTACTGAACCACAAGAAATCTCTGAAGATGAAGAAGCTGGCGAAGCTGCTGAACCAGCAGTTATCGGTGAAGACGAAGAATAATCATAGAACATCGTTCTTAAGATCACGTCTTCAATCAACAGACACTTCTAAGAAATGCAAGACTCTTGAAGGGCTTTTCCTTTAAGAGTCTTTTTCATTCTTACGAAGAGCTGGTGAGCTGCAACTGACTATTTTCCACTGAAAGACGCCATGGGAAAGCTTGGTCCAGCCAACCCAACAAATTTTTAAGAAAATAGTTAAAATGCGTCGCTGACCAAAAAGAAAAGCAGAAGTAGTTGCATTTTTGACGGTTCTTCATTATGATAAATAGACAAATTTGATGTTATTGGCAAGCCTACTTGAAGGAGGGGTTTTTATGTTTGAAACATTTGATGATCACCGCAGCCGCTACGCTTCTGGCGGGATTGTTCAAACACTGCCTGGCGAACTAATCGATAGTATTTGGTTAATCATCGATCTCGATTTAAAAGGGTTTATTCCGTTGACAAATCTGCTCACCTTTGAAGTCCAAAACAATCACGGTCGTGTCACACTGCTTTTTTCTCAAGCACAAAGTCAAATCGAACTCGGCGTTGATCTGCCTTACCGTTATTCCGACCTCTATCCTCAAAAAGTCTATGTGTATGACGATGGGCAGCGGCAAACGATTTTATTGCCTAGCGAGACTCGTTAACAGCGCTTCGTGTTTCTCTTTTTATAACGTTACTTACATAAAAAACCACCCTTTTTATTTTAAAAGGTGGTTTTTTTTGATTCCTTCCTCTCATTTAATTCTATAATATACAGGGTTCGAGGAAGCAACCAATGAATCCCCCGTTTTTTATTACGTTTTATTGACTATTTTTTATGTGTTAAAATAACGTGTGAAGTTCCCTTATAATAAGGACAGTTGCAAAATTCAGCTGAAAGAGGTGCCTGGTTTTGAAAAATATCCTTGAAAAAGATATTATGCAAATGCTGCGTCTGTCCACGATGCTCTTGAGCGAAAATCCCCTTCCTTTGAATAAAGCTGCTGCCGACCAAAATCTTTCCGTCAAAACGATCCGTCGGCTACTGTCCAGTTGTTTAAACGAGGACCCTTCCTTCCATTATGATGTGCAGCAAGGACACATTCGTGCCTTTCATGATTTGCAGCAGCCCCTAGCCAGCAAAAACTTCCCCCATACAGAAATGCTTGCTGCATTGTTTAATAAAAGTACAAACTATCAGTTGCTCTTGTTACTGTTAAAAATGCCGACCATTTCCTTTGCGGACCTCCACAAGCGGTATTACCTGAGCCCCTCCAGTTTGCATCGGCGCTTTTTGTCCTTTTCCTTTTTTTTGGCACCTTATCATCTAAGGATCGACCGTCGCAGTTTTCCTTTGATTACTGGCAATGAACGGCAACTGCGTTATGTGATTTTTCGACTCACCCTCTTAGCAAGCCCGACGCTTTCCCCCAATCAAGCGTTTCAAGAACTGAAGCAGATTCATCAGTTGCGCGCAAACGCTTTTTATCCCAACACCCCCGCCACGTTTACTCAGCAAGTTTATCCAACATGTTTTGTACCGCGTTTTTATTTAGTTGGTGAACGCAGCTATTTATTTTTGTGGCAACAGCTGCTAACACTGGAGCCTTTTTATGTGCCAACAGAAGAAGCCTTCCTTTTGCGACGAATCATCACGCCGATTTTGTCGGAGCATCCGCTCCAGCAGCCATTAGAAGTGCTTTTGTCGAAAATTTTCCAAGCCCATCTTTTGGGCGCCTTACTGGAAGGCAATTTATTTGTCTATCCGCCACTAAATCCTTGCCTATCTGAACGTTCCCAACGCTTGGTCCAGGCTTTTTTGACTCAGCTTCCCCATTACGAAAAACTCTTAAAAAAGCATCCCGAGTTGCCCTTACTCTATGAATGCATTTGGCAAGAGCTCTCTTTTTTCCAACCGATCATTGCCTTTCCGCAAAAAAAAGAGCGTCCGCTTAAGTAGCGACACGCTCTTTTGAGGTTCATTTAGTTGGCAGTGAATTATTTTGCGTCAGCATCAACGATTTTCACTGAACCTTGCCATTGCTCTTCCACAAAGTCTTTGATTTCGTCTGAATGCAGCACTTCGATCAATTTCTTGATTTTGTCGCTATCTTCGTCACCACTGCGGACAGCGATCACGTTGACATAAGGCGAATTATCCGCTTCTAATAAAACAGAATCATCCGCTGGGTTCAAATCGATCCCGAATGCGAAGTTCGCATTGATGGCAATTAGGTCTGCTTCGTCGTTTTGATAAGCAGTCGCCAAAAGAGATGGATCGACGTCATGTTTAAATTCTAAGTTTTTCGGATTTTCAGCAATATCATCAAAGGTTGCCGTTTCTGTATCAACGCCGTCTTTTAAAGTGATCAAGTCAGCATCTTGTAAAATCGTTAGGATACGACCCCAGTCAGATTCAGAAGTGGAAGTAAGAACCGTTGCACCATCTTCTAGTTCTGAAATATCAGAGATTCGTTTTGAGTAAAGACCCATTGGCTCGATATGGATCGCACCAGCATTGACAAAATCATAGCCATTGTCTGCGATTTGTTTGTTCAAGTAAGGAATGTGTTGGAAGTAATTGGCATCGATATCGCCATTTTCCAATGCTTTGTTTGGCAACACATAATCATCGAAGGTTTTGATTTCAAGATCAATGCCTTCTTCTGCTAGTAAAGGTTTGGCTTGTTCTAAAATTTCCGCATGAGGCGTAACTGATGCACCGATCACTAATTTTGTTGATTCTCCCTCAGCCGCAGATGAGTCAGAGCTTCCTGAATTTGAGCCTGTCCCACAAGCTGCTAAAGCGGCAGTTAACAATAAGGTTGTTGCAATACCAAAAATCTTTTTCATATCCATTTCCTCCCATATTTTCCACTTTTTGTTCTTCGTTTCATTTACCGTTTATCGGTGGCTTTCGCAAGGAAATCGCCGATTCCTTGGATAATGAAAACGATAATTAAAATAATCACTGTTGCAACAAGCGTAACAGTGTAATTTCCACGTTGAAATCCTTCTTGCCAAGCCAAAGCGCCTAGCCCGCCGGCACCGATCGCGCCTGCCATGGCAGTATAACCAATCATTGAGATTGTTGTGACCGTCAGCCCTGAAATCAATGCCGGAACACTTTCTGGAATCACGATCTTATAAATGATCTCCCAGTAGCTAGCGCCCATCGCTTCCGCTGCTTCAATCACACCAGGATTGACTTCACGAAAAGCAATTTCCACCATCCGAGCATAAAACGGTGCCGCCGATAAAACTAATGCTGGGATCGCTGCTTTTGCCCCTAGGAACGAACCGACTAATAACGTTGTAAACGGAATGATCAAGACCATCAAAATCATGAATGGCGTTGAGCGAAAGGCGTTACTGATGATGGAAACCACGTTATAGAAAATGTTGGCTCCCGCTGTTTGTTTACGCCCTAGTGAATAAAGCGCCAATCCTAGAAGTAAACCGATCACAACCACTAAAACCATGGAGAAGAAAGTCATAAACAAGGTGTCTAGGGTTGCTTGCTGCATATTGGCCCAGTCGACCTTTTCAAAATTAAAATAGGTTTCTACAAATGACTTATCCACGTTCAATCACCTCCACGCCTACTTGCTGCTCTTTGAAAAAGGCGATCGCTTTTTCGATCTCACTTGCTTCACCTGTCAATAAAACCGTCAAGCCGCCAAAGGATCCCTCATTGGTTTGTTGGATCTTTCCGTAAACGACATTGACATCGATCTGGAAGCGACGGATTGCTTGTGAAATCACTGGTTCATTGGCGTTGTCTTGTGTAAAAGTCAAGGTCACTAAATGCCCTTGCGGATTTTCTCGTAAGAAGGCTTGCCGTAATTCTTCAGCATCTTCTTCTGGCTCCAAATCTTGCTGAACAAAACGTTTGGTCACTTCCTGCTGTGGGTTACGGAAAACCGATTGCACTGACCCTTCTTCCACGATCTGCCCATGCTCCATCACCGCGACCTTATTGCAGATTTTGCGAATGACGTTCATTTCATGGGTAATCAGGACGATCGTCAAATGCAATTTTTTATTGATGGAAAGCAAGAGATCCAACACTTCTTCTGTTGTTTGTGGATCTAACGCACTCGTTGCTTCATCACACAGCAAAATTTCTGGTTCATTCGCTAGTGCACGAGCAATCCCGACTCTTTGCTTTTGTCCGCCAGACAATTGTGCCGGATAGGCATTCTCCCGTCCTTCCAACCCAACTAATTTAATCAGCTCTTGCGCTCGTTGACGGCGTTTTGCTTTTTCAACGCCAGCCAACTCCAATGGCAATTCAATGTTTTCCGCCACCGTTCGAGACCATAAAAGATTAAAGTGCTGAAAAATCATGCCGATTTTTTTGCGGAAGTTTCTCAATTCTTTGTTTTTCAATGCCAAAATGTTTTGACCGTTAATGACTACATCTCCTGCTGTCGGCAATTCTAGGCCGTTCAACAAACGTACTAATGTACTTTTCCCAGCACCAGAGTAACCGACGATTCCGTAGATATCGCCTTTTTCCACTTGCAGTGAAACATCATTGACGGCGTGGACAGCCGTTTGCTTTTTGCCGAATGACTTTTTTACATGCGACAATTCGATTAATGCCATGTTATTCCCATCTTTCCTCTTTGGTTGGTTAAACACAAAAAAAGCTTTCATCCTCTGTACATTATACTGTTACAAAGGACGAAAGCACAACTTCCGCGTTACCACCTTGATTTACTGTCGATTCGCATCAACAGCCTCGCTCAGTACTTGAATTGCTTCGCATACTGCTGCACTGTAACGGGTGCCTCCCGTGATAGGCTTGTTTCCACTCACCTATCATGCTCAAAGACCATCTTCCATCCTCTCTCCGTTGCCCATTTGCACCAAACAGGGCTCTCTGTGTACGTTAAGAACATGTACTCTTCTTTTCAAAGCATTCATTTATTGAGCAAATTATAGCAACGTCTTATCCGACTGTCAATTCTTTTTGAAAAAATAGTCGTTTTTACAGCTTTGACTTACAAGGCTTCAAATTGACTTGGGTCAACCTCTTTGAAGCTAACCAGCCAAGCGTTCATTTCGTCTTCATCATTTAAGGTATCAATCGATTGATCGATTTTTTCATTTACGGAAGAAATCACGCCCGTCAATGGACTTGGAAATTCACTGACTGCTTTTTCCGCTTCCAGCTCAACAAGGGTCTCTCCTTGTTTTAAAGCAGTTCCTGCTTTTTGAATCGAAGCAAACGTGACCGCACCAAGTTCTTCTTGCGCTTCTTTTGTTAAACCGACACAATATTCTTTCCCGTTAAACAAAACCCACAAATTATCTTTTTTTCTTAAGCATTTCTTTTCCATGATTCTAGTAAGACTCCTTCATATTCATTTTCTTTAAATCCATTAATCAAAAAGCGGTCGCCGCTAACCAGCAGTGGGCGCTTGATCAACATACCATCGGTTGCCAGCACATCGGCTGCGTCTTGGGCAGTCATGGTCGGCACTTTTTCTTTTAATTGCAATTCACGGTATTTCATGCCGCTTGTGTTAAAGAAACGGGTTAACGGTGCTTCGCTTGATTGGATCCAAGCCAGCAATTGTTCCGGTTGAGGCGGTGTAGCTACCATATCGATCGCTTCAAAAGGAATCTCGTGCTCTTCTAACCAACGCTTCGCATTTCGGCATGTACTGCATTTTGGGTACCAATAAAATGTAATCATGTGAACTCCTTAAAGTGTTTTTGGTGCGGTCTCAGCTTGATAGCGCATCGATAAAATCAAACCGATCCCAATCATATTGCTTAATAGGGCAGATCCTCCTTGGCTGATAAACGGCAGTGGAATCCCCGTCAACGGTAAGAGACCGATGTTTGCGCCAATGTTTTCAAACACATGGAAGAGAATCATCATAATGATCCCAGTTGCCAAGTAGGCATAAAATTCATTGTTGGTATCGAAACATACGCGGATCATTCGGTAAATCAAAATAAAATACAATAAAATGACAAACGCGCTGCCAATAAACCCAAAATTCTCACCGATCACCGAAAAAATCATATCGGATTCTCGGACTGGTACATACACATCGCTGACATTAAATCCTTTCCCGAACATCCCGCCAGAGGCGATCGCCATCAGAGCATACGCCAATTGGAAGGATTGCCCTTGGGTATCATGAAAAGGATCTAGCCACGAATCGATACGGGCGAATTGGTATTCTTTAAAGATTCCTGTATTGTACAGAAACTCGCGACCAACATCGGTAGTCACTAAGAAAATCGTTCCACCGCCGAGAATCACAAATGCCGCAATCACTGGCACGATGATTCGCCATGAGATTCCTGACATCAAGAAGACCCCACCGAAAATCGCTAGAAAGACCAACATCGTACCAAAGTCATTTTGTAAGGTGATCAGGATCAGGACTGGGATCGTGACGGCTAACATTTTTGCAATCAGTAACCCATCTGTTTTCAGATCCCGTTCCCGATGCTTGACATTGTGCTGCGTGACGACTAACGCCAACATCATGATATAGGCGATCTTCATCAATTCTGAAGGTTGCAAGGTAAAGGGACCAAAACTAAACCAGTTTTTCGACCCTGTCGAGGCAGCCATCGTCCGGTTGTAAAATTTCAGCAGCGCCAGCATAACGGCTAGCCCAGCCCCATAAATATAGGGCGTCAATTTCCAGAGCCATTTTGATTTGATCTGCATGATAATGATCACGGCAACAACGCCTAACACATACCATAAAGCTTGAAACCCTAACATTCGCAGCATATTCGGATTATTCGGATCGTGTGTCAGCGCCACATACAGGGACGCCAAACCAATCAGACATAATAAAAATACGGGTAGAATCACACCGTAGTCAATTCGATTATCGTTCGTTTTTATTCGTGAATTTTCCATGTCCACACTCTCTTCTGTAGAATCTTTATCCATTATAGTGATAATTGAGGAGAAAAGAAAGGATTGTCCATGAGCATTCACAAAAAATTTAGAAACTTTAATGATTTTCGGGAAAAGAGGGTTAAAAACAATCCAAAATTGTTTAGAATTACAACGAAATAATCGCTGAATTCGTCCATTCTTCTTATTAATCAAATACCTTATTCTATGTATTCTTCTTTATTTTTGATAAATCTTTGCTCTATCTAACAGAATAAAGCAACTTTAACTCCATGATAGATCCCCGCCTAGTTTCCGTTTCAAATAAATAGCAACAAATGACTACTTTTTACAAAATATAAATTGATATACGACAATCGTATTTACCACATTAATGTGGTAATGAAATGTTATTTACGCCACCATATAATTTCACTAGAATACAATTAAGGAAGCGCTTCCGGAGGTGAACCAATGATTTTAAGTAATCGAGAACAGCTACTGTTGCAATTGCTATTAGAACAAAAGGAGTTTCGCCCTGCCTCTTTTTTTCAAAAGCAGTTAAATGTATCCCAAAAAACAGTTTATAACAATTTAACGACTTTAGAAAAGAAACTAAAAGATTCGGGACTAGCTATCAAAAAAGTACCAAGAAAAGGAATCTTTTTATCTGGTTCTGAATCAGCGAAACAGAATGGATATCGATTGTTAGCAAAAAAAGAGACTAAACTCGAACTATTTTCGCCTAATTATCGTAAAATCTTTATTTTCGCTAACTATCTGTTTTCAGCAAAGCCAATGCACTATCAGGAATTCTCTGAATATTTTTATATTAGCAACCAGTCAATAAAGAAAGATGTTGATGAAATCGTTGCTTTCTGTCGATTCCATCACGTATCTACAAAAATGACTACAAGCGGACTCAAACTAACCTCAGTTGAATCTGCTACTCAAAACGTATTCAAATCTTTTTTAGAGAAGTATACCGACGCCAAAGCCAGTGAAAATCTTTTGGTCAACAATCTCTTTGACTCTAAGGTACTCGATTTAACGAAGAAATTTGTCTCAGATATGACTCAAACAATCGGCCATCCAGTCAATAATTATTCTATTGAATCCTTGAAGCTTTCATTGCGAATTTTTCTTTCAAGACTTCTTATAGATAAACACATTGAAAAACAAGAGCATCTAGTATTTGACGAACTTAGACGAATGAAATTCTATATGATCGCGGTTGATTTTTCTGAAATGATCCAACAGCAACTACCTGTTCAATTTAGTGATACAGATATTCAATATGTATGTTCCCTGTTATTAGCACACGGTATCGAACCTTTTGGACAAATGGATGAGCCTCACGAATCTACTATCACAAATTGTACGAAACAAATTATTCAAAAAATGTCACATATGTTAAACGCAGATCTGACACAAGATAAATTATTACTGCAAACATTATTGGCTCATATCGTTCCCATGATCCATCGATCAAAGACAGGCATTTTATTGAAAAACCCACTGATAAAAAGTATCAAAAAACAATACTCAACAATGTATACATTGACCAAATATGCAATTGGAGATTTAGAGGAGCGATTTCAAATCTTATTAACAGAAGACGAAGTTTCTTTTCTGACGATCCATTTTCAGTTAGCCTTTGAAAAGATAAAAATTACTAACCATATACTAATTGTTTGCCAATCAGGTTTTGCTACATCGGAGTTGATTTTTAACCGTATCAAACAGACGATCGCGGCTGATACCGTATTGGAGATCATTCCTTTAAGTAAACTGGCCAGTACATCTCTTGAGACTGTTGATCTGATCATATCAACTATTCCATTGGACATTACAGCACCGCCAGTTATTTATATTTCGCCGCTTCCTACTACCGAAGAAATAGGAAGAATCTCAGCAAAGATATCTAATCTTAATGAGAATGAGAAAAATTTTTACTCAAAAAAATACCAGAAAACGACTTTATTACAAAAATATTTAGATCCTACTTTCCTTTTCGTCAAAAAAAAGTTTCGAACAAAAAAAGATGTACTGGATTTTTTAGCAGATGATTATCTGAAAAAAAAGCTTGTTACAACAAAATTTAAGCATTCTCTATTTGAACGAGAGGAACTAGGAAGCACTGGCTTAAAGACGGGAGTAGCCATTCCACATGCTGATCCACATACAGTGAAAGAAACAAAACTTGCTTTTCTCACCCTCGATGCGCCAATTACTTGGGGAGACACAAAAATCCAACTAATTGTTTTGCTTGCGATTGCTGAAGAAAACATGATCGAGGCAAAAGAGTTGATCGCTTCGATTTACGGATTGTTTAACTCAGCCGAAGAAATTCAATGGATCGTTAATAGTCAAACGCAAGAAGAACTGTATCAAAGATTGTTAAGAGGAGGAAATTGATCATGTTTTTTGATCACCAAATCGTGTTACTTGAAAAAGATTCTAAAACAAAAGAGGAAGCTTTTCGACTATTAGCAGACGAACTCATCAAAACTCATTGTGTAAATGATCAGTTCTATCAAAATATCGTACAGCGAGAAGAAACCTTTCCTACAGGTTTAAAAATTAACGGCATTGGGGTAGCGATCCCACACACGGACAGCAAATTTGTTTTACGATCCCAAGTCGCTTTTATGTCACTTGCCTCTCCCCTTTCATTTATTGAAATGGGTTCACAAGAAAAGAAAATCGATGTATCCCTGTTGTTCATGCTTGCACTGAAGGAACCACATGAGCAATTGGGTATGCTGCAAAATCTTATCTCTATGTTTCAAACACCCGGGGTTTTGGATGCCTTATCCTCAGTAACGACTAAAGAAGAGTATCTTTCGATTATTGAAAGAAATGGACTGCAATAAAAAGGAGGAACAATTATGTTAAATGCATTACAGTGGTTCGTTGATCTAGGTTCAATCGTTGTTTTGCCGATTTTAATTTTTATTTTTGGAATAATTTTGGGGACAAAACCTAGCAAAGCCTTTACTTCAGCTTTAACTGTTGGCGTTGGGTTTGTTGGATTGAATTTGGTGATTGACCTTCTAAGCAGCAGTTTGGGTCCCGCAGCACAGCATATGGTTGAACGTTTAGGATTAAATCTGACAACGATTGATGTCGGATGGCCTGCCGCAGCGGCAATTTCTTACGGGACGATTTTAGGAAGTCTTGCGATTCCGATTGGTGTGGTCCTAAATGTTCTACTCATCATTTTAGGGCTAACCAAAGTATTGAATGTAGATATTTGGAATATTTGGCACGCAGCCTTCATCTCTTCTCTGATTTATGCCCTCACTGGAGATTTTGCAATGGGAATCGCGGCGACCGTCATCTATTTGATGATGATTCTTTTAATGGGAGATATTTTAGGTCCGATCATTAATAAGTTCTACGGGTTTCCTAATATTACTTTTCCTCATGGTACCGCCGCACCAGGATTCATCTTTGCACTACCGATGAATTGGCTCTTTGATCGTATTCCAGGACTAAAAGATTGGAAAGCAGATCCAGAAACCATTCAGAAAAAATTTGGTGTCTTTGGTGACTCTACTGTTATGGGCTTTTTGATTGGTCTCATCATGGGAATACTTGCCGGATATGACACAGCAGGTGTCGGTCAATTAGCCGTCCAAACAGGCGCTGTGATGGTTTTGATGCCCAAAATGGTGGCTTTACTGATGGAAGGTCTAACGCCTATTTCTGAATCTGCAAATGAATTCGTCAAAAAACGGTTTCCTGGAAGAGAGCTTTACATCGGTATGGATGCAGCATTATCGGTTGGTCATCCAGCTGTCCTATCTTCCTCATTGCTTTTAGTTCCGATCACTATTTTGTTAGCCGTAGTTCTACCAGGCAATACGACCTTGCCTTTTGGTGATTTAGCAACTATTCCCTTTCTGATTTGCTTGATGGCTGCTGTTTTTGGAGGAAACATTATTCGAACAGTAATTGCTGGAACGATTTATATGGTAAGCATTCTATATATTACTTCGTGGGCAGCACCGCTTGTCACTACTGCTGCTCGATCCGCAAACTTTGATCTACAAGGAAACTCTATGATCACTGCTATGGCTGAAGGTGGTTTATGGACCACATTCCTTTATGTCGGCTTAACCAAAATATTAAGCTGGGGCGGTTTAGCCATAATTGGCGTCTCTGTTTTGTTTGGATTGATTTATGTAAATAAAATTCGTCCCAAGAAACAAACATCGAAATAATAGGAGGAAATGATAATGAAAAAATTACTGATTATGTGTGGTACAGGTGTTGCAACTTCAACAATTGTAACAAATAAGGTAAAAGAATGGCTGAAAGAAAAAGGGATGACTGATCAAGTGAAACTGTATCAATCCAAAGTGGCAGATGAGATGAATAAAATTGATAACTATGACATCGTGGTGAGTACAACGGTTGTTCCAGACTCAATCAAAGATCGCGTAATTATGGGGCTGCCACTCTTAACAGGGATTGGTACAGAAGAAATGTACGCGGAAATCGAAAAGAAAATCAAAGAATAAGGAGAATGCCCTATGTTGGTCACAACAAAAGAACTATTCGCACATGCAGAAAAACACAATTATGCATTACCCGCAGCAAATTTTTTCGACTTAACTAGTGCAAGAACATACGCGGAAACTGCTGAAAGTTTGAACAAACCTTTGATATTGGCCTTCGCTCAATCTCATGTGAACATGTTGACTTTAGAAGAGGCTGCCATGATTGGAAAATTTTTAGCAAAAAAAAGCACTACACCTATCGCTTTGCACTTAGATCACGGTACCGATGAAGAGGACATCAAAAGAGCCATTCATTTAGGTTTTACTTCCGTAATGATCGACGCTTCTGAGGAGTCATTCGAAGAAAATGTCCGTCGGTCAAAGGAGATCGCCGATTACGCTCATAAAAATGGTGTCGTTGTTGAAGCGGAAATCGGGCACGTTGGGTCGGAAAACAGTCTGGAATCAGCCGTAAATAGTCAATCTATTTACACAGAACCTTCTGAGGCTGTTGCATTTGCCAAATTAACCGGTGTTGATTCGTTGGCAGTTTCTATTGGCACCTCTCACGGACATTATCAAGGGATACCCAAAATAAATTTTGACGTTTTAAATGAAATTCACCATGCCGTCAATGTTCCTCTTGTTCTGCATGGCGGATCCTCTTCTGGCGATGAAAACCTTGAAAAATGTGCCTTAGAAGGTATCCGTAAAATAAATATTTTTACGGACTTCGTCACTGCTGCTATGAATGAAATTCACAAAAATCAACCAAATGACTATTTCGATCTACTTCACTCAGCAAGCAATGGAATGTCCAAGACACTCGAGCACTATTTTACAGTCTTTCATACCAAACCTTATCGTGAAGGAGAAAGCTAATGAAAAAAAGAACTTTAAGAACGCCATTCTTTGTCATCAATCCCAAAGCCTATCTTTATGGAAAACAAGCATTGGCATTGGCAAAAGCTGCTGATGAGTTGTCATCTTTGTATGACATCGACATTCTATTTACTGTTCAGCATGCAGACGTTTCTTTAATTAAACAGGCAACAACACATTTATTCGTCACTGTCCAACATTTAGACGGAATCGAAATTGGTCGTGGAATGGGCTATGTTTTACCCGAAGCAGTGGCAGAAGCCGGAGCTGAAGCTACCTTTTTAAACCATGCTGAACACCCCATGACATTGCAAGAACTGACTAAAGCGATGCAACGCTCAAATGAATTGGGTATTTTAACAATTGTTTGTGCGAATTCATTGACTGAAGCAAGAGCCGCAGCTTCCCTAAAACCCGATGTGATGGTTTGCGAGCCAACAGAACTAATTGGGACAGGACAAACCAGTGATCTTCAATACATGACGGAAACAAATCGTGTTGTTCGTGAAATTGATCCAGAAATCCTAATTCTGCAGGCAGCTGGTATATCTAGTGCTGCCGATGTTGAAAAAGCTTTGTCGTCAGGGGCTGATGGCACTGGTGGGACAAGCGGCATTGTGCAAGCAGAAGATCCAGTTCAAACCCTTACAGAAATGATCAAACAAGCGGTGAAGTATAAAAAGGAGGATTAACACTGTGAAATTTTTAAAAGAGCAACTGACGTTAACTTCTAACGGGAATCGAGTGTCTTACCACAACATCACAGAAGAAGTGAAAACGATGGTTGAAAAAAGTGGAATTTCAAATGGAATCTGTCTCGTACAGTCTCCTCATACGACCTGTTCGGTTATCTTTGAAGAATACATGCATGATACAGACTTTAACGGAGATGAATTTCTTCAAGTTGATTTAAACCGAATTCTCGATAAGATTATTCCTCGTGAGTTATCAGAAAATACCGATTACCGTTATCCTGGACCAAAGCATTTAGAATTTTTGATGAGTCTGGACGATCCAAACTACCCAACAGATCCAGCAACGATTTTAAACGGCGATGCACATATTCGCTCGAGTTTTTTCGGTGCAAGCGAAAGTTTTATTTTAAGTAACGGCAAGCTAGAGATCGGTTCCGTAGGCTATATCTATTTTGTTGATTTCGATCAAAATCGTGTGCGAAATAGGACATGCCATGTAATGCTAATGGGCGAATAAAAACAGTTACCGGGTAAACCAGGAAAAATTGAGATTACTTATCGCATGCAAAAGAAAAACCATGAATCCTCTAAAAGAAGATTCATGGTTTTTCATTTCTTATGCCAGCTGCAGGATTCGAACCTGTGACCTACGCGTTACGAGTGCGTTGCTCTACCAACTGAGCTAAGCTGGCGTTGTATGGCACAAAGAAAATTATATGCAAAAACGGTTGTTTTGTAAAGAGGTCTGCTGAAAAAAATCTACTTACTGAAATTTTCCGAAAATTGTGATATAATAGAAGTATCAAGGAGGTTTTTACATGGCAACATTTGGTAAATTCGAAACAACAATTGTCCCGTCACAAGAAGGTTCAACGTTTGAGGTCGCTACTCCTGTCATGTTCACGTTCCATGGGAAGAAACAAACTGGTACCATCACAAAGCAGTTGAAAAACTCTGCGGTGGTCGAGCTGAACGAAACCCCAGAAAACCAGAAATTAGTTTCGCAAAGTAATGGTGTATTGATCATCAATTACAAACAATTAACCAAACTATAACCCGTTTAATGCAAGGAGAAAATCAGTTGATTTTCTCCTTTTTTCATTGTCTGATTTTATGAAAAGCTCAAAAAAAGCCATGGAAGAAGATCGAACCGTTTTGGCTGTCGATCTTCTTCCATGGCATCATTGACGAGGCAAAACTTCAGTTGCCTTTGTCTTATTTGTATTGATTTATTTTGTACCGAATAGACGGTCACCGGCATCGCCCAAACCAGGAACGATATAGCCGTGTTCATTTAGGCGTTCATCAAGATTTGCAGTATAGATGTCAACATCTGGATGGGCATCTTGCAATGCTTTCACGCCTTCTGGTGCTGCAACTAAGCAGACGAATTTCATGTTTGAAGCGCCGCGTTTTTTCAGTGCGTCGATCGCCATGATCGCTGAACCGCCCGTAGCTAACATTGGGTCAACGATAAATAATTGACGTTCATCGATATCTTCAGGTAATTTTACGAAGTATTCGTGTGGTTCTAGCGTTTCTTCATCACGGTACATCCCGATATGGCCAACTTTTGCGGCTGGGATCAATTCAAGGATACCATCAACCATGCCTAGACCTGCACGCAGGATCGGAATGATCGCTACCTTTTTACCAGATAGTGTTTTTTGTGTTGATTCTTCAATTGGTGTTTCAATCACTAGATCTTCAAGCGGCATGTCGCGAGACACTTCATACGCCATCAACATTGCGATTTCATTAACAACTTCACGGAAAACCTTTGTTCCACAGTTCTTGTCGCGGATCATTGTTAATTTGTGTTGGATCAGCGGGTGATCGATTACTTGAAATTTACCCATTTAAAAAAATCTCCTTTGGTTTTTCTCTTATTTTAAAGCAAATCGGCTCTTGTTACAACCATCTGCCACAGGCAATACTGCTTTTCCTCAAAAAAAGGATTGCGTTAGAAGGAAGGAGACAAGACGGCATGAAACACGCCTCTGCGTTCATTCTAGCCCCTTTTTCACTTTCGGTGATCAAAGAGCTGTAGCGCAGGAAAAAAGCGTGAGACGTCTTGTCTGACCTTAACTTCTGTCACAGTCCCCTTTTATTTATTTTTATAAAGTGGATAGTTGTCCGTCAATTCTTTGACTTGCGCCGCTACTTCTGCCAAAACGGCTTCATCATTTGGTTTTTCTAAAACTTTGACGATCAATTTCGCCACTTCGACACAATCTTCTTCTTTAAAGCCGCGACTAGTGATCGCTGGTGTCCCCACGCGAATTCCACTCGTTTTGAAAGGACTTAATGATTCGAAAGGAATCGAGTTTTTATTGACGGTGATATTGACTTGATCCAGCAAAACTTCTGCTTCTTTGCCGTTCAAATCAAAGCCGCGCACATCGATCAATAATAGGTGATTGTCTGTTGCACCAGAGACCAAGCGGGCTTGTGGTGCTTGGTTGAAGACTTTCGCCATTGCTTGTGCATTGCGGATGACTTGCTCAGAGTACTCTTTGAACGACTCATCTTGTGCTTCTTTAAAAGCAACAGCTTTCGCTGCGATCACGTGCTCTAATGGGCCGCCTTGGATACCAGGGAAAACGGCACTATTGATTTTTTTCGCTAAGTCTTCATCATTTGTTAAAATCAAGCCGCCTCGAGGGCCGCGTAATGTTTTATGGGTCGTAGAAGTCGTGATGTCCGCATAAGGAACTGGGTTTGGATGAAGACCAGCCGCTACTAAACCAGCGATATGCGCCATATCCACCATCAATTTTGCGCCAACTTCATCAGCGATTTCACGGAACTTCGCAAAATCGATCGTACGTGAGTAAGCACTGGCACCAGCAACGATCAGTTTCGGTTGATGCTTACGCGCCAAAATACGAACGACATTGTAGTCTATGACTTCTGTTGCAGGATCAACACCATAACTAACAAAATTATAGGTCTTGCCGCTGAAATTCACTGGTGAGCCATGAGTCAAATGACCGCCTGCGGAAAGATCCATCCCTAATACTGTATCGCCTGTTTCGATCAACGCTAAATAAGCTGCTGTGTTGGCTTGAGAACCAGAATGCGGTTGAACATTGGCATATGCCGCACCGAAAATACTTTTCGCCCGTTCAATTGCTAAGTTTTCTACCACATCAACAAATTCACAACCGCCATAGTAACGACGACCTGGATAACCCTCAGCGTATTTATTTGTCAAAATACTACCTTGCGCAGCCATTACACCTTCTGAAACGATATTTTCAGACGCAATCAATTCCAAATTGTTTTGTTGACGATTCGTTTCTTTTTCGATCGCTTGCCACAATTCGGGATCAAACGTTTGATAATCCATGCTTACAACACCCCTTTACCTTAATGGTAGCATTGTATCACATTTCTTCATAAGCTACCTATAATGAATTCTGGTTTTTTGCTAATTTTCTTGAAAGAAACTTTGATTTGCAGCTTTTTTCAACCGATTCATATAAGCAGCCCCTAAGCCGCTTTCTGGAAACGTGGGTGCAAATAAGACATCTAACTCAGCAATCGATTCATCTAACGCCCGTAAACCAGCAAACAGCCCTTTTGTCGCGGCTTCCACACTGTCATCAAAAAATAAATAGATGGCTGCAGCTTCAAAGCGGACTTGCTCGGCGATCGTTGGTCCAGCTAAAACCCCTACCTTAAACTGCTGTTCTTTTGCCCAAGCCATGGCTGCCGGCCAATCTTGGTCATTGACCATCATGACGTTGGTATTCGGTGCATAGTGCTTGTATTTCATGCCCGGCGCTTTGGGTGCTTCACTTTCTGTTACTAAGTGCTGATCGACGAGGACTTTTGTTTGTAAAACTGCTTCAAGCTGTTCTTTAGAGATCGCACCAGGACGTAAGATGATCGGCGGCGCCGTTGGGTCACTCAAATCTAAGACCGTTGATTCGACACCGATCTGCGTCACCCCATCATCCAAGATGCCAGCGATTTTGCCTGCCAGATCATGCTGAACATGCGCAGCTGATGTTGGGCTTGGTTTACCAGAAGTATTCGCGCTAGGGCCAACCAATGGCTGTTGGGCTTTTTTGATCAACGCTAACGTCTTGGTGTTGTTTGGCATCCGAAACGCCGCTGTGGATAAGCCGCCAGTAACAATGCTAGGTAAACTGTCTTTTTTGATCGAAAAGATCAAGGTTAAGGGCCCAGGCCAGAAAGTTTCCATCAATTTATCAGCAAAAGGATGCTTGTTATCCACAAACGGTTCCAACTGCTCTGGCTCGGCAATATGAACGATCAAAGGGTTGTCACTAGGTCGCCCTTTGACTTGATATACTTGCGCAACAGCCGTGGGCAAAAGCGCGCTAGCCCCTAGTCCATAGACGGTTTCCGTCGGGAACGCCACCAATCCCCCCTCAGCTAAAATAGCTGCTGCTTCGTTCAACTGTGTTTGATCAAAAATTTTTGTTTCCACAATTTATCCACATCCTTTTTTGAGAAGTTTCCACACTTATCAACATTTTCTCGTTTCTTTTCCACATTTTGTGGATAAGTCGTTTGTCAAGTGTGGATAACCCTGTTTATAACTCGGTTTATTTAGAAGTCGTTCATTTCATAAGGTTTTTGCAATTTTTCTGTAGCAAAAAAAATTTATTTATCCACTTCTTGTGGATGACTGACGAACACCATCCGGTCTTGACCCGCAAGATCTTTTACTACAGTGACTTCTTTGTTGGGAAAAGCGGCTGCAAAAAGCTGTTGAACAGCTAATCCTTGCTGAAAGCCGATTTCTAGCGCCATTTGCCCGTTAGGCGCCAAACAATTCGGTGCTTGCTGTGCCAATTGCTTATAGATCGCCAATCCTTGTTCTTGTGCAAAAAGCGCCATTTTAGGCTCTTTTTCTCTTACGCTGATATCCATCAGCGGCCACTCTTCAGCGCTGATATACGGTGGGTTGGAAACGATCAGATCCCATTGCTGATCTGCCACGGGCTCTAAGGTATCTCCTTGGAAAAAGCGAATCTCCGCGCCTAAGGCTGCCGCATTTTCTTTAGCAACGGCTAATGCCTCTGCTGAAAGATCCACGGCACTCACGGCCCACTGGGGACGTGCTAATTTCAAGGCAATGGCGATCGCTCCAGTACCTGTGCCGATGTCTACGACTCGCAGCGGCTGATCTGCTGGTAATTTTGCCAAACACTTTTCCACCAGCTCTTCGGTTTCTGGACGCGGGATCAAGGTTGCAGGGGTCACTTTTAAGCGATGCCCATAAAATTCTTCATACCCTAATAAATATTGCGGTGGTTCATGCTGCAACAGCTGTTCAAGATCTGCTGCGATCTGTGCCTCATCTTCCCTTAAGATGGGTTGGTCCATCTGCAGCAGCCAATCGAGTTGCTGCCAGTTTTTTCGCTGTAAAAACAGGTATTGGATCGCATACCCGTCCAGCCCTTTCGTTTCTAAAAAAGAAGAAGCCCGTGAAAGGACTTCTCGATAGGTTTTAGCCATTTTGCATCTCATCTAATTTTGATGTTTGATCGTAAACGATCAGTGCATCAACAATTTCATCGAGTTTTCCAGCTAAAATTTGATCCAATTTTTGAATAGTCAACCCGATACGGTGATCTGTTACGCGGTTTTGCGGGAAGTTATAGGTGCGAATCCGTTCAGAACGATCGCCGGTACCCACTGCTGATTTACGGTTTGCATCGTATTCACTTTGTGCTTCTTGCTGCATTTGGTCATAGACCCGTGCCCGCAAGACTTTCATCGCTTTCTCACGGTTTTTCAGCTGTGAACGCTCATCTTGCATCGCAACAGCGATCCCTGTTGGCAAGTGCGTCAGACGAACAGCAGAAGCTGTTTTGTTGACGTGCTGACCACCAGCACCAGAGGCATGGTAAATATCGGTCCGAATATCTTTGTCTGCGATATCGATTTCGACTTCTTCAGCTTCGGGCATAACCACGACCGTTGCCGTAGACGTATGGATTCGGCCTTGTGATTCGGTAGACGGTACCCGCTGCACTCGGTGGGCGCCGCTCTCATATTTCAATTTTGAAAAGACGTTGTCGCCAGTGATCATCATGATGACTTCTTTGTACCCACCGATCCCAGTGACGTTGGCATCCATGACTTCGACTTTCCAGCCTTGGTTTTCCGCATATTTTTGATACATATTGAAAAGATCGCCAGCAAATAAGGCTGCTTCATCGCCGCCTGCTGCACCACGGATCTCCATGATGATGTTTTTGTCATCATTCGGATCTTTTGGCAATAACAAGATTTTGATGCGTTCTTCTAAAACATCTTTTTCTTTTTTCAAGTCAGAGAGTTCTTCTTTGGCCATCTCTGCCATTTCCGCATCAAGGTTTTCCCCAAGCATTTCTTCGGTATCCTTGATTCCCTCAACAACTTCTTTGTAACGACGGTAGACTTCCACCGTTTCCCGTGTATTGGCTTCTTCTTTTGAAAGCTGCATGAAGCGTTTGGTGTCAGAGATCACGGCTGGATCACTTAGTAATTCGCCTAATTCTTCGTAACGGTCTTCGATTGCTTGTAACTGATCGTACATTGATTATTCTCCTTCTTTTTTCATTCCCGGGTGAAAGTAATGTTTGCGGCAAACAGGATAATACGCTTCGTTACCGCCGATTTGTACTTGGTCGCCCTCGTAAACGGGTTTTCCGTCGATATAGTGCAAGTTCATGGTTGCTTTTTTATGACAGAACCAGCAGATGGTTTTCATCTCTTCGATTTTATCTGCGTAAAGCAACAAGTATTTTGAGCCTTCAAATAATTCATTGCGGAAATCATTTTTCAAACCAAAGGCCATCACAGGGATACCTAACTCGTCCACGATTTTGGTGAAAGCCAGCACGTGATGCTTCTTTAGGAACTGTGCTTCGTCGATCAAAATACAATAAGGTTTGTAACCGAGGTCTTTGATCAAATGGAACAGATCCGTTTCATCAAAAATCGGGATCGCGTCTCGTTCTAAGCCGATGCGGCTCGAAACATTTCCCACACCGCTTCTGGTGTCCAATCCACTTGTCATGATCACGACTGGTTTGTCTTGTTCTTCATAGTTGTGAGCAACTTTCAATATCTCGATCGTTTTCCCACTATTCATTGCGCCATATTTAAAAAAAAGCTGTGCCATCTCGCCCATCCTTCCTCATACTCCTTTGGTATTATACTTGAAAAAGGAGAATTTTTACAGACTTAAATTCGACACCTGCCGCCTTTTACGCAAGAGTTTTACGAAAAATTAACGGATTTTTTGCCGCCGCCATCTCTTACTCGTTTCTGGCTTTTTGAGCAACTTTTGCCAATACTTGACAAGCCAGCGAATATTCTGGATTTTCATTCCCATTGATATCCGTTGCAATGATCACAAAACCAAGCTGCTGATACAGCGTGATTGCTGCGTGGCTCCAGGTTTGCGTATGAAGATACATCGGTTCGTTGGCTGCCTCCAAGACAGAAACGACTTGCGTGACCAAGCCGCGAGCGATCCCTTGACGTTGAGCTTGCGGCATTACTGCTACCCAATGGACTAGTGGAACCGGTGTGCCATCTTGCTTGGCTTTTTTCCAAGCGGTAGCCGTACCGACCGGTGTACCTGATTGATCAAGGGCAAAAAACATTCGCTGTCCTAGCTGTGCTTGCTCAGGCATAAATTCTTTTTCAAAATACGCCAATGCCTCGGCCTCATTGTCAAACTCTCCGACGGATGTTTCAATCCGTGCCCAGTGCCTTTCGTCTCCTGCTTGGTAGCTGCGTAATGAATAGTTATCGGATTGAACAGGCTGGATCGGTGTGCTTTTGTGCGCTCGCTTCATCCAGATTTCTGCATATGGAATTGATTTATCTAACATTGGTTGTGCCTCTCTTTCATTGGTTTTTTCCTTGTTCAAAGGTTTATTTGAGAATTAATTTGGAATCAATCATGTAATTTCTTTACTAGAAAAATTTCTGTTAGCTGATTTTGCGTATGGGCGATTCTCCCAATTTCATCATAGCCCAATCGCTGATAAAAATCAGGCGCTTGAAAATCAAAGGTCGCCGTCTGACAATTTTCACAGCCAAATGCTTTCAGCTGCTGTTCAAGAGCAGTAAGAATCTGCTTACCATACCCTTTCCCCCGCTCGGATGCTTTGACCCACAGGGTGTCAAGATAACCGATGTGATACATCGAGGCATAGGCAATGCCACCAGCAATCACCATCCCCTCTTTTTTGATTACACAACTGAAGCTCTGATAGGTTTCTGTTTGCGTAAATGGTTTTTGGTGCTTTGTATACGCTGTTAACGCTGATTCTAAAGCAGCCAATTCTTGCTCGTTTCCTTGTTCAATGATTAGCGCCACAGTCAATCCCGCCTTCTTATTTCTTCATAGTCAGCCATGATATGATTGACCGTTTCTGCTATCGTTTGCCCTTCTTTAATCAGCCTTTCCTTTAAAGACTCCTGCGGGAAAAGCAAGTCACGCTCAAGCCACCATTCACGCATGTTCTCCTCGGAAAAATGGTCTCGCTGCATTCGGGTCTGATGTCTTTTGACCGTTTCCTCAAAAGAAAGATCAAAATAATAAACGAGATTACTTTCGGGAAAGAGTTGAATCAGAAAGTCGAGAAAGTCTTGGTATTTTTCACGAGAATAAATTCCTTTAACAAGTACCAATGGCACTTTCCCCTTCGCATACAAGACGGCTTCTTTCATCAAACCGATTGCTAAATTATTGGGGCTATCTTTGACACAAAAAATTTCTCTGCGAAAAACATCTTGTGAAATCAACACTGCTTTCTCACCGAAAATGTGTTGAACAGCTCTGGCAATAGTGGTTTTGCCGCTGCCAGAATTACCTCGAAGTAAAATCAAAATACTTTCCATGCAAACTTCCTTTCTTCATTGCCCTGTTTTCTAAGCATATCTCTTGTTTTTCTCTACTAGAAGCATACCATAGAAGCAAAGGAGGAATACCTATGAAAGATACGGCAATTTTTGCTGGCGGTTGTTTTTGGTGCATGGTGAAACCTTTTGACTCGCAGCCAGGCATCCTCAAAGTGGTTTCTGGCTTTACTGGCGGCCATGTGCCTAACCCAACCTACCAACAAGTAACGACAGGAACCACCGGTCACACCGAAGCAGTTGAGATCACCTTTGATCCTGAGGTCATCTCTTATGAAGAATTGGTTGCCATCTATTGGCAGCAGACAGACCCCACGGATGCGTTTGGTCAGTTTGCCGACCGTGGTGATTCCTATCGTCCAGTGATTTTTTACAATAGTGAAGAACAAAAAGCGGTTGCGGAAAATTCAAAGGCGCAGTTGCAAGCTAGCGGCCGCTTTGACCGTCCGATCGTAACGAAGATCGAACCAGCAGAACCTTTTTATCCTGCAGAAGACTACCATCAAGATTTTTACAAGAAAAATGCAGCCCATTACAATGCTTATAGCGAAGGCTCCGGTCGAGCTGGCTTTATTCGCCAAAACTGGGCCTAACATTTTTGGAGCATGCCTCCCGATTTATCATTAACAGCCGATTTGCTCCCAAGGCAGATCGGCTGTTTTCTGTTTCTTTTGCCAAAAGGAAATTGACAATCAGGGCATTTTCGCGATACACTGATTAGAAAATTCTGACGATTATAAAGGAGTGTTTGTTTGATGTTAGCCAATGAAGTCCGTCCAGGTCCTAATCGATATATTACTGGCGATGGGGTCTTAGCTGATTTGCCAGAGTATTTAAGTGAGTTCCAAGAAGTTGCTGTGATCACTGGGGAGCAGTCATTCGATGTGTTTTCAGCCTATTACCCCCATTCATTTGACTACCCGATCTACCGCTACGATGGATCATCGAGTTATGAAAATGCGCAAGCCTTAGCTGAAGCGATCCAGCAAGCGGATGCCGTGGTGGCAATCGGCGGCGGCAAGGTCGCTGATACAGCAAAAATCACCGCCCAAACCCTTGGCGCAGAATTGATCGTGATCCCTACATTGGTTTCCAACTGTGCACCCTTCACCCCGGTGATCGTCGCCTATTACCCTGATCATACGATTTGTAAAATCGACTATGCCAAAAAAGGTGCCTACATGACGATCGTCGACACCCGTTTTTTACTAGCCACACCCGTTGATTACTTTATCGCTGGGATCGCTGATACGTTAGCCAAATATTATGAAATGGAAGCCATCGTCCGCAACATGGCAGAAGACGACAAGACTGCCTTAGTACGGCTAGGTTTCCAAAGCGCTCTTTTGATCAAAGACTTGTTGATTGCCGATGCGATCCAAGCTGTCAAAGACCTAGAAGTCGGGCAGCTGACCCCCGCCTTTGCCCGCATCACCGATGCGATCATTGCTTTGGCAGGCGAAGTTGGTGGTTTTGCAGTCGAATTTGGCCGCACGTCTGGTGCGCATGCGTTGCATGACGGCTTGTCTTATTTGAGTGAGACTCATAGTGTCTTGCACGGCAATAAAGTCGCCTACTGCATTTGGGTCCAGCTTGCCTATACCAATAATTTTGATGTGATTGAAGAATTACGGCCATTTTACGAAGCTTTGCACTTGCCAATGAAGCTGAAGGATCTCCACGTGACACGCCTTGATCGGGATTACTTCGCCTCGGTTCTGACCTATGCTGTCAAAGAAGAAGAAACCTTTATTTTGATCGATCCTGCGATCACACCCGAAAAAGTCTATCAGGCGATCGAAGCAGTGGAGGCGCTGTAAACCTTACACATTGCTAAACAACTATATAAAAAAAACTGTTTCTCTAATGCACTTCGGAAACAGTTTTTTTATTTGATCAAACAGACACGCAGTAGCGATCCTGGCTGCGCATGTTCTTAACGGGCAACAGCAACTGAAGCATTGCCTATCACTGCACGACTTCACCCAGCAGCCCGTTTTCTAAGCAGTAATGATAAATGCCTTCCTCGGCTACGTGACCGATCACTTCATCGGCGATTGCTTTTAACTCATCCGAAGCATTGGCCATTGCGAGACCCCAGCCGACTGCCTCCAGCATCTCAATGTCATTGTTGCCATCGCCAAAGGCAATGGCTTCAGATTTATCCAAGCCATAGTAAGCCAGCATTTTGGCAATGCCGCTTCCTTTCCCACTGCTGGCTGGAATAATATCGACTGCGCGATCCCACCAGGCGGTGATTTTCGCCTCCGTGGTATTTGCCATCACTTTGGCGTAGTCTTCTTTCCCTGAGCCTAGCATCACTTGAAAAATGTCTTGCTGTTGGATCACCTCATCAAAATCTTCTGCCACGATCACTTCTTGGTGGGCAAAGGAAAAATACTCACCTAAATCAGCATCTTTGCCATTGGCAACCGTTCGGTCCTTCGTAGCGATCGCTACTGGACGCTTGAGTGCCGTGGCATTTTCAATGATTTGCTGAATATCTTTTTTAGGAATGGGGTTTTGGTAGATCCCCTCGGCTTGATTAAAACAATACGATCCGTTAAAGGTCAAAAACGCATCGAAGGTCACGCCTTCAAATTGCGGCAACGCGATGGGACTTCTGCCAGTCGCAATGCACAACAGGATCCCTTGCTTCTTCAAGGCTTTTAATGTGGCTAACATTCTTTCAGAGATTTGCTTTTTGCTCATATCGATCAGTGTGCCATCAACATCGAAAAAAATAATTTTCACGTTCTTCATGATACTCCCCATTTCCGTCTCGATTTTCAAAAAATTTGATGCGCTTTTTTTTGTTCGCTTTCTCGCTATTGTTCCGTGCGGATCGTCGCTGCTATCTTTTTCTTCTTTTATCTTCTCATAAATTGCCAGCGTTTTCTTCTGAAATCGCGAAATCCTTACTGATTTGCTTCGAGTTTTAAGTTTCTTAAGCAATCAAGCTGCCGCAAGAACCACAGCCTGATCGTTTCCTCTAACCCAACGGCCCTTTCCAAAAGCTTTTCCTTACACAATTTCTGTTCCCATGAATTCTATCCTGCTTTCTTTCAAATCTACTTGGTTCTTTGGTATACTGGGGATAGTTTATTTAGTGAGGGGTTTTTTGTAATGAACTTTACCCGCTTTGCCCGCTTGACGCAGCGCAGGAGCAAGACGTTTATTTCCCAGAACGTGTCTTCAATCCAAGTGATTGTTTTTTATTATATCGTGATGACGGTGGTCTCTTTGGGGCTTTTTTCACTCCCCTTCTTTCGAGAACCCGGCTCTCATGTCGCGTTTATCGATCTGTTCTTTATGGCGGTCAGCACGGTCAGTGTCACTGGGCTGACTACCTTCCCGATCAATGACGTGTTTAACGACCACGGGGTCATCTTATTGGAAGTCCTCTTTCAAGTCGGCGGTTTAGGGATCATGATGATCTCGACCTTTTTTGCGATCGTCTCACGGCGCAAAATCAGTTTAAAGCAGCGCCAGTTGATCATGACGGATATGAATCAGCCAAAGCTTAGTGGGATCGTTCGGATGATTCGAACGACGTTTACAATCATTTTAGTTTGTCAGTTGGTAGCAGGTACGATCTTCGCTGTTTATTTTCATCTTTACGGCTATTATGACAATTGGCGAGATGCGATCTTTTATGGGTTTTATCAAGCGATCTCTGCTGTGACCAACTCAGGGTTTGATGTGACGGGCAATTCCATCTTGCCGTTTTCCCATGATTATTTCTTCCTGACGTGTATCATGATTTTGATTTTTATCGGGGGGATCGGATTTCCAGTGATCATGGACTTTCGAGAATGGGTTCTTTTTAAAATGAAAAAACAACGCCGCCGCTTGCCGTTTCGCTTTTCATTATTCACAAAAATTGCTGTTTTGGCTTTCGTGATCCTCTTTGTCGGCGGTACATTAGCGATCTTTTTCCTTGAGAAAGATTATTTGTTCAAAGATTACAGCTTTAGCGGTATGTGGATGAACAGCATGTTTTATTCCATGACAACGCGGAATGCTGGCCTGCAGATCCATGACTTAGGCAACTTTCAAACCACGACGTTGATCGTTTTCTCCTTGCTGATGTTTATTGGTTGTAGTCCCAGCTCTGTTGGTGGGGGGATTCGGACGACGACCATTGCCATCATTGGGCTGTACCTCTATGCCTTCTTAAAAAGTGAGGATAATATCAATATCTTTGGTCGCCGCATCGATCAAGATGACGTCCGCAAATCGGTGGTAGTCTTCATGCTTTCGATGGGCATGTGCTTCTTTTGTGTCTTATTCTTGACCGCCATCGAGGATATCCCTTTGATTGCCATCATTGTTGAAGTTTCCTCGGCCTTTGGAACCACAGGACTTTCTTTAGGAATCACGGGCGATTTATCAACTATTGGCAAACTCGTGATTGCTCTTTTGATGTTTATTGGCCGTGTCGGTATGCTGTACACTTTGATGTTATTCGTACCAAAAGAAACACGTGACTTAGGTTACGAGTACCCAACGGAAAAAATCATTATCGGTTAAAGCAGCAGCAAACCTGGCAGAAGGTTTGCTGTTTTGCTTTTCAAGCCTTTGATCATCGCAAGTAAAAGAGCCATTTATCAGAATGGTCTTTGCAGAAATTTAAAGAATCGCAAAAGCAATTTAACCTTTTTCTTGGTATATGGTATGATAAATTGAATTTGCACAATGAAAGCATTCGCTCTAATGGAGGGTTACATTATGGGAATACGAAGTCATCTGGCTGTTTCAGTCGGTAAGACCTCTCAATGGGTATTAAAGAACTTTTTCAAAGGCGGCTCAAGCCTGCCTGGTAAATTAGCATTAAAAGTTGATCCACATATATTAGATCATTTGGCGAAAGATTACCAAGTCGTCGTGATCACAGGCACCAACGGCAAAACATTGACGACTGCCTTGACTGTCAATATTTTGCGCCAAGAATTTGATGAAGTATTGACGAACCCCACCGGCGCCAATATGGTCCAAGGGATCGTTTCAACCTTTCTATCGGCACGCCCTAAAAAAGGCAAAAAATTCGCGGTTTTAGAAATCGATGAAGCCAGTCTCAGCAAAGTAACGAAGTACATCAAACCGGAATTGTTCGTTTTCACTAATATTTTCCGCGATCAAATGGACCGTTATGGCGAGATCTATACGACCTATAAAATGATCGTTGAAGGTGCCGCAAACTCACCAGAAGCTACGATCCTCTGCAATGGGGATTCGCCACTGTTCAATTCGGTAGCAACTGTCAATCCGCGGAAATACTATGGATTTGATCATTTGCCAGATGAAGAGCAGATGGCCCATTACAATACGGATGGCGTGTTGTGTCCTGAGTGTCATCACATTTTGCACTACAAAATGATCACCTATGCCAACCTTGGAAAATACTACTGCCCAAATTGTGGCTTCCATCGTCCAGAATTGGATTATAAACTGACGAAAATGACCGCAATGGACAACACCTCTGCTGATTTTGTGATCGATGGCAATGACTATCGCATCGAAGTTGGTGGGATGTACAATGTCTACAATGCGCTGGCGGCAACTGCGATTGCGGAATATTATGGCGTAGCACCTGCAAAAATCAAATCTGGTTTGGCCTATGACGAAAAAGTCTTTGGTCGCCAAGAAGTGATCCGCATCGGGGACAAAGAATGTACGTTAGTCTTAGTTAAAAACCCTGTTGGTTTGAACCAAGTCATCGATATGATCGGCCTGTCGCCCTATCCTTTCTCGCTAGTCAGCTTGTTGAATGCCAACTACGCAGATGGGATCGACGTCAGCTGGATTTGGGATGGCGACCATGAAGCGTTTGCCGATATGGGAATTCCTCAAGTGATCGCTGGTGGTGATCGTCACAAAGATATGGCGTTGCGGCTAAAAGTTGCGGGAATCCCTGAAAAAAAAATCATTGAAACCCCTGAACTTGATGACGTCATCAAGCAAATCGCAGACTTACCAACAGAAAAAGTCTATATTTTAGCGACTTACACTGCAGTCTTGCAGCTACGCAAAAAGCTTGCGGAAAAAGGCTATATCAAAGGAGGAATGAGTCGTGACTAAGTATCAACTGAATGTTGCCCACTTGTATGGAAATCTTTTGAATACTTATGGCGACAACGGCAATCTCCTGATGCTGCGCTACGTGGCCGAAAAACTAGGCGTGACCTTCAACGCAGAAGTCGTCAGCATTCACGAGCCCTTCGATCCTGAAAAATATGATCTCGTCTTCTTCGGTGGCGGACAAGATTTTGAACAAGTGATCGTTTCACAAGATATCCAATCAAAAAAAGAAGCCTTGACAAGCTATATCGAAAATGATGGCGTGATGCTGGCAATTTGCGGCGGCTATCAATTGCTGGGTCATTACTACATCGGTGCCAACGGCGAGAAAATCAAGGGGATCGGCGCCTTGGATCATTACACCTTGAGCCAAGAAAACAACCGGTTCATCGGTGACATCGTGATCCACAATGAAGAATTCGATGAGACCTATTATGGCTTTGAAAACCATAATGGCCGTACTTTCTTAGGTAAAGGGGAAAAACCATTGGGGAAAGTCATCCAAGGACAAGGAAACAATGGCGAAGACCAAACCGAAGGCGTGGTTTACCGCAATGTGTTCGGCTCTTACTTCCACGGACCGCTCCTTGCAAGAAATGAGCATTTGGCAGAGCGCTTGATCCGCACCGCCCTTGCCAATCGTTATGGCAACGTCGAAATTTAAATACACGTACGTAGCAAACAAACCTGTGTTTCACAGGTTTGTTTTTTTATGGGAAATTTCCCCGCAGTTGCCACTTTTTCTCTTTGTTTGCTTCTACGTTCCTATGCTGCCTCGCTTTATTGTAACCGCTATCTTTCTTTTCTATACTGGGGTTGTAGTAAAAATTGAAAGGAGATGTTAAGAAATTATGATGGAAAAAGTTCAGCGGTTTGGCGGTGCGATGTTTACCCCGGTCCTCTTGTTTTCCTTTTCAGGGATCATGGTCGCGCTGTGTATTATCTTTAAAAATCCGATGCTTGTGGGGAGCATCGCCACTGAAGGCTCTACGTGGTACAACATTTGGACGATCATTGAAAACGGTGCGTGGACGGTCTTCAACCAAATGGAATTATTATTTGTCATTGGATTACCGATCGGTCTCGCAAAAAAAGCCAATGCGCGAGCGGCAATGGAAGCCTTTGTCGTCTATATTACTTGTAATTATTTTATTTCTGGCATGATCGAGTACTTTGGTCGCTTCTTCGGTGTCAACTTTGCAGCTGATCCCGGCGGTGAGAGTGGCTTGAAAATGATCGCTGGCATTAAAACATTAGATACTGGTATTATCGGAGCAATTTTTATTTCGGCGATCGTCGTCTATCTTCACAACAAGTTTTTCGATACGAAGCTGCCTGATTTTCTCGGAATTTTCCAAGGCTCTTCCTTTGTCGTGATCCTCGGTTTCTTTTTAATGCTACCAGTTGCTTTCTTGATCGCATTGATTTGGCCGAAAGTCCAAGCTGGCATTGGGTCCATGCAAGGGTTTTTAGCAAGTGCTGGGGTCTTTGGGGTCTGGCTCTATACTTTCTTAGAGCGAATATTGATTCCCACAGGTCTCCATCATTTCGTGTATACCCCCTTTGTTTTTGGTCCCGCTGTCGTCGAAGAAGGAATCTCCAAATACTGGATGGCACATTTACAAGAATTTGCCCAATCCACCAGACCATTGAAAGAGCTTTTCCCTGAAGGGGGCTTTGCTTTACATGGCAATTCTAAGATCTTTGCTGCACCAGGGATCGCTGCTGCTTTTTATTTCACAGCCAAGCCTGAGAACAAAAAGAAGGTCTTAGCGATTTTGATCCCTGCCACTTTAACTGCCGTTTTAGCTGGTATCACTGAGCCATTGGAATTCACCTTCCTCTTTATCTCACCACCCCTCTTTGCGGTGCACGCTGTTTTAGCAGCGACCATGGCGGCAACGATGTTTGCCTTCGGGGTTGTTGGAGATATGGGGGGCGGCTTGATCGATCTGTTGGCGAAGGTCTGGATTCCGCTATTTCAAAATCATCGCAGTATGATCTTCACGCAGCTGGTGATCGGGTTAGCCTTTACTGCCCTTTATTTCCTTGTTTTCCGCTTCTTGATCCTCAAATTTAAGTTAGCCACACCAGGACGGGAAGAAAACAATAGCGAAGTCAAACTGTACACCAAAAAAGATTACAAAGAAAAACAAGCCAACACTGGAACGCCAGTGATGGCTGGTGCCAATCGCTACACCGAACAAGCCGCAGTCTACTTAGAAGGGTTTGGCGGACGCGATAATATCGATAAAGTCACTAATTGTGCCACTCGCCTAAGAATCACCGTCAAAGATCAAGACCAAGTGCTGCCAGATGACATCTTTAAAGGCGCTGGTGCCCATGGTGTTGTTCGCAACGGCAACGCCTTCCAAGTGATCGTTGGTCTGGATGTGCCACAAGTGAGAGAACAATTCGAAAAATTATTAGCTGTATCAGACTAAGGAGGAAACAAAAATGAAAAAATTTTCAATCGTGATCGCCGGAGGCGGCAGTACCTTTACCCCAGGAATCGTCTTGATGCTTTTGGAACACTTGGATCGTTTCCCGATTCGCCAAATCAAGTTTTACGACAATTTGGAAGAACGACAAGAAAAAGTGGCACAAGCTTGCGATATTTTATTGAAAGAACGCGCACCAGAAATCAGCTTTTTAGCAACCACTGATCCCGAAACCGCATTTCAGGATGTCGATTTTGTGATGGCGCATATCCGAGTTGGCTTGTATGCGATGCGCGAAAAGGATGAAAAAATCCCTTTGAAATATGGTGTGGTCGGCCAAGAAACTTGTGGTCCTGGCGGGATCGCTTATGGGATGCGTTCTATCGGCGGTGTATTGGAGTTAGTCGATTACATGGAAAAATATTCCCCTGATGCATGGATGTTGAATTATTCCAATCCTGCAGCGATCGTCGCAGAAGCGACTCGTAAATTGCGCCCTGATGCTAAGATCATTAATATTTGTGATATGCCAGTGGGAATCGAAGAACGGATGGCGCAAGCGATCGGTTTAGCTTCTCGCAAAGAATTGGTCGTTCGCTATTATGGCTTGAATCACTTTGGCTGGTGGACAGATATACGAGACAAAGCTGGCAATGATTTGCTGCCGCAGATCCAGGCGCATGTGGCAAAATACGGCTATTCATTGCCAGAAGAAATCGAAGCGAGCCAACATGCTGATGCCAGCTGGATGCACACCTTTGCCAAAGCAAAAGAAGTGTACGAAGTTGATCCATCCACTTTGCCAAATACCTACTTGAAATATTACTTTTTCCCTCAAGATGAAGTGGCGCACACCAACCCATCTTTTACACGGGCAAATGAAGTCATGGCTGGCCGCGAAAAACACGTCTTTGGTGAATGCCAACGCATCGTAGAAAACCAGACAGCGACTGACACCACGCTTGAAGTGGATGAACACGCCAGCTACATCGTGGACCTTGCACGAGCGATTGCTTATAACACGCAAGAACGGATGCTGTTGATCGTGCCTAACGAAGGAGCGATCGTCAACTTTGATGAACAGGCAATGGTGGAAGTGCCTTGTATCGTCGGCAGTAACGGGGCAGAACCAATCACACAAGGCAAGATCCCTCGCTTCCAAAAAGGATTGATGGAACAACAAGTCGCCGTAGAAAAATTAGTCGTGGAAGCTTGGGCAGAGGGTTCTTACCAGAAATTATGGCAAGCACTGATTCTTTCAAAAGTGGTTCCAAATGCCCGTGTAGCCAAAGAATTACTCGATGAATTGATTGAAGCAAATCAAGCCTTTTGGCCAGAATTACACTAGCCAGCGTTCTTCGCCTCCCCTCCTGGCTTTTCAGCTATACTTAATCAATAAGGAGGGGTTTTTGTGAAATTACAGTATTTGATTCAACAGCACCAATCAGAGTTAAGTGAACTTGATCGTGGCATTCTAAACTACATTCTTTCCAACGGCGACACCGTTCTATCTATGGGGATCGTCGAGCTATCCGAGCAGGTTCACGTCTCCAAGTCTTCTATTTTACGGTTGACGAAAAAACTTGGTTTTTCTGGCTATTCCGAGTTCAAATATTTTCTACGGCATCAGCAAGAACAGGCAACAACGATTTCGCAACAAAAAACGATTTTTGAAAAGCAACAAGAGGATATTTTCGCCACCCTCAACTATGTAAAAACGGTAGACTTAGCTGCCCTCAACCGCTTGTTTGACCGCAGCAAAACCATCTACTGCTACCCAACTGGGTTTTCCCAAAAGAAAGCACTGGAGGAGTTTTCCAAAATGATGCTTTCTATGGAAAAACGAGTGATCGTATTGCCGAACAAAACGGAATTTGATATGGTCATGCCGATGATCACTGCCGAAGATTGTGTGATCATCGCCTCACTGAGCGGCGAAACAGAAAACGTCAAAGAGAATCTGACGACTTTTGCGATTCGTCAGATTCCCGTTTTGACATTGAGTGCGCCAGGAGATAATTATTTTGCTCGCCATTCAACGTTTCACCTGACCTATTATTGCGATTTTTTTCAAATCGGTCGCAAGAAAATCCCTAGCCAGTCTTTGATTGGACTAAGCTGCTTGATTGATTATTTGATCCGTTCCTACGGACTATTCACTTTACAGGAGGGCAACCATGACTAAACGAAAATGGGCGTTTCCATTGATTTTACTGAGTTATTGGCTTTTGATCGCCGGTGCTTACTATCTTTATCTTTCCTTGACTGCCTTCAACCATGGGATGACCTTTGCCCAGTACCTCAACTCGCAACCGTTAGCCGCTTTAGGGGTCTTGTTAAGTAGTCTCCTTTTGCTGCAAGGGGCTTGCCTGTACTTTATTCAACGGTTTTCCATGAGTAAAAAGGGCCTTTTGGGTCAGTATTTATTCCTGATCTTCTTCCAGCAGTTGCTGACAGCGAATGTCATCGGCGCAGGACTCGTCTTTTTTACAAGAAGAAGTCTTTCAAGTCAGGAGGAAAACGCAACTTGGGGCGAAAAGAGTTTTACCTATGGGGCATTAGCATTCATTCTTTTATTGAGTTTATTCTTTTTCCTCCTTGTTCGATCAGCGATTTAACTTCCCCAAAAAGAAAAGCAGTGCCGATTGGCACTGCTTTTTTGCTGTCGCTTCTGCTAGTTTGGCTCTGTTTTTGAAGCAAAAACTACTTTGATTCCAAAGTGATCGCTGACGATCGGAGTACGCGTTCCGTCAAAAACCACTTCATATTCCGTTGCTTGCAGGTCATTGGATGCAAAAACATAATCGATCCGCAATGCTTCTCGATTGTCTTGCCAACCATCAATGGCTTTAACGACAGAGGCTTCACCGATCGTTTCGGCAGCCGTTAAAAAGCTGTCTTGCAGCTGTAAGGAGCTGTCAAGGACGAGTTGATGACCAGAACTGGCCGCATCGTTGTTGAAATCTCCTAGAATCAATAAGGTATCTGACCGTTCTGCTAAAAATGCTTCTGTCTGTTGCCACTCGTAGGCAAATTTACCGTCTTGCCACCAAGAAAAGTGACAGCTAACGACTTGTACGATCTGTCCATCGGCTTCAGTCACGCCGCTCAGGTTTTTGCGCGTGGTATGATCCCAGACATCCGTGGCTTGTGAAGCAAGATATTCTTTGGCAATGATGGGCTGTTTGGACAATAAGGCATTGCCTTCGTGGTAAATGTCATAGCCTACGTGACTGTAGGTCCATGACCAGTAGTAATCACAGTCTAACAGTTGCAGTTCTTCCACTAGGCGTAAAGCAAAATTGTCCTCCTTGATTTCCACCAGCGTATCTGTGGGGCAATATAGCCCATCAGGAACGATGGCTTGAGCAGCGATCGTTTGGTTGACTTCTTGCAAGGCGATGATGTCATAGTCGCCTGTTGCAATCTCTTGTGCGATCATTTTGCATTTTTCTAGCTGATTTTCTTCTAACCAGCTATGGGTGTTCAATGTTAATACCTTCATGAATAAGGCTCCTTCTCTCGGTTTGCTTGTACGATTCCTTTTAAAAATAAAAGAGAGCGGGTCAACAAAAGAGTCGACCCGCTTGTCATTTTATTATAGTTTTACGATTCCAACAACTGCGGCTGCTTGTTGCTTGCCGATTTGGGTCAATTCAAAGGAATCGATTTGATTGCTGTTGGTCAACACTACAACGATGGTGGTGTCTTTGCCAGCAGCACTTACTGCAGCGAGATCCATCTCCGCTAACTTGTCACCCGCCGCCACTTGTTGTCCTTCAGTGACAGCTACCGTAAAGGGGGCACCGTTTAAGTCAACGGTATCTAAGCCCATGTGAACCAATACTTCGATGCCTTCATCAGAAAGCAAGCCAATAGCATGTTTCGTTGGGAAGATGTTGGTGACTTTCCCGCTGATTGGTGCGACAACTGTCGTCTGCTCTGGACGCACGCCATAACCGTCACCCATCATTTTTTCAGCAAACACTTGGTCTTTGACAGAGGTGATCGGCATCACTTCTCCAGTGGCAACGGCAGCTAGTTCAGCTGTCACGCCTTGGCTTTGGTGGGTAGTGGTTTCTACTGGTGCTTGACTAGCCGTCGGTTCGGGAATCGTGACACCAGAATCTAAGATATCTTGAATGTCTGATTTTAAGACATCTGCTTTCGGTCCATACACTGCTTGCACACCGTTGTCTTTTACGATCAAGCCTAAAGCCCCTGCGGCTTTCCATGCTTTTTCATCGCCGACCGCTTCTCGATTTTTCACAGAGACCCGTAAACGGGTCATACATGCATCAACGTCGGCGATATTTTCACGTCCGCCTAATAAATGAATGATTTTCACGACTTGCGAATCTGGGTTCAAATTTCCGTCCGCCGAAGCTGTTGCTGGCGCATCGCTGGCTCCTTCTGTTTCGTAGTTGCCGTTTCTACCTGGTGTTGCAAAGTTGAATTTTTTGATCAAGAAGTTGGCCAAGAAATACATCCCAACACCAAAGACGATGGTCACTAACACAAAGTTGATCAAATCTTGTCCTAAGCCGGCATTGATCGCCATTGGGGTACGGGTCAACAACTCGATATTCCCAAAAGAGTGGACCCGTAAGTTGACGATATCCGCCATCGCAAACGCCGCCCCTTGTACGACTGCATAAACGATGTAAAGCGGTACGGCAGCAAACATAAACATGAACTCCAACGGTTCCGTTACCCCTGTCAAGAAGACAGCGATAGCAGCTGATAAATACATAGAGGTATATTTGTGCCGTTTGTCCGCATCGACATTGCGATACATGGCATAAGACAAGCCCATCAAGATCCCAGATGAACCAATCATTTGTCCAACTTTAAAGCGGGCAGGAACAAAGTTTTCCAATAAAAATTGATATTGTGACGTATCGCCAGCATTGCGCATGTTCACTAGATCCGTTGCCCAAGCAAGCCATAATGGGTCTTGTCCAAAGACTTGGGTGCCGGCTTGTGCGCCAGAAAGAATCGTGTAAGTTCCACCTAATTCGGTGTAATTGATCGGGATCGTCAACATGTGATGCAGCCCGAATGGTAAGAGCAGCCGCTCCAAGGTTCCAAACAAGAACGGTGCTAAAACGGGCGCACTTTCTTGTGATTGCGCGATCCATAAACCGAAGTTGTTGATGCCTGCCTGAATGTAGGGCCAAACGATCGATAACACTAATGCGACGACTACTGAACGGGCGATCACTACGAAAGGTACGAAGCGTTTGCCGTTAAAGAAGGAAAGCGCATCCGGTAATTTGCGGAAATTATAGTATTTGTTGTAAGCTGTTGCTCCCACAAAACCGGCGATGATCCCAACAAAGACACCCATGTTCAAAGCAGGTGCTTCTAATACACTAGTAAAGAAGCCGTCGATCATGATCTTCGTCCCAAATAACGTATGGGTAAAGGCACCTTCTTCGGTTAACATCGCGCTCGTCACGCCAAAGATCGAACCAGTGATTCGGTTGATCAAAATAAAGGCGATCCCAGCAGCAAATGCCCCACCAGCTCGCTCTTTTGCCCAACTACCACCAATAGCTAATGCAAATAATAAATGCAAGTTACCAATAATTGCCCAACCAATGTTTTCAATGACGCCTCCTGTAGTGATCAAAAATGCCCAGTCGGCATTGATCATTGGGATCGTTTTCCCAATACTGATCATCAAACCAGCAGCTGGCATAACAGCGACAACCACCATTAGCGCTTTTCCGAATTTTTGCCAAAATTCGAAGCTCAATAATTTTTTCATCTTCCTTCTTCCTTCCCTGAATCGATTTACGCAATCGGTTTCTTAATGATTTCATTCTAACGGAGAAAAAAGATTTTGTAAACCCAGAAATATCAAAAGGGATTCTATTCGCTTTTCACCTTTATATAACTGAATCTCTCTTTCTCGATGTTTCCTAATAGGAAATTCTTTAAACGCAACAACTTTCACTTGACGATGCAATCGTTTGCGCTTATGATAGAGATATCAAAAAGATTCTGGAGGGACTTTCATGAAAAAAATCCAACGATTGTTCGAGATCGATCCATGGAAAATCGCGACATCTACCTTAGATAAAGAAAATCGTCGACTGCAAGAGTCGCTAACAAGTATCGGGAATGGCTACATGGGAATGCGCGGCAACTTTGAAGAACAATACAGCGGCGATCATCACTTAGGTACTTATATCGCTGGTGTCTGGTACCCAGACAAAACCCGTGTCGGCTGGTGGAAAAACGGCTACCCTGACTATTTTGGCAAAGTGATCAACGCGGTCAACTTTATTGCAATGGACCTATTTGTCAATGACCAATTAGTCGACTTAGCAAAAATCAGCCCAAGTGACTTCCGTTTAGAACTAGACATGGAAACCGGGATTTTACGCCGCAACTTTACTGTCACTTTGGCAGGCGCCACCGTAAAATTCTCTTTTGAACGCTTCTTGAGCATCGTAAAACGTGAACTTGCCCTCATTAAGATGGACGCTGAGATCATTGAAGGCGACGCTGAGATCAAAGTCGTTTCTAAACTAGATAACAATGTCCATAACGAAGACAGCAACTACGACGAACGTTTCTGGGAAGAATTGGCTCATGGCCAAACCGAAACCTTCCATTACTTGACCACTCGGACTGTAGAAAATAATTTTGACATTGAACGCTTTACTGTCACTTCTGCTATGCGTCATAGCCAAACACCGATCGATTCCGTGAAAAGCGAGCTTTGCGTTGCTGATACCTTTGCCTTTTCTGGAACAGCCGGTGACACCTTCTCATTGATCAAAGAAGTCTTGATCGTTACGAGTCGTGATGTTCCCGCTCATGATCATCCAGCAAAAGTCACCGAATTAGGCACTTTATACAAAGCAGATTATGATGCGTTGCGTGCAGAACAAGTTGCTGCTTGGAAAGCCCGCTGGGATTTAGCTGATGTGATCATTGAAGGCGATGCTGCGGCGCAACAAGGGATTCGTTTCAACCTGTTCCAATTGTTTTCAACCTATTATGGCGAAGACGAGCGCTTGAACATTGGACCGAAAGGCTTTACTGGCGAAAAATATGGCGGTGCGACTTACTGGGATACCGAAGCCTATGCAGTTCCATTATATTTGGCATTAGCAAAACCAGAAGTGACCCGTAACTTGTTGAAATACCGTCACAACCAATTGCCGCAGGCCCATATCAATGCGCAAAAACAAGGCTTAGCAGGTGCCCTTTACCCAATGGTGACCTTCACTGGGATCGAATGCCACAATGAGTGGGAGATCACTTTCGAAGAAATCCACCGAAATGGTGCCATCGCTTATGCCATCTACAACTATACGAATTATACTGGCGATACAAGTTACCTGAAAAAAGAAGGATTAGAAGTGTTAAGTGCGATCTCACGTTTCTGGGCAGATCGTGTCCACTATTCGAAACGCCAGCAAAAATACATGATCCATGGCGTTACAGGACCAAACGAATACGAAAACAATATCAATAACAACTGGTACACCAATAAAATGGCTACTTGGGTCTTAGCTTATACCTTAGCCAGCTATGAAGCCTTCAAAGACGAAGCGACTGTCACGATCTCTGACGAAGAACAAGCCAAATGGCAAGACATCATCGACAATATGTACTTCCCAGAAGACCAAGAGCTTGGAGTCTTCGTCCAGCATGATACCTTCTTAGACAAAGACTTGATGCCCGTTTCCGATCTTGATCCAAAACATTTGCCGTTGAACCAAAATTGGTCGTGGGATCATATCTTGCGCTCTTGCTTTATCAAGCAAGCCGATGTTTTGCAAGGTATCTACTTCTTCGGCGATCAATTCAGCAAAGAAGAAAAACAACGGAACTTTGATTTCTATGAGCCGATGACAGTGCATGAATCTTCCCTTTCTCCAAGTATCCATGCGATTTTAGCAGCGGAATTAGGCATGGAAGAAAAAGCGTTGGAAATGTATGAGCGGACTGCTCGTCTTGATTTGGACAATTACAACAATGATACCGATGATGGCTTGCACATCACTTCTATGACCGGCAGCTGGTTAGCGATCGTTCAAGGTTTTGCTCAAATGAAAACCGATCACGACCACTTAGGGTTTGCGCCATTCTTACCTAAAACTTGGAGCCGCTATGCCTTCCACATCAACTATCGTGGACGTCTGCTCTTTGTTTCCGTCAATGACTCGACGGTGACATTGAAGAAAATCAGCGGTGAGGCATTGCCAATCAAGTTGTATGGCAAAGACTATGTTTTAGAAGACGAAATCAGTGCAGCGATCAACTAAACAAGCCTTCTGAAAGAAGAAATGTCTGCATTTCTTCTTTCTTTTGATTGGCTCTACCCTTGTGCCGACACTTTGTGATACTATAAGCTAAAAAAGGAGGGAAATCAGTGAGCATTACGGTCAAAGATGTCGCCAAAAAGGCTGGCGTCGCTACATCCACGGTTTCTCGTGTCGTAAACGATCATCCCAGCATTTCTGAAGATACCAAGAAGAAAGTGCGCAAAGTAATGGCAGAAATGGGCTATGTCCCCAATCTTGCGGCTCGAAATCTCGGCAAACAGATATCCAGTGCCATCGGCGTGATCTTGCCGCCTCTTGATTCGAAAGAACGACTAGGAAACCCCTTTTATTTAGAAACGATCGAAGCCATCAATGAAGAGGCCCGCCATCATCAAATGACGGTTGCCGTTGCCTCCGCCCGTGACTTTGCTACATTACTAAAAAACGTGGAACGGATGCACCTGCAAAAACAAGTAGATGGCTTTATCTTGGTCTATTCCGATGAAAAAGACCCCATCATCGACTATCTGGTCGAAAAAGAAGTCCCTTTTACTTTGATTGGTCAACCATACAGCAATGAAGACAAAATCGTTTTTGTCGATAATGACAACCAGTTGTTAGGCAAGCAAGCAACCGAGCATCTGATCGCCCAAGGGCATACGAAGATATTATTTGCTACCAATACGACCCATGAAAACCTGTATTTCGAGCGTTTCTTCGGCTACCAAAAAGCCATGATGCTGGCAAATCTCCCCTTTTATCCAGCATTGACCTTTGAAAAAGCGGAAGATTACGTCACGTTTGAAGAAACGATCAAAGAATCCCAAGCAACGGCCATCGTCGTGATCGATGATCTGTTCGCTGTGCGGATCATTCAATTAGCGACGATGTATGGCTACAAAGTCCCCGACGACTTATCCATCATCAGTTTCAACAATTCGATCTTTGCTACTTTGACCCATCCGTATTTGACTAGTATCGATATCAACGTGTTGTCCTTAGGAAAAATCGCTACCGAACGGCTGATGGCGCAATTGAATCATGAAGATTCAAACGGCGTACAGCTGGTCGTACCACATAAGCTGATCAAACGAGAAACGGTCTTAAACCGAAACCAGTTGAACTGATCCGCTGGGTCTGATCCACTTCCCCTTACATGCAAAAGCACCCGCTGTCCCTAAGGATAGCGGGTGCTTTTCATATTTTTATTTATACTCTTTGCTTTCCAGGCGGAACAATGGACTCATTGGTGTATTTTCGTGGATACGGCGAACGGCTTCCCCCATCAATTCGGCACAAGAAATGTAGTGCAGTTTTTCTGGATGGCGTTCTTCGCTGGTCCAACAAGAATCGGTGACACAAATACTTTCAATCGCTGATTGATCCAAAATTTCTTTAGCAGGCGGCGAAAGCAAGGCGTGAGAGACACATGCATACACTTCACTGGCACCAGCTTCCTTCAACAAGTCTGCCGCTTTTGCCAATGTATGGCCGGTATTTAAAATGTCATCAACCAAAATACATTTTTTCCCAACGACATCACCGATCACATAGCCGCCATCGGCTTCATCTTGATCGACGATCGCGATCGCTGTATCTAAATATTCTGCCAAACTACGGGTCCGTTGGACACCGCTGTTTTTTGGTGAAACCACGACATAGTCGTCACCCGTCATTTTTTGTTCGCGATAGTAATGGGCAAACAATGGGATCGTAAAGAGATTATCCACTGGGATGTCGAAAAATCCTTGAACTTGGACGGCATGCAGATCAAGCGTCAAGATTCGAGAAGCCCCTGCTTCCACCAGCATATTGGCAATCAATTTTGCAGTGATCGGCTCATGCGGGTTGGCGGTTCGGTCTTGCCGTGCATATGCATAATAAGGCAAAACGACATTGATGGTCTTCGCACTAGCCCGTTTCATCGCATCGATCATGATCAATAGCTCTAAATAGTGATCATTGACGGGTTCATTCGTCGATTGAATGATATAAATATGGTCGCCCCGCACACTTTCTTCGATATTGATGGCAATCTCTCCATCACTAAACTGTGTCACTTTTGACTTCCCTAGTTCTGTACCGAAAACTTTCGCAATGTTTTCTGCTAATGGTAAATTTCCATTTAAACTAAAAATTTTCAACGAACTATCTTTATAACTTTCGCCCATGATTGCCTCCAATGAATGTGGTTGTTTTCTTCTATTCTAGCACAAAGTGACTGTTTTTTTAACCGTCTCGTTCAAGGAAGTGTGACGGTACCGTTTACCCAACTGGCGGGAATCACTTTTTTGTAGTTGCCCCAGTTGTCATGAACTTTAAAATAACGTTCTCCGCTGGCGGTTTCAGCGTAGGCGTAAGCCACGACCCAATGATTGCCATATGTGCTACCTAAAGGCTTCAAAATACCGATGATAACCGGTTTGCCTTCGTCGATTCGTTTGCACGCTCGATGCCAACCGCCAACAACGGTCGCACGTCCGCGGTAAGGCAATTGGAATTGATCGAAAAACCGAGTCAAACCATGACTGACTTGCCAAGCGATCGTCGGCAACCCATGAGGCTGAATCAGCACCCGCAGCATTTCCGTCACTACTGTCAGATCCCGCTGTTTTTTTCGGCGAAACGCTTTCGGGATGATCGTTTCATCGATATAATCTTGATAGTAGGCCAAAAAGACGGCTGCCGCATAGGTGCCGCATAAATACCCTGAAGGAGTGACCCACTGCTTATACGGACGAAACCGCTCTTCGGCGATCCCTTTCCACTCTACTTGTTCCATCTCGTTCACCTGCCTTTTTTCTTATTATACCTTAGATTCTCCTCCTACTTGGATCAAAACCCTTTTTCGTCTAGAAAACTTTTCTTTGCGTCCTTACAGATTTTGTTTCATAATAGTAGAAAGCGAGAGGAGCGAAAGACATGACAACCTTGTTAAAAGATGATTTTTATGACTATGTAAATGGCGAGTGGCTGGAGACCGCTGTTATTCCAGCAGATAAACCCGCTACGGGTGGATTCCAAGATCTCGTTGACGGAATCGATTCCTTAATGATCGCAGAATTTGAAAATATGGCACACGATCCCCATGCTACGCCAAAAGGCCGCATGAGGGATGCTGTGGCTTTTTACCGCTTAGCCAGCGATTTTGCCCAACGAGAGGCAGCTGGCGCTACTGAAGCAAATGCACTATTAGCAAAAATCGAAGCGTTGCGTTCTTATGAGGAATTGAATCAGCAACTGGCAAGTTTCGTTTTAGATGGCATTGCCTTGCCTTTCCAACTAGATGTCGATGCAGACATGAAAAATGCGCAAATGAATACTTTGTCGGTCTATCCGCCTGCTACTATTTTACCGGATAAAACTTATTACACAGAAAATCCCCAAGCAAGCGAAATGCTGCAAGTCTACTTTGAGATGGCCGTCAACGTTTTAGTTGCTTATGGAAAAGACCAAGCAGAAGCGGAATCGCTGGTAGAGCAAGCGATCGCTTTTGATAAATTGATCGCCCCTCACGTCCGCAGTGCGGAAGAAAGTGCGGATTATAGCAAAAATTACAATCCTCGCTCCTTGGAAGAATTTGCAAAGCAAGCCAGCAAGATCGATTTTACACAACTCTTGACGGCCCTTTTACCAGGGACACCAGAAGAGCTGATCGTAACGGAACCCGCTTACTTTGAAGCCTTTGACATTATTGTTTCTGATAGCCATTTTGAACTCTTGAAAGGCTGGATGATCGTCAACCAAAGCTTGCGCTATACTAGCTATCTGAGTGAAGAATTGCGTCAGTTAGGCGGAACCTACAGCCGCTACTTATCAGGGATCGATGAAGCGGCTCCCCAACAAAAAGCGGCTTATTACTTAACGATGGGTCATTTTAGTCAAGTGATCGGTGATTATTATGGACGCAAGTACTTTGGGGAAACGGCGAAAAAAGACGTCAAACACATGGTGGAAACAATGATTGCTGTCTACCAAGATCGTTTGCGCAACAACACGTGGTTAAGTGAAGAAACCCGCCAAAAAGCGATCATCAAATTGAATCGTTTAGGCATCCATATCGGGTACCCTGATCAAGTTCCTGCCATTTATGACCAATTGCATACCGATGAAGAGAAAAGTCTGCTGGCAAATGCCCTGCATTTCAATCGTTTGTTCCGAGAAGATGCCTTCAAAAAATGGCAGCAGCCCGTGGATCGCGAGGAATGGGAAATGTCCGCCGCTACCGTGAATGCCTACTATCACCCATTTAAAAACGTGATCGTTTTCCCAGCGGCAATCTTACAAGCGCCCTTTTATAGTTTGGAGCAATCCACCAGCGCAAATTATGGGGGGATCGGCGCGGTCATTGCTCATGAGATCTCCCACGCCTTTGACAACAACGGGGCAAAATTTGATGAATATGGTAATTTAAACAATTGGTGGACAGAAGAAGATTTGGCCCACTTTGAACGCTTAGCTCAAGCGATGATCGACGAGTTTGATGGCCTGCCCTTTGCCGGCGGTACCGTAAATGGAACGTTGACTGTTTCTGAAAACATCGCCGATGCAGGCGGACTAAGCTGTGCGCTAGAAGCAGCGCAAAAAGAAAGCGACGTTTCTTTAGCAGACTTCTTCACCAATTGGGCAAAGATCTGGCGTACAAAAGCCAAAGAACAATACCAACAGCTCTTACTGTCGATCGATGTCCACGGACCAGCGAAACTACGTGCCAATATCCAAGTCCAAAACATCGATGAATTCTATACAACCTTTGATATCAAACCTGGTGACCCTATGTATCGTGCACCAGAAGATCGTGTGCAGATCTGGTAAACAAAAGCGCAAGCAGATTTTTCTGCTTGCGCTTTTTCTTAGCCAATTGTTTATTTCTGCAAAGCTTTTTTCATCATACTGATCACAGAGTCGAATTGGGAATGCTCATTGACGACTTGATCGGCTTTTTGTCGATTGGGGCGGTCTTTTAGAAAGTCAAAGATTTGGTTTTCATTCTGGATGCCTAATTTAGCCATAAACTCATCCAAGTTCTGAAAATCCGTATACTTTTGTAAGAAGTCATTGTTCAACAACGCCTTTACATCAAGATCCCCTTTTTGATACGCTTGATAAAGGCTAGTCAGTTCACTGAAACTGAAATTTGCTTTTAATTGATCCATCCATCCCATTTATGCTTCCTCCTTCGCAGAAATGATTTTCGCGCCCAGGGTATTTTCAAAATGGCGTAGTGCCCATTCATGTCCGACCGCGTCAAAGCTGGCAACGGTATCTGCATCGATCACCAGTTGGTAGCCTAAATTATAGGCATCCACTGCTGTATGCAAGACACAGATGTCGGTACAAACGCCGGTCAGGTACAATTCCGTGATCCCTCTTTCCCGCAGTCGGATGTCCAAGTCGGTACCGCTAAAGGCTGAGTAATGGCGCTTGTCGATCCAATAGACATTTGGCGCTTCCTGATAGTTTTCATATAGCGGGGCTAAACGACCATAAAGATGTCGCCCCGCACTGCCCGCAAGATTGTGGGGTGGGAACAAGCGGTTTTCAGGATGATAGTTGTCTGTTTCCTCATGACGATCGATGGCAAAAACGACAAATTCACCAGCTTCGATAAAGGCTTGCGTCCGAGCCACTAAGGCAGCTTCAATCGCTTGCCCAGCAGCACCCGTGGTCAATCGTCCCTCATCTGCAACAAAATCAAACGTATAATCAATGGATAGTAATGCTCTCATGCTTCCTTCCTCCTCTTACGGATCGGCTCTCCTGTTTTTTAAGTTACTTTAATGTTTCAACGAATGCCAAGACCATTTCAGCGGAACGCTTGCCAGCTTCTAAGATAAACTCATCAAAAGAGACGGTTGCTGCGTGGTCGGCGGTGTCGCTGATCGCGCGCACGATCAAGAAAGGAATATTGAATTGCTGCGCGGTCTGTGCGATCGCGGCGCCTTCCATCTCACAAGCCAAGGCATCTGGAAAATGTCCTAAAATCTCTTGTACTTTTTGCGGGTCATGAATGAAGCTGTCACCGGTAACGATCAGTCCCTTTTTCACGGTATGATGAGTCGCTTCTGCGGCTTTCGTCATCTCACTGATCAAATAGCGGCTGGCTTCATAATACAAAGGCATCCCGCCAGGCAGCTGGCCATAATCATATCCAAAGCCCGTCACATCGACATCAAAATAGGCCACTTTATCTGAAATCACTAAATCCCCTACTTGTAAGCCGGCACCGATCCCACCAGCTGATCCAGTATTGATCACCATATTGACCCCGTATTGTTGGATCAATAGACTAGTGGTGATCGATGCCAGAACTTTGCCGATACCTGAACGAACGACGATCACTTCATGATTGCCGATACTTCCTGAAATAAATAGTGCGCCGCCGCGTTCCCAAGAAAGCGGTGAAATCAACTGTTCCCGCAACGCCTTGATTTCTTCCTCCATTGCACCAATAATACCAATTTTCATGTGTTTGCCTCCTACTTCTCGTTTATTTTTCATCCTTTAAAATGAAAAACAACAGAAATTCCCACGTATCTACTGACGTGTTTTTCTCCTTTCATGATAAACTAGTTTTGACGAAACGAACAGTTTTTTGTCATTATAAAAGGAGGCACTTATGTCTGAAATTTTCAACGCCATGGCAGCAAAATACGATACCCCTGAACGGATCGCGTTAGCACAATTAGTCACCCAAACCCTTGAACCTTATTTTAAAGACAACCAGCATCAAACTCTGATCGATATCGGCGGCGGTACCGGCCTAGTAAGTCTGCCCTTAGCAGCTTATATCCAGCACTTAGCCATCTGGGATACTGCCCCTAACATGATCGAGGTTTCTGAAAAAAAAATCAACCAACTGCAGCTGGCCAATGCTTCTGCAACTGTCCACGATCTGCTGCAAGAATCCTTACAAGCAAAAGCAGACGCGGTGCTGCTATCTCTCGTCTTGCTGCATATTCCTGACACAGCCGCTATGATGGAAAAACTATACGCCTTGCTACAGCCAGGAGGAACCCTTTATCTAGTGGATTTCCTCAAAAATCCCGCCGTGTCTCACCCGCTGGTTCATAATGGGTTCGATCCTGCCGCATTGACTCAACTGGCAGAGACGACTGGGTTTACTGCCACTTCCTTTACCGTTTTTCATGAAGCGGATCATTTGTTCATGAATCAGCCAGCGGCCATGTTTTTAGCTATTTTGAAAAAGCCGACCGAATAACAAAAAAAGCCGCACTTGCAGAAGATGCAGGGGCGGCTTTTTCTTAGTACTAGAAGAATCACAACAAAAAGATCGCCAAACCGACGACGACTAACAATAAAGTGACGATCACAATGGCTTTCATTAAAAAACGGTTCAGATCCCGAGATTTTTGGTTCTCACCGGCACGGGTCTTCGTGATTTCTTTGTTTTTCTTGCGCACTTTTCGGTAGTGGTTATCAATTTGTTTTTCTTTTTGTTTCCATTCTTTCTTGCTTTGCTTTTCTACGATTTGCTGATTGCGTTCAGCTGCCGCTTGTTCTTCTTCGCGTCTGCGTCGAAGCTCACTGCGGGTGATCAATGGTTCTTTAGGCAAGTCCGTTCCTCCGTTTCAATTCCAGCAACTCCCAAAATTGGATCGCAAACACGGTCTTCGCATCACAGATCGTTCCATCAGCGATAGCGGCTTGTGCTTGCTCTAAGGTCAATTCATAGACTTCCAGCACTTCATCTTCGTCTTGCGGTAAGGGATTTGTCACTTTTTCCAGCTCTTTGGCATAATAGACGTGCAAGAGCTCATTAGCAAAGCCTGGTGAAAGGTACATAGAAGAAACGTGCTCCAGCGTTTTTGCACGATAGCCGGTCTCTTCTTCTAATTCCCGGGCGCCAGTCAAATCTGGACGAGCGCCTTCTCCTGGATCGATTTTTCCTGCTGGTATCTCTAAAATCACTCGCTCTAACGGTTTTCTGAATTGGCGAACGAACAGCATTTTGTTCTCACTTGTCAAGGCGATCACGGCAACACCACCAGGGTGAAAGACTAGTTCGCGTTTACTGGTCCCGCCATTTGGCAAGGAGACATCATCAACGACCACATCAATGATCTTGCCATGGAAAATTTCATTCCGTTGGATCGTTTTTTCTTCAAAATCTTTAAATTCTAACATCTATCGACACCTAACTTTCCTCATACGTCTTATCTATCAAACACTTTAGCATAATTTAGAAAAAATATCTTCTTAAGAAATAGCAAGAAAGCTTATGAATTTACTAAAAATCGGAAAATCCACCCCAAGTCTGATATTTTTCTTTTAGTGAACATGCTAAAATAAAGATGTCGAATAACCCAATCTACTTGTCCAAGAGATTTTTAGGAGGAGGAAAAATGAAAAAAAACATCTGGCTGATCGTTGGTGCGATCGTCCTCATCAGTATTATTTTTAACGTAGTAGGCGATTCATTTGCGAGCCTATTATTAATCGTCGGTGCAATTTTAGTCTACGTCGGTATTAGAGGGCGTAAAGTTCCAGCAGCCGATCCACAAGTTTTGCCTTCTTTAACTAGAGAACGAGAAGCCCATTACTTGAAAAGCGGAATGACTGCTCGTGAGATCGAATTGTTCCGTGAAACGATGAATCAGACGAAACACCAAATCGATAAATACCAAAAAAATATCACTAGCAATAACAAGTTAAAAGCCATTGACTTGCGTCACGATGCCTTGCGTGCCTCAAAAGCTCTTTTCAAAGAACTCGTGAAAGAACCGACCAAACTGCCTTTGGCAAGTCATTTCCTTTATACCCACTTGCCCAACATGGTCGATTTGACCGATAAGTTCATTGAAATCAATAGCCATGAGATCAAAAGTCGTGAGACCTATGATAAAATCGAGGAAAGCACCCAAATCATCGAGCAAATGGCTTCCTTGATCGCCAAAGACTACTCCCAATTTGTAGCAGACGATCTTGATGACATGGATGTTGAGTTATCCATTGCCAAACAAAGCATAAAACGAGATAATGAATAGGGATAGATTCTGATTGGCAACAAGAAAAGAATCTAAAAAAAAATCTAGCCCAGGCTAGATTTTTTTCGAAAGCAGACAATTATTAGGAGGAGTTATTATGAGTGAAACACCAAATCAAGTAAAACCCGTAACGGATACGCTTGACGATTTATTGAACAACCCATTTTCAACCCCTGTCGACACTTTGACCACCACTCAACAAGCGGAAATCAGTCAGCTGAAAGAACAGCAAACGGCACCGCGTTTGATTGATAAATTACCGCCAGAGCGTCAAGCACAGGCCCAAGAATTAGCCAGCAAGATCGATGCGACCGACCAGCAAGCGGTCATCACCTATGGTGCAGCTGCCCAAACCAAACTTGGAGAGTTTTCCCAATCCATGTTGAACCATGTCCAAGCAGCTGATATCGGCCCTGTGGGCGACTCATTGACGGAGTTGATGTATCGCTTGCAAGAAGCCAATCCAGACGAACTGCGTGCAGGGGAAGGCAACTTATTCAAGCGGATGTTTGGTAAAGTAAAACAATCCATTTTTGAAATCACCGCTAAATACCAAAAAATCGGTGCCCAAATCGACAAGATCGCCGTCAAATTGGATAAAGAAAAAGACGGTTTACTAAAAGACAACATGATGTTGGAACAGTTGTATCAAAAGAACAAAGATTACTTTGATGCATTGAACATCTACATTGCCGCTGGCGAGTTGAAGATGCAAGAATTGCAAACCAAAATCATTCCTGAAGCCATGAAAAAAGCAGAAGAAACGAATGATCAAATGGACGTACAGATCGCCAACGATTACACGCAATTTCTTGATCGTTTAGACAAACGGACTCATGACTTGCGCTTGGCACGTCAAATCACGATCCAACAGGCACCGCAAATTCGCCTGATCCAAAACACGAACCAAGCGTTAGCAGAAAAAATCCAAGCTTCTGTCAATACAGCGATCCCACTATGGAAAAACCAAGTGGTCATTGCCTTGACTTTATTGCGTCAAAAAGATGCAGTTACGGCACAACGCCAAGTTTCTGAGACCACCAATGATCTATTGAAGAAAAACTCAGAAATGTTGAAAGTTTCTGCTATTGAAACAGCGAAAGAAAACGAGCGCGGCATCGTCGATATCGAAACATTACAAAAAACACAAAACGACCTTGTGGAAACGATCCAAGAAACATTACGGATCCAAAAAGAAGGAAAAGAAAAACGTCGTGCTGCCGAAGTGGAATTGGGTCATCTAGAAGAAGACTTGAAAGACCGCTTATTGGATTTAACCAGCAACAAGTAAATTTCACCTATCAAAAGAGGACTTCCATTCACGGAGTCCTCTTTTTTTGAAAAATTTTATTTAAGTGAAAGCAGCGATCAAATCTCAATGAAATGAAACTTCAAAGTGATTGACGCCGTCTTGATCCACCGTCAAACTGATTTGCGCCTGCAGCATTTCTGTGATGGCTTTGGCGATGGCTAAACCTAACCCATAGCCACCGTCTTGATGGTTGCGAGAAGGATCCCCGCGGTAGAAGCGATCAAAGACATAGGGAATTTTTTCTTCAGGGATCGGGCAACCACTGTTGGACACTTGCAGCACCGTTTTTCGTTGGCGTTCCACGAGAGCCACTGTGACGATTTCTCCAGTAGGTGTATATTTCAAGGCATTGTCTACCAAAATCATGGTCAATTGCCGTAAGGCTTGCTCATTGCTTTCAAGACTCACCTGTTTAGCGATCTGTTCCTGATAGTGGATCCCTTTTTCCAGCGCAATGGCCTCCATGCTTTGATAAACACTTTGCACGACTTGGCTGGCATCGATCACCGAACGCACGACTTCTTGCTCGGCACTTTCGAATTTGGTCAGCATCAATAAGCTATTTACTAGCTCATCCATCCGTTCGGAACCTAACTGGATGTTTTCCAGCCATTTCATTTGGCTTTCCAAGGTTTCTTCTGGACTGCCAGCTAATACCTCAGCATTGACTTGAATGATCGCCAGTGGTGTTTTCAACTCATGGGAAGCGTTAGAGACAAACTCTTTTTGTTTGCGCCAAGCCAGCTCAACTGGTCGCAATGCCCGATTGGCGACATAAAAGCTAGCGATATAAATACTGACTAAGGCTAAGACCCCGATGAGCAAAAGCGTGGTTCTTAAGTTGCTTAGACTAGTTTTATAGTCGGTGACATCAAAGAACAGCACTTGATAAAATGGCTCGTAATTATTGATACTGGTGGAATATTCCCCCGTCGAATCATGATTGATCGAATAATGACTAATGGAAGTCACCAAAAAGAGCGCATACCGCCAGTCTCGGTCATTTACCTTCACTTCATTGGGAATCTCCTCTTGTTTCGTTGCGGCATCGACCAAGGCTTCATAAAGATCACTCTCATCGACACCCTCATCAATACTTTGGATCACGACATCCATTTGATCCACGTCGACTAGAGCGATCTCTCTGAACTCACTGGTACTATTCGTGATGGTCAATATCATTGGATACTCTGGGTCTGTCAGTGACTGTCGGGCCTCCTCCTCATCCAACGGTACCGCAGCTAAGGTGTTGGCTTCTTGCGAGATCAATGATTGGATCTCGTTTTCAATTTGGGTGGCATTCAAAATATAGATAAAGGTAAAAGCACCTAAGACAATGATTGAGATCAACACCATATTGAACCACAGCATTTTATTCCGTAATTTTTTTAACATGGCGGCTCCTTGCTCTGCAAAATATACCCCGCATTGCGGATCGTACGAATGCCGATATCCGCTTCTAGCAGCGTCAGTTTTTTTCGCAGCAAAGATACATAGATCTCAACACGGTTTTCTTCCACATCGGGATCAAAGCCCCAAATCTTATTGATGATAGTTTCTTTTGATAAAATCACTTTAGGTCTGGCTAAAAATAGCTCCATCAGTTTCATTTCTTTTGGTGACAGCACCACTTGATTGGTCGTTGTAGTCAACTGCAGCTCATTACGCGCCAAGACCACGTTGCCAAAGGCTAACTGGTCTTCTTGATAATCCAAGTCTTTTCTTCTACTTAATGAACGAATCCGTGCCAGCAGCTCTTTCATTTGAAAGGGTTTCGTCAAATAATCATCTGCCCCTGCATCTAAGCCGAGTACTTTGTCATCGACTTCGCTTTTGGCCGTCAACATAATAATCGGCGTGCGAATATTTTGCTTGCGTAACGTCTTTAGTAATGTGATCCCATCGATTTTTGGCAGCATGATATCCAAAACGAGAAGGTCATACACCCCACTTGCTGCGTAGTCCAACCCAGTCTCGCCATCATACGCCAAATCAACGGAATAATGCTGTTTTTTCAATAAGCTGGCAATCGCTTCTGCGATCGATGGCTCATCTTCTACAAATAAGATCCGCATCGGTCAGTCCCCCTTTTACACTCATCATTTCTTTTTTTCAATCACTTTTCGGTCAGCACAATCATTCCTGTAGGATCATTCCAATTGTTCTCCAATAAACCGTTCTGTTGAAACGATCCGCACGTGTTCGCTGGATTGATGAATCCACATGTGTAGCAACAATGCTACCATACCGCTTAACAAAAAGACAAACAGCTTTTTCCTAAGGTCTTGAAAATTCTCTTGATGACGCATGGGTTTCCTCCTTTTTGCAGGTCATCGATAAATCCGCTCGGTTATTCTGGATCAGTAGCCGCTGGGGCTGTCTGATTGCCTAAGCTGATATCGAAGGTGATCGTATCTTCTAACGGTAAAAACTGATTGAACTTGCTCATCCCCACGATTGTCCCGTAGGGTTCTGCTGAATTGACATAACGGACTTGATAGCTGATGTTCGCCCCTTTTGAACGGAATTCATCAAAGAAGAGTTTTTGCAGATCCCCTTCAAGGAGCTCGCTTCGACGGTAATCTTTGATATACGGTTGACCTGCCGAATAGACGACTTCAATGCCTTGGTCATCTTTGCTGGTTAAAACGGTCCCGGCGGTCTCACTTTGCGAGATCAATTGTCCGTAAGGCAGACTCTGAGTAAACTGCATCCGCATCCGCACAGTGACACCCTCAACAGCGGCCTGGGCATCATCTGGTAAAATCGTTGAAAAGTCTGGTACGGTGACCCCTTTCCCTAGAGAAATCGTTACTTGAAACGCATCCCGTTTCGCGATTTTTTCTTTTGGTGCCACGCTTTGTTCAATGACTTTGCCTTCTTCCACAGTATCCGAAGCCTGTTCTTTGATTTCAAGCTCCAGCTCATGGGCTTTCCCCCATGTTTCTACCTCTGCACGGGTTTTATCACGAAAGTCTGGTACTTCAATATCTTTTTCAAAGGTTTCTTCGCCTTTGGAATAAAAGACTCGTCCGACATCTCGACGATGATAGTTTTCTTGCGAGACTTCTTTATTGGTAAATTCTACTCGAATCGGTGCTTTTTCCTCGATCTCATCGTGGTATTCATCGACGATCGTCAAATTGCTGGCTTGATTTTTTTCGATCCACTCTGCTGCCTCGTCCCTCGTCATTTCCATAAAGTCTGGCAATGCCAATTTCTCTTCTGGATCTGGGCCTTGGCTCACCGTTAGATGCAGGGTGCTTCTTTTTCTGACTCGACTTCTGGCGGCTTCTTCTTGGGCGATCACTTGATTGGCTGGGGCTTCATCATAGGCAGGCGTCACATCGATCGCAAGATCATGTTCCGCCGCCCATTCCCTGACTTCAGAGATCTCTTTGTCCACAAAGTTATCCAGTCGGACGTACGCCAATTGGAAAAATAAAAAGCCGCTGAGTAGAAGTAGTCCGAGTAACGCACCAAGCCCTAGCAGTCGTTTTTTCCGCCGTTTCTTTTTAAAGGAGGGATCGTGTTCGATCCCCTCTTCTAAAGAAGCTGAACCTTTTTCTTTGCGGGAAACACGGGAAGAAGGTGCTTTAGCTGTAGCTGATTCCTTGTCTGGCTCTTTCGGTTCTTCTTCAAACTTCGATAAAAAATCACTCATAGGCCGTCAACTCGCCGTTTTTCAAATAAAAGGTCTGATCCGACTGCTTGGCAATTTCAGTCGAATGCGTCACTACGATGATGCACTTGTTGTGTAAAGTAGCTAAATCTTTAAAAATATCCACGATTTCTTGCTCCATGCCTTCATCTAAATTTCCCGTCGGCTCATCGGCTAAAATGATATCAACATTGGTCGCTAAGGCGCGAGCGATGGCGACCCGCTGTTGTTCCCCGCCGGAGAGCTGATTGACGAAACGATCGGCTTTCGTGGAGGTGATTCCGATATAATCCAGCAAGCGATACGCAATTTGATCATGTTGATCGGGGAGCTTGTTGTCTGAGATCGCCATCGAAACAAGGACATTTTCTAATGCCGTCAAATAAGGAATCAAGTTGTAACTTTGAAAAATCAAACTGATCTTGTTGCGGCGATACTCTTCATAGCCGATCGTTTTGATATTTTTTCCTTCAAAAAATACTTCCCCATCGGTTGGTTGATCCAATGCGCTGATCAAGGAAAGAAAGGTGGTCTTTCCTGAGCCTGATTTCCCTAAAATCGTGTAAAATTTACCTTTTTCAAAGGAGATATTGGTTTTATCTAAAATCTTCCGACGATTCTCACCATCTTGGTAGTAATACGTCATATCTTTGGTTTCTAAAATTGCCATGTTCTTCGCTCCTTACAGCATGATTTTTTTCGGATTCAAACGTAAAATATATAACAGCGGCACCACTGCCGAAAGCAAGATCGTCACGATCCCGGTCGCTAAAAAGGCAATGATATAAGACAGGGTGTATTGAACGCGAAACGCTTCGTTGATCGTTGCTTGATCGATTTTCGGTACACCCACAAAGAATTGCTCCACCCCTGCTTGATTTGCCTCTAGCATACTACTGGATAACAAAGATTCAGAAACCATCTTGCCCAGCATATTCCCTGTGACCAAGGAGATCAACATTGCACTGACACCAATCAACAGGAGTTCGAGCACGATCTGTGCAAACACGTATTTCCGTCGTTCTCCTAACGAAAGGTAGATACCTAACTCATATTTACGATCTCGGGTAAACAGCACAATGATCAAGGAGATAATAATCAAGGAAGCAATCACCGCAATCACTACGACATATGAGGAAATCTGTGATAAGCGATTCATGCTGGTCCCCACACGGTCATACTCATCCGTAGAGGCATTGACCTTATAGCCATTTGGCAAGAGCGGTGTCACCTCTTGTTTGAATTGCTCTGCATCTTCTGGTTGGTTCAAAATGAATTGTGGAGTGAAGAACTCCTCATCAGAACCGAAATCTGTCGCTGGAAACGCCGCTTGCTGTCCCGCACGTTCCTCTTCAACAATCGTTTTCACGGCATCATTCGGCATATAGATACGATTGAAGGGCCGATCATCAAATGCAAACGAGCTGGCCATGCCATCTTGTCCTTGATTATTTGCTTTTTCTAAGCTGGTATTTTTAAATATCCCGACGATTTCGATGGAGTAATCATTGCCTTTTTGCTTTTCAGGGTCCATCCCTGACGAATAATCGACAAACTGACCATCTAAGACCATAGTGTCTCCCACGGTCAAGCCGTTTTCCTGAGCCATCTCTTCCGATATCAAGCCCACACGTTTTCCGGTACGCTGTTCCTCTTCAGTAAAAAAGCGTCCCTGTGTTAAATCCACCGTATCTTCTTCAAAATCCAACGGCTTTAAGAGATTGGTTCCTGTTAAATAAACCCAAGGAGATATTCCTCCGACAATCATGACATTGTCGTCGTCCTCTTCAGGACTGAAACGATAAGGTTTGAAGTTTTCAACAGCAATCGCTGTTTCTCGTAAATAGTCATACTGTTTGACTTCGGACCGTTCACCGATCTGCTTGATTAGGTCCTCTGACAGCGGCTGAATCTCCTCCATACTCGCACCACCATCACTATTTGCCAACTTTTCATAATCGATCTCAATCGTGGCCAGTGAGCCTAATTGATTTTTGATCTGCTTTTCGACATTTTGAGTCGATTGATTGACCGCAATTGCGCCAGCGATCACATTTCCTAATATCAGAATAACAGCAAACAATATCGCAGATTTCCCTCGCTTTCTCGTCACACTCAGCCATGCTCGTTTCATATAATTCACTTGCCAACATCCTCTCTTTTTTTCTCTAACAAAAGCATACTGGATGAACCTTTAGTGAATCTGTCATTTGCAAATTTTTTCAAAAAAAGCAGAATCCTAGGGAACGTTTGATAAAAAAGACTGTTGTTTCAATGATCGACTCCAGCAATCATCAGAATGTGAATGACAAAAGAACATACCTCCCAAAAGATTTCTTTGGGAGGCTTTGCTATAGTTAACAAAAAAAGACAAAGACCACATCTGGGTCTTTGCCTTTTCACAATCCTATTCGTCAATTTTCTCATTTAATTCGCTGTTACGATAGCCATATACAAAATAGATCGCGATTCCGATCACTAAGGAGATCCCAAAAACGATCCAGGTCGCCGTTTGTAGACGGGTCATCAAGAAGAGACAGCTGGCAACGGACAACAAAGGCAATAACGGTACCAGGGGTACTTTAAATTCACCTTTAGCAGGTGGCCCCATCATCTTCCGCAGCTTGATGATCCCTAAGGACATTAAGATCATATACGACAATGCCGCAATGTTGGTCAATTCTGCCAAGATATTCAACGGGAAAGCTGCCGCAAAAAAGAAGGCAAAAACACCAGCGATGTAGGTCGCTTTCTTTGGTGTTTTATGCTTAGGATCGATGGCTTGCATGGCTTTTGGCAATAACCCATCTTTACTGATGGCATATAACAGACGCGCCAAAGAGTACATCATAGCGATCGTCACTGTTAATAAGGTCAAGATCGCCCCTACGGAAATGATTGATCCGACCACTCCATGACCGACATAACGCATCGCAAAAGCCACCGGATCATTGACTCCTAATTCAGTAAACGGCACGATTCCCGTCATGATCAGTGTGACAATGATATAAAGGACTGTTGCGATCGCAATGGAACCAATGATCCCCCGAGGGACATTTTTCTTTGCATCTTCAACTTCTTCCGCCGCCATTGCGACGGCATCAAAGCCAAGAAAAGCAAAGAAGACTAACGCTGCACCATTAAAGACGCCTGAAAAACCAAAGGGCATAAAGGGCTGCCAGTTGTCTGGTTCCACGAAAAAGGCACCAAAGACGATAAACAAGAGGATCACGCCGAATTTGACCCATACCATAGCATTGTTCAAACGTAACGCTTTTTTCGCTTCTTGGCTGACCCACAAGGTTACAAAAATAATGACTAAACCAGCAATCAAATCAATGTAGGTCCCCTTGCTTGGGTCATAACCGCCCGTCAAAGCGGTTGGTAAATGGATATCCGCACTGGCCAAAAAGCCTTGCACATAGCCTGACCAGCCAGATGCCACCGAAGAAACGGCCAATAAGAACTCGCAAATCAAAAACCAGCCTGCCAGCCACGCGGTAAATTCACCAAAAACGACATACAGATACGAATAGGCGCCCCCTAAAACGGGGATCCGAGAAGCAAATTCCGCAAAAGAAAGCCCTGATAACACAACAACGATACCAGCTACAACAAAGGAAAGAATCAATGCCGGTCCGGCATACTCAGCAGAAGCAGTCCCTGTAACAACAAAGATACCTGTGCCGATAATGGCGCCGATCCCCAACATAATCAAATCTTTTAACTTCAACTCTTTTTTTAAATTCGTCACACTTTCCCGTTGTATGACTTTTTTTCGAAATAAATCCATAACTCCTCCTCAAAAATATAAGTTTATGTTGCTTTCATATACCCCAGCAAAACACCGCCGATAATCACCAGCAGACAACCAATCACCACATACCGCAGTTCTTTTTTGGTTTTCTTTTCGCCGAGAATAAAAATCCCGCCTAGCGTTGAAATGATGATTCCCATCTGCGACAATGAGAAGCCCACCGCTAGTCCGACTTGCTGAACCGTGATCAGCATGCAGACATTGCCGATGCCCCATAACAATCCTGACAAGGTATTTTTCCCTACAAAACGGTCGACCTTCGTCTTCCTTAAAGCAAATAGGCTGGCACCGATCAGCATCCCGACACTTTGTGGCAAAATGATCGCCAAGGGGTCCAATCCTGCCCAAGTAATCAAAATCGTATAGGCACCGTAACCGATCGTTGATGAGATCAATGCCCGAAATCCTTTAGGAAAATCAAGCATCTTGCTGCCAGCTTCTACCGGACTTTCGCCATCTTGACGAGCGGTCAGATACGCCCCGATCACCAACAAGATCAATGCGCTAACACCTAGTGCATAATCGCGGGTCTGTGTCCATTCTGCAAAAAACAATGCACCTGCGATTGTATTTAAAATCAGCTGCATGCCGGTTGAAAGCGGCAGTCCAACAGACACACCTAAATATTTCATGCCATGGAATTGACCGTTTTGACCGATGGACCAAAAAAGACCAGACAAAAGACCGATCAAAATCACCTTTCCATCAATCACTGGCATCGTCACAAAAAATACGACCAGAGAAAAGAAAAAGGCACCAATCGTCATTCCTAGCGTTTGCTGGTTCGCATCCCCGCCAAGTTTGGCACTTACTAAACCAATGCTGCCCCACGCAAACATTGGTACTAATGCAACGAGTATCTCCATTTCATTCATCCTTACCATTCAATTTTAAACACAGGCTTTAGTGTATCAGTGAAAACGTTCTAGGGACAAGTGATTTTTGTCAAAAAACACAAAAAGATACTCGAAAAAAAGCAGATTAGCGTTTTTCCTCATAATAACTCAACAACGGAAAGAACAGCGTCATGGTGGTTCCTTTTCCAACTGTCGACGAAGCCGTTAGCTCGATGCCTAATTCCTTCGCTAAACTTTTCGCTAAAAAGAGCCCCAATCCCGTCGAGTGGGTGTCCGTTTGGCGCCCATTTTCGCCCGTAAAGCCTTTATCAAAAATGCGCCGCATGTCTTCTTTAGGAATGCCGATCCCACTATCTTGCAAGTGGAGATAGGTCCCTTGGGCATCTTTTTCGATCCGAATCGTCAGCTGCCCATTTTGTGGTGTGTACTTCACGGCATTGCTGACCAGCTGTCGAAAGATAAAGCCGAGCCATTTTTCATCGGTCAACACTTGCTGATCCTCGCCTTCAACGGCATAGTGCAGGTTCTTTTGGATAAAATAATTGGCCTGACTGCGTAAAACTGGCTGGATGACGGCTTTCAATGAAATTTCTTGGACCAGATAATCTTTTGAAAAGCTGTCCAAGCGGGCGACGTATAAGACTTGCTCGACGTATTCGTTCATGCGGTTCAATTCATTTTCTAGTAAGATGAATTTTTCATCGGGAATATCAAATTCGATCGAATGCAAAAGCAATCGTGATGCAGCTAAAGGGACTTTGATCTCATGGACCCACGAATCGATGTATTCCTTTTGTTCTTCTTGATTGCTGACGACTTGCTGCATCAATTCTTGGTGCTCTCGGATCAACTGATTGATGTAGGATTCGATCCGTTCTTCTTCCGCCGAGCGTGCTCCTTGCAAGTAGTTTTGCAGCAAGCTGTCTCCAGGCTTGGGGGTGATTTTTTGCCAAAAACGCCGCTTAGATAAGTAGCTGACTGCTAAAAAGAATACCATCAAGACACTTTGCATTAAAAAGAGATAGCCGACTGTGCCCCAATCCATCGGGGAATGAGGAGTCAGCCAAAAAACTAAGACCGTCAACACGAAAAAGACTAGCCAACCGATAAACAGCAGCCAACGATCTTTCAAAAAACTGCGCAAAACTCGCCACTTTGTCATGGTACGATATACCCTTGACCAACCTTGGTCTCAATGTAGCCGTTCATCCCCGCTTGTTCGATTTTTCGTCGCAAACGATTGATATTGACCGTCAAGGTATTGTCGTCTACAAATCGCTCGTCATCCCATAAGGCTCGCAAGAGTTTTTCCCGACTTAAAATCTTGCCGTGATTTTTCATCAAAATATACAGCAGGCGGTATTCGTTTTTGCTAAGATCGATGCTTTCGCCATTGATATACATGCTGCTGTTGTCGATATTGAGGGTCAAACCGTTATGCACTAACGTTTCACTGCTGCTTTCTACATAGTTGTAGGAACGGCGCAGCAGCGCATTGATTTTTGCAATCAGAACGTCGATCTCAAAAGGTTTTGTCACAAAATCGTCCGCTCCCATATTCATGGCCATGATCATATCCATATTGGTGTTGCGGCTAGAAATAAAAATGATTGGTACTTTGGAAGCTTCGCGGATTTTTTGACACCAATAGTAGCCATCAAAAACCGGCAAATTAATATCCAGTAAAATCAGTTGGGGCTCTTGTTCTTCAAAGTCAGTCAACACATGATGGAAATCCGTCGTGCCAAAGGTCTCAAACTGCCATTTTTCTAGTTCTTCGATAATCAGTTGGCGAATCACCGCTTCATCTTCTACTACCATTATTTTTGCCATATCCGTGAATTCCCTCACTTTGTGTAATTTTCTCCTCTTTACTTTATCAAATATCAAAAACGAATGCGAATATTAATCGCCGTTTTTAGCAAACCCTAAAAAACCTCGCCACTGACGGTAGAAGCCAGTGGCGAGGCAAAGCAAAAATGTCTATTGGGTTATTCGATGATCTCTACCGTCTCGATCAGTAATTTACCGATAAACAATAAGATCCCATCGAAAAAAAGCACACTCATGTTGACACCTAATAACATCGATAACCGTTCAACGACATCGATTTTTGGTCGTTTATTCAAGTAACGAAACAAGAAAAAATTCACACCATACGTCACTGCCATGATCAGCAGCATCAAGATCACCATTTTAGTTCCCTGCTTTTCTTCAAATTTTTGGTTGCTGTGCTAAAAACTGTGTCAGTTTGCTTTGATCGATGGCTTCATACTGCGATAGAAAGCGACCGATCGCTTGAACGACTGCCGGTAGATGACCCGCTTCATCATTTTCGATCTGCAGCACCAGCAGTGGTTCGTGCAGGCTCATTCGCAGCAAGAACCAGCCTTGGCCATAAGGCGCTGTCAAGTTGATGCGAATGCCTTCCTCATTTTCTGGATCGATCTGCCATCCTGGCAGCAAATGATTGGCTAGCGCCTTGATCACTTGGCGACCATAGTCTTGATAGTCGTCTTTTTGGATCGCAAAGCGCAATTCTTGGGTCTCGGCGGGTTGTTGCAACGCCGCGATCAGCTCATCCAGTGTCGTGCCTTGCTGTTGCAATTGAGGCAGCATCATCAAGAGCTTGGCGATCACGTACGCCCCGTCATCCAAAAAGAAATTTTCTTTAAACGCGGCATGCCCGCTGGTTTCGATGGCTAACTGTGTGTCCAGTCCTGCTTCATTCAATTCGATCGCTTTGTTGATCACATTGCGGTAGCCAGAAATATAGCGTACTTGCTGCCCTCCCAGTGCTTCGATAAAGGTTTTTAAATGATTAGAGGTTGGCGAATTGGTGACGATACGCGTGCCAGGGTGTTCCGCTAAGATGATCTTGCTTAATACAGCGATCATATTGTTGCGGTTCAAGGGCTCACCGCTTTTGGTCACGACCGCCGAGCGGTCGACATCGGTATCGAAAATAATGCCTAAATCAGTTTGTTCCCGCAAGACGGCTTCGCGAATACTTGCCATTGCCTCTTTATTGTCTGGATTCGGGATATGATTGGGAAAATGCCCATCCGGTTCTAAAAATTGCGAGCCATTCGTATCTGCTCCCAGCGGCAGCAACACTTTTTCAGCAAAAAAGCCGCCGGCACCATTGCCTGCATCAACAATGATCTTTAATCCAGCCAAAGGTTTTTCCTCATTGGTTCCCATCCCTTGGCGAATTTTTTGCAGTAGATCTTGGGCATAAGGCGTCAGCAAGTCTTTTTGCTGATAGCTTCCTTTTTCCGCTGCCTCATGAACGGTAGTGTGGGACAAAATATAGTGGATATCCGTTTTTTCGGCACCGCCTTGGCGGCTGAAAATTTTTATTCCATTAAAGTAATAAGGCAAATGACTCGCTGTCAGCATCACACCAGCATCACAGTCGAAATCCGCAAACTGTGTACTCATAAACATGGCAGGTGTCGTTGCCAAGCCGCAATCGATCACTGCCACACCTTCTTGCTGCAGCTGTGCCATCAACACTTCTTGCAGTGCTTCGCCACTCAAGCGACTGTCACGACCGACTGCCACGCGAAAAGGACCGCTGCCCTTTGTTGCCAACCAGTTGCGCAAGCCCGAAGCAACTTGCCGAACCGCTTGCTCTGTCAGTGTCACCTGCTCTTTTTCTGTTGCGATCGCAATTCCTCGAATATCAGAACCATTTTGCAAATCAACGATGTTCATTTCCTCCACCCCTTCTTGTAACCGGAATCAATTTTATTATACCAGAGAAAAAAGGAAATGAAATTGCTTTTTAGTATTTTTTACTATAAATAGTTTGCTTCCCTTACTCTTTAAACGGAATCCCTTCCAGTTGCAGTAGTCGGCGTTTGGTTGCTAACCCGCCCCGGTACCCCGTCAAGCGGCCGTTTTTTCCTAACACCCGATGACAAGGAACCACGATCATCATCGGGTTACGCCCCACTGCATTTGCGACAGCGCGGACAGCAGTCGGTCGTTGAATGCGCAGCGCCAAGTCACTATACGTAGTGGTTTGCCCATAAGGAATTTGGGTCAGTGCTTGCCAAACGTTTTGTTGAAATGGTGTCCCGACAAAATCAAACGCAAAAGTAAATGTCACTGGTTCCCCTGCAAAATAAGCTTGCAGCTGCGCTTCAATTACTGGATCAAGGTCAGCTGTACTACTGATTTCAGCCAATGGAAAGAACTTGAGTAATTCATGATGATCCTGTTGCCGACCAAAATAAACTAGCCCTTTTTCCGATTGGACCACTTCATACCACTCATCATCTAAAACGATCTTTGCCAATGCTAGTTTCATGTTTTCACCTCATGGAATCCATTTTTCGCAGCACAACTGCTTATGTGCTGCCGCCGTTGTGCGGCTGTCTCAGTGACAGTATACCATTTTTTCGAGCTGTGCAAAAAAACCGACTGGCTTACTGCCAATCGGTCGTTGCAAACAAGGGAAAAAATAGGCAGATCGCCAGTCGCTGCAGCTTCAAGCCGTAGCTATGGCAGGATCAATCCAATTCGATTTTTCCAGTATAGAGCTGATAATAAGTACCTTTTTCCGCCAATAGCGTTTCATGGGTTCCCCGCTCAATGATACGGCCATGATCCATCACCATGATGGCATCGGAGTTTTGGATCGTAGATAATCGATGGGCGATCACAAACACGGTCCGTCCAGACATCAAACGGTCCATCCCTGATTGGACGATCCGCTCTGTACGGGTATCGATGCTTGAGGTGGCTTCGTCTAAGATCATCACTGGCGGATCAGCGATCGCTGCCCGCGCAATTGCCAACAGCTGACGTTGCCCTTGGGAAAGCCCTTCGCCATCGCCCGTGATCACGGTGTCGTATTTTTCTGGCAAGTGGTTGATAAACATGTCGGCATTGGCTAATTTCGCAGCTGCCAGCACTTCTTCATCACTAGCATCCAGTTTTCCGAAGCGAATATTCTCGCGAATCGTTCCAGTAAACAAATGGGTGTCTTGCAACACGATCCCTAAGGAGCGGCGCAGGGATTCAAGATGGATTTTTTCAATATTGATGCCATCATAACGAATCTTCCCGTCTTGGATGTTGTAGAACCGATTGATCAAATTGGTGATCGTTGTCTTACCAGCACCTGTGGCACCGACAAAAGCAACTTTTTGCCCAGGCTCTGCATACAGATTGATATCATGTAAGACCAGTTGATTGTCGACATAGCCGAAATCAACATCTTCAAATCGCACGTCTCCCGTCACTTCCGTATAGGTAATGGTTCCATCCTCGTGGGGATGTTTCCACGCCCACGTGCCTGTTCGTTCTTTGGTTTCAACTAGCTGACCTTGCGACCATTTGGCATTGACCAGTGTGACGTAGCCATGATCGATTTCTGGCGTTTCATCTAATAGATGGAAGATCCGCTCGGCACCAGCTAACGCCATGATCACAAAGTTGATTTGTTGTGACACCTGGCTGATAGGACCATTTAATGAACGGCTCAGCTGCAAGAAAGAAGCGATCATCCCGACCGTTAGGCCAGAAACACCATTGATGGCAAACAAGCCCCCAATGATGGCGATCAAGACATATTGGACATTCAGTAAGTTCATCATGATCGGCATCAAGGTATTGGCATTGACATTGGCTTTAGTGGCACTTTCTTGTAGTTGGTCATTTAAGGCATCAAATTCTTCCATGACGATTTTTTCATGATTGAAGATCTTGACGACTTTTTGCCCGTGCATCATTTCTTCGATATACCCGTTGACAGCGCCTAAATCTCGTTGCTGTGCGCCAAAGAAGCGGCCGCTGCGGCGAGAAATGATGCGGATCACATTCAGCATCAAAATAATCGACAGCATCACGAACAAAGTCAATGGGACACTGATGGAGAACATGGCGATAAAGACAGAACAAAAGGTTACCGCCGCCATCATCAAGTTTGGAATACTTTGGGAGATCATTTGGCGCAACGTATCCGTATCGTTGGTAAAGTGACTCATGATGTCGCCATCTGAGCGGGCATCAAAGTAACCGACGGGTAGAGACTGCATATGCGTAAACATTTGGTCACGGATTTTTTTCTGTGTCCCTTCACTGATTTTGACCATCATAAAGTTATAGGTCAGTGCGGCCAAGATTCCAATCAGGTAGATGATCGCCATTTGAACGATCGCCCGAAACAAGCCGCCAAAATCAGGATTGGCTTGCCCTAAGAGGGGTGTGATATGATCGTCGATCACGACTTGTAAAAACAACGAACCGCGTACGTTGGCAAAGGCACTTAACAAGATCATGACCACGACGAACAGGAGTTGTCCTTTGTAGTCGCCAAACATCGTTCGCAATAAACGTTTCAATGTGCGCTTGGGATTTGCTGCTTGTCTATTCTTCACCTTCACCAAATCCTTTCTGCTGCGAATGGTACACTTCTTGATAGATGGCATTGTTTGCCAACAATTCTTCGTGGGTACCGATGCCATTGATTTTGCCATCATCCATTACGATGATCCGGTCGGCGTCTTCGATCGAGTTGATCCGTTGAGAAATAATGATCGTCGTCGTTCCCGGAATTTCTCGTTTCAAGCCTTCGCGGATACTGCGATCGGTTTTGGTGTCGACGGCACTAGTAGAATCATCGAGAATCAAGATTTTCGGTTTCTTCAGCAAGGCGCGAGCAATCGTCAACCGTTGTTTTTGCCCACCGGAAACATTGTTTCCTCCTTGCGAAATCTGTGTTTCATACTTGTCAGGAAACTCTTGAATAAAAGGATCGGCTTGTGCGATCGTTGCCACGCGCTGGATCTCTTCATCCGATGCCTCTTCATTGCCCCAACGCAAATTGTCGTTGATAGTGCCGCTAAAGAGTACATTGTTTTGCAAGACCATACTTACTTGGTCCCGCAATGCTTCTAAATCATAGTCGCGAACATCATGACCGCCGACGATGACACGCCCTTCGATCACATCATATAAGCGGGGGATCAGCTGGACGAGGGTGGATTTCCCGCTCCCGGTCCCGCCAATGACTCCAATGACTTCCCCGGATTCGATACGCAGATTTGCATCCGTCAGCGCCAGCTTGTTTTTGTCATTGGCGTAACTAAAGCCGACATTCTCAAAAACGATGGAGCCGTCTTTGATCTCTTTGACTGGATCGGCGGGATTTTTCAAGTCACTTTCTTCATCTAATACTTCTACGACCCGTTCTGCCGACGTTCGTGCGATCAAAATCTGCACGAAAGCCATCGACATCATCATCAAGCTCATCAAAATCTGCATCGTGTAGTTGAACATGCTGACTAACTCCCCAGTGGTCAGGCTGCTTTGTTCCACGATCAGCTGAGCACCAAACCATGACAGGAGCAGCATACACGTATAGACAGAAAATTGCATCAATGGCATGTTGAAAGAGACGATTCGTTGCGCAAGCGTGAAATTCCGATAAACATCGGTGGACACTTCGCCAAACAGTTCTTCTTGCTGTTCTTCCCGAACATACGATTTCACGACGCGAACCCCTTGTAAATTTTCTTGCACCACATTATTCAGGCGGTCATAAATGCGGAATACTTTTAGAAACAGCGGGTGGGCAAAACGTATAACTAAAGCCAGACCAATCGCTAAGATCGGTAAAACAACCAGATAGATCGTCATAAGTTCTGGACTGATGGTGCTAACCATTGCAAGTGAAAAAATCAGAACTAACGGACTACGGACCAGAATACGAATAATCATTTGGTAAGCATTTTGGACGTTGGTCACGTCAGTGGTCAAGCGGGTGATCAAACTGGAGGAAGAAAAGCGGTCAATGTTTGAAAAGGAAAAATCTTGGATTCGGCGAAACAGATTGTGCCGCAGGTTGCGGGCAAAACCAGCCGAAGCGATCGCTGCCGTTCGTCCGCCAAGCGTTCCTAAAAGTAATGCGATCAAGGAACATAAAAAAAGCAAGCCGCCATCTCTTAGAATCACACCGGCGTCTCCTTTTTCGATCCCTTGGTCGATCATCATGGCCATGATCAGGGGCATAATGACATCTAAGGCAACCTCTCCTGCTACATACACAGGGGTCAGCAAGCTGTCCTTCTTATAGCTGCCAACATTCGCGAGTAATTTTTTTATCATTTGTTTCGTCCCTTCTATAGATGGCACTGCGGAGCCATTTTTTATCGTTACCATCAAGTTTACTTTATCGACCCAGCGATTTCAAGCGGCTCGCTTGTGTTTTTTTTACAATTAGTAAGTAAAAAGCACCCTTCCAAAAAGAAGGGTGCTTGCTTTTTTGATGCGGTTTGAAAAAGCACTTAGTAAGGATTATTCGGTAGCGTTTGAACCAGCGGTACTGATCGGTTCATCGACATCGTCACCGCCATCATCTGCCGGCGGTGTTTGGGTACTGCCTTGCAGATTGCCGCGGCTGATCCCGATGGTGATCCACGTTTCTAGGGGAATAAACTCGCCGTAGCGGCTCATTTCAACAACGGTTCCTTTTGGTTCCGCCGAATCGATATAGTAGATTTCATAATAGACGTTGGCGCCTTTTGATTTGTATTCATCAAAGAATAGTTTTGGCAAGTCGCCTTCCGTTGCTTGAAAACGGATGTCTTTTAAATATGGTCGGCCTAATGAGTAGACGACTTTGACGGTTGGCAAAGTATCGCTTTCGCTGTATTCTTTGCCTGCTTCTTCCGACTGGCTCAAGAAACTACCATACGCCACTTGATCGGAATAGACTGTGCTGACTTGCAGCGGGATTTTCGATTCTAGTCCTTGGGCTTCTTCGATCGTGTATTGTGAAAAATCTGGAACGGTCAATGCTTGGCCTTTTGAGACCTTCACCACAAATTCATCTTTTTTCGCGAGTTTGCTGCCTTTGACTGGTTCTTGTGAAACCACCAGATCCAGGGCGACACTGTCAGAAAAGACGGTTTCTTCTTTGTATTTCAAGTCATTCTTTTTCGCCCATTCAGAAGCTTCACTCTTGGCTTTGCCCGTAAAATCAGGTACTTCAATATTTTTTTCAAAGACTTCTTTCCCTTTTGAATAATAGACACTCAAACGGTCTTTGCGTTTGTATTCCGCCAAATCAAGCTCTTTGTTGGCCGCCTCTTGTTTAATAAAGGCTTCTGCTGCTACATTGTCGTCAAATTGTTCGATCAAAGAGAGGTTCTCGGCTTTATTGCTGGCGATCCATTCTTTTGCTTCGGTCACTTGCATCGCTGAAAAATCTGGCAGCTCTAAGCGTTCTTCAGGATCAGGCCCGAGACTCGCCGTCAGTGTCAATGTGGCACCCTTCTTGATCTTTTTGTCAGGGTCAACACTTTGGTCAATCACTTGGTTGACGTCTTTGTCAAAATCATATTCTTGCTCTACTTTGATAGCGACGCCTTCTTCCATGCCCCACGTCCGCGCTTCTGACAGATCTTGGGCAGTGAAATCTGGCACCTTCACATGGGTCATTTGATAGTAGACGATCCCAATCACGGCAACCGCCAAGGCGGTCAGTAGGGCAATCAGCAAGATTTTTTTCTGCTTACGCTTTTTGTAGGTCGGATCAAATTCCGTTTCTTCTTTCCCAAACCGGCTGACTGGTTCCTTTGATGCTACCTTCTCCGTCGAAGAACTCGCCGCTTTTGCTTCAGTCGTCTGTGTTTGTTGACGGGCTGCCGAACGACTCAGTGGCTCACTAGCGGTCGACTCTTCTGATTGGTGAACCGTCGTCGGCTCTGCTGGTTTGCCCGCTTGCTCCGCGCCACTTGCGTTTTGATCTCCGACAGGTTCGCTGGTTTTTTTCTCGCGATCGGGCGTGGGTTTCTTTTTGCCATCATAGTTGTCCGGGCTAAAATTTGATAAAAAATCACTCATGTTTGCTCAACACACCTTTACGTAAATACAAGACTTCATCCGCTTGTTGAGCGATCTCGTTGGCGTGGGTCACGACGATCACACATTTGTTGTGGACGTGTGCCAGCTCTTTAAAGATATCGATGATTTCTTGTTCCATTTCTTCATCCAAATTCCCGGTTGGTTCGTCCGCTAAAATGATATCGACATTGGTGGCTAACGCCCGGGCGATCGCTACCCGTTGTTGTTCCCCACCAGATAATTGATTGACGAGACGATCGGCTTTTTCTTTAGTGATGCCTATATAATCCAGCAAATTGTACGCCACTTCTCGTTGATTGTCTGGCAGCTGATTTTTCGTAATCGCCATCGGCACTAAGACATTTTCGACTGCACTCAAATAGGGAATCAGATTATAGCTTTGGAAAATGATACTGATGTCGTCGCGGCGGTAATTCTCATGCCCAATTTTTTCGATATCGGTGCCTTCATATAATACTTGCCCACTTTTCGGACTATCCAGTGCACTGATCAAGGACAAAAACGTCGTTTTTCCCGAACCAGATTGACCTAAGATGGCATAAAATCGGCCTTTTTCAAAAGAAACAGAAGTCTCTTTCAGTATATAGCGACGCTGATCGCCGTCTTGGTAATAGTAATCGACTGCTTTGGTTTCTAATAAAGTCATCGGTGGTTCCTCCTACATCATGATTTTCTTTGGATTCAAGCGTAAAATATACAATAGCGGTAAAATCGCTGAGAGTAAGACAGTTCCTAAACCTAACAGCAGATACGTGATGATGTAGCCGGCTGAGAAGGACACTTGATAAGCATTCTTGATATCCATGTAATCAATATTAGCTGCCATCAAACCGCCAGAATAAACACCGCCCATCTCATTTTGATTGCTCATCCAATCGTTTTGCATCAAAGTATTTGAAACGGCCCCACCTAATAAGTTCCCGGTCACTAAGGACAATAGCAGTGCGGCTAAACTAACCAGCAAGACTTCAATCACGATCTGACCAATGACTTTCCCACGGCTTTCCCCCAAGGAGAGATAGATGCCTAATTCTTGTTTCCGATCTCGTAAGAAAAGTAGGACCACTAAGGAAATGATAAAGATGGTTGCGATCGATGCAATGATTACGATGTAATTTGCGATCACCCCTAAACGAGTAAAACCACCGGCGATCTGCTCGTATTGATCCGTATTGGCAATGACGCGGTAGTATTGCGGCAATAACGCACCGGCTTCTTGTTTAAAGGCTTCGACGTCATCCGTTGAATTTAGGACAAAGATCGGTTGATAATAGGCGTCTGACTCTTCTTCGATCACTTCTTGACCCCAAAGCTTTTCAGACTGCAATTTGTTAAAATCTTGCACTAAATTATTGCTAGCATAAAAGGTGTTGATTTGATCCATCACTTGCCATATCTGATCACTATTTTGAGAATTGCTTTGATCTGATGAACTGCCTTGATTGCTTTGATCCTTTTTAACGACAGAAAAGATCCCTGCAATGGTCACAGGATAATCAAAGGTTGCGACACGATTGCCACTTTCAGCCGTTTCGTCCGTCGCATCCTCACTATCGTCACTCACTCCCTCGCTTGAACCACCTTCCATCATGACTTCTGCCCGTGTATCCCATACCAATTGATCACCGACACTCAGGTTGTTCAATTCTGCGATCTCTTTACTGATCAATACCGCATTCGTCAACTCACTGACATCTTTTTCTGTTAATCCCTCGCCTTCCTCCAAGCGAATCAAGCCTTCTTGCATGTCTAATGGCTCAACCAAATTTCCGCCCTTCAAAGAGAAATAGTTGCCACCCATGCCAACCGAGCCATCCTCCGGCGTATAGGCTTTCAATTTTGTTGTTTCTAACCAAGCTTGATTTTGGTAATCAAAATATTTCACATAGCTTAACTGACCGATTTGCTCATAAACATCCAGCGCTGGTGGTTTCGGATAAAAATCTTCTTGAGACCGCTCTTCGTCCGAAGCATCTGCATGCTCTTTTTCAAAACCTTCCCAATCCATTTCCACCGTAGCTACGTTCCCCATTTTGCGTTTCGTCTCTCGCTCCACGTTGGCAGTGGATTGTTGAATTGCTACAGCACCAGCGATCACATTGCCTAGAATAAATAGAACTAAAAATAAAATAAATGATTTCCCTTTTCTTCTGGTGATACTTTTTAATGCACGCTGCCAAAAGTTCATTGTTTTTTCCTCCAGTGACATTATTTTTTAACAATTATTCCATACTTCTCCCTCAAGAACAATCGCAATAAAGGATCGTTTTTCGAATTTTAAATATTAAAAAACGAGTACAAACGATATTTCCATTTAAAAACCCTTATAAAAGAACAAGAAAAAGATGTTAAATAACAAATAAAAGAATGGTATTTTTGCTAACAGTTTTGTAAGATTTCCCGATTTCAACTTAAATTTTACTTGAATTCCATCAAAAATGCTTGGCGCTTTCGAGAGTATAAAAAAACGAAGGAATTCTCTCACTCTTTCCCAGCGAGAAAATCCTTCGTTTTGTATCACTTATTTTTCTTTCGTATCGATCACGATCGTCACCGGGCCATCATTGACCAAGGCGACTTGCATATCTGCACCAAATTTTCCAGTAGCAACAGTGATGCCTTCGGCTTGTAAACCTTCATTAAAGGCTTCGTAAAGCGGGATCGCAATACTTGGCGGTGCCGCTTGAATGAAGCTAGGGCGATTGCCTTTCTTGGTCTCCCCATAGAGGGTGAACTGTGAAATACTCAAGACGGCGCCATTTATACTTTCCAGTGACCGATTCATTTTACCTTCTTCGTCTTCAAAAACCCGCAGATTTTTGATTTTTCTTACGAGATAAGCCACATCGTCGCCTGTATCCTCATGGGTGATCCCCAATAAAACCATAAACCCTTGTTGGATCGCACCGACGATATTCTCCTCAATCGACACACTTGCTTGACTGACTCGCTGGATCACTGCCCGCATTCTTTCTCATCCCTTCGTACGTCTGACGCTGTAAACATCTGGAATCTGCTTGATTTTATCAACGATCGATTTCAAATGAGTCAAATTCTGAATCGCCACCGTGATGCGGATCGTTGCCATTTTGTCTTTGTTGGTTTTGGCTTCGACACTCACTAAGCGCTTCGTGACAGTGTTGACTGTCTGTAAGACATCATTGAGCAACCCAGAACGATCATAGCCGTAGATCTCAAGATCGGCATCGTATTCTTTGTTGATGTCGGTGGCATCTTCCCACTCAACATCGATCAAACGGTTCGCGGCGTCTTTGTTTTGAACATTGGGACAATCGCTGCGGTGGATCGAGATTCCTCGGCCTTTGGTAATGTAGCCGACGATCGAATCCCCAGGGACCGGATTGCAGCAGCGGGAGATGCGGATCAACAAGTTATCGACCCCTTCAATGACAATGCCGCCTTCGTGACGAACCTTCATTTTTTCTGGTTCTTTTTTCGCTGGTTGATTGATCATCTCTTGGACTTGCTGCTTTTGCTTCTCGATTTGTTTCTCGCGCCGTTCTTCTTCGGTCAAACGGTTGGCTAAAGTCGTGGGACTAACTTCCCCATAGCCGACAGAGGCAAATAGATCATCTTCTGTTTGGTAGTTGAACCGTTCGCAAGCTTCCGCCATTTTGCTTTTCGTCAAAAATTCTTTCGGCACAAAGCCCATATCTTGTAAGGTACGAACCACTGCCTCATGCCCTTTGATGATGTTTTCATCACGATCTTGGGCTTTAAAAAATCGTTTGATTTTGTTCTTCGCTTTGCTGGTAGCCACTAGTTTGACCCAGTCGCGGCTTGGGCCAAAGGAATTTGGTGAGGTCAAGATCTCGATAATGTCCCCATTTTTTAGCTTGTAGTCCAATTGGACCATCTTGCCGTTGACCTTGGCGCCGGTGGTTTTGTTACCGATGTCGGTATGGATGCTATAGGCAAAATCCAGGGGACTGGAGCCTTGAGGCAACTCCGTCACATCACCTTTTGGCGTAAATACATAGACTTTGTCGCTGAAAATATCGCCTTTGACACCTTCCATAAATTCAGAAGCATCATAGCTTTCATCTTGTAGTTCCAAGATTTCGCGGAACCAGCCAACTTGTTGGGTCATCTTGTCGGCTCTGACTTTTTCGGTCTTGCCTTCTTTATAGGCCCAGTGCGCAGCAACCCCAAATTCAGCGATCTCATGCATTTCATGGGTCCGAATTTGGATCTCGACAGGATTGCCTTTGGGACCAATGACCGTCGTATGCAGCGATTGGTACATGTTGGCTTTTGGCATCGCGATATAATCCTTGAACCGCCCAGGCATTGGTTTCCATTTTGTATGGATCGTTCCCAAAACCGCATAACAATCTTTGATGGAGTCAACGATCACTCGGATCGCCAACAAATCATAGATTTCATTGAACTGTTTCTTTTGGTCTTTCATCTTGCGATAGATTGAGTAAATATGCTTTGGTCGGCCATAGATCTCAGCATAGATATCTAGTTCCTCGGTGGCGATTCGAATCTCTTCTACGGTTTCAGAAACGTAGGATTCCCGTTCTTCTCGCTTTGTCTGCATCAAATGCACGATTCGGTAATATTGCTGTGGATTCAAATAACGCAAAGAAATATCTTCTAATTCCCATTTGATGCGGCTGATCCCTAAACGATGAGCCAATGGGGCATAGATTTCCATCGTTTCTTGGGCGATGCGGCGTTGTTTGTCTTCCCGCAGATGTTTCAACGTACGCATATTATGTAAACGGTCAGCCAGTTTGACCATGATGACCCGTAAATCTTGCGCCATGGCGATCAACATTTTCCGATGATTTTCTGCTAATTGTTCTTCATGAGATTTGTACTTGATCTTACCCAGCTTGGTCACGCCATCCACTAGCATCGCTACATCGGCACCGAATTCTTCTTTCAGATCGGCTAACGTCACATCGGTATCTTCGACGACATCATGCAAAAAACCAGTTGCAACGGTATGAGGGTCCATCTGCAATTCTGCCAAGATCCCCGCAACTTGGATTGGATGAATAATGTAAGGCTCGCCGGATTTACGGAATTGTTCTTTATGGGCTTCTGTCGCGTAATCTAATGCTTTTTGGACAAAGGCAACATGTTCTTCACTCATATAATGAGCGACCAATTTGATGACATTGGGCCCGGTCAATATAACTTCTTTTGCCATTCATTCCGCCTCCTGCTTTTCTTTTTTGTGCTATCAAAAAGGCAGACAGAAGTCGCTGTTAACGTTTCGTCACGCACCCAAAGCCTTGCGGACAAACGTTCTAAGCATGGGACTCCTGTCTAACCTGCAGTTCTTATTTAGTAGTATTATTATACAAATTTTTCAGCTATTTTTCAATCGCTGTTGTTCAAAGCACATCGGGCGACGGCTGGTCCTTAAGCAATTCTTCAAAAACATGATACGAGAGCCCGATTTTCTCAGCGCCAGCAGCCTGTAGTGATTGCAGCGCTTGTTCATCGACTGTGTCAGGATTGATCTGGATCGACAGTTGACTGCCGCCATCTAAGGAAAACAAGCTCACGTCATGCAATGCTTCTGCTAGTGGTTGTTTTTGCCCTAACACAATCTTTGGCCAAGCTTCTTCTTTCAAGCGTTGTGCTACTTGGATCTTCGTCAATTCATTCATGATCTCGGTTTGCACAGCTAAGCGGATCTCTCCTCCTGTCAAGGTCAAGGAGCGGATCGTTTCAGTCAGCTCCGCAAAGCCACGATCATTTTCCATGAAGGAAGAAGCTGGCAGCCAGACTTCCAAAAAATCGGCGCCTTCCATAAACGCCCGACCAATTTCAAACGCCACCTTTGCCAGTGTTCCTTGGGCAAGGGGGTAATCGATCACTGCGCCGATTTGTAGGGAAGAGCCTTGTGCCAAGATTTTCGCTCGCCGAATGGCACTAGGCAAAACGACGACTTCCTTTAAGGTCGTCTTATATTGATTGATAAAATCCTTCAAGACCCAGTCGGTCAGATCGGCCGTCAACAAACGGACACTGATTGCTTCTTGGTTCTTATTCATCAACTCACATCCTCTTTAATTCCGTTAGCACACTGACAGCACTTAAAAAATAAAACGGGGCTGTTTCTGTTCGTAAAATTCGAGGGCCTAACCCGCATAATTTGGCATTGTTTTGCTGGGCTTCTTCGATTTCGGAGGGGGTCAGACCGCCTTCTGGACCAAAGATCGCTAAAACTTTGCTGCCAACAGGCAATGCGGTGATCACTTGCAGCAGCATCGCCGCTTCTCCTTGCTTGGCTGATTCTTCATAAGCCACTAGGACCGCATCATACTGACTGAGGCTTTGCCAAAATGCTTTGGCGTTATCCAGCAGCGTGATGGCTGGTACGATCTGCCGTTGGGACTGCTCCGCCGCTTCTTGGGCGATTTTTTGCAGCCGTTGCTGCTTTTTCTGTAATTTCTTTTGATCCCATTTCACGACCGAAGTTTGTGCAGGAAAACCGATAAAGGCTGCCGCCCCCAGCTCCGTTCCTTTTTGAACGATCAATTCCAGCTTGTCGCCTTTCGGGTAGCCGCTAGCGATCGTGACCTGCAGCGGCAATTCCTTGTCCTGCTGTTCTTTTTCGACTTCCTCTAAGTACACCGTTTCTTCATCGGCTTCTTTGATCTTGGCAATGATCGCCAAATGATCCTCAAACACTAAACCGACTTTTGCCCCGGGAGTCATGCGCATCACTCGGATCATATGGTGGAAGGGTTCTCCCGAAACGGCAAACACCGCTTTTGCTTCATAAGGCTCCTGTAAAAAATATCGCTGCATCTTACTCTACCTCTGGTTTTTTAAAGGCGATCGCATACCAGTCTTTTTGATTGAACAATTGATCGATCTCAAAGCCTTGTGCGATCATGGCATCGATCACTAATTGTTTTTTCGTCTCAATGATCCCAGAAACGATCAAGGTCCCTTCTTGCTTCAATAGACGCCACGCATCAGGGATCATCAATAGAATGATGTCCGCTAAAATATTGGCAACGATAAGATCAGCAGGGACCGTCACTCCTTGCAAGAGATCATTGGCCTGCACGGTCACATCGTGAGCAATAGGGTTCATCGCCATATTTTCTTGGGCGGACCTCACAGCGACTTCATCTAGATCATAAGCGAACACGTCTTTGGCACCTAAATATTTACTGGCGATACTCAACACGCCTGAGCCCGTCCCGACATCTAAGACGGTTTCACCGCCTCGCAAGTAGACTTCTAGGGCTTGTAATGTCAAGCGTGTCGTAGGATGCGTGCCGGTTCCAAAAGCCATCCCCGGATCAAGGGTGATGATCTTTTCATCTTCTTGCAGCGGTTGATAGTTTTCCCAGCTCGGCACGATCGTCAGATAGCGGGAGATACGGACTGGATGGTAATATTTTTTCCAGGCCGTCGCCCATGCTTCTTCCACGACCTCGCTCGTTGTGATGGTGTTTTTGCCGATCGCCAAACCATATTCTGGCAGACGGTCGATGGCTGCTTTGATCGTCGGCAGCACTTCTGGTAAAAAGATCGTCTCTGGGAAATAGGCACTGACTTGGGCGCCTTCTTCTAAGGTCGTATAGGTTTCTTTATCCAAAATTTCGCCATACGCATCGCTTTTAAAATTTTCGATATCTAAAACGTCCTCGATCGCTACCCCACTTGCTCCGTGTTCCATTAAAATATTGGCGACTGCTTCCACTGCTTCGCTAGCTGTCGCTACGGTTACTTCATTCCATTTCATGTTCGTTCTCCTTAGTAACTAGGGTACGGGATCATGGTTTCCCCAGCTCCCGCTTGATAGTTCGTCATTTTCTCCACAAATTCTTCTTCGTTGAATCGCAATTCAAAGATCGCTTCTTCACTGTCATCGTTCAAGAAATCAAGCAGATCGCTTTGGCCTTCTTCTAAAATTTCTTGAATGTAATCAACCAATCCGTCTAACAAGGCTTTTTGGATCCCTTTTTTCCCTGCATAAGGGATCGTCGCTAAATAATCTTCTTCATCAAACGTTGATTTTTGTGGATCATACAGCAAAATCCCATCTTCAAATTCAATGATCGATTCTTCTGATGCCACACCTTGTGCATCGTCGATCTGCACGTGGTGAGGATTTTCAGCAAACAAGCGCAGCACCAATTCGATCGTATGATTTTTGGCATCCCAATCGATCGCCACATCATAGTCGGTGATTTTTTTCGTTAATCGCTGATCTAAGTAAGTCAATATCGTTTCTTTCGCCATCACTATTCCTTCTTTCTTAACACCATCCATGGTCTTGCTGAACAGCGGTTTTTCGTATATTTGTCAAATACGGATTGCCAGCCACCGCAAAACGAAGCGGCATCTGGGTCCATTCCCCTTTATTTGGGATACCGATCCGAGGCAATGCCAAAATTTCTTTTGGGGTACGTCGGCGCTCAGGAACCAAATGCAGTGGGCTTGTAAAAATCGATTCGCCATAAAGCTCAGCGGGGATCTGCAGTGCCTGTACCAGTTTCCCGGGGCCGTTGGCTACATCCGGTCCTGTTTTTTGTCGTTGTTGTTCCATCAAGGCGATCCCATCCACCGGTTCTAGCCCGCGAATCATGATTCCTTGCGGGATGCCTTTTGGCTGCGTAATAAAGTTGACGATTCGATGCGTATGCATCGTATATAAATAAATCGTACCTGGTTCCTGATACATCGCCCGAACCCTTGGTGTGTTTCGCATGCCCACACTATGAGCCGCCAGATCATCGGGACCTAGATACGCTTCACAATCCACGATATACCCACCTACTGTTCCTTCTGGGGTCTCATGTTCCAAATACATTCCTAATAAGGCACGTGCGATGGTCGTTGTCGGCTGTGTCGCAAAAAGTGCCATTAATTCATCCATTCTCATCACCCTCTTTATTCTACACAATTCTCGGCGAACTTACTATCTTTGACTACAGAGTTACGACGATCTCAACGATTTCTTTTCAACGAACCTGATTTTTGCTGACTGAGTGGAAAATAAGCGCCCTTTTGTTTCTGTAAAGACGCAAATCAGCTTGTTTATGAGAATATACGTTCTTATGTTATACTTACAGGAAAAGGAGAGGATCGTTTTATGCAGCAGCCACTTGCTTATCGAATGCGGCCACGGAACTTAGATGAAGTCGTCGGACAGCAGCATTTGGTTGGCCCGGGGAAAATCATTCGCCGAATGGTCGAAGCCAAAATGCTTTCTTCGATGATCCTATACGGACCGCCGGGAACCGGAAAAACCAGCATTGCCAGTGCGATCGCCGGCTCGACACGCTATGCGTTTCGCATGCTGAACGCCGCCACGGATACAAAAAAAGACCTGCAGATCGTGGCAGAGGAAGCCAAAATGAGCGGTACTGTCATTTTATTGCTTGATGAAGTCCATCGACTAGACAAGACAAAACAAGACTTTTTACTGTCCCATTTAGAAAGCGGAAAGATCATTATGATCGGTGCCACGACGGAAAATCCCTACATTACGATCAATCCAGCGATTCGCAGTCGGACACAGATTTTTGAAGTCAAACCGCTCCAAGAAGAAGACATTTTGACCGCCATTGATCAAGCCTTAGCAGATGAAACTCGCGGACTTGGATCAGAAACCATCGTATTGACCGATGATGCCCGCTTGCATCTCTCGCGAGCGACCAACGGTGATTTACGAAGTGCGCTAAACGGCTTAGAGCTCGCTGCTCGTTCCACCCCAAAAGGACCAGACGGCATTATTCATTTGACCTTAGCGATCATCGAAGAGTGCGTCCAGCGTAAAGCATTGACCCACGATAAAGATGGGGATGCGCACTATGATGTGATCTCTGCTTTTCAAAAATCGATTCGCGGCAGCGATGTGGATGGTGCGCTGCATTACTTAGGTCGTTTAGTAGAGGCAGGCGATCTGGCGATCATTTGTCGGCGCTTAATGGTCATCGGCTATGAAGACATTGGTTTAGCTAACCCAGCAGCCGCTGCTCGAACCGTCAATGCTGTGTTAGCCGCTGAACGTTTGGGCTTGCCAGAAGCTCGGATTCCGTTAGCCGATACAGTGGTCGATCTATGTCTGTCACCAAAATCCAACTCTGCCTACATGGCATTGGATGCAGCGATCGCAGATATTCGCAGCGGTAAAGCTGGCGATGTCCCGGATCATTTACGAGACAGTCATTACAAGGGTGCAGAAAGCTTGAATCGGGGTGTCGGCTATCAATACCCGCATAATTTTGATGATGCCTGGGTCGATCAGCAATACTTACCTGATAAGCTGAAAAATACTCATTATTACCAACCAAAAGCCACTGGTAAATATGAGCAAGCCTTAGGTCAACGGTACCAACAATTGCAGCAGCGAAAGAAGAAAAAATAGTGACTTTTTGGTATCGTTTTCAAACAACTTTATTGCACCTTCGTCATTCCTATGCTACTATAAGGGTGGGAATTCTGTGATGTACGAGTTGTCCCTTTTGTGTGTTGACCGAACATTTTTATTGATATCTTGGGATCCGTCTTGTGTCAATGCTGGTAACATGCCTTTTCCTTTGGTAGTTCGAAGCTTAGACCGTGGAACCCACCTGCTAGAATTTGCGGGATCAATACTATGGGAAAAAGAACGGCATCAACGGATATTACCCATTCTTTTTAGAATGTGCCATCTGTTTTTAACAGATGGCTTTTTTGCGTTTTCTAACCGCTAGCAACAGTGAAACGTCCTTGCCTGACATCAGAGTAAGGGTGGCTTTTGCTATTCTTTCTAGGGTTCGCTATACTAAACTTATCAACTTAGGACAGGATGGCGTATGTTTATGATTCTTCTATTATTTACGATCGTGGCACTCGTATTATTCGGCACCAGTTATTTGCTTTATGCCAAACAAGCGATTTTTTTCACTTTGATCCCTACCACCGAGGCGAATAAGGTCTTCTTAAAAACCTATAGTCTCATTCATTTCCTTTTAGGCGTGGTGGCATTGGTTGTGGGCTTTGTCGATAAGGAGCTGATTGCCTTGTTTTATTTGGCTTTATTGCTGCTCTCTTCCGCATCTTTCAGCATCTTGCTGGCACAAAAAATGAAAAAAAAGAAAGATTAGGTTTTCTTTTTCCAGAAAAAAGCATTACAATAAAAGTAGAAGATAACAGATGGGAGTGTTTCTTATGTTACAACAATATCAACGAATCATGGTAGCCGTCGATGGGTCTAGCGAGTCAGAATTAGCCTTCAAAAAAGCCGTGAACGTGGCACAGCGGAATGATTCTGAATTGGTTTTAGCACATGTGATCGACACTCGTGCCTTTCAAACCGTTTCTTCTTTTGACGGCATGCTTGCTGAACAAGCAACCGAAATGGCCAAACAAACCTTGAAAGACTATGAGGATTATGCCCGCAAGCATCAAGTAACTGCGGTCAAAACTGTGATCGAATACGGCTCGCCAAAACCGATCATTGCCAAACAATTGCCCGAAGATCACGACATCGATTTGATTATGATCGGTGCCACTGGTTTAAATGCCGTGGAACGAATCTTTATCGGTTCCGTTTCTGAATATGTCATTCGCCATGCCGGCTGTGATGTGTTAGTTGTACGGACAGACCTAGAAAACAAAGTCCCAGCAAAAGACCACACGAAAGCTTAATAGTGAGACGACCTGCCGCTGCTTGGCAGGTTTTTTTGTACAAAAAAAGCCGCGACAAAAGCAAAAGATGCAACGAGCGCTCAGGTCTCATTGGTCTTTTTGACTTTGGTCACAGCTCTTTGACAAGTCGGTTATCCAAACTTGTACAGCAAAAAATGAAAGCAAAGTAATAGGTACTCCTATCTAACCATGTTTCCGCTTGATTGTAAAGAGTTTTTCTGAATTTTCTGAATAAATAGTTAATTTACCCATCCTTAAATAAAAAAAGCAAAGCGTCGCTTCCCTTAGGAAAAACGACGCCAAAATCTATGGTGATAATGGGCTATCCAGAGGCCGCTGGTCAAGAGAATCACAAAGAAAACCGGACCATTCAATAACCAAAAATCAAGCGAAGTCACAGCAAAGCCGTAAAGGATGATAACAATGATGGAAAGAAACAGCGTTGCGATCGTTCCAATGGCTAGCCCAAGACTCCCCGCCCCTCTCGTAAACAATTGACTGATGTTGGTCCAGTCCAAAAGCAGCAGCCGATAATCACGAGCAAAATATTTCAAGCACAAAAGAAAACTGCTCCAAAGTGCCCCTACTAGAAAAGAGACAGCCAAAATCAGTGGCATTTTGAAGAGAAGGACTGCTGCCAGCACGATGACTGCCGTTAAGCTCAGCTGCAATACGACGCCAAAGCGGAATTTTTCCCGCAAGTAGCTCTTCATCGATAGCGGCAAGGAGCGGACAAACAAGAAATTCTCCTGATCCAGTGAGATCAAATTACTGATAAAAGAAGTCGGGTTGACCATCAATGCTGCCAAGGCGATCCCCGCCACAAAAACGACACCGATAAACCGCTCATCCAATTCACTTAACTGAATCGCTCCTGTAAACACAAAGGACACTAAGAAAATGATGGGCATCAGCAATGAAGAAGAAAAGACTTGCATGATCAAATTCGGATCTCGGATCAACTGCGAATTGTAATTAAACAACAGCTGGCCCAATCCTTGGTTGGGTTTATGCTTCCGACGAACACTCCCTTGGTTGGGCGCCGCGGCTGCCACTTGCTCATAAAACTTCGGCAAGATCAATCGATAGAGGGCAAAAAGCAACACGCCTGCTGTGACGATGATCCCTAGCAAGCTAAGCAAACCAGTCGTTTGAAACGGTGCCACCATCACATAATAAAAGGGCAATAAAAAGCTGATCGCTCCCCGATCTACCACGTCTGTCTCATAAGTATTCACCTGATTCATCATTAAGACCCCGATCACAACAACCAGCATCGTCACGCCTAGCAATAAACTAGTGACCAATTTTTTATGCTTCAAGAAAAACTTGGTGCGGGTCAGGCTGAAGACGATCAAGCTGCAAATGCTGAAGATCAAGACTAAAAACAAGCCGAACAGCAAGAACGCCCATAAGATCGTCAACAAGAAAAAGACGTTTGCCCGAATCCCTGTCAGGAGAAATAAGACCAACAGAGGAAAAATAAACGGCGCAACGGTGAGAAACACCACCACGATCTTTGCCAGAAAAATTTCACTCTGTCGAAAAGGCAGCGGCAAATACGCTGGCAGATCTTGACTCTCGAAAAAGACATTGTAAATGGACGAAATCCCTTGGGAAAAGCCTAAGATCCCGAACAAAGCGACATAATAGGTAAAAAAGCCTGGCATCTGACTAAAATCCAATGTAATCATCGTCAACCCATAGACTAGCAGAAATACTACCCCAGAAAACGCATATTGAAACAACAAATAACTGGTCAAAGTCGAACCAGCCTTGCCTTTTTTGCGGGCTTTATCTGTCAGTTGGGGATTGGCATACCGCAAATTAACGGAGGTCAGAGTCAGAAATTGTTGTTTTCGCATCTACGCTTCCTCCGCTTCTGCAAGAATCGCTTCTTCTTGACTTCTCCCAGTCATTTGCAGATAGATCGTTTCCAAAGAAAGCGACGGATGCTGTGCCAGCAAATCTGCCACTGAGCCATTGTACAGCAGCTCACCTTTTTTCAAAATCGCCAATTGATCGCACAACTGCTGGGCGGTGTCCAAGACGTGGGTGGAAAAAATCACGGTCTTGCCCTTGGCAGCGTGCTGTTTCATCATTTCTTTTAAATCATACGCCGCTTGGGGATCTAAGCCTTGTAATGGTTCATCCAAGATCCAAATGTCTGGATCGGGGATCAATGCCCCAATCAGCAGCGTTTTTTGCCGCATTCCATGGGAAAAGCTGGCGATGGTCTCTTCTTCATGAGACAGCATATCAAACAAGCGCCCTAATTTTTGCAAACGCTCGGCCTTTTCCGCTGCTGGCACCTCATACGCTGCGGCAATCAAGTCCCAATACTCCCCTGCCGTTAGCTGTAAAAACAAATCTGGCGTGTCTGGCACATAAGCAATTTGTTTTTTTATCGCTTCGCGATGTTCCACGAGGGATTGGCCATCAAAATAGATTTCCCCACTCGTCGGTTGCAAAATACTCACTAAGCTTTTGATCGTGGTCGACTTCCCTGCTCCGTTGTGTCCCAGAAAGCCAAAGATCTCCCCTTGACGGATCGTCAGGGAAAGATCAGACAACGCTTTTTTTGGTCCATACTGTTTCGTCAGATTCTTGATCTCAATCATTTTCCTGCCTCCTTATTCCATACCTATTGTTATCTTACGCTGAAAAGCAGGAAATGAAAAATGTTTATTGCCATTTTTAACAAATCAATTGACAGGAGCTGCAAAAACAAAGATAATAAGAGCACTTTAGGGGAGTAGCACATGGATCGTTCCATGATCTTAGATCAACAGCAAGCGGGAATCCGCTGGTTTAAGATGTTTCTTGCAAGACCTAAGTGGCAAGGGGCCGCTTAGGTCTTTTTGCAGTTTAAAATGGAGGGAAAACAGTCAATGAGTTCAAGTAAAATGAAAAAAGTGACTGCCGGCGGACTTTTAGTCGCCATGGGGGTGGTCTACGGTGATATCGGTACGAGCCCGCTTTACGTAATGAAAGCCCTGGTGGAGGACAATGGCGGACTACGCACCTTAACACCCGATTTTATCTTAGGCAGCGTCTCGCTCGTCTTTTGGACGCTAACGCTGTTAACGACGATCAAGTACGTCTTGATCGCATTAAACGCGGATAATCATGGAGAAGGCGGGATTTTCTCCCTTTATACTCTAGTTCGTAAAAACAGCCGCTATTTGATTATTCCAGCAATCATCGGGGGCGCAGCCCTGCTAGCAGATGGCGTGTTGACGCCAGCCGTGACGGTGACCACTGCCATCGAAGGATTACGGGGGATTCCAGTCTTTTTTGATCGCTTCGGCAATGACCAATCGATCATCGTCGGCATCACCTTAGCAATCTTATTGGTCCTCTTTGCCCTGCAGCGCTTTGGGACTGAGTTTGTCGGCAAAGCCTTCGGACCGATCATGCTAGGCTGGTTCACTTTCTTAGGGATCGTCGGGGTGATGAACTTTGCTGGTGACCTTTCGGTGATTCGCGCCCTTGATCCCCGTTATGCGATCAATTTGCTCTTTAGTCCCGATAACAGTGCCGGTCTCTTTATTCTCGGCAATATCTTTTTGGCAACGACTGGTGCGGAAGCCCTCTACTCAGACTTAGGTCACGTGGGCAAGAAAAACATTTATGCCAGCTGGCCCTATATCAAAATCTGCTTGATGCTAAATTACTTTGGTCAAGCGGCGTGGTTGCTGCAAGTCTATCAAAACCCGACTTATCAAGAAATCGAAAACTTGAATCCATTCTTCCAAGCGTTGCCGCAAGGGTGGACAGTCTTTGGTGTCAGCTTTGCCACCCTCGCTGCCATCATAGCTTCGCAAGCCCTGCTGTCTGGCTCCTTTACCCTGGTTTCTGAAGCCATCAAGTTGAAACTATTGCCGCGGATGCAAATCATCTATCCGGGGGCGTCTATCGGGCAAATGTATATTCCTGCCTTAAACACCTTGCTGTGGATCGCCTGTTCTGGCGTGGTCTTGTTCTTCCAGACCTCTACTCGGATGGAAGCTGCTTATGGATTGGCCATTACGGTAACGATGTTGATGACCACTATTTTGCTGTATTTCTACTTGCACCAAAACAAGAAGACCCGTTTCTTGGCACCGTTCATCACGCTCTTTTTTGCAGCGATCGAGGGGATTTTCTTTATCTCCAGTGCGACCAAATTTTTCCATGGCGGTTACGTTGCCATCTTATTAGCCAGCGTGATCATCGGCGTGATGCTGATTTGGGAATGGGGCAATCGTATTCAAGAAAATGCTGCCGAAGAAGTTGCGCTTTCTACCTACATCCCTCAATTGAAACAGTTGCGGGAAGATGATTCTTTGCCGTTATCTCAGACGAACGTCGTCTTCATGGTTCCTAAACTGCAAGACGATCAGATCGGTCAGCAGTTCATCTATTCCATTTTAGACAAACGGCCAAAACGTGCCAAAGTGTATTGGTTCGTCAATGTGGAAGTCACCGACGAACCCTATACGAAAAAATATGAAGTTTCGATGGCAGATACCGATTTTATCGTTAAACTAAAGCTTTATCTCGGCTTTCGGGTGCCGCAAGAAGTCAATCTCTACATTCGCCAAATCATTCAAGAATTGATGAAAGATGGTCGCTTGCCGCTGCAGCCGCAACGCTACTCCTTAACGCCTGGACGCAATGTGGGCGATTTCCAATTCGTGATGATCGAAGAAGAGCTGTCGAATGCAACTGCATTAAGCAAATGGCAGAAGCAAGTCATGCAGACGAAGCTTTTTATCAAACGCCATACCATTTCACCTGAACGCTGGTTCGGCTTAGAATACAGTGATGTGGTTCATGAGACCGTTCCATTAGTCATCGGTCAGATGAAAGAAAGCTCTCTGACAGAATTACGCATCGAGGAACGCTAAGAAACCGCCAGTACTGGTTGAACTTTCTGATACTTTCAGGTACACTGAAAAGACAAAGACACAAAGGAGGGAAAACTACCATGATGCGCATGACTAAAATAACAAGTAATGAAAATTACCAACGATACCATATCGCATTTAGCCATGCAATTGGTTTTACAGTTGCTGTTGACGGGACGAGTCTGTCCAAAACAGTTACATTTACGTAAAATCAATGGCCATCTCAAGGTATTTTTCTCAAGAAAATCTGAGTTTAAATAACACTGGCCATGGATATCCATGGCCTTTTTGAGTGGTCTCAAGGAGAGAGATCATGATTATACAAGCAATTGCTATTAAAAAAACCATCGGCGGGAATCCGTTATTTGAGGAGTTAGCCTGCCAAATCGAAGCTGGGGAAAAAATTGCCCTAGTCGGCATCAACGGAACGGGCAAATCAACCTTTTTACAAATCTTGACTGGCAGTGAAGGCGTCGATAGCGGCGTTATCAGCCGCCAAAAAGGCTTGAGGATCGGGACGGTCGAGCAAGAGCTGACAGTTTCTGAAGCAACCGTTACCCACTACCTGCTCCATTCTGCTGCTACCATTCAAGAACTCAAGCAGCAAATGAGCCATTACGAAGCCTTGATGGCAGAACCCGATACTGATTTAGAGAAGTGTCTGATCCGTTATGGCGAACTGCAGCAGCGCTTTGAAGAGCTGGGCGGCTATGGATTGGAAGACCGTATTTCCGCGATCTTACAAGGCTTAGGAATTCCCCATCGGCAGGACGCACGCTTAACAGAGCTTAGCGGCGGTGAACGGGTCAAAGTCGCTTTAGCCAAAGTGCTAGTTGCCGATGCTGACTTGCTGTTACTGGATGAACCAACCAATCACTTGGATCTTTCCAGTATCCGCTGGTTGGAAAATTATTTACAGAATACGAAAAAAGCGGTTCTAGTCGTTTCTCACGATCGGCACTTTCTCGATCAAGTCACCACCAAGACCTGGGAACTGGAAGAAGGCGCCTTGGTTGAGTATCCTGGAAATTACAGCCGATTTCGTGTCTTGAAAGAAGCTCGCTTGGCGGAGCTGACCAAAAATTACGAACTGCAGCAAAAAGAAGTCCAGCGGCTGAAAGTCATGATTCGTCGGTTTCGTCAGTGGGCCCATGAAGGAGACAATGAATCCTTCTTCAAAAAAGCCAAAGAATTGGAACGCCGCCTAGCGAAACTAACGCTGGTCAAACCGCCAGCGCCCCCGAAAAATCGGCTGCATGGCTTGGCAAATGGCGGAAAATCAGGCAAAGAGGTGTTCATGGTTCACGATTTGCACCAGCAATACGCCGATCAGCTCCTATTCAAAGACAGCACTTTTGCAATCTACCGTGGGGAGCATCTAGCCATCATCGGCGACAATGGTACAGGAAAATCAACCTTACTCAAATTACTTCTCGGTGAGGAGCTTCCTAGCGGCGGCACCATCAAGCGCGGCAGCAGCTTACAAATCGGCTATTTGCCCCAACAGCTGCAGTTTGCCGATCCTGAGAGCCGCTTGTTGGCCTACGTACAGACGTTGACAGGAAACGAAGAGGCTGCTCGTCGGCAATTGGCCAAAAGCGGGTTTTATCAAAGTGATGTGGCCAAACGAATCAAAGATTTATCTGGTGGTGAAAAAATCCGTTTGGCGTTACTGAAACTCTTTTTAGAAAAAATCAACGTCCTGATTTTGGATGAACCAACCAATCACCTCGACAGCTATGCCCGAGAAGAAATTGAAGAAATGCTGCAAGATTATCAAGGGACCCTGCTGGCAGTCAGCCATGACCGCTACTTTTTACAGCAGCACTTCCAAGAGGCCCTGGTCATTGCACAGCAGCAAATCACGCGCCAGTCCCTGAGCCCCTTGATTGACTAAGACATTGATTCGCAACAAAAAAACTTGATTTTCCTATCGTATGCATGGGTTGTTCAATCCATGTGTAGGCGGAAAATCAAGTTTTTATTTTTTGATCAATGAATGTTGCCGATCAAGTTGCGGATCGGTTTTCTAGCTAAATACAAGATGATGCCGACAACAACGGCTACTCCGCCGACGATGCCATAGTACATCCCTTCTGTTTGCGGTGTGTAGAACCGAGCGATTTGCGCATTGATGGCTTGTGAAGAAGCGTCTGCTAACAACCAAATCGCCAAAGTTTGTGCTTCGAAGGCTTTCGGCGCTAGTTTAGTCGTCACCGATAAGCCCACTGGTGAAAGACACATTTCCCCTGCAATCATAATGAAGAAGCTCAATACCAACCATAATGGGCTGACCCGTTCTTCTACTCCAAACAAAAGGCTTGGCAGCATTAGCAATAGAAAGGACATACCGGCTAAGACTAAACCGATGGCAAACTTCACTTCTGTCCGTGGCTGACGAGAGCCTAGTTTGGTCCACAACCAGACAAAAACAGGTGTCAGTAAGACGACAAAAAGTGGATTTAAGGTTTGATACAAACTTGCTGGAATATTGATGCCGAATAACGTCGATTGCGTACGGTCAGCGGCAAACAATGCCAAGATCGATGAGCCTTGTTCTTCTAATGACCAAAAGACGATCGCTGACAAAAACAGCGGAATGTAGGCCAACACTTTTTTCTTTTCATCTGGCGTGACATCTTTCGAACGCAGCATTTTGGTAAAGTAGTAGATCGGTAAGAAAATACCTAGAACACTGATAAAGTTGATGAAGAAATCAACCGTCAGATGGCCAGTTGCAGCTGCTGCGCCAAACAACACTGCCAATGCGAGAAGAACTAGAACGACTGCTCGGAAGAAGGTTTTCTTTTCGGCTGCCGATAAGGGATTCGTTGGCGCGATCGCTACACTTTTCAACGTTGTTTTTCCTTGCACATAGTACTGCACCAAACCGATGAACATCCCGATGGCAGCAATCGAAAAACCTAAGTGGTAGTTGACCTCTTGGCCTAAGATACCGACGATGATCGGTGCTAACAAGCCGCCGATATTGATCCCCATATAGAAAATCGAGAAACCAGCATCCCGACGGATATCGTCTTTGCTGTATAAATGCCCCACCATACCCGACACGTTGGATTTCAAGAGTCCGGTTCCAATGACGATCAGCATCATGGACACAAACAACGCTGGAATCCCTAAAGGTGTTGCCAAGACGATGTGTCCTAACATGATCAAGATCCCACCATAAAAGACGGATTTATTTGATCCTAAAAGACGGTCCGAGATCCAGCCGCCAACAATACTTGACATATACACTAAGGAACCGTAAATCGACATGATCGCTACAGCCGTTCCTTTTGGCAACCCTAAGCCGCCGTTGGCAACTGCATCGTACATGAAGTACACCAAAATCGCCCGCATACCATAATAACTGAATCGTTCCCACATTTCCGTGAAGAATAAAGTCGACAGCCCTCGCGGCTGACCTAAGAATGTTTTTTCTTTTTCCATATGTAATGGCCCCTTATAAAAATTAATGAAAATAAAATAGCGGAATTTTTCTGAAAATTCACAAATGCCAGTTTATTCCCATTTGGCAACTTTTACAAGGGTATTTCCCTGAGAACATCTTGTAAAAAAGGAGGGAAATTTAAATTCAAATGAAAGCAAAATGAGAAGCCCTCCACCTAGGTGCAGTATGAGCCAATTTTCATATGTATAATTATTAAATTTTCTGTTTAAAAAATTAGAAAATGGTCTTCACCAATTTTTCTCTCTAACCCCATTTTGCGGACTTTCCTACAAAAAAAGCACATGCAAGCATTTCTCTTGCATGTGCTTCCTCTTCTATTCTAAGAATTAGCCGCGTAAACGTTCCACATCACGAGCGATCATTAATTCTTCATCTGTTGGGATCAAAAGTACTTTGACTTTTGACTCTTCAGTTGAGATCACTAATTCTTCGCCGCGTTTTGCATTTTGATCGGCATCTAATTCGCAACCAAACCAAGTCATGCCTTTGATAACTTCGCTGCGGACGTGGGCATCATTTTCACCGATACCAGCAGTAAAGACGATTGCATCGACACCGTTCATGGTTGTGACATAGCCACCGATGTATTTACGGATGCGGTCAGTAAAGACGTCATAAGCAACTTTGACTTCTTCTTTGTCGTAGTTTGCTTCTAGATCGCGCATGTCGCTGGAAATACCAGTTAAGCCTAATAAACCAGATTTTTTGTTTAAAACATCCACCATTTCATCGATGTTCAAATCTAATTTTTCCATTAAGTAAGGCAAAACAGCAGGATCGATGTCACCTGAACGTGTGCCCATCGTTACACCAGCTAATGGCGTGAAGCCCATTGATGTATCTACTGATTTTCCGCCGTCAACCGCCGTGATCGACGCACCGTTTCCTAGATGGCAAGTGATGATTTTTAGTTCTTCGATTGGTTTGCCTAACATTTCTGCCGCACGCTCAGAAACATAACGGTGGCTTGTACCGTGGAAGCCATATTTACGTACTTTAAACTCGTTATAGTACTCTAATGGCAAGCTGTATAGGTAATTGTGTTTTGGCATCGTTGCATGGAAAGAAGTATCAAAAACAGCGACACTGATGATTTCTGGCAAGATTTTTTTGAAAGCAGTGATCCCCATCAAGTTTGCTGGGTTGTGTAATGGCGCAAATTCAGCCAATGCTTGGATGCGTTCCATCACTTCGTCTGTGATCACAACTGAATCAGGGAAATCTTCTCCGCCGTGAACGACGCGGTGACCGACGCCAGTGATTTCATCATAGGCACCTAAAATGTTTAATTCGATCAGTTGATCCAATAACATTTTTACAGCTACTTCGTGATCGTTGATGTCGATGATTTGTTCGAATTTTTGATCTTCCCCATATTTGATGGTAAAGATAGAATCTTTCAAACCGATTCGTTCAACGATTCCTTTAGCGACAACTGTTTCCTCTGGCATTTGATATAATTGCCATTTTAAACTTGAACTTCCAGCATTGATTGCGATTGTTTTTGACATGATGATCTCCTTATCCGAATTATATTACAGATTTGCTGCTTTCCAAGCCGCAAATTGTTCAAAAAGTTTTGTGATGTTCTTTGGTTCTTTCAGTGAGGCGAGCTTGACCAGCAAGACTTCGTCTGCTTGTTTGCTTGTCCCTCCATGGTTTTGTAAAAGCAAAATACTTTTACGTGAATGTTCATTTTTAAAGAGTTCTTCAGGAAGCTGAATCATTCCTTGCAAATAAACCTTTTCTTTCAGCCATTTTTTCAAAAATTCACTCTGTTCCGTTTCCAAGAAGTTGCTTGGTACTAAGAACAAACCGTAACCGCCAGCTTTGACATAGTTCATCGCTTGTTCCATCAACAAATGATGGGCGTAACTGTGCCCTTCTGGAGCCGCCGTAATGAAGCTGCGGGCTTTGTCATCTTGTGGGTAATAGCCCACCGGTAGATCGCTGATCGCCAGATCCATCGGTTCGATCAAAAGCTCTTGCAAGCCATCTTGATGGAACAAATGCAAGGGCGCTTTGGTCCATTCGCCAGTCGCAGCTGCGATCGCCAACAAGGTTTCGTCAATATCCACACCGGTTCCTTCTACTGGACGCTTCGCTAATTGCAGATTCAGCAAGACTGTCAATAAGAGATTCCCCATGCCTACCGATAAATCAAGAAGTTTCACTGGTTGGTCGGCACTACTCAACTGCTCGATCAAATAGACGAATAAAAACCCAAGACTATCTGGTGTCAGTTGGTGATTGGCCTGCAGGCGCTCCGTTTGGCTGCCTTTCAACAAAACCAACTGCGCAAGCTTGCGTTTTTCTTCTGCCGATAGTTCCATTGCTCGAATTTCTTGATAGATGGTTTCTAAACGAGCAGCAGTTGCTTCATCTGGTACCCCATCGATCACGCGAACTTGGTATTGATCAACAAAATTTTCAATCGTCTCTACGTAAGCATCAAAAAAAGACGTTTCCAATGCGTTTTGAAGCAGTTGGATCGCTTCAACGGTCAAATGAAAAGACGTTTCCATTTTTTCTGCGGACATCTTGCACCTCTTTTCAAAACTATAACAACATATATACCTGTTTAATTTTAGCCGATTCATCCAAAATAATCAATCGCTTTCGTTTAGAATAATTTGTGAAGCTGTAAACATTCTTTTTCTATTTCTGTATGAAAAAGGATGGTCGAAACAACCATCCTTTTCCTGTACTATTCTTCTTGGTCATCTGTGTCTATTTCAGGCTCTTCTTCGGGTAACAAAAAGGTAAATGTAAAGCGGCGGCTTTTGACGTGGCACTCGATCTGTAAGAGTTGTCCTTGCCGTTCATAGGTCAACTTTCCTACATTATAAAGTCGTGACCCTTGATCTGCCAATTCGTTTTGCAAGAATTCCGCATGAAACAGTTCGCTCATGATGCGGGCTTCATAGGTTTCAATGGTTTTTGTATAAAAAAGGGCTGTTGTGCGGCTGTTTTCTAACACTAGCAATAACATCAAGCTCAACAGCTGCACAAACAACAATGCTGTGAGTAAAATACCGCCTTTATGCCACCTCTTGTGTATGAATTTTCCATTGTCCAATTTTCTGCTCTCCATTCTCAAAGGAAACGGTAAAGCGGATCGCTGCGCCAATTTTCTCAAAAGACACATCCGTTACTTCTGTCAATAGTGGTTGATACCCATTGTTGTCCCGCTTTCGCAGCACGCGATTGATGCGATCGATGGTGACCGAATTGTTTTGACTGCTTCGCAAATACAGTGTGGTCTCACTGACCGATAGATAGGTACAGGTACTTAATTCCCGTTCCAGCTGAAACAAAAACACATGCCATTCTTGATCTTTGCGAGCCATGATCTGCTGATTGACGGGTGCGAGGTGCTTGACGATCCCGCTGATCAGCAATAAGCAGATCGCCAATACCCATAAAGACAACAGACACTCCAACAAAGTAAAGCCTTTACTCTTCATACACGATCTCCCAGAGCTGCTCGCAGCTTTGGATGCGTGCTTGTTGATGCTGCGCTGCTTGCCAAAAGTGAACTTGATAGACTGCCTGACGCTGCGTCGTGTAGGTAATGGTTGACGCATCAAAGGAGTGGTTCTGGACTTCTTCATACAGCACCCGCAGCATTTGGGCTTTTTCTTGCAATGCCGCACTTTGCGTCAGTGAAGCGGTCTGCATTGCTAAAAACAGTAACACACAAGTTGCCAAGACCCCAAAGCCAATCAGGTTTTCTGCTAAGATGAACCCACTATTCAACGATTTTTTCATAACGGCCACTCCCAAATAAAAACTTATAGCTGATGGTTTGCTTTTTCTCATGCCAATAGAAAATGATCCTTCGCAGACTGCTGTTATTGCCGGATTGACTACTAAAAAGAATATCGGGAAACGCCTGCATCGCTAGTTGAGGAGGAACGTCGATCTTGGTGACTGGCTCAGTTGCAGCGCCGTAAAATGAAACAGTTGGTGTTGGCTCTGCTTGATAGATTGCTCGGGTTTGTGTGTTATCGATGATGGCCGATTGCTGCAAGGTATAGAGTCCTTTTTCTAAGCGAGCACAAAAGCCGAAAACTTCCGCCGATCGTTGATAGTACTCGATAGCCACGACGGGGAAAAAGAGAAAGAGACTACTGACCAAGAGTACCAAGAGACTTTCCATCAAGGTAAACCCAGAAAATCCCCTAGTGCCATTGTTCTCACTTTCCCTGCTCATAAATCGCATATTGTTCCTCAGATACATACCCTTCTGCAATCAATTCTTCTTTCGAAGGCACCCGATCTTCATTTAGACGAAAGAGTTCGATCTGGGTTTCCACTACTTTCACGATCGCCGCATTTCCTTTCTCATCAATGATTCCTCTTTGATTGGCAAGATTTGGGACAAACAACAAAACCAAAATACTGATCACTAATAAAACGACTAGCATTTCAACCAATGTAAAGCCTTTTTTGACACGCCAAATCCCCTGCTTGCGAGGAGATGCTACTTTCTTTTCTATCATTCGATCACTCCTTGGATATTTCCATAGATTGGTAAAAACATAGCGGCATAGATCCCAACGATCATTAAAGCAACCAACAAAAAAATCAGAGGCTGAACCCAGTGAATGGCTTTTTCGATTCGTTGAAACAAGCGTTCCATCAATAATTGACTGTATAAAAAAAGCTCTTCTCCTAACTTTCCTCGTACTTCTCCTTGAAAGACGATCAAAGAAAATTCGGGTGTGAGAAACGAGAAATGACGAAGTTTTTCTGGGAGTTCGCCCCCAAGTGTCAAGGTCACTCGCAGTTCTCGTGCTAATTCTTGGATCAAGGTAGCTTTATTGGTGTGCTCCATACACTCAATGATCTGTTGAATATCTAACCCTTGCTGAAACAACTTGCCCCATTCCAATGCGAAAAAACTCGTGTGATAACTCGTGTACAATGCTCCGAACAATGGCAGGTGGCTGAAAAACACAGCTTTTTGCAAGGCAGTGCGGCGGGCAAACATCCAGCGGCTGATCACAAAAAGCAGCACACTTAACAACAAGAAGAGGATAAGTACTGCTGGTGCCCAAGTGATGGCGCGAATGCCCCAATGACCTTCGTCGATCATGCCAGAGGCTAGCAATTGGGGCAATAAAAAGCGGTGCATCCCAAAAAGCGCAGCTATTAAAAAGACCAGTAACAAAAGCGGATAGGCAGCTACTTTGTACAGCAGCTGTTTTTGCTTGTTGACCAATTTATGGTAGTCGACCATCCGCCGCAAGGTCGCCGTGAGATCCCCATGATTTTCTGCTAAATGAAGCTGACTTTTTTCAGTAGCCGATAACGACAACGGCGCTACCGCTGCTGCAAAGCTTTGCCCTTGGGCGAGATGGACAATTAGCTGTTCGATCACAGGTTCAGAAAACTGGCGGCTGCGCAGCAGCACTTGGAGGCTTTCTTGTAGGGAAAAGCCACTCTCCAATAACACCGTGAAGGTGACTAAGAGGGCTTCAGTTGCACGGCGTGGTAGCTGGGGCTTCTTTTTCATAAACTTCATCGCTGATCCACCCACTTTCTTTCACTTGTTTTAATACCTGCTGCCACTGTTTTTCCACTTGCCCCTCATAAAAGTGATATGCCAGCAATCCATGAGGTTCATTCGCTTCATTTGGCAACAATCGCTGATAAATGATCCCTTGCAGCGCATGTGCCAGACGATCGTCTGTCCCGAGCAATTCCAGCAGCCGCGTCTTGGTTTCTGCTACACCTCGGGCATGGATCGTGGCAAATACTCGGTGACCTGTCAGAGCGGCTCGTACAGCGGCTTGCGCCGTTTCTTTGTTACGAATCTCGCCGATCAAAAGCAGGTCTGGACGATGCCGCAAGGACAAGCGAATCAATTCATCATAGTCTTGTTCGATCTTCAAATTGGTTTGCAGCTGTAAAAAGCGCGGCTCCTCGATCTCCACAGGATCTTCGATGGTAATGATTTGCCACTTGGTTGCCCGAGCTAATTGATACATGAGGGTCGATTTCCCTGAGCCAGTGGGGCCAGAAAACAAATACAGCCCTCTTTGTTTGGTTGCCTGTTGGATCTGCTGGACGTCTTCTGCAAAAAAATAGCGCAGGTGCTCCTGAGTCAAAGGATAAAGAAACCGCATCACGAGACTTTCACGCCCTTGGTAATCACCGACTGTGGAGATGCGCAGCCGCTGCAGCTGATCGCCTAACGGATAACTGACTGCTCCTAACTGAGCTTTGCGTCGTTCTCCCACCTCCATTCCTCCTAAAAATTTGAAGCGAGTGATCAGCTGCTGGGCTTCTTCGTTGGTCAGTACTTGATAGGTCTTTCTGAGATAGCTTTTACTGAAAATCACCTCCATCTGTGTACCGCTCGGCAAAATGGCCAGATCCTGCATGCGTTCTTGTCTGCCATAATGAATCAACTCATCTGAGAATGCTTGAATATCCACGACTTATCCCTCCTAAAAAGAAATACGCAAACGCTTTGAGAATAGAAAAAAAGGGCTCTATAATTTATGGGGCTGTGACATAAGTCCATAGAAGAAAACCGCAAGAAATGACGAGAAATCGTTCATTTCTTGCGGTTTTTTGGGTAAAATAAAAAGGAGCACCGGTTGCCGCCAATGCCCCATCATTTAATCCTGAAAGGACTAAACAAAATGTATACTAATTATAACATGAATCAACTCACTTTGGATCTATCTACTTCATTTTCTCCAAAAGAAAATCATGTCGCCGTTTTTATCCATGAACTGGTCGAAGCGCTTCAGATTAATGACCCCTATCTTTTTGGTCGACCAAGAGAATATGATTTAGGTGCCATGATGAAGTTGGTTCTTTTTGCGTATACGCGAGAAACCTTTACAAGTCGCAAGATTGAACGCTTAGCTGAAGAAAACCTATATGCTCGCTGGTTGACGCAAGAACGGGTTCCGACTTATCGAACGATCGCCCGTTTTTGTGTATCTAACGATGTGCAGGAGTTGACCAATAAAGGCTTAGATCAGTTGACAGAGTATCTGCGTGCACGGAATCTGATTGATGATGCGTTGTTTATTGACGGTACAAAAATCTTGGCAGATGCGAATAAGTACAGCTTTGTCTGGAAGAAAAACACGATCCGATTCGATCAAATGAATCGCGAAAAACTGCTTACTATGATGACGGAACTAAGAGAAGCGTATGCCCTGAAACAGATTCCCGAAGGGACGACCTTGACAGTAGACATGATAGATGAACTGTTAACACGGATGGAACTACGTCTGGAAGAACTAGAAAAAGAAGTTGAGGCAACGAAACGTCTTTCGCCAAATCCAGCGAAACAACAACGGCGAACGTTGAAAAGCCAAGTACGCAAATTAAATACAAAACGAGAAAAAGTTCTGGAACATCAAACGCAGTTTTCTACTTATGGGACAAGAAACAGTTATTCAAAAACTGATCATGATGCGACATTCATGCGCCTAAAAGAAGACCCTATGAAAAATGGCCAACTTAAGCCTGCGTATAACCTGCAAATCGCTACTTGTAATCAATTTGTACTCGGCTACGATGTCTTTCAAAACCCAACAGACACTAAGACACTGAAGCCATTACTGGAAAAGATGAAGATTGCACAAAAGTCCCCTCATTATTTGGTCGCCGATGCAGGCTATGGTTCAGAAAGCAATTACCGCTATATAGAAGATGAACTTCCCCAGCATACTGCACTGATTCCTTATGGAACGATGTTTAAAGAACAAAGCAAGAAATGGCAGACAGATGATCGGAAAGTAATGAATTGGGATTATGAGCCTAAGGAGGACTTTTACATCGACCCCAAAGGGGTACGATTCAATTTTCATGCTTACCGTCAACGAACAGATGCGGATGGATTTGTCCGAGATTTTAAAGAATACCAAGCAGAAAAAACGGATGCGAACCAAGCGCTCATTCCTGAAGCCTTAACCCCAAAGGGGAATCGCAGAAAGATCACTGTAAATCCGTCTTGGGAATACCATAAAGAAAAACAAAAAGAGCGCTTATCAACGCCTGAAATTCAAAAAATATATGGTCGGAGAAAGATCGACGTGGAAACAGTCTTCGGATTTATGAAGGCTTGTTTGGGTTTCACTCGATACACGGTTCGGGACTTAGAAAAAGTCAGAAAACAGACGGGTTTACTCATTACGGCAATCAATATGATGAAACTGACAAAAATAGGTACTTGAACTACCCAAAATGAATAAAAAAAACAAGGAGCACTCGAAAAATCACATGATTTTCGAGTGCTCCTTATATTTTGGAGAGCGTAACTAGTTAACTTATGTCACGCCCCCATTTTCATTTTAGGTATTAAAAAACATATCGTTCTCTAGTATGATTAAATCACCACAAAATAAACAACTGAGAGGACGATATGCTATATGAATGATTCTATCAAAAAAATGCTGAGAATAATAGAGAAAGATTTGATGATTACAGAGGTCTCTTACGAGACCCTTCAGAAGAAAAAGACGTTGGTCGTCGATGCTGTTCTCTCGCCTACTCCTCGTGCTTGTAGAAGTTGTGGTTCTACTGTGGTAGATGGAAACGGGAAAGCAATTATAGTGAAAAATGGGAAGAAGGAAACGATTGTCCGTTTTGAACAATACAATCATATGCCTTTGGTTATGCGCCTAAAAAAACAGCGCTATACCTGTAAAAACTGCCGAACCCATTGGACTACTCAAAGTTATTTTGTCCAACCCAGACATTCAATCGCAAATCATGTTAGATATAAAATTGCTTCTTTACTGACTGAAAAAGTATCTTTATCTTTTATTGCGAAAAGCTGTCAGGTATCTTTGACCACCGTTATTCGTACATTGAAAGAGTTTAAAAGCTATTTACCAAAGCAATCTAAGAAGATTCTCCCCAGAGTATTGATGGTTGATGAATTTCGTTCGCACGCTTCCATAGAAGATAAAATGAGCTTTATTTGCGCAGATGGCGAAACAGGAAAATTAATAGATGTTTTGCCTACGCGTAAATTACCTCGATTAACAAGCTATTTCTTAGGTTGTACCAATCCAGAAGAAGTAGAATTCTTGGTGACAGACATGAACGCCGCCTACTTCCAGCTCACCAAACGTGTTCTGCCAAATGCGAAAGTAGTGATTGATCGGTTTCATATTGTCAAACACATGAATCAAGCGTTCAATGAGTTGCGTATCCGTGAAATGAATGAACTTCGTAAAGCCGGACAGAAAAGCCAGGCAGAAAAACTGAAAAAGAACTGGCGCTTTTTGCTAAAAAATCGTGCAAACATCAACCATTATGAATACAAAACATGGAAAAGTTTCCGAGCACCAAAATACCCATTTCTTACTGAAGCAATGATGATTGATCGATTGCTTGAGTTTTCTACGCCCCTGAAGGAGGCGTATCCCTTTTTTCATGAATTAGTTGAAGCCTTTCGAGACAAAGACCCTGACTTGTTTTTCTCCTTATTGACAGAACTTCCCGAAACGTTAGATGACAGCTTTCGGGAGAAGCTTCAAAACCTTCTGACCTATGAAGAAGGCATCACCAACGCAATGATCTAACCTTATTCCAATGGAAAAATAGAAGCGAAGAATACCACATAAAGACAATGAAACGAGTATCCTACGGATTTAAATCATTCGAGAACATGAGAATTAGAATCTTTTTGATCAATCAATTAATCAAAGTAAGATAACAAAAAATCTGAGCCAGAATGTGGTTCATTCTGACCCAGATTTGATTTTGCACAACTCATCAGTCCTTATTGACAAAGAGCCAAAAAAAGATGAAGCAAATTTGCTTCATCTTTCATCACTTCTTTATTCCTGCGGGTCTTTTGCCACAAATTGGGCTTCCACCCGATAGATTCGCTGCCCGCGGCTTGAGAATTTTTCTTCATATTCCGTCATGATATTGTTCTCAAAGGTACTGTTATGCAGGTCCAACCAAACTTGTTTGATGATCATGCCATATTGAGAAAAGCTCGCTAAGGAATACTCAAACAATCCTTGGTTGTCCGTTTTGAAATGGATCTCGCCATTAGGTCGTAAAATTTGCTCGTCCACCGCTAAAAAGGCTTTAGAAGTCAAACGGCGCTTCTCATGCTTCTTCTTAGGCCATGGATCAGAAAAATTCAAGTAGATCTGGTCTACTTCATTGTCCGCAAAATAGTTGGTCAAAGCCGAACCATCCACATGCAGCAGCTGCAAGTTTGGGATCTCCTGCTCGATCATTTTATCCAATGCGATCGAAACGACACTGATCTGCATCTCTACCCCAATATAATTGATTTCGGGATGAGCTTTCGCCATTTCCGTAATAAATTGACCTTTTCCCATGCCGATCTCGATGTGTAGCGGATGATCATTGCCAAAGCGTTCATGCCAACGCCCTTTCCATTCGGTAGGCTCTGCAACGACGTATTGTGGATGAGCTTCAATCAGCTCTTTTGCACCTGCACGTTTTCTTACTCTCATGTTTCTTCCTTTCCGAAAAAACAAGATGGAACCAAATTGCCTCGCTCCATCTTCTCTTCATTCACTATAAATTCGTTTTAATTGTAAAATCTCTGCATTCATGGCTTTGTAATCGCCCCGCAGATAATATTTTTTGACCTCTTGCAGCATACTCAACAATGCATACCAATAAATCTTTTCGATCACTTCGCTGCTGCTATGGATACCGTAGCGCACCAGCCAATGGGACCAGCTGGATAGCGGCACATAGTGACCTAAAATAGTCCCGATATCGATTGCTGGATCTGCAAACATCACGGAATCCCAATCGACTAAATACAAATAGTTTTGACAAACCAGCCAATTTCGATAATTGACATCGCCATGGACGACCGCGGCTTTTTGCTCGTCAAAAGCTGGAATATTGGCTTTTAAATACTCGGTGACCAAATGAATAAAACGGTTTTGAGCCACCGCAGAAGGCAGCTGATCTTGATAATCCATCAGCATTTGTTCAGGCGATCTGACTTGTCCGCCGATTTTGCTTAGCATCTGTGCCAGCGTTTTTGAATGATGCAAGTGATACAACACATCAATGACGTCATTTCTTTGGCCGATCTCATCGGGATCTAAGACCCGTCCATCCAGCCATTCTTGTGCGGAGAGCGTATCCCCATTTCCCGTCCGTTTCGTCCAGACGAGTTTGGGTGCAATGCCCTCTTTAGAGAGTGCCGCAAGCATCGGGGTCGTATTTCGTTTGATAAAGACTTTGTCGTTGTCCTTGAGCCCGATATAGGCTTTCCCGGTGTCGCCTTTGATCGGCCGCATACGCCAATCTTGATCCAAGCGAATATCCATCCTAGCTTCTCTCCTTATTTCGCAGTACCTCTTATTCTAGCTTCCTAAAGGGTCGCCGTCAAGCGCATATGCGTTCGCTTTTTGTAAGAGAGGTTTCCTGAGGATCAGGCGTGCATTTTCTTTAATCGCCCTGGCAAGTAGATGCCTAAAAAAAGACCCGCAAAGAGGAAGAAGCCCACAAAAGCGATGCCCCCTTGCCAAACAACGGGCAAGCGCAAGCAACAGATCACGCCGAAAAAAACAGTCGTCACAAGCAAAAGTGACCCGATAATATTTTTGATTGCTGCGGCTTTTTGTTTTTCTGGCACGGGATACAAATGGGTCAAAACCATGTATTGAAATTCATTGATCAAAGGGATCAGTTGGAAACCGATCAGATAAAGAAACAAGCAGCCGATCAGCAGACTGATCCAAAGCTCATCGACAAAGAATAAGACGAAGCCACCAATCAAGGATAACCGGACATAAAGACCGCCGTATTGCCCACCACGAATCACTCGGCGCAAGTAAAGATAAAGATACGTATTGCTTTGGGCTGGTTTGATCTTTGCCAGCAACCAGTCGAGGTATTTGCGTCGTTTGGCTTCCGTCGTGATTTGGGGAACATCTGTAAACAAGTTGATAAATCGATAGATCCGTAATAAGCGCGATTGCTCGGCTTGGATCATATAGTCCCAATCCAAGAGCTGACGATTAGATTTCACACCAAAGAGGAACCAGATTGCTTGGAGGATGCTGATCACCAACCCTAGCCAAGGTGCTACATAAATACTGGCAAGTGTGGCAGCTAACGCACTGGCGAACCAGATTCCTCGCTGCTGTTTGACTTGCTGCTGTGTTTCTTGATACAACCGAATCCGCTGCAGTGAAAAATCCCCCAGTTTTAACAGCCACATCATTCCTAAAAAGAAGGGAAAGGAAGCAAATGTACTGTTTGCTGTGACCACGACTAAAGGCATCGTTGCTCCTACGGCTAAAAATAAGACCCCAAAGGGCAGCCAGAGGGAATAACGCAGGGCTTGACTGAGGTAACTTCTCATTTGCCCTTCTTTGGCTAACAGAAAAATCAAATCTGCCGGTTTCGTCAGTGTCGCTAAGCGTCCCAGCGGTAAAACGAAGAGCCAAACAGCGACCACGATGATGCCGCCTAATGGAAACGGCCGAGGCAATGTTTTTAGCAATTCTGAATAATACAGCCCCAGACCTCCCACTAAGAAGGTGCTGATCAAAGCAAAATGATCATTGAAGACATAGCGCAAATAGCGTGTCATCTGTTTTTGATGCCGCTGTAAGCGTTGCGAGAAAAACTGCTTCATGCTTGACTCTCCTTTGTCAGTGCGAGGTACAGATCATCAAGGGAGGCTTCTGGTGCTTGAAATTGGCTTCTTAGCTGCGCCAATGTCCCTTGTGCGCGGATCTCACCGTTATGCAGTAGGATGAATTTGTCACAATACTTCTCTGCGGTTGCTAAAATATGGGTGGACATCAAAATTGATGCCCCGGTTTGTTTCATCTCATTCATCAGTTCCAATAACGCATTGATCGCTAAAGGATCTAATCCTAGAAAAGGTTCATCAATGATGTAGACGCTTGGCTCAATCAAAAAGGCACACAGCACCATGACTTTTTGTTTCATCCCTTTTGAGAAGTTTGCTGGGAACCAATCGAGTTTGTTTTCTAAGCGAAAGGTTTTTAATAAACGCTCCGCTCGCTTCATGGCTTCTTCTTGCGGAAGATCATAGGCCATCGCTGTCACTTCAATGTGCTCTCTTAAGGTCAATTCTTCATATAAAGATGGGGTTTCGGGAATATACCCGATTTGTTTGCGGTATTGCTCTGGGTTTTCCTTCAAGGTCAAGCCATCGATCGTGATCGTCCCGCTGTGAGGTTGCAGTAACCCGATGATTTCTTTGATCGTCGTGCTCTTCCCTGCCCCATTCAAGCCAATCAGACCAACGAGCTCACCATCGCCGATCGTAAAATCAATATTTTTTAAGACTGGCAGCTGGTTATAACCGCCTGTCACATTCGCTACTTGTAAAGTCATTCTTTTCCTCCGATTCGCCTAATTACGGCTTTCTGTCAACGTAGGCTCTTTTTTCAATCCGCTAGCAAAACCGTTGCTTATTTTTCTTTATTCGTGACTTGTAAGATAAATTCGTTTTCTCCCACTGTAATGGTTTCTTGCGGCAATTCTTGGCTGCCAAAGCGTTCTTGCCACAGTTGTGCATCACTCGCTGGAAAAATGACCATTTGGATCGCACCGGCGGCAAGACGGGTGGTAAAGGCTTGAACAGCAGCAGGTTCAGCATAGGAAACCAGACTGATCCTCAACTCTTCTTTTTGATACCCTTGGTCGATCGCCCAGGTCTCAATGGCTGTCTCCAATTCACTCTGCACCGTAGGGTCCATCGCTGTTTCAGTGACGATGGCGGCATTGACTACTTCTTCTTTTGGACGCGTTAGCGAATAGGTGATCGAACCTGCGAACACCACAAAAAGCGTGATCGCAATCAACCATTCTTTATAGGCATAAGCCAAGTAGCGGAGCTTCGCTGAAGTCGTTGTTTTTTTCTGTAAGGTTTCTTTGATGATCGGTTTCATAGGTTCCTTCTTTCCAATTGATTTCTGATATTAAGTCTAGGGTTGTTGGAATCTAAATGCAAGCGTTTCTCGCTCGCTTTTCGCATTTCTTTAAAAAAGCGCCTTTGTTGAAGGAACAGTTGCCTTGTTCCGACTTTTTCAAAGAGGAAACCAGACGAAAAAAAGCAAAATATGGTAAAGTAGAGGTAATAGATCAAGGAGGTTTTTTTACAATGGAAAATTGTATTTTTTGTAAAATCAACAATCGTGAGATCCCTAGCTACAAAGTCTACGAGGATGAGCAAGTTTATGCCTTTTTAGATATTTCCCAAGTCACCCCTGGTCATACATTGGTGATTCCCAAAACCCATGTGACGGATATTTTTGAGTACGATGAAACGTTGGCAGCAGCGGTTTTTGCCCGTATCCCTAAGATTGCTCGGGCGATCGAAAAAGCATTCCCTGAGATCGAAGGCTTAAATATCATCAACAACAATAAAGAATTGGCGTACCAATCGGTCTTCCATTCCCATGTCCATTTGATTCCTCGTTACAGCAAAGACGATGATTTCAAGATCCATTTTGGCAATCACGCAGACAATTACACGGGGGAAGAACTAGCGGCAATCGCCGAAAAAATTGGAAAGCAGGTGGACTAAATGATCGGCAATTTTCTTAAAGGACTATTATTCGGGTCCATCGCCGGCGGCTTAGGCGGTTTGCTTTTTGCACCGAAAAGCGGCAATGAAACCCGTGAAGAATTGATTCGCTATTTAGATGACACGACAGAAGCGACCTTAGAATTCAATGACAGCGTCAAACAGCTAAAAGATGCCGTAATGGTAACCCGCAAAACGATCGACGAAACGATCCCTGTTGTTACGGAGTCTTTCACGAAAGATTTGGAAGCCTTCAAATTCCAAGCACAACCGCGCCTTGCTCGGATCAAGACTCAAATGGAGCAATTGAATCAACACATTACGACGATTCAAGCCCAAAGCGCCGAGGATGACAAACAAATCGAAAATTTGTAGTTTTTATGAATTTTGTTTGAAACATCCACTGTTTTCTTCCCAACCATTTCTAGAAGTGGTATAGTAGGTGCAGTGATTATTATGAATCTTTTTAGAATTAGGAGTGCTTAAACGAATGAAGAAAAAATTACTTTTAGTAGCAGTCAGTGCAATGAGTCTTTTTGCATTAGCGGCTTGTGGAAACTCAAGTGAGGAAATCGCAACAATGAAGGGCGGTAAAATCACTGTTCAAGATTTTTATGACAAAGCAAAAACAAGTTCAGAAAACCAAAATGCGTTGCGTCAAATGATCGTCTTAAAAGTCTTTAATGAAAAATACGGCGATGACGTGACTGAAGAAATGATCGACGAACAATTCAACAACGTGGCTGAACAATACGGCGGTAGTGATTCCTTTGAATCAACCTTGACTGCTTCTGGTTATACGGTGAAATCTTACCGTGCAGAATTGAAAGAACAGCTTGCGTTACGTGAAGGCTTAAAAGCCAACATGGATATTACTGATGAAGAAATGAAAACTGCTTGGGATTCTTTCCACCCAGAAGTAGAAGCACAAATCATCAAAGTAGCAAGTGAAGATGATGCCAAAGATGTCTTAGAAGAAGCGAAAAAAGATGATGCTGACTTTGGCGAAATCGCTAAAGAAAAATCAACGGATGCAGCAACAAAAGAAGATGGCGGAACGATCAAATTTGATTCTACGTCAACTGCTGTGCCAAACGAAGTGAAAACAGCCGCTTTTGATTTAAAAGATGGTGAAATCTCTGAAGTGATCTCTGCAACCAACACGTCGACTTATACGACGGAATACTATATCGTGAAAATGGTGAAAAACCAAGACAAAGGCAACGATATGGATAAATACAAAGATGAACTGACTGAAATTGCTCAAAACACGTTGTTGAATGATTCAACCTTTATGGCAGCAACGATCGGTCAAGAATTGCAAGCAGCCAACGTGAAAATGAAAGACTCTGACTTAGCAGACTTGCTTTCTGATTACATCACAGCTGCTGAAACAGAAGATTCAACTGCTGACTCTTCTGCAACGGATGCAACAGACAGCTCTGCAGCAGATTCTTCTGCTACTGAGGCAACCGATGATTCTACTGCAACAAGTGAAAGTGCTACAGATTCTTCTGCTGAATAAACGAAAAAAGAAGTGCCGTCATAGCGGTGCTTCTTTTTTTGTGCCGATTAGATTTCTATCTACGATTCAACTGCTTTTTCCAGCAGCTAAAAAAACCACGCTAAGCAAGCCTAGCGTGGTTTTTGTTCTTTATATCATTCACTTTGATCGATCAAGCTGCAACATCACTGCTACACTTCTTTCGGTACATAAAAACTCCGATTGTCCATCCCAAAAATTCGGTCTGTGTATTGACCAGGTTCTGTCAGGCGGATCGAGGTCAGCATCATTTGCATGGAAGCATCCAAATTATCGATCTGATGGAGGATCTCCGCTTCCATTATGCGGGGCCGAACAGGTGACCCATATTCTAACAAGCCATGGTGGGCTAAGACCATATGCCGCAAAACAACGATGTCTTCTTGTTTGTCATCAAATTTCAAAGCAATACAGGCTTGCGTGATTTCTTCATCCACTAAGACCAAATGCCCTACTAGATTCCCCGCTAAGGTATATTCTGTCGTCATGGGACCTGTCAACTCGATCACTTTTCCTAAATCATGTAAAATAATGCCCGCATACAGCAGTGACGCATTTAATTCAGGGTATTCTTTGACGATCGCTTTTCCTAAGCGCAGCATAGTTGTCGTATGATACGCCAATCCACTGGCGAAGGCATGGTGATTGCGCTTCGCAGCTGGAAAATCAAAGAATTCCTTTTTATACTTGTTCAACAAGAAACGGACGATGCGATTCCAGTGAGGATTTGTGATCTCAAACAAGGTTTGACTGATTTCTTCTTCCATCTCTTCTTTTCGCAAGGGCGCTTTTTCCATGTATTGGCTTGGTTCGTGGGGTTCTTCCGGCTTCGCTAAACGCAAATGCATGATTTTGACTTGCGGATTGCCTTGGTAAACTTCTCGTTTCCCATCTAGTAGTACCACTTTCCCGGGTTCAAAACGGGCGATTTCTTCATCTGATGCATCCCAAAACTTTCCATCTATCGTGCCAGATGTATCCTGAAAGGTGAAGGCAATAAATTTTTTGCCGTTTTTCGCAATCCGCACATCGGCATTCTTGATCAGCAAGAAAAGTTGAAACGTTTCATCAACAGTTAATTCACGAATTTTTTTCATGGGCTTATTTGGCCGATCAGCCAAATCTTTCACTTCCTTTACTCAGATCCTGGATAGGCTGCTGGTACTTCTGATAATAGCTTACCATTTCTTGGTCAGAAGACAAACAAATTACTTGATAACTTTGTCCAAACTCTTTTAACAGCGCGGCAAAGCGTTCCTTACGAACACTGTCATAATGCAGCCAACCATCATCAATAATGATTGGACACAATGGGTGATTTTTTTGCAGCGCTAGATAACCGAAGCGTAACGCCATGATCAACTGATCCTTCGTGCCTGTGGACAAGTCGATGATCGAAAAGGTCTCGCTGGCATTTGCCGCTATCAACAAGCCATTTTCCAGAAGAATCTTTTGATAACGTCCGTTTGAAAGCTGTTCAAAATAAGTCGAAGCGGCTGACAATAGCTGCGGCAATTGCTGTTCTGACAACTCGGTCGTGACATCCGTTAAAATCGAAGCCGCCAACTGACGACTGCCCCATGCCACAGCGAGTTCTTCAATAACCGCCTTCAGCTCACTTTCTTCTTGATAAAGCTGATTCAAGGTGCCGTTTTTTTGACTGGCTGCTGCTTCTAATTCCAAGCGTTGTTTGTGCTCCGTCAACTGCTGCATTTGTGCCTGAAGCTGTGTTTGCTGCTGCTTGATCTGGTCTTTTTGCTGCAGCAATTCTGCTTGTGTGACTGGTTTGGGATAGATCGGTGTTAACATCCCCGCCAATTCTTCTGCTCGCTGCTGCGTGCGCTGCGCTGCTTCCCATTGCTTCAACCAGAGGCTGATTTCTGCAGGGTGATCTAACCCTTGCTGCTGCAAGAGCGCACTGGCTTGGGCAAACAGCTGGTCGCGTTCGTTGCGGGTACGGGTCAATTGTTGGGCCAGTAACGTGCTAGGTTGTTGCAACCGCGAAAGCTTGATCGTTTGCATCTCTTCATGAAACTTCTGCAACATCGCCGCTTTTTCTAACAAGGTTTTGTTTTGCAGCGGCAGCCACTCCGCATACGGGCGGAATTGCTCCTCAAAGGGGGCCAATTCTTCCGTGACAGCTTGCCGTTCTTGATAGGCTTGCTTGCGCTGCTGCGAGTAGGCTTGATAGCTAGCAACATCTTCATCATAGGCGAATAGATACGACTGCCAGTTGTCCACCGGCAAATCAGCAAAAAAGGGTGTCAACGCTTGGTGGGCACGGCTGATCTGCTGTTGCTTTTGCTGCTGTTCATTTTCCAGCTGTGCCAACTCTTCGCCCAGTAGATCCAACTGCATGAGGACCGTCTGCCATTCTTGCTTGATGCCTTGCTGCTTGTTTGGTGCTGCTTTCATCAGCGGCAAAATACTGCCGATGATCGCTGCGATCCCCGCACCTAATGCAAGCCAGCGCCAGGGACTCGGCAAAAAGATACCGATCACTGCGACTAGCCCACCGACGATCCCTAGCGGCCATAGTGGGCGAGAAACGGGCTTGCGGCCAATTAATTGAGGATGCTGCTGTTCTAAGCGGGCCGCGGTGGCTTGCAAAGGTTGCGCTTTTTCTTCTAAATGCCTCATGCGCTTTTCGAGCTCTTCTAACTGCACACGTTCTTGCAGTAAACGTGTGATTTGTTCATGGATCGAAGCCGTTACTAGCGGCGGCGATTCTCTGCTCCACTGGCGCTTTTCAATCAAGCGATTCAACTCTGTGATGGCGACAGTTTCTTGTTGATTGGCTGCTGCTTCACGATCTGCCAAACGCGCCATCGTCACTTGCTGCTGCAGCAAGTGATTGATCTGATGCTCGTGATCAAGGTAAAAGAAATACTTGTCTGATTCTTTTCCTTGCTCCAACTGATCTAATTCGGCTTCTTTTTTGCGAATTTCTTCCGTCAGCTGCTGATACTGCTGATAAAACTGTTTGATGGCTTGGACTTGCTGAGGATCGGCTAGCGTATCTGCTGGTGCCATTTGCTGCCACTCTTCATAAAGGCCCCAGTGACTCAGCTGTTGCTGATTTTCCTGATAAGCGTCATTCAATGCTTGATACTGGTGCCGCAAGTCTTGGATCTGTTCTTGCAGCTGGGCGATCTGCTGATACTGCTGTTGGATGCGGCTTTCTTCGCTTTCTTTTTCCGCAATCGTTTTTTGCAGTTTTTCTAATTGTTTTAACGCTTGATTCAAAGGCAGCTTTTGCCCTCGTGGCTTGTATTGCTGCTGATTGATGGTTTCATATTGCGCCACTTGCTGCAGCATTTTTTGACTGCCGCTGATCCCTAGAGAAATCAACGCTTGGTGCAGCTCATTTTCTTCTAGCTTATCGATCTGGGTCAATTGCTCTTGCTGAAAAGTAAAGACATCGAAGAACAATGCTCGATTGAGGGGCTGCAGGTGTTGTGCCAGCCATTGCTCATCGACCGTCTGGCCAGCGACATGGACTTTGGCACGACCACGGTCCACTTGCCGATAGCGTTCCACGATCACTTCGCCGAAGGGTTCCAGCGCCAACCATAACTTGCCACCGTAAGCAGCACCGTTTTTGGGGGTATAGTCTTTTTTCTTGGCTGTCTTTTTCGGAAAGCCAAACAAGATGGCGGCAATAAATTGATACAACGTCGATTTTCCGATCTCGTTGTGCCCAAAGAGCAGCTGATTTTGCGGATGAAAGGCAAAGCTTTGTTCATGGTATTTCCCAAAACCGGTAATTTCTGCTTTTAAAATTTTCATGACTGCTCCTCCCATTGAAAGTCGTCTTTCAACAATTGCTTGGCTTGCTGCAAGACTTCTTCTTGAAATGATTCATGGGTGATCCCCCGCTGGATCAGTGGATGCTGCAATAGATCCGACAATCGATCCGCAAACATCTCTGGCGACTCATACATCGCTAAAAACTGCAGCATATAATCTTCTGATACCGCCAATGCGATCTTGTCTTCATTGGCTTGCTCGACTTCAAGGGCATAGATCACTTGCAGCGGCTCTGTTTGTGCCAACCGTTCATTGAGGTAGGTCAGCCATTCATTTTTTTCCGCAGCTGGAAACCAATCTGGCGGCAGCTGCTGCACATCGGTCAACACCAGATGCAGCAAGCGCGAACGAGGACTTTTTAAGCGCTCGATGATCGCTGGCAATACGGCATTCGAGGCAGTCACATCCGCTAAGGAGACCACTTGCTTTTGCCAAGCGATCTCTGCGATCTCCAAGCGCTCGATCGTTGGTCCCTGCGGCGTTAAGTCTGCCAAAATCACCCCAGTCGCCTGTTCTTTCTTGGTCTTTCCTTGAGGTGTACCTGGATAGAGAATCGGTGGCTGCTCTGAGAGCGTCTTAGGTACATGGATGTGCCCCAAGCCCCAATAATCATAGCCTTTTTGCTTCATTTCACTGATTGAAAAGGGGGCATACCGTTCACCAGCTTGGTCCCCGTGGTAAAGCCCGATATGGTAATCCACCGCTGCTCTTGCAGGAAATTCTGTTACTTTATTTTCAGTAATCCAAGGATGTTGGTAGCTAAATCCACTGATTGCATAGGTTTCACCGTTTTTCGTTGTTCCTTGAACCGTTTGAACTTCTTCTGATGAAAAGAGAATGACATTTTCTGGAAAAGCAAACCAATACCGTTGCGGATCATAATAATCATGGTTGCCGAAAATCATATAGACAGGGATCTGTGCTTCCCCTAGTCGTTGCAGTTGGGCAAAAAAGTCATGCTGCACTTTTAGACTCGGCCGTGCTTGATGGAATGTATCCCCAGCCAGCAAAACAAAATCGACCGCTTTTTCTAAGGCAACATCCACCAAATTACGGATGATTTTTTGATTGATGGCAGGGAGTTGGGTCTTCACTTTTTCAGATAACAAATGAACCCCTTCAAATGACCGGTCGATATGCAGGTCTGCACTATGTAAAAATCGCATTTCTTTCTCCCTCCTTAATGCTTCTATCATAACATTTCTCAGGCATTTCGTCAGCAAAATACGAAAATTTGTTCGCCTTTTTCATAAAAAAAACCAAAGAAGCGATTTTGAAACTTCTTTGGAAAAGGCTCTTGCAGTTGCAGCCGATTGCTCTGAAGATTCACTTGCTTCTTTGGTCTTTGTTGGTTGGCGATTACGCTTCGTATAGATCTCTTACAGGACCCATGATGATGCGGTTCAAGTCATTAGCTACTAAGCTGAAGGCTTGCTCTTTTTGCATCAAGTCAGAAACAATGCCGTCTTGTTGAATTTTTTGCGATAATTCTTGGGCTTTTTGCGCTTCTTCTTCTGTCATTTCTTCGCCAGCCATCATTTTTTGTTGCAGGCTTTGTTGCAACTCTTGAAACTCTTTGAATAACGCATACGCTTCTTCATTTGCTTTCAAGCGGTCGAAAGAACCTTTCAAATCTTGAAACTGTTCTGACTCGCGTAATTCACGTTCTAATTGGTTTGCTGTATCATAAATATTTGCCATTTTGACGCCTCCTCTTTTTTTCTAGTATACCATTCTTCTCAGGTTCTAGACTAGCAGTTGCCTAATTCCTTTAATTTCCGCTTATGGAATTCCATAAGCCGCCAAACAGTTCTTTCGTTCCTTCTTTGATCTTGCTGCCGAATTCCTTCATGCCTTCTTTGGCGCTTTCGGCAAAGTCATCGATGGTTTTCTGCCAATCATTGCCATTTTGTGACGTACTGCTCTCAGGATCTGGTACTTCATCGGCCGCCATCAGTTTTCCGCCTGTCCAATAAGCGTCTGCAACTTGAAATTGGGTGCCTTGACTATAAGGCAGTAAGCTTTCGGCCTCTGCTTTGAATATTTTCCCAACGACTTGCCCACTGGTTCCCGTTAAGTAATGATCTTCACTCACATGCTCAAATCCTAACCAAGTTGAAAGAACCATATCAGGAGTATAGCCGACGATCCATTGGTCATTGACCTTAGAAGCATCAAAGTTGGTCTCTGTCGTACCCGTCTTACCGGCGATCGTAAAGCCGTACGGACTTGCACTAACACCCGTCCCGTTAGAGAAGGTGCCCAGCATCATGCTCGTCATTTTATCAGCGGTCTCTTTAGAAATCACCCGTTTGCCTTGCACAGACGTATTGTCAACGATCACGGCACCAGTTGAATCAACGATTTTGGTGATCAAATGCGGTTTGTAGTAATACCCGCCATTTGCGAAGACCCCATACGCTGCTGCCATCGTCATTGGAGATTCCCCTTTTTCCAAACCACCTAAGGCTAAGCCATAATATTTGTCGGATTCGGTCAAGGAAAGTCCAAACTCTTGTGCTTTGCTGTACCCACGATCTAAGCCGATCTCATGCAACAGCCAAACTGCTGGCAGATTCAAGCTTTGGGCGAGGGCTTGATACATGACTGCTTCGCCAGCATAGGTCCCATCAAAGTTTTGAGCATCATAAAAATCGAGGGGCTCGTCTTTCAGGATACTGTCGGGTTCAAACCCAGCTTCTAGGGCAGGGGCGAAGACGCTGATCGGTTTGATCGTGGAGCCTGGTGAACGTTTCATTTGCGTGGCAAAATTAAAGCCTCTAAAGACGTGCTCGCCACGACGACCCACCACCGCTTGCACCCCACCGGTATTCGGATCAAGTGCGACAGAGCCAGATTGCACCATCGTGCCATCAGCGGCATTTTCAGGGAACAAGGCATCGTTTTTATAGGCAGCTTCCATTTGCGCTTGGTAGTTTTGATCCAGTGCTGTATAGATCTTGTAGCCGCGATTCATGACATCATCGGCGTCCAACCCATAGGATTCGGCTTCATCGATGACCGCATCGAAATAATAAGGATACTTATAGCCAGATTCTGAATTGCCAAATCCATCATACAGTAAATTGGCTAAGGCAACTTGCGATTCTTGGTCAGCAACGGACTGGTCCAACTTGCCGTTATCCACCATCAAACTCAAGACGGTATCGCGACGGTTCGTGGCGTTTTCCAGATTGTCGATCGGGTTATAGATCGAAGGACCTTTGAGCATCCCCACCAACGTCGCAGCTTCTCCCACGCTTAGTTCAGAAGCATTGACACCGAAATATTTTAGCGAGGCATCTTGAATGCCCCAAACCCCGTTACCAAAATAGGAACTGTTCAAATACATTTCCAAAATCTCATCTTTGGAATATTTCTTCTCGATCTCGATCGCTAAGAAAAGCTCCTTGGCTTTTCGACTAAAGGTTTGATCCAAGGACAGATAGGCATTTTTGGCAAGCTGCTGGGTGATGGTACTTCCCCCACCGCCTTCGGCACTGCGGTTGACCAGCATGCGCAGTGCTGCCCGAGCGATCCCTTTAATATCAAACCCGTGGTGATTATAGAAGTTGCGGTCTTCGGTTGAGATCAAGGCGTTGACCACATCACTGGAGATGGCATCAAGAGAAACGTACGTGCCTTTTTGCGAGTACAACTGCCCTGCTTCATCACCATTGGCATCAAAAATCACCGTCGATTCTTTCAGACCTGACTCTAATTCACTGACTTTCGTATTTTTGGCGATATAAAACAAATACCCGCTCATGATTAAGATAGCAACTAAACTAAGTAAAATAAAAATTTTATTTACGTGGTATTTTTTCCAAACCCGCTTGCGCCATTGATGAAATTGCTGCAAATACGGTTTTAACCAGCGCCAAAAGGTCAGCCAACCGGTCTTTATTTTGTGAAGGATGTGTTTCCAATCCATTACTTCACGCTCCTTTGGTTAAGTGTAGCATAAATGACTTTCTTTGTTATACGGCTCTAGACGTAATTTCATTCGAAAAGAATGCTTTATTATTCTAGCATTGAATGCTCTGTTTTTTATTGTTTTTTTTATAAGAAAAGCTTAAAGATGCTATAATAGTCGATAGCGAACAGCAAAGAAAGGACGTTTTTATGGAATACACCATGACTTTACCCGAAAATCACCCGCCCATGCCGCTTCGCGATTTGTTGGAACGGGAGTGGCTCGTCCCACGAAAAGTGCGCCATTTTCTGCGCACACGGAAAAATGTTACCGTCAATCAGCAGCCCGCGATGTTTCATCAAGAAGTTCGTGGCGGCGATCAAATCACTTTGATCATTGAAGACAGTGATTACAGCTATCAGCCGATCCAGTTAGGCCAAGCAAACAAAGTCGACGTACTTTTTGAAGATGAGCACTTATTGGTGCTGAACAAGCCTGCGGGGGTCAAGACGCACCCCAATCAGCCATTAGAAGCAGATACCCTATTAAATGATGCAGCTGCTTACCTTGCGCCGAAACAGCAGCAGCCTTATGTGGTCCATCGTCTAGACAAAGAAACCAGCGGTGTCGTTTTATTCGCAAAAAATCCTTTGGTGTTGCCGATCTTGGGTCGAATGTTGGAAAACAAACAGATTTTCCGCCGCTATCAAGCCACAGTTTGGGGCAAACTTACGCAAGATCAAACGATCGCCAAAAAAATCGGTCGTGACCGTCACGATCGTCGCAAGCGGATCATTGACCCCCGCAACGGTCAGTCAGCCGTCACCCATGTAACCATCGCCCACACCCAACAAAAGACGACCGATGTGTATTGTGTGTTAGACACGGGGAGGACCCACCAAATTCGCGTCCACCTTGCCAGTATCGGTCATCCAGTCGTCGGTGACCCGCTTTACCAAAACAAACCAGCGCCGCGTTTGCTGCTACATGGCTATGAATTGCATCTGGAGCATCCCTTTACCAAAGAACAGTTAGTGATCATCGCTCAACCGGGCTTGTGGTAAACAAAAAAAGCATGACGACTTGAGGAACCCCTCTTGTCAGTCATGCTTTTTGGTTTCAGATGTTTTTTTCAATGTTTCTACTCGGTGCTTCGGCTTATAGCGGTAAGTAAGCTGCTGGATCAACGAAATCTGACCACAACGTCTTACTCAATCCAAAGTGCAAATGGACGCCAGTCGAGTTTCCAGTCGTCCCCATCGTACCGACTTGCTCGCCAACTGCAACGGTTGCCCCCTTCGAGACACTGACAGCTGTTAAGTGAAAATAATACGAGTAAAAGCCGTTATCATGAGCCAAAATCACGTAATTCCCCGTGCTTGGACCATAGCCAGCATCTTCTACCTGACCATCACGAGCGGCGACGATCTTCTCCCCCGCTTGACCTGTAAAGTCGATCCCGTCATGCTGCGTCCCAGAAAAACCAGTTGGGTCAGCTCGAGTACCAAACCCGCTGGAGATCGACACGGCGCCCGTGATTGGCAGTGAAAATTCACTGGCTGCTGCTTTCTCTGCTGCTTCTTTGGCTTTTTGTTTTGCTTCTTCAGCGGCTTTTGCTTCTTTGTCCACTTTTTCTTGCAAGTCTTGTACTTGCGCTTGCGTTTGCTGCAGCTGCTCTTGTTGGCTCTGCAATTCTTCTTTTGCTGTTGCTAGTTGCTCTTTACTATGTACTAATTGGGCTTGCGTCAAGGTTTGGTACGAAGTGATTCGTTGCTGTTGGGCTTCTTTTTCCGCCAACTGTTGGTTCACTTCCCGTAAAGCCGCTTGTTGTTCACTAAACTTGCGTAGTTGTTGGATCGTGGCTTGTGGTCCGTCGACTACCAGGCTGCTTGGCGCTTGGCTTTCTTGATGCTGGGCTTTTTGGTCATTCAGAGCAGCGATCTGCGTTTGAACTTCCTGGCTTTCTTGTGCTAATTGGGTTAATTCTTCCTGATAATCCGCTAATTGACTTTCCAGCGCTGTGACTTTCTGTTGGCTAGTGGTGACTTCCTCTTCATACGTGGCAAGTTCTGCAGTCAAAACCGGCAGTTCCTCGGTGCTCTTCGTTTCAGCAGCATAACTGACAGCTGGCTGGAAAAGCGGCAACGTAAGGGCGAGCAATAAAAAAATCTTTTTCTTCAATGAGGTAACTCCTTCTTTTTTTAGTAGCTTGGCTACTTTAACATGCTTATTCATGAAAAAAAAGAGGGTTTTTCCAACAGTTTAAAGTCTATTGTTGCAAATTTTCATGTAAATCACCTATAAAACGGGCTTTTTTTACAAATATTGCAGCCGAATAACAACTTTTATAAGAATTTCTTTAGCTCGCCAATCGTCTTATCCTCGCTCTTGCAGCTTCGCCAATTCTTCAGACGTTAATTCCCGATACTCGCCTAATGCCAAATCATCAGGCAAGGACAGGCCTCCCATGCGAATCCGTTTCAAATAAACGACTTCTTTTCCTACTGCCTGGACCATCCGTTTGACTTGATGGAACTTGCCTTCATGGAGGATCAGTTTGATCTCGCTGCGCGATTCATTTTCATCGACGTTGAGGATCTGCAGCTCAGCCGGCAAGGTCCACTCGCCGTCTAATTTGATGCCTTTGGCAAAGATTTTTTGATCCTCCGCTGTCATGATTCCCTCGACTTGGGCATAATATTCTTTTTCCACATGCTTCTTAGGCGACAATAATTGATGCGCCAATCCGCCATCGTTCGTAATCAGCAAAAAGCCTTCGGTGTCTTTATCCAACCGTCCTACTGGAAACAAATCTTCGCGAAACGCTTCTTCAGAAAACAAATCTAAGACCGTCTCTTCATAGGAATCGACGGTTGCCGAAATCACGCCGGCGGGTTTATTCAGCAAATAATAAAACTGGCTTTGATAGGCGATGGGTTCCCCCTCAAAACAAACGGTATCTTGTGTTTCTTGTACTTGTGCTTTGTCACTTTTGATGACTTGTCCATTGACGGTCACGAGCCCTTTTTTGATCAACTGTTTCACTTCTTTGCGGGAGCCATAGCCCATATCCGCTAAAAACTTGTCTAAACGCATCGGTTTCTTCCTTTCATATAAAACAGCCGCCAAGGTCTCACAAAGGAGGCTCAGCGGCTGCTTCTGGTTTTATTTGATGTGTAATTTCTGGCGTAAACGTACCATTGATGAGCCGAGTAGTTTTTCAGCTAAACGCAATTTCAGCGCAATGTAGATGTATACACTGCCGCCGACTCCTGCTACTAGCAAGCTCAAGATAAAGGCTTGGACTTTTCTTTCAGAGCTCAAGACAAGCCCAAAGAGTTGGCGAGCGATCAACGCTGCGATCACCATAATGATCGTCATCGCGCCAATCAATAATGTCCGTCGCAACGTTAAGTTTACATTGAAATGGCCTTTGCGAATCATTTTGCGAATATTTAACCAGCAGACGATCCCTAAGGCAATCGTGGTAGAAACCAATGGTCCATAGACTTGGAACAAACGAATCGCTGGATACTGCAAGATCACTTTCACCAGTAACCCTACAAAGAAGAAAACAACCGCTTCTTTGTTGTGGTACATCCCTTGCAGCATACTCGAACTAAGCATAAACAAGCCCAAGACCAGACCAGACAGACAGGCAGCGACTAAGACGCTCGCCCCTAACGCATCTGGACGATAAAACAAGGTGTATAGAGGATAAGACAGTACGATCATCCCAAAAGTCGCTGGAAACATTACAAAGGAATACAATTGCAAGTTGTTGCTGATCAATTTGGCTAAGTTCTTTTTGTCTTTTTTGGCGACTGCTTCACTGATCAAAGGCAGTCCCGTTGAAGCCATGGAAGTAGCTAATCCGATAACCACCATCGTCAGCTTATCAGGGTTGCTGCCGAAAATCGCCATTAGTTCTAAGAGCTGATCATTTGAAAATTCGGTAAAACTGCTCATCATTCGAACAAAGGTGTACTGATCCACCAATTTTAAAATCGTGATCCCTGAGCCTACGATAATAAAAGGGATCGCTTCTTTGATGGTCGCTAAAACCAACTCTTTGGTTTGCAGCACCGTTTCTTCTTTGCTCATATCCACTAAAACATCCATCCGCACCCGCTGCTTTTGGAAGTAATAGCCTAATACCAAAATGCTGGCTAAGACACCGATAAAGGCGGCAAAGGTCGATTGCGTCACGGCTGCCGTGTATTCGCCTTCGATGACCCGCATAATGATGAAGGTCGCTAAAAGCATATAACAGACACGAGCGATTTGTTCAACGACTTGCGAGATCGCAAAAGGTTTCATGTCTTGATTCCCTTGGAAATACCCTCGCATGACACTCATACAAGGAAAAACCAATAAAGCAATACTCAATGAGCGCATTGCAGGAATCAATTCTTCCCCGCCACCTGAAGCCGTTGCCAACCATGGGGCTGCCAAATACATGATTCCAGCGGTCACCACGCCAAAGCCTGCCATCAATTGAAACGCTCTTAAAAAGAGCTTCTGACTCGTGCGGTATTCTTGGCGAGAATTGTAAAAAGAAATCTGTTTGGCAATTGCTGAAGGGATCCCCGCAGTGGAGATCATTAAAAATAAGGCGTAAACATTATAGCCCATTCCAAACAACGCATTTGCTTTATCCGCATTTGCGCCCATCCAATAATACCAGGGTAAAATGTAAATGGCGCCAAGCAAACGTGAGCCGATATTTCCCATCGTCATCCAAGCAGATCCTTGAGCCATTTTTTCTTGTGTAGTTAATTCTTTTGACACTGAACGCATGTGTTTATCCATCGCCATTATCTCCAACTTTCTACAAACATATCCCTTCCATTTTAATTCGAAAAAGGGTTGGTCGCAATCTATTTTTGCAACATCTTAAAGTTTCTTCAAAATAAGGAGAAAAAAAAGAAAACTTTTCCCTCCCAAACGGCGGTTTTTAGGAGTTATGCTATAATAAGAGAAATCTTTAGAGGAATGAAGGAGAACAACGATGCAAAAGGAACTCATTACCGTGCCACAGATCCGCAAGCTCTTATTGCAGGAAAACCTATTGAAAGAAATCATCACCCCCACTGATTGGGTTTATACCGTGCCGCAAGAAATGACTGATCTTGCCTTTACCTCATTAAGCTACGACTCGCGAACAGCCGATGCGGCGACGCTTTTTTTCTGTAAAGGGGCTTCTTTTAAAGAAAGCTACCTGGCTGCCGCCATTGACCAAGGGATTCAGTGCTACATTTCAGAAACGCCCTATGACAACTTTGCAACTTATGGAATCATCGTCACCGACATTCGAGAAACGATGGCAGTTATCGCTCAAGCGTTTTATGGCCATCCTCAAGAACAGCTGGTGACCATCGGCATCACGGGAACAAAAGGCAAAACCAGCTGCGCCTATTTTGCTCGGGCGATTTTAGCAGAATCGACGGGTCAAAAAGTAGCATTCTTTTCATCTGAGGAAAACTCAGTCGACGGAAAAACCTTTAATGAAGCAGTGTTGACGACCCCCGAAACACTGGATCTTTATAAGATGATGGCCGAGGCTGTCGCAAACGGCATGACCCATCTTGTGATGGAGGTTTCTTCCCAAGCCTATAAAACCAAACGGGTCGCCGGTATTACCTTTGATATTGGCGCGTTCTTGAATATTTCGCCTGATCACATTGGACCAGTGGAACATCCAACTTATGACGATTACCTTTACTGCAAACGGGAACTGATCCGCAACAGCAAACAGATGATTTTGAATCGCCAAAGTGATCACTACCACTTGCTGCGAGAAACTTGTGAAGTCCATCAAGTTCCTTATATCACCTACGGACGTTCAGACGCCGATTATGTCGTCCAAGAAGGGACGGATCTAAAAAGCTTTGCGCTGTCAGCTGCTTCTGATGTCTTGCAGGTCTCTGGGGAATATCAACTGGGGATCTTAGGTTCTTTCAACCATGAGAATGCTGCAGCGGCGATTTTAGCTGCCTGCTTAGCGGGTGCCTCTCGTGAGGACGCTCAGAAAGTCCTGCCGACAGTGATCATCCCTGGACGAATGATCGTTTTAGAAAAAGAAAATGGCGCAGTCATGATCGTTGACTATGCCCACAATTACCTTAGCTTCCAATCATTAAGTGAACTTGCCCGCCAATTGCGCCCAGATGGCCGCCTGCTTTTTGTCACTGGTAGTGCTGGCGGCAAAGCCCAATCTCGCCGAGCAGATATGGGACGAGCGCTAGGAGAATATGCGGACAAAGTCTACCTGACCAGCGATGATCCTGATTTTGAAGAAGCAGCTGCGATCGCAAAAGAAATCGCAGCTGCGATCACCAATCCTGAAATTGCCATCATTCATGAGATGGATCGGGCTCAAGCCGTCAAATCGGCGATTGCTGAAGCAGACAGTAAGGATATCGTGATTATTGCGGGCAAAGGCGCCGAACAATACATGAAAGTCGCTGGAAAAAAAGTCCCTTACATCGGTGACTTGACCTTAGCGCAGCAGCAAGCCAAACACCAATAGCAACAAGTTGCCTCAACAAAAAAACTTTCAGATGATTTAACAGATCATCTGAAAGCTTTTTTCTGCGTGATTATGGTTGTTCGTCTTCGTAAGTCTCATAGACATAGGGTGCGCCATCATACCGGAATTCTGTTGAAATGGCGGCGTCAAGGTCTTCGGTAAACATTCGTTTGCTGAAAGGAAACAAAAAGACTTGCCCTTCTTTGGCATCTTCGGCTGCTAAACGGTAAAACAGCTCTTCTTCTGTTAATTGTTGATTCAACTGTTCCAAGACATCGGCAGTGACTGCCTCTTCCTCATAGCCAGGTTTGGCAATCCGTGCATAATCTTCAAAAAAAGCCGACTGGCCTTCAAATGATTGATACTCCATGTAAGTCCCCTCTTTCTTTTCTCTTACTTTATTATACGAGAGTCCGTGAGGATCAGCGAATAATATGATCGGTCTTCAGGGGAATTTTTACTTTTCTGGTGCTTAAATATGTCAGAAACATTTCAAGTGTATTACGAATCAATTATTTGACAAAATCAGATTGAACACGCATCCAAATTTTGTATAATGATACATAGAGACTATAAAAGGGGCAAATGTAATGAACAACGCAAAGAAAAAAATTTTCGTCGGTACTGGTGCTGCAATTGGTTTTGTCGCAATCGTTGCTATGATGGCTCAGTTCATGATTTCCAATCATCTATTTGGCGGAAGTGATGCTTCATCAGAAATTTTCACTCGCGCTACGTATCCAAACGGCTTTCTACTAGTGATCTTGATTCCATTGGTCGCAACAGCCGCTTTGTTCTATGGGATCATTCGCAAAAAATAACAAAAAAGTGTTGCTGAGAACCACTCAGTAACACTTTTTTTCTTTGTCGTCACCAAAAAGCTGCCTAACAGACCCTCGATCTGCTAGGCAGCTATTTTTTAGCGTTTAGTTTGCAACGATATTGACCAATTTGTTCGGTACGACGATCACTTTACGGATCGTTTTTCCTTGGAGCTGTTCTTGGACAAGTTCGTTTTCTTGCGCCAATTGTTCAAGCACTGCTTTTTCGGCATCCGCTGGCACCATTGCTTTGGCGCGAACTTTGCCGTTGACTTGAAAGACGACTTCGATCTCGTCTTCCACTAGGGCACTTTCGTCATAGGTTGGCCATGGCACATAAGAGATCCCATGGTCATTTCCGAGGATCGACCAGAGCTCTTCTCCGATATGCGGTGCGATCGGCGCCAATAGCTGCACAAATCCTTCGACATATTCGTAAGGCAAGGCATCGGCTTTGTACGCTTCATTGACAAAGACCATCAATTGGGAAATCGCCGTATTGAAGTGCAGCTGCTCAAAATCTTCCGTCACTTTCTTAACTGTTTGATGGTAAACTTTCGACAATTTACCATCGTTGAATGTCGTGATGCGGTCACGCATTTTGCCATTTTCATCGACGATCAAGCGCCACACACGATCCAAGAATTTACGACTGCCTTCAAGGCCATTCTCATTCCAAGCGATCGATGCATCCAATGGTCCCATAAACATTTCATATAGACGCAAAGTATCCGCACCGTATTGATTGATGACATCATCTGGATTGACGACGTTGCCGCGGGATTTTGACATTTTTTCATTGTTTTCCCCAAGGATCATCCCTTGGTTGAACAATTTTTCAAATGGTTCTTTCGTTGGCACGACACCGATATCATACAAGAATTTATGCCAGAAGCGAGCATAAAGCAAGTGCAAGACAGCGTGCTCTGCGCCACCGATATAAATATCGACTGGCATCCAGCGTTTCAATTTGTCGTAGTCTGCCAAAACAGACTTATTATGAGGATCGATAAAGCGCAAGAAATACCATGAGCTTCCAGCCCATTGCGGCATCGTATTGGTTTCACGACGTCCTTTTTTCCCAGTTTCAGGGTCGGTGACATTGACCCAATCTGTGACATTGGCTAATGGCGATTCACCAGTACCGCTTGGTTTGATATTGTCGGTTTTTGGCAAACGCAACGGCAGCTGATCTTCAGGAAGCGTCGTAGTCGTCCCATCTTCCCAATGGATGATTGGGATTGGCTCTCCCCAATACCGTTGGCGAGAGAACAACCAATCGCGAAGACGATAGCTGACTTCTTTTTTCCCAACGTGGTTTTCTTCCAACCATGCGACCATTTTTTCGATGGCTGTCTCTTTGTCTAGCCCATCCAAAAAGTCTGAATTGATATGCAGTCCATCTTCGGTATAGGCAGATTCTTCCACGTTGCCCCCTGCCAATACAGGAATGATCTCTAAGCCAAATGTTTTGGCAAATTCGTGGTCACGTTCGTCATGGGCAGGAACCGCCATGATCGCACCTGTTCCATAAGAAGCCAAAACATAATCGGCGATCCAAATCGGGATCTCTTTGCCATTCACGGGATTGATGGCATAGGCACCTGTGAAGACACCAGTTTTTTCTTTGGCCAAATCTGTTCGGTTCAAATCAGATTTTTTCGACGCTTCTTCTACATAGGCATCAATGGCTGCTTTTTGTTCTGGTGTAGTGATTTGGGCCACTAGCTCATGTTCTGGCGCCAATACGGCGTAGGTCGCACCAAACAAGGTATCTGGGCGAGTCGTAAAGACGGTAAAGTCTTTTTCCATCCCTGCCACTTTAAACGTAACGTTGGCTCCGACCGAACGTCCGATCCAATTGCGCTGCATTTCTTTGATGCTTTCTGGCCAATCAACTTCTTCTAAATCGTCCAACAAACGATCAGCATACGCTGTGATTTTCAGCATCCATTGGCGCATCGGTTTGCGGATCACATCGTAGCCACCCCGTTCGCTTTTGCCGTCAATGACTTCTTCATTGGCGATCACGGTCCCAAGCTCTGGTACCCAGTTTACTGGAACTTCGGCTTCATAAGCTAACCCTTTTTCATAAAGCTTGGTAAAGATCCATTGCGTCCACTTGTAGTACTCGGGATCTGTCGTATTGATTTCACGATTCCAGTCATAGCTGAATCCTAGCGCATTGATTTGACGGCGGAAGGTCTCAATATTTTTCTTCGTGAATTCCGCTGGATCATTTCCAGTGTCTAGTGCATATTGTTCGGCAGGCAGACCAAAGGCATCCCAGCCCATTGGGTGCAGTACATTGTACCCTTGGCTGCGTTTGAAGCGGCTCAAGATATCCGTAGCTGTATAGCCTTCTGGATGTCCGACATGTAATCCTTGTCCAGATGGATATGGGAACATATCTAGCGCATAAAATTTTGGTTTGTCCGGCTCATCATGGGTGTTGAATTCATTTTTCTTTGCCCAATATTTTTGCCATTTTTTTTCGATTTCTTTGTGATTGTAATTCACGATGGACTCCTCCTAAAAAATTGGTGTTTTGCTCGTCAAATCAACCAGCAAAACTTAAAAAAAGTCCTATAAAAATCGCTATGATTTTTATAGGACGTTATCAACGTGGTACCACCTAAGTTTATCTGCTCCTCAAAAAAGCAGACCTCGATGTTTTAACGGCCATCGCCGTATCTGCCTAGCCAAATCAGGTTCAGTCAGATATCACTCGAAGACGAGTTCGAAAGGTGTGCTGTGCATTTCCACCAACCATGCACTCTCTAAAAGTCCCACCGTACTTCTACTATTCCTTCTCAAACGTGAAAGTTTCTTTGCACTTATCCTAACAAAAATCATTAGGAATAGCAATCTATTTTACCCTAACTGTTTGTCCTGGGTAAATAAAGTTATTTTGAATATTGTTCCATTGGATAAATTGATCCGTCGTGATGCCGAACTTATCTGCGATCCCCCAAACAGAATCCCCCGATGCGACCTTGTACGTACCATTTGTCGCTGAAGTGCTGGTAGTAGCTGCCGTGCCGCCTTGCTTGACGACCACCTTTTGACCTGGATAGATAAAATCATTTTTGATGTTGTTCCAGCTGCGGAATTGGTCCATCGAAATCCCGTGTTTATTGGCAACTGACCAGACTGAATCACCAGAAGCCACCGTATAGGTGTTGCCTGCAGCACTGCTGCTGGTTTGGCTGCTGACGGTCGTGCTCGTCGTTGTACTTGTACGGGTAGAACTACCGCTGACAACCACCTTTTGACCTGGATAAACATAGTCGTTTTTAATATTGTTCAAGCTGCGGAACTGATCCATCGAGATGCCATGCTTGTTAGCGATCGACCAGACTGAATCGCCAGCTGCTACCGTGTAGGTGCCGCCACTGCTTTGGCTAGCCGTTGATGCCGTGCTGACAGTCGTAGTACTGCTGGTATTCGTAGACGAACCACCGCTAACGACAACTTTTTGCCCTGGATAGACAAAATCATTTTTGATGTTGTTCAAACTGCGAAATTGATCCATCGAAATGCCATGCTTATTGGCGATCGACCAAACGGAATCGCCAGAAACTACGGTGTAGGTATTGCCTGATGTAGTTGCTGAAGCATTGCGATTGACGATCGATACCGTTGAAGTTGCCGAAGTACTTTGGGCGCTGCCGTTGACTTTCAAGGTTTGTCCTGGATAAACAAAATCGTTTTTGATATTGTTCAAACTGCGCAGCTGATCCATGGAGATGCCATGTTTGTTGGCGATCGACCAGACCGAGTCGCCCGAAGCGACTGTATAGGTTTGACTGCCGCTCGTGCTAACAGCTGATGTCGTGGTCGTCGTACTCGTTGAAGCACTGGCTGTGGCGCCACCACCGGCATTGCCAGAAGCTGGTGTGTCATATTGCGTCAAACCAAATTGTTGGATCACGGCATTCAGGGAAGAAGCATAGTTTGGTGCAGTCGCATAACGGCCTGCTAGCCATGCGGTTGCATCAAGATATGAAGTCGTATTGCTTTTCCAAGCGCCAGAATAATACGCGACACCGCTTTGTAAAGAAGTTGAGCGTAAAGTACGTGCGTTATCTTCAAATGATTGCGTGTAAGATGGGTAACGCTTAAAGGGTTCATTCATAGTCAACCATTGGTTGTTCAAATATTCTAAGGTACTCATATAAACGGTTTGACCGTTATAGCTGCCTTTGATTCCGAAAAGATTGTAATTCGGTGCTTTTGACAAGCTGCTTCGGCCCCAACCACTTTCTAAAATGGCTTGCGCGATCATCACAGAAGCATATAGATCGTTGGCGTTTGCCACAGGTTGGGCGTACGTAGCGATTTCAGCAATAAACGCGGAAGTATTCGGCGCGGCAAAATTGCTAGTAGAAACTTGGGCGATCGAGGTCTCTACGGCTTCTGCTTGAACCGATGACACCAATGGAGCTACAACAGAGCAAGCAGTCAGTGTTGTTCCTAAAACAACTGCACTTTTTTTGATCACTCGATACTTATCGCCCGATTGGTCTGCTTGACGATGTACTTTTCTTGATTGACTCGTGTTCATGTCCGTTATTCCTCCGTTTTTTCCTTATAGTGAACGTAGGTTTAGTATACAATTTCTTAAGAATTTATAAAAGGTATTTGAGCCGATTTCAGAAACTGTAAACTCTTTGTAATCAAACGAACATTTATTGCAATGAATATTGCAATGAAGCAATTGGCCTGCTCCCGATAAACGTATCGCTTGCTCAGACGAGTAACCCCCTGCTCGTTCCCTGCTTTTTCCGACTTGTGATAAATGCTATAATACCTTCTAGATGTGTCTTTGACTTAATGACAATAATTAACAGAAATTCTCTAGAAACGAGGCTTATCCATGCATAAAAAACTTTATTTTCAATTTGCGGGCAGTTGCTTTTTACTGCTGTTCGTTTTTCTCGGCTATGTCGTGAAATTTTACCCTACTTGGTTGGTCTCATTTGACGAAACCTTGACTCGCATCATCCGCAGCGGCTACCCGTTTTGGACACCGTTTTTTCTATGGGTCACAAAATTTGCGAATCCTACCACGATCATCTTGCTTTTTCTCGCTGTTTTAGCTGTCTTAGTGATCAACAAGTATTATGCTGAAGCCCTATGGCTTAGTATTGGTACCATCGGGATTGTTGGGCTCTTTAATCCATTGATCAAACTGGTCTTTTTACGGGAGCGCCCAACTCTTGAACACTTAGTCACGGAATCAAGTTTCAGTTTCCCCAGTGGACACTCGACGGGCAGTATGATTTTTTATGGCACCTTGCTCTTCTTGATCCCAGTTTTCTTCAAGCAGCCTCTTTGGCAATGGGGCATCCGCCTTTTGCTGGGCCTTTTGATTGGCTGCATCGGCATCAGCCGAATTTATGTTGGTGTGCATTTTCCCAGTGATGTATTAGGCGGTTTTTGTGTTGGCCTGTCTTGGCTGCTGTTGACCTATCCGTACTACTTGCAAAAACGCTTTGTCTGGCGCTTCACGCGTAAACAATTATAAAAGAAGGTAAAAAAATGAATCCATTTCCTTATGCAGAAGATAAAAACAAACGATACCATTCGTGGAACTTTGCTTTGCGGCAAGAATTTGGCGAAAAAATCTTTAAAGTCCCCATCGATGCGGGCTTCGACTGCCCCAATCGTGACGGCACCGTTGCCAAAGGCGGCTGTACATTTTGCAGTGTGTCCGGTTCTGGCGATATGATCGTAGCTCCTGAAGCCCCACTGCCAGAGCAGTTTGAAAAAGAGATCGCCATGATGCACAAAAAGTGGCCGCAAGTGGACAAATACATTGTCTATTTTCAAAATTTTACGAATACCCACGCACCGGTGGCAGTGATCCGCGAGCGCTTCGAGCAAGTGCTGACACTACCTGGTGTTGTCGGGATCTCCATTGGGACCCGACCAGACTGCTTACCAGAAGATGTCGTTGACTATCTAGCAGAGCTCAATCAACGCTTTTATTTATGGGTCGAATTAGGACTGCAAACGACTTTTGAAACCACGAGCAATGCCATCAACCGCGCCCATGATTATCAAACTTACTTAGACGGCGTCGCCAGCCTGCGCAAACACAATATTCGTGTCTGTACCCATTTGATCAATGGCCTGCCAGGCGAGACGATCGAGATGATGCAAGAAAACGTCCGCCGCACCATTCAAGATTCTGATATCCAAGGCATCAAACTGCACCTGCTACATTTGATGCGCAATACTCGGATGCTGCGGGATTATCATGAAGGACGTTTGCAATTGATGCGGCGCGATACCTATGTGTCATTGATCTGCGATCAGTTAGAAATGATCCCCCCAGAGATCATCATTCATCGCTTGACAGGCGATGCACCATGGGATTCTCTGGTAGGTCCAATGTGGAGTTTGAAAAAATGGGAAGTCTTGAATGAGATCGATCAAGAAATGCTGCGCCGCAACTCCTATCAAGGGAAATTCAATGTGCGAAAGGAGCCTGTCAATGCTGCCGACCGCCATGCGCTATAGCCACACCCTTTTAAAAGAAGTTCTGCAGCCGGGACAAACCGCCGTTGATGCCACGATGGGCAACGGCTTCGACACGGAATTACTGGCTTCCTTAGTTGGCCCAACTGGTCAGGTGTTTGCTTTTGATATTCAAGAACAAGCCCTGCAAGCTACCAAAAAGCGGTTGGCTGAAAAAGAGCTGTTGGCGCAAGTCCAGCTGATCCATCAAGGCCATGAGACGCTGGCAGATGTTGTGAGTGGTCCGGTTCATGCCGCCATTTTCAATTTAGGCTACTTGCCGAAAGGGGACAAAGCGATCATCACGCTGCCTGATACAACGAAAACGGCTTTAGAAGCTTTACTGACACGTTTAGCCCCGAAAGGTAGAATCATCCTCGTCTGCTATTATGGACACACTGGCGGCGAAGCAGAGCTGAAAGAAGTACACTCCTTTTGTCAGCAGCTGCCGCAAGAGGCATTCAATGTCCTTTCCTATCAATTTATCAATCAGCGCAACCAACCGCCGATCTTATTTTGTATCGAACGAAAAAACCATCAGTCCTCGGCACGTTAAGGTGTCGATCGACTGATGGTTTTTTTATTCACTAAAAAGCCATTGCAGGACTCGTTGGATCCATTGATCCCAGAAATTCCAATCATGATCCCCAGTTCCCGATTCAAACGTTACGGCTAGTTTGCGTTTTTGCAGCTTATCCACCGCATATTCACTTGCCGGATACAGCTGATCCTCGGTTCCGCAGCTAATAAAAAAGCGCGGCGCTGTGCTTGGATCGATGGTCTCAATCAGATGGATCAAATCATTTTCTGACCCTTTGAATTGCTCTAATGGTCCAAAAATTCCTTCCCAATAAGCTTGGCTTCGCAGCTGCAGCAAGGAATCCATGCTTTCAGCCAGCGCTAATGCCCCAGACAAAGACGCTACCGCCGCAAACTGGTCAGGCTTTCTCAGCCCGAGTTTTACTGCCCCATAGCCCCCCATCGAAAGCCCAGCCGCAAAAGTTTTTTCTCGTTTTTGCGTCAGCTGAGGAAACAGCTCATGGCAAATCTGTGGTAATTCTTCGGCGATAAAAGTCCAATACTTCATCTCATAGATCGTATCGGTATACCAACCCAGATCAGTAGACGGCATGATGACCGCTAGTTGATACTCTGCGGCATACCGCTCGATCGACGTCCGTCGCTGCCAGACACTATGATTTCCGTTCATCCCATGCAACAAATAAAGCACCGGGAGATCTGTGCCCGTTGATTGGCTTTGCGTGCCGATTTTTTTCTTGGTACTTTGAGGCAAGATCACATCGATCATTACCTCCATTTCAAGAACATTTGAATAGATATTTGCTTGTAAAAAAGCCATACAATCACCTGCGATCCTTTTTTTATATTGTACCAGATTCTCGCGAAATCGTGCGGGTCAAACCAATCGCTAGCACAATAAGTAAAACACCGATCCCAAAAACCCAGTGTAGACCGCTATAAAGAATCTCCCGTAATTGCCCTAATAATGCGGTTGGCAGCTGGCGCGCAGCGGCTGGATCTACTAGCTGATTCATGACACTGCTATCATTGACTTGTGCCTGTGCTAAGCCTACGCTATTACTGGTGTTTAAAACGATACCGAAGACCGCTACCATGATGGTTTGCCCGATCGTTCGCAACAGGGTATTGAAAGAAGTCGCCACGCCGACTTGTGTGGGGCCAACGCTGGTTTGGGCAGTAACCGTACAAACCACCATCGTTGCCCCTAACCCGACGCCAGTAATAGAAGAAATGACCAAGAATAACCAGAATGAGGTCTGTGCCGGTGTCAAAAACAGCCACAAAGCACCGGTAGCCGTGATCAACAAGCTAACCGTCAAGACCCAGCTGACACTGTGCTGTGTCAACCAACGGCTGGCTATGAAGGAACCAATCATCCATAAAATCGACAACGGTGCCAACACAAGCCCGCCAATCCCCGCACTCATGCCTAAGACCCCTTGCATCCACATTGGGATATAAACATCGATCCCCATCAAGAAGCCGCTAGCCAAAGCTGCTACGATATTGACCACCACAAATAATTTTGAATGAAACAGCTTCAGATCAATAATCGGATCTGCTGCTTTTTTCTCCACCTGAACGAAGCCGATGAACGTAAGGACAGAAAAAACGAATAGCCCGATGACAGGCAGACTCACACCATAATCTCCCAGCAACTGGAAGCCTAGCAAGAGGCCTACTAGCGTCAACATCAACAAGAGACTGCCTGCATAATCAATGTTGACTGCAGCAAAGGCCTTCTTTTCTTCATGAAAATAAAACCAAATCAAGGCAATCAGCCCTAATCCAATGGGTACGTTGATAAAAAAGATCCAATGCCACCCGATCGTATCTACGATCAAGCCACCGGCTAAGGGACCAACGACACTGGCGATCCCCCAAGCCGTACTATTGAGCCCTAAGACTTTCGCCCGCTTTTCAACGGGATACAGGTCCGCAATGATCGTTAGGGCAACGGGCATCATGGCCCCTGCGCCTAATCCTTGCAACGCTCTGGCAATGATCAACGTCAACATCGTGTTGGCCATCCCACAAAACGCCGACCCGATAATAAACAGCAACGTCCCAAATAAAAAGACTGGTTTGCGGCCGATATTATCGGCAAACTTGCCGTAGATCGGGGTCAACATCGCACTGGTCAAAAGATAGATCGAGAAGACCCAGTTCATGATCTCGATCCCTTTCAATGAACTAACGATGGTAGGCATCGCTGTCGTAATGATCGTTCCTTCGATTGCGGTCATAAACGTTGCGACAAAGACCGCAATGGTGACTAATTTTACATTGGTTCGCATATAACTCCTCCTTTTACTCCAAAAAAAAGAACCTCTATTGATAGTCATCAATAGAGGTCGCCTCTTTTAATCCTTCACACTTGCCAAAAGTGCCGCCACCTTGTCGGTGCGTTCCCATGGCAAATCGATATCTGTACGACCGAAATGTCCGTAAGCGGCAGTCTGACGATAAATCGGACGGCGCAAATCTAACATTTCAATAATTCCTGCTGGTCGCAAATCAAAGTTTTCCCGTATCGCTTGGATCAAGCGCTCGTTGCTGACGGTTCCGGTACCAAAAGTGTTGATGCTGATCGAAACGGGCTGTGCCACACCGATCGCATAGGCTAATTGTACTTCCACTTTTTTGGCTAGCTTTGCTGCTACGATGTTTTTGGCAATGTAGCGAGCCGCATAGCTGGCTGAACGGTCAACTTTGGTTGCGTCTTTTCCAGAAAACGCACCGCCGCCATGACGTGCATAGCCGCCATAAGTATCAACGATGATTTTTCTGCCAGTCAAACCGGCATCCCCTTGAGGACCGCCGATCACAAAACGACCAGTAGGATTGATATAATATTTTGTCTGCTCGTCTAAAAGATCGGCAGGGATCACTTCTTTGATCACTTTTTCGATGACATCACGGTGGATCGTTTCATTATCAGCCGCATCATCATGCTGGGTACTAATAACGACGGTGTCCACTCTTTGTGGTTGATCGTTATCATCATATTCAACGGTTACTTGTGATTTTGCATCTGGACGCAAGTAGCTTAGTTCGTTGTTTTTCCGCAACTCTGCTAAGCGACGTACCAGCCGATGGCTCAACGCGATCGGTAAAGGCATCAATTCAGGTGTTTCATCAACAGCAAAACCAAACATCAAGCCTTGGTCGCCGGCACCGATATCTTCTTTATCCGTTTCTCCACGACTTTCTAAAGCATCGTCAACGCCTTGAGCGATATCTGGTGATTGCTCATCGATCGCTACCAAAACAGCAACCGTATCGCCGTCAAAGCCGAATTTTGCTCGTGTATAGCCGATTTCTTTGATGGTTTCTCGGACGACTTTTTGAATATCTACATAAGCAGAAGTAGAAATTTCTCCAAAGACTAAAACCAATCCGGTAGTAACTGACGTTTCGCAAGCGACCCGTGCCATTGGATCTTCGGCAAGCAACGCATCTAAGATGGCATCACTGATTTGGTCGGCTACTTTGTCTGGGTGTCCTTCTGAAACGGACTCTGATGTAAATAAGTGTTTCTCTGTCATTTTTGTATTCCCCCTAATATATGTTTCGGTTACAAGGCATCTTCGCAGCTGCGAATCCTTTCGG
>NZ_CP172955.1:0-177500 GCF_050547255.1 Enterococcus sp. AZ079 | reverse complement strand
AAAGGCACGCTATCACCCATTAACGGGCTCTAACTTGTTGTAGGCACACGGTTTCAGGATCTATTTCACTCCCCTTCCGGGGTGCTTTTCACCTTTCCCTCACGGTACTGGTTCACTATCGGTCACTAGGGAGTATTTAGCCTTGGGAGATGGTCCTCCCGGATTCCGACGGAATTCCTCGTGTTCCGCCGTACTCAGGATCCTCCTAGGTGTTATCCAAATTTCGCCTACGGGGTTTTTACCCTCTTTGACATACTTTTCCAAGTATTTCGACTATCTGAATAGACTACCATATCGGAGTCCTACAACCCCAACAAGCAAGCTTGTTGGTTTGGGCTTTTCCCGTTTCGCTCGCCGCTACTCAGGGAATCGAATTTTCTTTCTCTTCCTGCAGGTACTTAGATGTTTCAGTTCTCTGCGTCTACCTCGACTGCGCTATGTATTCACGCAGACGTAACATCCTATAAAAGATGCTGGGTTCCCCCATTCGGAAATCTCTGGATCATAGCTTACTTACAGCTCCCCAAAGCATATCGGTGTTAGTCCCGTCCTTCATCGGCTCCTAGTGCCAAGGCATCCACCGTGCGCCCTTATTCACTTAACCTTTGACCTTACGGTCGGTTTTGAGTACTTCTTCTAGCGATAGAAGGTTGCTCAAGAAAATAAGCGTTGAACTTATTAAAAAACTCTTTTAACATTTCAACTCGGTGTGTGTTACTTGTTTTGATTATTTCTTCGATATCCAGTTTTCAATGAACAAAGCATAACGACCATTGTCGTTAATGGAGCCTAGCGGGATCGAACCGCTGACCTCCTGCGTGCAAAGCAGGCGCTCTCCCAGCTGAGCTAAGGCCCCGGGTATTTACTTGAGAGTAGACCTCTCAAAACTGAACAAAGGCAAACGATGTGTAGTCTTCCGAAATATTCCTTAGAAAGGAGGTGATCCAGCCGCACCTTCCGATACGGCTACCTTGTTACGACTTCACCCCAATCATCTATCCCACCTTAGGCGGCTGGCTCCAAAAAGGTTACCTCACCGACTTCGGGTGTTACAAACTCTCGTGGTGTGACGGGCGGTGTGTACAAGGCCCGGGAACGTATTCACCGCGGCGTGCTGATCCGCGATTACTAGCGATTCCGGCTTCATGTAGGCGAGTTGCAGCCTACAATCCGAACTGAGAGAAGCTTTAAGAGATTAGCTTAGCCTCGCGACTTCGCAACTCGTTGTACTTCCCATTGTAGCACGTGTGTAGCCCAGGTCATAAGGGGCATGATGATTTGACGTCATCCCCACCTTCCTCCGGTTTGTCACCGGCAGTCTCGCTAGAGTGCCCAACTAAATGATGGCAACTAACAATAAGGGTTGCGCTCGTTGCGGGACTTAACCCAACATCTCACGACACGAGCTGACGACAACCATGCACCACCTGTCACTTTGCCCCCGAAGGGGAAGCTCTATCTCTAGAGTGGTCAAAGGATGTCAAGACCTGGTAAGGTTCTTCGCGTTGCTTCGAATTAAACCACATGCTCCACCGCTTGTGCGGGCCCCCGTCAATTCCTTTGAGTTTCAACCTTGCGGTCGTACTCCCCAGGCGGAGTGCTTAATGCGTTTGCTGCAGCACTGAAGGGCGGAAACCCTCCAACACTTAGCACTCATCGTTTACGGCGTGGACTACCAGGGTATCTAATCCTGTTCGCTCCCCACGCTTTCGAGCCTCAGCGTCAGTTACAGACCAGAGAGCCGCCTTCGCCACTGGTGTTCCTCCATATATCTACGCATTTCACCGCTACACATGGAATTCCACTCTCCTCTTCTGCACTCAAGTCTCCCAGTTTCCAATGACCCTCCCCGGTTGAGCCGGGGGCTTTCACATCAGACTTAAGAAACCGCCTGCGCTCGCTTTACGCCCAATAAATCCGGACAACGCTTGCCACCTACGTATTACCGCGGCTGCTGGCACGTAGTTAGCCGTGGCTTTCTGGTTAGATACCGTCAAGGGATGAACATTTTACTCTCATCCTTGTTCTTCTCTAACAACAGAGTTTTACGATCCGAAAACCTTCTTCACTCACGCGGCGTTGCTCGGTCAGACTTTCGTCCATTGCCGAAGATTCCCTACTGCTGCCTCCCGTAGGAGTCTGGGCCGTGTCTCAGTCCCAGTGTGGCCGATCACCCTCTCAGGTCGGCTATGCATCGTTGCCTTGGTGAGCCGTTACCTCACCAACTAGCTAATGCACCGCGGGTCCATCCATCAGTGACGCAAAAGCGCCTTTCAACTTTCTTCCATGCGGAAAATAGTGTTATACGGTATTAGCACCTGTTTCCAAGTGTTATCCCCTTCTGATGGGCAGGTTACCCACGTGTTACTCACCCGTTCGCCACTCTTTTTCTTTCGGTGGAGCAAGCTCCGGTGAAAGAAAAAGCGTTCGACTTGCATGTATTAGGCACGCCGCCAGCGTTCGTCCTGAGCCAGGATCAAACTCTCATAATGATTTGTTTGAATGACCATACGGTCATTAAGCTCATAAAAATTAACTTTGCTAGCTATTGCTTGCATGTATTTGTTCCAATAAATTGAAACGTCCTACACATTGGTTCGTTTGCTTGCTTTGTTCAGTTTTCAAAGGTCTACCGTGCTGTGTTAGCAACTTTTATATTATATCAGGGTGGCATTTAATTGTCAACTCTTTTTTAAAAGTTTTTTCGCTCGTTGTTTTTCAACTTCGTAGCGGCTGTCTCAGCGACTTAATTAGAATAACAAATGATTTGTTATTTGTCAACAACTTTTTTCAATTAATTTTGTTGATGTATCAACATCAATTAACTATTTTAAAATTGCGACTTCGTTATAATATCATCTGTCGAGCTGTGCGTCAACTACTTTTTTCAATTCTTTTTAGGAATTCATTTAGTCATTTGGCACATGTAATAATATACCAACTAAATCCCTTGCGGTCAATCATTTTCTATGGCTTTTTTCAATTTTTACAAACCCGTCTAATCGCATTGGATCCAGCTTTTATCGTTCGCATTTAATCCGTTTTCTGGCAACTATCGTGGCGTTTTCCCCTCTAATTCCTCGCTGTTTTTCTCCCTGATCCAGCAGACAAGAAAAAAAGCCGCCCATCTCTTGCGAGTGGACGGAGTTTTTTTATCTCATTGTTGGGAATAATAAAACGTCGCGAATCGATTGCGCATCTGTCAACAGCATCACTAAGCGATCGATCCCGATCCCTAATCCACCAGTTGGCGGCATACCGTATTCAAGTGCTTCTAAGAAATCTTCATCCACCCCATGGGCTTCATCATTTCCTGCTTCGCGCTCTTTTTCTTGCCCTTCAAAACGTTCTCTTTGATCGATTGGATCATTTAGTTCCGTGAAGGCATTCGCAAATTCACGACCAACGATAAATAATTCAAAGCGGTCGGTAAAGCGTTCATCTTCTGGATTCTTTTTCGCTAATGGCGAAACTTCCACTGGATGACCGAAGACAAAGGTTGGCTGCTGTAACGTTTCTTCAACAAATGTCTCAAAGAATTCATTGATGATATGGCCAACAGTCATGGCATCAGTGATTTCAACATGATGTTCTTTCGCTAAGCTGCGGGCTTCTTCAACGGACATTGGTTGCCAGAAATCCACACCTGTTTGATTTTTGATTGCATCGACCATATGGATTCGTGCAAAATCGCTAGCTAGATCGACTTCTTGTCCATCGTATTGGATCGTTGCTGTATGCAAGACTTTTTCAGCAGCATTACGGATAATGCCTTCGGTTAGATCCATCACATCTTTAAAATCTGTATATGCCGTATACGCTTCTAGCATCGTAAACTCAGGGTTATGGGTCGTATCGATTCCTTCATTTCGGAAAACGCGGCCGATCTCATAAACTTTTTCCATGCCGCCCACGATCAATCGTTTTAAGTGAAGCTCAAGAGCGATCCGTAAATACAGATCCATGTCTAAGGCATTGTGGTGGGTAATGAAGGGACGAGCCGCTGCACCACCCGCTTGATTATGCAATACTGGCGTTTCGACTTCGATATACCCATGACCGTCAAGGTAACGACGAATTTCGCTGATGATTTGGCTTCGTTTCATGAAACGATCAAAGCTTTCTTTATTACTGATCAAATCCAAGTAACGTTGACGGTAGCGTTGTTCTACGTTCGTCAAGCCATGGTATTTATCAGGCAATGGACGCAATGCTTTTGATAAGATCACGATTTCTTTGGCTTTGATGGTCACTTCGCCGGTATCGGTCTTCATGATCTCGCCAGATACGCCGAAGAAATCACCTAAGTCTGCGTGTTTGAATACTTCGTAAGGTTCATCCCCTACTTGGTCTTTACGTACATATATTTGAATACGGCCTTCGCGGTCTTGTAAATGCGCAAAACCAGCCTTCCCTTTTCCACGTTTTGTAACGATTCTTCCTGCAATGCTTGCTGAAAGATTCATTTCGGCTAATTCTTCTTTGGTTCTTTGATCAAATAACTCATGTAACTCGGCAGAATTATGGGTGCGTTCGAATCGCTTGCCAAAAGGATCAATGCCTTCTTCCCGTAGTTTTTCCATCTTTTCACGGCGAACCAACATTTGATCATTCAATTCTTCTTGTGTTTGTCGTTCCTCTGTCACGAGTTTTCCTCCATTCTTAACTTGGGTTTCCTTCTTATAATGCCAATGATGACACAAAAAATCAAGCCGAACTTTCGAATCGACTTGATTTGTTTCTTATTCCTTAAGAGTTGCTAGCGGCTGTTTTTCGGTCTTTTCCACAAATGCATCTAATAAATCAAAAATCGTCTGCTTATCTTCCGCTTGGTTGATTGCCGCTTTGACTTTGGCTGCCCGCGAAATACCTTTTAAGTAGTACGCAGCATGTTGACGAAATTCTCGCGAAGCGATTTTTTCCCCTTTTAGATCAGCCAACCGTTCTAAATGAAGTTTCGCTGTCGAAATTTTTTCTCGTGGTGTTGGTTCCGGCAATAACTCGCCTGTCTCCAAGTATTGCTTGGTGCGGTGGATCATCCACGGATTGCCTAACGCTGCCCGTCCGATCATCACTGCATCTGCACCGACTTCTTCCAACATTCGTTTGGCATCTTCAGGGGTTTTGACATCGCCGTTGCCCATAAAGGGAATCGTGATACTTTGCTTCACTTGTTTCAACACGTCCCAATCAGCCGATCCTTCATACATCTGTACACGGGTTCTGCCATGCATACCGATCGCTGCGGCACCCGCTGCTTCTGCGGCTTGGGCATTCTCAACCGCAAAGACGTGCTGCTCATCCCAACCGATCCGCATTTTGACGGTAACGGGCTTGTCGATCGCACTGGAAACAGCATGGACCATTTCATAAACCTTGTCGGGATCTAAAAGCCACTTCGCACCAGCTTCTGCTTTGATGATTTTGTTTACAGGACACCCCATGTTGATATCAATGATATCGGCAGTTGTGTTCTCTGCGACAAATTGCGCTGCTTCTACCAAAGATGCTTTATTCCCACCAAAAATCTGAATACTAAGAGGATGCTCCGTCTCGTCAATAAACAGCATCTCAAGGGTCTTCTTATTACGCAGTTGAATCCCTCGGTCACTAATCATTTCACAGACGACTAAACCCGCGCCAAATTCTTTGACTGTCACACGAAATGCAGAATTGGTGATCCCTGCCATTGGCGCAACGACGACGCGGTTAGGAATCTCAACCGAGCCGATCTGCCATGTCTGTCTATCTTTCACTTACGCTTCCGCCTCTTTCTTCAATGCCGCCAATTCCGTTTCATCAAAATGATACTTGTTGCCACAAAATGAGCAGACTGCCTCTGCCCCGTGGTCTTCATCGATCATCGCTTGGATCTCGTCAGCCCCTAAGGTGATGATCGCTGTCGCAAATTTTTCTTTCGTGCAATCACAATGGAACTGGACGGGCATTTTTTCTAGTACTTCGATCGTCGTATCTGGCAACAATGTCGCTAAGATCTCTTCTGGTGATTGGCCTTCATCGATCAAGGTTGATACTCGAGGCAATTCTCCCAAACGTTTTTCGATGGCATCAATGATTTCTTCACTGGCACCAGGCATGATCTGTAGCATAAAACCGCCGGCTGCCCGAATCGAATCATCGGTTTCTACTAATACACTTAGACCAACAGCAGAAGGAATCTGTTCTGACACTGCTAAATAATAAGTAAAGTCTTCCCCAAGCTCCCCAGAGACGATCGGTGTTTGTCCAGAGAAGGGTTCTTTTAGCCCTAAGTCTTTGATCACGGTAAAGATCCCTTGGTCACCCACTGCGCCCTGAACATCCAATTTTCCTTGAGGGTTCAACGGCAGACTGATCTGCGGATTTTTTATGTATCCTTTTACGTCCCCACGACCATTGCTGTCTACGACGATTGCCCCAGCAGGACCATTTCCTTGGATTTTGACGGTCAATTTGTCTTCCCCTTTTAAGGTACTGCCTAATAACAAACTTCCCACCATCGCTCGCCCTAAAGCAGCGGATGCCGTATTCCATGTTTCATGGCGTCGTTGTGCTTCGGCGATCGTTTCTGTTGCCGATACGGCGTATGCTCGGACGAAGCCGTCATATGCTAGTGCTTTTACTAAATAATCCTTCATCTTGATTCTCCTTTTTATTCATTAATGAATCATACTAGGAAGCGCCGCTTTTTTCAACTGAATGTGTTTGAATTTAAGGAAAGTCTTCTTAAATAGAAACAAAAAGGCACCGAGTTTCCTCGGTGCCTTGATACGTCTTATTTTAGGCGTTATCATCTTTGTTTTCTTGATCAGTCGGTTGGCTTTCGCTATTGCGGCGAACATCTTCCAATTGTTGATCAAAATCGTTTGATGGTGCATCTTCGCTGTGTTTTTCTGCAGCTTGCTTCTCTGCATCTTTTTCTTCCAGCGCACGTTTCGCTTCTTCAAACGTTTGAGCTTTTTCACTAGGATACTCAGAGCTTTCGGTTCCTTCAGGCATTTTGCCTTCTTCAAACAAGGATTTGATTGCTTTGGCATCTAATGTTTCATGTTCAAGCAGTTTTTCAGCGATCAATTTGTGCTGTGCACGGTGTTCTTCAATGATTTCATGGGCTTTTTGATGAGCATCCATTAAAATCTTGCGAACTTCTTGATCGATTTCAAAGGCAACTTGTTCAGAGTAAGCTTTTGTTTGACCATAATCACGACCGACAAAGACTTGATGGTTTCCTTCATATTGAACTGGACCTAATTTGTCGCTCATTCCATATTCTGTCACCATGCTTCTTGCAAGCGCAGTTGCTTGTTCAAAGTCATTGGAAGCACCTGTTGATTGTACCCCGAAGATGATTTCTTCAGCCGTACGTCCACCAAGCAACCCAACGATTTGTTCAAACATATCTTCTTTGGTCATCAAGAATTGATCTTCTTTCGGCAAGGCGATCATGTAACCACCCGCACGTCCCCGAGGAATGATCGTTACTTTGTGTACCACACGGGCACGACTCAAGACTAACCCAACAATGGTATGTCCTGCTTCATGGTAAGCAACCATTTCACGTTCGCGTTTGTTGATGACCCGATCTTTCTTCGCAGGACCAGCGATCACGCGGTCTTCTGCTTCATCGATATCTGAAGCATCGATTTTTTTCTTGTTACGACGAGCAGCAACTAATGCCGCTTCGTTCAAGACGTTTTCCAGATCCGCACCGGCAAAGCCTGGTGTTTGTTGGGCAACAACTTTCAAATCAACATCATCTGATAATGGTTTGTTGCGGGCATGGACACGGAGGATCGCTTCACGACCTTTCACGTCTGGACGACCAACCAAAATCTGACGGTCAAAACGACCTGGACGCAGCAACGCTGGATCTAGAACATCCGAACGGTTCGTTGCGGCAATGACGATCACGCCTTCATTCCCATCAAAACCATCCATCTCAACCAATAATTGGTTCAATGTTTGTTCCCGTTCATCATGCCCGCCACCCATACCGGCACCACGTTGGCGACCGACGGCATCGATTTCATCAATAAAGATGATGGCTGGTGCATTTTTCTTCGCTGTTTCAAATAAGTCACGTACCCGGCTTGCACCGACACCGACAAACATTTCAACGAAATCTGAACCAGAGATCGAGTAAAACGGTACGCCAGCCTCACCAGCAACGGCTTTGGCTAGTAACGTTTTCCCGGTTCCCGGAGGTCCCTCAAGTAAGACACCTGCTGGGATACGAGCACCTAATTCAACGAAACGTCGAGGATCTTTCAAGAATTCCACGACTTCGACAAGCTCTTGTTTTTCTTCTTCTGCGCCGGCTACGTCTGAAAAACGTACGCGGTTGGCTTTTTTATCCGCTTCTTTGGCTTTTGATTTGCCAAAGTTCATCACACGGCCGCCACCGCCACCGCCGCCACCTTGTTGGCTCATCATCATGTAGAAGAAGAAAATGATGATCACAAGTGGTAAGAAACTAACCAAAAGCGATAACCAAATGCCGCTGTTGGATTCTTCTTCGATGGTAGTTTTGACCCCTTCTGCCGAGGCCAAACTAGTGACTTCGCTCAATGTAGAATCATTTGGTAAAATGATCGTTGAAAAGCGGGTCGAACTCGCCTGTGTATTGCCTAAAACAGACAAGCTGTTGTCATTGCTGACGGTTTGTTCTTCATTGTATTCACCCACGATTCGATACACACCGTTAGCGGGTTGAACAGTAAACTGTTTGATCTTCCCGTCTTTCAGTTGCTCTGTAAACGTGGAGTACTCGATCGTTGGGGTCTGCTGATTGCCATTTCCAAAAATGAAATATACGACCATGACCATCGCCAACAAGACAAGTACATAATATAAGGTATTTTTTACCATACCGTTATTTTTCTTATTCATGCGTACCTCCCTGGCTATTTTGTTTTATCAATCCTGACCATTTAATTGTATCACAATTGATTTAGAACAGTCACTAATTTGACTGATAAACACTAGGTTTTAAGACGCCAACGTAAGGTAAGTTTCGATATTGCTCTGCATAGTCCAGTCCATATCCAACAACAAACTCATTTGGCACATCGAAGCCGACATAATCTGCATCGATCTCAACGACACGACCTTCTGGCTTATCTAATAACGTTACGATTTTCACTGATTTCGCTTTACGGTATTTGAATAGATCCACCAGATAAGCCAATGTGCGACCGCTGTCAATGATGTCTTCAACGATCAAGAGATCACGGCCCTCAACATTTGTATCTAAATCTTTGATGATCTTGACTTCTCCAGATGAAATCATGGCATTGCCATAACTTGAGACATCCATGAAGTCTAACTCCAAGTAACAATCCATCTCACGGACGATGTCTGCCATGAAAGGAACGGCACCTTTCAGCACACCTACGACTAGAGGATTTTTATCCGCATAAGCCGCCGTTAATTCTTGACCAAGTTCCACACAACGATTTTTGATTTCGTCACGGGAAATCAAAATTTTCTCAATATCTTTATCTAGCATAAAGTTCTCCTTCCAACTCTTACTTCTGATATTTATAAAGAAGTATGTAGTGTATTTTATCAGTTTCTGGCGCAATACTCAAATAGGAAAATGTATGAGGTAGTAAGGCAATCACCTCTTTTTCAAGGTTTGTGACGACCCAACTTTTTTCTCGCACTTCATTAGGAATTTTTGAATCGATAAAAAAACGACTGATCTTTTTGGTCAGACCACGAGCCAAGCGGATTCGGTCTCCCGGCTGGCGCTTACGCACCACCAGCTCAGAGGAATAGTTTAGCGGTAAATCTTGGGAAAACTCTGACCAATTTGTGATTTTTTTGGGAATATGCTGTTCATTTATCGGAAAATACCCAATCCATTCCTTTTCAGAAAGATAGATCCCCTCCCCTAAAACCAGTCGCTGACTAACTTCTGTCAACGGCGCTGCAGGCTTTTGGGGAACAGTAACAGGTTCCAATAACAATTGGTCATAACTGCGCCGCAGCTGCCACTGTTTGTGCAACGCCAATTGCCATTGCCCTTTCTTTTCATCCAGCAGACGCAATAACTGCGACAGCTGTTTTTGATTGAGGGGCTGCTTCGTGAAAGCCTCTGCTTGCTGTAAAAAACCCGCATAGAAAAAATAGCGTTGCGCTGGCGAAAACGTCGGCAGCTGTTGCAGATCGATCACTAAGCGAGCAGCTTGCTGTTGAACGAATGCAGACAACCATTGCTGCTGCTCTTGTTGGATCAGCTGATTGGCGAACTGTACTTCTTCAGAAAGCTGTTGAAAATGCGGCAGCAGCTGCGGATTTTCCGCTTTTAAGGCTGGCACTACTTGCTGGCGTAGTCGGTTTCGCAAATACAGCGGTTCGTGATTGCTTTCGTCTTCAAAGTAGGGAATCTGCTGTGCTTGCGCATAGTCGTAAATCGCTGCCTTGCTGACAGTAAGCAGTGGACGCAACAAGATCCCTGTGTGAAAAGGCTGCTGCTGTTTCATCCCGCCAGCCGATCGCAAGCGCCCTTCTCGCATCATCTTCATCAACATCGTTTCTACTTGGTCATCACTGTGGTGAGCAGTCAGCAAAACATCATAGCCTTCTTGAGACATGACGTCGGCAAAAAATGTATAGCGAAAGTTTCGAGCGCTAGCTTCTACGCCGGTTTCTGGCGGATTTTCCCAACACCGTTCATAAAAAGGAATGCCGCGTTCTTGGCAGTACTGCCGTAAAAAAGCCGCTTCCTTGGCAGATGCTGGACGCAATTGATGGTTCACATGTGCCACACCAAAACATGGCTCTTTTTGCATTTCAGGAAACAACTGACAAAAGCTCTGCAACAAGACCATCGAATCGACGCCCGTCGATACCGCCAGCAAAAAGCGGCGGTTTTTATCAGGATCGATGGCAGTGAGTTGCCCTCGAACGGTTTGAATGACCATCGTTTGACCTCCTTTTCATTTGGTAGACCCACAAGAAAGAAAGCTGAAACAAAACGAACCAACAGTTTTGTTCCAGCTTTTTCCAACTTGCTATTCATGTTTAGTTACGGCGTCCGCCGCGGCCACCGCGTTTTCCTTCTGTATTTCGACGTAATGACGAAAGACGATCATCACTATCTTTTAGAAAAGAACTCATCAATGAATCGAAGTCTTGTTTATTTACATTCGTATTTTGATTGCGTGAAAAAGATTTTTTCGGATTTGGTCGATTGAATTCTTTTTTCGGGTATTCACGTTTTTCTTCCGGTTTATCTTCTGCTTTGCGGATCGATAGGCCGATTTTTCCATCGTTGCCGATTGCCGTAACAAGTACTGTCACTTCATCCCCAACAGACAACACGTCGTGAATGTCTTTGACGAATCCGTTTGATACTTCACTGATATGCACCAAACCAGTTTTCCCTTCACCAAGATCAATGAACGCACCAAAATTTGTAATACCAGACACTTTGCCCTTTAGTTTCGCTCCAACTTCGATTGACATATAAAAAATGTTCCTCCTAATTTTTACCCATTTAAAATAATTCAAACTACTGCGCTGAGTAGGTATGACATTGCTTAATCTTGTGACTCTGTGGATGATGATTCTTGTCCGCTTTGCGAAGAACGCTCATTGGTGTTTTGAGAATCCGTCCCGTCTGGCAAGACTGGATAGATTTTTTCGCCATCTTTTGAGTAGAAGAATCGGCTGCGGGCCAATTTTGCCACATACTCATCGTCTTGCAGCAAGGCAACGTCTCGCTCCAGTGAAGCCACCTTTTGTTCTGCCTCTTTTTGTTCGGCGACTGTTTCCGCCTTATATTCCTTTAGCTTTTGCAGGCGCATTTGATCGTTGAACATTTGAATCCCTACGATTGCAAATATCGCTAATGCCGCCACGAAAAACGCCACCAGCCGACGTCGGCGAAACACGACTTGTCGCCGCTCTTTTTCAAACTTGGCAAATTGCTCTTTCGCATAATCGGTCTGCAATAGTTCTATTTTTTTATTTGATTCTTTTGCCACCTGAACTCGCTCCCGTCGCTGTCTTTGTTTTTTACATTATACCAACATCCGCAAAGCTTGTCTAACTGAAAATGCCGTAAAAATCAAGCATTTTCTGAGATTCTTTCCTCTGAAACGATCTCATACATTTTTGCAGCGTCTTCTTTTTTCGTCGATTCATGCAATTCATTGACTTTTACTTCCAAGACCTTATTCCCGAATTGAATACGCATGGTATCGCCTACTTTGACGTCACTGCTTGACTTGGCTAATTTGCCGTTGATCTGAATGCGTCCCTTGTCTGCCACTTCTTTGGCCACAGAGCGACGCTTGATGATACGGGAGATTTTAAGAAATTTATCTAATCTCATGTTTTTCACCTCTTCTTAATAGTTTCTTTCCAAATGGAACTAACAGCCATTCGCGAATCGTTAACAATTTGATTTTGATCGCTGCCCCGATAAAGGCTGCGCCTCCCAGACCGACACCGCCTAGGCAAAAAAGCAGTGCCTGTAGTCGATGGGTCAAAGGACCGTTCAATAAGATCGCAACGAAGCTATAATATAAGAATAGCACGCTTGCCATGATCCCTAAACAAATAAATAGTTTTTTTCCATAATTTCCTTCATGCCAAAAGTGATTGATGCTGCTTTGTGCTCGACGCTGTTCGGAAACCACAAAACAGCATAAGGTCGCGCCTAACCCCAACAGTGTACTGATACTCGCTCCTGCAGTCCCATACGAAGCAGTCAGCGGCCACATCGATAGACATTTGATCAAAAGACCGATCCCCGCAGCGAGCAAGCCGAAGGTATAGGTATTGCGACTTTGTTGAATGCTTTGATAGGCTTGGATCGTCGCCATCAGAGCGATAGAAAAGACAAACAATACCAGCGCCGCATTGCCAGAACCGTCTTTGAATAAGGCAAAGTTAATATAAGGCAGCAAAATCGCTAAGCCCACGGCAGAAGCCGAAGCAATCCCGATCGTTAGGCGCAAATACATTTTTGCCGACTTTTCAAACAGCTGCTGATTTTTTACCGTCAAATACTTGGTCAACGTTGGCAAAAACGTCGAGCTTAACGCCATCGCCACCACAAGACCTAGTTGGACGAGGGGTTGTCCGCGATCATAGATCCCTTTTGAAATTCGGGCTGCTTGTGCCGTCATCCCCCCCGCTTCTAGCGCATTGGTCAATAAAAACGAATCCGCTAACTGGAACAAGATCAAATAGCCGCTATAAATCGTCAACAGACCGCCTTCTAAGAAGAACCGTTTCTTCAACGAGGCGGATAAACCAGCGGGATTTTCTCCTGTACTGGTGACTGGTTTATGCCATAGCGATAAGCGTTTGCCGTTGATTTGTCGGCTATAATAACTTAAGATCCACCACGCCGCAAGGCCCCCGACTAAGGCACCCATCATGGCGACAGTCCCCGTTTGATAAATCGTCCAGCCCAATTGCTGGAAAGCTGCCGCAGCACCTAAAATCACACCAACTCTAAGCAGCTGCTCTACGACTTGGGAAACTGCTGTCGGCACCATTTGCAAATTCCCTTGAAACATTCCTCGATAAAAGGTCAAAGGCGGGACAAATAAGAAGGTAAAAGAAACGACTCGAATCAAGCCCGCCAGTTGGTGGTCCCCCATCACTTGCGCGATCGGACCAGCAAATAAAAAGGTCACCGCCCATAAACTGATCGCAGACCAAAGCACGAAAGGCGTCAACGCTTGCAGCCGTTCCTTGCTTTTCAAAGGATCGGGTTCTTCAGCGACGATGCGGGAGATAAACTGTGGCAACCCTGACAACGCTAACGTCATCGCCAATCCATAAATCGGATAGACTTGTTGATACACATAAAACCCTTCGTCCCCTACCAGGTTCTGAAAAGGGACCCGATAAACGGCACTTAAGATTTTTGCGATAAAGGAAGCGATCGTTAAAATAAACGCCCCTTCCATCGTACGCTTCAATTGTGATTTCGGCATCCCTCTGGTTCCTTTCTAGCCTTGGCTGGCGTATTTTTGTTCCCGTAACGCTTTGACAAAATCTTGGATTTCTAATAGCCAGGTGCTTTCCTTCATCACTGGCGGAATCTGTAATTTGATGGTCATTTGCTCATGATCGACACCCATCGTGGCTTTTAATTTAGTAGCTTTCAATGCTTCAAACAGCTGCTCCACCGAATAATTTTTCGTGCCGACTTTACTCAAAATAAACGACACCGTCTGCTGCTGCTTACGGATAGTTTCTAACAAGGCACGATCGCCGTTCATCTTGATCTCGCCCACCGTTAAGAGATGTGCCACTTCTACAGGGTATTCACCGAAACGGTCTAACAGATCATCTTGAAGTTCATCAACTGCTTCTTGGGATTCCAGCTCACGAATTCGTTTGTAGATCTCGATTTTTTGCCGTTCGTCTTCAATATACGAAGTCGGTAAGTAGGCATCGATCCCCAGATCGATCTCGACGGTCGTTTTTTCTGTTTGGGTATTTTTCCCTTGTTTCCGAGTGACTGCTTCAGACAGCATTTGCGAGTACATGTCAAACCCGACTGCATCGATAAAGCCGTGCTGCTGCGCCCCCAATAGATTACCCGCTCCACGAATCGAAAGATCTCGCATCGCGATTTTGAAACCTGACCCCAACTCGGTAAAGTCCTTAATGGCTTGCAGCCGTTTTTCACTGACTTCATTCAACACTTTTTGCTGTTCGTACATGAAATACGCATAGGCGACCCGATTGCTCCGACCGACACGGCCGCGCAGCTGATACAACGTCGAAAGCCCCATGTAATCGGCATTTTCCACAAACAACGTATTGGCATTGGGAATATCCACACCGGTTTCAATGATCGTCGTCGTCACCAACACATCGTATTGCCCTTCAATAAAGTCAAACAGGGTATTTTCCAATTGAATCTCGGTCATTTGCCCGTGGGCATACGCGATTCGTGCGTCTGGCACTAACGCCTGCAGTTCTTCGACTTTTCGCTCGATCGTATCGACACGATTATAGAGATAAAACACTTGACCTCCCCGTGCCATCTCCCGTTGGATCGCTTCTCGCACTGCTCCTGGATTCATCTCCATCACATAGGTTTGGATCGGGTAACGATTTTCTGGTGGTGTTTCGATCACAGATAGGTCCCGTACCCCCAGCATCGACATATGCAATGTTCGTGGGATCGGCGTTGCCGTCAACGTCAACACATCGACTTGCGAACGCAGTTGTTTCAAGCGCTCTTTGTGTTTGACCCCAAACCGTTGTTCTTCATCGATCACCAATAAGCCCAAATCAGCAAACTCGACATCTTTTGACAATAATCGGTGGGTCCCCACCAAAATATCGACTTGCCCTTTGCGCACTTGCTCGATCGTTTCATTCTGCTGTTTTTTCGTCCGAAAACGACTCAGTACCCCAACATTGACGGGGAATCCTTCAAAACGATCGACCATCGTTTCATAGTGCTGCTGCGCCAAGATCGTTGTCGGTACTAAGAAAGCCACTTGTTTGCTTTCTTTGATCGCTTTAAAAGCAGCCCGCAGCGCCACTTCTGTTTTCCCAAAACCGACATCCCCGACTAACAAGCGGTCCATCGGCTTTTCTTTTTCCATATCCCGCTTGATCTCTGCCGTACTGCGCAGCTGATCATCGGTTTCCGAATACGGAAAGGCATCTTCAAACTCTTTTTGATAGGCATCGTCTGGTTGAAAGGCATAGCCTTTTTCTGATTCGCGTTTGGCATACAATAAAATCAAATCATCTGCAATGTCTTCAATTTTAGCCGTCACTTTGCGCTTGGTCTTCGCCCACTCGCTGCCACCTAATTTATTGATTTTCGGTGTTTTCGATTCGGAAGCCACATATTTTTGAATCAAATTCAGTTGGGTGACTGGAATAAAGAGCTTGTCTTCGTTTTGGTACAAGATCGTCATGTAATCTTGGTGGACGCCATCGACTTCTAAGGTTTCCATGCCGATGTACTTCCCGATCCCATGATTCGCATGGACGACATAATCGCCCGCTTTTAACTCATTGTAGCTTTTGAGCCGTTCCGCATTGGTGACATTTTGCCTGCGGGCTCTTTTTTTGTTCATCTTTTGGAAAATTTCTTTTTCCGTAACCACCACTAGCTTGTCTTGCGGCATTTCAAAGCCGCTTTGCAAACGTTCCACCACGATTTGGGTGCGTCCTGTAAACAGGCGATCTTGTTGCGTCTGCACGGCATAGATATCATGATCTCGCAGATCTTGCTCTAACTTCTTGGCCCGCTCTTGGTCACTGACCAGAAAAATCACCGTCTGCTGCTGCTTCTCCCAGCGATCGATTTCAACTTTCAAGAGACCCATTTGGCTGAAAAACTGCTGCATCGGCCGGTATTGGAATTGATGGATCGCTTGGAAGCGAATGTTCCCCATTCCTTTTTGGAATAAAGAAAAGAAGCTGGTCACAAAGGTTTCTTTTTGCAGCAGCTGATGGACATCGATCCCGAATTGCTGTTCAGAAAAGACTCGCAGCTCCGCTAATTTTTGGGTATGCCACTCCGCCTCTTCCCGTTCGATCTCACGATTGGTCTCCATGATCCGAGCATAATCATCGATCATCAAAAAGGCATCTTCAGAAAAATAATCTAAGACACTCGTTTGCTGACGATACAGTAAATCCGTGTAATAACGGGCACTTTCACCAGGAATCCCTGCTTGCCATTGAGAAGCCAACTGGCCAAAATAATCTTCTAAAAAGGCGCGATCGGTTGCTTCTTTGGTGACTGCCAACCGTTTGTTCAATAATTCTTGCAGCTGCTTTTGCCCCGCAGCTAAATCTTCCGCTGAGAAAACCAATTCGGTAGTGGGTAAAATAGCCACTTGCTGCAGCGTTTCCACTGAGCGTTGCGTTTCCACGTTGAAAGAACGCATCGAGTCGATTTCTACATCGAATAACTCGATCCGTACGGGATATTCGGCGTTTAATGGATAAATATCGAGGATGCTCCCACGAATACTGAATTCGCCAGGTTTGCCAATCATTGACTGACGTTCGTAACCCATCAAGATCAATTGTTGCGGCAAACGCTCTAAATCGATCTCATCGCCGATCTGCCATTGAAATTGATTGGCTAACCAGGTTTTCTTTTCAGGCAAATACTTTCGCAAAGCCGCTACCGGCAACACATAGATCCCCGTTTTCCCTTGAGAAACAGCATTCAGCGCTGCCACGCGTTCTTCTCTGGCTTCTGGTGAAGAAAAAGCCATTTCGGCTGACAACACTTCATCCACTGGAAAAACATAGACATCTTCCGTCACATTGCGCAGATCTTCGGCTAGTTGATTTGTATAATAGAGATTTGGGGTCACGACGATCACTTGTTTTTGAAATGCCTGATACACACCAGTGATCGCTAATGTTTTTGCCGATCCAGCTAGACCGGTCAGTAATTGCCGGGGGGCCTGTTCACGTAAACCTGTATGCCAAGCCGCCACTGTCGGCACTTTATTTATTAATTCAATTAAATCCATCTCGGCCCTCCTTAGTTAAATCGATTCATTGTGGCAAGAAAGTCGCCGTTGGTCAAGTAATCACTACTTGCCTCGACCGCTTTATCAATACTTTGTAAAACGATGGGCAGGTCGTCTTTTGCAAAAGGACTCAGGACATGATTGACCACGGTTTGTCCTGGACGTGGACGATCGATCCCGATTTTGATACGGTCAAAGACTGTTGAATCCAAATGAGCGATCAAACTCTTGATCCCATTGTGGCCACCTGCACTGCCTTTTTGGCGCAAACGAATTTTCCCTAATGCTAAATCGAGGTCATCATAGACCACCACTAGTTCTTCTTGGTAGATGCCAAAATAGGTCATCAACGGGCCTACCGCACGACCGGATTCATTCATGAAAGTTTGTGGTTTGACCAAAAGGATTTTTTCACCATTCAAGAAAAACTCTGCCACCTCTGCTTCAAAAGCCGACTTTTTAAAGGTTGCTTGGTACTTTTGTGCCAACGCATCCACTACCATAAAGCCAACATTATGTTTGGTTTTTTCATATTTTTTGCCAGGATTTCCCAAGCCTACAATCATTTTCATTTTTTATTTACGCTCCATTATTTCTAGTTTCAAGCTGATTCTTCATCTATTTTATCGGTTTTCTTATCCAAACACAAAATACTGGGCACACAAATGCGCCCAGTTCTTTTGCTTAGGTAATTATAACACGAAATGGACTGTTATGGTGGCACCCTCTTGCTCAGTTTTTATCTTTCTTAACGAATCTTAATAAAACCTTGATATATCTTCTTTTTGACGTAATAACAAAGAAAGCATTTACAACTGAAACAGCGATATTTTGTGTAATATTGTTGTGCAAATCACATGACAAACATACTTGAAAATGGTAGGATGATAGCGAGTAAAACAATTATGCGGAAGGAATGATACACAGATGACTGCAAAAACGAACAAAAAAGATCACCAAAAGGTAATTCTTGTTGGAGACGGTGCGGTTGGTTCTAGTTACGCGTTTGCGCTGGTGACCCAAAACATTGCGCAAGAAGTCGGAATCATTGATATAAATACAGCAAAAACAGAAGGCGACGCAATTGACTTGTCCCATGCTTTGGCATTTACTTCCCCTAAAAAAATCTATGCCGCTTCTTATGAAGATGCACATGATGCTGATTTAGTCGTTATTACTGCTGGTGCGCCTCAAAAACCAGGCGAAACCCGTTTAGACTTAGTTCATAAAAACTTGAAAATCAACCGTGAAGTAGTTACCCAAATCGTTGATTCAGGCTTTAACGGAATTTTCTTAGTTGCAGCAAACCCAGTCGATATTTTGACTTATTCTACTTGGAAATTCTCAGGCTTCCCGAAAGAACGCGTTATCGGTTCAGGTACCTCATTAGACTCTGCCCGTTTCCGTCAAGCATTGGCTGAATTGGTCGATGTCGATGCCCGTAACGTCCATGCCTATATCTTAGGGGAACACGGCGATTCAGAATTCCCTGTTTGGTCTCATGCCAACGTAGCTGGCTTACAAATCTATGAATGGGTCAAAAACAACCCAGACATCGATGAAGAAGCAATGGTCAACATTTTCTTCAGTGTTCGTGATGCAGCCTACACCATCATCGAGAAAAAAGGTGCGACCTTCTACGGGATCGCGGTAGCCTTAGCACGGATCACTCGTGCGATCTTAGACGATGAAAATGCTGTTCTCCCATTATCTGTGTACATGAACGGCGAATACGGCTTAAACGACTTGTACATCGGTGCGCCTGCAGTCATCAATGCCCAAGGGATTCAAAAAGTAATTGAGATCCCATTAACAGATGGTGAAAAAGACCGGATGGCCGCTTCGGCAAAACAATTAAAAGATATTCTTGATGAAGCTTTTGCAAAATTAGATGCGGAAGACAATCAATAATTTCTTTTCCCTCGTGTTAAATAGTCAATTTTAGTTAGTCAATTATGCGACTGAACGAATCCTCCAGCTCACTCTTTTTCAGAATCCTTTGATCAAGATGGCTTGCTGCCGATTCGTTCAGTTTTTTTATCGTAAGAAATGCGTTTCTACAGCTTGCCTAAAGATAGTTTAAGAATTTTCTATTTTTCATGGAAGTTTCATTTGCCATATTCGCTTTCCCGTGGGAATATGGTATGATTTAAGCGTTATTATCTATTATGCCATTAGAAAAAAAGGAGTAGTTGAATGACTCGTTCAAACAAACATACTGACGCCAAGAATAATACGAAGAAAATTGTTCTGATCGTTGTGGCTGCTTTACTCGTAGTGATCGCTGGCGGCTATACCTACCGAAGTACATATTATGCAAACCGTTTTCTACCAAAGACTGAAATCGATGGGATCGACATCAGCAACAAAACCGTTGTCGAGGCCAACGCCCTGCTGCATGATCGCTATTCACAAGAAGACTTTACCATCAAAGATGGTGATAGCGAATGGAAAACAGTCAACCTTGCTCAATTTGGTTTGCAGACGGATTTCACCGATGAGCTGCAATCATTAAAAGATGAACAAAACCAGTGGAGCTGGGGAATGGCTTACGTTTCGGCTGCCGAAGAAAAAACATTAGACAATCTCTCAGTAGACCAAGACACCTTGACTAGCGAGACCAACACGATCCAAAAAGAACTCGAAACCTTAAATGAAGATCGTACCAAATCGGCTGATGCCACGTTGGAAAAAGGCGAAGACGGCTTTTCTATCAAATCAGAAGTTGACGGCGATGCCATCGATGTTGACAAAGCAGTGGCAGACTTGCAAGAAGCCATCGTCAGCGGCGAAAAGGAACTGAATCTCGTTGATTATGTCACAAAACCAAGTGTGACCGCCGATGATCCAGACTTAACGAAAGAAATGGATTCGTTGAATAAAATCGCCAAAGTAACTGGCAATTATACGATCAACGGAAATACGTTTCAAATCCCAAGAGAAACGATCATGGATTGGCTCTCTTATAAAGACGGCAACACAACGATCGACGAAGACAAAGTACGAAGCTATGTCACATCAATCGGCGAACAATACAATACTAGCACCAATTCTTCGACCTTCAAAAGTACCAAGCAAGGCGAAGTGACAGTCCCAGCCGGTACTCTTAGCTGGACGATCCAAACCGATGCAGAAACAGAAGCATTGATCGAGGCGTTAAAAGCTGGCGAAGACTTCACGCGTACACCGATCGCTCAAGGAAGCACCGATGCAGGCAGTCCGCTGTTTGGCAACACCTATATCGAAGTTGATCTAAAAAACCAACACATGTGGTATTACAAAGACGGACAGCTTGTTCTTGAAACAGCCATAATTTCCGGAAAACCAGCCACACCAACACCAACTGGCGTCTTCTATGTCTGGAACAAAGAAGAAGATGCAACCTTGACTGGTGAAGATTATGCGTCCCCTGTTGATTACTGGATGCCCATCGATTGGACTGGTGTCGGTATCCATGATTCTGATTGGCAGACGGAATACGGTGGCGATCTTTGGAAAACCCGTGGTTCTCACGGCTGTATCAATACTCCGCCAGGCGTGATGAAAGAATTGTACAGCAAAGCCGAAGTCGGGACACCCGTGATCGTGATTTAATCGAAAAAGAATCAAACCTTTTTATAGACGAACCAAAAGCTGCAAAAGAAAATCTTTTGCGGCTTTTTTGTTGTCTCCCAAATGTTCCTATTTACAAAGAACGATTTAATTAATATACTTAATTAACCATTTTAATTAATAAGGAGAATCATTTTGGAAAAAGTCGTTTTTATTGATCGTTCTACTTTAGCTGGAAGTCTGATTAAAATTTTCGCCCGCAACATCCAACTGCTGTCAGAGGATCAAATCAGCGTAACTGTTGTGACACCAGAACGTCTGGCGAATTATCGTTTTGCGCAAGAAAAACTCGTTTTGGTCGATCCCTTGCTTTCTTTAACAGATCCGATGATCAAGCAGGCCATCCCACCACGCATCAAGCGCCTTTCGTTTCCCGTCAATCATTACAGCGGGATGAATACTGAGGCCATTCTAGAATTGATCCAACAAGCATAACCTAAAAAGGCCGACGGAAACCAATGGTTTCTGCCGCCTTTTCTCATGCCAATTGCCCTCTGCTAGACAATCGCTTCTTCTTGTTCTAACAAAGTAACTTGCTCTCCTTTGTCTTGCAGTGCAGCAACGTGCATCGTGCCCCACTGGCAAAGAGTATCCAATAAGCCGCCTAAGGTTTCTCCATATTCACTCAAGGAATACTCAACTTTAGGTGGTACTTGATTATAGGACTTGCGAGTAACGATGTCAGATTCTTCTAATTCCCGCAATTGCTGGGTCAACATTTTTTGACTGATGCCAGGGATCTTCCGCCGTAAATCACTGGGACGTAATGCCCCATGGCGTAAATTACAAAGAATGATGGGTTTCCACTTCCCGCCGATGACATCCATGGTTGCTTCAACACCGATATTATAAATTTTTTCTTCCATTTTTTCCACCTCATCAAGTCTGCAAACACATAAATGTTACCAAAAGGTGTGTATCAAACAAAAAAGTACGTACTATACAACCTTACCTCCTCATTATATGATGATACCAGAAAAAAATAAAGGAGATGTTTTTATGATCGGAAAATTATCAGATACCGTTACCCTGAACAATGGCAGCGAAATCCCCGGGTTGGGGTTAGGTGTCTTTCAAATCCCTGAAGCTGACACAGCAGAGGTCGTGAAGCAAGCGATTATCAATGGCTATCGCCTGATTGATACAGCAGCGATTTACGGCAATGAAACAGGAACAGGGGCAGGAATCAAACAAGGCTTACAAGAAACGGGGTTGGCTCGTGAAGAACTCTTTGTCACTTCCAAACTTTGGAACGATCATTTAACTTATGATGAAACGATCCACGCCTTCAATGAAAGTCTGGCCCGCTTAAACCTCGAGTATCTCGACTTGTACTTGATCCATTGGCCAGGAAATCAAGCATTTCAAGAGTCCTGGCGTGCCTTGGAAGACCTCTATGCGGCTGGAAAAATCAAAGCGATCGGGGTCAGCAACTTCCAGATCCATCATCTGGAGCAATTATTGGCCATTGCTAAGGTCGTTCCTGTTATCAATCAGATCGAGCTGCACCCCAAACTGACGCAACAAGACCTGCGGGCTTTTTGTGGCGAAAAAGCAATTGCGATCCAAGCTTGGTCGCCATTGATGCAAGGCAAACTGCTGAAAGATGACACCGTCTTGGCGATCGCCGATGCACAGCAAAAATCAGCGGCACAAGTGCTTTTACGCTGGGCTATTCAACAAGGGATCTTAGTCAATGTCAAATCGACGCACCCTGAGCGAATGATCGCTAATGCAGCGATTTTTGATTTCCATTTATCAGAAGCTGACATGGACCGCTTGAACGCATTAAATGAAGACTTACGAGTGGGTCCAGATCCAGACACATTCGATTTTCATTAACCAAACGATATACTAAACAAAACCTTAGGAGGAAGTATAATGACAAACACAAACACAGGCTTTTCAATGGTCAACCATGTTGGAATCACCGTCAGCAATCTCGAACGTTCCATCCAATTTTATGAAGCATTAACGGGAAAGAAAATCGCCAATCAAGATACGATCGGCGGCAAACGCATGGCGCAAACGCAAGGATTAGCAGATACACTGATCAAATATGCCAATCTTCATTTAGACAATCTCAACATCGATCTTTTAGAATACGTCGAACCAAGATCCAACAAAGCTAGCTATTCCAATGAGCAAATCAGCGCGATGCATCTTTGTTTTGAAGTCGAAAATATTGATGAAGCCGTTGCTCGTCTAAAAGCCATTGGCGTTGAGCCTGACGGCACCCCCATCGTTTTTGAAGCACAAGACGGTTTGAAAAGCGGCTTTGGGACAGGCGTCGCTTACTTTACAGATCCAGACGGCACCAATCTTGAATTGATTGCACCAAAAGGCCCTTTTCAACGGGGATAAAAAACGGATGGCGCTGCAAATCGCCATCCGTTTTTTTTGCTAGAAGCACGTATTTTTCGATTGTTCCCCTTCATAGAAGCGTTCATAGCGGATACAATAAGTATGTACTCATCTTTAGCGGCTTCACTTACTTATCCAACAAATCGCACGTGAAAGGTAGTGATCTCGATCGATATTGGACTTTTGTTGTTGATTTTTACGGGTATTTTTTTCATCGTCTTCTGGTGCTTTTACCGAGAAGAACCCAATTATGTATTCGGCTTTCGCACCAAGCGCAGTACAGCCAGTGTCAGCAATTGGCGTTTTGCCCAGCAGTGGTTCTCCCTGTTAGCAATGCTCTTTCTAGGCGGGGTCGTTTTATTGCAGCGCAACGAGCTGATCACAGAGGCTTTTTACCAAGTAGCCGTTTTTGGCAGCTATCTTCTAGCAGCGCTACTCGTAGAAACGGCACTGTATCTCAAAGATTCACGCACAAGCACCAAAAAGTAAGACAAAAAAGACATTCCAGCGAATGTCTCAGACTGTAGACAAAGTACTAGTTTTTAGTGCTTTGTCTTTTTTTATCCGTTAAAATAAGAGTATCAATTGGAGGTGTATCCAGATGCTCTCAAAACAAGATATGAGTAAACGCGCACAAATCGGTTTCTTTTCTCTTGAAGACTTGGTCCCACAGGACCATTTATTGCGGCAAATAGATCAATGTATTGATTTCTCCTTTATTTATGAATTGGTTAAAGAGAAATACGATGAAATCCAAGGACGTCCTAGCTTGGATCCTATTCTTCTAATTAAATTACCAATGATTCAATATCTATTTGGTATTAAAAGTATGAGACAAACAATAAAAGAAATAGAAGTGAATATCGCTTATCGCTGGTTTTTAGGTTTGAGTTTAGAAGATCCCGTTCCTCATTTTTCAACATTTGGTAAAAACTATACGCGACGGTTCAAAGGAACAGATCTCTTTGAAAAAATTTTTTATGAAATTCTAGAACAATGTATCGCTGAAGGTATCGTAGATACTTCCGAAGTATTTATTGATAGTACGCATATTAAAGCACATGCGAATCGTAACAAAAAAGAATCTGTCGAAGTAATGGAACAAGCTGTTTTTTATACAGATAAGCTGACAAAAGAAATCACCAAGAATCGAGAAAAACATTTAAAAAAGCCCTTAAAAGAAACAAACGCAGAAAGTAAAACTTCCTTGAAAAAAAGAAGTACGACTGATCCTGAAAGTGGTTGGTTTCATAAAGGTGAACACAAAGAAGTTTTTGCCTATAGCTCACAAGTGGCGTGTGATAAACATGGATGGATATTAGGTTATACTACACACCCAGGGAACTTTCATGACAGTCGTACGTTTGTTTCTTTATTTAACAAGCTCAAAGGAGCTTTTCCCCTAGAAAAATTAATTATGGATGCTGGGTATAAGACACCAGCAATTGCACATTTACTACTCGAACATAAATTGACCCCAATTTTCCCATACAAACGTCCTATGACTAAAAAAGGCTATTTCAAGAAACATGAATATGTTTATGACGATTACTATAATTGTTATATCTGTCCCAATAATAAAATACTCTCTTATGCCACTACCAATCGCAAAGGATATATCGAATACAAAAGCAATCCAAAGGATTGTAAAAATTGTCCTTTCTTGTCTAAGTGTACCAACTCAAAAAATCATATCAAAGTAATCACTAGACACATTTGGGCTGAAGCTATAGAGACCTGTGAAGAGATACGCCATCAAAGTTGGTTCAAAGAACTTTATAAAAAGAGAAAAGAAACCATTGAACGAATTTTTGGGACAGCAAAAGAATTTCATGGGTTACGTTATACCAATCAAATAGGAATTGAAAAAATGCACATGAAAATTGGGCTTACTTTTGCGTGTCTTAATATGAAAAAGCTAGCAAAAATAAAAAGGATCAGAGCGCAAAAGAGACGTTTTCCTAAAGGAAAACTGCCTAATCTATCGATTATCCATAGAATATTACATAGAAAAAAGACAAACCTCATGTTTGTATAAGGTTTGTCTACAGTCTGAACTGCTTATCCGTCAATAAGCAGTTTTTTCGATTAGTTGATCATTTGTTCATTGACATAGGCAGCATAAAGCGGGTGGTTGTTGATTAATTGTGCATGGGTACCTTGACCGGTAATGGTGCCTTTTTCTATAAAGTAGATTTGGTCGGCATCCACGATGGTCGATAAGCGATGAGCGATCACTAATGTCGTACGTCCTTCCATCAGATGATCCAACGCCCGCTGGACTTTTTCTTCTGACTGAGAATCTAGGCTGGCAGTCGCTTCATCCAGCATCAGCAGCTTGGGATCCCGCAAGAATGCTCGAGCGATGGCGATCCGTTGTTTTTGACCACCAGATAGTTTGACGCCGCGTTCACCGATTTGTGTTTCTAGTTTTTCGGGGAACTCTTGGACGAACTGATCGGCATAAGCCAATGCCAGTCCTTGCCACAATTCCTCCTCTGACAGTGTTCGGTCCAATCCGTATTGCAAGTTTTCCCGAATCGTACCAGCAAAGACCGCACTGTCTTGGGAAACATAGCCGATCTGTGCCCGCCAGTTTTGCAGATCAATATCAGCTATCGGCTGATCTCCAATCAGCAAGCGCCCTCTGGTGGGCTCATAAAAGCGTTCCAGTAAAGCAAAAATCGTGGATTTTCCGCCGCCGCTTGGTCCTGCAAAAGCAATCACGGTGTTGGGTTTGGCTTCAAAAGAAATGTTTTGCAAAATCGGCCGTTTGGGAACGTAACTGAAATCGATTTGTTCTGCTCGTAAGACTGCTCCATCGATGGCGGCTTTGGGTGCTGCTTGAATTGGTTCTAGCGGCGTATCCAAAATTTCTTGGATCCGTTCCGTAGCACCCATCGCTTTTTGGACTTGTGAAAAGAACATTGCAAACGTCGTTACAGGCGCAATAATATTAAAGAGATACAGTAGAAAAGCGATCAATGCGCCGCTCGTCAAGGTGCCGGCTTGCACACGGATCGCGCCATAACCGAGAATTCCTACGAGTAAGCCCAGCATGGCCGTCGTCATGATTGGCTGCAAAATCGCACTGACTTTCGCATCCTTGACCCCGAGGGTAAAAATTGCCCCAATGTTGCGCCGACCGTTTTCTTGTTCACTGGCTTCTCCGTTGCTGGCTTTGATCAAACGGATCTCTGAGAGTTTTTCGCTGGCATCCGCATTGAAATCGGCGGTCGCTGCTTGCAACTGGCGTCCTAGTTTTGACATGATCTTGCCGATTGGCCACATGATCAAGGTGATCAAAGGCACCGCACTGAACATGATCGCAGCCATCTTCCAGTCCATCAAAAACAAGATGATCATCGAACCGACCAATTGGATCAAGCCAGTGACAAAGCTGGGAAATTGCGAGGTGACTAGCTCTTTGATCACGGAAGTATCATTGACGAGTCGCGAACTGCTTTCCCCCGACTTGTGGTCATCAAAATAGCTGACTGGCAAATGCAGCAGATGTTTCCAAAGACGTTCCCGCAACGTTTTCACAGCACTTTCTCCCACATAGCGCAAGAGAAAGCCGCCTAAAGTCCCTACGCCTAATTGCAGCACAAAGGCTAGGATCAAAACGACCAGCATGGAGGTGCTGAACGTGGGGGTGCCGCTGGCATCGACTAGCGTTTTCGTCAGCTGCGGCACGACCAAACTGGCGACACTTGTGATCAGGCTAAAGAGCATCCCTAAAAGAAACAAGCCTTTCTTAGGATTGACACTGACGATCAGGTGGATAAAGTCTTTCATTTTAAATTTGTTTTTGTTCACTGTTGGTGTCGTTGTTTCCATTCGTTTTCCTCCGCAGCAAGCAAGATGGCTCACTGCTTTTTCTTTTTAATTAGGTGTTATTAGAAATCCTGCCAATCCTCCTCGGCTGCTTCGTCTTTAGAAGCGGAAGTCGGTCTTGCTTTGCGGTCTTGTCCAAACCCGTAGGCATCAAAAAAGTTGCCTTTTACCCATGTGTACCGTGGATCATTCGCCTCGCTATTATCAAACGGCCCAAACGGCCCAAACGGCTCAAATGGTCGATTGCCAACCATGCCGCGATGTCCAGGAAACGGCATTTGCCGCATGGCTTCCTCGATCTGTTTTTTCATTTTGCGTCGCTCATCAACGCCCATTTCTTGCCAAGTATCTTTCATTTGTTGCCTCATTTTTCGGCGCTCGTCATTCGACATTTCCTGCCAATTTCCGCCCCATTGCTTCACCATTTCTTCCCGAATCTCTTGCATGGCTTGCAAACGATCCATTGGGTCAATAAAGCGTTGTGCCTGCTGTTGGAAGTCCGTCTCCCACCCAGCGGCAATGTTTTCAAGCAGACGAGCAAATTCGGTTTGTTCCTCCTCTGAGAGCCCTGCAAAAAACGACTGACTGCTGGTGGCTTCTTTTTGTGCCAGTAATTTTTCTGCTTTTTTTCGGCCAGTTTCTGTCAGGTAGATTCGTTTGATCCGTTTGTCAGCAGCATCTTCTTTGCGCTGAATATCGCCACTATTTTCCATTTTCTTCAATAGTTCCGCTAGAGAGCTTGGCCGTAGGTCTAAGACTTCTGCAAGATAACTTTGCACCAAGCCGTCTTCTAAATTTAAAACGGCCAGGACACGTTGCTGTCCCGAAAGGCGCTGGTTGTTTTGACTCATAAAGGCATTGCTGGCTTCGCTGATAAAACGAAGCTGTTTCATTAAGTGGTCGGTCATTGTACTCATGGTGTACACTCCTTTTGGTTTATCGTTCGGTACCTAACGATATCGATGAGTTGATTATAGTTCGGTACCGAACGAATGTCAATAAGAAGCAGCTGAGAGTTTTTTCTAACAAAAAGTAAGCAGAATGATTGACTTACTAAAAGTAAGTTTGGTATGCTGAGTCCATCGTTAAAGAAACCACAACAAAAGGAGTACAAAAGAATGGTCTTTGGATTTGGGAAAAAAGAACAAATAATTGAAAAAGAAGTAATTAAAGAGGTGTATCGCACCCCTGAAAAGAAAAAAGCGCAAAAAATCGGGATCATCGTTGGCAGTACGAGAGAAGGCCGCGTGAGTCCGCAAGTAGCCAATTATGTTTTACAAACAGCACGCGCGCATAGCGACCGCTCGTTTGAAATCATTGATATCAAAGACTATGACTTGCCATTTATGGGTACAGGTGAAGTGAACCAAGCGTGGAACGAAAAAATCGCTGAGTTAGACGGCTACCTCTTCATCGTACAAGAATACAATCATGGCATATCAGCTTCCTTGAAAAATGCGTTGGACAGCGCTCGAGAGGAATGGTTCAACAAAGCAGCAGCGATCGTCAGCTATGGTTCGGCAGGAGGGATTCGTGCCGCTGAGCAAGTTCGCTTGATTTTGGCGGAACAAAAAGTAGCCACGGTGCGCACCAATCCTGCCTTCAACTTATTTACTGATTTTGAAAACTTTGCCACCTTTACCCCTGGCGAGCATATGACTGCAGGAATGAACGACATGTTGACGGAATTATTGGACTGGGCAGACACATTTGCCAATCGTTAAAAAAACAAACGAAAACAATCTTAGGAGGAACCTATCATGAAATTTGGTATTATTTTAGGCAGTACAAGAGAAGGACGCGTAAGTCCGCAAGTCGGAGCATATATTCAAGAAATTGCTAATCAACGGTCAGAGCATCAGTTTGAGATCGTTGATGTAAAGGCATTTGATCTACCGTTTATGGGAACAGCTGAGCCAAACCTGGCATGGAACAAAAAAATTTCTGAATTAGATGGCTATATCTTCATCGTGCAAGAATACAACCACGGTTTTGCAGCTTCCTTGAAAAATGCCGTAGATTCTGCTCGGGAAGAATGGTTTGATAAAGCTGCTGGGATCGTCAGCTACGGTTCTGGCGGTGGGATTCGGGCCGCTGAACAATTGCGCAACGTATTAGCTGAACAAAAAGTTGCCACCGTGCGGACCAACCCAGCCTTCAACTTATTTACTGATTTTGAAAGTTTCAGTACCTTCAAACCCGGTGCGCACATGGCGGCGGGTGTCAATGATATGCTAGATGAATTGTTGTTGTGGTCAAAAGCTTTTGCAACGATCCGCTGATCTGTTTTTAAGACACAATCATTTATAAGCGATCCTTTGCTGTTTCATCCCATGGATGGAACAGCTTTTTTGGCGTCTGCCAAGCAAGGGTTCGATTGGCAAGGGTGTTTCACTGAAAGAAAGACCAAAAATCGGGTATACTAGAAGAACAGAAGCTGCGTGCAACAGCAATCGATTTTTTTCCAAAAACCTGCACGCTGCCAGTAACAGAGGAGTGAACAAGAGCATGAATCTACTTTTTGCGATTGATGATCGATTCAGTGAACAATTAAAAACAACGTTATATTCAATCAAACGTCATACGACAGCAGCATCCTTTGATGTCTATGTCTTACAAGAAAAAGAATTGAGCCATGCTGCAGAGCTGGAGGCTTTTTGTCAAAAGCTGGCGATGACCTATCATCCCATCATCATCGGTTCTGGCTCGATTTTTAAAACCGCGCCAGTCAGTGATCGCTACCCTGAGTCGATCTACTATCGATTATTGGCACAAAATTACTTGCCGCAGCAAGTGGAAAAAATCCTGTATCTGGATGCGGATATTTTGTGCATCAATGATTTGCGCCCCTTGTATGAGCTGACGTTAGGGGATTTTCTGTATGTCGCCGCCAGCCATTCTAAGCTGACAGAAGTAACAACAGTCATCAATAAAGTCCGTTTGCGCAATTATGAGTCGGAAGGCTACTATAATTCAGGCGTTTTGCTGATGAATGTGCACCAGCTGCGGCAAGAGGTCAAAGAAGCAGAGATCGCAGCGTTCATTGAGAAAAATCATTTGAACCTCTTTTTGCCAGATCAAGACATTTTGAATGGGTTGTACGGCGATCGGGTGCTGGCGATCCCTGATCAGCTCTACAACTATGACGTACGAAAAAACCGTACCTATGAAACGATCAGTTTAGGGGAATGGAGTTTGGATTGGGTCATCGAGCATACCGTTTTGTTACATTTTTGCGGCAAAGAGAAGCCATGGAAAAAAGGCTACCGCAGCCGCTACGGGGCGCTATACAAGTATGTGGAAAATGAACGACGGAAGTTTGAAGAAAAACAATCAAAGTAGCTGTCATTGAATATAATTATCTTGAAAGAAACGTCCACACGGGCGTTTCTTTTTTAAGCGTTCTATTCTGCTTTTTTTCGATTCGATGGTACGATGAAATGAGAGAGTCATGAAAAAAAGAAGGAGTGGAGAACATGAAATTTTTGATTTGGCTGGTCTGTGTGATCGGCATCGAAGCAACAGGAATCATCTCGAGTTTGTTTGCAGGAGACATCGCTGGAACGTATGCGCAAATGGAAAAACCCTTTTTAGCCCCTCCTGGTGGGATCATTGGGATCGTTTGGACGATTTTGTATGCCTTTATGGGAACAGCATTGTATCTGTTGATCGTAGCCAAAGTCAATCCAGCGCTTAAAAAGAATGCCTATATCTTCTTTGCGATCCAGCAAGTACTAAACTTCTTGTGGAGTATCGTTTTCTTTGGCTGGAATGCTTACTGGGCAGGAACGGTCATTATTGTCTTGTTAGTCCTATCAGTGATTATTTGTATGATCCTCTTTGCTCGCATCGACAAAAAAGCAATGTACTTGTTTATTCCTTATTTGATTTGGTGTCTGTACGCAGGCTACTTAACGATTGGCTTAACTTTATTGAATGCCTGATAGAAAAACCCTCTTCCAAGCGTCGTGTTGGAAGAGGGTTTTTTCTTTTAGATATAGTCTTCAGTCAATTCCATAAAGCTGGCAACATCTTTTAGGACCATGTCGATCCCTGCTTGCCAGAAGTCTGGTTTTGTTAAATCAACACCAAGGTGTTTTTGCGCCAGTTCTTCCGTCGTCATTGAAGCAGTATCTTGCAATAAAGCAATGTACTCTTCTTCAAAGCTAGACCCTTTTTCATTGGCATACGCATAGATCCCCATGCTAAAGAGGTAACCAAAGGTGTAAGGGAAGTTGTAAAACGGCACATCATCAATAAAGAAGTGCAATTTGGCTGCCCAGAAATGTGGATGATAAGTTGCTAACCCATCCGCATAGCTTTCTTTTTGCGCCGCTGTCATCATTTCCGTGATTTGCTCCGCTGAAACTAAGCCGTTTTGACGGGCTTGGTAGAAGCTGTTTTCAAAAATAAAGCGTGCATGGATGTTCATGAACATCGCGATCGCATTTTGCATTTTGGCATCCAATAGATTGATTTTTTCTTCCTTCGTTGTCGCTTCTTTGAGGGTTGCATCAGCAACGATCAATTCAGCAAAGGTACTTGCTGTTTCGGCGACGTTCATGGCATAGTTGCGGTTTAATTCTGGTAGCTCCCAAAGAACGCTGCTGTGAAACGCGTGACCTAACTCATGGGCAAGCGTCGCTACTTCGTTGACTGAATTGCTGTAGGTCATGAATATACGTGACTCTTTGGTTTCTGGCAAGCTGGTGCAATAGCCGCCAGGACGTTTGCCAGGACGATCTTCTGCTTCGATCCAGCTTTTTTCAAAAGCAACTTGGGCAAAGTCAGCCATTTTCGGACTGAACTTACGGAAGTTTGTCAAAATAAAGTCAGCTGCTTCATCAAAGGTGTAGGTTCTTTCTTCCATGTCCCCAAGGATGATCGGCGCATCTTGATCTTGCCATTCCATTTTTTCTTTGCCGAAAAGCTGGGCTTTGCGGGTCAAGAAATCAACGATCGGCTGTTTGTTCTTTTGGATCGTGCCCCACATAGCATCCAATGTCGCTTTTTGCAGACGATTGTATTCTAATGGTTCTTTCAAGTAATCAGTGACACCGTGAAGCTTGAAGGTAGAAAGGCGGAAGCCGTCTAAATGGTTCAAGGTATCTGCAAAGAGGTCTTCTTTTTCTGCCCAAGTCTTTTCCCAAGTGTCAAATAAACGTGCACGAACTTCTGGATCTGGATCACCCATCATTTTATTGAAGGCTTGACCAGCGGACAAGTTGATCGTCGTGCCGTCTTCTTGAAGGAAAGGAATTTCGATCGAGGCAACGATCGTATCGTAATGTTGGCTCCAAGCATTTAAGCCATCTAAATTTAACGTGTTGATGATGGTTTCTTCTGCTTCAGATAACAATTCTTTGCCGTCGCGACGAATCTCGCTTAGACGAAAAGCGATTGGTGCTAAGTTTTCCGCGGTAAGTAAAGCGGTCCAATCATCCTCAGAAATTTCTGTCAATTTTTTCGAGAAAACGGTTTGTGCTGCTTGCAATGCTGGCAGTTTTGCGTAGAGGTCGCCTGTCAGGATTTTGGCTTTGCTGTCGTTGACATTCGCTGAAAGCAAGGCATTGATAAAGCTGCCACATTGTGAAAATCCCTGATTGATTGTGCCAGAAAGTTCGATTAATTCCTCTAATTTTGTCGCATTGTCTGTAGCGTTTGGTGCCCAAGCGTCAACTTTTTCACGGTAAGTTTTGATTTCTTCTTCCAGCTGGCTCATGCGTTCTTTTAATTGAACAGAATCACTGCCTCCTGGAAAAATTGTTTCTAGATCCCAATTGATTGAATAGGTCATTCCTATCAAACCCCTTTCTTTTCCTACGATCTTATTAAGTATAGCATAGCCACATTTAGTCGCAACCATCGGATTTTTTTAATCGAAAAAGGAAAGCTGTTGGTTGAAAAAGTTCTTTTCTTTCGCAAGCTTTGCCTGCATTGGTCGGGGACGTCAAAATCAAAGAAAAGAACAAAATCGATCATTTTTTCATTCTCATCAAATTCTTATTTAAAAATTGCTGAATAAATATTACATAAAAAAAAATAACAACGAGTAAAAAAACGCTCGCAAGAAGATATTCACTCTTTATTGCATAATGACAAATGCTTTGCATAATGAAGGCGAAATACGTCGCTTGGTAAGCGCATACATTCTTGTACTATGTAGGCGTAATCAAAACAAAGGAGGATGTAAAGAAATGTCAAATGCTATTCATGTTTTTTCAGAAATCGGCCGCTTGAAGCAAGTCATGCTCCATCGCCCTGGTCGAGAATTAGAAAACCTCGTGCCCGATCATTTAAATCGCTTGTTATTTGATGATATTCCCTTTTTGGAACAAGCAAGGGCTGAACATGATCAATTTGCCGATGTATTGCGTAATAATAATGTGGAGGTGTTATATTTAGAAGATTTAGCAGCAGAAGCGTTAACTAGTCAAGAAATCAAAGAGCAGTTTATCAAGGAATATTTAGAAGAAACAACGTTACAAAGCCCAGAAATCATTGCTGAAATTACCGATTATTTCTTATCTTTTGAAGATAACCGTCAATTCATCGATAAAACGATGGCAGGTCTAGCGAAAAATGAATTGAAATTGCCCCATAGTCAAAGCTTAGCTGGTGCTGTGGATGACCAGTATCCGTTTTTGATCGATCCAATGCCGAATTTGTATTTCACTCGCGATCCGTTTGCGACGATCGGTAACGGGGTTTCCTTGAATCGTATGTATTCAGAAACAAGACGTCGTGAAACATTGTATGGCAAATACATTTTTGCTCATCATCCAATGTTCCAACAACAGCCACCGCACTTGCTTTATGACCGTGATCAGCCAACACGAATTGAAGGTGGCGATGAATTGGTTCTGTCAAAACGAGTGTTAGCGATCGGGATCTCCCAACGAACAGATGCCACTTCCATTGAACAGTTGGCTCGTAATGTGTTCCAACATGAACCAAGTTTTGAGTACGTCTTAGCTTTTGATATTGGTCAAGAACGCAAATTCATGCATTTAGATACGGTATTTACAATGGTTGATTATGACAAATTTACGATCCATCCAGAAATTGAAGGCGAACTGACCGTTTATTCAATCTCACGTGACGGGGATGGCGTAACCATCAAAGAAGAAAAAGATACGTTAGAAAACATTTTGTGCCGCTACTTAGAATTAGATGCAGTGGAATTGATTCGCTGTGGGGGGAACGATTTGGTCGCTGCAGCTCGGGAACAATGGAATGACGGTTCCAATACCTTGACGATCGCACCTGGTGAAGTCGTGGTCTATGACCGTAACACGATCACCAATCAAAAATTAACTGAAGCCGGCATCAAATTGCATAAAATCTCCGGCAGTGAATTGGTTCGCGGCCGTGGGGGCCCTCGCTGCATGAGCATGCCATTTATCAGAGAAGATATTTAATCTAGAGGAGGAATTACTAATGAAACAAGTATTTAAAGGAAGAAGCTTCTTAGCAGAAAAAGATTTTACGAAAGCCGAGTTAGAATACCTTATTGATTTTTCCATCTATTTGAAACAGTTGAAAAAGCAAAATATTTCTCATCGCTATTTGGAAGGCAAGAACATCGCCCTCTTATTTGAAAAAACGTCGACTCGGACACGGGCGGCATTTACGACGGCTGCCATCGATCTTGGTGCCCATCCAGAATTTTTAGGTGCGAATGATATCCAGCTAGGCAAAAAAGAATCCGTTGAAGATACCGCCAGAGTTTTAGGCAGTATGTTTGATGGCATTGAGTTCCGCGGGTTCAGCCAACAAGTCGTTGAAGATTTAGCCAAATTCTCTGGCGTTCCTGTTTGGAATGGCTTAACCGATGAATGGCATCCAACCCAAATGATCGCTGACTTCATGACGATCAAAGAAAACTTCGGTACATTAGAAAACATTACGTTAGTCTATGTGGGCGATGGCCGAAACAATATGGCGAATAGTTTGTTAGTGACGGGGGCGATTTTAGGTGTCAATGTTCGCATCTGTGCACCAAAAGAACTTTTCCCAGCTGAAGAAGTGACAGACTATGCCAACAAATTTGCCAAAGAATCTGGCAGTCAGCTGATGGTAACAGACGATATTCAAAAAGGCGTCAAAGATGCCGATGTTCTGTATACCGATGTTTGGGTTTCAATGGGGGAAGAAGACCAGTTTGAAGAACGGGTGAAGCTGTTGAAAGCTTACCAAATCAACCGCGAAATGGTAATGGCTACTGGAAAACAAGACGATGGCTTGATCGTGCTTCACTGCTTGCCAGCGTTCCATGATACGAATACGACGTATGGAAAAATGATTGAAGAAAAATTCGGCATTTCTGAAATGGAGATCACAGACGACATTTTCCGCAGTCAATGGGGCCGTCAATTTGAAGAGGCGGAAAACCGAATGCACTCGATCAAAGCAATCATGGCAGTAACCTTAGGCGATCTCTTTATTCCTAGAGTGTAAGAAGGAGCAGTGAGCAGATGAGTGAAAAGAAACCAACGATCGTTGTCGCCCTTGGCGGCAACGCTATCCTAGCAGATGATGCCAGTGCCAAAGGGCAAAAAGAACGGCTTAAACAGACCGTCGAGTATTTAATTCCCCTGATCCAAAAAGATGTTCATTTGATCATTACCCATGGGAATGGGCCTCAAGTGGGAAATTTGGTTTTGCAGCAACAAGCCAGTGATTCTAGCAAAAACCCAGCGATGCCTTTAGATACCTGTGTGGCAATGACGCAAGGCAGTATTGGCTATTGGTTACAAAATGAGCTGAGAATCCAGTTGAAAGAAGCCCAAATGGCTAAGCCGGTGGTGACAGTGGTGACGGAAATTACAGTCGATGCCCAAGATTCAGCATTTGCCCATCCGACCAAACCGATCGGTCCTTTCTTAACGGAAACAGCTGCCAAAGAAGCCATGGCGGCAACAGATGCCATCTATCGTGAAGATGCTGGTCGTGGTTGGCGGAAAGTCGTTGCCAGTCCAGCACCACAAGCGATTCAAGAAGTTGCCAGCATCAAGGCGCTGATTGAACAAAACACGATCGTTATTTGCGCAGGCGGCGGGGGCATTCCCGTGTTAGATAATGGGCTGGGGGTTGAAGCCGTGATCGATAAAGATTTTGCTTCTGAAAAATTGGCTCGTTTAGTCGATGCGGATCAGCTGATCATTTTGACGGGCGTGGAAAAAATCGCTTTGAACTTTGGCAAGGAAAATGAGCAGTGGTTGGATCATGTGACCGCCGCTGAATTGGAAACCTATGTCGATGAAGGGCATTTTTCACCGGGAAGCATGTTACCGAAAGTACAAGCAGCTTTGAATTTTGTCAAAATGGGCACGGAAAAACGGGCAGTGATTACTTCCTTAGATAAGCTGGCAGAAATTGAAGACGCTGGTACACAGATCACCTGGAAATAAGCGAAGTAGCAAAGCAAGTCCAAAACATTGGAGTGAGAGAAATGATCGACTACCAAATAAAAGATCCATCAACAAGAGCGAATAGCTTTCAATGGCTGGAAGAAGAAAATCAACAGCGGTTGAAGGAGCATATTTACTGCCGTACGTACAAAAAAGGCCAAGTGCTTTTTTATGAAGGCGACGTAAGAGATCGGATATTCCATGTGATCGAAGGTCTCGTACGGATCGAAAAAACCGACGGAACTGATTCCTATTGTTATGTAGATTTTGTTGGGCCTGATCAGTTATTTCCTTTGATTGGCTTGTTTGAAAGAGACAACTATGATGTATCGGCATTCGCTGCAACAGACATTGTCGTGCAGTTTGCAGCGATGTCGCTGTTTGAACCGCTGGTTGTTTCATCTACAAGTCAGTTGCTGTGGCTGAATAAGCAAATGAGCCAGCAGTTGGAGAAGCAAAGACGCCGAGTGGAGTACTGTGTCACCTCTAGCGCGCAGACAAGAGTCGTCAATACGATCGGTCTCTTGATGATCGAGCACGGACAGTCACAAGGAGAGCAGATTCGCATTCCTTTTCCAGTTTTTATCAATGATATCGCTAAATACAGTGGAACGACGCGAGAGACGGTCAGTCAAACCATCAAGGCGCTCGTGCACAAAAGAAAGATTTATTATCGTTACAAAGAACTCATTATTTATGACAAAGATTATTTTTCCCATGTTGCGAATTGACCACAGACAGACTAGCTGTTGGCAATTTGCACCTAAGATTGATTCAATAGAGGAGGAACGAAGATGAAAAAAAAGCAAAAAGAAAAAAAGTCGCTGACATCGTTCAGTATCTTATTTCTGATCATTATTGCGTTGACGGTCGCTTCTTGGCTACTAGCTGGTCAGCCCTTTGCACCTTCATTACCAGCAGGCCAAGAAGAGATGGTCAGCCAAGTCGTCGGTGCCAAGTTTTCTGATTTCTTTATGGCGCCTTTTAACGGATTTCGTGATGCGATCGAGATCTGTGTGTTTATTCTTTGTTTGGGTGGCTTTTTGAATATTGTCACACGAACAGGCGCTTTAGAAGCTGGTATTCAGCATTTAGTCAAAAAACTCAAAGGCAACGAGTTGATTTTGATCCCGATTTTGATGGTGTTGTTTTCAATTGGTGGCTCAACTTATGGAATGGCGGAAGAAACGATTCCGTTCTATTCCTTATTAGCAATCACAATGGTGGCATCGGGCTTTGATACGATCGTCGCAGCAGGAACCGTCATGTTGGGGGCGGGTGCCGGTGTGATCGGCTCCACCGTTAACCCTTTCGCTACTGGGGTGGCAATGGATGCCTTACGAAGCATTGATATTGCTCCGAATAATGGCACGATCCTAGTAGTTGGCGCATTGCTTTGGTTAGTCACGACCGCGTATTGTATCTTTGTGGTGATGTCTTATGCAAAAAAAGTCAAAGCCGACAAAGGCTCCACGATCTTATCGCTGCAAGAGCAAAAAGAAATGGAAGAGCATTTTGTCAAAGACACGAACGAAGCCTTGGCGTTTACGCAAAAGCATCGCTTGATTTTGACGATTTTTGGCTTATCCTTTGTGATCATGGTGGTTTCCTTGATTCCTTGGGGCGACTTTGATATCCATGTGTTTGACGGTTGGACCGCCTTTTTGACCGGGAATAGCTTCGGTGAATGGTATTTTGGTGATTTGGCTATGTGGTTCTTCTACGTCAGTATCATCATTGCATTGATTCAAGGATTCTCAGAAAAAGAAATCGTGACCAACTTTATCGATGGGGTCAAAGACATTTTATCCGTTGTCTTGATCATCGTTGTGGCACGGGGGGCTTCCTACATTATGCAAACGACGTACTTGGATCTGTTTATTTTGGATCGGGCTTCCCATCTTTTAGAAGGGTTATCACCTGTCCTGTTCGTAATTGGCGCCTATATTTTGTATCTGCTCTTATCGTTCTTGATTCCATCGACTTCAGGACTGGCATATGTATCGATCCCTATCATGGGTGCCTTGGCGCAAAGCATCGGACTCAATCCGAACGTCATGGTCATGATCTTTACTGCTGGTTGCGGATTAGTGAATTTGATCACACCAACTTCTGGCGTCGTGATGGGCGGATTGGAGCTGGCGCGGGTCAACTATTCTACTTGGACTCGCTTTATGCGCAAACCGTTACTGGTTATCGGAATTTCCAATCTTGCCATTTTAATCTTCTCGATGTTGTTCTTGTAAGCTGCGTTTCAAGAAGTGAACGAGACGGATCAACTATTTCAGTAAGCGAGGCGACTTGAGAGGAGCGGATCAAGTAAATGAAAAAAAAAGAGCGACAAGCAATTATCAAAAAACTCTTTGTCCTACATCGGATTGAGTCTCAAGAAGAATTGATGAATTTATTAAAAAAAGAAAATGTTTCAGCTACCCAAGCCACGATTTCTAGAGACATGCGGGAAATGAACATCGCTAAAACGTATGCCAAAAATGGCCGACCGTATTATTCGATCTTTGAATCCAAAGAGCAGGATCTAGAAGACAGAATTGCGTTTTCGATGTATGAGTATCTAAAAAAGATTACGCAGATTGACTTTTTAGTTGTCGTTCATACGGCTGAAAACGGCGCCGATGTGATCGCCAATTATCTTGATGAAATGGAGCTGCCAGAAATTGTCGGCACGATTGCAGGGTTTGATATTTTATTGATCATCACGCCGTCACAAGAAGCGGCAGCAGAGGTCGTCGAGCGGTTGAATCATTATGTAGAAGGCTACGAGATGGGTTCGTCATTGTTTACTGGAGAAAAAAACGCAAAACAGCCCTGAGAATCGTTGAAGGAGCTGAACGTCACAAGCCCCAAGATCTCACAACCAAACGGGTGACGGCTTTTCATACCGATGGCTATTTTTAAAAAGAAAGAGTGCTTCTAATCTTGACGGAAGCACTCTTTTTTTGTGTGCAATGTCTCCATGGTTTGCTGGAAAAACAGTTGCATCACCAAATGAAAATGGTAAGATAGGAAAATGAGGAGTGAAAACTATGAAAAAATTACTGAAAGAACCGAATTTTTACTTTTGTATTGCAATTGCGGTAATGGTCATCCTCTTTATCAGCTCTTCACAAACCTATGAGCAGCAATCGCAAATTGGGTTGCTTTCACGAATCTTAAAAAACGAACCATTGAAAGAGTGGCTAGAGAAGATTTCTTTTTCCTATGCTGGTTCGGAGATCAGCATTGCGGAAAAAGGCTATTTCTCATTTGTGGAATTTTTCATTCGTAAAGGCGCGCATTTCTTTACCTATTTTGTCCTAGGTGGCAGTTTGTTCTTAACGCTTGTTTTTCGAAAACAGCCGTATTGGCTAGCCGCTTTTTTTGCTTGGTTGGCAGCCACCGGCTACGCTGGGATCGATGAATACCATCAAATGCTGACGGGAGGACGGACGCCGCTTTTTCAAGATGTCATGCTGGATTCAGCTGGAGCACTGACCGCCGTTCTTTTGGGCTGGTTGATTTGTCAGCTATCGAAAAAGTCACCTAAACGCCGCAAAAGATAACGAGTTTTCGGCGTTTTTAAGCGTTAAGCTGTCAGAAAGTATAAAAAACAAGAGGCGAAACCAATGGAAAAAAGTTTGAGTAGTGCCAAAAGAAAATCGGAGTTTGTCGTGCATGAAAGTTTACCGGTGGGGATTCTTCTTGCTATGGCGGGCGGTTTTTTAGATGCGTATACCTACTTGTTTCACGGGGAAGTGTTTGCAAGTATGCAGTCGGGGAATGTCATTTTGTTAGGGATCAATATTTCAACGGGGCAGTTTGAACAAGCCTTTCGATATCTGCCACCAATCTTCATGTTTTTAGTGGGGATCGTAGTGACGAATTATCTGCAGCATCATTTTCCGACAGGGGGCTGGATCGTTTGGCAAAATGCCGCATTGATCTTTGAAGCAATCGGTATTTTTGTTCTGGGCTTTTTTGCTCGATCATTACCCAATGTCATGATCGATTCGGGGTTATCTTTTTTTGCGGCGATTCAATATGCCGCCTATCGTCGATTGGCAGGGATGCCCTATGCCACCACGATGACCACCGGCAACTTACGTTCACTGGCTGATTATGTGTACATGCGCTGGTTTAAAAAGGACCGATCAGTGACGCCCAAGATTATTTCTATTTCCTTGATCATCGGCGGCTTCTTTTTTGGTGCAGTCTTAAGCAGCTTGCTAGGGATTTTCTTATTCCACCGCACTATCTGGGTGGTTTCAGGGATTTTAGCCTTGGTGTTGGGGATCACAATCCATCATCAAAATAAACAATAGAAAAAAGACATTCGCTGGAATGTCTCAGACTGTAGACAAACCTTATACAAACATGAGGTTTGTCTTTTTTCTATGTAATATTCTATGGATAATCGATAGATTAGGCAGTTTTCCTTTAGGAAAACGTCTCTTTTGCGCTCTGATCCTTTTTATTTTTGCTAGCTTTTTCATATTAAGACACGCAAAAGTAAGCCCAATTTTCATGTGCATTTTTTCAATTCCTATTTGATTGGTATAACGTAACCCATGAAATTCTTTTGCTGTCCCAAAAATTCGTTCAATGGTTTCTTTTCTCTTTTTATAAAGTTCTTTGAACCAACTTTGATGGCGTATCTCTTCACAGGTCTCTATAGCTTCAGCCCAAATGTGTCTAGTGATTACTTTGATATGATTTTTTGAGTTGGTACACTTAGACAAGAAAGGACAATTTTTACAATCCTTTGGATTGCTTTTGTATTCGATATATCCTTTGCGATTGGTAGTGGCATAAGAGAGTATTTTATTATTGGGACAGATATAACAATTATAGTAATCGTCATAAACATATTCATGTTTCTTGAAATAGCCTTTTTTAGTCATAGGACGTTTGTATGGGAAAATTGGGGTCAATTTATGTTCGAGTAGTAAATGTGCAATTGCTGGTGTCTTATACCCAGCATCCATAATTAATTTTTCTAGGGGAAAAGCTCCTTTGAGCTTGTTAAATAAAGAAACAAACGTACGACTGTCATGAAAGTTCCCTGGGTGTGTAGTATAACCTAATATCCATCCATGTTTATCACACGCCACTTGTGAGCTATAGGCAAAAACTTCTTTGTGTTCACCTTTATGAAACCAACCACTTTCAGGATCAGTCGTACTTCTTTTTTTCAAGGAAGTTTTACTTTCTGCGTTTGTTTCTTTTAAGGGCTTTTTTAAATGTTTTTCTCGATTCTTGGTGATTTCTTTTGTCAGCTTATCTGTATAAAAAACAGCTTGTTCCATTACTTCGACAGATTCTTTTTTGTTACGATTCGCATGTGCTTTAATATGCGTACTATCAATAAATACTTCGGAAGTATCTACGATACCTTCAGCGATACATTGTTCTAGAATTTCATAAAAAATTTTTTCAAAGAGATCTGTTCCTTTGAACCGTCGCGTATAGTTTTTACCAAATGTTGAAAAATGAGGAACGGGATCTTCTAAACTCAAACCTAAAAACCAGCGATAAGCGATATTCACTTCTATTTCTTTTATTGTTTGTCTCATACTTTTAATACCAAATAGATATTGAATCATTGGTAATTTAATTAGAAGAATAGGATCCAAGCTAGGACGTCCTTGGATTTCATCGTATTTCTCTTTAACCAATTCATAAATAAAGGAGAAATCAATACATTGATCTATTTGCCGCAATAAATGGTCCTGTGGGACCAAGTCTTCAAGAGAAAAGAAACCGATTTGTGCGCGTTTACTCATATCTTGTTTTGAGAGCATCTGGATACACCTCCAATTGATACTCTTATTTTAACGGATAAAAAAAGACAAAGCACTAAAAACTAGTACTTTGTCTACAGTCTGAACTGCTTATTGACGGATAAGCAGTTTTTTTTATTAGCCAACGGCTGAATGTTGCTTCTCTTCACGCGCCACAGGCACTTGATTCCCTCGCTGTAATTCTTTCAGCACCTGGTTTTCTGCCCGCAAAAAATCCCTTTCGCTTTGGGCAGTAGCAAGCTTTCCTTGATAAACTAAGACTTCTTCTTGGTAGGTTTTGGCGGTCTTTTGGACTTCTTCTTCCAACTGATCGATTTTATGGGTCAATTCTTGATTGATCTGTTCATATTTTAGGTAAAGCTTCTGGGCATTTTCGATATTCGTTTGTTCCAAATTCGCTTTGCTGGATACTCGGGTAGCCAAATAGGTAAGTACACCAGTAATGAGTGACGGCAAGACAACTGTTACGATCGATGTATCCATGATCCTCCCCCCTTCTTTTGATACGATTCATATCATCTGTTTCCAGTATAAAAGATACGATTCGTATCGTCAACTGATGTGATATTTTTTATATCAAATAATACAAAAATAGATACAAATTATATCTAACGTGCTATACTACAAAAAAGGAGGCGATCACTCATGCTTGGCGAACGGCTAAGAACACTCAGACTACGAACCAATCAAACCCAACAGCAGATCGCAGATCAGCTGGGAATCACCCGCGCAGCGTATTCGCATTTCGAAAATGATCGTAACGAACCCGATGGCGAGACCATCGTCAAACTTGCGGAGATTTTTCAAGTATCCACCGATTTTTTATTAGGCAGACAAGTCCCGTCAGGCTTTACGCAGCCCTCTGCAAAAGTTCAAACCGTTGCGGCCCATATTGATGATGACGTCACCGATGAGCAGATGGAAGATATCCTCAGCTATATTGAATTTATAAAACAGCGGCACGCCCAAAAGGAATGATGGAAATGGATAAAGTAGAAGAACTGATGGCCGCCTACCCAGACTTGCACTTTATTTTCGATAAAAATATGCCTGATGGTCAGCAAGGATTGTACATCGATCACCATATTTACTTGAACCCTGACCAATCACAAGAAGACCTCTTGAGCACCATCGGTGAAGAAATCGGTCATTATCTGACCAGTGCTGGCGACATTACCGCCCAAGACACCAACGAAAAACGCAAACAAGAACGCAAAGCCCGCGACATTGGTTCTGCGATCGTGGTCACGCCCTATGATATCATCGCTTGTTTTGAAGAAGGCTGCAAAACATTGGCGGCATGCGCTGATTTTTTAGGGGTTCCCCCACAAACCTTCAAAGACGCGGTCACGTATTATGCCCGCCGTTTTGATGGCATCAAAACCGAAGAAAATTATACCTTGTTTTTTCATATCGACGGCACGATTGAAGTTGTCAAAACCTTTGGCAATCAAAGTTAAGCCTTTTTCACACAAAAACAGACGTTCCTTTCCTGCTGCTAAAGGCAGCGTTGACGGAACGTCTGTTTTTTATCCTTGCATGTTGACCCGCATCAATACACGGTTCGGTCGATAGTTTTCTGAGGATTGATGAACCAATGCACCTTCCTCGAAACGATACAAATTGTATCCATAGCGTTCTTCAAAACGGACCATCCCATCGCCTTCATCTTCCCCGACAAACGACATACTTGCCACAGTATAGTAAGGAATCCCTGCGATCGTTCCCGTAAACGCATGATGGGTATGTCCACTGAGAATACAAGAGATTTGATACTGCTGCAATAATGCCACCAAACGATTGGCACCGGCCCATGCCGGCGTGCTTGCTTGGTCGGGCAACAAATGATGGTGTGTCACAAAAACGATCTTTTTCTCTTTGAGCTGTGCCAGCGTGGCTTGCAGCCATTCAAACTGTCGCTCATCTACGATACCGTCGGCATAGCCATAGCAGGAATTATCGAAAGTCACGATCGCCAATGTCTCCGTTTCATAGACTTGATTAAAAGGTGTATCACTGGCGGTTTCTACTGACTTGCCTTGCCAGCCTTGGCGAAAATGCCGTTTGATATCATGATTGCCTAGCGTTACTACGATGGGCACTGAGCCAAAGGCTTTTTCTAAATATTGCTTCAAAGAGGCATAATCGGCAGGCGCGCCATCTTCGGTCAAATCGCCGCTGATCACCACCAAATCGATCGCTGCTCGCGCCTTGGCATCTTGGATACACTCTTCAAGAGGAATCAAAGGATTTTGCATGGCTGCCAGCATTCCTTGATACCCTTCTTCACAAGGCAGGTAACTTTCTCGAAAATGGATATCTGATATATGCAATACATTCATAGGTTTATCTCAATTTCTTTCTGATGATTCCAGTCAACTGGTCTAATAAGAAGACGGTCACAACGACGCCCAACAAAATAATACTTACCTTGCTCCAGGTTCTGGTTTGAATAGCAAAAATCAATGGTGCACCGATCCCGCCAGCACCGACTAACCCTAATGTTGCCGCACTGCGGACCGCAATTTCAAAATGATTCAATGCAAAGGAACTATAGATGGGTGCTAAGTAAGGGACCCGCACGAAAAACATCGTCTGCCAAAAATTGGCACCGACTGCTTGCATCTCTTCCGTCAAGCGCTCATCCATGGCTTCCATTTCTTCGGTAAACAACTTGCCCAGCATACCGATCTGGTGGACACCGATCGCCATAACTCCAGCAAAAGGTCCTGGACCTACCACACGGACAAAAATAATCGCATAAACCAGCTCGGGAAATGCCCGCAAGATATTGCAGATCATTTTGCCGATTTTTGCGACCCAGGGTGTCGAGGTCCATAGGTTGGCGGCACTCAGCAAGGTCACTGGAATCGCGCAGACTGTTGCAATCATCGTTCCTAGACAAGCGATCCCGATCGTCAGTAACAACAAGCTCCACAGATCTTCCCCACTGCCGTCATAAAAGAAGGACCAGTCTGGCTGACTCAGCCCTTGCAAGACATCTCTTCCCATCGCTAAGGAAAAGGTGCTTAATCCAGAATAATCCAGCGTCGCAGCGGATAAAACTAGTAAGACAGCAAAGAGCCCCCATAACAGCCAAGTCGTTTTCTTCACTTCTCTGATCATCATAGGAAAGACCTCCTTACCCGCTCACTGAGAAAATCAACGATCGCTACCGTCAGCAAAATCGTCAAGATAATGATCGAGACCCGCTCATAATTCAACAATGCCAATGAGGCGTTCAAGATGACCCCAATCCCGCCAGCACCCACATACCCTAACACCGTCGAAGCTCGAACATTGACTTCAAAGGCATAAAAAGTATAGCTGGCAAACTGGCTGATGACTTGGGGAATGATCGCCCAAACGGTCACTTGAAATTTATTCGCTCCTACCGCCGCTGCTGCTTCGATCGGCGCAAAATCAATGGTTTCGATCGCTTGGAACATCAACTGTGAAACCATACCAAAGGTAAAGACCGCGATGGTCAAAACACCAGTGGCTTCACCGATTCCAAAAATAGCTACGAACAATGCCGCCAACAATAGATTGGGGATCGTCCGCACCAGACCTAAGAGAAAACGCATCGGCACCGAGACCCAACGGCTTTCTGTCACGACTGTTGTCGCCAACAGACTCACCGGTATCGCTGCGACTACTCCTAAAACGGTGCCTAAAAAGGACATCTGCAATGTCTTGATCAAGGGCATCATCAGTTGCGGTAGATAACTAAAGTCTGGGTGCAAAAAGCGAGCCATGAAAGCCGTCATCTGGCTGCGATTCGACCACACTTGTGCAAAATCAGCCCCTGTGATCCAGGCACTACTTTGAAAAAAGAGCAGCAATAAAAGAACCAGCAGCAGGTGTTTGTACCAATTAAAATGAACTGTTTCTTTCAGTTTCATCGATTTCTCCTGCCTTTTCTTCAAAAATTGCTTTGCCATAGATTTGTTCTAAACGCTGATCTGTCAAAGCGGCTGCGTTGCCGTCAAAAACGATCGCACCTGCTTTTAAGGCAATGATCCTTGTCGCATACTGACGAGCCAAGGGAATCGAATGCAGATTGATGACAATCGTTTTGCCCATTTCTTGATTGATCTTCTTCAGATCCTCCATCACTTTCTCTGTCGTGATGGGATCTAGTGATGCCACAGGTTCATCTGCTAAAATCACCGGCGCTTGTTGGACCAAGGCACGGGCGATGGATACCCGCTGCTGTTGCCCCCCACTCAACTGGTCGCTTCTCGTTTGCAGTTTGTCTGACAAGCCGACAGTCGCTAGCGCTTCTTTCGTTCTTTCGTAGTCTTCTTTCGTAAACAACCCTAAAATACTTTTCCAGGTCCCGTAATACCCCAAGCGCCCAGACAAAACATTTTTTTGAACGGTACTGCGTTTGACCAAATTGAAGCTTTGCGAGATCAATCCGATTTGTCGACGAATCAAGCGCAATTCTTTTTTATTGGCTTTCGTGACTGATTTGCCGTCTATCCGGATATCTCCTTCAGTGATTGGCACTAAGCGATTGATCGAGCGCAAAAAGGTACTCTTACCAGCACCGCTCAAGCCAATGATGGCCACAAATTCACCTTGCTCAATCGTTACATCTATGTTCTGTAATCCTTTGACCCCATTTGGGTAGACTTTGGATACATTCTCAAAAGTTATCATCTGTTTTCTCCATTATGTAGGGACCGCGGCAAAGTTTCCCCAATCGGTCACGGTCTATTTCACTAAAAAATGCACTGGTACTGCGTATTCCACCTATTCCCCTAGTAAATCGCTGCACATCTCCGTGTCCCGTTATCCTTCTACCGCAATCCCTGATTTTTTACTCTGCTGCTCGTTTAGTATAGTCGCGAATGGTATCGTAAGCAGAATCAGCTGCTTCTTCATACCCTTGGTGTCCCCACAAGCTCATTGCTTCGGCGCCTTCTTCATCGTCTGCCATATTCAAGAACACTTCTTTGATCTGCTCTTTTAGTTCAGCATCCATCGTCGGTTGAACGGCAATGGCGTCATTCGGGATGTCCCCTTCGGTTAAGTAAAGGACTTTTAGGTCTTTGAATAAGTCGTTGTCTGGGAAGCTTGACGCAAAGACATTTCGTGCCCCTTGGAACACAAAGGCGGCGTCCATCTGACCATTCAAGACTGCAGTGATCTCACTTGGAATATCATTCACCGTCGTTAATGTAGCATCCGTCGTTGGATCAACTCCTGCATCTTTCAACTCGGCAACTGGGTAAATATAGCCGCTGGCAGAGTTTGGACTCAATGTGGCGATTTTTTTCCCTTTTAAGTCCGTTAATTCTGTCATATCGCTATCCGCACGGACCAAGATTTCCCCTTTGAAGGTATTGGTTTTTTCCCCTTCTAATGGCAAGCCCGTCTCTGGATCATAAGCACCTAATTGAGAAGTCAAAATCGCTTCAGCTGCATCCATGTCTTTGGCTTGAACATAAGCGGCTGGCGGCATGATCCCTAAATCAACTTGTCCAGAAGCCATCGCTTCTACGATCGTCGAATAATCCGTTGCTAACGTTACTTCTACTTCACGGTCTAATTTTTTTGATAAATACTCAGCAAACGGTTTTGCTTTGGCTTGCATCGAGCCGTCATTATTGGTCGGTACGAATTGTACCACCAGCTTTTCTTTTTCGGCTGCGGCACTGCTGTCGCTGCTGCTGCTCCCATTCCCACAGCCGGTCAATGCGGCAACTAACGCAATTCCTAACATTCCTTTAACAATTCGTTTCAATGGCATTTTTTCTCCTCCTAATGGTTTGAAGCTTTCTTACATTCAAATCATACCAAGTATCCCGTCAAAATGAAGTGACATATGTCCTATTTTACCTTATTTTTACATACAATTTACATTAGATTTTATTTATCGTTCGTGTTGAGTCAAAAGGGGAACTAAGCTATACTTAAAGAAAACCATTCAGGAGTGGCTGATTTCCATGAAAAAAATCGATGATACCGCACGCCTCAGTAATTACATTGACACATACGATCTGCAATCTTATATGGACAATGATTTGTTAGCGATGGCCACTTTGCATTCCTTTGAAAAAGAAGAGCACTTGATTCGAACGGGTACGCCTTCTGAATACTTGTATTTTCTCGTAGAAGGAACCGTGATGGTCTATTCCTTCTCTTCGGATACCCAAACGATTTGTATTGATTACGCCAAGCCAGCTGCACCATTAGGAGAAGCTTCCTCTTTATGGGAACTCTTGCCGAAAAGCAGTGTCAAAGCCGCTTCTGCTTGCGTCTGTGTCTGCATCCCTTTGAATCGCTACCGCAACACCTTGCAACAAGACGTCCGCTTTTTGCAAACCATCTGTCAGTTGCTCAGTTCCCGCTTGAATTCGGGGATCAACTTAGCGAATTCATTGACGGAACCTGTAGAGACACGGTTGGCCAAATTTATTCTTGCGCATCAAGAAAATCAACACTTTTCCTTTCAGTTGACCACCTGTGCGGCGATCTTGAATGTCAGCTATCGCCACCTGCTGCGAACCTTTACCAGCTTTCGAGAAGACAAGCTGATCGAAAAACAAAAACAGGGCTATGCGATTCTCGATTTCCCCGCTTTAGAGTCGCTTGCCGAAAATTTAAGCCATGTGTAAGGAGCAGTTTCCAAGAATGTTCGGGTTTTCCCTGAGTAGGCGTTCCTGATGTTGGTCTTGCCCTTAACTCGCGCTGTGACAAGCGTTTGCCACCAAATAAGGCAAGCGAGAAGGGCAACTGCGCCTTATTTTCTTACAAAAAACCCGATCCTTGCTGATATTCAGTCGAGGATCGGGTTTCTTTTGCTTATTTTACGATGGCTAAGAAGTCTTCTCCTTGCAAGACATCGGTTTGGTTCATATCCATCACATCTAAATATTGCGGGGTGTTCGTCACAACGATCGGTGTGATCGTGGATAAGCCAGCTGCTTTGATCGTATCTAGATCAAACTTCACTAACAAATCGCCGCGTTTGACTTGATCGTCTTGTTTAACAAAGACCTCAAAGCCTTTGCCGTCTAGTTCCACAGTATCCATACCAATATGCATCAAGACTTCTGCTCCATCCGTGGTGGTCAAACCAACGGCATGGCCAGTAGGAAAGAGCGTCGTGATGGTGCCATCTGCTGGCGCATATAAAGCCCCGACGGTCGGTTCGATGGCGATGCCTTTTCCTAATGCACCCGAAGAAAAGACTTGGTCTTTGACTTCTGCTAAGGGAACCACTTTGCCTTCTAACGGACTGCTGAGGATCACTCGTTCTTTAGACGAACTCTCTGTGGGTGCTGCTGGCTCTTTCGCTGGTGTTACACTGGCATCGGTTGCTGGCTGATCTTCAAAACGTAAGAAGAAGGTCAAGACAAACGCGGCGCCAAAAGCGATAGCCGTTCCGATCGAAGCTGCGATCAGACCACTTAGATCTTTCGTATCTTGTGGGATAAAAGAAGGCAGGCTTAGTAAGCTGACTAACCCAAAGGTATAGTTTTCGACTTGGCTGAAGCCGATGAAGGCTCCCCCGATGGCACCACTGATACACGCGGCGATAAATGGTTTTTTCAGAGGTAAGGTCACCCCGTACACCGTCGGTTCTGTGATCCCAAAAATTGAGGTGATCGTTGAAGAAAGGGCCAACCCTTTCAATTTCACATTTTTTGTCATAAAGAACACTGCTAGCGCTGCACCCCCTTGAGAAAGGACAGCTGGCAACAGCATCGGCACCATCGTATCGACACCGGTTTGACTGAGATTCAACATGATGATCGGTACGAAGCCCCAGTGCATGCCAAACATCACAAAGACTTGCCATAAACCACCCATGACAGCGCCAGCGATCAGTGGGCTAAAGTGGTAAATGCTGTCATAAGCACTACCTAACAAGTTTCCTAAAATCGTTCCTAGTGGACCGACGACAATAAAGGTCAATGGCGCCATGATCAAGAAGACCGCTAAAGGCACACAGATGATCTGTAAGAAGCTAGGAATGACTTTTTTAAAGAAACGCTCCACATAGCTTTGTAAAAAGACCGCTAAAATAATCGGAATGACGGAAGACGTATAAGCACTCGCACCAATAATGACCGGAAGGCCTAAGAAACTCAACGTTTGCCCAGCCAAAGCGGTAATGTCTGGATGAACCAACGCCATCGCTAAGGAAACCGCTAGAAATTCATTGGTACGAAATTTCTTCGCTGCAGTAAAAGCCAACATCACTGGTAAATAGGTAAATAACCCATCAGCAATCGCATACAATACGGTGTGGACCCCAGAATCAGCTGCTAACCAATTCAAGGTTACTGCCAGCGTCAAGAATCCTTTTAAGACCCCGGCACCTGCCATTGCGCCTAAAAACGGCGTAAAGATCGACGAAATAATATCCACCAGTTGATTCAACAAATTGCCTTTGTCGCCTTTGCTGTCTGCTTCGCCATCGAAGTTCGCTACTCCATTCAATTCACGGTAAACGTCGCTGACATGACTGCCGATCACCACTTGGTATTGTCCGCCGCTTTGAACGACTTGGATCACATCGTCGTCTTGATTCAAGCGTGCCGTATCCGCTTTGTTCTCATCTTTTAATTTGAAACGCAAGCGGGTCGCACAATGCACCACGCTGTTGACATTTTCTTTGCCGCCCACCGCATCGAGGACGCGAACTGCAATTTCTTTATTTGAACTCATTTTTTCAACACTCCTTTTTTAATAAAAAAACCCAGATTGAAAAAACGACCGTCCAACGAGTCTTTTCCTCGCTGACTGTTGTCTTTTCAATCTGGGTATTGCCTGCCTGACAGTAACAATCCGTTAATGATTGAATGTTAATTGGTTTGATCATTGACGACACGTTCGATGTGGATCGTTAAGTAGATCATTTCTGATTCACCGATCGATTTGTCGTAGGTTTTGATCAAGTACTCGTTGATCCGTTGGACCGTTTGAAACGCTTTAGGGTACTTCGATTGCACAAGGGCAAATAAAAACTCATCTTTTCCCCCTGAAAGTTCATCGCTTAAATAACGCTGCGCAAAATACTGCAAATGCGTGGTGATCCGTTGATAATTCAAGGAATCTGGGTTAAAGACCCGTCCATAAAAACGACTGATGATCGCCAGTACATCACGTACGATTTCTACCGCTTGCATCGTGGTTTCCATCGTGCCATTGGCTTGTTCGCTATTGACGATATGAAAGGCGATAAAGCCAATTTCCGATTCTGGCAATGTAATCCCGAAGACTTTTTCAAAATAAGCAACGGCATCTGCTGCAACCGCATACTCTTTCGGATAAAATTTGCGGGTCTCAAACAACAATGGATTCGGCAGCTCAATGCCTTCACGTGCCCGAACCAGCGCATAATGGATATGGTCGGTCAGTGTCAAATAAATATTTGGCGACAGCTCGATCCCCAAGGATGCTTCTGCATCATCCACCACTTGCTTGACGGCTTCGACTTCTTCCACAGGAATGTCTGAAAACAATTGCTGAAACTGATTTGCAGTAAAGGTATCCTTTAACACAAATTCTTTTTCGACAAAGGCTTCATCCACTGGATCGCCGACTTTTTTCTTAAACGCAATGCCGCGGCCCATATAGATCACTTCCTGACCGGCATCATTGGTCGAGATGACGACATTATTATTTAATATTTTCCCAATAACCATCGTTTTCCCTCACTCCAAAATAAAAAAACCTAGAATCTCCCCATTAGCGCGCTACGGTCAATTCTGGTTTTGCCTGCCGAACAGTAACAATCCTTGTAACTGAAAGAATAATAACACACCCCTGTGGCAGATGCAACCCTTTTCAATCAGAATTTCTGCAACGTGCTTTTCCTTTGTTATACCATTGAACAATTCTCCTTGCAACATCCTTCACTATCTAAATTGAGTTGTTTTTTAATCAAAAAAGGAACGGCCCAGTTGCAGCCATTCCTGATCTATCAGAGTTGCTTTCTTTGCTGTCCCATGCGCCGCTCTTTCATCGCCGTGCCTAACGTACCATAGGTGAAGACCGCGATCCCCAGCCAAATAAACGCAAAGGCGGAAAATTGGGCCAGTGAATAGGTTTCGTGAAACAAAAAGATGGCCAACAAAAGCATGATCGTCGGGTTGACGTATTGAATAAACCCAAGCGTAATGTAAGAAACATTTTTCGCCGCTTCCGCAAACAGTAACAGCGGAATAGCCGTCACGATCCCAGCACCCATCAATAAGAGATTGGTTTGCAAGGGATAGTTCATAAAGCCGACGGTTGAAAATCCTAAAATATACACGAGGGCAAAGGGGAAAATCACCATCGTTTCGATCGTTAACCCAGTAACCGAACTAATGGGGATTCTTTTTTTGATCAAGCCATACGTACTAAAGGAAAAGGCCATGATCAGTGAGGCATAAGGAATCGTTCCTGTTTGGATCGATAATAAGATCACCCCGATACTTGCCAGCAGACACGCCAGCATGCCAGTACGACTAAGACGTTCCTTCAAAAAAACGGTCGCTAACAAGACATTGACAAGCGGATTGATATAATAGCCTAAGCTGGCTTGCATCACGTGGCCCGCACTCACCGCGAAGATAAAGGTGAACCAGTTGATGGAAATCAGCACAGACGCTAAAACGATCAGTCCAGCAAATGCTTTGTTCTTCCACAGCAGACGCGCTTCTTGTAAAAATTGCGTTTTCTTCCCGGAAAGCAAAATAAACAGCACCATAAAAACAAAGGACCACACGATTCGGTAGCACATCGTTGCTAACGGGGAAACCCCAACGATTATTTTCCAATATAGTGTGACCAAGCCCCACAAGACATAGGCAGACAACCCAAAATAAACGCCTTTATTCTTCATTTTCTCCCTGATTTTTTTCCATTAAAGCAAGTCTTTCCTGAAAAAAAATACTCCTCCTAAACCATAAGTTATCTTATTATATCGAATTTTTTGGTTTTTCATAGAGTTTCATGAAATAAATCAAGAAAAGCACCATTCAAAGAAAGGTGCCCCTCTTTATTCCAGCGGTTCTTCCGCACCTTCCAGCCACACGGCTTCTGGTTTCTGATCACGAATCAAAAATAGCCCCGTTGCAAACAGCAGACCAGAAGCGATCGTCATCAATAAGAAAGAAACATTCATCCCATGAAGCAGTGCACTCGTCCCCGTTAAGGTCGTGCTGTTTTGCGCCACACTATTCATGATCCCGACAAATAATGCTGTCCCGATGGCGCCTGCCACCGTTCGCAAAGAAGTCAATAATGCTGTTCCATGCGCCGTCAACTGCGGCGGAATATTTTTATTTCCCCACGTCACGAAGGGCATCAACAAACAGCCTGTGGCGGCACAGCGCAGCATGTTCAAAACCACTGCTACCCAAATACCCGTGTGCATATGGATAAAATACATGCCGATGTTGCTCAAGACCAGTGAGCCGCCGCCAAAAAGCGTCAACAGACGGATGCCGACTTTGTCATAGATTCGCCCAGCCACGGGACTTAAGAAAGCCGAGACCAGAGAGCCTGGCAAAACGACTAATCCCGAGATCGTCGCTGATTTGCCTAAAATCGACTGCACGTATAGCGGCATCAGCATCGCCGAACCCATCAAGACCAAGTAAAGCATGATACTGCCAAAGACACTGATGGCATACTCTTTTGTTTTTAAGACCCGCAGATCCAAAAATGGAGTTTCCGCTCTTAACTGACGGAAGACAAAGAAGATCCCTGCTACCAAACCGAGCCCTAAGGTTCCTAAAACGGGTAAGCTGAAAAAGCCATAGCTGCCGATATTGCCAAAGCCTAAAGTAATCCCACCAAAAGCGAAGGCACTCAAAACAAAAGAGGTCTGATCAAATTTGCTGTTGCTTACTGGCAACACATCATCAAAAACCTTTATGGCCCAAATCAGTGAAATCAAAACAATCACGGCAACGATATAAAAAATCGCATGCCAGTTCAAGCGGTCTACGATCAACCCAGCAAGAGTCGGTGCAATCACGGGTGCCGCGGTGATTGAGAGTCCATACCAGCCCATCACGACACCGATACGATTGATCGGATAGATCGATAAAAGGATCACTTGCGCCATTGCGGTCAAGATTCCATTGCCTACGGCCTGCAAAATACGAGCAAGCATCATGACTAGAAAATTGGGCGCTGCAGCACAGAGCAGCAAGCCCACCAACGCAATTCCTAAGGCAGCGAGATACAGCTTTTTGGTTGGCACACGATTCATAAGATATGCCGTCAAGGGCATAACGATCGCCATCGCCAAGGAATAACCGCTTGTCAGCCATTGGCCCGTAGTGACGGAAATCTGCAGGTCAATGACGATGGCGGGTAAAGCCGTCGTCAAGGCGGTCGCCAACATGGATACGGCAATACATGTAATCATTAAATTAATAAAAATCAGCGTCCGCTGACGTTCCGTTCGTTGGACTGTTTCACTCAATCAACGTCCGCCTCCTTCTCAAGATAAAACTGTTCGATTTTTGCTAAGGCTTGACCAAAGGCTTGTTTTTCTTCTGCCGTCAAATAGGTCAGCATTTCTTGGTGCGCCTTGCTGCGTTTTTCTTTCATTCGCTGTGCCTCTTCTTTGCCTGCTTCCGTCAGCGAAATCAGATGGCTGCGTTTATCTTTCGGATCGACTTCTTTTTGGATCAGCCCTTTTTCAGCCAGTTTCTTTAGTAGTTCGCCAGTGGATGTCGAACGGATCGCTAAATACGCGGCGAGATCTTTTTGGGTCAACGTCCCTTTTTCGTCCAATACCAGTAGGCAATTGAACTGTCCCCGACCTGGCATAAAACGCCCATATTTTTGTTCCGCATACCGCCGATTTAATTTATACACTTCAAACAATCGTTCCACGATTTCTTGTTCGGAAACCATCGACCTTCAGCTCCTTTCGCCTCTTCACTATTTAGATAGGTACCTAGTTAAAAGTCCGTTCTCCATTTTACATAGGTACCTATCTATTGTCAAGAAAGGATTGACAATGAGAGCGGGTACAGCAACCAAAAACAAAAAAAGAACAAGCGACAGACCACGTTTCATTCATCCTTCACAACCAATTGCCCATAGAAAAACACCTACAGGAAAGAACATTTCCTCCTGTAGGCCTTTGGTTCCACTCGTTAGTCATTGTTAAACACATCTTTTTGTTTCTCGTTTATTTTTAATTGCAGCAAATAAAGCGCCCCTAGAAGATTGGCTTCATTACCAAATTTACATTTTTCGATAACAACAGAAGTGATGGTTTCCTCAACCAAAGAAGACTGCTTCTTGACATTCTGGTAAAGAACTTTAATTTCCCTGATCAATTGCGGTTGCTGACTAATACCTCCACCAATCACTACTTTTTCAATATCTAGCACAGCTTGCAACGTCAAAATAATATGAACAACTTCTCGACAATAATTTTTAAAGAGCTCTTTTATTCGTGGATCCCCCATTTCTAATGCCTCAAAAACAGCTTTTCCATCATCTAAATCTAGTAACCCTAATTCTTTTGCGGCACGCTGAATAAATTGAACAGCTGAAGTCGTAACTCCCATGAGGTTCTTTGTTTCGCCAGATTCTGGTGTTCGTGGCAAAAAACTCAATTCCCCTGCCTGAAAATGCTCTCCCTGAAGAATCGCTCCATCTAAAATGATTCCACCTCCAACGCCTGTTCCTAAAACGATCGCTGCAGCATTCTTCTTTCCTTTTAGATTACCCAACCATAATTCAGCTAATGCTGCTGCCTTTCCATCATTGCAGACTGAGCAAGGGAGATTAAATGTTGTTTCAATAAAATCACAGATAGCAAATTCATGTAGAAACGGTAATGCCCCTCCATTAAATATTATCCCTTGAGTATGATCGATTTTACCAGGGCAACAAATTCCTACACCAGCAATATCTCCTCCTTGTGCAGCTATGATCGATACTAACAATCGCTTTAACCCGAACAAGGTTTGCGGCGTTTTCTCTCTTTGGACGTCTTGCATTTTTCCAAACGCATCGATTAGCGCGAATTTCAAATATGTTCCGCCAATATCAATTGCCAAATAAGTTTTCATTGCTATCTTTCCTTTCTCTTGCTACTTTTATTACATACCATGTTTTAAATTAATAGGAGGATATCGCTCTTGAATCAACAAGAATTAGAAACCTACCTTAGAGAGATCAATGACTACGAAAAAGAACAACGAAAAACAGGGACGAGCATCAATAATATTCCGAACCTTTCAGATAATGGTAACGATTTATTTGATTCTGCAACAGGTCATTTCCGACTGCCCAAAGCCCCGTTTTTCCAAGGAAATCAGGTATATATTGCAAAGCACAATCGTTTTGGTCCGATGATCGAACACATTCATGACTTTATTGAAATAAATTATGTTTATAGTGGCGAATGTACCCAATACATCAAAGGTCAAAAAATACTCCTAACTGAAGGCGATTTTTGTGTGTTAGATCGCGATGTTCCCCACTCTATCGATCCATTAAAAGAAGACGACTTACTCATCAATATATTAATTAATGATCAAACCTTTACTTCATTATTTTGCCTACAGTTAGAACGTAATAATAGCTTGATCGGGAATTTTTTGGCTACTGCATTTGATGAACAAGCCCAACATGATCAGTTCCTACTTTTTCATACCAGCTCTACGCCGCACTTACATACACAAGTTCAATTACTGTTGCAAGAGTACTGGCGATCAGAAGTCATCGATTTTCGTTTTATTAGCCAATATTTACAACTGATCCTCTCAGAATTGATGCGGCTTTATACGATCGAAGTTAGTAGAAATCAGACCAGTCAGTTTAATGCGCTTGATGTTCTTGAATATATTGATGAACACTACCAAAGTGTGTCCTTAAACGAGCTTAGTCAAGTCTTCAACTTCAATGCAAACTATATCAGCAACGCGTTAAAAAAAGGAACTGGGAAAAATTTCCAAGAGACGCTCCTCCAAAAAAGGCTATTAGTTGCGAAAGATCTACTGTTGCATTCGACTTATTCAATAGAAGAAATTGCTGCTACTGCAGGCTTTCACTCCACAAGCTATTTTTATCGGCAATTTAAACGAGCGTTTCAAATGACTCCCAAAAGTATGCGGAGCCATGGAAAAACTCATTAGGGTATGTTCAGCAAAATCATTTAGTTATTGGCTACCTGCTTTCTTTTTCGTAAAATATCCACAAAGAAAATCACCGTTAACATAAGAAAGCCAGCACCAGCAATTCCTAAAGCAAAACTTGCTGTGGTGTTTCCAAAAATACGAGCGAAAAAAGAGCTAATGTAAGGGGAAGAAAAAGACCCTAGATTCGAGCCGACCATCCCCACCGAAACTGCTAATGTTTCTGATCCTTTTGGTGCAGCGCCCAGCAAAGCACCAAAGATGTAAGGAATGAACAAAGATAAACAAAATCCAATCAACACAAGATAACTAGTCACTGCATAGATGTTAGTAGCCATCGAAAGCAAAAAGAAACTGATCGTTGCCACTACCCCACCAACCACAGGGGTAAATTGGCGAAAAATCTGAAAGAACTTTCCGTACACTAAGCCACTAATAAACCCTGCTAACGTCATTAAGGAGAGTGCTGTCCCTAGAAAATTAGCATGCGCCATCTGCTGTTCGCTGACCAAAGAGCCTACTTTTGTAAAGACGACCATTACCATTGCCAAGAGCGCAAAGAGGCCAGCTGCATAAAAAAACGTTGGCAGATTGATCTGTTGTTTTGTCTTTTTCGTCTGTTGAGAAGCTCCTTGAGTCTCTGGTACAACAAACTGAAATAAGATCAAGAGAGGCAATGCCAATAAGTAGACGGCAAAAGCATAATGCCAATTGACAGTTGCAAGGATCCCTGCTAAAAACGTTGCAAAACTTGATCCTAAACTTTGGGCAGCGCTTTGAAACCCAATCAGCGCTTGCTTTTCATCACCTTCATAAAAATCGTTGATTAAACTTACAGCTAAAGAGTTGTAACAGCCTAGACCTGCCCCAAAAATAAAGCGAGACAGATAAATCAACGTAAAATTCTGGGTAAATAGGGGAAACACACCACCAACCAAAGAGAGCAACAAGCCTAGCATAACAGTTTTCTTGCTTCCAATTTTTGATGAAATAAAACCGCTTAACAAGACAAAAATCATCATGGTAAAAGAGGGGACGGTCACTAAAGATTCAATTGTCGTTTGGCTGATATCTGGAAAATTAGCTTGAATCATAGGAATTGTCATGGAAATAGCATTCGCCGATGTTAGTAATAAAGAGATTGACAAAAGCGTTAACTTAAATAGGAAACCTCGTTTTTTCGTCATTTATTTTCTTTCCTTTCTAATTCATAACGTATATGATAGGTGCCTGATCCCACGAAGACTGTGAGATCATTTGGTCCTTCTTGTACCGATGGATACTCTGCTTCATGTTCCACATATTTCGCAATGCCGATATCAACGACTGTGCGACCTGATCTGTGACCAAATCGCTTTGGCTGCCAGGTTTCACTGATTTCTCTTCGCACGTTTTCTTGATCAGCTACTGATGGTAAAACGATCTCTGCTTCTGTATTAGCAGGTACTACAACCGTTAGTTCATAAGTCTCTTCGTTTCGTTTCCAACTACTACACAAGGAACCAAACATCGTTTCTAATGAAGCATTGCAATGTGTTAAGTGCTGAGATAATTTAGGAGCAATAATTGATTGCTGATAACCCGGAGCTTTTATCTTAATGCCGGCGATTATTTCATACATCCAATTACCAATCGATCCATATGCATAATGGTTAAACGAATTCATCCCATCATCCCAAAACGTTCCGTCATTTTTGATTCCATCCCAATGCTCCCAAACCGTTGTCGCTCCTTTTTCTACTTGGTACAACCATGAGGGAAGATCTTTGTTAAAAAGTAACTGGTAGGCTAAATCTAAATGACCATTTTCCGAGAGAACGTGGCAGATATAGGGACTCCCAATAAAGCCTGTATCGAGGTGCCGATCTTTTTGTTCAATCAATTCTACTAGTCGATTGACAATAGAAAGCTTTTGCCCTTCTGGATAAAGTTCGAACATCAGGATAAGAATATGGGCTGTTTGAGTATCGCTAGTTAACCCATTATCTGTAACATAAGTTTCTCCTATTTTCGTTTTGACTGTGCGATACAGCTCATCATAAATCTTGTATTCTTGATACTTCCCTAATATGCGAGCAGTGTTTGCAACGATTCTGGTAGAATAAGCAAAATAACAAGTAGCAACGAGTGTTTCATCCGTTGCGCCAAAAAAACTGCCTTCTTCTGCATCCAGCGCTAACCAGTCCCCAAGTTGCAATCCCGTATTCCACAGCGCTTCTTCAGGCCCTTGTCCTCGGATGTAATCCACCCAAGCTTTCATACTGTCAAAGCTTTCTTCTAAGATTTGGCGATCCCCGTATCGTTGGTACATTTCCCACGGTACAATCGTTGCAGCATCCCCCCAAGCTGCGGTTGTTCTTGCAGCATTATCTGCAAAGACTCCTTTTAAGACATCTGGAACAACGAAGGGAACTGAGCCATCTTTCATTTGAGAAAATCGTAAATCTTTCAACCACTTATAAAAGAATTGATACGTATCCATATTAAAACTAGCCGTAGGAAAGAAAATTTGTGCATCAGCAGTCCAGCCTAGCCGTTCATCTCTTTGCGGGCAATCGGTAGGGACATCTAAAAAATTTCCTTTTTGTCCCCAAAGAATATTGTGCTGTAGTTGGTTAATTGCTGCATCAGAGGTCTCGAAAAGGCCAGTCTTTGGCATGTCAGAATGTAAAACCACACCTGAGAAATCTTCTTTTTTGATGCCTTCAGGAAAGTTTTCTAAATGAACATAACGGAAGCCATGAAAGGTGAACATCGGCTCGATCGTTTGAACAGAACCGTCTAATGTATACGTATCTGTTTGTTGGGCATCCCGTATATTGCCACGATAAAAATTACCGTCTCGATCTAACACCTCTCCGTGTATCAAACGAACGACTTGGTTCTTTTCTCCTTTAATCGTAAAACGCACCCATCCCACCATATTTTGTCCCATGTCTAAAACCAGACGCCCTGAAGGATCACGGAACAAATCAATCGGGGTCAATTCCTCTTGCTTTCGTACTGGCTCATTTTCTTGATTGGTTAATTGTTTTTTTGAATAAGAGATCGCTTTCAAATGACCGTTATACTTTCTTTCTAGAAGAAGATTTTGCTCCTCGCCATTGTATAAATCAGCAAAAAGCCATTGATTGCTATACTCCTGCCACGTTTCATCACTACCGATTATTTCGGTGGATCCATCTGCATAAGTCAGTTCAATCTGAGCAATAAATGCATTAAAGTTTCCATAAGTGTCTTTCTTTTTCTCCCAACCAAGATAGCCGCTATACCATCCTTCCGCAACGGTTATTTGCACTTCGTTTTGGCGCTGCAACTGCGAAGTGATGTCATAAACTTGATATTGAATACGATCGTTATAGTCTGTCCAGCCTGGAGTAAAATAATCATCCCCAATTTTCATTTGATTTAATTCTGCAAAATAGATACCCAGAGCACTGAGATAAATTCTGGCTTTCACAACTTCTTGTTGAATCGTAAACTTGTAAGCACCTGTAAACGGTTTTATTTTCCCTTGTTCAACAATGGGACATTTTGTTGTCACCCAATCGGCTTGCCAATCACCTGCTTCAAGCAAGCCTGTCTCAAAATGAGTTACTCCCCAATCACTTTCTTGTCCAGTGCTCGCCAGACTTTTTACCCGTACATGATAGGTTTGTCGAGAAGCCAGCTTGGGGCCTTTATATGGGATATTCGTTGATTGCTCGCTCCACTCATTGTGATGCCAGATAACCGTTTTAAACTCATTGTCTAATGATAGTTGCAAATCATACCGTTTTTGTTTAATATTCCTATCTTCCGAATCGATTTGCCACGAAAAACTTACTTGTTCTCCGCCAACACCAATTGGTGCGTCTAAGTGATTGATTATTATCTTCCTGATATTCATGGAATTCCTCCTTTTTTTCTTATTTTAAGCAAGATAGAAAACGGATACAATTCACTTTTCACCGATATTAATTGAACTATCTACAGATAAGAAACATAGTTGCTTCACTATCGATCAATGCAAAAACAAAAAAGCAGTCCCATTTTTCGAATAAAAGAAAAAGGGAACTGCTTTATTATGTTTACATTTATTAATAATCACCCGTTCAGCAAACGATCATCTTACTTTCGATCTATTTCACTCGTCTTTCTTTAAGGAGCAGCCTAAGTTATTCTGTCTTTCCCTCAGCAAACTCTGCCAGCAGTTGCCGAACTTCATCCGTTGATTTGGTATTCATCAATTTTGCCCGCAAATCACTGGCTCCAGGGAAGCCTTTGACATAGATTTTAAAGAAACGATGCAATCCTGCGATCGAGCGTGGCACCATTTTGGCGTAATGGTCCTGCAGGTCTAATTGCAGCTGCAACAAGTCTAATAGCTCTTCTGAGGTATGCTCTTTCGGTTCTTTTTCAAAGGCATAAGGATTCTTGAAAATACCCCGACCGATCATGATTCCGTCTACGCCATATTTTTCTGCTAGCTCTAAACCTTTGGTACGATCAGGGATATCGCCGTTGATCGTCAGCTTCGTTTGTGGGGCGATTCTATCCCGCAAGGCAACCACTTCAGGAATCAATTCCCAATGAGCATCGACCTTGCTCATTTCTTTACGGGTTCGCAAATGGATCGAAAGGTTGGCGATATCCTGTTGCAGGACATGGGTCAACCAAGCTTCCATTTCTCCTAGTTCGGTATAGCCCAAACGAGTCTTGACACTGACCGGCAGACCGCCAGCTTTGGCTGCTTGGATCAGCTCAGCAGCAACGTCTGGTCGCAAGATCAAGCCGCTGCCTTTGCCTCGTCCGGCAACGTTTGGCACTGGGCAGCCCATATTTAAGTCGATCCCTTTAAAGCCCATCTCCGCTAAGCCGATACTCATCTCACGGAAATACTCTGGCTTGTCGCCCCAAATGTGGGCCACCATCGGTTGCTCATCTTCGGTGAAGACTAAACGTCCCCGTACACTGTCGCGTCCTTCTGGATGGCAGTAACTATCGGAGTTGGTAAATTCCGTAAAGAAAACATCTGGTGCGCCGGCAGCTTGAACGACATGTCGAAAAACGACATCGGTGACATCTTCCATTGGTGCTAGGATAAAAAAAGGCTTCGGCAATTCAGCCCAAAAATTTGTTGTCATGATTTACGCTCCATTTCTTTGTCCAAGGATCTTATTTTATGACCTCACTTGCAAAACAAACCCCATTATACTAAGAATGCGTCAAAGAAGCAAAAGAGCAAGATACGCGTATCAGACCTAGTACGAAATTTCCATTTAAGCTTTCCAGTCATCCTCCCATTCTTCTTCCCAATCTTCCTCTTCTTCATCCCAGTCATCCCAAGCTTCTACTTCTTCCTCCTCAGCGAAATCATCTTCGCTATCCGATACAACGTTCTTCACAAAAAGGGCTACAGAAGTATCCTCAACCATCAAACTGAGTAAAATCTGCCGCATATCTGCTTCATCTAGCTGATCCACCAGCTTCTGATAGACCTCACGGCGTCCTTTACGTTTTGGGGGAGTCAGCGGCTTATTCTTTTCTTTCGCTCTCGTATAGGCGAATAAAACAGCCGCAAGATGTTTGCAATTAAAACCAGCCGCAAAGTGAGGACAATTACAAAATTCCTCCACGACCTTGCCCTGTTTTAGCGCAATTTCTACTTCATAAAGCTCTGTGCCGAATACTTCGGCCAGAATAAGCTGATCATCCGCTCTCAGTCGCGCCACACAGCCGCTTAAATAATATTCTTTTCCTCTTTCCAAAATATGGGATTCAAAATAATCTTGCCATTCAAGCATTGCTTCTCTCCTCCTCATTCCTTAAACTAGAGAACTATGATAGGATTTAACCGATTGCTCATTAATACTGCCGCATAACTGGTGGTTCGTAGGCTTGAATAAAAGCTTCAAGCTCCTTCGTTGTTTGCGCAAAGCCGATTTTTTCGCGATCGGCCTGCGTCAAGAACTCATTTTCCACCATATTGTCATACAAGGCTCTCGTTGCGTGGTAAAAGTTGTTCACATCATAAAAAGCACAAGGATTCGGGTTTTGACCGATTCTTGACCACGAGATCATCTCCGTGATTTCTTCCAGCGTACCCGGACCACCTGGCAGTGCGACAAACGCCTGCGACAATTCGAACATTTTTCGTTTTCTTTCTGACATCGTCTCGACGACATGGAGTTCGGTCAATCCAGGATGTGCTAGTTCCCGATCTTTTAAAAATGTTGGGATCACCCCGATCACCTGACCGCCATTTTCTAAGACAGCATCTGCCAATACGCCCATCAAGCCCGCTTTTCCGCCGCCATAAACCAGTGTATTTTGCCGTGAGGCGATCCACTGCCCCAATTCTTGGGCGGCTGTTGCAAAACTAGGTTCATTACCGACACTGGCACCACAATAGACTGCAATTTTCATAAAACTCTCCATCATCCTTCTCAATCATTTTGAAATAGTATATCATGATTCTGATAAAGGTTCTGGGAAAGGATGGAAAAAAATTTATGAACATTGAGGAGTATCAACGATTTATCAGTGACTTCTACAAAGCCCGCAATTGGTATCAGTACGATCCGTTTATTCGGGCGAATTTTTTAGCAGAGGAAGTCGGGGAAGTGAGCCGTGCCATTCGGACATTGGAAATCGGTCGTGACCGTCCCGATGAACAAGATGGCTTGCCAGAAGAAAAACTGGCAAACCTGACGGAAGAATTGGGCGATGTACTGGATAACTTGTTTATCCTCGCCGATAAATACGATATTTCTCTGGAAACAATCATGCAAAAACACAAAGAGAAGCTATTGTCTCGCTATCAAATGGACCACGTGACAGAAAAAAACAGCTAACGGGCTACTCGTTGCGGAACGGGCAGCGGCAAAGGTTGCTTTTCCCAAATACAAAAAACCAACGTTTCTGTGGTCGATCGGCCAGTGAAACGTTGGTTTTCTTCTATTATATAAAAAGTTGGTTCTCCTTTTTATGGGAATAGGAGGTGTTTATTGTGCCATTTGCTCTACCAGTTCTTCCAAACCAGTCAAGGCTTGGTAGCCGTAGCCAAAGAGATAATTGTAGTCCATGCTGTAGACTTGTTTGTTTTTGATGGCTTTCATGCTGGAGAGTTTGTCATTTTTGTACAAGCCTTCAATGATTTCTTGACCAGAAACACTGCCTTCGATCGTTGACCAGTCGCCGACGATCAAGACATCGGGATCCGTTTCGATCAAGGTTTCGACACTGACTTCTCCTGAATAGTCTTGAAACACATTGTTCAGTTTGATCATGTCAAAGTTGCTGTTGAAAAAAGATTCGTCCTGAGCGGCATAGACACTGACCACACTTGGATCAGACATAAAGAGATGGGCAAAGGTTTGCTCTTCTTTGTCTGCTACTTTTTCTTCCAAGGCACTCTGGCGATCCTTTAATTCTTTTTCAAAAGCAGCGGCTGCCTCAGGCACATTGAAGAGCTTACCAAGGTTTTCAATGTCTTGATAAACGGAATCAAATGTCGCCCCAGTGACAGAGGTTTCTTGGACGTAAGTCGGAATACCCATCTCGTTCAAGGAATCAACGGTGCCGACGCCCCAATCTTGGTTATCGAAAAGTCCCCCGCGACCAAAAATCAAATCTGGATCCACACTTAGCGCCGTTTCTTTACTGATATAGTCACTGCCAAGGTCGTTTAGTTCTGCATAATCAGCAGCAACTTCCTCATCGGCGGCACCAAAGGTTGCACCGACACCCGCAATCTGATCCTTGAGGCCGAGATGCAGCAGCAATTCCGCTGCTGGTCGTGTGTTGGCTACGACTTTTTTCGGTGCCTCATTAAAGGTTTGATCCTTGGCGGTCCACTGCGTGCCGCCTTCTGCTTTGGTGTAGTTGCTGATGGTTAAGGGATACGTACTTTCTGTCTGTGAGGAAGAAGCCGAAGTACCTTCATCCTTCGTATTGCCGCAAGCGCTTAATGTAAAGACTGCCAATCCTACCCCAATCATTTTTCCCCATTTATTCATCTGTTTGCTCCTTTTCAAAATAATAATGAAACCCTAATCCGCCTGTGATCGGATGATGGTAAATACTGCATTTCACGCCATAGATTTCTTCGATCAGTTCTTCTGTCAGCAACGTTTCTGGTTCGCCATACCCTACGACCCGACCATCTTTTAAGGCATAGATGATGTCGCAATAGTTAGCTGCTTGTTCCAAATTGTGCAGCGCCGCCAACAAGCCAATCTTCAGATGCTTGACGGTTTCTAAGATTTCCAGCTGATAACGGATATCCAAATGATTGGTCGGCTCATCGAGAATCATAAATTTCGGTTCTTGGGTGATGGCACGAGCAAGGACGACCCGCTGTTTTTCGCCTCCTGATAATGAGAGGTAGCTGCGTTTTCTGTAGGCACTTAACCCTGTTTTGGCTAAGGCTTCAGTGACCAGCTCATGATCGGCTTTGGTGTCTTGTTCCAATAAACCCTTGTGGGGCGTGCGGCCTAAAAGCACCATCTGTTCTACTGTTAAATCAAAGCTCAACTCATTGAACTGACTGACAACGCTGACTTGCTGGGCGACTTTTTTTTCGGAACTTTTCAAAATATTCATCTCACCCAAATAAATGTCGCCGCTGTCAGGTTTCAACGTTTTGTAGATAGCTTTTAACAATGTAGATTTGCCGCTGCCATTGGACCCAATCAAGCCGACAAATTGCCCCTGTGCGGTTTGGACGGAGATGTCTTTTAGTATCTGCTGATCCCCGATCGTCAGATTGAGCTTTTCAACTGCTAATTTCATTCCGTCACCCCCCAAAGTTGTATTGCCGTTTGACAATGATATAGATAAAGATCGGTGCGCCAATCAGCGCTGTAATGATCCCGATCGGCAGTTCGACTCCTTGCAGGGTCGAGCGGGCGATCACATCCGCCCAAATCAAAAACAACGCGCCTGTCAAAGCGGTCAAAGGCATCAACAGGCGATGATCCGAGCCGCTGACTCCACGTACGATATGAGGAATGATCAAGCCGACAAAGCCGATCATACCAGAATTCGCAACGATGATACTGGTTAATAGCGCTGCTAGTAGCATGTAAAAACGACGATAGAAGGTCAGCTTGACCCCTAAGGTGGAGGCAACTTCATCCCCCAGCAAAAGCGTATTCAAAACACGGTATTGCGTCAGGAAGAACAGCGTGATCAAAGAAACCAGAACCACGATAAAGCCTAATTTGTTCCAAGAAGCCGAGGCTAAGCTGCCCATCGACCAAAACGCCACAGTCTTCATCCCTTCTGCATTGCTAGCCAGATAGATGATCAAGTTTGAAACAGAGCTGCATAAGGCACTGACGATCGTCCCCGACAGCACAAGTTTTGTGGAAGTCATTTTCCCACCGATACTGGCAAGCAGCAGCACCAAAATGGTCGCAATCCCCGCTCCTGCAAAGGCACCAAACGATAAGCCCAGCTGCAAGACTAGCGCCGAGCCGCCAAAGCCGACTAAGATGGCGAAGGTCGCCCCTAAGGATGCGCCAGAAGAGATTCCTAAGATATAGGGATCTGCCAGCGGATTTTGGACCACTGCCTGCATCACTGCCCCGCTGATCGCTAACCCCATGCCCACAAAAATAGACAGCAAGACCCGCGGTGCCCGAACAAACCAGACGATATTGATGTTTGCGTCTGAAATGCCTGAAAGATCACCAACCAATCCATGGCTGATTTTATAGAAGAGAATTTGATAAACTTCGTCAAGGGTGATATTGGCTTGTCCGTTTGCCAAAGCAACTCCTGCAGATAAGAGAATGGCGACAACTAAAACACAGCAAATGATTGTCGAAACCATCCAACGATTTGATTTAATCAACCCTACCGACATGTGATTCTCCTTTATTCAGCACGATCCTCTCCTGATTTCACAGCAAAAACAACCTGACTGTTGCCTCGCCACCATCATAAAAGAAGCATCTGTGCGTTTTTTCGCTTATAACAGTTCTTCTCATGAAAAGCGCCAAAGCCATGTACTGCTTTGACATCTATTTGCAAATGAGAATCACTCTCAATGAATAGAGTCATTATAAGGAACCTTTTGTGAAATGTAAATAATTTTCTGAAAATTTCCTTAAATAAGAGTTATTCTAATGTTCGTGATTGATTGGGCGTTTTCCTCTCCATTGATCGATCGAAAATACGGTACCCGTGAAGAAGCGAATCCTTTGGCAAAAATAATCCCATGCTTTTAAATGATGAAAAAAAGACAGACTTCATTTTGTACGAAGTCTGTCTCCAGTCTGATGCCTATGCTCAGGCAGGCTTGTTCTTGCTAGCTTTTCTTTGTTCGAACGTGAAACCTATGCGTTGCCAAGGATTTGCTGATTCAACGAAATCATCTCCAAAAGACCTTGAGCGGCTTCGCTGCCTTTGTTGCCAGCTTTGGTTCCCGCTCGTTCAATGGCTTGTTCGATCGTTTCAGTCGTCAACACACCAAACATGATCGGAATGTCGGCATTCAGACCAATTTGGGCTACGCCTTTCGCCACTTCATTTGAGATCAATTCATAGTGGGTCGTTGCTCCGCGAATCAAGGCACCTAATGTCACGATCCCATCGTATTGTTTGTGGTCAACGATTTTTTTGGTAATATATGGAATCTCATAAGCCCCTGGAACCCAATACACATCGATGTTTTCTGCTTTGACTCCATGACGCAACAAATTGTCTTTGGCGCCTTCCACTAACTTGGAAGTGATAAACTCGTTGAATCGTGAGACTACGATCCCTACTTTGACTGCCTCTCCCTGAAACGTTCCTTCAAATACTGTCATCGTTCATTCTCCTTTGGCTGATTAAATAGATAGGTAATGGTGAAACTTTTCTTTCTTCGTTTTCAAATAGCTTCTGTTTTCTTTATGCGCAGGCATCTCCAGCGGTACTCGTTCTGCTACCTTAATTCCTAAGCTTTCTAATTCCTTCACTTTGTCAGGGTTGTTGGTCATCAGTTGAATCTCCTGCACTTCTAAGGAACGTAAAACATCGGCGGCAAACGTGTAATGACGAGCATCTGCTGCAAACCCTAATGCAATATTTGCTTCATAAGTATCCATGCCTTGTTCCTGCAGCTGATAGGCACGGAGCTTGTTCCGCAAGCCAATACCGCGGCCTTCTTGGCGTAGATACAAAATCGCACCGCGGCCTTTTGCTTCGATCTGCCGCATCGCTTCTTGCAGCTGTTCGCCGCAATCACAGCGATGAGAGCTGAAGACGTCGCCTGTTAAACACTCTGAATGGATCCGCAGTAAAAGCGGCTCGGCAGTATGTTGAATCTCGCCTTTGGCTAGTAAAAGGTGTTCATTGCCGAATTCATCTTCAAATAAGGTCAATTGGAACGCCCCATAAGCCGTTGGCAGATCCACCGTGATAGGCGTGGTTCCTCGTAGATATTCCGCCAACTCATCAATGGTCAAAAACGGCAGCTGCCATTTTTCTGCTAATTTTTTCAATTCTGGGACCCGAGCCATCGTGCCATCTTCATTTAAAATCTCACAAATGTAGGCTGCTTCCACGCTGCCAGCAAGCTTTGCTAAATCCACAGCCGCTTCTGTATGTCCTCTGCGTTCCAACACGCCGCCAGGTTGAGCGGTCAATGGGAAGATATGGCCAGGGCGATAAAAATCCGCAGCCTGTGACGCAGGATCAGCCAACTTTTCAATCGTCACTGCCCGGTCTTTCGCAGAAATTCCTGTACTCGTCGTCACGTGATCGACACTGATGGTAAACGCGGTGCCAAAGGCATCCGTATTATTGGCGGTCATCTCAGGCAATGCCAGCTTTTCAGCGATCGCTTGTGAGATGGGTGCACAGATCAAGCCGCGGCCATAAGTCGCCATAAAATTGACAGATTCTGGCGTTGCGTATTCAGCGATCCCAATCAAATCTCCTTCTGATTCCCGATTTTCATCATCGGCGACAATCACTAAGCCGCCTTTTTTTAACCATTCCACTGCTTGTTCTACTTTATGCATCGTCTGCCTTCTTTCATTTTCGTTGGTATTTGACATATTTCCCGATCATATCCGTCTCGATATTGACCCACTCCCCTTGTTTCAACTGCCCCAGCGTCGTCTGGTCTTTGGAATGGGGGATCAAGCTAACGGAAAATGCCTGTGCCGTCGTCTGGGTAACCGTCAAACTGACGCCATTGATCGCAATCGACCCTTGCGGAATGATTTCCCCTTGCACACTGACAGGATAAGCAAACGTCAAGATCAAGGCATTTTCCAACTGCTTTTTCTGGATCAAACGGGTCGTTACATCAATGTGGCCTGCGACAAAGTGGCCTTCAAAACGCTGCGTCGCTGCCATCGCTCGCTCCAAATTGACTTCGGCACCCACCGAGAGTTGTTTAAAGGTGGTTCGTTGAAAGGTTTCTGGCATGATATCCACCGTAAACGTCGTCGCTTGTTTGGCGATCGCCGTCAAACACGTCCCGTTGATCGCCATACTGTCTCCGATCTGGTAATCCGCCAGTAATCCTTCGGACGCACTGCAAGTTAGCTGGATCGTGCGGCTTTGCTTGCGGATCTCTTTGATGCGGCCTTTTTCCTGAATCAATCCTGTGAACATTCCTCTGGTCTCCTTCCTCGGATGCAAACATCTTCCCCAACTGCAGTCACCGTCACCTCTGTTAGCTGCTGCAGCTGTTTCGGGGTACGCTCACTGGTAAAACTTGCGAGACTATTGCCCCCAAGAAACTTTGGCGCCACATAGGTAATGCTTTCTTGCCACAGTCCGCTGGCTAAAAAGGCATCATGGATCGCAGCGCCTCCTTCTACGTAAAGCGATTGGACCTGTCGTTCGGCAAGCTCCTTCAGCAATGAAACAATTGTCAACTCTTCCAGCTGGATCACTGACACATGAGCTGGCAAATCACTGACAGTTGTCTGCTGCGTAAAAATCCACACAGGTGCCGAATCATCGGCAAACAGTGCCAAATGGGGTTGCGACAGCGTTCGCCCCCGACGGTCTAACACGATGCGAATCGGCGGAAAGCTGGTTTCAACCGTGGTCAATAACGTGGGATCATCCGTCAACACCGTCTGACTGCCCACTAAGATTCCTTGATAGTCTCCACGTTCTTGATGGACGTTTTGCCAAACCGCTGAACCAGTGATCGCACTGCGGGTTAACGCATCATGAGCGATCCGGCCATCTAAAGTGATCGCTTGCTTCAACGCCACGTAAGGTCGCTGATGCTGATGGTAAAAATTATAGTGTGGATTCAAACGGCGCACCGCTGTTTCTTCGATGCCCACCAACACGTCGATGCCCTGTTCTTCTAAAAAGCGCTTGCCTTGTCCAGCCACGATCGGGTTAGGGTCTAACTGGCCGATGACTACCTTTTTGATGCCGCTGTCGATGATCAGCTGGGTGCAAGGCGGCTGTTTTCCTTGGTGGTTGCAAGGTTCTAACGTCACGTATAAAGTCGAATTGATTAGGTCTTCGGAGGAATGGCATTGTTCGATGGCGTTTCGTTCCGCATGGGGCTGCCCATAGACTAAGTGAGCCCCTTTAGCAATGACCCGTTGCTCTTTGACGATCACGGCGCCCACTAACGGATTGGTAAAGGTTTGGTAACGCCCTTTATTGGCTTCTGCGATCGCCAAACGCATGTATTCGTTATGCATCTTCCTTCCTCCTTTCAATAAAAAAATGCCTCGTGAGAATCTCACGAGGCATAGACAAACAAGACCGGCAAAAAATCAATTTTAGACGCACTGCGCCCCTTGAAATTTTGTGGTTTTTCTTCTCCCATCCAGACTTTCACTGTCGGTGCCAGATTCACACTGGCTCCACCGCATAGCTATGCGGGTCACGGACTTCAAGCATTACGCTTGTCACCGTCGGTCGGGAATTACACCCTGCCCCGAAGAATACTATTCAATTCATGTGCATTTTAGCCCGACCATTTTTGTTTGTCAATAGGCCTGATCACGAGCCGATAGGAATTCCTCTTGGTTTTTTCTTTTGGCAACCCCAAAGCAGCGACAGCAGAAATCCCTTGTCGTTCCGCCATTTTCCTAAGCTGCAGCAAGGCGATTTTGCCTGAAAAAAAATACAAGAAAACCTAGGTTAAATATTTTTTCTCGAGCGAAGCCATTTATCGAACTCCGTCACGAGTAAGACGACCATCCCGGAAGCTGCTGAGATGACCCAGCCGATCAAGGACATGTCCTCCGTATGAAAGGCGCTTTGCATAAATGGAACATAGGTCAATAACAGTTGCAGAACCAGCATCACACCAATGATCACGAACGCTTTTGGATTGGTGAAGGAAGCTTTAGAAAACGCTGGTGCACTGGTACGGATGTTGAACAAATAAAAAATCTTACTTAAGACCACGATATTGACCATCATGGTACTAGCAACGGCTTCGCTGACGTCTTGCAGCAAGAGCCAGTCATGGGCGATCAAACTGATGACTGCCATCAAGATCGATACATACGCCATCTGCCAAATATCGTGACGATTCAACAATTTATTGCCTGTCTTTCGAGGTTTGCGGCTCATGATCCCAGACTCTGCTGGTTCAAAGATAAACGCAAACTGGATCGTAATAGCAGAAACCATGTTGATCCACAGCAGTTGTGTCGCCTGCAGCGGCAATTCTTTTTGCATCATGATCGTAAAGGCAATGATCAGCCCTTCGGCAAAAGATGTCGGCAACAGAAACAGAATACTCTTTTTGATGTTGTCATAGATCCTGCGTCCTTCGCGAATCGCTAAGGACATGGTACCGAAATTGTCATCGGTCAAGATCATATCAGCAGAATCTTTGGCTACATCCGTGCCGCTGATCCCCATCGCTACACCGATATCCGCCCGCTTCAACGCAGGGGCATCGTTGACGCCGTCCCCTGTCATCGCCGTGACTTTGCCTGTGGCTTGCAGCGCTTTGATAATGTCCAATTTATTTTTCGGCGTGGTTCGTGCAAAGACTTGATTCGTCAAGGCAGCATCTTGAAATTCGGCTTCACTCATCTGATCCAACTCGGCACCAGTCACGACGTGAATCTCATCCGCTAAGCCAAGCTTTTCCCCAATCGCTTTGGCGGTCAGAGGGTGATCGCCAGTGATCATTTTCACTTGAACACCGGCTTGGTTCATTTCCTTCAGGGAGGCAATCACTTCTTCTCGCGGCGGATCGATGATCCCAGCGATCCCTAGTAATTGCAGCCCTTGCTCAAAAATCGTTTCATCAATGTGATCGATCGAAACTTTCTGATAGCCCACCGCTACCACTCGTTTGCCTTCTGCCGACAAGCGGCGGACATGGCCTGTCCAATAGGCTTCATCAAAAGGCGCCGCTTGTTTTTGCACCATTTCAAACAATTTATCTGGGGAGCCTTTAACAAATAACAAACGTTCCCCCGCAGGGTTTGCCACTAGTTTCGCCATGTAGCGGTTGTCCGAATCAAAGGGCAGCATATCCAGCTCTTGGTAAGCAGGTGCTTGCGGATAGGCAAACTGCTTATGATACAGCGTCAAAAAGGAGCCGTCTGTTGGTTCCCCATTGATCGTCCAGTGATTTCCTTCTGGGACCAGTACCGTATCGTTGGCTTCGTAACCAGCTTCCAAAAACAACTGCAAGGTGTCTTGCGCGTGGACGTCCTCCTGCTTTGGACGAATTTCTCCCACCGGCGCATAGCCGTCACCCGTCACTTCATATTCCTGCTCAGCCAATACGATGTCTTTGACCGTCATTTCGTTTTTGGTCAGGGTACCTGTTTTATCCGTCGCGATCACATCCACTGAGCCTAGCGTTTCAACCGCTGGCAGCGTTTTGATGATGGTGTGCTTGTTTTTTGCCATGTCGCTGACACCCATCGCCAAAACCACCGAGGTCGTTGCTGGCAATCCTTCTGGGATCGAGCCGACGATCATGGTGACAACGGCTAAGGATAAGACAGAGATCGCATAGGTTTGCTGGAACAAACTGACGACAAATAGCAAGACCGCCACGCCCATGATCACATAGGTGATGCCTTTCCCCAGTCCATCGATCTCTTTCATCAACGGCGTTTTTCGTTCTTCCGTTTGATTGACTTCAGCTGAGATTTTCCCGATCTCAGTCTTGACGCCAGTAGCGATCACGATCCCTTTCCCGCTTCCTGACGTCACGGAAGTCGAAGCAAACGCCAAATTCCGTTGTTCCGCTAATGGAGTTGCTTCATCCATTAAGGCGTCTGTTATTTTTTCCACCGAATCGGCTTCACCAGTCAAGGCGGATTCTTGGATACGCAAGTTGTCGGCTTCGATGATCCGCAGATCTGCGGGCACATTGTCGCCAGCTTCTAGGAATACGACATCCCCTGGAACGACTTCGGCAGCTGGAATATCTTGACGAATCCCATTCCGATAGACCGTGGCTTCTGCTGATAGCATCTCTTTGATCCGTTCTAACGCATCGGAAGCATTCGCTTCTTGGTAATAACCGATCAACGCATTGACCAGCACGACGATGCCAATGATCACGGCATCGGAGAAATGCCCCATCAGCAGCGTTAAGATGGCAGAGAAAATCAAAATGTAGATGATCGTGTTATGGAATTGTCGCAGCAGCAAACGCCACTTGGCGGTTTTTTTAACCGCTAATTGGTTCAATCCGTAGGTTTCTAACCGCTCGGTTACTTGCGCCTCATCTAATCCTTGATCGATAGAGGGGACCTGATACTGTTCGATTGTTTCTGACACTGATAACTGAAACTCTTTTTTATTCATTTTTTTCTTCTTCCTTTTCTTTTTCATTGATGGATAACACAAATAAGCCCCTTATTTAGAAACTGCTCCTAAATAACGCGCTGTTGTTTGTCTCCTATTCAATTAAAAAGTAAGGCAAGTCAAAATAGTGTTTCTGCTCACCGTCACTCGAGTCGCTTGACATTCGTTTACCACCCCCTCTAAAGTTAGCAATAAGCGTAACAAACTATTTTTCCAAAGTCAAGAGTCACCGCTTTCAAAAATGAAAAGTGGCTGGCTTCTTCACAAAAAAAAGCCGCACGCCAACGATTCATTGCCGTACAGCTCCTTCAGTACATTCTCTTCAAGCCCAAAGGCTCGCCTTAAAGCTGATCCAGTGCCTCGCTGATGGGGGTTTCCCCAGCTTGGACTTTGATGACTTTTTGATAAGTTGCTGGACGTTCCAGCATTTCACCTAACAAGACGGCGACATCCTCGATGGGGATCGCACCAGAGGTCGTTTCACTGATCTCGATAAAACTAGAACCTGGTGTTTCTTTCAACGCACCCGGCTGCAAAATCGTATAGTCTAGTGCAGTGTTGTCGATCAGCCAGCGATCAGAGAAAAATTTGGCGATCGTGTAATCCATCAATGACGCCACGCCTTCCCTTTGCCACTGTTCAGGCTCTAAGGCATAGGCTGAGCTAAGGTGGATGTAGCGCTTGATTCCTTTTGCTTCAGCGGCTTGCATCACTTTGACCGCACCATACAGATCAGATTGCAGCAAGTCTTTGCCTCGGGAACCCGCCACGAAGTATACCGCTTCCGCATCTGCGAATTTCGCCGCCATCTCTTCCGGTTCCGTGTGTAAATCAAAGAACACGGGCTTGATCGTCTCCGTTTCTGTGATTTTCTCACTGCTGCGCGCACCAGCATAAACGATGTGTCCTTGTTTTTCTAGAAAGGTGATCAATTTTTGGCCTACTCGTCCAGTAGCACCAACGACAAAAATTTTCATTTTCTTTGCTCCTCTCGTTTCTTTTTCCAACTCTTGCTAGTATCATCGTAGGACAAAAACCAAGATCCAACAACTATTCTGTTTCTAAACGAAGGGGAAAAAAGCACAGCACAAACCAATTCTTGCTGTTTTTCCCCATAGAAACCTACGTTTTTTAAAAAACACCCAAAAAAATGAAAAAATTTTCTCAAACGATTGACAAAGCGTTGACTCTTTTGTAGACTAAGTAGAAATAATTTAAATATTTAGAAAATTCAAAATAAAGAAAAGGACGGTGGCGTATATGACCCGCACCAATGTTAGCAAACGAATTATTTTATTATTATAGTCGGGACTGTTTGATTTTATACATTCAAAGAGTCCCTATTCACATTGCATCCAAAAAGAAGAACAGCTTCTTGAGATGGAGTGTTTTTTTATACCCATTTTCAAGAAAGCGGCCTTTTGCAAGCTGACGCCTTGATGTCAGATAGATCCAAAACGCTCGTTGACCAACTGCTGCCGATTCCCCGCGGTTATGCACTGCACTTATTCTAAAGACCCCTTCTGTTTGGACACTTGATTGGTCAAGCAGAAAAAAGGAAGGATGATTTTTTATTATGAAAACCGTCAACACGATCGCTGCTTTTGTAAACAAGTATTTGATCTACATCATGATTTTATTGATGATCGTCTCTTATTTTTTCCCGCAACCCTTCTTATGGATTCCGCCTCGTACAACGATTCTTTTGAGCATCATCATGTTTTGTATGGGGATGACTCTAAACGTTGCTGCGTTTAAAATGGTCGTCTTACAGCCCAAAGCATTCATCTTAGGGGTGCTTTTCCAGTTCACCATCAGCCCTTTGGTGGCTTACGGCTTAGCGCAGCTGTTTGGTCTTTCTTCCGGTTTGATCATCGGTTTTGTCTTACTAGGCTGCGTTTCTGGCGGAACCGCCAGCAATGTCATGACCTTCATCGGCAAAGGCGATGTCGCCCTCACCGTTTCCATGACCACGGTATCGACCTTGTTAGCGACCGTCGTTACACCCTTTTTGGTTTATGTCTTGGCTGGTCAGTACACCGAGATCTCCTTCTGGGAAATGCTCTTGTCTGTCTTGCAGATGGTGCTTTTGCCGATCATTTTAGGGGTGATCGTCCACAAACTCATTGCCAAGCACATCGAGCGATTTCTGCAATCATTTGTGTTGATTTCTTCCGTCAGTATCTTATTGATCGTTGCAGGAACTGTCGCTCGCAACGGCGCCGTCATCGTCCAATCTGGCTTGATCGTGATTTTCTTAGTCTTGCTCCATAACTTGATCGGCTACGGCGCAGGCTATGGTCTGAGCCGTGTGATGGGCGTCAGTGCCACCCAAGCCAAATCCATCATGTTTCAATTAGGAATGAAAAATACTGGCCTAGCGATCTCGTTAGCCAATGCCCACTTTGCCGCCATTGCTGCAGCCGTTACCCCTGCCGCAGTCGGCATGGTGATCCATCAAATTACCGGACCAATTTTAGCCAATCTCGTGGCCAAGAAAGAAGGAGAAAAGTATGAGTCAAAGTATCTTTTTGCCAAACTACACAATCGGGGCGGACGCCTACGAAAAAGTAAATGACATCGTAAAACCATACGGCACCAATGCCGTGATCATCGGCGGAAAAACCGCCCTTGAAAAAGCCGAAGACAAGATCAAAGCCGCTTTAACGTCAGCAGTCCAAGTGACGGATACCTTGTGGTACGGCGGCAACTCGACCTATGAAAACGTCGATCAGCTGTTAGCTACTCCAAGTGTCCAAGCCGCCGATGTTCTATTCGCCGTTGGTGGCGGCCGCGTTTGCGATACCGTCAAAGTGGTTGGGGAAAAAGCTGGCAAACCAGTCTTCACCTTCCCAACGATCGGCTCCAACTGCTCACCAGTCACCGCGGTTTGTGTCATCTATAAAGAAAACGGCGAGATGCAAGGGTTGTTTTTCCCTTCGCAACCGCCGTCCCATGCCTTTATCGACAGTGAGATCATCGCCCAAGCCCCCGACAAGTACTTATGGGCAGGAATCGGCGATGCCCTCTCCAAAGAGATCGAATCGACATTTTCAGCGCGGGGCGATCAGCTAGATTACACCGATGGGTTAGGCATCCAAATCGGCAAAATGTGTACGGAACGCTTATTGCAATACGGCACACAAGCCTTGAAAGACAGTGCCGCCAATCAGCCGTCTTATGCCATTGAGCAAGTCGTCTTGGATATCATCGTGACCACCGGCTTAGTTTCCGTCTTAGTCATCAATGATTACAACTCCGCCCTTGCCCATTCCTTTTACTACGGAACGACCGTTTTGGAAAAAATGGAAGACTATTTACACGGCGCATCCGTTAGTTACGGCGTTTTGGCCTTGTTGCAGCTCGATCAGCAAGATGCCCTCTTCCAGCGCATCTACGCCTTTATGAAGGAAAACAAACTGCCGGTTTGCCTAGCGGATATGGGCATTAACGACACCAGCGACCTTGAGGCAATCTTAGACAAAGCAATGACCACCAATGACATCGTCCACGTCCCTTATGAGATCACGCGAGAAATGTTTAAACAGGCAATCCTAGACGTGGAAGCCTATCATGCCAAACAAAGCCAAGCAGCATTGGCAGCTGCCAATTAAATGAAACCCTCCAGCAACGAATTGCTGGAGGGTTTTTGTATGCTCTTTTATCTCTTACGTTTGATTGCAATCGGTTTTGATTTCATTAAAAAGATTCATAGCAAGTTAATACGATACTACTCATTATCTAAGTCTTTAGAAAATATTAAAAAGCACAATCAGTCTATGATACGACTGAAAGACTGCGTAACTCACTGTCATTTACTTGTGAATAAAAGCGCATGAAAAAGCAATCCTTGTTATACTTATAAATAACACGAAGTCCTTAGAAAAGGAGGAACCCTCATGACCCGTTACAAACGATTTCGCTTTGTTCATTTAGGCGCTCTTTTGGTGTTGGGCTTACTCCTCACTGGCTGCAGTGCGGATACGGCACCAATTGAAGAACAACCGACTACCAACACCGCCACTTCTTCTGAACCAGCAGTTTCCTATGAAACCTTTCCATTGCCGCAACCAATCTTAGACGGGGAAACCAGTGTGGCGGAAGCTCTCTTCGAGCGGCGCTCGCAACGGGATTTTCTAGACACTGAGCTAACACAAGAACAGCTGGCACAGCTTTTATGGGCCGCTGCCGGTGTCACTACAGAAGATGGTCGCCGGACAGCGCCTTCGGCTGGTGCCTTGTATCCCTTAGACCTCTATGTCGTGGTCACACAGGTAACGGGGCTTGAGCCAGGGCTTTATCTGTATCAACCAGAGCAGCATACCTTAGCAAAAGTTCTTGCCGGCGATTTTCGGACCGCACTGGCGGAAGGTTCGTTGGACCAGCAAGCGATCCAACGGGCACCTGCCACATTGCTTTATACAGTGGTTTATGAACGACTGATCGAGCGCTATGGGGACCGAGGAATCGAACGCTATGCCTATATCGAAGTCGGTCATTCCGCCCAAAATGTCCTTTTACAAGCCCAAGCGTTAGGCTTAGGCGCTGTGCCGATCGGCGCCTTCACTGATCATGAACTCACAGAGCTGCTGCAGCTGCCAACGGAAAATGAACCCCGCTATTTGATTCCTGTAGGCGTTATTGAGTAACACTGCCGTCGAACGAAACCCAATTTTCATGGGACTGCCGAACTGCTATTAGAAAACCGCAACTGGCAAGGTTGATTTTCCCAGCAAAACTAGTACAATCGAAAAACCACCTGCAAAAACAGCAGGTGGTTTTTCGATGGGCTTATAGTTTGTATGCTCGGACTTCTTCTGGTATTTCTTCTAGCGGCAACTCTTTTACCACCGCTTCAGTGCCTGCTGCCATCGCTGTATCGTAGTACCAGCATTTGTATTTGATCGTATTCATGGTTTCTTGCAAGGCTGCCATTTGCTTTGTGACTTCTTCCAGACGTTCATGAAACAGCTGCTGCCGTTTCTGCAAAGACGCATCGCCTTCCTCGCCCCAATCCAAGAAATTCTTGATGTCTTTGATAGGCATACCAGTATTCTTCAAACAATCGATCACTTTGATCGTCGCTACTTCTTTTTCTGAAAACACCCGAATGCCGCCATTACTGCGGGCCAGCTTCGGAAACATCCCTTCTCGATCGTAATAACGCAGAGTCGAGATGGGGATATTAGTCGTTTGTGATACTTCGCCAATCGAGTAACTCACTTGCATCGTTCCTAAAAAAAATTTTGTTTATCGCTTGACCTAAACCTAACTTCAGGTTCTACAATTAAAATACACCGCAAGCACTGTACTGTCAATCACCTATCGTCTCACAGGTTCACCATTGGCAGTAGCAGGATTCGCTGAAAAAATCATTCATTGGAGGAAATACAAATGACAGAAATCAAAGAAAAAGTTATCGTAATTATGGGAGCATCTTCAGGAATTGGGGAAGCAACTGCCGTTAAACTAGCCGAGCAAGGGGGCAAAAGTAGTGATCGCTGCCCGCCGTGAAGAGCGCATCAAAGCACTGGCTGAAAAATTAGGAGAAAATGTCTTGTATCAAACAGCTGATGTCACCAATCGCGAACAAGTCCAACAAGTCATTGATTTAGCCATGACCTCCTTTGGTCGGATTGATGTCCTTTTCAATAATGCTGGCATCATGCCTCAAGGAAACTTGGCAGAGTTGAACTATGACAGCTGGCAAAAAATGCTGGATATCAATATCATGGGGGTATTGAACGGGATCGGCGCTGTGTTGCCCATCATGCAAAAACAGCAAGACGGTTTGATCATCGCCACTGACTCAGTTGCCGGACATGTCATTTACCCAGGTTCTGCCGTGTACAACGGGACAAAGTTTGCAGTTCGTGCAATCATGGAAGGCTTGCGACAAGAAGAACGTGAACATGGCATTCGCTCCACCATCGTCTCTCCAGGAATGGTCTCCACGGAATTGTTTGAAACCGTCGGCAATGCTCAACTAGAAGCAGCCTTGAAAGAAACCTCTCGCGTAGAAGGCAACAGCCTAACGCCAGAAGATGTAGCAAATGCAGTGGTTTATGCCATTCAACAGCCCAAACATGTGGCGATCAGCGAAGTCTTGCTGCGCCCAGCAAAACAAACCGTTTAAGCTATTTCTACTAATCTAAGAAACCTGCGACCGCTTCAAGCTGGTCGCAGGTTTTTTTGTCGTCAAATCCCACCGTTTTCTTGGAAAAATTACTTGATTTTCTTGTAACACCCGCTTGTCCAAAGAATGTAAACCAATGGTTGCTTTATGTAAACGACTAGGTTCTGTTGCTTCGGGGGAAATTTTTTTATACTTAGTACAAAGCTTCCGTATAAACCCGTTTGATCAGAAACAAACCGGACGTTTTCCTCATGAACGATGAATAGCCAAACAAGCGCGCAGCCCTACCTTCACCGTTGACTTGCAAGTACTGCCTTAGCTGTCCTCTTTTAGTACTTGCTTTTTATAAAAGAATGGAGTGTATATATGAATGTAAAACAGCTACTCGTCATTGCCGAGCAACGAAGAAACATTACGAATCAAAAATTGACCTATGCCGAAAATTTCTTGGCTGCCGGCTACTCTGCTGCCGAATTGCTGGCAGATGAAACCTTTCTTGAATTAGAGCGAAGGGAAACCCAACTGATTGCAGAACGCAACGCCATTTTTTACGAGGAAGTCAGCCACAATTAATCCCCCTGTCCAATTGTAGGCGACGAAAAAGCGAAGGCTCAGCAGCACCTTCGCTTTTTTCTGTAATTACTTTAGCTTGCGATTTTCTAATTAATTCCTTCCCCATTTGATTGAATCACTTTTTTATACCAATAAAAGGACTTTTTCTTATAGCGAGCCAACGAGCCAGTCCCATCGTCATGCTTGTCTACATAAATAAACCCGTAGCGTTTTGCCATTTGTCCAGTTCCTGCTGAAACAAGGTCGATGGGCCCCCAAGAAGTATAGCCGATAAGATCAACGCCATCTGCAATAGTATCAGCCATTGCCTTAATATGTCTTCGTAAATAGTCGATACGATAATCATCCTCGACTGTATATTCACCATTTTTTTCAATTAGGGTATCCATTGCACCTAACCCATTTTCGACCACCATCAAGGGAATTTCATAGCGCTCATAAATTTGATTTAACGCGATGCGTAATCCTAATGGATCAATTTCCCAGCCCCATTCACTCGCTGTAAGATGCGGATTTTTAACCCCATTGAAAAAATTCCCCGTTTGCTTTTCGGCTTGATTATTTACTTTAGTCACAGTGGAAGATTGGTAGTAAGAAAACGTATAGAAATCAACAGTGCCCTCTTTCAGTACTTCTAAATCTCCTGCTTCGATAGTAAGATCGATCCCTCTATCTTGCCAAAACTTTTTAGCAAAATATGGATAGCGCCCTTTCACTTGAACATCACCACAGTAAAAATTACTGATATTAGTCATCTCTTGTGCGAAGCGAATATCCTCTGGATGAGAAGACAACGGATAAATCATTCGATAGGCAATCATACAGCCCATTTGCAAATTTTTGTGTAGACTTTTTGCGTATTTAATGACTCGGGCACTTGCAACGAATTGGTGGTGGAGTGCCTGAAACCGTTGCTGACTGTTATCGATATTTTGAGTATTCAAAAAATCATCAATATCTTTTGGATACATTCCTCCACCTAAATACGTACCCACCCCTACATCCCTGGATAAAATATTGATTTCATTGAATGTTAGCCAATATTTCACATCATCTTGATAACGATCAATGACCGTCTTGGCGAATCTTTCATACGATTCAATCATTTCTCTGCTTTCCCAGCCATTGAACTGTTTTGTCATTTCTATCGGTGATTCATAATGAGACAATGAGACCATCGGTTCTATCTCGTACTTCTTTAATTCTGCGATCAGATCATCGTAAAACTTTAACCCTTCTTCATTTGGCACTTTCTCTAAACCGGTCGGAAAAATACGAGTCCATGCGATAGAAAAGCGATATAGCTTAAATCCCATTTCTGCAAATAAAGCAATATCCTCTTTGTATCGATGAAAATGATCAATCGCCTCATGACTTGGATAAAAAGCACCTTCTTCAATTTCTGTGGTGATTCGCCGAGGCGTGTTCATATCGCCTCCCAGAAGCAGATCACTGATTGACATTCCTTTGCCATCCGCTTGATATGCTCCTTCTAATTGATTGGCAGCTGTCGCCCCGCCCCAATAAAATCCATCTGGAAATTTTGCTTTCATTTTTTCCCCTTCTTTCTTCTAAATAATTGTTACTAATTTATTCGAGCAATCAATCAATTCATCGTGCTCTAAAAATACCGGTTCATTCTGATTGTTCATAAAAATCAAAACAGAAGTTGGATCATAGCCTTTAGACTTGATAAAATCAATATCAACACGGGCCAGCAAATCACCCGCCTTTACTCGCTGACCTTCCTCAATAAAAAGTTCAAATCCGTCTCCATCCAGTTTCACTGTATCTAATCCAATATGCAGTAACATTTCTAATCCATTATCATGTCGCAACCCGATGGCATGTTTTGTTGGAAAGACAGTTGTTATCGTGCCTTCAATCGGTGAATGGAATTCTCCTGACACAGGATCGATCGCTAGCCCTGGTCCCATTTGTTCGGTAGCAAAAACCTCGTCAGCTACTTCACTCAGCGGCAAAACGTTGCCGCGGACGAAGCCTTGAATCAATGCTTCTTCAGCCGCTGTCCGTTTTTCTGAAGCAATCGGTGAAGGTTTATCCAACGTTTTCATATCTTCTTCAGTACCCTCTTCAAAACCAAAAATGACTGTCAAAACAAACGATATCGAAAAAGCTAACGCCAATGTTATGGCTGCTTTTACAATATTAGAGGCATCCTCTCCGAAAAATACCGGCAAGGTCAAAAGTCCCGGCGATCCGAATGAATAGCGGACTAGTCCGCTGATCCCCGCATAAAAACCAGCAATTCCACCTGAAATCATCACATAAATCAGCGGTTTTTTCAGTTTCAAGTTAACCCCGTACAGTGCAGGTTCCGTGATACCAGACAGCGCCGTGATACCGCTGGAAAAAGCAATTTGTTTCATCTGTTTATCTTTGGTTTTAACAAATACCCCAAAGGCGGCCCCCGCTTGCGAAATGTTGCTTGCTAACATACCTGGTCCTTGGACGATCTCAAATCCTACGGTTGAAAAGGAGACTTGCGCAATCGGAGTCAAAGCCGTGTGCATACCAACCATTACTAATAAAGGCGTGAAGATGCCCATCAGTGTTGGAACGAGCCACGGAACAGTCACTCGCAGATAATCCACAACAAAGAATAATCCATCTCCAAAAATCGCGCCGATAGGTCCTAAGATCATCAGTGCTAGCGGAGCCATGATGATCACGATGAAAAGCGGCTTCAACATGGTTTTTAAAACACTCGGAATGATCTTTTCAGATAAACGATCAACATAACTCATAACCCAGACAATCAAGATGATGGGGATAACCGTTCCTGAATAAGCGGCTTCACGTATCGGAAGCCCAAACAGCTGCATAGAAACATCCGAGGCAACCAGACTCTGAAAAGTTGGATGTAATAAGACACCTGTGATCCCCAATGCTAAATAAAGATTGGTTTTGAATTGCCTTGCCGCACTAGCCGCAATTAAAAAAGGCAAAAAGTAAAAGGCAGCGTCTCCCATCATATTGATGATTTGATAATTTAAACTTTCTCTACTCAATCCCAAAAGGACCAGTAAAGCTAGAACCGCCCGGATTAAACCAAATCCGATCAATGCAGTAATGATTGGCGCCATTACACCAACAATGTTTTCGATGATTCGTTTCACAAGTCCGTTTTTAGATGTATCTGCAGCTTCATCACTGTTTTTTTCCGTGATTTTATACTGATTGATTACAGTCGAATAGTAATTGCCTACTTCTCCACCAATCACAAATTGTACTTCATCTCCGGTCAATTTGGTTCCTAATACTCCTGGAATTTCCTTCGCCTGTGCTTGATTGAATTGCGTGGTATCTTTTAACTGGAAGCGAAGGCGAGTTGCACAATGATAGACCGCGTTAATATTTTTCTCTCCACCGATCGATTGAATGATTTTGTCTACTGATTCTTTCTTTTTATCAACCATTTGGTTCACTCCTCATTTTGTGATAGTAATAGTCTATTAATATGAATGGCTAAATACGCAATTTCTTCTTCAGTGATTGGTTTCTCATAGATTTCTTCTAACGTCCGTTTTATTCGCTGACTATAGGCCATCGATTCTTGATATAGCGTAGAAACTGTCTTTATTAGAACTGCATCATTGTTTAACATCGTGTTCGTTAAATAGCGTTCTGCAAAAAATTTGGCATGTGTAACCAGACGCTCATAGTGCAGACTGTGGCTATCCAATTTTTTCTTCACCAACATTTGTACAGACTTTAAAATATTTGTCACGATTTTTGTAATTTGGATAGCATTAGCATGAATTGATGAGCGACTATTTCCGTTAATAATATGGAAAGTAATGTTCGCTGCTTCTTGTTCATTCAAAGAAACACCAAGTGCTTTTTCAATAATGGCAACACCTTTTTGAGCAGCCTGAAATTCTTCCGGGTAAAATCGTTTGAACTCCCAATACATTGAAGAAGTCATAATGACATTGTCTCTGATCCTCTCGACAGTAAAATAAATATGATCGGTTAGTGAAAAGAGTGTATTAGCAGATAACTCCGTATCTAGATATTTCTCCGCTTCTTGGATGACTTCATACGCTAGCTCGATATACTTTACAGGTACATTGTTCATAAACGTGATCAAGGACTCCATTCGATTATCTTCAATCGGAAGATAAAATTTAGAGATTTTCTCTTCCGAAATCAATTGACCCTTCTTTTGCTGATAACCGATACCTTTGCCAAAAGCAATAACATCTTTGTTGTCTTTCTCAACAATAATAACGTTCACATTCAAAACCTTCTTAATCAAATACATGTATTCTTCTCCTTCCTCCTTGTATATTAGAGTTAGGGTTTTAACCTTCCGGTTTTGATTGGATAACCCTATGAACCATCGTTATTTTAATTTGGTATTAACTCATTCATTTTGAGATAATATATTTATTGGATTGAGAGGCTATGCCGTTGCCTCCTTGAGTTTTGAAGCTCGTAATCGAAAGACTGGCACCTCTCTCTGATAAGTGGATTACGTATGAGTTAGATGTTGAAAGTTTTTGCTTTACTCCGTATCTCGTACAAGGTAGTGACGCTTTTCAGTTGAGCGGGTTTCAATCCAAAATATTTTTTTAGAAAGGTCAAATGTATGTACTTCTTAGGAATTGATATCGGCAAGCGAACTCACGTGGCTTCTTTAATGAGTGAAGAAGGTAAAGTGATCCTAAAAGGTTTTTCTTTCCCTAACACTACTGAAGGAGCTGATTCCCTGATTGAGCGGCTTTCAAAATATTCAGAGACTCCCGCTGACTTTATTGTCGGAATGGAAGCTACGGGTCATTATTGGCTCTCCATCTTTTCATACCTCCACGAATCAGACTTTTTGATTCACGTTGTGAATCCTCTTCAAACCGATGGCTGGCGCAAAGGAACAGAAATCAGAAAACGAAAAAATGATATTATTGATTCTGTTTTGATTGCTGACTTGATGCGTTATGGTTCCTTTGTAGAAACAGTATTGTCTGATGAAAATGTTTTTTCGTTAAAACAACTTTCACGTTACCGAACCTATTTAGTAGGTACCGCAAGCGACTTCAAACGAAAAATCATAGCTGTACTAGATCAAGTGTTTCCTGAATATGCATCAATTTTTTCTAAACAAGGTATTTTCGGAAAAGCGTCTAAAGAGTTATTGCTTGAGTTTAGTTCTCCTATAGAGCTAGAAGAAATTTCGGCAGAAACGTTGGCTCAATACTTAGCTGAGTTAAGCAGGAACCGAATAAAGCCAGAGAAAGCAGATCAATTGAAGCAAGCAGCTTCTAACTCCTTTGGAGTGAAATTTGCTCAAGAAGCTTTTACATTTCAATTACGCTCCATGATTGAACAATTGAAATTCATCGAAAGCCAAGTAAAAGAAACTGAAAAAGAAATTAAGCGCATAATGAGTAATTTAGACTCTGTTATTCTCACAATCCCTGGAATCGGCCCTATAAATGGCGCGACAATTCTTGGTGAAATTGGAGACATTCGCAAATTTTCTAATCCGAAAAAACTGGTTGCTTATGCTGGCATAGACGCGTCTGTGTCCCAATCTGGGCAATACGAAGCAACACATAATGTTATGAGCAAGCGTGGATCTCCATACTTACGAAAAGCCTTGTTTTCAGCTGCTCTAGTTGCTTCTCAATGTGATCCTGTTTTTCGCGCGTTTTATCAGAAAAAAATTTCTGAGGGAAAGCATCATCTGACGGCCTTAGGTGCTGTTTCTCGTAAGCTTTGTTATGTGATTCATGCTATTTTAACTAAAAATGAACCTTATAAGATTGTTTCCGATTAGCTATTGAACAATCAAAAAAATCTAATAGTGAAAGGTCTATTTGTTGTACTCATTTTTTGGACTTAACTGTTATAAAATATTTTTTTGATTTAGCTAATTTTCACTTGACTCTATATAGTTAGTCTTTCTAAGCGTAAAAAAAGGCATAATAAAATCAAATCTGCGAACCTTCGCAAAATTGATTTTATTATGCCTTGCCTGCCGTACAGTCACATACACATAAAAAAAATCATTATTTATTTCTTAAATTAATCATAGCACCCAAAAAAAGAAAACGCAATCATTTTTTTAATGTAGAAAAAACCGCAAAATAGGTATTTCCCTTCTTTTGCGGTCAGCTTCGAATCTTCAACTGGTTGACAAAAAACTCTTTCAAATGAAAAAACACGACAAACCTTTCAAAAATCCCGTTATTTCTTCACGATCAGCTGAACGGCTTGATCGATTTTCTGCTTTTGGGTTTCCGTGTCGCTGTCTGGATTTTCCAAACAATTTTTCAAATTTTCAGCGACAATGATCCCCATAATACGGTTAACACTGGAACTGACGGCGGACAATTGCGTGATTACATCGACGCATTCTTTCTCGTCTTCGATCATTTTTTGAATCCCCCGCAACTGGCCTTCGGTTCGTTTTAACCGATTCAAAATATCTTTGTTGCATGCGGTCATCGTTTGATTTCTCCTCTCCATGCTGACATGCCGCCGAGGACATTGGTCACTTGAAACCCTTGCTGACTCAAAAACTCAGATGCCATTTGCGAACGAGCCCCTGAATGACAGATGACATAGTAGTTTTTATCCTTCTCTAAGTCGCTGATTTGTTCTGTCAGCTCGCTCAACGGTAGGTTTTGTGCTGTTTTGATGTGTCCTTGTGCAAACTCATCGACTTCTCTGACATCAAGGATCTCAAGTGGTTCACGTTTTTCTTTTTGGGCAAATTCCTCCATAGATATTGCTTTAATCATGAATAATCATCTCCGGCTTAATAGTATTATACAACGAAAAGGCACCATCGAGGTTTTGACAATTGATGCCCGCTTGTTTTAAGATGCGTTCGGCAATGTAGCTTCTCAATCCGCTATGACACGTAACGACATACGAAACGCTTGGATCCAATTCAGACAACCGATCCCTCAATTCATCTAACGGAATGTGGAGCGCTTGTTGAAAACGTCCATTATTGGCTAATTCCATCTCTGAACGAACATCCAACAACTGCTTACCGTTTTCTAAGGCATCCGTCAATTCGTGCCACTGAATATTCTCACTGATTCCTTCCGCTAGATTGATCGCTGCATAGCCAAGCATATTCACTGGATCTTTGGCTGAGCCAAAAGGCGGTGCATAGGTGAATTCCAGTTCAGGCAAGTCAAAGATCGTTAAACCGCCTTTGATCACTGTTGCCAATATATCGATCCGTTTATCGACCCCTTTGGCACCGATGCCTTGCGCACCGTAGATTTTTCCATTATTCGCATCAAAAATCAGTTTCAAATAAATATCCGTCGCATCAGGATAATACCCTGCATGGTCTTTGCCTGAAAGATGAACCACCTGGGGATTTAGCCCTGCCAGTTTGGCGCTGCGCTCACTTAACCCTGTGGAAGCTGCTGCAAGATCGAATACGCGCACGATCGCCGTCCCGATACTGCCTTTGTTTTTGCGAGCCAGTCCACCCAACACATCGGCTACTTGCCGACCTTGGCGATTGGCTGGTGACGCCAGGGAGATCAGCGTATCTTCGTTGGTGATTTGTTGTTTCACAACGATGGCATCACCCACCGCGTAAATATCTTTCTTGCTGGTTTGGTATTGCTCATCTACTAGGATACCCCCCCGGTGTCCCAATTCAATACCAGCACGTTTCGCCAAATCCGTTTCTGGTTGGACACCAACCGAAAGAATCGTGACATCTGAAGCCAGGACCGTGCCATCTTCCAGAACGATTTCTTGCCCTGCTTTTTCAAAAGCGGTCGCTGACTGCGAGGTCAAAACTTTGACCCCTTGCTTGATCAATTCATTTTTGACATACGCAGCCATTTCTTCGTCCAAAGGTGGCAATACGTGGGGTGCTTTTTCTACGATCGTTACTTCGAGGCCTTTTTTATGTAAATTTTCAGCGACTTCTAACCCAATAAACCCAGCGCCAATGATCGTCGCTTTTTGAGGCTTTTTGTCTTCAAGATGCGCCATGATTTGGTCTAAGTCAGGAACATTGCGCAAAGAAAAGGCGTTGGTTGCTTCTTCTAGCCCTTTGATCGCTGGTACTAGCGGTTTTGCCCCCGGCGATAAAATCAACGCATCATAAGATTCCGTGAAGACGTGTTCGCCATGTTTGACCGTCACCGTTTTCTCCTCTGGCTGGATCGCCAGTACCTCATGAAAAGGTCGCACATCTAAGTTGAACCGTTTCTTTAATGCTTCAGGTGTTTGGACCAATAGGGCATCTCGCTCTTTGATCTCACCAGAAATTGCATACGGCAGCCCGCAATTCGCAAAAGAGACAAAAGGACCTTTTTCAAAAACAATGATCTCCGCTGCTTCTTTAAGCCGACGTAAGCGCGTGGCTGCCGACATTCCCCCTGCTACCCCACCGACAATAACTATTTTTTCCATCATTACTTTCCTCCTTTGGTTGTTCCGCGCCATTGATTCATGCCGCCACGAACGTTGACCACATCAAAACCTTTTTTACTTAGGATTTTGGCTGCTTGTTTGCTTCGCATCCCCGATTGGCAAATGACTGCCAGTTTCTTGTCGCCTTTTTGAGTAAATCCAGCAACCTTATTTAACGGTACATTTTTCGCATAGGCAATGTGCCCGCTGCGGTACTCCGCCGGCGTGCGTACATCCAGAACCGTCCATTCTTTGGCTCCTTCTTTTTGTAAATCTGCTGTTGACATACTTGGTATGCGCTTAAATAGTGAAAACATTTCTTGCTCCTTTCGTATACCCCTTGGGGTATATTAAACAAGATGTTTTGCGATTTGTCAACTAAGTGATTTTCTTTAAGAAAAGAAACTTGCTGTTGCGCTCCCCCCCCACTCGATACTCTCGACAGCTGTCGGACAGCTACCGATCAAGCAGCGAAAGGCCTGTATCCCACAATTCCCTCCCCTCGATCACAATGCTATAATAAAAGAAAAGATACATTGTAAAAATAACACACATCAAATCGTTTACTTAGCAGCTGATCGCTTTGATTATTAAAGATGATTGGCTCCCGCCCTAACCAAGAGCGGACAAAAAAGCGACGCAAGCACCACTTTCCCTTGATTTATCAAGCAGCAAGCCCTGCTTTCTTGGAACCAATGAGGGTTTCGACTATGCTTAAGTCACATCAGCGAAAGGAAGAAAAGATGGAATTTGGCGAAAAAATCAAAGAAGTACGTACGAGAAATAACTTGACCCAAGAACAATTTGCCACTCAACTACACGTGACAAGACAAGCCGTTTCGAACTGGGAAAACAATCGCAATCTACCAGATTTAGAAATGCTGATTGCCATCGCCACGATTTTTGAACTCTCGCTTGATGAATTGATTTTAGGAGGAACCCAAGTGAACAAGATCACTGAAAAACTAATCAAAGACGGCAGCGAGACCCGACGCGCCAAACTCAATTTGATCACGACCTTGATCGGAACATTTTTACTACTATTCGGCTTTGCCTGCTTCTTCATCAAAGCAAGCGCCGTAGAATACATCGATCAATCCGGCATTTTACATGAAAATTTCTACCTGATTCCTGTAGGATTTTTGTTCCTATTGGCTAGTTTCGTAGTATTTGCAGGAACCGGGCTCAATTATTATCGAGCTGTTAGGAGAAAATAAATAAGAAGACGGCATAAAGCGACCCTCGAAAAGCAGATCAAAATCTGACTTTGGCGGGTCGCTCCATTTAAATTGCCTTGCTAAATTGTTTGATTCCAGTAAATACTGTACCGATACTTTATCTCCTTACAAAATCCCCTCTATTCTTCTTTCGTTTCACAAATTGATCCCACTGATCATTCCTTAAAGTGTTTAAACTATTTACGACTATTCGTCAAGCAAATATGCTTAAAATAGTATAAAAAACCAAACCAATCCTTTTTTTTGACACAAAAAATGTCAGATGATAGCCTTGAAATAGAAGGTTATCACTAAGATGACCTTCTTGCTTTTGGAATAAATAATAAAAAGGAGTGTATGAAATGAAACATCTAAAAGCGTTGGTTGTTAAAGCACTAATGATTTGGGCGATTTTGTGGATTGTGTTGTCAGGGATTTACGATGTCAGTTTTATGGACTCGACGATCGTCGGTGTGATCATTGTGGTGATGATCTATGTGTTAGGCGACTTGGTCATTTTGCGCAAGATCGGTAACATTGCGGCAACGATCGCAGATGCCGGTGCAGCAGCCCTTATCCTATGGCTGTATCTGACTTATATGGACTATACAAATGATATTTGGATGCTAGTATTGATCCCAGCAGTATTGATTGGTGTGGCAGAATGGTTCTTCCACATCTGGTTGTTAAAAGCAGACATCGTGCCAGATGAACGGAAAATGAAATAATTTTGTTGATTGCTAGAATCGAACACAGACTCTTGTTCTGTGTTCGATTTTTTTTGTTTACAAGATCGGCTATTGAAAAGCGACGCATCTTCTTGTTCCATATGCTTTCTATAATCACGGACGCTTGCCAAGATTTCTGGTTAGCTGACGCAATCGCCAAATTTGAATAAATCCCATCTTTCCATTACTATAAACGAAATCCGATCGTTTTTTTGCACGGTTATATTATCAAGGAGGTTTGTATGGCAATTCATGTGATGTGGTTTAGAAAGGATCTACGCTTAGAGGACAACACGGCACTGACTGAGGCGCTTTTTTCTCTTCAAGAAAACGACCATTTGTTGTGTGTATTTCATCTCAATGACAAGCAGTTTCTCCCCAAGGCGCCAAGCCATGATTACTTTTTTAGCGCAGTTGCTCACTTTATCGAGGCTGCCAAAAAGCAAAATCTGACGATCCACCTATTGACAGGGACTTTGACAGAAGCCTTTGATCAGTTGCTCGCTTGCTATCCAGAATGGAGCCAGCTTTACTTCAACTTTGATAACCGTGGATTTGGTCGTAAACGTGATCTCTACATAAAAGAATTGGTCGAGAAAAAAGGCATCACTGTCCATTCTTTTGAAGATCATCATCTGCATCAACCAACAGAAGTCACCAAAGAGGATGGGACATACTACAAAAAATTTACCCCCTACTATAAGAAATGGATTCAATTGCCCAAACCGGTGTATCAAAAGCAGGCTCTCGATTTTGAAAAAGCCGTTCATTTTGATGATGCCCCTCACTTCAAAGCAGGGACAGCGCTGCTTGCTAAGCTGCTAGAAAATAGAAAGACCGATTTTTCAACGATCGTTGGGGAAGACTATGCGCACAAGCAATTGCAAGCATTTGTGCAAAAGCGTTTGGCCACCTATGAAAAAGACCGTGATATCCCTTCGATCAAAGGAACCAGCCGCCTGTCCCCTTTCTTGTCTTTTGGACAAATCTCCATTCGGAAGGTTTGGGCCGCTTGCCAAGGAATGCCATCAAGCACTGGCAAAGCGACCTTTTTAAAAGAACTGGCTTGGCGAGATTTTTATCATATGATCTACTTCAGCCATCCTGAACAAAAAAACTATGAACTCATTGAGAAATATCGAAACATGGATTGGCGAAAAAATGAAGAGGAGCTAACCAAATGGCAAGCAGGGCAAACCGGCTATCCGATCATTGATGCCGCGATGCGGCAGCTGAATCAAACCGGTTGGATGCATAACCGTCTACGGATGATCGTCGCTTCCTTTCTAACCAAAGATTTACTGATCGATTGGCGGCAAGGAGAAGCCTATTTTGCTCGACAATTGATCGACTACGACGCTGCCAGCAATATCGGCGGCTGGCAGTGGGCAGCTTCGACTGGCACCGATGCGGTTCCTTACTTTCGAATTTTCAACCCCATTACACAAGGGAAAAAATTCGACAAGGATGGGACGTTTATCAAACAATTTGTTCCCGAACTCGCCCAGTTGCCGCTAAAATTCATCCATGAACCCTACTTGATGACTGACGAAGAACAAGCCGACCTAAAGGTAGTTTTAGGCACCGACTATCCGTTGCCTATAGTTGACCACAACGAAGCCAGAAAAAGAGCCCTCGATTTGTATAGTAAAATCGAACCATAAAAAGCTGCCATGGACTGCTCTCAAGCATTTTCGGTAAAAAAACCAGCAAAGACGGTCTCTTACGGAGCGTCTTTGCTGGTTTTTTATGAAACTGGTGCGCCCTCTTTCGCCTGTCTATAGTGAAAAAACAAACGGCACGTCTCATCAAGCTGTCTGCTGCTGGGCATACATAAAAGAAGCATTTTCCATGCTGTGTTTTTTAATTAAGATCTTGTCGTCTACTTCCCCTCTTATTTCTAGTCGCTCTAAGCACCAATCCCCTGAGGATTTATAGATCGAACCCTTTACTAGCGGCGTTCCCTGCTTTTTCACGACTGGATAGCAACGTTTCTCCTTGCAAAACTGTTCGTCTGATGAAAGGTCATCTATAGAACCATTCTGTTATAATAGCTCCATATTTGAGGATAAGGATGGTTTATATGAAAAAAATAATCGGATTCATCTTAGTCGTACTTTTAGGATTCGTTGGATACAAAGGATATGAATATTATCAATCCACCTACTCAGGACAAACAGCTTACGCGTATGTCCCGTCTGAGATTCCGCCTAAAGTCCAACACGAAAGTAAGAGCGGCATCGGCGACCAGTCTCCTTGGTATTCTTACGATTACACATTAAACTTTGTAAAAGAAGATGGCAGCACCCAAACCCTTGAGGTTTCATTATCAGAAGATAACGCAAAACCCTTAACACCAAATTCTTATGTAAAAGCGGTGATCAGTGAAAAGCGTACAATAAAAGGCCCGAATGGCGTTGAAAAAGACGCAATTCCCAAAAAGGTTCTAGAGAAATTAGAAAATCAGAACTAACGATGCCAGACTCACATCATTATGTGGGTCTTTTTTTTACATCCTTCCAAAATCAGTATTTTGAAACCCTTCTGTTATTTTCACACTTGATGTCTTCTGCTCTGTTGCGATACGTTATACAAGGATACTGGGCACATTTATCTAGCAGAAAGCTGCTTGACTGATCACTATTCTTATTCCGTCATCCATGATAAGAGCAATTCAAGCTCCTTTTCCTTTCCCTCCTTCGCAGATAATTGAAAAAGCAGCGAATCACCTATCCGTTGACTCACTGCTTTTTAAATAACAAGTGATGGCTCACACCACAAAAGAATGGTACTTAGAGTAAGCAATTTGATCGACGATCGCAGAAACCTGATTGACATCTAAATCGGCACCGATGGCAGTCACTTGATAAAATTGACCATAATTGTTGCCAAGTTGAGGGACACGGGCGTTTGAAATCAGCAAATCGTATTCTTCCTCATTGTTGTAAGGAGAAATAGTTACATTTTGTTTCCCTTTTAGTTCATTTTTTAACAAGTAAATGGAAGCATCTGCCAAAAGACTGGAGCCCATATTTAAGACCCCGATCCGTACCCGATATTCCTCTTTCGGTGATAACAGATAGATTAAAAAGACCAGACGTTTCTTGAGGTAGTTGAGTTTCGTGGGCGTAAACAAGTTGGTTGGTGCAATAATGTGTTGTAGGATGTCTGTAATCACTTGATCTCGCAAGGAATTGTGAAACAGCTTGTGATAATAATTCAAGGTGACTCGGTCAATGGAGTAATTTACCCCATGAAAGTAATAGACTTGTGCGATCAAGGAGAAGACACTGGCTTTAATATCGATCGTCGTATGCGAGGCTTCAAGACAATAAATGGACTGGATCGCTGCCATGACTTCATCGGTAATCTCAAAAACAGGATTTTTATTGGTATACAACCCTAAGCGAAGCTCCTCGTAAGGAATTCCTCCTACCGTAACGAGAAATAGACAGATAAAGAAGGGAACGATCTTGGCTTCGTCTACTGAACAGATGCTTTTTTTCGACACATAGGCCTGTCGAATAAAGCGACAAATCGGCATCTCTTGGCAGCGATTGATTTTGATTTGTTCCTCCGGACTTAAGCTTCCCAAGGTTGTGTGTGGCGTGACTTTTTTCATGATCACAAATAGCCAGATCTTCAACTGCTTTTGTTGCGCAATCGAGAGGGTTATTTTTTTCGCTAGCTCCGCCACCAGGTCATCGATCAAAACAGAATCGATCGCTGTTTCCCCCATTTTTAAAAAATTATAGTAAAAATAAATGCGTTGCGTCATCGTTCCCGCTAGCTTTTTGTTCTTTATCTTTAATTCAAAATGCTGCAGCAGCTGATTGCACTCTGCAATCACACGATTCAGTGTCCCCACGCTTATTTTTAATTCATCGGCTAATACGAAAGCATCATAGCCTGCATGTTGAAACAAATAATGGATGATTTGATATTTTACAGATTTTTTCAATAACGTGTCGGTCAAATCATCCAATGAGACGCTGTCGTTTACTTGCAGATCAAGGGTATAACGGTTGATTGCAAAAGAGACCTTCTCATTTTTTAGTTGCTGCTGAAGATTTTCTGATAGTTTCGTCAAGGTTGGCATCGTAATCTCTAATTCCCGACACGCATCACTTTTTTTGATGTGACCCGTCGATAAATACAAGAATTTGAGCAAGATGTACTCCAATTTCAAGTCTTTATCCAGTAAGTCTTCTTTATACATGACTGTTTTTCCTCCTGTGTAAATCCTTATTCTTTTCGAATAGTTACAACCAATTTACAGAAAAAGATAGCAGTACATTCCCTATGAAACAACAAATGCAGTAAAAACATGCCCTTTCTACACATACTTTTCCTTCACTTACTCCCCAAATAAACCAAAACGAACGAACAAAAATGCGCCCTGCCAGACGAACTTTTCTCAGAATTTTCTCGCGACAATGTTCTCGGAGTTTCTTTTTATTTATGTAAAACATGCTTCTCTAAAAAAATATATTTAGACCATAATAATTAATACTATCACAAGCTAGAAATGTCAATAAATGAAATTATCAAGCGCCATTTTTTTACTTTCTCTTAAAAAATGACCCTATCAAGTACTTACCCGTTCTTATAAGCAAAAAAATCAAAGGCAGTCGATGCAACCGCCTTTGATTTTTCTATAAACCATTGTTCATTCAGTCTTGCAAAAAACGTTTCATAAAGGGTCTTTTTATTCATTGAAAAAAGCAATGAACGGGTTTCTAGCGATACCGTTTCTTAATGTGAAAAGCCATAGGTTTGGTCGGATGAAACATGACGGCTTGGTCGCTTGTTCAAGCGCTCGATTCCTTCTTTCATGTCTTGCACCAGATCCATTGCCATTTGCATACTTAAATCTGCCCGGCAGACAAAGCGTTGGATATTGATATGTGATAGATTATCAGGTAATGGATAGGTAGGGACTTGCCAGCCTTTCATGGCAAATTCATCCGTCAAATCATACAGATTCCAAGAAATGTCGGCATCTTCTTTTAATTTGTAGCAGACGATCGGCAACCGTGAACCATCATTATAAATATCGAAGTAACCCATGTTTTCAATCTCTTTTGCTAAATACTGGGCAACATCACTCGTCTTTTTGTGGATCAAGCGGTAGCCTTCAAACCCATTGCGGATAAAGGTGTAATATTGTCCGATGATTTGGCTGGCACTTCTTGAAAAGTTGATGGCCATCGTTGGCATTTCACCGCCAAGATAGCTTACTTTGAAGACCAATTCTTCTGGAAGGAAATCTTTTTCTTTCCAAAGCACCCAACCGATACCAGGATAGACTAACCCATATTTATGTCCAGACGTACTGATGGAACGAACGTTTTTCAAACGGAAATCCCATTCAAGCTCTGGTTCCATAAATGGTGTGTACAATCCACCACTAGCCGCATCCACGTGGATGTAAACTTTGTAGTCGGTGTGTTTGTTGTATTCCTCTAATTTCTTATCTAGTGCTTTGATGTCATCGTATCGTCCAGTGTAAGTGATCCCTAAGATACCGACGACCCCGATCGTATATTCATCTAAATAGTCTGTGACCTTTTCGACATTAATGCTGCCATGTTCTTCATCGATAGGGATCGTCCGCATTTCAATGTCCCAGTAGACACAGAATTTTTCCCAAACGACTTGATAGGCAGAAGAAATCACTAAGTTTGGTCTTTGTTTATTGATATCTAAACCAAGTTTTTTTGCCCGATTGCGCCAAGCAAATTTTAAGGCCAATCCACCTAGCATACACGCTTCACTTGAGCCTACCGTTGATGTACCGATAAAATCAGACGCTTCTGGTGCATGCCATAAATCAGCGATCATGTTAACACAGCGGTTTTCAATTTCTGCTGTCCGTGGGTACTCGGTTTTATCAATGGCGTTTTTATCAAGGGTTTCACTCATAATTTTGACTGCTTCTGGTTCCATGTAGGTTTGACAAAACGTCGCCAAATTTTGTCTTGAGACCCCTTCATCGATCAATTGATCTTTGACTAGTTCATAGGCATCCCGCGGTACCAAAGACTCTTTTGGTAATTTGTACATAGGGATCGCCCGATCCATTGCCTCATTCCCATAGATAGGTTCCAAATATTGGGCTTCTTTTCGATTTTTTTTACTAAATAACATGCAGCTCTCCTCCTCATAGGTTGTGCTTTTTATTTTTTATCGCTTGCTTTTTCACCTACGTATTTATAGATGACAAACGGTATCACGACAATTATCAGCCAGCTGATGATCAAGATGGCTAAATAGGTTCCGCCTTTTCCCGATCCGATATCGCTCGGTGGAAAGAAGGAAATAAAGAAAGAAAAAATAGAAACAAGCAAACCAACCATCGCAACACCAATTTTCACATTTTTCCCACCAGGAATATGATACGTTCTTGTTAAGTCGTCTTTTTCTTTGACTAACTTAATATACGAAAGAAACAAGAGGACATAAGCAACCAGATAGATGCAGACCGTCAAAGCCATCGCAACGAAGAAGGATAGATTGGCACCCCCGCCGCCTAATGTCAAGACAACCGCCCAAATAGAAACAATGATGCCTTGCACCAAAACGATGTTGATTGGGACATTGTGTTGATTGACTTTGGCCATTTGTTTTGGCAGCAAGCCATTTTCAGCTGCTTCAAGCATCGCCGTTGATGGGCCGACTACCCAAGCGGCAATTTCTGCAATGACACCTAAACAGATGACCACGGCAATCAAACGAACCAGCCACTCCCCGCCGCCAAAATGATGAATCAAATAAGAATAGGCTTGGATCACACCAGTATCAAGAGACAATTGATTTTGGGGAATCGTGGCAGCCACCGTTGCCCCACCTAACGTATCCAAAAGAATCGTTGCTACAACTAAAATCAAAATGGCTTTCGGGTAATTCTTTCCAGGATTGTCCATGTCTTTTACGTGACTGGCAGAAGATTCAACCCCTGCATAGGCCAAAATAAAGGAAACAAAAACGACCAGCGTATTGATTTTCGTAAAATCAGGAATCCAAGCGCCTGAGCCAAAGGAAACTTTGATGGGATTTCCTTGAGCAATGTAGACAATTCCTAGGATGAAAAGTATGATCCCAGTTGCGACGATCCCCACAAAGAATCCTACTTTAGCAATCTTCGCGGTATTTTTTGTTCCGCCAAATTGCGAGATCGTAATCAACCAAAAGATCACTAAAGTGGCAATCAGCTTCAGCCAAACATTGGTATTAAGAGCCGGCCAATTTAGAGCATAGGAAAGCGCCCCGACAATAAAGTAAATCATCGTAATAAAGCCTACCGTGATTTGGAACCATTGGAAGAAAATGGCAGCAAAGCCCCATTTTCTCCCTAATGTTTTTGAGACCCAGGTATAGAGTCCCCCTTTTTCCCATCCTTTTACAGTAGCCATCTCCGCAGAGCAAAGGGCTACAGGGATAAACCAGAGGAAACCGCCGACGAGTAAATAAAAAACTAGATTCATCTTCGATGTCGCAAAGGTTGGATACTCATATACCGTCATCACCATTGAAGCAGTTATCGCAAAAAAACTCAACAATGATAGTTTTTTCTTGCTAGTATCCATTTTTTTCAACCTCCTATCGTTAGATACTATTTTTCAGCAGCGGAAGATAGATCAATATGGTACGTATGTGTCAAATCTCCATCTGCTTTAAATTCGATTTCGACCGCTTTGATCGCTGGCAAACTTTGTTCTTGCGCCACTTTAAAATGAATAAAGCCATCTTTATGTTTGTCATGGGTCAAAATTTCATCATCTAAGTAGTCCACAAACACTTCCGCTTCAATTTTCTTGCCATCATTCAACACCAAATATGCTTTGTCAGGTTTGATTTTTTTGTCTTTCGAATCTTCATTAAACAATTGATATTTCAGTGAAAGCAATGTTTTGTATTCTTTGTCTTTGTGTTTGAACGCTTCTACATTCACAATTTTTACATGGTTCACTAAAAAGCGAATGTGATCCCAACCAGCATTTTCATAATTCGTTTCATACCAAACAACATCTTTGACTTTCGGATCGATTCCCTTAGTTACGATTTCTTCAAAATACCCGTCATCACTCAATTTTTCACTTCCCACGATCACCTCATCTGAAGAATCACTGATCAACGTTTCGGTTCCTGACCCAGAGACCACTTCCCCTGACTCTTCCACTGTTGAGCACGCACCTAGAGTGAACAAAACGCCTACACCTAAAACGAAACCTGCAACTAATGATGTTTTCTTCATTGTAAATCCTGTCCTTTCTTTTATTATTTTTATTCCATCTCAGGTATACCATTTATCTAAAAAAAGCGAATATCTAATTTTTTATTTTAAAAACAAAAAAACGCGAAAAATACTTCGCGTTTCGGTGCTATCATGAAGTGCAGATAAGAACAATGACCATTGAAAAGAAAGGACTGAGTTTTTTGAGAGCGCTTGTGGTCGTCATAACCGCCTTTTTGTTGGGTATCCGCCCACTTTCAGCTGCCTTTTTTCTGGAAAGTACGGACGGACATACTTCTAGCGCAACGATTTCTCGGATAAAAGTTGCCCAAAATGAGTGGGCGCCTGCTGGCTCACAAAGGTTTGTTGGAACGCTGATGCTTCCTGATGCAAAAGACAACGTGCTTACAGCTGACGGGCATTTTTTGAGAAAGCCTTCCAAGCTTGTGACGAATAGGCGAGGAGCAATAGCAGCTTGTAGGGTTCAAAAAACACCAAAAACCGCACGGGGCAGCCAACTTACTCAGCGTTGCAGCTCTTCAGCCCTTACGACTTTGCGGTTAGAAAAAGCGTGTCAGGCACGGGCAATCAACCGTCCTTAGTTCTCATCCGAGTATCTGGTGTCGTACACGACGCCTTCATCCACAGGGTTTCCGCAGTGATGGCACATAGGTAAGTCAAAAACAAATGATCCTCAAACGTTTATCCTCACGTGTATCCTAGACAAATCTACTTCCCCATCCTGAACACAAAAAATAGCCACTACCTACTTTCCACTTACTTGTGCCATCCTCTGCTTGATAAAACGATCAAACTTTTTTGATTGAAAACAAAAAATTGCCTATTCTGTTTTGATCATTTTTTTAGTGATCGAGCATTGCTTAGCTAGCTAAGCCCCCCAAACCCCAAGCAGCCTCCGAAACTGTTTTTCGGGGGCTGCTTGGGGTTATCTTTTTATTCAAATTGGAACGTTTTTTGGATACAACTATATATCAACTACAGAAAATACCAGATCATTTTCGAATATTTGAACTATCTAATTGACTTCAACTAAACATACTTTAATAATTCTAAAATATAGCTGAACGAACATCATTTTTTTCCTTATATGGATAAACAATTAAAAGGAGTCTTTATAATCGTGATAACTGCTGCTATCACAACGAAAAAAGAGAGCGACATGCGCAATAATTGGTTCTCCACTATTATCTCTGCCTAAAAGGTTGCCCCTTTATTTCGATTAAATGATAGAAAGACTGATTAAGGCAATCCCAAAAGTTATGCCATCTAGAACAAACCATTCTTTTTTATCTTGAGACGCCTTGTTAGCAAACAAACAACTTATTCCATAAAGAATCAATAGAATCCCTATGTTTATGGGAAAAGTTAACCACGCTGTCAAGGCATTAACAAATAAGAGAAGCATCAATGGCAAAATATACAACAATGCATACCACTTTTTTAAATAGTGCGGCAGCTTCTGGTAATTTGAATACATCTATTTATCCTCACAATTCATTTCTTATTGGTCATTTATTTCTGGTATGAGCAGTAAGTACTTTCGTTATAAAATGAGACAAAACAAAGCTTAGGATGATAATCCCAAAAGTAATAGCAAAAGATAAAATCGTATTCTCCAGTAAATTCGCAAATAAGGGCAGCTTAATATATAAATAACACCCAATTGCCGCAATAATGCTACCTGATAAATAGAAACAAAGTAGCTCAGTTGCTGTTTTTGAAGAATGAACGTTTCGATCAACTGATGAAAAGTCGCCATTTTGAAAAGGTATTGGTGATCCAGTTTGTGAAGGATCAGATTTTGTATTCATTACGTTAAAGTAATTGTTAGATAGATTGCTAATTGAATGTTGTTTTCTATTCTTTTCGTGATTGTTCATAGCTATTCAGACCTGCTTCCCTTAAAAAATTCATTGTTTTCAAATCCTTCATAGAAATCTCAACACCATGATTTCATGCAATTGCGCTATTGCATCTACTCAAAAACTCTATATTTTCAAAACCAAGTCAAATCAACTGCACGTTGAAGGGTTAGCGGACCATGTTTTGCTTCATACATAAAATCTTTTGACTGTAATCCAGTACGCTCCTTAAAAATTTTCTCAAACATAGAAGAATCGTTAATGGAATCGGCATTGTGTGTCAAAGTCAATATATAGTGTTTCTCTTTTGGATTACTCCAGACCCCCATATTACTTAAAGAAGCTAAATCAAGCGGTGGTGTATTAGAAGATAAAATAATTGTATACTGGCATCTATGCAAAACATCATTTATTTTCATAAAGCACTTCCTTAATTAGTTAGTAATTCCCCAAACATTACAGATCCAAACAATATTTACCTTTTCATTTAAAAACAAACGTACATCATATTATATTGCGTTCACCTTAAGCATTTTTTCAAGAGAAGCTTCGCTATCTTTCAAAACTAATTTACAGATGTTACCAGTCAATGCACGTATGATTTCTGTTATAAGTTTCGAAATCCACACTCTTTCTTTTGTGGTGAAAAGTGGTGTTTTTATGAGTGCTCTTCCTTTTATAAGGGATACAAAAACAGCTTTAGTTCTTTCTATCTCTAAAATAACAAAAAACCAAATAACCACTCGAGCATACTAACAAAGGAAGCCCGACATAGAGCATACCAGTTCCTAATGGATAATTAATAGCAAGGTCAAGTTGGATATCCTTAAGTTCTTCTTTGCTGATTGTGTCAAAATCTTGAATAGGGATCAAAATCGTCTGTAAAAAAAGCCAACGACCGTGATAAAAAGACTGATCCAAAAACAGCCAATTGCAAACTTTTTCATAAGGGTCCTCTTTTCAGCATACACTTTCTTACTGTATGTTCTTATTATACATACCAACTATTAAAAAAAGAACCTTAAATTATTTTTTAACATTAATTTTACAACAATAAAAAGAAAATGAATCAATCAGTGAATAAAAAATTGACAAGACTCAATTAGTACTATATAGTTCTATTATGGCAAATTATAAACATTCAAATAAAAACAGAGTGATCGAAACAGCCGCCAGCCTTTTTCTCAAAGTCGGCTACACGTATACCAGTATGGATGAGGTCGTGCAGCAAAGCGGTGTGTCAAAATCAAATGTCTATTACCACTTCTCAAGTAAGGAGGAATTATTACTAGCAGTGATTGATTTTTGGATCACTGCATACCGAGAAAAACTAGCAGACATTTTGAAACAGACCAATCTAACTTTGGAAGAAAAAATGCTGACCTTTCTAGAAAGTTTAGCTGAAGAAATTGAAGAGCGGGACTATCAAGGCAGCTGTCCCTTCATTACTTTCATTATGCAAGCACCGAAAAATGATCGGCTGGTCCAAGAAAAAATCAATCATTTTTTTGATTATTTAACGCGTATCTGCGAGGGATTGATTCAAGAAGGAATAAATACTAAAGCATTTCGTGAAGACATCAACGTCAAAGAAACGGCGGAGATTTTTGTGAATAACCTTGAAGGGGCACTCTTTTTAGCAGAAGTAAAAAAAGAGAGTCAGTATCTCACTACTACAGCCAAAAATTTATTTAAATTACTCGTTTAAGAGTAATTTTTTTATATAAAATTAGGACTAAATAGTTCTAAAAAAGGAGAAAATAATGAATATTTTAATTATCGGGGCAACTGGGTTTATTGGCAAAGAAATCGTCAAACAACTCGCAAGGGAAGATGTTTTCTTAACATTACTTGTCAGAAATCCAGCGAAAGCAAGACCATTGCAAGCATTAGCCCCTGAAAAAATAGTGTTGGTAACAGGCGATTTAACAAAAGAGAACTTAGGCTTAAATGCGGTCGACCAAGAACGAGTGATGAACTGCAACATGATTCTTCACTGCGGCGGTCCGGTGGATATCACCTTATCAGAAGTAGCCGCGAAGCGCTCCTTTTTAGAAGGCAGCAAAAATCTCATGACCCTTGCAACAGAAATCAACAAGAGAAACAAATTGAAAAAGATCATCCACGTAGCTGGGTACATGAGCCCATTCACGGATGATGCTTCTGTCTGGGAAACGACGGATGTGTTCAAAAAGGTGCATCCAGCGTTACTTGGAACCCCGCCCTATGAGCAGATGAAGTTTTTATCTGATATTTATATTCGACAAGAAGCGAAAAAGCACCATATTCCTTTAGCAGTAATCAACCCGCCAACCGTCATCGGTGATGAGCAAACAGGCAGCACCGAACAACTCGAAGGCTTTGGCTTATTTATAAAAATAATCCGAAGTGGAGCCTTACCTGTTATCCCCGGAGGAAGTGACTATCGACTACCGTTGATCAATAAAAATGTACTCGCTCAATTTATTGTCAAAACCATATTCAATGAGACAAAAGACGAAATGACGTATCCCCTTGTTGCCGATAAACACGCCGACAAAGAGATCGTTCAACTGATGGGGCTGATTTCTGAAAGTCTTAATCGAAACAAACCTCGGCTGACTGTTCCTTTTGGTTTACTCAAGTTCGTTATGGCAGCTGGCGGAAGCAAACTAACGGGTATTCCTGAAAGCAGTTTAAACTTTTTGACCAATAGAACCTTTGACAATCGGCTGACAAAACGTGATTTTGAGCCGAAACTGATTAAAAAAATCGCAGCATCAAACATCCCGCTAGCAGTAGCTGACATTGATTTCCGCTTGACCTATGGGGAAGAAAGCCTAACACCCTACACACGCATAGCTATCAACGAAGCGACGGTCTATCAATTGGAGGGCTCTGCTACTCCTCTCGTGCTTTTGCATGGCTTATTTAGCGATGGCACCGATCTCTTTCAACTGGGGCTGGCATTGAATAAACAAACCGGCAGAAAAATTATCATCGCAGACTTACCAGGATTCGGAAGATCTCCGTTTATTAAAAAGCCACAGCTGCTGACATCATATCTTGAGTTGGTACGCTCACTAAAGAATATCCTGCCTGATGGCTCTGTTTTTATCGGCCATTCTTTTGGTGCTGCCTTGTTACTAACAGCCGCTGAACAGCGCTTCTTTTCAGAGAACGACCAACTGATTCTTTTACAACCACCTGTCCACAAAATTGATTCGGCCCCTGCATCATGGCTCAGTAAACTAGCTTTAAAGCATGCCTCTGAACGACAATTACTCGCCTATTTTACAAAAAAAGGCCTGCTGATAGACAAAGCAACCTCTTCTAGCGAGTACGTAAAAAGAGTGAAGAAGAGTGTTCGTTCTTCACGGATAGTCAACACAACACTTCAACTAAATCGGTTGTTAAAAGAAATGACCCTTCACCAAAGAATAGACTCTTCAATTCCGATCATATGGGGAACCGAGGATAAAAGCTATTTACCGCCAAGATAAACGACTAAAATAGTCGATCTGCCATTGGGTCATCATTTTCCAATCAGCCATCCGCAGGAAACAGCTGATGTGCTGGTAGAGTTGATCAAAGGTTGATTTTAGAGAGGCATGCGATGATTCGTTATTGTAAGATGATTACATTCTTCTACTCAAAATCCGCTACTTTTGAAGATATTTGAGACAACCTGCCCTATCTATAAAGCCTCTATTAAACCCATGATACATTTTTGAGCATTTAGTATAAAGAAAGAGCACAGAGAAAATTTCTCTACGCTCTTTCTTTACTGAAGATATATTTCTGACCTCAAAAATCATACCCCATTTCATCTTCATCGTCTCTATAATACGATTTCAGTCTCAAATACTATAACCGCACTTCCCCCAAGTGATACTTCAACCGGTTCTCCCTCTTTTATAAGTACTGATACATCTACTACTCCGCTTCTCCCCATTGCATGACCCTGGATTTGAGTCAATACCTCGGACACGATTTGTGAGAATTTTTTCGAGATTCCAGCGGGTGAGTATCTCATCGTTTCGACCAGCCGTCAAACCAAAACCGTTTGACCGCTGATCGAAGCGATGAAGTTGAAGCCCTGTGGAAATCTCGCAAAAAAAATGTAGGTGGTAGCTAGGAACTAAGCTTGCAATGCCAACTCCTCCATCTGATTTGGTGTTAAATAGTTGATACTACTATGGATTCGCTTGCGATTGTAAAATCCTTCAATGTATTGAAATAACGCTAAATGAGCAGCTTCAAAGTTTTCATACGCTTTTGATGGATAGACTTCTTCTTTTTTGAGTGAGGCGTGAAACGATTCGATGCCGGCATTATCGTAGGGACAGCCCTTACGACTGAAGGAGTGCCGAATGTTCAATTCATTCAGCTTTGCCTCATAGGCTTCGCTAGTGTACTGAGAACCCAAATCTGAGTGGATGATTAAGTTCTCGGAGGGTGTTTGGTGTAAGAGCGCATGGTCAAGGGTTTCGATAACCAATTCTTTCGTCATCTGCTTGCCAAACTTCCAACCGATGACTTTCTTTGTGTGGAGGTCTTGGATAGTGGAGAGGTAGGTCCAGCCATCTTTTAGGGTATGAATATAGGTAATATCTGTCACCCATTTTTGATTGATCGACGTAGTGGTAAAATCTTGGTTTAACAAGTTTTTACGTCCTTCACTTTTAACTTTCACTTGTTTGCCAGGCTTGTACTTCTTGAGGGTGACTGAACGCAAGCCTAATTTTCTCATCAGTATTTGTACTTTCTTTAGGGACAAGCTCTCGCCACGGCCAACAAGAATCTTATGAATTTTGGGCGCACCATAGATCCCCTTGTTTTCAAAGTAGATTCCTGAAATCAAGCGGTTTAAGCGTTTGTTTTCTGATTGGCGCTTGGAAGGCTTCTTTTTCTTCCAGTCATAGTAGCTGGATTTCGGTGCTTCCAAAACGGTACACATTTGTTTTACGTCATGATCATGAACATTTGATTGAATAAATTCGAAGACATCACTCATTTTTACTTTTGAGCGAATATGGTTAAAGCCTTTTTTAGGATGGTGTTTTCCTCCTGCATGCGGGCCATTTCCTTTTTCATTGCTAGGATTTCTGCCTCAGTCATGCCGGTTGCTTCATTCTTTGTATGAAGCTTCTTCCAACGATAAATCGTTTGTGTAGCGATACCATATTGCTCTGCCAGTTCCTCGACCGATTGGCCAGACTGGTTTAAATCTAAGATCGTCTTCTTAAAGTCTTCATCAAATTTTTTATTGGCTTTTGCCATCGTGGACACGTCCTTTTCTTAGTAGTTAGATTCTACCAAATCGTGTCCATGAAATCATCCTAACATCACCCTGCTCTACCTTAAAAGAGAACATAGAGTTGTCATGTTTTACTAGTTTATGTTTAATTAAATAGGCACCTAAAGGAGCGACTGCATTCCCTGTCACAGGGTCTTCGTCAATACCGCTTATGGGAGCAAACATTCTGCCATGACTTAAAATAGTCTCTGTTTCAGGATGTAAAGTAAATAGAAAATACCCCGTACAGTCAATTGCTTTGCTTAGTTCTTTCAATGCTTCTAAATTAGGTACAATACGGTCTAATACATGACGAGATTTTATACCGATTAACACTTTGGAACGTCCAGTAGAAACAATCTGAACAGGGCACCGTTCATCTAGATCATTTTCAGTTATTCTCAAAGCGTTCATCAGAAATTCTAGGTTGCTGCCTGAAATGTACTGAGAAAATTCAATATCTCCCTGAGCCATAGTTATGGTGTAGTCATTTTCCAATTTGTTTATTTCTATCGGTAACGTACCAATATTGATTTTATTCATGACTCTACAACTTTCAAGATTATTCTCAATTGCTCTGACATACTGAGAAGCAATAGTTGCATGTCCACAAATAGGAACTTCGGTTTTTGGTGTAAAATACCTAGTTCTAACATCATGGTCTGGACTATCAGGTGATAGTAAAAATGCTGTTTCAGAATTATTTAATTCGCGTGCGATTGCTTGCATCTCCTGATCTGTTAAATTATCCCCGTTTAAAACGACTCCAGCAGGATTTCCTCTAAATTTTTCCGTTGTAAATGCATCAACCTGATATACTTTTAAAACTGTCAAAATAGTCACTCCTTAAGATGAAATAGAGCTACAAGACACCTAGCCATTGCTAGCTTATGCATAGATGAAAAATAAAGAAAGTCTGAAGTAAGGATCTTACATTTGGTAATTGTCCACAATTTCCCCTCTTATCTCTTCTTTTTTCAAATGCATGAAGGACCACACATTTCTTCTCCCAAACCTAACAAATGACACCTGGTTTTTTAACGATATGTGCTTCTCCTCATGGCTCCTGTTTGCATTATTACATAAATTAGGGTTGAGAACACGACAACATATGTTGGAACCAAGTTCTTGGAGAGTAAGCAAAGAGCATCGCTTACTTCATTGGGAACCAAGCGTTCCTAACTTTTGTCGTAGTTGCAGAATTCTATGACAACGCCAACGAACAAATAGAGTATCTAGAAACCATTGGCTTTCTAGATACTCTTCTTACCTATTTCCCACAAAATCAAGTCTTTTACTGGCAATGACTACCCTTTAACAACTTTCTTCATATAAAGAATTGGATAAGGGTTTCCTTGTTCGTCTAACTCGCTTCTTTTGTATACCTCAAATCCCATATGCTCATAAAATCCTTTCGCCTGAGGATTCTGTTCATTTACTCCCAGTTCATTTACAGCATAGTTTTCCATCCCGTATGCCAAGAGTTTCTTTCCTAGTCCCTTGCCTCTTTGTTCATTTGCTATAAACAGCATTTCAAGATTTCGATCCGAGATCCCCATGAAACCAGCTGGCTCTCCATGCTCACTTACTACGACAATCAAATGCGGCACATGATGCAATGCCTCTGGAATGTATTGCTTAATGGCTTGGATTTCGGTCTCTGACAAAAAGGTGTGCGTCGCCTTAACAGAACTCTCCCATACTTCAATTAATTGTTGCTCTAATTCTGGCTGGATAGTATTTACTTCTCTTAGTTTCATATACATTCACACTCTCATCTACTTATGCTATTTTTAAAAACACGAATCGCTTGTTTGAAGGATTTAATGTTAGGAAATTTTATCACCATCATAACATGAGAGCGTCTTGTTTAAAAACCATGTCCAGGAAAATGATTTACAGATAGATTTATAAATACAAATAAAGCCTGTTGTACAAAACATACATGGATAAAATAGTTTTTCGATGTTTATTTGATCAATGTCCCTGTGATTGAATGTATCCAAAAAAGGATTCCCAAAATATAACAGGATCTTCTTATACAAGAGCTAAGCATTAAAAACTCTTTTTAATTAGCTTCTTCTTATATGAAAGAGAGGAATACAACAAATACATTATATAAGAAATGCAACAGAATCGAGGAGGTTATGTTCTTCGTTTTTAGGTATAAATAAGTGGTTGCTGTACCAAGAAAAAGTAAATCATATTCGTTTTCCAAAAATCATCATCCATTCACTAACTTTAAAATAGTCACTCTTAGTAAGTGTTTATTTTCAAGAAAATTAATCCTCTTTAATTAGTAAGATACAAAAAGACAACGACCATTATGACAACAAGTACCCAAAAATACCATTTTTCAGAGTTTTTTTTCTTCATATTTATTCTCTCCTTATATTCATCTCAGTTTTTAAGATTCTTCTATAACCTGTATACGATCATTAGTTAATAATAAAATTAATAATAAGGCTACGTATTGTCAGTGTTTGATTGAAAGTATTTTCCCTATATTAGACATCCTAAAAAAGATTCTCTTTCACTTTGCACTGTCTCTTTCTTTATGTGCTTATTATTCCATAATTTAATCCTGCAAAGATGACAATAATTGCATTAAAATTTTACCAAAATGTCCACATGATGGAAAATTTAATGCAAAAATAGCGATAAACTATCGATTAGTGAAACGGCGTTGGTTATAAATATAGAGTCCGAATATTTTAGACAAGATTTAAATAAATAACCAGAAAAATGACGAAACAAGTGACGGTCAGTTCGATTATATTTTCTGTACGTCTCGTACGGTTCTTAAAAAAAATACCCGGAGCAGTCGAAGAAAATTGGGAGCGATATTTTTGGGGGATAAAAAATCCTACTAATATTCCTACTAGGACCAAGTAGAAGGGCCAGTTCGGTGCGATCCCGCGATTAAGAAAAGCCATGGCGAATGCACTCACGTAAATCACTACCTGAATAATCGTAATACTGTAAACCTTTTTTAAATCTTTCGACATCGTTGTGCCCTCCAGTAGAAGAAAAAAATCTTGATTGTAATAGAAGTGCTACGGCGTAACCAAATTTTATAATGCTAACTGACTAGAAGACGGTATCCTTTTCAACCGCATAAGCTGTCAATGAAGCGAATCTGCCTCGCATTTGAAAGGCTGTTGTTGGCTGATTCCCTAACCGCTATCTCTCGGTTAACTCATCCCTGAATTTCAGGAATAGCTATTTCGCTTGTCCTGTGCTCATGTTTGTCAGGTCTTTGATTTTCTTGACCATGCCAATATCATTTTCGTTTTTTGAAAGCATTTGTCGTGCCATTTCTTCTTTGATTTCTGCTTCTTCTTCCTTCGTTAAATTTCTGACTTCTTTCTTTTTACCAAATAATCCCATCCTGCTCTCTCCTTCTTGTAAAATTTACGCGCTTTTTATACTAGTCGTACTGAGCCTAAAATACCGTTTTTCTGTCCATGACTTGATTCCTATACCCTAATCTACCATTTCCGTCGAAATCGAGGAAATGGTTAGTTCTCCTTTTTATTTTTTGGGAAGATATAAAAATAAAACGCGGAGCCAATGATGATCGCTGGCGGCACAGAGATGCTCAATAATTTTAAAGCGGTGGTTAAAAATACTCCTAACTTTTCTTGAATAGAAAGATTCATAATCGTGCTGAAGTCTTGATTGAACGAAGTTACGATCATCGTGACAAAAAAGATCAAGCAAAAACTAATCACCCCATACTTGATGCTTACTTTTAGATCCTCATTGTCTTTCTTAGTTTCTTCCAAAAGTAATGTTTCTAATGAAATATCCAATTCTTCGGCTATTTTGATCATATTTTTTTTGCTAGGGTACGTAGCACCTAACTCCCATTTTGAGATCGTCTTGTCACTTACTTCTAATAATTCTGCTAGCCTACTTTGCGTTAGCTTGTTTTTTTCTCTATATTCTTTCAGCTTCATTGCTAATATCGTTTCTTTCATATCAACCACTCCTCATTCATTTCTACCTTTCATTTTGACATAAAACCTACCATTTAACAGGAATTCTTGAAAAAGAGAGTAGAATAGAGTGGCTTTTTAGCTATTTCTGGCGATTTGCCTGAAACATACTACCGAATCCTTCCTTACAACAATAGTTGCTGTGCATTATAGGAAACCTATTCTGATTACCTTCTAAATATTGTCCAATGAGACACAGTTAAATCAGAAATTAGAAACATGTGCAAATGACTAAAAGAGGGACAAAAACTTCTCAGTTTTGTCCCTCTCTCGTTTTTCAAGAAAATTTGATAATAGTAGATTTTCTCTCTATTAGAATTTTTCAAGCATTCAGTAAATCAATCTTATCCTATAGACAACAAGCTCATCCCTACAAAATGATTTCAGGACTTTCTTTACTTAGCACATAATCATCACCTGTTACGTTAAAATACTCTTGAATCAACAGACTTAATTCTTTGATTGCTTCATTCGCCCGAGCCCGTTGCGTTTCATTGATCGACTCAATGAATAAAACAGCATGGGTGGTCTCTTCTGTTAGCATCGTACGTTGGGCTTCCCGCCAATTCAAGCATCGGCAAATCGCACCTTTCTCATCATAATAAATGACTTCATTTGCCAAGGCTGGGGAGTCAATTTCTGCACCTAAAGGGAAAAAGGATTCGCCGCCTTTTGCAACGCCTAAATGAAGGTCGCCAACGATTGTATCGAGATCTTCTCCACCTAAAGGGACACCATATTTCAAGGAAATACTATTATAGATATCTACTAGGGGATTGATGGGAGAAAATTCTCTGTCTTGATTCACCCGTTTCAACAGTGCTTCGATGGAAGAGCGTACCCCTTTTTTCGTTTTAAATTGCTGAAAAGCACTTCGCCATTCTTGGATCACCTGATTTTCACTGAAGGTATCGGTCGTTAAGTAGCGCTTTGCTTGTTCTTTACTACTTTTTAGCAAGTCAGTAAAAAACGTTTCTTGTGCAGCATCGGCAACATTGTTTATATTTTTTACAACAAGGCAGTTGATTTGTGCTTCTGGAAACAGCGCCCAAAATTCTTGATCGATCATTATTTTCTTCACTTTCTCTACACTCCTACTAAGTTTATTTGAACAACTTCCTGTCCTTTATTTTTCAGGCTCTTTGTTTTTTCAGCAGACATCCTCGTTATATCCTTTTTAACAAAATATCAGCTACCTGTGCTTCCTTTCCTAGGTAACATGAATGTACATTCAATCAGAGCCAATCTCCCTAGCGGCGCTATTCGTTCAATAGTCTCTTTTGATCCCATTCTTGACGTTGACCCAATCAACTTCTACCGAAGATTTTATTTTTGCCAGCATTTCCGCAAGATTTTTTCTTTCTAAAGCAGATAACTGTTGAATCGCTACTTTATTTGAATAGTTATTTTCTCTTATGATTAATTGAACCGCCTGTTTTCCTTTGATGGTTGTGTATAAGTGTTTGATTTTTTTATTTTCTTTGTCTGACTCTTTTAGAATGAACCCATTTTCCTCTAACTTTTTTACTGCCCTGGACAAAGTCGTGCGATCAACTTTGATGAGTTCGGCTAATCGTTCAGGAATAATTCCTTCATTTTCAAATATACGAACTAAGTAAATGTATTGTCCTTTACTGAGTTGAACCTCTTTAAATTCAATATTAGCAATGGATTCCAACATTCTACTGATCGAACCTATCTCACGAAGTATATCCTCCACGAACTATCCCCTCCCTATCTAGCACTATAATAGCTCATTATTGTTGCATATGCAACAATAATGAGCTTGGTTTACTTTTTTACTCACTCTTAGAAAATGGGTGCATGGCATAAGCTTGTTGTTTCTGTTCTCAAAAAAAGCAGGAGAATACCGAGAAAAACTTCTCTGTACTCTCCTTTTACAATCATTCCACGTAGAAATACTATCCGAATTTCTCCTAATTTCAAAATCAAATTCATAAAGACTGATTGCTTAGTACAACAGGGAATGAACCTACTTCGCTTTCATTTATTTTCCCAGAATCATATAATTCCTTCGCTTTTTGTTTGCTGAGTTTTTCTTCAGCCTTGTCTAACGTAGCTTGATTGGTTAAACCCAAATTGTTATCTAAAATCATGCAAAATCCCCTTAACTTTATGAAATAAATTTATGGAACGATCTCAAGCCTATTATACCGAGAGTTTACCCGCGTATCAAAAACTAAAAAGTTTCTGACCCCTTCCATTATGAATTAAATCAATTTCAAAATTCGCTGGTAATATCTCTTGCTACGGCTGATAGTAGAATTCAAAATTATTTTAGATATTTCTAAAGTCTTGAAAATTCTCTAGTTTTCTATCTTTTAACATGTATAGCTCATCGCAAATATTTGCTACGGAAGCGTCATGTGTCACCATTACAAAGCTCGTATTATTCCATTCAATTCTTTGAAAAATATCTAATACCATTAATTCTGTCTCTGAATCTAGTGAACCAGTTGGTTCATCTGCCAAAATAAGTTTTGGATCAGTAATCAGTGCTCGAGCAATTCCTACTCTTTGTTTTTCACCGCCAGATAAATAGCTAGGGTTCTCAGATAGTAAGTGTGAAATATCTAAGCGCTTTGACATAACATGAACTTTTTTCTCCACATTTTTTTTCTCCACACCTAAATATTTTAGTGGTAAAGCAATATTTTCAAAAACATTCTTACTTTCAATCATCGGATTATCTTGAAATATAAATCCAATATTCCTTAAACGATTGAAGCTTCGCTCATTCGCATTCATACTGCTTAAATTCTTTCCATCAAAAATGATAGCTCCTGTTTCTGCTTTAATCAATCCCGCAATTAGTTTTAACAATGTTGTTTTGCCACTGCCGCTTTTTCCCATGATTGCGACTTTTTGGCCTTCATTTAAAGTTAAGTTAAGATTTTCAAAAAGTTCTTTTTTATTCCGACCATCTTTTATTTGAAGTGCAACGTTTTGAATACTAATCATTTGTAATTCTCCATTTCTTAAGAATTATGGTTACTGAGAGATAAAATAATAAAAATAGTAATAACGCCAGGCATAGTAATGATATCAGAAAGCTACTGGTAACTACCCCTAAGTAATTGGTTATAATCACACTGATAATTACAACACTAGATAAAAGTAATATTTTTTCTCCAAGGAAGTACTGGCGAATTTCTTTTTTTGTAGCACTGGATTTGAGTCAATACCTCGGACACGATTTGTGAGAATTTTTTCGAGATTCCAGCGGGTGAGTATCTCATCGTTTCGACCAGCCGTCAAACCAAAACCGTTTGACCGCTGATCGAAGCGATGAAGTTGAAGCCCTGTGGAAATCTCGCAAAAAAAATGTAGGTGGTAGCTAGGAACTAAGCTTGCAATGCCAACTCCTCCATCTGATTTGGTGTTAAATAGTTGATACTACTATGGATTCGCTTGCGATTGTAAAATCCTTCAATGTATTGAAATAACGCTAAATGAGCAGCTTCAAAGTTTTCATACGCTTTTGATGGATAGACTTCTTCTTTTTTGAGTGAGGCGTGAAACGATTCGATGCCGGCATTATCGTAGGGACAGCCCTTACGACTGAAGGAGTGCCGAATGTTCAATTCATTCAGCTTTGCCTCATAGGCTTCGCTAGTGTACTGAGAACCCAAATCTGAGTGGATGATTAAGTTCTCGGAGGGTGTTTGGTGTAAGAGCGCATGGTCAAGGGTTTCGATAACCAATTCTTTCGTCATCTGCTTGCCAAACTTCCAACCGATGACTTTCTTTGTGTGGAGGTCTTGGATAGTGGAGAGGTAGGTCCAGCCATCTTTTAGGGTATGAATATAGGTAATATCTGTCACCCATTTTTGATTGATCGACGTAGTGGTAAAATCTTGGTTTAACAAGTTTTTACGTCCTTCACTTTTAACTTTCACTTGTTTGCCAGGCTTGTACTTCTTGAGGGTGACTGAACGCAAGCCTAATTTTCTCATCAGTATTTGTACTTTCTTTAGGGACAAGCTCTCGCCACGGCCAACAAGAATCTTATGAATTTTGGGCGCACCATAGATCCCCTTGTTTTCAAAGTAGATTCCTGAAATCAAGCGGTTTAAGCGTTTGTTTTCTGATTGGCGCTTGGAAGGCTTCTTTTTCTTCCAGTCATAGTAGCTGGATTTCGGTGCTTCCAAAACGGTACACATTTGTTTTACGTCATGATCATGAACATTTGATTGAATAAATTCGAAGACATCACTCATTTTTACTTTTGAGCGAATATGGTTAAAGCCTTTTTTAGGATGGTGTTTTCCTCCTGCATGCGGGCCATTTCCTTTTTCATTGCTAGGATTTCTGCCTCAGTCATGCCGGTTGCTTCATTCTTTGTATGAAGCTTCTTCCAACGATAAATCGTTTGTGTAGCGATACCATATTGCTCTGCCAGTTCCTCGACCGATTGGCCAGACTGGTTTAAATCTAAGATCGTCTTCTTAAAGTCTTCATCAAATTTTTTATTGGCTTTTGCCATCGTGGACACGTCCTTTTCTTAGTAGTTAGATTCTACCAAATCGTGTCCATGAAATCATCCTAACATCACACCTAAAAACAAATGTAAATGGTAAACCTTTTTATCACGAAACATTTCTAAGTAAGAAAATACTATCGTTACCGCTATTAATACAACAATTGAAAAATAAGCAACTAGTTTTAGTAACCTATTGTTTTTAGTGATCGTATATAGAATAGAAGATAGATGAAATCCTGATTCTCCTATCAAATCAATTGTACCAACTTGGTAAGGCTGAGAAAGTTCATTCACGAATTTATACATTTGTTCTTGCGATAAAGAATCAGGTACCTGATAGTATCCATTAATTCCGTTTAAAAAATGTTTTTGAAAAAATGAAAAATCTTCTTTATTTAGTTGTTGGGGAGCCTTTTCGATGAAAGGAAGAATAATACGATCATCTAATACATAATCATCATACTCATTAAAAACAATTCTTTCCCCTTTTTCAACAAAACCGATTACTTTAGCTTCGAAATTCTTAAATAAATAAGAAATTTGAATTTTGTCTCCAACAGAAAAGTATTCTGAATAATTGTCTCCTAATATCACCGAAATTTTATTGTCATTGTATTGATAATCCTCTTGTGAGAACAAATTTCCTTGTGATAACCTAAGTTTAAAACGTTGAAGCACCTTATTGTTTATTTGCAGTGATTTATATGGAATTTCATCACTACTCATATTATCAATAACATTAACAATATGTTCATAGTTATCAATAAACTGAGTATCCAAATTGTTTTCCTCTAAATAGTTTATACCTTGGCTTCCAATCACTTGGTATTCTCCTATTGTGCTTCCCAATAATTCGTTATACATAGACGAGAGGTAATTTACACTCTGAAGATTTTTTAAAAAGTTCTCTTCGTCTTCTCCAATTAGATTATCAACTAACTTGAACGTTTTAGTATCTCCAGTGGAGATCCTTTTCTCTTCATTACTATTTTCTTGTGACATAATATTAGAAACTGAAAGTGTTAGAAATGAAAACAACAAAAACAAACTGTAGAAAAATAACAAATGTTTTTTTCGTTTAACAGATTCAAAAATCTCTGACAGATAATTACTAAATTTCATCAAGCTTCCTCCAATTTCTCAAGAAAAGAAGAATAAATAGGGTAGCTGCACTACATATGATAAGAAACTGAGAAGATATATAATTAGTTGTAAATGAATGTATCGAATCATAAATATATTTTTTAAAAGGAAAATATAGAATAGTTAAAACTAGAACACTCTCAACCAACCATACAGCTAATAACTGTTTTATCTCTTCTATAAGAACCGTATTTCTAGATATCCCTATAATTTTTTTTAAATAATTTGTAGATTGAGATAAAGTAAGATAGAAAAATATACAAATTCCTACCCCTAACAAGCAGAGTATTTGAAAAGAATAGCGCAACAAATTATTATTGCCTTCTGTATTTTTCGCATTATATATTTTGGTATCATCGGAATACGTAATGGCGGAAATATCATTGATCAAATGTTTTTTTACTTTTTCCATCGCTGATTCATTTGAGTTAATTTGATAAACACCTTGAGTTTGAGTTCCTTCCAGTGAATCAATGTTAATTAAAGCCGTTTTGTTTAAATTTTTTGAATAGGATCCGTCTAATACGCCAATGACTTCGTAATTTTTTCCTTCAATATTTACATTGTTTTTATTTTTAGAAGCCAATTCTTTTCCGACAATCGCTCTGTTCTTCCCATCATAGAAATCTTCTTTAACAAAGTTTCTCCCCTCAGAAAGTGGAAGATACCAGTCGTAGTTAGTATAGATTGCTTTATAGTAAAAATTACTTTCTAAATTTTTTACAACAAGCATTTTCTTTTGATCACCTAGCAAATTTCCCCATGTTTCGGAAGATAGATTATTATTAACAATAAGACGTACTGACTCTTTAGACGTAAAATTATTGGAAACAAAGTCTAAATTACTTTGATAAAAAAAATAAAAAAAGGAAAAAGCATTTATGAGTGTTGCAATCAGAAAAATTAGATTTGTTACGAAAAAAAGTGTTCTTTTCAAAAAATTCCCTCTTTTCTCTTTCCTAATGTTAGCATAACCTTTGGCGCTTATTGAATTAATCGGCCTAAATAAATATACCCAACTTCAAGAGTTGGGTATCCTAATTCGAACATTAGATTTTTTTAGCAATCAGCTTCCCCAGTAAGTATAAGTTACTAGATCTCGAACCCCTGTTGCTTCAGCATATGAATAAGCTTGCCCGTATTTTCTTCCCGAATCTACACGTACATCTTTAAGTATAGGGGCTTTTAGCTGCACACGAGAATAGTGGTAAACATTACGCCAGTAAGTCTCAGCCCATCCAGTTTTTTGTCGGGTAGTAACATTCTTGTTCCCACTATTATGATAGAAATCTTTTGCTCTTGCTGAAACTAAAGAGTTTGCATTTGTTGGTTTGTTTCCAAACTCCCCTTCTCCTTCTATCCAGCCACCAGAAAACTCAGACGTAGCTTCTGACGCTACAGCGGAATTGGGTTGATACGCAATAATACCTAATGATACAACACCAACTAAAAATAATCCTTTGATACTTTTTTTAGCAACACTAATCATTTCCATTATTTCCTCCTTGCACATTATATTTTATTCATTATTTCATAATAAAACGATATCATATAAAAAACATTAAAAGTCAATAACAAAATACAAATAAGTTTATTCAATAAATTTATAAAACACACTATTTATGAAACGATTCGGTTTAAAAATAGCATTATATATAAATTCAGCTAAATTCTATAGTTTCTTTCAGTGCTTAACTTTATGATATGTCTAACAGCTGAAATTATGGTATCTTGAGCAAAAATTGTTTTCAGGGTTTCTATTTTTTTATCTGTCGTATTTGTAGACAAGACGATCATTTTTTCTAAAAAAGAAAAATTCCTTCTGTTTGCAATAGAAGGAATAAAGTAGTATTAGATTTCTTACCAAACTCTGTAACTCCATGTATAATAATAAGTGTCAAACCAAAGTCCTCTTTTGATACTGGTAGTAGTTCTCCCTGATTCTGAAACACCATTAGTGAACCAAATACTTCTCCAAGTTAGGACGGTTACCCCTCCCCAAACGTCCATTTTTTCTCTGCCCTTACATCAAGAAATCCCCATTCCTCACCCTTCATCCTCCCAAGACAGCTCATCCAAGATCCTAATCAACTTCTGGACTTCTTGATTCAACATCGCACTCTTTAAATAGGCATATTGAATATAAAAGATTTCCTTATCTTCAGGGACCAATGGTATTTTCACTAAGCCTTCCATTTCTTGAAACACGGGAAATTCCGTCATCAAGGTAATGCCGATATTGGAACTGACCAGCTGGCCAATCGTCTGGACGTCTGAAAAATAAAAGGGGACTTCTGGCTTCTTCTTTGATTTCTCACTTAAATTCTGAAAGGCACGCATGTGGGTATAGCCTTTTTCCAATAGGATAAAGGGATATTCGGCAGCTTCCTCGAATGAGATTTCCTTTTTTCCTGCCAATGGGTTTTCTTTTGACACAAAGATAAAAAACTCTTGCTGGTGCAGCAACTTCACCTGCAGATTCGGGTGGACGAGGGGATTGACACTGCCCAGCAAGCTAAAATCGATTTTTCCCGATAATAGTTTTGAAAGCAATTCATTGGATCCCCCAGATACCAAGTGAAATTTCGAAATAAAGCGGATGATCTCTTTCTCATCTAAGAGTTTTGAAAAGAGTTTGGAACGAATGATCGGTGGCAAACCGATGTGGGTCCGGTTGTTTTTAGCATGGTCGATGGCTCGGTCCAAGGTCACAAATTCATCTAAGATATACTGTGCATGAGCCTTCAAAATTTCCCCCTCTGTCGTCAATGAGATGGAGCGATGAGAGGCTTCTCGAGCGATCAAATCACAGCCATAATGCTCTTCCAAGCGTTTGATAGCGTAGCTGACGGTTGGTTGACTGACAGCAAATTTATGCGCCACTTGCGTAAAAGAAAGCATCTCTGCCAAAGCGTTAAAGTATTCTAAATCTCGTATGTTCATCGTCTGATTTCTCCCTTAGCCGATTCAAGCTCGCATCGGTTTTGTTATAAATAATTTTTATTATACCACCGATAGTTGACTATAATTCTGTCCGAGGATTAAAGTAGCTAATGGAAATGAACGAGTACTCAAAATATATCCATTGGAGGAACATAATGAAAGCACATGACATTTTAAATAACCCATTTTTAAACAAAGGAACCGCGTTTACGCAAGAAGAACGAAAAGAACTAGGGTTGATCGGTTTATTGCCCCCTCACGTACAAACGATCGAAGAACAAGCAGAACAAGCCTATTTACAATATGTCACCAAAGAATCCGACATTGAAAAACGTCACTTTTTAATGGAGATCTTTAATACCAATCGGACATTGTTCTACTATTTGTTCAACCAACATATCGTTGAATTCAATCCGATCGTCTACGATCCAACGATTGCTGACACCATTGAAAATTATAGCCGCCTATTCGTTGATCCTCAATATGCAGCATACTTAGATATCAATCATCCAGAAAACATCGAAGAAACGTTGAAAAATGCCGCTGGCGATCGGGACATTCGCTTGATCGTAGCCACAGATGCTGAAGGGATTCTTGGGATTGGTGACTGGGGTGTCCAAGGTGTCGATATTTCTGTCGGTAAATTGATGATTTATACAGCAGCTGCTGGGATCGACCCTGCTTCTGTTTTACCAATCGTGATCGATGCTGGGACCAACCGTAAAGAATTGTTAGAGGATCATTTGTATCTAGGCAATCGTCAAGAACGTGTCTACGGTGATGCCTACTACCAATTCATCGATCAATTTGTTCAAACGGCAGAATCATTGTTCCCTAAACTTTACTTGCATTGGGAAGACTTTGGCCGTTCAAATGCTGCAACGATTTTGGACAAATACAAACAATCGATTCCAACTTTCAATGATGATATCCAAGGAACGGGAATCGTTGTGCTGGGCGGTATCTTCGGCGCATTAGATATTACAGGTGAAAAATTAACGGATCAAGTCTACTTATGTTATGGCGGTGGTTCCGCTGGTGCCGGGATTGCCAGCCGTGTCCATGCCGAAATGGTCAGCGAAGGTCTTTCAGAAGAAGAAGCCTACAATCATTTCTTTATGGTTGACAAACAAGGGCTTTTGTTCGATGATATGTCCGATTTGACTCCTGCACAAAAACCATTTGCCAAAAAACGGGCTGACTTTGCCAATGCTGGCGATATGACGCAATTGATCAATGTCATTAAAGTCGCAAAACCAACGATTTTGGTCGGTACTTCAACCAATGCCGGTGCCTTTACCAAAGAAGTTGTGGAAGCGATGTGTGAAAACACAGCTCGTCCAGTGATTTTCCCTATCTCGAATCCAACCAAAAAATTAGAAGCAACGGCTGAACAAGTAATCGAATGGTCTGATGGAAAAGCCTTTGTGGCAACCGGTGTCCCTTCAGGAACGATCCAATACAAAGGGGTCGACTACCAAATCGGTCAAGCAAACAACGCCTTGATCTATCCTGGTCTAGGGTTAGGTATGTTGGCTTCAGAAGCCTCTCTCTTGACCGACGAAATGATTGGTGCCGCTGCTCACTCATTAAGTGGTTTGGTTGATTTGAGCCAACCTGGTGCACCTGTTCTTCCACCATTTGAATACGTTGCGGACGTTTCTATCAAAGTGGCTGAAGCAGTTGCCAACAAAGCCAAAGAACAAGGGTTAGCCCAAGCGCAAGAAACCGATATGGCAAAAGCTGTCCAAAATCTTAAATGGTATCCAACATACTAGGAAGGTCTGAAAAATGAATAAATTAAAAACGATGACGATTTCGGGAATTAGTCTTCCCTTGTATCTCTTTTTCATGGTTGTCATATTCAGTGCGATTGCCTTAGACAAGTTGCCATTAAATATGGTTGGGATTACCATTTTACTGGTTGCCTTAGGACACCTGCTGTATTTCATTGGGGAAAAACTCCCGATCATGAATTCTTATCTTGGCGGTGGGTCAGTTTTTACCCTGCTTGGTGCCACTCTTTTAGCCTCCTTCCATCTCGTACCCACGAAAGTCATTGACGCGGTCAGTGACTTCATGGGGGGCGGTTTTGGCTTTCTTGATTTCTATATTGCCGCTTTGATTTGCGGCTCGATTTTAGGTATGAACCGCAATTTGTTGGTGAAAGCTTCTACGAAATTCATTCCTGTTGCTTTGATCACCATGGCAGTAGGCTTTTTCTCCGTCGGCCTTGTCGGTATGCTGCTAGGCAATGGCTTTGCTGATTCGGTGATGTATGTGTCTCTACCAATGATGTCTGGTGGGATGGGTGCGGGAATCACCCCACTTTCACAAATTTATGCTGATGGCTTGGCAAACGGTAATCAAGCCGCCATCTTTTCTCAATTAGCACCAGCTGTTACTTTCGGGAATATTCTTGCCATTATTGGTGCTTTATTTATCGCAAAGGCCTTTGCTAAAACCAAATACAATGGCCATGGCACACTGATCAATGCCACCAAAGAAGAATTAGAAAAACCAAAAATAACACTTGATGCCCAACAAATCGGGGTCGGGATGCTCTTTTCCTTCTCACTGTTGGTCGTTGGTGCGATTTTAAGCGACTTTTTCCCTAAAATTCACGAGTATGCCTTTATGATCGTGATTGTCTTTATTCTAAAAGCCTTGAACATTGTCCCTAAGAAACTCGAAGATTCTGTGGTGATGTTCAACAATGTTGTGATGACGAATTTGACCCACGCGGTCTTGGCGGGGATTGGTTTGGCATTGATTGATCTGTCAACATTGGCCTCTGCCTTTACTTGGCAATTTGTCGTGCTTTGCCTAACCAGTGTCGTATCTATGGGGGCTGCCAGCTGGTTCTTCGGGATGGTATTGGGGATGTACCCCGTTGAAACCGCAATTGGCGCTGGTATGATCAACAACTCCATGGGGGGAACAGGCAATATCGCTGTATTGTCTGCCTCTGATAGAATGGAAATGATTGCTTTTGCCCAAATGGCCAACCGTTTATGCGGTGCGATCGTGCTGATTTTAGGTGGGATCTTGATCCGTTTCTTCTATTCTTGATCAAGAACAAAAAACAGGTGCTGCTACGCATGATGCATAGCAGCACTCTTTGCACTCCTCAAACGATTTCGTCCAATTGGACGCACGAATCGAACAAAGATTCAGCCATTCACTCATAAAAGAGCCAAAAAGAGCAGTGCCTCCGCACTGCTCTTGCTTTACTGATTCATTCAAGGGTTACAGCTTCTGAAACAAGGTTGATGCTTGATCAGGAGACCAAGTGGTGTCCCCGTAATTTGAGTGGGTGTTGATCACGATATAGTTGCTGCCTTTATGGCTCACGATTTCACCACTTGTATACACTTCTGGTGCAGAGAAAGTACCTAGTTTCCACACACGGTATTCTGACTCCCCGCCTCCAGGTGTTTCCGTTTCTTCATTGGCATTGGTTTTCACGCTCAGCTGGTTACTAAAAGCGGATTGTTCGCCCGTTTTACTGATTGCTTTGATTTGGTAATTGTAGGTCGTGTCCGCTGCTAGATTCGTGTCTTCATAGGTTGTTCCTGTGGCTGTAGCGATTTTGATGCCATTGCGGTAAACGTCATATCCAGCGATCCCATTTGTATGAGTCGATGCTTGCCACATTAAGGACACGCTGCTGTCTGTCACGCTCATTTGGTGTAGGTTGCCTGGTGTCGAAGGGGTTTCGACTTGATTGTCTGCTGAGGTAGTCACTTTCACTGCAGCACTTTTTTCTGAAACTAACGCCGTAAAGCCGACTGCTTCTACTTGATAGCTATAGGTTGTGTTGGCTTTTAATTGCGTGTCGGTAAAGGTTGGCTCAGTAGTGGTTGCCACTAAGGCACCATCACGATACACGTTGTATTCTTTCGCATCGGTTTGACCGTTCCATGCTAAAGCCACCGTGCTGCTAGTCACTCGTTCTGAACGAACATTTGCTGGTGCTGCTGGTTTTTCGGGAATGACCGTTGAACCAGAAACGTTAACGTCAATCACGTTATAAAAGGCATTTGGCGTATCGGCAACATCCCAGACCGCTAAAATGACATGGTAACCGAGACGATTTTCTGGAATGGTAATGGTATGGCTTGGACTATTGCTGGCAGCCGAACCATCGTGATTCACAGTAGCGATCAATTCCAAGCTATCTCTTGAAAGTGGCGCGTTTTGATCCCATCCTGGTTTCGTGATATAGTAATGCCATTTTGTGGTCTTATGCGGCGCTGTATAATGCCAATTGACCCGCAATGGTCCTTGATTGATGTCTTGTTTGGTCCAACGATTGGTTCCTTGTTCATCAAGAACAAAATCCCCGATTTGCCCGAGTCCACCATCTGCTGAAGCGATGCGACCATCTACTGGTCCTACTTCTGGAAAGCCTTTTTTGGTTTCCAATGATTGTGGGTTTGAAATGACATTGCCATATTTCTCAAACGCAGCGCTCCACCCTAACGTATTGCGATCCAAAGACCCTTGATAGCCCCGACTGACCGGTGATTCCACATAACCATGAGCAAATACTTGTTTCCCCGTGAAGAACAAGGTCCCTCCAAGTAAGATTGCCACCCCGACCGACCATTTTACCAATGCGTTTTTCATACTCTGCCTCCTAAAATTTTTTATCATCGAATAAACCAATCCTATCCGTTTATTCCTTGATTCCGATTCATTGAAAAGCAAATCCTACTGACAAAAACATTTTGTTTATATGTGAATTATAAATTATCAAATCATTATAAGATTATAATGACTAGTTTCCCGTCCTTTCAGTGAGAAATACAAAAAACTTGAAACGATTCTCCTCCTAATCGCTTAAGAGGATTCGTTCCAAGTTTCTTTTTTTATATACGATCTTTTTTAGGAAAAAGCAGCCGCTTATTTCCCGTTTTCTTTCACATAGTCAGAGGATTGCGCGCCTGCTTGGCGACCAAAGACCATAATGTCGGCTACAGCATTGCCGCCGATTCGATTTTGTCCGTGGATACCGCCGGTCACTTCACCTGCTGCATACAAGCCAGTGATTGGTGTGCCATCTTCTTTCAATACTTGGGTCTTCGTATTGATTTTGACGCCGCCCATTGTATGGTGGATCCCAGGTGCGATTTGAATCGCATAGAATGGCCCTTCCGTCAGATCATAGTCCATCGCCGTTTCACGACCGAAATCTTTGTCGGCTTTGTCTGCCACTGCTTGGTTCCATGTATCTAAGGTTTTCTTCAAGGTTGCTGGATCGACATCGATTTTTTCAGCTAAGGCTTCGATGGTGTCGGCTTCTACCACTACGCCTTGTTCTTTGTAGTAATCGACTTGTTTGGCTCTACCTGCTAACGCATTGTCAAAAATCAAGTAGGCATAGCTTTCTGGCAGATCCGTGATAGCAGCTGAAACATTGTCGCGGGTTTCTAATTCATTGTAGAAACGTTCTCCTTGTTGGTTCACCAAGATGGCGCCTTCTCCACGAACGGTTTCACTGATCAACATGCCTGTATCTTGAACTACTGTTGGATGGACTTGGATTTGGTCCATATCAACCGTTGCGCCGCCTAATTCTTCGATCATCTTGATACCATCGCCTGTACTTCCTTCAGAAGTCGTGCTGACATAGCCTTTCAGATCTGGACGGTATTTTTCGATCAGTTCTTTGTTTGAGCCAAAACCACCCGTAGTAACAACGACCGCATCACCAGCGATTTCTTTTTCTTCGCCATTGATTTTTACGTTGACGCCAGTGACTTTTCCGTCTGTTTCATTGATTTTTGTCACATCAGCATTTACAAATAAAGGAATTTCTTGCTCATGAATGTTTCTCAACAAACCATCCACCAAGTACGTACCGACTGCTGAACCGTCGTGAGGACGATGGATCCGTTTTACACTGGCACCACCGCTATAGCTGATATTGTCTAAAGTGATCCCCATTGAATCCAACCAATCAATTGCTGAAGCAGAGTTGTCCACTAAATAATGCAGCAATTCTTGATCGTTGGTTCCTTTACCACCTTTTAGGGTATCTTCAAAAAATAGTTCATTGGAATCTTCAATGCCTTGGGCTTCTTGGAACTTGGTTTCTGATGCGTTCATTCCGCCAGAAGATTTCAAGGTATTTCCGCCTGCGATCGGCATTTTTTCTAAAATGACTGGATTCATTCCAGCATCTTTAGCCGACAAGGCTGCTGCCATCCCTGCACCGCCAGCACCAACGATGACGATATCATATTGATCTTTTAACTCTGCTGGATCGGTATACTCTTGTTGGGAAGCACCTGAAGTGACTTCACTTTCTGAAGAAGAGCTTGCCGCACTGCTGCTGGCTTTTGTTCCGCCATCGGCGCCACATGCACTAAGCAACAATAATGAGGCTGCCCCAATCACCCATTTTGACCATCCACTTTTTTTCATTTGTTTCCCTCCGTTTTTCTTGCTCTTTTCTCCTCATTGATCCCCGTCATATACGATAAGAAAAGCAGCATTTTTCTTGCGAACTCCGCCCAACTTGTTACTTTATTAACAATGATAAACATCTTGCGATCGGACTATTTTTCTATTCGATAGCGATAAAAACATTGTTTAAGCAACATTTCAACAGTGTTCTATTTTATTTAACCATTGTAACAAAAAAAGAAACTAAGTGTCTCGTAATAATTTGTGTATATTTTAACTATCCATTCTCATCTTATTCTAATTTTACCAAAAAAAGATATTATATTTTCCTCGCTACTTTCTGCTATTGAAAGCTATCACAAAAGACATGCCCATAGAAGGACCGTTAAGCTTGCGGTCAAAAAGATATGGCCGCGATTGTTCTTTCTCTGTTCTTTTCCCTTTGTCCTACGCCTTCTTTTGTATAATAAAAGAAAAAGCAGAAATGGAGTGGCGAATGGAAAAATTGACCCGAATGTTCGAGCGAGTGATCAGTATTTGCATTGATAGCATGTTGGCGATCTTAGTCGTTGTCATCTTGATTTTTATGGGAAAAGCGATTTTTATGATCAGCACGACGCTCTTTCCCTTAAGTGAAGCGCCTCACCTGTCCTTTTTGATTGAAGAAATTGCCACGTTATTCATTTTATTAGAAATCATTTTGATGTTGCTGCGGTATATGAAGGATGGACATCACATTCCCGTCCGTTACTTGATTCTGATCAGCATTACTGCGATTTTGCGCGAGTTATTGTTGACGCAAGGTATGGCGAACGATGCCCTATTTTTTGCTTTAGCGATCTTTGTTTTGGTACTCGTCTTGCTAGTCCTGCAAAAAATCAATGCCTTCCAACATACCCAGGAAAAAGACCACTGAAACCATCCCATTGGATCAGTTGGTTTCAGCGGCTTTTTCGGGATCAGTTAGAGGGATACCAATATAAAAGGTGGTTCCTTTAGGTGTACTTGTAACATCAATCAGCCAATCGTTTTTTTCCACGATCGAAGAGACAGTGAAGAGTCCTAGACCAGTACCGCCAGTGGCACTCTTGGTCGTGAAAAAGCGGGTAAAGATTTTTTCTTGGATCGCTTCTGGTATGCCGGAACCGTTGTCGGCGATTTCGATCAAAGCAAACTCCTGTTGCGCGGAGAAAGCTTGCTTACGAAACAGAAAGGTGGCGCTTTCTGTCGAAGTGCGGCTCAAGCGAATGCTGCAATCGGCATTTGCTTGGTACACATTCATCAACAAATTGTAAATGATGACTTGCAGATCGATCTTCTCGTAGACGGCATATCCTACTTCTTGGATATCATACGTAAGGGAAAAGGCTTTTGGCAGCAGCGCACGCATAGTATCGATGGCTTCTGTCAAGGTAGTAGCGATCGACTGCACAGTTTTATCGGCACTTTCGAGTTTCGAAAAACGCAGCACATTGCTAGATAACTCTTTGCCTTTTTCTGCTGCTTTGCAGACTTCTTGCAAGTCCTCCACCAAGACTTCATCGTGTTGGTTTTCCTCGATCAGTAATTGTAGATGACCAATCATGGGCGTCAAAAAGTTGTTTAGGTCATGGACGATCGAGGTCGTTAATAAGCCAATGGTTTCCAGTTTTGATTCTTGCAAAATGTTTTTTTCGATCTCGTGCTTTTCTTTTAACAGCCGTTGTCGTTCTTTCAATGCTTGGTTTTCGACATAGGCTTGATTGCGTTTCATGTAGTTTTTGATCAGGATCGTCAATAAAATCATAATGACAAACAACAAACCTAGTAGGCCGATCAAAATTAAGTTGTCTTGTAAAAAGAGACCGCTTTGCTCCAAAAAATCGGCATTGCTAGCGACGATCAGCCGACTGTCGCCGATGGTGATCCATTGATAAGCAGCCAATTTCAGCACTTTTTGCAGTGTTTCTTCGTTCCACCAATAAGAATAATAGACGGAGGTGCCTGCTTCATTGTCGATTTGTTCTTGCTCCAAGCGCTCAAGATCGGTGAAATCCAGCTCTGGAAATTCTTTTTTGCGGCTTTCAACGATGGAAAAACCAATTTGTTCGTCCGATGGGTGCATAACGATCCGCATCTCGGCGTTTTTGACCATCGTATAGCCGGAGACATTGCGATCGGTGGTAAATTCATGATGGTACATGCGCTGTAGATTCAAAGGCATCACAAGAATCGCTTCTTTGTCGTCAAGGGTTAAGGACTGATACACATTTAGATAGGCCTGCTTGCCATCAAAATAGACTTGCCCATTTTGTACCTGCCGTCCTGCCAATACTTTGTCTAAGGATGGGTCTTTGAATAACAATTCTTGCACCGGCGGGTCTTCTGGTTTATTGACCGCCGTTGCGGTATTTTGGGCGATGACCTGACCTTGTTGGTCGATCAAAAACAATCCGACCATGGCATTGTTCGCAGAATTGATCACTGGTAACGTTAAGGGGCGCTGCAAATCAGCCAAGGCGGCGCCTTCGAGGTGGTCATCGGCATAATTGGTAAGAGCCATGTGGTACGATTCGATACTGCGGCTGATCAGCTTGATCGCCGCTTGATTGACCGTTTCCAACTGCCGCAACCCGACGGTTTCAGCTTGTCTTTGTGCGCTTTTATAACTTGTAAAGGTAAAAATAAGTCCAATCAGTGTAATGAATAAGGTAGCGACCACACTTAAATACAGCCAAAACTTTGATGGCGGTTTCATTGTAAACCCCTTTCATATTTACTATAATACTATTGATACAGGAGGCGGATATTTTGCGAGATGAAAAAATTTTAATCGTTGATGATGACCCTGCCATTCGGCGGCTGATTTGGAAATCTTTACAGTCGACGGGTATTTTGATCTACCAGACCGATTCCGTTGAAAAAACGATTGCGATCAACTTTCGTGTCAGCTTTGATCTTTTTTTACTGGATATCAGTTTAGAGCATGAAAATGACGGCTATCATTTGGCACAACTGATTCGGGAAGAAAACCCCACGGTGCCGATCGTTTTTTTGAGCGGAAAAAGTGACGAAAAAGACATGATCAACGGCTATGAGATTGGCGCCGATCACTACATTACGAAGCCTTTTTCACCGGCACTCTTAAAAGCACAAATCGTTTCGATTCTTGATCGCCGCAACGTGCTGCGAGAAAAAGGGATCGCCAAACCGGAAGGCGATCTGTGCAGCGGCATGTTTCGTTTTGACCAAAAACGCTATCAGTTTTTCAAAAATGATCAGCCCATCAAGTTGTCTTCAAAAGAAATCATGCTGATGCGCTTTTTCATGGAAAATCCAGATCAAGTGTTCTCGAAAGAACAGATTTACAGCAATGTCTGGCAAGATGGCCAATTCGATGCCAATACCGTGATGGTTTTTATCAATCATCTGCGAAACAAAATTGAAGATGAGCCGAAGCACGCCCGCTTTTTAAAAACCGTTTGGGGGATCGGCTATACCTTTTTACCAGAAGGAGACGCCTTCTAGCTGCAAGAAATAAAGCGCCAAGGCTAAAAGATCCGCCGAGCCGCCGGGACTCAAATGGCGTGCAATCAATACTTGATCATAGATCGTTAATTCACGAAGCAAGTCTGTATCTGACAGATTGGCTTGGTGAATTTTTTGCATCTCCTGCTGTACCGTCTTCATCGCCTCGTAACCTCCTCGATGGACGAGGTTGCTGTCTTCGGTTTCACTCATTAGATAGACTAACCCGCGCAACAAGGAAACGGAGGTTTTTTGCGGTTGCTGCCGCAAGTACTCCAGCAGTTTTTTGACCGTTGGATACCCAGCTGCAGCTTCTCCACGAATCCCCATCGTGCCGTAGGTCAAATAATTTTTTTCCCCATAAGACAATTGGTCTTTGTGGGTGATTTGCTGCAGGTCTTGCTTGACCAAATGCTGGCAGATATCAGCGGCAAGCTGCAGGATCTGATTGGTATCTTCAGCCATCAGCTCCGCCTTGCCATTTTGTTGATAATAGACTCCTGTCGCCCCCAACAAAACTGCAAAGGAAAAGTTCGCCCCTTTGTGGGTATTGATGCCTTTGGTTGCCCGAAGCATCGCTGTTTCTGCTTCTTGACCGATCCCACGTAACTGGTCAAACAGCTGGATCAGCGAGCCTGTATGGGCAAAGCCCGCTTGGCTATAGCGCTGAAAAAAAGGCGCCAAACAAGTGATACTGTTGATAAAGGTAAACACATTCATGTCCTGATGCGCACCAGAGGAGCAAGGATCTACTAAACCAGGCTTGGGTGCTAACGCTACCTCATAATGCAGCGCATTGACTGCATAGCTGCTGGCGATAAAAAGACGGGAATCAGTCAATTTTTCTTCGCTCCATTTCAGCAAGAATAAATTGCAGGGAGTGATCCAAATGTTCATGGGTCAACAACGTGATCTGTTCCGTGTCATTGGTTCTCATGCCGCGATAAATCAGCCAATGTTCCGCCAATGCCGCATCCCTTCTTCTAGAAGAGCGAATCGCAATGTCACGAAAATACACGAGGTACGCTTGCAGATCTAGCACGATACTTTTTAACCGCAGCATTTGACTTTTTTCGTAAATAAACGCATTGAAGTCCGAAAAGTTTTTCAAGACCCCATCCACATCATCCTCACGATTCAGCTGTTCGCCATGTTCTAACAAGCAGCGCATCTCCTGGAAATCTTCCTCAGTCATCAAGTCCATCGCTTTGATGGTCGCTAACGTATCCAATGATTTGCGGATATCGTAAATCTCATAAGCATCTTTGATACTGATCCCTTTTACGACGATGCCGATTTTTGGCACATGCTCCACCAGTTTTTCAGCCACGAGCTGAGTCATGGCGTAACGAATCGGGGTTCGGCTGATATTTAGCGTATCGGAAAATTCTTTCTCATTGATGCGAGAGCCTGCGGGAATATCTCCTAAAATGATGGTTTTTTTGAATGCTTCATAGATCAAATCTTTTAATGGTTTATTTTTGGTCAGATCCAGATTTTTATTTACTGCATCAATAATTGGATTCATGATTTACTCCTATCATACTAAAAACAAATGAGATTTTTGGAAAAAAATAAGTTTATCGATAAACAAGGAAAACTACCGAGCAAAATGGCAGCCTGCTCGATAGTTTCTGTATGAAATTACTGTGGAATATAAAACGGCATGTGACCTAATAGCACGATCGTAACGACGAAGATCACGAAAATCCCCAGTGCGTATTTCGCCGCTTCTTTTTGCCATTGCCCCATATCTAAGCCCGTCAAGCGCAACAGCAAGTAGATGAAGGCAACCAATGGACTTAACAAGTGGAACGCTTGGCCCATTAAGGACGCCAAGGCCATCTGCATATTGGTAAAACCATACGAACGACCTGCTTCTGCTAAGACTGGCAGGACCCCAAAGTAAAATCCGTCATTGGAAATAAAGAAGGTCCCAGGTGCAGAAATCAGGGCAATGACTAATCCCCAGAAACCAGCCAATTGTTTAGGGATGATTTGCGTGAAGCTATTCGCCAAAGCCGTTGCCATCCCTGAGCCTTGGAACAAGCCCATGAAGACGCCTGCTGCAAAAACTAAAATTACGACTTGCACAGCGTCGCCGCCGTTGGCACCGATCCGTGACGACTGGTCTTTCAAGATTGGGTAGTTGACCATCAATGCAATACACGTACCTACAAGGAATAACAAGATTGGCGGTAAAGCGATACTAGAGATAAAGGAGCTTGCTACTAACCAGCCAATCAAGACGATTGTTAAGATACCGTTGAAGACAAAGTTTTTCGGACGGCGGATCGCTAATGTATCAGGATCAGTCACAGTTGTCATTTCTAAAATCTCATCATTCGTCAGCTCGGTAACCCCTAAACGTTTCCGTTCTTGGATCCCCATTCTGCGAGCCACAAAGAAAACCACATAGAGCAAAGACAAGATCATTCCTGGCAGCAGATAAGAAAGAATATCCGCATCGACTTCCAGCACGGCCATTGCCCGAGCAGTTGGTCCGCCCCATGGCAACAAGTTCATGATGGTATTTTGCAAAATGATCAAGACACCAAGGTTCATCATTTTCATATTCAACTTCTTATAGATGGGAATAAACGCAGAACAACAGATCAAGGTCGTGGTCGTTCCATCACCGTTCAAAGAGACTGCAGCGGCAACGACTGCCGTTGCCATCAAGACTTTCATCGGATCGCCTTTAGCAAAATAAATCATTTTTTTCGTGATTGGATCAAACAATCCCGCATCCAACATAATCGAAAAGTACAAAATCGCAAACAGCAACATGATCCCTGTGTTGGCTGTGGTGGAGATTCCCTCAAGGACAAAATCACCGATATTGCCTTTTTCTGAAACACCAGCAACCATCGCAACGAGGGTAAATAGTAATGGGATAATTACTAAGGATGTAAAGGGTGACATTTTTTTCTTCATGATGACGAACATGAAGACAATAATCATAGCATAGGATAAAATCGTTAAGAACATTTTCTTCTTCCTTTCATGCATCGAAATGTGTAAGCGTTATCAAAAAACATTTTAAAAAAATTACAGGCCCGTAATTTGTTAGCGACAAGCGTCACTAGTTTGTGAATCTTTTTCTTTTATTAAAGGAAATAATGTTATTGAATGCTTTACACGTCTAAGAATAAACAATCAAGAAATAGAAAAAAAGACCCGTTTAAAAAAAGAACAGCAAAAAAACAATTTCTCTTTTCAAATCTTATTTTTCGTTTAAAAAGTTCTTAACAGAATATTAACGCAATAAAAACCTTGATAAATCAACGTTTATCTCGGTTTTTCGCTCTTTTTTAAAAAAAGGAACACTGAAAAAACAATTTTTAGCCGAAATAAATCTCGCTGATTGAACGGGAGTTTCTATAATGAAAGGGAACGAATCATTGAGAAAGGAGAAACCCATGAATCTTATTAAAAGATTGTTCAAAAAAACGCATGATGAACCTGATGCGGCTGTCAGCTCCCCTTTGAAGCCACAGGAAATGATAACGGATCCACCCGCGTCTGATTGGCAAGAAGTGTCGAGCTATCAGCCAGCGCCTGCAGAAGATTATCCATTAGTCAGTCTGATAGCCGCCGCACTAGGGGCTGAATGTTACCCTGAAAGTCAGTTTGTCATTCGAAGAATTGAGAAGCGTAATCCTGATTTTAGGCGAGTCGCCCTGATTGCTGCCAGTATTGCCGCAGGAGAGCTGCCTGATTCTCAGTTCACAATCAAAAAAATAGCCAAAAAAAATGAAAACAAGTGAGGGAAAAACATGTTACGTAAATTTAAAATAGCGATCGATGGGCAAGAATACCTTGTCGAAATGGAAGAAATCGGTGCGCCGCAACCTATCGCTCCTGCCCCAGCAGTGCCAACACCGGCTCCCGCAGCGGTACCTGCTCAACCAGAGGCAGTCAGCACACCAGAACCAGAAGTAGCACCGCAGCCAGCGCCAGCTACGCTTCCTGCTGATGGCGAGCCGATTCATTCTCCGATGCCGGGAACGATTTTACGTCTCTTGGTCAATGTAGGTGATACTGTACAAGAAAATCAGTCGTTGATGATTTTAGAAGCCATGAAGATGGAAAATGAGATCGTGGCACCAAAAGCAGGAACCGTGGTTGCGATTGCAGTCAATGCGGGCGACATGGTCAACCCAGGAGAACTGCTGATTACGATCGGCTAATTTATTGAAAAGGAAGTGACGTAGTGGAAACGTTAATTGAAGGTGTAGTCGGGTTAGGATCGGAGCCGGGACGGATCGTTATGATGTTCATCGGTGGTCTATTAATGTATTTGGGGATCAAGAAAGAATATGAACCGACCTTATTAGTACCCATGGGATTGGGCACGTTGTTAGTGAACTTCCCGAACTCAGGTGTGTTAAGTGCTGGCGGAGAAGCTGGCCCGTTCCAAGTATTGTTTGATATGGGGATCTCAACTGAATTGTTCCCCTTGCTTTTGTTTATCGGGATTGGCGCGATGATCGATTTTGGTCCCTTGCTGCAAAATCCATTTCTTTTGTTGTTTGGCGCTGCTGCGCAATTCGGGATCTTCTTTACGATCATCGTTGCCGTGTTGCTTGGTTTTGATTTAAACGACGCAGCTTCCATCGGGATCATCGGCGCTGCTGACGGTCCGACTTCGATTTTTGTCGCAAATACGCTGAACTCGAAATATATGGGTGCGATCATGGTAGCAGCTTACTCTTACATGGCGCTAGTACCGATCATTCAACCGGTTGCCATCAAAGCAGTGACGACCAAGCATGAACGAAAAATTCGTATGTCGTATCGTGCCGGCGAAGTTTCGCAAACGGCCAAAATTTTGTTCCCGATCGTGATCTCGATCGTAGCAGGGTTGATTGCGCCTGTTTCATTGCCACTGGTTGGATTTTTGATGTTCGGGAATCTCTTGCGGGAATGTGGTGTCTTGGATCGTTTGTCCATCACTGCTCAAAATGAACTAGTGAATATCATTAGTATCCTCCTAGGTTTATCAATTTCTGTGAAAATGCAATATGAAGAATTCTTACAAGTCGATACATTGATGGTTATTGGTTTAGGGCTGGTTGCCTTCGTGATGGACTCGGTCGGCGGCGTGTTGTTTGCGAAAGTGCTGAACTTGTTCCGTAAAGAAAAAATCAATCCAATGATCGGTGCCGCTGGTATCTCTGCGTTTCCAATGTCTAGTCGGGTCATCCAAAAAATGGCGACAGATGAAGATCCGCAAAACTTTATTTTGATGCATGCAGCCGGTGCCAACGTTTCAGGACAGATTGCTTCGGTCATCGCCGGTGGCTTACTGCTGGCACTGATTGCTTAGGTCACTAGAAAGGAGAGGAAAACTATGAGTCAAGATTTACTGACTTCATTTGAATTGTTGTTATTCGGTTGGGGCGGCGTCTTTGTCGTGATCCTGATCATCTACTTCGCATCCTTGCTTTTGTCGAAGCTCTTCCCAGTAAAAAAATAAAGAAGGCATTGTATGTATACCCTGAAAAGAATCTGGCTGCAAAAAGATCCAGAAGTCTTTTTGCAATGGCAAAAATTGATCACCCGTGCTGGCTTAGCCGTCGGTGAAGAGGTAGCCTATACCGTTGGCATTTTTGACCAGCAAACCTTGATTGCTACTGCTTCTTGCTATACCAATATCATCAAGTATGTAGTGGTCTGTGAAAAAAGACGCTCCGAACAGCTGTTGACGCAATTGATTTCGCACCTTAGCGATCATATCAAAGACGAAGGCTTCACCAAGTCCTTCGTCTATACAGCACCGAAAAACCGCCTGTTTTTTGAATCCCTCGGGTTTCGTGAAGTGCTGGCAGCACAAGACATCTTGTTCATGGAACAAGGCGTTCCTTCTTTTGAAAGCTATGCCCAACAGCTGCAACGGCAGCGAATTGGACAAAACAACGGCGCGATCGTCATGAACGCTAATCCTTTTACTAAAGGACATTTGTACTTAGTCGAAACGGCTGCGAGTCAAAAAGAACAGGTTTATGTGTTCGTTTTATCAGAAGACCGCTCGCAATTTTCTGCCAGCGAACGGCTGCAGATGGTGACGGATGGTGTGGCTCATCTGCCAAATGTAACGGTGCTGACGACCAACAACTATCTCGTCTCTTCGGCGGTCTTTCCCAGTTATTTCTTGAAAGAGCAAGCACCTGAGGCGATCGCCAAAAAACAAGCCGCCTTTGATGCAACCCTCTTCAAAGAAAAAATTGCCCCGCTGTTGACGATCACTACGCGTTTTGTAGGCTCAGAGCCTTACTCGCCCGTGACCCAACTCTACAACGAGGCAATGGCTGCCGTTTTTTCACCCGAGCTTGAACTGATCGTGATCGACCGTCTGAAGATCAACCAATCAACCGTTTCGGCTACAAAAGTCCGGAAAGCGATTGCAGAAAAAGATTTACTTTCCTTGCAGCAATTTTTACCAGAAACAACGTTCTCATTTTTAATGCAGCATAACTATATTTAGAGGTGATAATAAGTGGAAATCAAAAAAAGTGCGGTTGCTGGCTCTGTTGAATCCAGTGATATCTTAATCGCGATCGAGCCTACCACAACCCAAACCATCGAGCTGACCCTCGATAGCAGTGTCGAAAAACAATTCGGCAAACAAATTCGCGCCGTCATCCTTGAGACGCTGAACCATCTAGGCGTGACACAGGCCAAAATCACTGCCACCGATAAAGGCGCATTGGACTGTACCATCAAAGCCCGAACTCTGACCGCCGTTCATCGGGCCGCCGAACAAGAACAGTATGCTTGGAAGGAGATCGACACATGGAACGTTTAAGAAGAACGATGATGTTTGTACCAGGAGCCAATGCTGCCATGCTACGGGATGCACCATTGTATGGCGCCGATTCCGTTATGTTTGATTTAGAAGATGCGGTCTCCTTGAATGAAAAAGACTCCGCTCGGACACTGGTGCATTTTGCCTTAAAAACCTTTGACTATTCTGCCATCGAAACCGTCGTACGCATCAACGGCCTCGACACGGTGGGTGCCCTTGATATCGAAGCGATGGTCCTAGCGGGGGTCAACGTCATTCGTCTACCGAAAACCGAAACCGCCCAAGACATCATTGACGTTGCCGCTGTGATCACACAAGTAGAAGAAGAAAACGATCTGCCTGTAGGAACCACCAAAATGATGGCTGCCATCGAGTCTGCCGAAGGCGTTTTAAATGCCCGAGACATCGCTACAGCTTCCGATCGTTTGATCGGGATCGCTTTAGGGGCAGAAGATTATGTCACCAATATGAAAACCCGTCGCTACCCAGATGGGCAAGAATTGTTGTTTGCCCGCAGTATGATCTTGCATGCAGCTAGAGCTGCGGGGATCGCCGCTATCGATACCGTCTTTTCTGATATCAATGACACAGATGGCTTTATTGCTGAAACGACTCGCATCAAGCAACTTGGTTTTGACGGAAAATCAGTGATCAATCCACGGCAGATTCCCCTAGTCAATGGGATCTATGCGCCTTCAAAAGCCGAGATCCAACAGGCCAAAGAAGTGATCTGGGCCATTCGCGAAGCCGAAAGCAAAGGCTCTGGTGTTATCTCCTTGAATGGCAAAATGGTCGATAAACCAATCGTTGAGCGAGCGGAACGCGTGATCGCCCTTGCCAAAGCAGCGAAATTGATTACCGAGGAGGAAGTGTAATTATGGTGTTAAACAAAGCAGGAAAAGACATCCCTGAATGCTATGCCAACCAATACGGGGTCTTTGAAAATGAAACAGCCAATATCCATGCCTACAAAGAAGCGAGTCGCAAGATCGAGCCAGTCCTGCCAGGCAAGAGCAAGGTCGTGGGCAGTATTCGTGAAGCCATTGAAAAAACAGGGCTAACGGACGGCATGACGATCTCCTTCCACCATCATTTTCGCGAAGGGGACTTTATCATGAATCTCGTTTTGGACGAGATCGCAAAAATGGGCATCAAGAATCTTGCGATTGCCCCTAGTTCCATCGCCAATGTCCATGAACCATTGATCGGACATATCAAATCTGGGGTCGTGACCAATATCACCTCCAGCGGTCTGCGGGACAAAGTCGGTGCCGCAATCTCCGAAGGCATTATGGATGCCCCAGTCATTATCCGTTCTCATGGCGGTCGGGCTCGTGCGATTGCCGCCGGCGATATCCACATCGATGTCGCTTTCTTAGGAGCGCCTAGCTCAGATGCGTATGGCAATGCTAATGGTACTGTAGGAAAAGCAACCTGCGGCTCATTGGGCTATGCGATGGTCGATGCAAAATACGCCGACCAAGTCGTGATCATCACCGACACCCTTGTGCCGTTTCCAAATACCCCAATCAGCATTCCCCAAACGGATGTCGATTATGTCGTGGAAGTCGACGCCATCGGTGATCCTGCAGGGATCGCAAAAGGCGCGACCCGCTTTACCAAAAATCCAAAAGAATTGCTGATTGCTGAGTATGCAGCCAAGGTCATCACCAGCTCGCCTTATTACCAACAAGGCTTCTCCTTCCAAACTGGAACAGGTGGTGCCGCATTAGCTGTTTCTCGTTTTTTACGCGAAGCAATGATCAAAGATGAGATCAAAGCTAGCTTTGCCCTTGGCGGCATTACCAATGCCATGGTGGAACTGTTAGAAGAAGGATTAGTGGAAAAACTGATCGATGTCCAAGACTTCGATCATCCTTCCGCACAATCGCTAGGGAAAAACGCCAATCATTACGAGATCGATGCCAATATGTATGCCTCACCGTTAAGCAAAGGGGCGTTTATCAATCAATTGGATACCGCCATTCTTTCCGCATTGGAAGTCGACACGAATTTCAACATCAATGTCATCACCGGTTCTGACGGTGTGATCCGCGGTGCTTCTGGCGGCCACTCAGATACCAGTATGGCGTGCAAAATGAGCTTAGTGATCGCTCCTCTCGTGCGGGGACGGATCCCAACGATCGTCGATACCGTCAACACGATCGTCACGCCAGGCGCCAGCATTGATGTCGTTGTCACAGAAATCGGGATCGCCATCAATCCTGCTCGCAAAGACCTGATCAGCCATTTTGAAGCATTGGATATTCCCCAATACACCATTGAAGAGCTAAAAGAAAAAGCCTACAGTATCGTGGGTCAACCCGAACCAATCAAGTACGGGGAAAAAACCGTCGCTTTGATCGAATACCGCGATGGCACGATCATTGATGTGGTCAAAAATGTCTGATGCCCTATTTTCAGGAACCCCTGTGACGCTAACCGACATGCTGCAGGCGCGAGAAAATAGAAGCTCCCTTCAACGGGAGCTTCTCGCTGCAGATGAAAAAGCGGCATTACTTGTTGCCACCATGAATATTCCTGGTCCCGTGAAAAATTCTGCCCCATTGACCGCAGTTTTTGAAGAACTCATTACGGAAATCGAAGAGGTCGTCAAGGAACTAATTCCACTGGCAAACCTCTACCGCAGTTTGGAGACCGGACCAGAATATTATCTCGTACTGCCCACAGATCCTTATGAACTAAAACGAATGATGGTTCAGATTGAGACCAATCATCCTTACGGCCGGTTGGTGGATCTGGATGTCTTAACCAAAACCCAAGACCAGCTTTTACCTATCAGCCGCACCGAAATTGGACTGCCTGCAAGAAGCTGCTACATCTGTGAACAAGACGCCAAAGTTTGTGGCCGTTCTAGAACCCATAGCGTAGCAGACATGCAGCAGCAGATCCGTAAAATCATTCAGGAAAGAGTGAAAGAATGAAAAAAATCCAATTTACCGAAACCGTCTTGCGGGACGGCCAACAAAGTCTGATCGCCACGCGAATGCCTACCAGCGATATGCTGCCGATTTTAAAAACCATGGATCAAGCAGGCTATCATGCCCTTGAAATGTGGGGCGGCGCGACCTTCGATGCTTGCCTGCGTTTTTTAAATGAAGACCCATGGGAAAGATTGCGCGCAATCCGCAAAGAAGTGAAAAAGACCAAACTGCAAATGCTCTTACGGGGACAAAATCTCTTAGGCTACAAAAACTATGCCGATGACGTCGTTGCTGACTTTGTGACCAAATCGGTCGAAAACGGCATCGACATTCTTCGTTTGTTTGATGCTTTAAATGATGTCCGCAATTTGGAAACTGCCATCCGTGCCACAAAAGCAGCCGGTGGACACTGTCAAACGGCGATCTCTTATACTACTAGCCAGATCCATACCGTGGATTACTTCGTTGACCTTGCCAACAAAATGGCAGACCTCGGCGCAGATTCTATCTGTATCAAAGATATGGCAGGCGTTTTGACGCCGCAAACCGGCTACGAGTTGGTCAGCCGAATCAAAGACGCGGTCGATCTGCCGCTGGAAGTCCATACCCATGCCACCAGCGGCATTGCTGAGATGACTTACTTGAAAGTTGCGGAAGCTGGCGCAGACATCATTGATACTGCCATCTCCTCTTTTGCTGGCGGCACCAGTCAGCCAGCGACCGAATCTGTGGCGATCGCCTTAGAAGATTGCGGCTTTGCTACTGGACTTGATTTGCAGAAAGTCGCTGAGATTGCAGAACATTTCAATCCCGTTCGTGATCGTTTCCGTGAAGAAGGGCTGCTGAATCCAAAAGTCAAAGACATCGAACCCAAAACCTTGATCTATCAAGTACCTGGCGGCATGTTGTCGAACCTACTCAGCCAATTGACGGAACAAGGATTGCAAGACAAGTATGAAGAAGTCCTAGCAGAAGTACCAAAAGTCAGAGCGGACTTGGGCTATCCACCGCTAGTGACCCCATTGTCGCAAATGGTCGGCACTCAAGCCTTGATGAATGTGATTTCAGGAGAACGCTACAAACTTGTCCCAAGTGAGATCAAAGATTACGTCAAAGGACTTTATGGACAATCGCCAGCACCCATCAGCGACGAAATCAAAGAAACAATTATCGGAGATGCTGAAGTGATCACTGTCAGACCAGCTGATCTACTGGCACCGCAATTGCCAGCCTTCAAGGAAGAAATCGCTGAGTATGCCAAAAGCGAAGAAGACGTGCTGATGTACGCCCTCTTCCCTCAGCAAGCCCAAGACTTTTTAGGCCGACGAGAAGATCCCTTTTATGATGTCCCCGTACAGACAGTGTCTGTGAAGATTGCGGTGGATTAACAATGAAACCAGAAATAGAGAAAACAACTTTAAGTGCCCCTCACAAATTCGCTTGCTTTAGCAAATTTGTGAGGGGTATTACCATCTATAGGCTGTTTCTTCGTTTTTACTAATCAGCAGTGCAAAAATACGTACGCCACAGCCACTCCACCAATAAGCTTGCATTAATCGCTTCTCGCTCACGTATTTTGGGTAGCTGAGAAGCCAGGATTGTGCTTCCGCTCCATCCATTCTATAATCAGCTAAAAGAAGCGTTTTAAAGGAGGGTCTAGCCATGCAACGATACATCGCTTTATTAAGAGGCATCAATGTCGGTGGAAAGAACAAAATTTCTATGAAAGAATTGAAAGCCGGTTTTGAAGAACTAGGGTTTAGAGATGTGGTCACTTATTTGAATAGCGGCAATGTGATTTTTTCCAGTGAAGGGTATGATCCACAAGCCCTTGCCGAAATGATTAAAGCAATGGTCAAACACGACTTTTCCTTTGATATCGCTATTTATATCATTCGCCAAACAGAGCTGCAGGAACGCTTGACCCATATACCTGACTGGTCAGGAACGGAAGATAAAACCATCTATGACAACCTGATCTTTTTGATGCCTTCACTGACCTACGAGGTGTTATCTGAAAAACTCGGGGCTCCAAATGCCGACCTTGAACAGGTTTTCCCTTACAAAGACGTCGTCTTCTGGTCCTACATCCGCAAAGACTATCAAAAAACCAATTGGTGGAAAAAAACAGCCGGCACCAGCGTCGGTAAACAGATTACGATTCGGACCATCAATACCGTACGGAAGATTGCGGAGCTGTGAGGAATAGCAAGCCTTCTAATAATTATAAAACCCGTCAGGCAGACTCTTCTGACGGGTTTCTTATAACATTCTAATGTCTCATTAGTTCTCGTTACTACTATTCGTGACGCGCTTTAACTGACGTTAAGTTTCTACGCAATCATCCCAACTAGAAGCAATAAACTACCGAGAAGAATAATAGATTTTCACATCGTGTATTTCTATACTGAATATCTATGATAAAACAAAACCCAAGCATTAAGAAGCAATTTGAGGCAACTAGACAATAGTATAGAACGAAAGAAAAAATTCTTATTCGCAACATTCGATTACGAAAAAGATACATATGAACATCTATTATTAGCCATCCTTTTTTCTAGCTCACATTTTAGTTAACCTTTTTATCTATCCTAACTGCTATAAAAACTCTCTCACACGTTCTTTAACATGCTGCTATTGTTCCAACTTCTTTATTGCTAAAGCTAAGCAGCCGATCAAACCTGCATCGTCAGCAAGCATTGGAGTTAGTAGGTATTCTTCGAGAGTAGGGGTATCCACATAGGAACCCATTTTTTCTTTAAACGCTTGGCGAATCAACTCGAGTAGTTGTGGCTGTTTCATTACACCCCCACCTAAAATTATTACTTCCGGTGCATATAGTAAAGTTGTGTTATACACACACTGAGCAAGATAATCTGCCTCAATCGCCCAATAAGGATGATCAAATGAAATGGTTTGGGCTTTTCTTCCAAAGCGTTTTTCAATCGCGGGTCCTGAGGCTAACCCTTCCAAACAATCATGATGAAAAGGACAGATCCCTTCAAATTGATCTTCATTATGACGTTGTAAGAGCATATGTCCCATTTCAGGATGACTGAAACCTGCGACTATTTTTCCATCGACTACAGCACCACCACCAACACCAGTACCAACGGTGTAATACAGAACACTATTTTTACCTTTTCCATAACCTGCCATATATTCTCCATAACAAGCAGCATTTACATCGGTAGTCCAATAGATGGGAACCGACAAGGCGTTTTCCAAAGCTCCTACAAAATGATAATTTTGCCAAGCTACCTTCGGAGTGTTGGTGATATATCCGTAAGTTCTTGATTCGATTTGAATATCAATAGGCCCAAATGCTCCTACACCAATTGATGCGATATTTCCTTTGTACTTATCAAAGAAATCAAACACTTGCTTCATCGTTTCTTCTGGTGTTGTGGTTGGAAAGCTTTTCCGTTCTATCACTTGTAATTGTTCATTACCAATCCCACAGACAAACTTTGTTCCACCAGCTTCTATTCCACCATATAACATTTTATCTACACCTTTCATTCACTCATTTTCAAAAAAAGAAACGTATTTGCACTAAGCAAAATCGTTTCTCACTAAAGGTTTCGTTGTGCCACCTTCGCCAAATTTAATCGGCAATACGGTACGTTTTTCTACTGTCTCTCCATTAATGACAGCAATTAATTTTGCCACTGCCACTTCCGCCATTTGCTTTGTAGGTTGGGCAATCGTTGAGACTAGATAAGGATCTCCTTCTGTCATCTTTTGACCATCAAATCCGATAACTTGGACATCCTCTGGTACGTTTTTCCCTATTTTTTCAAGCATATCAATGACAGCTAATGCCATTGGATCGTTGATCGTAAAAATACCATCGATATCGGGATTCTCTAACAAAAAATTTGTTACACGTTCTGAGAGATGGTCTAAAGGTTCTAACATATCTAACGCTTTATAGGAAATCCCCAATTGACGGCACTCAATCTCAAAATATTTTCGACGACTCTTCGTTTCATTCGGTGTTTCTTGGTACCCACCGATATATGCTACATTCTGACATCCTCGGCGATAAAGTTCATTTGCAGCCAAACGTCCACCGGCCGCATTGTCAGCGGTCACATAAATCACCTCTTCAGTGAAATAACGGTCAATACTAACAAAAGGCAGATTACTCGAAATGTATTCATCGATATCTGAATAAGTAATTCCAATGATGCCGTCTACTTTATTTTGACTGACCATCTGGATATATTCTTGTTCTTTTTCACTATTCCCACTGGAGTTACACAAATAAAGCTTGTAGTTTTGTCTTTCTAATGCTGTTTCTACATGGTAGGCAAATTCGCCAAAAAATGGATGCCATACAGTGGGTAGAATCAAAGCAACCGTGTTCGTATGCTTCATCTTTAACCCCCGGGCATAAAAATCTGGCTGATAGTTTAACTCTGTCATTGCTGCTTCAACTTTTTCTCTAGTAGAAGCTTTAACAGAACCGTTATTCAATACCCGGGAAACAGTTCCTACTCCGACACCTGCTAATTTTGCGACATCTTTCATTGTTGCTTTCATAGTTGATCCCTCACATTTCTGCACAAGTTTAGTATAATGAATTTTGTCATAAATTACTAATTTTTTCAAAATACTAATAGCAAAACCATGGGAAATCTAGCTATCTGTTCTTTTCTAAAAACATTATCCTTCAAAACCTATTAAATAATTGATACATCGCCTAAGCAATCAAACATTTATTTCACACTCGCTGTTTCAAAAGCTTGAATACGACTTTCTCCAATCGAATGAAACAAGATATCTCGAGCTTTTTCCAGCTCATAGAAAGTAGCCGTCATAACTTCTAACCCATTAATAAAGACTTCAACTGATGAGGTATCTCTAAAAATCTCAAGAACGAGCTGATTATCAATCAAAGGTACTTCAACTTTTCGGACATTCAGAGGGTCTTCTTCCGCCCCTGTAAGCTCTCTTCCTAGTTTCTGACGATCCAATTCAAAAACCTGTGTAGCAGTGTCATAGGCTAGTTTGAGACAATCCGTCTTAGACCGCAGTAATTCAATTGTAAAAACTTCTGCTTTCTCCAAATCTGCGACTAGATGTAAATATGAAGAATCCGACAGTGCGTTTCGAAATACGACTGATGTGTCAGTCACTGCGATATTTTCACTGCCTTGTTGATAAACTAAATGACTATATACAGTTGAGATGGGTTTTTGTACCAATCGATTTTTTTTCACTCTTAACTCTCGGGGCAAACTCATAGAGCCTGCCCAAAGATGGCCTAACTCATGTGTAGGCAATGTACGATCCCACATCTGCATCCAAGCAATCATCACCCGTCCGCCATTAGGATCTGTTGTTGTTTGTGGTGCATAAAAATCCATTCCAAAATCCATTTCATGGAAATTATCAACTATCATCTGACCTGTTTCCCAGTCTACCTCACCAATACAAGCCATGGTAGAACTGATATTATGATATTCCAGTCCGTTCTTCTTGATTTGTATCGGTGACATGATTAAGACATCTCGTCCGTCTAAATGGAATAAATCAGGACATTCCCACATTATTCCTTGCTCTGAAGTCCCTTCTAGTAACACAGAGTAAAAGTGCCAAGTATACAAGTCTGATGATTGAAACATCACTATTCTACCAGTAGACTGTGTAGATTTAGTAGCTACTACCATATAGTAAGCATCGTTGTGAACAATTACTTTAGGGTCACGAAATTCTTGTATCAACCCATTTTCACCTAATTGTTTATCTGCTACCACAGGATTACCACTGTATTTGCTAAAATGAATACCATCTTCAGAGACCGCCAAACATTGATGCTGATGGCTAATACCATCAATTTCTTGACAGCCTGTATAAAATAAATATAGTTTTCCGTCTCTTTCAATTGCACTTCCTGAAAAACACCCGCCGCTGTCATAAGGTTGATCTGGGGCTAACGCTACTGGTAGATCTTCCCAATGGACCAAATCACTACTGCGCGCATGTCCCCAATGCATGGGCCCCCATCGACTATCGTAAGGATAGTATTGATAGAAGAGATGGTAATGCCCTTTGTAATATATAAACCCATTGGGGTCATTTATCCACCCGATGGGTGCGGAAAAATGATAGTTTTGTCGATACTGAGGGTTAACTTTTCCTCGCATCATTTCAATAAATCGATTTGCTTTATCCAAAATCGCCGTTTCTTCTACTAACACTTATTGTGCTCCCTTCAAAAAATTATCATAGCCAGTTTGTTTTATTTGAATCCATTCTTCCAAACCTACACGTTCCAATTCAGCAAGGTATTCTTCCCATTCTTCATCGATTTTACCGCCGGTGATCCACTCTGCTCTTTTGCGATAGATGTAATCCCACATATCCGTTTCGATTTTTGCTAATCGATCTGTTTCTTCTTTTTCTAAAAAGACACGTGGATAGATATTGTCTTCTGTAATATATGGCAAATACGTGTCATGCATCAAATCTAAACGCCACTTCGCATCATCTGGCATAGTCGTGACTGTGCCGTAATAAGAATCAAGAACTGCTAATGGTCCTCCAGCTTCGGTTTTTTGTCTTAGTTCCCCCGGTGCTGTCCCCTCTAAAGGCAAATGTTTTAACATACCATCCTTTAATTCAAAAATATTCGCCTGTGCTTCATCACCGTAGGTTCCCCAGTTATTTTGGACAGACTGTAACGGTTCATACATTTTATCTATCCACCTAGCTGTAAGTTCCAAGTTTTTATTCGCACTAGTAATTACGAAACGATCTCTTGAGAAACCCATGCCATTCGTACGAGTAACGTGTTTCGTTCCATCTGGTCCCGCTAAGACTGGCAAGACGTCATAACTATCATCTGCACCCGTGATATTTGCTTTATCCCAAGTAAAGTACACGCCATACTTATGTTCTTTCCCTTTGGCAACATACGTATTCCAATCTTGTTCGAAAGCCTCTTTATCAATAAGACCTTTATTATTCATTTCATTGAAATATTTGATGGCTTCTTTATACCCTTCTTTGTTAGCAGTAAATTGTACCTGGCCATCGTTATCAACGACTAAGTGGTCATCATTATCACCTAGACCGAATGCCCCCATTAAAAATTTTAAGTCTTCGTTTCCTCCATTGTTAATAAAGCTAAAAGGAATTTCATCTGCTTCACCATTACCATTTGGATCTTGCGTCTTGAAAGCCTCCAACACAGTCATCAACTGATCAGTGGTTTGCGGCATTTCAAGACCTAAATTATCCAACCACTCCTTGTTGATCCAAGCCATCCCATTTACTGTATGAATCGACTCTTTTCCTTCGCCTAATTCTTCAATCCAAGGCATAGAGTAAATGTGACCATCAGGTGCAGTAGACATTTGTCGGTATTCGGGGTTTTCATCAAAAATTTTCTTCAGATTTGGCATATAATCTTCGATCAAATCTTCAATCGGTACAATAACACCACTTTCCGCCCAGTTTAATAAATCATAGTCACCTGCAGCGGCGTTGAAGATGGCATCTGGTAAATCACCACTAGCGATATCCAAATTTCTTTTTTCGGCAAAATCACTACTGTAGTTTGTCCAATCAATATGGAGATTGGTCTCTTCTTCTAATCGTTGGAAAATCAATTTGTCATTAGGATCATTGGGAGCCAAAGGGGCACTTTGAGACATCATTTTTAAAGATACTTTTTCTTTCAATGGAAAAGAGACATTTTCTAGTTCATAATCAGGGCTTGATGTACTCTTTTCTTTTGAGCCTCCACAAGCCCCCAAAATTAGTACGGAAGTAAAAACGATTGGCAGCATCCATTTTGCTTTCATCTTAAAATCTCCTTTATAATTTTTATTCATACAAATAGTGAACAATACTTATCCTTTAACAGAACCAACTAAAACACCTTTATCAAAATATTTTTGGAAGAAAGGATACATTATGATTAATGGCAGACTAGAAATGACGATCGTTGCGTATTTGATCAACTCAGCAATTTGTTTCATTTCTGCCATGGCTGTATTGGCTCCCACCATGTCTTGTGAGGGTTGGTTTTGGATCAAAATATTTCTTAATACGAGTTGCAACGGCTGTAAGTCGGGATCTTTGATATAGATCATGGCATCAAAATATGAGTTCCATTGCCCAACAAAGGCATATAAAAACAATACGAACATAATTGGTTTAGCTAATGGAAGCATGACTTTGAACAGTATTTGCAAGTCATTGGCGCCATCGATAGTAGCAGCTTCAGAAAGTTCTTTTGGCAAAGCACTAAAATAGGTACGCGCTAAGATAATATTCCACACATTTATAGCACCTGGTATGATAATCGCCCATACACTATCTAACATGCCCAAGTTCTTTACCAATAAATAGGTAGGTATCAAGCCGCCACCAACGAACATTGTAATGACAAAAAAAGTCATAATAATCTTTTTCCCAGCCAAGTTAGGTCGAGATAAAGGATACGCAGTGATCATCGTAATAAATACAGTCAATAAGCTGAAGCTAAAAGAGTAAAACAACGAATTTACGAAACCGCGTAAAATGGAATCATCTGCAAATACCCGTTGATATCCTTGTATTGTCCAATCTTTCGGATTGAAGCTTATACCTTTATTGATCAAAGTAGCTGGGTCCATAAAAGAAGCTACCAGTACATAAATCAGCGGAACAATGGTAATGACGACTAAAAAAGTTACAATCACTCGATTCAACCATAAGATTTGACGGTCGATTTTTGATAAAGCACTATTCATAATTTTCTCCTTTCATTACAAGCCTTGACCATCGTTTAGCCGCTTGGTTATATTGTTGACAATCAGTAATAAAACGACATTAATAATCATATTGAACAGACCAACAGCAGCAGAGTAGGCATAATCACCTGATTGCAAGCCGACTTTGTATACATAAGTGGAAATGATTTCTGAGGCAGGGATGTTCATTGAAGTTTGCATCAAGTAGGCTTTTTCATATCCTACATTCATAATACCGCCGGCGGCCAAGATGAAGCTGATCACCATCACAGGCCTCAATGCAGGCAAATCGATATGCCAAATCTTTTGTAAAATATTTGCCCCATCGATATTTGCTGCCTCATATAAATCGGTACTGACTCCCGCCAGTGTTGCGGTGTAAAGAATGGATGACCAGCCGATTCCTTGCCAAATTCCAGATAAAATATAAATCGTTCTGAAATAAGCTGGATTAGACATGAACATAATTGGTTGCCCCGTAACCTTTTCTACTAACCCATTAATAGGTCCATTTGCGGATAGGAACAAAAACAGCATCCCCACGATAATAACTACTGAGATAAAATTCGGCGCATATAGAATCAACTGGATTTTCTGTTTTATTTTTTTATTGATAATTTGATTCAAGCTCAGTGCTAAAATAATTGGTGGAAAAAAACCTAACAATAAACCATAAATGCTAATTTTTAATGTGTTGCTCAGCAAAAGTGTAAAATTTGGTGAACTGATAAATTCCCTAAAGTGATCTAGTCCTACCCAAGAACTTTCCAAAATTCCTAGCATAGGATTATAGTCTTTAAATGCAATCACAGCACCGTACATTGGCACATACTTAAAGATAAACGTCATGATGATACCGGGTAAGAGCAAAAAGTACATCCACTTATCACGCCGCAACTGTTTCTTTAATTTTTTCCACTTCGAGATATTTTTGTTATCCCGTTGTACCGCCCTTATCTCACCACCTGGTCCCAATGTCTTTTCCAATTCAATCTCCTCCCAATACATTTTAGAAACGTTTCCATTTTGTTTAAAAAAATAAAAATTTAACGAAGTCACTTTTTTGGAAACGTTCCCACTATTTTCGTTTATAGATTACCATAGCCATTTTTTTAAGTCAATATTTTTTTGTAATTATTCTTTCACCCACACTAAGCTTCCTTCAATTCATTTATGGTTTTCGAAAATTGTTATAAAATAAGGATCTCGATTATTTCATTAATCCTATTTTTTCTCTACTTTTCTAGCATTCTTCTTTTATGAGTTTACTTATCACAACTCGCATCCTCTAATCTCTTTTCTACCAATCATTCACTATTTAATCGTTCCAATCGGAAGATTATCTGGTTAATTATTTAAAAATAGCTCGGATTCACATTTATTTTTTGCTTTTTAACTAACTAAAAGCGAAAAGATAAGAGTTAGATATGTAAATGTATATAAGGTTAGGAGCTGTTAGATGAGCTTTTTAGGGGAATATCGGAAAACTAAGGTCGCCAATCAAAATTAAAAAAAAGTGTAGCACCTAAGGGTATTCACTTTTTCATCTGCCAACTGAAAGAAATTAGCGAAAAAGAGTAAACTCACAAAAAATGAGTTTACTCTAGATCAATATAATAATTAACTGCGCCCTTCCTCATCCATCTCTCGATAATCAAATTCACAAAACACAGCTTTTGTGTCATAGCCTGCATAATCAACCGCTGCTAGTCCGACAAATGCTCCGGTGAAGAAGCCGCCGCAAGTTTGTAATACATAATCATCCGAGAGAATAGCAGAATCAAATTCGATTGGTAAATCTTGCCATGTTTCTCCATCAAAGGAGTAGGCATATCTATAGGTCTGCTTGCGGACTTTTGTTTTGAACCAGACAAAATCCACATCATCTGGAATGGCAATCGCATTTTCTCTTAAGTAGGACGTATAGGTTCCTTGATTGTTTTCAGCTACTTCAATTACTTTTCCATTTTCTTCATTCCAAGTGATAAAAATGAAGGACCAGTGTTGGTCATTATAATAATTGGTTAGTCCTGCCATTTGTTGGTAAGAAAATGGATCAAATTTTACTTTTGTTATTGTATCAAAATAAAAGGTTTGCCAACGGCGTGCGATCATTGAAAGATCATGGCGATTTGTTAAGCTTCCTTTTCCAATTATTTCTAGTTTCCCATCGCCTACATTGCCCATTTCTGCTGAAATTGGTACACGAAGGGTCTGCCAGTTTTTATTTAGCTGCTTCTCACTAAAGTCATCATAATGAGAGCGGCTACTCAAAACTTCGGTAGGTACTGCATCTTTAGGTGCCTCCACGCTTGTTTGTCCCCCATGTCCACCAACGATTCTTGGCCAGTCTTCAGAATCCCATTCAACTTTTTGAATGGCGGTCTCACGTCCTAAAGTTGACCATCCGCGAGGATTTGTCACCGACTCGTTTTCTCGATGTAAGGGTCTTGCACATAGCGATGCATAGTACCATTCGCCTGACGGAGTAGACACAAGTGCCCCATGTCCTTGCTTTTGCAAGTATGAATGAGGCGTATCGTAATTGGTTAGAAACGGACCATGAGGATCGGTTTCGAACGAATCAGCTTCCAGTGAAGAGGATCTAGCTACGACTTCTTGATGGGTAAAGACAGTTCCACCTTCTGCCACAAATAAATAGTAACGCCCATTTATTTTGTATAGATGCGGCCCTTCAACTAATCCTACATTCGTTCCTTCATAAATCATTCGAGCAGTTTCTGGTTTCAACTGCATGGTTTCTACATCAAATTCGGTCAGTGTAATGCCATTGAAAGGATTTTTATACTCTCGATGATCCCACGTCTGTTGCACGAGGTATTTTCTGCCATCCTCATCATGAAACAGAGAGGGATCAAAGCCAACGCCATTCAATCGAATCGGTGTAGTCCACGGTCCATGGATGTTCGTTGCGGTAGTCAAATAGTTGGTCATGTCCTTAAATGCCCCATCCACAACTTTGACGTCGGTAAACACCAACCAAAATTTGTTGTCTGCATATGATAAGTCTGGTGCCCATATTCCACCAGACGACGGATTTCCCTTCATGTCTAGCATCTCTACTGAATCGAGAGGAGCATCCAGCAGTTTCCAATGGACCAAGTCTTTTGATTCGTGCAAACGAATCCCAGGGAACCATTCGAACGTTGAATTAGCTAGATAGTACGTATCTCCTACTCGGATGATGGACGGATCAGGGTGAAAGCCGGATAAGACAGGATTTTTTATTTTCATAGAAACACCTCTTTTTTTAAAATTAAGCTACAGTTTTTGATTAGTATTCATTTCAAGCCGTTCGCTCTTGTTGCCCCACTCCTCAAAAAACAAATCAAGTGAAAATCGTCGAATCAAATTACGATACACGCCGTAATTGATTGCACCACTAAGAAAACAAAGATACGCCAAAGAAAAATACTGCATCAAAAAGATCGACAGTCCAATAAATGCACTATTATAAACAGTGACTGAAGGCAAACGGTAGCTTATCAGCAATGACCATTCTATTTTCTTCTTAAATGGGATTTGAGTGACGCGGGAATCGCTTGAGATCAGTAAGACAAAGAGCATACTGCTTAATAAAAAACAGCTCGTAAGGACAAATGGCAAAAACATAACAGATCGTTGATATAATATCAGTATTTTCAGTCCAAAGAGAATCAAGAGAATAATCAGAGAATACAAGAAATATAATCCCCAGTTTTTCTTCAAGCATTCTCGATAGTACTGAGAATAGTTCTTTCTATTCGATAAATGCTCTGGGTTGTTAAATAAGCCGAATTGAGCGGACAGACTTGCAATAAAAAATACTAGGGGTACCCAAAAGAAGACAATATTATTCAGAGTCAATCGAAGAAAAAACAAGTGCATCAGGAGTAAACTATTCGACAGGATGAAATACAGTTGATAAACCAAAAGCCGATAGGCTGAGTGGACAATGGCAACGGTCCACTCAGAAATAGCGTGAAAGAAAGGATTCATACTTACCTCCTATCCTTTGATACCCGAACTTGTGACACCTTCGACAAAATACTTTTGCGCGCTGAAGAATAAGATGATGGCTGGCAACAATGAGATCACCGACATTGCAAACACTTGATTCCATGGGGTATTAGTAGATGGATCAACGTTGAGCCGCAACGCAAGAGATACTGGGAATTTGTCTTGTGAAGTGATATAAATCAATGGACCTAAGAAATCACTGAAACTCCAAACGAATTGAAAAATCACACAAGAAATCAGTGCAGGTTTTAATGACGGAATCAGGACAAGCCAGAGAACACCGAAAGAAGAACAACCGTCAACGATCGCTGCTTCATCGAGATCCCGTGGAATTGAACGCATAAACTGGATCATCATGAACACGAAGAAGGGTTCTTGTCCTAAAAATGAATTGGCCAGTAACGGAACATACGTATCTAATAGATCCAAGCGATTCCAGAAGAGATACAAGGGGATTCTGGTTACGACTTGAGGTAAAAACATCGTTGCCATTAACAACGAGAACATGATTTTCTTGAATGGAAAGTCAAACCGAGCAAATCCATAGGCTGTAAGAGTCGCCGAGACAACGGTAAAAAGAATCTTTGGAATGACGTATTTAAAGGTATTGATAAAATACAAGGTGAACGTATAATCGCCCTTGGTGTTCCAACCATCAATATATGCTTGGAAATCAATCGTTGAAGGAATGAAGCCGATTGATGTGAAAATCTCTGTGTTCGTTTTGAAGGACGCTCCAACCATCCAAATAATTGGATACAGCATAATCAGTGCAACGACCGTCAACAAAACATAGCGAATCAGTGCTTGACCATGCTTATTCGAGTGCTTCTTTTTTGCAGATGCTACAGGGGTTGCCTCCATTTATTTCCCACCTCCATCAGAATAATAGACCCATCGTTTTTGGCTCGTGAAAAGAAGAACCGTTGAACAAACAATCAACGCAAACAACACCCAACTTGCCGCACTTGCGTAGCCCATATCAAATTCTTTAAATGCTTTATCATAAATAAACATTGAGGACAGATACGTGGCATTGAGGGGACCACGACCGGTGACAATAAAAGGACCGTTAAATTCTTGAAAGGCATTGTTCAGTTGCATCACTAAGTTGAAAAAAATGGTTGGTGTGATCAAAGGAATCGTAATTTTGAAAAACTGGGTCACCCTTGATGCACCGTCCAAACTCGAGGACTCATACAAATCCTGGGGGATTTCCTTCAATGCAGCTAAGAAAATCAACATTGAGGAACCAAATTGCCACACTTTCAAGAGAATCAAGACGACCATTGCGCCTGTAGGTGTCGATAACCAGTTGATTGGCTCGATGCCAACGGTTCCTAGAAAAATATTCACCAAACCTTCTGGTTGAAACATTGATCGCCAAAGCACACCAACGGCCACATTTCCCCCTAGAATCGAGGGAATATAATACGCCGTCCGATAGAAATTGATGGCTTTTAATTTGAAATTCAGAATAAACGCAACGAACAATGCAAACCCTAGTTGAAAAGGCACAGTAAACACCGTATAAATCAGTGTCGCCCGCATCGAATCAAGAAACGTTTGATCCTTAAAGAGATTCACATAATTTTGAATGCCTAAAAATGTAGGTGTCTGTCCGACACGAGCCAAAGAATAATCGGTCAGTGAGTAATAAAATGAGGACAAGATCGGCCAAGCGGTCAACAGTAAAAAGCCAATCAGCCAAGGGGTTACATAGATCAAGCCCACTTTTTCCTTTTTCATAAAATCCCTCCAATCTTTTTGACAACGATTCACGATACTTCATGGAAGCAAACAAAAGCCATTCACTCCCATAAAGCATGCGGATAGTTGCCTATTGCAATTTATAGTCTTTCGCAAGCTTTTCGGCTTGTTCTTTTGTTTTCGTGTAGACGTTGCGAGCAGCTGTTTCTAAATCCGTTCGTCCTAATTCGACAGCTTCCATTTCTGCAGTGTAAATAGTCGTTAAGGTACCATCTTCATAGAACGGTGTTTGGTTGATTTTTGCGACACTTTGGGCGTACTCAAATCCTTCTTTCATCACACCTGATAATTGTCCATCTTCCATCAACGTTTCGATCGCTTTGCTTGAAGCAGGAATCCCTCTGGAAAGACCCAAAATTTTATTTGCTTCCTCGCCATTTAAAAATTCATTTAGAAATGTGCCTACTTCCTCTGGATGTTCAACATTTTTCCGAACGGCAAAAAGGAGTGAAGGTTTTGACATTAAATTCACCTCGGTGCCGCCTTCTGCGATTGGGTAGTCAACGACGACCATTTCATCCCCTACTTCTTTCAATGCTTCATAATTAGAAGACATACTGGCATTCCAATCGATACCGCCCGCATATTGTCCTTCAATCCACTTTTTGTTGGTGGCTAAGGATACCGGTTCTGAGCCGACATTTTCTAAATAATCTTGTCTTGAAACGAAGACCCCAGCATCTGCCATTTCCTTATACCAAGTCATCGCTTCTAAATAGTCTTGTTCTGTCCAATTCATATTTCCTTGTTCATCAAACTCAGACGTTCCAGTCTTTTGTTGCAACCAAATGGTTACTGGAAAACGCCAAGTTGGGGATACGACACAAAAGGTCCCTTCTGGTAACTTCTTAGCGGCTTCCACATAATCGTCCCACGTCTTCAACGTAGTGACATCAATACCATGTCTTTCATATTCGGATTTGTTTAAATACATAACTAAAGTATTTTCCCCATAAGGAACGGCAACCTGCTTTCCATCAACTTGTCCGAATGCCAAAAAATCAGGTTCATAGGTGGACAGATCCAAACTATCGATTGTATTAAGATCATAAAACCCGTCATTTTGTCCGAATTGCGGCACCCAATTGTAGAGTAAAGTCGTGATATCCGCCAAAGTATTGCCAGCATACCTCGTCGTGAAGGCTTGATCCAAATCGCCAAAGCCGCTCGGCTCTCCTTTGACTGCAATTTCAGGATGCTCCTTTTCAAAATGAGCGATCATCTCTTGGGTTGCCTGGTGGCGATCGTCATTTCCCCACCAACTAAAGCTGATTTCTACTCGATCACCACTCCCCGTTGTCTCAGTCTTTTTTCTCCCAGCATTGCATCCAGCCAACACCAAAGATATCGAAAGCAAAGAACCTACCACTATCAATTGTTTTTTCCATTTTTTCATCACTCTTCCTCCTGATTCTTTTTAGTAAGTTGGATAAACTAACTTATATTACAAAAAATTTTACCTCTGATTGAAATCTTTTTTCTTAGTGATCTAAACGTGCTATTACTTCTTTTAAATCTAGCACTTGATTCTCTTTCTACGCATAAATTTGACGTCCATGTGCATCTGGAATGCCGCTTTTACGATAAAAATACGTGTTGATTTGATCCCGCCAATCTCTAGCAGAACGAACTTGTTCTTGCAATCGTTCGGCGACGTTTTGATAACTTTCTTCATCGATTTGTCCCTGTAAGGAAGCCCACTCGGTAACATATTCCTCTACTTTTTCATAGCCTTCGAAATGCGTGTCATAAATGTGTTGAATGATCGTTTTGCCGCTTTGTAAGACATGGTCGTATGGCAGATGGTGGAAAAATAAGACAAGTTCATCTGGGCAAGTTTCTACATTTTCGTATGTTTCACACCAAGCATCCGCATACTGCCTTACATAGCCGGTGCCGTCTTTTAACGTTCGATTGACGCCAATGCCCTTTCTATCCGCAAAGTGATACGTCCCCCATCTATCATATTCGTAGCCATCGACATCAGGCCCATAGTGATGATTGGGACGAACCATAAAACCGATACCTAGCGGGGCAGTATAATTTTCATAGGTCTGATAGGACGTAGCGAGGATTGCAAGTAGTCTTTTTTTTGCAGAATCATCTAACTCAAAGGACAAATCGATCCATTCGCAAAGGATAGCTTCTGTGCTTAATTCATTGTTCCAAATCAATCTGCCATAGCTAAAAAGGTTCGCTTGCGCTAGCTTGTGTCCGGTCCAATTATCATCCATGCCGACATTGACGACTGCTGCCACGCCAGAGTATTTAGGATTTGGACTTTGCTCTGGTAGAATCTTCTTTACTGTGGCGTGTTCAAGTGGATGCTTCGTATCAAAATCTAGCACATCTTTCCACATCGGTAGTAAGCAGCAAATGTGCTTTTGTTGTCCGGTATACTCTTGCGTTACTTGGAATTCCAACATTTGATTGGTGTATTTTAACGCGCCAAAAAGCGGCATCACGGGTTCTCGTACTTGAAAATCAATCGGTCCATTTTTGATCTGTAAAATAACATTTTCCTCAAACGTACCGTCTAATTTCATAAAGTGGTCGTAGGCAGCTTTGGCACGATCAATTGAACGATCTCGCCAATCCTGTAAACAGTCATAAACAAAGCAGCGCCATATCAGTAGCCCTCCGTAGGGTTGCAACGCTCGTGCCAGCATATTGGCACCATCATTATGGTCACGCCCGTAAACAAACGATCCCGGTTCCCCTTCAGAATCAGCTTTGACTACAAACCCACCAAAATCCGGCATCACCTGATAGATTGTATCTGCTGTTTTTTGCCAAAATGCAATAACTTCCTCAGCTAACGGGTCGGCGGTCGTTAGTCCTCCAACGGATATAGGTGCCGCAAAGTTGATACTTAAAAACGTCCGAATCCCATAGGCAGCGAATGTATCTGCGATCTTTTTAATCTCAATCAAATACGGTTCCGTAATAAACCATTTGGCATCTCCGCGAACATTCACGTTATTGATAGAAACCGCATTCATTCCGATGGAAGCTAAGAAACGCGCATAGTCGCGTACCGTTTCATGGTCTTGCCGAAACTGATTGTTTGAATAGAAAATCGATTCTCCAGCGTAGCCACGTTCGATCGTCCCATCAAAATTATCCCAATGATTGACCATACGAATGGCTTGATTGGGAATCGACCTTAGATTTTCTGGCAACTCAGTGGTTCGAATCACATGCTTATAAAGTTCAAAGAAGCCATATAACCAGCCTTTACTAGTGTTCGCATAAACGACTGTCTGATTGTGCTCATGACTGATCTCAAATCCTTCATCCTCAAGCAGCGCATCCGTTGCCTTTTTGAAATATAACTCTGCATTTGTCTCTTCCACACAGCGGCACATTGGAAATAATAACTGCATCTCTCGTTTGATCGTATCCGTCAATTGGTCCGACTGCTCGAAACTATATGTCGAAACTACATCAGTTGCTACACGCTTTTTTAGCCAACACTCGTCTTTCTTTCTCATTGCTTCATCCCCTCTTTTATCCAAAAAATCCCTTCCGGCAGTTTCCAAGCAACTTCACTTTCTATGTGAATCCCTCCTCAGAACTTTTTGATTATTTGATAGACGAATAGAAACCGAGGCTTGCCGACACTCTGTTTTAGAATTGGAATGCGTCAATCTCCTGTTATTTTAACTTCCCCATTTGAAACACAAAAAAAGGATTGGACGACTGTCCAATCCTTTTGACATAGTGAAATAAGCATAAGGCATCCTGCATAAAATCCCAGAAAATCTGCTTTTCCTACTAGAAAAAGAACAGAATATTAGGTACAATAAACAGGTCGATACCTTAGGGTATTGACTATGGCAACTTGATTAGTCAGTTCGCGTGACTTTTCAAGGCCTCGTATTGGAGCGCCAACTCTGATACGGGGTGCCTTTTTTTATTCGGTTTCTATTCCCCTCTATTGTATAGAAACCCGTTTTGGAAAGCAAGACCAAATCTGAGGGAAATGATTTAATAACAGAAATGATTTATGTTTTTTTGATGGATAAAGTAATCGATGTGTACAATTTGTTATTATGCTGTAATCTCTTTGACCGTATTAATATTATCGTATGAGGTGATTTTGTGTATCATAGAATTCGCGACTTACGCGAAGACAAAGACTTGAATCAAGAACAACTTGCTAAACTACTGAATATCAGCCAAACCACTTACTCCCGCTATGAGTCAGGGAAATTAGACATTCCTACTCAACTTTAATATCCTCGAGATATCATCAATGTCCAACGCATCTGCAATCCTTTCAATGTGTTCTAAATAAATTTTTTGTCTTTTTCCATTTGCCAAATTGCTTAAATTTGATGGCTCAATTCCCGACAACCTTGCGAGTTCTCTTAAAGACATCTGACGTTCTGCTAATAAATCGTTGATTAGCACTTTCACTTTTCTATCACCTTCATTTTCGTTCATTTATATTTCCTCCTCGTGTTGTCTATATAAACATGGTATAGTACAATAATTTTAGATTGTTGTTCGTATAGACATGAAGTTTATAAATATAGAAGAAGGTACCCTTATAACATCGAAAAATGAAAATAAAGAATTCCTGACAAAGAAGAATCAACCGATTAAAACCATTACTCAACAAGATATTAATGCGCTATAAATAACACCTGAGCAATTTCGATCATGGTCATCGATGCTAGAGGTATTAATCAAATTATTTGGTTGTAAAAAGGACCGATTAATAATGAAAAATTACTCAAACTTACCATTTGATACGAAAAAAGACACTCTCCAAAAAGAGAGTGTCTCGAATCTTCGATAAAAAGATTAACGTTTTGAAAATTGAGAAGCTTTACGAGCTTTCTTAAGACCTGGTTTTTTCTTCGTATCATTGAATAAGTTTGAAAAACCTTGATTTATAAAGGTTTTCCCGTAAATATATTTTATTATATTTGATTAAATTTGAAATGTTTGTGTTCTAAAATGTGTTCTAATTTAAAGGCAGTATATTTCGTATTTTAGATTAAATTTTTAGGCTCATTCATTCTCAAATACATTCTATTTGGTCAATAAATATTTTAAAAAGACTTTATAAACAAAGATGTTCAAGCGAGCATCTTATTTTTTTGTGCTTAATTTGAAAGGAGAACATTTCATGTATAAAAAACACAAAAAGAAATTATGTGTATTAACTATTTTGAGTTTGACTGTTCAAGCAATTGTTGGAGCGATTGCTCCTATGATTGCTTTTGCTGATGAAATTACCCATCCACAAACGGTAACCGTAGAACTAGATTTAGCACATCAATATGCTGTTGAAGGAACTTTTAGTGATGGTCGTCCAATGTCAGAAGTCACTGTTCCGCATTATGCAGTGTACAACGGCGTGAAACAAGATATTTTCTGTATTGAACCAGGAGTTCCGATTTACAATGAGTTCACTCCTGGATATGAGAAGAACCCGTTACCAGATATGTCCGATAAAGCCAAATTAGTTTCCGTTTTATGGAAAAAAGTAGGTACAGATGCAGATACTCATATTGTGGCACAGAAGATGATCTGGCAAGAAGTTAATGGGTATACCCTTCACTCAATCAAACGATCAGATGGTAGTGCCGTAAATATCGCAGCCATTGAGGAAAAAATCAATCAAGCCATTGCCGATTATCAGAAGAAACCAAGCTTCCATAATAGTACGGCTAGAACAGTATTAGGGCAATCGACTACTGTGACGGATACAAATAATCTGAATTTGTCAGAGTTCGATGAGGTTGTGGAAAATACCGCAAACATTGATTATCGTGTGAATGGCAATCAGTTGATAATCACCCCAAATGCCAATTCAAAAGAAAGTGGTGTGTTGACGCTTAAGAAATCTGCTGGTACGGGAACACCGGTTGCTTATAAAATGGCTGGTCAACAAACCCTGATGGCTGGGGCGATTGATAAACCGAACACTTACACGGTCAAAATTGATGTGGAAACAGAGGGTTCTTTAAAGATCAAAAAAGTTGATAAAGAATCAGGTGCTATTGTCCCACGAACGGTTTTCCATTTAGACTTTGGAAAAACTTTACCTGCAAAAGATGTGACTACCGATAAAGAAGGCATTGCGACATTGGATGGGATTCCTCATGGTACAAAGGTAACCATTACTGAAAAATCAGTGCCGGCGCCTTATACGATTGATACTACATCCATGACCGCTACGATTAAAGCGGGAGAGACCATTTCAGTGACTTCAAAAAATACGCGAGAAAAAGGTCAAATTATTCTGGATAAAACCGGAGTTGAAACAGGGAGTGATCTTTGGAACGATAATTACTCTTTAGCGGGCAATACGTTTGCCATTCGCAAGGATAGCCCAACTGGTGAAATCGTTCAAGAAATGATAACGGATGAAAACGGTCATGCAGAAACACCAAAAGAGATTGCTAATGCGTTGGAATTGGGAACTTATTATGTGACCGAAACCAAAGCATCTAATGGTTTCGTGAATACTTTCAAACCCGTAAAAGTCGAATTGAAGTATGCCAATCAAACCGTAGCCCTTGTTACGAGTAATGTCAAAGGGCAAAACCAAGAAATCACTGGCGAAACCACTCTGACAAAAGACGACAGAGATACTGGGGATAAAACACAAGGTAAGGCAGTCTTTGAGGGTGCTGAATACACCTTGTTTACTGCTAAGGATGGAAAAGCTGTTAAATGGAGTGAGGCTTTTAAACCAGAGTTAGCGAAGGGAACGAAAGCTTCTGATGAAACGGTCACTTTGACTTTAGACGAAAAGAACCAAGTTGCCGTTAAACATTTAGCTATCAACGAGTATTATTGGCAAGAAACAAAAGCGCCCGAAGGATATAGCCTTGATGAAACAAAGTATCCTGTATCCATCAAAAAGGTGGGTGATAACGAAAAAAATACGGTGATTACTCGAGATGTTACGGCAAAGGAACAAGTGATTCGCTTTGGTTTTGATTTCTTCAAATTCGCCGGATCAGCTGCGGGAACTGCCGAAACTGGCTTCAATGATCTGACCTTTAAAGTGTCGCCATTGGAAGGAACCAATGAAATCACAGGTGCCGAAGATGAAGCGACCACAGCTTATAACGAGCAATTAGGGTTTGATGGTTATGGCAAGTTTGAAAATCTCCCTTATGGGGATTATTTACTTGAAGAAGTAGAAGCCCCAGAAGGTTTTCAAAAGATTACACCATTAGAAATCCATTCTACTTTTAAAGAAAATAAAGAGGATTATGCCAAGAGTGAGTATGTCTTTACCATTACCGAACAAGGTCAAAAACAACCAATTAAAACGGTGACCGTTCCTTACGAGAAACTGACGAACAAAGCATTTTCTGTTAGTTTGAACCGTTTGATGCTTTATGATTTACCCGAGGAAGAAGATAGCTTGACTTCCATTGCGACTTGGAAAGACGGGGACAAAGAATTAACTTCTCTGGATTCGACCGATCTAATTGATAAATTGAGCTATAACTTACATGAAATTAAAGAAGACTGGTATGTGGTAGCGCAAGCCATTGATGTGGACGCCACAAAAGCTGCCCAAGAAAAAGATGAAAAAGCCAAACCAGTGGTAATTGCCGAAACAACGGCTACCTTGGCGAACAAAGAGAAAACAGGAACTTGGGAAATTCTGCATAAATTAACCGCGGAACAAGTTTTAGACAAAACCATCGTCTTATTCAACTATGTGTATGAAAACAAGGAAGCCTTTGAAGCGGGCGATGAGCCAGTAGCGAAGGATGCTAGTTTGAATAATCAAGCCCAAACTGTCAATTGTGCAGTGGAACGTCATGTTTCCATCCAAACCAAAGCCCACCTAGAAGACGGTTCCCAGACCTTTACTCATGGTGATGTGGTGGATATGTTTGATGATGTATCCATTACTCATGATGTACTAGATGGCTCAAAAGAAGCTTTCGAAACAATTCTGTACGCCTTATTACCAGATGGCACAAACAAAGAAATTTGGAATTCTGGAAAAATTGATTACGAAGTGAATGACAAAGAAATTACTAAAACCGTGTTTGCGGAAAAAGTAGATACAAGTAAATATCCAGAAGGCACAAGTTTTACTTTCAAAGAAATTAACTATGACAAAGATGGAAATATTAATGGAAAACACAATGAAGATTTGAAAGAAAAATCTCAAACCTTAACACCAAAAGAAGTGCCAACCACACCAAGTACGCCGGAACAACCAGAAACACCAACTGTTCCAAGTGACTCTCAAGAATCTAGTCCTACAGTGAAGACATTCCCTCAAACCGGGGAGAAAAATTCCAATGTGCTACTGTTCATTGGCTTTACCTTGATCTTTGCAACGGCTGGCTATTATTTCTGGAATCGCCGGAACTAAGGTGATGAGATGAAACAAGTAAATAGGAAGAAGCAACGTGCGCGACCGCCTCCTAAAAAAGTGGTCGCGCTATTTTTGTATCCAAAACTAACAATGAAAAGAGGAAAAAAATATGGAATTGAAATTTGTTGTGCCAGATATGGCCGAAACCTTTGGAAAGATAAGTTATGCCGGTGAAGGTGAAATTTTAACAGAAGGATATGGTCGGAATACTACAGTAATTGGTCGTAGTTACCATTTGTATTCCAGTAAACAGCGAGCCGATGATATTGAGGTGGTGGTAGCTGCGGAAGCCGGTGAAAAGGATTTTGATCAAGACCAACCGCTAAAAACCGTGAATCCCCACTTGGTTGCCAAAGGGTATGAGATTGAGAATCGTGGGTTTACTGATTACGTGTTGTATGTCGATGATTTAGTGAAAGCATAGGAGGAAAAGAAGATGAGACTAACAGAAGGTATTGTCGTAGATTCAGTATTAACATTTGGGAAGCTGCGCTTTTCTGCATTACGCCGAGAAGTACGGAAACAAAACGAGGATGGGACGATTAGTAACGAGGTAAAAGAACGGACCTATAATTTGAAATCCTCCGCGCAAGGTCGAATGATCCAAGTTAGTATCCCAGCAAATGTGCCCTTACGCGAGTTTGCCTATGATGCAGAGGTAGAGTTGGTCAATCCAATCGTGGATACAGTCGCCAATTATGTTTTCCGAGAAGGAACTACTGTCAATTGGTTCATTAAGGCAGATGATTTAGTCTTGAAACGACAACCGAATCAAGGAAATCCCACGAACCAAAATGAAGGAAAGAAATAGGTGAAGCGTATGGAAATTAATGTCGAACATATTTTAGATTGTCTCGATCAATATGGCAAAGGTGAGCTAACGGAGAAACAACTCACGAAAGCATTAACCTATGATGAAAAAATGTTTTTGATTATGCATCAAGGATTACTGGAAGTAGGTAACGATGCCAAAGAAGACTTTGATGTACTGGATTGGTTAGGGGAGGAAGAGTCCTTCTTTATGGTTGTCAAGGTAAATGAAAGTTTATGTCGTCAAGCAGAATCTGTCTTGGAAGAAGTCGGTGTGGAGATGCCGGATGCTATTGAAGGTTTTTTAACACAATTGGTTGAAACAAAACAACTTCCCGTGTCAGTAAATGACTAGCATGACTTTTTGAAATTGCCCAATAAAATCCTATTGGGCAATTTTCGGTTGGAGGTGGAAACCATCAAAATGTACAAAGGGCATCGCATACGGGCAGGAGATCAGCACTTGGTTTATCACTTTGTTCTTGGCTGGCTAAGTGCCTTATTCATCGGTTGGATGGGCGTCTTTTATTTTCAAGAGCTTAGACAATTTGATCTTTCTAAGCCATCACTTTCTACTATTGAAATCGTTTGGTCTATAAAAGATTTAGCATGTCTACTTGGAAGTCTCGCTCTTGCAGGAGTTATGATGTTACTTTATATTCATTTTTTTCATGATCATTGGCGAAGTCTGTGGCATCGACAAAAGTTGGCTCGGATGATTCTAGAAAACCATTGGTATGAAGTGAAACAAACTCAAAGTGAAGGCTTTTTCAAAGATTTAAATAGTAGTCGAACCAAAGACACTATCAGTTACTTCCCCAAAATTTATTATCGAATGAAAGATGGCTCACTTTCTATTCGCGTTCAAATTTCACTGGGAAAATATCAGGATCAGCTTTTAAAGTTGGAAAAGAAGTTAGAAACCGGACTGTATTGTGAGTTAGTAGAAAAGGAACTCAAAGACTCTTATGTGGAATACATCTTGTTATACGATATGATTGCCAATCGAATTGGAATTGAAGAAGTAGTGGCAGAAAACGGGACTCTGCGATTGATGAAAAATCAAGTATGGGCGTATGATTCTTTACCTCATATGTTAATCGCTGGTGGAACAGGTGGTGGGAAGACCTATTTCTTACTCACCATTATCGAAGCACTATTGAAGTCAGATGCAGAATTGTTTATCCTCGATCCAAAAAATGCGGACCTCGCCGATTTAGGTACGGTAATGCCCCATGTCTATTCACAAAAGGAAGAAATTTCTACTTGCGTGGAAGACTTTTACGAACGCATGATGGCTCGTAACAAGAAAATGAAAGAAATGCCCAACTACAAAACAGGAGAGAATTATGCGTATCTCGGACTTCCGCCCAACTTTTTAATCTTTGATGAATACGTGGCTTATATGGAGATGTTAACGACAAAAGAAAGCGCGGTGATTTTGAATAAGCTCAAACAAATCGTGATGTTAGGTCGTCAATCTGGTTTCTTTCTGATTTTGGCTTGTCAAAGACCAGATGCGAAATATTTAGGAGACGGGATTCGCGATCAATTCAACTTTCGCGTAGCTTTAGGTCGTATGAGTGAACTCGGGTATTCCATGATGTTTGGGGAGGTTGATAAAAATTTCTTTATGAAACGCATCAAAGGTCGAGGCTATGTGGATACTGGAGGGAGTGTGATTAGTGAGTTTTATACGCCACTTGTGCCAAAAGGGTATGATTTCTTAAAGGAAATTAGCAACATTGTTGGATTAACCGTTCATACGGAAAGAGAAAATAATAGTGTGTAGCCTAGGAATATCAATAACCCTGGGCTTTTTTTGAGGTGATTTATGACATTTTTAGATTTATTCGCCGGGATTGGTGGCTTTCGCTTAGGTATGGAACAAGCCGGTCACCACTGTATCGGCTTTTGTGAAATTGATGAATTTGCTCGGCGAAGTTATAAGGCAATCCATGATACAAGGAAGGAGGTGGAAATGCATGACATCACACGTGTATCAGACGAGTTTGTTCGATCCCTCGGACCAGTGGATGTCCTTTGCGGCGGATTTCCGTGCCAAGCTTTTTCAATTGCGGGAAAGCGGCAAGGATTTTCCGATACTCGAGGTACTTTATTCTTTGAAATCGCTCGGTTCGCCGCTCTTCTCCAACCTAAGTTTCTATTCCTTGAGAACGTCAGGGGACTGCTCAATCACGAAGGAGGGGCTACGTTCGAGACGATCCTCCGAACGCTGGATGGATTGGGGTATGATGTGGAATGGCAAGTGCTTAACTCAAAGGCCTACGTTCCCCAAAGCCGCGAGCGGGTCTTCCTTATCGGACATTCTCGAGATGCATGTACCGAACAAGTATTTCCTATCATTGGATCGTCTCCAACATCTGATCAAAACATCAGAAACTTGGTAAATATCAATCCTTCCAATCGAGGAATGGGTGGACAAGTCTATGGTTCAGATGGCGTAGCGCCAACCTTAACCGGTAATGAAGGGATCAAAATTGCGTTGCCGGTTAAGGATAGGATTTCTGTAGCGGGTATGTTACCGGGAAATTTCGAACAAGGTAATCGAGTTTACGAAGTAACCGGAACAGCTCCCACCTTGTCAACGAAGCAAGGGGGAACGAAGATTATGATTCGGAAAAATAAAACAGAATATCAAGAGGTGAAGCCAGGGGACAGTGTGAATCTGGCTTTTCCTAATTCCACAAGTCGTCGAGGCCGTCTGGGAAAACAAAGTGTGCATACCTTACTAACAGGAGACCAACAAGCGGTCATCACGGATCAGTATCAGATTCGGAAGCTAACACCTAGGGAGTGCTGGCGACTTCAAGGATTTCCCGATTGGGCTTTTGATCGAGCTTCTCAAGTCAATTCAGATAGTCAGTTGTATAAGCAGGCCGGAAACTCTGTAACAGTTCCGGTCATTTTTGATATTGCTAGAAGATTTAAGGAGGTAAAAGCACATGATTTATGATGAGTTGATTGGAGAAATCTACTGGGTGATTGGCAAGATTCAGTCAGAACCGGAATTGGAAGAAAAACTGTACCGACTCAATTTCGATATTCGAAAAAATGGGGTGAAGGTCCCTGGTGATTCATATGTAATGGAAGAAGAAACCGATGCTCGAATTGATCTGAATTAAGTCATCACGGAACTTGAACGGATTGCAGACCTCACCAAAGAACCCGATATCCGTCAATACTTGTTTGAGATAAAGACAGAGTTGGAAATTGAGGGTATTACTGCAGAGTAACAATAAAATAAACCACTGATAGGCGCTGACCGCGGGGGATTTTCGAAGCAGAAATCCTCCGTGGTGCTGTGCTGTTCATGGACGGCGGCAGCCGGCCATGATGTCTTACCCCCGTATCTAACAGGGGGGTACAAAAACACAAAAAATAAGCAAGTATCCACTAAGAATGCTTGTTGTATCAAGGATATTAAGTGATTTTCATACGTGTTAACTCATTTGAAAAAGTTAACACTTTGAATTTGGAGGTGAGAATTTGGCACAACGGAATGTAGATTATCGGCTATTAAAAGACCGACGCAACGAATATGGCGTTTCGCAAAATAAATTAGCTACTGCTTGCGGACTTAGTCGCCCATATCTAAATCAGATAGAAAACGGTGGCGTAACCGCCTCTACAAAGACCATGAGAAAAATTTTTGATCAACTGGAAAGTTTCAATCCCGATTTACCTTTAACGTTACTGTTTGACTATGTAAGGATTCGCTTTCCCACAACGGATGTGCGGAAAATTATTCAAGAAATTCTCCATTTGAAATTTGAGTATATGCTTCATGAAGATTACGCCTTTTACTCCTATCAAGAACAATATGTCATGGGCGATATTGTAGTGATGTTATCTCATGAAGAAGATAAAGGTGTCCTTTTGGAATTAAAGGGTCGTGGTTGTCGACAGTTTGAAACTTTTTTACTCGCTCAAAAGCGTAGCTGGTACGACTTTTTCGAGGATTGTCTAAAAGCCGGTGGCGTGATGAAACGGTTGGACTTGGCAATCAATGATCGAGTGGGCTTATTGGATATTCCTGAGTTAACGAAAAAATGTCAGAAGGAAGAATGTATTTCCTTGTTCCGTACCTTTAAAAGTTATCGTTCCGGGGAGCTGTTGAAAGCCGATGAGAAGGATGGTATGGGTAATACTTTATATATCGGTAGTCTCAAAAGCGAGGTTTACTTTTGTTTGTATGAAAAAGATTATGAGCAATATATCAAGTTAGGGATTCCATTAGACCAAACTGAGACGAAAAATCGCTTTGAGATTCGACTGAAAAATGACCGCGCTTATCATGCGATTCAAGATTTGTTAAAAGGTCGTAGTATTGAAAGTACCACGTTCTCCATTATCAATCGTTACTTGCGATTTGCGGATAAAGTAGAAGGCAAAAGGCGAACCAATTGGCCCTTGAATGAACAATGGGGTCGTTTTATTGGACGGAATCGGAAAGAGATCCAATTAACTTCTGAACCGAAACCGTATACCATTGAACGAACGTTGAATTGGCTTGGACGCCAAGTCGCCCCTACGTGGAAGATGGCTAAGGAATTGGATCGTTTGAATCAGACAACCTATATCCAGGATATGGTAAACAATGCACGCTTATCAGACCGGCACAAAAAGATTTTGGAGCAACAAAGTATGGCAATCGAAAACTTGATTATATGAAAAAAGGAATTGTGGTGGGAATTGTAAAAGATATGTTATTGGTAGTTGGTGGCAGTATGCTTGGTGTTACTGTGATGTGCTTGATGCATGCAAGTGCAGCGGCGGATCGAGCAATGGAAAAGAAAGGAAAGTGATGAGATGAATTTCGGACAAAATTTATATCAATGGTTTTTAACCAATGCCCAATCCTTAGTCTTACTGGCAATTGTGGTCATTGGTTTATTTTTAGGATTTAAGCGAGAGTTTTCCAAACTGATTGGTTTTTTGGTCATTGCTTTGATTGCGGTAGGTCTGGTCTTTAACGCATCTGGAGTGAAAGATGTCTTACTCAATTTGTTTAACCGAATTGTCGGTGCTTAGGGGGAATCACTATGGAACAGATGCGTGTTTATATTGCGAACCTTAGAAAATACAATGAAGGGGAGTTGGTGGGGGCGTGGTTTACCCCACCTGTCGATTTTGATGAAGCGAAAGAACAGATTGGATTAAATGACGAATATGAAGAGTACGCAATTCATGATTATGAACTGCCTTTTGAGATTGATGAGTATACGCCAATCGAGGAAATTAATCGGTTGTGTGGATTAGCGGAGGAATTAGAAGGAACGCCTATTGATGAAGTTGCTTCTGAGATTCAACACGCTTTCTTCAATTCTTTCGAGGAAATGGTAGAGCATGTGGATGATATTATCTATTATCCAGACTGTGATGATATGAGTGATGTAGCATATTTCTTGATTGTAGAAAATGGTGACTTTGGCGAAGTACCAGAACACTTGAATATGTATATTGATTTTGATGCGTGTGGTAGAGACTTGGAGATTGGAGGAAACTATTTGGTTACGAGTCGAGGGGTTTTTGAATATAGTAGTTGAAAGCAGCCTGTGATATACTGTGTTAAGAACGTATGTTTGGAGGGGTTCTAGTGGGAAATATTGAAAAAATGTTATTTAGCAAAGTTGTCTATCTTGATGAGCAGGCGATAATGGATTTTTTAGAGTTGAATAATGATGGAGATGAATCTCAAGTTATTAAAAAGGTTTCAGAGTCTGTTGCAGCTATTGAAGCTGAGGCATCAGTAGGAAAAGGATTTCTAGATTTTGCAAAAATTAAGTTATCAGGAAATGCTGCACATAAAAAGAATAATCTTGTTGAAACACGTATTACTAGTACAATCATTAGTAGTTTTAAAGCTGTTATCGAGTCACATCAGACTAATATACTCTCTTTGCCGAAGGTAAAGTTATTTATTTATAAGGACTCCCCAGCATATTATAGGAATTTGGTTCCAGTGTTAAACATGATTGATGATATAAGTAAGATGTCAACTCTTAGTGCCGAAGACAAAGCAAATTTCGATGGAATAAAAATTCAAGAAATGGAACGTACTCTAGATCTTTTATCTGGCTATTATGAATTTATCTGTGAAGATCAGAATGGGAAAAAAATGATAACCAGGTTCAACATCTCGGGATTAAGAAATAACTATACTTTACAAGATTTTACAAAAATGGATTTACATCTTTTTGGCATTCAAGTTGGAACGGCAAATGATGCTAATTTGGAATTTGGACATATGATGGATAATATCATCCAAGAAAAGTCTAAAACAATGAAAAGTGAAGATTTTGATGAAGATCAGAGGAGGGAAAACTCCGATTTGAGACTTCCAATAATTGATATACTTATGGCAGGTGTTTGATGATGAATGTAGAATATAAAGTGTTTTTTGAACCTGTAAAAAAATTTAATAAACGATTGGAGTCACTTGATGATGTAATCCATTTTAGTGAGATGCTAAGGAGTTGGAAATCTGATAGTGATTTAGTTGATATAATAAATTCGCTGAATAACAATAAGGTGTGTGTTATTAAAACTGAAGATTGCTCAGGTACTAATTCACATGTTCTAGAGAACTTTGATCTATTAGCTAAAATATTTGAACTTTCTGATGTTGAACACGTTTTGATTCTAAACCCTCCAATGTTTTTCTACAATAAAATTCAAAGCTATCCAGAAAAGATATCGGTAAAGAAATATCAATATAAAAAAATAACTGAGAAAAAAATACAAACTATTTTTGAGAATTTTGATGAATCAATTTTGGGGCAAAAAGATGCAAAAAAATCTATTTGTAGGAAACTTTTGGCACAGTTGATTAGACCTTCAACTAAACCGTTAGTTTTAATGTTTTATGGAAACCCTGGTATTGGAAAAACAGAGACTGCCAAGTATCTTTCAAGGATGTTGTATGGTAATGATAATATTATTAGGGAGCAGATGACAATGCTTGGAGGTGAGTCCAGTGTAAAGTATTACAAAGCAACGGCACATTCTGAGGATTCTTTTTCGAAGAAGCTACTTAATCGTTCTTCAAATTTGATATTGTTGGATGAGTTCCTTCTTGCCCCAAGTTTTTTCCATACCACTTTTTTTCAAATGTTTGACGAAGGGAAATATGTCGATCAAAATTTTGATGTTGATGTTAGTAATTCAATAATCATCTGTACTTCAAACTTATTATCAATTGATGATATGGATAAGAATATTGATAGAGCACTGTTGAGTCGTTTTGATGGATTTATTAAATTTAAAGATTTTACTTTGGATGAAAAGAAGGATATTTCTGAAAAAGTATATTCTGAGATTACTGCTAGTAATAAGATGAAAAAAGAATACCTGGATAAGATTGATAAAAGTGCTATATTTGACAAGGTGAACAATAAATTAAATTCACTTTCTAATATGAGAACTATTAGAAAATATATGGAGGACTGTATAGCTGATAGCTTGTTGTTGGATATTATAGAAAAAAAAGTAAAGTTTGAAGACATCTAGTTATCAGTTAATTAGATGTCTTTTTATTGAGGAGATAGATATGAAAAAAATAAAAAGCTACACCAGTATCTGGGCAGTTGAAAAAGTTATTTATGCAATCAATGACTTTCAGCTACCTTTTCCTGTGACCTTTAATCAGATGGCTTGGTTTGTTTTGTCCTTGCTGTTTGTCATCGTTTTTGCCCATGTGCCTCCGCTATCTATGATAGAGGGGGCCTTTTTAAAATACTTAGGCATACCGGTGGTGGTCACTTGGTTCATGTCGCAAAAGACCTTTGATGGTAAGAAACCTCTGGGGTTTTTACGATCCTTTCTCAGTTATCACTTACGGTTTAAGGTCACTTTTGCAGGAAAGAAAGTCAAAGAACAGAAGAAACGATGGGATGAACCCATTACTCTAGTAAGGAGTGTGAACTATGTACCCGATTAAGTATATTGAAAATAATCTTGTCTTTAATCAAGAGGGAGAATGTTTTGCCTACTATGAACTTGTGCCTTATAACTATTCCTTCTTATCGCCTGAACAGAAGTATCAAGTGCACGATAACTTTCGTCAATTGATTGCTCAGAATCGTGAAGGCAAGATCCATGCCTTACAAATTGCCACAGAAAGTAGTATTCGTGCCACGCAAGAACGATCAAAAAAGGAAATTACAGGCAGACTCAAAGAAGTCGCGAAACAACGAATTGACCTTCAAACAGATGCATTAGTATCTATGATTGGCGATAGTCAGATTGATTATCGCTTTTTTATTGGCTTTAAACTAATTGCAACAGATGAAGAGGTCAATTTAAAGAGTCTCAAGAAATCTTTCCTTTCTGGGCTTCAAGAATTTGTCTATGGGGTGAACCATCATTTGATGGGTGATTTTGTTTCCTTATCCAATGAAGAAATTCGCCGATATACCAAGCTTGAAAAACTAATGGGAAGTAAATTGGCTAGAAGATTCAAAGTCAGACGGGTCACACCGAGTGATCTGACGTATTTAATTGAACATATTTATGGCGAAAAAGGCACACCGTTTGAAGAATATGAATTTCAGCTACCAAAGAAAAAGCTAAAATCAGAAACTCTGGTGAAACGTTATGATTTATTACGTCCTAGTCGTTGCTTGATTGAAGAAAATCCTCGGTACTTACGCATGGAACATGAAAATCATGAATCGTATGTAGCCTATTTGACAATCAATACGATTGTAGGGGAGATGGAGTTTCCTTCTTCAGAACTTTTTTATTACCAGCAACAACAATTCACTTTTCCCATTGATACTTCAATGAATGTGGAGATTGTGACCAATAAAAAAGCTCTTGCCACTGTTCGCAATAAGAAAAAAGAACTGAAAGATTTAGACAACCATGCCTACCAATCCGATAATGAGACAAATTCCAATGTCTTAGATGCTTTAGATTCAGTAAATGAGTTGGAAACTACCTTGGATCAATCCAAGGAGTCGATGTACAAATTAAGTTATGTAGTTCGAGTGAGTGCGGAATCCGTGGATGAATTAAAACGCCGTTGTGATGAAGTGTTCGATTTTTATGATGATACTAATGTAAAACTAGTCCGACCCTTTGGCGATATGATGGGGCTACATGAAGAATTCTTACCCTCAAGCAAACGCTATATGAACGATTATATCCAATATGTTACTTCTGACTTTTTAGCGGGACTTGGTTTTGGGGCTACTCAAAAGCTAGGGGAATTAGAAGGCATCTACTTTGGCTACAATGTAGATACGGGGCGGAATGTTTACCTGAAACCGGCATTAGCTTCACAAGGGGTCAAGGGTTCAGTTACCAATGCTTTGGCTGCTGCGTTCCTTGGTTCACTCGGTGGCGGAAAGTCCTTTAGTAACAATCTCTTGGTCTACTATGCTGTTCTTTTTGGTGGGCAAGCTGTGATTGTCGATCCAAAAGGAGAACGAGGTGGTTGGAAAGAAAACTTGCCAGAAATTGCGGATGAAATCAATATTCTCAACTTGACTAGTAAACCAGAAAATCAAGGCTTACTTGATCCTTATGTGATTATGAAGAAAAAGAAAGATTCAGAAAGTTTAGCGATTGATATCCTGACTTTTTTAACAGGAATTTCCAGTCGGGATGGGGAGAAGTTTCCAGTGTTGCGCAAAGCCATTCGGACGGTTACCCAAAGTGATCAACGAGGATTGCTGCAAGTCATTAATGAGCTTCGAAAGGAGAACTCTCCAGTCGCGGAAAATATCGCCGATCATATCGAATCCTTTACCGATTATGATTTTGCCCATTTGCTTTTCTCAGACGGCTCAATTATCCAATCGATTAGTTTAGATAAACAGTTGAATATAATTCAAGTAGCGAATTTGGTTTTACCAGATGCAGAAACTACTTTTGAAGAATATACCACGATGGAGTTGCTGAGTGTTTCGATGCTAATCGTCATTTCCACTTTTGCCTTAGATTTTATCCATAGCAACAGAGAAATCTTCAAGATTGTGGACCTGGATGAGGCTTGGTCATTTCTTCAAGTAGCACAAGGAAAGACCTTGTCGAATAAATTAGTGCGTGCAGGTCGGGCCATGAATGCCGGTGTTTATTTTGTCACGCAAAACAGTGACGATTTACTGGATGAACGCTTGAAAAATAATATCGGGTTGAAGTTTGCTTTTCGCAGTACCGACATTCATGAAATCAAGAAAACCTTGGATTTTTTTGGATTGGATCAAGAAGATGAAAGCAATCAAAAACGTCTGCGAGATTTGGAAAACGGCCAATGCTTGATGCAAGATTTGTATGGTCGAGTAGGTGTAGTCCAAGTTCACCCTGTATTTGAAGAACTCTTCCATGCCTTTGATACTCGTCCGCTGGTTCAAGAGAGAACGGAGTGAGGGGATGAAAAAGAAACTTTTTCGGATTGTGGGGATGATCGCAATCAGTTTCTGTGCTATTTTACTTCTTCTCAGTCTGATTGGAACGGTGGCCGAGGCAACAGGTTTGGTTGATGATATGGTGGAAGCCGGAAATCTATATTCCCAATATTCACTTGGTAACTATCAGTTGGATTTCTATGTGGATAGTTCGTGGGATTGGCTGCCTTGGAATTGGGGGGATGGCTTAGGCAAGAGCGTGATGTATGGACTTTATGCCATTACCAATTTCATTTGGACCGTAAGTTTGTACTTATCAAATGCCACGGGCTATGTAGTTCAAGAAGCCTATAAATTGGATTTCATTTCGGATACAGCTGAAAGTATTGGGAAGAATATCCAAACCTTAGCCGGCATTACCGAAAATGGATTACAGACCTCGGGCTTCTACTTTGGATTTCTACTATTGATGATTTTAGCTCTAGGAGTTTATGTGGCGTATACAGGTCTACTCAAACGAGAAACTACCAAAGCAGTTCGAGCCGTGATTAATTTTGTGATGATTTTTCTACTTTCAGGTTCGTTCATTGCTTATGCGCCTACCTATATCACAAAAATCAATGACTTTAGCTCAGATGTTAGTGAAGCGGCTCTTAGCCTTGGGACCGAGATCGTTGTACCGAATTCTGAAAGCCAAGAGAAAGATAGTGTCGATTTGATTCGGGATAGCTTATTTTCCATTCAAGTCCAACAACCTTGGTTACTCTTGCAATTTAATGATTCCAATATAGAAGAAATTGGCGAAGACCGAGTCCATAAAATCTTATCCGTGAGTCCAGATGAAAATAAAGGTAAAGATCGGGAAGAAGCGGTCAAGGCCGAGATTGAAGACAATGACAATGCGAATTTAAGTATTACCAAGACCATGAACCGCTTAGGGACCGTGGTCTTTTTGGTGTTGTTCAATATTGGGATTTCCTTCTTTGTTTTCCTCCTAACCGGGATTATGTTATTCTCCCAAATTCTCTTCATTATCTTTACGATGTTTTTGCCGATTAGTTTTTTATTGTCCATGTTGCCGACTTATGAGAGTTTGGGAAAGAAGGCGATTATTCGTTTATTCAATACGATTATGATGCGAGCGGGAGTGACCTTGGTGATTACAGCTGCTTTTAGTATCTCCACGATGTTTTACAATATTTCGGCGACCTATCCCTTCTTTATGGTAGCTTTTCTACAAATTGTGACCTTTGCCGGTATCTATTTCAAATTGGGTGACATTATGAGTATGTTCAACCTCCAGAGTAATGACAGTCAGTCAATGGCCAGACGGGTGATGCGAAGACCGCAAATGTTAATGAATCGTAAATTACGGCAACTCAATCGAAATATGGGCCGAACTCTGGCTTTTGGTGGAGGTGCAGTAGTTGGAAATAAGTTGTCAAAGGATCAACAAAAGTCCAAATTTCATTCTTCTGGTTTTTCTCCACGAAAGAATCCATCGCTACCTAACAATAACGAGACATCACCTGATTCGACTAAGGAAAATCCAATCTCAAAAAATAAGAAACAGTCTCGAATGAATTTAGCTGGGAGAAAAATCGGCAAAGTTTTGGATACCCAAGCTTTGGTGAAAGATAAGACCAAACAAGTAAAGGATCAAGTACGAAGCACACCGACTAACTTGAAATACAATCTCCATAAAGGAATCGAAAAAACGAAAAAAGCACCAGAAGAATTCAAACGCGGACTAGTCCAAGAAAAAGCGGATCGAGGAGAGTTGCGAGAAAAACAACGACAACGTAGAGATGAAAAAATGGCTGAAAAGCGCAATGTATTGAACGAAATAGGGAATCGTCGTGGGAAAAGAAGAGAAAATGTTCCGATTAATGCAGAGGTCCAACCTCAGAAAGATAAGACGCCGAAAAAACAAGTACCAAAGCGAATTGTGAAAGGAAATTCGAATCCCGAAATCAAACGAAACCTAATTAGTCAGGAAATTGTTCCCAAAAGAATAAGTCAACCATCAAGTAAGAAAAATTCTTTCCAACAAGTGAAACAGAGGTCTACTCTGCCCAAGCGAACCAATCAAAAAGTACAAAAAAGAATGACCCCTCGGCCAAAATCAAGGTCAGGTGAGAAAAAATGAACTTGAAAAAATTGGGTGTTATTTCGTTAACTTTTCTGACAATCTCTTTTATGGGCATCTTGATATGTGTGGGCTTGTTGTTTGGGGAAGACAGTGAAGGAAGTATTAGTTCAGGTGCTTCTCTTGGGGGAAGTAATGTCTCGGAAGAAGTTTTGAAACACTGTGCAATGGTGGAAAAATATGCCAAGGAATCAAGCATCTCAGAATATGTCCCGATTCTTTTAGCGATTATTCAAGTGGAATCTGGTGGCACAATGGAAGATGTCATGCAGAGTTCTGAATCGGCAGGCTTACCACAAAATTCGTTAAGTACCGAGGCATCCATCAAACAAGGATGTCTCTATTTTGCGTCTTTGGTTAAGCGTTCCAAAGAACTGGGATGCGATCAGGATAGTATTATTCAAGCGTATAACTATGGTGGCGGGTATCTAGATTATGTCGCGAAAAACGGAAAGAAGCATAGTTTTGCTTTAGCTGAATCTTTTTCAAAGGAAAAATCGGGCGGTCAAAAAGTCGATTACCCTAATCCCATCGCGATTAAGGAAAATGGTGGATGGCGCTATAACTACGGCAATATGTTTTATTGCTTGTTGGTGAAGCAATACTTAACTACAACACAGTTTGATGATAAAACAGTCCAAGGAATTTTTGACGAGGCCTTTAAGTATGAAGGAACGGCCTATGTATTTGGTGGCTCAAGTCCAGAAACGGGTTTTGATTGTAGTGGTTTGACCCAATGGTGTTATGCCAAAGTTGGTTTGAAACTCCCTCGGGTCGCTCAGGAACAGTATGATGTTATGACTCATATTAATTTAAAAGATGCCAAACCGGGTGATTTGATTTTCTTTCATTCAACCTATGATGCCGGTACTTATGTAACTCATGTGGGTATTTATGCAGGGGAGAATCGCATGTTTCATGCAGGCGATCCAGTGGGCTGGACAAATCTAACAGAAAGCTATTGGCAGCAGCATCTTATCGGAGCTGGCCGATACAAATAAGAGAAAAGAGGAAAAATAATGAAGATAAAAATTGAACGGAGTCAAAAGGAAAAGACCCTAAAAAAGAAGAAAGAACGAGTCATTTCAGTGGGCAAGCATCGAAAAATGGTGCTTGCCCTTTGGGTTTTATTGTCTTGTAGTCTTACTTTTGGAATCTACAAAAACTTCACTGCCATTGATCAGCACACAATTCATGAGAAAGTGGTTCTAAAAGAGAAAGTAGTGAATACTTCTGGTGTTGAAAATTTTACAAAGGATTTTGCGAAAGAATATTTTTCGTGGAAGAATAACAAAGAAGCAATTGAAAAAAGAATGAGTACTCTTGAACAGTACCTTACAGAAGAAGGTTTCTCTTTAAGCCAAGATATGGTTCGAGCAGATATTCCCACGAGTTCCGAAGTTCAATCTGTAAAAATTCTAGATGTTGAAAAACACTCGGAAGAATTTGTCGTGTCATTTCTAGTGGATCAAAAGATTACAGAAGGAAAAAAGACACAATCAATTTCTTCAGCATATCGAGTGATAATCTTTGAAGATGAAAATGGGAATCATATAGTAATAAGTTTGCCTACTATGGTTGGCAAACCAGAGAAAGCACAGTATGAAGATAAACAATTAGAAAGCGATTCAGAAATTGATGCCAAAACAAAGGAAGAAATTACTGAGTTTTTAGAGACATTTTTCAACCTATATCCAGCAGCATCAGAAAAGGAACTTGAGTACTATGTTGAAAACAAAGCAGTTCAACCAATTAATAGTAATTTAAAATTTGTAGGATTAATTAACCCTATCTTTCAACAAAAAGGAAAAGAAATTCAAGGAGAATTCTATGTCAAATATCTTAATATGACAACTAAAGTAAATAGTACTTTTCAGTATACCTTTCTATTAAAAAAGAGCGAAAATTGGAAAATTACAAAGACGAAATATAATTAGTATTGCTTTTATTCGTTTCAATGATTTTTTTGGTTATGATAAAATCAATAAATCTAGTTAATAAATGAACAATTAATTATAGAATAAAAGTATTAAATTTTAAAGGAAAGACTCATTAATTTTACTACAATTACAAACTAAATGAGTTTCTTATAATTAGTCATCCAAAGATTGGACTATGTAA